>PBLD01000017.1 GCA_002722255.1 Winogradskyella sp. | reverse complement strand
CGTCCGAATCCACTCGGAATTGCTAAAGTCTGTGCCAAAGCGAAAATTAACGCATATTAACCCGTAACTGACGGTTATACGAGACCGTTGTACACCATTTAAAAAAACCTATGAAAAAACTATTAATACTGCTTATTCTATTTAACCTATTTGCTTGTCAGAAAGAATCAAAAAAGTCTGATTTAATTCATTTAAAACTTAAAGAAATTGAAGGTTACGGACCTTTTGAAAAGCGATTTGGATTTTTGGATTGGACACCACTGACTGAAAAAGGAATTTGGGGAAATACCAAAGTTGAAACAACTGGAACACCAAAAAATTGGACTAAATCAAATGTAACCCAAGTATGGTTTGATGCGCATCAATTTGCTTATCAAAACTACAAACAAGGAAATTTAAGTGATGAATTCTTCAATGACTTAAAAGTATCCTGGAAAATTGATTTAAACAAAAGAAAATTATCTGAAAAGCCTATTAATTGTTTTGTCCACGTAGCAATCGGAAAAAATCAAAATGATGAACTTGAATATATTATTGACACAAACTATGACAATGATTTTTCCGATGAACAAATACTAAAACCAACACCTAGAGCATTTGAATTAGACTATCAAAAGTTAATAGACAATTCTAAATCAGTAGTTGCACAAATAAGTACAAATAATGGAATCAAGGAAAAAGAAATAAAAATTCTAGTCCTTTCAACGAGCGATGGAGATTTAATTTACAATTTCCCCAAAATTGCAGAAACCTTTTATCAGGAAAATAGAATTTTAGTAAGCAATGGATTTTCAAATCTCACTTATGATGATAAAAGTTTAATTGCAATTGATAATGAGAGTTCTGAGTTTGTGAATTTTAATGAATTTATTGAGATAGATAATAAGCTTTATAAAAACCTTGGAGTTGATATAAACTCAAACGAACTTCGACTGCAAGAAATGCCAGAGGACACTATTTTATATTCTTCAAGAGTCGGATTTAATGCAAAACCATTTGTAGTTAAACAGCTTGAATCGAATGACTCTTTAAATCTAAATTTTTTCCAAGACAAACTTTTATATTTAGAGTTTTGGGGAACTTGGTGCGCACCTTGTATCAATGAAATTCCTAATTTAAAAAAGGCTTACGATGAAACAGATAGAAATGATGTTGAATTCTTAGGCGTTGCTGTATTCGATACAAAAGAAATGCTAAAAAGTGCAATTGAGAAATACGAAATAAATTGGCCTCAGGTTTTAGATGCAGATTCAGATAAATTCAAAGAAAACTATAATGTAACTGGCTACCCAACCTCATTTTTAATTGATAAAAAAGGAAAAATAATTGCAAAGAACCTAAGAGGAGAAAAACTTTTAGACACTTTGAATTACTATTTAAAAGAAACGAAATAAAAACGGTGTACAACAACGGCTATAGTTCATTACGGCTGAAATTCCTAATCGGAATTTCGAGCCTTTTTGCTAAATTTATGGTTACGGCGGAATGATACTCGCGTACCATTCCGTAACGAAACCATAGCCAAAACCGTTGGCAACTATTAAGAAATGCATCAAATACAAAACAATCAAGGTGAATTTTCGTCCATAAGTAATCTCATAGAATACATTATGAAAACTTGTGCGAATCACTTTAAAGAGAAAAGAGCACTAGCATTCGCATTAATTGTTTACGACTTTGAAGATCCACAGGTCATAGAAATACTTCAAAACCAAAAATACTTTGATGCTTTAGACTATATCTCAGGAGATAAACTAACCGTATTTTATATCAACAGTCAATATTTAGATTATCAAAGTAAAGTAGCTTCCGAATCCAACTTAATGCATATTGAACTAGGGGTGCAAAAAATTGGCGGACCTGTAAACGTTAGCCCTAAAATCATTGCTGAAAACCTAATAAATAAGGAAAACCTTCCTTCACCTTCTGTCTTATTTTTCACTGTTTCCGAAAATGTTATTACAAATTTCACTATCGCTCAGCTTAGACATCAAGAAGTTGAAAAAGGATTTATTGAATTAAAAGAAATTATTAAAAATGGGGTTGGAAGCCTTGACAAGGTTCAAGATGACTACAAAGAAAACAAACCTGAAATATTCAATTTGATAAAAGGTTCAATAGAAGCTTCTGAATTTTGGAAGAATGGAGCAATAGGATTTAATAAGCTGATGAAGATTAAAAGCTTCATATCATTTTGGAAAGTATAAAAAAACAGTTGCTAACAAGGTGTATAGCCAATAGGGCATTTGGAGATAAATTGAAAGTTCTGTTCTTTGAGCAGGCAACGCCAAAACAAAGTTTTGACGTTTAACAAAAAGAAAATTAAAAGCAAAAACGTTTGTTTTGGCTTAGTGGTAAACCGAAAGTGAAGTCCTTCGAATCTGCCCTACTGTCCATACACAGAACGTTGCCCAAAATTATGAAAAGCATCTTTGCAATCTTATTTTCACTTCTGCTAGTTCAGTATATTTTTGGGCAAAAAACACCTGTTTCTTATGTGAATGATTCACGGATTGGAAATAATCAAGGTTGGGTAATTGACAATAAAATATCTGAAATAACTCTCAAAACAGACAGTGAATTTGAATTTTGGAGTAGACAAGTAATTAATTCTTGTTTAACTTGGAGAGAATATAATGGAATTTGGGAAAGAAAAAACGATACAATCTTTTTTTATGACCAGTATGAGGTAAAAGCAAGTGATTCTCATTTTAGTTTTTCAACTAACAACCAAAACGAATTTTTCCAACTAGAATTTAAAACGGATAAAGGCTCTGACTTAACTAACAAAAATATCAATATCGCATTTCTTTTTGATTTGGGAGAAGAAGATTGGGAAATTGAAGAGTTTGAAATGATACTGGAAGATGATTTCAGCTTAAAAATTCCCTTTAAAAATATTCCGAATATAAATAAGCTCGCAACAATACGTTTTATATACTATTTAGGCAACGGAGAGAAACGATTTGGATTTATATCAGCAGACGAAACACCGACTGAAAAAGAAAAAGAGCTTCCAAATATGATAGAAGTGACTTTAATAGAACAACCTGAAAAGGAAATAGTCAAAAGAATAACTAAAGGGATTTTCATCGATGATGAAATTAAAATTATCTCTACACAAAAGAACAAAACGAAATTAAAAGATGAAACGCCTGAATTGATATTTAAAGAATTTTATAAAAAAGAAACTGAAAATTAACACCTACCGCATAGTCGCGCGAAAACGGTTATTATTACCTTCCTTCTTTAGTATCTTTTTTCTCATGGCTAAACTGCGTTTAGCGGATAATTGTTAGTAATTACTATGAACAAAGAATTAACCATATATAAACTAATTGCTGATTTTCAAAATTCAGCATAAGAAGTCGTAGAGATTTTTAAAAGAGCATATAATGTAGATAATATTCTAGAAGGCTGGCACACTGGAAAATATGAACAAACTGGAAAAATTCATGATGAAGGTTTGAAGTTTTACGCTTGTCATGGAATAGGCATTGCAGCTCACTTTTCAGATAAAATAATTGATTTTGATTTCGCCTATTTACCTGAATTACGATATGATGGCTTTGATTTATTGAGACTAACTGCTTTTGCAAAAAGTCAACCTGAGAAATACGCTAAATTTCTGAATGAAAAACAAATTGAAGCCGAATTTGAACAACTAAAAAAGGAAAATCTTATTTACAACCCTTTAACTGTTGGTTTAACCCACAATTACTTCTGGATTAAGGATCTTGACGAAGATTTAATTATAAAAGATCAAATCGCTAATATTAACCTAAAGAAATTACGCTGGAAATTTTGGAAATAACCACTTCCAAAAGCGACTGTAATCCATTGTTTGTTGGTTAATTACACGATTTTTAACTACTTTTATTCAACCTATGATTTCTACACCGAAATTCTGCCGAATTAACACACAACAGAATCATAGCCAAAACCGATGCATCTTATTTAAAAAAACTCTATGAAAAGTAAACTTTTGATTCTTTTTTTGTTGATTTACAATCTATGTTCAAGTCAAACTGATATTGATTTTTCTGAATTAAGTATAACTGAATCTAGAGTCAATTCGATTAACCTTTATTTTAATAAACTTCTCAAAAGTGAAGGAGAAAAAAAGAAAGAATTAGAGAAACTTTTTTTTGAATTACTTCCAAATAGTCATTCTGAGATGAGTGATGCAATGTACATAGACTCATGGAAAAGAAACTTGGAATGGAAAAAAAACAAACACAAAAAAGATTTTGTTTCTAAACTATATGTTGTAAATCCTTGGGTTAAATATTTAAGCTCAATGGACTATTATGACAAAGATGCATACTACAAAAAGTATTTTAATATATGTATTGGAGGTGAGTATGGAGCTGATTATTTAAGAACTGGTTTTGAAATTTATGAACGTTTTTTATCCGATACAAAAATTGCTTGTGAGAAACTGAAAAAGTTATCAGACAAAGAAATAGAGAGCATATTTTATTTCATATTTGACGAAACACATCCCGAACATAATGAAGAAAATATTTCTTTATATAATGAGATGTTATTAAAAATAAAAGAGGTGAATCTAAAACTATCCGAATTATTGGAAAAGAGTTACAACCGGATAATTTTGGAACAAAGAAATCACTAATTAAAACCTAGCTACAACTTTACTATAAATAATTACTTATCCTCACCTATCAATAAAATTCAATTATGAAAATCACTAAAATTTTAGTTCTCATTTCAATTCTACTTATGGGTTGTTCAGACTACAAAAAAAAAGAATCAGACCTTGATAATATAAATGATACACCTGAAGTTCTTAATGAATCCAAAAGCGAAGTCTCTTTTTTAAGAAGCAAAAGGTACGACAAGAACATACTTGAAGAGCTTTATGGAGAAGCCTTAGGTAAAAATGAAAAGTTAGATAAATTAAATGAACTGATAGAAGAAATAACTTCCGATAGTCTTTATGATAAAACCAGTGCTTATTTAAAGTATACTAACATTAATAATCGTTATTGGAATACAGCGAAATCGTATGCAAATAAATTAAATGACAGTATTAAAAGAATAGAAGTTCTTGCTATTATTGATAAGCTCGAAACAAGCTATACCAAAAGAATAGCTAACCATGAGACAAAAATGGATTCAATTGCTGATTTAAAAAGAAATTTAAGCGACCAACTTATCCTTATGAAATTATTTGTTACTGAACCTATGATTTATAATTATCAATCTAATGAATTGCCAGATATTGAAGAGTTAAAATCAATTATAAAAGATTACGAAAAAGCAATAGAGAACTCAAAAGAATACACAAAGATTAGAAAATAACAACCTCTATTTCACAGTTTAACTAAACCCTAATTACCAATCAATGCAAGACTATAAAATCCCAAACCAAACCAGAATAGGTCACGTACACCTTAAGGTTTCAGACCTACAACGCTCACTAGACTTTTATTGTGAACTTCTCGGCTTTGAACTCACTATGAAATATGGAGAGGATGCTGCTTTTATTTCGGCTGGTGGTTACCATCATCATATTGGTCTTAATACGTGGTATTCTAAAAATGCACCCAAAGCAGCAACAAAAAGCGTTGGTTTGTTTCACACAGCTATTGTCTATCCTACTAGAAAAGACTTAGCGCTTATTGTGGGTAGACTAATACAAAAAAACTATCCCATAACAGGAAGCGCAGATCATGGTGTATCTGAAGCAATTTATTTAGACGATCCTGATGGAAATGGTGTAGAACTCTATTGGGATAGACCAAAAGAACTTTGGCCTCAAAAATCTAATGGTGGACTAGACATGTACACAAGACCATTAAACATCAGAGATTTACTCTCTGAACTTGAAAAGTAAACTCAATAAACAACCTTTTACATTCTATTTAAGAAAAGCGTAATCCTTTAGAAAATAATTTGTTCAATTTTGAAAAAAGTAAAAAGATTTTTAAAATCAATTTTTATTTTCCTAACTATAAGTATATTGCTCCCAAATAAGGATTAACGACAAAACCCAATGGCGTCGTCTTTTTTTAAAGTTACTATAAACCAAAACCAAAAAAATGAAAAAAACCTACTTATGTGAGCTTAAATCGGCTCTTTTATTATTAATTCTCAGCTCTACTGCGCTATTTGCACAAGTAAATGATGAAAACTTTGATGGTCTGGATCCAAATTTTAGAGGTCTAGATTATACGACTAACGGTATTAGATTTCAGCAAATTTCACCTACAGCCATCAGTCAAATGGGATCTTTATCTGAAAGTTCGGACTTTATTATTACTCCAACCGCTTCAGATTTAGGTCTATTATACAACTTAGATAATTCTGGTACCGTAAATGGCCCTAATGTTGGTGCTTTTGATTATCGGTTTGGAAGTGCTGATGGAACAGAGTTTAAACTTGAATCTATGGAAGCCGATATGTCTGCAAAAAATTCAGCTAATGGCTATGTTTTTCTTGCTACAATTTCGGGATATAAAGATGGAGTTCTTGTAGCTTCAGATAATATAGACTTTACTGTAAGCGACTCTAGCGGTTCTGTAACTTATACTAAAGATGCTATTGCTGCCGCTAATGGTGGTGTATTAACATTTTCTTCGGACTGGGATAATATTGATGAAGTGCGTTTTACTGGTGGTGATAATAGTTCAATTTCGTTATTAATGATTGATGAATTAGATTTTTCAATGCCTGTGTTAGGTATAGATGATTTTCAAGACAATGAAAGCATTACAGTATTACCAAACCCAACTACAAATTATATTCAAATTAATGGGCTTAAGGAAGAGAAAACTTATGTAATACATAATATTTTAGGTACTAAAGTAGCGTCAGGTAATATTTCGAATAACGAAAAAATTAGCACTCACGATTTTGCAAATGGTATCTACCTATTAACCATTGGCAGTTCTAAGACACTAAAATTTATTAAAAAATAAAAGCACTTATATTTTAAGCATATGCGGAAATTCAATTAAGATTTTCCGCATTTTTTTTAACCATTAGTTTTGGTCTTCGTTGAGTGCTTCGTTTTTATATAAACTCGGTAAACTCACTTTAAAACGTACTGCTATTAATCTAATGACTATTACAACCAAACCTGCTATAATAAAAAGATAGTTTTCGTCATCTAAAAATAGTCGCATTATAAAATAACTTAAACCTCCCAGTATACAAGCTGTAGCGTAAATTTCTTTTCTAAAAATCACAGGAATTTCATTGCATAAAATATCTCTGGTTACACCACCAAAACAAGCAGTCATCGTACCTAATGCTATACAAATTATTGGGTGTAAGCCTGCAACCAAACCAGTCTCAATACCAACTACGGTATAAAGCCCAATGCCAATGGTATCAAACAAAAACAAAGAGCGTCGAAGGTGTTTTAGGTAGTTTCTAAAAATTACAGCAAAAATAGCAGAACCGATAATTACATAGACAAAAGTCATATTTCGCATCCAAGATACAGGCTCTACACCTATCATAATATCTCGTAGTGTACCACCACCAACAGCTGTTACAAAAGCAATAATTAGAACACCAAACGGATCCATACGTTTATTCATGGCCACTAATACACCAGAAATGGCGAAGGCTATGGTTCCTAATATATCTAAAGTCTGAAAAAACATCTACAGCAGTTTATCTTATGTGATTACTGCGAAATTAAATTTAATTCTAAACATCTAAAAACCTACGATTCAAAATCGTAAAAAGAAAAAGATAACTCCACAAATAAACAATTCATCTTCTTAAAATTACAGTTCGGTAATAACAATTATATTATCTTTAAGTAATGTTAGATATTTGAATCATCAAAAAACGAACAAATAACCATTAATCAAATACAACATGAAGAATTTAGTTTTAACCTTAGTATTAGCCTTCTCAACATTATTTAGTTTCGCTCAGGATGAAGGCATCACAATTACAGTAACAGTAGATAATGTAACTAATGACAAAGGAAAAGTATTAATGTCGCTTCACACTTCAGAAACTTTTATGAAAGGAAAAGGCATAAAAGATGCTGAAACCACAATTGAAAATGGAAAAGTGACTATTACATTTGAAAATGTACTACCAGGCGAGTATGCTATTTTAGCATTACACGACGAAAATGATAACAAACGTATGGATTATGAGGACAATGGTATGCCAAAAGAGTCTTTTGGAATGTCTAATAATGTGATGGTAATGGGACCTCCTCAGTATGAAGATGCTAAATTTAAAGTAGCTAACGAAGACTTAGACCTCAACATTAGATTTTAGGCAAAAGTTATTCTTATCATCAATCAATCAAAAAAAAGACTGCTTATCGCAGTCTTTTTTTTATCACTTAAGTTTTTCAAGCTATACTGTTTCACCTAACCAAGCCTTCATCATCCAAACTGTTTTTTCTTGTTCTGTGATAAAGTCGCTCATCATAGCTACAGTTCCTTCATCATTAGCATCACCTGCTGCTTCAAGAATGCTACGCTCTATTTTTAATAATTCTGTAAGAGAATCTACGATAAGGTTTACAGCTTTCTCATCTATAGATATGTTTTTACCAACTGGCACCTTAGCTGCTTTAGTGTAATCTTCAAACGTATGTAACGGTGTTTCCCCTAAGGTTAAAATACGTTCAGCTATTTCATCTACCTTAGTGTTAGCATCTGTGTAAAGCTCTTCAAACTTTTCGTGTAAGTTAAAAAATGCTCTACCCTGTATATTCCAATGAATACCTCTTAAATTTTGATAATACAACTGAAAATTTGCTAATAACTGATTTAATTCATCAGCTAAATCCTGGGTTTTTTTGGTGTCTAAACCAATACTATTTAGTGTCATTTTGTTATAGTTTTTCGTTTAATAAATTTACGATATTTTAAGCCCTTATTATGATAGTTTTTATAAATAGTTTATATAATTTTATAGCCTAATTGAATAATCATGACTATAACTCAACTAAAATACGCTTTAGCCATTGCGGAACATAAAAACTTTACAAAAGCAGCAGAAAAATGTTTTGTAACACAACCTACGCTAAGTACTCAAATTCAGAAACTTGAAGACGAATTGGACATTGTAATTTTCGATAGAGGCAAAAAGCCAATTGAACTTACCGAAGTTGGAAGAAAAATCGTTTTTCAGGCCAGAAATATTGTAAATGAAGCTGATCGTATTCAAGATATTGTAGATCAGCAAAAAGGGTTTATTGGTGGCGAATTTAGACTTGGTATAATACCTACTATTATGCCAACACTTTTACCAATGTTTTTAAACAATTTCATTAAAAAATATCCTAAAGTAAAGCTTAAAATAGAAGAGCTTACTACAGAAGAAATTATTACCAGAATTAACGATGGCCACATCGATGCGGCTATTGCTGCAACTCCACTAGAAAGTGATAATATTAAGGAGCGTCCTTTATATTATGAGCCTTTTGTAGCTTATGTTCCTACAAATCATAGATTAAGAGATAAGAAAAAATTAGAAGTTTCTGATCTTGAAATCGAGGACATGCTATTGCTAGAAGATGGTCATTGTTTTAGAGAAGGTGTTCTTAATCTGTGTAAAGCTTTTAAAAATCAGGATGATGAGCACTTTCAATTAGAAAGTGGTAGCATAGAAACTTTAATAAAGTTGTCTAATGAAGGCATGGGAATGACACTTCTACCGTATTTACACACACAAGATATTAGCGATAAGTACCATAGCAATTTAAAACATTTTGTTGAGCCTTCGCCTGCAAGAGAGGTAAGCTTAATTTACCATAAGAGTGAATTAAAAATGCAAATTATTAATGCTATGCACGATTTAATTTCATCTGTAATTAGAGGCGCTATTGCCTTTAGCAATGTTGAAATTATAAGCCCTTTAGCAAAATAAAAAAAGCGACTCGTGAGTCGCTTTTTTTTATGCTTTTAAATAAATTAAACATTGATTTAAATCTGGGTTCTGATTGATTAGGGACTGAATAAATATTCGTAATTCTTCTAGTTCGTGAGGCAGTAATCGTTTAACTGCTTTTTCCACTTCCTTACAGAATAATGTCGCATCAAAACTAACCTTTTTAAGTACAGTTTTGGTGTACTCAAACATTGCTCTCGCCATAGGTAATTTTAAGTTTTAGGTTTAACAAAAAAGTAGTTTTTCTCTATAGGCTATTGTTTCAATTCATTCCCTAAGATAGAAAAAAATCGTGTTTACTAAAACCAAATTCGTAAAGTTTAACAGCTTATTATGTTAAAAGTTGAAATTTCTCGTTGAAAGTTTAATTCATTAAAAGGAATTTCTTACGGTGCAAACATCTGATTTTATGAAAATTAAAGTTTTAAAACCGATTATCACCATCTAATAAATCACCTAAACCACCAAGGATACTTCCTTCGCCTCTACTCTTACCTCCTGCTTTTGGTGCAGACGCTATAACTCTATCTGCTAATCTACTAAATGGTAACGATTGTATGTATACTTTTCCAGGTCCTGTTAATTTGGCAAAGAATAAACCCTCACCTCCAAAAATAGAATTCTTAATACCTCCTACAAACTCAATATCGTAATCTACATCTTGTGTAAAGCCAACAATACAGCCTGTATCTACGCGTAAAGTTTCACCTGGTTGTAAAGTCTTTTCTGCCATAGTACCACCAGCATGCACAAATGCCATACCATCTCCTTCAAGCTTTTGCATAATGAAACCTTCACCTCCAAATAAACCTCTACCAAGCTTTTTAGAAAACTCTATACCAACACTTACTCCTTTAGCAGCACAGAGAAATGCATCTTTTTGGCAAATAAACTTTCCTCGATACTCTGTTAAATCTATTGGTATAATTTTTCCTGGGTATGGTGATGCAAATGATACATTGCGCTTTCCTGTAAGGTCGTTGTAAAACGCAGTCATAAATAAACTTTCGCCTGTAAGGATTCGTTTTCCTGCACCCAATATTTTACCTAAAAACCCTTTATCTTTTTGAGAGCCATCACCAAAAATGGTATCCATTTTAATACCATCATCCATCATCATAAAACTTCCTGATTCGGCGATAACTGCTTCCTGTGGATCTAATTCTATTTCTACATATTGCATTTCTTCTCCATAGATTCTATAATCTATTTCGTGTGCATTTCTATCTGTAAAGTCTGGTAATTTTTCCATATTATGTTTTCGTTTTAAGGTTGATGTATTTATAAGTTGATTTGTAGAAAGATTTGTTACAATTATTATGTCAAAATAAAATTACTAAACACTTTATACTATTTACTGTCTACTTTAAAGTAAAATCTACGATTTTACTTTAAGCGTCCATTCAAAGTTAAAAGAAGACACTTCTACTCCATCTTTATTGACTCCATTGGCACTTAGCCAAACTGTTTGGCCTTCTCCGGTTTCAATAGCTTTACGTATCGCTTCGTCTATTTTATGACCTTCCTTACATATAAAGGTAATTCTTCCTGTAGCCTTTTTTGTAAACGTAGCGTTATTATTAGCCACTAACATAGATATCTTCTTACCACTTGCTTTAATTTTTGTCATTACTAATGCACCTGTGGTTAACTCAGCAGCCATGCCTTGCACTGCCCAAAACATTGAATTAAACGGATTTTGATTTATCCAACGGTGTTTTACGGTGACTACGCAAGTGGTATCATCTAAAGATTTTGTTCTTACTCCTGTAAAATAAGCTGCAGGTAGTTTAAACATTAAAAAGGTATTGAGTTTAGAAGGCGATATATTCATATTTTAATAAGTGAAATTGATGTACTATTATTTGTTCTTTTTTAATTCTTGGAGAAAAAACAATACACAAATGATTAAGCTAGCCATTACCATATAAGGCTTCATGTTAACAAAATTTCCAGTCATGTTTAGTTTATCTATAGGTACGAAAACTATAAATAGAAAGAAAAGAAAGAACACTATTGACTTATAATGATTTCTGTAATCCATAAACTTTAATTTCTTCAAAATTAGCCAAAAATAAATTAGCATTTATTGTTAAAAAAATGTTAATTTTAAGTACTATGCGTAACATAATACCTTCTTTTAGACATATATTTGTATAAGAAACTATTATATACTTTTTAAAATGGTAGACAATCATCATAAAAATTTAGCCACATTTATACATCTTTCAACATTTTCAAGATTTATAATTCCGTTTGGAAACTTTATTGGACCAGTAGTACTCTGGGCTGCTAATAAAGATAAATCAGAGTTTGTAGACAAACATGGAAAGCAAGCTATTAACTTTCAAATTAGTGTTTTGCTCTATGCCATAATTATAGGCACTATTAGTGTTCCGTTTTTCATCTTTAAATTTTTTAGAAGATTAGATGTCATCGATTTTCATGGATTCCATGATTTTCATATCAGTTTAGGTGAACCTTCTCCTCTACTATATATTGGTGGCGGACTTGGTGCTTTAGCTATTATCGGTTTTATTGTTGAGTTAGCACTTATTGTTAAGGCAAGTTTATCTGCAAGAGATGGTCTAGAATACAAATATCCATTGACTATCAATTTTTTAAAATAAAATCACTTGCCCTGAGCGAAGTCGAAGGGTCATCAATAATCAATCAAAAAATGAACAGTTTAATCGAATTTAAGTCATTACTAATATGAAAATAGAAAACACAAAAGCACAAATGCGTAAGGGTGTTCTGGAGTATTGCATCTTATCCATCTTAAAAGATGAAGATGCCTACGTTGCAGAGATTCTGGCAACACTAAAAGACGCAAAAATGCTTGTTGTAGAAGGAACTATATATCCACTATTAACAAGATTGAAAAATGCTGGATTGCTTAACTATCGTTGGGAAGAATCCACATCTGGACCACCAAGAAAATATTATGGTCTTACAGAAACAGGCAAGTTGTTTCTAAACGAATTAAACACGACTTGGAGTGAATTACAAAATGCAGTAAACCTAGTAACCAGTACAAAAACTACAAAAAAATGAATAAAACAGTCAATATAAATTTAGCAGGTATATTCTTCCACATAGATGAAGATGCATATCTTAAGTTATCGCGCTATCTTGAGGCTATAAAACGTTCATTTACAGACTCTCAAGGTCGTTCAGAAATTATAGCAGATATCGAAGCTCGTATTGCCGAGTTGTTCTCTGAGCGCATACAAAATGAAAAACAAGTAGTAGGCATTAAACTTGTGGACGAAGTGATTACCATAATGGGACAACCAGAAGATTATTTGGTAGACGACGAAATCTTTGAAGACGAACCTCAACAAAAAAAATCTTACAACTCTGGTCCTACTAAAAAACTATTTAGAGATACAGATAACTCATACATTGGCGGTGTTGCTGCAGGTTTAGGGCATTACTTTGGTATAGAATCTATCTGGATGCGACTTATATGGTTATTATTAGCTATAGGTTCTGGTGGCACATTCATATTCATCTATCTTATCTTTTGGGCATTAGTCCCAGAGGCCAGGACTACGGCTGAAAAGCTAATGATGACTGGTGACCCTGTGAACATCAGTAACATTGAAAAAAAAATTAAAGACAGCATTCATTCGGTCTCAGAAACCGTCAAAAATGTTGATTTTAAAAAACATGGCGAAAAATTAAAGGAAGAATTAGACGATCTTACAGATAATATTTCAGAAACTGTAAAGAGTGTCGATTTTCAGAAGCAAGGCAACCGGATAAAATCGAGTTCGCAAACCTTTTTTGATTCCATTGGGAACATTATAATGTTTTTCCTAAAAATAATGACCAAGTTCATTGGCATTGTGTTAATAATTACTGGTATAGGAGCATTAATTACACTGATTGTAGCTTTATTTACAGTAGGTATTACTGATGCAATTCATTTACCTGGTATTGATTTACTTTATGTAGCAAATGCAGCAAATACACCAATATGGCTCATGTCTACACTTGTATTCTTTGCTGTTGGTATACCGTTTTTCTTTATCTTTTATTTAGGTTTAAAGATATTGGTTAACAACTTAAAATCTATAGGTAATGTGGCTAAGTTTACACTACTCGGAGTTTGGTTAATTACTATTATCGGAATAGTCATTTTAATAATAAAACAAGTCACTGAGCATACTTTTGATGCAAAAGTTGTTACTAAAAACGAACTAATAATAAAAGCTGGCGATACTATTAATCTAAATAATTCTGAATATGATGAATACAGTAGTTATCGTTATAACCACAACAACGATTTTAATATTATTGAAAACGATGAAGGTCCTAGTATAATTACGTCAAACGTGAGATATATTGTAAAATCAACCACAGATTCTGTTGCCTCAATTATTATAGAAAAAGAAGCTACCGGAAGCGATTACAACAAAGCAAAAACACGTGCAGAAAACATTGAGTTTGGATATAAACTCAATGGCAATACTCTGGTTTTAAATGATTATTTAAAAACTGATATAGAGAATAAGTTTAGCGAACAAGAAGTAAGAGTCATTATCTATTTACCAGAAGGTACAATTCTATATACTGATAAGAGTTTTTCAATTTCTTGGAGGTATTATAGGTATTCAAACAATATTCTTAATGATATGAATTATGGATATCATTATCTCATAACGCATGATGGTGCTGAATGTTTAGACTGCATCAAAGATGAGGATATTGAAGATGCTGTAACCTCTGAAGAAATATCATCGTCTAAACAAGAGAAGTCAATAATTAGTCAGAAAATAGATGAAGATGGTGTTGACCTTGAAGTCAATAACAACTGATACTAAGAAAATGACAGTTCGGTCATATTAAGTTTAAATCAATCAAAATAACACAGACATTTGTTCTGTAATCATCAATCAAAAAATGAACAACCAATCAAAATTAAATCAATCAATCAAATCTCTTTTGCTGAGCAGTATTGGATTCCTTTTGGTTTCTGGTATTGCTACAGCACAAGTAGATCATAACTCTGAACTTTATAAAACGCTTAAAGAAAAAGATAGTGTTTTATTCGAATTAGGATTTAATAAATGTGAAATCGAAAAGAGTGAAAAAATAATATATGATGACTTAGAGTTTTATCACGATAAAGCTGGTGTTACAAATTCAAAAGAAGAATTCGTTTCAATTATGAAAAACGGAATCTGTGGTGATAACAATACAGAAAAGGTCTATCGGTTTCTAGTTGAAGAGAGTTTAGAAGTTTTTCCTATGTACAATAACGGTGAGCTATATGGAGCATTACAAACCGGAAAGCACTTCTTTTCTACCAATGAAAATATGACTTATGAAAAATCTGATAACTATGCTTTGTTTTCACATTTGTGGATTATTGAGGAAAATGAATGGAAACTAAAGCGCGTTTTAAGTTATAATCATACATCAAAAGAAAAATCTGAAAATTAATTTTTTCATAAAAATCATCAATCAAAATAAAATCAAAAAATCATGAGCACATTAGTAAGAATAGTAGTTACGTTAATTCTAAGTATTTTAATATTATATTAAAATTGAACTAACTTCTTAAATTATTAAAAAAGTCAGGGAAATTTGACGAATTAAACTTCTATTGATTAAAGGCAAAACTTTCCATAAGACAAATTATGGAAAGTTGAGCATATATTTAAAGTTTAAACTCACATAATAAGTTAAATATTACCAATATCCATCGCAAATACGTTCGATTGTATCCTCTATACCTTGATCACCGAAATCATCATATGCATAGGTAAAACTAAACCTACGTCCCCCTCCGTATCTTCCACGATAGTAAACATCTCCGTTTTCAGTATTAATAGACAAAGTCCAACTACCACCACTACATAGCACACGTGTTCCTTTAGCTAAAAAATCAAAAGATTCTACGGATATTTCTCGAATCGAAATAATTTCACCTAATCTGAAACTGTCGATATTTTTAACACCATCTTGAATCAATATTTTTTTAAACTCATCTACAGATATTTCAGAATAATGGGTTTCATCTATAGACTCTTCATTACTACATGATAAATTTCCTAATGCTATAAGGCAAATCATTAAAATTGAAAATGTTTTTTTCATAATAAATATTTGAGATTAATTTATTACAATAATAATGATTTTCATTTAGAAAAAATTTCAATAAAATATGGTTTATAGTATACAAATACTATAGTTCGTCTTGTAGTGTTAGAAAAAAATAAAAATAATAACCCTTTATGTATTTTGGGTACTGTTAAATAAATTTAGCTGCAATATATCGAAATGCACAACAGGCTAAACCATTAAAATTCTCATGAATTAAAAACCTAAAAACCAATTAATTGAAAACCATTTTAAATTCTTTATAGAGTTTGGGACGGTTTTTGTATATCTTTGTTTAATAGCCCGTAAAGTGACATTATTTTTGAAATGTGTCATATTATTAGCGAAACAAAGATTATAGATGAAAAAATTTTTACTCATTCTGGTTTTAATAATGGTGTCAACACCTGTTATTAATGCCCAAGAAAAAATTAAAGGTGACAGAAATGTTACCATAAAACAAACCTACATTGACGACTTTCATACAATTGTTGTTAATGGTGATTTTTCTATAGAAATTGTATACAACAGCAAACCATCAGTAAACGTAGAAACAGATGACAATTTACACGACGTTATTCAGTTTGATGTTGTTGATGGAGTTTTATCATTTGCCGAGACCATGCGAATTACATCGAAAAAACGACTGAATATCACCGTAAATTATGGAGACGCACTTCAAAATATAGAGATTAAAGGTGATGGAGAAATACGATCTTTAACCTCTATGGAACTAGGTGATGCTAGTTTGATTACTAGCGATAATTCCAGAGCTTATCTTAATATTAGAGCTAACACCTTTAATTATAAAAGTACAGGGAAATCTAAAACACGTTTAAATCTTACAGCAGACTCAACAAAAATTGAGTTAAGTGACAACAGCAAACTAGACGCCTTAATTAATAGCAAAGTAGCGGATTTTGATTTGTATCAACGATCTGATGCTGTTATTGAAGGCGCTGCAAATAGTTCTGTAATTAGACTAGATAATTCTACTAATTTTAACAGCCCAAAGTTTGATGTTAAAACAGTAGATACCACATTAGAAGGTAATAGCGATTTAACTATAAGCACAATGGATAATATTACTATTGCTGCGTCAGGAGATACTGAAATTTACCTTTTTGGAAGTCCTGCAATTACCATTACCAAGTTTGAGGATACTGCAAAACTTCAAAAGAAGAAGCGATAATTTTAAAAAGCATTAATAAAAAAACCGAAGTCATTGACTTCGGTTTTTTTTATGTTTATGTTATTAAGACCTAATTATAGGTAGAAGTTGCAACTTCAAAATCAGCCTCTTTAGCCGCTAAATAGCGTTCAGCATCCAAGGCTGCCATACAACCAGTACCAGCAGCTGTAATAGCTTGTCTGTATACATGGTCTGCGGCATCACCACTTACAAACACACCTTCAACATTAGTTTTACTTGTTCCTGGTTGAGCATTTATAATATAACCTGTTTCGTCTAAATCTATCTGACCCTTAAAAATATCTGTATTTGGTTTATGACCAATAGCTACAAAAAATCCTGTTGCTGGTATATCGTGCTTTTCATTGGTTTGGTTGTTAAAAACTCTTACACCAGTTACAACTTGTCCATCACCTAATACTTCTTCAGTTTCAGTATTGTATAAGATTTCTATGTTCTCCGTTTTCTTTACACGTTCTGCCATAATCTTAGAAGCTCTAAACTCATCACGACGCACTAGCATGGTTACTTTTTTACAAAGTTTAGATAAGTAGTGTGCTTCTTCACAAGCCGAATCTCCTGCACCAACGATTACAACCTCTTGATTTCTGTAAAAGAAACCATCACAAACTGCACAAGCTGAAACTCCACCACCTAATTGTAAATATTTTTGCTCAGAAGGCAGCCCTAAATATTTTGCTGAAGCACCAGTTGATATTATCACAGTCTTTGCATGAATTTCTTTTTCATTATTAACCCATATTTTATGGATATCTCCAGAAAAATCGACTTTAGTCACCCATCCATGACGCACATCTGTACCAAAGCGTTCTGCTTGTTTTTGTAATTGTATCATCATTTCAGGTCCTGTTATACCATCAGGATATCCTGGAAAGTTTTCAACATCATTAGTAGTAGTTAACTGACCACCTGGTTGCTCTCCTTGATATAAAACTGGTTCCATATTTGCTCTTGACGCATAAATAGCCGCAGTATATCCTGCAGGGCCAGAACCTATTATTAAACATTTTACTTTTTCAATTGTATCAGACATATCTTGTGTTTATTACAAGACAAAAGTAGGATTTTTGCATAAAACCTTACACAGAAGTTATCAACACTAACTATAGTGTCATAAAGTTTTCAAATTACTTTAATTTCTCAGATTAATTTATTAATTTTTAAGTGTTTTAATAGCTAAATCTAACCTGTCATGAAAGCAAAAATTTTAATTTTAAGCATGCTATTGTTATTAGCATTATCGTGTAAAAATGAAGCTAATAGCACAGAAGAGACCCATAGTTCATCTAAAACAGAACCAAAAGACAAGCTTGGAGACTTAAAAGGCACTTGGGAGCTCACAGGATTCTATAACTACAAGGATAATGTTGTTGTTGATTCTTTTAAAATGAACCCTGACTTTAGACAACTAAAAATGTATACCGATACTAAGGTAATGTGGTGTAAACACAGACCTGCAGATTCTTCTGAATGGTTTGGCTATGGTACTTACAAATATGATGGAGACCAACTCACAGAAGTATTAGATTTTGGATCTGCTGTTATGAATGAAGTCATTGAGGAGAAAAAGCAATTTATTTTTGAACTGGATTTATATCCTAATAAATTTCAACAAATAGAACTAGACGACGAAGGCAACAGAATATATTCTGAAAACTATGTTAGAGTGGAATAGTCTTAACTATAAAAGCTAAATTCTCTTCTAATAGTTTTGGTAATAAATCGAAAACGATAATTTCTAAGTTTTGTAACAATACGCTTTAATCCTTCAGAAGATAGCCATCCTTTGTGATTGTTAAACTTTTTTATGTTTGATACATGCATCAAGTGGTTTTCACCATTTGCCATGCTGTAAATACCACCATAAAATGGCAATGGCCTAAGCTTTATATGATTATCTAAAACAGTTAAGCGATGATCGAAAAATAAAACAGGGTCCACTTCAAAAAAATACTGTAATAATTTTGGTTTAACTATCACCGAGCTTCCACATAAATAACTAAACTTAAAAGTTGCAAACAAAAAAGACTTACCTTCAAAATGCAAATAGCCATTTTTAGTGTACCAACCAGGCACATTACCTTTTGAGCTATTAACATGTGCAGCAACCCTATTGCTAACATAATCATCAGAGTCTACGGTCATCACGTAATCTGTATTAAAATTATCTTCAGCATATTTTGCTCCAAGTTTTAATTTTTCTCCTTTATCAATCTCCCGTCGCTTGTTGATACTTTCATCGCTTTCGCTTTGCCTGCGAACAGGCGGCTCAAAATCAACTTGTAAGTAGTGAATATTTTTATGAGTAAATTTTATTTGTGGAATTTCATGACATACCGCTACCAACTTAAAGTTTTGATCGGTCTGATTACATATAGATTTAAAAGTACGTTCTACCAGATTACAAAACTCTAGCCAATTACCTGAAACGCGTTTACTTTTTATTGGAACAATGAAAGTTAACATAGTAAAGATTCATTTTAGATGAGTGAAACTAAACAAACCCTTAATACCATTAAAAAATAATCGACGAATCTTAGATATTACCCACAGAATATATATTACTGTATGAAAAATTACCAAAACCTATAAAAGACTACTTTATATAAATGCAAAAAAGCTCAGCAAATGCTGAGCTTTTTTTAATCTAAAGTCGGGGTGGCAGGATGATAACTAAACTGCCACTATGTAGTAAAATTAATACTTCCAGAAGCAGACTAAAACAGTGTTAACCGAATTGTAGACCTATCTGTTAGTTTGAAATAGTATTATTTATCTGAACGTCTTACTACAAATTTACAATTTTAACTCCATTAAAACCAGTCAATTTGTATCAAATATTATGATTAATCTATTAAATATTTGTTGACAATTTCCTCTTCTATTCCGCTGTATTCAACAAACTCTTTTATTGTGACGAATTGGTAGGATTCTTTTCCAAAGTAGTTTCTAATATCATTTAAAAGCTTACGCCCATAGCGTTCACTTCGTCCTGTGATACGCTGAATATCCTTTGGGTATATGCAAGCTCTTTTTGGGGTCATAATACTTTATCTATGCTTTATCCTTACACCATCCATACTTCATTATTTTATGATTATGGTGATGATGATGCGTTGTTAAAATGTTGGAAATCCCGATAGGGTTTTCAATATTTTAATGACGTTTTTGGTTGTATCGGAATGGATGACCGAAAACGGCATTTGATTTTTAACAACGTGCTATAAAATTACGTGATTTGGTTTCATTAATCAAAAAACGAATTATTATGGCAAAACAAACTGGTATTATTAAACTGAAAGGAACTATCGGTGGTATTTCCTTTTACAAAACGACTGACGGACATCTAGCACGTGAAAAAGGCGGTGTGGATGCCAATCGTATTGCTAACGATCCTGCGTTTCAGAGAACACGTGAAAATGGGTCTGAATTTGGCCGTGCCGGTAAGGGTGGTAAAGTATTACGAAATGCTATTCGTATTCTTTTACAAAATGCAAAGGACAAACGTGTGGTTTCACGTTTAACTAAAACACTTGTAGCGATTACCAAAACTGACACCACTAATGAGAGAGGATCTAGAACACTTCAAGATGGGAATTTAAGCTTGTTAGAAAACTTTGAATTTAATCTGAATGGAAAGTTAGGCACAACACTTTTCACCCCGTTTACGAATGATTTTGACCGTGTTTCTGGGGATGCAATTGTGAACCTTGATGCGTTTTCTCCAACGGTAAGAATTGCAGCTCCAACTGGAACAACCCATTTTAAGGTGGTAATGGGTGCTTCTGAATTGGATTTTGAGAATGAAACCTCAACTTTTGAAAATGATGAGACTACTATTCTTCCATATACAGCTGATGATACTGCTGTTATTGCCTTAACAGCTTCTTTGACCGCTAACTCAACTTTACCTGTTGTTCAGGTGTTGGGAATTGAGTTTTACCAAGAGGTAAACGGACAGATGTACGAGCTTAAGAATGGTGCTTACAACGCTTTGGCAGTTGTTATTGTAGATACGCCGTAAGTATGGAATTAGTGCTGCATAGAGCCTATTTTAAAGAGGGCACCAATGGTGCTCTCTTTAATTCTGGCAAGTTTCTTTGTCATACCATTGAACTGCCCTGGAACAATAACAAGCGAAACATTTCCTGCATTCCTGAAGGTACTTATGAAGTTGAACCACGTTTTTCAAAACGGTTTAAGCATCATTTGATTTTGAAGGCTGTAAAAGGTAGAAGTTTTATTCTCTTTCATCCTGCGAATGATGCCTTAAAAGAGCTTCAAGGTTGTATTGCTCCAGTAACTTATTTGAGTGGTGTTGGAAAAGGGATTTACTCTAAAAATGCTATGCAAAAACTGTTGTCTTTGGTATATCAAGCTAAAGACAGAAAAGAACAAATCTTATTAACTATTAAATCACAAAATCATGAACATCTTAGAACGTTATAAAAAACCAACCCCCAAATTTTTCAAGACTTTACGCAATATTGGTATTGCATTGGCTACTGCAGGTGGTGCCATCATAGCTGCACCAATTTCGATGCCTGCCATTGTGGTAACTATTGCTACTTATATGACCGTTGCTGGAACTGTGGCAACCACAGTAAGTCAAGCAGTTGTTACTAATGATGAAAACACTGAAATTGATGAGAATGACGATGGATTATAACACCAAATCTGCCATTATCGGCGGTACTTTCTTTTCATCAATCGTTAATATTGGTGTTGAGGATTTGATTACTACCATTATTTTGGCTGTTGTGGGTGCTACTGTGAGTTTTATAGTGTCATTATTGCTTCGGTTTTTGACTAAAAAACCTAAATCTTAAATTTTTTAATTGAACGATAAAGGAAAAAGGTCTATTGATTTTAGATGCTTTTTCCTTTTTTTCTTTGTTAAATGAATTTGAAAAATCATTATGCTTCTTATTTTCAGCTTCAACAATTTCCCTAAAATTCAATAATGATTCTTGACTAACATAATACTTATTCTGATTCAATAATCTTTCTTCTTCGATTAGCGCTTTTTTTAATGATATTCTTTTCCACATTAGTTCATAATACAAATTAACCCTGTCATCAATTTCAGGAATATTCTCTGGAATAAAAGCAGGGAAATACCTACTTTCAATTGCTATAATTTCACAAAGAATATTTATGATTGAAAACATTCTGTTACATTCGGAAATGGAATAATAATTATCATTGCCTAGACTATGGCTGATATAGTGTCTATTTAAATTTGAAGATTCAAAATCAAAACTATTTGTATTTGCATAAAACCAATTATGAAGGCAGTTTTTTAAAGAATCGTTATAAAGTTTTCTCAAATGAGGTCTAAATTCGCCTTCTTTTGCGCATATATTTTCAACTAATTCCTTTAATGAAGGTTTTCTTTTGCCTTCATCTATTGACCAATTGTAGTATGATAACAATACGCCCTCAATTACGGGTGTTAAGCAATTAATTGAAGACAGTAAATCCTTTTTAAAATAATGAAAAGTTGCTTTATCGACCAAATGAGAAAACTTATTCAAATGAGGTAAAATTAGAAACCTATAATTAACAAATGCTCTTGAATAAGGATTAAATATTATAGGACTTAATAAATAATTGATTTTTTCATTACAATTATCTTTATCATAATTTTTAGACTCTATTTCTTCACAAAGTAATTTTATCCTTTCGAAATCTCCGCCGATTATTTCACCATTGATAAACCACCCATATTTTGAGAGTACTTGACTAACATATCTGTATTTAGCTAAATAATCATCCATTAGACAAAACTAATTCTTTTGGGGCAAAGTGTTGTAGGTGGAAGTGATTATTGATGTTGAGCGGTTGGAAAGATAAATAAAGGGCATTTTCTAAAAAATGCTCTTTTTTTATGCGCGGTGTTGAGGTGGGTAAATGAAAAGAGTGATACCCTGATAAGGGATTGAGCGAATGTAATGCCCCCTACCGCAGACACAAGGGAAACATTAATAATTGCTGTAACCTACACCGTTGAAATGGGTGGTGGGGAAAAGATGGAAAAAATTGTATGCTCTAAATTTCAATGCAAGTACGGAATTGAGCGGTTTTGTGTAAGCGTCAGTAACGGGAAAATGCGCGTCCCTAAACCTCGGGATTCCGCTGACGCACTAAAGATAGCAAAACGAGTGAATTACCGATGAGGAAATTCAGCCGTTATTGCGCTTACACGTTGTTAGCGGCTGTGTTGCTCTCAAATATATACTGTTGTTTTAACTAATTATTTTTTATAGAGGTTAGTATTCCTCAATCCAATTGTTTTTCTATTCTTCCAAGCACCTGTACTCCACAACGCCCAAACAACTAAGACGGGTTGGAATAAAAGGCGGACAAATCTTGCGGTATCTGAAGTGATGATAAAGTCTGTTTTATTTACATATTGAGCAATGTTTCCTGGAAATATCAAAACATAAAAAATTGCCAAAGCCCAACCAACATGAACTTTATATTTTGTTAAAAAAATCATAGATAGCCCCAAGGTGAGTTCAACAATGCCTGATAGAATCACAACTAAATTCTTGTCCATAGGTACCCAATTGGGAACTTGGGCTTGCCACTCCACTCGCAAAAAGGTAAAATGTCCTATTGCGGCGAAGACCATAGCTGCTCCAAGTATAATTCTAAATATGTCTTGAACTTTTGTTGTTGGTGAGTACATGCTTTTCATTGTTTAATATTTACTTAGAGTTGGCGGCTCAAATAATTTTGAAGCCCAATTGTTTCGATTAAGGAAACCTGCTGTTTAAGCCATGATAGATGCTTGTTTTCATCTTGCAAATAACTTGTCAAAAGCTGTTCAGTAACCTTATCACCTTTAATTTGTGGAAGAACTTTATTTAGCCAATCCATTCCTTTTATTTGTTCTTCCAATTCCATTTTAAATTGTTCTTGCACTTCATAAAGCACTTCTATATTGAGAGATTCCACTTTTGGCACATTGCCAAGTTCCAATAGTCTGGCAGTAAATTTTGCTATTGTAGTGGTTTCCTCGTTATACTCTTCTAACATTCTGTCAGCAAGTTTGACAAATCCCTTTTTTCTATTGATAATAGAGTGTAAGAAATGCTGTTTGGAACTACAGATTAGACCAGAAACTATGTCTTGTAAAATTTTAATGCTTTTATCGTTTATTAATGTAGTAGCCATAGAATTTTTATTTTGACAAATGAGAAATAATCGAATGCAAATTATCTTTCAGAATCATTAATCGTTCAAGCCCTATGCCCGTTCCAAGAATGCGTTCAGCAATACCCTCTGGAATGACATGAGCCTTTTCTTTTAACTGCTTGCCGTTAGTAGTTAGGTTTACGATGACCTTCCTTTCGTCTGTCATAGACCTTTCCCTTTTTACAAAACCCTGTTGCTCCAATCGTTTAAGCAATGGTGTAATGGTGTTCGTATTTAAGATAAGTTTCTGAGCAATGGTATTAACCAACATACCATCCTCCTCCCACAATACCAGCAACACTAAATATTGAGGATAGGTAATGCCCAATTCTTTAAGAAAGGGTTGGTATTCCCTTGTTATCAATCGAGATGCTGCATAAACAGGAAAGCAAAGCTGATTTTCCAGTTTTAAATAATCACAGGTCATTGAGTTATAAGTTTTAAAAAATGAGTAAATAATTAGACCAAACAGATTTCTTGTTGAATATTACCTTTAGTAGCTTGTGAATACGGACAAATCTCGTGGGCTTTATTGATAATGGTTTGTGCCATTTCGCTTTCAACACCATCAATCTTTGCTTCAATTTTAACTGCAAAGTTAATGCCTTTGGCTGCTTTCACTACGCTTACCGTTACGGTAGTTTGCGAAGAAACTTCTTGTTTCATTGCTTTAGCAATATGAATAATGGCATTGTCAAAGCAAGCCGCATAACCTGCTGAAAAAAGTTGTTCAGGGTTTGTATATTTTCCTCCTTCGCCTCCAAGTTCTTTTGGAAGTTTAACTTCTAAATCTAGAATTCCATCGTCACTTTTAACATGACCATCACGTCCACCAACTGCAGTTGATGATGTTTGATAAATTGTTTTCGTCATAATAATTTAATTAATCTTGTTAGATAATATCGTTCGCGATACAAATATATAAGTTTAATTTTATATCACAAGCGATATAAAAAAATAATATCGGGAAACTGGGGCAAAGTGTCGTAGGTGGAAGTGATTATTGATGTTAGGCGGTTGGAAAGATAAATAAAGGGCATTTTCTAAAAAATGCTCTTTTTTTATGCGCGGTGTTGAGGTGGGTAAATGAAAAGAGCGATACCCTGATAAGGGATTGAGCGAATGTAATGCATCCTACCGCAGACACAAGGCAAAACATTAATAATTGCTGTAACCTACACCGTTGAAATGGGTGGTGGGGAAAAGATGGAAAAATTGTGTGTTCTAAATTTCAATGTCAGTTCTGAATTGAGCGTGGGGAATGTCGGATATTTACTCGCTTCATTTCTATTGTTTTTTATGGTGCTCGTGAATAACCCTCATTTTAATTTGAGAACGTATTTGAGCTGTGGATAAGGGGCTATTTTACATAATGGCGTTATAGTACAGAAACTAAATGAATGCTACTATAACTACCCGTTATGTAAACATAGCTTTGGGTAGTTTTTGGTGAGAGGGTTGGAAACAGCTCTTTGCTTTTTTGCTGTACCAATTTTGAAAATAATTCCTATAAGCAAAATAAGCAATGTGCTGTGTGCGTGTTGGCAGCCAAAAACTACAATAGCGTTGGCGAGCGGAACAAACCAAAAGACAGAGGGTTTTTGCTTTTGCAACAAACTGGGTTTTGGTTTGTGGGGAATTAATAAACTATAAGTTAATCACTTCTCGTATCTAATGATGGGTGTCTCAATGGTGCTATTTCTCCATTAAAATCCTTTGGGTTTACTTTCAATTTGAAAAAATCTAAACTTAAATTTATATGTGGGTCTTTTGAACTCATAAAGAAAAAATTTCTCCCTTCTCTTGTAAAAGCCGTATTAATATTCTTAAAATCATTTCTGTAGCTTTCATTTCCTTCAAAAAGTAATTCAGCATATTCTTTATTGACAAAATCATTAAAGAAAATTTGAGTATCACTATTGATTATTTGTAAAGAATTTAACTGATGAACTTCGTCGATAGATTCTGTTGAACCGCAATCATTTTCCCCATTATTAAACTCATATACATTGGAATCGTACAAACATATCATTAATCTAGGGTGAATTGGATAAAACACTTGCAACCCTTTTGCAACCAATCCAGTTGCACCAATATAATTACCAGCTTTTTCCATTAACTGGTTATATAAAACAACTGGCGAATCTGACGTAACAAATGGTAAAAGAGAAAGATTTACAACAAAACCAAAATCGAGAAAATCTAATAGTTTTTCATTTTCGATTGCACCTATTAATGCCTTCAGAACCGGATTATTAAAACCAATAGTATTATCTTTTAATTTTTGCCACATACTTGGTTGGTATGCTTTTAACATTGCTTTCATACTTTCATTGACACTATCTTCTATTTGTCTCCCGGAACTAGGGGTTCTATAGGCTTGATAAATTATAAACCTCTTTAATAGTATATAGCCATTTGTACCTTTTGGTGGCGGGTATAATAACTTTTCTTCAGTCCAATAATAAAACATTTTAGCAACCTCACTTTCCATTTTGGCCAAAGCATTTTCGATTACCTCATCTTCTCCATATAGATAGTTTTCACAACCTTGATGTTTTATTGGTGCTGCTTTGATGAAAATTTTATTCTTATGATTGTATAAGCCTATGTTTTTACCTGTTTCGCCAATGGAAAACCTTTTTAAGTAAAATCTTGGGATATAATGATGCTTCTTCTTTTTTGACATCTTGGATAAACAGGAAAAAAAGTGTAGTTAATTTATTTCCTTATGATAAAATTCAATATTTTCAATTTCATAGACTTGGGTAGTTCTACAATTTAGTTTTTCAGGATTAAAAATTGCTAAATTGTAACCACTTGAATATAGTGAGCTTTGATATTCAACTCCATCAAATCCCAAAGATTTTATAAATTCTGAAATATATTGTGTTGGGATATAATCTAACTGTTTATCTAATTTTCTGATAGGTAATGAGATTTCCTTTTGCAGTGTTTGTATGAAAGGAACATAAATTAAGAAGTCTTCTATCGCTTCATTTTCTGACCAGGGAATAGGGTCATCTTTAGGGTTTCTTAAATTTAAAATTCTCAAATCTTCTTCTAACTGAAATTCTCCTACAGTAACATAATCAAATAGTGAAGCCCTTGTTTCATACAATGATGTTTTTAACGAATCTGCCACATATAAATATGAAATACCTTTAGGGTTAGCTCTACCACCAGTTGTAAACTCTTTAGGCGGATTTCCCATTTTATCAGGCGGAAAACCATTTTTATCAGAAATACGACATCTATAAAATATTCTCCCTTTTTTAATTTCTTTATAGAAGCTTTCGTGCATAAAAAAGTTAGTAAGCTTATTTAAGTCAATTGTGTTTTGAATGTGGTAACGGTTTGTATATTTTATTTCCTCTTTAAAGTCTTCCCAAATACCGTGAATTTGGTTTGTTTCGGTAAGCAACTCAATTTTAATTCCTGAAGATACATTATTATCAAATAAATCTTCAAAGTCTTCCATTTCATCTGCAAAAATTGCTTGAAAAAGTTCTTTAGCGTTTACAACTTTATCTGTCGTAAGATTAAAGTCTTTTTTTAAGGATTGTGGCAGATCAAGTTCCGAAGCTTTGTCAACTGCATAAAGCGATATGATATTTCTAAAAAATGGCGAAAGCTCCCTAGCTGCATATATGGATACGTTAGTCGATCTACAGAAATTGCAATCACCTACTCTGTCATCTGCATTTATTATATTAATGAGATAGCCACTGGTAAAACAGTTAATGCAACAATTCATAACTATATATTAGTAATTACCAGTTCGATGTGGTTCATAATGGATAGTTTTTTAAGAGTTCCAAGACCAGGAAAATGACCTCTCTGTTTCAAGTCCCTAAAAATTTCTACCGCTCGGGTATGAATGTTTTGTTGATTACACCAAGCCACTAATTTATCTAAAGCTTCAGCGAACTTACCTCCGATATCTGAAGTGTCACCATTTGAATCTGAAACAAAATGTTTTACCTTAATTTTACCTGTGCCATCAATATAGGATAAATGAATTGCTACAGCTCTTGGTAAAAATCCAGAATCAGAATAATTGTCACCTATTGTGATAAAGTCACCAAATCCAACGAAACCGTCTTCTTGATAGTATCTGTATTCTTCAGAAAAACTACTTTCTTGGTCTAAATAATCAGCATTTTTAGATAACTCCTTAAAATAATCATCAAGAGACACCCTTGTATTTTGTTCAAATTCTCGGTAATATCTTCTACTTGTTTTAGAGAAGTAAATTAAATTATAAACAACATTTAGGCTTGAACTTAACAACTCAATGTTTTCTGTTGTTGTTTCAGCATTATGAATCAGAGTTACGCCATTATAATCTAGGTTTAAACCCTCAATAAATGGAATTAAAGTATCTAATTGTCTTGATGAAAAAGCATCGATAATTACAGCTAATTGATAATTTTTGTAATGATTTAGATTTTCAGTAAGAACATCAATTATTACTTGACGGTTGTTTTTTAAATCTCCAACTCTAGGGTTAATAACAACATTAAAGTTGACATTTTTAGAAGCCAGTTCCTTTAAAGAAGATTTTAATGTGGAAGAACTCTTCACAGGTTCTATTACTGGTGAAGTCTTTAAAATATCGTTTGGAAATAAGCCACATAAATCTCTTAATGCGATTAACTCAAATTGTTTACCTCTGACATATGGGAAATACATACTTTGCTTTTTTGTGATAAGAAATATTCTAATTGTTGGTATTCAATATCTGAAAAATCCAAAGAATAACAAATATGCTTAAGCGATTCTGGGATTTGTCTTTCTTTAAAAACTTCCGGATTAGAAATGTTCCTATATTTTAATTTTTGTACAACTAATTTTTGAAATTCTAAAATATCTATTTTTTTTGACATCTTAAGACATTCTCTAAAAATTTGAGTATTAGGAACATCAGGCACAAATTTAAAATAAGTTCTTATCAAGCTAATGTATTCATCTTTTCTCAATGTCTTGAAAAGAGTATCGTGCTTAAAAGTAAATGTATTTTTTTCAGCTTCTTTTACTGTTTTTAGTGCATTTCGTTGAGTTAACTCAATTATACCAATATTAGAATTATAATATTTCATTAATAGGTTTGGTATATGCTTTGAGCTTGTAACTATATAGATTTTATCTGCAAATTTTTCGTAATCAGATAACTGTTTATCTAACTTTTCCAGACCATCAAGTTCAGTTTTGATTTCATATATACGAGCTTCACCGTTTAAAAGAACAAAGTCAGCAATTGAATTACCTATTTTAAATTCATTTAATGCTATAGTGCTTTTCAAACTATATTTTCTCAATAAAAGCTTATTGATAAGAATGTTCTTATAAACATACTCATTTTTATAATTGCGAAGTAAGGATTTGTAAATTTGATTTAAAACCTGAAGATTAGTAGTACTCTCTTTGACTTTTGTATATCTATCGACACGATAAAATGTATCAAAATAATCTTCGTCTCTCACTATTTTTTTAAAATTAGCGGTAGAAAAAATTTGAGCTAAACTCCTAATTTGATTTAAATCTTTTGTTATCTCCATATATTTTACAAATCTACAAAATTCATATAGAAGTCGTAATTCTAACGACTTTTAGGTTTTTTTATTGGGTATGCGACTTTGTATCAGGTTCTTTTGTCTTTACTTTCCTTATCAAAAGCAATCAAATTGAATAGTTGTCGCATTCTGGAACGTACTCTATTGCCGTATCTTTCTTCTAATTCTTGTGCATTTAAATTTGTTGTGGCGTGAGTTCTAGTTTTACGCTGAAGAAATAAATCGTAACGAGATAAGAGGATTTCGCCCATAACATTGCAATCTTTACCAAAATGTCTTCCAGTTGTTTCTACTCCTAAATCATCAAAGCAATAGAAATTACTACTTCCATATTCTTGAATGGTTTTGTAGCCAATATTGTTGAAAGCAAACGTGATGTTTCTTGCTGGAATTAGTTCGTAGGATTTTTGGTGCGGTACAATGTGCCTCAAAAGTTTCATTAAACTGGTTTTACCACAACCAACAGGACCCGATAATAAAATCCCTTTGTTGGGGTCTATATTTAATTTTGCACAGGCTTCAAAATCACGAATGAAATAAATGCATAGTTTATAAAGCACAACTTCATCTTCTTCATAAATCTTGAAGTTTTTGCCAAATAACAACTTTCCTTTTGCATCGAGGTAAATGAGTATGCTTTTGAAATCGTATTGAATACAATTATCTTTTAACTCTCCAAGTTTGTATTGGACACCTTTCTCAACAATGATATGCGGGTTCTCATTTTTCATAAAGGTTCATTGTAGTTTTTGTTTTTAGTAGTCTTTAGGTTGTCCGTATTTGGGACACTGCTGTTTTGTTTTGAATCATTTTCAGAATCATTAAAATCTGAATTTTTAAAATTTTTCTGTTTATTACTGTTTTTGTTTTCTATAGTTTGTATATGTTTATATATAGGTACCAGTGCTTGTCCAGAACTTGTCTCGATTTGAGTAGAGTTGTGTCCCACTACTTGTCCAGAACTTGTCCCAAATTTGAGCATCTTAATTTTACTACCACGATATGGGTTGTGAGATGGGAAATACACAATATATTTCCAATGGTTTAATTCCTTGATGCATCTGTGATAGGTGGATTTTGAGCCTATTTTAGATAATTGCATAACCTCATCACGGTTTATAAAAAACTCTTCTAAAAATCGGTTTAAATTCCACAACTGGAATAAAGCTATGTATAAGCTTATATGTGTTGGATTTAATCGATTGTCTTTTGAGAATTGGTTGAAAACTGCGTTGAGATGTTTGATGTAATTTATTTCTTGCATAAGTTGACTTCTCGATACAATTTTGTGAAACAAAATCACTCGAAGTGACGTTACCTTTCATTTTTATGAGATACTGAAACAACCTTTCGACTGCGCTCAAGGTGACAGTTTAAGTTAGCATTAATGAGATTCCCGCCTTTGCGGGAATTAAAACTTATTATGAATGCGGTTTTCTTCCATTACTTTAAGGATTTCTTCGTAGTCGTAATAGATGACTCCACCGACTTTTGTGTATGGTAATGTACCATTTATGCGAAGATTTTGTAATGTTCCTGGTGAGATACTTAAAAGGTCTCTTACTTCTGGTGATTTGAGCCATTTTTTAGGTGCAAAACCTGATTGGTGGTTAATGATTGCTTTAATATCTTCCAGTAATTCTTCTTTAAACTCTCGAAGATCTTCGGTAGTGATAATTGTTGCTGCCATAGTAAAGTTTTTAGTTTAAAATAGCTACCGCTTTGAACATAACATTCGCAGCAGTAGCTATTAATGTGATTTGACTTTCGTTTGGCAAATATGAAGGGAATTGATTTTGTTTATTCACAACGGGGATTGTGTTGTGAACGATTTTACCTAAATCCCTTCATCGGTATCTTCCATTCGTTTTAGCAATCCTTTATTTAATGTGGTAAGGAATTTTGCTCTATCGGCTTTCCGAGTCCTAATTTCAAGGAATGTACGACGGTATTGCCCTAAATCTATTTCAAAAATATGTTCAAAATATTCTGCAATATCTTTTAAATCAGCAGCACCATTATTAAATACACCTTCGGTATGTAGTGCATAAACAAGCTCGATTAAGGCTACTTTTGGGCTTGTCCAAATCATTTTCAAGTTCGGTTTGCGTTGTGATTTTTTGCCATTGTCTTTATTACCAATTAATACTAAATTATTTTCTAAATACAATTGAATTAAATCGTTGGCTAGTATCTTAGCTACTTTATAATCATGTGAGGTTGAAAAGTTTGTATCTGCTTCAAAGTAGTAGCTAGATAACGACATTTTAATGTCGAACTTGCTACGTAAAAAGTATTTATGATCTAGGTAAGTACTACCTGAACGGTAGTATTTATAAAACTCCAATTCGTTATCAAAAAATGCTTTTAGTTTAACCAATTCATTGTTATAATACTTTTTTACAATTCTGTTTCCTCCATTAGGTCTTTTCATTTCGATTTTGAAAATCGTGTTATAGTATATTAGTTTAGAAATGAATTGAGGTTTTATTTCTTTAAAGAATTTAATTTCTTCAGCATCTGTTTTAAACTTTGTTTTTGATAAAATTATCCTTAACGACTTTATTGTCTTCAAGATTATTTCAATAGCATTTTCACATCGAATAGATTGGTTATCTATTTCTAAATCTATAAAGCTTAATTGGTCATTAAGATTAGTTAGTAGGTTATTTATTTTTGAACTCAAATAGCTTTATTTTTATTAAACTCATTTAACGTTTCTAATCCTTTTACCGACACTAACCTATGCAAAAACAATGAGTTTAAAAACTTAAGCGTATTTTGGTTTGTTCCTGGATTGTAGAAAAAACCATCCAAAAAAATGATTTTAGAAATATCATTAAAAGATTCACAAATTTCTTCTGTGTTTATATCCATTTTATAATACCCTTCTTGTTTACCCTTAATGATATTTTCTCTAAGAAAAGGTATTACTATAATATTTTTGTGTTTAACAACTTCTAAGAAAATTGTTGGATAGTATTTTTTTAATTCTTTGCCAAATGAAGCAGATATGTTAAAAGAAAGCTCATTTATATAATCAAAAAAAAGTATTAATTCTTGTAATGCATTTTTGCTTATTTGTTTGTTTTCAAAAATTTCTTTTTTCAGCTCTTTTATTTGTAATTCTATAACTTGATGTAATAAATCGTCTTTATTTTCAAAATATTTATAAATTGTTTTTTTAGACACACCGCATTTTTTTGCAATATCATCCATTGTAATATGCTGGATTCCATAATTAAAAAACATATTGGCAGACTGTTCTAAAATCATTTTTTTTCTTTTAAAAGCCATACTCTATTTTTTTGTTATGATAAATTTCCAATCCATCGTCTTTTATATTCATCTTTATATTTTCGTTTCCAACGTCTATGACTCCAGAGGTAGTTTTCGGGGTTTTTATTTATTGATTCTTCTAATTTTTTGGCATAGAATTGTGTAATTAATCCAACTTGATATTGTTCTGAAAAATTAAAAAGAGGTGTTATAACAAATTTGTAATAACCTCTATCTAAACGAATAATGTTTGCAAAAAAAGAAGTGGTTTTGTTTGATGCCGTATAAAGTTCAGCTCCACTTAAAAAGGCTGTTTTTTGGTTTAAAAAATTTGTCCAATAACTTTTTATTGAAATTTTTGGGGTTTGGTCTGCAACTAAAACTAATACATGTGGATTGTCTTTGAATTTTTCAATCTCTCGTTTTAATGTTTTTGATGAAACCAATTTTGAACCAAATCGGCTCCTCATTTTCTTCATTAAGCTATTAAATTTTTTATTTTTTATAGGTTTATAGGCAACTATAACATTGTCTTCTAATACACTTGAAATATGCAAATTCGCCCATTCCCAATTAAACTGATGTCCTAAATAAATATGGCAATTTTTATTTTGAGATTTTATGTTTATTAATTCAGAGTAATCTACAGAGATCCTGCTATGCAATTCTTCTTTTGATATCGACAATAGTTTTAATGTTTCTATAAAATTATCGCAGAAATTTCTGTAAAATTTTTTCTCAATAATTAGCCTTTCTTTTTTGTTTAGAGTGGTAAATGAATGCTTAATGTTTTCTGATACTGTTTTTCTACGGTATTTCACAACATGATACAACAAATAATAACAGGCATCAGATATCAAATACAATTGTCTTAACGGAAGAAGTGAAAATATATATGATATTTTGTAAAGCATATAGTAGAGTGTAATTTAAAGGTGTTTAATATTTAAGAAGTATATTTTGCAACTAAAACCCTTGTTATTAAAATGTTATAAAATGATATTTTACTATTTTTCTTCATATTTAAAATTTTTAAAGAATTTGTCTTGCTTGCATATAAATCATAACCAATGGATAATAAAATGAGAGGCTATTGCTGCTACCAAACCTATTAGAAATGAATACAGAGATATTCTAATTAGCTTGTTTTTTACTTGCAAGATTTGACCTTGATAGTAGAAATCTTTGATCATTGATGTGTACAAATAATCTTTATCTTGTAATAGCTGCAAAAAAGCCCATTCAAAATCACGATAATGCATGTTATGAAAGTTTCCGAAATAGAGTAAGTTTCCTTTTTTACTTCTTATATCTTCTTCGGTAAAGTTTCCTTGTGTTTTATTAGGTGTTATAGAAATAATAGCAAATGCTATGGATATTAAATTAGTTACCGCAAAAATGATTGAAGGAATATTTAAAACTACTTCATTAGAAGATTTACCTATAATACCTCCTAATATTAGAGATAGTATAATTGAGTTTATCGTAATCATTATACGTGCTTTTCCATCTACCATCTTATTTAAGGTGTAATGGTTTCTTGAGGTATTTCTGAATAAAGTTTGAATGCCTCTATCATCTCTACCCTTAATTTTACTTATATCTTTTTTTAACTTTTTAATTTCTTGATCACTAATTTTTAACTCTTTTTGTAAAATTAAATTTGTATGATTTTTGTGATCCTTTCTTTCTTTTCTTAAAGATTTGTAAAGCTTATCTATTGATGGCTGTACATGGGTTTGACCAAAATGGGTAGTTATTCTATAACCATCTAAAATACCTATAAGCGTATCGTACCAATTGCTTTTAGATAGTTTAAAATCTTTTAAAATCATCTGCTCATACATTTTTTTTAACCTATCTCTTCCTTGATTGCCAGCAAAATCCATGATGTTAGCATCTGAAATGATTTTAGACTCTAATAATTTTGTTTCATTAAAAGGAAATGATTCTATAATAATTGTCTTTACTCTATTTACAGTTTCACTATTTAATTTGAATTTTAATCTAAGACTATCTAATATTTCATTTATTGATGTTTCGCTGTCCTTAAAATTTAATGTATTAGCTTTTGTAGTGGCTTGTTCTATGTTTAACACATAATTAGCTAGGTATAAACAATCTATATCAATATTTTCAATTTTATCCTCTTTAATTATTGTGTTGATATTTTTTTCAATGCTATACACTCTACTAATTGTAGTGTATAAATTTTTATCAGATTCTTTATCTATAATTTCAAAAGTATAATCCTTAATGTTATTTACTATTTGAGATATGTTGGTATTTACTTTCATAAGATATATACAATATTAAACCGATGATTTACCCTTTTTCAACATTGAAATAACTATGTATATCCCTAGAAATAATGAAATTGTAAAACCTAAAAAACCTAGAACAGGTATGTTGTAAATTTTAGGGGGCATGTCTGCTAATACTAGTATTGCAGAACCAATTGAAAGTGCTGCTAAAATTATTGCTATTACTAGACGATCTACTGTACTTGCAACTAACTCAATACCTTTTATCTTGTGCGATACTTCTATATCGTTCTCTTTAATTTTGTGAACTAGAGATTGTATTTCATTAGGTAAATCCCCTAGAAGTTCTGAAACATTTTGTAGTCTTTTTATACCTTTAAAAAAGTTATATTTTGGGGAAAGTTTTTTTTGGATAACTTCAATAGCATATGGTTCTATTATTTGATAAACATTAATATTTGGGTTTAATTTTCTACCTATACCTTCAATTAATGCAATCCCTTTCATTAAAAGATAAACGTAATCAGGAAACTCTACTTCATTTTGTTTAAATATTTCTTTTAATTTTTTTATAATTACGGTTAAATCAATATTATTTAATGAAGACTCATCCACAATTTCAAAAATTTGATAAACATCTCGTTCTAATTGTTTTTGATTTTTTACAGAATATGATACCGCTATTTTTTTTAGCGTAGATATTAATTTTTTAGCATCCTTATTTATAAGATATTGTAAGAAATCTTCGATATGCTCGATATCTGAAGGCATTAACCTTCCCATAATACCAAAATCTATAAAAGAAATCTCTCCTTTGTATGTTACAAAAATGTTTCCTGGATGTGGGTCTGCATGAAAATAACCATTCTTTAATACTTGTTGCATATACATATCAAAGCCTACCATAGCTACTTGATTAGTATCAAACCCTTGATTTTCTAGTGAAGATATGTCCGTAATCTTAATGCCTTCTATAAATTCTAAACACAGAATATTATTATTAGACAAATGCTTAAATGTTTTATGCACATACAAGTTTTCATCTTCTTGAAAATCTTTTCTGAAGCGTTCAATATTATCGAATTCTTGCAAGAATGAAAGTTCTGTATGGATTGATTTTTCAAACGTATGAACAATTTTATATAAATTTATCTTCTTACTTTCTGCATTATAGTTTTCGAGTATTTTGGCAAGGTCTTTCATTATTAAAAGATCTGCTTCTATTGTTTCTTGAATTTTTTCTCTTTTTATTTTTAAGACTACTTTTTCTCCTGTTTTTAATTGCGCTTTAAAAACTTGGGATATTGAAGCTGTTGCAAAAGGTTTTTCATCTATAGATTCAAAAAAATCATCTGGGTTAATTTGTAATTCTTTACCTATTTTTTCTCTTACATTTATAAAATCTTCGCCAGCATTATTTTGAAGTTTTTTTAATTCTGCGGTAAGTTCAGAGGGTAATAAATCATCTCTATCACTAAATAATTGCCCTAATTTTATATAAGTTGGTCCCAAATCTGAAATAGCCATTCTAATACGTGCATAAACAGAAAGTGATTTTATTCTATCTATTTTTTCATTTGCATGAATAAATTTCTTAGGTATTATCTTGTCGATACTACTATGTGAAATAATATCTTCGAATCCATATTTTGAGAGTACCGAAGCTATTTTAATAGTTCTAGTTATTTTATTAGTATTATTTCCCATTATGATTTATATGTTTTGTTTTGCCTATTATAGATTTAACTTGAGCTTTGTGTTGTTTGTGAGACCTTATCTTTAAAAACCAAAGTGCGATGTGGAAACGGTATTTCTATACCTTCTTTATCAAAACGTTTTTTAACACTTTCGTAGAGATCACATTTCATTGCAAATGCTTCTTCAAAATTGTTTGCCCAAGCCCAAGCTCTTAAAGTAACCTCAGAATCATTTAAACCAATAACACGTACCTTTACTTTTTTTTCATTATTATATTTATCTAATTCACTTCTATTGTCTATCAAATATGGATGGCTTTCACATTCTTCTCTTATGATATGTTTTGCCAAATCGATGTCGCTGTCATAAGAAATACCTATTTCAATCCATTGACAACACTTGCGTTCCCCTAAATCATAATTGACTAATTTTTCTTTGTTTATAATGGCATTAGGAATTACTATCATCTTATTTTCATAATCTCTAATTACAGTATGGCGCAATGTAATGTCAGTAACGGTACCTATCATGGTTTGATCTACCTTAATAATATCTCCTATCTTAAAAGGCTTAAACGAAACAATAAAAAAACCGCCTATAAGGTTTGCTAGTGCTTCTTGAGAAGCAACTCCAGCTATAATAGCAATAATACCTGCTCCACTTAAAACGGTTTGAGCTATATCTCTTAATGATGGAAAAGCTAGTATTGCTAATAATGTTCCAAGAAAGTAAACACAAACAATTGCTACATACCTTAAAAACTTATAACTTGTAGCATCTTGTTGTTGTGCTGTCTTTTCTTTTATTTTTTTAGAAAACCATAATTGCACAAAAGAGGCTATTACTAGGGTTAGCACTGCAATAACACCCAAATACAAGACAAGGAAAAAATTGGTTGTGGCCGTCTTATAATGTTCTTCATCGATAAAAATAAAAGCAAGAGCCATAATCCCTAAGACGATCCAAAGTGCATTTAAAATACGTTTGGTTAAATGGATTGTTTTTGGGTCTTCATTAGGGTATTTTTTAAGCGCTAGCTTTTCAAGTTTATTGTGCAATAATTTTGTTAAAAAAAGTAAAAACACCACCACAGCAATTACGATAAACATATAAAAAATGGACTGCTTATAGTTGTTGTAAAATTCTATCATATGGTTTTGTTATTATATCTTAGATAACTTCATAGAATTTTGAAGTTATTTTACTATTAATTTTTCTACTACATTTTCGCCGGTAATAAAATCTTTTCCTGAGAACAAAACATATTTAGCTTTTGTTTTTAGGGAAGTTGAACCTTCTTTAAGTTGAACAAACATGCTATCTAAGTATAGTTTACACTTGTTTATAGTTACATAAACTCTAGGTTTTTCTTTATCACTAAAAGTGAGATAGAATTTTAACTTTGATGATGCTGCCAAATGCATTTCTATAAGATTTGGCGCAATTAATTTCGTAATCATTCCGTAAGCAAATTGCTTTTGAATTTTATTCAATGGTTTTTTAGCACCGTCTTCTGTATAGACTATTCTATACTCATTAATTGGATTCTCAGTGCTAATAAAATCTCCTTCCATATTTGCATCATATACATAAGTATTATAGTTATTACTATGTTGTATATAAAAAAGTCTTGATGCTGTTTTTTCAGGTACTGGGTAATTTTCCTGTGAAAAGAGGATGGAATTAATAAAAAAGCAAAAGAAAAAAGAAAAAAAAGTTTTCATACAAAATTCTATTTGTTTGTTTTCAATAGAAAATAAATTAATCAAGGAAACGTAACAATTCATTCTTTTTTTCTTTAGCATAAACATACCCAGTCTGGTATATTTCATCTGCTTTTTTGAAATCGAAAATTCCATAGTCTCTAATACTTGGTGGTTCTATATATACATCGCATTTATATTTTTGAGTTTCTACAGAGTTGCCAATTGCTATTTGAACTGTTCTTTCAATAATTTGTTTATAACCTATTTTACCTTCTATGGTGTTTATGCGATTTACATTGACGCCAATGATTTTATCGACTTTACCTTCTAAAATATTTACAGGAAAATTATTTAAAATACCACCATCACTAAGGTAGATTCCTTCAAATAAAACAGGTTGAAAAACCAATGGTACACAACAAGAAGCTTTTACAGCTGTGGCTAATGAACCTTCATTAAAAATTTTTAATTTTCCGTTATTCAAATCTGTTGCTGTGATGAATAATGGAATTTCTAATGACTCCAACGTTTCCTGAGCAATATGTTTTTTAATTATATTCTCGAATATATCTGTTGAAAATAACCCTACACCTTGTCGTTTAAATAGGCTTGAATAATTAAAGAATTTTTCAGATTTTCCTATTTTAAAAATTTGTTTAGGCTCAAAGCCTGCTGCATAAAATGCTCCAACTAAAGCACCTGCGCTTGTACCAGAAATAACAGAAGGTTTTATGCCTAACTCTGTTAAATACTGTAACACGCCAAGATGTGCCATACCACGAATACCGCCTCCAGAAAGTGCTAAACCTAGTTTACTCATTTTATTATTTTAAAACAACCCTTGACGTTTTAATGACAAGGATTGTTTTTTATTATAGAGACTTAAACGCTTTTTTTAAATGTTTGTAAGATTGTGCTACTTCTTTTTTAAAGTTGTCCAACTTTTCTGTAGCCTGTTCTTTTTCCTCATCAAGTTTTGAAGCAAATTCTTTGAATTTTTCGGTAGCTGCTTCCATACTATTCTTATATTCTTGTGTTAGTTCAACTTTTTTTCCTGATATGTTTTTTTCCAAAAGTTCTAGTTGTAACTTGGATTTTTGAGAAATAGCATTAAATAATTGATTTGTTCTTTTAGTTTGAGGGCTATTTTTAATACTTTTCTTCGCATCATTAATAGCATTAACAATATTTTTCTTTTGCGTTTCAAAAGCTTCTTTTGAATAAGTAACATCTTCATCTAAGTGTTCTTCAATTTTTTCTAAATTGTTTTTTATAAACACCTCTGTTTCTTTAAGTTCGTGAGCTAGTTCAATTTTAACTTCATGAATATTTTTCTTTAAATCTGCTTTTGCCTTTTTAAATTCATCATTCATTTCTGCTTTACCAAGAGAAACTTGAACCGCTAAATGGTCTAATTCTTGTTGATCTTTTATTAGTTTTTCAGCTATTCTTACTCTAATTGGTTTTTGTGATTTTTTTTCCATTTTATTTATTTTTAAGGTTAATCTGTATTTATTTAAAATCTCCAATTGCTTTTTTATAATTGGCTTCATTAATTCTATAATTTGCCTTAGCATCTATAACGTCTGAATATGCTTGCTGCCAGAGCACTTGAGCTTCTAAAACATCTTTTCCTGTTACGGTTCCAGCATCAAAGCGATCTTGATTTAATCTTAAATTTTCATCAGCTTGTTGTAATGATTTTTCTGTAATTTCAACTTTTTGTATTGCCTGTTGAAGCTCTAAATAGGCATTTTGAATTTGAAGTGACAATAATTCTTCGGTTTCTTCCAATTCTAATTTTTGTGCTTCAACTTTAAATTCTTGTTCTTTCACTTTTTGCTTTCTGCTTCCCCAATCAAATATGGGTATGTTGACATTTAACAAACCGTAGTAAGAGGTTAAATCATTACTTCCATCTGTGAAATTAATTTGTTTGCCGTTAGCATAGATTCCGCTTACATTAAGCCCAATTGTTGGCTTTCTATCAGCTTCTAAAATTTTAGATTGTAACTCTTCAATCTCAACAGCTTTTTTAAGCATTTTTATTTCTGGTCTATTATCAATTGCTGTTGATTGTGAAACTTCATCTAATAAAATAACATTATTACTAATAGTGTCCTTTACTAAAAAATCTATGTTGGGCATACCTGTTAATTGTGCCATCTTCAGCTTTAGCAGTTTAAGCCCATCATTTGCCTTTGTTAAATCTAGTTCTGCCTGGTTTAATTGTACTTGTACACGTAAAACATCGTTTTTATATATAATACCGGCATTGTATGAGTTAGTTAAATCTTTTAATAATTCTGTTAATAACGCTTTATATTTATTAGCTAGCTCTACTTTGCTTTTTACATTTATTATTTGCCAATACGTTGTTTCAACATCTAAAAGCACTTCGCTATCTGTTAGTTCTTTTTGTGAAGTATACAAATCCACTGCTGTAGAACTCATTTTTTTAGCCGTGTTTATTTTACCACCTGCATAAATTACTTGAGTTACTCCTAAAGAGGCGTTTGCGAAAAACTCTGGCAGTAATGTATTTATTGGGTCTCCAACATGAACTCCCATACCGCTTGCCTCTACGAAGGGTTTGTCTGATGCATAAACCGATGCCTTTGCAGCTTTAGCTGCTTCAATGGTCTTATCTGCTTTTTTAATTTTTTTATTATTAGATAAGGCCATTGACTTTGCTTCTTCTAAACTCAACAACCTATCTTGGGCTATAGCCTGGTGAAAAGTGGTGAAAACCAACAAAAAAACTAGTGATAGCGTATATTTATGTGTACTCATAATTTGTTTTAAGTTTTTCTAAAACAACTATAGAAACTACTGTCTTATTTAAAAGGGGTAAATTGCTATTAATCTTTTAAAATAGTAGTTCTATAGCCTTTTTCTTTATTTCTTGATTCGTTTTTTTAATTTATGCTTCATCACTTCTAATTTGCGAAGTGTTCTACTCTTCTTTTTAGGTTTATACAAAATGGTTTCAAATACTTCTGCATCAGGATGAGGATGTACTTCATCTGGTTGCGGATTAGCAAATTTGTAATAGAGTATAGGTACTATAAATAAGGTTAATACCATAGAAACTATTAAACCAACTGCTAATACACTTCCTAAAGGTGCCCATAGTGGTGATTTACCAATAATCATAGGTACAACACCAATAGCTGCTGCTGCAGATGTTAAAAAGATTGGACGCATTCGTCTTTTACCTGAAGCTTTAGCCGCAGCTTTTACGGTATAACCGTGTTCTAACACCAACTCATCTGCATAATCCACCAAAATAATTCCGTTTCTTACTACGATACCTATTAAACTGATAATTCCCATAAAAGCCGTAAAACCAATTGGATTACCTGTAAGTAACAGCCCCAAGAATGCTCCTAATAAACTCAACGGAAATGTTGCTAAAACAATTAATACTTTTGTAAAATCCTTAAATTGAAATAAAAGCACTAAAAAGATGAGTATTAAACTTATACCTAAAGATGCCATCATGTGTGGTGCAGTTTCATTAGTGCTTTCGTACTCACCTCCATAGTTGATTGATATGCCGTCTGGTAATTGTAATGCATTAATTTTAGGCATAATATCATTCTGTATTGTGGCAGCTTTTATACCCAATTGTGCTTCAGCTCTAACCGTTAATGTTCTTAAACCATTCCTATGTGTAATGGCTCCTGTATGCCATTCAGGTGTAATGTCTGCCACTTCTCTTAAAGGCACTTTTGTACCAAATACTGTAGGTATGTTTAAAGCTCCTAAATCGTTAAAATTTTCACGGTTTTCAGCATCAAAACGTAAAAGAATATCAATAGCTTTATCTCCTTCATATAACGTAGAAACTGGATATCCTTTTAAGCCTGCTCCCAAAGTTTGCGAAACCATTGCATTTGTTACTCCTAAACGATTTGCCTTATCGTCATTTAAATTTACTTTTACTCCATAATAATCATCTTGATACGATGTTCTTACCCAGTTTGTACCTTGTGCATCTTCTAAAATTGTTTTTACTTGCTCAGCTACTTGTTTTTGCTTGTTTAAATCCTCACCTACAATTCTTACTTCAACAGGTGCTGGTGTTTCTTTCATTGAAAGTTGCCTTATACGTATATAACCATCTGGAACAAAACCTTCGAATTTTTTAATGTATTCATCTGCCAATTCTTGTGTAGCTTCTTTACCTGTTGTAGTGATAAATATTTGGGCAAAGTTTTTACGAGGAAATTCTGGTGCATACGTAGAATGAAATCTTGGGGAACTCGTACCAACAAAACTTGCAACACCTAAGACTCTCTCATCTTTTTTTATTTCATTCTCAACACGTGTTACTACATCTTCCGTTTGTTTTAAATTTCCTCCATTAGGTAACCAAACTTCTATGTTAAACTGATTTCTTTCTGCAGTTGGAAATAACTCTTGGTCTAATCCCATTGCTACTAAAACTGCTAATACAATAGATAAAAAACCAATAAATAATGTTGCTTTTGGCCATCTAAAGCTATAATCTAGTGCATTGTTAAATACATGCTGCAACCTATCTAACATACTTTTTTTATCTCCATCACTTACCTTGTGTTTTAATCCTTTTTTTATAAAGACATAGCACATATATGGTGTTAACAATAATGCTACTAACAACGAAGCAAATAGTGCAACAGCAACAGCAATAGGTAAAGCTTGTATAAATTCCTTAGCTAAGCCATTTAAGAAAAAAGCTAATGGTAAGAAAGCAAAAATAATTGCCATGGTTGCTGTAAAAATTGGCACCATTAATTGAGTAGCACTTTGCCAAGCAGCTGTCCATCTATCTTCTCCTTCATCTAATTTTTCGATGTAATTATCTACAACTACAATGGCATTATCCACTACCATACCCAATACTATAATTAAGGCTGCTAATGTTACCTGATGAATCTCTATACCAATAACATTTAAAACTCCAAATGTTATAACAATAGCTATAGGACATGCCACTGCCGAAACTATTGCCACCCTGAATGGTAATAACAGAATTACTACAATAATTACTGCTACAATTGCAATAACAAATTCTAGCATAAAGTGGCTAATACTTCCTTTTACAACTGAAGGCTGATCTACAATAGTAGTAACTTGAACATCTTGAGGTAATTGTTTTTTTACTTCATTGATTTTTTCTGTTATTTTCTCTCCAAATTGGACGATGTTATTACCTGGTTGCATCTCTACAGTTAACATCATTACTTTTTGATCATCAACTTTAATAAAGCTTGACACTTCTTCGTAACGACGTTCAATAGATGCCACATCTTTTAAGCGAACCACTTTACCATCTGGACTACTATACACAATTTGATTACCTAAATCAGCTTCATTTTTATATTGATTTTTGGCAAAAACAGAGACCTCAGAATCTTCTAAAGTAATACCACCAGAATATCCAGTATTATTTTGCATTTGAATAACTTGAGCAATAGTTGAAAAATCGAAACCATATTGTTTCATTTTTTCGTCTTGTACCGTTACGTAAATCTGCTGTTTTTGTCCTCCATAACGTTTTATTTTTGATGTTTCGTTAATGGTTTTTAAACCATCTTCTAACTCATCTAAATACGTTTCAATTTCTGCATAACTGCGTCCTGGTGCGGAAACTGTTATCATTTGTGCAACTACGTCTCCAAAGTCACTATTTACTATTGGGCCAATCATTCCTTGAGGAAGTGTGTAATTTTGCCTAAATGTGGTATTTAAACCATGTTGTAAAGTCGCCCAAAAACCATCAGTATCTTTTACATTTTCATTTAACTCAACTGTTACAATTACTTGTCCTTCTTTTGTTTCAGAAATTGTTTTTTCCTTTCTAACCTCCTCAAAACCAAATAAAAACTGTTCAATCTGATTGGTTAATTGTTGTTCTACCTGCAACTCGTCTGCGCCAGGAAAAGCTGCTATTACCAAACCTTTACGAACCGTAATTTGTGGATCTTCACTTCGAGCCATAGTCGCTAAAGCATATATTCCCAAAATCATTAACAATATCGTAAGTACAATGGTTACCTGACGGTATTTCATTGCAGCCTCTATAAAGTTTATTTTTACTTTTTTCATCATCTTATTCAGTTCTTTTATAGAGACACTGTTTGCCCGTCTTTTAAATTTTTGTTTCCTGCGATTACAACCGAATCACCTATTGACAAGCCCTTGGTAACTATTACTTCATTTCCTTTAAAACTACCAAGAGACACCCTTTTTTTAATGGCTTTATTTTCCTTTACGACAAATACATATAGTATATTGTTAGCATCTCTTATAATACTTTCTGAAGGAACTGTAATAACATCTACAGTATTACCTGTATTGATTTTTATATTACTAATCATTCCTGGTAATAGTTTATCTTCCTTATTGTCAAGGCGAACTTTTACATTAAAAGTTCTGGTTACAGCATCTGCACTTGGATTTACAATAGCTACTTTACCATTAAAAGTTTCATTTAATGAAGAGATTTCAACTTTAGCGTCTGTACCTATTTTGAGTTTAGATATTTCAGATTCAGTAATAGAAGCCTTAGCATATACTTTATCTGTTTTCATTACAGTAAAAGCAGGAACACCAGGTGCTGCTGTAGCACCTATTTCTGTCATTTTAGCTGTAATCATTCCAGAAAAAGGGGCATAAAGTTTAGTGTCTGCTAAATTTTTTGCTGCTAAATTTTTGTTTGCGTTTGCTTGGGCTACAGCCACTTTAACTGCAATAAAATCGCGTTCTGGCAAACTACCTTTTTGATATAAACTATTTAATCTTTTGAAGTTATCATTTGCTTGTTCTAAGCCTGCATTTGCTATATCAAATGCATTTTTATAGGTGGTTTGGTCTATTGTTGCTAGTAACTGCCCTTTGTTTACTTTTTGACCTTCTTGAACATAAACTTTTGAAATTCTACCGGGAACTGAGAAACCTAAAGATACTGTGTTATCTGCTTCAATGGTTCCACTATATGTTAGGGATTCCTTTTCTACTGTTGAATTAATTTTTTTAACAGTGACCTTGGGAATCACAACTTCTTTTACAGTTTCCTTTTTTTCTGAACAACCTACTAATAATAAAGCCAAAGTTGTAAAGGTGATAATTTGCTTCATATTTATTGCTATAATTTTATAATAATAGGTTACAAAAGTCCTATTATTGATATAATTACAACAGGTCTACAAAAGGAAAAAATTGGTCAAAATCAGTTATTTTTATTAAAAAAAATAAAAAAAATGCACTATTAAGGAAGTTTGTTGGTCAAAACTTAACTTTTAAACTTAATCTCTCTGAACTTAGAGGGTGAGTAACCCGTGTGTTTTTTGAAATATTTACCAAAGAAAGATTGGTCACTAAATTGAAGCTCGTTTGCAACTTCCGAGATTGATAAGGTTTGATTTTTTAACAGTAGTTTTGCCTCCATTATTACCGCTTCATCAATTAATTGACTTGCTGTTTTTTTTGAAATAATTTTTAAAACCTTAGACAAATAACCAGGTGTTAAACATAAAATATCTGCATAAAATTGAACTGTTCGTTCTTGCTTAAAATTTTCATTTAACAATTTCAAAAAACGAAGTGCTAATTTTTCCTGTCTTGTTAAATTTGCTTCTAGATTAGGAAACTGTATCTTTAATAATGAAGCGTAATGATACATTAATAAGTTAAAACTATGAGTTATTATCTCATTATTATATGGGTTATTTTTTCCAAGTCGATTATTTTTTTCTAAAATTTTTGAAACAGAAATAAACGTTTTTAAATCCTCCTTAGATAATTTTAACTTGGGGATACTATTTGCCGTAAAAAAGTCTAAAGTATCAATATCATTTTTGTTAATTGAGTTTCTCAATATAAAATCAACATTAAAGCTAATAGTTGCTATTTCAAGATTTTTGCTCATTTCTTGAATATGAGTAACCGTTTGTGGATTTATAACTATTATCTCTGAGTTTTTTATAGTATACCTAAGTAAATTTAATTGGATTTTTAAACTTCCTTTAACCACTAATAAAAAAACATAAGAATTTCCTCTAAAAGGATAACCTATAGGAATTTCTTTAAACTTATTTTTTGATAAATGAACATGTAATCCATTTTCTTCTTGTGGTATATCACCAATAATTTCGACCAAGTCATCTATTGTAAGGTTTTTTATTGAAGATTGTGGATACATTTTGAGTTGTTTTGAACTCAAATATACTGTATTAATTTATTTTGATTTAGAATGAACCTTTTGGTTGTTTTTATTAATCATTTTAATCTTTAAAGCATTAATATCTTCACTTACTTTTCTTTCAATAACCCTAGCGTAAATTTGAGTCGTCGAAATCTTCGTGTGACCAAGTAATTTTGATACCGTTTCTATTGGAACCCCATTACTTAAAGTTACTGTAGTTGCAAAAGTGTGTCTAGCGATGTGGAAAGTTAGGTTCTTTTTGATTTTGCATAAATCTGCTATTTCTTTTAAATAAGAATTGAGCTTTTGATTTGAAATATTAGGAAATAAGGTTTCTATTTTTCTGGTTTTGATGTGGCTTTTATATTTTTCTATCAATTCTTCAGCAATTGGAAGTAACGGGATTTTCACTTTGTTATGTGTTTTTTGTCTATTTGTGATTATCCATTTGCCACCATCAATACCGAATGTGATATTATCTTTGTTGAGGTTCATTACATCAATATATGACAAGCCCGTATAGCAGCTAAATACAAATAAATCCTTAACGAGCTCCAGTCTTTCAATTTCAAATTCTTTTTTAATAATAGTCTGTAGCTCATCTTCACTTAAAAACTCACGCTCATTTTTGATATAGGTTGGTTTAAATTTTATAAAAGGATCTCTGTCTATCCATTCCATCTTGTAAGCTAATGTAACCATTTTGCGAAGTCGTTGAATATGCTTCATAACTGTATTATTTTCCATTTTCTTTTGGTGGTCCTCCGGAACATAGGAACGTAAGAACTTTTCAAAGTCAACTAAAAAGCGAAACGTTAGTTGGGTCAAGTAGATGTCTTGGATTTTCTTTTTGGTTAGAAATAGTTTGATATATTTTTGAGTAGTGAAATAGTTCTTTAAAGTTCCATAACTTAAAGATTCGCTCATTTGGGTATTATGGTAATCAACTAAAGTTAGTAAAGAATACTCTTCGTTATCCTCACCAAGAAAACGAGCTTTAATTGATTGAGCACAGATAAAAGCTTTTTCTTTTACAAGTTCATCGTGAGCTTCATAGATTCTATTTTTAACCTGGTCTAAATATCTATTGAGTAATCGAGATTCTTGTTTGTTTCCTCTTGCTCTTCCTTTACTGGAATCCCATTCAGACACAATTACTTTTCGTTGTAAACTGATATTTGCTCGTTTACCGTTTACAGTTATTCGAGCATAAACAGAAACTTCATTATTAATCTTACGTGAAGCGCTTACCCAAAATGATAATCTAAAGGTGGTTTGTGATTGCATAGTTGTCGTCTTTTTGTTAAACATTCATCGAGACGAAAGTCAAATCAACTATTTCAATTACAGTGTTTAAGAGTCTATTCGGTTAACACTTTTTTACTTTGCTAACTGTTAACCGAATTGTTAACCGAATTAAACCATATTAATTCAATTCTTATGATAGCCTAAAAACCATAAAACCTTGTAAATCATACAATTTACAAGGTTTTAGTTTCTGTTGGTATTAATTTTTGTCGGGGTGGCAGGATTCGAACCTGCGACCTCCGCGTCCCAAACGCGGCGCGATAACCGGGCTACGCTACACCCCGAAATTTGGTTATCAATTTTAGGACTGCAAATATAGAGTTTTTTTTATAATCCAATAACATTTTTCTAACTTTAAAAACTGATATTCAATTTTAGTTTTTTAATTATGAAATTAAGATTTCCCATTATAGGTTTAATTCTAATAAGCATACTTACCTGTGCCCAAGATAAAAACTCTACCAATACCAAAAATACTCACGAAATTATTGTTCCAGACCTTGATATTCCATGGGGTTTTACATTTTTACCTGATGGAGCTATACTAATTACCGAAAAAGCTGGACAACTAATTCATTTTAAAAATGGAAAAAAAACAGAAATCTCTGGATTGCCAGAAATATATGTAAGAGGTCAAGGCGGATTTATGGATGTTACACTTCATCCTGATTACAAAAACAATAATCTTATATATTTTTCTTATGCATCATCTGATGGCGAAGGAGATGGTGGCAATACAACAATCGCTTCTGCAAAGTATAGTGATATGACACTTACAAATTGGAAAGTGCTGTATAAAGCAGAACCTAACTCAACAAGAGGACAACATTTTGGCTCTCGACTTCAGTTTGATAAAAATGGACATCTATTTTTCTCTATTGGCGATCGAGGAAATCGTGATGAAAACCCTCAAGACATTACCAGAGACTGCGGCAAGATATATCGCATTAATGACGATGGTTCAATACCAAAGGATAACCCTTTTTACAAACATGATAATGCCAAAAAAGCAATCTATTCTTTCGGTCACAGAAATCCACAAGGTATGACCATACATCCCAAAACTGGTGAAATATGGACACACGAACATGGACCAAAAGGTGGTGATGAGATAAACATTATAAAAAAAGGTAAAAACTATGGTTGGCCTGTTATTAGTTATGGAGTCAATTACAGCGGTACAAAATTTACAGACATTACCGAGAAAGAAGGTATGGAACAACCGCTCCATTACTGGGACCCTTCAATAGCACCAAGCGGAATGGCTTTTATTAATAGCAATAAATATGGTGATTGGAATGGTAATCTATTAGTTGGCTCATTAAAATTTCAATATTTAGACTTATGCACATTAAAAGATGATAAAGTCATTAAAGAAGAACGTTTATTAGATGGCATAGGTAGAGTTAGGTCTATAGAACAAGGACCTGATGGTTACATATATGTTGGAGTAGAAAATTTAGGAATTGTAAAGCTATTAAGAAAATGATAAAATATTTGAGATTGTTGGTTTTATTACTATTGATAACTTCTTGTAATTCTAATAACAAGAAAAACAATCATGCAGATTATTCAATAAATAAAAAAAACACAGCCTTAGATCCGCAATTAAAAGACACTTATGAACGCGGTAAATTAGTATACGAAGACATGTGTATAACCTGCCATATGAGTAATGGTAAAGGAGCACCTAAAGCATTTCCGCCTTTAGCACAATCAGATTATTTAAAAGAGAATCAAGAAGCAAGCATAAGAGGTGTAAAAAAAGGGATGTCTGGTGAAATTGTTGTAAATGGAGTTACTTACAATAGTGTAATGACGCCTTTAGGTTTAAGCAATGAAGAAGTTGCTGACGTTATGAATTATATAAACAATAGTTGGGGTAATAATTATGGTGAAATAATTACTGCAGAAGATGTGATAAAAGTCATTAAAAACTAGGCTTAAATGGCTAACTTTGCACAACTAACTAAATCTAAACATTTATAATGCTTATAATCGGAATTGGTGGCGGAACAGGATGCGGAAAAACCACGGTTGTTAATACAATTCTTAAAGAACTTCCAGAGGGAGAAGTTGGCGTCATATCGCAAGATTCTTACTATAAAGACACATCTCATTTAAGTTTTGAAGAACGTGTAAAAATCAATTTTGATCATCCTCGTTCTATTGATTTTGAACTACTAGAACAACACCTAAAAGAACTTAAAGAAGGTAAATCCGTAAATCAACCTGTATACTCATTCGTTAAGCACAATCGCACTGGAGATGTTATTGTGACACAACCAAGAAAGGTAATGATTGTCGAAGGTATTCTCATTCTATCTCATCCTGAAATTAGAGAGTTGTTTGACATCAAAATATTTGTACACGCAGATTCTGACGAACGACTAATACGTCGTTTAAAACGAGACATTACAGAGCGAGGGAGAGATATTGATGAAGTTTTAACGAGGTATCAGACTACTTTAAAGCCAATGCACCAACAGTTCATAGAGCCAATGAAGGAGTATGCCGATATTATAATCCCAAACAACAAATACAACACAGTTGCCGTAGATATCGTTAAAACAATTATAAACGAAAGATTATAATGAAATTCTTTAATAATAAATATCTAAAGCCATTCAAGAATATTTACGTTCTTGTATTGGTTGTATTTATTGTTTGGATGCTGTTTTTTGATGCGCACTCATGGTTTTTTCACCATGAATTAAATTCTGAAATTGAAGAACTAGAGTATCAAAAAGAGCACTACAAAAACGAAATTGCAAAAGACAATAAAGCTATTAAAGAGCTGAGTACAGAAGAAGGAATTGAACGTGCTGCACGCGAAAATTACTATATGAAAAAAGATAATGAAGACATTTTCATTATAGAGTACCAAGACAGCATAGCTAAACAAGATAAAGATGAGTAAATCCTTATTTAAAGATTTTGAAGCTGTTTCCTCAAAAGCTTGGAAACAAAAAATACAAGTAGACCTTAAAGGCGCTGATTACAACGACACCTTAATTTGGCATACCAATGAAGGGATAGATGTTAAACCTTTTTACCATTCTGATGAATTTAAAAGTTTACCAGAAACCTCAACAAGTAAAGCCACGCAATGGAAAATCTCACAAGTTATTGAGGTAGAAGATACTAACGAAGCTAATACAAAGACTTTAGATGCCATTTCCAGAGGCGCTGAGCACATAACATTTGTTATTAAATCTGAAGATATAAAAATTGAAGAAATACTGAATCAAATAGATTTAGCTAAAACAAGCATACGTTTTAAAATGCAGTTTCTTTCTTCAAAATTTATAGGAGAAAATGCTGCTGTATCTTCTTCTGGCTTAAGAGTGTATTTCGATACGGATATCATAGGTCATTTGGCGAAGACAGGTAATTGGTATACAAACTTAAAAGACGATCACGAAAAGTTTGATACTATTGTAAAATCATCTTATCAATTTTCAATAGATGCAAGTCTTTACCAAAATGCTGGTGCCAATATTGTGCAGCAATTGGCTTATAGTTTAGCACATGCCAACGAGTATCTCAATCATCTTGATAATCTATCAGATGAAATAAAAGAATCAATAGAGGTAACTTTCAACACAGCAGTTGGCTCAAATTACTTCTTTGAAATCGCAAAGCTTAGAGCACTAAGGCAATTATGGACTACACTTGCTACTGAATATGGTTTTAATACTAATTGCAAAATAATTGCAACACCAAGCAAACGTAACAAAACCATTTACGATTACAATGTAAACATGCTACGTACCACAACAGAATGTATGAGTGCGATTTTGGGAGGTGCTGATATTATTGCCAATTTATCATACGATAGTTTGTATCATCATCCAAATGAATTTGGAGATCGCATAGCTCGCAACCAACTCTTAGTACTCAAAAATGAAAGCTATTTCGATAAGGTTAATAATCCGGCTGATGGCGCTTATTATATTGAAAGTTTAACCGAACAATTAGCCGAAAAAGCTTTAGCCCTTTTTAAAGATATTGAAGCAAATGGAGGATTCTTAAGTCAATTAAAAGAAGGCACAATCCAACGAAAAATTAAAGAAAGTGCTGACAAAGAGCAAGCCGATTTTGATGCTGAAAAACTAATCCTTTTAGGAACCAACAAGCATCCAAATCCTGCTGACAAAATGAAAAATGATTTAGAGGTAAGTCCTTTTTTAAAGATTGAAAAACGAAAAACCCTTATTGAACCAATAATTGAGAAAAGATTATCTGAGAATTTGGAAATCAACAGATTAAAAGAGGAATAAAACTCAATATAGATAAAATCTATAGTTTTATTTTTACTAAAAAAACAAGGTTATGAACAGAAAAAACCTTCAACATATAAAGCTAAAAACCAAGAGCCAAGAGCCAAGAGCTAATAGCCATTTCACAACCGCTGAAGACATTAAAGTAAAATCTAATTATTCAAAAGAAGACCTAAAAGATTTAGAACACTTAGATTTTGTAGCTGGCATTGCTCCTAACCTACGTGGACCATACTCTACCATGTATGTTCGCAGACCTTGGACTATTAGACAGTATGCTGGTTTTTCTACCGCAGAAGAAAGTAACGCTTTCTACAGAAGAAATTTGGCCGCAGGACAAAAAGGACTTTCGGTTGCTTTCGATTTAGCTACACACAGAGGTTACGACTCTGACCACGAACGTGTTGTTGGCGATGTTGGTAAAGCTGGTGTTGCCATAGATTCCGTTGAAGACATGAAAATACTCTTCGATCAAATTCCATTAGATAAAATGTCGGTATCTATGACCATGAATGGTGCTGTTCTGCCAATTATGGCATTTTACATTGTGGCTGCAGAAGAACAAGGTGTAAAACCTGAACAACTAGCAGGAACCATACAAAATGATATTCTAAAAGAGTTCATGGTGCGTAACACATACATTTATCCACCTACTCCATCGATGAAAATCATTTCAGATATTTTTGAATATACTAGTCAGAATATGCCACGTTTTAACAGCATTAGTATTTCTGGTTACCATATGCAAGAAGCTGGCGCAACTTGCGATATTGAGTTAGCGTATACTTTAGCAGATGGTTTAGAATACATAAGAAAAGGCTTAGGTGCAGGTATGGATATCGATACATTTGTTCCGCGTTTATCCTTCTTTTGGGCTATTGGTATGAATCACTTTATGGAAATTGCCAAAATGCGTGCTGCACGTATGCTTTGGGCTAAACTTGTAAAGCAATTCAACCCTAAAAACCCAAAATCTCTGGCTTTAAGAACACATAGCCAAACGTCTGGTTGGAGTTTAACTGAGCAAGATCCCTTTAATAATGTTGCCAGAACATGTATTGAAGCTGCTGCTGCTGCTTTTGGAGGCACACAAAGTTTGCACACCAACGCACTAGATGAAGCAATTGCTTTACCAACAGATTTCTCGGCACGTATTGCACGTAATACACAGATATACCTTCAAGAAGAAACACATATTACCAAAACTGTAGATCCTTGGGCTGGTAGTTATTATGTTGAAAGTTTAACCAACGAAATTGCTGAAAAAGCCTGGAAACTTATTGAAGAAGTTGAAGAATTAGGCGGAATGACAAAAGCTATCGAAGCCGGAATTCCGAAATTACGCATTGAAGAAGCTGCTGCACGTAAGCAAGCACGTATCGATTCTGGTCAAGATATTATTGTGGGTGTGAATAAATACCAACTGAAGGAAGAAGATCCGCTTCACATTTTAGAAGTAGACAACCAAACGGTTAGAAACCAACAAATTGAGCGCCTTAATCATATAAAAAGCACAAGAGACACCAAAGCAGTTACAGAAGCTTTAGCAAAATTAACAGCTGCTGCAAAATCTGGTGAAGAAAATTTATTAGCTTTAGCAGTAGATGCAGCAAGAAAACGCGCCACACTTGGTGAGATTAGTGACGCTCTTGAAGCTGAATTTGGACGTTACAAAGCGCAAATAAAATCATTTAGTGGAGTGTATAGCAAAGAAATAAAAGACGACGAAAGCTTTAAAAAAGCCAGAGAACTAGCAGACCAATTTGCAGAACAAGATGGTCGTAGACCACGTATAATGATTGCAAAAATGGGACAAGATGGTCATGACAGAGGTGCTAAAGTTGTAGCTACTGGTTACGCTGACGTTGGTTTTGATGTAGATATTGGCCCATTGTTTCAAACACCAAAAGAAGCTGCTAAGCAAGCCGTAGAAAATGATGTGCACATATTAGGCGTATCTTCTTTAGCTGCAGGACACAAAACACTGGTTCCACAAGTTATTGAGGAACTTAAAAACTATGGCAGAGAAGATATTATGGTTATTGTTGGTGGTGTTATCCCAAAACAAGATTACCAATATTTATTCGATGCTGGTGCAGTTGCAGTCTTTGGACCAGGTACCAAAATTAGTGATGCAGCGATTCAGATTTTAGAAATATTGATTGACTGATTTTAATTTTAATAAATAGAAAAGCCCTTCAAATGAAGGGCTTTTCTTTTATCATGATTTTATTTATTAATCATCAACTTTTTCTTTGGAGTCTTTAATTTCAAATTCTTTAAAATCACCTCCATTAACAACAGACCATTCTTTCATTTCTTTAAAATAGGTTTTAATAGCCTTATTTACATCTTCAACGGTTAAGCTTTTTACCTTTTCCTCAATGTTCTTTTGAAACATCATATCTCTTTCATAGTAAAGATTATTATTAATAACACCTGCTAATTCATTGTCTTTTGCTCTAGATACACTTTGCGCTTGTACCCAACCTGCAACTGCATCGTCTAACTCTTGCTGTGTAATTCCATCTTTAATAAAACGCGCTATTTCTTCTTCAAATCCTTTTTGCACTTTAGCTTCGTTCTCTGGTGCATAGATAGCGTAGATGTACATTCCAGAATTTTTGTCATCCTTATCTCCATCTACATTAACTCCACCTCCTGCACCATAGCTCACACCATCTTGCTGACGTAATCTTGTTGCTATACGAGAGTTTAAGAAACCACCACCAAACACAGATCCAGCTACTTGTAAAGCCGCATAGTCTTCATCATACTGGCTACACTCAAAGTTTAAGAATCCTAAGGTAAAAGCGTTTTTCTTGTCTGGAGTTTTTATTTGTTCATTTGCTGGGTTATTCGCTCTATAAGGATCTTTTATTTCAGAATAAGGTAAATCCGATTTAAAATCAGCGTACTCTTTTTCAAAATATCCTTTAAGTGCTGCTTCATCAATATTACCAATAGCCACTAAAGTCGCGTTGTTTGAAATTCCGTAGAAATCATCATAATAGGCTTGCATTCCCTCTACTGTTACATCATTGATAGCTGCCAATTCTTCTTCCATAGACATGTTATACAATGGATGCCCTTTAGGATACGTCTGGTTAATTTCACCCAAACGTTTTTGTACTAAGTACTGTGGCTCTGTTTTATTTCGCTCGATATTTGCAATATCTTGAGTTTTTAATTTATCTAATTCCTCTTGACTAAATGCTGGCGTTTTTAACATTTCGGTCATTAAATCTAATGTTTCCATTAAATGCTCTTTAGTAGAAGTTACATAAGCATACGTTCTACCATTACTTCCACTAAAATATACGCTAGATTTAAGCTCACTTAGCTTATCTTCAATATCTTGTCTAGATTTTGTTTTAGTACCTTTATTAAGCATTCTTGCCGTATAATTCGCAACCCTTCCTTTATTCATTAAATCATCAACACTACCATTTCTAAAGGTAAAATTAACATTAACTGTCTCGCCTCTATTGTCTTTTTTAATGAAGCCGTATTCGATGCCAGTTTTACCAATAGTTCCTGTTTCTAAGCGGTCTTGAATGTTAGCATAAGACACATCAAAAGCTTCTCCTGTACTTAATGCTTCTTTTCCTTTGTAGTTAGTCACCAAGTCTTCTAAACCTTCAGTATGAGGAATCTCAATACGCATTGGCTGCTTCGTTGGAACAAAGTTTCCAACCGTTCTGTTTGTCTTAATAAAATAGTTACTTAAAACTTCATTAACCTGCTCTAATGTCGCAGCCTCGACACGATCTCTGTGGATAAACATTAATCTCCAGTCACCAGCACCTATAAATTCACTTGTATAAGTTCCTAAGTATGAAGAATTACGAAGCATTTGATCCATCTGCTTTCCTAAGTTCGCTTTTGCACGTTTTAACTCTTCCTCTGTAATTGGATTTTCACGTAATCCATCAAACATTTCTAACAATGTAGCTTCTGCCTCCGCTAAAGATTTATCTGAAGGTACATCTACATTAAAGTACATAAACCCAGGTTCTTTTGTAAACGGAGAAAAACTCCATATAGAAGATGCTTTATTACTTTCTACTAAAGCTTTATATAAACGACCAGATGGTTGATCTGTTAAAATATTTTCTACTAGCGCTAGAGGTGCATAATCTACATGAGAACCTGCTGGTGTATGATACAATGCAGAAACCAGTTGCAAGTCTCCTACTCGACTTAACTCAACTCTTTTTTCGCCATCTTGAGGTGGCTCTATTGTTGGTACATCTTTTAAAGGAGTATCAGGATTTTTAATACCACCAAACTTCTTTTCTATTAAGGCAAGCGTTTTGTCCTTATCAAATTTACCTGTTACCATTAAAACAGCATTGTCTGGTCGGTAATATTTTTTATAAAATGCTTTTAGGTTTTCAATTGGCACACGCTCTATATCAGACTTATTACCAATCGTGGATTGCCCATAATTGTGCCATAAGAATGCAGAGCTGATTACTTTTTGCATTAATACACTTGTTGGTGAGTTTTCACCAGATTCAAACTCATTTCTAACTACTGAAAATTCTGAATCCAAATCTTTTTTAGCGATATAAGAATTTACCATACGATCGGCTTCTAAATCTAAGGCCCAATCAAGGTTTTCGTCGGTAGCATTAAAAGTCTCAAAATAATTAGTACGATCGTACCAAGTAGTACCATTAGGCCTTGCACCATGAGAGGTTAACTCTTTTGGGATGTCTGGATGATTAGGTGTGCCTTTAAACACCAAATGCTCTAATAAGTGAGCCATCCCCTTTTCTCCATAACCCTCATGTCTCGATCCAACTTTGTAAGTTATATTGACTGTAATTGTTTGAGATGAATTGTCCGGAAACAACAACACTTTAAGTCCGTTGTCCATTTTGTACTCTGTGATGCCCTCTACTGAGGCTGTTTGCTCTGGCTGAGCTTCTACTATTATAGAAAATAGCAGAGCAATTGCCAACACTAATGTAGTGCGAAAATTAGTTTTCATGTTTTTGATTAATTTATTGGTTACGCTAAAGTTAAATATTAAGATTCTAAAATTGTGTTAAATTATTTCATTGCCTATCTAAAGTTTGAAAACAAAGAAATATTAAGGGACACAAAACAATATTCAACTAAAAATTTAGTTAAAATAATGTTATTTCTTTACTTATGAGCATTTTATATTTAAATTTAAGGAATTTTCTTATAAATTTTCAACTATTAATCATTAAAACCATCAATCGATGACAACAAAACTTTCTCAAGTATTTAGTACATTTTTTATTTGTTGTTTGTGTATTAGTTTTTCAATAAGTGCACAAACTAAAACTCTCGAAAAACAGGTGTCTACATCTGTCTCTTCTGAAACCTTACCCATTACACCAGAAGTGAAAATTGGAAAACTTCCTAACGGACTTACTTACTACATTCAAAACAACGGTAAACCAGAAGACAAAGTAGAATTACGATTAGCACTAAAAGCAGGTTCTATTCTAGAAACCGAAGACCAGCTTGGTCTTGCTCATTTTATGGAGCACATGAATTTTAATGGCACAAAGCATTTTGAGAAAAATGAACTTGTAGACTACCTGCAAAGTATTGGTGTAGAATTTGGCGCAGACCTTAATGCTTATACTGGCTTTGACCAAACTGTTTATATTCTTCCTATTCCGAGCGACGATACAGAAAAATTAGATAAAGGTTTTCAGATTCTTCAAGACTGGGCAGGAAACGCTTTGCTTACAGATAAAGACATTGACGAAGAACGCGGTGTTGTTATCGAGGAATATAGAACACGTTTGGGCGCGGCAACAAGAATGCAATCTAAATATTTAAACAAAATTGCTTACAAATCTAAATATGCAGATCGACTACCTATTGGTACTTTAGAAAATCTTGAGAATTTTAAATATGAAAGTATTAGAAATTTTCAAAAAGACTGGTACAGACCAAACCTAATGGCTGTTATAGCCGTTGGAGATTTGGATGTTGAGACACTAGAACAAAAGATTAAAGAAAATTTTAGTGGACTTACAAACCCTAAAAACCCTAAGCCAAGAGAAGAATTTTACTCTGAAAACCACAAAGAAACTTTAGTTGCTATTGAGTGGGACGAAGAAGCTACTGGTAGTCAAGTTCAAATTTACTATAAAGACAAAGGAAATCGTAAAAAAACAAAAACAGTAAGTGATTATAGAGACAATATGGTAGAAGGTCTTTTTGATCAAATGATAAACAATCGTCTTGCAGAATACAGCAACAAACCTAACCCACCGTTTATTTACGGATTTTCGTATAAAGGCGGCATCATAGGAAACAAAGATGCTTACCAATCTTTTGCACAAACCAATGAGACTGGTCAGTTAGACGCTCTAAAAGTGCTTTTGGAAGAAAACGAACGTGTAAAGCGCTATGGCTTTAAAGCTTCTGAATTAGAACGCGCAAAAAAGGACTATTTAGCACGTTTAGAACGTCAATTTAAAAACAATGACAAGCGCGAATCAAATAGAATTGTAAATAGTTACATCCAACATTTCTTACAGGAAAGTCCTATTCCTAGTATTGAATGGGTTTTCAAATTTGCTCAAAATCAATTACCAACCATCCAACTAAAAGAAGTTAACGGGTTGATTTCTGAATTTTTACACGACGACAATAGATTGGTAATTCTTACTGGCCCTAAAAAAGAAGGCCTTAAAAAAGTAACAGAACAAGAAGTAATTGATTTACTCAACAAAGTGGAAAATGCAGACATTAAAGATTATGAAGATGAAGCTGTTAGAGAGGAATTAATGCCTGTAAAACCAAAAAAAGGAAGCATTGTAGAACGACAAACTAACAATGAAGGTAAACTTAACGAAACCAAAACATTTGTTCTTAGCAATGGTGCAAAAGTAACCTATAAAAAAACAGACTTTAAAAATGATGAAGTCTTAATGGAAGCCTTTAGTTATGGTGGTACATCATTATACACTAATGAAGAACTTAAAGAAACGGTTAGTGCCAACAGAGGTTTATTTGAAGCCGGAATTGACGGAGTTGATAAAAACGAAATGGCAAAGTTAACTTCTGGTAAAATTGTTAGAGTTAGCCCTTTTATTGGTGGAAATTCCGAAGGCTTTAGAGGTTCTGCCTCACCAAAAGATTTGGAAATGATGTTTCAAATGATTCATTTATATTTCACTAAGTTAGATAAAGATCCCGAAGCATTTGCTTCATACATAAGTAAGCAAAAGGCCTTTTTGGGCAATATTCTTTCTAATCCTAACATTTCATTTTCTATAGCTTTAAGCGAGTTTTTGAATGAAGACAATCCAAGATATACAGGTTTCCCAGACGAAGAAGCTTTAGATAATGCCAATTATGATCTAGCTTACAAAAAATATAAAGAACGCTTTGCTAATGCAGGAGATTTCCACTTTTACTTCGTAGGAAACGTCGATGATGACAAACTAGCTGAATATGCCGAAACTTACATTGCCTCACTTCCTAGTAGTGAAGAAAGAGAAACGTACAGAGTATTTGATTTTAGACCAAAGTCTGGATCACATGAATTTAATTACAACAAAGGAACAGAACCAAAAAGTCAAGTGCGATTGACGTTTTCTGGTGAAACAGAATACAATAAAGATGAAGCCAAAGCAATGAACGCTTTAGGCGAAATCTTAAGCATTAAGTTAATTGAAAAACTTAGAGAAGAAGAAGGTGGTGTTTACGGCGCTGGTGCAAGAGGATCTATAAGCAAGCTACCTTATGGCCGTTTTAACTTTAGTATTTCTTTCCCTTGTGGACCAGACAATGCTGAAAAGTTAGCAGATGCTTCTATCGCTGAACTTGAAAAAATCATAAAAGACGGACCAACCGAAGCCGATTTAGACAAAGTCAAAAAAGCAATGTTACTATCCAGAAAAGATGATTTACAGCAAAATAGATTTTGGTTAACCCAAATAAAAAATGCCGATTATAACAAAAGTGACTTAGAGGACATTTTAAGTTTTGAAGAAAACACAAATGCTATTACTACCAAAGCTGTGCAAGATGTAGCAAAAAAATATCTAACCAATGGTTATATAAAAGCAATACTTATGCCAGAGAAACAATAGTTGTATCTCATAAAAATCAAAGCTGTTTGAATCTATTTTCAAGCAGCTTTTTTATTTTTCTAATGTTAACAACTTCAATTTTCAAAACCCATAATAAATTGTATTTTTAAACCCTTAATAAACCAAATCATTTAATGGGTAAAATCATTGCAATTGCTAACCAAAAAGGTGGTGTCGGAAAAACGACTACCTCAGTAAATTTAGCAGCTTCTTTAGGCGCACTAGAGAAGAAAGTCCTACTTATAGACGCAGATCCGCAAGCTAATGCAAGTTCTGGATTGGGTATTGATGTTGACACCGTAGAGCTTGGGTCATATCAGGTTTTAGAACATACCAAAACAGCAAAAGAAGCTATTATGGCATCTAATGCGCCTAATGTAGATGTTATTCCTGCGCATATAGATCTTGTTGCGATTGAGATAGAGCTTGTTGATAAAGATGAGCGCGAGTATATGCTTAAACAAGCAATTTCAGGTTTAAAATCTGAATATGATTATATTTTAATTGATTGTGCTCCATCATTAGGGTTACTAACTTTGAATGCTTTAACAGCTTCCGATTCTGTAATTATTCCTATTCAATGCGAGTATTTTGCATTAGAAGGTTTAGGAAAACTGTTAAATACTATTAAAAGTGTACAAAAAATACACAACCAAGCGTTAGACATTGAAGGCATGCTGCTTACTATGTTCGATTCGCGTTTACGTTTATCCAATCAGGTTGTAGAAGAAGTTCAAAAACACTTTAGCGATATGGTGTTTGAAACCATTATACAGCGTAATGTGAAACTTGGTGAAGCTCCTAGTTATGGAGAAAGTATTATTAACTATGATGTAAGCAGTAGAGGTGCCGCCAATTATTTGAACTTGGCAAAAGAGCTTATAAAGAAAAATGAATTGTAATGGCGAAGGCAACAAAAAAACAGGCTTTAGGACGTGGACTTTCTGCGTTACTAAAAGATCCTGAAAATGATATAAAATCTGCAGAAGACAAAAATGCAGACAAAGTTGTTGGTAATATTGTTGAACTAGATATTGACAGTATTGAGGTTAACCCTTTTCAACCAAGAACCAACTTTAATGAAGAATCGCTTAGAGAATTAGCTTCATCAATAAGAGAGTTAGGTGTTATTCAACCTATTACGGTTAGAAAATTAGCATTTAATAACTATCAGCTAGTTTCTGGAGAACGCCGTTTTAGAGCCTCTAAACTTATTGGTTTAGAAACAATTCCTGCCTATATAAGAATTGCTAATGACCAAGAATCTTTAGAGATGGCATTGGTTGAAAATATTCAGAGACAGGATTTAGACCCAATAGAAATTGCATTATCCTACCAACGTTTAATTGATGAAATTAACCTTACGCAGGAGCAAATGAGTGAGCGTGTAGGTAAAAAACGTTCTACTATTGCCAATTATCTTCGATTACTAAAACTAGACCCAATTATCCAAACCGGAATGCGTGATGGATTTATTTCTATGGGTCATGGTAGAGCTATGGTAAATATTGAAAGTCCCGTAGACCAGCTTGAAGTTTATGAAAAAATTATCAGCAACAAACTTTCTGTAAGGGCTACTGAGCAACTTGTAAAAAACCTTAATAACCAAGAAGAGGAAGCTAAACAAGATAAAACAACTACCGAGATTCCTAAATATGTAAAAAAGGGAATTAAAGATTTTTCAGATTATTTTGGCCACAAAATTGATGTGAAACTTGGTAAAAATGGTAGCGGAAGAATTACAATTCCGTTTCATTCTGAAGAAGATTTCAATAGAATTAAAAAACTAGTACAGCGTGCTAAATAAAAAGCTTTTCTTTGGCATTCTCTGCTTTATTTCTATATCATTTTCATCAGCTCAAGTAGAAAATGATAGTACAAGCGTTGGTTTAGATAAAGAAACCGTTCTAATAGACAATGCGCTTATAGAAAAAAAGGAAATAGACCCTTTAAGACCTTCTAAAGCTGCATTCTATTCTGCTATTTTACCAGGTGCAGGACAATTTTACAACAAAAAATATTGGAAAATCCCAATTGTTTGGGGTGCAATAGGCACAGGTGTTTACTTTTATATAAGAAACGATAAGCAATACGACCGTTATAGAGATGCTTATAAAAGGCGATTAGCAGGTTTTACAGATGATGAATTTTCAGATGCCAACGGAAATCCACTCATTTCTAATGATGGGCTAATTAGAGCACAACAACAGTTTAGAAGAAACAAAGAAGTTTCACTTTTGGTTACTATTGGCTTATATGCGCTTAATATCATCGATGCCAATGTAGATGCACATTTACTTCAGTTTAATGTGGATGAAAATTTAAGTTTAAGTCCGCATTACCAATATAACCAAATAGAAAACTCTGGAGATTTAGGCTTAACTCTTAACTTTAAATTCTAATGAATATAGCTTTACTTGGTTATGGCAGAATGGGCAAAAGTATTGAAACAATTGCTTTAGACCGAAACCATAATATTACAATAAAGGCAACAAGTTCTACCACAACATTCGATTTTTCTGAAACAGATGTTGCTATAGATTTTAGTATTCCCTCAACTGCAGTAAACAACATAAAAAAAGCTATCGAAGCTGGTGTTCCCGTTATATCAGGCACAACAGGCTGGTTAGACCATTATGATGAAATTTTGGACTACTGCAGAGCTAATAATGGTACATTTTTATATGCATCAAATTTTAGTTTGGGTGTGAATATCTTTTTTGAAATTAATTCAAGATTAAGCCAACTTATGGCTTCTGTTGAAGGTTATAGTACTGAAATTGAAGAAATTCATCACACGCAAAAGTTAGATGCACCAAGTGGAACTGCAATAACTTTAGCTGAGCAAATTATTGAAAATACAAATTACAAAGGTTGGACATTAGACAATCCGAACTCTGATGAGCTTCATATTGAAGCCAAACGCATACCCGAAGTTCCTGGCACACATGAAATAACATATAATTCTGAAATAGATTCTATAAGTATTAAGCACACAGCGCACAGCAGGCAAGGCTTCGCTTTAGGTGCTGTAATTGCTGCTGAATGGATAAAAGATAAAAAAGGCATCTTTAGCATGAAAGATGTGTTAAACATTGGTTAATTTGCCAATCAATTGAAACAAATTAAAATATTTTTCAACCTACTAGACTAAACATAACATCATGACTTGGACAGAGTGGTTTATTTTTTTACTGATATTACAAATTATTCATGGCTTAGGCACATGGAAACTTTATGTTAAAGCTGGCAGACAAGCCTGGGAAGCATTTGTACCTGTTTATAATGCAGTAATCTTAATGAAGATTATTTCGCGTCCTTGGTGGTGGGTTATTCTTATGTTTTTACCTATTGTAAATCTTATTATGATTCCTGCTGCTTGGGTAGAAACAGCAAGAGCATTTGGTAAAGACAGTAAATTAGATGCTTTAATTTGTATTGTAACTCTTGGTTTTTATCTCTATTACTTAAACTACGTTGAAGATGTTAAATACATTGAAAATAGACAACTAAAACCAAAAACCTCTGCTGGTGAATGGATTACTTCTATTCTATTCGCTATTGTTGCAGCAACCATTGTACACACATACTTTTTTCAACCGTTTGTTATACCATCATCATCTTTAGAGAAATCGTTATTAGTTGGTGATTTTCTTATTGTGAGTAAGATACATTATGGTGCCAGAGCTCCAATGACTACTGTAGCAGCACCAATGGTACACGATACAATTCCAAAATTAGGAACCAAATCTTACTTATTTAGTGATAACTATGATGAGAGAAACACGTCTTGGAAAAACAAACTACAGTTACCTTATTTTAGACTACCTGGTTTTGAAAATGTAGAACGCAACGATATTGTTGTTTTTAACCAACCTGCAGATACGCTTTTGGATATGAACGATTTCAATCCAGATCGTAATTACTACAAGCCAATAGACAAAAAGACCAATCTGGTAAAACGCTGTGTGGCTACTCCTGGTGACACATTAGAAATAAGAGATGGTTATGTATTTATAAACGGCAAACAAAATGTTTTACCACCAAGATCTCATTTACAGTTTTCATATAAATTAACATTAAAAAAGCCTATAAGTTCAGCAAGTGAAGAACGTATGTTTTATAACATGCTAGATAAAGCTGATATTGATGATGGTTTTAGAATTAATGCCGATGGTACATTCTATCTAGCTGCAGCTTCAGACGAAGCTGTTAAAAAGCTAAGAGTACAGCCAAATGTAGCTAGTGTAGAACGGGTGACTCAAGAAAAAGGTATTTCTGGCAATGTTTTTCCAAGGGATAATTATCACAACGACTGGAACACTGATTACTTTGGCCCTCTTTGGATTCCTAAAGCTGGTGCAACCGTAGCACTAGACAAAACAAACATAGGATTATACAAACGTGCGATTGGTGAGTACGAAGGGAACAAGGTTGTTACACGTGGTGATGAAATTTATATTAACGATAAATTAGCAACATCCTACACTTTTAAGCAAGATTACTACTGGATGATGGGAGACAACAGAAATAACTCTATTGATAGTAGATATTGGGGATTTGTCCCTTATGACCATATTTTTGGTAAACCTGTATTTATTTGGATGAGTATAGATGGACTAATGAAAGGCGGTATTAAAAACTGGAAATTCCGTTGGGACAGAATCTTTACAACTGTGAGTGGAAGTGGTAAATCCACATCCTATTTTATCCCGTTTTTATTTTTATTATTAGTTATTTATCTAGTCAACAAATGGTTAAAAAAGAAGAAGTTAGATGAAAATGAAAAAATATCAGGTACTACAGCTGTTTATGCATCAATAAATGACAGAGTAAAGGCTGTTTTAATAGACTCATTAATTTTATTAATTTTTATGTATGCCTTTTCTGTTTTATTTTCATTTTTAGGAAATGTTCCCAATAATATAAAAGTTGTTTCATGGGTACTGATTTTTCTGTTGTATGACCCACTTATGACAGCTTTTAATGGTGGAACTATTGGTCACTCAGCAGCAAACATAACTGTTAGAAGAAGTAATAATATTGATAAAAACATTGCTTTTCCAAATGCCATGTTGAGATTTTTATTAAAAAGTTTATTAGGATGGATTTCGCTTATTAGTATAAGTTTTAGTGACAACAAAACAGCAATACATGATAAAGCTGTAAATTCTGTCGTAATAAAAAAAGAATAAAAAAAGTGGATTATGCTAGATGTTATATTGCATCCAACATACTTCCCTAACATAGTACACTTTGTAGCTATGGTAAAGTCAGATTCAGTATGTTTTGAGGTTTGTGACAATTACCAAAAGCAATCGTATAGAAATCGTACGGAGATCTATGGCGCCAATGGCAAGTTAGCATTAACTGTGCCTGTTAGTTATTCTCAAAAAAACAGGCAATTGTACAGAGATGTAAAAATTGCTAATGAAGACGACTGGCAATTACAACATTTAAAATCGTTGCAATCTGCCTACAGTATGTCTCCTTTTTTTGAGTTTTATATTGATGATTTAATGCCTCTTTTTGAAACTAAATTTGACTTCATCTTAGATTTAAACTTTAAGTGTTTTGAAATTCTTCAAGATAGCCTTCAATTGGAGCTAAACATTTCTGAAAGCGCAGTCTTTGAAAAAGAACCTTTAAACAAAACAGATTATAGACCTTTAGTAAAACGAAATTACGAAGCCAATAACCTAGAAAAATACACTCAGGTTTTTACCGAAAAACATGGTTTTATTCCTAATTTAAGTATTCTAGATTTACTCTTTAACGAAGGGCCTAACACAGAGTTATATCTTACTCGCCAAAGCGTAAACTTATGCTAAAATTTACCATTCATTATGGTTTGCATTTTGGTCTGCCTTTAATTATTGCATTGGTATTTTACAGAAAGCAATGGCTAAAAATGTATTTAGTTATGCTCGCTGCATTTGTAATAGATTTAGACCACTTATTAGCGGACCCTATTTTTGATTCTAATAGATGTAGCATAAACTTTCATCCGCTTCATAGCTATTATGCCATTACCGTTTACTTTTTTTTACTTTGGAAAAAACCAACACGTGTGTTTGCTTTAGGATTGCTTGCACACATTGTATCAGATAGTGTAGATTGCTTACTTATTTAAATTCAAAGTAGCTTTTATAGGATAATGGTCCGAAAGATTGATGTCACTATATGTCTTAAATCCATTAACTTTAAAACGCTTATCAGCTAAAATAAAATCAATTCTTAGAGGAAAGAATTTAATATCAAACGATTTACCAAAACCATTGCCTGCTTTTTCAAATGTATCTACCAAATCATCACCTAAGATTTTCTTATAACTGTATGAAAATGCAGTATTATTAAAATCACCGGCCACAATAGTTTTATAAGGACATTTAGATTTATGCTTTAGAAATTTTTCTACTTGAGATTGTTGCTTTTGAAATGCCCATTTTACACGTTTTATAAACACATCTCTTGAATACTGACTGTTTATATAATCTATTTCAGTATTTATTTTGGCTGATTGTAAATGAACGTTATACACTCTAATAGTGTCCTTTCCCTTAACAACATCTGCAAAAACAGCGTTGTTGTTTGTATCTTCAAATTCTAAAGAACCCGAATTTATAATAGGAAATTTAGAAAAAATTGTATGTCCGCCCTTTGTATCCTTGACGAACCTACCATTAAAATCAGTGTATCCTTTTAAATTTATTGGCTTCCCTCTTGTATATTCTTGAATACATATAATATCTGGAGATTCCTTGTAAAAAAAATCTATGATATCTTCTTTAGTCGTTTTATTAGGCTTCCAATTATACTTATTAAACAACCTAACGTTAAAAGACATTATAGATATATTATCTGGTTCTTCTACTTTTTTCGAAGATGAAAACTTATAGAGAGACCCTAAATAATTCCATCCTAAAAGTAATACCACAAGCGATAAAAACATTTGCTTCTTAACTTGAAGTAACCAATAGATAAAAAATACAATATTGAGCGAAATTAAAAGTGGTACACCTAAACTTAGAATAGATAAACTAGCAAAACTTTTTGGAGGTACATAAGGCAATAAGTAAGAAACAAGCAACAAAAATGCCGCCAACGAGTTGACGATAAACACAAGCTTACTAAAGAATTTTAATTTTTTCATATTCATTAGTCCTCCAAGTGGTAGCTTTATTTCTTACCTGCTTTGAACAAAAACTCTTTTTCTTCTGCTGTTAAACTTTCATAACCACTTTTACTAATTTTATCTAAAATTAGATCTATCTTCTTCTGATCGTTATACGTATGGAACTCCTCTCTAGTTTTTCCTGCATAAGACTTCTTTTTTGATGTTCTATGCACAGTTTTTAAATTAGATTTTGGCTTAAACCAGCTTACCATAGAGTCCATAAAGCGTTCAAAGCCTTTACCTATATCTTTTCCTTTTACCAATTGACTTGCGTAAACGTAACCCAAAACATAGCCTCCAATATGCGCTACATAGCCACCTTGATTAACACCAGACAATAATCTAAAAACATCCATAATCACAAAGAAAACAGCAATATGAATCCACTTTACATTAAAGGTATTGAATAATCTAATTTCAGATTTAGGCATGTATATGGCTATAAACATCAGCAATGCACTAACACCTGCAGATGCACCAACCATAATACTGTTTTTAGGACCAAAAAAATCGAAATGAATTAAATTAAAGACAGCCAAATATGCTAAACCACCTGCCATAATACCTAACAAATAAATATTTAAAACCATCTTGGTTCTAAATAAATTAGATGCTGCTCTAGACAGATAAAACAAAAACAACATGTTAAACAACAAATGAAAAAAATCATTATGAAGAAATCCATAAGTAAGTAAAGACCAAGGCTGTATAATAAACTTTCCGAAAATTGAAGGCAACTTAAAATAAGTTACAATACTTAGTTTTAATAGATTTGATAATATCGCATCTACTATAAATATAATAACGTTAATGGCTATTATTTTACCAAAAACATCGAGACTCTTGTAACGGTATTTTAAATCTTCAATAATTGCCATTCTTAATTCCAACGGTATTTATCCATACTATTCTTTTTCCAATACCACATTAAAAGGAATCCTACAAGTGCTCCGCCAATATGTGCAAAATGGCCTACATTAAAACCAAACATAGAACTTCCGCCTGTAATACCAGATATAATTTCGTAACCCAACAATAAAGGGATAAAATATTTAGCCTTTATAGGAATAGGAAGAAAAATTAGCATAAGCGACGCATTAGGAAACAACATTCCAAAGCCTACCAATAATCCCATTACACATCCTGAAGCTCCTACAGAGGTAGTATTAAAAATTCTTGTAAAATCCTGAAAACGCTCTGCTCCAATGACATCAACCCAACCTTGATAGTACTTACCTTCATTTAATGTCGCCAAAATATGATCTGACTCAAAACCAGCTGCAGTTAAATCACTTAATATCGATTGAAAATTATAAAAATTAATTACCAAAGGAAGTAGCACAGCACCTAAACCTGCACTAAAATACAAGAAGAGAAACTTTTTTGTACCCAATCGTTGCTCTATTGGTGTACCAAACATCCATAAACCCAACATATTAAATAGAATATGTAAGAAAAAGATATTCATTCCGTTGCCTGTATTTACATAAGAGGCATGCATAAACATATGCGTAATAATTTGCCAAGGCTTAAATTCGTCATTCAGAGGAAAATGCTCAGCAAATAAATTTGTAAATACATCGCCATAAGTTCCTATGGATAATGTTCCAATCCAAAAAATTACATTTATTATAATTAGATGCTTTACCGCATCTGATATTCCTTGTCTCATACTACATAAATTTCTTTTCAATGTCGTCTATAGACATTGTGATAAACGTTGGTCTGTTGGTTGGAGAAATATTTGGCTCCTTACAAGCAAACAGAGAGTTTACCAAATGCTCCTGTTCTGTATTATTCAAAGCTTGTCCGTTTTTTATTGCTAAACTCTTTGCCATAGATTTGGCTAACAAATCTGCTGCACTAAAACTTGCATCTGGTACATCATTTTCCACATCGCTAATGAGTTGCTCTAAAATTATAGATACCTCACTTTCTGGCACTCCAACAGGAACACCTGTAATAGTTATTGCATCTTCTTTAACGTCTGAAAACACGAATCCTGTATGTTCCAGATCCTCTTGTAGTTCTGAAATAATATTAACTTCATTAGGAGTAAAACTCAACTGCAACGGAAACAATAATTGTTGGCTTGTAGCTTCTTTAATAGTAATATGCTTTAAAAAACTTTCATACAAAACACGTTGGTGTGCTCTATTCTGATCTATAATAAGCATACCAGATTTTAGCGTACTCACAATATATTTTTGTTGAAGTTGAAATGTAGTTTTACTCGTTTCTACAGAAGCATCACTAAAAATTGTTTCAGTTTTAACGTCTTTTTCAAAACTTACTTCAACATCATCTCCTTGTCTTCTATTACCCTTGGACTCCAAACCAACATATAAACTTTCCCAGTTTGCTGCTGGTGCGGATTTAAAAGTTGTTCTCGTTGAAGAAGATTTAGAAGACGTGTTACCTGAATTACTGCCTTCATCTGCAAATGGATTAAAACTTCTGTCTACCTCTATCGTTGGGGCTTTGCCTGCTTTATCTTTGTAGCTGTAAGGTGTATCAAAGCTACTTTGTTGTTCAAAATCTAGAACAGGCGCTATGTTAAACTGTCCTAAACTATGCTTTACAGCTGATCTTAAAATAGCGTAAAGCGTATGCTCATCATCAAACTTAATTTCGGTTTTTGTAGGATGAATATTAATATCTATAGTTTTAGGATCTACCGTAAGATTTAAAAAATAGCTAGCATGATATCCATCTTTTAATAAACCTTCAAATGCTGCGCTTATAGCGTGATTTAGATACGGACTTTTTATAAATCTCTGGTTTACAAAAAAGAATTGCTCTGAGCGTGTTTTCTTAGAATATTCTGGCTTGCCTACAAATCCTGATATTTTTAAAACTTCAGTATCTTCTTCTACAGGCACTAATCTTTCATTGGTTTTGTTTCCAAAAATATGAACAACACGTTGTCTGTAATTTTCATTAGGAACATTAAAAAGCTCGCTCCCATTATGATAAAAAGCAAAGGCTATACTTGGATGTGCTAACGCTACACGATGAAACTCATCTGTAATATGTCTTAACTCTACAGTGTCAGATTTTAAAAAGTTTCGTCTTGCAGGAATATTAAAAAACAGATTTTTAACAGCAACAGATGTACCAGTAGGAGTTACAGTAACCTCTTGAGATTTTACCACACTACCTTCTATTTCTATAGCAGTACCCAACTCATCATCTGGGCGTTTGGTTTTTAACTCAACATGTGCAATAGCCGCAATACTTGCTAAAGCTTCACCTCTAAATCCTTTGGTATTAAGCTGAAATAAATCTTCGGCAGATTTTATTTTTGATGTGGCATGACGCTCAAAACTTAAACGTGCGTCGGTAACACTCATGCCTTTGCCGTTATCTATAACTTGTACTAGTGTTTTACCAGCATCTTTTATAATAAGTTTTATGTCGTCTGCACCAGCATCAATAGCATTTTCTAAAAGCTCTTTAACTACAGAAGCAGGACGTTGTACCACTTCACCAGCTGCAATTTGGTTGGCAACATGGTCTGGTAAAAGTTGAATGATATCTGTCATTAGCTTTGGGAAGAAAAAATAGATAAATCAAAACCAAATAAGAACAAAAACAACAGAATTAAAATACCAGCAATGATAAAGACACGTCTGTTCACGTTTTCGTCTCTATTATTTTTATATTCATCCATTGCCGCGTTCCATTTTCCTTTAATTCCTTTTGGTGGATTTATAGTTTTACGGTATTCGTCAAATTTGTGCTTCAATTCATAAGGGTTACCATCACCTTTATAATAACGCGGCTTATAATTATACTTTCTATTTTTTTTCAATTTCATTAATCCCATAATAACCCTATTAAATATATCCTTCAAGAACATACATTAAAACAAAAAGCGCTATGAGCATTATGATTAAAGCAGGTAAGGAAAATAACTTATTAGATTTTCGCTTGGTATTACCTTTCATTTCACTCCACTTACGCTCCAAGTCGTCTTTCGACTCTTCCCGATGGTTTTCGGTTTCAGAATCCTGAAAGCGTGGCTTATAATTAAACTGTTTATTTTTTCTTTGATTAAACAAGTTGTCTTATATATTAAAACCTTGATAGTCTCAAAAGTACTTAAAATACTAGGAAAAAACGTTTAAGGATTCCTTAAAATTATCAACAAAAAGGATGCCACTTTAAATTGGAAGATGAATTTGAAGTCGAAGTTTGAAACTTTATTTTAACTGAATACTGAAAACTACTTCGTCTCTTTTCTAAGCTGAGCCATCTTAATTGCCGCTATGGCAGCTTCTGTGCCTTTGTTACCATGCTTTCCGCCAGAACGATCAATTGATTGTTGCATGGTGTTATCTGTTAGCACACAGAAGATAACAGGAATATCACCAGACAAATTAAGATCTTTTATACCTTGAGTAACACCTTCACAAACAAAATCGAAATGCTTTGTTTCACCTTGTATAACGCAACCTATAACAATAATAGCGTCTAACATGCCAGATTCGGCATAAATGCTTTTAGACATTCTGGCAGCACCATAGGTAAGTTCAAATGTTCCTGGCACATTCCAACGTACTATGTTTTCTTTTAATGCACCACAATCTGTCAATGCATCAAATGCACCTTGCCACAGGCCTTCTGTTATAGTGTCATTCCATTCTGAAACAACAATCCCAAACCGAAAGTCTTTCGCGTTTGGGATTGTTGTTTTATCGTAATTCGATAAATTATGATTTGCAGTAGCCATTTATTGCATTTTAGCTTCAACCATACCTATTAAAACATCAACTTGTGTAGCTTCTGTGGAACTGTCAAATTCATTCTTAATACGCTTTAAGTAATCTAAAGCTTTTTGGTTTTCGTTTAATCTAATAGCTATACGAGCTGCCTTCATTAAAAACATTGGAGTTGTATAGTTATTTAAATCCGCTTTAAACGCTTTTTCGTAATAGTCTAAGCCTTCTTTATACTGCTCTAATTGTACAAATGCATCTCCTATAGCTCCTTTAACTATTGGACCAGGAATAGAAGCATCACTAGTAAATTCTTGAAGGTAGCTTATTGCTTTTTCGTAATCTTTAAGGTTTAAATACGATATACCAGCATAGTAATTTGCAAGATTTCCAGCAGGTGTACCACTATATTCTTTAGCAATATCTACCATTCCAAATTTACCGTTACCACCATTTAAAGCCATATTATAAAGTGAGTCTGATGAAATACCATTTGCAGCCTCCTCAAAATAAGTTCTAGCCTGGTACATGTCGTTCATAGCCTCCTTTTGGTGTGGTTCTGCAATGAACTTATTATAACCCATGTAGCCTAAAACTACAACTGCTATTGCTGCAATTACACCAATAATATATTTTTGATTTTTAACAAACCATTCTTCGGTCTTAGAAGCTCCCTCGTCTAAAGTATTAAACACCTCTGCTGTTGTTGAGTTTTCTTCAACAACTACTTCCTTTTCTTTTTTAGTTTTTGGTTTATAGCCTCTTTTCTTATACGTTGCCATATCTTGTCTATTAATGCGTGCGCAAAAATAAAATTTTTATTGGGATTTAAAAGCTTAATTATTTGTTATTTTTCAATAATTTGCGAGAATATTCATTACATTAAAACACCACTAAATTCGAGCAAAGAACATCAGTTTTTTATGGTTCTAAACGTATTATCTTTAGTTAATTACAAGAATTTTGAGAGTCAGGTTTTTGATTTCGACAGTAAAATAAACTGCTTTGTTGGCGCTAATGGCATCGGAAAAACAAACGCTCTAGACGCTATTTATCATCTGGCTTTTGGCAAAAGTTATTTTAATCCTGTTGCCGTACAGAACATAAAACATGGTACTGAGTTTTTTGTGGTTGATGGTAATTTCACTAAAAATGAGCGTTCAGAAAAAATTATTGTTTCGTTAAAAAAAGGGCAAAAAAAAGTTATAAAACGTAACGGTAAAGCTTACGATAAATTTAGTGACCATATTGGTTTTATACCATTAGTTATTATATCTCCAGCAGACAGAGATTTAATTATAGAAGGCAGTGATACCAGACGCAAGTTTATAGATAGTGTGATTTCGCAAAGTGATAAAGCGTATTTATCTGCACTTATTTCTTATAACAAGGTACTTTCGCAACGCAACGCACTTTTAAAATATTTTGCACTCAATAACACGTTTAATGCAGATACACTTGCTATTTATAATGAACAACTAAACACCTATAGTGCAGAGATTTTTAAAAAACGAGATGAATTTTTAAAAATATTTATCCCAATTTTTAAAGAACGATACGAAGCCATTAGCCAAAGCAAAGAAGCTATAAATCTAAAATATAAAAGTGATTTATTTGATGGTAGCTTAATAGAGCTACTACAAAGCAACCTTAATAAAGACAAAGCTCTACAATATACAAGTGTAGGCACGCATAAAGATGATTTAGTCTTTACAATTGATGATTTTCCGATTAAGAAATTTGGAAGTCAAGGACAGCAAAAATCTTTTTTAATTGCTTTAAAGCTCGCTCAATTCGATTTTATAAAGCAACAAAGTGGTGTCTCTCCTATTCTACTACTCGATGATATTTTTGATAAGCTAGACGAAAATAGAGTAGCACAAATTATCAGCTTGGTAGATAACGACCATTTTGGTCAGATTTTTATTAGTGATACACATGCTGAACGAACAGAAAATGTGATTAAGCAAATTCATCAATCTTACAAAATTTTTAAACTATGAGAAAGTTTAGCTTTATCCTACTGATTCTAATTTTCAGCTGTTCAAAAAATCCTGAAATGTACATAGAACACCTTAATGGCTATTGGGAGATTGAAGAAGTCACTTTAGAAAATGGCACAAAAAAGCAATATCAATTTAACGAAACTATAGATTATATAAGTATTAACGATAGCCTAAAGGGATTCAGAAAAAAATTAAAACCTGGTATTAATGACACCTATTTTACCTCTGACGATGCTGAAGCGATTACCTTAAAAATTGAAGACAACCAACTCAATATCTATTACAAAACGGCTTATGCTGAGTGGAAAGAAACTGTTTTAGAAGCTTCGGAAAAACATTTAAAAGTAAGGAATGAAAATAAGGACGTATATTTATACAAACGTTACGTACCAATAAAATTGGATATTGATTAATTAAAAGAGATTACCGCTTTCGCGGCAACTTTACATGGCAAAACGAAACAACGATAACCGTCCAATAGAAGAAATCCTAAAAGAATTTGTACAAACCAATAATTTAGAAGCTGGTTTAGACAAAGTAAACATTCGTGAAGCTTGGGCAAATCTTATGGGAAATGGAGTTAACAACTACACCACTGCTATAGAGCTTAAACACGAAACACTGTATGTGCAACTTAGCTCTAGCGTGTTGCGTGAAGAGTTAAGCTACGGAAACGAAAAAATTGTAAAAATGCTTAATGAGTCTGTTGGCAAAGAGATTGTAAAAAAACTCGTTCTTCGTTAATAAAATCAATTTTTTAGGCTTCAGAATTATTTAGTATTTTTCAAAAGCAATTATTCAAGCTTTATGAAATACGCCAAACTCATCATTTCCTTCGTATTAACCATTACTGTATTCTTTATCCTCAACACCAAATTAGGTTCTATTCCGCCAATTGGTAAATTTTTAAATCCGTATTCTGGCATTTGGCAAAACGAAAAAACAGAAACCACTTCTGGAGATATTAGTATTCCTGGATTAAAAGACAAGGTAACGGTACATTACGATGACCAATTAATTCCATATGTTTTTGCTCAAAACGAAAGTGATCTATACAAAGCGCAAGGGTATTTAACAGCCAAACATCGTTTATGGCAACTCGAGTTTCAGACCTTTGCGGCATCTGGACGTTTATCTGAAATTATTGGAGAAAAGGCTCTAGATTATGACCGTACAGAAAGGCGACGAGGTATGGGTTATGGTGCAGACCAAGCTATAGCTTATATGAAAGAGCACGATAAAGAAACCTTAGGATATATACAAGATTATGCAGATGGAGTTAATGCTTACATTAAACAACTAAAACCTGAAGATTATCCGGTTGAATATAAATTACTTGATTACAAGCCTGAAGCTTGGACACCAAAAAAAACAGCCTTATTATTAATGTACATGACCAAAATGTTGGCTGGTTATGATGATGATTTAGAATACACAAACACGTTGCGCCTACTCGGCAAAGATAATTTCGAGTTATTGTTTCCAGATTTCTTTGACATTACAGATCCTGTAATACCTAAAGAAACCGATTGGAGTTTTATAGACGTAGCTCAAACTCCTTTACCCAACAGTCAGGCTGTATTAGATACCATTACAGAGACAATTTCAAAACCACATCCAGATAACGGTAGTAATAACTGGGCTATTTCAGGCACAAAATCAGCAACCGGAAATCCTATACTGGCAAACGATCCGCATCTTGGGCTTAACCTGCCTTCTATCTGGTTTGTTATGCAGCTAAGTACACCAAAACACAATGCTTTTGGAGCTACTATTCCTGGTGCGCTGAGTGTTATATCTGGTTTTAACCAATACATTGCTTGGGGCGAAACCAACGCAACAAGAGATGTTATTGATTGGTACAAGGTTGAATTTAATAAAGACCGTACCAAATATAAATATGATGGCCAATGGAAAGATGTTTCAATACGCGTTGAGGATATTAAAATAAAAGGAAAAGAAAACTATAAAGACACTGTACTTTATACCCATCATGGTCCTGTAGTGTACGATAAAAACTTTAAGTCTGATATGGAATTGGCAGGCTATGCTATGAAATGGATAGGACACGAAGGAGGAAACAACCAGAAAACATTTATAGAACTTAATAAAGCAAAGAATTATGATGAATATGTGCAAGCATTACAATACTGGAATGCTCCTGCACAAAACTTTGTTTTTGCTTCAACCGAAGGTGATATTGCTTTATGGATACAAGGAAAATTCCCGAATAAATGGGAAGGTCAAGGAAAGTTTTTAATGGATGGCAGTAATCCCGAAAATGATTGGCAAAGCTACATACCTCAGCAATTTAATGCACACACTAAAAATCCTGATCGTGGCTTTGTGAGTTCTGCAAATCAACATCCTGTAGATGAAAACTATCCTTTTTATGTTTTTAATGATGGGTATGAAACGTACAGAAACAGAGTTATTAACGATTACTTTAATTCTAAAGAGAAGTTCAGTGTTGAAGATTTTAAAAATTTGCACAACAACAATTACAATCTTAAAGCTGCCGAAATTGTACCATACATGTTAGAACACATGGACACTTCTCCACTCGATGAAGAAGAAATGTCTATATACAATGAAATAAAAGCATGGAAATTCAATAACGACATAGATGAAGTTGGTCCAAGTATTTTTAGGCAATGGTATGGAAAACTCTATATTTTAGTTTGGGACGAGTTTGTTTCTGAAGACACAGCTTTAAGCTCTCCTTTCACGTATCAGACAATCTACTTGTTAAAGAACCATGGCGAACACAAGTTTATGGATATCGTTAAAACTGAAGATAAAGTAGAAACAGCAAAAGATTTAATTTTGATTGCTTTTAGAAGTGCTGTATCTAAGCTTATTGAAATTAGAGAAGAAAAAGGTAACTACAAATGGGCTAACTACAAAGCAACTTATGCTGGTCACTTGTTACAAGCCTTACCTGCATTTTCTAGATTTGATATTCCTATTGGTGGAGATCGTAATATTGTTAATGCTACATCTGAAAATCATGGACCTTCATGGCGAATGATTGTTGAGATGAGTTCACCTCCTACTGCTCTTGGCATATATCCTGGCGGACAATCGGGTAATCCCGGAAGTAAGTACTATGACAACCTTATAGACGATTGGGCTGAGGGAAAATATCTTCAACTTAACTTTTTACAATCTAGCCAAGCTACAGATGCTATAATCAGTACCCTAACTCTAACACCAAAGAACTAATGAAAAATAATATCTACAATTTTTTTGCCACAATTATAATAGCTTTTGTACTATCATTTGTTTTACCATGGTGGTCTATAATGACTGCTGCATTAGCGACCTCATTATTTATTCCTCTAAAAAAAGCTGCTGTGTTTTTTGTTCCATTCTTAGCAATTTTAGTGTTTTGGGGAATTTATAGCTTTATACTTAGTAGTGCTAATGACTATACTCTAGCAAAACGAATAGCTGTGTTATTACCTCTTGGCGGAAATCCGTTTATTTTAATGCTTATTACTGGAATACTAGGAGGGTTAACTGCTGGAATAGCAGCTATTTTTGGAAAACAAATTGCTTTAATGTCTAAAAAAGGTTAAATCTTTAATCCTTATTATTAACATTAATTAAAACTCTACTTTTAGCCCATTGAACGGCTGTTTCTAAATCACCAAAGCGCCTAATTTTTTTACTGAAAAATAAATTTTCTACAACAGTATTTAAAAAACTAAAACTATTATAGCCTATTACACCATAACCTTTTAGGTTGAAACTGTTTTTATAAAAATACAACCAATCCATTGGTTTTAGAGAGTACGAGTTTACTCTATGAGATAAGTAAACTAAATTACTACCATCTGTTTTGGTAAAAGATGTGACATCTTTAACAATTATTTTAGCATGTTCTTCCCAAGAAAAAACAACTCCTTCTTTTATTTCAGAAATGACGTAGCCTTTAAAAATAAAAATATCCGCAAAAGGATAGTTTAATTCTTTTAAAACGTTATCATAAAACTTTGTCGCCTTGAGATTTAGCATCAATTTTAATTATTGCACAAATAACAGTTAAATTTATTTAAAATAAAAAAACTTCTAATATTACTTTTGATGCTAGTCTTTAAACTAAAATAGCTAAAACATAGATTTAGATCAAAGATTAACAAGAACTTAGAAAAGCTTTTAATTAGAAACACCCACACTTTCGTGTAGGTGTTTCAACTAACAAAAAAACTCAAAAAAGTATCAAAATCTGTTATGATACCGACTAACTGTAATCGGCAGTTAGTCTTTCTTGTTAGCAACCAATCAATCAACCTTAATTTGCTTCCCCACAAATTGAAGGTTGACCCCTAAAAATTGTAGGTTATAATGCCTTTTATAAAAAATGGCGTTCCTGGTGTAAAGTGAATTTCTTCTACAGATTCTGCTTCGTTTTGTAAACGAGATTCTGTTGCAAACTGAGTTTCATTCCAGTCTACGTCAAATAAGTTTTCTACCATAACACCTAGCGTTACATTCTTCATTCTGTAATTAAGATTAAAATCTGCTACAGTGTAGCCTTCTGCTACAATAGAATTGTCTTCATTCGCTGGTCTATCATTCAAATACCTAAATCGCAATCCGCCAGAAAATCCATTTAAATCATCTATTGACAAACCACCTGTAAAAGTAAAATCTGGTGCTAATGGAATATAATCTTCACCTTCTGGTTCATCTATGCTACGAGCATGTGTATACGTTGCATCAGAATCTAAAAATAACCAATCGTTAATCTGATACCTTAACCCTAAATCTAGTCCGTAACGTCTTGTTTTACCACTTGGTTCTACAATACCTGCATCACCTACATAAACAAATTCTTGTTCTAAGAATAAATACCATAACGCTGAGTTAACTACCAATTTTGGAAATGGTTTCCAGATAGTTCCTAAATCGGCTCCATAAGAACGTGGTAAAATATCTTTACCATTATTAGCAACAACTACTCTGGCATCGTTAGAGTGAAATCCTAAACCAGACTTTAAGTACAATTGCAGATTATCTTTAGCATTGTAATAGAAATTTAACTTAGGGCTAACTATTGTCTTTGTTTCAGATTGTGTTTCATAATTGGTCTGTAATTCATCGTTATACATAAACTTAAAATGATCTAAGCGTAAAGCAGGTGCTACTCTGAATTTACCAAACTCAAAATCTGCTTTTACGAAGACATCAATATTAGTTTGATTTATATCACCTAATTGAATATTTTCTAATGTTGTAGTTCGGTTTAACGTTCTAGACAATTCTACATCATCAATAATATCATGTCGTAAGCCAAAGCCTGAAGTTAAATTTAACTCTGTACTACCTAAAAACGTTGAATAATTTATCACAGCATTTGCTCCAAAAATCTGTCTGTCTTCTTTCTGCTTTATTTGGTCTCCATTTACTGGGTCTTCAAGGAAAAATGTAAAGTTAGAATACAATTCAAAAGCATACTGAGAGTAGTAAGCGTTGGCTTTTAATGTTGTATTGTCTGTAATATATTTATCATACGTTACATTTAAATTTGTTCGAGAGGTTTCACCACCTTCGGTATCGTCTATAGCTCCAAATCTTGTAATGTTTCCATTATCAACTTCGCGCTGTGGTATTTGCCCAGAAGCATCCCAACGACTCGTAAAATGTGATGCAGTAAGTGTTAACTTATCATTCTCTGGAGAGTACATTACATACTTTCCAAATAAGTTTAGACGATTAAAATTTTGAGGAGAATCAAACGATCCATCGGTTGCTATATATTCCATAGCCATATAAGCATTCTGATTTTTGGTGTTTTCTAACAAATCGAATAAACCTACTGTTCTTAGTGTATTAAACTGACCAAGAGACATTGACACACTACTTTCGTCTATGTAATCTTTGGTTTTAAAATTTACATAACCAGCAGTATTAAAATCACCTTCTGAAGCATAGTAAGCTCCCTTACCAAAGTCTATTTTATTCACTGTTTCTGGTATTACAAAGTGCAAGTCGCTATAGCCTTGTCCATGTGCATGAGAGACCATATTTACTGGCATTCCATCTACACCTATCGCTAAATCTGTACCATGATCTATATCAAATCCTCTAAGAAAGATTTGCTCTGCCTTACCTCCACCAGCATGCTGACCAATAAATAAACCTGGTACTTTTCTTAGCACTTCTTGTGAAGAGTTTACTGGTGTAACATTTAAATCTAATCTAGTAATTGTACTTACAGGATTTAGTTCTTCTCGTATTACCATTTCATCTAACTGAAATACTTTTTCTTCAAGAATTATGTTTAAATCATTCGCATCAGTCACTTGCACTATAGATGTCTTGTAGCCCAAAAGGCCAATCTTTAATGAATCTCCTGTTTTAGTCTGGCTTATAAAAAATACACCATTTTCTGAAGTATGTGCGTGAGTTTCTGAATTTAAGTTATATACATAGGCTGCTTCAAGTGGTTGATTTAATTCATTTAAAACAACTCCTTTTATATTCTGTGCTTGTAAACCAAACAAAAATAGGCTTAAAAAAACGGATAATAATGTAAACTTTTTCATGATTATAATTGATTGATTTTAGATTCCATTGTAGGCCCAAGTTCATAGAGACTGGCGACCAACTCATTTTTTAATTCTGAAACTTGATCTTTTTTGCCCATTGCTTTGTAGATCTCTGCTATGTGGTACAAAACAGCTGGCTCAAAAGTCTGCCCTTCTACATGCTTTTCTATGATTGCATTTGCCTTTTTTATGTTTCCTTTTTTAAAATAACTCCAAGCTAATAAATCGTAAGATTGTGGTGTGGGTCTGTTTTTTACCTCAAGCTCTGCTATCTCTATAGCGCGTTCAGGCAATAGCATTTCATCTGTATACATTATAACATTATAAGCGTTATACATATCACCATAATTTTTGTCTCTTACCATATCATTGTAGCGACCTATGGCAGTAATTTTAGTTGATTCGTCTTCATTATACTCTGCTATTTCTGCTATTAACAGCTCATAATCAGGTGCAGTGTAATATGTCTTCACTGAGTCTATTATATTTTGCGCAATAATAGGGTTATTTTCATAAGAAAAAGTGATCCATGCTATTCCTTTTTTTGCATATGCATCGGTAGGGTCTAGCGCTAGAGCTTTTAAATAAAGATTGTAAGATTTTTCTATTTCACCTGCATGACCATAAAAGTCCGCAAGATTTGTATAAGACCACTGTTTCATGCTTTTTAGATTGGATGCTTCAGCTATAGTTTTTGCTTTTTCCATATTAATAATAGCACCTTCTAAATTTCCTTTATGATCTTCCCATTTTGCCAAGCGAATTAAGTAATCGAAATCTGACATGTTTTTAAAATCCTTTAAATAAGATTCTGCCAAAAGATAATTTCCTAACTCAAGATGCACATCAAAAAGCATTTTTTGAGTCCCTGTTAATTTATCTCCATTTTCTTCTGCTAGTTTCAATAATTCAAGCGCTTCTTTAAATCTATGTTGAGAAATGTAATTTGAGGCTAAACTTTTTAGGTATGATGTGGTTTTTCCTTTAGTAATTTCAACGGCTTGTTTTAAGTCTTTTTCTGCTTTTATTAGATAATCTATATCTCCTGTAGCGTCAAAAACTGTAGTATAAGCAGCTGCGCGTTTTCCTAAATAAGGATATTGATTTGGGTTTTCGTTAAGCTTATCTGTCCATTGCTGAGCGTTAGCTATAAGCGCTGATTTGTCTGCCTTTTCTGAAAGGTATTTTGAATAATCGTTACTATTTGTTACTGTGTTTTTACCACAGCCTAACAATAGCAACACTATAATGAGGGGAAGGTATTTGTTGAGTATCATGGTTTGCGAGTTTAGTTGTTAAAAATATTCCTGAAGCAGATAAACAATCTACCTCAGGAATTGGGTTCAGTATCTTACCAAGGCGAAGCTAAGTAAGGGAAAGACGTTAAAAACGCCTTGTCATTGGCATCTACATTATCATTAGATAATCCTGGATTTTCTGAGAAATCCTCACCACCAAAAATCAGTAATAACTCAACGGTTATAACGTCATCTGCTAAAGCCCTTCCTGTTAACACGTTGGTTCCATCATAAAATGTAGTTGTACCATCTAAAGAAACATTAAGCACATCTGTTGCTAATAATCCTGTAAATGTTGCAGAATCTAAACCTAAAGCATTAGTATCGCCTGGATTTGCATATGCAGGACTTAAGCCTTCTAAATTATTTTGAAACATTGCTTGGAAAGCAGCACCTTGGTTAGAAGGTACAGTTGTATTAAAAGCATCTTTCATTCCAGAAGACACAAATACTGTATTTACAGCTGGTCTTCCCATTTGGTCTTGCTGTGCATAAGTTCCTGAAAAATCAGGTCCCATTGGTTGGGAGATTGAGTCGTCATCATTATTACAATTAAATGCCACTAAAGACATTAGCATTGCAATAGCATATAGTTTTATATTATTAGTTTTCATCATCGTAAATTTTAAGTTTGTTATTGTCTTCTTTTAGATTCTACCCAAGTATTTATTGTACCTGAACCACCAATCGCAGATTTAGGCACCTCAACCACAACAGAAAGCACATTAGTACCTGCAAAGGTGTCTGCACCAGGATTGTTAAAACCTGTAGCATTACCTGCTATAATCTGTCCGTATTGCGCAAAATCCATAAAAAACGGATCATCTCTAGGGCCTGCAAAAGCCATCATTCCACCAGAACTTTCTACAATTGCAGATTGTCCATAAGGTGTAATGTCTACTGAGAACTGATTGGCTGCATTAGTTGCAATGGTGCTATTTAAACCTGTTTGAGAAGGAGCAGTTGGTCCAAATACATACATTTTACCATCTCTGGCAATAGCCTGGATTACCAAATCTTCTACATTGTCTCCTGTGTTGTCGATGTTAAACTCAATTAACACGTTTTCGTCAAAACTTGCATTTTGTGTATCGCTACCAGAACCTAACAGTCCTTGTACATTTGCAACAAATGCAATATTTGATGTGTTTTCACCTTGAAAGGCATAAAAATCTGTGATATCACTAGTACCACCTTGTACAGCAGGAGCATCTATATGATCTGCTGCAACGGCAACCAATGTAGCTATACCTACAATTGCTGCTGCCATTAAAAATTTTGTTTTTTTCATAATTTGAGATTTTGTTAATTATTGTGTCTCTGTTCTACCTACGGAAAAATGAACAAGGCGGTTTTATATTTTTTCAAAAAAATTGAAATATGCCTGTTTTTTGGATATAAAAAGTATCTTTATATCATAATAGAAATGCCATGAATCCATCAGCAAAAGGCTGGATAAAAAAACTACTCAAAGACATATCAGATAACAATCTGGCCGATGTAGATACTTTAGAATTTTATGATAAACTAAGACAAACAGGTTTTATTTATGGCAGTAATATTTCTACTTTATCATTTGTAGATAAATCTTTTGATTTTACAGAAGAAGAACGAAGCAAAATAAATCTGCTTCTTTGTTTTTATCATATTCATTTAAGTGAAGGACATTCTAACGATACTTTTATAGATAAGCTTGTGACTTATTACAAAACTGTTGGTGAAAACGAACGTTCTTTTTTTGAAGAGCTTTTTGGCGAATCTTCAGGAGACAAATTGCTGGAGAAAATGATTCATAAACGCATCCATATAGATGATAATTTTATCTCCAAAAGCTTCAACTACTTTTTAGTTAATGCCTTACTTTTTATAGATGTTTTAGGATACATTCATTTTTTAAATGGAAAAAAAGACATTGAAAATTATGTAAACAATTTAGAGTCTGCTTTCGAGTCTGTGGTTATTTCTGTAATGGAAGCTAAGCCTGATAAATCAGATTACGACGAAAATTTAATGAAGCTTTTTGAAAGTTCTATGCGTCAAAAAGATACGGACATTAACACTTATGAGGATGTTATAAAAGCCATAAGCCACCCTCTAGAAAAGCAATATCTGGTTGACTTGGTGTGCATGGCTTCATGGAGTGACAAAGTCATTGATACTGCGGAACAAAATTTTCTAGATAAAATGAAGAATGACCTTGATTTAGAACAAGAGGTCATTGACAAATCCATTGAATCTATAAACACGTTTTACGATGAGCATAAAGAAGAAGTTGCTTTTTTGAGCTCTAAAAACTTAGCTCAGAGTTTTTATGACAATAGCAGTAAACTTGTATCTAAACTTGTTAATCGTAATAAAAAGCGTCTTCTAAAAGAATTATCTGAGAGTAAAGAAGCTATGAAACTATTAACCGCTTCTACCTACAGAACACTTAATGATGAAGAGCAAAAAAAAATACAGCAACAGCTGCTAGACATTTTTAAATCAATACCTAGCTTAGCTATTTTTATGCTACCAGGTGGTGCAATATTATTGCCTCTTTTTGTAAAAATTATTCCAAAATTATTGCCTTCTGCTTTTGATGATAACAGAATTGAAGAGGAAGAGGAAGACTAAACCTATTTCCCTTTGTTTTGTATATAATTGAGTACTGCTTCTTTTGTAGTATACCAGTTTCTACCTTCTTTGTGAGCGTCAATTTTTCCTTGTCTTGCTAATAAACTAACATACTCTTGACCATAAGGAATCTCTGGTTCTTCTACGATAGAAGAAATAGCTTGATAATCTTTATCTGAACCAGGAATAGCACTCAAATAAATGTTTAATGAACGCTCTGTAGCTTGGCACATTAGCAACATTAACTTAGCATAATTACCATTATTAGCCTGGTTTAGAGCGGCATAATACTTAGCTCTATCATTAGCCAGAATGATTGCAGGCGGAAAACCACAACGCATTAACAGCAAGTTCATAACCAAACGAACAGTACGACCATTACCATCAAAGAAAGGATGAATCCATACAAATTTGTGATGAAAAACAGTAGCCAACTCTACAGGATTTAACCCTTGAGGATTGGTATTAATATAATCTATTAAATCATCTAGATACTCTGAAACTTTACGAGCATTTGGAGGCACAAAATTAGCTCCAGATATACGAACCCCTCCATTACGCAATCTACCTGCATACTCATCTTCTATAGAACGTAAAACCAAACCATGAAGATCTAATATATCTTTAGCGTTTAAAACATAATCGTCTTTAACTAATTGATATAATTTAAGAATGGCAAACTCGTGGTTTTTAGCTTCAAAATGCTCTCGAAGAGATTTTCCTTTTACGGTTATTCCTTCTTGAAGCACCATTTGTGTTTCTCTTAAACTTAAGGTATTGCCTTCAATACTATTACTGTTATAGGTCCACTCTACAAGAAAAGCTTCTTTTATATTTTGCAATACAATATTAGGCAAAGGTCTTGCTGCATTTAAAACCTCAAGCTTATCTAACAACCTTGTAAAGGTCTGCTCTAAATCTTGCCTATATTTTGTATCTACATCCCACACACCACAAAGGTACAATTATCGGATGTGTTTAAAAAACTTTTTATCCGATTTTTTACTCTAACCAGTTTTTAAAATCCTTTACGCGCTCTCTGGCTACAATAATTTCTTGCTCATCGAAGTGGCTAAGTTTAATCTGTAATCTGGAGTTGGTATAGCTTATAATATCCTTTATGGCATTAATGTTTATATAAAATTTTCGGCTTACTCTAAAGAATACATCTGGCTCTAACTCTTCTTCTAGCTGATCTAGAGTTAAGTCTAAAAGGTAGTTTCTACTTTCATTAGTATACGCATATGTTCCTTTATTTTCGCTATAGATGCACTCTATATCTTCAATATTAATAAGCTTTAGGTGTTGGCCAACTTTTACCGAAAAACGCTTTTTATATTCACGCTCTATTGGGTTGACTAACAACTTCTTGATATCATTAAAATCTAAGGTTACAGCTTGTTTTTGTGGTGTTCTTCCTTTAAACTTGTTGACCGCATTTCTTAGATCGTCATCGTCAATTGGTTTTAACAGATAATCTATACTGTTGAGTTTAAAAGCCTGAAGCGCATATTCATCATAAGCTGTGGTAAAAATAACAGCAGAATTTATATCCAAGGTTTCAAAAATCTCAAAAGAAAGCCCATCGCTCAATTGTATATCCAAAAAGATTAAATCTGGATGCTCATTGTTTTGAAACCACTCTAAGGATTCTTCAACAGAGTGCAACATTGTTTCTGCTTCTACATCCAGAGATTTTAGCATACGTTGCAATCGTCTTGCTGATGGTTTCTCGTCTTCTATAATGATTACGTTCATTTTGTATGGTTATTTTGTATGGTTGGTTAGTTTTATTCCCACATCTTAGTTTTTTCAGTTTCGTCTCTCTCTAAATAAGACGCTATTTTTTTGTCTTCCCAGCTTTTCCTAAACACTGTTTTTTCTTTAAAAACTTTCCAGGCATGTATTATTATAGCCATTGTCCACAACACTAATACAGAGAGATTAAGACTAAATATATCATTCTTATAAACACCCTCTACAATGTAAAGGTTATATACTAATAATGCCACAACAATAAGGTAACCTGCCAGGTGAATGTAAAACAGTTTTAAGCGTCTTAAGCGCTTCTTAGCGTTTAGTAATTTTTGTTCTTCATTATTGTGAGATTCCATAAACTTCTGTCTTTATTGGTAACTACTCCCAATTACGTTCTTCCTTGTCCATAAACTCTTTAAGCTTACGCTTTTCCCAGTCTTTACCGAAGAAGAAATCTGGACCAAACACTCCTATAAAGTGAAACACTAATCCAATACCCCAAAAAACCGCTGTAGCATATGGACCAAAACCTCTGAACCCTTGCTCTGAGTTAAGTCCTATCAACAAAATTAAAAATACGTTGACAACAACATAAACCGCAAAATGCCAGTAAAACCCAATTAAGGCATCTACCTTTTTCTTTGCTCTTAAATATGCTTCTTCTTTTCTAAAATCTGAAACCTCGTCTTTATCTTTATAAGGTTCTAAACTATATTTTTCCATCTCTTTAATTTTTTAATGTGAGTCGTTAGACAATTCCTTTTTCATGTATTCTTCAATCTTGCGTTCTTCCCATTTTGTACCAAACTTATAGGACACAAAATGTAAGATTAAAAACACTCCCCAAATAGTCCAGGAACTTAAAACGTTAATGGTTAAAAACGCATCAACAAAACTGTCCCAACTATTAAAATCCCCCCAAACTTTTACTAAAGTAAGTACTGTGTTTACTAAAAAGTAGATGATAAGGTGTGTGTAAAACCCTTTCTCTTTTTCAACTCTGCGTTTGGCTTTTATATAATTTAAATTCTGATCTTTCATGACTCTTAATTTTTTTAATTCCAACGATTTTTTTCATTTTCCTCACGCATATATTCTTCAATTTTGCGTTGTTCCCACTTAGCACCTAAAGCACCATTATCTACAAATACACGATAGGCTTGAAAGGCTAAACTGATTCCCCATCCAAATACTGGAAACCAAAACCATTGAATGGTATGTTGCGAATATCTATACCAAATGAAAATTAAAAATGGTATAACAAAGACATACGATATTAAACTATAGTAGAAAGCCTTTAGCTCATCTACACGTTTGCGAGCCCTAACATAATCGTCGTTAAGACGCTCTTTTGATTTTTGTGCTGTTCTCATGATTGATACTTGTTTTGTGAGCATCGGAATTGCAACTGCAAAATCCTTCTCTCTTTGATTGATGTAAACTTTTCGTTCTGTAAGAAGCTGATAACGTTGCTTTATGTTTTCTAAACCAACACCACTACTCTTCTTTACAATTTGTTTTGGTTGAAGATTGTTCATCACTACTAAGTGATTTCCGTCTTCATAAATTTTTATATGCAATGGCTTACTCGAGGTTACCATATTATGCTTTACAGCATTTTCTAACAATAGTTGTAGCGATAAAGGCACAACTTTACTTTCAGGATTTGAAGCCTTGTCTGGTATTTCAAAAATGATGCTGTCCTCAAATCGCATTTTTAAAAGCGACATGTATGTTCTGGCAAAATTTAATTCCTCATCTACCGTTACTAATTCTTTATTTTTCTGCTCTAAAACGTAGCGATACACTTTAGATAATGCTGTTGTAAATTTCTGCGCGCTATCCGGATTTTCTTCAATTAAACTGGTTAACACGTTAAGACTATTAAACAGAAAATGCGGATCTAATTGATTCTTTAAAGCATCGAACTTAGCACTGGCAGCTCCTGCAATAACCTTTTGTTCTTTTATTTTACTCTTTTGATAGTGATTGTAGAAGTAAATAACATAGAATACCGAAACTATAGTCAAGGTAATCCACAACCCAAAAGAATAACCGCTCCAAGTTTCATTTTCAATAAAATGATCAAAAGAATCTCCAAAAATGACAACCTGAACGATAATCCTTAGTACAAAGATGGTTAGTAAAGTTACTATTGTACTCCCTAAAATTCCATACACAATACGTTTAATAACATTGTACGACTTGTACGTTCGCTTTTCTAAAAATTCAAAGACCAAAGTGTTAACGTAGCTGATAACAAAAGTGTATAGTTGATAAATACCAAAGTATATTAAAAACCGATTAACACTTTCAAAATCAAATCCTGTAGAAAAGTACGATCCTAATACAAAGACTACACAACCTATAAGAAATGTGGTAACAATATTTTTAATTGACTTTGACATAAATTTTTGAAATAACTTATTCTTTACACTCAGCTAATACTTGTTCTGCACGCTCTCTTCCCCAATTAGGATGAAAATCGCTCTCTGGCTTAAAGGTATCAAAAAGTTCTAATGATGCTTCAATTTCTTTACAGAATGGTTCTGTATCCTGACCAAAATACTTAGCGCTTCCCATTCCCCAATCTGCCTTACAATATGCTGCTCTGGGATTTGTTGGATCTAACTTCACTGCTTTAGCGTATAGTTCGGCAACCTTGCCAGCATACTTCATACCATAAGTAGCACCATCGAAAGCCACCCAATTGGTATATACCTGAGCTTGCATTACCAACAATTCTGCATTGTCTTCACTTCTGGCCATTGCAATATCTAAATGTTCTTGTGCTTTTTTTAACTGAGCTTTTAAAACGGTTTCGTCCTTTTCATTCCAGCTTTTTAAGCTATTCATTTGTGCAATGTAGTAGTTTGGCAGCCACTCTTCTTCTTCGGCTTTTGAAATGCGCTCAAACATATTTTCGGCATCGTCCCATTTGCCTGCTTCCCAAAGTTCAAAAGCTTTAGACATTCCTTTTTCAAAATTGGTTTGTGCTGTAGCCTGGCGACTTACTAAACTCAAAACCAATATTACTACGATTTTTACTAATGTGTTCATGATATTTTGATTGACGTTTTATGATTACGAGACAAATATCTTACACAACACTGGCTTTTTAAAATAGCAATTACCGAATTGTCACTTTTTAATGACGAATTGTAATTTTCTAAAAATTACGTAAGGGTACGTATATAAGAGACTGATTTTTCGAGTTAAATTTGAAAACACTAAATACATTAAAATATAATCTGGATATACGTAATATGTATATCCATTTGTTGTGCGTCATTTTAAAAACAACTCACGATACAATAAATAATTTTCAGCTACAACTATAGAGGATTTGGATACATTAATCATTAATAACACGGATAAATTTGTCTCATTGTTTAATTAAAAAAATGAAATATGAATTTATCAGGTAAAACAGCAATCGTAACAGGTTCAAACACAGGTATTGGATATGAAACCGCCTTGGACTTGTACAAAAAAGGAGCAAAAGTATATATTGCTTGTCGCAATGAAGAAAAAGCATTGAAAGCTATCCAAAAAATGGAGGCTGATGGTGGAACAGGCGAATTAGTTTATGAACAGCTAGATTTGGCAAGTTTGCGTTCTGTGAAAGAATTTGCGGACAATGTTATACAAGCTGAATCAAGTCTAGATTTGTTGATTAACAATGCAGGAATTATGATTCCACCACCCTCAAAAACTGAAGATGGTTTTGAAATTCAATTCGGAGTAAATTTCGTTGGTCATTTTGCCCTCACAGGTCACCTTTTTAATTTATTAGAATCAACTAAAGATTCTAGAGTAGTAACCTTAAGCAGTATTGCTCATAGAGGTGCAGCTATTGATTTTGATAATTTCCGATTAGAAAAAGAATATAATAATTGGAGAGAATACGGACAAAGCAAATTGGCAGATATCATTTTTGCACTGGAATTTGACAAGCGATTGAAAATGAATGGGAATCAAATTAAGTCCTTGGCTGCTCATCCAGGTTTTAGTAAAACGGATTTACAAAAATATATGGACAAGGATATGCTTGCATCACTCGAACTAATGACTGCCAAAGAAGGTGCTCAACCTACATTAGCGGCTTGTTTACGTGAAGATGCAAAAGGAGGGCAATATTGGGGACCTGATGGACCTAATGAACAAAAAGGAAAACCAGCTTTAGCAAAAATTGATGCAGCTGCTTTAGACGAAACCTTAAATGCTAAGCTATGGGATTGGGCTAAAGAAGCTACAAAAGTAAATTTTCCTTTTTAAGTAGTTTATGCAACTAAAATTATATGAGAAAAAAGCGTTATTAATTTTAATAATTTTATAAATGTCAATTCCAACAAGGCTAAAGACTATAAGCGAGCTTCATCGTTTCAACAACATATCTTCACCTAATCATCCATTGATTAGTCTGATAGATTATAGCGAAATAAAACCAACACCTATAAACAATGAATTGAAATGGGTGCAAGAATTTTATACGATTTCAATAAAACGAAATGTCGTTGGTAAATATCGTTATGGTCAAGAATCATATGATTTTGATGAGGGTTTAATGACTTTTTTCTCACCAGAGCAAGTTATTTCAGTCGAACTTATAGAAGAAGATTTGAACAGTAATCCATCAGGATGGATTTTAGCCATCCATCCTGATTTTCTATTCGGCACTTCACTAGCAAAAAACATAAAAAAATATACATTTTTGAATTATTCCGTTCGAGAGGCACTTTTCTTATCTGAAAAGGAAGAAAATACAATCTTTGAAATACTTCAAAATATAAAAGCCGAATATCAAACTAACCTTGACCAATTCAGTCAACACATCATCATAAGTCAATTAGAATTATTGCTCAACTATGCCGAGAGATTTTATCAGCGTCAATTTTTGACACGTAAAATCTCAAATCATCAAATATTGGATAGGTTGGAAATTCTCTTGGAAGATTATTTTAATAAAGAAAGTGTTTTTGATAATGGCTTACCTACGGTTCAATATGTTTCTCAAAACCTAAACCTTACAGCAGATTATTTAAGCACTATGCTAAAAAGTTTAACAGGACAAACGACACAACAACATATACACAATAAATTAATTGAAAAAGCCAAGATAAAGTTATCTACAACAAATTTATCTGTAAGTGAAATTGCGTATGAACTGGGTTTTGAACATTCACAATCATTCAACAAATTATTTAAATCCAAGACCAATCAAACACCATTGGAATTTCGAGCTTCATTTAATTAAAAAAAAAACGAACGCACAACAACGTATATAAAAAATAGCTGTTTAAGTGCTTAAACAAAAGAAAATAAATAAATTAGAGGTCATAGTTAAACTGAAAAATTAGTGCGTAAAATCCGCTACTTTTCATATACAAAACCGTTGTACACAAGCTCTGAAAAAGCCAACCCACGTTCAAGCACATTTGGTTTTTGCCAACGCTAAAAGCCAACGCTGAAAAACCAAAAGAGCTTTCACTTCCCCACCACCACCCGAAAATATTTTGACTTTTTACACAATTTTTTGAGATATAACTGTAAATTAGTGGACTGACAAAACATTTGAAATGAATCGAATTAAAGAGGTGTTGGAACAGAAAGGAATAAAGCAGACTTGGTTGGCTGAAAAACTTGGCAAAAGCTACAATATGGTTAATGCTTATGCTCAAAACAGACAACAACCAAGACTGGAAACGCTGATGGAAATTGCCAATATTTTAGATGTTGACGTAAAAGAGTTGATAATATCAAATAAAGAAAATTAAATGCCTGTAGACTTTTCAAAAATATTAGTTGTTGGTGTTTCTTCAAGAGCACTTTTCAATCTTGAAGAAGAAGAACAAATTTTTAGAGAAAAAAATATTCGCGGTTTTCGCAAATATCAATTAGAAAATGAAGATAAGTTACTTGAAAAAGGAACTGCCTTTCCTTTGGTTGAGGCTTTACTAAAACTTAACACACACGTTGATAAACCAATAGTTGAAGTCGTGGTAATGTCAAGGAACAGTCCAGAAACAGGCGTAAGAGTTTTAAAAGCAATTGAACATTATAAACTTCCAATCACAAGATGGGCATTTTCAGGCGGAGAACCACTTGCACCATTTATTGACGCATTTGATGTTGACCTTTTCCTTTCTCGTGATGAAAGTGATGTTCAAAAAATTATCGATACTGCAAATTGTGCAACTGCATTGATTTACGACCCACCAGAAAATTTTGAACCTGAAACTGATAGAGTAAAATTCGCTTTTGATGCTGATGCTGTTGTTTTTTCAGAAGAATCTGAAATCATTTATAAAACGCAAGATATTAACGCATTCCATAAGCACGAAAAAGAAAATGAAGATGTTCCACTAAATGATGGCCCATTTGCTGTTCTTTTAAGAAAGCTATCCGATATACAAGACTTCCTTCCAATCGAAAAAGAACTTTCACCTTTACGAATTGCAATCGTTACTGCACGTAATGCACCAAGCCATATGAGAGTGATTAAAACCTTAAGAAAGTGGAATGTATATGTTGATGAAGCCTATTTTATGGGTGGCTTACCAAAAGAAAAAGTTTTAGAAGCCTTTGGAGCTCATATCTTCTTTGATGACCAACATACACATTTAAGTGATTCCAGTAAAAAAATTCCTTGCGGTAGAGTTTTATATAAATCAAATTCCATTTTAAAGGATTATGAAAAGGAAATTATTGTAGAACCTAAAAAAGAAAAACAGAACTAATATGCCAACACTCAATTGGATAGGAAAAGATAAAGTAATAAGCCACCATCAAGATGTACCTTACAGAGTTTTGGAACACAAATACGGTTTTACTGCTGAAAATGGAGAACAGAAACAGCCAACTGAAAGCGGAAACAAAATAATTCACGGAGACAATTTAGAAGCTTTAAAAAGCCTACTTCCAGAATACGAAGGAAAAGTAAAGTGCATTTATATTGACCCACCATACAACACAGGAAACGAAGGCTGGTCGTATAATGACAATGTAAACCATCCAAAAATTAAAAAATGGTTGGAAAAAACTTTAAAAGCAAAAGAGAAAAATAAAGTAGCCGAAATTGGATTAGATGATTTGACAAGACACGATAAGTGGCTATGTATGATGTACCCTCGCCTAAAACTATTACAAAAACTGCTTTCAGAGGATGGTGTAATATTTATTTCAATAAATTTTCCTCACGAACACGCTCATCTTAAATGTATTTGTAATGAAATATTTGGGGAGAATAACTATTTAGGAGATTTGACTTGGGAATCTACTACACAACCCATAAATTCTGGCTCTTCAAGATTTAAACTACAAATAAAAACTGAACCGATTTTATTTTATTGCAAGAATAAAAAATACCAAAACGGTTTTATTTTAGAAGAATTAGAATCAAATTTAAAATATCCTCATCAAGGAAAATTAGGCAGATGCAGGTTTGAAGTAATCGAAAAGTCTGATGCTGGAGATTATAAACGAGAAACTATGAAATTTCCGATTTTGGGACAGCTACCAAGAGAAGGAAAAAGATGGCAAATTGGGATTGATACCGCAAGAGAATTGGAGGAAAGAAACAGATTAGAAATAGTGGATAATATGGTAAAAAAGGCTGTTTATCCGGAGGACGAAATAGATAAAAGAAAATTTAAACCATTTTGGTCTCACTTTAATGCTTCTGAAGTTGGTTCAGCACTTTCAGGTAAAGAAGAATTAAATAGTGTTATGGAAAAAGCTGTAGGTTTTGATACAGTTAAACCACCTAAACTTATTGAAGAACTTATTTCTCACTTCTCAAATGACAGCATAATTCTGGATTCTTTTGCAGGTTCTGGTACAACTGCCCACGCAGTTTTAAATTTGAACAAACAAGATGGTGGCAACAGAAAATTCATTCTTGTAGAAATGGAAGATTACGCTAATGACATTACAGCTGAAAGGATAAAAAGAGTAACCGTAGGTTACAAAAAAGAAGATAAACAAATTGCAGGTACAAATGGGTCTTTTAATTTTTACGAATTAGGCTTACCACTTTTTGATGACAACCAAAACTTAAACGAGCAAGTTGGTATCAATAAAATACGCGAATACATTTGGTTTTCAGAAACAAGAACACCTTTTAAAGAGCCAAAAGAAGCAAACTACTTTTTAGGTAAAAAAGAAGAATCGGTTTACTACTTTATCTACGAAAAAGACCAATTAACAACATTAGATTTTGATGCTTTACAACTCATAAAAACTAAAGGCGAACAATATGTTGTTTATGCAGATAATTGTTTGTTACCAAAAGAGTTTATGGCAAAAAACAACATCATTTTCAAAAAAATACCAAGAGACATTACAAGATTTTAGATTATGGAATTAAAAGGCTATCAACAAAAAGTAATAGGAAATCTTGAAGAGTATTTAGAATATGTTCAAGAACATAAAAACGTAGCAACTGCATTTAATCAATATTGGGAAGATAAAATTGGACCTTACAATCCTTTAGACGATACAGGAATGCAACCATATAAAAATAACGTTCCAAATTCTGCTCACGTTTGTGTAAAAGTACCAACTGCTGGCGGGAAAACATTTATTGCAGTAAATGCGTTGCACTCTATTTTTTCAGCTTACGACACCAGCAAAACAAAAGCAGTGATTTGGTTAGTTCCTTGGAGTAACTTATTACAACAAACCGTAAACACTTTATCAAATCCAGAGCATCCTTATCGTCAAAAACTAAATGCACTTTTTAATCACAAAGTTGAGATTTACCAAAAAGAAGATTTATTACAAGGTTCAAATTTCAATCCGACAGTTGTAAAAGAACAATTGAGCATTTTTGTTTTAAGTTTTGCGAGTTTAAGAGCCAAAAACAAAGAAGACAGAAAAGTTTATCAAGAGAATGGACAATTGGAATCGTTTGTGCCTCAATATGCAAACAGAAAACATTTATTAGCTGATGTTGATGACACAGCATTAATAAATGTAATTAGAAGTTTACATCCTGTTTTGGTAGTTGACGAAAGCCACAACGCAGAAAGTGATTTGAGTGTTGATATGCTAAAGAACTTAAATCCGTCATTCATTTTAGATTTAACAGCAACACCAAAAGACAATAGCAATATTGTGAGTTTAGTTCCTGCTATAGAATTGAAAAAGGAACATATGGTTAAACTTCCTGTTATTGTTTACAATAATCACGATAAAACTGAAGTGATAAACAATGCTTTGCATTTACAACGTAAATTGGAAATTTTAGCCAAAAAACAAGAAGCCGAAGGCGGAAAATACATTAGACCAATTGTATTGTTTCAGGCACAACCAAAAACTAAAAATGATAATACAACTTTTGAAAAATTAAAAGAACAATTATTGAGTTTAGGTATTCCTGAAAATCAAATCAAAATTAAAACAGCAAACATTGACGAACTTAAAAGCATTCCAGATTTACAGAGTAAAGATTGTGAAGTTCGTTATATCATTACAATAAACGCTTTAAAAGAAGGTTGGGATTGTCCTTTTGCATACATTTTAGCTTCATTGGCTGACAAATCAAGTGCTGTTGATGTAGAGCAAATTTTGGGTAGAGTTTTACGTCAACCTTATGTTCAAAAACACAAAGCATTTCAATTAAACCTTTCTTACGTTTTAACAGCTTCTGCAAAATTCAATGAAACTTTACAAAGCATTGTTGAAGGCTTAAAAGCATCTGGTTTTAGTGGCAATGAACACAGAGTTGCAGATAAAATGACAGAAGAAGAGAAACAAACAGAAGTCGTAAATCCTGTTGAGTCTTTCTTATTTCCAGAGCAACAAACAGAGGAAAAAGAAGAAACGATTGACAAAGGAAGAATTTCTTTTAACCCAAATGCGAAAGAAGAAGAAATTGAAAATACTTCAGTCATTGACGAAATAGAATCAATGGCAGAAGAACAAAACAAAGAATTAGAACAGCAAATACAGGAACAAGAAAAGCAACCTGTTGACGAAAATATATTTCAAGAAATGGGAGATAAAGTAAAACGCTATCGAGTTAAAGAAGCGAATAAAGAATTTGTTGAACAGATGAATTTTCCTCAATTCTTTTTAAAAGTTGTAGCAAGCGACATTTTTGGAACAGACGAAGAATTACTAAACAGAGAATCGTTATTGAAAGATTTTAAACTTTCTGATGAAGATATTAAAATCGATTTTGACCAAATTTCGTCAGACTTATACAAAGTAGATTTAACCGAAACTGTAAAAGATAATTATACACCAGATTGGGTGAAAATTGAAGAAAGTCAAGTAAAAGACCCAATTGCAGAATACATTTTAGCCAAACCAAAAGATGCACAAATAAGTGATATTACTCACCAAATTATGCAGATTATTGGAAATATGTATCCAATTCCAGACCAAGAAATTAAAGTTTATGTTGGTAGAATTTTAAAAGGAATGAACGCAGAACAAATGCGTGATATTTTAGTTCGAAAATGGAGTTATACAGACAAAATAAAAGCTAAAATCAGACAACTTGCGGACAGTTATGCAGAAAAAAGATTTATGGATTTGGTAAAATCTAAACGCATAATCACAAAGCAAAACTGGAAATTAGGAAAGGAAATTGTTCCTGGAAATGTTGGTTCTTCAATCGGAAATTCTTTGTACGAAAAAGAAGGCTCAATGAACAACTTTGAGGAAAAAGTAATTATGGAAATTGGAACTTCCTCAAACATTGAATTTTGGCATAGAAATTTAGAAAGAGGTAAAGGATTTTACATTAATGGGTTTAAGGCAAATCATTATCCTGACTTTATTTTGAGAACTAAATCAGGAAAAACCATTTTGATTGAAACTAAAGGAGACCATTTGGATGGTTCAGACAGCGAAGGAAAATGCAGACTTGGAAACGAATGGGAAAAACAAGCTGGAAATGACTTTGCTTACTTTATGATTTTTGACAAAAAAGAAGTTGATGGAGCGTTTACATTGGACAAAGCAAAGGAATTGATAAGCGGAATGTAAAAGCCAACGCTTAAAGCCATACACATTTGCAATTCGCTACAGCCAAAACGCAAGCCCAAAATTGCAAAAGAGTATGTCTTTGCCAACGCTGAATGACAACCTGAACGGAAAAAAGCCAGTGTACAACAACGTATATAAAAAATAGCGGTTTAGTCGCTTAAACGAAACAAAATGAATAAATTAGAGGTCAGTTATAATCCGAAAAGTTAGTGTTTAAAATCCGCTACTTTTCATATACAAGACCGTTGTAGTGCATTTGAAAAAACCGATGAATCAAGAAAAAACAGTTTGCATCGAATGTGAATCTGACTATTTTAAAAACAGTTCGGAAATGTCTGAATTATGTCCGAATTGTGCTCAAGAATTATATGGATACCCAAATTGCGAACATAAATTCTATAATGGGAATTGCACAAAATGCGGTTGGAATGGAAAAACATCTGAATATATAAAAAAACGAACCGAAAAAATTACTCTCGAAACGGAGTCGTATTTAGTTGAGGGAAAAGAAAATGAACGCTTCTTCCCTTTTTTGGAATTGGAATTTAACGAAGACGTGATTTACGAAAATGACGTTCCCAAATACTATTTAAGTTTTTCAGAAGACCTTAAATCAGCTTACGGAATTGGGAAATGGATAATGACCGAATTGGAAAAAAATAATCACGACTTGCGAAAAACTATTACCTTACTTGGAAAGAGTATGAATTTGAATTGGGATATTTTCTCAACTAACGTCGGAAAACAAATTGATGACAGTTGGAAATCAGAAAAAATTGAACTGACTATATTGACTGATAACGTGATTGAAAAAATAAAAACGCACTACAACAATGTATAACCGCAATTACGGCGGATTCGACTACGTCCGAATCCACTCGGAATTGCTAACGTCAGTGCTTAACCGAAAAACATTAACTTTAATCCCGTAACGGACGGTTATACGAGACCGTTG
>PBLD01000016.1 GCA_002722255.1 Winogradskyella sp. | reverse complement strand
TGGGTTAAATTGCATAGAACGGTCTCGGCTATGAGTAGTTGCGTGGTTTAGCGGTTAACTTTGCAAGTACACACCAAACTGAAAATCCGCGAGGATTTTCAGAAGTAGGCGAGAACAAGCAATTACTTATAGCCATTGTTGTAAACAGTTTTTTTATTCGTTATCGTAAAATTCTATTGTATTCAAGAGTTGTTTTTCGAAGCGATAAATATCATCTACCGATTCAATTTTCTCTCGTGTTTCATTTTTGTCTTGGTCAAACAGACTGATGTATTTAACTCCTCCGTTTAAATGAAGTCGACAAATCGGTTTTCTGTTGTTATCGTCTAATAAAACTCCAAAATAAGATTGTGTATCACGATGTACAATTCTTTCTTTTCCGATTTTTCTTCGCAGAATTGCAACAACAATTTGATAACCTTCCATTTCCTCTTCGGTAGTTTCAACTTTGCTTTTTGGTTGTTCCTCAACGTGTTCTTCGGCTTGTTGTTTTTCTTGCTCTTTATTTAAAGCGGAATTTAGTCTGTCGTTTACTTTTTCGCTGATTATTTGGTTAAACGCTTTATTTACGATTTCTGTAAATTCCTCCATTACTTTTGAAGTCAAACGTCCGCTATAAGCTTTGTTTGCAAATAACTTTACAAAATCTTGAGAGGGTTCCGCAATTTCTTGGTCAATCAGAGATTTTATTTCACGAGTGTATTTTAAATTACTTGCATTATCTACAATTGAAGAAACATCAAATTTTGACTTATGAAATTTTTCAATTTCCTTGACAGTACTTTCTTTTAGTTTAGTAATGTCAAATTCCAAAAATGGTTTTTCGTCCATTTTATTGGTTTCTTCCAAATCCGTGTAAAATCTGTATTGTATTCCGTTTGTCAAAAGTGCGAAACGGGTTTTTGTAACGTGGAAATATCTAAAAAGTTGAGAGTTATGAACGTCTAAATTTTGTTTCCAATGTTTACACTCAACTATTAAAATCGGATTTCCATTTTGAAATATAGCATAATCAACTTTTTCTCCCTTTTTTAGCCCTAAATCAGCTGTAAATTCAGGTACAACTTCTGTCGGATTGAAAGTGTCGTATCCTAAAATGTTAATAAATGGAAGTGTGAAAGCGTGTTTTGTCGATTCTTCAGTATCGATTTTGTCTTTCAATTGGTCGACTTTCTCTGCAAGTCCTTTAAGTTGGCTGTGTAATTCCATATTTTTATTTTATGTTCTTTGTTTCGTCAAAATTGTTTACAACGGTAACGTGTATGGCTAGTTGCGGTGTAAATTAGCTTTTTCTTTCAGTTAAGCAAGAGCAAGTACAGCTGTTTTATCCTTATAAACTATCTGGTTGTTATACCTGATGACAAAATCTATAAATCTAAACTGCTGTACTTGCGGTTCTCTTGCAAATACTAAATTGCCTCTGTCTTAGCTATTAGCCGCAATTGGCTATACGCCATGTTAGGCACAGTGCTTTTTAATTCGCTTTTCTCAATTCAATCAGCGTATTTGTTGGACCATCGACATTAAATAGTTCATATTTCCAGTTACTATTTCCACAAGGGCATATGGCTCTTACACCAACATTCAGTTGACCAGGATTATAAGGTTTCACATCTACAAAAGCTGAATCATCATAAAATCGAATAGCACTATTAGGTATTTGCCATTCAAAAGTCAAGTTCAACGGTCCATTGGCAGGATAGAGCATTGTTTGATAACTTGCTTTTAGTTTAGACCATCTACCAGCATATAAGTCATAAGCTCCAATTTTCTGTATATGTATGTTGTCGCTATTTGGAATTCCAACCCAAACGCCTTTTTCAATGGTAAAACTGCTGTTCGGCAAGTTAGCTGTAATTAAACCAGCATACTCATCGTCATAAATATCTGAGGTCACCGTAACACTGTTTGCTGTATGCGAGATGATGTTTAAATTGTCGGATACTGTCCATTCTATATCATTTACACAAGGATGATTAAGACCGCTAATGTAGTATGTATATTGTTGATTATCGCAAACTGAGGTTTCTCCTGTTAGTGATGCATTACTAACACGATTAGGTAAAATACCAACTTCTATGTCTTTAGTTACTGTAATAGAACCGCATCTTGGATTATAATAGTAAACCTCTAAAGTCACAATACCATAGTTGTCAGGATTTAATTGATTTAATGTAATTTCATTGCCGTTTGAAGTGAATGACACCAAATTATCAGGGTCAATAACTGACCAATTTACTATAGTTGCAAGGTTTGTAACCGAATAAACACCTGTTGTACATAAAATATCTTCGCCTGAAATTTCTGCATTAATACAAAAAGCTGAACAATCTGATAGCTCTGGTGTTTGACTGTCATCTAATTCAGTAACTAACCAATTACCATTGATTCTATTAAAAGAGATATGTTCACTATTTGTATTAGATGGGTCAAACCTATTGAAATGTGTCACAAAATTATGAAATGGACTGTCTTTTGGTGCAGAAGGTGGATTTGCACCAACATAATCTCTTTTATAATCCATATCATCAAGACTAGTTATACCTCTACCAGCATCTAATGCACTCGCAGTAGGAATAAAACCATATCTACCAAAAGTACCATTATTTTGCAGAGTAGGTAAAGTATTAAACAAATCTCCCAAATAATTTTCAATAGTATAAGCACCACCACCATAGGAATCGTAAGGGAAAATACCATTTGGCTGATGTTTTTCTTCTCTAGTAAGGTTAACACTTATAGGAACAACCCACAAAATTTTCTTTTTGTAAGTAATCCTACCGTAATAAATTTGCTTATTCTCATTAAGACTTGTCATGGCAGAAGCATTAAATATAATATCGTATTTAGAATTGCCTGGTAATACACCTAAAACCATTAAAGCAGCACCTTGCCAAGTTCCCGCAAGGACAATACCTACACCAATATCTGTAAGCCCAATAATAGAGTTTAGAATAGTTTTATCTGCAGCTGTTTTTTCGTATCTAATTAACGAAGTATCATGCGTATATTCCACACCACACTCGCTACCATTGGCTATAGCAATATTACGAATAGGCATACCTTCATCTCCTTGTGGATAACCCATATCACTTAGTTCTTGTTGCCAAGCATCGTGTATTACATTTTTAATTTCATAATCCATGTTTACCCAATTATATAGCATTTGTCTTGATGCTGGAAAATCCGATATGCTTAAATATTGGCTTGGCGTTACAAATTCTCCTAAATCATAAAGTATATCAGTGCCAAAAACACTAATTACTGTATCGCCAAAGATACCAGACGCATCATAAGCTAATGGAAGTATAACCTCTCCAAATAAAAGTGGTAATGGTGCAGATTGGTACATGTTATTAACATGGCGATACATGTGTTGCATACCAATTGGTGTGTTAGCTCCAAGATGTGGTGCATCATGGCTAATGTACAAATTAGTGTCGTGGTTAAAATCACGGTTTTGTTCTATATCTGCAAGTGCATAACGAGCCACCAAGCCTCCCATACTTTGACCTATTATTGTGTTTGGTGTATCACTTAATTTGTTGTCATTAACATAACGTATAGCTTCTTCGAATGCAAATGCGTTGCGTTGTATAAAATCAACGCCGTTGTCCCAATCAACGTAAATTATATCGTAAGTGTTGATTTGAGAAGGCAAATTTGAAGATGAAGTATTAACATTATTTAAGAATTTAATTATGTTATTATCACCAGCCTCTTGTTCTGGGTTGAGTATAGCTCCTGTATCAAAGCCTTCAGCTACAATTAATGGTTTTGTAATACCTTCTGCCCCAACATCTTTAATATAAAGTGTTGCAGTAGCATATTTACCATAATAAGGCACACTAGCAGTTACAGTAGTTTTATAATACCCATCAAAATCAGAGACACCTTGTGTCGTATTTGAAGTTGGCGGATTTGGTGTCTGAGAGGTTTTAAGGCTAGCAATATCTTTTGTTTTTAAGCCTTCTTCTATTTCTATTTTACTATGGCTATATAATGTTTGGCCATTGGTTAATGTAAGTTTAAACTTCCATGTATAGGTATTGGCTTGTGTATAGCTAACATTTATAATTTGATTATAGTTTACAGTTCTATACCCTTGGCCATCTTGAAAATCTACAGCAATACTTTGTATTTGTGATGGATAATTAGACAGAAAAATATCCTGAGGCAATTTAACTTGAAAATTTAAACCTTTGTAACTGTTTATTGATGGTGCTAAAATAAAAGTACTCTTTTCTTCGTAAGGGTTTTGCCAGATGCCATTGGTATATACATCGTAAATCTTATTGTTGGTAACGTTAATTTTACCAGAAGTTTTGGCATTATCTTTAAACTTGGCATATTTAAAGTAAAGACCGCCAAGTGTAATAACACGTTCTGTTCTGTGGTTATGCCAACGTTTTTCAAACTCTTGAGGTTGTATAAAGCCAGTATTTACTTGACGTATACGAGAAGATATCAAATCGTAAAAAGACTCATGTACCGTCGCACGACTTGTATAATTGTTAGTTGATAGGCTACCACTGTAACTGCTTAGGTCTACATAGTCTAACCCAAAATCTGTTAAAATGCCATGTGGTACTCGGTTTTTATCCAAGTGCTGAAATATGGAATTCATTTGGTTGGCAAAATCGGTATTTGCGGATTGAGAATACATTTGGTTACTATCAAAAACTAAAAATAACAGTAACAATGCGCAATAGAATTTTGATTTTAAATTCATAACTTTGAAATTGAATGTTTAAACTTTAATTTATATTAGGTTTGATTTCAGAACCGCTTTGTGTCCGCAAAGTGGTTCTTTTTTAATAGACATAGTCAAAACGACCTTCTCGTATTTCTACTATTTCTCCTTCTTCATTAATGGCATCGAACCAAAATGTGCCTGAAATTATTGAGTTAGAAAGATCTAAATAATTGATTTTTAGTTCTCCTGTGTTATTTGAGTTTGTATAAAAATAATTTGACGCATTAATACCATAAAAAGCTCCTCCTCCAATAAATGGTTCAAAAATGGTGTTGTCTTGGTCTAATGTATAAATCTCTTGAACTTGTAAATTTATTTCATTAGTTCTTACCGATATCGTTTTTACACCTGTTCCTCTTAAATCACTAAAAGATAAACTAAAATAAAATTGACCGTCCAAATATTCATAATTAACAACAACAGCAGGATTTATACCCTCAGCTTTTGGTAAGAAAACTTCGCCATTCACTAAACATCCTACTGTATTTGCTCCAGTTTGTGTTTCTGGTGGTAAAGTGTCACCACCATTATCGTCGTCGTTGTTGCAACAGCTTAATGTAAGTCCAATCACAATAAGTAAAAGTGTTTTTTTCATAATTCGGATTTTTCTTTAAATATATTCATTTTCCCGTAAACTTGCTCACGCATTGTGCCTAACGGTCTCGTATAACCGTCAGTTACGGGTTTATATGCGTTAATTTTCGGTTTGCACTGACTTTAGCAATTCCGAGTGGATTCGTACGTAGTCGAATCCGCCGTAATTGCGGTTATACATTGTTATATAGTATTATCACTCATTTTTATCAAATTGCTTTCAAACCCTTTATTTATAGGGGTTTTTTGTTTTTGAGTAATGCAGAATAATGCAATAAAATGCTACTAAATGTTAGGTTTGTTGTACCTATTGTTGTACCTTAGTAACACGTTGCACCCAATTGCACAGCCTAAAAACCAGAGTTTTATGTCTTCAATTAAAGTAGTTTTAAGAAAAAACAAGATAGATAAAGCAGGACTTGCACCGCTTTATTTACGAGTAATCAAAAACAGAAAAACTAAATTCATTTCATTAAGCGTAAAATTACAGCCTAATGAATGGGATGAAGATAAACAAAAAGTAAAGAAGAATCATAAAAGCTCTACAAGATTAAATGCATACATATCCAAAAAGATAGCAGATGCAGAAGGCGAGATTGCAGACCTTGAAAGAAGAAATCAATCTACATCAGCAAGAAGAATAAAAGAGGCTATTAAAGGTAAACCCTTAATTAACTTTTTCGAATTTGCTTATGATAGATGTGAGAAGTTAAAAGATACTGTCACACTATCTACTTACAGGAGTTATAAAAACAACATAGAAAAGTTTGAAAGGTTTATAGGGCATCGTGAAATAATGTTTGATGATATTACAGCGACAACCTTAAAAAATTATGCTTCGCATTGCAGTTCTAAATTAGGAAACAATAACACAACTATAAATTATGCGTTTAGAATCCTAAATTTAATGTTTAGAGAGGCTAAAAGCGAAGATTTAATATCTAATGAACTTGCACCTTTTACAAAGTTTAAAGTAAAGAAAAACAAGACTACAAAGCGTTATTTAAACGAAGAACAGTTTGAAGCTTTTATGAATTTAGAAGTGCCACAAGAACATAAAGCACAGGTTATCAAAGATATGTTTATCTTTTCTGTTTTTTCTGGTGGATTACGTTTTGGCGATGTTATCGAATTACAATGGAAAAACTACGATAGCAAAAATCATAGAATTACAAAGACGATAAGAAAAACCAAAAGACAGCACAGTATTAAAATAGGTCAAAAAGCGGTTGATATTTTAGAAAAATACAAAAATAAAGACCAAAAGCAAAATGATATAATTTTTCCATTTGCAAAAGTTGATGAGTTATATTTTAAAGACAGAGAACACAGAAGTTTAATAACCAATAGAGCAATTTCATTAAGTAATATGTATTTAAGTAGAATAGGAAAAGAATTAGAATTACCGTTTAATTTATCTTTCCATATAAGCCGACATACATTTGCTACCAGAGCTTTAAACAATGGTATGCGTATAGAACACGTTTCTAAACTTATGGACCATTCAGATATTGGTATAACACAAGTATATGCAAAAATAATAGGTAGTGAATTAGATAACGCAGTAGATAAATATATAAATTAGTATGAATAGAAATCCTCATTTTTTAGTTACAGGAATGCAGAAATATGATGTTTGTGGTTCCGAAATGATTTACCTTAAAGGTTCTGCATATGAAAAGCCTTTTCCTATTCAATATTTCCCAAATCCAGAACATAACCTTGATAATTGTGAAGGCTGTAAAAACACACATCAAAAAATACTAAAAGAAGTAGGAGATTATTTTAAAGACTTTCCAAATTGTTGTGAAAGACATAAGAATTTAAAAAAGCACAGTTTGTTTAAAGGTGATGACTTTAAAGACCTAGCTAAAATGGTAGCCGATAAAGTCATCTACACACATCATCATATATTAAATAATTTAGATCAAGATAATTGGGAGGAAGAAATATATAATTATTTAGAATATGCTGTTACAAGTTTCGGTCAAACACCAGAAAATTGCGGAGAACCACCAGCACTAAGTTGGTTTATGGATTACACAAAAAGAATGCAACTTAACCATAAGTTAGTTGGTAAAGATGCACAGTATAAACCTAGACAAGAAAAGGTTATAGATACAATCACAAATTTTTTTAAACCTAAAGGAAAAGGAAAGAAAGATTTTAATTTATTGTTGAGTACTTATGATAGATGGTACAAATTTTTTCCTTTTGAAATAGCAATGTTTACTAATCTCAAAAAACACTTTTCCAGAACACTTCCTGTTTTAGCAGAAAAACCTAAAACAAACCCTTACTTAGGTACAGCAAAAGTAGAGTTATTAACTCAAGCACAATTATTAAAAAACTTATCTAACATAACAAACCACATTTTACTAAGTATTGATACAACGCAATTATTAGAAAATGAATACATCACAGATAGTAAAAAATATGCTTTTGATTTAAAAAAGAAAGCGCACTCACTAAATCAAAAAACATTATTAGAAAAACCTACTAAAAACGAGAAAGAATATATAAAAACAATAAAAGCTTGGTTAAACAATGAAAAGAGTTTTATCAATGAAATAAAAGATGATATTAAAGCTTTACCTGTAAAAAAGGAAGATGTTAAACAAGATTTTTATACCATCATTAAGGATAAAGCAGTTCAAGAATATGTATTGCAAATATTAAATGATTTAAGTATAACTGTAGAAGGTAAATCTGTTTTAACACCTAGAAAAAAAGGTGCTCTTCGTGGAGTAGTAGAGGCATTAAAACAAAAAAGAATTATACCTAACATAGGCTTAGCAACACTTTGTAATGTAATAGCCGAAAAAATAAATCTCGAATTAAAATCAGAATTAGATGCTTCAAATATATCAGAAGATTATTTAAATGATGCTTTAGATTATATAAAAAGGAACCCTTTGCACTAAATTTTATTCATTATAAGGGTTTTATAAGGGGGTGCTTTTAGCACCCTATCAATAATGACTTCTTGCGGTATTATAAATTTTAAAATGCATACCAAATGGAAGCAATTATTTTAAGTACGCAACAGTACACAGACTTAGTAAACCGTTTAGACGAGCTAAACAAAAAACTAGAAGAGAAACAGAAAAATCCTCAAGATACTTTTCTAGACAATCAAGAATTTCTTCAGCTAATGAATATTAGCAAAAGAACAGCGCAAACCTGGAGGGATGAAGGCGTTATTTCTTTTTCACAAATAGGTTCTAAAATCTATTATCGTATGAGTGACGTGCAAAAGTTATTAGACAATAACTACCGTAAAGCATTCACTACCAAAAGAAACAATTATTAACCTAAAACCTTATAGAAAGATGACAGCAGCTGTATCAGTCTTTAGAGACTTTGTATATAAGGTTTCAGACAAACCTTTAGTAGAAGTGCTTAATAATATTAAAACAGGCACTTATAAAACAGAAATCGACAAAATAAGACACTTAATGTCTGAGGGTAAAGAAGAAGAAACCGAAACCCTAAAAAAACAATTATTAGGATTTACTGCATCTGGAGTATTCGATAATTATAGAAGTAGTGAAAACCTTGAAGTTTACACACAATTTATAATTCTTGACATTGATAAACTATCAGAATCAGAACTTAATCGTATCATTCCTGTTATAAATGTAGCACCATATACCTATGCCTGTTTTATTAGCACAAGAGGTAAAGGGGTGAAGTTTATAGTACGTGTAAATTCAAATGTAGAGCAACATAAAACGGTTTACAATCAAGTAGTAGATTATTACGAACAAGCATTAAATACGGTAGTAGATACTTCTGGAAGCGACTATGCAAGATTGTGTTTTATGTCTTACGACGAAAATTGCTATATCAATACAGAAGCAACAATTTTTGAAATCCAAGAAGAAGAAAAACAAACAATAACAGAAAGTGATGCTAATACTAATAATCATCAACAATTATCTATTGTAGAAATACTAAATAAATGCGAAGCGTTTACCAATCAAAAAGTCGAGTATCACGAAGGAAACAGAAATAACTACATATATCTATTTTCAGCAAACGCTTGTAGATTTGGAGTTATAGAAGAAGATGTTTACCAATACTGTATTGCAAATTTCGATTTATCAGAAAAAGAAATAAAAACAACGGTTAGAAGTGCTTATAAAAGCAATAATGCAGACTTTGCAAAGTTTGCAAAATTTGCAAACGCTACAGTTTCAGAAGAAGTACAAAATCAAGACAACCAAAACTTAGAAAGTTTATCACTTTTAACAACTACGCCAACTGTTCCAGAAGACGTATATAATTCATTACCTATAATATTTCAAAAAGGGATTGAAGTACTAAAAACCCAACGCGAAAAAGATGTATTTCTTACAGGAGCATTAAGTATTCTATCAGGTTGCTTACCTAATGTTTTAGGCTTGTACGGTGGTAAAGAAGTCTATCCCACTTTATTTTCATTTTTGTTAGCACCAGCAGCTTCTGGAAAAGGAGCGTTAACATACGCCAAAATGTTAGCCGATAAATATCATCAAGCAGTAATTCAAAATTCTAAAGATGAAGAAGCAGATTATAAAAAAGAATTAGAAGCGCAAAAGCAAGCTAAAAAGTATCTTAAAAAAGGAGAAGAAGCACCAGAGGAGCCAACACAACCACCTTTTCAAGTGGTTTACATTCCTGCAAATACAAGTAATGCGAAAATGATAAAACATATCGAAGATAACGAGGGGTTTGGTATCATATGCGAAACCGAAGCAGATACTTTAGGGCAAACCTTTAAAAACGATTGGGGTTCATACTCAGACTTATTACGAAAGGCTTACCATCACGAAAAAATATCCATTTCAAGAAAAACTAATAACGAGTATTTCGAAATCGACAACCCAAGATTGTCGGTGGTGCTTTCTGGTACACCTAATCAAATATTAAACATCATACAATCGGCAGAAGATGGTTTGTTTAGTAGATTTATGTTCTATGTGTTTGCATCCAATCCAGAGTGGTTAGACCCATCCCCAAAATCCAATCCAGTTAATTTAACCGAACATTTTAAACATCTTTCAGATGAAGTCTATCGTATGGTAAGATATTTAGATAATACGGTGACTAATATTCATTTGTCAGATGCACAATGGCAAAAGTTTAATCCGTTGTTTGATGAGTATTTATTTAGAATCTACAACCTAGTAAGTAAAGATGCTACAAGTGTAGTAAAGCGTTTAGGGCTAATGGTATATCGGTTTTGTATGATATTTACAGCCATAAGAAAATACGAATACCAATTAAAAGACACCGATTTAGAATGTACCGACCAAGATTTTGAAAATGCACTAAAATTAGCCGATGTCTATTTACAACACAGTATTTTAGTATTCAAAAACTTACCAAATAACACAACAAATATGCAGTTTAAACCTACCTCACCAAAAGCTAATTTTTTAAAAGAATTACCGCAAGAGTTTAGCAGAAAACAAGCAGTAACTATTGGTGATAAATTAAAAATTAAAGAGCGTACGGTAGATAATTATTTAGCAAAACTAGAACAAGCTGGTTACCTACTAAAACCTAAAGCGGGTTATTATCAAAAAATAATGAGTTTGTAAGGTTTGCAGAGTTTGCAAACTTTGCAAGGTTTTATAGTTTTAGTTGTTTGAAATATTTATATTTTTAGGGTTTCATAATACCAACTATTGAATGTCAACAAAGTTTTTTACTAATAAAAATAATAACAACTTAATAAATAAATTTAAGGGTGTATTTGAAAACCAATCAATACATAGTTTCGACGCACTCGTAGGGTATTTTAGAGCATCAGGATATTTTAAAATTAGACCTCTACTTGACAATGTGCCTGAAATTAGAATATTAGTAGGAATCAACGTAGATGACTTAATAAACGAAGCTCAAAAAAAAGGGCAACTTTATTTAGAAAACACGACGCATACAAAAGAAGAATATATAAACTTTGTTTCAGAAGATATATCTAAAGCTGAATATAGTGAAGACGTTGAAAATGGTATCATTCAATTTATTGAAGATATTATTACAAAAAAGGTAACTATAAAAGCGCACGGTAAAAGAAATCTACACGCAAAAGTTTACATTTTTAGACCAAAACCTTTTAATGAACACACCAATGGTAGTGTTATTACAGGTTCATCCAATTTAACGGATGCAGGATTAGGTTCAAACGCATCATCTAACTACGAGTTTAATGTATTACTTAAAGATTACGAAGATGTCGTATTTGCTACAAAAGAGTTTGAAGAGCTTTGGGAAGAATCTACAGAATTATTACCTGTTGACATAAAAGGCTTAAAAAAGAAAACTTATTTAAATGAGGATATAACACCTTACGAACTCTATATAAAAATGCTGATAGAGTATTTTGGGGATGCGGTTATTAGAGATAAAATTTCAAGTAGAGATTTACCAGATGGTTACACCAACTTACAATATCAATCTGATGCTGTTGTAGAAGGTTTCGATAAATTAATGAAGCATAACGGTTTTATACTTGCTGATGTAGTTGGTTTGGGTAAAACAGTTGTGGCTTCAAGAATTATCAAAAGATATATAGATAAAAACGGATATAATACAAAAGTATTAGTGGTATATCCAAATGCATTAGAAGCTAACTGGAAAAACACGATTAAAGATTTTGGAATTACTAATTATGTACAATTTATAACCAATGGTAGTTTACATAAAATCATAGATGGTGATAATATCAACTATCATAATCCTGAAGAATACGATTTAATTGTAGTCGATGAATCGCATAAGTTTAGATCTGGAACTTCAAATATGTATGGGTTGTTAGAGTTAATTTGTAAAACACCTCGTATTTCGGTCGGTAACGATATAAACAGAAAGAAAAAGGTAATGCTTATATCGGCAACACCACTTAATAATAAGCCTGATGATATAGCAAATCAAGTATATTTATTTCAAGACTCTAGAAAATCAACTATTGAAGGTGTACCAAATCTTCAAACCTTTTTTTCAAAAAAGATTGAAGCCTACAAACAACTATATAAAGTAAAAGACCATAAAGAATTAGTTCAAAAAGTAAAAGACATTTATCTACCTATTAGAGATAAGATTTTTACAGAATTAGTAATTCGTAGAACAAGAGCAGATATTCAAAATATCAAGCGATATAAAGAAGACGTAGATGCACAAGGAATGTCTTTTCCTGATATTAGAGCACCTCAAAAAGTAGAATATACTTTTAATGAAAATCTAAATAGTCTTTTTTATGAAACAGTATTCAATCTAATTGATGGAGTTGGTTATTATCGTTACCGTGCTATAGAGTTTATTAATGAAGAGTATTTAGATATTTACGATAACGCTACGCTTATCTCAAGGCAATTAGCAATGATTATGAAAACCCAAATGGTAAAACGTTTGGAGAGTAGTTTCTTTGCCTTTAAAAAATCATTAAAAAGGTTTCAAGCTTCCAATCAGCGAATGATTGAAATGTTTGAAAATGACAAGATTTTTGTTGCACCAGATTTAGACCTCAATAAATTTTATGATGAAGGTAAAGAAGATGAAATTGAAGACAAAATAAACGAACTTAATGAGCAATCACCTAATAATGCCATTTATAAAGCTGAAGATTTTTCACCTGAATTATTAGAAGGCTTAAAGCGAGACCAAGAAATTATTGATGACCTATTTACAAAGTGGGAAGCTGTTCACGAAGACCCTAAAATCGTTAAGTTCATTAGTGACTTAAATAAAGTATTCTTTGATAAAGATAATCTTGAAAAAAAATTAGTCATATTTTCAGAATCTAAAGAGACCGTAAAATATTTAGCAGACGAATTAGAGAAAATTGGTCGTAAAGATATAATGGCTATTAGTGCATCAAATGTCAAAAAGCGTTTTAATACTATCCGTAAAAACTTTGATGCTAATTACCCAGGTAAACAGGAAAACGAATACAATATAATTATTTCCACAGAGGTTCTGGCGGAAGGTATCAACTTGCATCGTAGTAACGTAATTCTTAATTACGATATTCCTTGGAATGCAACACGTTTAATGCAGCGTATAGGGCGTGTTAACCGTATTGGTACAAAAGCCAAAGAAATACTGATTTACAATTTTTATCCTACAGCGCAATCAGACGCGTTAATCAAGCTTAATGAAAAAGCCTTGAAAAAATTACAAGGTTTCCATTCTGCTTTTGGTGAAGACAGTAAAATATACTCTGAACAAGAGGAAATCATCAATAACACATTAGGTGATTTACAACCTAAAGAAGAAATAGATGAACGCCTACAGTATCTTGAAATAGTTAGAGAACTCTATTTAGATAATACAAGAGAATATAAACGACTAAAGGAACTACCTATAAAAAGTAGAGTTGGTAGAATAGCTAAAATTAAAGCAGAAATAGCGCAAGATGTTATTGGCCAAACTTTAGAAGATGCTTCATTGTGTTACCTGCGTAACAAAATGAAAGAGAGTTTTTATATCAGTAATGAAAAACAATGTGTCGAAATCACGTTTATACAAGCTGTAAAACTCTTTGAAGCACTTAAAAAAGAGAAATCTGTGAAGTTAGTAGATAATCATTTTGACGCTGTTAATATTGCTGTGAAGCACTTCAAAACAGTTTATAACTCAATGTTTAGTGTAGAGGAATATGACACCTCAAATCTATCGGTTCAAGAACGTAATTCGGTAATGTTCCTTAAAGCGATTATAGATTTAAAAAAATCCTTCCCTAACGAAGTATCAGATGAATTTGAAGATTTACTAAACACCTCTCTAAAAATTATTTATATGGGTGTATTTAGAAAATTTAGAAATGATATATCTGCATTGGCAAGAAGGCAAAAACAGAAAAAGCGTAAAATGACTTTAGCTAAAACCATAGCAGAATTAAATACCATTATGAACAAGTATCCTATTAAGCAAATTGCAAGAATGGATGCCTTACGTTGGGAAGAAGAAAAAGAAAACACCAGACAATTTGAAGACCCTAAAATAGTCTTAACAGAGACTTTTGCATAAAATGAAAAGAGATAAATTAAAAGATATACTACAAAGCAATTACAATCGTGGTGAATGGCGTAACGTGCTCACATTTCTTTCAGGCAACAAAAACCTGTTAAAACCTCGTTTAGAGCCTAAAGAAATTGTGTTAACTACACAAAAAGCAACCAATATTGTTAAACATCTTTTTGAGTTAGGAACACTTGAAACCACTGATGGTATTACGCTTCCTATTTTTGAAATTGAATTACAGGATAACATCAAAATTGAGTATAACAAAGTAGGTGTTAACCAATTAATAAAAGAATACATTTTAAAAGATGCAGGTAAAGGTGCTATAGCAACCTATCATTATGCTGATGAAGATAAAACAGAATGGCGTTTTTCTTTTATAAGCAAGTTTGGTGGTAGTGAGTTTTTTGATGAGGTGGAAGATGTAGAAACCAATCCAAAAAAATACACCTACATTTTTGGAACACCAGAAGAACATCGTACCGCATTAGAACGCTTATATAATTTAGAGCAATCACGTTTTAGATTAGAAGATTTCTTTGAAGCCTTTAACGTAGAACCTGTTTCTAATAATTTCTTTAAAGAATATAAAAACTTCTATTTAGACTTTGTAAGTCATTTATCTTCTAATGACCAATGTAGAGAAGTTTTTGAAGCTGAAAACACCGAAGATGTAGAAAAAGACATCCGTAACTTTGTAAAACGTTTGTTAGGTCGTATTGTATTTCTATATTTTCTACAAAAAAAACATTGGTTGGGTGCAACTGATGTTGAATTTGACAAAGAAGGGAAGCCAATTAAGTATGAAGGTGGCGACACCAATTTTCTATTTAATCTTTTTGAAGCAGATAAAGAACAGTTTTACACCAATTGGTTAAGCAAATTATTCTTTAAAGCATTAAATACACCAGACAGGAAAAATGATGGGTTTGATTTACCTGAACAATATTTCATTAATAGAAATTTAAAAGAAAGTGACTTTTTAAAACCAAACAACAATCAATTAGCCATCCCATTTTTAAATGGTGGCTTATTTGAAGAACACCAAGAGCCAAAAGCTCATAAAACATTAAAATTCCCTGGCTTTTTATTTGAAGAGTTATTTACCTTTTTTAACGGATATAACTTTACTATTTATGAAAACAGTCCTGAAGACCACACAGTAGCAGTTGACCCTGAAATGTTAGGTAATATCTTTGAAAACTTACTGGAGGATAATAACGATAAAGGAACATTCTATACACCAAAAGAGATTGTGCATTATATGACACAAGAAAGTTTGATAGAATACCTTAATACACACTTAAACAGTTTAAGTAAAGTACAAATTGAGAACTTGATTAAAAATCAAGTAATGGATGGTGTCTCTAATGAAGACCTAAAGTTTATTGAAGGTTTAATTGACAAGGTTAAGATTTGCGACCCTGCAATTGGATCTGGTGCATTCCCTATGGGCTTGTTACAAGAAATCTTTAGCTTAAAAGCCTTTATACATTTTGCTTTAGATAGACCTCAAAGCGATTGGTATCCTGCTGATATTAAACAGAACATTATTCAAAACTCTATATATGGGGTAGATTTAGAAGAAGATGCTGTAGATATTGCACGTTTACGTTTTTGGTTATCGTTGGTGGTAGATGAAGAAAAACCAAAACCTTTACCAAACTTGGATTATAAAATAATGCAAGGCAATAGTTTATTGGAGAGCTTTGAAGGAATACCTTTAAACAATACAAATTTATTTAATGCACCAACAGATAGAAACATCTCACTTTTTGAAGAGCCAGAAGAAGATTATGGTATAGGTGATGATATTAAAAAATTAATGGATGATTATTTTAATCCTAAAAACTACAGAAAAAAACAGGCTATTCATAAAGCCATAGATAAGAAGGTAATTGATTATATAGATAAATGTTTAGAAGGGTTTGAAAACCAAAAACTCATTGAACTTGCAGGTGCAAAACAATCGTTAAAGCGTAAAACAGAATTAAAACAGAAAACGCAACCAATTCTTAAAGAAATTGAGCAAATACAAGATACTTTAAACAGTAAAGGAAATGCACGTAAAAAATTAGTAGAGTTTGAAGAGAAATCTGCACGCCCTTATTTTTTATGGCATTTATTTTTTAAAGATGTTTTTGAAGATGGTGGTTTTGATATTGTAATTGGAAATCCACCTTATGTTCAATTACAAAAAATGGGGGATGAAGCGACTAAACTTCAAAATGAAAACTACAAGACTTTTAGAAGAACAGGTGATATTTATACTTTATTTTACGAAAAAGGAAATACGGTACTAAAAAATAAGGGAATACTTTCTTATATAACTTCTAATACTTGGATGCGTACAAAATTTGGTGAAGGATTACGTGAGTACTTTGCAGAAGAAACCAATATTATTAGTTTACTAAATTTTGAAGACACTCAAATTTTCCCTTCTGCTACAGTAGAAGTAAATATACTTTTATCAAAAAAAGAAAAGTGGGATAATATATTAAGAGCTACAGCTATAAAAGGTGATTACAAAAAAGGTACTGATATTTCAGATTACGAAAAGAATAATCATATTACCCTTACAGAATTGCCTAAAGATGGATGGGTAATTTTAGATTTAGGTAGTGCTAAAATAAAGCAACGTATAGAAAATATAGGTAAACCTCTAAAAGACTGGGATATTCAATTCTACCGAGGTTTTCTTACTGGTTTTAATGATGCGTTTTTTATAGATGAAAAGAAGAGAAATGAGATTATAGCAAAAGAACCAAAAGCGGAAGAAATAATTAAACCACTTTTAAGAGGTCGTGAAATAAAAAAATACGGATATGATTTTACTAATAATTATGTAATATTTAGCCATAACGGTTATACCTCAAAAAATGAAAAAATATCTAATATAAATATTGATGAATATCCGATAATTAAAGAACATTTAGATCATTATTGGGAACAAATTCAAAAAAGAACAGATAAAGGCATTACACCATATAATTTGAGAAATTGTGCTTATGTTGAAGAGTTTAATAAGGAAAAAATTGTTTGGTTGGCAATTTCGGATAAGCCTGCATTTGCTTTAGACAATTATAAAATGCACGTTACTGCACCTGCTTATATAATGACAAGTGATTGTAATAGGTATTTATTGGCTCTGCTTAATTCAAAAACTATGGAATGGTATTTAGATAAAGTATCATCTTCCACTGGTCAAGGAACAAATCAATGGAGTAAATTGTTTGTTGAGCAATTACCTATACCACAAATTAAGGATGAGAGAAGTGAGTTAATTACAAAACTTGTTAATATAATCAATTACACTAAAGATAAGTTAACATCGCCAATAAGTGAAACAGTTAGAAATGTACACATAGCACATTTTTTTGAAGAGGTTATTGATGGATGTGTATTTGAATTATACTTTAAAGAACATATGCTTGAAAAAGGCATAAATATTATAGCATTGGTACAGCAAGAAATAGTTAAAATATTTGGCAATAAAGACTTTAATGAATTAGAGGAACAAACCAAAAATCAAAAGATTTTGGAGTTTTATAAAAGTCTAAAAAATAGTGAAGTACAACAGCGTATGCGTCTATTTGTTGCTAAAAGCCCAGATATTTTAAAACCAATACTTCAAAGCTAATATGAGTAGTCCAATTAAAGAAATAGCTTTAAGTAATTTCAAGTCTTTTTATGATGAGAGTACTATAGCCCTCAACGGTAAGCACTTGTTGTTATACGGTGAAAATGGGAGTGGCAAAAGTTCAATTTATTGGGCTTTATATACTTTGCTGCAATCTGCTACCAAAACAAACTCTCAAATAGGTAAATATTTTACACCAAACAATAACGAACATCTAATTAATCACCATTTTCTTAAAGAGCATAGTTCATTTGCTATAGATAGAGAAGGTCAAATAACAGATCCACAAACAATTGGCAACAATGCATTTGTTGAAGTTGCTTTACAAGATAAGACCTCGATGGTTATTGATAGTTCGGGCTTAAATATTCTTCGCTCTTTAGATAGTGAAATTCTAAATAATTTTAATAGATATAGTGATTTCATTGCTCATAGGTTATTGATAAATTTTTACAATTTTAGAAACTCAAAAGAAATTAATTTATGGGAAGTATTTGTAAGAGATATTTTTCCTTTTCTTTTAACCAATTTAGGCAGTGGCAACGAAACACTTGGTCAAATATTGAAAGAAATAGAGTCCACAAAACCGTTCTATGGTTTTAGTGGAAGCAATTTTAGTATTAGAACAAGACGCAGTAGTGAAAGACAAAATTATGAAGCAAGAATAACTCTTTTAAACCAAAATATTAATGATTGGATTGCCGAAATTAATAGGTTGGTCAATGATTTTTATAACACCCATTTTAAAGAAAATGGTGATATAGAGTTACGAATTGCTTTAGAATATTCTAATGAGTTGGCATTTGGAGATATTGTACAAAAACATAAATATAATAATCGTGACTATCAAATACCTTCCAAACGTTATATTGATTTAAATAATCCTATTATAAAATTAAAAGTTTGGCATAAAGACAGTAATAATAATTGGATTGCAGTACATAGACCACAAACTTATTTTAACGAAGCAAAATTAACACAAATAGCTTTATCTGTTCGTTTTAGTTTGTTAGATGATTCTATAAGACCACCTTTTCCAGGTCAATTTTTAGCTTTAGATGACTTATTGATAAGTTTAGATATGAGTAATCGTGATAAAGTGTTAGATATTATTTTAAGGGAATTTGCACCAAAATATAAAATCTATTTATTTACACACGAGAGATCATTTTTTAATCTAATCAAAAGAAGAATAGAATATCAATATGATAAAGATGACTGGGTTTTTAGTGAGGCTTATATGCAAAATAGAAAAGTCTCAAAATCAGATGGTACAACAGTAGATTTACCAACAACAAACATTTATACATCAAATACTTTTTTATCACAGGCTATATTTCATCAAAATAATTTTCCGCCAGATTATCCTGCTTCAGCCAATTATTTAAGAAAAGAAATAGAAGATATTTTAACTAACTATTTACCAAAAGAGATTCTTAAAAATCCAGATGGTACTACTAAAATTAAGCTTAATGACTTTATAAACGCTTCAATAAAATTTTATGATACTTTAGGTCTTGATACAATTTTACTAAACAAAGTGAACGAATTTGTACCTGTTATGCTCAATCCTTTGTCTCATAAAGACTTATCAAGTGAGGTTTATAAAGTGGAGATAGATAAAATTATTGAATTAGCTAAATCATTAAAAACTGAAATAAAAAATCATATGTCCAATATCAGAAAAGTTGAAGCTCGTGAGGGAAAGTTAATTCTTTCTTATAATGTTAACGCTACTACTTTAAATGAATATGTAATACAATTAGAAGAAGATTTATTTGTTTATCGCAATAATGATGGGACATATAAATTATCAATAACACCAATAAATAAAGAATGTATTTGTTATGAAATTGTTTCAGGTACTAAAGGAGCCGATATTCCAATTAATCTAGCAGCTGTTCAAAAAACTGATATAAAAGATTTATACGAATCCAATTGTCAAAGAGAAGGTATTTCTGTTCAACAAAATCTTATTTCATTATTACGAACTAAAGGTAATAATAGACTGCTCAATGACATTATTGTGGATGCTTTTACTAATTAGAATCTATGCAATTAATTAATAATGAAACAAAGTTTGAAAATCATATCCGTCAAGATATTTTAACGGAAATTATAACGGATAAAGAAGCGTTTAAACTGTTCAATTTTAAAAAAGCGGTAGATGTTTTAATTGCTAAAAATGGTAAAGACCCAAAACTATTTTTTATTGAAATTAAATACCATAAAAAAAGTCACGGTAGGTTAGGTTTTGGTCAAGGCAAAGGTGCAGGTTTTCAGCCAGAAGTCTTAAAAGACAAAACCACCTATTTTGAAAATAATATGCGTTGGATATTAGGTCACGAAGACAGTGAACAATATTGGTTTGTAGACAACGATACTATTAGACAATACTTAAATGGTGATAAAGTAGGCGAAAAATATAATGGTATTAAAATTAAGTTTTTTAGGGAGGTGCAATCTATGTCTAAAGAAGCATTAATTATAAACATATCAAATTGGTTGTCATCATAAGTCCCCACAACCCAAAACCCAGTTTTTTCGTACCTCAAAATCCTCTGTCTTTTGTGTTGTTCCGCGCGCCACCACATAGTTGGTTTTATGTCACAATAGTTTTAGCCAATGCTATAATAGCACATTGCTTGTTTTATTTAAAAGTATCTATTTTGATAAATTGGTACAATAAAAAAGCAAAGAGCTATTGCTAACCCTCAAAACAACTATTCCGCCACAAAACCAACCCAAAGCTAAGTTACATAATAGAAGTTATAGTAGCAAACGGCACTTTTCAAAGGTTTGCTATCGCAGTGTTAATGCATTTTGTAGCTATAACTGGTATTATGTAAAATATCCGCTCATCCACCGCTCACATCCGAACTTCTAACCACATTTTGAACAAGCATTAAACAGTCGAACAATTAAAGGATTGCGTTAATTGATAATAATATTCGTTATCTCATTCAACTGCACAAAACCATCGTTAAGCCTGTGCAGAGCGTAGCCGAAGTATCCAAGTATTCCTTACCTCAAGTCTTTGTTTGTTTCATTTCACTAACAAATATTAAAGTCCACCTTTCCCCACCACCCAAGTCAGCGGTTATAAAAAAATAGGTTTTATTAAATTCAGTAGTACGCCATAGCATATTGCTTTTTCTCGTACCTCAAAAAACCAAAAAGCTATCGGCTAAAAGTCCTGTATAAGTAGCTTGTTTAAATGCTGTTTTATCAAACAACTATTTAAAACGCTACCCATATAAATGCTTCACCCAACGCTCAATACAATAATAAAACCTATTTTTTTAAGTGTTAATTCCCCAGAAAAGTTATATTTACGGTATGATAAAAACAGTTCAAAAAAAAATTTTGTGGTTATGTGTTTTTGTGACCAGTTTTACTTATTCACAAATACCCACCTATTATGATTCTATTGATTTCACACAAGATTCAAACTCTTTACGTGTAGATATTAACACCTTATTATCTAATACTTTAACTAATTATGTCTATTACACATCTTCTAGTTCAACAGATGTTTGGGATGTGGTAAAAATTTCAGATTTAGACCCTAACGATACAACTAACCAAAATGTGTTATTAGTATATGGTTATGATGATGCAGATGGCTTATCAGAAAATGATAGAACAAGAAATGTTAATTTAAGTTGTCATACCTCTAGTTGTATTGGCTTATGGAATAGAGAGCATGTTTACCCACAATCATTAGGTACTTATGATGCAGATTATCCTGGTATAGGAACAGATGTACATAATATTAGAGCTTGCGATAGTCAAATGAATAGTTCTAGAAGCAATAGAATTTTTGAAGATGGTACTGGTAATGCACATATAACAAGCTCAGGCAATTGGTATCCAGGAGATGAATGGAAAGGCGATATTGCTCGTATACTTATGTATATGGAAATACTATATCCTGCAAATACTTGGGCAAATCAAGTTGGCAATAGTTCAAATACTTATCATACAGATATGCCAGACATATTTCTTCAATGGAATGCAGAAGACCCTGTAAGTGATTATGAAATACTTAGAAATGAACATATATTTTCTATTCAAGGCAATAGAAATCCTTTTATTGACAATCCTTACATAGCAACATTAATTTGGGGCGGCCCTGTAGCAGAAGACACCTGGAGTACATTGTCAGTAGCACAGGTTTCACAATTAGATGCAATATCCGTTTACCCTACTTTAACAAATGAGTATCTATATATTACCTCTGATATATCACATCATTTTGAATATTCTATTTTTGATATTATTGGCAAACAACTAATCCATAACACTACAAACAATAATCGTGTTGATGTTTCTAATCTATCTAAAGGGCATTACATTTTACATTTAAAAGATAATAATTTAATAAAAACTATCAGGTTTTATAAGTATTAAATTAATAAAAGATAGCAAATATATGTGGCTACCTACAGCCAACGCTATAAGGCTATAAAGCTCAAGCCTACGGTTTTTTAAAAAACTTTTTATTACAACTTTAAAGCAACTTTTGTTTTAAACTAGACCACTTTCATTTTCAATAAAATTCTTCAAAAACTTTTTTAAAAAAAGCTTGACAGCCTTTCCCACGCCACAAAGCGGAAGGCTTTCTTTTTTTAATTTTTTTCTTTTTCATTTTCAAAAAAAAATATGTGTGAGCGTAGCGAACTTTTAATTGGATAGCTATGTCTTATTTTGAAATGAAAACCCACCAAATCGGAAGAACCTACTCGCAACCTCATTTTTTTATTCTAAACAAAGGACTTAACAGCGGAAAACCGCTCTCAAATCCTTGTCCTAACTGTTTTGTAGTAATTACAAAAACCGAAAGAGATAAAAACACGCTTTTTCACTTATCTATGATGTTGCAAATTGGCGGTTTTTACGCTTATTATTTAAAAGGTAGCGTTATTCCATTTATTTCCTTAGATGATTGCAGAAACACGCTTAAAAAAGGCGTCAAATCCTCTCATAATGTCAGCGAACAGATGCAAAAACACATCAAAGCGGTTGAGGTTATCAATAAAAAGGAAAAAGAGCTACAAAATGTCATTGATAAAATGGCAGTTTTAAAGGTTGCATATATCCGTAATTGTTTCAAACTAATGCAAAGTAAAGAAGCTTAATGCAAAGGCATCAGACAAGCCTAAAACAGTAACAAAATGGCATTATTTTCGTTATATTAATAGTGATATAAAGGTTTTAAAGCTATATATAGTCCGTACCAAATCCGAACGTGTATTAATTTTAAATATTTATAGTTATGGGGAAGATTTCTCAAGGAATTTTAGGAGGGTTATCAGGTAAAGTTGGTAACGTTATTGGTGGTAGTTGGAAAGGTATTGACTACATCAGAATTAAGCCATCAAGTGTGGCAAATCCTCGAACAGAGGGGCAAGTAAACCAACGTAATAAATTTACGGTTACATTGGAATATTTACAGCCAAACAAAGAGTTTTTAAAAGTTGGTTACAAGTCATTTGCAATTAAAAAGACTGAATTTAATGCTGCAATGTCTTATGTGTTAAATAACGCTGTAGGTGGTATAGCACCTAACTTTACAGTTGATTATTCTTTAGCCTTATTAAGTAGAGGTTCTTTATCTGGAGTATTAAATGGTACTACTGACTTAACAACACCAGGACAAGTGGATTTTGGTTGGGGTGATAACTCGGCAGAGGGTAACGCAAATGCAACGGATAAAGCGATGTTATTAGTTTACAATCCAAGTAAAAAAGAATCTGTTTATATTTTAGATGGTGCAGACAGAACAGCAGGTTCTCAATCGGTAACAATTCCAAACACCTATGCAGGAGACACAGTAGAGCTATTTATGGCATTTGTTTCTGCTGATGGTAGTCAAGTATCAAATAGTGTGTATTTAGGCTCTGGTACGGCTGCTTAATAACTTTAAGTTTAAATACATATTGAAAACCGTTTCTATTAATTTAGAAGCGGTTTTTTTATGCTTTTAGATCACTTCTATTTATAGGTTGAAATGTTATACCTATGTTGTACCCTTTTTAAATCAATCTTTTAAAACCCTTTATTTATAAGGGTAATTTGTATTAATTAATATAATACATTGTTGGCAGTAGGCTTTTTTAGTTAAAATCTTCCAGCTCTATTTTTAAATTCCTCTTCGCTAATTATTTCACCACTATTTGGTTTATTAATTTCCAATTCCTCTTTGTGCCAAGTTATTTTTTCTAATTCAAATTTTACAATATTACTTTTACATTCCAAAACCAATCCAGGCAAACCGTGAAATCTTTCAGGTCCGAAATTGAAAGGTATTTCAGGACAAAACCAAGCAGTCAATTCAGCTTTTTTTGCTAATCCAGCATCGTTAATTTCAGACCTTTTTCGGATTGCTTTTTTACACAAATAACCATTAATTAATTTGGTTTCTTCATTTGAAATTTCCCATTCAATTGGTTCTTTTGAAATAATCACAGGATAGTCAAGTACAAAAAGTGTTTCACACAAGTATTCTTTGCTTTCTTGATTGTAATAAATAAGGTTGTTACTACCGCCAAATATTCTTGTCAGATTTGGTTTTCCATACATTTTTGAAATGTCAAAATCCAAGTAGTAATTAGATTCTTTCGAATTAAATTTCAGCGTAGCATAAACCGAATCACTTTGTTCCATCATTTCCTTTACAAATTTATTTGAAACATTATGTATCGAATCTTTGTTTAAATTTATTTTGTAAATCACGGTTGCGGAATTCGTTTGTGCAATTAAAAATTGAAAAAGAAAAATCAAGATTATTGTCAATAGTTTTTTCATAGAATTCATTTTTTCAGCTTACTGCCAACGTATTTGGCTATGTAACGTAAGGGATTACGGGGAATAGTCTTTCGGTTGTGTAATTAATTTATTGTTTGCTCTTGGTTAGGGTGAGCAATTCGACCCTTATGTTTTATAGGCGTTGTTGTAAGCTGTGTTTTATTTTATATATTTATGTTCTCGGACTATGCTCGTCTTTTTATTTTCCAAGAAAAGGGAAAAACCAATTAGAAAGTAATGAGTACGTTCGAAATAAAAAATGGCAAGTGTCACGAACTATTCTTTCGTAGGTGGAAATGGGCAAAGGATAAGTTGTCAAAGATTTATCCGAAATCAGCCAAAGCGTTTCCAATGTGGAAAGAAGTGGATTGTCATTTCTGTGATTGTTGTTAATCATAGTTTTCCGATTAAGAGTCAAGTTAGTTCCTTGGCTCTTTTTTCTAATTGGTTTTTATTTTCCTAAATTTAGTCAAAAATTTTATTTATGAACGATTTTGAAATACAACAGCTAAAGAATGAATTTAAAAGGCTTTTTAATAAAAATCCCGATGAGGAATTTTCTGCTTTTTTATCTTTTATTAATTCGGCTAAAATAGATAGCCTTAAAATCATACTATTAGAACTGCAAAAAGATATTAGAAATTTAAAGTAATATCTTCTGTATTTTCTACAACTGTTTTGTCAAATATTGCCTTTGCTCTATATTCTAATTCAGTTGTTGCTTTTTCCAATGTTAGTTTAGCATCTCTGTAATTAAAGTTTTGTAATGACTTAATTATTTCAGATGCTTTTTTATCCATCTTTTTAGTTTGTTCGTCTGTTAATTCTAATCCTATTCTGTTAATGTCCATTGGTTTGTTGTTTACATTGCTTACAACGTTTTTGGCTATGATACGTTGCGGAAAAATCCGCAGGATTCTTTCCGCCATAGCCGAAAGATAGTAAATTGCAATGAAATTCCGATAGGAATTTCAACCGCAATGTATTATAGCCGTTGTTGTACGTAGTTTTATCATTGTTTAAATTCCAAGAGCTTTTTCTGCTTCTAATTTTTGTTTTTCAAAATCTTTTTCATTTAAATAAGGTAGTTCTTTTACTAGCCCAAATTCATTACAAAATTCTTCGATTGACTTCTGAAATTTTTTAGTTTCTTCAACCATTTTTACATTCGATTCATAAAACATTAGATGTAAAGAATCTGCTTCATGAAGTTCTTCAAAACTCATTAAAGCAATTGGTTTAATATAATTATCTATATAATTCAAACTTTCGTCAAAGTAAATAAGGGCACTTTTTTTTAAATCTACAGAGGAATCTATATCATCCAAATCATAAATCATTTTTCGAGCTATTTTATGAATTTTAAGAGTTTCATCATACAAATTTTTCATTTTCTTTTGTTTGTCTACACCCTTAACTTTATTGACATTAAATTCCCAAATAATTTCATTTATTCTTTTATTTAAAATTCCAGTTGAATATTCTACTGTTTTTCTAATTTTTTCAGCATTGTCATTCCTTTTAGAGCAATTGAATACTAAAAAAAATGATAAAGTAAAATACATACTTAAATTCTTCATGTTTTTCACTAATGTCTAGTCCTGAAATATGGCTACAGGTTAAAAATTGATTTAGGCTGTTAATTTGTATACCATATTAGGTGTTTTATAATCTAAAGATACATGTAATCTAATTTGGTTGTATAGATT
>PBLD01000015.1 GCA_002722255.1 Winogradskyella sp. | reverse complement strand
TGACCCGTCCTGAATAAAGGCTACATAATTTTAAACATTATGTACAAAAACGACAAAGTCATCAGACGGTATTCAGAACCTTTTAAACTGAAAATTTTAGACGAACTTACAACGGGTAAATTAAACAAGTATCAATTAGGTAAGGCGTATGGTATTGCACCAACTACCATTAATGAATGGATTAAGAAGTACAACCGTAAAGACCTTATGAACACTAGAATAACAGTGAAAACTAAAGACGAAATAACACGTATTAAAGAACTTCAAAAAGAAATTGAACAACTAAAAAAATTGTTGTTAAAGAAAGACTTGGATGCGATGATTCAAGATTCATACCTGGAAGTTGCTGCAGAAGACCTTGGTTATAAATCGGTTGCCGAACTAAAAAAAAAGTTAAATATAGAGCGGTAAGTAAAACTAAAGACAAAGCTAAAGGATTTGCGTCTTTAACCACTATTTGTAAGCCTTTCGGGATTAAACGTGATGCTTATTACAAGTATAAATACAGAGCTGATAAACGTTTAAAACTTGAACAACAGGTCATTCAAATTGTAAACCAAAAACGTAGATCCTTGCCTAGAGAAGGTGTACGTAAACTCAAAATATCTTTGAAAAACGATTTTGATAAAGCTAACCTCAAAGTAGGCAGAGACACGCTTTTCAACATCCTTAGAAAACACAATATGCTTATAACTAGAAAGAAACCTTCTTTTAAAACAACTAACTCATTACATAGGTTTTACAAATACAAAAACAGTATTAAAGACCTAAAAATAGATAGACCTAACCAAGTATGGGTAAGTGATATTACTTATATTAGAACGGTAAGAGGATTTTGTTATTTAGCTTTAATAACTGATTTATATTCTCGTAAAATAGTAGGGTATGATATTAGTAATAGCCTAGAACTTAATGGCTGTGTAAGAGCTTTAAATAAAGCTATATATCAAGCCAAAAATAGTAATGGACTAATACATCATTCGGATAGAGGGATACAATATTGTAGCAACAAATACACACAAATACTTAAAAGAAATAACATCAAAATTAGTATGACAGAAGAAAATCATTGCTACGAAAATGCTATTGCGGAACGTGTAAACGGCATCTTGAAAGACGAATTCTATCTCGACCAGACCTTTGATAGCGTACAACACGCAAAAAGAGCAACAAAAAGTGCTATTAATCTATACAACCAAATTAGATTACATGTATCTTTAGATTATAAAACACCTAATATGGTATACAAATTAACAGCCTAAATCAATTTTTAACCTGTAGCCATATTTCAGGACTAGACATATTGAAAAACCAAATCCGAATGAGAAACCTTCTGAATTTAACTTTAATTCTACTTTGTTTCAGTTGTAAATCTACAAAGGACTTATCACAATTCGAGAGTTTAGCTGAATTGATAATTGAGGTTAATGACAGTGAGCAATTGGAATCCTTTTCTAACAAACTTCAGAAATTCAAACTAAATCCTGAATCAGTTTTTAAAGATGGGAGTTACTATTACGATACTGAAAATATTAAAAATCAATCTTTTAGAGGGCTGAGTGATGACATAAAAAAGAAGCCTGAATGGTTTTTACTAATTGATAACTTGAGTGATGGAAAATATATTTGGGAATTTGATTGGAAACAAAGAATGGATGACATTAAATGGTCACTTGACCAAATGGCTGAACGAAAAAAATATGCGTTACCAAAATTACCTGAAATTCAAAACGAGAATGAAAAAGATACTGGAGCATTACTCGGAATTATAAACGAGACGTTGAATAAAAACGGTTTGACTTTAATCAATCTTTATATTGATAGTGACTCTTATGTAACTGCATTGATCGATAAAAAAAATCTGGAAAAAATTATTGCAAAAGCTTCGGAATCAGGAAATAAAATAACAGAATATAAAAAATACTAAAGTCAACAACGTGTATGACTCATTTCGGCTGAACTCCTAATCGGAATTGATTGCAATTTGCTACCTTTCGTTCATTGCGGAAAATCCTCACGGATTTTCAGTTTGGTGTGTACTCGCAATATTAACCAATAATTCAACTAATCTACAACCTACGTGATAATTAAAAAAACAATAACAATTATACTTCATTTTGCAATTGCAAATACACTAATTATAATTGTATATTCAATTTATCCATATTATTATCATTGGGCAATAGGACTTTTTTGCTACCTAATTATAAATCTTATATTTTATAGAGTTATTCCTAATAAGCATATTAAGGGATTAATAAATTTAGCTAAAGCGGATTATAAAACAGCATTAAAAGATTTTGAGAAAAGTCATCTGTTTTTTAGTAAGCACAATTTTTTTGATAGATATGGTTTTATTTTTTTATTAAAAATGTCACGTTATAGTTATAGGGAAGCTGCTTTATTGAATATGGCTTTTATAAATTATAAAATCGGAAACATAGAAGAAGCTTTAAAATTATATGAAAAGGTTTTGAGTATAAACTCTGAAAATCGAATAGCCAAAAAAGGAATAAAAATAGTTGAGTTATGAAAAACTTATTAAAGCTTTTAGCCATAATAACTATGGTTGCTTGCTCTACTACAAAAAGTGTAGTTGAGAGTGAGCCTTATATGTACAGTGTACAAAATGAAGATGGTTCTGTAACTAAAGTAAAAAGCCATACAAAAGGTACTTTATCTGAGACAGAGTACGAGCATCTAAAAAATCACTTAAACAGTATATCTGAGCAAAATATAGATTTTAGTAAAAAATTGGTAATCAATTTTATAGATAATGATCCATTAATATATAGGAAAGGCTTTGAGGTACCTTGGGACATTTTTAAAGGAAATATGGATGCCAGCTTAGATAAAATAGAGGAATGTAATCACTTTTGGATTATAAATAAAAGAGTGAAAGACTTACATTATTATCATGGAAAGAAAATACATTGGCTTAAAGATGAAAATGAAATAATTAGAAATCTATTCTTTATGCACAATGGACTAAATGGAGGTTTTGTAATTGTAAAGCCCAATGGTGAGTACTTTCTTAAAGTTGGTGAATATAAAAAACCGGACTTGCTAAAAAGTTTTAAGGCCTTCTGAACCACAACTAAAAAAAGCCCAAACAACATAGAGTTGTCTGGGCTTTTCAGCTATTAACCAATTTAACTAACACTATTATAAAATTTAAAAAATCTTATAAAAACTATTACTTAAAACTTATCTCACTTACTTAGACGTAATGGACTAGGTTTTATTTCAAAGATTAACATATTTAACGTGCATTTAACAAAAACCCTGACCAGTTTTGCAACTGTCAGGGTTTTCTATCTAATAGTTAAACATTAACACTAACCATCAACTATTTATGTAAACTATTAGATATGTTTTAAGTCTTTCTATTGTATAGACTATTTTTTTTATGCTTTGTGACACTTTTGGGTGTTAAAAAATACCACCACCTTGTTTTACATCGTTATCTCTTTGCTTACGAGATTTTGCTCTGTATTTGCCACCACCAAAACGGTAAGATAATCTACCAGATATTTGCTGACTTTCCCACTCAAAACGACCTCTTTGTAAGAATGGTCGCTCTCCATCAAACTCTGCATACATGGTGTTAAAGATGTCATTGTAGTTAAGGCTAAAGCTAGCTCTGCCTTCCATAAAGCTGTAACGCATACCAAGGTTTACCATAAGCATGTCTTGCATTTCAAACTGAATGTTTTTGTTTTTACCTCTATACATTCCAAATGCTGAAAAACTTAAGCTTTTGCTTACTTTAAAGTTGTTGAATGCTCTAAGATTCCAGGCAACATTATCTACTTCAACAGTATTTAAAACAATGTCTCCATTAGTGTCAAACGATTCTGCTAAACTCTTTTGCTTTTGAGAAAACAAATCAAAACTAGCATTAACACTCCACCATTTTGTAGGACGATAGTTAGATGATAATTCTACTCCATAAGAAGAGGTGTTATCAAAGTTAAGGTTTGTAAGGATTAAACGGTTGGTATCTGCTCTGTCTATTAAAATAGCTTGCTGTATTTCGTCTTCTATAATTCTGTAAAATACACCTGCAGTAACACTACCTTTCTTTAATTGTCTTGTATAGTTCACTTCCATAGAGTTTGTAAACTGTGGTAATAACTCTTGGTTACCAAACTGAGAAATTAAAGCTGTATTAAACTGTGGTAATGGATTTACTTGCCCAATTCCAGGACGATCTATACGTCTGCTGTAGCTTAACTGATACGAGTTTTTCTCAGATGGAGTATATGTGAAGAATGCAGAAGGGTACAGTTCAAAATAGTCATTTTTAAAAGGAATATTTAACTCTGTATTTGCTGCTAAATCTCTTCTAAATGCGTCAGAATCTACGCTTACAGTTTCTGCTCTTAATCCTACTTGGTAAGACCATTTTTCTAACTTTTTGCCATATGTTGCATAAGCAGAGTAGATGTCTCTAGAGTAGTCAAAAAGTGTGGTTGTAGGGATGTACTGTCCAGACTCGTTTTGCTCTCTACCATTAGACTCATAGAAAATACTATTTTCAAACAAACGTGCTTGCAAACCAAGTTCTAATTTTGCAGCATCAGAAAGTGGGTTTACGTAGTCTAAGTTAATAGTAGTACGTGTTCTGTCGGTTTCAGTATCTTCGGTAAAGTTTGGTCGCTGAGAGCTAAAAAAACTATTGTTTGTGTTACCATTATCGCCAAAAATATTATGATCTACTTCTAATTCAATATTGTGTCCATCAGCAAAATCGTGCTTATAATTAAAGTTGTATTGCTCAGAATCGTTTTCATTTTCTCCATAAATAGCTTGCGATTCATCTAAAGAAGGATCTGTAACATAATCTATGTAAGTATTTACATTTACGTTGTTATCAAATGAGTTTTGATTTGTAAATACAGATATTGTGTTTTTATCATCTAGATAAAAGTCTAAACCTAACTTAAATAAGTGAGATTGTTGTCATCAAGAATGTTGAAACTCTGAAATATTTGTTGTTCAACTCTATTAATTCTTCCTCGGTTAAAATTCTTTATTGAACCATTACTATAAGAACCGTATAAATTGAATTTTCCGTTTCTATAATTAGCATCAATAGAACTGTTGAATTTTGGTTCTATATCATGCGCAAGGCTAACATTAATATTACCGTTAAAACCAATTTGAGTGTTTTTGTGTAGGACAATATTTATAATACCACTCATACCTTCTGGATTGTATTTTGCAGATGGATTGGTAATTAACTCTATACTTTTAATAGATGTAGAAGGTATTTGTTTTAATAACTGGTCTGCCGGAATGTTAGATAATTTACCATCTACCATTACACGTACATTTTGGTTGCCACGTAAGCTAATAGCTCCACTTTGCTGGTCTACACTTACCGATGGTAAATTGTTCATTATCTCGCTAGCTGTTGCTCCAGCTGTTTGCAAGTCTTTACCTATGTTAATTACTTTTCTATCTACCTTTTGTTGAATAGTTGAGGTTTCTGCAACAACGGTAACTTCATCAAGACCTTCAGAAGATTCCTCTAAGAGAATATCTCCCATCTTAATGTTGTAGTTGCCTTTTCCGATAGTTTCGTTTTTTAAAATGGTTTTGTAACCAATAAATGTAATTTCTACCTGTATGTTACCTTCAGGAATTTTCTCGATAGTAAAATTTCCTTCATTATCTGTAATACCACCAGTAAGAACTTTGCTTGTGGCATCTTTTACAACAATATTTACATAAGGTAATGGCTCGTTAAGGCTAGCATCTAGTACTCTACCAGAGATAGAACCATTTTTAATGTCTTTGTTGGAATTGGGTTGGGCGCTTAAAATGGTGCTTGAAACCAAAATAAGCATTAATAAGAACTGCTTCATTTTTTGATTGAAATTTGATTGATTGAAAGTTTCTTTATCTCTAGACGACTATTTTTGCATCATGTTACTTTAATTAACACTACTTAACATTCTTTTAACATATGAGTAAAAAAACATTGGTTCTTGGAGCATCTCTAAAAACAGATCGCTATTCTAATATTGCTATTAATAGATTAAGACAAAACAATCATGAAGTTGTGGCTTTTGGCTTAAAGCAAGGAGAAGTCAATGATGTAGCAATAGATACAGAGTTGTTAGATTATAAAGATGTAGATACTGTAACATTGTATCTTAGTCCGAAGCATCAAGAAGCCTACTACGATTATATATTAGGATTAAAACCTAAGCGTGTCATTTTTAATCCAGGTACAGAAAATCCTGAGTTTTATGAAATTCTTAAAGAAAACACTATTGAGTTTGAAGCGGCCTGTACACTTGTATTACTGTCTATAGACCAGTATTAATTTTTTCTTTTGATTAATAGCATTCCGATAAACATCAGAATTCCGTTAATAATTAGAATTTCAAAACCAATTTCATAGCCATTAAAAAGTTCTTTAGAGTAAAGGTTTAATACATAGGAAATAACAGGTGCAATGATAGCTATAATCCAAACCAACTTGTCTTTTATTTTGTATTTGGTAAAGAGTCCAAAGGCAAACAGTCCTAGTAATGGTCCGTAAGTATAGCCAGCTGCTTTAAAAAGTTTCCAGATTACAGAGACATCATTAAAAATTAAATCAAAAAGAATGATAACTATAACTAACACAATGCTAAAACCAATGTGAGTTCTTTTGCGGATGCCTTTTTTAGAAGCTTCAGGTTTGTTTTCTATATCTAAAATATCAAAGCAAAAAGACGTGGTTAAAGATGTTAATGCAGAATCTGCACTAGAATATGCCGCAGCAATCAATCCTAGTAAGAAAAATGCAGAGGTAACAATACCAATTTCTGGTAGCATAGCAATAGTTGGGAACAAGTCATCTTTGGTTGCAGTAATTCCGTTTTTAGCCGCATAATCTGTAAGCATTAACCCAAGAACAAGAAATAGAATGTTCACAAATATCAGTACCACACTAAAAGAAAGCATATTTTTTTGAGCGTCTTTTAGGCTTCTACACGTTAGGTTTTTTTGCATCATATCTTGGTCCAGACCTGTCATGGTAATGGTAATGAATATTCCGGAAAGAAAGCTTTTCCAAAAGTATTGAGGGTCATTACTGTCATTAAAAAAGAAAACCTTACTTAAGTCACTTTCTTTGGTATAATCAACGATGTCTTTTACACTATTTAAATCTAAAGCTGAAGCCAAAAATACTATGGTTACAACCACAGATATTAGCATAAATAAAGTTTGTAATGTGTCTGTGAAAATGATTGTCTTAATGCCGCCTTTAAAGGTGTAAAGCCAAATCAAAGCAATGGTAATGATCACTGTAACCACAAACGGAATGTCAAAAAGATCAAACACTAAAAGCTGAAGAACCTTAGCCACTAAAAATAACCTAAAAGCAGCACCAACAGTTCTGGAAATAAGAAAAGCTACAGAGCCAGTTTTATAACTCGTTTTCCCGAATCGATCTTTTAAGTAGGTGTATATAGATGTTAAGTTTAATCTGTAATACAGTGGAAGCAAAACAAAAGCGATGATTAAATAACCAAACAAATAACCAAATACAACCTGTAAATATCCAAACTGATTAGCCGCAACAGCACCAGGAACAGAGATAAAAGTAACGCCAGATAATGAAGCGCCAATCATACCAAAAGCCACCAAATACCAAGGTGCTGACTTGTTGGCCTTAAAGAAGGCAGCATTAGAATCTTCTTTTCCTGTTAAATAAGAAATCAATACTAAAACTGCGAAGTAACTGACTATTAAAATTAAAATTGAAGTTGGGCTCATAAAAGAAAATCTTTGCTCAAAAATTTATGAAAAATAGTATTTTTGAAAAAAATAGCTATTTAAATTCAATTTTTTATGAAAAAGATAATTTTACTGGTGGCAGTATCAGGGCTTTTTGTTTTCAATGCTTTTGGCCAAGACTACCGTAAGCTAATTGAAGAAGGCAATCATACCATAAATTTCATTACAGAAGCTGCAGAGCAACATTTTGATTCTGTCGGAAGAGGAAGAGGAACAGGTTTTAAGATCTTTAAACGCTGGCAATACTTTGCTGAGCGAGCTATGGATGAAACCGGAAAACTAAATTCTCCTGAGTTTTATTATGAAGCGTTGGAAGATTACAATGCAAACATTAATAGTGAAGGTTTAGCAGCGAGAACTACAGTTGGTACATGGGAAGAAATGGGGCCAACCTATTGGGATGCAACTTCTGGATGGAATCCTGGTGTTGGTAGAATAACTTCTTTTGCTGTTGATGAGTCTAATTTAGACCATATCATTGTAGGAAGTGAAACAGGAGGTGTTTGGAAAAGTATAGATGGAGGAATATCTTGGACTGTACTTTCCGATAACTTATCTAATATTGATGTGTATGCACTAGCCATAGATCCAACAGATAGTAATACCTATTTTTGGGGTTCCACAAGCGGAACAATTTTTAAATCTGTAGATGGAGGTGCAACTTGGTTCTTATTGTCAGATATTGGAGGTGGCACTGTTAATAAAATATTGGTAGACCCAACAAATGCTATGAAAATTTATGCAAGCGTTCAAGGTAATGGATTGTATAAATCTACAGACGGAGGAGTGACTTGGAATTCTATTTATTTTGTTCCTACAGGTACTGGTTTTGATTTTGAATTTAAACCAAACGATCCAAATGTAATTTATGCTTCAGGGAATGCTTTTTATGTTTCTACAAATGGAGGAGCAAGCTTTTCTCAGATATCAGGTTCTGGTGCTAATCAATTTTCTAATGGTCCAAAAATGATTGGTGTTTCTGCAGATAATCCTAATGTTGTTTATGTCTTAGAAGCCAATGGTGGTGTGTTTGGTGCTTTGTATGCCTCTAGCGATAGTGGCAATAGTTTCACAAAACTAACCCATACAAAAAACTTTTTTGGATATGACTCAAATGGAAATGATACACTTGGTCAAGCTCCAAGAGATATGGATATTACGGTAAATCCAAATGATGTTAATGATGTGCATATTGCAGGTATTAACACTTGGCGTTCCATAGATGGTGGTGCTAACTTTAGTATCACTTCGCAATGGGTTCCTAGTAATGCTAACAATATGGCTATTGGTTATTGTCATGCAGATGTAGATATTATGCATTTTGTAGGTTCTGGTGCTAATGCAAAATTATATGTAGGTACAGATGGAGGAATATACAGAGCAGATAATCCAACAACAGTGAGTTCAACTTATTATACGGATTTAACACCAGGATTAGGAATTAGACAATTCTATAAGATTGGTGTTAGCCAAACAGATCCTGTTGTTGTTACAGGAGGCTCACAAGATAATGGTACTTCCACCTTAAGAGAAGATGGACTTTGGACAGATTGGTTAGGTGCAGATGGTATGGAAGGTTTTGTAGATAAGAATAATACATCTATTATGTACGGAACCACTCAATTTGGATCTCTCTACAGAACCGAATACAACGTATTTGGAAGTAATGTAGTTTCTCTTACACAACCAGATGGAAAAGGAGGCGATTATAATTGGAATTGGGTTGTGCCTTTTGAGCAAGACCCAATAATTCAAAACACAATATATGTAGCTTTTGATGAAGTATACAAATCAGATGACAGCGGTTCTAATTGGGTTTCCATATCTCCAAATTTTGGTGCAAGTATAGACCATTTTAAGATTGCGCCAAGTAATAATCAAGTTATGTATTGTGCCATTAATGGTACGTTGAGATTTACGGTTAACGGAGGTGCTTCTTGGACAGTTTCTCCTTTAAGTTTAGGTGGTTCATCAATTATAAACGAAATTGCTGTGCATCCATCAGATCCTAATAAAGTTGCTGTTGCAACTACCAATAATCAGAAGGTTTATGTTAGTTTAGATGGAGGTTTAACGTGGACGTCAAAACTAATGAACTTGCCTAATTTTGTAGCTCAGGCTTTAGCTTGGCAAGATAATGGCGAAGATGGATTATATGTTGGGATGAATTATGGTGTATTCTACACAGATAATACATTAACCGAATGGGAACCGTTCAATAATGGCTTACCTAATGTTAGAATCAACGAATTAGAAATAAATACGGCTGATAATAAAATTTATGCAGCAACTTATGGTAGAGGACTTTGGAGATCTAACATTTATGATGCTGCTCTAAGTATCAAAGATTTTCAATTTAATGATTTAACAATGTATCCAAATCCAGCTAAGGATGAGTTAAACTTAAAATGGAATACATCTGAAGACGTCAGTATAAGAATTTTTGACACTCAAGGTAAAATTATGTTTTATGGAAAAAAAGTAAACCTATATAACGGTTTTAAGGTAGATGTGTCATCATTTGGTAATGGTGTTTATTTTGTGAAGTTAAATAGCGACAAGGGTGAAATTACCAAAAAACTTATTTTAAAGTAAATTTAAAATCATAACAAAAGCCCAACCATAAATCTTAATGTGGTTGGGCTTTTGTGTATGCAAAAATCAGTACCTTCGCAATCATGGAATTTTCTTCTAAACTTTTGGAAAATGCGGTAAACGAAATGTCGCAACTACCAGGTGTTGGTAAGCGCACTGCATTACGCTTGGTTTTGCATTTATTGAGACAGCCAGAGCAACAAACTGTTTTGCTCGCAGAAGCACTTTCAAAAGTTAGAGCCGAAATTAAATTTTGTAAATCTTGTCATAATATTAGCGATAAAGAACTTTGTGAAATCTGCGAAAACCCAAATCGTAATGAAGAATTAATTTGTGTTGTAGAAGATATCAGAGACGTTATGGCAATAGAAAACACAAGTTCATTTAGAGGGCTGTATCATGTCTTAGGAGGAAAAATTTCACCAATGGATGGAGTAGGACCTCAGGATTTAAATATTACTTCACTTGTAGAAAAAGTGAAATCAGGAAAAGTGAAAGAACTCATCTTTGCGATGAGTCCTACAATGGAAGGAGACACTACGAACTTTTATATTTTTAAACAAATACAAGACTATAATGTTAAGACCTCTACAATAGCAAGAGGTGTTGCGGCAGGAAATGAATTAGAATATACAGACGAGATTACCTTAGGCAGAAGTATTCTAGATCGTATTCCGTTTGAGGCTTCTCTAAAATCATAATTGTATTTTGAAGCTTTCTATAGTCATACTCAATTATAATGTGCGTTACTTTTTAGAGCTCTGTCTAAGAAGTGTAGAAGCAGCAATAAAAGATATTGATGCAGAAATTATTGTAGTAGATAATGATTCGTCCGATGATAGTTGTACTATGGTAAAGGAATTATTTCCAAATGTAAATCTCATTGAAAATAAAGAGAATTACGGTTTTTCTAAAGGGAATAATATAGGTGTTGCTAGTGCAAAAGGCGAGTATTTGTGTATTCTAAATCCAGATACAGTAGTCGCTGAAGATACATTTACAAAAGTAATTGCTTTTGCGGATCAACAGACTAATTTAGGCATTGTAGGATGCCAACTTATAGATGGTAGAGGAAAGTTTCTACCAGAAAGCAAACGTCATATTCCTACTCCCACGGTAGCGCTTCAAAAATTAATAGGTATTTCAAAAAACTATTATACTAATAATCTAAAACCTAATGATGTTGGTAAAACAGAGATATTGGTGGGTGCTTTTATGTTACTAAAAAGTGCTGTTTATAATGAAGTGGGTGGCTTTGATGAGGATTATTTTATGTATGGTGAAGATATCGATTTATCGTATAAAGTTTTAAAGGCAGGTTACAGCAATTATTACTTTGGCGAAACTTCTGTTATACACTATAAAGGTGAGAGCACGTTAAAAGACAAAGAATATGCTAAACGCTTTTATGGTGCTATGGAAATTTTTTATCGAAAACACTTTAAGCGGAATATACTTATATCTACAATAGTGAAAATAGTGTTGATCTTGGCTTCAAAGAGAAACCCTATAAGTAAGTCAGAGGAATTAATTTCTAAAGAAGTCGTAGTGATATCAGAATCTACTAATGATGAACAACTTAAAAATAGAATTAATAGTCCAATTGCCTTTACGTCGCGTTTAGAGGATATACCAAACGAATCAAAAGTTGTTTTTGATTCTGAATTTTTAAGTTACAAAACTATTATTGAATTTATAAAAACACAGAATATTACTAAACAAAACACCTATAGAATATGGCTAAAAAGTAGTAATTTTATGCTCGGAAGCGATAGCAGTACAGGTAGAGGTGAAGTAGTGTGCTTTTAATTTTTGTTGAATAAAAATCAGTAAAACAGACTGTTTTTTATTAATTTTGCATTCGATTTTAAAATAAAGACCTTCAAATTATAGATATGGCAAAGTTTGAACTTAAGTTACCTAAAATGGGAGAAAGTGTTGCTGAAGCAACCATAACATCTTGGCTTAAAGACGTTGGCGACACTATTGAAGCTGATGAAGCTGTTTTAGAAATAGCAACAGATAAGGTAGATAGTGAAGTACCAAGTGAGGTTGATGGTGTGTTGGTAGAAAAGCTTTTTGATGTTGATGATGTGGTACAGGTAGGTCAAACCATTGCAGTAATAGAAACAGAAGGAGGCGATACCGTTGAAGTAAAAGCACCAACAACTGAATCTACAAAAGAAGAATCACCAAAAGCTGCAGCAGACGTAGCGCAAACCGTTGTGGCTGCTAAAGAAACTACCCAACCAGTAATTTCATCAGGTGATCGTTTTTATTCTCCTTTAGTTAAAAACATTGCTAAACAAGAAGGAATTTCACAAGCAGAATTAGATACTATACCAGGCACAGGTAAAGATGGTCGTGTTACTAAAAACGATATTAAATCGTATTTGCAATCACGTAGTTCTGCACCAGTTGAGGAAGTAAAATCTCAGCCAGTTGCAGAGCAAAAGGCAACGGTTAAAGCAGAAGCTCCAAGTCAACCAAAAGAAAAACCAACAACAGCGCCAGTAGCAGCTTCAGGTGAAGACGAAATTATAGAAATGACCAGAATGGGTAAACTCATTTCTAAGCATATGGTAGATTCTGTGCAAACATCTGCTCATGTTCAGTCTTTTATTGAAGCAGATGTAACTGAAATTTGGAACTGGAGAAATAAGCACAAGAACAATTTTAAAAAGCGCGAAGGTGAAAATCTAACCTTTACTCCAATATTTATGGAGGCTGTGGCTAAAGCATTGCGCGATTTTCCAATGATGAATATCTCAGTACAAGGAGATGATAGTATTATTAAGAAAAAGAATATTAACTTAGGTATGGCAGCTGCCTTACCAGATGGTAACTTAATAGTGCCTGTAATTAAAAATGCAGATCAACTTAATTTATTAGGTATGGCTAAAAAAGTAAATGACTTAGCTAATAGAGCAAGAGAAAATAAATTGAGTCCAGACGATATACAAGGTGGCACTTATACTGTAACTAATGTTGGTACATTTGGTAGCATTATGGGTACACCAATCATCAATCAACCACAAGTTGGTATTTTAGCATTAGGTGCTATAAGAAAAGTACCTGCGGTTATAGAAACTCCTCAAGGTGATTTTATAGGTATTAGATACAAAATGTTTATGTCTCATTCATACGACCATAGAGTAGTCAATGGCGCATTAGGAGGACAATTTGTAAAAGCTGTAAAAGATTATCTTGAAGCTTGGGATTCTGATAGGGAAATCTAAATTCCTGCGAAAGCAGGAATCTCATGACTTATTTAAAGCACAGTTTTAGGACTGTGTTTTTATTTTAAATATGTTTTTTGAAGTTCGTTTAACGTTCTCGGCTAAGAGTAGTTGTGTGGGTTAGCACTTAACTTTACAGGTACACACCAAACTGAAAATCCTCGAGGATTTTCAGAAGTAGGCGAGAACAAGCAATTACTTGTAACCATTGTTAGGCATTGGCTTTTTTATCGTCCGATTCAAATCTTGATTCAATTAATTTCATATGGTTAAGAATTTCAGTTGGTTTAGCAATTTCTGTTTCGTGTTTTTCCTTTGAAAAATAAAGTGATAAAGAACCACAAATCAGAAAAATAAAAAACAAAGCTATGACTAAATACTTATATCTAACATCAGTGAATTCCGTAGCAATTAGTGTAATCAAGCAAGGAACGCTTGCACCAAGTAATAAAAATCCGATTTTATTAAAATCATTGACTTTTATATTAATTTTTTCGAGTTTTTTCTTGATAAACTCCCATTCGGAAATTGAAATTGGATAGGCTTTTCCTTTTTGATGAGACATCAATTCATATTGTTGAGATATCTCAAATTTATTTTGGCTTTGATTTTCACTCATCTTTCTTGTCATTTGAAGGTTCAACTTTTGGTCTTTCAATTGCTCCTGCCTGAAGAGCATTGACAAGAACTGAATTTCCACAATTGTTACAGCTCACTGGAACTATTGGATAAATTGGACCACTTCCAAGCACGACATTACCTCCGTGGAATTCTCTTAATTCATATACCGTATCGCTAACAGTCCAACTGTTTGTTTGACACATAGGACAGGGTCTATTTCCCCATTTTTCATTTAGGTGCTGAATTACCTTTTCAAAATCAGCTTTTTTCTTTTTTTCTGCCATTTATGTTCTTTTTAAAGTTGGTTTTAGCTTATGCCTAATAGTTCGTGGATATGCGTCGTTTCAATATTCCGACAGGCTCAGTAACAGACTTATATCCAACATTAAACGAAGTTAGTCTTTTAAATTTACAAAGTCAAGCCAGCTTTTTTAATCATTTAAAGTCTTTTATGCTAAATCTCATTACCTTTGTCATTGTCATTCCTGTGAAGACAGGAAATCGAAGATTCAGCGTAAGCTAATCCACAAAAATCTTAAAAGTCTAATTTAAAAGATTCCTGCCTGCGCAGGAAATGAATATGCAACTCAACCTTAAAAAGCCTATCTGTTTTTTTGATTTAGAAACTACAGGAATCAATATTTCAAAAGACAGAATCGTAGAAATTTCAATTTTAAAAGTGCATCCCAACGGAAAGGAAGAAACCTATACCAAATTGGTAAATCCAACAATTCCTATTCCTGCAGAAGTAACCAAAGTTCACGGTATTTCAGATGCTGATGTAGCAGACGCACCAACCTTTAAAGAAATTTCTAAAGAAGTACATAACTTAATCAAAGATTCAGATTTAGGTGGATTTAATTCTAACCGATTTGATATTCCGCTTTTAGCAGAGGAAATGTTACGTGCTGAGGTAGATTTTGATATGAAAAATCGTTTAGCTGTTGATGTGCAAACCATTTTTCATAAAATGGAACAACGTACATTAAGCGCAGCCTATAAGTTTTATTGTGATAAAAATTTAGACGATGCTCATAGTGCAGAAGCTGATACTAAGGCAACATACGAAGTGCTAAAAGCGCAATTAGAGCGCTACGAAGAGCTAGAAAATGATACTAAATTTTTAGCAGAATTCAGCTCGCGTAAAAAGTTTGCAGATTTTGCAGGATTTTTAATTTTCAACAAAGAAGGTGAAGAATGTTTTTCTTTTGGTAAGCATAAAGGTAAACGCGTTGTAGATGTTATGGAGCAAGAGCCAGGTTACTTTGGTTGGTTGTTAAATGCAGATTTTCCTTTGTATACTAAAAAAGTGTTAACCGCAATTAAGTTACGACAGTTTAATAATAAATTGAGCTAAATTCCTGCGAATGCAGGAATCTTTTTCCTAGTTCATATGAAACACCTATGACTAATTTTTAGACTCACAGCGGAATGTTAATTGGGTGTTCCATGTGACCCTTGAAAAAGATAAATATTAACACATGAAAATATTCTTTTTATTATTTCCATTTCTGGTATTCTCACAACAACAAGTTGCAAAAGGTGTTGTTAAAGACAAAGACACGAATTCACCAGTACCATATGTCAATATTTCTATTCTAGAGTCTAGAGTTGGAACTTCTAGTAATGATGACGGAAGCTATTCACTCAATATTAATAAAGAAGACGTAGATAAAAATGTACATTTATCGTCACTTGGTTATAAAGATACTACGCTAACAGTGACATCATTTACAAAGTTAAAAACCATTTATTTGCAGCCATTAGCTGAAGAACTTGACGAGGTAGTAATTACTGAAAAGTTTGAGGAAGAGTTTATGGTGATCAAACCATTTCAAAAAAAAGATTTATATGGTGGTTTTGGTAATGGAAAAAGACCGTGGCAGATTGGACTTTATTTTCCTTACGACTCATTGTATGATGATACTAAATACATTAATACTGTAAAAGTAAGAATTAGCAAAGGATTTAGTTCAAGAAGAAAGGCTTCAAAATTTAGAGTTAGACTTTACTCTATTTCTCAAGATTCTTTACCAGGCCAAGATTTAATAAGTGAAAGCATAATTGTAACCACAACAAAAAAGCAAAAAGAAGTTGAAGTAGATTTAAGCACTTATAATATAGTGTTTCCTAATAACGGTTTATTTGTTGTATTAGAAGGTTTAGCTATTCCATTTAATGAATATAAATGGAATTATACAATGACAGATAGTAAAGGGAAAAAGAAAAAAGTTAAAGATGACATTGGTTATGTTCCTAGCTTTAGAGCTTTTTTGGCAAATTATAACAAGTTTTTAGTTGTTCATTACGGTAACGGAAAATGGTGGAAATATGCTGTTCCTCATCATAAGGATAATAAACAATGGGTTCCAGCCATATCCTTAACCTTATCTAACTAACACCAAACACCTAACACCTAATTCCTGTTTCATGAAACTCATCTGCATCGGTCGTAATTACACAGACCACATCAAAGAATTAGAAAATGAAAAACCAACAGATCCTGTGGTGTTTTTAAAACCAGATACGTCGATTTTGCTAAAAAAACAACCGTTTTTTATTCCAGATTTTTCTGATGAAGTCCATCACGAGGTTGAAGTATTGGTAAAAATTAAAAAAGTAGGGAAGTACATCGATAAGAAATTTGCTCATAAATATTATGATGAAATAGGACTTGGTATAGACTTTACAGCAAGAGATCTTCAAGCCCAATTAAAAGCTAAAGGCTTACCTTGGGAAAAAGCAAAAGCCTTTGATGGTGCTGCTGTGATAGGAAAGTGGTTGCCAAAATCAAACTTCAAAAATGTAGATAATATAAATTTTAGTTTAGAGAAAAATAATGAAGTTGTACAATCTGGTAATACAGAACTTATGCTTTGGAAGATTGATGAGCTTATAGAATATGTATCAAAATATTTTACTTTAAAAATTGGAGATATTATATTTACGGGAACACCTTCCGGAGTTGGTAAGGTTTTTGCAAACGATGAATTAAAAGGATATATTGAAGACCAAGAAATGTTTTCAATCAAAATAAAATAAATGGCAGAACATTATAAATTAGATCGCGTACGCGATATGGCAGATAACGACGAAGATTTCGTTATGGCTTTGGCAGCAGCCTTTATAGAAGAAGTTCCAGAAGACGCGGAGCGCTTACGAAAAGCTGTTCCAGAAGGAGATTATTACGAAACATATCAGGCTGCTCACAAAATGAAACCAACTATCGAATTGTTTGAGTTAGGTGTTTATGATGAATTGATTGAGGTACAGGATTGGGGAAAATTTGAACAAGCAGATAAAAATATTGATGCCCAACTACAAAAGGTTCTCACTGCTGTAGAGAATGCTACAAATGAGATAAAAGCTGATTTCGGATTATAAATGCAAGCAGAAATAATAACAATTGGCGATGAAATTCTCATAGGTCAGATTGTAGATACAAACTCAGCATTTTTAGGTAAGGAATTTAACAAGATAGGCGTTTCGGTCTATCAAATTACTTCTGTACAAGACGATAAAGAACATATTCTTAAAGCCCTAAAAGAAGCGGAAGAAAATGCTGATATCATAATTATTACAGGTGGCTTAGGACCTACTAAAGATGATATTACCAAGCATACCATTTGCGAATACTTTGATGATACTTTGGTTGAAAATGAAGATGTGCTAAAACACGTAGAGTATTTGTTTTCTAAGTATATCAGTACACCAATTTCAGATTTAAATCGCCAACAAGCATTAGTACCTTCAAAAGCAAAAGTCCTTAAAAACGAATTTGGCACAGCACCAGGAATGTGGTTAGAAAAAAATGGGAAAGTTTTTGTTTCACTTCCAGGTGTGCCTTATGAGATGAAGGCATTAATAAAGACAGAAGTACTTCCCGCTTTACGAGCAAAATTCAAGTTTCCATATATAAAGCATAAAACCTTATTAACTTATGGTTTGGGTGAGAGTGCCATAGCAGAAAGAATTGAAACTTGGGAAGATAATCTACCAGATTTTATTAAACTGGCTTATTTGCCTAATTTAGGTAAAGTTCGTTTGCGTTTGTCTGGTAAAGCTATGGATAAGGATGTTGTTGAAGCTGAATTGCAAAAGCAAATACAATTATTAATTCCACAAATTGAAGATGTCTTTGTTGGGTATGAAGAAGATTTGTCAATAGAAGCAATAATAGGAAAGCAACTTACGGATCAAAAAAAGACTTTGGCCATAGCAGAAAGTTGTACAGGTGGTCAGATAGCAAAAGCCATTACAGCAAATGCAGGTGCTTCAAAATATTTTAAAGGTAGTATTGTAAGCTATGCCACAGATTCTAAAGTAAATATTCTAAATGTTTCAGAAGAGGATATTTCTTCAAAATCTGTAGTAAGTAAGGAGGTTGCGGAATCTATGGCCATTAATGTACGTCAATTATTTAATTCTGATTACGGAATAAGTACCACAGGAAATGCAGGTCCTACAAAAGGAGATTCTGATGCAGAAGTTGGTACAGTATGGATTGCTATTGCTTCTAAGGAAGGTGTTAAGGCAGAAGTTTTTAATTTTGGTAATCATCGCGATAAGGTAATAATGAAGGCAACAAACAAGGCCTTTGAAATGCTTCAAAAAGAAATTTTAAAAAAGTAGAGTTTTATGTTTGTTGAAACGTAAAGTTTTACTAAATTTGCACCCTGTTTTAAAATATCCCTATTAAGGATATTAAACTTTTATCGAATATGTTTGTTAGGATATTGTTTCTGACAAATGAAAATAAGAGTTAACAGAAAGAAATAACATACCTAAAGAAAGAATACAATGTCAAGAGTTTGTGAACTTACTGGGAAAAAAGCGATGGTTGGAAACAATGTTTCTCACGCGATGAATAAAACAAAACGCAAGTTTAACGCAAACTTGATTAAGAAGCGTTTTTACATTCCTGAAGAAGATAAGTGGGTAACATTAAAAGTTTCTACATCTGCATTAAAGACTATCAATAAAATTGGTATTACTGCAGCATTAAAAGAAGCTAGAGCAAAAGGATTTTACAAATAAAAGCATACGCTAAAGTCAATTTACAATGGCAAAGAAAGGAAATAGAATACAAGTTATCTTAGAGTGCACAGAGCACAAAGCTTCTGGTATGCCAGGAACTTCAAGATATATTACAACAAAGAATAAGAAAAACACGCCAGATCGTATGGAGATTAAAAAATTTAATCCTATACTTAAGCGTATGACAGTTCATAAAGAGATAAAATAATAAATCATGGCAAAGAAATCAGTAGCGTCTTTACAGACAGGATCAAAAAGATTGACAAAAGCTATTAAGATGGTGAAATCACCTAAAACTGGAGCATACATGTTCGTTGAATCAGTAATGGCACCAGAATTTGTCAATGAATTTTTAGATAAGAAATAATCTTTATTTAGATAATAGATTTATAGAACTGCTTTCATATTTGAAAGCAGTTTTTTTATGTCTATATTTGACCGATTATGACAACTTAGCAGAAACGTATTAAAGGCAGGGTTGTTGCTATTAGCTAAGCAAATAGAAATTAAATGAGTTTTTTTAAAAAAATATTTTCTTCAGAAAAGAAGGAAACCTTAGATAAAGGTTTAGAAAAATCTAAATCCTCTTTTTTTACCAAATTAAATAAAGCTGTTGCAGGAAAGTCTAAAGTCGATGATGATGTTTTAGATAATCTTGAAGAAGTTTTGGTAACTAGTGATGTAGGTGTAAATACCACTCTAAAAGTTATTGAGCGAATTGAAGAGCGCGTGGCAAGAGATAAGTACTTAGGAACATCAGAGCTTAATAAAATTCTAAGAGAAGAGATTGCAGCCTTATTGTCAGAAACCAATTCAGGTGAAGAAACCGATTATACAATTCCTAATCTACCAACACAAGATAATGGTAAAAAAACACCTTATGTTTTAATGGTAGTAGGTGTTAACGGTGTTGGTAAAACTACAACTATCGGTAAGTTGGCATACCAATTTAAAAAGAAAGGCTTAAAGGTAGTTCTTGGTGCTGCCGATACATTTAGGGCTGCGGCAATAGACCAATTACAAGTTTGGGCAGACAGAGTAGAAGTGCCAATGATAAAGCAAGAAATGGGAAGCGATCCTGCTTCTGTTGCTTTTGATGCTTTACAATCTGGTGTTAACCAAGATGCAGATGTTATTATTATAGATACTGCTGGTCGTTTACATAACAAAGTCAACTTAATGAATGAGCTTTCTAAAGTAAAGCGTGTGATGCAAAAGGTAGTTGGTGATGCTCCTCATGATGTACTTTTAGTTTTAGATGGTTCTACAGGACAAAATGCGTTTGAACAAGCAAAACAGTTTACTGCAGCTACAGAAGTAACGTCTTTGGCAGTTACTAAGTTAGACGGAACTGCAAAAGGTGGTGTTGTTATTGGTATTAGCGATCAATTTAAAATTCCTGTAAAGTATATTGGAGTAGGAGAAGGTATTGAGGACTTGCAAGTATTTAATAAATACGAGTTTGTAGATTCGTTTTTTAAGTAGATTTTCTGCAAAAAAGTGGTATTTTCATAAAAATGAACTTGTACTCACTTTTAAATATAGAGCATACTTCAAATCTTAATATACCAAGTGCTGAAAAAATTGAGCTTATTCTAAATGACATTCTAAATCCACGACTAAACCAATTGGGTTATAGTAATAAGTCAAAGAAGTACATCTGGCAAACGGAATACAATCCTGTAGGAGTTAAAAAAATAATTCAATTTACTTATAGAGGTACAACAGGAAATTTTTTTGTTGGAACCAATTTTAGATTTATTCCTTTCATTACTCAGAACAAGAAGTTGGCTTTTTATAACCATAAACTTCATGCGTTAGAAAGTAGTTCCTATTTTGATGATATGCCTATATCCTTGTGGAATGAAACATTTTTTAGAAAAAGCTTAAAGAAATATTTAGATAAAAATTCACCGAGCATATTAACTTTTTTAAATAATCTTGAAACCTTGGAGTCTAATATTGGTTTAGTTGAAAGACAGTTGAATAGTGGTAAGTTTCATTATACAATTCAAGATCCAAATCTTAAATATGTTTTAGCCTATCTATATAATGAACTAGGAAATATAGATGATTCAAAAAGAATGAAAACAATGTTTTTAAAAGAGTTTACTGATTTTGGCAGTCAAATTTTTAAAAATTAACTAAAGCCAATTCAGTATTTAATTAAGTTCGCTTGAAGTAAGGAAACAATTAAATGAAAAATAAAACTCAAACAGATTCCAATAAAGTTTCTAGAATCATCATCATAATAAACTTAATTGTTTCTTCGATAATTGTATTAGGTGGACTCTGGAATATTTTGACAAATGCTTTAAATGCATATAATCATGAGCTAATTCCTAACTACTTATTCTTCTATTCCTCGTTTGTACCATTTATAAGCACTATATTTTTTACAATAATACTTTTATGTTCAATTCGCATATTGCGAAATAAAACATCTACCATACAAAAAGCCACTTTTTTACTTGGGTTTATAGTTCTTTACACAATTTTTGCAAGTAATATCTTTGAATTTTTGATGTATATCAATCCTTTTGGGTCATAATTGTTTTCGTATTTTTATAAAAAATACAGACTATGCGCTACATCCTATCACTATTAGTTTTATTATCATTTTTTTCTTGTAAAGATGAAAAGGCTCGCGAAGCAAGAGAGCCAATTTCAAAATCAGAAACAGTAGAAACTACAAAAGCAACTGATGATGATTCAGGGTTAAGTGCCATTTCAACTAAAGACTTTAGAGAATTTAAGGTTTTGGATTCTAAAAATTTAACCAAATCTGAAATTTGGGCAGAAATCAATCCACAGATGGAAGGTTTTACTGAGGCTGACTATAATCGCTTAAAGCCTTATATCTTAGAAAGAGATATACCAACCCTTCAAAAAAATATTGCAATTGGAGATCTTAATTATGAAAAATTAGTAAAATTCTATTTATACCGAATAAGAAAATTTGATAGAGAGAATCCTTTATCGTTAAACTCAGTAATTTCTATTAATCCAGAAGTTATTGAACAAGCTAAGATAGCAGACAAAACTAAATTTATTCAAGATCCGCATCCTATTTTTGGCATGCCAATACTTTTAAAAGATAATATAAATGCCAAAGGATTAGCAACTACAGCTGGAGCAGTTGCACTAAAAGATAATGTTACTGATGATGCGTTTATTGTTAAACAGCTAAAATCTAAAGGTGCTTTAATCTTAGGTAAAGCTAATCTTAGCGAGTGGGCTTATTTCTTTTGTGGTGAGTGTCCTAGTGGTTATTCTGCGATTGGTGGCCAGACTTTAAATCCTTATGGAAGACGCACAATAGACACTGGTGGCTCAAGTTCTGGTAGTGGAGTAGCGGCTTCAGCTAATTTTGCAGCTGCAACCATTGGTAGTGAAACCGCAGGTTCTATATTGTCACCAGCAAGTCAGAATTCCGTAGTAGGTTTAAAACCAACGATTGGTTTGGTAAGTCGTAGTGGCATTGTGCCAATTTCTTCAACTTTAGATACAGCAGGCCCAATCACCAAAACAGTTACAGACAACGCCATAGTTTTAGATGCCATTTATGGAGAAGATAAGTCTGATTCTAAGTCAATCTATGCATTATGGGAACCAGGATTTTATACCAAAGATTTAAAGACTGCAAGTATAAGAGGTAAACGCTTTGGTGCTCCAAAACGCTTGCTGGAAGATTCTTTATATGTGAAAGCTATAGATGTTTTAAAGGAACAAGGTGCTGAAATTGTTGAGATAGATGAAGAACAATTGGGTTTGCCAAACTTTATAAACCTTCTTAATCTTGATATGAAAAAGGATTTGCCGGCTTATGTGGATGCTCATGCTAATAAAAATGTTCCGATTAAAACAATTGCAGATGTCATAGAATTCAATCTAAAAGATTCTATTAAAACCATGCCTTATGGACAAAGTTTATTTCAAGGTATTGTTGCGGATAAAGGCAATGCTGAATACTTAGTAAGAATTAAAGACACTTTAAGTCGAAATGGTAAACAATATTTTAACTTACCAATGCAAAAACACAATCTAGATGGCTTTTTATCTATAAATAATTATCATGCGGCATTTGCTGCTGTGGCAGAATATCCTGCTATTACAGTTCCAATGGGTTATACGGATAAAGGTGTGCCAAAAGGTTTAACGTTTATAGCTAAACGACTTCAGGAAAAACAATTGTTAGAATGGGCTTATGTCTATGAGCAAGCATCTAAAGCGCGAGTTGCACCAAAAAAGTATAATTAATTGGTTAAGGCATTAATCTTTTCCCACAATTCATTATCAAAATTTGAGAGTGCAAAGTTTTCATCATCTGCAGCATCTCCCATTCTTATAATTACCAATTTTTTACTTGGTACTACATAAATTTTTTGATCATTTTTTCCAAGTGCAGCGTACATATCTTCAGGTGCATTGGGAATAAGTTCATCAGGAAATTGAATTTGAGATTGTGGTAATCTGTAAGAAGATTTTCCGTTTAACCACCACATATAACCATAAGATAGATTAAGATTTTGAGATGTGTTAACGGCATCATTTAAAAAGCTTTCGGGTATTATTTGTTCACTTTCCCATTTTCCATCTGCATAGACTAACAATCCAAATCTAGCCATACTTCGTGTTGTACTCCAATAGACACTAAAATCACCTGTTTGAATCCATGCGCCAGACATACCAATTTTGTTCTTCAATTTATTATCAAAATAACTTGACCAATCCTGTCCGCTAGCTGTTGCAACAATATCTTGAAGTTTTACATAAACATTATGATAAGCCCAACGTGTGCCAGCATCAGCTATGTATTGCAAATTTTCAGGTTCTACACTATCACCTTCACTGTCATCTAAACCAGAAGACATTGATAATAAATGCTTGCAGGTAATCAGATTTTCTTTTTCTAAAGGAGCACTTGTCCATCCTGTGCCTAAATAATCAGAGACTTTATCATTTAGATCTAATAAACCTTCATTTTCAGCAATACCAGTCATAGCTGTAGTTAATGTTTTTCCTGCACTTGCCCAATACCATGGCGATGTACTGGAGTGTCCATCGAAATAAGCTTCAATCACTATTTTACCTTCGTGTAATACCATAAAGCTTTTAGTATTCTTGTTTTCTAGATAATCTAGAAGTGGCTGTAATTCTGTCTCATTCCAATCTAGTTCTGATATGGATTTTGTTTCCCAAGTATCAGAATTTAAAGGTGGAAAGTAAATAGCCTCATTTTGAGGATCAGAATCTTTGGGTGAGTCATCGTCGCTAGAGCAAGATACTATAGTTAATAAACCAAAAAATACAAGTACTATTTTTGGTAATTTCATGGTTAAGTTTTTATATAAGACACATAAATATACAAAAGGTTTAATTTCCGTTGTATCTTTGCAAACTGAATTTACGATAAGGCATGAGAACTAAAACACTGAAGAAGAATAGAATTAATGTTGTAACACTTGGTTGTAGTAAGAATGTTTACGACAGCGAAGTCTTAATGGGACAGCTTAAAGCTAGCGGTAAAGATGTAGTGCACGAGCAAGAAGGAAATGTTGTTGTTATAAATACCTGTGGTTTTATAAACAATGCCAAAGAAGAAAGTGTGAATACTATTTTGCATTACATGCAAGAAAAAGAAGAAGGCAATGTAGATAAAGTGTTTGTCACTGGTTGTTTGAGTGAGCGTTACAAGCCAGATTTGGAGAAGGAAATTCCAAACGTAGATCAGTATTTTGGTACAACAGAATTACCAGGTTTACTTAAAGCTTTGGGTGCAGATTATAAGCACGAATTAATAGGTGAGCGCTTAACCACAACACCAAAAAACTATGCCTATTTAAAAATTGCTGAAGGTTGTGATAGACCATGTAGTTTTTGTGCTATTCCTTTAATGAGAGGAAAACATAAAAGTACACCAATTGAAGATTTGGTTATTGAAGCAGAAAAATTAGCGGCTTCTGGTGTAAAGGAATTGATTATTATTGCACAAGATTTAACTTATTACGGACTCGATTTATATAAAAAAAGAAACCTTGCAGAATTACTTGAAAATCTTGTAAAAGTTGAAGGCATAGAATGGATACGCTTGCATTATGCATTCCCAACGGGTTTTCCGATGGATGTGTTAGATATAATGAAGCGTGAGTCTAAGATTTGTAATTATTTAGACATTCCGTTGCAACACATTTCAGATTCTATTTTAAAAAGTATGCGTCGTGGTACTACACAGGCCAAAACCACAAAACTTTTGAAAGATTTTAGAGCTAAAGTGCCTGAAATGACTATAAGAACAACCTTAATTGTTGGTTATCCTGGAGAAACAGAAGAGGATTTTCAAACTTTAAAACAGTGGGTAAAAGATATGCGCTTTGAGCGTTTGGGTTGCTTCACATACTCTCATGAGGAAAATACACATGCCTATAACCTTGAAGACGATGTGCCAGAAGATGTAAAACTTCAACGTGCTAATGAGATTATGGAAATTCAATCTCAGATTTCTTGGGAACTTAATCAGGCAAAAATAGGTAAAGAGTTTAAAGTGGTTATTGACAGAAAAGAAGGCAATTACTTTGTGGGCCGTACAGAATTTGATTCGCCAGATGTAGACAATGAGGTCTTAGTAGATGCTTCAAAAACCTATCTAAAAACAGGAGAATTTACTACAATAAAAGTAACAGAAGCTGAAGATTTTGACTTATATGGCGAGGTTGTTCTATAATTAATAACCAATTAACTATTTAGTTGGTAAACTATTAACGTAAGCAAAACTCTGCTCAAAATATTTGACCATTATAGGTTTGTTGTTCCATAGTGATTCTGGTGCTAAGACGTAATCCTTCATTTTTGCACCATAAGAATAGTAATGACCTGTGTCGTATTGTTCCATAAATTTAGTAGCTTCTTCTTTTGGTAGCCGAATACCAATTTCACCAGCCTTATTCAATAAGGTAAACATATAACCATTAGATGATGTGTAAATCATTTTTTTACCCTTTCGCTCAAAACCGTTACATGATTCTACAATAGTATCGTAAATCTTTAATGAGTCTTCCCAAGTCATTTTTAATTTCTTATTGTTCATTTTATTGAATTCGTCACTTCGAGTGATTCTGAGATTATCGAAATCAAAATATATTTTGATTGAAGATACTTAAGCAAAGCTTAAGGAATTGTATCGAGAAGCATTTAGTTAAGTTGTTCTCGATACAAATTTTTCTCATTCTAATCGAAAAATCCACTCGAACTGACGTCTGAAATTATATTGAATATACAATTTATATATGTTGATCTACTAAAATAGCATTGCCATCAGGGTCTAAAACTACAAAACTTGCAGGTCCTGTTGTAGATTCGTCGGCTTCGTTGGTAAAAGAAATTCCTTTAGATTTTAAATGTTTTTGAATATCACGAACATCATTATATTCTTCTAACGTGCTGGCATCTTGATCCCAACCAGGATTAAAGGTTAAAATATTATTTTCAAACATACCTTGAAACAAACCTATCAGCGTAGATTCATTTTTCATGATGAGGTAGTTTTTCTCTAAATCTCCTGCAAATACTTTAAATCCTAAAGTTTCATAAAATTCTTTTGAGACTTTGATATCTTTTACTGAAAGACTAACAGAGAACGCGCCTAGTTTCATGTTTTAATACTTTTATTCTAAATTTTCTTTACTTTCATTTAATAACACAGGCTTCCCAAAACCTAAAGCTTCTAATTTATCTAATTGTGTTTCTGCATCACCAACAATGAGGTAAATCATTTGGTTAGGCTTAATATAGCTTTCAATTAATGCTTTAACGTCTTCAACGGTCATGTTTTTTACTATAGCTTCACGTTGTTTAGCATAGTCATCAGATAGACCATAATTACTAATACTACTCAGCATATCTAATTTAGCACTAAGTGTCTCAAAGGCTCTTGCAGTACTTTTTATAGTGAAACCTTTAGTAACTTCTAAATCTTTTTCGTTATAGTTTTTACCATAATTCTCTAGAATTTCTTTTACTAATGCAGCAGATTCATAAGTTACATTACTTCGTACACCACTACTAATAACAAACTCTCCTTTATTTGCAGTACCATTAAATCGAGATCTTATTCCATATGTATAGCCTTTTCCTTCTCTTAACTCTTGTGTTAATTGTGACGCAAAACTACCACCTCCCAAACGGTAATTCATTACGGAAGCAGGATAATAATCTTTGTGTGTAGCTTTTAGTGCAGGATACCCAAAACGGATTACAGATTGTTTTGCTCCAGGCACATCATAAAAGTATACAGTTGATTTTTCAGGATATAATGGTAGGGCCAATTCAGGAATAGTAATGTCCTTTGGTTGCCAATTTGCATCAATTTTGCTTAAAGCATTAACAACATCAGCTTCTGAAATAGCACCTACAATATGAAAATTGGCAAGTTGCGGAGATAAGTTTTTATTGTAATAATCTTTTAAATCCATTATATCTATACTATTTACTGAAGCTTCAGTGCCATTGTTATTGTAAGCTAAAATATTATTATTACCATAAAGTAATTTTGAAAACTCATCAGAAGCTATTGAGTTAGGATTCGCTTTACTACGCTGAATACTGCTAATTGTACTCTGTTTTAAAAGTTCAAATTCTGTTTCGTCCCAGCGAGGTTCTAATAATATTTCAGTTACTAATTCTAGTGTTTTGTCAAAATGTTTAGAAAGTGTAGTGCCCGAAATGATAATATTTTCTTCTGTCGCATAGCTATAAATACTCGCTCCAATACTTTCTATTGCATTCTCTAACTCTTCTGTGGTTTTGTTTTTTGTGCCTTTTGTCATTAGTTCAGCCAAAAGGTTAGAAACACCAACTTTGTTTTTGTTTTCTAATAGTAAACCTCCAGCAATCTGAATTTCAAATTGAACAAGGGGAACCTCATTGTTTTCAATTCCGTATACTTTAATACCAGAGTCTAGATCTTTTTTCCAAACTGTTGGTATATTTAACTCAGGACTTGGGCCATAAGGTGGTTCTATACTTCTGTCGAAACTACTAGGTGTTTTTTCATAAGTAGCAGCTATGCTAGCATCAAAGGTTTCTTCAGCGCCTTCAATGATTTTTTCTTCTTTAATTGTAGCCAGTTGAGAGTTATCTAAAACTAAATTCTTTTGACCTTTAGGGACGAAGCTAGTTGCTACAAAATTCTTGTCTTTTATATATGTATTGTAAACTCTCATTACGTCTTCTGGTGTTACGGCAAGTATGTTTTTAACATCCTGATTAATAAAACCTGGGTCTCCTGTGAAAATCTCGTATTGTGCTAACTGAAACCCTTTGCCTAAAACACTAGATAAGCCTCGATAGAAATCTGTTTCTTGTCCGGCTTTAATTCTATTCAGGTCTTCTTCAGAAATACCATTTAGTTCAAAATCTTTTAATCCATCTTTTATTGCAGAAGCAACAGCGTTTAAGTCGGTTTGGTTAAATGCAGTTACAGTAAGCATTAGTTGTCCTGCTAATTCTGAGTTGTATTGATAAAATGATACATTATCAGTAAGTTTTTCATCATTAATCAGCACTTTGTTTAATGGTGCTTTTTTTCCATTTGATAAATAGTTGGTAAGTACACTTAATGCATAGGAATCCTTATCATATTCTGGTACACCTGGCCAAGTCATGGTGAGTCTTGGTGCTCTAGCAAAATTGTCTTCGTAGAATAAACGTTTTGAAGACTTTAAAGTTACAGGTTGTTTTTCTAATTTAGGAATAGCTTCACCTCTTGGAATTTCATCAAAATATTTTTTAACCCAGGCTTTTGTCTGTTCCACATCAATATCTCCAGCAATTGTTAATGTTACATTGTTTGGTACATACCAGCGTCTAAAAAATTCTTTAACGTCTTCTAAGGTTGCGTTTTGTAAATCTTCAAGAGAACCTATAACTTCCCAACTGTAAGGGTGACCTTCAGGATACAAATTACTATTGATAACAGCAAAATTATGACCATAAGGTTGATTGTCTACACGTTGACGTTTTTCGTTCTTAACGACTTGTTTTTCTTTTGCTAAAACAGGTTCTGTAACGGTGTTGATAAAGAAACCGAGTTTATCGGCTTCTGCCCAGATCATTTTTTCTAAAGCATCTTTTGGTACGGTTTGAAAATAATTGGTTCTATCTCTGTTTGTTGAACCATTAGCTCCAGAACCTCCAATACGAGCACTCATTTGGTCGAGTCCTCCTTTGCCTAAGTTTTCGGATTCTAAAAATAATAAGTGTTCAAAAAGGTGAGCAAAACCTGTTCTGCCTTCCTTTTCTCTTGCAGAACCTACATGTGCTGTTAACGCTACTGCTGCAACAGGATCTGATCGGTCTACATGAAGTATGACTTGTAAGCCGTTGTCTAAAGTGAATTTTTCAAAATCAACTTTAAATTCTGGTGTGGTTTCTTTGGTTTGGTTTTGTTTACAAGCTGATATAGCTATTAAAACGAATAAATTTAGAAATAAGGATTTAATTTGTTTCATAATGTATTTTGATTGATGATAATTATAATTCGTAAGCATTATTGTTCACAAAGAAAACGGAGTTCACCAAGAATAATTTTCCGTTTTCCCAAAAACTTCTAAATAAGGTATTATCCACAAAGTAGATGAAACTACCATTACCTTTGCGTTCTTCACCAAAAACTAAAGTGTTATCTAAATTGGCTAAAGCATCTTTACCAGCAAAACCAGAATAGACTTTAGTGTCAGATAAATGTCCAACGTTGTAGCCGCTACTCAATAAATCATAAGCAGAACTTCCTAGTTTTAAAGTAAAGTAGTCGTTGTTATAACCAAAAGCCATTGGGTGTGTGTTGTCTATTTTAGTTTTAAAAATAGCACCAGTAATAAGGTTATTGGTGTACTCGCGCTCGCGCTCAGCATAAGGTGTTAGATTGTCATTACTGCTATTGTTGTCTGACGATTTATATTTTAAACTAAAACCATCTTTGCCAGCAAAACTTCTAAGAGCTCCGTCGATGGCAATGACTTTTCCTCCAGCTTGTACCCAATCATTAATTTTCTTCATATTATTCTCATTAAGTACACTTCCATAATAGCCGTTTGGAATGATAAGAACATTGTATTTGTTGAGGTTGGTTCTGCTTAAATTGTCTGTATTGATAGACGTTAAAGGATAATGTAATTGCTGTTCAAAGAAATGCCAGATTTCACCATAACTCAAAGACGATGTGCCTTCTCCAGATAGTACGGCGACTTTTTGTTTGTTTACAAGTTTAATGTCTGGAGAGCCAATATCTGGAGTAGTTTGAGAAAATCCTGAGTTGATTTGAGTTAAGTGCTGTTTATGTTTCTGCTTGATTTGATTTAGAGTCCCAAGAAAATCTTCAAGGTGTTTATTATCTCCTTTTGTGATTATTAGAGAACCTCTATCAAATTTTTCACCATTAGAAGCAAATGGTTTTTCAGTAAATCTTACTTTAAAATCATGCTTTAGTAAATCTGCTAAAAACTGAGCGTCTTTTAATGAGTTCCATTTGCTTACGTAGCCATAAGCTTTGGATAATACAGTCTGCATTTTGCCTTCGTAAGTCTTAGTACTGCTGACTTTAGACGTGCTGGCAATGGCATCTAAACCGTAAGCATATGGTACAGACCAAGCCGTAATATCATAAGTTAGTGAGTCGTTTAATTTGGCGTTAGGCTCAAACAAAACTTTAACCATTTTGCCTTTTGGTTGATTGGTGTGAATTACTAGAGAATTGGCATCAACCGACATAGTGCCTTGTTTGCCAGTGGCATAATCATAACCTGAAACTTTCCCATTATTGGTATTTTCGTATTTAATGTCATGTTTGCTTAACAAGCTTTTAAGGTTGTTCAGTTTGTCTTGGTTGCCTTTCACTACATAGCTTTTATATTTTAAATCACTATTGTCAAAGAATTTTGCAAACTCAGTATTTAGTTGTTTTGCATTTTTTGAAGCAATTTCAACCGTTGAAAGTCCTGTAACTGTATGGTGCGTCAAACGCTCTACCAAAGTGAGTACATGACCTTCATCGTTTAAAATACCTAAGCCAGACATACCATGACCACCTTGTTCGTAGGTCATTCCAATGGCTCCCATATATGTAGGGTAGGTGTCACCATAACTTGGATAAAACAAATCGAAACGTTCTCTGGTAAAGAATAACCAACCTTCAGCATCAAAATACTTAGCGTGGTTTTTACCAATTTGAGTCTGAAAATCACGTTGCCAATCGCTAATAATTTCATGGAATGGTTCTGCAGCTGGTGCAAAATAATAGGGCTCATTAGGACCTTGCTCATGAAAATCGACATGAATATGAGGCATCCATTTATTATAAACTTTTAAACGTTCTTGAGTTTCAATTTGTGTTGCCCAAGCCCAATCTCTATTTAAATCAAATAAGTAATGGTTTGGTCGTCCTCCTGGCCAAGGTTCTTTGTGCTCACTCGCTTGCTGGTCAATGTCATAAGGCGTGCTTTTGGTTTCGTTATACCAGTTTACATAACGATCGCGACCATCTGGATTAATACCAGGATCTATAATAACTACAGTGTTTTCTAACAATTCTTTTCGTTCTGTGAGTAGTTTGTATAGTGTTAGCATAGCAGCTTCAGAACTCGACGCTTCGTTACCATGTACGTTGTAGCTTAGCCAAACAATAGCAACATCAGTGTTGGTTGGGTTGCCTTCTAAAAGTCCAGTATTTTTTAAGTTGTTCTCACGGATTGTTTCGAGGTTTTCTATGTTTTCTTCAGAAGAAATGTAAGCTAATACAAGTGCTCTGCGCTCATTTGTAGTTCCGTATTGTTCAACTTTTACATTATTTGGAACAGCCTCAGCAACCGTTTTAAAATAATCAACAACTTGATGGTGACGACTAAATTGTGTGCCAATTTTATACCCTAAAAATGCGCTAGGTGATTGAAGATTTTGAGCCGTTGTTAAGGTAAAGCAACCAAGAACGACCAATACGACTAAAAGAATTTTTTGCATTAAATACGATGTTTTTTGTTTGAAAGCTAGTAAAGATAGTTCGTGAAATTGAATTAACTAAAAATTAGCAGTTAAAAAATAGAAGTAGCTTATCTTTATGCCATAATTATGATTTTTATGCCAACTGACTGTATTCCGTTTAGAGCAACCGGATATTTCTCTGATTTTATTTGCGATTATTTAGATCAAAAACCTGAGCTTAAACCATTATATAATCGTTTCCCAACTTTAGAAAACTTTAAAGCACAGATTGAAGAAAAGCGCCATTCAGAACATGTTTCAGAATCTAGTCGAAAGGTGCTTTCTGAAACTTTGGTAAATCAATATGCTAATATTGAAGCTTCAGAATTAACCCTAAATAATATTGAAAGCTTAAAATCGGAGAATACATTTACCATTACAACAGGCCATCAGTTAAATTTGTTTACAGGACCTTTATATTTTCTGTATAAGATTATTTCAACTATAAATCTTACTGAAGAATTAAAATCAGAATATCCTGATTACAATTTTGTACCAGTATATTGGATGGCATCTGAAGATCATGATTTTGATGAAATCAATTACTTCAATTACAAAGGCAAAAAGATTCAGTGGAATTCGAATCAAACAGGTGCTGTTGGTCATTTTAATACAAAAGGATTAGAGGATGTATATGAGGTTGTTGCGGCAGAATTTGGGTCAGGGAAATTTGCTGAACAACTAAAAGTTTGGTTCAAAAATGCTTATCTCAATCACAATAATTTAGCAGATGCCACACGATACTTGACAAATGAGATTTTTGGTGACTATGGATTGGTAATTATTGATGCAGACGACAGAGAGTTGAAGCGTTTGTTTATACCACAAATGCAAAAAGAATTGGTTGAGCAACCAGCTTTTAAAACAGTTTCAGAAACCAATAAAACCTTGGAAGATTTAGGGTTGAAAATTCAAGTAAATCCTAGGGAGATTAACTTATTTTATATTCATGATGGTTTGCGTGAACGTATTGTTGAGATAGATGGTATGTTTTCGGTTTTGGATTCACAATTTCAGTGGACTAAAGAAGAATTGATAGCGCATCTGAATGAATATCCAGAACGTTTTTCGCCAAATGTAATAATGCGACCTTTATATCAGGAAGTGATTTTACCAAATTTATGTTACATAGGTGGCGGAGGAGAAATGATTTATTGGTTACAGATAAAATCTAATTTTGAAGCGCAAGATGTTACGTTTCCTATGTTGTTACTAAGAAATTCTGCTTTAGTAAAAACAAAAAAACAAGCTGAAAAATTAGAGAAACTCAATATTTCTGATGCTGATTTATTTTTGAAAAGAAGCACCTTTATAAATAAAAAGGTAAGACAGATTTCTAATATTGATATTGATTTTTCGGATCAGATAAAACATTTAGAACAGCAGTTTGAGGGTTTATTCAAATTGGCAGAACAAACAGATAAATCGTTTTTAGGTGCGGTAAAAGCTCAAGAAGTAAAGCAAATAAAAGGTTTGAAACATCTTGAAAAACGTTTGCTTAAAGCACAAAAGCGAAAGTTAAAAGATGAAATAGAACGCTGTACAGACTTACAAGAGCAATTATTTCCAGGACAAAGTCTACAAGAACGAAATACAAATTTCTCTGAGTTGTACTTAGAATTTGGTGATGATTTAATATCTGAATTGAAGAAAGCCATGCAACCACTTAAAAATGAATTCACGATAATTACTTTGTAAATAAGTCGTTAAAAAAATATCTAAAAAAGTTGACAACTCAAATCTTCAATGTGAGCGCATTTGTTATTTTTGCACATGCTACACAACAAAGTCCTTATTTTAGATTTCGGATCGCAGTACACACAGCTTATTGCGCGCCGCGTTAGAGAGTTGAATATCTATTGTGAAATTCATCCATTCAATAAAATTCCTTCAGATTCAGACAGCTTTAAGGCTGTAATTTTATCTGGTAGTCCAAATTCCGTTAGAGGCGAAGATGTACTTCATCCAGACCTTTCAAATATTAGAGGTAAAAAGCCTATGCTTGCCGTTTGCTATGGTGCGCAGTATTTGGCACATTTCTCAGGAGGAGAAGTGGCTGAATCTAGTACTAGAGAGTATGGTAGAGCAAATCTGGCATTCATAAAAAGTGATGAAGATTTTTTCGAAAATATTCATGAAGGTAGTCAAGTATGGATGAGCCATAGTGATACTATTAAAAAATTACCAGAAGGTGGCGTTTTACTAGCAAGTACCGAAGATGTAGCAAATGCTGCATACAAAATTGAAGGTGAGGATACTTATGCGATTCAGTTTCACCCAGAAGTGTACCACTCAACAGATGGCCATCAATTACTTCAAAATTTCTTAGTTAAAATAGCTAAGGTCAATCAAGATTGGACACCAAACGCATTTGTAGAAGAGACTGTTGAAGAGCTTAAAGAAAAACTTGGTAACGATAAAGTAGTATTAGGTTTATCTGGTGGTGTGGATTCTTCAGTAGCTGCTATGCTGTTGCATAAAGCTATAGGTGAAAATCTGTATTGCATCTTTGTAAATAACGGTTTACTTCGTAAAAATGAATTCGAAGATGTATTGCATCAATACGAAGGCATGGGATTAAACGTTAAAGGAGTAGATGCTTCGGCACGCTTTTTGGATGCCTTAGCAGGAAAGAGCGATCCAGAGGAAAAACGTAAAACCATTGGTCGTGTTTTTATTGAGGTTTTTGATGATGAAGCTCATCTTATACAAGATGTAAAATGGCTGGCACAAGGAACCATATATCCAGATGTTATAGAAAGTGTTTCTGCAACAGGAGGACCAAGTGCAACAATAAAAAGTCATCATAATGTTGGTGGTTTGCCAGACTTTATGAAACTAAAGGTTGTTGAGCCTTTAAAGGCATTATTTAAAGATGAAGTAAGGCGTGTTGGTGCTTCGATGAATATGGATTCGCACTTATTAGGTCGTCATCCATTTCCAGGTCCAGGATTAGCAATTCGTATTCTTGGAGATCTAACTCGTGAGAAAGTTCGTATATTACAAGAAGTAGATGCTATTTTTATTAATAACCTACGTTCTTGGAATTTGTACGACAAAGTATGGCAAGCAGGTGCAATGTTATTACCAGTTAATAGTGTAGGTGTAATGGGAGATGAACGTACCTATGAAAAATGTGTGGCATTAAGAGCTGTTGAGAGTACGGACGGTATGACGGCAGATTGGGTAAATTTACCATATGAGTTTTTGCAAAAAACCTCAAATGAAATTATAAATAAAGTAAAAGGTGTTAACAGAGTGGTATACGATATTAGTTCTAAACCACCTGCAACAATAGAATGGGAATAAAATAGTGACGTTATAGTTGATTTTGTTTCTAAAAAAAAACAGGAAAAGCTAAATAAAAATAAATGAAGAAATTAATAACCGTTATAGTAATCATTTTAGGTCTTAATCTAAGTGCTCAAAACTATATTGAGCATAAGATAAAAGAAGGCGAAACCATTGAGAGTATTTCAAAAAAGTACTTGGTAACACCTTATGATATTTATGCTTTAAATCCTGATGCAAAAACTAAATTTCAGACTAACACGGTTTTAATTATCCCAAATTCAAAAATTAAAAATGAGCCTATTAATGAGGAGTCAAAAGAATTAATAGGTTATAAAACACATAAAGTAAAGCGCAAAGAGACACTATACGGCTTATCAAAAAAGTATGGAGTTTCAGAAGACGACATAAAAAAGGCTAATCGCTTTCTGTATTCCGAGAATCTCAAGAAAGGAGATAAAATTAGAATACCTAGATATAAAACGTTTGTGTCTAAAGTAAGTCTTAAAAACACAGTTAAAAAGTATAAAGTTCAACCTAAAGAAGGAAAATGGCGTGTCGCATATAAATTTGGAATTACTGTTGAAGAACTTGAAGCTTTAAATCCAAATATGAAACCTATTCTACAGCCAGGAGATGAACTTAATGTGCCTAATATTGAAGACAACGATGAAAAACCTATTGAAGCAGAGTACGATTATTATGAAGTACTACCAAAAGAAGGTTTTTATAGGCTAAAAATAAAAACAGGGCTTACACAAGAAGAATTAGAAAACCTAAATCCAGAGTTAAAAGAAAGTGGTTTAAAAGCAGGTATGGTTTTAAAAATACCGGCTACTGCAGAAGTGACTTCAGGATTAACAGATGTAGAAACTACTAAGCTAGCGTCTAAAATCAAAAACTATGAGGTTAAAAAAATAGCATTAATGCTGCCTTATCGTCTGCATAGAATTGATGTAGATTCTGTTGAAGAAGCAAAAGAGCAGATAAAAAACAATAAATTGTTATCTACTATTTTAGATTTTCATGTCGGTGTAAGAATGGCCTTAGATTCTGCGAAGCAACTAGGAATTTCTACGGACTTAAAAGTTTTTGATACCGAATATCAACCATCAACAGTAAGTAAGATACTTTCAGAAAATGATTTCTCAGATTATGATGCTGTTATTGGACCTTTACAAGAAAAGAATTTCGATAGAGTTGCAAATAGTTTAAGAAGTGATAGAGTTCCTGTTATAGCAGCATTAAACAAGCCAAAAGAAGTTTATGCTAATGTGTTTCAGACCATTCCAGAGGATAAATTATTGCAAAAAGCCATGGTAGACTTTATTAAGGCAGATAGTTTAAAATCTAAAGTGGTTGTTATTGCAGATCAGTCTCACAAAGCTGTTAGCGAAATGCTTAAAAGAGAATTCCCTACAGCAACTCAGATTTACTCACAAAAGAGTAAAAAGACAGGTAAGGATGCACATTTTATTTACCCTGTTCAATTAGAAAATGTTTTTAAACCAGGAAAGACTATAGTGTTTTTGGAGACTAACAATGGTGCTTTCGCATCAAGTGTTATAAGTATGCTTAATGCATTAGTTGTTGATAAAACGGAAATAGTTTTAGTAACTCTAGATAGAAATAAAGCTTTTGAAGGAAAGGACATTGATAATAATAATTTATCTAACCTTAAATTTCATTACCCATCAATTAGAAAGGAATTTGATGAGTCTAAATCAAAAGGTTTTGTAAGCGCTTACAAAGAGAAATTTGGTGTTTCACCTAGTAAGTATGCAGCTCGTGGTTTTGATGTAACTTTAGACATATTGTTGCGTCTTGCTACTGATGATAATTTATATGAAGCTTCTAATGAGGTTTTTGAAACTGAATATATAGAAAACAAATTTAGGTATACAAAATCATTGTACGGTGGTTATGCTAATGAAGCCGTATATATAGTAAAGTATGATAACCTAAGAATCATTGAAGCTAACTAATCTATGACTTCTAAAGTAACTTATCTCGGTAATCTTAGAACAGAAAGTACACATATAAAGTCTGGTAATACATTTATAACAGACGCACCAACAGACAATAATGGTAAAGGAAAAGCGTTTTCTCCTACAGATACTGTTGCTACAGGATTAGCAAGTTGTATGTTAACGGTTATGGGTATAAAGGCCAGAGATTTGGATGTTGATATGTCTGGTGCAACCGCAGAGGTTACTAAAACTATGGCTAGTAATCCAAGACGTATCTCTAAAATTAAGGTGATTCTCAATTTTCCGTTTAAGGCAGATAACAAGACTCAAAAAGTTTTAGAGCATACTGCAAATACTTGTCCTGTACATTACAGTTTACATCCAGATATCGAAAGAGATATTACTTTTAACTGGCAATAAATGCAGATAAAGCATCTTATATTTTTAGTTTTTTTATGCTTTGTTGGAAACTCTTCTAATGATGAAACTATTAAATGGAGTGATACCAAAAAGCTAACGTGGGAAGATTTTAAAGGTAATCCAAATCCTCATTCTGATGCAGTAGCATTAAAAGCCTCTGGTATTACTTTCGGATATTCAGTAAAAACATCCGGAAAACGTATCATTGATTATTCAACCTCAGTAGAAGCTCATTTTTATCCAAACAAGTCTTGGTATCTTTCTGAAAAAGCAGACGATCACATCCTGGCGCATGAGCAATTGCATTTTGATATTACGGAACTTTATGTAAGAAAGTTTAGAGAGCAGTTAGAGCGTTTGGTTGTTAACCAAAATATAAAGATTCAGATGAATCAGATTCATGTAGCAATTAATGAGGCTTTAGATAATACTCAGAAAGTTTATGACGAGCAAACCAACCATTCTATAAATATTGATGCCCAAAACTACTGGGAAAACTACATTAAAGAAGAGCTTAAGAAGTTAGAAAAATATAAGTCGCAATAAGTTGGAAGGAAATAAAGAAGCACTTATAGAACTTGCCCATTATAAAATGCCTTTTGGGAAATATAAAGGCGAATATTTAGTAGATATCCCAGAGTATTACTACACTTGGTTTAAACAGAAAGGATTCCCTGAAGGAAAACTGGGCAGAATGATGATTCAAATGCACGACATAAAAATCAATGGCCTAGAAGAATTGATTTATACCATTAGACGCGATTTTTCCAAACAAAAATTCCCAAACAAATAAGGTTAAGAAAAGTCTGTTGATATTCGCAGAGTTTTAATTGCACATAAGCAAATTTTTATTGTAAATTTGCCTGCGTTTAACAACGTAACATGACCACAAACCCTAAGTATATTTTTGTAACAGGCGGAGTGTCTTCTTCACTAGGAAAGGGCATTATCGCTGCATCTCTCGCCAAATTATTACAAGCCCAAGGTTACAGAACTACCATTCAAAAATTAGATCCATATATTAATATAGATCCAGGTACATTAAATCCATATGAGCATGGAGAGTGCTATGTCACAGATGATGGTGCAGAAACCGATTTAGATTTGGGGCATTACGAGCGTTTTCTTAATGTACCAACATCACAAGCTAATAACGTTACAACTGGTAGAATTTACCAGAGTGTTATTGATAAGGAACGTCGTGGTGAATTCTTAGGAAAAACAGTTCAGGTTATTCCTCATATCACAGATGAAATTAAACATAGAATTCAAATTCTTGGTAATTCTGGAGATTATGATATTGTAATTACAGAGATTGGTGGTACAGTAGGAGATATTGAGTCCTTACCATATATCGAAGCAGTACGTCAATTACAGTGGGATTTAGGAGAGCATAATGCTTTGGTTATTCATTTAACGTTAATTCCTTATTTATCAGCTGCTGGCGAATTAAAAACAAAACCAACTCAGCACAGTGTTAAGACGCTAATGGAAAGTGGTGTACATGCTGATATTTTGGTATGTAGAACGGAGCATGAATTACAAGAAGGCTTAAAAGAGAAACTAGCACGTTTTTGTAATGTAAAAAAAGAAGCCGTTATCCAATCTATTGACGCTTCAACAATTTATGATGTGCCAAATTTAATGCTGGACGAAGGTTTGGATAAAGTTGTGCTTCAAAAGCTAGATCTTAAAAGTGATGTGCCAAACTTAGACCGTTGGAATGAGTTTTTAAAACGCCATAAAAACCCAAAAAGTGAAGTTACTATCGGTTTAATTGGAAAATATGTAGAACTTCAGGATTCCTATAAATCTATATTAGAAGCTTTTATTCATGCAGGCGCAGAGAACGAAGTAAAAGTTAATGTAGAGCCAATTCATTCAGAATTTTTGAATGAAGATAATATAGATTTTAAGCTTGGTCATTTAGATGGTGTTTTGGTAGCACCAGGATTTGGTGAGCGTGGTATCGAAGGTAAAATTGATGCGGTTAGGTTTGTAAGAGAAAACAATATTCCATTTTTAGGCATCTGTCTAGGAATGCAAATGGCTGTTATAGAATATGCCAGAAACGTTCTTAATCTAAACAATGCTAATTCTTTAGAAATGGATGAGCATACACCACATCCTGTTATTAACCTTATGGAATCTCAGAAAGATGTTGTTAATAAAGGTGGTACTATGCGTTTAGGTGCCTGGGATTGCGATATTGCTGAAGGAAGTATTGCACATAAAGTTTATGGTACAACAAATATAAAAGAACGTCACAGACATCGTTTTGAATTTAATGATAACTATAAAGAACAGATTGAGGCTGCTGGTATGAAAGCTACAGGATTAAACCCAGAAACTGGACTTGTAGAAATTGTAGAAATACCAGAACACAATTGGTTTGTTGGCGTACAATATCACCCAGAATATAAAAGTACAGTTGCTAATCCACACCCTTTATTTGTGGCATTTGTAAAAGCAGCATTAAAATACAAGAAGAAAAAGTAATATGCCACTTTGGCGTAAAACGAAATTTGGATTGCTTTTTGGGATACCCAAAGCATTAATCAATCAATCGTAGCGTACGAACTAAATTATGGAAGAAAAGAAACTCGATGTTAAATCAATAATAGGATTCGTTCTTATTTTTGGAATCCTGGTGTATATGATGTATCAAAATGCACCAACACCAGAGGAGGTTGAAGCACAAAAGAAAGCTGAGCAAGAGCAAGTTGAAGCAGAGAAAAAGAATAGTAAGCAAAACGAAGCGGTTGTAACTACTTCAGAAGATTACAGTAGCACCCAAGTTGTAGATTCGACACAACGTGCTGCACTTCAAAATAAATTAGGAGCAATATCTTATGCTTCTACCTTACCAGGTTCTGAGTTTACAACTGTAGAAACTGATGTTTTTAGCTTAAAATTTAAAAGAAAAGGTGGTCATTTAGCTGAGGTAAAGCTTAAAAAGTTTGTAGACTACGATTCAGTACCTGTTTACCTTGTTAAAGACAATAATAGTGATTTTAACATCACATTTAGTACTACAGATAGCCGTACGCACAACACTAAAGATCATCCGTTTCAACCAAGTGTAACTAAAAGTGGTGATAATACGGTTGTATCTATGAAGCTTAAATTTTCTGAAACGGAATATTTAGAGTATAGATATGAGTTAAAACCAGATGATTACATGATTGACTTTTCAATCAAGTCTCAAGGTTTAAGTGGAGTATTTAATACTTCTCAGCCAATTACTTTAGATTGGAAACAAAAGGGAATTAGACATGCTAAGAGTATTAGCTATGAAAACCGCTATACGCGTTTAACATACATGCACGAAGAAGATCGTGTAGAAAAGTTATCTCAAATGGGAGATGATGAAGAAACGGTTGAAGATGTAGAGTGGTTATCATACAGACAACACTTTTTTAGTTCAATTTTAGTTGCTAATGACAAGCCGTTTTCTAAAGCAGAATTAACTTCTCAAAATTTAGTAGAAGATGAAGAGGTAGATTCGCTTTATACAAAGTTATACACCTCAAAAATGCCTTTAGCGTATAATGGAGGTGAGGTAAGCAAAAGTTTAGGTCTATACTATGGGCCAACTGACGCTAAGGTATTAAAGGCTTACGATAAGAATTTACAAGAAAGTATACCTTTTGGATGGGGAATTTTTGGATGGATAAATAAAGCATTATTTATCCCATTATTCGGATGGTTAAGTAGCATGTTACCTTACGGTATTGCTATTATTGTAATGACAATTTTAGTAAAACTAATGTTGTCTTTTGTACAATACAAGCAGTTCTTGTCTCAGGCTAAAATGAAAATTTTAAAGCCAGAATTAGAAGCCATTAGAGAAAAGTACAAAGACAATAAGTTAAAAGCACAGCAAGAAACTATGGCGTTGCAGAGTAAGGCAGGCGCAAGCCCTCTAAGTGGTTGTTTACCTGGGTTAATGCAAATTCCTGTGTTCTATGCGTTGTTTATGTTCTTCCCAACAGCGTTCGATTTAAGACAAAAAAGTTTCCTTTGGGCAGACGATTTAAGTTCTTATGATTCTATTGCTGATTTACCATTCAATATACCATTTTATGGAGATCACGTAGCATTATTCCCAATATTAGCTGCTATTGCTATTTTCTTCTATATGAAGATGACCACAGGACAACAAACTGCTATGCAAGGACCACCACAAGAAGGCATGCCAGATATGAGTAAGATGATGAAGTACATGATTTACTTTTCACCATTATTAATGTTAATTTTCTTTAATAACTATGCTTCTGGTTTAAGTTTATATTATTTTATTTCTAACTTAATTAGTATTGGTATTATGTTAGTGATTAAGAACTATATAATCGATGAAAAGAAGGTGTTGGCTAAAATAGAAGTAAGTAAGAGTAAGCCTAAAAAGCAAAGTAAGTTTCAGAAAAAAATGGCTGAAATGATGGAGCAAGCAGAGCAACAAAAAAAGGCACAGCAGAAACGTAAAAAGTAAAAGTCTTATATGCAAGATTAACTTTTATAAATAAATGAATAATCAAAAAACCCAGACCATATGGTCTGGGTTTTTTACTACTAACTAAATCAATCAATATAAAAATGAGGTAATCAGCCTCGCTTTTTCTTTTTAATTTGAGGATGGTAACATTACTTTATTTAATACGTGAATAACACCATTTCCTGCTTGTACATCAACAGCTACTATTCCAACATCAGTGTTTCCTGCTCCATCTTCTACATCTGCAATCGCTCCATTAGTACTAGGCAAAGTAATTATTATATCATCTCCTTGTAGTGTTGGTAAGGTAGTTGCTCCACTAGGATTAAGATCTCCAGAAACTGCATTCCCAGCAGTAGAGACATGATGTGCTAAGACACTATTCAAGAGTGTGTCATCCAAATCAGCTACTGTAGCACCATCTAATAAGTCTGCAAATGCTTGGTTGTTTGGCGCAAATACAGTAAAAGGTCCATCGCCTTGAAGTGTAGGAATGTACATTGGATTAGCACTACTTCCGTCTGCCTCAGATAATGCCGCTACTAAATTGCTAAAATTAGGGTCTGCCAAAGCAAATGTTACAACAGTTGGAACATCAATAACAGCGTCTACAACATGTATAACACCATTTGTTCCTACGATATCAGTGGCAGCTACTTTTGGACCTCCATTGATAACCACGTCATCACCAACATTAAAATATAGACTTAAGTTTGTCGCATCATTATCAACTAAATCTGTTGGGCCGTTAGCTAAAGTTTTCTGATATCCTGCACCTGCATTTACTAAATCAGTAGCAACAATAAAGTCATCAATTACATGATTTAAAAGAATGCTAGATAATGCATTAGAATTTGGATTTGTAAAGTTACCAAAGGCAGTATTGTCTGGTGCAAATACAGTAAAGGGACCATCGGCTTGTAAAGCACCTACTAAATTTTCTGATCCTAAAGCACCAGTTAAGGATGTGAAATTATCATTATTTAAAGCATGGTCTACAATATCAGGTAATCCAATTACGGCATCAACTATGTGAATAATGCCATTAGATGCCATTACATCTGGAGTAGTTACATCAGCACCAATACCATCAACAACATCAGAACCACCATTAAGTTCAACAACACCGTTGTCAACATTATAATAAAGACTAATAGTAGATCCATCAACTGGTCCAGGTGAAGCCGTCGAAGCGTATCCAGAGCCAGCACTAATTAAGGTTGAAGCAGGAATCTCTTGTCCAACTATAACGTGGTTTAATAAAATATTAGTAACCAATTCTTCTTGTTCTGGAGTTAAACTATTAAGGTTTAAACCAGTAGCGTTCAATAAATCATCGAATGCCTCATTTGTTGGGGCAAATACTGTAAATGGACCAGCTCCTTGTAACGTAGTTACTAAATCCGTCGCTTCTAATGCAGCAGCTAAAGAAGTAAAACCATTTGCCAAAGCAACATCTACAATTGTGTTAGACTGCGGATTGCTAACATTGTTGTCATCATCGTCACTACATCCAGTTACACCTAAAACCAATAGAAATACTGTAAGTAATTTGAAAGTTTTTGAAATAATTTTCATTTTTTTGAGTTTTTAAATTGTTCAACATTACACAAACTTGGTTAGTTTGTTTAACGAATTTACAAAATGATTAAACAAAAAGTTTATTTCAGTTATATTTTTACAATTATTTTAACAATAGCGTATGCGCAAAACCCAGTAAATCAATTTGATAAAAATGGCAAACGTCACGGTATATGGACAAAAAACTACCATAAGACTGATCAAAAACGTTACGAGGGTCAATTTGTTCATGGTAAAGAAGTTGATACTTTTAAGTATTACACCCTTTCTAAGGGTAAAAGCGTACTAAGCGCTACAAAGGTTTTTAATCTAAAAGACAGTTTGTCTGATGTGAAATTCTTTACTTCTAAGGGGAAGATTATTAGCGAAGGCAAAATGAATGGTAAGCGTTACATTGGGCAGTGGGTGTTTTATCACAAAGATTCTTCAGCCAAAATGATCGTAGAAAATTATAATGACAATGGAGAACTAGATGGAGCTAGAACCGTATTTTATGAAAACGGTTTGGTGGCAGAAGAGACTTACTATACTAATGGTAAATTAGAAGGTCATTGCAAATGGTTTACTGAAGGTAATTTACTTTTAAGAGAATCGGAATATAAAAATGGTGAACGCAATGGCAAGACCATTAATTATGATGCTAATGGAAATAAAGTTTCCGAAGGTGAATATACTAAAGATTTAAAATCAGGTATTTGGAAGTATTACGAATCCGGAAAACTCAAAAAAGAAATAGACCATACCAACAATAAAGTCATTAAAAAGTATAAATAGATTTCAACTATTAATAAGATAGTTTTTAGGAATAGCAGTCTACTTTAGATTGCTATTTTTATTTGTAATTTTGCCGAAGTTTTTCAGACAATATAGTGAGAGACTAAAATTAAGTTTATAAATTTTTATTCATTCCGTCACTTCGAGTAAAATTCAATTTTATGGAATTTTGTATCGAGAAGTTTTTGAGTTATAGAAGATTCTTGACACAATTCCCATCCTTGGGATTACTGTTACTGAAGTGTGAATAAATAAATTAATTAAAGAGATTCCTGCCTGCGCAGGAAGTTGATATGAAACGAGTTATAGTAGGACTTTCAGGTGGTGTAGATTCTAGCGTTGCAGCCTATCTTTTAAAAGAGCAAGGCTACGAAGTTATTGGCTTGTTTATGAAAAACTGGCACGATGATTCTGTAACCATTTCAGATGAATGTCCTTGGTTAGAAGATAGCAACGATGCGATGTTGGTAGCGGACAAATTAGGTATTCCGTTTCAAACGGTAGATTTAAGCGTGCAGTATAAAGAGCGTATTGTAGACTATATGTTCAACGAATACGAAAAAGGACGCACACCAAATCCTGATGTGTTATGTAATCGCGAAATTAAGTTCGATGTCTTTATGGACATTGCTATGGACTTAGGCGCAGATTACGTGGCTACAGGACACTATTGTCGTAAATCTACAATCGAAAAAGACGGAAAAGAAATTAATCAGCTTTTAGCTGGAAAAGATAACAACAAAGATCAGTCTTACTTTTTGTGTCAGTTGTCGCAAGATCAATTGGCAAAAGCGTTGTTCCCAATAGGTGAATTAACCAAGCCTGAGGTTAGAGAGATTGCCAAGGCTCAAGATTTAATTACAGCTGAGAAAAAGGATTCACAAGGCTTATGTTTTATTGGTAAAGTAAGACTTCCAGACTTTTTACAACAACAATTAAAGCCAAAAGAAGGAGTCATAGTTGAGGTAGAAGATTCCCTTGAAGTTTATAACCAAGAGCAACCAGAGTTTACTTCAAAAGAAAATGAATTGGCATTTTTAGCTAAAAAACCAGAGTACGCTTTATCTGACGGAAAAGTAGTAGGCAAGCATCAAGGTGCACATTATTTTACCAAAGGGCAGAGAAAAGGCTTAGCAGTTGGAGGTACAAAAGAACCATTATTTGTCATTGAAACTGATGTTGAAGAAAACGTGATTTACACAGGTCAAGGTAAAAATCATCCTGGTTTACTTCGTAATGTGTTATTTGTGTCTAATGATGAATTGCATTGGATCCGTGAGGATTTAGCCTTAAATGAAGGTGAAACTATGGATGTGATGGCAAGAATACGTTACAGACAACCTTTAGAAAAAGCAACACTTCATAAAGTTGCTTCAGGATTATACGTGGAATTCCAAAACAAACAATCTGCTATTACCGAAGGTCAGTTTGTGGCTTGGTACAACGACGATGAGTTGTTAGGTTCAGGAGTTATTTCTTAATAATATTCCTGCGAAAGCAGGAATCTCTCATAAATAATTGTGTTGAATCGTCACTTCGAGTGATTCTGAGATTATCGAAATCAAAATATATTTTGATTGAAGATACCTAAGCGAGGCTTAAAGAATTGTATCGAGAAGTTTTGATATGAGAATAGTTCTCGATACGATTTGCTCGCGCACTCACAAATCACTCGAACTGACGATTGAGTTTCATTTTAATATATTACGTCAGTTCGAGTGCTTTTAATCGATTGCAATGAGATTAAAAATGTATCGAAAACCCTTTTTTGTTTTAGATTCTGAATCAAGTTCAAAAAGACAAGTATATATACACTTTATCAGTTCGAGTGTCCGGACAGCAATCTTCTAGATGCATCAAGAACACTCTAAAAATTCCCAACAAATCCTTAACTTGCAATAAAAGAAAAAGCTATGAATAGAACATTACCATTGCTTTTATTGTTCCTCATCACAATAAAAAGCTATGCACAAGAAGATGCTTGGGTTTATCTTACCGACAAACCTAATGAAGCTACAGCTTTAGCAAATCCAATATCCATACTTACTCAAAAAGCGTTAGATAGAAAACAAAATCATGGCATTGCCATCGATGCCAGAGATGTGCCAGTACATGAGCCTTACATTACAGCGCTTAAAAGTCAAACAGGCATTACAGTTATGGCAAAATCTAAATGGTTTAATGCTGTACACGTCAGAGGAACAGAAACCGATATTTCAGCATTACTAAATCTAAGTTTTGTAGATAATATCGACTTTGCCGATAATGGATTGGATTTAGGTTCACGTTCAGCAGCACATCAGGATAAATTAAATATTGAAGACGAGAGCATTGTGTTTACTTATGGAGACACTCAAAATCAGGTAGAGATGATTAATGTGGACGATTTGCATTTGGCAGATTATACAGGTGAAGGTATTACCGTTGCTGTTTTAGATGCTGGTTTTCCAAACGTTAATACCATGTCAGCTTTTCAACGTTTACGAGATAATGGAGATTTGCTAGACGGCTACGATTTTGTAAACCGAACAGATGCGGTTTATGATAATGTTGCCAGTTCTCATGGTACACGTGTATTGAGTACTATGGCAGCATTTGTTCAGGATGAATTTGTGGGAACAGCTCCAGATGCATCGTATTATTTGTTTATTACCGAAGATGCTACTGGCGAAAATCCAGTAGAAGAAAGTTATTGGGTAGAAGCCGCCGAACGTGCAGATAGTTTGGGTGTCGATTTAATTAATACCTCTTTGGGTTATACGGAATATGATAATCCGAATTACAATTATACACCTGCAGATATGAATGGTCAAACCGCATTTATTACCAAAGGAGCAACTATTGCTGGGGAAAAGGGGATTTTAGTGGTTGTGAGTGCTGGAAATTCTGGTGCCACAACTTGGCAAACTATAAGTGCACCAGCGGATTCTCCAGATGTGTTAGCTGTTGGAGCGGTAGATGCAAATGGAGATTATGTGGCATTTAGTTCTCAAGGTAGTGCTGCACAAGTCGGTTATCAAAAACCAGACGTTGTTGCTCGTGGTGGAGCTGCTTATGTGGTTAGTGAAAATGATGTCATTACCCAAAACAATGGAACATCGTTGAGTGGACCTATTTTATGTGGTGGTATTGCTTCGTTATGGCAAGCTGTACCAGAATTGTCACCAACAGAGGTGATGGATTATGTAAGGCAATCGGCTTCGCAATACACAATGCCAGATGATTTTTTAGGGTATGGTATTCCAGATCTAGCATTGGCAAGAACTTTAGGAGTAGAAGAGGAGGCTTTCAACAGTTTTAGCGTTTATCCGAATCCTGTGAAAGATGAATTAAAATTTAATATACCTGTTGAAACTAACAATCTAAACATTACCATTTACACTTCATTAGGTCAGGAAGTGAGAACAGTGAAGTTAGGCCAGAATGTTTCTAATATTAACGTGGCGAATTTATCATCTGGAATTTACATGATGAAAGTTTCTACACAACATCAATCCAAAACATTGAAGTTTATTAAGGAATAGAATCGAGTGTCACTTCTAGTGATTCTGAAATTATCGTATCAAGAGTTTGCAATCGAAATAGTTCTCGATAGTTCTGCTGAGCTTGTCGAAGTACAAATTTTATTCGCTATCGCAACTAAAATTCACTCGAACTGACGGACTAGGTTTAATTTTTAATTGTTACGTCAGTTCGAGTGTTTTTAATCGATTGAAATGAGATTAAAAATGTATCGAGAACTAATAGTAGTTAAATTCTTATTCTCGATACAAATTTCACTCATTTCCATTCGTGAAATTCACTCGAATTGACGAATTTTATCAAAACAATTCATTGTCATGCTGAGCGCAGTCGAAGCATCTTAAAAATAAATCATCAATAATGGCAAACAGAATCACAGAATTATTCAATATACAATACCCAATCGTACAAGCAGGCATGATCTGGAACAGCGGTTGGCGACTTGCCTCAGCAGCAAGTAATGCTGGCATTTTAGGCTTAATAGGAGCAGGTTCTATGTATCCAGATGTGTTACGCGAGCATATCCAAAAATGTAAAGCTGCAACCGACAAACCTTTTGGAGTGAACGTGCCTATGCTATATCCAAACATTGAAGAAATTATGGATATTATTGTTGAAGAAGGAGTAAAGATTGTATTCACCTCTGCCGGAAATCCGAAAACATGGACCAGCTGGTTACAAGAGCGTGGCATTACTGTGGTACATGTGGTGAGTAGTGTAAAGTTTGCACTCAAAGCGCAAGACGCAGGAGTTGATGCTGTGGTTGCTGAAGGTTTTGAAGCAGGAGGACACAATGGTAGAGACGAAACTACGACGCTCACTTTAATCCCAATGGTAAAAGAACAGTTAGAGATTCCGTTAATTGCCGCAGGAGGTATCGCCACCGGAAAAGCCATGTTAGCTTGTATGGTTTTGGGTGCCGATGGAGTACAGGTTGGTAGTCGTTTTGTGGCGAGTAAAGAGTCTTCAGCACATCAAGATTTTAAACAGGTTGTGGTAGATGCTAAAGAGGGCGATACACAATTGACCTTAAAAGAACTCGCACCTGTAAGATTGGTGAAAAACAAATTCTTTAACGATCTACAAGAGTTGTATAAAACTGCACCAACACCAGAGCAGCTTAAAGAACTTTTAGGACGTGCCAGAGCCAAACGTGGTATGTTTGAAGGTGATTTAGACGATGGTGAACTAGAAATTGGGCAAATCGCAGGTCTAATCCACGATATCAAGCCTGTTGCCGAGATTGTAAACGACATGGTGACTGAGTTTGAGGAAGCTAAGAAACAGGTTTCATCGTTTTAATTTAATAATTACAATGTCTCATGGGTAAACTATTAGGCAAATTTGATTTTGTCTTAATCCTTTTGCAATGTTTTGGATTACAGTTTGTATTTACAGGAATATATAGGTTGTATGTAGCCTACAATGCGGAAGAATGGGACGCACTTTTAGGTAAATCAACTAATACTTATCAAACTATTATAGAAGCACGTTTGGGTGAGTTTTTAACAAACGATTTGTATAGTAAGTTAATTATTGCGATCTCTATCATAGCTTTAGTTCTAGTTTTAAACAGAATATATAAAGTTGGTATTGTAAATAATGTAGTAGTCTTAATATTGACATTGATTTTTACACGTACCTTGTTTTTTGTGTCACCCTATTTTATTTGGAAGATAGAATATTTCAGCCAACTACTTGGTGAAAGTATTAAGTCTACTTTTTTAATGAGTGGACTCTTTTTTCTTGTTTTAGGCTTAGCAGTAATATGGAAATCTCTCGTTTTAAACGTAACAAGTAGACAGAATACACAATAAAATTGTGTTGAAAAATACGTAAGGTTACGTATTGACTTATCGACTTAAAACAACGAACTTCGCTTATTGTCTGATATAAGTCATTAAAACGGACTCATATCCAAATCGATAAGCATAACTCTTTTTTGAGAATAAATAATCCTCAAACCTAAACCCAAAACCACTACCTTCGCGGTATGGTTTTAAGTAACTACACCAGGGAATTTCAATACAACCTAAAACTGGCATCACCAGTGATGTTAGGTATGCTTGGGCATACCTTTGTGAGCTTTGTAGATAATGTGATGGTTGGCCAATTGGGCTCGGCAGAATTGGCAGCTGTGTCTTTGGGTAATAGCTTTATTTTTATTGCCATGTCTTTGGGTATTGGCTTTTCTACAGCCATTACACCTTTGGTAGCAGAAGCAGATACAGAGCAAAATTTCGTGAAAGGGAAATCGGCTTTTAAGCATGGGTTTTTCTTGTGTACGGTTTTGGGTATCCTTCTGTTTTTATTAGAGTTGCTTGCCAAACCGCTTATGTATGTTATGGATCAGCCTGAAGAAGTGGTAGAGCTCGCTATTCCGTATTTAGATTTGGTAGCCTTTTCTTTGGTACCGCTTATCGTGTTTCAGGCATTTAAGCAGTTTAGCGATGGCATGTCCTTAACTAAATATCCGATGTATGCCACATTAGTAGCAAATATTCTAAACGTGGCCATTAACTATGTGCTTATTTTTGGGAAATTTGGGTTTCCACAAATGGGTATTGTTGGTGCTGCAGTTGGCACTTTGGTGTCACGCTTTGCCATGTTGTTTTTCTTATGGTGGTTGTTGGCAAAACGTCACAGATCTAGAGCATATGTTACCAATATAAAGTTTTTTAAACTGAGTAAACAACCTCTAAAAAAGCTCACCAACTTAGGGTTGCCAAGTGCCATGCAGATGTTTTTTGAGGTGGCTATTTTTACTGCAGCCATCTGGCTCAGTGGTCTTTTAGGTAAAAATGCACAGGCTGCCAATCAGATTGCACTCAACTTATCATCCATGACTTTTATGGTGGCTATGGGACTGAGTGTTGCGGCTATGGTGCGTGTTGGTAATCAAAAAGGACTAAAGGATTATAAAAACCTAAAACGCATTGCAGAATCTATCTTTTTTGTTGGGTTTATTTTCGCTGTCATTTTTGCGTTGCTATTTGTGATTCTTCATAAAGCGTTACCGGAGTTGTATGTGGATTTAGACGATCCTGCTAATGCCATGGACACAGCTGAGGTGGTTAAAATCGCAGCGACTTTGTTATTGGCTTCGGCAGTGTTTCAAATTAGTGATAGTTTGCAAGTTATTGCGCTTGGTGCACTTCGTGGTTTGCAAGATGTTAAGATTCCGACCATCATTACCTTTATTTCGTATTGGGTGATTGGTTTTCCGATTAGTTACTATTTAGGCAAAGAAGATGCTTATGGTAGTTTGGGTATTTGGCTAGGCTTATTGGCTGGCTTAAGTGCTGCGGCTTTGTTGCTCTTTATTCGTTTTCATTTTTTGACGAAGAAGTTGATTTCGCAACAAGCTGAATAACTAGTCAACGTCACTTCGAGTGATTGTGAAATTATCGAAATTAAAATATATTTTGATTGAAGATACCTAAGCGAAGCTTAAAGGATTGTATCGAGAAGTATAATCAAATCTAGTACTGTATCGAGAAGTCTTGTTATCTAAAAGGTTCTCGATACTAATTTTATTCGCTATCGCAACTAAAATTCACTCGAACTGACGATTAAGGTTTGATTGTTACGCTTTACTTCACTTCGAGTGATTCCGAAGTATTGTTATCTAAAAGGTTCTCGATACTAATTTTATGCGCTACCGCAACTAAAATCACTCGAACTGACGAGACACTTTGTTAATTTATCATTAAACATTAAGCTTTAATTATGGCATGGCTTGATAAATTAAAGAAATGCATTACTTTTGCACCCAATTAAAAAATTACACATGGCAACTAACAGAACATTTACAATGTTAAAGCCAGATGCTGTTGAAAAAGGACACATTGGCGCAATATTAGAAAAAATTACAGCTTCAGGATTTAGAATCGTAGCAATGAAGTTAACTCAAATGACTAAGGCAGATGCTGAGGAATTTTATGGTATCCACAAAGAGCGTCCATTCTTTGGTGAACTAGTTGAGTATATGACACGTGGCCCAATTGTTGCAGCAATCTTAGAAAAAGACAACGCTGTTGAAGATTTTAGAACGTTAATTGGTGCTACAAATCCTGCGGATGCTGCAGAAGGTACTATCCGTAAGTTATATGCAGCTTCTATTGGTGAAAACGCTGTACATGGTAGTGATAGTGATGAAAACGCTGCTATTGAAGGTGCGTTTCACTTTGCTGGTAGAGAGATGTTCTAAGAACAGACACTTTATATAAAATTGAAAAGACCATCTGTTAGGATGGTCTTTTTTTGTTTTGTGATTTTAGAAATAGGCGAGGACAGCGCCATTATTTGTAGCCATTATAGGTATCAGTTTTTATTCGTTATATGGGTCCATTATATTAATCGCATTATGACCTTCTTTTCTTTCTTTATCCATTTGTTCTGGATTTATAAAAGCAATTATTTCATTAGAAACAATCGTATTATCTTCTAATTCCAATTTATAACGTAGCGTTGTTTTAAAACTTCCCTTAAAAATTGGTTGCACAAACTCCCAATATTCGTCTGAACCAAGTGTAATTGTATGATAACTATTTCCACACCAGCTAGATGGAAGATAAGTGATTTCAGTCCATAAGCCAACTTTAGATTTAACTTCTGCTTTTATGTCAAGTCGACTATCTTGAGCGGATAAATCAACATTTTTATCAGTAGTATTAATTAAATAAAGTGTATGGCCAATATTGTTTTTATAAACTTTTTGTAGTTTATTTTCGCTCAAATAAAGTCCAAACAATCCTTTTTCAAACTTACCATTGTTGGGTTTAGCTATATTCTCTGAATGTGCTTCACCATTTGATTTTTTAGCATTTTTTTCACTGCTAAATGCATAACAATTACCTCTTAATTGGAAATCAATATCTAAACTGTCTAAATGCTTTAAGCTGTCAGTTTCAATTTTTGGTTTTCCGTTATAAGCAATTCCATTTGATATATCAACTTTTCTTTTGCAATGGGAGAAACAAATCAATCCAATTATTATAAGTATGATTCTCAGTATTTTTTTCATTTTGATTTTGTCGAATTTACTAACAACGTGATTGTTAAGATTTGTTGTGTGTCTAAGTACCTAATTTAGCAAACACAAACTGAATAAAAAATCCGCGAGGATTTTCAGAAGTAGGTGATAACAAGTAATTGCTTTTAAGCATTTTAGCACCAGTTTTTATTCAAATTTATTATGGTTTTTAGTCCAATATTTTTCGATGAACTCCCATTTTCCATCCCAATATCCTTCTTCTCTGGGTGTAAATTTAATCTGCTCTAATTTCTGACCATTTACTTTGTTTATGTAAATGCCATTCTCATTGTCAATTCCACAACCTATACCTTTTATATTGCCAAAACGAATGGCTTTATTATCAATTATTTTAAACAAATCGCTATCCCAATTATTATCAGCGCATCCACTTCTATGGTACGAATAATAAAAATCTGTTCCTTTTATCTTAATTGCGGAGGGGAAATTTGTGAAGCCAACAATTCTTTCAAAATCATTCTTTTCTGGATTAAAAATCAAAAGTTCTTTGATTCCAGGAACATTAGTAAAGTAGTCTAATAGGATGTCTGAAAAGCCATCTCCATTAAAATCCGAAAATTCAAATTCTGCTGGATTATCTTCATGTTCATAAACAAGTTTTTTGTCGGAATTTATAATTGTGAAATTTCCAGGCCTTTTTATACAAGCTTTAAATTCAATTCCATTTATTGATTTTTTTTTGCAGTTTAAATAAAATTTATCTTCTTGAGTTTCCTCTGCTTGTTCAATCACTGATTTTTCCAATTTCCCTTTTTGTTCATTACATGAACTAATAAAAATTAGAACTAAAAATATTGATATGCTGATTGTGTTTTTCACAATGGTGGAGAACGGTTTTGTGTATTGCTCATTGCGGAAAAATCCGCAGGATTTTTTCAGCCGTAACCGAAAGATAGCAAATTGTAATGAAACAAGCGTAGAGAACTTGCGAAGCAATTCCGATTAGAAATTCCGCTGCAATGAACTATAGCCGATGTTGTGAGCTGGCTTTTTTCTGTTCGTATTTTGGTTTTATTTCGTAAAGGTCAATTCCTTTTGGTTTATTCTTTAATATTTCGTCAATCAATTCCGATTTTCCACCAATAAATGTCATTGGACAGTCGTAATCTGTAATTATAAACCAATCATTTCCATTTGTCGGATAGATTGCACTTGGGCTATCTCTAATTTCGGGTTCAAAGTCCCAAACTTTTGGTAATTCAGATAAATTTCCACGCAAAATTTTGTCCTCATTAATCTCTTTGGTTTTCATTAAAGTATAATAGAAGTCAGATTCCAAGTCTCCATATTTTTTAATCAATGATTGAGTGATAAATTCCAAGTCAGATAATTCAGCTTCTCCCTCGGCTGGATACCAAATATATTTTGGCCAATCATTGTTTCTTCTTAAATACTTATCCGCAATTTTTTCTTTTACTTTTTTCGCTGTTTCTAAATTAAAATTTTCGTCATAATTTTTAAAGAATTCCGAGTAAGTTAATCTTTCAAATTCTTCTTCTTTGACATCTTTTTCTCTTAAAAAGTCAACTGTTTTATTTAGTTCTTTTGCTTTATAGTTTATCCAAAAAGGATGTAGTAAAATCAGATATTTTTCAAAATTTGGCGGACTACACATAGCCTGTAGGTACCAAAAAAAATTGTCGTCATTAATTTTCACGTCAAGCTCAATTCCTGGTCCTAATTCAGCATATGGTTTAATCCATTTAGGTATGTCGTCTTTTACAAAGTTCATTTTTTCAGCTTGCTCACAACGGTCTCGGCTATGAGTAGTTGCGTTGGTTAGCACTTAACTTTACAAGTATACACCAAACTGAAAATCCGCGAGGATTTTCAGAGGTATGCGAGAACAAGCAATTACTTATAGCCAATGTTGTGTGCAGTTATTGATTAATTTTAAAGTTTCTAATTTCAAACGACACACCTTCATCTAAAGGGTAAGCAATTCCAAAAAATAGTTTTTCGTCTTGTATGAATTCGAATTCTATACTTTTGGTTCTTGCTTTTACCATTTCATTTGTTACACTACTCTTATTTTCCATCTCAAGATAAATTTTACCGTTTTTCTTTATTAGCCTATATGTCAAGTAGATTTTATCAATATTATTTTTCTTATAATCTTTGATTATTTTCTGTGCTATTGATTTTTTATTTTTGAAATCCTTACTCATTAGTTTAGTCCATTCTTTACTCCAAGGTTCTAAAGTCCAAGTTTCATTAAAATAGGTGCCATAAGCTGGTGAATTAAAATTTTTAAGTCTGAAATCTTGGTCTTTCATTTTTATCAATCTATTCATACCATAATGTATATTCATTCTTGGTGTAAAAGAATAAAGTATATCCGAATGGTTTATAAAACCAAGAGAAGCTTTTGTTTTTTGAGATATAAAAAAGGCAAGAGATGGTCTCGCAAGAATCGCACGTTTAACTTCTTCTGTATTAAATCCAATTTGAAATTCAATTGAAAAGTCTTTGTGAAAATCGAAATTACTATTAGAAAATTCCGCAAAGATAAAATCGTTTGTCTTTAACTCTGATTTCTTAATTTCTTTTTTGATATTAATATTAATTTTAACTGAATCATATTCAGAAATTTGAATAAAATCATTTTTGTAAAACTTCCAGTTTTTATCTAAAAAATTGGCTCTATATTCGAATTTTTTTGAGTTATTAAAACTATTATTTGATATTTTAAATTGTTTTGTATAATCAACAAATTCTTGAGCATTCTTCTCCCACTTTTCAGCAATTGCGTCAAAAGTCATTTGCATTCCATCATAAAGCTGGTTGGCTAGTAATTCATCTCCTCCAAAACCTTCGGATATTTTAGAAACGTTGGCATTTCGATTCATTAAGTTTAACGCCTCGTCATTTTTACCTTCAAGCATTAACTGTATTACGTTTGAATCCAATCCAATATCTTCTGAAATTTCTTGTATGAATGTTTTTTTTGGTTCGATTGTAATGCCACTTCCGTGTTTACTTGCATTTGGGTCACCTGTTTCTCCTGTAGTTTCAGAATTACCAGTTCCATTCTCTGCTTTACAAGTAGAAACTTTAGATATACTGCCATAAGCATTTTTTGTGTATGCGCTGTAGGTATCTACAATGCCATTTATCATTCCCACCAATTGTTGTGAACGTGGTGAACCATTATCACATTCACATTTGTATGCATAATAGGTAGCTAACCAAATATATGCTTGTTGTTTGGAAAATTCTTGTGGTCCAAGGTTTTTTGCTTTGTTTTTATAACTTATTGCTGTCGCTCCAGGACATTGTGAATAAAATATGGCTGGAATTATTATTATAACTAAAAAAAATATTTTTTTCATAGTTTCTGTTTTAGTTTTTTAGAAGGTACTCTCTCATTTTTTTATCATCTTTTTTTCGGATATCTGAGTTGAAATCTTTATATCTATTACTATCATAAATAAAATCATCGATTTTTATTATGTTGTAAGAAAGCGATGAAGTCCCATAATGGTTATCAATCCTTTGTTTAAAATCACCTTCAGATTCCACTACCCATACATTGATTGCGCTTAATAAAGTATTGTTTTTAAAAGGTTGTAAAATTGAAGGATTATCTGAAAGAATATCACTTATAAATTGTAATCGCATCTTTTGTTTATCTCCTGTATCTAAATATAAACTATTACCTTTTTTACACTTTGCCTTAAATGTTTGACTATGTACAATTGTCAAAGGTCTGTCAGAATATTGATTATTTCCGATAACTACACCACAAGTACAATCAAATTCTTGTGCAGTAATTGTAAATGATAATCCAAGAGTCAGTAATAGTAGAAGTTTTATTTTCATAATAGTAGTTTTTATAAAATTCAGATTTTAGTTGATTCAATTCAATACCCAAAATAGGGTAATTTTCGTTGGTTTTAATTACACACAACGGCCCAGGCTATGAGGCGTGGCGCATTTTAAAAAGCGTCTCTTTCAGCCGTGACCTATTTTTAATTTCTATAAAGTTACTCAAATCAGGCTAAAAACGCGGCATGACTTATAGCCGTTGTTGTAAGCAGTTTTTTTATTCAATTAATATTTTTTCGTCGGTTACTGGATTCGTTGAGCTCAAATATTTGATAGATTTATTTTCAATTCCGATTTCAATTTTTCTCCAAAGGCGTTCTTCTTTATAAGAATCGTAAAGGTCAATAGTTATTAGGTTTTCACTAAAAATGGTGTTTTTAAACTCCTTGTTGTGTGTAGAGCCAATGAGCATTACATCTTGTAATTCGAAAGTGAATAATTTAAGTTCTTTCTCACTATTAAATTCATATCCAATAATCATTTTAATAAGTTCTGTACTTATTCCGTTATACCAAATTGGGTCGATAATTGTCAATTCTCCGTTGTCGGTTTTTCTTAAGATTAGACAACGAGAAGTTTTATTGTGCCAACCGTAATATCCCTCCAAAACAGCACTGTATAATTCATATTCAACCAGCACTTTATTCAGAGTTTCCTTTTTTACTTTTTTTATGTCAGCTATTTCAGGATTGTAATACCATTTATCAGATTCGTACGAACCATTTTTGTCAATCTTAATTTTTTCCAATGAAGATTTTATTTCGGTCAGGTCTTGTCCGAAAGTCAGAAGAGAAAAGAGAAGAAGAGAAAGTGTAATCGAAAATTTCATTTTAGTTTTTAGTTTCTCAAAATTAATCCATCTAATTTCTCTGTTAAAGTCATAATGAGTGAACACTGTTTTTCTTTGAGTAACGAGTTTCTTAAATTGCTTACAACGGTCTCGGCTATGAACAGTTGCGTGGGTAGGTACGGACTTTTGCAAGCACACAGCAAGCTGAAAATTCCGCAGGAATTTTCAGGATAAGCCTGAAATAGCAATTGTTTATAACCATTGTTAGCCACTGGTTTTTGTGTTTTTTTGAATAGATTATTAATTCGAATTGTCCTGATATGTAAGCCAAAAATAATCAGTTACAGAATCCTCAGAGAAATTATAATTCAAATTAACTGTCATATCATTTGGCACTACCCACTGCCTTGTTTCAGTTTCTGATGGTCCAGGTTCCGGTATAAGTGTATAATTTCCATATCTTGAATTAAAGAAATCAGTTAAAAATTCCAGATTTTGCATATTTTCATTAATCAAAATGTAAGCATATCTAAATACGGCTTCTTCATGGTCAAACGAATAATAAAATTTAATTTCTCTTGAAATTTCCCCTGGATAGTTTAATTCATAAACCAACTCTTCGTCATCACCACCAAAAGGCGTATTATCTTCAATAATATTGTGTTCCAAAGGCTCTCCGAATATAGAAATATACTCGGTTGAATTTATTCCAAATTCAGGTATTGGTTCTATAAATTCAGTTAATAGTTCGCTAGAATCAACAGATGATTCATTATCAGATGAGCAACTAGAAATAAATAGTGTAAATGCTAATAAAATTAAAATTCTTGTCATTTTTCTTTATAGTTTATTTTTTCAACTTGTGGCTAACGTGTTTGTGTATGATATCGTTGCGTGTTTCAGCAACTAAATTAGCAAATACAAACCGAATAGAAAATCCGCGAGGATTTTCGTAAGTAGGCGAGTACTAGCAATGAATTATACACG
>PBLD01000014.1 GCA_002722255.1 Winogradskyella sp. | reverse complement strand
TATCTTTAGATTATAAAACACCTAATATGGTATACAAATTAACAGCCTAAATCAATTTTTAACCTGTAGCCATATTTCAGGACTAGACATGCTGGAGCAAGTTTGCGGTTTGAAAAAAGCCTGGTTTATTTTTCGATTTTTTTTTTAGAATTTTAAGTAAGATAAATCAGAAAAACGGTGTGTCGAATTTCAAAGATTTTCGGAATTATCACTCAAATGTGGAATGAAATACAACTGCGGAATTGCTCACTCAAACTCTGAATTGAATTGCGTCTGACTTTTTAGCTCGTTTGCGGAATCGAAAACTGAATTGGAAACTGAATTAGAAACTCGGAATCTCACGCAATCGGAATTTAGCGAGTTGCAGAATTGCTTACTCTAATCTGAATTTAAATATTGCGGAATTTGAGCAAGTTTACGGAATTGAAAACAGTGGAATTTACTCTAACTTTGAAAACAAAAATTAGCAAAAAAACATAAATCGGAATGAATTATTAAGCAGATAAAAAAGCACTAAAAGCTAACAACGTGTATAATTAATTGCTTTTTTTAGATTACGTGCGAAAATTCCGCTGGAATTTTCTCGGGTTCGGTCAATTTTGGCTAAATTAGTTGCCAAACCACGCAACTAACCATACACAAAACCGTTAGGCACAATGCGTGAGCAAGTTTGTGGAAAACATAAGATTGTTAACATAAAAATAATGTGAATTACGGAAAAACCGTAAAACGAAAAAATTGATTTTCAGTACTTTTAGAATTTATGAACCAAATCAGAAACTATGAAAAAGTTAATATTTCTATTTACAATTTCACTTACACTTAGTTGTTGCAATAAGGATGATGACAACAACACTCAAAACCCTATTGACCAATTACCACCTGCAACACAAACAGGAGAACAAACTTTTGGTTGTTTAATTAACGGAGAAGCTTTTGTACCGCCTAGTTTTGGTAGTAATGCACCAAGTGCGTTTTATCAATTTTTTGGTGGCACTTATACTTTTAACATAAGCGGAAGTAAGGGCGGTGGACCAACATTGCAATCTATATCTATTGGAGGAATTGATGTTAACGCTTTAGAAAAAATCACATACTCTTTATATGAAGAAGAGAGTAATAATCATTATGGAAGATATAATATTGGTGGTGGAATTACATTTAGTGGTACATCTACAACAGAAAACCCAGGAACATTAACTATAACAAACTTTGACCCAGATAACTTTATCATCTCTGGTACTTTTGAGTTTACCGTTTTAGATGATGATGGGAACGAAATACATATTACCAATGGTCGATTTGATATGAACTACACAAACTAATTTAAAAATCAAAAACTATATGAGTTAAAAACAAAACTAAAACAGAAAGACCATTCTGTGAGACAGAACAGCCTTTCATTAACTTCAAATTAAACAACTGTTCAACTTTGTCTAATTCAATTCACAAAATTATGAAAAAATCAACTCTAAATTTAAGCTTTTCAAACAAAACCGTTTATCTGATTCTTATGGTATTTTTGTTTCATTTTGGGTATTCTCAAAATGTAAACACCTCATTAGCATCAGACATCAATCAAAAGTTTTCGCTATTAGAAAAAAATAGAATACCAAACCATATTCTACTAGATTACGGTTTTGACCTTATAGATGTTACTCAATTTGATGGTGCATTGCGTAGCGACAATTATCTAGACCTTGAGCGTTATAACTTAATCTACAATAGCATTGTATCGTCTGCAACCCAAATTAATGTTAGTGGTATAAAATCACCACAACAAGAACTAGAAAAATGGAAAACGCTTCAAAAACAGCAAAGCAAAAAAGGAAACCTTAATAATAAAGCCTCTGTAACGCTAAGCGGATTACTATTCAATTATTCCAAAATAAACGAAAACGCTTTATATGGTAACAAAATTAGTGTGGTTAATGATAAGTATGATGATAAATATATTAATGGCGTATGGCAAAACCCTTATGACAATAAAACAGCATTTGCTGTGGTCTCACCAGTTTTTGCGTTTAATAAAAGTAACATTGAGGTAAAATTACCAACAGAATTATGGCATAGTAATGCTAATATTACAGCAATAGCTATCGATTTTGGCGATGGTGCAGGTTATAAAAACCTAACCAATAATGCTATTGCGAGTACAAATTATACAGCAACAGGCGTTTATACTTGGACTTTTCGAGTAAAGTTAACTAACGGTCAATACAAATATTGCCGACAAAAAATAAAAGTGACACAAATAGACAGTAACCCTAATTTACAAGCTAGAAATTCAAGTTGCTCTATTCAATATAAGTCTATCACAGCTACAAAAGATTATCAAGGTGTTTTTGGTTCTGCAACGTTGCAGATAGCTTATGGTAGTAATAACTGTACTATGCAAAAACCACTAATTGTTGTAGAAGGCTTAGATACTGGTATTATGGGACAAGGTGGTAGTGTTGGTGATACCGATATTTTTGGTTTTTTTCAATCAATAGAAGACTCAGATAGCCAATTATTTCAGGATTTAACGATTCGAGATACAGATATAGACTACGACATTGTTTATGTCAATTGGGATAATGGTACAGACTACATACAACGCAACGCTTATGTATTAGAAGAAGTTATAAAATGGGTTAATGAACGAAAAGCAGTAGCAGGAAGTACAGAGCCTAACGTGGTTTTAGGACAAAGTATGGGAGGTCTTGTGGCTCGTTATGCACTAAAAGATATGGAAAACGACACAGATTTAAACCACGATACTAGTCTCTACATTAGCCACGATGCACCACACCAAGGTGCACATATACCTCTAGGCATTTTACATATGGGTCGTCACATTGTTAATGAGTTTATACAAACACCTTTAGGAAACATAAATATTCCTATTAACGGAACAGGAAGTTATGGTTTATCTACCATCGATGATATTTTAGACGCACCAGCGGTTAATCAAATGTTAATTAACAACGTTGACACTAATGGCAATAGAACAAATTCTGTACATACAGCTTGGCAGAATGAACTTCGTTTAATGGGATATCCTCAGCAAACACGAAATATTGCATTAAGTAATGCAAGTCATTGTGCTAGCGACCAAGGCTTAGTTTCTAATGAAGAACTAGTTACTGTTGCAGGCGAAGGTGGTACATCGGTTTTGACAAGTATTCTTGAGTTACTGTTTATCAATATTGACCCAGCTGTTGGAATTGCTTTAAATGATGTGTCTGCTGCTCTTTTAGGTTTTTTACCAGGTAACAGTAGTTTAGATATTGAGTTTAGAGCGAATGCTTTTCCTACTTCAGGCACAGCTCGAATCTATAAAGGACGTTTGACTTATGAAAAAAGATTTCTTTGGTTATTTCCTATTACACGTACTATTTTTAACACATCAAAACATTCACAAAATGGCGATAAATTTATAGACAATTATCCTGGTGGCATAACACCAAATGGTTTAGCAATTGCAGAAAGCGGTGATGATAGTAACTGGTTCTATAATTACGACTATAACATTAATGTAAATTTGAACTTTGATTTTATACCTGCAACAAGTGCTTTAGATGTTGGAAGTGGTAATGCTGTTTTAGATAATTCAGATTACTTCAAACAATATACTTCTGCCAATCCACCAACAGGAGATAAGGCAATTCCATTTGTTAATTTTTCAACATCTTCAAATCAAAATAATAGTTTAAATGCCTCTCATATCTCTTTTAACAAAAGAAATGGAGATTGGTTAGCTGAGGAACTAGATGCCGATGCAAATATAGACTTGTTTGATTGTACACTTTTTTGTGCAAATACCGAAATTTTTGGTGAGGACATCTTGTGTACTTCTGGTATATATTCGGTTACTGACCAAGCAACAACAGTAAATTGGACTGTTATAGACCCAGACAACCTAGTATCTTACACTACAAATGGTAACGAAATACTACTTAATCAACTAAATCCTAATAATTATGGTACAGTAACTCTTAATGTAATATATGGTAGTCCAAAATGTGGTTATACAACAGCCACAAAAGATATTGAGGTAGGAATTTTACCAAGTCGTCTAGATAATGCCTCAATTAATGGTGTGAACTCTATTTGTGATTCTCAATATTACACTTATAGCATTAGTGGCTTTAGCCATCCTTGTGCAACTTCTGTAAATTGGACTGTTTCACCTAACTTAAACATTGTTTCGCAAACAGCTACTAGTGTAACTGTTACCCGAAACCCTTTCAATGACCAATATGCAGGTATCATTACGGCTGATTTACCCAATAGTAGTTTTACAATCGACAAAGGTGTTTGGGTTGGAGTTCCTAGCAACGATGGTCTGTTTATTCAAAAAATTGGAACATATGACTTGACAGTTGGTCGTTGGACTAAATTGTATGCTCAATACAATCCTATGGTTTACCCGTCAAATGGTCCGTTAAACGTGACTTTTGAATGGCAGATACCAAACAGTGCCATTAGAAACTATGACGACACTGCTTACAAAGATGTGAAACCATTATCGAGTGGACAAATCAACATTGGAGTAAGGGCTGTTTGTGACTGTGGGAATGGCGAATGGAAGTATCGATTGTTTGATGTCAGTGGAAGCGGTGGCGGAAATGAATTGATACCTATCGATTGAAATTAAAAAGCACAGTGCCTAACAATGGCTATAATTCATTGCGGTTGAATTCCTAATCGGAATTCACCGCAATTTTGCTATCTTTCGGCTACGGCGGAAAGAATCCTGCGGATTTTTCCGCAACGAAATCATAGCCGAAACCGTTGGGCACAATACCCAAAACAACTCTGCGAAAGAATTTTAAATTTCGTAAATTTGTTAAAATTTAAGAACTAATTGAAACTATATAAATTGAATAAAAAAGAACTTGTAGATTATTGTAAATCTTTAGGAATCGAGACAAAAGGAAAAACCAGAAACACTTTAATGGAAGATGCAGAAACATACGGTAATCAACAAATCCTACAAGCGAAAAAGGACGGAACAGACTATGAGTTACTATATTCAAAAATTGAAGAGCTTTCGAATAGATATGCTGAAACTCTGAACGGAAAGATAGAGGATAGAAAAGAAGAAATGCTCGAAGATGATAATTCTCATTATCTAATTTATAGAGTATTGGGAATTTCTAATGAAAGAGGTCAATTAATTGATGTTTATCAAAACACAGGTCGATTTCTCTACAAATATGCAGGCTCATTTTTGGAGGAAGCAACCGTTCTATGTTTCAAATTCAATAACTTAAAAGGAAAGAGAACGCTTGTAGATAATACAGTAGGTTCAAAACCTAAAACATTTGAAATTGACTTTTTAGATGGCAACAACGCGATTGAAATCAAATGGCGAGATGCAACAACAGATGGAGACCATATAACAAAAGAGCATACAAGAGTTGAGTGTATAACTAGTTATGATTATAAACCAATTCGAGTTATGTTTTACTATCCTCAAAGGAAACAAGCAATTAAAATTCAAAAAATACTTGCTACATACTATAAGGGAGTAAAAGGGGAATATTATGGTGGAGATGAAGCTTGGAATTTTGTCAAAAAATATACTGGTTACGACTTATTAGAAATCTTAACTTCTATCGCAGATAAAAAAACTAGTTCAGATGGAAGTAAATAGAATATATAAAGGTAATTGTATTAACAAATTGACAGAATTAGAATCTAACTCTGTTGATTTGGTATATTTTGACCCACCTTTTTTTACTCAAAAAAAACATTCATTAGTAACTAGAGATGAATCAAAAAAATACGAATTCAGCGATAGTTGGGATTCATTAAATGACTACCTCGATTTAATTGAGGCTTGTTTAATAGAATGTAAAAGAGTTTTAAAAGAAACTGGTAGTGTTTTTCTTCATTGTGATAAAGTTGCTTCTCATTACATCAGAGTAACTCTTGACAAAGTTTTTGGAATGAAAAATTTCCAGAGTGAAATTATTTGGAGTTATAAAAGATGGTCTAATTCCAAGAAAGGGCTTTTAAACTCGCATCAAAATATATACTTCTATTCAAAAAGTAAGCACTTTAAATTTAATCAGTATTATACAAATTACGCTGCTACAACTAATATTGACCAAATCTTACAAGACAGAAAAAAAACTGCAAAAGGTAAGTCCATTTACAAAACAGATGAAGATGGCAATATTGTTTTAGGAAAAGAAAAAAAAGGCGTACCATTATCAGATACTTGGGAAATCCCTTATCTAAATCCTAAAGCAAAAGAAAGAGTTGGTTATCCGACACAAAAACCTGTTTTGCTCTTAAAAGAGATAATTAAAATAGTTACAGACAAAGGAGATTTAGTTGTTGACCCTTTTTGTGGAAGTGGGACGACCTGTGTTGCTGCTAAATCTATGGATAGAAATTTTATCGGAATTGATGCATCTCAAGATGCAGTCGAGCTTGCGAACAGACGATTGGAAGAAATGATAATCACAGATTCTGCATTATTAAACAAAGGTTATAATAGCTATCTTGAAAAATCAGAATATGAGATGGCAATTTTAAAAAGTATTGATGCTCTGCCAGTTCAAAGAAACTCTGGAATTGATGGATTTTTAAGAAAACATTTTAACGAAAAACCAGTACCTGTTAAAATTCAAGGAAAAAGAGAAACTCTTAATGATGCAATTGAAAAACTTGAAAAATCTTGCCAAGGAAAAGAATTTGAGTTAAAAATTGTAATTCAAACTCGAAAGGAATCAAGAGGTAATCGACTTTTTGAATTAGAATCTGATATAGAAATTATCCAATCACAGGAATTGATAATTGAGGAATTGAAAGAAAAAAGTACTGTGCCCAACAATGTATAAAAATAATAGCGGTTTTAGTGCTTAAACGAAAGCCTGTAAATATAAATAAGGTCTGTGCTAAACCGAAAAATTATTGCGTGCAAACCCGCTACTATTCTTATACTAGACCGTTGTAAGTAATGCAAAATCGAGCTAAAATTGAACATTTGAACTAAAAAAGCCAACGCTCAAACAGCACATTTATTTTTTTGCCGACACGAAAGCCAATGCTAAAAAAATAAACGAGCTGTTTCTTGCCAACGCTCGGAATAACATTAAATTTGAGAAAAAACATAAAATATATATGAGCTTATTTCAGAACTCTGTTCTAAACAAATATTTAAAAGGATTGGAGTCCGAAAAAGTCAATCAAGCTTACGAGCGATTTACAAGCCATTTCCATAATCCAACCATTCAAGAAAACATACGAAATTCCAAAGAGGAACAATATCAAGGCGAATTTCTAATTGACCTCTTTGTAAAAGTATTCGGCTATATTAAAAATCCAACGCCTGATTTTAATCTAACAACGGAATTAAAAAACATAAAAGGTTCTAAAAAAACTGATGGAGCAATTCTAAAAGGAGAAAAAGCACTTGCAGTAATTGAACTTAAAGGAACAAACACAACCGATTTAGGCAAAGTAGAAACCCAAGCGTTTGGATATAAAAACAACCAACCAGGTTGTAATTATGTAATTACTTCCAACTTTGAGAAGTTGCGTTTTTACATTGACAACGCAGTTGACTTTGAGGAATTTAATTTATTTCAACTTTCAAAAGAACGTTTTGATATTCTTTGGCTTTGTCTTTCATCAGAATATCTTTTAAAAGACATTCCTAAAAAGATAAAAGACGAATCTTTAACACAAGAAGAAAACGTCACTAAAAAACTTTACAAAGATTACGCTTCATTTAGAAACGAGATTTTTGATGCCATCCAAAAAGAAAATCCTGAATACGATAAGTTAACGTTATTCAAGAAAACACAAAAACTTCTTGACCGTTTCTTATTCATATTTTTTGCAGAAGATAGACTACTACTTCCACCAAACTCAATTCGTTCTATCGTAAACCAATGGACTGATTTACGCGATAAATATGACGAGTATTTTCCTTTGTACGACCGATTTAAAAAGTATTTCGGTTATATGAACACAGGGCACAAAGGACAACAACACGATATTTTTGCTTACAATGGTGGACTTTTTGCACCTGACGAGATTTTAGACAACATCAAAATAAATGACGATTTACTTTACAAACACACAGTTAATTTAAGTAACTACGATTTTGAGAGCGAAGTAAGCGTAAACATTCTAGGACACATTTTTGAACATTCGTTAAATGATATTGACGAAATTCAAGCCGAAATTCAAGGAGTTGCATCTGAACAGAGCAAAACCAAACGTAAAAAAGATGGTGTCTTTTACACACCAAAATACATTACCAAATATATTGTAGATAATACAGTTGGTAAACTTTGTGAGGAAAAGAAAACCGAACTTTACATACAAGAAGTCGAATACGAAAAGGAACGTAAAGGCAGACAAAAATCGACTTTAAAAAAGTTGTCTCAAAAATTAGAGGATTACAGAAAATGGTTATTACAAATTACCATTTGCGACCCAGCTTGTGGAAGTGGTGCTTTTTTAAATCAAGCGTTAGAATTTCTAATTTCAGAACATCAATACATTGACGAATTACAAGCCAAATTGTTTGGAGATGCAATGGTATTGAGCGAAGTGGAAAACGCAATTTTAGAAAATAACATTTATGGTGTAGATATTAACGAGGAAAGCGTTGAAATTGCTAAACTTTCACTTTGGTTAAGAACTGCCCAAAAAGGTAGAAAACTCACTTCTTTAAACAACAACATAAAATGTGGTAACAGTTTAATTGCCGACCCAACATTTGCAGGAGACAAAGCATTTAACTGGCAAAACGAATTTCCAGAAGTTTTTGCAAATGGAGGTTTTGACGTTGTAATTGGTAATCCACCATACGTCCAACATAGAAAGATATTTGAATACAGTAATTATTTCAAAACAACTTATTCCGTCTATACAGGAACTTCAGATTTGAGCGTCTATTTTTTTGAAAAAGGTTTTGAAATATTAAAGAGTAATAAATTACTTGGTTACATCAATACCAATAAATTTTTTAATACTGAATATGGGAAAAAATTACGTGACTTTCTTACAACACAAAACATTGACAAGATTTTAAATTTTGAACAAAGTTCGATTTTTAAAGATGCACTTGTTTCAAGTGTAATTTTAATTGCATCAAAAGAATCACCAGATAATGATACCACTTATATCGAATTCAATAAAGAATCGATTGATGCTGAAAAATTCCAAAGAGAAATAACATTTAGAAATAGAATAATAAATATAGATTATCTAAAAAATAACTCTTGGTTATTTGAGAATCCAATTATTCAAAATTTAATAACTAAAATTCAAAGCAAAGGCTCTAACCTAAAGGAAACAAAAGGGATAAAAATAAACAGAGGACTAACTACTGGATATGATGACGGTTTTATTTTAGACAAAGAAAAATATGAAAAATTAATTTTAAAGGATAATAAAAACAATGAGATAATTAAACCTTTATTAAAAGGAAAACACATCAAACGTTATTTTATTGAAGATTCAGGCTTATGGTTATTAAATACTCATAATGGAATAAAAAATATTTTAGAGGCAATTAATGTCGAGAAAGATTATCCAACTGTATATGAATATTTATTGAGTAAAAATATAGAGTCCAAAGGAAAATTAGAAAAAAGAAGTGACAAGGGTAATCATTGGTCAAATTTGAGGAATTGCGCTTTCCTTGATGAATTTGAAAAAGAAAAAGTAATTTGGGGTTTAATTTCTGGTCACTGGAATTTTTCTTTGGACACGAACAATAATTATCTAACTAGTGCTTCCTATTTCCTAACGTCAAGTGAAATTCCGAATAGATTCATACTTGGATTATTAAATAGTAAATTGAATAAATTCTATTTCGAAAATGTTGGAGAAATGACTGCTGGTGGTGCTTATGTTCTAAAAAAAGTTAGTGTGGAAAAATTTATAATTCCAAAGACTTCAGAGATTCAACAAACAAATTTTTGTAAAAAGGTCAAACAAATTGAAAAGCAAACATCTAGTTTAGAAACGTTACAAAATAATTTTATTAGCCTGTTAAGTTCGAAGTTCTCATTAAATAAAATGAGTAATAAACTTATTCAATGGAATTATTATGATTTTTCCACTTTTACAAAAGAATTAGATAAGGTTCGTAAAAAAACTGCAAAAGAAAACGAAACAGAGTACAATAAACTATCATTAAGCGAAGAAGCCGAATGGATGCAGTACTTTAACGAGCAAAAACAAAAAGCAGAGGAATTAAAAGCAGAAATTGATAAAACGGACAAAGAAATAGACCAAATGGTTTATGAATTGTACGGATTAACAGAAGAAGAAATAAACATTGTGGAAGAAGCCACCGCATAAGCCATACACATTTACAGTCGCATCAGCCAATGCTACACCAAAACTGTAAAAGAGTATGTCTTGCCAACGCTGAAATTTGAACTAAATAAGAAACATCTGAAAACCAAACTGAATAAAAAAAGCACTACTTACAACAACGTATATAAAAAATAGCTATTACAGGCTTTCCGAAAGGTTTTTGTATATTTACAAAGTACGCCAAATTTTTTATTTGGTTATATTTATAAAAGAAAATTAATCATAAAAATAAAAAATTCGGCTCGTGCTAAATCCGAAAAGTTAGCGTCTTTTTACACGCTACGTTCCATACACAAACACGTTACCTGCAAGCTGAAAAATGAAAAACGCAATTCTGATATTATTCTCAATTTTGACACTTTCCTCGTGTAGTGGAGAGATTGATCTTGATAAAGAGAAAAAAACTAAATTGACTTTTGACCAACTTCCGCCTGAATTGAAAAAAATCTATGGGACAAAATTCCCAACTGGAAATGACTCTATTGATTATTATGTTTTTTCGTTGGACAAAAATTACGAATTGACTCACTATTGGACTGGGATGAATAAACAATTGCTGACTAAAGGATTTAATCATCATTTTGTAATTAACGGAAAGGAATTTAAACTTGGTGCGAATCAGGGTGACCCTTTTGTGTTGCGGAATAAAAAGCTCTACTACTCGACCGAATTGAATTTAGCCGAATATATTTTTGAAAAAGCAAAGTTTATCGAAATTGATTTGACCGAATATCTGAACGAATGAAAAAAAGCCAGCAGGTAACAATGGCTATAATTCATTGCGGTTGAATTCCTAATCGGAATTCAACGCAATTTTGCTATCTTTCGGCTACGGCGGAAAGAATCCTACGGATTTTTTCCGCAACGAAACCATAGCCTAAACCGTTGTACACCATTTAGGAAAACCTATGAAAAAACTTACAATTCTACTTGTTTTAATTAACCTATTTGCTTGTCAAGAAGAATCTAAACAATCAGATTTAATTAATTTAAAACTTACAGAAATTCAAGGTTACGGACCTTTTGAAAAGCGATTTGGATTTTTGGATTGGACACCACTAACTGAAAAAGGAATTTGGGGAAAAACCGAAATTAAAACAACTGGAATACCAAAAAATTGGACTAAATCAAATGTAACTCAAGTATGGTTTGATAGTCATCAATTTGCTTATCAAAATTACAAACAGGGAAATTTAAGTGATGAATTCTTCAATGACTTAAAAGTATCTTGGAAAATTGATTTAAACAAAAGAAAATTGACTGAAAAGCCTATTAATTGTTTTGTCCACGTAGCAATCGGAACAAATCAAAACGACGAACTTGAATACATTATTGATACTAACTATGATAATGACTTTTCCGATGAAGAAATCCTAAAACCAACACCAAGAGCATTTGAATTAGATTATCAAAAGCTAATTAAAAAGTCTAAATCAGTAGTTGCACAAATAAGTACTAATAGTGGAATCAAGGAAAAAGAAATAAAGATTTTAGTTCTTTCAACAAGCGACGGAGACTTAATTTATAATTTCCCACAAATCGCAGAAACCACTTATCAAGAAAATAAAATCCTAGTGAGTAACGGGTTTTCAAATCTCACCTACGATGATAAAAGTATAATTGCAATCGATGATGAGAATACAGAAATTGTCGGTTTAAACGAATTTATCAAAATAAATAATGACCTTTATAAAAATCTTGGTGTTGATATAAACTCAAACGAACTTCGACTACTTGAAATGCCAGAGGATACTATTTTATATTCATCAAGAATTGGATTTAATGCAAAACCATTTACAGTTAAAAAACTTGACTCAAAAGATTCTTTAAAATTAGCTAATTTTAAAGATAAACTTTTATACCTAGAATTCTGGGGAACTTGGTGCGCACCTTGTATCAATGAAATTCCTAATTTAAAAAAGGCTTACGATAAAACAGATAGAAATGATGTTGAATTCTTAGGAGTTGCTGTTTTCGATACAAAAGAAAAACTAAAAAATGCAATTGAGAAATACGAAATAAATTGGCCACAAGTTCTGGATGCAGACGCAAATAAATTCAAAGAAAATTACAATGTAACTGGCTACCCAACCTCATTTTTAATTGATAAAAAAGGAAAAATAATTGCAAAGAATCTAAGAGGAGAAAAGCTTTTAGATACTTTGAATTACTATTTAAAAGAAACGAAATAAAAACGGTGTACAACAACGGCTATAGTTCATTACGGCTGAAATTCCTAATCGGAATTTCAAGCCTTTTTGCTAAATTTATGGTTACGGCGGAATGATACTCGCGTACCATTCCGTAACGAAACCATAGCCAAAACCGTTATGTGCAACTTAAGACCACCTGATAATTATAGCCTTTCTAGTTTGGCGAAACCTACTGTCTTTCTGTAATTATCTGGAGAAACACCTACTTTTTTCTTAAAAAACCGACTAAAATAAAATTCATCATAATAACCAAGTCCAGCTGCAATCTGTTTCAAAGGTTTTGATGTTAAATATAGCTCTCGTTTAGCCGCTATAACAATTCTATTAGAAATTAAATCGCTAGGTGTTTGCTGTAAATACTTTTTTACAATCCCTGCCAATGTTTTTGTACTAACACACAAAACATCTGCATAATCTTTCGGAGAATGTAATTCACAATAATTTTTCTCAATAGAATCTACTAAATTTTGTAGGATTTCTGATTGACCATCAGAAAATTTTGGAACTATCTCTTTATCGAATTGTTTTTTTTGTCTCACTGCTTCTATCAAAAATACCTTTAAAAAAGCCACAAGAACTTCATGTTGAGCAATAGAATCTCTATCCATCTCTTTAGAAATTTGGTCTATGAGATTAAAAAACAACGCTTCTTCAGAAATTTTAAAATGTGGTAATCCATGAAAGTTGTTAAAAAGAATGCCCTCTGTTTCAATTTCCTTTTGATGTCGATATGTGCAAAAAAAGTCAGGGTGAAAATTTAATAACCAGCCTGAACAAGACTCTTCAGAAGAAATCATAAATGGTTGATAAGGTGACAAGCAAATCATTTGGTTGCCTTGTAATTCATAATTAGAAATATCTACATTTAACTTGTAATTGTTTCCTTTTAGTAAAATAATAGAATAATAATTTTTTCGCTGTAAATGGTCAAATTGATTAAGATTTTCAAACCTTTCTAGTCTAAATGCCAGTTCACCATTTTGCTTATCAATAATAATTTGAGCCATAAGAGTCTATTTCTTCTTTAATGTTACGTATTAAAAAGAAAGGAGGTGTTTGTTACACTCCTTTCTAAAGATAACAATTATTTCGAAGCTATGATGTCTATTTTTTGAATTGCTGATGCTTCAAAACCATCTAAAAGAACAGGCGCATTTTCCATAAGTGCAGCTGCAACTTTTCCTGTTAAATGTGTATCTCTACCAGAATCATCTGCAAAAGTATCAAAGATTGCATATGTAGTAGCATCTATTTTTATAGCATACCAAGATAAAGTTTTTGATTCATCACCAACTAATTGCTTACCGACATTAAGGAAGTTTTCTACATCTTTAGTCTTTGCTTCTTTAGATTTCATAGTAACAAGCAAACCCTTGTTTTGCAATCCGGATTTATGACTAGATGCTAATACATCTATTGCTTGAATATCTGTGCTAGGATCAAAGTTCTCTAATAAATCACCTGCATTTGCTAATAGTGCCTTCGCAACTTCACCTGTTAAATGTGCTTGCCTTCCTTCTTCTACTTCAAAAGTATCATAAATACCAAAAGTATTATTATCTATTTGAAAGGCAAACCAAGATACTGTTTGAGGTTCTTGATTTACTAATGCTAATCCACCAAGCAAGAATTTTTTGACGTCTTGTTCTTTTCCTGGTTTTGCTTTCATAATTACTAATAATCCGATAGTTTCTTTTTTTGTACTGTTCATAATGTTTGTGTTTTTAGATTTTGAAAATGTTTGAATTGTAAATCCTAGTAGAAAAACTAGGAATGTTAATTTTAATGGAATTTTTGTTTTCATCGTTTCTTGTTTATTTGTTACAGTGCAAATTTGAGACGAAACAAAGGACTATGGAATGGATATTTATTACTAACGCATGGACAATTTTCAAAAAAAGCAATACTATTGAATCCAGTATGCACATAACAACGTGTATAATTCATTGCTAGTTCTAGCCTACTTGGAAATTCCTGCGGAATTTCCTCTGGTTCGTTTTAGTTTACTAATTTAGTTGCTGAAACACGCAACGAAATCATACACAAACACGTTGGCACTCATTGTAACGAAACGCACTATAACGACAAACTTTAAGGTTTAGCCAAAATATTTTGATTTCCCCACGCTGCAATTTCATCGAAAATTGGAGACAGACTTTTACCCAAATCGGTAAGAGAATATTCAACTCTTGGAGGAATTTCTTTGTATTGTTTTCGACTGATTAAACCGTCTTTTTCCAAATCCTTTAATTGTTCGGTTAGCACCTTTCTTGAGATATTTGGAATGCGGACGGCAATTTCACCAAAGCGTTTAGTACCAAAAGCAAGACAATACAAGATAGGTGTTTTCCATCTTCCACCAATCAATTCGAGTGTTGCAGCTACAGGACATTTAGTATTTTCTGTTGTTTTTGTTACCATTTGGTTACCACTTTTTTTAAGTTACCTTTTGGTAACAAGTTACTTATTAAAACTATTATTAGTTACTTTGTGAAACAAAAGTAATTTATTAATTTTCAAAAACAAAAAAAATATGATTTTAATAACAGGAGCAACAGGACATTTAGGTTCAGCGACAATAGAGCATTTGCTAAAAAGCACAGAAACGAACAATATTGTAGCATTTGCCAGAGACGAAAACAAAGCAAAATATTTGAAAGAAAAAGGCATTGAAGTTCGAATAGGAACTTTTGACGACACTTCTTCTCTTGACAAAGCAATGCAAGGCATCGATAAAGTATTGCTTATTTCGGGGGCTGACCAAAACAGATTGCAACAACACAAAAATGTGGTGGACGCTGCGAAAAAAGCAGGTGTAAAGCATATCGTATACACGGGAGTTTCGCTGAAAGATGTAAAAACCTCCGCGATAAAATCGTTTATGGAAAGTCATTTTCAAACAGAAGATTATGTTAAAGAAAGTGGTATGGCCAATACCATACTTCGCCACAATCTTTATGCGGACGGAATACCATTATTTGTTGGCGAAAAAGTTTTAGAAACAGGTATTTATTTGCCCTCGGCAAATGGCAAAGTGCCTTATGCACTTCGCAGAGAAATGGGCGAAGCCGCAGCCAACGTGTTGTTGCAAAGCGGACACGAGAACAAAACCTATGAAATAGCCGGCAACGAGTTGTATTCATACAATGACGTTGCGAAAATACTTTCCGAACTTTCGGGAAAATCAGTTACCTACACTGATATTGAAGCTTCGGTATTTACAGAGCAACTTAAACAAATTGGAGTTCCTGAAATTGGAATTTTCATAGCGACAGGTTTTTCTGCTGATATAAAAAATGGACAATACGAAATCGTGACAAACGACTTGGAAAAATTGCTTGGTCGCAAACCTACCAACTTGAAAGACAGTTTAAAAGAAATCTACAAACTCTAAAAAAATAAACCAAAATATTTCACTCATAGCACTACCTGCATTATTTTCATTCCAAACATTAAACGCACAAGAAATGGTTATAGCAGCAAAAGACCCAGAAACATTATTCACAAGCAAAGACCCTGTTTTACACAAAAACAAACAGACTGCCTATTTATTATCAGAGATTTATTGGAAGCGAACCATTGGGAACTTGCCGACCAATATCTTACCGAAAGATATATTCAACATAACCCTAACACTGCAAATGGTCTCACGGCAGTTGTCCATTTTTTTACCGAAATATTAAAGGTAAAACCAATACCAATTCCCGAAAAAATAAAAACGAAAGTGGTATCGGTTGTAGCGGAAGGCGATATAGTAACTTTTGCTTTTGTACGAGTGTTAAAGCATCCTAAAGACCCTTCCAAAACTTACACCACCACTTGGTTTGACCAATGGCGTTTTGTAGATGGAAAAGCCGATGAACATTGGGACAATGATGTAATTACAAACTAAATAAACTTTAAAAACAACGAACTGCCAACAATGTGTATAAGCAATAGCGGTCTGAGTGCCAACTCGAACCGTTTTTGATTTAATTTAAGTATCTTACAAACTGAAAAGTTAAGGCGTAAAATCCGCTACTGCTCATACACGTGACCGTTGTGCGGCATACAAGAAAAGCCAATCGCACAAACAGCACATTTGTTTTTTTGCCGACACGAAATCCAACGCTCAAAAAACCAAAAGAGCTGTTTCTTGCCAACGCTCGACAAAAAACGTTGAAAAAATATTAAGAACAAATGCGGAAAAATAAATTTAAACTTCTAAATTTGACAAAAAACGACAAAATATGTTGGACACATTTGTTTCTATTGGAGACACATTAAAAGAAATTAGAGAAACTAAAGGATTTCATCTACAGGAAGTCGCTCAAAAAACAGCTATAAATTACACAATATTAAGCCGAATAGAAACAGGAAAAAGACTACCAACCAAGCCACAAGTACAAAACTTGGCAACTTTTTACGATTACAGCGAAGAAGAATTAATAAAACATCTCATTAGCGACAAAATACTTTATGAAGTTCAAAATGAAGATTTTGGATTGGAAGGTTTTCATCTTGCCGAACAGAAAATAAAATACGGACTATCGCTTTTCAACGATTACAACCACCTTGAAAAATTTGAGTTACATAGCAGAAGATATATCGGGAATAAAGCAAAATTGACTGATTGGATAATGGAGATTATTCAAAAGGAAACGACAGGAAATGACACTTTTATTGATGTTTTTTCGGGAACGGCAATTGTCGCAAAAGAAGCAATGAAAACCTATAAGAATGTTGTGTTAAACGATATTTTGTATTCCAACAATGTTACCTATCAAGCGTTTTTTGACAACAAAAAATGGAACTCTAAAAAATTAATTGATATTGTAAACGAATACAATACTTTAAATCCAATAGACATTAGAGAAAATTACTTTTCTAAAAATTTTGGAGGTAAGTTTTATGAAAAAGACCTATCAAAAATAATCGGATATATTCGACAAGACATTGAAAACAGAAAAAATGAATTAAACTCGAAGGAATATGCAATCCTTTTGACTTCGCTAATTTACACAATTGACCGACTTGCCAACACCGTTGGACATTTTGACGCTTACATCAAAAAACCGATTGCAAAACGACCTTTAAACTTTCGTTTAATTCAAACTGAAGATTTTGCAGGAGCAAAAATTTATTGTGAAGATTCCAATAAATTGGTTAAAAAATTAAAAGGCGACATCGCCTATATCGACCCACCTTATAATTCAAGACAGTATAGCAGGTTTTATCACGTTTACGAAAATTTGGTGCAATGGAAAAAACCAAAACTTTACGGAGTTGCGTTAAAACCTGAACCTGAAAATATGAGCAAATATTGTACGGTAAAAGCAAAAAATTCTTTTAAGGATTTGGTTGAAAATTTGGACGTAAAATATTTAGCAGTTTCATACAACAACACATACAAATCAAAAAGTAAATCTTCAAAAAATAAAATCAAATACGAAGAAATTGTTGAGATTTTAAATAGCATTGGAGAAACCAAAATTTTTGAGCAATCACATAAATATTTCAACACCGGGAAAACCAATTTTAACGACCACAAGGAGTTTTTATTTCTAACCAAAAAATATGACTAAAAACAAAAAAACATATCGTTCGCCATTATTTTACGTTGGAGATAAATACAAACTTTACCCCAAAATTAACAAATATTTCCCTAAAACGATAAATCGTTTTATTGAGCCATTTACGGGTGGCGGTTCTGTTTTTCTTAATATGAATGCCAACGAATATTTATTAAATGATATTGATACAAACGTTATCAATATTCATCAGTATTTAATTGAACAATCCGAAAATCCACAGGCATTTTTTGATAATGTTTTTGAGATAATCCAAGAATATAATTTATCACACTCTTACATCAAAGATATTGTCCCACAAGAACTAAAAGAAAAGTGGAAAAAAACTTATTACGCAAAATTTAACAAGCAAGGTTTTAATCAATTAAAATCAGATTACAATTCAAACAACGAAAAAAGTGTTTTGCATTTGTACTTGCTTCTGATTTATGGTTTTAATAGAATGTTGCGTTTTAACTCAAAAGGAGAATATAATTTGCCTGTAGGCAATGTTGATTTCAATAAAAACACAGAAATTGCTTTAAACGATTATTTCCATTTGACAAGACAAAAAAATATACATTTTCACAATTTAGACTTTTTGGATTTTTTCAAACAAATTGAGTTCCAAGAAGATGATTTTGTGTATCTCGACCCACCATATTTGATTACGTTCAGTGAATACAACAAACTTTGGAACGAAGAAACAGAAAAACGATTGCTTGATTTTTTGGAATTGTTGGATGCACAAAACGTAAAATTTGCAGTTTCTAATGTTTCGCATTATAAAGGAAAAATCAATCATCAATTTTATGAGTGGAGCAAACAGCATAATTCGTTTGATATAAAAAGTAATTATATCAGTTATCACGATAATTCAAACAAAGAGTTTAAAGAGGTTTTAATTACGAATTATGAGCCTGAAATTGTAATACCAACTCAAAAAACAATCAACTTTAAAGAATTTGAAACAGTAGAATAAATGGCAAAGAAAAGAGAATCAACATATAAACCTTTACTTTTTACCACAACGGTTAGAAATCCCGAAAGAATGAAAAGGCTTTTAAATGTTTTAAGCAAATTTGATGGCGAAGTTTTAACGTCTGAATTAGCTGAAAACATTATTGCAGAGCTTATTAAATATGGAGTTTACAGACCAATGAAAATCAGTAATTCTGTTAAAGAAAAATGGTCAACAAGTAAAAAAGGAGAGTTTTCTGAAACTTTACTTACAGATAATGAAGTAACTGAAATTCTAGCCAATAATCCACAACATCACAAAGAAGCAGGATTTGATAAAGGTTGGGCTTCAAGATTTGCTACTTATTTTGACTTTGCCAAAGAATTAGGTTTCGTTTATTATTGGACTAATGAAAAGATTGAATTTTCAGAAATCGGATTAAAACTTGCTAATTCAATACAAATTGATATTGAGGGAGATACTATTTTAGTAAGTGAGCCACACCCCGAGTTTGAACAACAGGCATTTCTTCAAGCTCTTGCAAAATATCAGAGAAACAGCCCTTTTATTCGAGTTTTGAATAATAATGTTCCTTTGATTTTGCTACTTCAAGTAATCAAAAAACTCAATGAAGATGAGGAATATAACGGAGCTGGTATTTCAAAATTAGAAATCCCTTTAATCCTCTATTGGAAAGTCAACGATTCAGAGGCTTTATACCAAAGAATTAAGAAACTTCGTAAAGAATACGGTTATACACCAAGTTGGGAAGTAGTAACAGAAATTTGTCGGAACGAAATTATGGGTGGAACTGATGTTGAACGAGATGATAAATCCATAATGGTTGATTATCCTGATGAATTTATCAGAAAAATGCGTTTAACAGGCTTAATTTCATTACGTGGAGCGGGTAGATTTATTGATATCAACAAAAACGAAATTGAAAAAGTGGAATACGTTTTAGAAAACTATTCTACCTACCCTACTTTTGAAGATGAAAAAGCCTATTTTAACTATATGGCTGAAACAGATGAAAATCTTATTAGTTTTGAAACCAAAACGTTAACAGTTGATGAAAATGACAAATTATTGCTCAAATGGATTGATTTATATTCTTGGAACACAATCAAATCCGAACTTAAAGGATTAGCAAAAAGGTCAAATTCCAAAGACGAAGTTTTAAAACTTCTTTCACACCCAATTCGTTTAGAGTTTCTAACTTCGTTAGCTATAAAATCAAAACATCGAAATTTAAAAATCATACCTAATTATCCGACCGATGATGAGGGAATACCGACTTCAACAGCTGGTGGACAAGGAAATCAAGGCGACATAGAATGCTTTGAAAATGAGAATGGAATTTTGGTAGAAGTAACAATGGCAGGAGGTAGAACTCAAACAATGATGGAAGTTTGGCCTATTGCAAGACATTTGGAAGAATTTTCTAAAAAAGTAAATGCCAATTCAATGTGTCATTTCATAGCACCAAATATTTATGTTGATAGCGAAAAACAAATCAAATATGTAAAAGACACAGAAGGGTTAAATATAAAACCAAGAACAATAGATGATTTTATCAGCTTCTTGGAAACAAACGAAAGATTATTTGAAATGAATTAAGCCAACGCTAAAAGCCATACACATTTGCAATTCGCACCAGCCGACACACAAGCCAAAAATTGCAAAAGAGTATGTCTTTGTCAACGCTAACAGACGACCGAAAAAAAAGTACGACCGCACAACAATGGCTATACATAATGCGGGTGTAAGTGCTGATATTAAAGTATTTACATTAAATAAACTAACTACTAAACAGAAAGTAAAGTGCCTTGAAGTCCCGCACTACGCATAGCCGAGAACGTTGTACGTAATTTTGACCCGTCCTGAATAAAGGCTACATAATTTTAAACATTATGTACAAAAACGACAAAGTCATCAGACGGTATTCAGAACCTTTTAAACTGAAAATTTTAGACGAACTTACAACGGGTA
>PBLD01000013.1 GCA_002722255.1 Winogradskyella sp. | reverse complement strand
TGTGCGATATAGGTCTCATCGTTATAGATTATCTCCAAATTATAGACATTATTAATAATAGGCTCGAAATCTGAAATAGTATACCTCCCATCTTGCTGATCATCGAATACATAAACTTCTCCATTTGTGACATTTTCAACGCTTACAGATGCACCTACTGCCGGATCTAGGGCTGTATCAAAAAACGGTGTGGTAAGACTAAGTTTAATTGTTTGATCATTTCCTGAAGTGCCTTTTTCCCAATCCAGAGACGCCTCTATAACAAGACGAGAGGCTTCAGTTGGCACAGCCACATCTACAACATCTGTGCAGGAAAAAACAACTGAACTTAGAAGTATAATCGTTACCGCTGTTTTTGATCTTAATTTGTTGATTATTTTTTTTATTCTTGAATTCATGACTAAAATTTAAAGTTATACGTTATTGATGGGATAATACCAAAAATCGAAGTTCTTAAGGCCTCATTTACACCAGTATTATAATTTTGACTGAAAGTAATCGACGCTGCATTCATTCTGTTATATAAGTTATAAATGCTAAAAACCCATTCTCCTTTCCATCGTTTATCTGGTCTGCGATTGGGTTTGTAGGTTGCTGCAATATCTAACCTATGGTAGGCAGGCAGTCGATTAGCGTTCCTCTCGTCGTAGATGACAATAGAAGATCCTTCGTATTCAAATTGACCAGAAGGATAGGTAACCGGGCGACCCGTTTGATAGACCAAGTTGGAACTAAATGTCCAATTATCGGATAATTTATAGACTCCTGATAGAGATATATCGTGTGTGCGATCATAAGGTGTATTGTACCAATTGCCGTTGTTAATACCAGGACCTCTGGCATTGCCCCCAAATGAGCGTTGTTCAGATTTAGCTAGTGTATATGCCAGCCAACCCGTAAAACGACCTTTGTTTTTTCTTAAAAGAAACTCTAAACCATAGGCTCTTGCCTCCCCATTTAAAATTTCCGTTTCTATGGTATTATTTCCTAATAGGTTGGCTCCGTCAATATAATCAATACGATTATCTGTTGTTTTATAGTAGGCTTCTACTTCAAATGAATATTTGTTATCGTTGGAATTGCGGTAGTACCCTAGGGCGTATTGGTTTGATAGCTGTGGTTTTATGTAGGGTCCGCTGGGTGTCCAAACATCTAAAGGGGTTACAGATATTGTGTTTGACAGTAAATGTAGATATTGAGCCGTACGCGTATAGCTTCCCTTTACTGATGATTTATCGGTTAATTTATATGATAATCCCAATCGTGGTTCTAAATTCCCAAATTGCCTGATTGTTTGCCCTCTTGAATACGGTGTGCTACCAACCGCTGTACCGCTTTGATAAATCCCTAATTCTTGATTGTAAACTACGGGCTGGTTATTGGCATAATTAGTGATAGTCTGCCGGCCTAGTCTGTTGAACGTACTATATCTCAATCCGTACCTTGCGGTAAGCTTATCTGTAATTGTATGCTCTGCACTTACATAAGCGCCAGCCTCAAAGGCATTTTTCTGGTCTAATATCAAAGGGTTAACTGAAGAACTTGGGGTAGACGGCACGATCTCTCCTGGATTTAAATTATAGGAAATACCATTTAGGCCAAAATCTATTTTTAATTTATCGGTTGCATAATAGTTAAGGTCGTACTTTACATTGAAATTCTCTATATCTGAAATCCAATCCAATTGATCAAAATCTAGTATTATTTGATAATCATACTTACTGTAAATAAGCGATAAATTAGAGAAAAGTTTGTCATTAAAAATATGATTCCAACGCAGGTTGGCAGAGGCATTGCCATAATTACTGTCTAAAAGACCAGAAATATTAAATACATCCCTACCAAAATACCCCGACAAATAGACTTTATTGTTTTCGTTAATTTCATAGTTGGTTTTGAGATTTAAGTCGTAAAAACTAATATTACTATTTCCCAAATCGTCCAACAAACCAGAAAAAAGCTGAGCATAAGTGGTTCTTCCAGCCAAAAGAAAGGAGCCCTTTTTATTAAACATTGGGCTTTCTACTGCAAGCCTACTTGAAATTAATCCAATACCACCATTGAGTTCCAGGTCTTTATTATTACCTTCTTTCTGTCTTACATCCAATACCGAAGACGTCCTGCCTCCAAATCTTGCAGGAATGTCGCCCTTATAAAGCTTCACATTTTTTATGGCATCATTATTAAAGACAGAAAATAATCCGAAAAAATGAGATGTGTTATATATAATGGCTTCGTCTAAGAGTACCAAATTCTGGTCTACTGCGCCACCTCTTACGTTAAAGCCTGCTGAACCTTCTCCATTGTTTGATACTCCCGGCAGAAGCTGGATGGTTTTTATAAGATCTACTTCACCCAATACAGCAGGTGCTAATTCAATTGTTTCCGCGTTTAAGGCAACAACTCCCATCTGCGGTTTTCTTACATTAAGTTTCTCTATGCCTTCATCTGCTGTAATAATTACCTCTTCTAAAGTGTTTAAAGCCTCTTCAAGCTCAAAATTTAACTTTATATCCTCGGTAAGTGATATTTCTTTCTTAATCTCTTTGTAACCTAAATAGGAAACAATTAGTGTATATGTCCCTTTTGGTGCTGTAATAGAATAAAAACCATACTCGTTTGTGGCTGCTCCTATAGTGGTTCCTTTTAAGTAAACCGATGCTCCCAATACTGTTTCGCCATTAATTACATCACTGATACTTCCCCGTATGGTATATTTCTCTTGGGCAAATAACGTGGTGTTAATTAAGATAAAAAGTAATGATAAAAATGGTTTCCTGAATAATTGAGTGGGATGTTTCATTTACAGTTTAATTGTTTTAAATTAGAATTATTTTACTCTGACACTAATCAGACAATAAAAATTAGACTATTGACTATTATGACGTGCTTAATAGACTATAAAGTAACGACAGGTAAGTGCACCAGATTATTTGCCTGTTGTCCAGAATGCTTATTCTGTACCGATGATCTTATTTTTAGGAATTGAATTCTTGAATTGTGTAGGCGTCAATCCCTTGACCTTCTTAAAAGTAGCATTAAATGAAGACTTAGAGCTAAAACCAACTTCCGAGGCAATTCCGAAAAGAGTATAATGAGCATATTTGGTGTTTTGCAGGTTAACGACAAAGGCTTCAATCCTGTATCCATTAACAAAATCCTGAAAACTAATATTCATATGTAAGTTAAGAACTTCAGAAATATATTGCCTTGGAATATTTAATTTTTTTGATACGCTATGGATTGATAACCTAGGGTCTAGATAAAGCTTTTCTTTCTCCATTATCTGTATCAAAGCATTTTTATAGCTATTAATGGATTCTGGTTTTAAGTTTGAGGATTTGTATTTGGTAATCTTGGCGCTTGGTATAAGCTCTTTAGGTTTCATTATTAAATAGAACGTTATTGTATAAAACAAGAATGCTACGATGAGAATCAAATAGGTGTTAAAATAATCATCATCAGAAAACACTATAGGCTCCATTTCAAACAAATCGAGAACGCCATTTATGTATGAAATGCTCATTATTAGAATAATAGGAACAACAAAATATAAAATCCTATTAGCCCTTTTAATTCTAAACAAATTGTATAAGATATGGATTAAGTAGCCCAAAAACACAAACTCGATTAATGTCTCTATAATCTCTAAAAAATCGTTTTCCCGTTCCGAAAAAACTTCCAATGTTTCACTCAAAAACGAAAATATACTGGGCAAGAAAAACAAATAGTCCTTTTTTAGAAAAACCACTTTGTCAGAATTAAAATACTTGAAGTATAAAAAAAGAAATGTAAGAAACAGCGAGCTGTCAAAGAAGAACCAATCTGCATCTTCCACGAAAAGGTTATTATCGTCATCGCCAACTATGTATAATAGTACTGATACGATACTTCCACAAAAAAGCCAAAAGGTTATTTTTCTATATTCTCTTTTGTTCTTGTAAAAAACTAGTAGGAGGAAAAGGCCTTGTACCAAGGCAATTATTTGTATGATTTTAAGCATCGATTATAATTTAATTATACAATATTTGAAAATTTTATATCACAAGCATTTTAACGAAATCTTGGAACAGGATGCCTTTCACAAATCATTATGAGAGACATCTATTTTGAGATGGAAAATGTACCCTGAATTTCAATCTAATCTATCCTTATATTAAAAGAGGCTGCTTATCGAACATATGAAAAAACTGAATAGCATAAGGTGCCACTAAAGCTATTAGGAGTATAACTGCACCTATACTAGCGCCTATCAGTTTTTGTAATTCATTATTCTTTTTAACCTTTACTCTTAAAGTTGTATTCAATAAAACTGCTTATAATAAGTCTTACTCTTTTCTGAAATAATTTATCAATACACATCATCCAAGGATTTTCTATTTTGTATAGCACTCTTCTTAAACTGTGTAGGTGTCATTCCCGTAACTTTTTTAAACTGATTACTTAAGTAAGCAACACTACTATAGTTTAACTTAAAAGCTATTTCACTTAAGGTTAACTCGTCATAAACGATGAGCTCTTTAACACGCTCAATTTTTTGGTTAATGATAAATTGTTCAAAAGTGATACTCTCTACTGATGAAAAAAGTGAGCTTAAATATTTATAGTCTAGATGTAAGTTTTCACTAATAAAGTCTGCCCATTTAATATTCAAATCGTCTGGTGAATGATGAATTTTATCTATTAACAGGGTTTTCATTTGTTCTATTAGCTGACTTCTACGGTCGTTGATTAAACTGAAGCCAGCCTTTTGTAGTTCTATGGAAAACTTGTTTTTATTTTCCAAACTTAAGGGTTTGGTTAGTTCAACTTCTCCCAACTTTATTGAGCTATATGATATCTTCAGTTCTTGCAAAATATTAGATACCGCAGAGATACATCGTGGACATACCATATTTTTTATGTGAACTTTATAACTCATTTTTTAAAACAACTTTAACCCAGCTTTTGAAAGTGAATAGAAATACGCTGCAATAGCGGCTATAATAAATATGATGATTAGGGCCAATATTCCAATAATTCTATCTTTTTTAGTGATATTGTTCTTGGTTCGGCGCTTATTTCTTTCAGCTTTTCTCCTATTTCTTCTACTTTCACTCATCATCGCTCTTCTTACCATTGCATATATTCCTTTATGGAACTCTTATTTAAGGCTGACCTATTCTATGGTCTCCCTTACTTCACCACATTTTAACATTGCTTCTCCGTAATACGGATTGCGAATTTCTTCTTCAAGGCTTAACCAATAAGCACCTTTATTGTTATCTGCCATAGGGCAATACTCGCTATAGACTTTTTGGTTTACCCCAAAAAGTTGTACAGCACTTATCATATGTGCAGAAAGGTGCTTAAAATGTCCTCTTTGTGCCGCTATATCTGAATTGTTTTCAATAGCATTTGCAGAATTTTTTACCTCTTTTTGGATTGTCATCCAATGGTTATGTGCTTCTTCATCGGACAATAATTTCATATTTACTTTTGCTAAATTCTGACTTATTCTCTTTGCAGCAGTTTGTGCTTCTTCAGAGTTGTCATCAACTAGAGCATCCTTTAATAGAATATAGCCATCAAAAACCTCTTTTAATTGGCTCTGAAATTTATTAGGAACTTCAATTCTCCTGTTCATCTCTGAATGATTGGTGCTGTTCATCTTTTCCCCTGAACCGTCATTTTGCATTCCTAGATGGCCTTCGTGTCCTGTCATAGTTTTTCCCCCTTCAGCATTCATCATTGATTTTTTGCCTTGCAATTGTGCTGCTGCATCTACGGTAAATGTGCCATTGGTAACCACTTCATCTCCATTTTCAAGGCCTTCAAGTATGGTATAGGTGTCTCCATTGGCATTACCAAGTAAGACTTCTCTCATTTCAAAAACAGCCTCGTTAGGATTTGTTTTGACATAAACCACAGAACGTTCACCAGTCCACATCACAGCTGTAGCAGGAACTGTTATTTTATTTGTGGTGTTTTCTTGAGTACCTTCAATTTTACCTTCAACAAACATTCCTGGTTTAAATAGGTCGTTTTTATTATTTAGTACCGCTCGTACCACGATAGTTCGCGTTGCTGAATTTAATAGTGGGTCTATAAAAGAGACTTTTGCATCAAATACTTCGTTACGATATGCGTTGGTAGTTACTTTAATGGTCTGTCCTACTTTCAAGGAAGCAATTTGGTTTTCATAGGCATCAAACTCTGCCCATACCGTATTGAGGTTGGCTATTTTATATAAGGGTTGTCCTTGCTTAACGTAGTCACCTTCTTCAACCATTTTATGAGTTACCGTACCTGAAACAGTAGCAAATACAGGGAAATATTCTTGCACTTTTCCAGCTGACTCAATAGCGTTAATTTGCTTTTCGGAAAGCTTCCATAATTTCAGTTTATTCCTTACAGCCTTGTACAATTCGGGTTGCGACTCTTTTAAGGATGATGCGGTAAGCAATTCTTGCTGTGCTGCAACCAAGTCTGGCGAATATATCGTAGCCAAGCGCTGGCCTGCGCCTACACGTTCTCCAGTAGAATTAACATATAATTGTTCTATTCTACCTCCAAAATAGGTTACTTGTACAGCATTGGATTCTTCATTGGCTTTTATCTTTCCAGATAACTTTAGAAAATTATTCCCGATTTCACCCTCACCAACAATGGATGTTTGAATGTTGGCCAATGCCATTGCATTATCTGTCATTTTAAACTGATCTGCCATAAGACCATCTGCTCCTGCTTCAGCAGGTATTAAATCCATTCCACAAATTGGGCAGTCACCAGGTTCTGGTTGCATAATCTGTGGGTGCATAGAGCAGGTCCACATTTGATTAGAAGCAATTTCTTCTGAATGATTGTGATTCTCCGTAACCTCATTTGTTGCACCATCAGCAGAATCTCCACCAAAAATTAGAAAGCCACCCAATAGGCCAACAATCAACGCAACACCTATGTAAATGATGTTTTTATTCATAATATTTATTTTTTATTTTTTTTACTAATTTTTCTAATGGTCGGTGATGACGTATACCAGAGCAAAAATCCACTCAAAACAGTAATTAAGCCCAAAAGTGAAAATGCTCTTAAAACAATGGTGTTAAAATTATCTCGTCCTTGATAATCCATAGTATGTGTCATCCATAAAAAATCGAACCAACGCCAATCTCGGTGGCGAACTGTTTGAAACGCTCCATTTTCAATGGCCACATAAGCTTTAAGATTTTCATTAGTTTTATATGAAATCTCATAAGCTGGCAGAGGTCTTCCCCTGTATTCGTGGTGGTCGCTTACTGATTCAATTCTTTGTATTTTATCTATTTTTAAATCTGACAACATATAGCGCTCAGCCACTTTAATTGCTTCTTGCTCAGTAATCCCGTTCTTTTTAATGCCTGAAACCGCATTGTACAAGTATTCTTCATTTATCCAATAATAAGGTTCGCCAGCTATTTCCAACAGTTCTAAGTTTTGAATTGGTCTCTCTAAGTTTAGTTGAGCAGTACCTAACAGGTTATTGAAGGATGTTTGTTTAGGTTTCTCTTTCTTAAACTGGTCTCCGTGGATATCATCAATATCTGTCCAACTAAAATACAGACCACTAATCGTCCACATTAGGAATTGAATCCCAATAAAAAGACCTAAATACCTATGTGCCTTTCTAATTTTAAGTGCTGTTTTTCTACCTACCATTAACAACTACTTTTTGTTTCTTGATGAAGAATGTGTTTTAATAATTTTCCATTGGCCATCTATTTTCTTTAGAATTGAGGTTGCTACTCCTTTTTTCTTAATAGTTCGGGACTTACCTGTTTCGTCTGGATTTAATACGATGGTGTAAACATAGGTTTCTGTAGTAAATGCGTAGGGTGCATCTACTTTCACATCGATTTTATAATCTGAAAAAGTAAAACTTTTAAAGTGCCCCAGTTCTTGACCTAGATGGTGTTCTATGTAATGCTCATAGGTACCCTCAATACCGCCTGATTCATATACCTCGGAATCTTTTGCAAACAACTCAAATGTGCCTTTGGTAGTGAGATTTTGCAATGCATCTTTGTACGATTTCATTATTTTTAGAACAGCTTCTTTATCTGTTGTACTCCCTGCATTTTGGCTAAAGATTTGGCCAGTGGTAAACAGAAGTAGTATTAAGGTTGTTGCTAGTTTAAGTGTTTTCATTTTCAAAGTTTTTGTGATTATTTATTGACGTGTATTCTATTAATGTTGGCAATACCAAAAACCAAAACCAAAAAGCTCAAGAAAACCTCCATAATTACCAAGAGTTTACCAGGAATTGTTAATGGCACTATATCTCCAAAACCAACAGATGAAAAAGTGATTAGGCTGAAATATGTAAACTCAAAAAACTCTTTAAAAAATGAACCTTCAAGTGATGTTGCAGACTTAAAATTTTCTGAATTCAATACGTACAACGCCAGATAATCTGCCGAAAAGGAAACGATAATCAAGACAATTAATACGGCGAACAATGTAAGAACGTGTGTGAGTTGATGGCTTTCGCCTATTATTTTACTTAATTGTATAAAAGTGAGCCTAACAATGAATATCGTTTTGGCCAAGGCTAACCCAACTACTAATACTGGTAGAAACAAGCTGTCGGGGTTTTCATTAACCCATAATACATAACTTAAGGACAAAAGCGTAACTACACCAGCAGTGAACAATACTTTTTTAAAGAGCTGTTCGTAAAACCCCGTGTCTTTAGGTATGTTGGTTATATCGTCCATATTCATTGTGTTCTAATCAAATAGCTGAAGTGCCAACGCACCACCAATTATTACAATCAGTATTGTATACAGTATGTAATTAAACCATCTTCTAACAGCAGATTTTTCTGCTTTGTGGTGGCATCCGTCTTTACAACAGTCTTTCATCGTTTTAAATTCTAATTCTCACTGCAAATTCCAACTATTAATACTTGAAAATGAGAGTTAAACTCTATCCATCAATCAAAAAACAGGTTTCACTCCCATAATCAAGTACTTCTAAAAGAATTTCTCCTTTTCAAAAGTTTGTATTTTGCCCGATAAAGGAAGAGGGATACTATAATTCTAGGGGGATTTAATCCCTCTCCTTTCTTAACAGGCTGCTATTAACCAAATCAATCTTTCTTTTTCTATTATCTTGTGCCTGACACGGGAAGGAATTAACACTAACCATCAACATTTTCCTTCCCACGACAGGACTTTTTAACTATCCTGACAACCTAGTATCTTCTATCCTCTGTTAACTAATAAACCATCACGATAGGTAGATTGCTTGAGATAGATTATCTATTGAATAGTTTTTTGAACTTTTCCACATTTTAGCATTCGACTCCCGTAGTATGGATTTCTAACTTCTTCTTTAGTGCTTAACCAAGCACTACCCTTATCATACATTGGGCAAAACTGTTGGTACAGCTTATTCTTTGTACCCGTAATAGCTACCATATCGGCAATATCCTTACTCAACACTTTAAAATGCTCTCTTTGATGAGCTATTTCACTTTTTGAAATATGTTCTGCGTGCTCAATGGCATCTTGAATAATGTCAGCCAATTCTTTTTGCTCTTTAGCTGTATAGTTAGACTCGTCGAACGCTTTCAGTGAAGCCACCAATTTAGTGCTTGCCTCAACTGCTTTTTCTGAATCATCTGCCACCAAAGCATCTTTTAAGCTGAAATAATCACTTAAAATTGCCTCTGCTTTTGTATCACCTTTCATATCCATCATTTTATTGTGATTATGGTCGTGATTCATTTTTTCCTTTTCCTGTGCATTGGTAAAAGAAACTGTTAACAGTAACATTACTATTACACTGATTTTTAAATTTTTCATCTTATCTTTTTTTTTAATTATAAACTGTCTTTTAAATTTTCCATATACTTCACAACCTTCTGGGTTTCTTCTTCAGAAAAAGTGGCCTCCTTGTGAATTAAAGTATAGGAAGCCATAGGCATTTCACCGCTTTCAATCTGTTTGATGATGGACCTTAGCTTACTTGCTTTTCTTCGACTGGAAAGGGAATCCCATTCATTGAAGTTCAACTCTGCTTTTCCTTCTTTGATATGCCCTTCTAAAAACCAAGCTACAGGTTGCACCTTGTTATACCAAGGATACTGTGTATTATTACTGTGGCAATCATAACAAGAGACTTGCAGTTTGTTCTGAATATCACTTGGGACATCATTTACCAACATAAAGTCCGTTTTAGGAACACTATCGCTTTGATTGCGCTCCACGGGAAAAAACTGTATTCCGAGGAACGCAACTAATAAGACTATTGCTATGATTTTTACAATTTTCATTTAGTTAATTTCTCGCTGTACCTTTCCGCATTTCAACATCTTGCTTCCATAATATGGATTGCGTACTTCTTCCTTAGTACTCAACCAAGCTGTACCACCATCGTACATCGGGCAAAACTGCTCGTATAGCCTCACTTCTGTTCCTGTAATCGCCACCATATCTGTTATATCCTTGCTCAATACTTTAAAATGCTCTCTCTGGTGCGCGATATCACTTTCTGAAATATGTTCTGCGTGTTCAGTGGCGTCTTCAATTATATCATTCAGTTCACTTTGCTCATTACCTGAATATTTAGAAGTGTCAAAAGCTTTAAGTGATTTAGCCAATACACCTCCTAAATTTTTCGCTTTTGCGTTGTCATCGGCTACCAAAGCGTCTTTAAGATTGAAATAATCATTTAATACGGCCTGTGAGGTACCGTTGCCATTCATCGTCATTTCCTTTTTATCACCATCGTGATGACCATCGCTATTATCGTGATTCATTTTTGAATGGTCTCCATCTGCATTCATCTCTGAATGATGCTCTGTTGAATTATTCTTGTCTGTTTTAGCGTCTTTACAAGACACTGCTGTTAAGGTTACAAATGCTATTGCAACTATCCCTAATACTAATTTTAATTTGCTCATTTTGTTTTTAATTTAATTATTATTGATATATGTTAATCTTTATTTAAAATCTTGCTAAAAGACCGCCACCCCAACCATATCGGTTGTTATAGTTTCCTTGAATTGAAAAATTTCTAGAGAGGATGTATGAAAGACCTACCAACCATTGTGTTTCGCTTTCAAAAGAGCTATCTCCTAAATCATTGACCCATCCAAAGTCTGCTCTGTATTCATATTCGCCTTCCAGAAAAATTCTTGGAAAAATCAATAACTCTCTATCCAGACGTACCCTTGGGCGTAGCTGGTTATCCATACTCACATCTACATTGAACCTGTAAGGCGTAAAGTATTTTACCCCAATAAGACCCACTGTATTGAACTCATCGAAGGAATTTGGTATTTCTGTTTCGGTATTAACACCTACATAGAGACGTACCCAATCATTTAGGTATCTATCATAGTTCACTTCGGCTTCAAGATTTCTGTCATAATCGAACTCTGCCCGTAAACCAAATCCATTTCGGATATTGCTTGACATCAAAAAGAGTTCGTTAAAATTTGAGCCTGCACGCAACAATCCCCAAGAATAATAATGGTCTGTTTCGTCAATCAGTTTTTGAGCGGGAAAATCCTTCATCCTTACATCTCTTGGGGTATCATAACTAAACACTCTTGCCATACCACCCATCATATGATATAGGACGTGACAATGAAAAATCCAGTCTCCATATTCTTCGTTGTAGAACTCTATAACCACTTTTTGCATTGGCGGCACATTAACGGTATGCTTCAATGGTGAACGTTCACCATTTTCATTAATTACCCTGAAAAAATGTCCGTGAAGGTGCATTGGGTGATGCATCATTGTTAGGTTGTTAAGTGTAATACGGGTCACCTCGCCACCCTTGATTTTAATGTTATCGGTCTCTGATAGTGGTACGCCATTCATACTCCAAACATAACGCTGCATATTTCCGGTAAGGTTTAACAGAATATCATTTACGGGTAAATCAGCCTTGTAGGTGGTGTTTTCTTTCGCTTTTAAGAAATCATAGTTAAAATAGGTTTTACGTGTGCTGTAATCAAAGGATGCGGTATCCTTCTGCATCATAGACATATCGTGACCCATATGGCCATCCATCTTATGCGACGGTTGGGTGGATTTCATTGACATTGTATCTTTTTTCATTCCTGCCATAGCGTCCATCTTTTTATCTGTCTCCATATGCATATGATTTTTATTCATATCCATAGGTTTTTGGTCTTCCATTTTCATTTTATCATCCATTTGACCATTATTCATTGACATCTTATCGTGCATTCCCATTTGCATCTGCCCATCCTTCATATTCATCTTCATTCCGTACTTCTGCATCAAATATTCGGGTGTGTTCTTCTTTTTGTTGCCAGTCATTGCAGGTGCCCCCATTTTCATATCCATTTTGGCCATTTGCTTCATCATTGCGACCTTGTCTGGTCTCTCCATTCTTTTTGCTGGATATAGCGTTCCTTGACCCAATCGTAAGGAAGTGCTTCCAGAGCCATCCTGTGTTGTGGCGGTAACTTCTAAAGTACCATCGGGAATGGTTACGATAACATCGTAGGTTTCGGCAATGCCAAAAAGAAATCGGCTTTTGGATACGGGTTCCACATCGATACCGTCACTTGACACCACTATAGGGTTGCCACCACCAAAGTCCATCCAATAATAGGTAGAGGCAGATGCATTGATAAAGCGAAGTCGTACTTTTTCGCCTGGTTTGAATTCTGGATATTCTGCCAATGATTTTCCATTGGTTAGAAAGGCGGGATAGTAGATATCGCTAATATCAGCCCCTCCCATACGGTCTCTCCAAAATTTCAGTTGAGCACCAAAAGCACCTTCTGAAATGACTCTACTCAATGGTACTGCTGTACCTTTTTTAACTTGATACCACTCGTTACCTCTTTTAAGGTTTCGTAGCACGTTCAATGGTTTCTCGTTTGTCCAATCAGAGAGTAGTACCACCAAATCCTTGTCATATTCTAATGTTTTTTCTTTTGGGTGAATAATGATTGAACCATAAACACCTTTCTGTTCTTGTAGCATCGTATGAGAATGATACCAATACGTACCTGACTGGTTGATAGGGATTCTGTATTGAAAAGTCTCTCCTGGTTCGATTGGGGGTGTATTCAAATAAGGGACACCATCATAGAAATTTGGAAGTATCAACCCGTGCCAATGCACTGAGGTTTCTTTATCCATTTTATTGGTGACGTTGATGATGGCAAGTTCTCCTTCGTCAAATTCCAGAACAGGTCCTGGAATACTACCATTGATGGTCATTCCTTTGGCGGTTACACCAGCAAGTGTCATTTCATTTTCTTCAATGGTAAGGTTATACTCCCTTACCGGTCTCCCTTCTTCTTTTCTATCCTGTCCGTTGGTGCCTACTTGGGCGAATACTGTTGAAGAAAACAGCGATAGTATTATGATTTTTATTGTTTTCATTTTTATTGTGTCAAATAATTAATCAAAGCATACTGTATGTAATAACCTTTAATGGATTCTATAAGGTTTATTTGAAATTTTAATTGCAACTCTTGAACATCCAGTACATCGTTAAAATCAATAGTGCCCGTTTCATAATTCTTTATCAAGATTTCTTCGGCATCATTTGCTTGCTTGAGATTGTCCGATTGAATATTGAATTTTATTCTCGCATTTTCTCGGTTGTACTTCGCATCTGCTAATAGGGTTTCAAGTTTGTTTAATTTATCTTCTTTTTGGGATTGTATCTGCAACTGCTTTAACTGATTCTGTTTTGTTACAGATTTATATTTATTGTTAAAAATTGGAATTGAGATAGACACCATTGGCATTACGATATCTTTTCCATTGTCGGTAAAACTCATATCAGGACGCTCAGAAACTGGTACATAATCCAATCCAAAGCCTATATTGGGCGAGCTCTGTTTTTGATTCAACATCTCTGATTGCTCAACGGACTCATAAAGCTTATCATATTTAATGAGTTCAGGATTTAACTGAAGATTTTCCGTTAAGATTAATGCGTCCTCATCTGGAATAAACATATCCTCAACCACGGTTACGGCAATAGTCTCATCACGATTTAATAGATTATTGAAGGTGGCTTGTTCAGCAAGGTAATCNTGCTCTAANACTTCTTTTTGTTGTACAAGTTCATTTTGCCTAATTTGAAGACGAAGTACATCAACAGCTGATGCCTTATCAACTTCTACCGATGTTAATGCTAAACGTTCATAGGTTTCTAAAAGGTCGATATTTTTCTCAAGAACCAATTGTTTTGCTCTAATAGCATATAGTTTATAATAGGATTGAGAAACTGAAAGTGCCAATTTGCGCTTCATAATGACAATATCTACATATTGAGTTTCCGCTATTGAGCTTGCGTAATTTTCCCTTGCCGAAATAGTTCCAAACCAAGGTAACATTTGCTTGACAGAGAAACGTGCGCGTTGCGCTCCTGTACGGGTTTCGGGTTCACTTATAAAATAGCCAGCACTAATTTGTGTATCTGGCAAGGTATTAGCTTCATTAACTTTTTCTTCNGCTATGTTGTAGCGTAATTCAAAAGCTTGAATCTCGGGATTGTTATCTTGAGCTTCCTGAATGTAAGAGGCTAATTGTTGTGCATTAATCTTCGCGAAAGCGAAAAAGACAATTCCCAATAGAATTATATTTCTCATTTTGTAGCTTTTTTTAATTGAAGTTCGTGTTTCAAACTAAATAATACCGGTACAACAAATAAGGTTATTAGTGCAATTAACATACCTCCGAAACTTGGAATAGCCATTGGTATCATTATATCACTTCCTCTACCTGTTGAAGTGAGTACTGGTAACAAGGCAAGAATGGTTGTTGCCGTCGTCATCAAACAAGGACGGATACGCTTTTCTCCAGCCTCAATTACTGACGCTCTTATTCCTTTTCTGTCTTTAGGCTTGTTTTTATCAAAGGTCTGTGTGAGGTAGGTTGCCATTACCACTCCGTCGTCTGTAGCAATACCAAACAATGCAATAAACCCAACCCAAACGGCAACACTCAAGTTTATAGTGTGCATTTGGAACAGGTCTCGTAGGTTTTCACCAAAGAAGCTAAAGTTCAAAAACCAATCCTGGCCATAAAACCAAATCATTAAAAAGCCTCCGGCAAACGCTACGGCAATTCCCGTAAACACCATTAGGGATGTTGCCACAGAACGGAACTGAAAATAAAGAATGAGAAATATAATAAGCAATGCGAGCGGCACAACTACACCAAGTGTTTTTTCAGCCCTTAATTGGTTCTCATAGGTTCCTGTAAATTGATAGTTAATTCCTTTTGGTACAACAAGCTGTCCATTATCAATCTTCTCTTGTATGAGCGCTTGTGCGTTTTCTACCACATCTACTTCAGCATAACCATCTAGCTTATCAAAGAGTACGTAACCTACTAAAAAAGTATCCTCACTTTTTATGATTTGTGGCCCTTGCTCATAACGAATGGTAACCAATTCACTTATGGGTACTGGGTTGCCCTTTTCTACCGGAACATAAATATCTTTTAAATCATTTGGATTTGCACGTAGCTCTCTTGGATAACGTACGCGTATTCCATATCGCTCCCTGCCTTCAACAGTTTGTGTAAGCACCATACCACCTATAGACACTTGTATCACTTGCTGTACCTGCTGTATGGAAATACCATAACGAGCAAGCTTGTCTCTATCGATATCCAATAAAAGGTAAGGTTTACCAACTATTCGGTCTGCAAAAACGGCTTCATCCTTAACACCGTCGGCTTGTTTTAATATATCCTCCAATTGCACTCCAAAGGCTTCTATCTCATTTAAATCTTGCCCTTTCACTTTGATACCCATTGGTGCTCGCATACCCGTTTGAAGCATTACCAATCGGGTTTCAATAGGTTGTAATTTAGGTGCTGAAGTAACTCCGGGAAGTTTAGTTACCTTTACAATCTCTTTCCAAATATCATCGGGCGATTCAATTTCTGGTCGCCAGTTTCTATAATACTCACCATCGTCATCTGGTATAAGTTGTGCTTTGGTGACATTAAAAGGATCTTTCAATAAAGATGCATCATACTTGCCTTCGTCTACTTCCAATTCAACATTTGGATTTGTAACCAAGCTACCATCCTTTAACATAAAGAGACCATCTTCATTAACTTTAAATCGTTGTCTTTCTCTTTTATCATTTAAAATGTATTCAGACTTGTACTGAATTACATTTTCATACATTGACAACGGTGCTGGGTCTAAAGCCGATTCTGTACGTCCAGATTTACCAACCACCGTTTCAATCTCTGGGATGCTAGCAACGGCCATATCTAGTTGTTGCAATACGCGCTTATTCTCTTCAACTCCAGCGTGGGGCATTGATGTGGGCATTAAAAGAAAAGACCCTTCATTAAGTGATGGCATAAATTCCTTACCCGTATTCCGCATTATCATAACACCGAAGACAACAATAGCAGTAGGTATCGATAGAAACAAGAGTTTATTGCGTAACGCCCAATTTAATATGCGCACGTAATAGCTCCTAAAAAGCGTAAATATACCCAACAGGCCAAAGCATATTAGGCCNACAAATATTAAGTTCCAGAAAATGCTTCTATCTACACCCAATGGTCTCCAATATTCCGCCAACAAGAATACAATGGCAAAGGCTGAAATAAATATGTTGATNATATTNGCTCTATCTGCCGATATTTTTTCTTTAATAGACAGTAAACCAACAATACCANATGCAANCAGTATAAGCCCAAGGGTANNNCCAAAAANTACTGCTAACAGACCNATTATTACTAAAGCAATATTGAGAATNTATCTAAAAGAAATTTTNACATTACGCTTTCTGAAAAAATAGGCTGCAAAAGGTGGTATAAGAAATAATGCCACTATAAGAGATGCTGTGAGTGCCGCTGTTTTNGTGAANGCCAAAGGTCNAAATAACTTACCTTCAGCTCCTATCATAGTGAATACAGGAATAAAGCTTATTATTGTAGTCATAACAGCAGTTAGAATAGCACCAGAAACCTCGGCTGTGGCGTTATATACTACTGTATTCATTGGTAGGTTCTGGTCATTTTCATCTATGTGACGCANTACATTTTCAGATAGAATAACTCCCACATCTACCATTGTACCAATGGCGATGGCNATACCAGATAAGGCGACAATATTGGCATCTACATTAAATAACTTCATTGATATAAAAACCATCAATACCGCCACAGGTAATAGTCCTGAAATCAATACAGATGCTCTAAGGTTGAATACCATAATGATAATTACGAAAATGGTTATCAAAATTTCTAGAGTCAATGCTTCATCAAGTGTTCCTAATGTTTCCTGTATGAGTTCGGTTCTATCATAAAAAGGAACAATGGTCAACTGCGATGTCCTTCCATCGTTCAGTGTTTTAGAAGGTAAGCCCGAACTTAGTTCATTTATTTTCTCCTTAACATTATTAATAACCGCCATAGGGTTAGCGCCATAACGGGCTACTACAACACCACCAACAACTTCAGCACCTTCCTTATCTAAAAGCCCTCTTCTTGTCGCAGGGCCGTGAGAGACGTTGGCAATATCCTTTAAGCGTATAGAGGTAAAATCTTCTGAAGTAACTACTGCATTCTCCAGGTCTGAAATAGACTTAACATACCCTAAACCACGGATTAGATATTCAGCCTGATTGATTTCTAAGGTCTGGGCGCCTACATCTTGATTACTTTGTTTAACTGCTTTAACAACCTCATTTAAGCCAATTTTATACTGTTTCATCAACTCTGGGTTGACATCTACTTGGTATTCTAAAACGTAACCACCAATAGAGGCTACTTCTGAAACACCACTCGCCGAGGACAATGCATATTTCACGTAAAAATCTTGAATACTACGAAGTTCCTGTAAATCCCAACCACCAGTCACATTTCCATTTTCATCGCGGCCTTCCAAAGTATACCAGTAAATCTGCCCGAGACCTGTAGCATCCGGACCTAGTGCGGGATTTACTCCGTCGGGCAATAATCCAGCAGGTAACGAATTTAATTTTTCGAGAATACGGCTTCGACTCCAATAGAATTCTATGTCCTCTTCAAAAATGATGTAAATGCTGGAAAAACCGAACATTGAAGAACTCCGTATGGTCTTTACCCCAGGAATACCAAGAAGTGAAGTGGTAAGCGGATAGGTTATTTGGTCTTCAATATCTTGTGGCGAACGCCCATCCCATTTAGTAAATACAATTTGTTGGTTTTCCCCAATATCAGGAATGGCATCCACCGCTACAGGATTGCGTGGTAAGGAACCGGTATTCCATTCAAAAGGTGCGTTTACAACTCCCCAAGCCACGAATAAGGCTAGTAACAGAACCGCTACTAGTTTATTTTCTATTAAGAATTTGATGCTTTTATTTAGCATATAAATGATTTTTAAGTAATTATAATTTTGTTGTCTAAAACAAAAACCAAGCAGTTTAGTCCAATCAATTTAATGTTGGACTACAGTACTAATTACTTAAAAATCAAATAAGGAAAGTTTGGTCTAAAACTTGAACATCCCTGACCAAGGGAGGCGGAGAATAATCCGTGAAAGTAGGTTTTTCTGTTTGTTGTTCTGCAAACAGATTTACATAGGTGTAAATAAATGTAGCAACTAATTTCTGTTGCTCTTTATTTAATTTATCAAAAGAAAGTTTTAAGTTATCTTGACCATCAACAACTAATTGCTCGTTACTGCAACAGTCTTTTTTAGCCAAACTGCATTCCGAAGAATCAGTTTTTTGTTGGGTTTCCATACCACAGGTATCTACAGCATCTAACATTGAAGTATCCACTAAAACATCCCCACAATAATGACTTTCAATTGTGAAAGACAATGTAGATAGGAACACTAAAAGTGCCATACAAAAGGATACTATTTTATAAAAAACCTTCTTCATTGGTTCTGCAAAGCTACAAAAATTTCAACATTTTAATTTTGTTTAACATAAATTTAGATTATTTNNTTGAGTAAAANATCAATCCTTTTTACCTGATTGACTTAATGAAATAATATAATTTACAAGGTTTTTAATCTCCAATGGCGGGTTGCCGTGGTCAAAGTTAGTAGACGTGAATTCATTCTCGTTTTTAATCACTTTCAATTTTGCAATGGCAGCACCATCAATTTCCCTTCTCTTAGATGGAGCCTTAAATAAGGAAAGANTTTCAAGCTCTACTTTTTTAACCAANCCAACTAATTTTTCCCATTGCTTTTCATCTATNTCAACAGTAACATCTTTACTTTNATTTCTGTTCTCCTGAAAAAAAAGTATACCTTTTTCAACTTTAATTCTTTGATAGAACCCTCTAGAAGACGCTTCATATTCAAAAGAAAGTTCAGATATTCTCTCTTGAGAAAANATTGACTGTACAATTGTAATTGCCAATATCGTAATCAGTATCTTCTTCATAACTAAGTGTTTAATTCTACAAACATATCAATCTCTATTTTACTGAAATATGACAAAAGTCATTATTCTGTTTAATCTTTAGATTTATATTTGTATGAATGGAAATTTGTTTAACATTCATAAAATATTAATAATGAGCGTATTGAAAGCAAAACTTATTTTACTTAAATGTTAAACAAAATTTCTTAACTTTACCTAGTGAAAACATTTTTTACAAAAATATTGTCTTTCTTTTTGGCAGCATTTATTTGGCTATCAACCTCTTTCTTTACAGTAAATATGCATTTTTGCTGTAATAAGTTAGTGGATATGGCATTCTTCAGCAGAGCTGAAGCTTGCAAGGACAAGGTTCAAAAGGAAAATAATCCTTTTAAAAAATGTACATCATTACAAGAAAAGGATTGTTGCGACAATCAGACTATACTTAAAGAAGCTAATGACAGCTTCAAAAAATCAACTACGGTTTTAGAAGCTGACCAATTAGTATTCNTAAAAACATTTATTTACNCCTACATTAACCTTTTTGAAGGGCTAGATAAAAATATAGTTCCTTTCGAGGCCTACAGGCCGCCCTTGTTGTCTAAGGACATCCATACTCTATACGAGATTTACTTAATTTGATTTTCTACATAGCAGTAAAAGCCCTTTTACTGCACAATTGGTTATAGCCAGCGCTTAGTCTTTGGCTGTAAACTGTTGTACCCTATTCCCTACAGTTTTATTTGCAAATTACCCTGTAAACATNCAATTACAGGATTGGCTATTGAGCAAAAGCCCAATAACAATACCNTATTAGATATGACACAACCAAAAGAATTTTGGGTTAAAAATATGGTGTGTAGTCGTTGCTTAAAAGTAATTAAGCAAGAACTACAAGAACTAGGCATAACGGTCCTTTCCCTAGAGTTAGGAAAGCTTTTAGTGGAAGCACCAGACCTAAGCAAGGCACAAATTAACCAAGAGGTTACCCAAGTGCTGCACGCAAATGGTTTTGAGATTGTAAAAAGTGAAGAAGATATGCTGGTTGAAAGAATAAAAATTATTCTAATTGAACAACTTGATGAGCTACCACTAACGTTAAAAGTTAAGACCTCAGAGCATTTATCATCAACCCTTCACCGAGATTACAAGGCATTGAGCAAACTATTCTCATCGAAGGAAAAGACCACCATTGAAAAGTACTTTATAAAATTAAAAATTGAAAAAGTCAAGGAACTCATACAGCTTAAACAGCATTCCTTCTCTGATATAGGGTACTTATTGGATTACAGCAGTGTAAATCACTTATCCAGACAATTTAAGGATGTGGTTGGAATGAGTATGACAGATTACAAAAACACAGAAAATTGGAAGCGAAATTATTACGATGAAATTATGTAGATAAGAACGAAAGTTGTGCAGATAAAGGCTAATGTCATTCGCTATTTTCATCAAACTAAAATGTATAAAAAATGAAAACAATCTTCCTCACATTATTAATTATCCCATTACTGGGAATTGGACAAACCATAGAAAACATTGACTTTGTGTCCCCTTTTCACGACGGTCTTTCATCTGTAAAAAAAGGAAATAGCTGGGCATTTATTGACCAAAACGGCTCTATAATCATTGATTTTAGACAAGACTTGGTAAAGACCAAAACCGACAAAGGCTACTATCCTCTGTTCAGTAATGGAAAATGTATTATAGCCCACAAAAAAGATGATATACTCTATTATGGGTTCATTGACAAAAAAGGAAACATAAGTATCGAACCACAGTTTCTAAATGTCTTAAACTTTCAAGGTAACAAGACCTTGGCATTAATAGTACATAAAGAGACCATAGGCTTTAATGATATTTTTAAAAAAGATGTTGTTAACTACCATTATTTTGAAGTGGTCATCGATGAGAACGGAAATTCTCTAGACCACCTTACCCAATTGGCTTTACATATTTCCCCAAAATACTCTAAAAGCAAAGAACCACCTGTTATCACATCCAAAATTATATCTGACAATTTAATAGCAGTGAAAGGTGATGATAATAAATGGAACTTAAGAAAAATCAAATAGTGAAATGGATTCACTCGAAAAAAATAAAAACACGAAATAACATTAAAACTAAAGATTATGAAAAACAATCACTGGATATGGATGATTATAGGCTGTGGCTTACCGCTTCTGTTCATCTTTTTAGCACCTTCTTTTGGTATAGGAGGAGGCTCTTCCCTTTTCATCTTCATATTATTTATGTTCGCCATTCACCTGTTTATGCCTCACGGGTCTCACGGCCATGGAGGACACAGACACAACAATGGAAACCATAATAACCACGAACATAATGAAAAGCAGTCTGATGATGGTTCAACAGAGAAAAGAAAAGGCCATCAACATCATTAAAGCGATATATTATGAAACAAAAATTTCAAATAAATGGCATTAGTTGTGGTCGATGTATTGCAAGAGTCAAGAAAACTCTGGAAGAGCATCCCAATATTGAAAAAGTAGAAATTTTTTTGGCGCCAAAAGGAGCCACATTAATTACAATGAACGAAAAACTTTCAATTGGTGAATTAGAAAAACAACTCAATACCCTTGAGGGATATACAATAATAGAAATAAATTAATAACAATTTAAAATTTAATAGTATGCATTTTTACGACGGACATTTTGGAGGTATGCACCTTATATGGTGGATTATATGGTTCTTTTTTATTGTCTGGATATTTTTTATCCCTGTAGACATACCATATCAAAAAGCAAAAAAAGATAGCCCACTGGATATTTTAAAAAAACGCTTTGCGAAAGGCGAAATATCTAAGGAAGAGTATGAAGAATCGAAAAAGATTATAAAATCAGACAACTAACTTAAAATTATGAAACTATGTATCGATTAAACGTAAAAAAACTAGGATTTGCTTTTGGTCTTACGGGAGCATTAATCTATTTGGGATGTATGATTGTCATGGCAACAGCAGGACAAGAAGGAACAATAAGCTTTTTTAACAGTTTATTACACGGTTTGGATACCACAAGTATTATTAGAATGGACGTGCCATTGCTAGAAGCGTTCTTTGGCATTATACAAACGTTCATTTTAGGTTGGTTGATTGGAGCTTGTATTGGAGCTTTTTATAATGCACAAATAAAAAACAAATAAAATTATGGACAGAAGAGATTTTCTAGCAACAGGGGCAGTTTCAACAGCAGGAATGTTGTTTTTCCCTGGCAATCTATTGGCAAAAGAAGCTAAAAATGAGAATAAAAAAAGACTCGTAGAGCCCTTACCCTTTAAAATGGATGGAGAGTGGAAAGAATTTGAACTTTATATAGACCTTCATACACACGAGCCAGCACCAGGTTTTAAGTACCACACTCTCGCCTTCAACGATATGATTCCTGGTCCAGAAATAAGGGTTAACGCAGGCGATAAAGTAAGGGTGAAATTCATTAATAAAACAGATTTAAATCATACGATTCATTGGCACGGTATTTTTGTGCCATGGCGTATGGATGGTGTCCCCTTTGTTACACAACTTCCTGTAATGCCAAAAAATGAATTTATTTATGAATTTGTGGCAGAACCCGAAGGGACACATTTTTACCATTGCCATTGGGGAACACTAATGCATATGCAAGCTGGTATGTTTGGTAGTTTAATAGTAGAAAACCCAAAAGACCCTATAAAAGAAAAGTTTCCATATGAAAGAGAATACACCTTGGTTTATTCGGCTCACGATACCAATTACATCCGTGAAGAAATGAACGGAATGTTAGAAAGAATGAAGCAACGGAGTTATTTAATGAAGCAAGGTCGGTTTACTAGTGAACAGTGGGGTGTTTTTGATAACAAAGAACAGTTTCTAGCCAGTATGGAGAGTGGGTATCAGCCACCTTATGTTACCAACAGAAGGTCTAATGCAGAGCTACCGCAAGCCAACTGGTTTACAGTAAATGGAAAATCATACCCTTCAACACCATACTTGTTCATAAAGTCAGGCGAAAATATTCGGGTAAGATTAATCAATGCTGGTGCAGAAACACATCATCTGCATCTACACGGACACGACTTTTGGATGGTAGCTGATGATGGAGTCCCTCTTGAGCATCCTTGGAAAAGAAATACGGTGCCGCTTACACCAGGAAAAACCTTCGATATCATAATAGAAGGTAATAATAGAGGTATTTGGACATTCCACGACCACGACACTCGTAAAGTAACCAACAATGGTCTATACCCAGGGGGGAACTTACTGGCTTTGGTTTATGAAGATTTACCTGCCGATGAGTTGATTATTTCAAAACATTCAGGAAACCCAATGTACAATCCAAATGCAGGTATGGGAGATATGAAAGAAATGGATAATGAAAAAATGGGTAATATGAACAAAATGATGTTTGGAGATGATAAACTTCCTAAAATCGCTCTTGACGAATAATTTAAAGAACAGTTAAAATGAAAAAAATTATATATATAGCAATCCTGATTTCCGGGCTTGCAAACGCACAGATTACCCCAGAATTTGAAATTGGAGCCAAAGGGGTTTTCTCAGGGAATTTAAACTTTAATTCCGAAGAGTCCAATGCAGTTACGGATTTCTCTGACACTCAATTGTTAATGGGGCTTAGTCAAAAGCTCTATAACAACTGGAGAGCACAATTTGTTTTGGGTCTTCAATTTCCAGACGCCAACTCTAATCTGGGTGAAGTTTTTTACAATAATATCTTTATACGACTCGAAGATAAAACCAATATTTTTAAGGTGGGACGAACACTCGCACAGACCAATTTAAATGAATTTCCAACCCTACGTGACGATGATGCACAACAATTTGTATACGCGCTTAATCCTTTTTCTGACGGAGTAAATACAGAACGTGACCAATATGCCAATGTCTTGGATTATACGCATATATTCAAACAACGCTTTTTTGTTTCAATACACGGTGAAAACTTCTACGATAGTTTAGAGCCCGATGATTTTAGGTTGAATTCTATGGGCGTTTCGTTTATTTATAGAGTGCCAGAAAGTCAAAGGTGGAATAGAAATATAGTCCAACAAATCGGGTTGAGCTACAATAATTATTTTACCGACAGACCAGGTTATTCTAATGATTTTGACTCTTCTGTTAAAAACTTACTCTTTAGTACAATACTAAATTTAAAGCCAGACCCAATAAATTTTGTGGATTTTAAATTTCAAGCTATTCAAAACTTTGGATGGGATGAAATAACAGAGCTTAATGACTATTTCGACTACACAAGAACGCAGTCAACATCTCTCTTTGGCACTTTTAGATATATGAAACAAAAATTGGAACGTCCACATTATCAAATTTCCATTGGTGGTGGGTATAAGTCCTTAGATAATTTATCGACCAACTCAAATCAGTTACTATTTATAGCAAATGGGTTTTATCGAATGGGGCAGAATTTTGATATTGGATTTCAGTATCGTTACACTGAAAATGAAGGTTTTACGCAAAACCTATTTGGAAAGAATGAGCATCGTTTTCAATTGGCATTGGTTTATTCGTTCAGCCAAATTTTCAATAAGCAGTTTGGTGACCGTGAAGACTTATTAAACCTAGAACACAATTATATAAAATAAAAGTAAGTGACCTATACCACGCAACATATTAAAACAATAATTATACAGATACTTATTTGGGCAGGTATTTTCTATTTCTTGGTGCACCCTTTCACAATGGTGCTCTATTGGTTTGAGTATAGTAACACAACATTTTCATTTTCCTTGTTTCAAGACGTTTTAAAAAAGCGCTTTTTAGAATCTTTCACTTTTGATATGGGGGGAATGGGTGGTTTACTTACGCTTTTAGGAAGTTTTCTGGGTATAATCTCAGGTCTGTTTTTTATAACTATTAAACAAAAGAATAAGCTCATCGGCACACAACAACGATTACTTGTTCGTGATATTGAGGCATTGATAGAAGCAGGTGAAAATGAAATGGTAGAATTCAAGTCTTCCATACGCTATGACTATTATCGTAAAGCAACCAACCGCGACCTTGAAAAGGTTATTGCTAAAACCATCACAGGTTTTATGAATGCAAATGGTGGTAAATTAATTATTGGCGTAGATGATGATGGAAATGTTTTAGGATTAGAAAAAGATTTCAAAACCCTAAAGCACAAAAACAGGGACGGTTATGAGCGCGAAGTTTTCAGAATCATTTCTACACAATTAGGCCACGAAGCTTGTTTCAGCAATCACATTTCATTCTATAGTTTAAATGAAAAAGATGTGTGTTTAGTAGATATAGAACCTTCTGAAAAACCTATTTACGTTAGCGATACCGAAAATACCACCTTTTATGTTCGGACAGGTAACGCTACTTATCCACTATCAGTTAAAGAAGCTGTTAATTATTTAGAAACTAGAAAATCATAAAGTTATGCAATACGTCTGGTTTATATGGTCATTAATAATTCTTGCTCTTTGGGCGGGCATCTTTCTTTATAAAAAACAATCAAGAAAAGAAATGCTCAAAATGAGCCTCATTACTATGCCTTTTGGTTTAACAGAACCATTATTTGTACCAGAATACTGGATGCCACCGTCACTTTTTGATTTAGCAGAAAAAACAGGTTTTGATATTGAAAGTCTCATTTTTTCTTTTGCTATCGGTGGTATTGGCGTGGTGCTTTACAATCTAATTTTCAAGCAAAGCCTTGTTAAAGTAAACCAAACAGAAAGAAATCAAAGAAGACATCGCTTGCATAAATATATCTTATTTATACCTGCTGTAGTCTTCCTTTTCCTAGCACTATTTACAACGCTCAATCACATTTATTGTGGCATTATAGCCTTATTTATTGGGGGTTTATCCACGCTATACTGTCGTCCAGATTTAAAAAGAAAGATTTGGGTTGGGGGCATCTTGTTTACGGTATTATACTTCATATACTTTGGAAGTATCCTTCCATTTTATCCCCGATATGTCGAACTGTACTGGAATCTCGACAACCTAACCCATATTCTTGTCCTAGGCATTCCCATTGAGGAATTATTATTTGCCTTCACCTTTGGAATGTATTGGTCTGGCTTATATGAACACTTATACTGGCATAAACTAATAAGCTTACATAAAACAACTCATAATTAATAATAATTTAAAAATGAAACAAAGACATTTTAAACAACAGAGTAATGAACCTATGGTAGGAACGGTAGAAAATCCAAGCAGAAAAATCTACAAGCTACTCATCAGTATCCTATTTTTAATTTTTGCCTCAATAATACTGTTATCGTGTGCCAATGATAAAAAAGATAAGACTGAAACGGCATTGCTTTCAGTCACTAAAACAAAACCCATTCAAATGAATTCAACTGTTGCTTCTCAAACAACCTATGAAATCGTGCCAAACGATAAAGTCTGTATGGTAAACGACAGGTTTATGGGGGTAGAACAAATACCCATAGATGTTGAGGGCACAACCTATTACGGCTGTTGTCAAGGTTGTGTTGATAAACTGCAGAAAAATATAGATAACGTTCGCTTTGGAAGCAATCCTATTAATGATGTAAAAGTAGATAAAGCAAACGCTGTTATCGTTCAGGATAAAAGTAAAGGCAGCGTCTATTATTTTGCTTCAAAACAAGATGCCCAAAGCTTTATAAATAACAATTGAGCCTAATATATTTCTATTAACAAACTATAAAATTATGAAAATTGTATTGGCAATAGACGGTTCAGATTTCAGCAAAACAGCTGTAGAACAACTTAATAGAATGAACTTGCCACCAAATACTGAAATTCACGTCATAAACGTTTACGAATTTCCCACAGCCCTAGGGCCAGAATTAATGGCGACCGGTGGTAGCTTGAACAATTATTTTGAAGAATTTATAAGTGGTGCTCAAAAAGTGGGTGAAAAAATTATATCGGAAGCTAGTGACACCCTTAAGAACATCAATAAAACACTTACCATAACCACTAGTGTTGTTAGTGGGTTACCTAAAAATGTGATTCTCGAAAAAGCTGAAGAATGGGACGCCGATTTAATTGTAGTTGGCTCTCAAGGTCAAGGCGCGCTATCACGTTTGTTACTAGGGTCTGTTTCCCAATACTTGGCTACTCACGCTAGGTGTTCGGTGATGATAGCAAGGGATAAGAGTAACGGTTAGAAACCATTTTACTACAGGTAGTGAGTTTAAAATGAATATGGAAGATAAACCTATACACAATATAGAATCAAAATCGGCTTGTAAAGCAACGGACAATATATGTCTGCCGGATACCCATTGGCCACGTGTGGTTATTGTAGGTGGTGGTTTTGCAGGTTTGGCTTTGGTAGAAAAATTAAAACACAAAGAAGTACAGGTCGTTTTATTTGACAAAAATAACTTTCACCAATTTCAGCCATTGCTTTACCAAGTGGCAACTAGTGCCCTAGAGCCTGATAGTATAGTGTTTCCTTTTAGAAAGCAGTTTAACGGATATAAAAATGTGGTTTTCCGATTGGCAGAAGTAGAAGAAATTCAACCTTCTTCAAATGTTGTAAAAACTAACAAAGGAAATATTCATTACGATTACCTTGTATTAGCAACAGGTACCACTACCAATTTCTTCGGAATGAATACAGTTGAAGAAAATAGCTTGGGAATGAAGGATATTCGCGATTCCCTGAATATTCGCCATATGATGTTACAGAATCTCGAACAAGCGGCCATTACCTGTGATGATGAAGAACGTGATGCGCTAACCAATTTTGTGATTGTGGGTGGCGGTCCCGCAGGCGTAGAAATGGCAGGCGCTTTGGCAGAATTCTGCAAATACATCCTTCCAAAGGATTATCCAGAATATTCATCTTCCATAATGAATATTTATTTGATAGAAGCCGGAAAAGAGCTTTTGAGCACAATGTCAAACAAAGCATCCTCAAAAACCTTAAGGTATTTAGAAGATTTAAATGTAAAGGTACTTCTTAATGAATCTGTCACTAATTACGATGGCAATAAAGTTTCTACAAAAAGTGGCAAGACCTTTTTAGCAAAGAACCTGATTTGGACCGCAGGTGTCAAAGGGCAATTCCCAGAAGGTATTGATGCAAAGCATGTGGTTAGAGGCAACCGCTTAAAAACAGATCCATTTTTAATGGTAGAAGGTTACGAAAACATTTTTGCCATAGGTGATATAGCGGCTGTGATTACCGAAAATACACCAAAAGGGCATCCACAAGTTGCACAAACAGCGATTCAGCAAGGTAAATACTTGGGCAAAGTATTATTAAAATTAATGAAGAATGAGGGCGTAAAACCTTTTGAATATAAGGACAAAGGGGCATTAGCAACGGTAGGAAAACGAAAAGCAGTAGCCGATTTAGGCAAATTCAAATTTGGAGGTTATTTCACCTGGTTATTATGGTCTATCGTACACTTAATGTCCATAAGCGGTTTTAGAAATAGATTGATGGTTGGTTTTAATTGGGCGGTAAGCTATTTCACTTACGAAAAGAGCAACCGCCTGATTATTAGAAATTTCAGTAAAGCATCAAATTCAAAATCTATTGCCAATTCGCAAACCGCAGTAAAAAACGCATCGGTCAATGATTAAAAGGGCATTACATAATAGCGTATGGAACATTACTAATAAAGTATTTAGTAACACAGGTATTGTACTATTAGTGGCAGTGATAATAGCTATGCTATGGGCTAATTCACCTTGGCAAAACACTTATCAAAATATACTAAATACTACTATTTCATTTAGCATCGGTAATTTTCAATTGACTGAGCCTCTACTACTCTGGATTAATGATGCATTGATGGCTCTGTTCTTTCTTCAGGTAGGCTTAGAATTGAAAAGAGAAATATTGGGCGGTAAGCTATCAACACCTCAAAATGCTATATTGCCCATTGGTGCAGCTATTGGTGGAATGGTTTTTCCAGCCCTTATATATTTTATCCTTAATACTGGTGGCGAAGCATCACAGGGTTGGGGAATACCTATGGCCACCGACATTGCTTTTTCTCTGGGCGTGCTGGCTCTTTTCGGAAAACGCTTACCCATTGCATTACGAGTTTTCTTGGTAACACTCGCCGTTGTGGACGATTTGGGAGGTGTGTTGGTAATCGCGCTGTTTTACACTTCTGGTATATCTACGATGGATTTATTTCACGCTTTTCTTTTCTTTGGATTATTAATTATTGGAAATTATGCAGGTGTTAGAAAAACTTGGTTCTACGCCACCATAGGTATTGGCGGTGTTTGGCTAGCTTTCTTCTTCTCAGGAGTACACCCTACCATTGCTGGCATATTAACAGCCTTAGCAATACCTGGTCGTGTAAAAATTAACGAAGCTACATTTTTAAAACGCCTTTCTGCATTACACAAAAAGTTTAATAAAGAAAAACCTGTAAAAGGTTCGCTAATTTCCCATTCCCAGTTAGAAATACTCGAAGAAATTAAAGTTACAAGTTCAGAGGCTGAAACACCACTTCAAAAACTTGAAAATGCCCTAAATCCATTTGTGAATTTTATAGTGTTACCATTATTTGCTTTTGCTAATGCCGGCATTCACCTACACGGCAAAGTGCTAGAAGTACTTACCCACCCAATAAGTCTAGGAATAGGGTTTGGTCTCATACTCGGGAAGTTTATTGGTATCGTCTTATTTTCAAGAATACTTGTTGCTTTTAAACTTGCCAAACTACCTGAAGCTGTTAATTGGAATCAAGTATATGGAGTGGCCTTTTTAGCAGGTATCGGGTTTACAATGTCTCTGTTTATAAACGAATTAGCATTTACCAATGAAGAATTTATTTATACCGCTAAAGTCGGCATTTTATTTTCATCGTTAATCGCAGGCATTATCGGTTCCCTCATTTTAATAAAAAATCAAACACTTAAAACAATATAATATGAAAAGAATAGCAGTAATAGGATATGGCGTTATAGGAAAAAGAGTGGCAGATGCCATCAATCTACAAGACGATATGAAGCTTTCAGGAGTATGCGATATCATTAGTGATTGGCGTATTCAAAACGCTGTAAGAAAAGAGTATGATATCTACGCGGCAACTCAAGAAGCTGCTGATAAAATGAAGTCTGAAGGCATTTCAGTGAAGGGAAATATGCAGGAAATTTTAAATAAGTCAGACCTTGTTGTGGATTGCACCCCAAAAAAGATTGCAGCTCAAAACGTAGCAATTTATAAGAAACAGAACATCAAGTTCATATTGCACGGTGGCGAAAAACACGAAACCACAGGCCATTCCTTTAGTGCCGAAAATAATTATGAATCGGCCTTAAATCGGGATGCGACTAGAGTGGTCTCTTGCAACACAACTTCTATACTTAGAACATTAACCGCCTTAAAAAGAGCTGACTTACTGGATTATGCAAGAGGAACACTTCTAAGAAGAGCTACTGACCCTTGGGAAAGTCATTTAGGAGGCATAATGAATACAATGGTTCCAGAGAAAGATATCCCAAGCCATCAAGGTCCCGATGCTAAAAGTGTTGACCCAGATTTGGATGTAATTACTGCTGCGGTAAAAGTTCCTGAAACCCTCAGTCATATGCATTATTGGAATGTGAAGTTAAAAAAGCAGGCAACTAAGGAAGAAGTTCTCAACGCTCTAAAAACTTCCAGTCGCATCAAACTAATTCAATATGACCAAGGGTTGGTGTCAAACAATACCATTAAAGAAATGTTTTTAGATATGGGACGTCCTTGGGGCGATATGTATGAAGTAGCCCTTTGGGAAGATATGCTAAAAGTACAGGGCGATGAGCTTTTTTATGCTTACATCGTCGATAACCAAGCCATTGTAATCCCTGAAACCATTGATGCAATAAGGGCACTTACGGGAATTGAAACCGATGGCGCAAAATCGATTGCCAAAACCAATGAAAGTCTAGGCATACACTAAATTCTTATAAAAATGGAAACAAGCAAGAACATTGTAGAAATATTGGGTGAAAAAGCACCCTACTATTTGGACCACGTTTGTGAAAAAATAACTAAAGACGAACTACAAACACCAAGTGACCATAGCCTTGATAGCGTTTTTATTAATAGCAATAGAAATACACAGGTACTGCGAAGTCTTTCACAATTATATAACCACGGGAACCTGGCAGGAACAGGTTATTTAAGCATCCTGCCAGTAGACCAAGGTATCGAGCATAGTGCTGCCTTTTCTTTCTATAAAAACCCTGATTACTTCGACCCAGAGAATATTATAAAACTTGCTATGGAAGCAGGTTGCAATGGTGTAGCATCAACCTTTGGGGTTTTGGGTCTAAATGCCAGAAAGTACACTCATAAAATACCTTTTATTGTGAAGATTAACCACAATGAACTGCTAACCTACCCAAATAAATATGACCAAACACTATTTGGAAAGGTAAAAGATGCTTGGAATATGGGAGCGATTGCCATTGGTGCAACCATCTATTTTGGCTCAAAAGAAAGCAATAGGCAGATTAAAGAAATTTCAGAGGCTTTTGAAGAAGCCCATAGTTTGGGTATGGCAACCATCTTATGGTGCTATACGCGTAACAAAGCTTTTAAAACAGAAAAAGAAGATTATCACGCTGCTGCCGACATAACTGGGCAGGCCAATCATTTAGGAGTTACCATTCAAGCAGACATCATCAAACAAAAATTACCGACTAATAATTTCGGATTTAAGGAAATTGGGTTTGGTAAATATGATGATACTATGTATGAAACCCTTACTACAGACCATCCTATTGACCTCTGCCGTTTGCAAGTAGCCAATTGCTACATGGGAAAAATAGGCTTGATTAATTCTGGTGGTGGCTCAAAAGGAGATTCAGATTTGAAGGAAGCCATAACAACCGCGGTAATTAATAAGCGCGCCGGCGGTTCTGGGTTGATACTAGGAAGAAAAGCATTTCAAAAACCTTTTAAGGAAGGTGTTGAATTACTCAATGCAGTACAAAGTGTATATCTCAATTCTAAAATAACAATTGCATAGAATTAAAATATAAGATTAATCAATGGTACTTTCAATTATAATAGCTTTTTTAATTATTCCGGTAATTGCAGTTGCCGGTTATGAGCATTATAAAATCCTTAATCAACCTGATTACAATCCTCATACAACACTATTGAACTATGAAGTAATAGGTATTGGTAAAAACAAACTGGTTTTGTTACACGGTTTAACCGGGTCACTGAATTATTGGAAGCGCAGTTTAGAAAACATTTCAAAAACCCACTCTTTATTATTAATAGACCTTCTGGGTTTTGGTGACTCACCAAAACCAAAAAGTGATTATTCCTTATCAGTACAGCTGCAAGCGTTAGAATTGATTTTAAAAAAAGAAGGGTTCAATGATGGTAAAACCATCATGGGCGGGCATTCAATGGGAGCCATAATTTCATTAGCATTATTGCAAAAACATCCGAATTGGTTTAAATCTGGAATTTTTATAGGCATACCTGTATACAAAAACGCCGATGAGTTTAAGAAAGTTATGTCTACTCATTCTTTCGTGGATAGAATTTCAACCAGTAAGTTTTCTAAATATATCTGTATGGTTCATCCCATATTTATGTCACGTGCATTCAAGCCCGATAACCTAACGGATGAAGTTTATGAAGACGCAAAAAAGCATCATTGGATGAGTTATTATTATTCGCTCAATGAGGTCATTTTAAAAACAGATTTATATGCGATGGCAAGGAAAATTAAGAATAAAGACGTGCTTTTTATTCACGGAGAAAAAGATACGACAGCACCATTTGAAAACACTCTGAAACTATCAAAAGTATTTAAAAACTCAAAAGTGCATACCTCTTCTAAAGGCGACCATCAATTTTTTCTAAAAGAGGCGGATTTTGTTTGGAAAACCATACAAGAATTTAGCAAGTCGGAAGAATATTTACAAAAAACACTATCAAATGAGCACTAATAAAATTAAACATATAGGCATATTCACATCAGGAGGCGATAGTCCTGGAATGAACGCTGCACTCTATTCCATAGCCAAATCTGCTAAAGTAAAAGGTATAAAAATTAGTGGTTTTAGAAAAGGATATGAAGGGTTAATAGATGGTGATTTCCTTACATTAAAATCACACGATTTACAAAAGTTAGTACACCTAGGTGGCACTATCTTAAAAACAGCACGAAGCAAACGTTTTATGGAATTGGAAGGTCGTAAAAAAGCTTTTCAAACCTTAAAAGCGAATAAGATAGATGCTCTGATTGCCATAGGTGGTGATGGTACTTTTAAAGGACTATTAGCCTTTTCGGAAATCTGCGACATCCCTTTCATAGGTATTCCCGGAACTATTGATAATGACTTGGCAGGAACAGATTACACCCTAGGTTTTGACTCTGCCGTAAATACAGCAATTGAAAACATAGATAAAATTAGAGACACAGCCGAATCCCATAACCGTGTTTTTATTGTTGAAGTGATGGGAAGGGATTCTGGTTATATCGGTATTCATTCCGGCTTGACCGTTGGGGCAGATGCCATTCTAATTCCAGAGAGTGGTAAAGACTTAATCTACTTGCTAGAAAAGATAAAAAACTACGAGAGTGAAGATGCTTTTCTCGTGGTAGTTTCTGAGGGTGATGAAATAGGTGCAGAACTTGTCGCTTCAAAAATTAAGGAAATGAACCCTAATGTAGATTTACGTATCACGAAACTTGGACATGTGCAACGTGGTGGAAATCCTTCGGCACTAGATAGAATGCTGGGCATCAGAATGGGGGTCGCCGCCGTAGAGGAAATCTTAAAAGGGAATACAAATAAAATGGTAGGATTCCTTAATAATCAATTAAAGTTGACACCTTTTAATAAGGTAGTCAAACAGCATCAAATAAAAGATGAGCTAAATAGATTGTTAGAACTTTTTAGCAAATAGATAATTATGATAAAAACTTTAGAAAATATTAACCCTTTCATACTTGGAATTCTGATTAGTGTAGGAATCGGTCTCATTCTTGGATTAGAACGTGAATACGACAAACTAAAGGATGAGCACGGATTTGCAGGAATCCGAACATTTCCAATTACGGCTATCATTGGATTCATTTTAGGAAATCTTTCGATAACCTATACGCCTTGGTTAGTTATTATTACTGCAGCCGCATTCTTATTGTTTTTGGCTTTGAGTCATATTTCAATGGTACAAAAGCACGTAATGACGGGTATTACTACTAATTTGGCGTTGTTTGCCACGCTAATTCTTGGTATTATGGTGGCTAATCACTTGCATAAAGAAGCAGTAGCCTCTGCTGTCATTATTGTTACACTATTATCGCTCAAAACAACCTTTCGTTCATTTATCAAAAATATTACTTCAGAAGAATTATTTGCATTCATTAAGTTTTCAATTATTGCCCTCTTAATACTTCCATTTTTGCCCAACAAAGATTATGGACCAGAAGGTTTGTTGAATCCTTTCGAAATCGGCTCTATCGTAGTGATTGTCTCTTTTTTAAATTTTATTGGTTACTTTTTGGTGAAATATGTAGGTTCCCAACGAGGAATCTTGCTTACTGCCATTCTTGGCGGATTAATCTCAAGTACAGCCGTAGCTTGGATTTATGCTTCCCGAAGTAAGGAATCACCAGAACTTTCAAAAGAATATGCTGCGGGTATCATTATAGCTTCCGCCATCATGTTTCCCAGACTTGCGATTTTGGCGTATATTTTTAATAGTGCCATACTTTCCTATTTGGTTATTCCATTTACGATTTTAACGATTATCTGTTTGATTGGTGCACTCATATTTATTAAAAAGGAGGCAAATGTCACAAAGACAGCTATTAATCTTGGTAATCCACTTAATATTTGGAATGCCCTAGGGTTTGCGGGTATTTATGTTGTAATACTTTTTGCTGTTTTTTATGGCAACCAATTTTTTGGTGAAAGTGGCTTATACTATTCAGCCTTAATTGCAGGACTGGCAGATACGGATGCAATAACTATAAGTATGGCAAAATTCGGGTCTTTAGAAGATAAACTTGCGCTTGCTACCAATGTTATAATAACAGCGACCATAAGTAATATGATTGTAAAATTGGGGATTGCCTATTTCAAAGGATCAAAAAAAACGGGAAAGTTAGTGATGCTAATTTTTGGAAGCGTAATCATCATCGGTATCTCATATATCTTAATACAGTTCGGAAAATAAAATAAAAATGAAGACAACAGTATATAGCACACACAAGTTTGAAGCACCTTATTTAATGAAGGCAAATGATGGCAAACATCATTTAAAACTTCTTGAAGTTAGATTGACAGAAGAAACGACTGTTCTTGCTAAAGGTTCTAAAACAGTAAGCTTATTTACAGGTGATGATGCCTCAGAGAATGTACTAAAAAAACTAAAAACCATTGGCGTAGAAAATATTGCATTGCGTTCCGCTGGTTTTAATCATGTTGATTTAGCAGCAGCTACCGAATTGGATATAAAAGTAGCTAGGGTTCCTGCTTATTCACCTTATGCCATAGCTGAACATACGATGGCATTAATATTAGCTCTTAACAGAAAATTGATTAGAGCGCATAATAGAGTTCGTGAACAAAACTTTTCTTTGAATGGGCTTACAGGATTTGACCTAAACGGAAAAACTGTGGGTGTTATTGGTACTGGTAAAATAGGTTCGGTACTGGTAAAAATACTTCACGGATTTGGTTGCAATATCCTTGTGCACGATGTAGTTGAAAACAAAGGCTTAATTAATAACTATGATGTAAGCTACACTGATTGTAAAACTATTTGTAAGCAGTCAGATATTATAACCTTGCACATACCGCTAAAGGCTTCTACGAAACACCTAATTGATAAAAAGCATATTTCCTTTATGAAACCTGGGGTAATGCTCATCAATACCAGCAGAGGTGGATTGGTAGACACCAAAGCCGTTATAGAAGGGCTAAAATCAAGAAAGATTGGATATTTCGGTATGGATGTGTATGAGGAGGAAGAGGGGCTGTTCTTTGAGGACCATTCAGACGATATCCTACAAGACGACGTGATTGCCCGCTTGATGACTTTTAACAATGTATTAATTACAAGCCATCAGGCATTTTTAACCGAAACAGCATTGACCAATATTGCAGATACTACAATTTATAATCTGGATTGTTTTGAAAAACAAACAATCTCTGAAAATGAAGTAACTATAGAATAAAAGTGATTTATAAAACCAAACAAAATGAAAAACATATTAGTACCCACCAATTTTTCAGAAAACTGTGAAAAAGCAGCACAACTTGGTATTGAAATGGCCAAATTATATAACTCTGAAATTCACTTTTTACACCTTATGAAAACCCCTGTAGATTGGGTAAAACTAGATAAGGAAAAAGAAAAAAGATATCCTGAAACTCTGAAACAAATAGGGGTAGCTAAATTTGCCCTAAGAAAGTTAGAAAAAATGGCAGAACACAAAGGCCTAAAATGCCGAACATTTCTTCAATATGATTCCGGTCAAGGCGATATTTTAGAGCATTCAGGCCATTTTCACCACGATTTTATAATAACGGGAAGTAGTGGAACTAAAGGTGTCATTAGAGAAATTACAGGTAGTAATGTTGAAAAAATCGTCCGAAAAGCTAATGCACCTGTTATAGTGGTAAAAGACGAGGCTGTTAACTTCCCTTTTAAAAATATTGTTTTTGTATCCGATTTTGAAGAGGACGTTAGCAACGCCTTTAAACAAGTTGTTTCTATTGCCTCAAAATGTGATGCAAAAATACACCTGTTGCGTATTAATACTAAAACCGACACAAATAGTATTGCTTCGGGGTTACAACCTATGAAGCGTTTTCTAGAGAACTTCCCAGAAGTTCAAAACTATACGATGAATGTATACAATGAACTCTATGTAGAGACAGGAATAAATACCTATTTAAAAAATAACCCTGCTGACCTCATTACCATGTGCACACATGGTACTACCGGTTTTTTAAGTCTCTTTTCTAAAAGTATTGCAGAAGGTGTTACCAATCATGCTACGCTACCAATTATGACAATTAGGATATGAAAAATACAATAAACATAGTAAAACACTCTGGAGACGTTGTTCCATTTGATGCTAAAAAACTTATCAATTCATTACGTCGAGCCAAAGCAAACGAAGAACTTATTCAACAAATTGTCGAAGAGGTAAATGCATCACTTTATGATGGAATGACCACTAAACAGATTTACAAAATGGCTTTTAAAATGCTTAAGGGCAAATCTTCTGTTAGTGCCTCAAGATATAAGCTTAAAAAGGCCATTATGGAGTTAGGACCAACAGGGTTTCCTTTTGAAAAATTTGTAGCCAAGATTCTTGAACAAGAGGGATTTCAAACCCAGGCAGGAGTTATTGTACAAGGTCATTGTGTAACGCATGAGATAGACGTAGCAGCACTCAAGGACGACAAGCATTATATGATCGAATGCAAGTTTCATAGTGATAAAGGTCGATTCTGTGATGTGAAGATCCCACTATACATACAATCTAGATTTATCGATGTAGAAAGACAATGGAAAATGAAACCTAGTCATGATAGAAAATTTCACCAGGGATGGGTATATACCAATACCCGATTTACTACCGATGCCATTCAATATGCCGAATGCATCGGATTGGGTCTGACTAGTTGGGATTACCCCAAAAATAATAGTCTCAAATATAGAATTGATATGGCGGGACTTCATCCATTGACAGCATTAACAACTATGACCAAAGCCGAAAAAACAAAATTATTGGATAAAGGTATTGTGCTCTGCAAAGAGCTACACGAAACACCTACTTTATTAAATGAAATTGGAGTAGATAAAACAAGGCACAAAAAAATTTTGGAGGATTCCGAAGCCTTATGTAAAACCCATTAAAAAATAAAACTTATGAAAACTGAAGAATTAGAACAACAGAACAACTTGGATTTTGAACCGTTTTACGAAGCTCTGGAAGACGACCCAAAACTGCTTGCAGAAGCCTTGGAAATACTATTGGATATGGTTGATTTTGAACCTACATCCATTAAAAAAGTCGCCCTTTACATCAAAGAAGATTCGCAAAATCTATATAATGAAATAGTAGAATTATACAAATCAACCCAAGACAAAGGGAATACACCTTCCTGCTGTGGTGGACACTAAATAAAGACTATATCAATGAACAACGCTAAAATAAACATTCACTTTTTGGGTGCAGCGGGAACGGTAACTGGCTCAAAATATTTAGTAGATACAGGAGAGAGAAAAATACTCATAGACTGCGGACTTTTTCAAGGGTTAAAGGAATTGCGTCTCAAAAACTGGGAATATCCGCCCGTCGATGTTTCGGAAATTGATGCAGTCTTGCTTACCCACGGTCATATGGACCATACGGGATATTTGCCAAGATTGGTCAAACAAGGTTTCAAGGGTGCCATCTTTGGTACCAATCCTACGCTGGATATTGCTAAAATCATACTGAACGATAGTGCAAAAATACAAGAACAGGAGGCTGAACGTGCCAATAAAGAGGGGTATTCCAAACACAGTCCTGCAGAACCTTTGTACACCTTAAACGATGTTGAAAAAACCGTACCTCGTTTTAAAGGGATACCACCTTCGCAATGGCTACCTATTCTCAAGGATGTAAAGGCACGATTTCAGTACAACGGACACATTCTTGGTGCTACTTATATTGAGTTGGATATACACGGAAAACACTTTGTTTTTTCAGGTGACATCGGTAGGACTAATGATTTGCTCTTATACCCACCTTTAAAACCAACAAAGGCTGATGTATTATTTATTGAATCCACCTATGGTGGAAGATTTCATCCTGAAGAAGAAGAGGCCATTCCGCAGATTGAAAAATTAGTAAATGACACCATAAATAAAGGTGGTAGCCTGTTTGTTCCAAGCTTTTCAGTGGAACGTGCCCAACTGATGATGCTTATTTTCTGGAGATTACTAAAGGAAGATAAAATCCCAAAAGTTCAAATGATAATGGATAGCCCAATGGGCGCTAACGTATTGGAACTCTTCCATCGCACAAGAGATTGGCACAGATTAGAGGACAATGAATGTGATGAAATGTGCTCGCATTTCAAGGTTGTAAGTAGTTATCGGGAAACTATGGAATTAAGAACCGACAACAAACCAAAAATTGTGATTGCAGGAAGCGGAATGCTTACAGGAGGTCGAATGCTCAACTATCTTGAAACCCAAGCCCAAAACCCCAATAACACCTTGCTATTTGTAGGTTATCAAGCTGAAGGAACACGTGGCAGGAAATTGTTGGAAGGCGACAAGGAATTAAAAGTGTACGGGAAATGGGTGCCTTTTAAAATGCAGGTAGCTGAAATTGAGGGACTATCTGCACACGCAGACCATAAAGAACTTATGAATTGGATGAGTGAGATACGAAACAAACCAAAGCGAATTTTTATCGTACACGGTGAAAAAGAAAGTGCGGAAGCATTACAAAAAGGTATAAAAGAAACCTATGATTGGGATGCCGAAATCCCGGAATTATATACTATAACAGAAATAGAATAATCCATGGAACAATATTCAAACATATTAAAATACAAACACCTTGGTATTTACACTCAAAACGAGAATGTGGTGTACATGCGTGAGGATTGCCATGTCTGTATTTCAGAAGGATTCGAGGCACTCACAAGGATTAGGGTTTCTATGGCAAACCGTTCCATCATAGCGAGCCTCAACGTCATAAATTCAGAAATTTTATTACCTAATGAAATAGGTCTGTCAGATGCTGCAGCAAAAAAATTAAAGGTTAAAGAAAATGAAACTTTGTACGTCTCGCATCTGGAACCTATAGAGTCCCTAAGTTACGTCAGGGCTAAAATTTACAATCAAAAGCTCAATTATAATGCCTACAACCAAATTGTATCAGATATTGTAGAAGGTGATTATTCCAACATTCACCTTTCGGCATTCATTACGGCTTGTGCAGGTGACCGAATGGACATTAATGAAATATCCGACCTCACAAAAGCTATGATTGCCTCTGGCCAACAACTAAACTGGAACAAAGAAATAGTAGTAGATAAGCATTGTATTGGCGGATTACCAGGAAATAGAACCACCCCTTTAGTAGTAGCAATTGTTGCCGCCTATGGGCTTACTATGCCCAAAACATCATCCCGTGCTATTACATCCCCGGCAGGTACTGCAGACACCATGGAAGTGCTTACAAATGTAACTCTTTCTGCTGATGAGATAGAACACGTGGTAAAACAGGAAGGTGGTTGTTTTGTTTGGGGTGGTACCGCTCAATTGAGTCCTGCAGATGATGTACTCATTAAAATTGAAAAAGCTTTAGATATCGATAGTGAAGGACAACTCATCGCCTCGGTATTATCAAAAAAAGCTGCAGCTGGTTCTACCCATGTTGTCATTGATATCCCAGTAGGTGAAACTGCCAAAGTACGAAGTATGGAAATGGCTCAAAAATTACAAAACCATATGGAAACCGTAGGCAATTCTGTAGGTCTGAACGTAAAAGTGGTAATAACTGACGGCTCGCAGCCCGTGGGTAATGGAATTGGTCCAACGTTAGAAGCTATGGACATATTAAAAGTACTGAAAAATGAAGAAAGAGCACCCATAGACCTAAAAGAACGTGTTGTGCTGTTGGCTGGTGAACTTCTTGAACTTTCTGGTAAAGTAGCATCAGGTGCAGGTCGCCAAACCGCTTTACAATTATTAGAATCTGGTAAAGCTTACGAAAAATTCCTTGCTATTTGTAAGGCACAAGGGCGTTTTACACGGCCTGTTTTAGCGCCTTATAAAACAGAAATCAGAGCGGAGACTTCCGGGATTTTGAAACGTATTGACAATCGAAAGATAGCAAAGCTTGCCAAACTTTCTGGTGCACCACAGTCAAAATCTGCAGGTATTTTATTGAATGTTCATTTAAACGATAGTGTTGAGAAAGACCAACTATTGTACACCCTTTATGCAGAATCGCAGGGCGAACTTCATTATGCTTTGGAATATAAAAATAACCACAATGATATTATAACCATAATTTAGATACTATTATGAAAACAATTTTATTCAGTCTTCCGGGAAATGAGGAACTGGTAGAACTTTTAGCAACAAAAATGGATGCTGAAGTAGGCAAAGCTACCTTGCGAAAATTTCCTGATGGAGAATCATACACACGTATTCTGTCTGACGTTAAGGACAAATGTGTCGTACTCGTCTGCACGTTGCACGAACCAGACGAAAAACTATTGCCACTCTATTTTTTAAGCCATACTGCAAAATCGCTTGGTGCGATGTGTACTTGTTTGGTAGCACCGTATCTTGCTTATATGCGGCAAGACAAAATCTTTAATGAAGGTGAAGGTGTAACTTCTGGTTTCTTTGGGAAGTTGATTTCAGGATTTGCCGATAGCATTACCACCGTAGACCCTCATTTGCATAGAATAAGCTCTTTGGGAGAAGTATATCATATTCCCAACAAGGTAATTCACGCAGCAGATGCAATTTCAGAATGGATAAAGAAAAATATCAAAAACCCGGTATTGATTGGTCCCGATTCAGAAAGTGAGCAATGGGTTTCACAGGTTGCAAAAAACGCAGGAGCACCATTTACTGTGTTGCAAAAAGTACGTCACGGTGACCGTAATGTTGAAGTTTCTGTTCCTGACGTGGACAAATACAAAGATGCCACACCTATTTTGGTTGATGATATTATTTCTACAGCACGCACCATGATTGAAACTGTCGGTCATCTAAAAAAAGCAGGAATGAAACCACCTATTTGTGTTGGTATCCACGCAGTTTTTTCAGGAAATGCTTATCAGGATTTATTGGATTCAGGTATAGAAAAAATAGTGACTTGCAATACCATTCCACATCCTTCAAATGCTATAGATTTAAGTGATATACTGGCAAAAGAAGTAAAGAAATTGATGCAACATATATGAAAAAACAAAGCTTCATACTGTTTTTTATTCTATCCATAATAACAATGAATGGACAGACTGAAATGCTCATTGGGCAGATTTCAGGCAGAACTATAGTAAGGGAAAATTTTGATAAAGATGGTATGCTGCTTAACAAACGTTTAAAGCAGGAAAAATAATAAAAGAAGATAGGTATTATCAGATTGAGGTGATAACTGAACTGTTTAATGATAAAGAGAAATCAGAAGAAAAGTACACAACAACGTATCGTTGCAAACCAGATGAAGCCAGTATTATGGTAATGGCATTTCCCTTTGCTAAACCAAACTCAAAGGAAACCGAAATCAATACCAACTCTATAAATTTTAAAGAAATATACGATTTGGATAACCTTGAGGATATTGAACTAAAAATGAGTTTTGATTCGGGCTTGCTGAATTTCTTCGGTTCAAAAACCATCATAAAGATTTACGACAGAAAATTGGAGGGTGGTCAAAACAAGATTAAATCAAAAATCAACATTAAGGCCTATGCATTGGGTATTCGTATTAAGCAACTTGATTATGATGTAGTAGAAAAGTTAAGCGATAATGGTTTGTTGACCTTTCAAAAATTTACAGAAGCGGATGGTAGCTATTTTATAATGAATTACAAATAAGAAAAAATGAAAAATTACGATACCCTTTCTGAAGCCATAAACGACTTGCAAGCAAATGGTTATACCTATGATTTCAACTTGAAACCGGAATGCTTGGAATGTGCTTCATTAAAAATTGAGATACATCCCGAAGACTTTAAAGTGGATAAGACCTATCGCTTTGAAGGCATGAGCAGTACGGATGATAATAGCGTTTTATATGCAATTTCGGCAAAAGATGGGATAAGAGGTCTTTTAGTAGATGCCTATGGCGTATATGCTGAAAATATTTCTGAAAAAATGAGAAAAAAATTACGATAACACTTAAACAATATGATAATGGAAAACCATCAACATCACAATCACGAAGAAATGGACCATTCAAAAATGGACCACTCAAAGATGAAACACAAAAAAGAAGACCACTCAAAAATGAACCATGGAAGTGGTGGTCACGCTGGCCACAACCCGGCACACGGCCAAATGGGTCACGACCATCATAAAATGATGATAGCCGACTTTAGAAAACGTTTTTGGGTAACATTAGTCCTAACGATTCCTATATTATTTCTATCACCAATGATTCAAGAATTTGTTGGTTATGAATTTCTGCTTCCCGGTAACCCTTATATACTTTTTGCGCTTTCAACCGTGGTCTATTTCTATGGTGGCTGGCCTTTTCTTAAAGGTTTCGTTTCAGAAGTAAAGAAAGGTTCACCAGGAATGATGACCCTTATTTCAATGGCAATAAGTGTCGCTTACTTTTATAGTTCAGCTACTGTCTTTGGTTTAAAAGGAGTAGACTTCTTTTGGGAACTGGCTACTTTAATTGCCATTATGCTTGTTGGGCACTGGATAGAAATGAAAAGCGTTTTAGGTGCATCAAAGGCATTGCAACTTTTAGTAAGTATGATGCCAGCAGAAGCACATAGAGTAAATGGAGATACCATTGAAGATATTTCACTCGAAAACCTTTTGAAAGATGATGTGATTTTAGTAAAACCTGGAGAAAAAGTCCCTGCTGATGGGATTATAGTAGATGGTTCTAGTTATTTAAATGAATCCATGCTAACTGGTGAATCCAAACCTGTAAAAAAAGATGAAAATGATAAAGTTATTGGTGGTTCTGTAAATGGTAATAGCACTTTAAAAGTTAAGGTTGAGCACACAGGAAAAGACAGCTATCTCAACAAGGTCATCACAATGGTCGAAGAAGCGCAAAAAACCAAATCTAAAATGCAAAACCTATCGGATAGGGCTGCAAAATGGTTGACCTACATTGCTTTGGCCATTGGTTTTGGTACGTTGGCCGTTTGGTTGATTCTAGGATTTCCGTTTGTATACGCATTGGAAAGAATGGTAACTGTTATGGTTATTGCTTGTCCGCATGCTTTGGGTCTTGCCATTCCGTTAGTAGTAGCGATATCGACTGCAGTATCCGCACAAAATGGATTATTAATTAGAAACAGAACAGCTTTTGAAGAATCTAGAAAGATATCAGCTTTATTATTCGATAAAACCGGAACATTGACCAAAGGAGATTTTGGTGTTACCAGAATCGAGTCGGTAAACAAATCGTATAGTAAAAATGAACTACTAAGATTATCAAGTGCCTTAGAACAAAGCTCTGAACATCCTATCGCTGTCGGAATAATAAAAAAAGTTAAAGAAAATAATATCATCATTCCCAACCCAGAAAATTTCAAAGCCATTACAGGTAAAGGTGTAGAAGCCAATGTTGAAGGCAAAGACATTAAGGTAGTAAGCCCAGGGTATTTAAGAGATGAAAAAATAGAAATCCCTAAAGATGCCTATAGTGATGCAGCCGAAACAGTTGTTTTTATTTTGATTGATGGAAAACTGGCTGGATATATAGCACTGGCAGACGAAATTAGACCAGAATCTGCCGAAGCTATAAAAGTCTTCAAAAAGAATGATATTAAAGTTTATATGGCAACGGGCGATAATGAAAAAACAGCCAAAGCTGTGAGCGAAAAACTTGGTTTAGACGGCTATTACGCTGAAGTATTACCACATCAAAAAGTGGAAATTGTTGAAGAGCTTCAAGCAAAAGATGAATTTGTAGCCATGACAGGAGATGGTGTCAACGATGCCCCTGCTCTTGCCAAAGCCAATGTTGGTATTGCAGTTGGCTCGGGCACAGATGTAGCAGCTGAAACAGCCGATATTATTCTGGTAAACAGTAATCCTAAAGATATTGCAAACCTCATTCTTTTTGGAAAAGCAACCTATAATAAAATGATTCAGAATCTTGTTTGGGCGACAGGCTATAATGTAGTGGCTATTCCGTTAGCTGCTGGAGTACTGTATTCTTCAGGGTTTGTTTTAGGGCCTGCTGTTGGAGCTGTATTTATGAGTTTGAGTACCATTATTGTGGCTATTAATGCACAATTGTTAAAGCGAAAAATAGGTAGCAAATAATGGATAGGAAAGAAAAACTCAATAGGATATATTTAATCCTATTGAGTTTATTTGTAGTAATGTTGGGCTACGGTATTTTATTACCAACTCTTCCCTACTATACAGAAAGATTAGCACTTAAAGATAATCTTGACAGAGACTTAATCAACTTTCATATTGGATTACTTACGAGTATTTATCCGCTTTTCCAATTACTGTTCGTGGTGGTTTGGGGAAAGCTATCAGACAAATACGGTCGCAAGCCCATTATCATTGTCGGTCTCATCGGGTTTGTGATAATGCAGTTGTTAACAGGACTTGCTACATCTTTGACAATGCTATATATCGCTCGAATCTTTGGTGGCATTTTTACATCATCAGTTATTCCAGTTAGTAATGCTTATTTAAGCGACATCACTTCCGAGAAACGTAGAACTAAAATAATGGCCTGGTCTGGCGTCGCCATCAGTTCTGGGGTTATTTTTGGCCCTGTCGTTGGTGGATTTCTATCTCAAACTAACATTCATATTAAATATTCTATAGGCCTGCTACATTTAGACCGATTTTCAGTACCATTCTTGTTTGCTGCTATATTAGGATTGATTGTCTTATTTATAGTAACGAAATGGTTAAAAAATACTGTTCACTTTCAAAAACAAACTTCAAAAAAAATGAGTTTGCGATTTACGTTTAGTAAATATTTTATCGTGTTACTATCGTTGTCATTTATACTACAATTTGTTGTGACTTTATTTGAAACGGTATTTTCAATATACGGTAAAGATGAATTGGGGTTTAACAGCAACCAAGTTGGAATTGGTTTTATGCTATGTGGCTCTGTAATGGCTGTTTTGCAGCCTGTTTTTGCAAGTTATGGAGAGAAGCTCTTATCTACGAAAAAACAAATTGCTTTAGGGTTGTTAATAGCTGGAATATCTTTAATCGCCTTTCCTTTTTTTAAAAATGAATGCTTTGTCTATGGCTTAATTATTCTTTTTGCAGCTGGAGGTGCAATGGTAACCCCTAACTTATTATCAGCAGTTTCCTTAACATCAAAAGAGAATACAGGTAGAAATATATCTATACAAAGCTCAACAAATAGTATTGGTCAAATTTTAGGTCCTGTTTTAGGGACTTGGTTAATTGCAGGAGATTTTTACTATCCATTTACAATTGCTGGAGTTATTGTTTTAGTTGCTATTAGCTCTCTGTTTTTACTTAAAAATCCACCATAAAACACATAGATGTTACCTTTTGATGATTAACCCAAATCTAAAACCCCAATAATCTTATGTATAATTTAATTCATATAATACTGGATAACTATAAAGAAACAAAAATAGTTTAGGAATCCAATCTTAATGATTTCAATAATGCTGAAAAAGGAATTTCCATTTATAGAAGATATTTGAAGAAATCACACATGTAAAATACATTTAGAGAATCACAAACTTATTAATTGCAACTAATAAATGAAAACAAAAACATTAACCTCTATGATATTGAATACACAAAAATATTGCAATTCTCTTTTAAAGAGTGAGCCCTGTATTAAGTACCCCTTTCATAATTTGATACATACCCACGAAGTTGTTGCTAATGTTAGACACATAAGTACACAACTCAAGCTTACCAATCGGGAGCAATTAATATTGGAAATTGCAGCTTGGTTTCACGATACAGGGTTTTCCAAAACCTACAAAGGTCACGAAGATGTTAGTAAGGAATTGGCATGGGAGTATCTCACTACCCAAGATGTTGATAAACAAATTTTGCAAGATGTTTTAGGTTGTATAGAGGCTACTAAAATGCCTCAAAATCCTCAAAACAAATTGGAAAAATTATGTGCGATGCGGATTTATATCATATCGCCACTCCTGAATTCTTCTACAAAAAATTGCTATTGAGACGGGAATGGGAAGTTTATTGTGATATTTCAAGTAGTGATTTGGAATGGCATCAACTGAATTTAGAATTTTTAAAGAATCATTCTTTCCATTCTTCATATGGCCGAAACGTACTAAAACCTCAAAAAGAGGTAAACTTAAAAAAGGTCAAAGAGATTTTGAGCTTTTATTAAAATAATGTCACTAGGCGTGAATTAATAAAACAAGTAATACAAATAATATTATGCTATATACCACTATTCTAATTGCCTTCCTCATTGGATATTTTTTCATCGCCTTTGAACACTCTATTAAAGTTGATAAGGCTGTTGTCGCACTATTAACAGGGACTATTTGTTGGGTGTTGTTGGTTTTTGCTTTAGAAAATGGCAGTATCGGTTTTTCAGAAGAATCCGTGATTCAATTTATTCCAGAAAGCATTCGTCATCATATTGGTGATATATCTGAAATCCTGTTTTTTCTCATGGGAGCTATGACCATTGTTGAGATTATTGATGCTCATGAGGGATTTACCATAATTACGGAAAAGATTTCAACTACTAAGAGAGTTAAGCTTATATGGATTTTAAGTATTGTTACTTTCTTTTTATCAGCAGCCTTGGATAACCCTAACAACCGCTATCGTGATGTCTGCTCTATTAAAGAAAATGATTGCAGACAAAAAAGATTTATGGCTGTTTGCCGGTATGTTGATTATTGCAGCCAATGCAGGTGGAGCGTGGTCTCCAATAGGTGATGTAACTACAATTATGTTATGGATAGGCGGGCAAGTCACAGCCGGAAATATCGTTGTAAAGCTTATTTTACCTAGTTTGGTTTGCCTTCTGGTACCACTAGGTATTATAAGTTTTAAGTTAAAGGGAAATATAAAAAAACCAAACATACACCTAGAAAAAAAAGAAAAACCAAATGTGAATACCTTTGAGAAGAGGTTAGTGTTTTTCTTAGGTCTCGGAGCGCTATTATTTGTTCCAATCTTCAAGACCGTTACTCATCTTCCTCCGTTTATGGGAATACTATTTGGACTAGGAGTCATGTGGGTAGTTACTGAGATAATACATCGAAAAAAAGAAATTGCCCATAAAAACTCATTGTCCATTGTTGGAGTGTTACAAAAGATTGACACCCCAAGTATTTTATTTTTTCTTGGTATTCTATTAGCTGTTGCCAGTCTTCAAACAGGTGGCCATTTAAGCGATATGGCTCTCTTTTTGGATAATAAATTTCATAATATTTATGTCATTAATACAATCATTGGAGTTTTATCTGCCATAGTTGACAATGTCCCTTTAGTTGCTGGAGCTATGGGAATGTATTCCGTAGAGACCTATCCTGTTGACCACACATTTTGGGAATTATTGGCGTATTGCGCAGGAACAGGCGGAAGTATTTTAATAATTGGGTCAGCTGCTGGAGTTGCCATTATGGGTACATTAAAAATCAACTTTATTTGGTATTTGCGAAAAATATCCCTGTTGGCTTTAGCTGGATATTTAGCTGGAGTCCTTACCTATATTATTCTGAACTAAAATTTATTCAATTTTTAAATATGCTTTTTAAGGACGATGAACATATAAAATTGATACATTCCGGTGATGAATATTTCGTTAAGATGAAAGAAATCATTGAAAATGCACAAGAAGAGATTCATTTACAAACCTACATTTTTGAAAATGATGAAACAGGAAATGATATAGCAAATTGTTTAAAAGAAGCAGCACATCGAAATGTGAAGGTTTATATCCTATTAGATGCTTATGGCAGCTCATCTCTTTCTGATAATTTCATAAAAGATTTGCAGCAGAGTGGAATATTTTTTCGATTTTTTTCGCCGTTATTTTCTGTCAACAACTTTTATTTAGGAAGAAGGATGCATCACAAAGTAATTGTAGCTGATGCTAAATTTGCAATCATAGGAGGAATAAATATTGCAAATAAATATCGCGGTAAAGAAAGTGATGAGCCTTGGCTAGATTATGCTATAAAATTAGATTGCCCAGCTGCCCAAGATTTGCAAAAACTGTGTCGCGATTATTTTTTTAAAGACAGAAGCTCAAAAAAAAATAAAACCTGTATTACATTCTGCAGGAAAAACACTTGTTGGTATTAGACAAAACGATTGGCTTAAAAACAAAACTGAAGTATGCGACTCTTACACAAATTCCATCAACCAAGCCAAGAATGAAATAGTCATTGTCAGTTCTTATTTTTTACCAGGAAGAAGACTAAACAATGCTATAATAGGTGCTTGTAAAAGGAAAGTAAAAGTAACGCTAATATTAGCAGGGATTAGTGATGTGCCTTTAATACGTAATGCAACCTCTTATTTATATTCATTATTTTTAAAACAAAATGTGCTAATATATGAATGGAATAATTCTGTCGTGCACGGCAAAGCGGCTGTGGTGGATAACAAATGGTCCACAATAGGTTCATTTAACCTCAATGACCTTAGCTGCTATGGAAGTATCGAAATGAATGTTGAAATACATTCACCTTACTTTTCCGAATTATTACGTTCTGATTTTCAAAATATTATCAATCAATGCAATGAGGTTACGATTGATACTATCTATAAAAATACCAGTTTTATTTCAAGATTTGTCAATTATATGGCCTACCGAATGGTAAGAGCAGCTATATTGTTCCTAACCTTTTTGCCTCATATCAGATTTGCAAAATAAGTTTAGACTCTGACTTTTAGTTTGGAGACTTCCTATAGTCAAGATAAAAGTGATAATTACTTAAATACATAGACTTGGCGTATTGTGATAGGTTTTTTAACTATTTAATATTGCGTATATATCTTTCAGAATTGATTACCGTGGTCAGTTAATCCAACGAGATATTGGTTGATATGTAATAACCTACAAATTTTAATTGGGTTAAGGATTGCGCACTTACTCAGCCTTTTTCCAAATGCTTTATTAAGTTAGTGATTGAATAACCTTGGTGCGAAAAACAATGCAAGGCCAGATATCAATAATGAGCCCAGAGAGCCCCATAAAAGTTCGGGGCTTGTATCATCTCTATTAGGCGCTTCAATCGATATTAACTGTTCGTTTAAACTAGCGATGTCCTTTTTAGCTGTTTTTAGTTGTCCCTTCATGTCGAAAATGGTCTTGTTCATTTCAAGTTGTTCTTTGACATACTTTTGATTCGCTTTTTGTTCTATCTCTATTCTATGCTCGGCATTTTCTAAAGACAAAATCAGTTTTCTGTTTTCTTTTAAAAGGTTATTTAATTTTTCATTTAGCTCTTTCTCCTTTGGAGATGTTTTTCCAATGTAATCATACTGATTTTTAAATCCATTTACGATACTAGCTATAAGCTCTGATCTTGAAATGTTCTTATCGTTAGCTATCTGTTGTAGAGCTGTTTTCTCCTCAGCAGTAGTCTTGAAGCTTATTGTTACGTTTCTTGTTGTGTCCATAATAGTGTAATTTGTTTATGTGTTTTAGTTGGTATACCTATGATTTACCAGTAGTAAACTATTAGTATATCAATGGTATTGTATTGGTATACTTAACTTTTTTTAATTTTAATATTCTGTTTTTCAATTTTTTAAACATATTCCATTTCATTTTGAAATATTTTATATCCAAATATAATTCTTTTTTTACTTTTTACTATATTTGAGTAATTATTTTTACAATGACAACAAAAACAATTGAGGAAATTGGAAATGCCATCTTTGAGTCTAGAGAACTTGGCCCTAACCAATTAGACATAAGTTCAAAAAATATAAATCATTGGATTAGAGAACGAATTGTCCCATTTGTTCCTGTAGAACAATCACCTGATATAAATAAGCTAGTTGATGTTATTTCGGATAATGATAATAAAAAAAATAAAAAAGCAAAATGGATACGACTTAACCTCGCTCAAGCAGTTTGGGTATCGATAGTGAGTGAATTGATTGGTTTTAAAGTCTCAATTGAAAATCTAGAGAAGCTAGCCTATAAGGTGTGGCAAGAACCTAGAGAGCAAAAGTATGCTGATAGAGTCTTTGAATATAATATAAAGAATAACCCCCATAATTTACCAAAACAAGAAATTGATAAGCTTAAATCTCACTTGCGTAATGAATTGCTTATGGAGCATTATTTCAGGACCATTATTAATCCTTTTACCGATGCTGTTAAATCAGCTTTCTATAGAAACGGAATACCACATAACTTTCTTTTCGTACCTGAAACAAACGATTATATGTTTCATGATGGCAATTTGGACTTAATTTTAGATTTAAAGAGTATTTATCTACAAAAACCTATGCTTAGTATTCCATTAGTGCCCATTCTTTCAAAGATATTGTTACATGAATTTGATAACCGAAAAATAAAGGACCTCAAATACCTTTTCAATGTCGAAAGGCAAATAAGGGATATTGTTGTTTTTAAAAGACCTAAAATTGTTGAGATAGCTTTTGAGAAAAGAGATATTAAACCTTTAGTTATAACTGAACAGCATAAGAGCCGAGAGCAATTAGCTAAATATATTTTAACAAATAAGATCATGAAAGGCTCAAAGCTTTTAATTGATATACGCTCCAATGATAATTACAAAATAACACTTATTAAAAAAGAGTGATACTTAAATATTTCCAAAAATGATACACATCGTAGAACATAATCAGTTCCTGAAAACAAAGCCTGGTTTCAATCCAAACAGAGATGGACCAGAAAACCAGTTTTCACAATGTTGCCAAACAAATATTAAATAAAGATAATAACAACGCCTTTGATAATAGCGAAGTAACTGAGATAATTTTGATATTAGAATGTTTCGCTGATATCATATGCAACCAAAAAGTTTAATACTATGAAAAATGTTTTTCTCTATGTAAGAGTCTCCACAGATGAGCAGGCTGACAAGGGATTTTCACTACGAGACCAAGAAGAGAAATTACTCAGCTATTGTTCTAATAACAATTTTAATGTTATTTCTATATTCAAGGAAGACCATTCAGCAAAGACTTTCAATCGTCCTGAGTTCAAGAAAATGATGTCTTACATCAAAAAAAACTACAAATCAGTAGACCAAGTTCTTTTTACAAAATGGGATCGTTTCTCTCGTAATACTTCTGAATCCTATAACAAGATTAATGAGTTCACGGAACTAGGAGTTCTTGTTAACGCCATCGAACAACCTCTAGACCTATCTATTCCTGAACAGGGATTGATGTTAGCAGTTTACCTTTCCATGCCTGAGGTTGAAAACCAAAGACGCTCATTGAATGTTAAAGCTGGAATTAGGCGTGCTTTCAAGGAAGGAAGGTATGTAGTTTCTCCTCCTAAAGGGTACGATATGGGAAGGGACAAACAAAACAAACCTATTTTAATTCCAAATAAAGATGCTAAGTATATAAAAGAAGGGTTCAAGTTACTTAGCCTAGGTTTATATTCCCAAAAAACAGTATTGATTAAACTGAAAGGTAAGGGTTTCAAAACAAGTAAATCTGCATTTGCTAGAATAATCAGAAACCCCATCTATCATGGAGACATAATATTAAGTGCTTTCAATGATGAGCTTGAGCGGGTAATAAAGGGAATCCACGAGCCACTTATCACAAAAGATCTTTTTGAAAAGGTTCAAGTTCATATTGATGGTGGCAAAAGACAATATCAAGTTAGACACAAAAAAATCAATAAAAAATATCCCTTTAAAGGTTTTGTGCTTTGTCCTAATTGCCTAAAACCTCTTAAAGCAAGTTCTTCAAAGGGAAGAAGTCGGTATTACGCATATTATCACTGTGAAAAGCCTTGTAGTACTCGCTACAAAGTTGAAGAAGTAGAATCTTGGTTCAATGATTTCTTAGGTGGGATTTCTCTAAATCCTAACTCCAGTGAGTTATTGCAAAAGATTATTGAAAACCGTTTTAAAAGTCTCACTAAATCAAGTAGATTGAGTCCTAAACATTATGAAGAAGTAAGTTCCATAAAGCATAAGTTAGAAAGACTTCAAGATCTTTATTTAGATGGAGATTTTGATAGAGAAGAGTACAAAAGTACAAAAGTGCGTTATCAAAATAGATTGTCTGAATTGAATGCCGTTGAGCAAAACTGGAAAAATCAAAAGGATATACTTTCAATCTATAAAAATGGTCTAAAGAAACTTGAATCTTTTGATAAACAATTCAATAACAGCGATATAGATCTTAAGAGAAGATTAATCGGTTCGATTTTCCCTAAAAACTTCCAATTTGAAAATCAAAGTGTTCGAACCGCTGACATCAATCCACTACTTTTAAAAATTTCTAGTATTAACAAGGATTTTAAAGGAAATAAAAAATGGGACAAATCGAAAAAAATTGATTTGTCCCAATTAGTACTGAAGGCGGGACTTGAACCCGCACGGCCATAATGGCCATTGGATTTTAAGTCCAACGTGTCTACCAATTCCACCACTTCAGCATCCAAGTTACAGACTGTAACTTTATTGGTATATATTATTGTAGAGCGAAAGACGGGATTTGAACCCGCGACCCTCACCTTGGCAAGGTGATGCTCTACCCCTGAGCTACTTTCGCAGTTTTTAAAGAACTATTTCGCTGTAAAAGCGGATGCAAATTTAAAATAAATCTTATAAATGCAAAGCCTTTTTTAAAAATAAATACAATTTATTTTAAGCTTGTTTTTTATTCACCAACATTCGCTTTATTTCATTGAGTTTCATTAACGCTTCAACTGGCGTTAAAGTATCAATATCTGTATGTAGAATTTCATCTTTAATATCCTCTAAAAGAGGATCATCCAAATTAAAGAAGCTTAACTGCATATCATCTTTTAAAGATTTTACCTTATCAGTCAGCTCTTCACTTGAATGTGATTTTTCAAGTTTAGTTAAAATTTTATTTGCTCGCCTTATCACTTGTTGTGGCATACCAGCCATTTTCGCAACATGAATACCAAAACTGTGCTCGCTTCCTCCTTCAACAAGCTTTCTAACAAAAAGCACATTATCTTTTAATTCTTTAACAGCTACATTAAAGTTTTTAATCCTATTAAAGGTTTCTGTCATTTCATTAAGCTCGTGATAGTGCGTTGCAAAAAGTGTTTTTGGTTTTGCAGGATGCTCGTGCAAATATTCACTTATGGCCCAAGCTATAGAAATACCATCATAGGTACTTGTACCTCGTCCTATTTCATCTAACAAGACTAAACTGCGGTCTGATATATTATTCAGAATAGAAGCAGTTTCATTCATTTCTACCATAAACGTAGATTCGCCCATAGAGATATTATCGCTAGCTCCTACTCGTGTAAAAATCTTATCGACAAGTCCAATTCTGGCCTGTTCTGCTGGTACAAAACTTCCTATTTGGGCTAGTAATACAATTAATGCTGTTTGTCGTAAGATTGCCGATTTACCAGACATGTTTGGTCCAGTAATCATTATAATCTGCTGCGATTCTCTATCGAGATAGACATCATTCGCAATATAAGCTTCACCTAATGGTAATTGTTTTTCTATAACAGGATGACGTCCTTCTTTTATATCTAGTTCAAAACTATCATCAATTTGAGGATATGAATAGTTATTACTCTTTGCCAAGCTTGCAAAACCACAAAGGCAATCTAACTGACCAACTAATTGAGCATTTTGCTGCACCTGAATGATAAATTGATGCATCCAGCTTACCAACTCAACAAACAACTGCTGCTCTATGGCTAAAATGCGTTCTTCGGCACCTAGTATTTTTGCTTCGTATTCTTTTAACTCTTCGGTAATATAACGCTCCGCGCTTACCAATGTTTGCTTACGCACCCATTCTTGTGGCACTTTATCTTTGTGAGTATTTCTAACTTCAATGTAATANCCAAANACNTTATTTGANGCNATCTTTAANAGANGGNATNCCTGTACGCTCACNNTCACGCTCTAGCATNTTATCTANGTANTCNTTNCCTGANTTNGACAATCCTCTAAGNTCATCGAGNTCTTCNGAAAANCCTTCNGCAATAGTATTNCCTTTTAANACATTNACNGGNGCNTCTTCNTTTANNGTTTGCTTTATTTTTTCGCGAAGCAAATCGCAATTATGNANACTACTTCCAATAATTTTTANNGCTTCATTNTCNCANCTTTCTGCNANNGATTTTATNGGNACAATNGCTTCTAAAGANTTNTTAAGCTGAATNACTTCNCGNGGACTNACCTTAGTNGTTGCAATNTTAGAAATAAGACGTTCTATATCNCCNATATGCTTTATNTGNCCTTGCATTTTTTGAAGCGCANCATCATGCTCCAANAAATACTTNACNACTTNNTGTCGTTGNTTTATNTTNTCAGCNTGTTTTANNGGNAANGCTAACCAACGCTTTAAGGTACGACCTCCCATTGCNGAAATNGTTTTGTCNATAACGTTNATTAAAGTNACCGCATTGGCATTGGTAGAATGGTANAANTCTAAATTTCTAATGGTGAATTTATCCATCCANACNTAATCATCTGTAGCAATTCTAGAAATNGTNGCAATATGCTCTAANTTNTTNTGNCNTGTTTCACTNAAATANTGNANNACAACACCNGAAGCAATAATACCTTCATACAAATCNTCNACACCAAANCCTTTTANNNTTTTNGTATTAAAATGCTTGGTNAGTGTNTCGTTGGCNTAATCTGCCTGAAACACCCANTCTTCNAGATAAAANGTATGAAANTCNTTNCCAAANGTNTCANTNAANGTCTTTTCNGCANTTTTTTGAAATAAGNACTTCACTNGGNTTAAANTTNTGAAGTAACTTATCTATATATTCNGCATNNCCTTGAGANGTTAAAAACTCNCCNGTNGANATNTCTAAAAANGAAATNCCNNTNNANNNNTTATCAAAATNAACNGCACACANAAANTTNTTAGACTTNGANTGTAAAATATCATCATTTANNGCNACACCNGGCGTTACCAATTCNGTNACNCCNCGNTTNACAATNNTTTTGGTTTGNTTAGGATCTTCNAGCTGATCGCAAATNGCNACACGNTCACCTGCTNTTACCAACTTNGGNANATAGGTNTTTANNGAATGATGNGGAAAACCNGCNANTTCNGTTTCGCTNTCNCTACCNGCACCACGNTTGGTTAANATNATNTCTANNATNTTNGANGCNTTTACNGCATCACTACCAAANGTTTCATAAAAATCNCCAACNCTAAACANNAATAANGCATCAGGATACTTTGCNTTTATNGCATTGTACTGCTTCATTAANGGTGTTTCTTTTTTTGCCTTTTTAGCCAAGAGAANTGTGTATTTTTGNTTNATCCNGANNGNNATCAGGANTTNNAATTGTAANATTGCTAATGTAGCCAAATAGCCTTNTTNTATAAAGCCTTTTGNNNATAAGTTATTTACAAAANNNATAANATTTCAACATGCGNAAANTAAAAAANAGTGAATTAGACCGTCTCGATGTTTCTGAATTTAAAGAAGCTAAAAAGTCTCCTATAATTANCANTTTGGATAATATTCGTAGTCTGAATAATATCGGATCTGTTTTTAGAACGAGTGATGCTTTTTTAATTGAAAAAATTTACCTCTGTGGCATTACAGCTCAACCTCCTCATAACGATATTCGCAAAACAGCTCTAGGAAGCACCGAAACTGTTGATTGGGAATATGCCGAAAACACAATAGATGTTGTTACCGATTTAAAAAACGAAGGTGTAAAAATTTGTGCTATTGAACAGGCTGAACATGCAACGATGTTAGATACATTTCAACCTCAACCTAATACTAAATATGCCTTTGTATTTGGCAATGAAGTTAAAGGTGTGGCACAAGATGTTGTAACTGCTAGTGATGAAGTTATAGAAATACCACAATTTGGGACTAAACACTCTTTAAATATTTCCGTAAGTACTGGTGTAGTAATATGGGATGTTTTTAGCAAATTGAAGAAGATTTAAATTATTCATTCATAAAATTATAATTATGCCAATTATTAAACCCGTTAGAAATATACACCCTCAAATCTCTGAAGATTGTTTTGTTGCTGAGAATGCCACTATTGTNGGCGAAGTTACCATGGGAAGTCAATGTAGTATTTGGTTTAATGCTGTTGTTAGAGGTGATGTGCATTATATAAAGATGGGAAATAAGGTGAATATACAAGATGGAGCTGTCATACATACAACGTACCAAAAATCGCCAACTACTATTGGAAATAACGTTTCTATTGGTCATAACGCTATTGTTCATGGATGTACAATACACGACAACGTACTTATTGGTATGGGAAGCATTGTAATGGATGACTGCGTTATTGAAAGTAATAGCATTATTGCTGCTGGTGCTGTAGTAACAAAAAACACAATTGTAGAATCTGGCAGTATATATGCTGGTGTACCAGCTAAAAAAGTAAAGGATATTAGTGAGGAATTAATCTCTGGAGAAATTGACCGTATTGCTAATAACTATGTAAAATATTCTGGTTGGTTTAAATAATAAGAATAAATCTTAAAAATCTAAAAATGAGGTTTCAAAATTACCATCTACTAATGAATTTAGGACCTCAACACTACTGTTAGAATATAATTTTACCGAAGGTTTTGCTTCATCTAAATTCAATAAATCTTGAGATTGCAAAACAGCTTTAGTTTGTTTGGCGACTGCCAATCCTGAATCTATGATTTTTACGTCCTCAGGAAGCATCGTTTCTAACATTGGTATTAAGTAAGGATAATGCGTACAACCTAAAACCAGGTAGTCTATATTAGCCTTAAGCATAGGCTCTAAATAAAGCTGTAGCAAATCTTTCATTTCATCTGAATTCAACTTACCTGATTCTATTAAAGGCACTATACCTTCCCCTATTTGCTCTATCACTTTTATACCATTAGCATACAAATCTGAGGTTTTGTGAAAAAGCTGACTACTAAGCGTTCCTTTAGNGGCTAAAATCCCAACCGCTTTAGTCTTTGTATTTAAAGCTGCTGGTTTAATTGCTGGTTCTATCCCAATAAAAGGCACCTCATACGATTCCCTTAAATAGGTGATTGCATTTGTTGTCGCTGTATTACATGCAACCACAATAATTTTGCAACCTTTGCTTAGCAAATATTCTGTGTTCTTTATGGAAAGGTTCTTTATCTCTTCCTTAGTCCTATTACCGTATGGCGCATTTCTGCTATCTGCTAAGTAGATTATATTCTCATTTGGGAGCAAGGCATGTATTTCTTTAAAAATGGAAGTGCCACCAACACCAGAATCAAAAATACCAATTGGATAATTACTCATACGTACAAAAATAAAAAGTCGCTTTATTAAAAAGCGACTTTCAAATAGATTTTATTTAAAACTTACTTATATTTTTAAGTGAGCTTTTACATCTGCCATAAGGTCTTTACCATCTGAAACTAGTAATACTGCAGAATCTAGAACATACTCATATCCTTGAGCTTTAGCCACTTCTTGAATTGCCTTTTTAGCATCCTCAATTATTGGCTTCATAAAAGCTTCATTTTTCTTTTGGATATCTTGTATCTGATTTTGTTGATACACCGCTATTGATTGATCAAAAGTAGCAACCTCTTGCTTACGTCTTAAGTTTTCTTCATCTGTCTGTGATGCAGCTTCTGCCTCATATTGCTTAATTTTATTATTAAGCTCTTTCATTTGGTCTTGTAGCTCAGCTTGATAAGTTGCTTTAAGCTTATCGATTTCTGCTTTAGCTTTAATATAGTCTGGCATAGCTTCAATCAGCTTTTGAGTATCTATATGTGCAATTTTACTTTGTGCCGACATATAAGTAGTTGCACCAATAAATAGTGCTGCTGCAAATAATAATGATTTAAAATGTTTCATTTTTCTAAATTGTATTTGTGTGTTATAATTATTAGTTATCTTCTCCTTCTTCTTTCTTAGCTTTCGCTATAGAATCTCTTTTTCTAAGTTGTTCTTCACGCTCTTCACGCGCTTTTTTTCTTTGTTCTAAAATTTTCTTCTTTCGTTCTTCTAACGCTTTTCTTCTTCTTTCTCTATCGTTTGCCTTAATCTCGGCAGCAGTTGGCTGCTTCTTAGAACTCACCGAATCTTTTTTAACGGTAGACTCTGCTTTTTTACTATCAGAAGTCTTAACCACTTTTTTTCCTTGAGTTGTACTATCTTTTACTGTTTTTTTAGCTTCGTCCTCAGTTTTATTTCTAGCATCTAATATACTTTGCCTACGAGCGTCTGCTTCACGCTTCTTTGCTTCTCTAATAGAGTCTTGTCTTGCTCTCCTCGCCTCCAAAGCCTTTTCGCGCTCAGCACGTTTTGCAGCTAATTCTGCTTCTCTTGCTGCTTTACGTTCTTCTAAAGCTTTCTGTCTTTCATCCTTTTCTTCATTTACTACAGGTACAACATCTTCATCTTCTAACTCTTGACGCTCCTTTTTACTCTTTGCTTGATTACGTTTTGAAGTCCGTGTAATTGTTCTTAAAACTTGCTCACTAATATCATAGCGCTCAGCAGAATAAAGCATTACTACATCTGCTGATTTATCAAAAACAAAATCAAACTTTTTAGTTTCCGCTATTTGCTGTACAGCTGCGAATATTTGATCTTGTATAGGCTCTATTAACTGACGTTTTTGAATCATTAAATCTCCATTAGGACCAAAACGCTTTTGTTGATAGTCTAATATTTCTGCCTCTTCAAAAGAAATATCTTCCATACGCTCTTCATATAATTCCTTTGTAAGCAATACACTCTCATTTTCAAGCTCTTTCTTCTTTTGGTCGATTACACTAAGCTTTTTTTCTATCTCAGTTTTCCACTGTAGCACTTTTTTGTCTAGCTGTGTAGAAGCTTCCTGATACTCAGGTACATTTTGCAAAATATACTCGGTATCTATATAACCTATTCTAACACCTCTTTGGGCATTAGCATTAAAGCTCATAAGACCTATAACTGTCAGTAAAAAAAGAACTTTAAATTTCATCATGATTGTTTTTGTTTTGAGACATCTTGAATTGTTTTCCAATCTTTTCGTCAATTTTAGTGTTACTAATCTTCAAATTTAACGAAATATATCCTTAAAAATTTTAACACCATAATGAAATACTTAATTAGCAACTAGAAAATATCGTGCCAAAATTAAAATTGTTGCCCAATAATGAAGTGTGTTTCCCATTTTCTTGGTGATGTTCCATCTGGTAAATCGTCGAATGCATGACCAAAATCTATACCTAATAAACCGAAGGCTGGCATAAAGATTCTTAGACCGAAACCTGCAGATCTTCTAACATTGAAAGGATTGAAATCTCTAAAACTGTTGATAGACTGACCGCCTTCTAAGAACCCTAACGCGTATATCTTAGCCTGAGCACCAAGTGTTATAGCATGACGAAGTTCTAAAGAGAATTTGTTGTAGATAGAACCACCATCTGTTGTAGATAGGGATTGATTAGGATAACCACGTAACTGAATAATCTCTCTTCCGTCTAATGCAAAATTTCCTAAACCATCTCCTCCAACAAAGAAACGCTCAAAAGGAATAACTCCTCTATCGTTATTATACGCACCTAAGAAACCAAATTCTACACTAGGTCTAAGAACCAACTTTTTTGTTAAGGCTGTATACCAATCAGCTCTAAACTTTATTTTATAGAACTCTAACCACTTAAAACGCTCTTGGTCAATTTCACCTATACGTGCATAGTCATCTTCATCTGATGGATCTAAAGCATCTCTCTCATCTTTAAGCGCCTTATAATCCACTCCATTTACTAAAGAATATGGGAAAGAAAACTTAGCAGAAGCCGTAAAACTAGATCCTCCTGTTGGGAAAATTGGATCTGTGTATAAATTATTTCTACTTAAACCAATAGTATAAGACAAGTTATTTGATGTACCATCACCGAAAGTAAATAGTCCTGTGTTATAGTTATTTAAGTCATACTTTTGGTAGCTTATTGCCTGTGATAATAAAAAGTAGTCATCTGGTTCTGAAAGCCTGGTTGAAATACCTAAAGTAAGACCAAGAATATTAAATCTTCTACTCTTATCTGCTCTACGTGTTGTAGAGTTATACAAAAATTGTCTAGAATAAGATAAAGAACTTGATAGCTGGAATGGCTTCTTACCACCTAACCAAGGCTCACTAAACGAGAAACTATATGTTTGAAAAAACTGACTAGCTTGCAATCTTAGAGCCAAACTCTGTCCATCTCCTCTTGGTACTGGTTTGTATGCTTCCTTTTTAAATATATCTTTGATAGCAAAGTTATTGAATGATAACCCAAGTGTACCTATAAAACCTCCGCCACCATAACCACCTTGTAGTTGTATTTGACTAGAGCCTTGCTCGGCAACTTCATATTCAATATCTAAAGTACCATCTACAGGATTAGGGTTTTTAATATTAGGAACCAACTGTTGCGCATCAAAGAATCCTAATTGCCCTAGCTCTCTTAGGGTTCTTATGATTTGAGATTTACTATACAACTCACCTGGACGTGTTCTTATCTCTCTGTATATTACATGGTCGTTGGTTACATCATTTCCTTTAACTGTAACATTATTGAAATAAGCTGGCTTACCTTCAGAAATACGAATCTCCATATCGATGACATTACCCTCTGCACTTACCTCAACTGGGTTAATCGTAGAGAACATGTAACCACTATTTTGATAAGCATTTACTAAACTTATTGCATCTGGATCATTAGGATCATCTATACGCTCTCTCAACTCTACACCATTATATGTGTCACCCTCTTTAATGCCTAACAATGCTGCCAATTGTCTGTCATCATATACTGTATTACCAACAAAATCTATTTTTCCAAAAGTATATTTTTCGCCTTCTTCTACTTCTATGTTTAAACTTATAGTTTTGTTATTGTTATAAATTATAGAATCTGAAACAATTCTGGCATCTCTATATCCTTTTTCTTTGTAACGATCAACAATGCTTACTAAATCTTCTCTAAAGTCTTCTTCTATATATTTTGAACGCTTAAATATTCGCAATGGACTAAGACTCTTTTTCTTAGTATTTTTCATTGCTTTACGAAGCTTTTTATCTGCAAGTTTTTCGTTACCAATAAAGTTGATTTCTTTTATCTTTACTTTCTGACCTTTGTCTATCTTAATTTTCATGTTAACACGTTCCTTTTCAACAGAGTCTATAACTTCTGTGGTTTGAATGTTAACTTTAGCGTTTAAAAATCCTTTCTTTTTGTATTTGTTAGTAAGGTAATTTCTTGTGGTTGCAATAAGGTTTTCTGTAACCTTTACACCAGATTGAAGCTTATTTTCGGTTATAATTTCATCCTTCTTACCTTTCTTTACACCCTCAATCGTTAAATCTTTAAGCTCGGGCAAATCCATAAGATGGATTTCTAAATTGGCGGTACTACCATCTATATCAGTAATAAAAATATCTATACTACTAAATAGGTTAGACTTCCATAAGGTCTTAACTGCGTTAGCAATTTTTTCTCCGCCTACCTGAATTTCTTCGTCCTTTCTTAGCTTTGAATAAGCAATAATAGTTTGTGGACTAAAATTAGTATTTCCTGTAACGGTAATTTCTTTAATTAAATACTTAGCACCATCTTGAGCTTGTGCATTACCCAAAAAAGGTATTGTAAAAATTAATACAACACCAATTAATTTAGCAAGGGACTTTGATAATTTCTTATGAGGTAAGTTGTTCGCTTGTTTTTCCAAATCTTCGTTCTCTATTTTGATAATTTATGAGTGCTTTGTACAAATGTTCTTTGTCAAAATCTGGCCATAAAATATCCGTAAAATATAATTCAGCATAGGCAATTTGCCAAAGTAAAAAATTACTAATTCGTTGCTCACCGCTAGTACGAATTAACAAGTCTACATCTGGTAAATTTTGCGTGTAAAGATGCTTATTTATAATTGATTCATCAATACTTTCAGAAGAAATTATATTATTTTTAACTTTAACTGATAATTCTTTAATAACATTAACAATTTCTTCACGAGAACCATAGCTCAAGGCTAAAGTTAATGTCATATTCGTATTATTTTTTGTCTTTTCTATAACATCCAACAACTCTTTATGTGCTTTTTTTGGTAAATCGTGAAGACAACCAATTGCAGATAGCTTAATATTATTGTCTTGTAAGGTTTTTATCTCCTTTTTTAATGATTTTACCAAAAGTTTCATAAGCGTTTGCACTTCTAGTTTTGGTCTGTTCCAGTTTTCTGTAGAAAAAGCATAAAGTGTTAAATTCTTAATACCTAATTCTGCACTTGCCTCAACGGTTTGCCTAACAGCTTTAGTACCGTTTTCATGTCCAATAACGCGCATTAAGCCCTGTTGCTTTGCCCAACGACCATTACCGTCCATAATTATTGCAACATGGTTGGGAAGTTTTTCTTTATTTACTTTTTCTTTTAGACTCATCTTAAAAATTACAATAACAAGGTCTTCTACCAAAGGTGTAAGTTAAGGTAATTCCTGAAAACACATACCAATCATTACTATTTGTGTTTCCAAAACTTAGCTGTTCTCTAAACTCATTATCTGGCACACTCCCATCTAGCTCATCAGAAAATGTATATCTAGCACCTATTTCTCCTGCTAACACCAAATGATTGCTTATATTGGTTTTATACCCTAAAACCATTGGTATACCATACGCCCAACTACTCGTATCTTCTGAAGTATACTGACCGTTTTGAGTAAAATAATAATTATCGTGATTAGCCACAGAAATCCCTGTATATAAATATGGTGTTCCTTTTACTCCACTTGTATGTAAATCAAAATCCCAAAACGTAAATTCCATTCCGGCAGATATTTCTAAAATACTTGTATTAAACTTATAACCTCTTTGTATTCTTCTTGGATCATCTGATTTTCCATCAATACCTTCTAAATCTGAAAAAATAACAGATAATCTATAAGAATGCCTCGGACTTCTATTCCATTTAAAAATACCACCAATAGCAAGCTGATTTGGTGATATATAATTGGTAGCACCAACATCTCCAATAAAATTACTCCCACCTGCAAACACACCAACCTCATAAATTTGAGCTTTAGTGTTTTGCATAAAAAATACACATATGAAAATTAGGAATAAATACCTCATAAATTTTTCAAAGTTTGCAAATATAATAATTATGATTAGCCTATTACAATTTGATACAAATTGTCTTAGAGATAAACAGTATTTACAAGCTTTTATTGTAAAAAACAGGACTTAATTACGTCTATCCTCGCCCCAAAGAAGCTTTTTTCTTAAAGTATCTAAGAATGTTTCTTCTAAACGCTCAACCATCTTAATTGCAAAACCAGCCTTTTTTACTGTTACCGTAGTTGTATTAGGCAAAGTAACAATTCTAGAATCTAAAGACATTAAAAACTGATCCTCCCTCCCGTCAACCTTAAAAGTAACTTTTGTTTTGTCTGGTATAATTAAAGGTCTTGCACTTAAATTATGTGGAGCTATAGGTGTTAGCGCAAAATTATTAGCTTCTGGTGTTATGACTGGACCTCCACAACTTAAAGAATATCCTGTAGAACCTGTTGGTGTAGATAATATAAGACCATCAGCCCAATAAGAGGTTAAATATTCATCATCAAGATGTGTTTCTACAGTAATCATAGAGGTAGTATTCTTTCTGCTAAGAGCTATCTCATTAAGTGCAAAGTTAGTATGCCCTACAACTTGGCTTTCGGGTTCTGTAGTAACACTCAACAAAGTACGCTCTGAAATTTTATAATCTCCATTAAAAATCTCAGATAGTGCGGAGTCAATCTCTTCTGTTTGTATAGTTGCTAAAAAACCTAATCGACCAGTATTAATACCGACTATAGGGATACCAAGGTCTTTCACATAGGTTATTGCTCTTAATATAGTACCGTCGCCACCAATACTAATAAGCAAATCGAATGTTTTATTGAGCTCTGTAAATGTTTTTAATGCGCTATTATTAAGAACTACTTCGTTCTGTTGACTCAAAAAATCTGATTCAATTAAAACCTCAACATTATATTTTGAGAGCTCATCTACTAAAATCTCTAGTGCATTCTGAGTAGAATCTTTTGCGTAATTCTGACCGTAAATTGCAATTTTCATCATTACATATTTAGGTATTTGTCTAGATACTCTGAACGCTCTTTTAAGCTTTCTATATAAGAATCTTCTTCATGACCTGAAACAATATTATAACTGTAGCGCCTAAAAGTTTGTATAATTTCGTTAAGACTGGAATTACCAATTTTTAATGTAATCTGAACAAGGTCTGACCCCATTTTAGATATAAATGCACCAAGTAGTTTTGCATCATTAGACTCTACAATCTGACTAATTTCACTAAACGAATAATCATGGATTCCTTTTTCTACGATTAAAATACCTCCAGGCTCTGCGAAAAAAGGTGTTTCGTTAAACAAATGAATAATATCATTCAACTCATAGTATCCTAAATAGGTGTTCTTTTCATCTAAAACAGGCATGATATTAGAATCGTTCTGAGCGAATGCCTCAAGTACATCGAGCCAGTTAGTTGTAGATCTCACAAAGAATCCTTCAATAGTATGATTACAGTCACTTATTGCTATAGCGCTATCGAAACAATGCACATCAGTTTCTGAAATACAACCCATATACACACCTTGATTATGAATTGGCACATGAGAATACGTGAGCTGATTAAACAGCATTTGTAAATCACCTATTTTATCTGTGATATTCAATGGCTTTATGTCGTTTATAACAAAATCTTGTAACTGCATATTTAGTGTTTCAATATCTTGCAAATTAATCAAAAATAACTACAAAAACCCAAGATGAGTTCTGTATTTTTGTTGTTTAAAACTTAAAAAAATGACAAAATTAAGTGTTAACATTAACAAGATTGCGACACTAAGAAATAGTCGTGGTGGAGATGTACCAAGCGTAGTACAATTTGCTAAAGATGTTCAACGATTTGGTGCTGAAGGTATAACAATTCACCCAAGACCAGACGAAAGACATATTCGTTATCAAGATGTCTACGATTTAAAATCTGAAGTCACCACAGAATTCAATATTGAAGGTAACCCAATACCTAAGTTTATCGACATGGTTTTAGAAGTAAAACCAACACAAGTAACTTTGGTACCAGATGCTGAAGACGCTATAACATCTAATGCAGGCTGGGACACCGTAAAACACAAAGATTTTTTAATAGATGTTATTAAAGAGTTTAAAAATAATGACATAAGAACTTCAATTTTTGTAGACCCAGACTTACACCAAATTGAAGGTGCGAAAGTAACAGGAACAGACAGAATTGAACTCTACACCGAAGCTTATGCTCATCAGTTTAGTTTAGGTAACAAAGATGGCATAAAACCTTACATGGAATGTGCTGGCTTAGCCAATACATTAGGACTTGGTATTAATGCTGGTCATGACCTTTCACTTGATAACATCAAATATTTTAAAGAAAATATCACTGGCCTTTTAGAAGTTTCTATTGGTCATGCACTTATATCTGAAAGTTTGTACTTAGGCGCTAAAAATGTAATAAAAATGTATTTAGACAAACTAAAATGATTTTACACTCTAACATTATAGGCCAAGGAAAACCGTTTGTAATTCTTCATGGTTTTTTAGGCATGGGAGATAACTGGAAAACTCTAGCCAAACAGTTTTCAGAAGCTAACTACCAAGTACACTTGGTAGACCAACGTAATCATGGTCGTAGTTTTCATTCAGAAGACTTTGACTATGAGTTAATGGCTGAAGATTTAAAAGCATATTGCAAACAGCATAGCCTCAATGATATTGTTTTACTTGGCCACTCTATGGGAGGAAAAACAGCCATGCTTTTTGCTGCCTTATTTCCTGAGCTCGTAAGTAAACTGATAGTTGCAGATATTTCTCCACGCTATTACCCTATACATCACGATGCTATTTTAGAAGGACTAAGTAGCTTAGACTTTTCAGAAATAAAGAGTCGCGGCGCTGCAGACAAAGCATTAAGCAATTATGTAAGAGATACAGGCACCAGATTGTTTTTACTCAAAAACTTACACTGGGTAGAAAAAGGACAATTAGGCTTAAGAATTAATTTACCAGTTTTAAAAGACAACGTTTCAGAAGTGGGAGAAGCATTACCTATACATGCCACTTTTGATAAAGATACATTATTTCTGCGAGGAGATAAATCTGAATATATCGGAGAACAAGACGAAGCCATCATTCATCGTCATTTTCCAAATTCAGAAATTGTTACAATTAAAAATGCAGGTCATTGGTTGCATGCAGAAAATCCAGAAGACTTTTATGAGGCTGTAATTAATTTCTTATCTTAAGTAAACTAAAAAAACTTAATGACATGAATCTTTTAATAAGACTTTTAATCAATGCTCTAGCCGTTTTCATCATAGCTCATCTTTTAGGAGGTGTTGAAGTAAATGGCTACGTAGGTGCCATTATTGTAGCCTTGGTTTTGGCTATTCTCAACCTCTTTGTAAAGCCAATTTTAATAATTTTTACATTGCCTGTTACCATTTTAACCTTAGGATTATTCCTTTTAGTTATTAATGCTCTGATTATTCTTTTAGCAGACAAATTAATTGATGGATTTGGTGTTAATGGATTTTGGACTGCCTTAATTTTCAGTATTCTATTATCCATTCTGCAATCTATCTTACACACCATTTTTAAAGAGCCAAAAAACGACTAAAAACCAATTGTTTAAACTATTGTAGGGTTGTGAAAAATGTTGTATTTTTGCAGCCCAATTTTAGTTACTAAGCATAATGAATATTACAAGAGAAAACATCGACGCATTAAATGCAGTTGTAAAAGTAGATATCGCAAAAGAAGATTATAGCGATAAAGTTGAAAAAATCTTAACAGATTACCGTAAGTCTGCTAACATTCCTGGATTTAGAAAAGGCCATGTTCCTATGAGTTTGGTTAAAAAACAATACGGTAAAGCTGTATTAGTTGATGAAGTAAACAAATTACTTCAAGATGCTATCGGTAAGTACTTAGTTGAAGAAAAGTTAGACGTTCTGGGTAACCCATTACCAAAACCACAAGACGATTTAGATTGGGATGCTGATGCTTTTTCTTTTGAGTTTGAATTAGGTTTAGCTCCAGAATTTGACGTAAAGTTAAAAGGTAAGAAAGCAATAACACACTACAACATTGTTGCAGACGACAAGATGATTGACAACCAAGTTGAGCACATCCAAAAGCAATATGGTAAACTAGTATCTCAAAACGAAGTAACTAAAGATTCTGAAATTACTGGAAAATTCACTAACGAAGAAGAAGGTATTGAGAATGTTGCAACTATTACTTTAGATAAATTAAAAGGAAAAACAAACCCTAAGAAATTTATCGGAGCTAAAGTTGGTGATGTTATTGAATTAAAAACCAAAGGTCTTTTTAACGATGACCACGACTTAATGACGTTCTTAAAAGTATCTCACGATGATGCTCACGGACTAGACATTAAAGTAAACTTCGAAGTTTCTGAAATTAACGAGAGAGAACTTGCAGATTTAGATCAAGAATTATTCGATAAACTTTTTGGCCCTAAAGCAGTAACTTCTGTAACTGAGTTAAAAGACAAGATTAAGGAAGATTCTGAAAAGCAATTTGCACAACAAGGTGATCAGAAATTATTAAACGATGTCACTGAATACTTATTAGAAAGTACCAAGTTTGATCTTCCTGTAGAGTTCCTTCAAAAATGGATGCAAACTGCAGGTGAAGAACCAATGACAGAAGAGCAGGCTAAAGAAGAGTATGAGAAGTCTGAAAAAAGCATGCGCTACCAACTTATTGAAGGTAAATTAATTGCAGATCATAACTTACAAGTTCAATTTGAAGAATTGAAAGCTTACGCCATGGAAATGATTAAAGGTCAGATGGCACAATTTGGTCAATTAAACCCTTCAGAAAAAGAATTAGAAGATATAGCTGCTCGTATAATGTCTAACCAAGATGAGGTAAAACGTTTGTCTGAGCAGCTAATGAGCCAAAAATTATTAAACCTATATAAGACTGAAGCAAATATCAAAACAAAAGAAATCACTTACGATGATTTTGTTAAAGAATTCTACAGCTAAGGTTATTGAATAAATTAGTATCTTTAAGGCGTAGAACTATAAAAGTTTTACGCTTTTTTTTTAAACAAAAAATAAATTGAAACTATAATGAATTACGGAAAAGAATTTGAAAAGTTCGCGATAAAAGACCAAGGTATTAATAGTAACTACTACGAAAAGATAATTTCTAGTATGTACCCAACTAATTTAACCCCAAACATTATCGAAGAGCGTCAACTAAATGCCATTGCCATGGACGTTTTCTCTCGTTTAATGATGGATCGTATTATATTTTTAGGTACAGGAGTTAACGATCAGGTAGCTAACATTATTCAGGCACAGTTATTATTTTTACAAAGTACAGATGCTTCAAAAGATATTCAAATATACATTAACTCTCCAGGCGGATCTGTATATGCTGGTTTAGGCATTTACGACACTATGCAATTTGTAAAACCAGATGTAGCAACAATATGTACTGGTATTGCAGCATCAATGGCAGCAGTATTATTATGTGCCGGAGAAAAAGGAAAACGCTCTGCCTTAAAACACTCTCGTGTTATGATACACCAACCAATGAGTGGTACACAAGGACAAGTATCTGATATGGAAATAGCTGTACGCGAAACAATAAAAGTAAAAGAAGAACTTTATAATATTATATCTAGTCACTCAGGTAAATCTTACGAACAAGTGGAAAAAGACTCTGATAGAGATTACTGGATGAAATCTAGTGAAGCTTTAGAGTACGGAATGATTGATGAAGTTTTAGAACGCAAGTAAACAAATTATTTAGGACCAATTATTCCTAAATTAGAATTTAAATTATGGCAAAAGAAGAATTAGAATGTTCATTTTGTGGTAGGAAAAAGCCAGAAACCAATTTATTAATTGCAGGATTAGATGCACATATTTGTGACCGTTGTATAGAACAAGCACATGGTATTGTTATAGAAGAGTCTAAGCAATCTGGTAACTCAGAACTTAGCTCTGAATTAATGCTAAGAAAGCCTAAAGAAATCAAAGCATTCTTAGACGAATATATTATTGGACAAGAATTTACTAAGCGTGTTATGTCTGTAGCGGTTTACAACCACTACAAGCGTTTATTACAACCACCATCTGACGACGATATCGAAATACAAAAGAGCAACATTATTATGGTTGGTCAAACTGGTACTGGTAAGACTTTGATGGCCAAAACCGTTGCACGCATGCTTAATGTTCCTTTAGCTATTGTAGACGCAACCGTTTTAACGGAAGCAGGTTATGTTGGTGAAGATGTAGAAAGTATATTAACACGTTTACTACAAGCTGCAGACTACAATTTAGAGAAAGCACAACGTGGTATCGTTTTTATAGATGAAATTGATAAGATTGCTCGTAAAAGCGATAACCCATCAATAACTAGAGATGTATCTGGTGAAGGCGTACAACAAGCACTTCTAAAATTATTAGAAGGCACAGTTGTTAATGTTCCACCAAAAGGTGGTCGTAAACATCCAGACCAAAAGTTTATTGAAGTTAACACAGAGCATATTTTATTTATTGCAGGCGGTGCTTTTGATGGTATTGAGCGCGTAATTACTAAGCGTCTTAACATGCAAGCCATTGGTTATAGCTCCATAAAAGATGATAATGTAGATGACGATAACATCCTTCAATATATTATTCCAAAAGACCTAAAAGACTTTGGATTAATACCTGAAATTATTGGTCGTTTACCTGTATTGACACACATGGATCCGTTAGATGCCAACACATTAAGAGCTATATTAACAGAACCTAAAAATGCCATCATTAAACAATACAAAAAGTTGTTTGCTATGGATGAGGTTGAATTTTCTATTACAGACGGAGCATTAGACTATATCGTAGAAAAAGCTATAGAATACAAACTTGGTGCACGTGGTTTACGTTCGCTATGCGAAGAAATACTAACAGAGGCTATGTTTGATTTACCAGGCTCTGGTGAAACAAAACTAAATGTAACTAAAAGTTACGCTGAAGACCGCTTAAATAAATCTACTTTAAAGAAGCTTAAGGCTGTGTCCTAAAATATAAAGGCTTATAATAAAAAAAACCACAATTTTAAAATTGTGGTTTTTTTATTGTTAGGATCGATTAATAAATATTGCTGACAATATGTTATATAAATAGAGGGTAATTAATTAATAATTAATAGCACATTTATTTACAGCTAATATAGTATCATCCTTCAAAGTGAAAATCTTTTTGTCTAGATTTTGGTTAAAGTCATTTTAAAACTCGTTGTATGTAATCTACATGAAAAATTTCACGATGAACGACAACCCTATAATCAAACCTGTCTATTTAATTGCAATAACTCTTCAATATAATCTCTAGAATTTGATAAACGAGGTACTTTGTGCTGACCTCCGAGCTTATCGTTTACCTTTAGCCAATCGTAGAACAAGTTGGTTCTGGCACAATGAATTGTTGGCTTGTTTAAAGTCATATTATTATAGCGCTTGGCTTCATAATCGGAGTTTAGAGCCTTGAGAGCATTATCAAACAACTCCTCAAAATAGGACATGTTTTCGGGAGGTGTTTTAAATTCAATGATCCACTCATGCGCACCTTTTTCTTTACCATTCATGAAAATTGGAGCTGCTGTATAATCTACAATCTCAGCAGCGGTTCTTTTACAAACTTTTTTAAGAGCGTCTTCTGCATTTTCAATTATAAGTTCTTCGCCAAAAGCGTTGATATGATGCTTCGTTCTACCAGATACTTTGATTCTGTGCGGTTTTAAGCTAACAAACCTAATAGTGTCACCAATTTTATAGCGCCAAAGACCTGCATTTGTGGTAATAATAACTGCATAGTTTTTTCCTAATTCTACGTCACTCAACGGAATTACTTTTTGATCTTTTGTACCATAGGTATCCATAGGTATAAACTCATAAAATATTCCGTAGTCTAGCATCAGTAATAGATCTCCAGAGTAATTCTGATCTTGTATGGCAAAGAACCCTTCAGAAGCATTGTAAATTTCGTAATATTTAAAATCCTTTTTTGGTAAAATTGCTCTATACTGTTCTATGTATGGATTGAAGCTTACTCCACCATGAAAGTACACTTCGAGGTTTGGCCAAATATCAAAAAGATTATCTTTTCCTGTTTTTTCTAGTACGTTATTAAGTAAAACTAACATCCACGATGGCACACCTGCTAAACTCGTCACGTTTTCTTGTATGGTTTCCTCAACAATAGCTTGCATCTTAGATTCCCATTCGCTCATTAAGGACACTTTACTACTTGGTGTACTACTAAACTCAGCCCAAAACGGCATATTATCAATCAAAATAGCACTGAGATCTCCAAAAACAGTTCCGTTTTCTTTATAAAGCTCCTTGCTTCCACCTAAGCGAAGACTTTTACCAGTAAAGAGTAGTGCATTTTCATTATTATTAAGATACATACACAGTAAATCTTTACTTGCGGCATAATGGCAGTCTTCTAGCGACTCTGAACTTACCGGAATAAATTTACTCTTAGAATTGGTTGTTCCACTAGATTTTGCAAACCATTTTATTGGTCTGGGCCAAAAGATATTTTGCTCGCCTTGTCTAGAGCGCTCTATTAAAGGTTGCACATCTTCGTAACTAACTATAGGTAAACGCTCATTAAACTCTTTGTAAGTTTTTATTGAAGAGAAATCATATTGCTTACCTATCTCCGTATCCTTGGCAAACTTTAAAAGACTAAAAAGTAATTCGTTTTGCACTTCGTTTGGATACTTTAAAAACAGATCTATTTGATGAAATCGTTTTTTTAAAAACCACGAAGCAATAGAATTTACAATAGGAATTGGCATGGATTGGTTATCTTTACTCGCCAAGCGAGATTTTTTTTCATTTAAATAAATTTAAAGCTTTTTGAAGAATATTCTCAAAAAGGCTTAATGGCTAAAAATAATAAATTTCTTTTATGATTTATACAGGTGTCCTCACTAAAATGCAGACTGAATTTTTAGAACCAATTCAATATTATTTGGTGTTTGAAAATGATTTTATTCACATGAATCAACTCATTAACAAAACTCTTGAAATTAAACATGTTGGACATCAATGCTTAAGTTGTGGACTAGACAAACCTATTTACAGACAGGGATTTTGTAAGAGTTGTTTTTTTGATAAACCTATTGCTGGTGATTGGATAATGCGACCAGAACTAAGCACCGCTCATTTAGGCAAGGAAGATAGAGACTTAGAATACGAAAAAAAGGTACAACTACAGCCACATATCGTATACCTTGCTAACTCTAGCAATGTTAAGGTTGGTGTTACCAGAAAAAGTCAAGTCCCAACACGTTGGATAGATCAAGGTGCACATGAAGCTATTGAAATTGTTGAAGTACCAAATCGTTATTTGGCTGGTATTACTGAGGTCGCTTTAAAAGACCATGTAGCAGACAAAACTAATTGGCGAAAAATGCTAAGAAATGATAATGTAGATGAGGATTTAACAGAATGGCGACAACGATTAAAAACTTACATTCCTGATGACGTTAAAGAGTACTTTATAGAGAATAACGCTGAGACACATCTTAATTTCCCAGTAGAACACTATCCTGAAAAACCTAAAAGCTTAAATATAAAAAAACAGGTTACGTATTCCGGAAAATTAGTTGGCATTAAAGGCCAATATCTCATTTTTGCAGATGATACCGTATTTAACGTTAGAGCAAATGAAGGGCTTGTTGTAAACTTAACTGTTTTGTAATAACAAAAAAGTCAACCTATTTAATTAATAAATTTATCTAATTGTTGTCGTAAAAAGTCATTTTCTTTTTCTAAGTGTTCAATATGTTTCTTATACGCTTTTCTTTCATGCTCAAAATCAATGCGGTCACTTAATACATAATTTTGATTATTTTCAACTTTGTAATGAAACTTATTATTGAAGACATTTTTATCATCAAAAGAAAGAAGTTCGATCAGACTAATTTCTAAAATCACAGAAATTTCTTCTAATCTATTAAAATGAACTTTTGCTTGATCAGTTTCTATATTACTATATGTTTTTTGGCTAATACCTAAGTCTCCTGCCATATATTCTTGAGAATAACCTTTTAATTCTCTTACTTTTCTAATCTTCTTTCCAATCATTTTATTATGATAAAATAATTAAATTTACAACTACCCAAAGGTATAAATTATACCTTATTAAAATAGATTTTTTTTTTCTGATGATTATATTTATTCTATACTAATTTTAAAACAGTTTAAATATGAAAAATGATTTTTTTAAAACAAGTTATGTTATCCGCAATGTGTTTCTATTATTTTTATTTTGTTTGGTTGTAGCCTCATGTACTGACAATGATATTGAACATCTGGATGCAGAGTCAGAGCTCATTCAAAAAAACCAAAGTGTAGAATTTGAAAATTTAATTTTTGAATCTCAAGAATTTGGCAATAGCTTAAATCATCGGAACCCTGATTTTAATAGTATAACACAAGAAGACTTAGAAGGTACTTTATCAGCAAGTATAGATTTAATCAAATCTTATGGTATTACTGAAAGTGAAATCATATCTGTATTTGGCTCATTAGACCACCCTAGCATCATAGTGGCAGGTATGGGAATTTTGAGAATAGAAAGTGCTGCCAATGACGGAATTGAGTTAGTAGATTCTAATGGTATTAGTTTGCTTACTGGAGAAATATATGACCCAAGCAAAATGTTGAATATTGCCACTCAAAAAAGTGAGGTTTTTGATTGCGCTATGCAGGCATTAGGTATTACAGCTTTAGGCGAATTAATATCAAATGGTGTAAATGGTATGAGCAAAGGTGCGGCCAGAAAATTCATGAAAAGGGTTTTTGTTAGGTATATGGGCTGGATTGGTGCAGGTATAGCTGTGTACGAATTTGGTGATTGTATGAATTGGTGGTAATTAAAATAAATATTTAGAACTACATGAAAATAAAAATAAAACTACCATATATTCTATTAGCAGTGTTTTTGATGATTGTTATAATATCAAATGTTATTGATCCTAACTTTGATTATAAACACATGACTACTTACGACAGATTGAAAGCCTTTTTTGTATTATTGGCTTTAAGTATTTACCTAATACTTGGTATTAAGTCTGTAATAAAACCTAAGCAAAACAAATAAACACAAAAAGAGCAACAAATTGTTGCTCTTTTTAATATTGTAAAATAAAAAGCTAGAGACCTAGATGTTTTCTGCGTCTCTTAAACTCTGAATATATTCTGCTTTTTGAATCTCTCTCCTTCTCTTAACAGATGGTTTAGTGAAATAACGAGACTCTCTTAAGTTTTGCATAATCTGTACATTTCTGTGCTTACGCTTATAACGCTTAAGAGCTCTTTCTATATTCTCTCCTTCTTTAATTTCGATTTTAATCATCTATCGCTAGTTTTTTATTATCTATATCTTGCAAATGGTCGGCAAATATAGGCTAACTATTTGAAAATAAAAAATTATTTTTCTCAATAATTGAGATTTTTATTTTAGTGTGTTTTAAAAAGTCTTAAAAGACTACTTTAAGTCTTAAAAAACTTGTACTTACCCTAAATAAGTCTTTAAGATTTTACTCTTACTTGCGTGTCTTAATCTTCTAATACCCTTTTCTCTAATTTGTCTTACACGCTCTCTGGTAAGGTCGTAAATACTTCCTATTTCCTCCAAAGTCATTGGTGGCTGATTACCTATACCAAAATTAAGGCGAATAACATCGCTTTCTTTTTGAGTAAGTGTATCTAACGCACGCTCTATTTCGGTATTTAAAGATGCTTGCATTAAATCTTTATCTGGTCTTGGAGACTCGCTCTCACTTACCACATCGTATAAACTAAAGGTTTCACCATCCTTAAGTGGCGCATCCATAGATAGATGACGACCAGAGTTTTTCATAGATTGTTTTACCTCTCTTGTACTAATATCTAGCTCTCTGGCTATTTCTTCAGCATTTGGAGGTCGTTGATGAACCTGCTCTAAATGAGAATAGGTTTTGTTAATTTTATTAATTGTACCGATTTTGTTTAGTGGTAAACGGACAATACGAGATTGTTCTGCTAAAGCCTGAAGAATAGCTTGTCTTATCCACCAAACTGCATAAGAAATAAATTTAAAACCTCTGGTTTCATCAAAACGTTTAGCAGCTTTTACTAAACCTGCATTACCTTCATTTATTAAATCTGGAAGTTTTAATCCTTGATTCTGATATTGCTTTGCTACCGAAACCACAAATCTTAGATTAGCCGTAGTTAACTTATCTAAGGCTTCCTGATCTCCTTTTTTTATACGCTGCGCCAACTCAACCTCTTCATCTGCTGTAATTAAAGGAATTTTACTTATGTCTTGTAAATACTTGTCTAGGGATTTGTCTTCTCTGTTAGTTACCTGCTTGGTAATCTTAAGTTGCCTCATGTAGTTTTCTAAAATTTTGTGAACCTATAGTATAACCAAATAATCTAGATAAACAAGCATTTTGAGGAATAATTAACAGAAACGAGTCAAAAAACGGTAATTTTTCACCAAAAATCAGTCATTTTTAACAGAATCCTGTGCTTTTGTGTCGTTTTTTTTCTTCTTCCCGTTTAGAATTCCACCCAAAACATTTCCAACACCTTCTTTTATGGCATCTTTAGGGTCTTTCTTAGTGCTATCTGTTTTAATAGTGGTTGAATCTGTTTTTGTGCTATTATTTCCACCTAAAACATTACCTAAAAGATCGTTGATTTTATCCTTACCCTTTCCAATCAATTTTTGCTTTTGAATTTCTACTAATTGTTTAGTTAAGTTAGAAACACCACTTGTTAAATCTGTTGTAATTGCTGGACTAGAAAATGTACCTCCAATATTTGCAGTAACAGGAATTGAAATTTTATTAACCTCATCATCATTAATTTGTCCAATTAATCGATTAACATCACTACCTAAATATTTGGCAGGCACTTGCAATACCGCACTATAATTCATTGCATTAGAAAAACTATGCGAGCCCGAAACCTCAATTGGTATATCTTTATATTTTAATGTAAATGGTTTTACACTAACCTGACCGTTTTCAAAACTCAATTTGGTTTTAATATCTTTTTGAATCTGATTAAAGTCTATAAAATCTAATTTACTATCTAAGCCAGACAATAAAGGGCTTTTACTAACATCTACATTAGAGGTTAATATTTCAGCTAAGGCATTACCTGAAATTGTAGCTAAATCTGGAGAGAAATTTTCATCTAAAAGACCACTTACATCAATTGTAGAATTTAATTTCCCTTGCACCACTTTTGCTATTGGAGCTAAAACCTGAAGCATCTCTAAATCTTTAAAAGATTGTGAAATATCAAACTGTTGCATTGCCAATTTCATATCAAATTTTGGCTTAGCTTCTTTTGTATTTACATTACCAGAAATACCTAACTGACCATTAAATAAATCTGTAGTCATATTACTTAAATTGGCATTTTGGTCTTTAATGGATAACTGCCCTTTTACATTCTTTAAATTCAGGTTATCGTAAATGACAGTTTTAGCATTTGCTGTTATGGTACAATCCAAAAAGTCTGGAATTTTAAGCGATTCTGAATCTGAAGTTGTTTTGTTTGATGTTTCTGATGCAGACTCATCTTCTACCATAAAGTCTGAGATTGCAAACGTATTAGAATTTACATTAAACCTTCCTTGAAGCTTCTTGTCACTCAATAAAAATCCAAGAAGGTTATTAATAGTACCTGTTGCTGAAAAATCACTTTTACCTGTCTGTGCATCAAAACTATTAAGACTTACTGTACCAGGTTTAAAAGAAAGGTCAGCCTTATTTATTTGAATAGGATTTACAATATCCTCTGAAGAAAACACAAAACCTGTAACAGACACGCTACCATTATTCTTTATTCTCTGATATGCGTTGGTTTCAATAGCATCCATATCAAAAGATGTATTGAGTTTTCCTTTTAGTATTCCGCTTAACTGGTTTTCTAATTCTACAGGATATGCTTTGGTTATATTAGCCAAATTTAAAACTCCATCTAAGTTAGCACTCACCAACATATTACCTGTAAGGTTTTTTATGTGAGCTTCAGATTTAAACACATCTTCATCTATCTTAAAATCTAACTGATCTAAATCTACATAGGTATCATCTGCATTTCCTGTTGTATTTTTTACCGATGCATTAATCATAATATTCCTAACGCTTTTTGGTAAATCTGGATATTTAAATGATGCGTTATCAGACTTCATATTAATGTCTAATGTTGGTATAGTTTCTCCAGACACTAACCCTTTTATAACACCATTAACTGTAAAGTTTCCTGTGGTATTTACATTTTCAATATTNTTTGCATAAGCTTCTGGTATTACNGCTAAAAAGTCTTTAAATGATGATTCTGGATTNTTAAACGTAATATCAATTTGNTGNCCNTCTTCNACNANTTGNACAAANCCNTCAAACTCNAANGGNAANGCATTAATNAAGCCTTTATTTTCTTTNAAAGTNTATTTNTTTTGNTCNAAATCCATTCCGATTAANGCNTCTANTTTTATNCTNTTATTACTNANATANTGNGTNCTATCNACAGACATNCTAATTTTNGCTTCNGTTTTGGTATCTAATTCTGANNNTTCNCCNGAAAAAATNCCTTTACCGTTATGNTTAANTTCNGTNGCNTATAANCTGGTATTNGACCCTTCNTCTATATANGTAAANGCACTATTATTNANTTCNTAATTTTGAATATCGAAACTAAAACCAGAAGATTGCTCTTCAGANTCAGATNCTNTTGAAGCNTCTTCATCTTGTTTTACGATNTCGTANTTTGTNGTTCCGTTTTTATTGGTTTTTAGCGTTAACANNANCTCATNTGCTATAATTTCGTTAACCACCAANGGTTCNTCTGANCCTTTAAANAANTCGCCAATNGGCATTTCAAANGACAANGCTTTTGCTGTAGCTAANGTTTCANCNTTAAANGGNGCTCTATTTACAATNTTAAGATTCTCTACACTAACTTCTGCANNAGGAAAACTAGAAATTAGGCTTAAACTAACATCATCAAAACTTANATCTGCATCTAAATTTTCATNNGCATAATTNTGAACAATAGCATCTATCTTAGACTCTAAAACAAATGGNACTGCNATAAGAATNGCAATAAATATTAGTAAAATGATTCCGACAATCTTTAAAAATTTCTTCATGGTTGTAGTGTATAGCTTTACTTATTATACGCAAAGTTGCGGAGAATAGTTGTGCTTTTAAGAAACTTTAGGAAGACTTTAATGATTTAATAACAGTTAGGTGAGATCAATTTCTTCATTAACCTTGAGTTTAAATCGTTTTCTAAAGAGGTACACACCCAAATACAAAAATGGAGTGTCAAAAAACGCCACTAAGACTTTAAATAAAAATCCACTAATCAATAATCCTTTAAAGCTAGACCATGGTAAAACTTCAAAATAGCACAACAAACTTATTATAGATAATGTATCAACAAACTGAGAAATCCAGGTAGAAAAATTGTTACGAAGCCACAAGTGCTTTCCTTTGGTTAGATTTTTCCAGAAGTGATAAATTCTAATATCTACAAATTGTGCGAACAAGTACGCAAACATACTAGAGCCTACAGCAATAATGGTTTTGCTAAACACAAATTTGAAGGTTTCGTCATTTAGCGGAGAATTATCTAATGCAGGCACACTGTCTGCCACCAAAATAATACCAACCGAGAATAAGGATGCAAAAATNCCTGCCACAACAACATCATTAGCGCGTTTTTTACCATATATCTCACTGATTAAATCGGTAATTAAAAATGTAATTGGATAAGGCAGAATACCTACTGAAATTTCGAATAATTTGCTGCCAAAAACTTCAATATCTACAGGATACCAATAAAAAAACTTCTGAAAAATAAGATTAGACACCACTAAAGAGGTTATAAATAGACTTCCGAGTAAAAGATAGATGCGTTGGGCTAAAAACTTGTCTTTTAACGACATTTAAAATGGTTAATAAATTGTTGTAGTAAAGATAAACTATTAATTTTTGTTTTAGTTATTTTGCTAATTCCATGACAGCAAGCAAATCCGTTTACATAGCATTAGGAAGTAACAAAGGCAACAAGTTAGAACACTTGCAACTGGCCATAGATGCTATTTTTGAAAGGGTTGGTACAATCCGTAAAATTTCTAAAGTTTATGAAACTCCTGCTTTAGGTTTTGAAGGTGATGATTTTTATAATGCTTGCATTAAGATTGAAACCGAATTAAAACCAAAGAAACTTCTAAAAACGCTTAAGCAAATTGAATCTGATTTAGGAAGAACTGCTAAGCAATCGGATTCTTACGAGTCTCGAGAGATTGACTTGGATATTTTGTTTTATGAAGAAGAGGTTATTAATGAAAAGTCTCTAATTATACCGCATCCTGCGATACATCTCCGAAAGTTTGTTTTAGAACCGCTATCTACTATTGCCAGAGATGTAAAGCATCCTGTTTTTAATAAAACAATTAGCGAATTATTAGATGCATGTAACGATAAATCTGAAATTGAAGCCATTAAAATCTGGCTAAAAAATCCAAAGAATAATTTTGATTTTGGCAACTACAATTTCATAGCTATTGAAGGTAATATTGGTGCAGGCAAAACCAGTTTATCTCATAGAATAGCGCAAGATTTTAATGCTAAATTGATTCTAGAGCGTTTTGCAGACAATCCGTTTTTACCAAAGTTTTATAAAGAGCCAGAGCGCTATGCCTTTACGCTAGAAATGTCTTTTTTGGCAGATCGCTACCAACAAATTAGTGACGATTTATCGCAGCTAGATCTCTTTAAAGATTTTATGGTAAGCGATTACGACGTGCATAAATCGCTGATATTTTCTAAAGTCACCTTAGCTGAAGATGAGTTTAGATTGTACAGAAAATTGTTTTACCAAGTCTATAAAGATATTGCCAGACCAGATTTATACGTTTATCTCTACCAAAATACCGAACGATTACAAGCCAACATCAAAAAGAGAGGTCGTAAATACGAAAAGGAAATACAAGACGATTATCTCGAAAAAATAAATGCAGGTTATCTCAACTTCTTAAGAAACCAAACCGATCTGAACGTAAAAATTATTGATATTTCTGATAAGGATTTTGTAAAAAACAGAGAAGACTACATGTGGCTACTAAGAGAAATTAGTGCTTAATATTCTGTCTTCCCAAACTCGTTTCAATATTTAGCCTATATAATTTTATAAGGTAAATAAAGTTGTGGTTATTCGACTTTCATTATCTAAAATAACCTCACTCAAAACATCGCATCCTTTAACTTTTAAACTAAAAGGCTCCGCCAACACATCCACTCCACTGTTATGTTTTAGTCGGTTTTGGCTATTGGCTATAATATCTATGTTTGGTGTAAATTCTCCAACAGGAATATGCTCTGTTAGTATGAGATATTTATATACTGTTAGTTTATCTAAAATTTGTTGAATCTCTCGATTAGATAAATGCTGAAGTACTTGCCTAATGATCACACAGTCTGCTTTTGGCAAATCATCTTTAGCAATATCCAGACATTTGAAGGTTAAATGGTCTGCTTTAAATAATCGCTGGTTCCTCTCTATTAAACCTTCTACGATATCTATAGCAACATATGCTTTTGTAAATGGAACGAGGGCTTTACCAATATTAAAATCCCCACAACCCAAATCACAAACCGAAAGTTGACCTTTATGTGATTTAAAAAAATCGGTTACACTATCAATATAAGGTTGAATAATTTTGGAATCGTGAGAGCCTTCTCCTGAGTAGAAATCTGAATCGTTTCCTCCCCAAAAATGCTGCTCATAAATCTGCTCCATAACCGCTTTGGTTGGCCATGGTGTTTTTTGTTTTTTAGAGGTCATTATTTAAAATAAGCTAACAATTCAGCCTTTTTAGATGCAGATACCATAATTTCTTTACCGTTACTTAGAATGACACTTCCACCTTTTCCTTTTACATACTTTACCACTTCATTTACATTAACTAAATAGCTTTTATGGACTCTGGCGAAATTACCGTCTTTTAGACTTTCTTCAATATATTTTAAAGTCTTACTTACCAGTTTTTTCTTATTGTTATTTAGATAGATTTCTGTATAGTTATCATCAGCTTTGCAATACATAATGTCTGCTGTTTCTATAACCTCAAAACCATCTTGTTGTGGCAAGGTTATTTTACCATTTACAGCATTAGTTTTTGGTACTAAAACTTGGTCTTGTAGCGCTTCTTCTTTCGATTTTATTTCTGTGACATAATCAACTGCTTTTATAAGTTCGTCTATAGAAATTGGCTTCATCAAGTAGTACGATGCATGTGCATTTAAAGCTTCAATAGCATAATGATTATAAGCTGTAACAAAAATGGTTTCAAAATCTATATGACCAACTTTATCTAACAAATCAAACGCATTACCATATGGCATTTCTACATCTAAAAAGACTACGTCTAAATCGTTATTCCTAATCAGTACCAAAGCTTCTTCAACATTAGAAGCTTCGCCTACAATTGAAATATTTGGGCAGTATTTGGAAAGGTAATTTCGAAGAATAGCTCTGCTTGTTTCTTCATCTTCTACTAGTATTGCGTTTAGTTTCATCTGTTAATATTTATTTTTTTAATGGTCAGATGGAACATCCTATTATCATTTCACTTATTGATTGAAGATTAATCATGGATGTTTCATGTTTTTCTGAGTTGGAAGTAAGAAGAAAGAAGCACGAAGTTACTTCTAACTTCTTACGTCTAGCTTCAAACTTTATTAATCCTTCTTTAAAGTCACCACAACTTTGGTACCTACATCTTCAGTTTGTTGAAAATCTTCAATCGTTACATCTACCTTGTCTTTGTACATTTCGTTTAAAATTGCCACACGCTTCTTAATGTTGTTCATCCCTTTAGAATTCTGCTTTTTCTGATTCTCGGTCTTCATTTGTTTAGAGCGTGTTCTACCAATTCCATCATCTGAAATGGTAATTGTAATTTCGTCTTTTGATTTTGGTTTTATAGCAATATTTAAATGTCCTTTTTCTTTTTTGTAACGCAGACCATGCCATACTGCATTTTCGATATAAGGCTGCAGTAACATTGGTGGAATTTGAAATTCATCAACATTTATAGTATCATCAACATCTATAGAATAATCAAACTTATCCTGAAATCTAAAATGCTCTAGTTTTGTGTACAACTGAAGCAATTCGATTTCCTTTTTTAGTGCAATAAAATCTTCTTCACTATTCTCTAAAACAGCACGCATTAACTGTGAAAAATCTGATAGATATTTATTTGCTGTACGCTCGTCATTAGTCGCAATAAAACTATTCACCGAGTTTAGGGCATTAAAAATAAAGTGTGGATTCATCTGGCTTCTCAAAGATTTTAATGCCAAAAGATTGTTGGCTAATCGCTGTTGCTTAATGTATTTGTACATTAAAAATCCTGTAATTAAAAGCAATAACAATCCTCCTAGCAGGGAATAAATAATAAGCTGCTGACGTTTGTTACGCTCTTGAGTAAGCTCGTACTTGCTTTTGGATAAGGCTCTATCGCTTTCTAAAGTTGTAATTCTGTTTTGCTGCTCTGCTAGGTTTCTGCTAAAACGTGCTACTTGAGATATCTCTTGTTCCTTTTTTATGTACAACTCATCTACAGTATTCTTATATTCATTAAGCCATTTTAAACCTTCTTCTGCATTTCCTGCATCTATTAATGCTTCTGACAACTTTCTAATAGCATCTTTTTTAACAACAAGATCTTCCTTTTCATCGGCTTCTTCAATACTCTTTTTAAATGATGGAATGGCATTATCCAAATCATTATTTAGCAAATAAGCATTACCTAATTTATAATTTTGCTTTTGCGGTGTTAAAGGACTTTCATTAGGTAGTACAGAATCTTTCTCTATGTCTTCAAGTGTTTCTAGAACATCTTTTCTGAGTTCAATTTCACTATCGTATTCTCTATTTAAACTATTGAACTCAGCAACTTTAACCTGCTCCTCAACAGCACGTTTTTTGTTTTCCTTTTTTGCTAACTTAAGTGAATTGCTATAGAAACCCTTTGCTATTTCAACTTCACCTTTAGCGTTATACGCTTGTGCAATTTTAGAGTTTAAATCGGTAACCTTTGGTGCTATTAAATGCTTCTTAGCAATGACCAATCCCTTTTCATAAGAACTTATAGCTTGTTGCGTGTTTTTTAATTTTAAGTAAGCATCACCCAGACCTTCATACAACACCGTTTTTTCGTAATTAGACAAGTCCTTTTCATTGAGGCTTTTATAAGTATCAATACTTTTTTGATACTCTTCATTCTTAGTATAGGCATCTGCCAATTTCAGTTTAGACGAGGCCATTTCAATATTCTGGATGCTTACTTTATATGCAGATATAGCAAGGTCGTATTGTTTCCAGTAAACATAAACATCTCCCAAAAGTTCGTGTGCTTCTGCACTTTGCCTTGATGACACATCATAATTGAGTGCATCTCCTACAAATTTTATACTCTTTGCGGCATCTTTCCTTAAGTACGCATCTGCTGAATCAATCATTTGGTTAAATTGTCTTACAACATCATCTGATCTAGCACTTTTATAACGTCCTTTGTTTTGTTCTTCTACTAATATGGTAATCCGTTCGTCACTTAAAACAGTGTAACGCACAGTATCAAAATCATCATGCATTATGGTTAGTTCATCGCCTACTCTTGCTTTAACTACAAATTTCCCAAAGATGTCTGTACGCGTATATCTACCATCATTTACTTGTATGCTTACATTATCTATTGGCTCTCTTGTGTCTTTTAAATAGACTGACCCTCTTACTGTAAAAAAGGCTTCTTCATTTTTAGTTTTGGTGTTATTGCTTTGCCCAAAACTCAAAAGTGTAAATAGGAAGAAAAATATAAGGCTGTATGTATGTTTAATTTTTATCAAAATAAGGAATTAACAGGACTAACTTACATACTTTATTTGGTATCAAAAAATGGGCACTTCAATTTTATAGTCTTTTAAGTAGAAAAATATTAGAGTTAACTCATTTAAGATTTTACTTCACTCATTAACTGGCCTTCTTTACTCATTCTGGATTTTTATTTCTCTTTTTTCAGCAGAGTTTTACTGTTCATTAATCAATAATATAAATTCAAAATGAAAAAAATCAATCTAGCATTTTTGCTTCTTTTTTTATGTGCTAATACAATAACTGCACAGCACAAAGGCAATTACACCCAAATTACACAAGACATTTCTAGACAGAACATTTTAACTTCAGGAAATGCCAACATTTACAACCCAACGGTTCAACATCAGATGAACAAAACGCTCCATCCGAGTGATGTGCTTACCGTAGATGTAAAAGCATTACAAAATGTGAGCGCTTCAACGTACACAGCTATTTTCAATTTGTCTCAAATTGGCGAAACCGCAGAATCTACTAATGCGCTCATGAAAGAGCGAATAGACAACATCAAAACCAGATTAAATACTCTCGGAATTACTGAAAAAGACTTTGCTATTGATGTTATTTCCTTCGTACCTGTGTACGAGGTAGAAGTTACAAAAAAGCTATTCAGTAAAACATACACTGAAGTACCAAAAGGTTTTGAATTGCAACAGAATATTCATATTCAATTTACTAAAACCAGTCAATTTGAAGGCATTCTGGAAGCTTGTGCCAAGAGTGAAGTTTACAACTTAGTTAAGGTTGATTATTTTATTGAAAACATTCAGGAAGTTTATAAAAATCTTCAAGATCAATTATTGAAACTCATTGCAGATAAAAAAGCATACTATACAACACTAGGCTTTGACATGGCTAACTATGATGTTAAAATTGCAGATGATAAGTACTGTTATTTTCCAAAAGATTTCTACCAAAGCTACCAAGCCTATAACAGTGTCTCTTTTGAAGCTTTAAAAACCAACAAGGGTGTTAGCAGCGCCAAAAAGCAAACGTCTTACTATTACCAACCACTGACCTATGAACAGTACGATATTGTGGTAAATCCATCAATATTAGAACCTGTTGTTCAAATAGGAATGAACATAAAACTTTTCTACACACCAAAGCCCAAAGAACAAAAGCCACAAACTGTTACAAAAACCGAAGTTGATCATAAATATTATGTGATTTCGCCTAATGGCACTATAGATGTAAAAGAATTAAACACAAAAAATTAATAAACATGAAAGCAATAACAAAACCATTTGTAGTAATGATGGGAATACTATCACTTACTGCTTGCAATGCAAATACAAAACAAAATCAGCAAGACCTCGCCATCAATCAAACAGTGATTGAAACGAATTTAAAAACCGACAAACCAGAAATTAAAGTCGCATTATTACTAGACACCAGTAATAGTATGGACGGTTTAATAGACCAAGCTAAGGCGCAATTATGGGAAATTGTAAATGAACTCTCTTATGCCAAATGCGAAGAGCAAAACCCTAATCTTAAAATTGCGCTTTATGAATACGGTAATGATAATCTCAATGCAGATGAAGGGTATTTAAGACAAGTACTTGCTTTTAGTGATGATTTAGACGAAATATCAAAATCGCTTTTCTCTTTAACTACAAAAGGTGGTAATGAGTACTGTGGTAAAGTTGTAAAAACAGCTTTAGATCAACTTAATTGGGGAGACAAGAAAGATGACTTAAAATTAATTTTTATCGCAGGAAATGAGCCTTATACACAAGGTACAGTTAGTTACAAGGAAGCTTCTAAACTCGCACATCAAAAAGACATTACGGTAAACACTATTTTCTGTGGTGACTATAACCAAGGAATATCAGGTTTTTGGAAGGATGGAGCAGATCTTACACACGGAGATTACATGGCTATTAATCAAAACAAAGCCACTGTTCACATAGCATCTCCTTTTGACGATAAAATTTTAGAACTCAATGAGAAACTAAACAAAACGTATGTTGCTTATGGGTACTTAGGAAGACAAAAAATGGAAATGCAGGCAGAACAAGATCTTAATGCTATGAGTTACAACAAAGCTAATGCCGTAAGTAGAACCGTGAGCAAAAGCTCTAGACTTTATATGAATAGTTCTTGGGATTTAGTTGATGCTGAAAAAGAAGCTGACTTTTCTTATGAAGATTTAGATGAAAAACAATTACCTGAAGAATTAAAAGGAAAATCTAAAGATGAAATAAAATCTTATGTTGAAAAGAAAAGAGTTCAGCGCGAAAAGCTTCAAAAAGAAATTGCAGAATTAAATGTGAAACGTAAAACATTTATCGCTAAAAACTCGGACGATAAAAATAATGGATTAGAAAATGCAATGGTAAATGCCATAAAAACCCAAGCAAAAAAGAAAAACTATATTTGGGAATAGCATATAACAAAAAAAGGCTCGATTAAAAAATCGAGCCTTTTTTTTATTAGTTAATTGCAGGGCAATTACACTCAAACTTCTCTCGCTTACAATTAAAGTTGTAACCTAAAGTTATTTGATGAAAACCACCTGTATTAAAGTTTACTGTATTTGCCTGATATGAATATGTATAAGCAAAAACAAAATTATTATAATCTACACCAATAAAAGGCGTGAAATATTGTAGTTTTTGGCTACTTACTCCAGAACCGTCTACAAACTCAGCACCATCTAAGCTACGTCTGTAAGATAATCCACCCCAAACTTTACCAAAATCCATTTCTCGATAAACTTTAGCATTAATATCTATTGAAGACTCTTCTGTAGCATCTCTATACATATACATTATCGAAGGCTCATAGCTCCATTCACTTCCGTACTTACTAAAAGTATAACCAGTAGAAAACAAGTACGTTCTTAAGTTTCTAAATTCCCATTGATCTCCATTACGATTCCAGTTAATACCATCATTCTCTAAAATATTCTTTGCAGTAAAATGTGCATAAAAGTCTAAGAAATGATACGAAAAACCTGCATCAATATTAAAGTTTGTAGCAGTTCCACTTCTTGCCAAAGGATCAAATTCGTCTCCAGGACCTAGCCACTCACTTGCATCTACTTTATACTGTAAAAAACCAGCATTAATACCAAACGACAACATATTTAAGTCTATTTCATTTCTTGAAAACATTAAGTGATACGCAAAACTGGCATATCCACCTAATGTAGAATGGTATCCATTAGAATCATTGAATACAATCCCACCAATTCCTACAGGTGTATCCCCAACTCTACCATTAATACTCAATGTTTGTAAACTAGGAGCGTCATCTACTCCAAACCATTGCTGCCTGGCAGTTAATCTAACTTTAGCACAATTTGCAACACCAGCCATTGAAGGATGTATTAGATAATAATTATCTGTTAAATAATCTGAATAAATCGGAACACCTTCTTGAGCAACACTAAAATTTGCCGCTAAAACTGTAAATGCTACTAAACAAAACTTTTTTAATTTCATAATTTCTTTTATCGTTTCAAGGTAAAATGGGCTTTGAACTCTTTAATTTGGTTGGTAAGGGGTTCTTCGTATTCTACTGTAAACCAGTAGTCGCTCGATGGCATATTGTTACCGTTGAACGTTCCGTCCCATCCCTGACCTGTCGGGCTGATCTGCTTGAGCAGTTTCCCGTAGCGGTCAAATATATAAATTTTGGCATTACTTCCAATACCTTCTATGTTCCATGTTTCATGGATACCATCTCCATTTGGTGTAAAATACTTCGGATAATCTATTACAAATACCTCTATACTTGTTATTCCACAACCGTTCTTGTCTCTAGCCGTTACCGTATGTAACCCTTGGGATACTCCTGTAAATTGTATTGAACCATCTTCTAATGGCTCTTCCCATGGACCTCCATCCAGACTGTACTCATACTCACTGATTCCTGTGGCTAGTGCTTCTATAACGTTACTATTTCCAAAAACTTGTGTTACTACGTCTGCAATTAACGTTGGTGGTGCACTTTCGATTACGATAGTTTCATCATAGGTCTCACAATAGGTCTC
>PBLD01000012.1 GCA_002722255.1 Winogradskyella sp. | reverse complement strand
GATAACTGAATAAAAAACGCAGTACAACAATGGCTATAAATAATTGCTTGTTCTCGCCTACTTCTGAAAATCCTCGCGTCCCGAAGCTTCGGGATTCAGTTTGGTGTGTACTTGCAAAGTTAAGTGCTAACCCACGCAACTACTCATAGCCGAGACCGTTGTAAACAATTATGAGAAAAACTTTCTGCATACTTTCAATATTGATTTCAAGTTTGACTTTTGGACAAACCGAATTTTGTATTCATATGAAATCGGATATCGATATTGATACTGTTTCTGTAAATAGTTTCAACTTATCAAAGAAATTCACATCTGAATTTGTAAATGGAACTGCAATTGTTAAAATACCTTCCGAGTCTTCTGACCAATATTCAATTGTAATCAAAAATAAAAGAATTGATGGTTGGTTCAACTCGGGAAAAATTGATATTTATCTTGATTTTAAAAACGATAATCTTACCGTTTTAAAAACTATCAACACACCAGTTTATGAACGTCAAGTAAATTATTTTAACGAGTATAAAAAGTTTTTAGAAGATAAGTCAACTGGTACAGATTTCATTAAAAATGCCATAGCCCAAAATGACCAAGACGCATTTATTTTGGTGCCAATAAATCATTATTTGAAATTATATCAAAATGATTTTAAAGAATTAAAGTTTGTTGAACGGATTTTAAGCAAGCAACCACAATCGACTAAAAAACATAGCATCTATGAAATGATTGAAAGCAGGCTTGAAAGATTAAAAGAAATAAAGCAAATTGAATTAAATAATTATTCCTTAATTGACAAAAATGGAGAGATTTCAAAAATAGAAACTCAACCAAATAAAAAGTATACTGTTTTGGATTTTTGGTTTACAAGTTGCCCACCTTGTATCGAAGAACATAAGCAGATTTTAATGAATCCGAATATATTCAATGATTTAAACGCTGAACTAATTGGAATATCAACTGACACAAATCAGGAAAAATGGATTGACTATTTAGAAAAAAAGAATGTTAATTGGAAAAACTACCGAATAGATAAAAGTGACTTCGATAAGGATTTAGGAATTTGGTCATTTCCAACTTATGTAATTCTTGACAAAGAAAATAATATTTTAGGCAGTTATTCGAATATTGCTGATACTATGAACGCTCTGAAAAAATAACTGTTTACAACACCGTGTATAGCTCATTGCGGCTGAATTCCTAATCGGAATTCATTGCAATTTGCTATCTTTAGGTTACGGCGGAAAATCATAGCTGATTTTCCGCAACGAGCCATACACAAACCGTTGGCAGTTATTTAAAAAAAATCGATATGAAGAAGAAATTATTATTAATCATTTTGCTTTTAATTTTTGTTAAAACTTATTCGCAAGAAACAATAAATGCTAATCAAGGATTTGTAGAAAATAAAGAGTATTTCAGTAAAATGAAATATGAAAATAAAAATGGAAAAATTATAATTAAAGTTTCAATTGATAAAAATGAGTATGATTTTCTAATAGATACGGGTTCAACAACAGCTATTTCAGAAGATTTATTTAATTTGATTAGAACAAAAAAGCTTGGAAGTGTAAAAATTAATGACCAATCCGGAATAACGGATAGTTTAGAAGTTGTATCAATACCAGAGATTAAAATTAACGATATAGAGTTTAAAGAAATACCTGTATTTGTTTCCAAAAACAACTTAAATCCTATTTTTGAGTGTTTTAAAATTGACGGTATTATTGGTAGTAATTTATTAAGAAACTCAACAATTCAATTTGACTCTCAAAAAAGTGAAATTATTCTTACAAATGACAGTAAAAATTTGGGATTGAAAAAAAGAGATGCAATTGAAATGAAAGTTAGTGAAATGCAAAGCAATCCGTTTATTCCTATAAAATTAATAAAAGAAAATCACGAAGGAAATGGATATGTTTTATTTGATAGCGGAGATAATGACTTTTACGTTATATCTAATACAGCTTATCATCAACTTCAGTCACAAGTTGATATATTTGAAACCATAGCAAAAAACGTTGGTACATTTAGTATGGGTTTATTTGGTACTGCAAATGAAAATGAACATTTGGCTTTAAAAATTAAAAAATTGAAAATAGCTGATATTGACTTTAATAATGTAACTACTAAAACCACCTATGGTGAAACTTCTCGTATTGGTTTAGAGTTATTAAAATTTGGAAAAGTCACTTTAGATTATAAAAAAGAACGATTTTGGCTAGAAAGTTTTAACGAAAAAAAGTCTATAAAACTCAGTGAAAGAATGTGGCCAATTGAGCCCATTCTTAATAAGAACAATGAAATTGTAGTTGGCATTATATGGGATAACTCACTAAAAAATAAAGTTAATCTCGGAGATAAAATTTTACAGTTTGGCAATATTGATTATGAGAATATGAAGTATTGTGAAATTTTAAATTTAACTTCAAAAGTAAATAAATCAAAAGCTAAATTAATTTATCAAGACAAAAACACCAAGGAAACTAAAGAATTAGAGTTAAATTCATTATAAAAAAACAACTGCCAACACCGTATATAACTCATAGCTAGTTAGTTGCTTAAACGAAGTTAAGGCATATTTGGAAAGTCGCCAAATTTTTAAATTTGACGATTTCCAATAAAAAAGATAAATAGCAAAATTCAAAAATATGGCTTGTGCTTAATCCGAAAATAATCGCTAAATTACACGCTACGAGCCATATACAAACCCGTTGGCATTCATTGAGCAGAACCGTTAAAAATGACAATTATGAGTAATTTAAAAGACATTAAATCGGATATTGAAAAATATGCAAATGACTCAAATCTGACTGAATTACAAATCGTTGAGAAATTGGAAAAACATTACTTTGACAAAAAAGTAAACCAGAATTTAAAGCTATATAAAAAAGGAAAGAAAAAAGTAAGCGAAATAACAAAAGACCTGAAAATATCGCCACGAAAATTTTATGCGATTTTAGAAAAAAAGAAAATAGAACATAAGAAATATAAAAAAGAGTGATTTAAAACAAAACATTTGACTTTTAGCTCGTTTGCGGAATCGGAAACTGAATTGAAAAGCAAAACCCGAATTGAATGCGGAATTGAGCAAGTTGCGAAATTGCTCACTCAATCTGAATTGAAAAAGTTTGCGGAATAAAAAGCTGACCGAATTTACTCAAAACAAAAACTGAATTTATGAAAAAAAACACACCATTAATATTAATTGTTGTAAGTGCAATTTTAATAATAGCGGATTTTATATTTTCCGAAGAATTTGACCGTGGATTTTGGTTGACAACTTTATCTAGTGTATTAATTATAATATCAATGGTCTTGACAATTAGAGAAAACAAAAAACAAGACAAGAATTAATAATTTGAATAAAAACAACGAAATGCCAACACCGTGTATAATTAATTGCTTTGGCAAGTGCTTATTTGGAAAATTCCTTCGGAATTTTCTCGCGTTCGTTTTTGTTTACTAAATTAGTTGCTGAAACACGCAACTAACCATACACAACAACGTTGGCAAACAGTTGACTGAAAAATGGTAATTTTAATAAGTATAATAATTTTTATAATCGTACCTACGATATTTGCTATTTATGTGCACATATCTCAAAAGAGAATAATTCAAAGAAATAATAAACAGCAGCAACAAGGGTACCAACCGCAATTATCGAAGTTAAAATGGTCATCCAACGAAGGTGGAAATTCTGAAGTTGTTCCACGTTATAAACTCTTTGGGAAGTTGCTTCTTCTGACTTATAAGTCTTGAGATAACCTTTAGAACTCTGAATGATGCCCTGATAGGTAATTCTAATGTGATTTTGTTCTATAAGTCTTATTAAATTTTCTGACTCTAAATATAAAAGAACCTCACTTATTTTAATAAGATTTTTTGTTTTTTGAGTTTGTTTTGAGAATATATCAACAAAAAGTTCATCAACTGTTCTGTTATTAGAGTTAGAAAGTTCAATTTTCTTATTAGTGTCGTTAATAAGTTTGATACGTAAATCGTCAAAATATAAACTTAAAGTTTCAGACTCAATTAAATAATTTAAGCAGTTATCTAATAATTCTAAATTATCTTCAATAAGATTTTGTTTTGACATAAAAATTGAATTTAAAAACATAAATTACGGAAATAAAAACCGATTTGCCAACAATGTATATAAAACATTGCTTCGGAGTTTTTCTTTTGAAAAATCCTCGGCAACAAAAAACAACAGTAAAAATTAACTAAAACAAATTATTAACCCACGCAACGTTTCATATACAACAACGTTGGCGTGCATTAAACCTACAATATACTTAATAGATAAAAATTAATGAAATATTTTTGTCAGAATGCCGTTATATTGGCATATTATATGAATTTGGCATGAATTTAGATACTCTATCAATACATAGAATAATTATTATAATTAATCTAAATTTCTTGTATATTAGAAATATTATAGTTTAATTTGATATAAACCAAAACAATATGAAAATGTTTTCTTCAAATAATGACGTAATTGGATCTTAGTCCTCAGGATCATATTCTGGCACTAAATCTTTAAACCTACTATCGTCTTTTAATTCTTTCCATACGGAATCATTTTGGGCAGCATAAAGGAATTCATCTGAATTAACTTCAATGCTCTTCCCCAAATGCTCTAGTGCTTTATCTATTTTATTTTTTCTTAGCATCATACAAGCATAGTTATAATTTACTAGAGCATTATCTGGATATTGTTTTAAAGCCTTTTTTAAATATTTCTCACCTAACTTTGGCTGATGTAAATGTCTAGAATAAGTAACACTTATATTACTCAAAGCATGCGCATTTTCATCAATTTCTGCCGATTTAAAAAAAAGTTCTAATGCAGTATCATAGTCGTGGTATTTAAAAAATTGAATTCCAATATTCCTGTAAGCATTAGCAGAAATCTGAGTACCCTTTTTTTCTAAATGTTCTATAATTTTCAAAACTTTTAATTTATTAAAGGACAACTTATTATTTAACCCAGCCAATTTAGAATCAACAAAAGCTCTTCCTGTGCCATAATATTTTTCTAATTCTTTCTCAACATCATGAATGAAAGTCTCTGCATTAAAATATTTATGGTCCAATAATGATTTTAAGTATAAACTACTTGAAAGATATCCTACAAAAAAACCGTATATTATAAAGTAAAGAAGTAGAAATAATACTATACTTTGAGAAATATTACTTCCTTCATTTATGAAATTTATTAATGATGTTATATTTGATTTTGCACTTGGTAGTTGAGAAATACCCAAACCGACAAGAATTTTTGTAAGCCAATCAGTTATTTCTTCTAAGTTTGTGTTTAGTTGAAATGATTTTTCATTACTGTTGTTTCTTTTCTTGTTAGCTTTTGGAAAGCCAAATAAAAATCCAATAAAAGATCCAACCAAAGTGGATCCTAGAGCAGTTATTAGTAAACTTGGTAAATGTTCTCTATCTGGAGTAAACAAAATCGTAAGTAAACCTGATAATCCAATTATACCAACCCAAATCAGTAATCTAGTACTCGAAGGTTCTGTCTTATAATTATTTCCCATAAGTGTTAATTTATCATAAAAATAGAAATTTTAATTTTAAAAGATTAACATGTTTGAAATATAAACAGATTAAAAATAACGTCACGCCAACAATGTGTATAATTCATTGCTAGTTCTAGCCTACTTACGAAAGTCCTCGCGGACTTTCTATATGTGATTTATTTGCTAACTTTAGTTGCTGAAACACGCAACGAAATCATACACAAAACCGTTGGCAACAAGCTGAAAACGAACTTATGGCTGAATACAAAAATCCGTTCTCGGACAGAAAACATTACCACGAACACGCTGAATGGATTGATGACCATTTAAGTAAATTCTTTGATGATAAGTTAGTTTCAGTTTTTCACGAAATCCCGACTTTGGATTTACATCTTGATGTTTATTTAATAAAACCTGAAAACTCGTCATTCAACATACTTTTGACTTCTGGAATGAGTACGTTAAAAATGAATGTTGACGAACAAGCAGAAAACCAAAAAGATTTGGAATTTGCCGAATTAATGATGCTTATTCCAAAAACTATTGAATTCGGACAAGTTTACTCTGGAGAAAACAAAAATGATTGGATTATTTCGATTCTTAAAAGAACTGCGAAATTCCCACACTTTTATGACACTTGGATTGGAATTGGACACACAATACAAGCAGAAGAAGATTTAACGCCTTACGCAACTGATACTGACTTTGTCGGAGCTTTAATTCTACCTTCTGTAACTTTCGATAAGGATTTTACCGAAANAAATAAAAACGGACGGAAAATAAATATATACAATGTGCTTCCACTCTATAAAAACGAGATGGAATTTAAAATAGAAAATGGATATAGTAAATTATTGGATTTATTAATTAAAGCGAATGGAAAGGAAGTTCTGGATTTGAATAGAGAAAATCTGATTTCAAAAAAGTCCGTTTGGAATAGAATATTTAAGAACTAAAAAAAGAAAAGCCAGTTGCCAACAACGTGTATAATTAATTGCTTTGGTCGTTGCCTACTTGGAAAATTCCTTCGGAATTTTCTCGCGTTCGTTTTTGTTTACTAAATTAGTTGCTTAAACACGCAACTAACCATACACAAAACCGTTGTAAGCAAGCTGAAAAGCCAGCCGCACAAACAGCACATTTGGTTTTTGCCGACACACGAGCCAACGCTGAAAAAACCAAAAGAGCTGTTTTTTGCCAACGCTCGGACGAAATGAGAAAAACCGTAAATTGAATTAAAAAAAAGACCGTATTTTAAGCGACTGAAACCAACCGAAAAAATGGAGATAACCGAAAAGCTACTGATTGAATTACAAAACCGACTAAAAGTTGGTAGCCGAAGAGGAGTTCATTTAAATGCTATTCCAGCACGTTCAAGATACAAGTTTGACTTAACGAGATTATCTCATATAGACGAAAATCTTCCCGCAAATTTTATTAATGCCTTACTGACCGAGTTGCCATTAAAATTTAAAATTAGTTGGAAAGATAATGTTCCCGATTTGAATTCACTCTTTGAAGATGACCAAACACAATTAGTGAAAATAACAAAGTCTTTTGAAAATCTAATTAATCAAACAGATGCAATAGAATCGGAAAAAGGAATAAACACATTTGGTTTTGGCTTTCCAATACTTGTAAGACGAGACCAATCAGACAACAAATTAACAGTTGCACCAATTTTAATTTGGTCATTAAGAATAAGAAGAACAAAAGAATTTAATACTTGGGAGATACTACGAACAGAAGATGACCCAATTTATATAAATGAGGTTCTAATAAACCATTTACAAAATGATTCCAAGATTGAGATTAACCAAATTTCAACGGACTTGTTGGATGACGGTTTAATTGACAAAAGTGAACTTTTAGATATTTGTGTAAATATCATTGAATCTATAAACAGTTCGATACCAAATGACCTTCGTGAAACATTTGAGAAAAAACTGAATGAAATAAAATCTATTCCAGAAAAGAAACATTACGAAAAGCTTCCATTAACATCTAATAATTCATTTATAGATTTTGGCGGACTTTTTTCAATTTTTGAGGTTCAGAAGCAAAATATCATTCACGATTATACGAATTTACTAGAATTACAAGGTGCAACAATTGACCTTGAGGATATGGAAGAACATACGTTTCAACCAATATCATCAGTCGAAACCGACCCTTCACAACAAGGGATTTTACATTCTTTAAAAGCATCTCGGAATATTTTAATTCAAGGACCACCAGGAACAGGGAAAAGTCAATCGCTTACAGCGATTTTAGTAAATGCTTTAGAGAATCAAAAAAAGACAATTGTTGTTTGTGAAAAACGAACAGCTTTAGAAGTGCTTCACAATGCCCTAAATGAAAAAGGGCTTAATTATCAATGCGTTCTGCTAAAAGACATTGTTAAAGACAGAAGAGTGGCAGTTGATTCTGTAAGAGATAGAGTTGATAATTCCTCATATCGAAGATATAGATACACTCATTCTAAAGAAACGTTAGACAACATAATTGAAAAATCAAAAAACTTAATTGATTCAATAAATAAGAGGCATAAAAAATTAGGAGCAAATTTAGTTGGCAATAAAAATTGGACTCATATTGTCGGCTCACTATTGTCAGAATTAAAAGACAATTCCGAAGAATACAATCTTGATTTATCAAAAGACACATTCAGTTATGAATCATCTGAACTAAATCACTTATTAGAACTCATTAGAAAAGGACAAAATTTATATGACGAGTTTAAACCTCATTTAAATCTATCTTTTATCAACTCTGCAAAATTAGTTGGAGACAATCCATTTATTATAGAACAGCAGATTGAAGAAGACTTTTCAATCTATAAAAAAGAGTTGAAAATAATATTAGATGACATTTCAAGCTATGAGGTAGAATATTATAAAATTAGAAATGAACAATTTAATTTGCAAAAATCCTCAATTAGCGATATTGAAAATTCTATCCAAAATATCCTAACAAACCACGAAACAAACCACGACTTTTTTGATGAAGAAAAAACAAATGGATTTTTATTTAAAACAATTTCCATCTTCTCAAAAGAAAAGAAAACAACACTTACTGACCAACAAACAATAAATTCACTTTTTGAAGATTATTTGTCAAAAACCATTGATAACAAGGACTTTGAAAGCATTAACTTCTCTAATTCAATTAAAGAGAATCAAGACATTCTTAAAAACTATAAGCTAATTATCGAGAGAATTAATAATGAATTTCAATCTAAAATAGAAAATGAGTACAAATTCTTAAACTTACTCAAATCATCTGAAAAGGAATTTGACACAGAACTACTTCAAACAATAAAAACAAACTTTAGCAATTTAAAGACGAAAATCAAAGAGCAAAATTGGACTAAAAAAGAAATGAATGGAGATTCTCACAATGTTTTAATCTCTCAAATTCAGGCTTTAGTAGATTCAAAGGAACAATTTTTCGCAAATGAAAACGACCTTTTTTCAATTGAGTTTAAGTGGTTTCAATTTTACAATTCATTATCAAAAGAGAATAGACTAATAATTGACCAATTAAAGGAAAAAACAGATTGGAGAAAAACATTTTTGATTTTCTACCTTAATTCTATGCTTGTAAATTCTGCAAACACAGATTTACCAACAAATGATAATGACCATATTGAATTAGGAAAATCTTTATCTGAACTTGAAAAAGAACAGATTAAATATATTAGAGAATATTGGTTTTCAAAACAAATAGATGCAACGAGAGAATTTGATAATAATAATCCAAATTTAGCTGTTGAAAATCTATATAACAAACGAGCAGGAAAAAGACATAAAAGATTATCCTTGCGAGAAATAGTAAAGTTGGATATGGATTTATTCACTACTTTCTTTCCAATAATTCTAACAACACCAGACGTAGCAAGTAATCTATTTAAAGGCAAAAATCAATATTTTGATATTGTAATGTTTGATGAAGCGAGTCAATTAAAGTTAGAAGATAATTTACCAGCACTTTTAAAAGGGAAACAAATTATCATTGCAGGAGACGAACACCAAATGCCACCTTCAAATTATTTCAGCAAAATATTTGACGGTGTAATTGATGATGAGGATGAGTTTGAAGATGAAATAGATAAAATTAAAAACGATATAAGCAATTCACTTTCAGATTGTGAATCACTTCTTGATTTTGCATCCGAATTGGGTTTTGAGAAAAAACATTTAGACTTTCATTATCGTTCAAGACATCCTTACTTAATTGATTATTCAAATTATGCCTTTTATAATCAACGGTTAAAACCACTTCCAAACAGTTTTGAATATATTCCGATAAATTATGTTCCCGTAAATGGCACATATTCCGATAATTCTAATGATGCAGAAGCTGAAACAGTTCTTTCAATTATAGATAACAACATTTCAAGACTTCCAAACGGAGAATACCCAACAGTTGGTGTGGCAACTTTCAACATCAATCAACGAAACCTAATTTTAGGTAAGATTAATGAAAGAAGAAAATTTGAAAAATATAAAGATTTTAACGACAAAATAATTGAACTAGAAGAAAACGGATTTTTCGTCAAAAATTTAGAAAATATTCAAGGAGACGAGAGAGATGTAATAATTCTTTCAACCACTTACGGAATTAACAAAGAAGGGAAATTTGCTCAAAGATTTGGTTCAATAAATCATCAAAAAGGTTACAAGCTTTTAAACGTTATTGTTACAAGAGCAAAATACAAAGTATATGTATGTTCTTCAATCCCAGAAGATGTGTTTTTAAATTACAAAGAGCACTTAATAAATGAAGGTTCAAATAACAGAAGAGGTGCTTTATATGCTTATTTAGCGTACTCAAAAGCTGTTAGTGACCAAGACAATGAAGCTAGAATTTCAGTCTTAAATACACTAGCAGAAAATTCTACGAAAAGCACTACAATTGACAACTTAAATGAAGACCTCGAATCACCATTTGAGGAAGAAGTTTATGAAGCATTAACTGAACATTTTGACGAAAAAAATATAATTCCTCAACTTCAATTTGCAGGTTTCAGAATTGATTTGGTTTACGACACAAAACATATTGGACTTCCAAAAATCGCAATAGAATGTGATGGAGCTGCTTATCATTCTAGCCAAGAAGCATATTTGCACGACAGACACAGACAAAAGATTCTTGAAGGTCACGGTTTTGTATTCCATAGAATATGGAGTACAAATTGGTGGAGAAACCCACAAAAGGAAACAAAAAAATTAGTTGAATTTATAAAGAGTATTGAAAACAGCAGTCCTTCAATTTTTGAAGATAAATCAAAAACAGGGTTAGCGTTTACAGATAATATTACGATTATCGAAAATGAAATTTCTAAAGTTTCTTCACATCTCAAAAAGGATTTAAAAGAAACAATTGAAGCTGTAAGTAAAAAAGAGGAAGTTCAAACAACATTATTTAAAGAAACCATTACTGTAAATAGTAAAGTGAAAGTAAAATATTTGAATATTGATAAAGATTTGAAAGTTCATTTAGTAGACCAAATTGTGTCAAAACTTGAAAAATCAAATGGTATTCAGAAAATAAATATTAAAACACCTTTAGGAGTTGCTTTAAAAGGAAAATCTGTTGGAGATACTGTGAAAATTGGTGGATTAGACAAATATGTTAGAATATTAGAAATTATGAATTAAGCCAACGCTAAAAAGCCATACACATTTGCAATTAGCACCAGCCAACGCTACGCCAAAAATTGCAAAAGAGTATGTCTCGCCAACGCTCACTTCCGAACTAACAGAAAACTTCGGAAAACCAAGCAGGACGTGGAAAGCCAGCTTACAACAATGTATAAAAATAATAGCGGTTTTATCGCTAAAACGAAAATATGTAAATATAAATAAGGCCTGTGTTTAACCGAAAATTAGTGCATTTTAATCCGCTACTATTCTTATACTAGACCGTTGTGCATAATGTAAAAAAACAGGGATGAAAATGACAGAAATAGAGAAACACTTAAAATTTGGAGCCCTTTATACTGGAATAATATACGTGATTGGTTTTTTGATTTTAAGTTCCCGTTTAGCAACATTAAACATTTTTATAAAGGATTTTTTTACTCTGGATTATTTAAAAGCTGGCTTGTTATTCATTTTTATCAATCTTCCGATTTTCCTCATAGCTAATGAATTGAAAGATGGTTGGAAAAATAAAACGAACATATACTTATACCGGTTTTTATCTATTCTTGGATGTAGTATGTGGCTTTTGATATTAAACAGTTTTCTATTTCAAAATAAGGGAAATAATTCTTGGGTTTATTACACGTTAATATTTGTATTGTATCCAATATTGGCATACTTTTTATCAATCTCTATCGAAAATTTGCGATTAAAAAAGCTAAATTTAGACGGATTGGGATTTGGAATTAGAATTATAGCATTTTTGGTTGTATTAACGTTTTTTTCAAATACAATTTTTCCTCAAATAAAATTTCGATTTGGAGGTGGTGCATCTTATTTAAAAACATTGTATGTCAATAATGAAGATAATTCAATATCGAAAATAGATGCTGAAATTTACTATGAAAATGACGATTGGATTCACTTTATTGATAAAAGCGATTTAGTTATCTCAATGCCAAAAAGTAAGATTATTAAAACTGAAAGTAAAATTGAAAGTGATTTTATATTGAGAAATTTACAATAAAGAAAGTCTAATTTTTAAAATAGTCAATCAAAACACTATGCACAACAACGGTTATAGTTCATTACGGCTGAAATTCCTAATCGGAATTTCGAGCCTTTTTGCTAAATTTATGGTTACGGCGGAATGATACTCACGTACCATTCCGTAACGAAACCATAGCCCAGACCGTTGTAAAACATTAAAGAAAAACTGAATGAAATCAATATTGACCTTTTTTTTAATTCTAACTATAGGATTTTCAACTTACGCTCAAAATCAGAATTCAAAAATTAGTATAATGAAAGCTGAAAAGCCTATTGCAATTATAAACGACACAATAATTGGTAGTATTGACTTGTTAAACAAAATTTCGTCGGACAAGGTTTTGGAACTAAATATTTTCAAAGAAAAAAAGTTAAGCAATACTTTCCTATTTATTGAAAACGAAAAAAATGCAGGAATTGTAATAGCTAAAATAAATCACGAATTTAAATTTAAAACACAAAAAGAACTAAATGTCTTTTTTGGACTGAACGAGAAAAATGATGTTTATGTGAACGGATATTTAATTGAAAGTAAAAATCAAAATATAGCGTCTGAAAGTATAGTCGAAATTCAATTAGTAAAAGCTGACAATTTTAGAACGAAAAAATCTGTTTTAAATATAGAAATCGAATAATAACGTTTTACAACAATGTATAACCGCAATTACGGCGGATTCGACTACGTCCGAATCCACTCGGAATTGCTAACACCTGTGCTAAACCGAAAAATTTGCGTACTTTAACCCGTAACTGATGGTTATACGAGACCGTTGGCAATAATATGACTGAACACAACGAAAAAACGAACAAATTGAATAAAACTGAAATTCTGACAAATCTATTATGAACAGCATTCGGAATAATTGGCGGAATAAGTTATTATTCAAAATCGGAATATTGGATTTGCGGAATTATGACTTTAATCGGAATTTTATACGCATACAAATTGATTAAATTAATAGTGAAAAAATGAAAAAAATACACTTTNACAATATGAAAAACTGGATTTGGATTGCGATTTTAATCCTTTCTCTTATTTTTATTTTAAGCGGAACTTTTGAATTTATGGAATTTGAAAACCCAAAAATCAACAAAAGAATAAGTGCTGTTGGATTTTTTCTTCAAGTAATTTATTTCAGTAAAATGTTTTGGTATAAGAACTATGTTCAATGGAACAAAAAAGGAGCTGTTATCCGAATTAATTCCTTTACTTCAAAATCGTTAAGTTTTGACGAAATAAATAAAACTGAACTGAATGACAAAAAGTTGATTATAACAAAAACGAACGGAAACAAAGTAACGTTTGACTTAAAAGAAATAGAGGAATCTGATACACGAAAACTGAACGAAATATTAGTAAAAAATACTATTGCCAACAACGTGTATAATTAATTGCTTCGGAATTCCCTCACGGAAATTCACTTGAATTAATTAACTTCGTTGTACGTCGGAAAATCTCTAACGGATTTTCCGCAACTAACCATACACAAACCGTTAGGCACAAGGCGATAGCAACTTAAACAATGAGTGAATTAACACGAAAAAAGTATAAAGAATATTTTCCAAAAGAGAAAAAGGAAAAAGCACTAGCNAGAGCTTGGTCTAATCGAGATTTTGAAATCAGTCATTATTGGAAAAGAGCTGCTTACTTTTGGACTTTTATTGCTGTTGATTTTGCTGGTTATTTCGCCTTAATCAATTCTTCTAACTATTCTAATGAAAACGATAAAATAAATCAGATTGAATTAGTTCTATTATGTCTTGGTTTTATATTCTCTTTGGCTTGGCTTTTAGCAAATTTAGGAAGTAAAAAATGGCAACAAAATTGGGAAAAACACATAACCGAGCTTGAAAACAAAGAAACTGGTCCATTATATAAAACTGTATTAAACAAAAGCAGTTATTCCGTTTCAAAAATAAATATTAGAGTTAATATTATTGTTCTAGTAATTTGGATTTTACTTGGATTTAGTTTTATTAATCTAAATTATAATTTTGGATTTACAAATGTTAATTATTTTACAACTATTACTTTAACTATAACATTGTTAATTTCTTTAGATATGGTTTTTGGTGGTGGAAAAAGTGGATTCAGATATATTAATAAACAAGAGCCATATTTTAAAGATTACAAAACCAAAAACAAGATGAAAGAAAAAATCAGAGTATTAGCTTCTTTAAAAACTGATTCAATGGAAGGATGGGGTTGGATTAGTGAGAGTTTAATAAACGAAAATGGTTATTATGAAATTGAGAATATAAATGGCAATAAAACGATTTGCTACTTAAGAGTAATAGATGCAAATTTTATTAAAAATTACGGAAAAGGTGATACCTTTAAATTAAAAGAAACGGACAGTGTTCTAATATTAAATGAATATTATAGATTTAAAACTGGAATTAATAATACGAACGAATTAACCAACATAAAAATAACCAAGTGTAATTGGCTGAAAAGAAATTTTGTCTTTGAATTATCTCACCCAAATCCATATGTAAGACAAAATGGGAAATTGACTATTATTTCAATATTGCTAGGATTAATCTCAATCATCTTGACTATTTACACATTATGGAAATGAAAGCCCTGTGCCTAACACCGTATATAATTTATTGCTGGCTTCTTGCCTACTTACGAAAGTCCTCGCGGACTTTCTTGGTCGGTAATTATTTACTAAATTAGTTGCTTAAAACACGCAACAAACCATATACAACAACGTTGTAAGTAATGGGAAAATCGAGCTAAAATTGAACATTTGAGCTAAAAACGCCAAACGCACAGTCAAGCACATTTCATTTTGCTCGTACCTCACAAAATAAAAAGAGCTTGCCTTTCCCTGCCACTACTCGTGATATTTCAATGAATATTTTCATTATTATCCAATGAACTTTATTATCTTTCGACTTAAATAAAACAAGGTTTAAAATGAACCGAATAAAGGAAATTTTAAAAGAAAAAGGAATTAGTCAAACTTGGCTTGCTGAAAAGATGGACAAAAGTTATCCGACCATTAACGAATATGCGAGAAACAAGAGACAACCAAGTTTAGAAGACCTTTTTAAAATTGCGGAAATACTTTCTGTAGATGTAAAAGACCTAATTCAAAGTACAGACAACGAGACGAATGCTAAATAAAATATTAAGAAATAAAACTGTTGAGTGGTTGCAATCACCAGATTGTAGTATAAATGAACTTATCACTTACATCAAAAACAAAGGAGAATTAAGAAATACTCAAATTGAGGCAATTGAAACTTTTTTGTTTTTAAAAATTCAAGGTCAAAACAAACCGCTTTGGCAGCTATTTTCAGAAGGTTTTTTTACAAATGGTACAGCTTTATCAAAATTAGATATTAACCAAAATGCAAGAGAATATCTTGAAAATAATAAAAATGCTTTTTCATTATTTGATTTTGCGAGACAAGAGGTAAATGGAAAGAAGCAATTACCAAATCTTGAACAAGAAATTATTAAATCGCCTGAAAATTTAGATTATCAAGAAATAATAAAGAAGTTATTTTATAATGTAAATTATTCAGACTACTTAATGAGTCTACCAATGGGTTCTGGTAAAACTTATTTAATGGCAGCATTTATCTATTTAGATTTATATTTTGCTTCAAATGAACCTGAAAATAAAAACTTTGCTCATAATTTTTTAGTTTTAATACCTTCTGGTTTAAAAACGTCTATTGGACCAAGTTTAAGAACTATTGAAGATTTCGACCCATCTTGGGTAATTCCAGAACCAGCAGCAACAAATCTTAAAAAGCAATTAAAGTTTGATGTATTAGATGAAGCCAAATCGGCTAAAAAAAGTAATAAAGCACGAAATCCAAATGCTCAAAAAGTAAATGAAATACTTCCTGATCCATTCGGTCAAGTGTTTGTTGTAAATGCAGAAAAAGTTATCCTTAATAAAGTTGATTTGACAGACCAATTGGAATTAGTTGAGCTTGATGAGGATGAGGAAGATAAAAAAGCAAACGAATTAAGAGCGTTAATTGGTAAAATACCTAACTTATCTATTTTGATTGATGAAGTACATCACGCTGCAAAGTCTGATATTAAATTAAGACAAGTTGTTAATAGATGGAATGATAGAGGCAACATAACAACTGTACTTGGTTTTTCTGGTACACCTTACTTATCTACAGCAGAAAAAATTGAACTTACAGAAAATGATACTTTAAGAATTTCAGAAATAACAAATACAGTTTATTATTATCCGCTTACAAATGCTATTGAAGATTTCTTAAAAAAACCAACAGTTAAAATTGCCGATAATCTAACTCATTTGCAAATTGTAAAAGAAGGTATTAATGACTTTAATGAAACTTATGGCGATTTAACATATGCTAATGGTACAATTCCAAAAGTTGCCATTTATTGCAGTAACATTGAAATGTTAGAAGAAGAAGTTTATCCATTTCTTCAAAGTGATTTAAAAATCCATCCTGACGAAATATTAAGATTTCACGGTGGAAATAAAACGTACAGTTTACCAAAGGAAAATGAATTGCAGTTTAAATCGTTGGACACCGCAATTTCAATAAAGAAATACATTTTGTTAGTAGCAATTGGTAAAGAAGGTTGGGATTGTAAGAGTTTAACTTCGGTAATACTACCGCAAAAAAGTAAAAGCGCTTCCAAAAATGCTATCATTCAAACAACGTGTAGGTGTTTAAGACAAGTTACAAAAGGTAATGATGAAACAGCTCTAATTTGGTTAAATCGAGAGAATGCAAATATTTTAAATAAGGCATTAGAAAAAGAACAGAATACTTCCATTGAAGAATTAAACAATTTAGATAAAAACAAAGGTTCTGATTTAGTTGAACGACATTCAAGAATGGAGTTTCTTAAACTTCCAAAAATTGATTATTACCAATTAAAAGTAAAGTATCAATCCATTGAGGAAGAAGATAAGCCAAATACAAAAATCAAGTTAGAAGAGCTATTAAAAAACATAAAAGATTACAAAGCTAACTATGCCATAACTACTAAAGGGTTAGACTTTTTAGACGAAGGCGAATTGTCATTTCTAAACAGTTCTGGTATCAAGTTGGCTAATTACAATCATTGGATTGCGAATATCTCTAAAGATAGTTTTAGTACAATTTCTACAAAAGAATTACATCTGTTTGATGACCAATTAAAACCTATTTTTAATGCAATTACTTTAAACAATGAAGGCAATCTATATTTTAATGAGCAATTTGATGCTTATAAAATTGAATCTAAAATTCGAGTGGCATTTAGCATTAAAAGAGAATTTACAACCGAAGAAGAAATAATTCCTAAAGAAGCCAACTTACTTATTGTAGATAAATTAAAATCCATCCCAAAGCATAAAAACATATATCCTAATAAAGAGGTAACAGAACAAATTTTACAATTTGACAATAAACCACTTTCAACAGAAGATTTTAATAAACAAAAGCAAGAGCGTATATTAAAATTAACAGAACAGGGTAAGTTTGATGAAATTGCAAAAGTTGCAGCAGAAACCATAAATCCATTAATTGAACAAAAAGACAAATCGTTTCATCTGTTACCTTACAATTTCGATAGTGGTTTTGAAAGTCAGTTCTTGAACGAAATATTAAAGCTAAAAGACTTCAAAGTAAATAATTTAGAAATATATTTTAATGGCGAACGTGGTATTACTGAATTTGTAATTAACTGCTTTGCTAAAAAAGGCAAACGCTGGAACAAAGTAGGTAAATACACTACTGACTTTTTAATTATTAAACGCAACAAAAAAGATTCTATACACAAAGCATTAATTATTGAAACTAAAGGAGAAGGTTACGCAAATGACAAAGATTTTATTAAGAAAAAGAACTTTATAGAAACAGACTTCTTAAAACATAACGAAGACAAATTTGGATATAAAAAATTCGACTTTCTGTATTTAGAAGATAGTAATAAACTATTAGACAATATTGCAGAAGTAAATCAACGTATCAATCAATTTTTCAAAGACTAATTACAATTATGCCAATAAAATATATTCCATACACACCAAATACCATAGAAGGTCAAGCAGTATTAGACAATATTACACGTACAAAACGTGTATTACGTTATCGCGAGAATAATGAAGTGTATAACCGTTTAGAACGTGGTATGCCATACTACGAAGTAGAAACAGTTGAACAAGTTGGTGAAGCTTCTGAAAATTTAATTATACGCGGTGAGTGTGTTTCAAATTGTGCCTATCTAAAAGAACAAGGAATAAAAGTTGATTTGGTATACATAGACCCACCTTTTGCAAGTGGTGCTGACTATGCTAAAAGCGTATACATCCGAAGAAATCCGAAATTAGCAGCTAAAATAAAAGAAGCTGAACAATCAATAGAAATGGATGAACTACGCACATTTGAAGAAAAAATGTATGGCGATATCTGGCAAAAAGAAGACTACTTAAATTGGATGTATGAGAATTTGCAGGCGATTAAAAGTATAATGTCTGAAACTGCTACAATTTATTTACATATCGATTATCATATTGGTCATTATATCAAGATTTTAATGGATGAAGTATTCGGTGAAGCTAATTTTAGAAATGAAATTATTTGGTGTACTACTTCTGCATCAAATGTAAAAACGGATTTCCCTAAAAAACACGATACAATTTTTAGGTATGTTAATTCGCCAGAATTTATATTTAACGCAGATGATGTTCGTGTACCATATGCTGAAGGAAGTTTAGACAGAGCTAATAGAAATGTAATAGGTAAAGGAGGTATGAACTTTGACTCTATCAAATTGAATGAAAAGGGAAAAATTCCAGAAGATTGGTGGACTGATATCCAAAGAGCAGCAAGATATCCTGGTGAAAATGTAGATTATGCAACACAAAAACCAGAAAAGCTACTACAAAGAGTTATTCAGGCAAGTAGTAATGAGGGAATGGTAGTTGCTGATTTCTTTGGTGGAAGTGGTGTAACTGCAAAAGTAGCCAATGAATTGGGTCGTAAATTTATTCATTGCGATGTTGGTATAAATTCTATTCAAACAGTTAGAGACCGTTTAGTAGCAGAAAAAGCAAACTTTATTATAAAAGAAGTAAAAGATGGTGTAAACCTATTTAGAAATCCGCAACAAACAATGGATAAATTAGCAACTCTAATTACAGGTTTACAAACTAAAGTAGAAGGTGTTTCTAATTTCTGGTTAGGTGCTATAAACGATAGTAAAATAGGAACAGTTCCTGTTTATGTTCCAGATTTAATAGATAGTCAACAAAAGTTATTAGATATTCCAATCATTAACCGCATTATCAATCAAGAAATACAAAATCTCTCAATTGCTGCTAAAAAAGTAATTGTTTATTACATCGATATTGCTGATGAAAAAGAACTTAAAAAATTCATCAAAGAAAATAATGCAACTACAACAGATATTGAATTAAGAGATTTAAAAAATCTATTACACGAAACAGTTGTAAATGATGAATTAGAATTTACTTGTGAAAAAGTTGAAAATAAAAATAAAGACCTTTTTGACGCAAAAGAAGTTTATGAAATAGAGATTACAAAATTTGTAAGCGACAGATTACAGCAGAAAATTAATGAGTTCAATGAAAAAGGAAACTTACAGGCAATAAACAAAGGAAAGGAGTTCGACCCAATTGATATTAGCGAAGAAGGGTTAGAATTAATTGAATTAATCTCATTAGACTGTAAAAATTCAAAAGGAGAATGGTATAGTACAACAGAAATTAAAATAGACAAATTAGGTTATGTGATTTATGATGGAGAGAAATCGAAAGACTTTTGGAATGGAAAAATTACATCAAAAGAAAAACCATTGAGAATTAAAGTTAGAAATATTAGTGGAGATGAATCGATTGTGAGTGTGGAATAAGCCAACACACAAAGCCATACACATTTGCAATTCGCTACAGCCAACGCTACGCCAAAAATTGCAAAAGAGTATGTCTCGCCAACGCTCACATTTGAACTAAATAACAAACATCGGAAAACCAAGCAGAACGTGAAAAGCACTACTTACAACAACGTGTATAAAACATAGCTATTATAGGCTTTCCAAGAGGTTTTTGTATATTTACAAAGTACGCCAAATTTTTTATTTGGTTATATTTATAAAAGAAAATTAAACATAAAAATAAAAAATTCGGCTCGTGCTAAATCCGAATAGTTAGTGTCTTTTTATACGCTACGTTTCATACACAAGACCGTTGTAAACAATTAAAACCAAATATTACGAATGAAAAAAATGAAATTATTTCTCGGAATTTTAATCGGACTATTGATTATATCATCTTGCTCAAGCGATGATGATTCTAACTCTGATACGGGTTCAATTATCGGAACTTGGAAACCAATTAAAGAAGTTGATGTTTGTTCAACTGGATTTGAAGATGTTTATGACTTTGACTCTTGTGAGCAAACAGGAAGAATAATATTCTCTGAAGACGGAACTTTAAACATTACCGAATATGATTTAGAAAACGGAAATTGTGAACAATATTATAATTCTACTGGAACTTGGACTTTAACTGGAGATAATCTATCTGTAACATTAGATGGAGAAACAATCAATCCGACATTTTTTGAACTAACAAATAACACTTTAAGAGTTGGATATTATGATAATGATGAAAATGACCCTTGTGATGGAGGAAATTTGCCTTCACATTATTATACAGAATATACGAGAGTGGAGTAATAACTGTTTACAACAATGTATAACCGCAATTACGGCGGATTCGACTACGTCCGAATCCACACGGAATTGCTAAAGTCAGTGCCAAACCGAAAAGTAAAACATATAAACCCGTAACTGACGGTTATACTAGACCGTTGTGGGTAATACGAGAAAAACGAAATGGCAGGATTAACAAGCGAACAAATTAGATTTCTAAAAGAACAAAAAGTAGAGCCGAAATATGTATTCGACGCTAATGGACTTTCAAAATCTGAATATCGTGTGATTATGAAAGAACTGAATAAATTGGTTGCTTACAATGTTACACCTTGCCAAAAAGAGGGACATACTTTACGAACCAGAAGTGGGCATTGTTGTCAATGCGATACGGCAAAATTAGGATTTCAAAAAAGAAATGACTCTGGCGGAATAGTCTATATCGCTGGAACCTTGACAGGCGAACTTGTAAAAATCGGATTTTCAAAAGCTGTAGAAGTGAGGGCGGAATCACTTAATCGGACTAAATATGCTGGATTTAATGACTGGAAAGTACTTTATGCTCTGAAAAGTAAAAATGCTGGACGAATAGAAACCAAAGCGAACTCACTACTTCACGAATATGCTTTTTCGGTTGACTATAAACACGATGGACATTGGCAAGATTCGTATGAAACATATCATTGCGCATATTCAAAAGCAAAGGAATTTGTTGAGAAAGCATTTCAGTCAGAAAATTACGAGATTGAAATTGAAAAAAATAGTCCGACTGAAAAATATGAATTTAGGAATTTAAAGAAACTATAAACTGAAAAAGTACTACCCACAACAATGTATAACCGCAATTACGGCGGATTCGACTACGTCCGAATCCACTCGGAATTGCTAACGTCAGTGCTTAACCGAAAATTATTAACTTTAAATCCGTAACTGACGGTTATACGAGACCGTTGGCAAACATTATGAAAAGGACATTGATAATTTTGAATTTACTGTTTTTTACCAATATTTCTGTTGGTCAGGAAATGAATGAACCGTATTATTTAATTAGCAATGAATACGAAGGAATAACATATAGAATGCACGAATTAGTTTTTAAAAATGACTCAATCGTTAACGAGATATTTAAGTATAGTTGCGGAAGTAAAACGAGCGAATATAAATACAAAGTTGAGAATGATTCATTAACTATTTTTAATTTTCGAGAAAATCAGAATAAATCTTATGAAATAAAGAATAACGAACTATGGAATTCTGACTTAAAGCAAATCTATATGACTAATGAAAAGTTGGAAAACAAAGAATCATTTATTGTAGCTGTGGAAGGAGACATTTGGAATGGGAATAGTATTGATTCAAAAAGAAAACGGAAAAAAGAATTTAAAAAGTTTCTCAAAAAGAGAATTAAGAACAAAAAGCAAATGGAACAGAATTTCTTGAAAGGTTACGACTCTTTCATAAAATACGGTTCATATAAAGGAACAATTGAATATCTGAATAAATAACGATTTGCCAACACCGTATATAATTTATTGCTAGTTCTAGCCTACTTACGAAAATCCTCGCGGATTTTCTATTCGGTTTTTATTTGCTAAATTACGTTCTTAACCACGCAACAAACCATATACAAACACGTTGGCAATAAT
>PBLD01000011.1 GCA_002722255.1 Winogradskyella sp. | reverse complement strand
GATCGCGATGCCGAGGTGATAGGAGCACAGACGGGAGTAGTTGTGACGTATCATTCCACACCAGAAGGAGCTATAGATGGCACAGGAGTATTACCAAACGCATATGTCAATACAACGGCAAATACTGAAGAAGTATATGTACGTATCGAGAACGGAGCCGGTTGTTATGACACCACGACGTTACAATTAATCGTCAATCCATTGCCAAGCACTGTAGAAGTAAGTCCATACGAACTATGTGACGACAACGCACCAGGAGACGAGCAAGAGCAATTTGATCTTACGGACAAGGAAGCAGAGATACTCAACGGACAAGGTAATGTAACAGTAACCTATTATACCGACGCGGCCAATACCAATGAGATTACAGGATTGTATACAAATGTCAGTAATCCAGAAACGATTTATGCAGTACTTACCAATGACAACACAGGCTGTAGCACACAAGTCGAGTTTGAGCTGATCGTAAACCCGTTACCAGCCTTGGTAGCACCAACACCATTAGAGGTTTGTGACGATGGTACACCAGATGGCTTAACAGAGATAGATCTTAATGCGAAGAATGGAGAGATCAGTGGAGGTAACCCAAATTATTCAGTGAGTTATTACTTTGATTTGGATGATGCAGAAGCAGAAGAAAATCCATTAGCGATACCATACACCAACATCAGTGATCCACAAACAATATATGTTCGTGTTGAAGATATCGAAACCGGCTGTTATGATACCACGACACTGGTATTAGATGTACAGCAGGCACCAGCGGCCAACACACCGACACCGTTGTATTACTGTGATCCAGACAACGATGGCTTTGGGATATTCGACCTGACCGAAGCAGATAATGAGATTACAGGAGGAGCAGCAGGATTAACGGTAACGTACCATGAAACACCGATCAATGCATGGAATAATGTAGATGCAATAGACACAACGGTAGCCTATACTAATATTTCTGAGGATGTCCAGACGATATATGTAAGAGTAGAAAGTGCTACCATCGCAACAGAATGCGCAAGTTTTGTAAATCTAGAACTTGTAGTACAAGACACACCACAGCTTATAGAGCCAACACCATTAGAAGCGTGTGACGATGCATCGGCAGACGGTTTTGCACAGTTCGATTTAACGAGCAAGGAAGAAGAACTATTAAATGGTGCAGATCCGACGCTTTACAATATCAGCTACTATGAAACGGAAGAAAATGCCAATGATGCAAACAATCCAATAGCCAATCCAATGGCCTATATAAATACGGTAGCCAATGAGCATGAGGTGTGGGTACGTGTAGAAGACCCAAATACGGCAGAAGGTTGTTATAAAGTAGTACGTTTAGAGTTAATCGTAAACCCATTACCAGTATTGGTACAGCCAATGCCATTAGAGGAGTGTGATGTCAACAACCCAGGAGATGAGCAAGAAGCCTTCATGTTAGAAGACGCTAATGAAGAGATCCTGAACGGTCAGAACGGAATTAGCCTAACCTATTACGAGACAGAGGACGATGCAAATAACGCAGAAAACCCAATATCAAGTCCATATGTCAATACGATGAATGCTCAGACAATCTATGTAAGAGCAGAGAATGATGTGACAGGTTGTTACAGTACCATAACGTTAACCTTACGTGTAAACCCAATACCATCACCAGAAGAAGATCCAGATCCAATCGAAGTTTGTGATGATGACAATGATGGTTTTGCAGAGTTCGATTTAGAGATCCGTACGGTAGAGATCATCAATGGTGAGACAGATGTGGTTATTACCTATCATGAGACCGAAGAAGAAGCAGAGCAAGGGACCAATGCTATCACAGGTTTGTATACCAATATTGTGGCAGGCAGCCAAATGATCTATGTAAGATCAGAGAATACCATCACAGGCTGTTACAGTTTAACACAAAACACTTTGGAATTAATCGTGGTGTCAGCACCAGAAGTTCCAACCAATCTAGAAGCACTAGAGGTTTGTGATACCGATAACGATGGCTTTGCACCGTTTGATCTAACAGAGCGCAATGACGACATCTTAGGAGATCAAGACCCATCGGAAGTGGTGTTAACCTATCATGTTACAGACGATGATGCAGAAACAGGAGATAACCCAATAGTAAACGTAGGAAACTATACCAACACGATGAATCCACAGACAATTTATGTGAGGTTGTACAATCCAACCACAGGATGTCAGGATACAGGCGCGTTTGAAATTATAGTACAATTACCACCAGAGCCAGTACAGCCAACGCCATTAGAAGTGTGTGATGATTTAGATGAAGTACCAGGCGATGAGATCACAGAATTTGATCTAACGGTAAAAGACTCAGAAATCACAGGAGGTAATGCCAGTTGGTCTGTAGCATACTATGAGACCAGTGCAGATGCGCAATCTCAGACAAATGCAATACCAGACCCAACAGCGTATACCAATACATCGGTAAATGGACTTGCGGCAAACCCACAAACCCTATATGTAGTGGTCACCGATACAGACACAGGTTGTACAGCCACAACAACGATGACCATAAGAGTGTTGCCAAACCCAACACCAACACCAAGCGATCAATTACCAGATTTAGAACTGTGTGATGATATCAATACAGGAGATGGAGTAGAAGTATTTGATTTAACGGAGAACGAAATATTGATTTTAAATGGTGAAAACGGAGTAACGCCAACCTATCATGAGAGCTCAGAAGATGCCTATGCAGGAGAGAATGCCATAGCAGACCCAACGCAGTATACCAATATAGACACACCAGAACAAGAAATCTATGTAAGAGTGACCAATGATGCAACAGGCTGTTATGCTGTAGTTAACTTTACAATATTTGTACATCCATTACCAGAAGTAGTGGCAGTAACCGATTTTATACAATGTGAGTTAAATACAGACGGATTTGATAGTTTTGATTTAACAATAAAGGACGACGAAGTTTTAAACGGACAAGACCCAACCCGTTATATCGTAAGCTATCATGAGACACTAGCAGATGCAGAGTCAGAGATGAACGCACTGGTAAGTCCGTACACTAACATCAGCAATCCACAAGAGATCTATGTAACAATTACAGATAACGAAACAGGTTGTTCTATCAGTACACAGAGATTTAACCTTCAGGTAGATGAAGCCGCACAGGCCAATCCAGATATGTTGGATATAACTTATGAAGCCTGTGATGATGATATAGAGAATAATGGAGATCCAAGTGATGACAGTACGCAGTTTACATTATCAACACGAGATGAGTTTGTATTAGATGGACAAGATCCGGCAAACTATATAGTGACTTACTATGCAACAGAAGCCGATGCCAACTTAAACGTAAACCCATTACCAGACCTTTATGAAAACGTGGTCAACCCACAAGTGATTTACGCAAGAGTAGACAACAATACTTTAGCAGTTATACCAATCGCATTAGATTTAACTGCATTGACCGCAGGATTAGATTTAGATGCAGACGGTACAGTAGACACCTATGACACCGATGCAGACGGAGTATTTGATTTAATAGACGTTGATGGAGATGGTCTATCAGACGGTATCGATGCCAATGCCGATGGATTGTATGAGTTTGTAGATATAGATGGAGACGGCAACGGAGATCCAGTAGATCTGAACAACGATGGAGTATTTGATAACCAGCAAGATGGCTCTATCTGTTATGAGGTAGCACCATTAACACTTCAGGTTAATCCAAAGCCAAACTTTGATTTAGCAGAAAGTTACATTTTATGTATCGATACCAATGGCACGGAAATTTTAGATCCATTAGTGTTAGACACAGGATTATCAGATGCAGATTACAGTTTTGAGTGGACCTTTAATGGAGAGGTTATCGCAACAGAGACCAGTTCAAGTATGATGCCAACCCAAGGAGGAGCCTATGGAGTATTGGTAACAGATATGACCACATCAACAGAGACCTATTGTGAGACCTATGATGAAACTATCGTAATCGAAAGTGCACCACCAACGTTAATTGCAGACGTAGTAACACAAGTTTTTGGAAATAGTAACGTTATAGAAGCACTAGCCACAGGAATCAGTGAGTATGAGTACAGTCTGGATGGAGGTCCATGGGAAGAGCCATTAGAAGATGGTTCAATACAATTTACAGGAGTATCCCAAGGGTTACATACGGTAACGGCTAGAGACAAGAACGGTTGTGGAATAACAAGTATAGAGGTATTTGTAATAGATTATCCGAAGTATTTTACACCAAATGGAGATGGTATCCATGAAACATGGAACATAGAAGGTATTGGAAGTAATGCCAAAATTTATATATTTGACCGCTACGGGAAACTGCTCAAGCAGATCAGCCCGACAGGTCAGGGATGGGACGGAACGTTCAACGGTAACAATATGCCATCGAGCGACTACTGGTTTACAGTAGAATACGAAGAACCCCTTACCAACCAAATTAAAGAGTTCAAAGCTCACTTCACACTTCGACGATAAGTGTGAGATAATTATATAAAAAAGCCTGAACATTAAGTTCAGGCTTTTTTATATGCATCAGTTTTTGTTGTAATAATCTGTTTATGGATGTTTAGTTATTACTAATGCTTGTTATTGTGGTTTTTAATATTTTGTGGTTGTATTGATTCATTTTAGATATGATTTAGGGGTTTAAATGGATTGGATGCAGATTAAAGTCTAGCTTGGAGTTATCAGATAGATTAAAACTGAATACACTTTGTTTTGTGTTCAGTCGAATAGATTTAATAAAGAATATTGTTATAAACAAAAACACTCAATAGCTGTTAGCTATTGAGTGTTTTCCTATTCTATAAGAGTGTTAGTCTTTTATGAAGTACGACTAAATTTTAAATCCTAGAGTTAAAATAACATCTGTGAATTTTGATTGAAACTCTACTGAATCCGTAAGCCCAACATTGTAAAGTTGATAATTTGTATCTCTTTCAGCCTGGCTAAAAGCCATATCTAGATTGAAATTACCAAAGTTATAACCAAGCCCTAGCGAGTAGCCAGTTAAATCTCCATAGAATGAATCATTTTTATAAGGACTTTCTTCAAAGCGATAACCGCCTCTAAAGCTTAATTGTTTGTATCTATATTCTCCACCAACTCTATACGAATTTGCTGTGTCTAAAGCATTGCTAATACTATTGTTTATTGCAGAAAAAACAATATCGGAAGTTGGTCTGAATTTAGCGCCACTATAATCTTTAATAGAATAATCAAAACTTAGTAAACCTTGCTTTCCAAAGACATAAGCTAGGCTTCCCGTAACTTTAGAAGGTGTTTGTAATCTATATTCAGGAAAAATATTTATGACATTAGGGTTTACAATGGCACTACCTTCAGGACTATCTGTTGCTAAATATTGAGATGTTTCTTCAGATATTCTATACCAAGTAGGTGAGTTGTATGATAAGCCAACTCTAAATTCTTCGGTAACCTTAGCAATTCCTCCTAATTGGAAAGAAAAACCACTTCCGGTAGTTAAAAGATTGTTTTCGAAATCAACACTAGTTATAGTTGAGTTTTCGTTAGAATTAATTTCACTCAAAAATGTGCTTCTTTCATAATTAATGAAATGCGTATTAAGGTTTATGCCTAAAAATATTTTGTCTTCATAACTCGTGGCAAAGTTGAAAGCTAGTTTGCCATTGTAGCCTCTACTGGCATAGTAGTATTCTTGGTCAAAATCAGTCCCATTGATGTTAGAGGTATAAGCTGTATTTTCATCTGTGTTTTCAACCGGATCAATAATATAGCCTTCATACCCTAAAAAAGCTTGCTGGTTTTCGTACCCGTAGAACGACCCAATTTCAGAATAAGCTTGAGAGTAACTCTCACCATCAAATGCAGAAATTTCATCTAACCTTAAGCCTTGTCCGTCGACTCCATTAGCATATCCCAAAAAGTAACTTCCAATAGAGTTGTTTGGATTTATACCTCTAGCCATCCAATCATCATCAAAGTCAGCAGATCTATCATAAGCAGCACTTAATGTAAATTTTTTCCAAGGTGAATTTTCATTTCTATTAATAAAAACAAATGTTGCACCAAGTTGATTTAAATCGAAATTTGAATTAGACGATGTTGTAAGTCCATTGAAGTAATTGATGTCATCTTTTTTACTAAAAACACCAATAGAAGCAGAAGCATGGCTGTTGTTAAATATTGCAGATCCAGCCGGATTTATATTTACGGCAGACATGTCTCCGCCTAATGCGCCAAAAGCACCACTCATGGATCTAAAACGAGCTGTTCCTTGAATTTCATCCATAGAGTATCTAACTGCATCAGTAACGTCTTGGGCTAAAATATAAGCTGAGCTTGCTAAGCCTATGCAAAGCATAAGTAATTTTTTCATAAGTTAATTTTTTAAAAGAATTTTGCTTTAAGAAAGTATTGCTGATTATCCTCTTCCTCGTCTGCTACTGCTACCGCCAGATCGAGATCCGCTAGAAGAAGATCTAGAGCTGCCCGAAGATCTCATGCTTCCTGATGATCTAGAAGAACTTCTGGAAGACCTAACAGAGCCACTTGAAGACCTCGAACTTCTGGTTGATCTAATAGTACCAGATGAAGATCTTGAGCTTCTGGCTGATCTAACAGTTCCTGAAGATCTACTAGTGCTTCTAGGTCTAGTAATTCTTGTGTTAGATCTTGTAGATGGGTTTCTTATTGTACTATTTCGAGAAGATCGTACAGCAGAGTTAGATCTACCAACATTAGATCCTGTTGCACTACGAGATAATCTACTGGAAGGGTTGTTTCGTCTAGATAAAGCAGATGTACTTCTGCTGGCTCTGTTTAAATAGCTATTATTAATTACTGAACCTCTTCTTCCTGCATTGTAAGCATATCGGTTGCCTCTGTAGTAACCATTCCAGCCCCAATTGTTCCAGCCATAACCCCATCCAGGTCCCCAGCCCCAATTATTCCAGCCATAACCCCAACCAGCGTTCCAGCCCCAGTTGTTCCAGCCATAGCCATAATTCCAACCGTAATTCCATCTCCAAGGTCGTCCCCAACCCCAGTTATTCCAACCATAACCCCAACCAACGTTCCAAAGCCATGGATCATTCCATCCATACCAACCATTGTCTATAATGTTAATAGTTATACTTTCATTATTTTGTCCCCAACCGCCATAAACAGGTCTTTCTTCTATAGTATCTTGAGCTTTTTCTAAGTAATTACCTTCATAAGAATCTATATCAGTAAAAATCTCATTATCTTCGATAACCGCTTCTAATTGAGCGGAAGTGTCAGCAAAATAATTTTTATAGTATTCAGAATCATTTGAGGAGGTTGTAGCTACAGGTTGTTCAACATCTGTTGTGTTATAGTCTTCAGAGGAGTAAATTCCGTCGTTATCATAGCCTACATATTGAAAAGAACCACATGAAGTTAACACGGTCATTAAACCGAGTGCAACAAAAAATGGCAATTTGTGCTTAGTAATGATTTTAAATTGCATATCTGTTATATTTTATTGTTGAACATAGCAAAAATAGTTAGTTTTGCCCAACTATTTTTTTATTTAACATAGTCACAATATTTGTGCCAAAACACAGAAAATGAGTAAAAATCTTACTACTAGAGCTGAAGATTATTCAAAATGGTATAATGAATTGGTTGTAAAAGCCGATTTAGCTGAAAATTCTGCCGTACGTGGATGTATGGTTATCAAACCTTATGGTTATGCAATTTGGGAAAGGATGCAGGCAGAATTAGATAGAATGTTTAAAGAAACTGGACATCAAAATGCTTATTTCCCTTTATTTGTTCCAAAAAGTTTATTTGAAGCAGAAGAGAAAAATGCAGAAGGTTTTGCTAAGGAATGTGCTGTTGTAACACATTATAGACTTCAGAACGATCCTGATAATCCAGGTAAGCTTAGAGTAGATCCTAATGCCAAACTAGAGGAGGAGCTTGTCGTGAGACCAACTAGTGAAGCAATCATTTGGAATACCTATAAAGGATGGATTCAAAGTTATAGAGATTTACCAATTTTAGTAAATCAATGGGCTAATGTTGTGCGCTGGGAAATGAGAACTCGATTGTTTCTAAGAACAGCTGAGTTTTTATGGCAAGAAGGACATACTGCACACGCCACAAAAGAAGAGGCAATTGCAGAGACAGTGCAAATGAATAATGTGTACGCTCAGTTTGCAGAGAATTTTATGGCTATTCCAGTTATTCAAGGTGTAAAAACAGAGAGTGAACGTTTTGCAGGTGCTGAAGACACTTATTGTATTGAAGCTTTAATGCAAGACGGAAAAGCTTTACAAGCTGGTACGTCACATTTTTTAGGACAAAATTTCGCTGAAGCATTTGATGTAAAGTTTACCAATAAAGAAGGTAAGCAAGATTATGTGTGGGCAACATCTTGGGGAGTTTCTACAAGATTGATGGGAGCATTAATAATGACACATAGTGATGATAAAGGGTTGGTGTTGCCACCAAATCTAGCACCTTACCAAGTAGTGATTGTTCCTATTTATAAGAATGATGAACAGTTTGATGCCATTAAAAAAGTAGCAGATCAAATTACTAGTGATCTAAGAGAGTTAAATATTAGAGTTAAATTTGATGGTAGAGATACGTTGCGTCCTGGTGCTAAATTTGCGCAACATGAATTACAAGGCGTTCCACTTAGAATTGCTATTGGACCTAAAGATTTGGAAAATGAAACTGTAGAATTAGCTCGAAGAGATACTTTTACTAAAGAGACAGTAATTTTGGATAGAATTAATGTGGTTGTTGAAGATTTACTTGAGGAAATACAAGAGAGCTTATTCAATAGAGCTTTAAACTTTAGAGATTCTCATATTACAGAGGTTAATGATTTTGAAGAGTTTAAAAAGGTATTAGAAACCAAAACAGGGTTTATTTCTGCACATTGGGATGGTACAGCAGATACAGAACAAAAAATAAAGGAGTTAACAAAAGCCACTATTAGATGTATACCTTTAGATAATAAAAAAGAAGCTGGAAAGTGTGTGTTTACAGGTAATCCGTCGAATCAACGTGTGCTTTTTGCAAAGGCATATTAAAATTTTTTTAAAAAAAATTAATTTGTTGTTGCAACATTTAAAAATAGTTGTATTTTTGCATCCGCAATGGAAACGTTGTAGGTTCATTAAAGAATGATAATAACCAAATGGCCCGTTCGTCTATCGGCTAGGACGCCAGGTTTTCATCCTGGTAAGAGGGGTTCGATTCCCCTACGGGCTACAATTTTTAATAAGAAAAAATAAAATGGCAAATCATAAGTCAGCTTTAAAAAGAATTAGAAGTAACGAAAAGAAAAGAGTGCTTAACAGATATCAGCACAAGACTACTCGTAATGCTATTAAGAAGTTACGTGAAGTTAGTGATGCTAAAGAAGCACAAACAATGTTGCCATCTGTTATTAGCATGATTGATAAATTAGCTAAAAAGAATATTATTCATACTAACAAAGCTGGTAATTTAAAATCACAATTGACTAAACATGTTGCTGCGTTATAATTGCAGAAACTACTAAGAATATTTAAAAGGCTTTCGGTTTGGAAAGCCTTTTTTATTTTCTATAATATTCATATGATGCTTAAACATAAAAAAGCCCTGAAGTTTTATTTCAAGGCTTTTTACATTATTATAATTTTGTGATTAACTCCTTATCCATTCATAGAGATTAGGAATTCTTCATTGTTTCTAGTTTGTTTAAAACGATCATTTATAAATTCCATAGCTTCCACAGGATTCATATCGGCAAGATATTTACGCATTACCCACATTCTTTGAATCGTGTTATCGTCTAATAATAGATCATCTCGTCTTGTACTAGAAGAAGTAAGGTCTATAGCAGGGAAAATACGACGGTTAGAAATCTTACGGTCTAATTGTAATTCCATATTACCAGTACCTTTAAACTCTTCAAAGATAACTTCATCCATTTTAGATCCTGTTTCTGTTAATGCTGTTGCTATAATTGTTAAAGAACCACCATTTTCAATATTACGAGCCGCACCAAAGAAACGTTTTGGTCTGTGTAAGGCGTTTGCATCAACACCACCAGATAAGATTTTACCAGAAGCAGGTTGAACAGTATTATAAGCTCTTGCTAAACGTGTAATAGAGTCTAATAAGATTACAACATCATGTCCACATTCTACTAATCGTTTTGCTTTTTCTAAAACAATATCTGCAATTTTTACGTGTTCGTGTGCTTCCTTATCAAAAGTAGAAGCAATAACTTCACCACGTACATTACGTTGCATGTCTGTTACTTCTTCAGGTCTTTCATCAATTAGTAGTATCATTTGATATACTTCAGGATGATTAGCAGCTATAGCATTAGCCACATCCTTAAGTAACATAGTTTTACCCGTTTTTGGTTGTGATACAATCATACCACGTTGCCCTTTTCCTATTGGAGAAAACAAATCCATTATTCTTGTAGAAATGGTGCTTTGTTTTTCTGCAATATTAAATTTCTCTTTAGGGAAAAGAGGAGTTAAATGTTCAAAAGCAACACGATCTCTTACTACATTAGGATCTTGACCATTGATTTTACTTACCTTAATAAGAGGGAAATACTTTTCTCCTTCTTTAGGAGGTCTTACATGACCAAGAACAGTGTCCCCTTTTTTAAGTCCGAATAATCTTATCTGAGATTGCGATACATAAATATCATCAGGAGAAGTTAAGTAGTTATAGTCAGAAGATCTTAAAAACCCATAACCATCTTGCATAATATCTAAGACACCCTCACTTTCAATAATAGCATCAAATTCAAAATCAGGCTCACGATAACGGTTTCTGTTATCCTTGTTGCCATTGTTTTTCTGATTGTTATTATTGTTATTTCGGTTTTGTCTATTATCGTTTTTCTGATTGTTGTTGTTAGAACGTCTATTGTCTTCTTTACGATCGTTAGACTTATTGTCTTGACGTTGCTGATTTTGCTTTTCGTTATTAGACTTATTCGATTTTTGTTCTTTTGGCTTAGCGTCCTCTTTTTTATCTGAAAACTCCAAAGATTTTTGATCGTTAGTTTCTTTTGGTTTTCTCTGTACTCTAGCTCTTTTTTGTTGAGGCTTATTTTGTTTTTGCTCTGGTTTTTGGTTAGAGTCTGTTTCAACCTTTGCTTTTACTGCTTCTGGGTTTGCAGCCTGATAATCTAAGATTTGATATACCAAGTCTAGCTTTTTCATGGAGCGATACTTAGGTACATTTAGTTGTTTAGCTATATCCTGTAATTCAGGAAGCTTTTTAGCTTTTAACTGTGAAATTTCAAACATTCGTATGTTATATAATGTATTACAATTTGATATTATTAATTCAATGTTTTCTAAATGAAATAAAAAGAAAAAAAGTGAAATTAATTTGGAAGATAGAATGATGCAACTCAGTACATTGCCACATTCTATTGCAATAATACAATTTTATTTTAAAACAATTTCTATCTTTTTAAAAAATAAACTATTAATTTTGCCGAGCAATTTTTAATTGAAGATATGATTCAGCGCATACAAACACTTTATTTATTTATATCTGTAGTTATTTCTGCAGGACTAATATTTGTGTTTCATTTGTGGACTAACACTGAAGACGTGAAAGTTTTTGCAACAGATAGTTATTTGTATTTGGGCTTGTTTTTAGGGTCGGCTTTATTATCTTTAATTTCGATTTTTAGTTTTAAAAATAGAAAGTCTCAATTTGTAATGGGACGAGTTAATATAATATTAAACTTTATTTTACTAGGAATCTTTGTATATCAATCTCTAAATATATCTGGAGAGACGAATGTTTCTGAGAAAGGTATTGGGATTCTTCTTCCTATTTTTTCTATTGTGTGTTTAGTCTTGGCAAACAAGGCTATTAAGAAGGATGAAGATCTCGTAAAATCTGTAGATAGATTACGATAGAACCTAAAATCTTAGTAGTATTAGTGCGAAAAATCCAGACGCTGCCGTCTGGGTTTTTCATTTTTATCTTTCAAATTCTATAACTTCGAGATCTTTTATTTGTTTACCATCAATATTAAAGCGCAACATTGTTCTTTTATGGTGAAATCCATGCTTGCCAACAGCACCTGGATTCATGTGTAGTAGGTTTAATTTTTTATCTGGAATTACTTTTAGAATATGTGAGTGGCCACAAATAAATAAATCTGGCGGATTATTTTGAAGTTCTTCTCTAACACGACCGTTATATTTAGGAGGATAACCACCAATATGTGTTATCCAAACATCAATTTCTTCACATTTAAAACGCAGATTTAAAGGAAATTCGGCTCTTGCTTTGGTGTCATCAATATTACCATAAACAGCTTTTAATGGCTTATGTTTTTTTATTTCATCGGTTACTTTTAAGTCTCCTATATCACCAGCATGCCATACTTCATCGGCTTGTTTTACATATTTAATAATAGTGTCATCAATGTAACTGTGTGTATCTGATAAGAGGAGTATCTTTTGCATTAAGATAATATTGTGATTTTAACTACCGATTCTATGTATCTTTGTGACTTAAAAAGCAAAAATAGCCAATCTTTTGAGATATTTTTTAGAGTTATCATACAATGGTAAAGCCTATCATGGTTGGCAAAATCAGCCAAATGCTATTTCGGTACAAGAAGTTATAGAAAAAGCGTTAAGTACTATTTTAAAAGAAACTATCAATATCGTTGGTGCAGGAAGAACTGATGCAGGTGTGCACGCATCGCAAATGTATGCTCATTTCAATTTTGAAGGAGACTTTAAAGAAAAAGATCTTACTTATAAGTTGAATTCTTTTTTACCCAAAGATATAGCTATTCATGATATTTTTAAAGTTACAGATGAGGCGCATGCTAGGTTTGATGCTTTGAGCAGAACATATCATTACAGAGTTTCAACATTAAAAAATGTATTTGATTATGATTATTCATATCAAATGCATTTACCTTTAAATGTTGATGCAATGAATAAGGCTTGTAAAATTTTATTTGAGTATAAAGACTTTCAATGCTTTTCTAAGAGTAATACAGATGTAAAAACCTATAATTGTAATATTATGGAAGCGTTCTGGACTCAAAATGATGATGAACTTTTGTTCACCATAAAAGCCAATCGTTTTTTACGAAATATGGTTAGAGCTGTTGTTGGTACCATGATAAACATTGGTTTAGGAAAATTAAAATCTGAAGATTTACACCAAATAATTGCATCAAAGGATAGAGGCAAGGCAGGATTTTCAGTTCCTGCACATGGGTTATATTTGGTAAATATTGAATATCCAGAAACGATTAAAATTTAATAAGCATTTATAGAGCTAATTTTGGCTTACGATGGCAGAAAAAAATAAAAAGAAAATATTTGACACAACGCTTTTTAAGCGTTTATTATATTACATTAAACCTTACAAAACGGTATTTGTAATCTCTTTGATTTGTGTTATTGGTTTGGCTGTTTTTGGTGCGTTAAGACCAAGGATTCTAAAGGATGCCATAGATATTAAAATAGCTAATAAAGAGTATGGTGGTTTTGTGTTTTACATGGGTATTATGCTTGTGCTTCTTGTTTTGGAGGTTGTGTCTCAGCTACTATTTATATATTATGCAAGCTGGTTGGGTCAGTCAGTGGTGAAAGATATTCGTGTTAAACTTTTTAAGCATATTCTAAAGTTTAAAATGACGTATTTTGATAAGTCTTCTGTAGGTGTCCTTATTACCAGAGCTGTAACAGACATGGAGCGTATTGCAGATATTTTTGGACAAGGTTTGTTCATGATTTTTAGTGATATTCTAAAAATGTTGGTTGTGGCAATTTTTATGGCATTTATCAACTTAAAATTGAGTCTGATTGTTTTTGCAACGATGCCTGTAATTATTGTTGCTACTAAAATTTTTCAGAAGTATATGAAACGTGCTTTTGAAGATGTGCGAACAGAAGTCTCTAACCTTAATTCTTTTGTGCAAGAGCGTGTTACCGGAATGAAAATTTTGCAATTGTTTACAAGAGAAGCAACCGAATATAAAAAGTTTAAAGAAATAAACGAACGTCATAAAAAAGGCTGGTTAAAAACCGTTTGGTACAATTCTATTTTCTTTCCAGTAGCTGAGTTTGTGTCTTCGCTCACTATGGCTTTGGTAATTTTAGTTGGTGGGTTTACAGCCATAAACCAAGGAGCAACTACAACCTTGGGTGATTTGATTTCATTTACAATGTTTATACCTATGCTTTTTAGACCATTGTATCAAATTGCCAACAAATTTAATACGCTACAAATGGGAATGGTAGCTGCAGATCGTGTATTTAGAGTATTAGATACAACCTCTAATATAGATGATTTTGGTACAATTGAAGCCAATCATTTTAAAGGTGAGATAGAGTTTGATAATGTAAGATTCTCATATGTAAAAGATGAAGAAGTTTTAAAAGGTATTTCTTTTAATGTAGAGGCTGGAGAAACAGTGGCTATCGTAGGTGCAACAGGAGCCGGTAAATCTACCATAATTAATTTATTGAATCGTTTTTATGAAATAAATTCGGGTCATATTAGAATTGATGGTACAGACATAAAGGATATGACCTTAAGTTCATTACGTAACCAAATTGCTGTCGTATTGCAAGACGTATTTTTGTTTGCGGATACCATTCTCAATAACATCACGCTTAATAATGAATATATCACAGAAGACGATGTTTTCACTGCAGCAAAAGCTATTGGTATACACGATTTTATAACAAGTCTGCCAGGTGGTTATCACTATAACGTTAAAGAACGCGGTGTTATGCTATCGTCTGGTCAGCGTCAACTGATTTCGTTTTTAAGGGCTTACGTTACTAATCCGAGTATTTTAATTTTAGACGAAGCTACTTCATCTGTAGATTCATATTCAGAGCAATTAATACAAGATGCTACAGATACAATCACCAAAGGTAGAACATCCATTGTTATTGCGCACAGATTAGCAACTATTCAGCAAGCAGATAAAATTATTGTTATGGATGCAGGACAGATTGTTGAAATGGGAACACACAAATCTTTACTTAAGAAGAAAGATGGTTATTACAAAAACCTTTATGAAGTACAGTTTTTAAAAGCCGAAGCTATCTAGTTTAACATTTCGCTTTTATGTTACTAAAATCATAGCTACCAATTAAAAGCCCAATAATAAAAGAAGCTATGGCAAGTATAATGTAGCCAAATATAAATATTACTAAAAATAGAAAGGTCTTTAATACTAATTCTGAAAACGATAGTTTAAAAATTCGCTTTAGTGCATAACAATGGTAAATAAGTATAACAGGATAGCTTAAAAATATAAATGAAATATAGTAAGTAGGTGCTATAACCAGAATTGCCTGACCAATCAGGATACTTACTATAGAATACAAAGACATCGTGTATATGTAAATTACAATATGCTCAGTAAGATTATATTTTTTGTTGTAGAAAACAATACGAGAAATTATACCAAAAACAGGAATTATAGCGGAAAATATAAAGGAACTATATTCCATGCTATCACTTGTAGAATAGCTTTCAAGTGCGCGCTGAGAGTATTCATTAGAAAAAAATTCGAGACTCATCATCCAGGCTTTTAAGTCAAAATATTCTAGATAAAATTTTTTGATTACAAAAACTGAAAGTCCTGCAAGTGTTAAGGATAAACCCAAGAAACTAATCGGATTAATATAGCGTTTTCTAACTCCATCTACATAATCACAAATTACGGCTTCTGGTTTTGTGAAAAGAGAGATAATCGTTCTCAATAACTTATTATCGTAATTAAAAAATGTTTCGCTAAGGTGTTCAAAAAGATGCTTTAAAGTTAAACGTTTTCTAATTACTTTGGCACCACAGCTGTTGCAGTAGTTGTATGTTTCTTTAAGTTGAGTATGACAATTTTTACATTTCATTTTTGTACTGTTGTAATTACAGCTAATACAACTGCAATTAGTATCATCAAAATTAGTAATGAAGACATATATATAAACATAGTAAGAATGAACTTAGCTAAAGTATTTAAAAAGTTTTCCTTAAAAACACGCTTTAGTACATAAAATAAATAAATGAAGATAGGAAGTGTAAGTATTGTTGAAACAATTAAATAGTTTAAACCGAATAATAAAAATAAAATACTGAATACGGCAGTGATAATGATTATCTGAGCAGAATAATAGAGATTTAAAATAAGATGCTCTGTATAGTTGTATTTTCGTTCTCCATTTATAAAATAAGCCAACCATGAACCTAGGGCAGAAAGAGGTACAGTTAAAATATAAACTAATCCTTGATATTTGGTAAGCATATCATAAACAACACCTCCAAAAGGATTACTTTCTTGATTGGCTATATTTTGCGCATTTCCTGATACTTCAGAGCTAAATTCAAAAGCATCTTTAAAAAATGTTGTCATTAGAAATACCTGTATGCCAGCCAGAGTTAAAGAAACAGCAAAGTATTGTAAGACATCAATATATCTTTTTCGTGTACCATTTATATAACCTGTAATTACATCTTCGGGTGTTTTAAAAAGATCAATAAATGTTTGTAAAAACTTGTTATCAATAGATAAAAACTGTTCGTTTACCTGTGTAGCTATTGCTCGAGGTGTTAAGCGATTCTGTATAATCTTTGCTCCGCATTCATCACAATACTTCTGAGTGTCCTTTAAGGCGTTATTGCAATTTTTACAGTTCATTTAGTTTAAGTCTTCTTTAATCTTTTTTACAAGATCATCAGTATCTTTAAACATCACAAATTCACCATTTTTAATATAGGATATTTGCCCTGTTTCTTCACTCACAGCAATGGCAAGAGCATCTGTTTTTTCGGTAATACCAATCGCAGCTCTATGTCTCAGTCCAAAACGCTCAGGTATATGTTTTTCGTTGTTAACAGGTAAAATCACACGTGTGGCTTTTACCACATTTTTATCAATAATAATAGCACCATCGTGCAACGGACTGTTTTTAAAAAAGATACTTTCAATAATAGGTTGAGAGACTAAAATATTCATCTCATCACCAGTATTAGTTAAAAAGTCGAGGTTGTTGTTGCGTTCAATAACAATTAATGCTCCAGTGTTTGTAGCACCCATTTTGTTGCAAGCCGTTATAATTGCATCGACATCTGTGGAGGTTTGGTCGTCGTTTTTTAAGAATTTAAAATTTTTGAAAATCCCCTTTTTACCACCAATGTTGGTTGAACCTACAAGCAATAAAAACTTTCTAATTTCGGGTTGAAAAACTACAATAAGTGCAATAATACCAACTTTCATAAAACCATCAAAAATGCTATAGAGCATTTGCATTTGCAGGTAGTCTGTAAGACGCCATGCAAAATATATAATAAGAATACCAATAAAAATATTGATAGCCACAGTACCTTTTACAAGCTTGTAGATGTAATAGAGTAGAATAGCCACAAGGAAAACATCTACAAAGTCTATAAATCTAAATTCCCAAAGTTGAAGGTTTTCCAAGGTTAGTGCTTTTTGCTAATTTAATAATTTATGTTAATAAATGAATTCTTCATTCACAATTACATTTTTTCGGTTTATGAAGTAATTCATTTTTTCTCTAATCGATATATATTTCTGAAAACTCATTTTCTTATCAAATGATAATATGACTGAAATTTTTTCATTTGTTCTACTATATGGAAAGAAATACTTAAAGTTAAAATGCTGCTTAAGATTAACTTTATCGCTCTTTACTTGTTCGTCGCCCATAAACTCATTTAATGTAAAATTGTCATCATTAAAAAAATGAATTAGAAGTGTCCGATGATTGCCTGTATTCTGATTTTCATCTAATTCTACATCAGTTGTATAATTCACATCTGTAAATTCAAAAAATCCTAAACTCTTAATACTTTTGTCATTACAAGTAAAGTAATTCTTTGCGGCTTCATTCTTGTGCATAGAAGCTTTTTTACGTTTATCTTGTAGATATTGAATATGAGGAATAGCTTGTTTTAACGTTAAGCGCTTATCTACATTAACCAACCAATTTGTAGTGCCTATAAGATTTTTTCTATTAAAGAGCGTTGAGTCAGGTTGTGTTTCATCATAAAAAATGTAAGCCGGTGAAACGTCTAAAACTTCAATAATTTCTGCACTTTCAATTTCTGGTAATTGTAGTACACGTTCGTTGTTGCAGCTTAAAAATGCAGTTGCCAATAAGAGGTATAAAAGCTTTTTCATTTATTTCTGATTTAATTGATTAAATAGAGTGACACACTCCATAGCTTCTTTTACATCGTGTACTCGTAAGATTTTTGCACCTTTTTGCAACGCAACCATGTGCAAAGCAGTTGTGCCATTAAGTGCATTTTCAGAAGTTGTATTTAATGTTTTGTAAATCATAGATTTTCTAGAAACACCTGCTAAAATGGGTTTGTCCACAATTTGCAATAACTCCATATTGTTGAGGAGCTCGTAATTTTGTTCTGTTGTTTTAGCAAAACCAAAACCAGGATCTATAATAATATCGTTGATTTTTGCAGCATGCGCTTTTGCAATACGTTCGGCAAAATAGCTGTTAATGTCTTTAATTAAATCGTCATAATCGGTTTGTTGATGCATGGTTTTGGGATTGCCTTTCATGTGCATCATTATGTAAGGCACACCAAGTTGTCCAACGGTTGCAATCATGTTTTTATCTAAATGACCAGCCGAAATATCATTAATAATTGCCGCGCCAGCTTCAATACTTTTTTTTGCAACTTCACTTCTAAACGTGTCAATAGAAATTAGGGTTTCAGGATTATGTTTCAGAATAATTTCTACAACAGGCACCACACGACTTAATTCTTCAGCTTCACTTACATAATCTGCTCCAGGACGCGAACTGTAACCACCAATATCTATAAAAGTAGCACCTTCGTTAAGTATCGTTTCAACCTGTTTTAAAATGGAAGATTCATCTTTGTATTGTCCACCATCATAGAAGGAATCTGGTGTTACGTTAAGGATTCCCATTACCTTGGGAGTAGAGATGTCAATAAGTTGGCCTTTGCAGTTTATGGTCATGCTAGAGTTGTAAAATTTCATTTTAAAAAAGCCAAAGTTAACATATTCATAAACTTTTAAGTCCGAAATAAATGAATGGATACAGAACTTTGAACTTTAAACTAAATAAGCGAAATTTACAGAAATTTTTACGGAATTATATGCAAGATACATCAAAACAATACGATGCTGTTATAGAAAAGTGCAGAACACTTTTTGTAAATAAAATGAGTGATTACGGAAGTGCATGGAGAATATTAAGATTGCCATCGCTTACCGATCAGATTTTTATAAAAGCGCAACGTATTAGAGGTTTACAAGAAAACGATGTTAGAAAAGTAGATGAAGGAGAAGTAAGCGAGTTTATTGGTATTATAAACTATTGTGTTATGGCATTAATTCAGTTAGAAAAAGGTGTTGTGGAGCAGCCAGACATGAATACAGAAGAGGCTACAAAACTTTATGACGAAAAAGTAGCACTCACCAAAGAATTAATGATGAACAAAAATCACGATTATGGTGAAGCTTGGAGAGATATGCGTGTAAGCTCGTTAACCGATTTAATTTTACAAAAACTATTGCGCGTAAAGCAGATTGAAGACAACGCAGGTAAAACCATTGTAAGCGAAGGTATAGATGCTAATTATCAAGACATGATAAATTATGCTGTTTTTGCAATGATTCATCTTGGCGAAGGGGAATAAATAAATGAGTGTCAGGCTGAGCGCAGTCGAAGCCTTAATAATTAAAAACGAATTCCTGATATAGTTTATCTTGACTGTACTTGAAAAGCAGGAATGACAGAACATATGAAATACATCACACACTTAAGTCGAATATTTGTTGGAGTTTTATTTATAATCTCTGGATTTATTAAACTGAACGATCCATTAGGATTTTCTTATAAACTGCAAGAATATTTTGGAGCAGACGTACTAAATATGGAATTTATGATTCCTTATGCCTTATTGCTTTCAGTTTTTGTTGTAGTTTTTGAAGTTGTTTTAGGTGTATTTTTATTAATCGGATATAAGCCAAAGTTTACCGTTTATAGCCTGTTGGCTATGATTGTGTTCTTCACATTTTTGACCTTTTATTCGGCATATTTCGATAAGGTAAAAGACTGTGGTTGTTTTGGTGATGCGTTAAAATTAACACCGTGGGAAAGCTTTACTAAAGATGTTATTTTATTAGTATTAATATTGATTTTGGTCGCAGGTTTAAGGCATATAAAACCACTATTTACCAAATTGCCAACTACTGTTATTGCCTTACTCAGTTTTATTGTGTCTTTGTGGTTTGGGTACCATGTATTAATGCACTTACCAGCTATCGATTTTAGAGCTTATGCTATTGGTAAAAATTTGCCAAAGCAAATGGAAATTCCAGAAAATGCTGCAAAGCCAGTCTTAGAATATACTTGGACGTTCAATGTTAACGGTGAAGAAAAGGAGTTTGTGACTAACGGAAGTTATCCAGAAGTAGAAGGAGATTATGTAGGTGTTGAAACAAAGACAATAGATGAAGGTTATGTGCCGCCAATTCAAGATTTTTCCATTGAGTCTGAAGATGAAAATCTAACGACTTATTTTATGGAAAAAGATAAGCTGGTAATGGTTGCAATGTACAATATAACAACTGCCGAGTCAGATGGAGTTGCTAAATTAAAAGCCTTTACAGACCAAGCTATTAAAAAAGGATATACTGTAATTGGTTTAACCTCTTCTGGTGATACCGAAAAACAAAACGTAAAGCAAGATTACAATCTTAATTTTGATTTTTATCTATGTGATGAAAAAGTGGTTAAAACAATTGTCCGTGCAAATCCAGGTATCGTTATTTTGGAAGAAGGAACAGTTGTAAATAAAGCACATTGGAATGATATTGAAGATATAGAGCTTTAATTTGATAAGATACTTCGTAAATAAACTATTCTACGCATTCATCACCTTACTAGGTGTAGTCACTGTTATTTTCTTTTTATTTACTATTCTTCCAGGTGATCCTGCAAAGATGATGTTGGGTCAAAATCAATCTGCCGAGCAAGTTGAAGCTGTTAAGAAAAAATATGGTTTTGATAAACCAATCGGAACACAGTTTTTGTACTACTTAAATGACTTATCTCCAGTGTCATTTCACTCTAATAACAAAGAAGATTATACGTTTTTAAGCACTAATAAGTATAATGCAGCAAGATTATTTGCAATCGGAAATACTACAACGGTTGTAAAAACACCTTACTTAAGAGAATCCTTCACTAAGCAGGGAAAAAAAGTGACAGATGTTATTGGTGAAACTATTCCAAACACCTTTGTTTTGGCAGTCTCAGCCATTACAATAGCCATAATTCTTGGTATTGTCTTCGGAATTATCTCAGCATTATATAGAGACACTTGGATCGATAAAACCATACAAGTTTTAAGTACGTTTGGTATGAGTGTACCATCTTTTTTTAGTGCTATTCTTTTTGCGTGGTTGTTTGGTTTTGTGTTGCACAAATACACCAATTTAGAAATGACAGGAAGCCTTTACGAATTAGATGATTTTGGTGAAAAAATGACCATAAAATGGAAGAATTTGATACTTCCTGCCATTGTTTTAGGTATTCGTCCATTGGCTGTCGTTATTCAGTTGATGCGTAATTCGCTATTAGATGTAATGAGTCAAGATTACATAAGGACCGCAAGAGCAAAAGGATTGAGCGAGTTTAACGTAATAAAAAACCATGCTGTAAAAAATGCATTAAATCCAGTGGTTACAGCAATTTCAGGATGGTTTGCTTCTATGCTTGCAGGCGCTGTTTTTGTAGAGTATATTTTTGGTTGGAATGGTTTAGGAAAAGAAATAGTTAATGCATTAAATACTCTAGATTTACCAGTAATAATGGGATCGGTTTTAATTATTGCAATTGTCTTTATAACCATCAATATACTTGTTGATATTATTTATGCTTGGCTAGATCCAAGAGTAAAGTTGTCTTAACAATTAACTGACAATTATCAATCGGCTTTCTTCTTTAAAGTATTATTTTTGTATACTTCAAATTAAGTTGAATCAATTTTAAAAAAATCATGAGAAAACATATTGTTGCTGGTAACTGGAAAATGAATAATGATTTATCGCAAACTGAAGTTTTAATTAATGCGATAAAAAAGCAGGTAAAAACTTCGGATGCAGAGGTGATGATAGCGCCAACATTTACCAACCTATGGCAGGCCTTTCAATCCACTAAAGATTACGATGTAGAAGTTATANCACAAAATATGCACTTCGCAGAAAGTGGAGCTTATACAGGTGAAGTGAGTGCTTCAATGTTAAAGAGTATAGGTGTAAATACTGTAATATTAGGTCATAGTGAGCGTAGAGCTTACTTTAATGAAACCGATGAAACCTTAGCAAAAAAGGTTGATGCAGCATTAGAAAACGAAATGCGCGTTATTTTTTGTTTTGGCGAAGAATTAGCAGATCGTAAGTCAGGGAAAGAAGAAACTGTTGTAGAAAATCAAATTAAAAACGCATTATTCCATTTAGAAGCAGATGCTTTTAAGCATATTGTTTTAGCATACGAGCCAGTTTGGGCAATTGGTACAGGTGAGACAGCAACACCAGAACAAGCACAAGATATGCATGCATTTATCAGAAAAACTTTAGCAGCAAAATACGGTGCTGAAGTTGCAGATTCAGTATCTATATTATATGGAGGAAGTGTAAAGCCAAATAACGCTCAAGAAATTTTTTCTAAACCAGATGTAGATGGTGGTCTTATTGGTGGTGCTTCGCTTAAGGCTGAAGATTTCTTTGCAATTGTGAATGCGTTTTAAATGACAAACCCAATATACATAGGCTACGAGTTCAAGGTAGAGCCGCTTCAACCTGCTACTGAAATATTAATTGCTGAGCTAGGTTATGCTGGTTTTGAAAGTTTTGTAGAAGATTCAGAAGGTGTTACTGCTTACATTCAAAAAGACGATTGGAATGCATTTATTTTAGATGAAATTGAGATTCTCAACTCAGAAGAATTTAAGATCACCTATGAGTTTAATGAAATAGAACAAACCAATTGGAATTCTGAATGGGAAAAGAATTTCAATCCAATAATTGTAGACGATTTGGTAACTGTACGCGCTCCATTTCATGATAAACCAGATACAAAATTCGACCTCATTATAGAGCCAAAAATGAGTTTTGGTACAGGTCATCATGAAACCACACACATGATGATTCAGCATATTTTAAAAAATGATTTTAAAAATAAATCAGTTTTGGATATGGGCTGTGGTACAGGTGTTTTAGCCATTTTAGCAGAAAAAGTAGGAGCTACAAAACTAGATGCTATAGATATAGATAATTGGTGTTACCTCAATAGTTTAGAGAATGTAGAACGAAATGACTGCGAACATATTTCGGTATACGAAGGCGATGTAGGATTACTTGAAGGTAAATCCTATGACACAATTATAGCTAATATTAACAGAAATATTCTATTAGCAGATATACCAAGTTATGCTAAGTGTTTGAATGCTAATGGAGAGTTGTATCTGAGTGGTTTTTACGAAGAAGACATTACAATGCTTGAAGATCTATGTAATAAACACATGTTAAAATTGAAAGAAACACTAAAAAGAGGTGATTGGGTATCGTTAAAATTCATAAATTAGTGTAATTAAAACGAGAAATCCTCAAATCCGTTTGTAGTTATGACGAAAGAAAAATTATCTGAAGAATTACTCCTCGAAGAAGAAGTACTGAAACAAAATGAGATTGTTTTATTTAATGATGATGTGAATACCTTTGATCATGTAATAGATACACTAATCTACGCATGCGATCACACACCAGAACAAGCAGAACAATGTTCTATTATCGTACATTATAAAGGAAAGTGTACTGTAAAAACAGGTGCTTACGAAGATTTAAAGCCACGATGTTCCAAGCTTTTACAAGCAGGACTTAGTGCAGAAATAGTATAAAAAGAAATCCCTCAATCGAGGGATTTTTTTATTTTGTAATTCTTCCAACCGCGCAACTCACAAAAGATTTAGCCTTTTTAGGAAGTGAGTTTTGCTCGCCAACAATTGGGTAACCAAGGTCTGAAAGTTTTGTTTTTACAGTTTCAAATTCTTTTTCTGAATTGTAATTAAAACTTACTTCGTCTGTTTCATTGTTAACTGAAACATCAGTTATGCCGTCTAGTTTAGATAATTGCGTTAATATAGTATTAGCACAACCTCCACATTTAAGATTTTGTACTTGTACAGTCGTAGTCTTCATTTTGTAATTATTTGCGTTTACAGGTATTCCATCCAAAAGGTAAATAAAGCGGACAGAAACTAATAAAACTTGTGAGTAAGAAAACAATAGCCAATGCCATTAAAACATAAGCCAATGTACCTTCAATTACATTAAAATAATACAATAAGGCTATGCCAATAGCAATTACAATTCTAATGCCTTTGTCTAAACTTCCCATGTTCTTTTTCATAATAAAAGAGTTTTAAAGTGTTGATGGACAAACAAAATCGGTNNTAGNTAANNTTGTTTNNTTAATAGCNCCAAATCCGCCAGCGATGTCTACCAAATTATGGTAACCTCTTGCTTTTAGNATNGAAGCTGCAATAACAGAACGATANCCACCTGCACAATGTACATAATANGTTTTNTCCTTNTCTATTTGNTCCATTTGATTGTTNATATAATCTAGTGCAAAATGCTGNGCATTTTCTAAATGCATGCTTTTATATTCACCNTCTTTNCGTACATCNANAACATTTAATTCTGATGNGTTNGCTCTCTTTTCAAATTCTTNAGCAGAGATAGANTCTAANGANTCNATTTCTTTTCCTGAAGCCTTCCANGCGTCTATACCACCTTCAAGATAACCTAANGTNTTNTCNTANCCTACACGAGATAATCNNGTNACAGCTTCTTCNGATTTTCCTTCTGGNACAACTANTAANATAGGCTGTTTTATNTCTGTGATTAAAGCACCAACCCAAGGAGCAAANTGGCCATTTAATCCAATAAAGATNGAGTTTGGTATATGAGATTTAATAAANTCAGANTGNGNTCTNACATCTAAAACNANNGCAGANTCATGATTNGCCAATGCTTCAAATTCTTCTGGNGTTAAAGGNTTNTTNCCNGTTTTNAGAATGTCATCAAANGCNTTATAGCCCATTTTATTCATCATGGCATTCTTAGCAAAATATTGNGGAGGTGGNGCAATACCATNAAGNACTTCNTNNATAAANTCTTCNNTNGTCATATCTGCNCGNAANGCATAGTTTGTTTTCTTTTGNTCGCCTAAAACACCNACNGTTTCTTTNCTTANATTTTTACCACANGCAGANCCAGCNCCATGAGCAGGATANACNANAACATCATCAGCCAAAGGCATNATTTTTTNTCTNAATGAATCNTATAACATACCAGCTAANTCNCGTTCTGTAAGATCNGATTTTATNGCTAAATCTGGNCNGCCNACATCACCTAGAAAAAGGGTGTCTCCAGAAAANATAGCATNGTCNTTNCCNTNTTTNTCTTTNAGNAAATACGTTACNGACTCTANTGTGTGACCTGGNGTGTGTAATACTTTTATAGTAAGCTCACCAAGTTTAAGTTCTTCNCCATCAGTAGCAGAATGAATGTTGTATTCNGTTTGNGCNCCNGGNCCAAAAACNATAGTNGCACCTGTNTTTTCAGCCAAATCTACATGGCCTGAAACAAAATCNGCNTGNAAATGCGTTTCTAAAACATACTTAATTTTGGCATTATTAGACTTTGCCTTATCTATATATTGTTGGGTTTCTCTTAATGGATCTATGATGGCAACTTCTCCTTTAGATTCAATATAATAGGCACCTTGAGCCAAACATCCTGTATATAATTGTTCAATTTTCATTAGTTGTAATTTTTTATTTAAACAGAAGTGAAGTCTGTGAAAAACCTTCTTACTCTTATAAATTTACGCTAAATTATAAAAGCAAAAAAATCTTAATGTACTATTTGTTACATAGGTCGCAGACTAATGCAGAAGCTTACGCTTTAAAAGTCCGTATACAAATGTGCCCACTAGTGCGGCAGCTATTACAATTAGTATAGAAAAAACACCTGTTCCTACCAAAATATACATTGGTCCTGGGCAAGCTCCGCAAAGTGCCCAACCTAGTCCAAAAATACTTCCACCAGCTATGTATCTAATAAGTCCTTTGTCTTTTAAAGGAACTCGCAAATAGGTGCCTTGGGTAGTTTTAAGGTGTTTCTTTTTTGCAATTAACAATAAAATAATACCTGTAAAAACAGCAGTGCCAATAATACCGTACATGTGGAAGGATTGAAACTTAAACATTTCATAAATGCGATACCAAGAAACGGCCTCAGACTTAACTAATACAATTCCGAAGAATATTCCAACTAAAAAAAACTTTAAAAAATTCTTCATCTTAAAATAGTATAGGGAAGATTAAATGAATCATGATTAGACCACCAATAAAAAAACCAATAACGGCAACTAAGGATGGTAGTTGTAAGCTGCTTAAACCTGTAATAGCATGTCCTGAGGTGCAACCGCCAGCGTAGCGTGTACCAAAGCCAACTAAGAAGCCTCCAACAATTAGTATGGCAATACCTTTAAGAGTTAACACATTTTCCCAAGCAAACAATTCCGGAGGTAAAAGACTGTTTCCTGCATTTTTAAAACCAAGCTCATTTAGATCTTTAACAGTCTCAGCACTGAGATTCATATCTATAGGGTTTGAAAGAAAAAAATGCGCAATAAATCCACCTGTAACAGCACCTAAAACTACAATGAGATTCCATCTATGGCTTTTCCAATCAAACCTAAAAAATTCAGAATATTTTCCAGCTCCACCAATAGAACACATGGTTCTTAAATTAGAAGACATGCCAAAAGTTCTGCCAAAATAAAGTAGTAAAAACATCGTAATAGCTATGCATGGACCAGAGACATACCATGGCCAAGGTTCTTTAATTAATTCCATTTAATTTTAAAATTTATATAATTAAGGGATTTTTTTGAATAGATTAAAAATCTATAACATGAATTTTATTTCTTCCAAGAGTTATCCGTTCTTGTTTTTCAAGCTGTTTCAATAATCTTGAAACTACAACTCTAGAGGTATGCAAATCTTCTGCTATTTCCTGATGCGTAATTTCTAAATCTGTAGAAGCAGAAAGTTTTACCTTGTCTGTTAAATATTTAAAAAGTCTTTCATCCATTTTCATAAATGCCAATGTGTCTATAGTTTCTAGCATTTCATCAAAACGTATTTGATAACTCTGTAAAATAAAACTTCTCCAGCTATCGTTGGTGTCAAACCAACTTCTCATCGCATCTATTGGTATCATAATAACAGTAGTATCCTCATCTGCAATAGCTCTTATCTTACTCACAGATTTAGCCATACAGCATGTTAAAGACATGGCACAAGTATCGCCAGATTCTAGAACATAAAGTAATAATTCACTACCTTCATTGTCTTCCCTTAATACTTTAATGTTACCTTTTATTAAAAGTGGGACATATTTCAGTTCTTGACCAATATCAATAATGATATCGTTCTTTTTGAAGGTTTTGATATCTGCGACTTGAGATATGTTCTTGAGAATTTCTTCATCAAACAAATATGAAAACGGTTCTAAAATGTCTTTTGAAATCATGTTTCAAAAATAATCATTTAGATTTTCAAATAAATAGTTTGGTGATTTTTTAATAAAAGTTATATATTTGCAGCCCTTTAATAGGCCACGTGGCGCAACTGAATAGCGCATCTGATTACGGCTCAGAAGGTTGCAGGTTTGAATCCTGCCGTGGTCACTACAGCGGAGAATTAATCGTAAAAGATAGGTTCTCCGCTTTTTACATTTAGGCAATTAGTTTGGTGTTGTGGAAGTTGCTATAAAATGATCTGCTTTTACGCAAAGATTAGTTAGTTTAATCAGTTTTTCATCTTCGTTTATATTTTCTTTTTCTGAGAAGTACTCTACAGATCATTTATGGAATTTGTCATTTTTTTTGATGTTTTAAGAAATCCAAAATTGCAAAATTCACTAAGTCGGGCTATTTCATATTAGAATTAAGTATTATCTTTCTCTCAAATTAAAATTCAGCTTAAATATTTAAAAACACTCTTCAACAAAATCAAACCCATTTAACATGTGCTTGATTAAAATAAGAACATTTTAGCTTTGTGAGTAATATTTATTTACATTTGTAAGTGTATGAATAACACTTATAGGTGTAGTTTAAATGTTTTCATCGTTACTTTAATTATAAATACAAAAACTCATTTGATATGAACAAAAAAATAGACCAGTTAGCAGTAAATAATATAAGGGCTTTATGTATCTCAATGGTAGAAAAAGCAAATTCTGGGCATCCAGGAGGACCAATGGGTGGTGCAGACTTTATGCATATTCTTTACTCTGAGTTTTTAAATTTTGATCCATCGGATATGTCATGGGAATTTAGAGATCGTTTCTTTATGGATGCAGGTCACCTTTCTACGTTGCTTTATGCTCAATATTATTTGTTTAATAATTATTCAAAAGATGATATCAAAAATTTCAGACAATGGAATTCGGTAACTCCAGGACATCCAGAAGTTGATGTAAAACGAGGTGTAGAAAACACATCTGGACCCTTAGGTCAAGGTCATGTAATGGGTGTTGGAGCTGCAATTGCGGCAAAGTTTCTAAGTGCTCGTTTTGGAGATTGGATGAATCATAAGATATATGGATTTATTTCGGATGGAGGTATTCAAGAAGAAATTTCGCAAGGTGCCGGAAGAATTGCAGGTCATTTAGGTTTAAACAATTTTATAATGTTCTACGATGCTAATGATGTGCAATTATCTACGATGACAGATGAGGTAACTAGTGAAGATACAGCTATGAAGTATGAGGCTTGGGGATGGAATGTTATTACAATAGATGCTCATAACCATGATGAAATTAGAAGTGCTTTAAAGCAAGCCAATGAAGAAGAAGAGAGACCGACTTTAATCATAGGTAAAACGATAATGGGGAAAGGTTGTGTTACTGCTAATGGTGAAAGTTATGAAGGACACTGTGAATTGCACGGAAAACCAATTGGAGATACTGGAGCTGATTATGAAGCTACTTTAAAAAATTTAGGAGCAAATGTTGAAGATTCTTTTGCCAAATATGAGGACGTAGAGAAATTCTATTCAGAACTCATAGAAGATAAAAAAGAGAAGGCTGCAGCAAAAAAGAAGGAAATTGAAGATTGGAAAAATTCTCATCCAGACTTAGCTAAGAAATTAGACAGTTTCTTTTCAGATAATTTACCAAAATTAGATTTTGAATCTATTGAATACAAAGAAGGTTTAGCAACACGAGCAGCATCTTCTGCAGTATTAGGTTATTTAGCACAACATGTTGAAAACATGATTGTCTCTTCTGCAGATTTATCTAATAGTGATAAAACGGATGGATTCCTAAAGCATACTAAATCTTTACAAAAAGGAGATTTTTCTGGTGCATTTTTACAATCAGGTGTAGCAGAATTAACTATGGCCGCAATGGCAAACGGAATGGCTTTACATGGAGGTGTAATTCCTGTGGTGGCAACATTCTTCGTGTTTTCGGATTATATGAAGCCAGCTATACGTCTGAGTGCTATTCAGGAATTACCTGTTAAATATGTTTGGACTCATGACGCATTTAGAGTTGGTGAAGATGGACCAACACACCAACCTGTAGAACAAGAAGCTCAGATAAGGTTGTTAGAAAAGCTTAAAAACCATAGCGGACACTCAAGCTTCTTAGCTTTAAGACCAGCTGATTCTGCTGAAACCGTAGCATCATGGAAATTAGCTTTGGAAAACAAAAACACACCAACAGGTTTAATACTTTCTAGACAAGGAATAAAAGATTTACCAACAAACGGCGAATCTAGATATAAAGATGCATCACATACATCAAAAGGTGGTTATGTGGTTAAAGATGCTGAGAATCCGGATGTGGTTTTAATAGCAAATGGCTCTGAAGTTTCGACGTTGATGGAAGGTGCTAAACTTTTAGAAGAAAAACTAAGTATAAAATCAAAAGTAGTCTCTGTGCCGTCGGAAGGATTGTTTAGGCAACAATCAAAATCTTATCAAGAAGAAGTCATTCCATCTGATGTAATTTCTTTTGGTTTAACAGCCGGATTACCTGTTAATCTGGAAGGATTAGTAGGAAGAAACGGTAAAATATTTGGGTTAGATCACTTTGGGTATTCAGCACCTGCGAGTGTGTTAGATAATAAGTTTGGGTTTACGGGAGAAAATGTTTTCAATCAAGTAAAAGAACTATTAAATAAATAAAAGAATGAAGTTTTTTATAGATACAGCAAATTTAGGGCAGATAAGAGAAGCTCAGGATATGGGAATTTTAGATGGTGTAACCACAAACCCGTCTTTAATGGCAAAGGAAGGTATTACAGGCCATGATAATATAATGAAACACTATGTGGATATCTGTAATATTGTAGATGGTGATGTTAGTGCAGAGGTCATTTCAACAGATTTTGAGGGCATGGTAAAAGAAGGTGAAGCATTAGCCGAGTTACATGAGCAGATTGTGGTAAAATTGCCAATGATAAAAGATGGTGTTAAAGCATGTAAATATTTTAGCGATAAAGGCATAAGAACCAATGTGACTTTGGTGTTTTCTCCAGGTCAAGCATTATTAGCTGCTAAGGCTGGTGCAACCTATGTAAGTCCTTTTATTGGTAGGTTAGATGATATTTCTACAGATGGGTTAAATCTTATTGCAGAAATAAGACATATTTATGATAATTATAGTTTTGGTACAGAAATATTAGCAGCGTCAGTACGTCATACAATGCATGTTATTGATTGTGCAAAACTTGGAGCGGATGTTATGACGGGACCTTTAAGTTCTATCGAAGGGCTACTAAAACACCCTTTAACCGATAATGGTCTGGCTAAGTTTTTAGAAGATTACAAAAAAGGAAATCAATAAAGGTGTTAATTAATGGACTATAATTTCAGATAGAAATCATTAGTCTGTTTTGCATCATACTTTTCCTGATCGAAAATATAGAGATATGATCCCTTGGTAGAAGAGGTCATATCTTTTTCATTTAACTTTATTAATATATCCATTGACTTTATTTTATTAACAAAGTTTCTTTTATCCAATTTCTTGTCTAAAATAGATTCATATAGCTTTTGAAGCTGACGCATCGTGAACTTTTCAGGCAATAGTCCAAAACCAATTGGGCTGATTGATGTTCTTCGGCGTAAACGTCTAGTAGCCTTGGCCAACATTTCATTATGATCAAAAATCAAGTGTGGTGCTTCAGTTAAGCTAAACCACTTTGCATTATGGTGTTCAGTGAGTTTTTCATTGTACTCCTGAATGTTTATAATGGCATAGTATGATGTTGAGATTGTTCTTTCTACTGGGTCACGGTCAATATTACTCCATGTATAAAATTGTTCCATATAGATATCATTTACTCCAGTTAAATTATGGAGAATACGATTAGCGGCATCATTTAAAGTCTCCTCCTTTTTTAGAAAACCACCAATTAAGGACCAATTACCCTTTTCCGGTTCAAAATCTCTTTTTACAAAAAGTACTTTTAAATCTTCGTTGTCAAAACCAAAAATAATGCAGTCTACAGCTAGTAGAACTTTGTCTTGTGGATTATAGGCGTTCAATAGTTTAAATTTTTATAAAGATATTCATTTTTTGTTTATATTTACTAAATGTAAAAAATACACTTGTAAAATGAAAAGTACATTCTCAATACTGTTTTCTTTGATTTTGGCATCTGCTTTTAGTCAAAATATCATTGTAGAAATTGACTCGGAACAACCCACAGATACAATTAGTAAACATATTTATGGCCACTTTGCCGAACATCTCGGTAGATGTATTTATGGAGGTCTTTACGTTGGCGATGATAGCAAGATACCAAACACAAGTGGCGTTAGAAACGATATTATTGAAGCGCTAAAAGAACTTCAAATCCCAAACCTGAGATGGCCAGGTGGTTGCTTCGCAGACACCTACCATTGGAAGGATGCTATTGGGCCCAAAGACCAACGTAAGCACATAGAAAATTATTCTTGGGGCAATGTAAGAGAAGATAATGGTTTTGGTACTCATGAATTCTTGAATTTATGTGAGCAAATCGGAGCCGAGCCCTATTTAGCTGTTAACATGAATTCTGGTACAATAGAAGAAGCTGTGGAATGGGAGCAGTATGTTAACAATGCAAACGGTTCTAGCAACTTAACGGATTTAAGGGCTGAAAATGGTAGAGCCAAACCTTGGAACGTAAAATATTGGGGCATTGGAAACGAGTCTTGGGATTGTGGTGGAGATATGACTGCAGATTACTATTCCAATCTTTACAAGCGGTACGCCAGGGCGATGACTAGCTATTCCAATACAGAAGGGTTATACCGAATTGCGGTAGGTCCAGGCTGGGACGATTATGACTGGACGGAAACAGTTATGAAGAACATTCCGCTGAAATCAATTGAAGGTTTATCCGTTCATCATTATTCTGTTTTTAATTGGGAAAATAAAGGCTCTTCATTTGATTTCACAGAAGAGGAATACTTTAAAACTATGCAGCGTGCTTGGTTTATGGAAGAATTCATAACAAAGAACAGTGAGGTTATGGATAAATACGATCCTGAAAAAAAAGTAGGCCTTATAGTTGATGAATGGGGAGGTTGGTACAATGTAATGCCAAACACAAATAATGCGTTTTTATATCAGCAAAACACCATGCGCGATGCTATGATTGCAGGTTTAACACTTAATATTTTCAATAATCATGCAGACCGCGTTCATATGGCTAACTTGGCTCAAACGGTAAATGTTCTTCAGGCAGTAATTTTAACCGAAGGCGAAAAAATGATATTGACTCCAACGTATCATGTAATGAATATGTATAAGGTACATCAAGATGCACTTTTATTGCCAACTAAGATTGAAAACAATCCAGATTATGGAAACGTTCCTGCTATTTCTGTCTCAGCATCAAAAGACAACAATGGTAGAACATATATTTCCTTGGTAAATATTGATATTAAAAAGGATTATGAAGTTACCATAAATGTGGACAACTTAAAGCCAAGATCCGCTACAATACTGTCTTCAGAAAAGATTCAAGATTATAATACATTTGAGAATCCCAATAAAATTTCACCAAAAGAATTCAAAGATTATAAATCTAAAAAGAATCAAATAACGTTAGATATTCCTGCATTTTCTGTGGTTGTTTTTGAGGCTAATTAGTAAATGGAATGATGATTTTCAAAAAACTCAAAATAAGCATCTTTTTCAGTCTTGTCTTTATTTGTTTCAATTGTAAACAAGAACCAAAAGTTGACGGTCAAAAAGAAAAATATAAAACTGAAAAAGGTTATACAATAGAACCCGTGGATATACAACACGTAAAATTATCCGACGAGTTTTGGTTGCCGATTATAAAGCGGGTACAGGAAAAAACCATAGAATACGCTATTGCTAAATGTGAAGAAGAAGGTAGGCTAGATAATTTCTTAGTTGCGGGAGGAGATAGAGAAGGCGAAGTAAAAGGCGAAATGCCCTTTGACGACACAGATGTATATAAGATTATAGAAGGTGCATCAAATTCTTTGATTAGCGCAAAAAATGCTACGTTAGAAAAAGTTCTAGATTCATTAATAGATATTATAAAGGTTGGTCAAGAAAAAGACGGCTATTTAACAACTTGGAGAACCATCAATCCTGCTAAACCACCAGCACCATGGGTTGAGGTCAAAGAAGGCAAACGATGGGAGTCCTTGGCAGCAAGTCACGAGCTGTATAATGCTGGCCATCTTTATGAAGCAGCTGCTATTCATTTTAAGGCAACTGGTAAAAAGAATTTTTTAAATATTGCTTTAAAGAACGCAGATTTAATGGTTGAGACATTTGGGAGTGAAGAAGGAAAAATACATACTGTACCTGGACATCAGATCATAGAGACAGGCTTAATAAAACTTTATCAAATAACAGGAAAAGAAGACTATATTAAACTTGCTAAGTATTTTTTGGATAATAGAGGTAATTCTGAAAACCACGAATTATTTGGTTCTTATTCCCAAGACCATATACCTGTTGTACAGCAAGATGAGGTTGTTGGTCATGCTGTAAGGGCAGTTTATATGTATGCGGCTATGACAGATATTGCTGCACTTCAGGACGACAGTTCGTATGAGGCTGCTGTTAATGACCTTTGGGATAATATGGTATCAAAAAAAATGTACATTACGGGAGGGCTGGGAGCAAGACACGATGGAGAAAGCTTCGGAGAAAACTATGAGTTACCAAATCTTACTGCTTATAGTGAAACGTGTGCGGCTATTGGTAGTGTGTACTGGAATCATAAGTTGCATAACCTGTATGGAGACACAAAATATTTTGATGTAATTGAGCGTACGCTCTACAATGGATTAATTTCTGGTTTATCCTTAGATGGCATTAACTTCTTCTATCCAAATGCGCTGGAATCGGATGGAGAATATAAGTTTAATCGTGGCTCTTGTACGCGTCAAGCTTGGTTTGATTGCTCTTGTTGTCCTACAAATGTTATTCGATTTGTTCCGTCTATTCCAGGACTTATGTATTCAAAAGGAAACAATACGGTTTACGTTAATTTATATGCATCAAACACAGCCACTATCAATCTAAATGATGATAAAGAAATAAAAGTGACGCAACAAACATCTTATCCTTGGGACGGAACGGTTAAAATGACAGTTGATGCAAAATCGGAAACCACGATAAAATTTAGAATTCCAGGATGGAGTAGAAATAAAGTAACACCTAGCGACTTATATGCCTACGTAAACAAAATGGACAACCAACCAGAATTGATTATTAACGGCAACAAAGTAGATGCCAAAATAAACAATGGTTATTTTGAAGTAACAAGAGAATGGAGCAACAGTGATAGTGTGGAAATCTACTTTCCTATGGAAGTAAGAATAGTAAAAGCTAATGATAAAGTAGAAGAAGACAAAGGGAAACGGTCTCTGGAATATGGACCACTGGTGTACGCAGTAGAAGAAATTGATAATCTAAGTTTTAATGAGATTTCCATCTCAGAAAATGAAGAATTCAAGGTTCAAAATGAAGATATTTTAAAAGGTATCAATACCATTTCAAACCAAAAATTTAAAGCTATTCCCTATTATGCATGGTCAAACCGTGGTGTAGGAAAAATGAAAGTTTGGTTGCCTATTACAAAAGATTAATATTTATGAAAACATATGTTATAGGTCTAGACTATGGTTCAGATTCTGTTAGAGCGGTTTTAATAGATACACATAATGGAGCTGAATTGGCATCCGAAGTATTTTGGTATCCTAGATGGAAAGAGCAGAAATATTGCAATGCCAGTATCAATCAGTTCAGACAGCATCCTTTAGACCACATTGAAGGATTAGAGCATACCATAACATCAGTGATCTCACAAAGTGGTGTATCGCCAGAGTCTGTTGTGAGTATTTGTATTGACACCACAGGTTCTTCGCCTTTACCTTTAAATAAAGATGGCGTGCCATTGGCATTGGTAGATGGTTTTGAAGACAATCCAAATGCTTTGATGGTGCTTTGGAAAGACCATACTTCGGTAAAGGAAGCCAATGAAATTAATGAATTAGCTAGAAGTTGGGGAGGAGAAGATTATACCAGGTTTGAAGGCGGCATTTATTCTTCGGAATGGTTTTGGGCAAAGATTTTACACATTGCAAGACAAGATAACGCAGTAAGAGAAGCTGCCTATACTTGGATGGAACATTGTGATTATATGACTTATTTGCTGGCGGATGATAAAGATTTAAAAACCTTTAAGCGTAGCCGTTGTGCAGCAGGTCATAAGGCAATGTGGCATAAAAGCTGGAATGGTTTACCTGCAGAAGAATTCCTTTCACAATTACATCCTTATTTAGCTGAATTACGAGGAAATTTATACGATGACACCTATACTTCAGATGAAGTTGCAGGTCATCTCAATGAAGAATGGGCAAACAAATTAGGCTTAACTACCAAAACTGTCATTGCTGTCGGTACTTTTGATGCACATTCAGGTGCTGTTGGCGCTAAAGTTGACAAGAACGCTTTGGTTCGTGTAATGGGAACTTCAACGTGCGACATTATGGTTGCTGAAGAAGAAGTTATAGGTGCTAATTGTGTAAAAGGTATTTGTGGCCAGGTAGACGGTTCTGTAATTCCCGGAATGATTGGTCTAGAAGCGGGTCAATCAGCTTTTGGAGATGTGTTGGCTTGGTTTAAAAGTGTATTGGATTGGCCAATTGATAATTTGGTAATGACTTCCAATTTACTTTCAGACGATATTAAAAAGCAACTCAAGGAAGAAGTTGAATCTAAATTCATAAGAACATTAGCAGCCCAAGCTGAAAAAATTCCAGTAACTGAAGCTGTTCCAATCGCTTTAGATTGGGTTAATGGCAGACGTACACCAGATGCCAATCAAGAATTGAAGGCTGCAATTTCGGGTATTTCATTGGGTACAAAAGCACCACATATTTTCAAGGCTTTGGTCAACGCGATTTGCTTTGGTGCAAAAATGATTGTAGACCGTTTTCAAGATGAAGGTGTTGAGATTGATACTGTTATTGGTATTGGTGGTGTGGCTCGTAAGTCGCCTTTTATAATGCAAACCTTGGCAAACACCTTAAATATGCCGATTAAAGTGGCAGAATCTGACCAGGCGCCTGCACTAGGTGCTGCTATTTATGCTGCAGTTGCTGCTGGTATTTACGAAAATGTAATTGAGGCAAGCAAAGTAATGGGTAGCGATTTTGAAGCAGAATATTTTCCACAAGCAGATTATGTAGAAACCTACGAAAAGCTAATGGATGCCTACAAAGTATTAGGAGAATTTATTGAAAATTCCATCAAAACAAAAAAGTATGAGTTCCAAGTATAAGTCACTTAAAGAAGAATGTTACGAAGCCAATATGCAGTTAAATGCATTGGATTTGGTGGTGTACACCTTTGGCAATGTTAGTGCTGTAGATAGAGCCAATGGCGTGTTTGCTATTAAGCCAAGTGGAGTGCCTTACGAGACCTTAAAGCCAGAAGATATTGTAATTTTAGATTACGATAACAATGTTGTTGAAGGTACAATGCGTCCATCGTCAGACACTAAAACACATTTGTATTTATACAAAAACTGGGATGATATTGGAGGTGTTGCACATACACACGCCAAGTTTTCTTGCGCTTGGGCTCAAGCCCAAAAAGACATTCCAATTTTTGGAACAACGCACGCAGATCATTTAACAGCAGATATTCCTTGTGCACCACCAATGAGCGACGAGCTTATTGAAGGTAATTATGAGCATAATACTGGAATTCAAATTTTAGACTGTTTTAAAAATAAAAACTTATCACATCAAGAAGTGGAAATGGTTTTAATAGGAAATCACGGTCCATTTACTTGGGGAAAAAATGCTGCAAAAGCAGTTTACAATAGCAAGGTGCTAGAAGTGGTGGCTGAAATGGCTTACTTAACACTTCAGATTAATCCTGATGCACCACGATTAAAAGATTCATTAATAAAAAAGCATTATGAACGTAAACACGGAAAAAACGCGTATTACGGTCAATAAATACATAGATTAAAATGATAGATATTTCAAATAAAGAAGTTTGGTTTGTAACAGGAAGCCAGCATTTGTATGGTCCAGAAACTTTGACACAAGTTGCCAAAAATTCCGCTGAAATTGTAAAGGCTTTAGATGCTTCAGGAGGTATTCCTGTAAAAGTAGTTTATAAACCAACAGTTAAATCTACAGAAGAAATATACGACACGTTAACTGCGGCAAATCAAGAAGAAAACTGTATTGGTGTCATCACTTGGATGCATACGTTTTCGCCAGCAAAAATGTGGATTAGAGGTTTAACTGCGCTTCAAAAACCATTGTGTCATTTGCATACGCAGTTTAACAGAGATATTCCATGGAATTCTATTGATATGGATTTTATGAACTTAAATCAAGCAGCACACGGAGACAGAGAGTTTGGTTTTATGGTCAGCCGACTGCGTAAAAACAGAAAAGTAGTTGTTGGGCATTGGTCCGAAAATTCAGTACAAAAAAGTATTGGAGATTGGACACGTGTTGCTGCAGCTTGGGATGATTGGCAAGGAGCAAAATTCGCGCGTTTTGGAGATAATATGCGTTTTGTGGCAGTGACTGATGGAGATAAAGTAGAAGCTGAAACCAAGTTCGGATTTTCAATAAACACGTATGCTGTTGGAGATTTAGTTGAAGTTATTAATTCTGTAACAGATGCTGAAATAGATGCTTTGGTTAAAGAATACGAGGCGTCTTATAATATGGCTGATAATCTATTAGAAGGTGGAGATAAGCGCTCGTCATTAATTGAATCTGCTCGTATTGAGCTAGGCTTGGAGAAATTCTTGGTAGAAGGTGGTTTTAAAGGATTTTCAGATACGTTTGAAGATTTACACGGAATGAAACAATTACCAGGAATTGCAGTACAACGCTTGATGCAAAAAGGTTACGGTTTTGCTGGAGAAGGCGACTGGAAAACTGCAGCTTTGGTAAGAGCAATGAAAGTAATGGGTTCTGGTTTAGATGGTGGTAATGCCTTTATGGAAGATTATACTTATCATCTAGACCCAGAAAAACCAAGAATTTTGGGCTCACATATGTTAGAGGTTGACCCAGTTTTGGCAGCAAACAAACCATCGTGTGAAGTTCATCCTTTAGGTATTGGAGGTAAAGAAGATCCTGTACGTTTAGTATTTAATGGTAAAGCTGGCGATTCTTTGGTAGCAGCCTTAATGGATTTTGGTAACCGTTTTAGATTATTAGTTAATAAAACCGTTGGAGAAGAAGTTAAAGAAGACTTGCCAAATTTACCTGTAGCGAGAATTATGTGGAAACCTTTACCGGATTTTAAAACCGCCTGTACAGCTTGGATTTTGGGTGGTGGAGCACATCATACTTGTTATAGTGAAAATCTGTCCGTAGAACAATTAGAAGATTTTGCGGAAATGGCTGGTATTGAGTCTTTGGTTATTGATGAAGACACCACAATTAGAAACTTCAAGGAATCTATTAGAGCTAACGAAGCTTACTATATGTTTCAATAAACTGACTGAAATGAAAACGCTAAAACAAATTTTATTGTCTATTTTAATGCTTGCTTTTGCAAGTACATTAATGCAATGTAAAGACGAGAAAAAAGACAAATCAACAGAAGAAAAAACAGAAACTGTGGTAGATAATACATTGAAGATAGAAAAATCAGAATTTGGTAAAACCGAAGACGGCACAATAATAGAACAGTACAGTTTAAAAAACGCGAATGGTGTTGAGTTGAAGGTTATAACTTATGGAGGAAGAATTACATCCTTAAAAGTGCCTAACAAAGATGGCAAGCTAGAAAACGTGGTGCTTAATTTTGATAACATTAAAGATTATGAAAAAGACAATCCATTTTTTGGAGCGTTAATAGGTCGCTATGGCAACCGAATCGCTAATGGAAAATTCACTTTAGAAGGAAACGAATATAACTTGAAAACTAACGATGGTAAAAACCATTTGCACGGTGGTGTTAATGGATTTGATAGAGTTATTTGGACTGCAGAACCTATGGAAAATGAGAACGGTTCAGCTTTAAAATTATCTTACAAGAGTAAAGATGGCGAAGAAGGTTACCCTGGGAATTTAGATGTCGAAGTCATTTATACCTTAACAAATGATAATGAAGTTGAAGTGTCTTACAAGGCAGCAACAGATAAAGCAACAGTGGTTAATCTTACCCAACACGCCTATTTTAATTTAACGGGCGACTTTTCAAAGGATATATTAAATCACGATGTGGTAATTGCAGCAGATGCTTATTTGCCTGTGGATAAAACGTTGATTCCAACAGGAGAAATTAGAAACGTTGAGGGTACGCCTTTCGATTTTACATCAGCTAAAAAAATAGGAAAGGACATCAACGCTAATAATGAACAATTAAAACGTGGTAAGGGTTACGACCATTGTTGGGTTTTAAATGGAGAAAAGGGAAATATGCGCTTGGTAGCTTCGGCTTACGATGAAAGTAGCGGACGTTTTATGGAAATATATTCCGAAGAGCCTGCTATTCAATTTTATACGGGAAACTTTTTAGATGGTACTTTGCCAATACCAGATGGAGGTACTTATGCACACAGAACAGGTTTTTGTTTAGAAACACAACACTATCCAGATTCGCCAAATCAGGCTGAATTTCCATCAACAGCATTACAACCAGGTGAAACTTATTCAACAAAAACAACGTTTAAGTTTTTGGTAAAATAACTAACTAAATCAAGTACTAAACTAATTAACTAACTATGCAAACACTAGATTTATACGACTGGATTGCTATTGTCTTTTACTTTTTGATTTTAGCAGGTATTGCTGTTTGGGTCATTAGAAAGAAAAATGACAATACTGAAGATTATTTTCTCGCAGGTAAAAATGTAGGTTGGTTTGTAGTTGGTGCTTCCATATTTGCTTCTAATATTGGGTCTGAACACGTTGTTGGTTTAGCAGGAGCAGGAGCAGGAGACAAGTTACCAATGTTGATTTACGAAATTCAGGCTTGGGTGGTATTAATGTTAGGTTGGATTTTTCTTCCGTTTTATGCCAGAAGTGGTGTGTTTACAATGCCAGAATTCTTGGAAAAACGTTTTGATGCACGTTCGCGCTGGATACTTTCCATCTTCTCAATTGTAGCTTATGTATTGACAAAAATTTCGGTAACTATTTATGCAGGTGGAATAGTAGTCTCTGCTTTATTAGGTATCGATTTTTGGACCGGTGCCTTGGCAACTGTAGTTCTAACAGGTATTTATACGGTTTTAGGTGGAATGCGAGCTGTGGTTTATACAGAAACACTACAAGCTGTTTTATTAGTTATTGGAGCAGCAGCATTGACAATTATTGGTTTAGATAAAGTTGGTGGTTGGGAAAGTATGACACAAACCGTAACACCAGAATATCTTAATATGTGGCGTTCTATGGACGATCCTAACTTTCCTTGGTTGCCATTGTTAATCGCTAGTACAATAACAGGTATTTGGTATTGGTGTACAGACCAATACATTGTACAACGTGTACTGACGGCAAAGAACATAAAAGAGGGAAGACGAGGAACTATTTTTGGCGCCTTTTTAAAATTATTACCAGTATTCTTATTCTTGGTGCCTGGAATCATTGCCTTGGCTTTAAAAATGCGTGGCGAATTACAATGGGAAACTGCTGACCAAGCATTTCCTGTATTGATGAGTAATTTGTTGCCATCAGGTTTACGTGGTTTGGTTGCAGCAGGTTTATTGGCTGCTTTAATGAGCTCTCTGGCTTCGGTATTCAATTCGTGTTCAACATTATTTACTATTGATATATACAAGAAATTACGACCAAACACACCTGAAAAGAAGTTGGTAAGAACAGGTCAAATCGCAACTGCAATTATTGTGGTTATTGGTATGGCTTGGATTCCTGTAATGGCAAATATTTCTGGTGTATTGTATGAATATCTGCAAAGCGTACAATCGTATATCGCACCACCAATTACAGCTGTGTTCTTATTGGGTATTTTCTCAAAACGTATCAATGGAACAGGTGCTTACGTAACCTTGGTTGTTGGACTCATAGTTGGTGCAATAAGAATCATTTTAGAATTGGTTAAAGATTCATTTAGCACAGATAGCATCTTGTATAAGTTTGGCGATATGAACTTTTTATCATTTGCATCGTGGTTCTTCTTATTCTGTATGATACTAATTGTAGTTGTGAGTTTAGTAACAGGAAAACCAGCTAAAGAGAAAACAGATAATTTAACCTTTAGTACTATTTCTGAAGAGGAAAAATCTAAGAATAAGAGCAGTTACAATTGGGTAGACGTTGCAGTCTCTCTTTTAATTGTTGCTGTAGTTGTAGCTGTAATGATATTTTTTAATGGTGAGTAACTAACTTTTAAAATTGATTGATGAAAAAATCGGGACGATAATTTGTCCCGATTTTTTTTAGATTAAAACTTAACAACAAAGCCATCATTTGGTTTTAACTGAATCTTTGTTAAGCTATCGCTATTAATCGTTTCTCTGTTGAACTCATTGTCCTTTTCAGTATATAAAATTCCTTTTTTGTTTTTAATGAAAGAAAGGTCTAAATCAAGCATTTTAGATTGATCTTCGCCATTAATACCTACAACAAACCAGTTGTCACCTTTTCGTCTTGCCATAACCACATCCTTACCAGGAAAACCTGATATAAATTTAGACTCGTCCCAATTTGTTGGAATGTCTTTTAAAAATTCAATAATAAAATCAGGTTGCTTTTCCATACCAGCTAGTGTTTCAGCAATATGTTGAATGCCTGATAAGAACAAAATCGGAAGTGCCAGCTCAAAACTTTTGGTTGTTTTTCGTTGTATGCCAGGAATACTATCAAGCACCATTGGTGTAAAATCCATTGGATCAAAAATGTTTCTGGTAAATGGAAGCATAGCACAATGACTAGCTTGTAGATCTGCATTTCCTTGATCAAAAGTGATGAATTCTTCGCCTTTAATGGCTTCAACAGTCATTAAATGAGGATAGGTGCGTTGCCACCCACGAGGTAATGTGGCACCGTGAAAATTGACTAATAATTTATATTTGGCAGCATCTTTTAGGATATCGTGATAGTAAGCAATCATTGACTGTCCGTCGCCACCAAAAAAATCTATCTTAACACCAGAAATTCCCAAATCGTTCATTCGCTCAAATTCCCTTTGTCTCCCTTCTTGCGTTAGTAGCTTCCCTTTAGGGTGGAAAGGTGTCGTGTTCCAAGAACCCGATGAATTATACCAAACAATCAATTTTACATTTTTAGAGTTGGCATAATCGGCTAGTTCTTTCATTTTTTCATCGCCAATGGTGGTGTCCCAATTCACATCGATTAAACAGTATTTCCAATGCATATCTGATGCATAATCAATGAACTCTTTTGTGGTTTCATAATTTACAGAATCGTCTTTAAGTAGAGCCCAACTCCAAGAGGCTAGGCCACTTTCAATGAAAGAGGTATCCATTTCTGTGGCTTTATCGGCTAAGTCCGTTCCCAGAGTACTTTCGGTAACGGTTTTAAGGTCTCCAATGGTAATGATGCGCCAAGGTGTTTTCCAAGGTGTATTGGATTCAGGCTTTAGTTCGCCATTAGGAAAAATCTCTTCTTTTTGAGGGAATGTAACCTTTAAAGCTTCATTTTCTTCATTGTACATTAAACGTGTACCACAATAGTTGGCTTTGAGTCCGGTTTCTGAAACAACTAACCAAGTATCATTTGCCTTGAATAGCGCAGGATATACCCAACCCTCACCTATAGGTGATTTTTCATCAACCGAAATATTTGAAATATAATGCTCTTCATAAGATGGATGTACCTGTTCCCAACCAGTTTTAGCTCTAGACATTGGCTGTAACCAAGCTTTGGTGTTTGATGTAAAGTTGTAAGTGGTTTTTTCGTCTTCTATTTTAAATATAGAATCAGAAGCTTCAGGAAATTTGTATTTAAAAGCTACACCATCATCAGAGATGTTGAATATAATATTGATGCGTTTTTCATTTTCATTTTGCAATTCAACGATATACTGATTGGCTTCGTATTCAATGTTTTTCTGCTTGCCTTGATGCATTGTGTAATTGTCCTTAACCAGTTTAGGTTCAGAAATTGTAATGATTTCAAGGTTATTGTAAAAACTTTCGTCCTTTCTTTCTATTCCTAATAGCGACGAGTCTAAGACAATTTTGTTATTGTATGAGACTTTGTAAAAAGGCGCTTTATTGTTGTTTAATCCAAAATTGACTTTTATGGTTTCACTAGGATTAGTAAATAATTCAGTATTTGATTTTTTATCACAAGATTGAAGAAGGGAAGTGCAAATTAGGATAAGAGTAAAGACATGATTTTTCATAAATAAGTGTTTTTTTTACACTTATAAAAGTAATAATTTTTATCTTTAAAAAAAATACGCAAAAATGCCGTCTAGTAGAACCACGTTGTCAACGATGTCTAAAGCATTGAATCTTTCAATTTCAACAGTTTCAAAAGCGCTTTCTGGCAGTCATGAAATTGGTGATAAAACCAAAAAAAGAGTTTTAGAGTATGCAAAGCAGAGCAACTATGTACCTAATTCATTAGCATCAAGTTTTAGAAGGGGAACGACAAACACTATAGGTTTAATTTTACCGAATGTTTTAAATCCGTTTTATGCTAAAGTTCTTGTAGGTGTGGAAGCTTATTTATCTGAAAAAGGCTATAAGTTAATCACCACAATATCCAATGATTTTATTGAGAAGGAAACCAAGAACCTTTCTGTTATGTCTAGTGGATTTGTTGATGGACTAATTTTATGTGTATCGAGAGAGGCCGTACAGAAGAAAGATTTTGAACATGTTAAAACTCTTATTGATAATGGAACACCAATTGTGACATTTGATAGGATTTGTGAAGAAATTGATTGTGATAAGGTCATCACCGACGATTATAAGGCAGCTTTTGATGCGACACAATACTTAATAACCCAAAGACATTGTAAACATATAGTTATCACCTCAAAGACAAAAACGCTATCACATTTAACGCTTAGGAAGAAGGGGTTTATAAAAGCGGCAAATATGTATAAGTCTAAGGTGAAATATACGCTTATTACAGACGAGAGATCTATCGGATTAAAAGATAAACTCAGTAATCTACTAAAGGAAGATCCAAGCGTAGATGGAATTTTTTGCTTAAATGAAAAAAGCGTTTTGCACGCTATATTAGTAACTAATAAGTTAAAAAAGGAAGATTGTAACATATCCATTGCTGGGTTTTGTAATGATATGCAATCTAAGTATGATGCCACCTTAACTGTGATTAATCAAAATGCAAAGGAAATGGGAAGAGCATCTGCCAAACTTCTGCTGGATAGAATAAAAAGTAAAGAGAACCGTTATAGTTTTTCAACAAAGACCATAGATGTAAGTTTGAACACTAAAAATTTACATTAAAATTACATTCATTCCTGTATTTTTGCTACTTAAAGTTATAAAATGGATTTATCTAGAGTTAAGCTTGTGGTTTCCGATATGGATGGCACGCTTCTTAATGAAAAGAATGAGGTAAGCACTCGTTTTTTTGAGCAATTTAAAGAACTACAAAAAAGAAATATTCACTTTGCAGCAGCTAGTGGAAGACAATACCAAAGTATTCTAAGCAAGTTAGATTGCATTAAAAACGATATTAGCATTATTGGAGAAAATGGTGGTATAATGCAATACCAAAACCAAACCAAAGTGTTATTGCAACTTACTAATGAAGATGTCGTAAAATGTGTTGAATTGCTTCGAACTGTCAGAGATTCTTACATTGTTTTGTGTGGAAGAAAAGCTGCTTACGTAGAGACTAATAATTCTAAATTTATAGAGCACCTCAGCAACTACTATTCAGTATATGAAATTGTAGATGATTTAACAGACGTCTTGGAGGATGAATTTCTTAAAATAGCAGTGTATCATTTTGATTCTTCTGAAGATTTTATTTATCCAAGTTTAGATTCATTAAAAAGAGACTATCAAGTCATAGTTTCTGGCCAGAACTGGTTAGATATTTCACATATTGATGCCAATAAGGCTTATGCCTTAAAAATTCTTCAAGATAATTTAGGGGTTTCTGAAAAAGAGACTTTGGCCTTTGGCGATTATAATAATGATTTACAAATGTTGAAATTAGCAGAGTATAGTTTTGCTATGGCAAATGCGCATCCTAATGTAAAATCCGTAGCGCGTTATGAAACTATGAGTAATTCAGAAGAAGGCGTCGAGTTTATAATTGATAAGTTATTGAACTCAATCTAATTAATAAGAGTTATATTAGTTATAAAATAGAATCTTGCTCTAAGATTTCATCTTGCCAGTAATGTCGTCAATTTTCAATAAGAAGACAATAGGTGTTTCCATATTATAAATTTTACTAGAAAATTGACTTATATAGTCTAAATCTTTGTGCTCTTTTTTTAGAACAAGGTTTTTAATGCCTAATGAAAACTCATGTAAATATAGCTTTGCTGTACCTCCATCAATTTCGGCATATTCACCATGCGCCATTACAGATTGCCATTTATTATTGCTAAAAATTTCTGCAACGGTCATACAAATTGAGGTTTGCTTTCGCATAGATTTAATCTTGTGTCCATTACCAGAATAACAGATGATATAATCTTCTTCGTCATTGTAATAGTAGGTAATAGGAACTGTGTAAGGTCTATTTCCACTTATGTAAGATAAGTAACCTATATAATTGTTTTTTAAAATCTCGGAGCACCTTTTTTGTTCTAAACTTTTAATCATGGCTATAAAATTTGTTCTATAAGTTACTAACTAGGTCGTTGATTTTTAATGATTTTAGTCAGCTTTATCAAGAAAAATATTATAACTGTTAGCTACCTAACATTTTAGATCAAAGATGAGCTCTAGTTTTGCTATATAATATTTTAAAAATAACAAGCGATGATTAAAAAAACATTTTTAGGGCTACTAGCATTGAGTTTATTTGCTGTATCCTGTAGTAGTGATGACGATAATAACACGTCAACAACGTCAGATTTAACATTAAACCTTCAAGGTTTAGAAGCATTAGGAAGTGATTATGTTTATGAAGGTTGGATTATTGTAGATGGCCAACCTGTAAGTACAGGTACTTTTAGTAGTGTTGCATTTCCGCAAACATTTCCTGTTAACACAGAACAACTTGAAAACGCAACAACATTTGTGCTTTCCATTGAGCCAGCAGTAGATCCAGATCCTGCACCAGCAGCTACAAAATTATTAGCTGGTGATTTTTCTGGCAATGTAGCCAATGTTAACTCAGATAATATTGTTGTTGGTTCAGGAAGTGCGGTTTCTTCACTTGGAGCTTCAACAGGCAAATATATCTTAGCAACACCTACTGATATGGACGATACAAACGAATCTAGTGGTGTTTGGTTTTTAGATAATACAAACGCACCAAATCTTGTGCCTGGACTAAACCTACCAACTTTGGCAGATGGATGGAAATACGAAGGTTGGGTTGTATTTGATGGTACACCAATAAGTACAGGAACATTTACAAGTGCTGAGACTGCTGACGATAATGCAACAACATCTATATTTAAAGGAGATGCAGGAAATGGTCCAGGCTATCCAGGTGAGGATTATTTACAAAATGCTCCAGCCGGATTAACATTTCCAACAGATTTAAAAGGAAGAACTGTTGTTATTTCTGTAGAGCCATATCCAGATAATAGTAGTGCACCATTTACTTTAAAACCTTTAGCTCATATGGTACCAGCAAATGCCATGGATCATACGGTTATAGATATGGGAGATGGTCCTGTGGAAACCCTAATGGGTTCTGTAACAAGAAACTAATGTTGAAAAAGAGAATTTACCGCTAATGCGATAGATTAAATTGAGTTTTTTAAAAGGCTGCCTAAGAGGCAGTCTTTTTTTTAGTCTAAAGCATTTTTGGTGACGTACACACGCCAACCAATTATAGCAAGCTGTAATTTAGTTGCCTTACTAAGGTCTAATTGTCTTTTAGAATAACTTGGAAGTATCGCTTTGTTAATCTTTGCAATAATCTTAAAGATAGCTGTCTTCATGTTTATTGATTTTGCAAATGGGTGATTATGCCTTTTGCATGTTGTGTAAGCGATAAAAATAGTAAAACTTATTCTAGAACTAAGTTTTACTTGTTTTTTGATTGATTATTTCTTGATTGGTTGAATTTAGAATATCGAAAAAATTATATCGATAATCAGTTTTGCTAAAGTCATCATATTTTTTTGGTTTAGAGGTTAATTATTGTTTTAAATTCTTGATTGAGTTTTCAATATATATCTATAAACAATAGTCTTCCAAACGATTTTGTGAAAATCGGCGAATTTGCATTTACATTTATAACTAAAAAAATAAAATATGTTACTAAATAATGTGACTTGTCTTTATTAAAGTTTCTTTTTGTAATTAAAAATATGTTTTATGATTATAGAATTATATGTTTGTAGAGGGTTTTTGAGAACTTTTTTGAAATCGTAGAGGCTTTTTATCCTAAAAAAGTTCAAATCTTAACTTTTCATCTTTTTTGCGTAATTCATAATTGATAATTATCATAGTATTATTCAGTTCATTTTTGTAAATAATTTTTAATTAACATCAATAGATTTTTTTACACGTATCTTTGAAAAAAATTAAAATATGAAACGTTTTTTAATTGTATTGGTGTTATTCCTATTTCATAATGCTTGGAGTCAAGTGTTAATTATTAATGAATTAGATCCGGATTCTCCAAGTACAGATACAGCAGAATTTATAGAGTTAAAATCACAGACACCAAATTTTTCAACTGACGGTTATATTTTGGTGTTCTTTAATGGGTCTTCTAGTGGTGGCGATTCGAGCTATATGGTAATTGATTTAGATGGTTACCAAACCGATAATAATGGTTTATTAGTAATTGGGAGTACAGGTGTATATCCATTTCCGCAATTATTAATATCTGAAAATGTTATCCAGAATGGTGCAGATGCTGTTGGGATTTATCAGGCTTCTGTTAATGATTTTCCTGAAGGTACTTTGGCTACTCAAACCAATCTTATAGATGCCTTGGTTTATGATACTAACGATGCAGATGATACGGTACTCATGGACTTATTGGGTGAAACTGTTCAGTATAATGATAATGGTACTAATGCAACAGAAAAATCTATACAACGCTTTGTAGATGGGATGGGAGTAGAATCCTATTCGGCTGCTACTCCAACACCAAGACGAGAAAATGATGGCTCTGGAATAGCAATTAATCCTATTCAGATTTCAGTTGCAGAAGCACAATATGATGAAGGCACATCTTTTGATATTACATTTACAGCAGAAACCAATGTTACTTCAGATTTGAACTTTACGATTAGTCTTGATAATTATGGGTTTAATACTTCAGATTATACAGGGAATACAAACCTTACAATTTTAAGCGGAACCAATTCAATATCTACAACCATAACGCTAACTGACGATTCTGATGATGAAGGTGATGAGGTTTTAAGAATTCAGTTTTCAGATTTAGAAGAGCCAATAGTTCCTGGTAATAACTTTGTAGAAGTTAGAGTAGTGGATAATGACTTTACGGTTGCAGCTTGGGGAACACCTATTAACCCTACCACAGGAATTGTTCAAAGTACACAACCAGATGGTTACTATGATAGCTTAGATGGTTTGTCTGACATGGCTTTGAGACAAGCGTTACAAGATATTATTGCTGATCCAAATGTGGTAAGAGCACAAACCTATTCAGATGTTATTGATATTTTAATGGAAGCGGATCAAAATCCTGCAAATAGCAATCAGGTGTGGTTGCTTTATACCGAACAAGGTAGAGCTAAATTAGATATACAAACAGGCAGTGGTAATGCAGGTAAATGGAATAGAGAGCATACTTTTCCACGTTCAAGAGGTGGTTTTGATGATATAGAAGAAGATGAAATTGCTGATGGAGTAGACGTGTTTTGGACAACAGAGGCAGATTCTTTACGTCATGGAAACTCTGACGCTCATGCATTGCGCGCAGCTGACGCTGTTGAGAATAGCACTCGTGGCAATCAACATTATGGACAATATATTGGGCCAAGCGGAACTTTAGGTAGTTTTAGAGGTGATGTGGCGCGTAGTGTTTTGTATATGGAAATTAGATATAATGGACTTGAAGTAGTAAATGGATTTCCAACAACAGCGGGACAATTAGGTGATTTGGCCACCTTATTAGATTGGCACAGAAATGATCCTCCAGACGATTTTGAAATGAATAGAAACAACGTAGTGTACACATGGCAGTTTAATAGAAATCCTTTTATAGATCAACCTGAGTTGGTGGAGTATATTTGGGGAAATAACGTTGGAGATATTTGGGATCAGTCGCTTAGTTTAGATGAAAATGAATTACAAGGTGTTTCGCTGTATCCAAATCCAACATCTGGAAGATTGTACATAAATGCAAGCAATGCAGTAAATGTTGAGGTGTACTCTGTGGAAGGAAAACGATTAAAACAATATAACGCTGTAGATAGTTATATAGATATAGATTTAGCTTCTGGTTTGTATTTGGTAAAGCTAACTAACAGCGAAGGCTCTTTAACCAAAAAGATAATTATAGAATAATAGGTGTTTTAGTTAAATGATAATATCTATTAAGGAGGCACAGACTTAATACCTTTTAGAATTTGTATGTTTAAGATAGTAATATTAATAATAGTAGTCATTATAGGGTTTTTAATATTTAGATTACCCCATTTTTTTCCTGATACATTTACACATGATAACCCATATGAAGATGATGGTGAAGACTACGGAGGATTTTTTAATTAAGGACAAAATAAAAAAGCCAAACTCAATATTGATGTTTGGCTTTTTCCGTTTTGATTGATTGATGAAACTTTAATCCTTTTTGGTTTTTATAATAATTACACCATTTTTGGCTTTGTCTCCATATTTTTCAATAGCAGACTCATCTTTAAGAACCGTTACAGATTCAATGTTGTTTGGTTTTATGGTCGCAAGTTTATCTTTAGAGACTTCCTTGTCGTCTATAATGTATAAAGGGTCTTTTCCGCTAGATGTTGAAATAGACATATTTTCATCATCATATGCATGTTGAATAATAATTATATCCTCTTCTTTTTTCATGTCGTCATTACTGATCCATACATTGTTTCCGCTTTTTTCTTCTAAAATAACCTCAACTTCGTCATCATCTTCAGAAATGACTTCTATAGTTTTTGCGCTTTTGTTTTTATCTGCCACAACATACATGGTGTCGGCTTTAACTTGGTTAACTTTCTCTTCGCTAATTACAAACACATTATTACTGCTTCCTGTTTTTTGAATTTTGTGCTTACCTCCATCTTCAGTTTTTATGATGTAAGAATGCTTTTTTGTTTTGTGATCTTCGTTGCCAATAGTAATAGTGTTGTGCTCTTTGTCTAAAGCAATGTGTATTGGTTCTATGGCTTCGTCATCAGAGCTTATTTGATATTTAGTGCTTGAGTTGTTGGATTTAGCTTCAATTTTTATAGCTCTAATTTCGCCTTTTTTGTTGCGTTTAATCCCTTTTATTTTTAAGGTAACACCTTCTTGTTTGAGCTTTTCTTTTATGCTTTCTAGTTCAGTATCTGTAGTGTTTTTATTTATTGTTGTTATGATAAACTCTTTTTCTGAAGCAATTGACTCTTGCTTTACTTTTTGTTTTTCAGACTTTTCAGATTTCGGTTTTTCTTCTTTTTTAGTTGAAAGCTTTTCATGTTGCATGCCAAGAGATTTCATTTTAGAGATAGCTCTTTTTTGTAGCGCTCTGTAGTCAGATTCATTTTGTTTTTTGTCAATATCAAAATGAAAAGTAGCATTTTGAGGACTGCCAACATAGCCAGCATAATCATCAAAAAACTCTTTGTATATAATAAAATCTTCAATTGGAGTTTCTGCATTTCCGCCTCCATAGCTACGATTGTAGAATTTTACAAAAACATCAATAAGCTCATCATTAGAGTTTCGTTTTATTTGGCTAAATACAAGTGTTCCTCCCTTGTCTTCAATCGCTTTAGACATAGCTTTTAATTCCAGGTCTGTTGTGTTTTTGGTGACTAAAAACTCAAGCGTTTCATTTGTGTTTTCTGTTGTGATGGTACTGTTTACATACACTTTTTCAGTGTTCATACTCATTAATAAACCTGCTAAAAGTGGAAGGATTAATAAGTACCTCCATTGTTTTTTACGGTGAGATTTAGATGTGTGTAACATAATGATTCGTTTTTTGATTTGTGAATTATAGAAATTATTTGATAATGAAATATTAGTGTTGTGTATACTGGTTTTTAGCAGTAAATGCTGATAAGCTTTTTCATTCTTTGTAGTAGACTGCGTTTCACGATCTGCGATATATTCCAGATTTTGATGCACTTCTTTTTTGTAGAACCATATCAATGGATTGAACCAAAAGATTACGCATGCTAGTTGAGAAAAAAGAACGTCTAAAGAATGCATTTGGTTAACGTGTACTTTCTCGTGCATTAATATGAGTTCTAATTCTTCGTTGCTAAAGTCTTTAGGGTTAAAAACAATCCATTTGAAGAATGAGAATGGAGATATTTTATGATTAACGGTTACATAGGTATATATACCTTCTTTGTTTTTAGGATTTTTGATTAGTAACCATATTAAAGACCCAAACTGAAATAAAAACTGGAGAAATAAAATGCCAAAACCTATGGCATAAATAATTGGTAACAATGATGACCATTCAAATTGCTTTTTTGTAATAATATTGCTTGGTGAGGTGATAGCTACATTATATGTTTGAAACGTAGTTTCTTGTGAAGCTACTGCTTCTACAGGAATATAAATAGGAATGACAACAAGAGGAAACACTAATGCTATTATCAAACCAATAATTAAAAACCAACGGTTATGGTTAAAAAAAGTTTCTCGTTTTAATAACAGCTGAAAGCATATATAGAATACGCAAATTACAGCTGATGCTTTTAATAGATATTCCATGGTTACTTTTTGTTTTCTATAATTGCAATAATCTCCTTTAGTTCGTCAACACTAATTTTTTCCTCTTTAGCAAAAAAGGACACCACGTTTTTATAAGAACTGTTAAAGTAGTTTTCAATAGCAGTATTCATAAAACGTTTTTTGTAATCTTCCTTAGAAACAATAGGGTAGTACTGATGTGTTTTTCCGTAGGCATTATAACTCACATACCCTTTTTCTTCCAGGTTTCTAATTATGGTAGATAAAGTGTTGTAGTGTGGTTTGTCTGTTTCTATCTCTGCCAATACATCTTTAACAAAAGCTTTTTCTAGCTTCCACAAAATGTGCATTATTTCTTCTTCTTTGTTAGTGAGTTTTTGCATTTTGGAAATATTAAATCATTATTCTTGAAATCAAATATAACTATTTTTATAGTTAACTAACTATAAAAATAGTTATTTAACGAAAAATTTAGTTTTTGTTTGCTTTGAAAATGAAATACTATCTTCGCAATTCTTTAAAAATATGAATTAAATATTTGGGTTATAGATGAGTGTATTTCTTGTTATAGCAGGCCTAGCTTTATTAGTTGTTGGTGGTGATTTTTTGGTTAGAGCTTCTGTAGGTTTGTCCTTTAAGCTAAAAATATCTAAGCTTGTTATAGGTATGACAGTGGTGTCTTTTGCAACATCAGCACCAGAGCTTTTAGTGAGCTTACAAGCCGCATTTGACGGTATTACAGATATTGCATTGGGTAACGTTATAGGGTCTAATATTGCTAACATAGGTTTGGTTTTAGGGATAACAGCAATTATTTCTCCGCTAGCTGTAGATCGAGATTTCTACCAGCTCAATTGGCCAATGATGATGTTGGTATCTTTTGCGTTATACTATTTTTTGAAGAATGATGAACTGCTCTCTGCTTTAGAAGGCGCAATTCTTTTTGTAGCTTTAATAGTGTTTTTGGTTATACTCATTAGAAGTTCTAGAAAAACGATAAAAGCAAATTTAGATGAGGTTGATGACGCTTTAGCTGAGGTGTCTAATTTTAAGATTGTAGCTTGGTTGATTATTGGTGCTGCAGGCTTATATTTTGGGTCAGAGTGGCTTGTAGAAGGCGCAAAAGATCTCGCAAAAGCGGTTGGTATAAGTGATTATGCAATTTCTGTAACGGTTATTGCAATTGGTACGAGTGTGCCAGAATTGGCAGCGTCTGTTATAGCGGCTTTAAAACGAGAAAAGGCTATTTCTTTAGGAAATTTAATTGGTTCTAATATTTTTAATATTGCTTCTGTATTGGGTTTAACATCTATAATAAAACCTATTGCAGTAAACCCTGAAACACCAGAGATATTATCAACCAATATTTTTTGGATGATAGCGTTTGCGGCAATATTAGTGCCACTAATGCTTATTCCAAAACGATTTATTATTGGGCGTTATAAAGGCATGTTGTTATTTGGCGCTTATATGATTTTTATCTTTTTGGCTTTAAAATAAGACACAAAAAAAAGCTCATAATTATTATGAGCTTTTTTTATTTATAAATTAATGCTATTGGTTACACATCAGCACTTTTTACTGTCTTTACAATTCTACCTGCAACTTTATATGGATCTGCATTAGAAGCCGGACGACGATCTTCTAACCAGCCTTTCCAACCTTTTTCTACAGTAATAATAGGAATACGAATAGAAGCACCTCTGTCAGAGACTCCATAGCTAAACTCGTCGATAGATTGTGTTTCATGGTCACCAGTTAAACGTTGATCGTTAAACTCTCCATATACTTCTATATGTTCTTTAACAACAGGTCTAAATGCTTCACAGATTTTTTCGTAAGTCGCTTTATCACCACAAGTTCTTAATATTTCGTTAGAGAAGTTAGCGTGCATNCCAGAACCATTCCAGTCCANGTCTTTANCTAATGGNTTTGGGTGNTACTCNATATAGTAACCNTATTTTTCAGTNAANCNNTCTAATANATANCGNGCTACCCAAATTTCGTCACCAGCCTTNTTTGCACCTTTAGCAAACAATTGAAATTCCCANTGNCCAGAAGCNACNTCTTGGTTAATACCTTCAAAATTTAATCCNGCAGCAATACANANNTCAGCNTGCTCTTCNACNAAANCTCTNCCGTGAGTNTTTCTTCCNCCNACNGAACAGTANTANANNCCTTGNGGNGCAGGATANCCACCAACAGGNAANCCTANAGGTANTTGNGTTTTCTTNTCCATNATAAAGTATTCTTGCTCAAAACCAAACCANAAATCATTATCATCATCATCTATAGTNGCTCTNCCNTTAGANNCATGAGGAGTNCCNTCAGCATTNAANACNTCNGTCATTACTAGGTACCCNTTTTTTCTTGTAGGATCTGGATAAATNGCAACTGGCTTTAATAAACANTCNGAANCACCNCCTNNNGCTTGTCTNGTAGAACNAGCCNTCAAAAGACCANATAGGNCAGTCTTCTAATTTTCCACTAAANTNGTCTTCAACTTTAGTTTTACTTCTCATGTTTTGAGTAGGCTTATAACCNTCTAGCCATATGTACTCTAATTTAGATTTACTCATCAGTTTAAGATTTATNATTTGNNGNTNCAAATATTNTTATTTTTTTCAATGCTATCAAAAAAAATAGGGTGTTTTAGGTNAAATGTTATTAATAGTTGTTAATAAGCCCTAANTTTTNAGGGGTGTNNNTTNGTGATTTTGATAATTTCGTATTTTTGAGCCAAAATTTTACTAATATGTCAACATTGAGATTTTTNGCTGTAAAAGAATCATTAAAAAGAAAACCTTTAAAAATTGAAGAGTCAAAACGACGCTCAGAAGTATTTGGCGCTAATGTTTTTAACGAGGTTGCTATGCGTCTATATTTAACTAAAGAAGCCTTATCCAGTATTATGGAGTCTGCATCTAAAGGTACCAAAATAGATAGAGTTTTAGCGGACCACATTTCTACAGGAATGAAAGAATGGGCAATATCTAAGGGAGCTACACATTATACACATTGGTTTCAGCCATTAACAGGTGCAACGGCAGAGAAGCATGATGCTTTCTTTGAAACAATAGGAGATGGAATTGCTATTGAAAGATTTGGTGGTAGTCAATTAGTGCAACAAGAGCCAGATGCCTCTAGTTTTCCTAATGGAGGCATAAGAAACACTTTTGAAGCCAGAGGTTACACAGCTTGGGATCCTACATCACCAGCCTTTGTTTATGGCACTACATTGTGTATACCTACAGTTTTTGTGTCTTACACAGGTGAAGCTTTAGATTATAAAACTCCATTGTTAAGAGCATTGCACGCTGTAGATAAGGCCGCAGTGGCAGTTTGTAAGTATTTTGATAAAAATGTAAAAAAAGTAAGTGCTTCACTGGGTTGGGAGCAAGAATATTTTTTAATTGATAATGCATTAGCAACATCAAGACCAGATATTGTACTTACAGGAAGAACCTTATTAGGACATTCGCCTGCTAAAGGCCAACAATTAGACGATCATTACTTTGGGACCATTCCTTCTAGAGCCATGGCATATATGCGAGATTTAGAGAATGAAAGTATGTTACTGGGTATTCCTGTGAAAACAAGACATAATGAAGTGGCTCCAAACCAGTTTGAGCTAGCTCCAATTTTTGAAGAAGCTAATCTCGCAGTAGATCACAACTCCTTATTAATGGATGTTATGCAAAAAGTTGCTAAGCGTCACAATTTTACTGTACTCATGCACGAAAAACCATTTGCAGGAGTTAATGGCTCAGGAAAACATAATAATTGGAGTCTTAGTACTGATACAGGTATTAATCTTTTGTCGCCTGGTAAAACTCCAATGAGTAACCTACAATTTTTAACGTTTTTTATAAATACAATTAAGGCTGTTCAAACTCACGAAGAATTACTAAGAGCAGCTATTGCATCTGCGAGTAACGATCATCGTTTGGGTGCTAATGAAGCTCCGCCGGCAATAATTTCTGTTTTTATTGGAGCTCAGTTAACTAAAGTTTTAGAAGAACTAGAAACTGTAACAAAAGGAAAGTTGTCTCCTCAAGAGAAAACAGACTTAAAGCTTAATGTTGTTGGTAAAATTCCTGAAATACTTTTAGACAATACAGATAGAAATAGAACTTCTCCTTTTGCCTTTACAGGTAATAAATTTGAATTTAGAGCAGTAGGTTCTAAGGCTAATTGTGCAAACCCAATGACGGTTTTAAATACCATTGTTGCCAAGCAATTAATTGATTTTAAGGAAGAGGTAGATGTTTTAATTGATAAAAAATCAATGAAAAAGGATGATGCTATTTTTAATGTTCTAAGAGAATATATTAAGACATCAAAGGCTATTCTTTTTGAAGGTAATGGTTATAGTGAAGCTTGGGAAAAGGAAGCTAAAAAGCGTGGTCTAAGTAATAACAAAACAACACCGGAAGCACTTAAAGTTAAGGTGTCGAAATCAACTGTAGCGTTATTTGAAAACCTTGGTGTTATGAATGAAGTAGAGTCCAAAGCACGTTACGAAATTGAAATGGAAGAGTATATTCTACACGTTCAGATTGAGAGTAGAGTTCTAGGCGATATTGCTCGTAACCATGTAGTGCCAACTGCCGTAAGATACCAAAACATACTTATAGAGAATGTAAAAGGACTTAAAGTTATTTATGGTGATGGGTTTAAAGATTTTGCCACAGAACAATTAAATATTATAGAGCAGATATCTAAGCACATAGAAGCTATAAACTCATTGGTAACTAAGATGATTGATGAACGTAAAAGTGTAAATTCTCAAAGCAATATTGAAAAGAAAGCTCAAGGGTATTGCAATAAAGTAAAACCACTTTTTGATGATATTAGATATCACTGTGATAAGTTAGAGTTAATGATAGATGATGAGCTGTGGCCACTAACAAAGTATAGAGAGTTATTATTCACAAAATAGTAGTTTCAAAATTTTTTTGTACGTATTTATACGTATAAAACCAGGTGTAAAAAATACATTTTGTGTCGTTTGTCGATAACAAATGTCGCATTGTCGAAAACCCTATGAATTGTTGTAAAAAAACTAGTTTTCACCATTTTTACAATGTGTTTATTTAGTATGTTTGTAGTGCTATTAATCAATATTTGTAAAAATGAAGAAGTTACTATTAAGTGTAGCTATTCTAGTGGGTGCGACCTTAATTCTTACTCAAGACAACTCTGAAGATATCAAAGATGTTGTAAATGATGAGGTTGTTAACATACAGCCAACGCTACTGACAGAATCTTAAAATTAAAACAATAACAAGGCTCATAAGCCATTAAAATTTATAAAGGATAAAACCATAAATATGGTTTTATCCTTTTTTATTACACTTGGTCTTTTATTTTTTGACTGTATGTGAAATATTTTTCTATATTGTGCAGCCTCAGATACTTATGTGTCTTAAGTTTATTTATTAATTAAGCCTTTATGATTATCGCAAATAAAAATCAAATCCTAACATTCATTTTTATTTTTCTAAACCTATATGTTGTAGCCGCTCAAGAAGAGGTTGATCAAGAAGAGAAAACAGAAATAAGTAACAAAGAACTTTATAAAGAATTAGATTTTCTAGAATTAAGAGGTACTCATGCTGTAGATGCGGCTGTAGGTACTACCATGATTCTTGGTGATTATCCAGATTCAGAACTTGATGTTTATTTTAGATTAGGTTACAGATATTATGTTATTAGTAATCTTAATATCAACTTATCATTTAATAAATATAATATCGCGCTTAGTGACACGGCAAATGAAGGCTTTATGTCTTTTGATTTCAATCTTGAATATTTAGTAAGTCCATATAACGAATTTTCGCCATTCATATTTGGAGGTTACGGCTATAATGCATCAAACTCTTTTGAAGAATCTCACACCAAAGTTCAATGTGGTTTAGGGTTAGAATATTTAGTTATGGATGGATTGGGCGTAAAGCTATACGGAGATTACAATTTTGTGCTTTCTAATGAGCTAGAAGGTTTAGTTATGCCAGATAAAGATGAGTCTTTCCTTAGGGTTGGTCTAGGTGTAAACTTATATTTTGGTGGCAAAAAAAGAAAAAAGGAAATATTAGAGAATATAGAAACGGTAATAAATTCTAATTTAATCAAATAATTAATTTCTATTCTTACTTTTGCAGTACTAAGAATCATTAACAGTTTCAATGAGTAATTCTGTCAGTAAAAGATATGCCCAAAGAGGTGTTTCTGCCTCAAAAGAAGATGTACACAATGCTATAAAAAATATAGATAAAGGTCTTTTTCCTAAAGCCTTTTGTAAAATAGTTCCAGATTATTTAACAAATGATGAAGAGTACTGCTTAATTATGCATGCAGATGGTGCAGGTACAAAATCTTCTTTAGCTTACATGTACTGGAAAGAAACAGGTGATATATCTGTTTGGAAAGGTATTGCCCAAGACGCATTGATTATGAATATAGATGACATACTTTGTGTAGGTGCTACGGATAATATTATGTTATCTTCTACTATCGGAAGAAACAAAAACCTTATTCCTGGAGAAGTAATTTCTGCAATTATCAATGGTACAGAAGAGTTAATTGAAGATCTTAAAAGCTTTGGAGTTACAATACATTCAACAGGTGGTGAAACGGCTGATGTAGGTGACTTGGTAAGAACAATCATAGTAGACTCTACTGTAACTGCTCGTATGAAGCGTTCTGACGTAATAGACAATGCTAATATTTCTGAAGGAGATGTTATTGTTGGTTTAGAATCTTTTGGACAAGCTACTTACGAGACTGAGTATAATGGAGGAATGGGTAGTAATGGGTTAACATCAGCAAGACATGATGTTTTTTCAAAATATTTAGCAGAAAAATATCCTGAAAGTTTTGATGCTTCAGTACCAGAAGATTTAGTTTATTCTGGTGATACTAAGCTTACAGATCCTGTTGAAGATTCGCCAATAGATGCAGGTAAATTGGTGTTGTCACCAACCAGAACTTACGCACCAATCATTAAGAGTATTCTTAACAAATATAATAGTGATACTGTTCACGGTATGGTGCATTGCAGTGGAGGAGCACAAACCAAAATCCTCCACTTTGTAGATAATCTACATATAGTAAAAGATAATATGTTCAAAATTCCACCGTTATTCAAACTTATACAAGAACAATCTAATACAGATTGGAAAGAGATGTATCAAGTTTTTAATTGTGGTCATCGTATGGAGTTGTACGTTAAGCCAGAGATTGCAGAAGATATTATAGTAATTTCAAAATCGTTTAATGTTAATGCTCAAACTATAGGAAGAGTAGAAGCTTCTGAAGAAAAGAAGTTAACTATAAGAAGTGAATACGGAACCTTTAATTATTAAGCCATCAGCCATATGCAGAATATAAAAAAGTATGTTTTAGGTTTTACATTTTTATTTAGTTTATGTGTTTCAGCACAACCAGATTCTTTGTTTTTAAGAAAGCCACAATCAAAGTTAAGTTTAGGTTGGAATACTGAAAAGGAAGTGGGTTTTTTTCTTAATCAGGTTTCTTTTTCTAATTGGAATGCAGGCGGTACAAACTCTATATCTGCTATTATAAGCGGGAAAGCTTCGGCTAAATACAAAGAAGAAACTTACTTTTGGAATTCTTCACTTAATCTGCGCTACGGTTTAAATAAGCAAGAAAAGCAATCACTGTTTAAAACAGAAGACGTAATAGAAGTTGTTTCTAATTTTGGATTGGAAAAAAGTTTGGAGAGTAATTGGTTTTACTCAGCAAGGTTTAGTTTTAATACTCAGTTTGCAAACGGATACAGTAGTCCAGATGATGAAAACCCTATTTCAAGATTCATGGCGCCAGGTTATGTGTTTTTAGGCGCAGGTATGGAGTATGGTAGACATATAGAGCGGTTTTCTGTATATGCATCACCATTAACTTTAAAAACAACTTTTGTGCTAGATGAAGAGTTGGCTAATCAAGGAGCTTTTGGTGTAGATCCTGCGATATACGATATGGAAGGTAATATTATAAAAAAAGGTGAAAACACGCGTCAGGAGTTTGGTGTTTTACTTACAGGGCAGTTTGAAGATGAGGTTTTTGATAATATAAAACTAAATTCACGCTTAAGACTATATACAGACTATCTGGTAAACTTTGGTAATGTCGATGTAGATTGGGAAGTTAACTTAGATATGAAGGTTAATAAATTTGTTCAAGCTACATTAGGATCTCATTTAAGATATGACCATGATATTAAGTCTGAGATAGAGACCAATGAAGTTACTAACGAAGAAATAGTCGTAGAAGGTCCGAAAATTCAATGGAAACAGTTACTTGGTGTTGGTGTTGTGGTAGATTTAGAGAACGTGATTAACGCAAGTTCACAGCCATAATATTACACGTTTATATAAAACCTTTTATCAACGAAAGAAAAACACTGGTAATTAAACTGTCTAGCAAAAATATGATACTAAAAAACTTAAGGTTAGACACACCTCTTATTTTATAAAAATTTAAGCGTTGCCTTAATTTTCTATCACTAATCATTATCCATAGCAGAAAGACCAGGAATAATTTAGTGCAAAGCGCTAAAATCAATTCTGGATTAATTACCGTAATAGCAATGGTCACTAAAAACGACCATAGAGCAAGCGGCTTGTAGTAGTTTAGTATAGAGGTAAACTGCTTTCGCATACAACCTACAACGCTAAAAGATTAAAAAATATTTTTTAAAATAGTCGTAAAATGTACTTTCAATAAAATCTTCAAATTCGGGTGTAAGTTTCTAAAGACTTAAATCTCGATAATAGCGTAAAAAATTGTACTTTTGACTTCCAATTTTTTGAAGAGAGATGTTAGAGAAAATTCAGATTGTAAAACAACGATTCGATGAGGTAAATGACCTCATAATTCAACCAGATATAATTGCAGATCAGAAACGTTACATTCAGCTAAATAAGGAATATAAAGACCTAAAAAAAATAGTTGATAAAGGTGACGTTTATAAAGAATTATTAGATAATATTTCTGAAGCTGAAGAGATCATAGCAGATGGCTCTGATGCAGAGATGGTAGAAATGGCAAAAATGCAGTTAGATGAAGCTAAAGAGGATTTGCCTAAAATTGAAGAAGAAATACGTTTCTTATTGATACCAAAAGATCCAGATGATGCCAAGAATGTTGTAGTAGAAGTACGTGCAGGAACAGGTGGAGACGAAGCTAGTATTTTTGCAGGTGACTTATACAGAATGTATTCTAAATACTGTAGTAACAAAGGCTGGAAGGTAGATGTAGTAAGTACAAGCGAAGGGACATCAGGAGGTTTTAAAGAAATTATTTTCGAGGTTTCTGGAGAAGATGTTTACGGTACTATGAAGTTCGAAGCTGGTGTACATCGTGTACAACGTGTACCACAAACAGAGACACAAGGTCGTGTGCATACCAGTGCAGCAACAGTGGTGGTAATGCCAGAAGCAGAAGAGTTTGATTACGAACTAGACATGACAGAGGTTCGTATAGAGCGTACAACATCAACTGGTCCTGGAGGTCAGTCGGTAAATACAACATACTCTGCAATTAAGCTACACCACGAGCCAACAGGTATGATTGTAAGTTGTCAAGATCAGAAATCGTCTCATAAAAACTTAGAAAAAGCCTTAAAGGTTTTACGTTCGCGATTGTATGAAGAAGAATTAAGAAAGCGTCAGGCAGAAGCTTCAGAAAAGCGTAAAAGTATGGTAAGCTCTGGAGATAGAAGTGCTAAGATTAGAACATACAACTATCCTCAAGGACGTGTAACTGATCATAGAATTGGATTAACCTTATATGATTTATCAAACATCATAGACGGAGATATTCAAAAAATCATAGACGAGTTAATGCTTGCAGAAAACACTGAGTTGTTAAAAGCCAGCGACGAAGCAATATAAATTTTAAGCCTCTTTTTTGAGGCTTTTTTTATTTATCATTTCAGAGAAATCGGGAATCAAAAAAATGAACATAAAGCTATCTATATTCATAATAATTACAAACCTTGTTTTGTTAAGTTGTAGAGATTCAATCTTAAAAACCGAAACAACAAAGGTTTCAATAGATGCTGTTACTCCAAAAGATTCAAAAGCACTTTTAGAAGAATTATTAACTCAAATAGATAGTATTGAAAATAAAGAATCTACTAATCAGCAAGAGAATGAAGATTGTATTTTTGATCAATCTACTCAAACCGATGAGTTCTTAAAAGACATAAAAGAGTTAGAGGGTTATGTTTGGCATCCTGATACAAAGATGGCAGAAATAATTCTAAATAAGCAGGAGAGTTTAATAATCAAACGAGGAGGATGTGATGTTTTTCAATTTTATGCTTCTTTTATGAATGAGAAAGTTTTAGATTTTGAAAAAGACAAAAAGCAAATATTTGATTCTATAATCTGGATTACTTCTCTTTTGGAAGATTTTGATGGTGAAGATATAAAAAGAGTTATAGAAGAAGGTAAAATATCAATTACTAAGCGTGATGAGTTCAATTATCACGCAAACTTCATGGATAAGAAATTATACGAGCAATATTATTTCAATTTTAATAATAAGGATATAACTACCTTTGAAATAGGCTACTATTACGATTAATAATGACGACAACCCAACTAATCAATCAAATCAAGAAAAAACAATCCTTTCTTTGCATAGGATTAGATGTAGATTTAAATAAAATACCTCAACACCTTTTAGAGGAAGAAGACCCAATATTTGCTTTTAATAAAGCTATAATTGATGCAACGCATCACCTTTGTGTGGCATACAAGCCTAATACTGCTTTTTATGAAGCCTACGGAATTAAAGGCTGGCAGGCTTTAGAAAAAACCATAAATTATCTCAACGACAAGCATCCTGAAATATACACTATTGCTGACGCAAAACGAGGCGACATTGGTAACACAAGTACAATGTATGCAAAAGCTTTTTTTGAAGATTTAGGTTTCGATAGTGTTACCGTAGCACCATATATGGGCAAAGATTCGGTAGAACCTTTTTTAGCTTTTGAGGATAAGCACACCATTTTATTGGCTTTAACGTCTAATCAAGGAGCTTTCGATTTTCAAACTAAAACCGTTGATGGAGTAGAGCTTTATAAGCAGGTTTTAAAAACTTCAAAAACTTGGAAAAATTCTGAAAATTTAATGTACGTGGTTGGTGCTACAAAAGCAGAGTTTTTAGCAGATATTAGGCAAATCATACCAGATAGTTTTTTGTTGGTGCCAGGAGTTGGTGCACAAGGAGGTAATCTTCAAGATGTTTGTAAATACGGAATGACTGATACTGTAGGTTTGCTTATCAATTCTTCCAGAGGAATAATATATGCATCTCAAAATGCTGATTTTGCACAGGCTGCAGCAGCAAAAGCTAAAGAGTTGCAGTTGCAGATGAGTGAAATTCTTAATGCTTAAAATTAGCTAATCTAAACTCATTTCAACATCTCAAGATGAAATACTTAGATCAGTTAAATAGAAACGTTGAGCTAGAGCATACACCAAAACGAATTGTATCTCTGGTGCCTTCGCAAACCGAATTGTTAGTTGATTTAGGACTAGAAAACGACCTTGTTGGTATTACAAAATTTTGTGTACACCCAAATCATCTCAGAAAACAAAAAACCATTGTTGGAGGTACAAAACAGATTCACCTTGATAAAATAAAAGCGCTTCGGCCAGACATTATACTTTGTAATAAAGAAGAAAATACAAAGGAAATCATCAGAGATTTAGAAGATTTAGCTCCAATACATATTAGTGATGTAAATACTGTAGAAGATTGTTTAGAGCTTATAAAAATGTATAGTATTATTTTTAATAGCTCTAAAAAGGCTTCAGACCTAATTGATGCTATTAAAACGGAAAGACAGAAATTTCAATCTGCATTACAATCTACAAGTAAGAAGAAAGTAGCCTATTTTATATGGAAGAATCCTTGGATGGTTGCAGCTTCAAATACGTTTATAAACACAATGATTAATGAGGCTGGTTTTAGTAATGTTTTTGAGAGTGAAGCACGTTATCCTGAGATAGATTTAGAGCATTCAAAATTAAAAGAAGCCGATTTAATATTCCTTTCAAGTGAGCCCTATCCTTTTAAAACTAAAGATATAGAGGCTTTTAGAGAGCAGTTTCCGTTAAAAGATATAAGTATAGTTGATGGTGAAATGTTTTCGTGGTACGGAAGCCGATTGTTGAAGTCTTTCAAATATTTTAAAGAAACATTTTATTAAATAGAAAAGTCGGTACCTAACTAAAATACCGACTTTCATCTAACTAACTTGTTCTAATCTCTTTTAAGACTTAATCTCTATTGCGGTACAAAGATGTTGACTTTCTAGCTTTTAAATGTTATGTTAATATTAGCTTATAATTAAATGTAGTTTAATAACTTAGGGTAAAACAATATCAATCATGAGAAAATTTTTACCATTTTTTGTTGTTGTATTGTTCTCCATCTCACTAGTTGCGCAAGATTCTAATTGTAAATGTTGTACAGAAAAGCACTCAGAATTTGATTTTTGGGTTGGCAGTTGGGAGGTTACCAATGCTAATGGTACAAAAGCTGGAGAGAATACTATAGAAAAAAAACAAGGCGATTGTGTATTGCAAGAAAACTGGATTAGTGCTACACCAGGATATACAGGTACAAGTAATAATTTTTATAACTACAAGACAAAACTGTGGGAACAAATCTGGGTAGATAACCAAGGGCAAAGTTTACATCTCAAAGGAAATAAGGTTGGTAACCAAATGATTTTAAGAACAGATGACGAGAAGAATGCTGAAGGTAAAACTTTTTTTTATCGTATAACATGGACCGACAATGATGATGGAACAGTAAGGCAACTCTGGGAAACTATTACAGATGGTAAAGATGTAACTGTGGCCTTTGACGGGTTATATAAGCGTAAAAATTAGTTGACTTGTAAATTTGTATCTCCGATAACAAACTTAAGTTTGTTGAGTTGATGCAAAATCTTTGTAGCTTTAAATTCTGAAAAATCACTTAGTGCATGGTCTGTTTGCCTCAGGTTGTAAGCGTCCTCAATAAGTCGTAGGTATTCTTGTCTTAATTTAAACCTTTTTCGGAGCAAGTGTTCTGAGTTCTGCACGATATAAGATATTAGTTAGTCTTCTAAGTTACTAAAAATTAAGCAAATAACATGCGTTTTGAATAAGAAAAATTATGTTAAATAATTAATCTTGTAAAGCAAAGACTTTCTTAAGCAAATCCGTAGTTCTAGATGAAACTTTAGTTCTTATTTCTTTCTCTTCAACAGCAATCATGGTGTAGACACCTTTTAAAGCTTCATTAGTAACATAGTCCGTTAAATCAGGATTTACGTTATTGGTAAGCGGTAAATTATTGTACTTTGTTATAAGATTATTCCAAATTTGATCGGCACCTACTTTACCAAAAGAATTGCTAATTACAGGCTTAAATTTGTTGTATAGTTGTGTTTGAGTTTTGGAAGTTAAGTATTCTGTTGCAGCATTATCCTCGCCAAGTAAAATGTTTTTTGCATCATTAAAGGTAATGTCTTTAACGGCATTAACAAATATAGGAGTAGCCTCTTTTACAGCATCTTCGGCAGCTCTGTTAAGTGCTTTTATGCCTTCGTCTGCCAAACTACTCAATCCTACTTTTCTTAAAGCGTCATCTACTTTTTGTAATTCTTCAGGTAATAGAATTTTAACCAGCTCATTTTTATAAAATCCATTTTTTTGAGTTAGCTTAGTTACTTGTTTGTCAATACCAAAGTCTAATGCTTGGCGTAAACCAGCAGCCATATCTTCGTTACTTAATCCACCAGTTTGTGGTAATTCATTTATTACATTTTGTAATTCTGCGCATGCGCTTAAGTTAAAAACCACAAGTAAAGCAAAAACTCTTTTGATCATAATTCAAGATTTTAATTTTAAACAAAGATATTTTAAAAATAAGGTGTTATAAAATTACAGGCAATTTTAATACCAGAAATAGTATTGTTATTTATTAATTATTTAAAATTCTTATTTTTAGCATAGTATTTGATTATCCATTTGAAAACGATAAAGTTCATTATGAATTGTTTCAATAAAAAGAATCTCTTAGCAATCGTAATTTTCCTTGTGATGGTTAATTATGGCTATAGCCAAGTAAAAGTTTCAGAATTTATTCAAGAATCTAAAATAGCTTCTCCTGAAAGTAACAAATTATATTTTGTTGATTTTTGGGCAACTTGGTGTGTCCCATGTATTACAGCAAAAGAGCATTTAAAAGTTTTGCAAAATCAATTTCCTAATGATTTTTATGTTGTGTCACTATCAAGTGAAAATCCTCTTAAAGTAGAAAGATTCTTAAAGAAAAAACCGAATGATTTAGCGGTTGCAATTGACTATAATAAAGAGACATTTAGCAAGTATAATGTAAATGTTCTACCTGCAGGTGTTTTGTTTAATGCTAATGGAAAGGTGCTTTGGGAAGGCGGAGCTCCAGACCTAAAGAAAGAGATGGTAGCAAGGTTTTTAAGACAGCAAACAGCGAGGACATCATTAAGTTCGTTTTTTAATGTTGTTAGCATAGAGGATGAAACTTTAAACGAATATATCCCAACGGAAGTCATGGAGGTTAAGTCTTTACAAAGTGGTTTCGAAGAGTTAAGCGTTGTGGATAACGACCACTATTTAAAAATATCAGGATCATTAAAATCAATCTTGGGTTATTTAGCTAAAATCTACAAGAACCAAATAGTAATTGCAGAAGACTTAGATACCAATTACGAGGTGTATTTTAAAAAACCACTAAATACAAATGAGAATTTAGCATTTAAACTTATTACAGAATTAAAACTAAGTGTTGATAGAAAGTATGATGAAGGTGAAGGTATTAGTTTTACTATAGATACACCTAAGTTTTGGGATACCAATCAAATAGATTGGGGCACTAACAATTCTAAATATCTTATAGGAGATTCCCAAATACAAGGTGATAATGTGTCGTTAAAAGATATAGCATATCAACTGGCTTATGTGTTAGATATGCCAGTTATATTTCCTGATGATTCAGATGTAATTCTGGGGTTACACGATTGGGATTTTCATTATAAGTTTTTTCAGTTGATGCAAACAGATCTAGAAGATAATTACGGCATTAAAGCTGAAAAGAAAACGATAAGTTATCCTGTATATCACATACAAAAAAAAGCTCCTTAATAGGAGCTTTTTTTATTTTTATAATGTAATTCTTAGTTAGATATAACTCTAAACTCAGTACGTCTGTTTCTTTGGTGTTGAGCCTCAGAACAGTCAACTCCGTTAGAACATCTGTTAGTCAATCTTGTTTCACCAAAACCTCTTGCAGTTAATCTGTTTCTAGAGATGCCTTTAGAAACTAAATAGTTTACAACAGAGTTTGCTCTTTGTTGAGATAAAGACATGTTAAAATCATCATTACCTCTAGAGTCTGTATGAGACATAATTTCGATGCTTACATTACTATCGTTTAGGATAGGTAATAAAGTGTCATCTATAGTCTTTTTAGAAGAAGCAGTTAATCTAGCGCTACCTAATTCATAAAAAACAGGTAATACATTAGGGTTTAATAACTCACAATCAACTTCTTCCCAAGTTGTAATACCTCCTTTTTTGTCTAATACAGTTCTTGTAACTGTTTGGTATTGTGCAGGAATAGTAGTAGTTTCAGTTCTTGCAGGTGTGTCAACAACTCTTCTTTTAATAGTTGTGTACTCAGCAGGAATCTCAATCTCATCCATTCTAGCAGGAGTTTTAATAACTCTTTTCTTGTAAGTTGTAGTTTGCTCTGGTACTGGTACAGAGTTAGTGCTAGCGTCAGATGCTAAAGTTGTAAAACTTACGTCTCTAGATTGAGCAGGATACTCAACAAAACAAGCAGCAACACAATCATCCTTATCTACAGAAGGACAATCCTCTAAAACTTTATACTCCCAACCAGAAGTCTTTGGGTAAATTTCAAAAGTTCTAGAATCTCTTCCAAATGTTGCAGGAACAACTTTTAAATCTGTGCGAGCTTCTTGCTTTACATAAGGTACATCAACAGTTTCGTAAGTTGCAGGTACATAAACAAACTTTTTCGATGCTTCTTTTACTAAAACACGCTCTTCAACCGTTTTGTAAGTTGCAGGTATTACTTGTAGAGTAGTGTAAGCTGGGTAAGTTTGAATTGTTTCTTCAACTTCTTTAAACTCGTCTTTAGTAATACATTTTACATAACATTTACCTGGTTCTGGGTTTGTTGGTAATCCTTGTGCTTGAGAAAATCCTATCCCAGCTACAAAGCAAACTAGTAATAATAGTTTTTGTTTCATAAGAAATAAATAATTAGTTAATGGTTATAGTTTATTTTTATCGTAAGAATTATCCTCCCACGTGTTTTCATTAGACACGGTTAATTAGCAAGAGTCACTATTAACTTAGAGGTTAGGGAATAAGTCAGTGAATAGAATTAGGATTAAATAATTAAAAATTTAATCAATATGTTAAAAATATAAAAAATTCCTAAAATATTAACGTTTTTATTGAGTTATTATCTTGTTAACTGTTTTAAGAACTTTTTTCTAAAACTACTATTTTCATTCAAAATCTTAAATTAAGAAACTATTATGGTTACGTTATTATATAAGTTGAAGCAGTATATACAATCTTTTTTATAATTTGTTTATTATACTTTAAATGAGGTTTATTCTCTTATAAATTAATGATCACAAATATTTAGTGTTTCGATTTGTTATATAATTTGCAACCAACCATGATATTTTTTGAATATTCAGTAAATTTGCACCTCATTTAAGCAATTTTATTACGAATGGAACAAATCACACCATATAAACCAAAACATAAAGTACGAATTGTAACTGCGGCCTCTCTTTTTGATGGGCACGATGCAGCCATAAATATAATGCGTCGTATCATCCAGGCAACAGGAGTAGAGGTTATTCACCTTGGGCACGATAGAAGTGTGGAAGAGGTTGTAAATACAGCCATACAAGAAGATGCTAATGCTATAGCAATGACATCCTATCAAGGTGGACACAATGAATACTTTAAGTATATGTACGATTTGTTGAAAGAAAAAGGTGCAGGCCACATCAAGATTTTTGGTGGTGGAGGTGGAGTAATTCTTCCTGAAGAGATTAAAGAATTAATGGATTATGGTATTACCAGAATCTATTCACCAGATGATGGTAGAGAAATGGGCTTGCAAGGAATGATTAATGATTTGGTTCAAAAATCAGATTATGCCATAGGAGATCAATTAAATGGCGAAGCAAATACACTTCACGAAAAGAATCCAAAATCTATTGCGAGAGTTATCTCTGCTGCCGAAAATTTCCCTGAAGTAGCCAAAGATGCTTTAGAAACTATTCATACTAAAAATGAAACTTCAAAAACACCAGTCCTCGGAATCACAGGTACAGGTGGTGCAGGTAAATCGTCGTTAGTGGATGAATTGGTACGTCGTTTTTTAATCGACTTTCCAGAAAAAACCGTTGGGTTAATTTCTGTAGATCCTTCAAAACGTAAAACAGGTGGTGCATTATTGGGAGATAGAATCCGAATGAATGCCATCAACTCACCTCGTGTATATATGCGCAGTTTGGCAACACGTCAATCGAACCTAGCGCTTTCTAAATATGTAAATGAAGCAGTAGAAGTTTTAAAAGCGGCTGAATACGATTTAATTATCTTAGAAACGTCTGGTATCGGACAATCAGATACCGAAATATTAGAGCATAGCGATGTGTCACTTTATGTAATGACACCAGAATTTGGTGCAGCCACACAGCTTGAAAAAATCGATATGTTAGATTTTGCGGATTTAGTAGCGATTAACAAATTCGACAAACGTGGTGCTTTAGATGCCTTACGCGACGTGAAAAAGCAATATATGCGTAACCATAATCTGTGGCACGAAGATCCAGATACAATGCCTGTTTTTGGTACTATCGCATCTCAGTTTAACGATCCTGGAATGAACACGCTTTACAAAGCGATAATGGATAAAGTTGCTGAAAAAACTGAAGCAGACTTAAAATCGACTTTCGAGATTTCTAAGGAAATGAGCGAGAAGATTTTCGTTATTCCACCATCACGAACACGTTATCTGTCAGAGATTGCAGAGAATAACAGAGCTTACGACAAAACAGCAGATGCTCAGGTAGAGGTAGCTCAAAAGTTATACGGAATTTTTAAAACCATTTGTTCAGTTGGTAATGTCACTTTGAGCGCAGTTGAAAAGTCTTTTATAGGAAAACAAGGTTTAGACCAAAATGAGATCCTGAAACAAGTTCAGGAAGACAAAAAGGATTTCATTAAAATGCTTATCGCAGAATTCGATCGTGTAAAGCTAAACTTAGATCCTTACAATTGGGAAATCATCACAGGTTGGGATGATAAGGTAAATCGCTATAAAGACCCTATTTATAGCTTCAAAGTAAGAGATAAAGAAATTAAGATAGAAACACATACTAAGTCGTTATCACATTCCGATATTCCAAAGGTAGCTTTACCAAAATACCAAGCTTGGGGAGATATTTTAAGATGGTGTTTACAAGAAAATGTACCAGGAGAATTCCCGTATGCTTCAGGATTATATCCTTTTAAAAGAACAGGTGAGGATCCAACGCGTATGTTTGCAGGCGAAGGTGGTCCAGAGCGTACCAACAGACGTTTTCACTATGTAAGTTTAGGGATGCCAGCAAAGCGTTTATCTACAGCTTTCGATTCGGTAACCTTATACGGAAATGATCCAGATTACAGACCAGATATTTATGGCAAAATTGGTAATGCAGGTGTAAGTATTTGTTGTTTAGACGATGCTAAAAAACTGTATTCAGGATTTAATTTGGCTGATGCTATGACGTCGGTAAGTATGACTATTAATGGTCCTGCACCAATGTTACTAGGCTTTTTTATGAATGCAGCAATAGATCAGCAATGCGAGATTTATATCAAAGAAAATGGTTTAGAAGAAGAAGTTGAGCAAAAGATAAAAGTTATTTACAAGGACAAAGAACGTCCTAAATACAATGCTGAAATTCCTGAAGGAAACGATGGTTTAGGTTTAATGTTATTAGGTGTTACAGGTGATCAGGTATTACCAAAAGACGTCTACGAAGACATTAAAGCAAAGACCATTGCTCAGGTAAGAGGAACGGTTCAGGCAGATATTTTAAAAGAAGATCAGGCACAGAATACTTGTATTTTTTCAACAGAGTTTGCACTTCGTTTAATGGGTGACGTACAAGAATATTTTATTGAAAATAATGTACGTAACTTCTACTCAGTTTCTATTTCTGGATATCATATTGCTGAAGCTGGTGCAAATCCAATTTCACAGTTAGCATTTACGTTGGCTAACGGATTTACGTATGTAGAATACTACTTAAGTCGAGGAATGGACATCAATAAATTCGGTCCGAATTTATCATTCTTCTTCTCAAATGGTATTGATCCAGAATATGCTGTTATTGGTCGTGTAGCACGTAAAATTTGGGCAAAAGCATTAAAGCATAAATATGGTGCCAATCCAAGAGCACAAATGTTGAAGTATCACATTCAAACATCTGGTCGTAGTTTACACGCTCAGGAAATTGATTTCAACGATATTAGAACAACACTTCAGGCACTTTATGCTATTTACGACAACTGTAACTCTCTACATACAAATGCGTATGACGAAGCTATTACAACACCTACGGAAGAATCTGTGCGTCGTGCAATGGCAATTCAGTTGATCATAAATAAAGAATTAGGTTTAGCTAAGAATGAAAATCCAATACAAGGCTCTTTCATTATTGAAGAATTAACCGATTTAGTAGAAGAAGCAGTATTAACTGAGTTTGACAGAATCACAGAGCGTGGTGGTGTACTTGGAGCTATGGAAACGATGTATCAACGTTCAAAAATTCAGGAAGAAAGTTTATACTACGAAACCTTGAAGCATAATGGTGAATTCCCAATTATTGGTGTAAACACATTCTTAAGCAGTAAAGGTTCGCCAACAGTACAACCTGCGGAAGTCATTAGAGCAACTGAAGAAGAAAAAGAAGATCAAATTAAAACGCTTCAAAATTTACATAAAGCTGCAGATACAGGCGATTTATTAAAAGACTTACAGAGCAAAGCCATTAACAATCAAAATATTTTTGAAGTCTTAATGGACGTTTGTAAAGTATGTAGTTTAGGGCAAATCACTTCAGCCTTATTTGAAGTTGGTGGACAGTATAGACGAAATATGTAAGCGGGTCGCCAAATTTTTCAACTGTAAGGAAGAAAAAATTTGAGCAGACTGCTTATCCCAAACTTGTTTTGGGATCTCATAAAATTATAGTCACTTAATTACTTTAAAAAATTGTGTGAATCGATTATGCTGAGCGTAACCGAAGCATCTTATAAAATGATTACAAACAACCATTCCAATTGAAAACGGAATGGTTGTTTTATTTTTTATAAAACCTATAACATACTTTCAGTAAAACACCCAATAACTTTGCATTCTATTCAAAAGATTAAATAACGTTATGACAACATATCCAAAACGATTTTCGCACATTGGTATTACCGTGCCAGATATTAATAAAGCTGCTAAATTTTATTCAGAAGTGATGGGTTGGTACACCATTATGCCACCATCTTTAGTAAAAAAAGAAACCGATACTGCCATAGGGCAAATGTGTATTGATGTTTTTGGTGATGATTGGGAAACCTTTGAAATCGCGCATTTAGCAACGTCTGATGGTATAGGTGTAGAGTTGTTTAGTTTTCCTCACGGTAAAAAGGAAGCGCCAGAATTTAATCCATTTAATACAGGTTTGTTTCATTTCTGTGTGCAAGATCCAGATATTGAAGGTTTAATTGAAAAAATTGTTGCAGCTGGTGGAAAACAGCGTATGCCAATTAGAGAATATTACCCAAACGATAAGCCTTATAAAATGTGTTATGTAGAAGATCCTTTTGGGATTGTTTTCGAAATTTATACACACAGTTACGAGTTAACGTATTCGTCTGGTGCTTATGCAAATGAAGACAAATAAAATGTTTTAAAATGAAAAAGTTATTCATAGTATTACTATCTGTTGTATCATTTTTCGCTTGTAAAAACGATACCAAAAAAGAAACAGAAGACATTAAAACTTCAGAATCAATTTCTGAAAATAAGCAAGATGTTATTGAAGTTGCCAGTTTTAAAGGTCAGCAAGTTACAGGTGTTACGGTAACACAAAACGGTCGTGTGTTTGCTAACTTTCCAAGATGGCGAGATACGGTTAAATATTCTGTAGTTGAGGTGTTTGAAGATGGTTCATCTAAGTCGTATCCAAACGACATTTGGAATTTATGGCAACCAGGCGAGCAGCCAAAAGACGATCAATTTCTAGGTGTGCAATCTGTAGTTGCTTTTGAGGATAAATTGTATGTTTTAGATACGAGGAACCCTAAATTTTCAGGTGTTGTAGATGCGCCAAGAGTGTTTGTATTCAACTTAAATACTAATGTTTTAGAGCAAACGTATAAGTTAGATAAGGACAGCTATCATAGCGATTCTTACATTAACGATTTGCGTGTAGATAAAGCAAATAACAAATTGTATTTTACAGATTCTGGTCACGCAGGATTAGTTGCTTTGGATTTAAAAAGCGGAAAAAGTACTCGAATTTTAGATAACCACAAAAGCACTACAGCAGAAGTCTCTGAGCTTACGTTTGATAACAAAGTTTGGAAAAATACAGTACATTGTGATGGAATTGCGTTTGACCAAAATAATCAACGCTTATTTTACCAAGCGTTAACAGGTTACAGTTTATACTCTGTTCCTGTGAGTAGTTTCAATTTGAAAAATTCAACTGAAATTGAAGCTTCTGTAAAATTTGAAGCCAAAACAGCAGCACCAGACGGAATGATTTTTGACCAAATTGGTAATCTGTATTATGCCGATTTAGAGCACAATAAAATTGATTATATCACACCAAATGGAACTATCAAAACTTTAGTTGAAGGCGATAACGTAAAATGGGCAGATACTTTTAGTATTTACAATGGGTATTTATATTATACCAATTCTAGAATTAACGAGGCTTCAGGCGATATAAGCGACTTAAATTTCACTATAAATAAAGTCGAATTACCAAAATAGCGTAACAATTATGCATCTTTTTTAAAGTTTTATCGTCTATTAAGTGAACCCTAAAAATTTATTCACTTATGAAAACAGATAAATCATGTAATTGCAATTGCGAACCTTGTAATAACGGAAGATGTACAGACTGTACTTGTCAAAATTGTACATGTAGTAATTGTAATTGTTAAACCTAAAATCAGCTTGAGTTTTTTTGAAAATTTAAGCTGATTTTTTTATATTAAAGTATGACTACAAAATACGTTTGGGATACATATGCGCAGGATATAAAACGTTTTATCTTAAGTAAAACTAAAGATGAAAGTATAGTGGATGATATTTTGCAGGATACCTTTATAAAAGTACATACCAAATTACAGACTTTAAAGGATGATGATAAGCTAAAATCGTGGTTATTTTCTGTGGCGCGTTACACACTTATGGACTATTTTAAAACAAAAAAAATTAAAGTAGAACTAAATGATTTTGAAGTTGCAGATACTTCTGAAACCCATCAGCATACCGAAAAAGATTGCTTAAGAGGTATTTTGGTCAATCTACCTAAGAAATACAGAGAACCCATTTTCTTGTCAGACATTATGGGTTTAAAACAAAAAGAAGTAGCTGAGCGTTTAAACCTTTCCTTGCCAACAATAAAATCTCAAATACAACGTGGCAGAAAACAAATAGCACAAGGCTTTATGGATTGTTGCGGCTACCAAATGAACGACGAAGGTCATTTAGTTGGCGAGATAAAAGATAAAGAGGATTGTAAGGTCTGCAATTAAAGCGTTAGCATCCAATTGCGCTTCAACCTTCTAAAGGCTCTGATTTCACCTCGAAGAAGTGGTAAGTAATCTTTACCATTGCTTTTAGAGCGTTCCAATCGTCTGCAATTGCTATACAATCTGCTTGTTAAACGTTCTAAACTTTCCAGGTGTTTGTGCTTCTTATCGGAATGGCGCTCGCGTTCTGCATTGATAATTTCTGGTGCCAGGTTTGTGGATTGTTGCACAATATCGCCAGAAAAGTAAATGTCGCTATCTTCTGTACCATCTTCGTTCAAATATGATAAATCGTGATTGATGTATGTCGAGATGCTTCTCGAAAGCATAATAATATCCATTGCCTTTTGATATACAGGCAAATCCGACAAATGTGATGGTAAGTGGTAACTCATAATTTCAATAGCAATTGTTACGAAATTACCCAAGAAAAATGAGATTTAACTTTAATATTTAAGGTTAAATATTATATTAGCTTTAATATTTGTGTTATTTTAAATTATTTCTTTAAATGGTTATTGATAAACTCAATTGGAAGATTTTAAAGTGTTTACAACAGAATGCACGTATGTCTAATACAGAGATTGGAAGACGCGTTGGTATTAGCTCACCTGCTGTGAGTGAACGTATTAAAAAGATGGAAGATGCCGAAATCATTCAAGGATATACCACTTTTGTTTCACCTTTTGAAGCTGGCTATCAGTTAAAGGCATTAATTACTTTGAGAGCATTTATGGGAATGTTGAAACCCTTTCTGGAAAAAGTAAAAACCTACGACGAAGTTGTAAACTGCTACCGAATTACAGGAAACGAAAATATTGTAATGGAAGTGGTCTTAAAAAATCAAAAACACTTAGAAACGTTCATAGACCAATTAATTACTTATGGAGAAACTAAAACACAGATTGTATTATCTCACGTGGTAAAACATAGTGAGATTAAGCCTTTAAAGTAATTCTAATTGATGCGCCAAGGTGGATTTTTTCTATTCTTACCAGCTGTGTAAATTATGATTGGGTTTTGGTCTGGGTCTTTCAATTTTATTTCTGTCCATAACCAAGATTGTTCGCTAATTTCTGTGTCGAAAATGATACCTTTTTGTTTGAGCATATCTACAGTTTGGGTAAGGTTGTCAACTTCAAAATAAATGATGGTTTGATTATCGTTAGATAACTTTTCAACCTTATGAATAGAAAACGTTGCATCACCATCAGGACATAAAAACCTAACATATCTTGGTGCTGCATCAACAATGAGTTGCAGTCCGAGAGTTTTATAAAATTCTACAGATTTTGCAACATCTAGCGATGGTATGGTCACTTGGTTTAAATTCATAATCCCAAATTATTAAATCGTATTTGCAATATGTTCTGCAATCATTTTAGCATGAATGCGAGAGTTTTCAATAAACCATTTGTGTGTTTCCATTCCACCACAAATTACACCTGCGAGATACAACCCTTTTATATTAGATTCCATTGTTTTATCGTCGTAGAAGGGAATATGACGTTCGTCTTTAGAAAATTCAATTCCTGCTTTATTCAAAAACTTAAAATTAGGTTGGTAACCCGTTAAAGCCACAACATAATCGTTTGGTAAAATGATTTCGCCATCCGGCGTTTTAACGGTAATCTGGTGTTCTTCAATTTTAATAATTTCAGAATTAAAATAGGCTTTAATGCTACCTTCTTCAATTCGGTTGAGAATATCTGGCCTTACCCAATATTTTACACGCTCGCCAATACTTTCGCCACGTACAACCATCGTGACATTTCCACCTTTGCGGTATATTTCTAAAGCAGCATCTACAGACGAATTACTGGCACCAACAACAGCAATGTTTTGCAAAGTAAAAGGATGTGCTTCCTTGTAATAATGAAACACTTTTGGTAAATCTTCGCCAGGTACATTCAGCAAGTTTGGTATATCATAAAAACCAGTCGCTATAATGACTTTTTTTGATTTGTAATGGCTTTTGCTGGTTACGACTTCAAAATGATGTTCGACCTTGTTAATAGTTGCTACTTCTTCATACAATTTAATATTCAATTTATTTGAAGTTGCCACTCTTCGGTAGTACTCTAAGGCTTCGTTTCTGGTTGGTTTAGGATTGTTGCTTATAAAAGGAATATCATCAATTTCCAGCTTTTCAGAAGTTGAAAAAAAAGTCATATTCAAAGGATAATTAAAAAGCGAGTTGGTTAATGCACCTTTTTCAATCACCAGGTAATTCCAGTTTCGTTTTTTACATTCTAAGGCGCAGGCAATTCCAATAGGTCCTGCGCCAATAATTATGATGTCTAAATCTGTTTTATTCATAGGGTTTACAAAGGTAGCGCAATTCGAAATTTTAACTCAAATTACGCTCTTTTATTAACATTCTTTTTAAATATAAGAGCATAGTAATTCCAACAAAACCAAGACCAAGCATTATGAACCAAGTGTTATCATAACCTAAGTTGTCAACTAGTCTCAGACCAATATTATGTCCAAAAATATGTGCAATGGAAAAAGACATTACATACATAGACAGGTATTCGCCTTGCTTTCCTTTTTTAGCGCGTTCCATAGCAAATGCGTTTGAAAACGGAAAGGCAATCATCTCACCAATAGTCATAAATAAAATACCAATGACTAAGATACCAATCCAAGATGTTAGGTTAATGACTAAAAAGCTCAAAGCTGTTAGTAATAGTCCAAATACAGTTAAACCAATTTTTGAACGTTTTAGGTGTTCTAACCAATGAATTAATGGCATTTCTAATAAAAATATAAAGAAACCATTTAAGCCTAGAAGCAACCCAATTTCAAATGCTGTTAAAGAATGAATTTCTTTATAGTACAATGGCATAGTTGAAAAATATTGCAAGAATACAACTCCAAAAATTACCATAGCAATAAAGAATACCCAAAACGGTTTGTCGCTGTATACTGATACTGGATTTTCAACTTTAGTTTCGTCTATTGGTTTTGCTTTTCTAGGGTTTAAAACTAAAACCAACAATAGCGTTGCCAATATACAAGTAATGCCATCTACCCAAAACAAGCCACCATAACCCATTGTGGCAATGATTAACCCTCCAACAGCTGGACCTGCTGAAAATCCTAAGTTTATAGCAAGGCGAATTAATGTTACTGAACGTGTTTTGTTTTCAGGTTTACTATAAACACTCATGGCTACAAACATTGCTGGTCTAAAGGTGTCTGCCACTAACATTACCAAAAATATACCTAAACAGATACTGGCAAAGGAGTCTAAAAACTGCAACGCAATAAATAAGATACCTGTACTAAAAAGGCTTCTTACCATAACTTTATAATAGCCGATAGAGTCGGTTAGTTTTCCTCCAATCCATGTGCCAATAACCGAGCCCAAACCAAAGGCACTCATTACCCAACTAATTTGCGCTAAGGATAAGCTTTTATCTTCCTCTAAGTACAAGGTTAAAAACGGAATGACCATTGTACCTGCACGATTAATAAATGTAATGAGCGCAAGCCACCAAACTTCATTAGATAAACCCTTAAAGGTTTTAAAGTAATTATTGAATAGTGTTTTCATTTTGATTGATTGTTATAAAAATAAAAAGTCCGACGGTACCGTCGGACTTTTAAATATTGTTTAATAGTATATAGGAATAGCTACAATAGATAATACGTCCGAATGATTTCCGAAGAAATTGTCCAGGTTTGTTTTGTATATCTATAGACTGTTAACATATTATTTTCTAATAACTTGAATCAAAACTACAATAAAATTTGATAAGTTGTATTTTTGGATTTTAAATATTTAATGATGAGAAACTTTTTTTTAATTTTTTTACTGGTGTGTACAGTTGCATGTGCACAAGACAAACAAACATTAAGTGGTGAAACTGAATGGCAAAAAGAAATGAATGCTGATTTTAAAGATGCTAGTAAGTCGCCATTAAAGAAAAAAGATTTAAAAAAGTTTAAAGGGCTAGACTTCTTCAAATTTGATTCTACTTATGTAGTTACTGCAGAATTTACTAGAACGCCAAAGGCAAAGAAGTTTAAGATGGAAACGACCACAGATCGTCTTCCCGAATATGTGCAATATGGTGTTTTAAAATTTACACTTAAGGGAGAAGAATATGAATTAAAAATATATCAAAACATAAACCTAATAGAACGAGAAGGATACGAGGATTACTTATTCTTACCATTTTTAGATGATACCAATGGTGAAGAAAGTTATGGAGGTGGAAGATACATTGAGGCTAGAATCCCAGAAGGTGATACTATAGAAATAGACTTCAACAAAGCCTATAACCCTTATTGTGCGTATAACGAAAAGTATTCTTGCCCAATTGTACCCAGAGAAAATTATTTGCCACTAAAAGTTGAGGCAGGAGTAAAGGCATTTAAGAAGTAGTTTTGTTAGAGGTTAGAGGTTAGAGGTTAGAGGTTAGAGGTTAGAGGTTAGAGGTTAGAGGTTAGAGG
>PBLD01000010.1 GCA_002722255.1 Winogradskyella sp. | reverse complement strand
AATCTATACAACCAAATTAGATTACATGTATCTTTAGATTATAAAACACCTAATATGGTATACAAATTAACAGCCTAAATCAATTTTTAACCTGTAGCCATATTTCAGGACTAGACATTTACCCAATTAAATGCCTTATGGTATAATTATTGAATGATTTTCGAAAACCAATTCATGAAAACATCTAAGTCCATTCTATTTCTGACATTTTTTTTAGTCACATTTTTATCTTGCAATAATGAAACTGTAGATTTCACTTTAGAAGAAGGTTCTACTTCTGAAAATAATATTTTAAAATGGTGGATTCTTGTACATCCATCCTATGGCAATCCTGGAATATATCTATACAATGAAACTGAATCAACTATTGAAAAAATTTTACCCTTACCTGAACCTGAAGGCTCACCTCATGCATTAGATTTTGACGGAACTTCTTTATGGTTAGGAGGTGCAAGTTCAAATAACAATAATGGAATAATTACTTATAATCCGATTTATGAGATTAATCCTGACACAGGAAATGTAATTTCAATAATCGAGAATATAAGAACTGAAGGAATCGCTATACATGGCGACCATATCTACTACTCTACTTACGGACAAATTGTAGAAATAACAAAAACTGGAACTCTTGTTAATTCAATTCCCGTAGAAGACTCTGGCATCACAGACTTGGCCATTTATAACTCAAACAAATATTATGTCTATAATGGAGCAATTGACCCAATTATTAAGATAAACGAAACAACAGGACAGAATGAATTTATTTTAGAAACTGATATACCAAATCCGTATACCTTAGCGATTGTAGACAATAATTTTGTAGTTGTGAGTAACAATCATTTTAGAAGATTCGACCTGAATACAAAAGAACATTTATCTGATATTAAAATAGAAATAGATGGTTGGATAACAGCCATAGCACCTTACAACAGATAGTCTTAATAAAAAAAATTATACAACAATTTATAACCGCAATTACGGCGGATTCGACTACGCCTAAATCCACTCGGAATTGTGATTATATATTGTTGTGCTTTCGTTATTTATTTATTTCTAGCTCAATTTCTTTTAGTTGAGATTTCATATCTTCTATCGCATAACTTAAATTTCTTTTAGCAATTGGGATAAACCCTCCTGAAAGGATAAGAAAATCATCAAACTCATCTTTAAGCATTACCTCTTGATTGATAAGGTAATTAACATTTATACCATTTATTGAATCAGATTTTACTTCTTTTTCAAAAGTTGTTGATACCAAATCACCTTTCTTGTACAATTGTCTCCTGATAAATTCATTCACCCAAAATTCAACAGCTTTTAATTTTACCTCATATAAATTGGTGATACTATTTCTAAGTTTCGTATTCGATATTTTATCTAGACCTGTAGACTTTAAAGATTCATATGGACTATAGTTTATAGCAACAGCTATACCACCTCTTCTTACCTCAGTGAAATGATAATCCAATGAGTCTTTTGGATAATTAGGTTCGTTTCGAACTAAAGCTAATTTGATAACGCTTTGTTTTAGCTCCTCAATATTCTTTAATCCTCCTTCCATATTTTTGATGTCTTTTTCCATAGCATCTTTAATTTCATTCAACATTGTTAACTCATACTTTCTATTTATTTTTTCTTGATTTTTATTGTTGATTTGCAGCGCAATTAAGATTCCAATAACTACAAGCACAATTTCCCCAATTGCATAAAGCAGATATTTGCTGAATTTATTTTCAGTGATTAGTTTTTGCCGAATTTTCCTAAAGAATTTTATCATTGGTTATTGATTGGTCATAATGAAGTCCAACGGTCTCGAATATGATTTGTTATGTGCCTTAGCACTTAGCTTTTCAAGTACACGCCAAAATGAAAATCCGTGAGGATTTATAGAATTTGCAGAGAACAAGCAATTACTTTTAGCTTTTGTTGGCAACTGAATTTTATTTAAACGAATTTTAAATTATACTTTCCGCAAATAGCTGTAACTTTTTCCATGTCAGGTGGTCCTGCAGGTAATTCCGCTAATTCCTTAAACATACCTTCTAAACCAGCGGGAAAAATACTCAACATGGCTCGGGCTTTTTCTTCTCCGATAACTTTCCATGAATGAGGAACTCCTTTAGGGCAGAAAATCAAGTCACCAGCTTGTAAAGTTTTGATTTGATTACCAATGATCATTTCTACTTGACCAGACAATACTTGAAAAACTTCATCCTCATTTTCATGAACATGAGTCGGAATTCCGACCCCTGGTTCATTATTTTGCTCAATTAAAGTGTACTGTCCATTAGTGTCTGCACCGCTCAATTTGATGTTTTGATTATCTCCCAGAACATTCAATTTGTTTCCCTCGTTCTCTTTAACAATTTTGGGTTTTTGTAATTCTGTAACTTCTGATTTTGAAGATTCGTTAATAACCTCCTGCTTTGATTCGGATTTACAAGCATTAATCATAGATATAAATGACAATGCTCCAATTCCGATTGCTGACTTTTTTAAGAAATCTTTACGCTCCATATTCTTGAGTTTTGATTGGTTAGTCTATATTGTTGCCTCCGTTTATGTATAAAGAATGGTTCTCGTTTACTAGTTTTGGTTTAGCTAAAGCTAGCATTTTTTTTATGTTGTTAGGCAAAATTATTTTAATACATCACTGACAATACCTCTCGCCCACAGATTAAAATTTTCTCTTTTGTTCGAATTTGGAAAAGGGTCAGAAGGTATTTCGACTTCTAGAAATTTGCAAAGTGGACCCCAACCGTCACTTGGTTGAAAAATTAACAACCTCTCTTTAGGAATCGATTTTTTCACTTCTTCTATATGATCTTTAAATTTCTGAATAGTATAATTTTTATCCTCAAATTTTCCTTCAAAGTATTTTCCCCATATAGATTTTTCGTTCAATTTAATTACTTTAAAAAGGTTTCTTGCTTTTGATGAGAAAAGCATTGAAAAAAGCATCTTTAATTTTATTTTAGGACCAGGATCAAAACTAAAAATAGTAGAATAGGCGCTTTTGTACCATTTCTCTGGATCTCTAATAGTTAATATTATCTTTGAATCTGGATAGAAATCCGCCAATTCTTTATAGTACATTGAACTCGGGAAATCTACAGCAGATTTATAATTTTTAAATAATGAATTCCAGTCGGTTTCTTTTTCTAAGTAAGCATTTTCCCAATGAGTTACATCACTAGGATTTCTAAACAACGCTTCCATATGATAACAATTGTCAAACCCTAATTTTTCTAGAGCAATTTGAAGAGACTTTGTTCCTGTTCTTCCAAATCCTGCTCCAATTACTTTTAATGCCATAATTATCGTTTTTTTGAAAATTTTGCCTAACGGTCTTGGCTATGCGTAGTTGAAGATTTTACTCCTATACTTTTCAGTTAAGCACCGACCTTTGTTTAATGTTTATATTTTTGTTTGGACAACTAAGCCCCAATTGATTATAGCCGTTGTTGTACATAGTTAATGTTTATGATTAATATGATGTGTTCTTAAAAGGTCTTCACCGAAATCATTGTCTTTTTCCCTCCAAATAGAATGTATGTGGTTTCCTGTATTATCATATTCAATTATGAAATTAGGACCATTAATGATATAGTAATTTGGCTCTCTTTTTTTATAACTTCCTATCCATGCAAAGTAAATCTCGTCTAATCCCTTTTCCTCAATTTCTAATAAATATTTATTAGATTTTTCATACTCAAGATTATTTATAAATTCCTTAATGAGTAGCATTAAAATTTTCTTCTGATCTTTAGTTAGTGCATTGGCTTTGATGCCTTGATATTCTGTAATTCTTTGATTATTTGAAGGGTTAGTGATTATGTCTTTTGGAACTTCTTGACTCAATGTTGCAATCTTTTGTTGAGATTCATCAAATGAGTTTATAAGCTTAATTCCGTAATCTTCTTCTTTGCTTAAAACTCTTAAACCAACATGCTTTGTTGATGGTATTAATGCTGGATCAGCGCCTACGAACATAGGTGTAAAGGAAATCTTTTCTTTTATGATAGTGAGATTAATTGAAAGATGGTGTCCTTCAAACTTTATACTCCAAGGGATTTGTAAGTTTGGATTTCCCCAAATAGATATAAAATAATTGTTGTAGTCCCAGTCTAATGCTTTAATTTTTGGAATATTTTCTTTTTTAATTAGGTTTTTTTCGATTGCTTCATCAACTCTTGCGTTCAACATATCGTCAAGTTGCATAATACTAGTTGTTTTTAAATAGCCTTGTGAACTAAAAATAGTTGTTAAAACCTCATGAAATTTAATTTTTGCCTCATCTGATAAATCACCAAATTTCTTACCAGGCCGTTTTGCTAATCCTATTGGTAGATTTGTCCATTTAGTTCTCAATGAATCATTGAAATCTCGTAATACTTCTTTTTTTTCGTCTTCGCTTAAAGTCAATAAAAATTCGTTACTGATATTTACTATTTCTTGAGACGTTTGAGAAAAGCCAATAAAAGAGTAAAAGGTAAGTATGAAACTAAATAGAGTTTTCATTACAGATTGGTTTTATTATGTACAACGGTTTAGGCTTTTAGTAGTTGCGTGGTTTAGTACTTAACTTTGAAAGTACACACCAAACTGAAAATCCGCGAGGATTTTCAGAAGTAGGCGAGATCAAACAATTACTTATAGTCATTTTTGTACGCATTAATTCAGCAGTTTAAAATTATAATAGGTTCTATATCGTCATTATTACAAGAATTACATTTTATGCTTTCGTATCCATCCCAATCACTAAATGCCATTCCAGATTCTTTTGCTGTTTCATATGATACACTACCACAATTTGGACAAATTTGCCCAATGGGTTGATAAGTACAATAATCATCTTTACTGTCTTCTTTGTAATCTTGATAGGTAACAGGTAGACCAGAAAATTGTGTCTTTGTCCAAGCGCACACAAAATCAAATGAATTATGAGGTTTATTCTCAGGAATGAACTTGTCAATTTTATACGGTAGCTTTTTAAGTTCTTCGTTTGAAATTCTTCTTTTTTTCTTCGGGTCTTTGCTAGGGACGAAAAATCCAAAAATTATAGTTCCAATACTAATTAAGAGTACTATTGGATACCATTTATTTAATGCAAGAGCTGAACCAAGATTAGCAAGTAAACCCATAATTCCCAATGCAAATGCTGTGGTTTTCAATTCCTTATTAGTCATAACCGTAACTTTTTATGATGCAATCAGAATTATTATCCCTATAATAACCCAAATTATCGACCAATACTGCATTGGTATCCAAAATAATGAGTGATTTGGCTTATACCAAAACTGTTCATTTGTTTTCTCATCAACACCAATTTTTGGTTTGTTCCAGTAACTCCCAATAAAGTAAATAAATGGTGCTCCGATAAAAGCTGAATATGCCATCGCGCTTTCATCTGAAACATTTAGGTTTAAAACACTTAATATGGCGTAAGGTATTCCTATAAGTGCTAAAACCATCATTCCTCTTCCTGTGTAAAATATCATATCTGGTTGGTTTTTATTACATACAACTATTTCACATAATCGTCTGTTACGGGTTAATATGCGTTAATTTTCGATTTATCATTGACGCTATTAATGTCGGGTGTACTCGTACATAGTCAAATCCACCGTAATTGCGGTTATTATTGTGTTCAGTTTTTAATGATTTTGTAAAGTTTCAAATACTATTTTCCATGAATCATCTGATTGTCTTTTCCAATTAATAATATAGGTTCCAACATTTTTAATGGTATCAGAATTTTCTTTATTGATGAATATTTCGTTGAAAGTATTATAAGAAATTGCCATATCTTCCGATGGTATAATGGTTGGTCTTCCACGATGGATGAGTTTTACGTCATATTTAGCGTAAATTTGTTTCCATTGTGCTATTAATGAATCTTTAGTCAAATGTCGAATAGGTGAATCAGGATAAATAGCTGTATAGTTGTCAGCGTAAAATTCAATCCAATCGTAATCAAATCTTTCATAAACGGAATAAAGACTATCAACTTGTTCTATTATCATGGCTGTTAGTACAGAATCCGAAGTTTTCGTCACTACTTCTGTTTTTTTGTCATTTTCACACCCAATGAGAATACAAGACAAAATGACCATTATTTTCAAACTAAATATTAAATTTTTCATATTGGCTAGTTTTAATTTCGAACAACAACAGAATATAGATATAACTATATCCATTATCTTTCTAAAAAGATAAAACCCAAAACATCAGGAATTTACTTTATTGGCTAAAAGGTAAAAAAAATCGTTGTAATAAGCTGAATTACAAAATATTAGAAAGCTCTAAATAATGAGTTTTCTCTAAAATGGTATCAACATTACTATTGACCTTTGGACTAAACAAATCCTTACTTACAGTATAAGTCTCTAATTTATCTTCTGGAAAATTAAAGTGCAGGATATCTTCTACATCTGTCTCCTTTAAATCAACCGATAACCAATTATGAGTTAACTCTTCATCTAGGATTAAAGGCTGTCTCTTCTTCTTATTATGAATTTTAGCAAATAATGGTGACGCTTCTTTTGTCAGAATGGTAAAAGTTATGTAAGTGTCAATTACAGTATAAAGTCCTGCTAAGGCTAGAGGTTTATCTGCTTTGTCTTTAAAACAAAAAGGATATTTTCTTCCTTTATGGTCATGCGGTTCAAAAAAACCAGAAACAGGTATTATGCATCGATTGTCCATAATCGCATCTTTATAAATAAAATGGTCAAATGCCTTTTCTGAACGAGCATTTAGACCGCCTCCATAACGCACAGCTTCCTTATGATATTCCTTTATTTGATCCTTGGTTTTATAGCTTGGTACTATACCCCAAATACCTGGAGCTAAAACGTCCGAACGCTCTTGAGGTATAACAAGCATATTTGGATGAGAAAATCCATTATGATGATAGGTAGGACTATTAAAATAGGGCTCCATTGAAGGATCCACTATTTTAACTTTAAAATGCTTTTCTAATTTATTTACACTATGCGTAGTGCTAGTATGAAAACACATATTCTATTTTTGATTAAAATTAATCAAATATTAATAATCATTTGGTTTCAATATGTTTACGATTTCGACTAATGGTTAGTTACTTTATACGTATACACGCCAAAATGAAAAAAATAAAAAACGATTTTGAAATATGAATGAAAGTCTCTCTTGATGAAGAATTTGGAATTGTTATTAAATCTGAACTTGACGAACCAAATTCTTATGGAATGATTTGATGGGATTCTAAATCAAAATCTGACTTTCAAAGTTGAAATGGGATGTTTGGTTCTTTTATTCATCAAGGCGGTAAAATCATTGATTCATCTCACCAATTCAAATTCATTAACGATGATGGAACACATTTAGGACAAGCTGATCAAAGTGGCTACACAGCTGCGTTTTCCAGATTTTATAAATTACTAGACGTACAATGAGCTCGTAGGGGTTTTTCACTCCTACATGAATAAAATAAGGGCTAACGAATAGGATATCATTTAATTTGAGATCATATAGAGTTTTGAATCCCTTGATATTATGAAAGGGTTCGTTGAATAATTTGAAAACATCGATCTTAAAATGTATCTGTCAAAGGAGCTTTCCAAAAAATGCCCTTCAGGAATTTCTAATATGCTATTGACGGTTCGATCTTAAGAGAGAATTGGCTTAGGTTTAGGGTAAAGGGCATAAAAAAGATTGCAGAAGAAAGACTGAAACACAAGACTCAAATACAGGTTCAAATTAAATGAGATTACCCAGGTACTAACAAGAGTACATATCATTTTTAAAAGCATATTGTAATACAGATTAAGTGGAACTGTAACGTTTAGTTTAATTGTTGTTACTGTCTTTAAACAGTTTAAATAGCCTTGTTTTAGAGTGTTTTTTTGAGATTTGACTATAAAAATAATCGTAATTTAATTTGTGATAAAATATTAATATTTATTTATCACAAATTTTATTATAATTATATTACAGAATAAATCAATACTTATATTTTTTATCAGAGAAATGCTGATCCAGTCCAAAGCCCAAGAAAAAGTCCTCCAGCTTCTTATAGTTCAATCTTTTATCGTCCGCATAACTGTCCACAAAACGGTAATATTTTCCATCAATCCCAATTGCCGTTCTTATCCTGAGCAAGTCCATTAGAACCTTGTCGAGCTCACAGACCACATCGCTCGGTAGGTACTTTCCGACACCCTTAATTAGATCTATGTAACCATCGATATCATCGTCTTCCTCCCTATTGTTGTCCTTTAGTTTACGGTATATCCAGAAAACGAACCGAACAAACTCCTTAGAAAAAAGATAGTCCTTCGTTTCACTAAGGAATTCTTTTGGTCTTTCTTCCAAATCACCGTGGATTTCCTCTAGGGTTTCTCTAAGGTACTTGGAAATGGTAATGTTTCTGACCGAAGCCTCATTTATGATCTTTGCCTTTAGTGCCCTCGGTATCCTGAAATTTATAGATACGTCCTCGTTCTTTATCTTGTTCCTTTTCATTCGGTATGGTTTTTTCTACTATCTTGTTTCATATTGAATACCCTTTCCAGTATCAGTTCGTCGGCATAACCCTTTGTGAAATCTTTCAACTCCGTGATCTTTTCCCTTCTGCTTTTGACTGTCCTTTTTCTTTCTATTTCTGTTTTGGGTATCATGATCCGTTTCATCTCTTCAAGGTCTTTTGACGGCTCTGCTTTATTTGTCCCATTTAACTCAAATCGTGTCATAGGCAATCCACCAATCTTGAACATTTCCCTTCTGAACATCCTCCAGAGTTCCTCCTTATGTTTGCTAAATATTTTTCGCTGGTCTCTAAAGGTACGCTCAGCATCCTCATCACAATCAGTAATATGGGTCTTCAGGTTGTCGTCTAGCCATTCCACCAGCCATAAGTAAAATGCAAATTGTTGGCAGTACTTTTTGAATATATAGGCAAACGTTTCTGGAAGATAACTGTCCCTTTTCTGCAATAACAAAAACAGGTTGTCTTCCAAAAGAATCTTTTTTCCGACAACGTGGCTCGGGAGTTCATGTTTCTCTGGGACGAAATTATGGCCCTTTTGGTCAAGCACGAATACGGTGTCCGCATATTGCTGAACGTCGAGGTCATTTGCGCTTTTCTGAACCCTTTCTATTTCCTCTGCAAGAAAACGCGGAAGGTATAGTGCGGAGCAGCACAAAAAGTTTTTGTATATACGATCATAAAAATCACCTATACTCTCCATTACCTTTATTTTGGATGTTCAACATGTCTGAGTAATCTTCCGGAAGCTCCACGTCGTTGTCTCTAAGATAGGCCTCCAGTGCTTTCATAGAGGTGTGTCCCGTGATGTGCATCAACCTGCTTTTGGCCTCGAAAGGCGAGTAGGTTTTCCGCAGCTCCCTATAGAGTTTTGTAATAAACGTGTGCCTAAAACTGTACATAGTGTGCTCGAGGTCAAGCTCAAATCGACCCTTTACTCTTTTCTTAAATCTATTAGTAAAGTAGCTTCTACGGTTCTCAAGTTTAGTTTTGGTGAACTTCCCCATCCCTTCTGCAGTGAACAGAAAAGCTTCACTTTCCATATCGGATAGATCGGGAAGCTGTTTTATCAATATCTCAGGAATGATCTTTGTCTTTCTTGAACCGTTCTTTGGCTTAAAACTAAGGGTCTTTTTTTCTAGATCGACATCACCAACCATTAGCCTACAGACTTCCAACGGCCTCATAAATGTATATGCCATAAACTTGATGTAGAGCAGGATATAAGGATCTTCTTTTTTGAGAAACTTGAATATTGCACCCTGCTGCTCTGCTGAATATCTGGCATGTTGCTTTGGTCTTGTTTTTAGCTTTTTAATCTGTTTAACGATATTGCTGTGTACCACCTCCCTCTCAACAAGGGTTTCAAAGGCACTGCTGAGACTAGCTCTGTAGTTATTTCTGTTTCGTGCGGAAGATTGAGCATGAATATTATCTAGAAATGCGTGGATTGTTTTCCTATCGACATCAGAGATATATTTTATGTTACACCTTTCTTTATCCATCCAGTCAATAAAAACATTCAAATGGCTCTTGAACGACCGAATACTACTTTGCCTTAATCTTCGTTCCTTGGTCTCCAGTACAGACTCTAGTGCACCCTGTACAGTTTCACCTTTGAATACATCCGTGGTTTCCATTTCCGTCCTTGCCTTAAGTTCATCTTCATTTTCAACTAAGGGAACACCTGCTGGCTTCTGACTAACATGTTGTTCGAATGATGTATCCAAAACTGTTTTTTCAAGAGTATCTCCATAAGGACTATATCCTTTTCTAAGGTATTTGTAGATTATGTTCTTGTAAATAGTTAGCACAGCCATGCGCTCCTCTTTGGTCTTATATGTATTGGCATTGCCGTAAAAAGGGTTTTGGCGCTTCAGTCTTCCCGTATCAGGATTACGATATGAAAAGTAGACATACCATCGCTTGGACAGATCACCTTTGGCGGTATAGATTTTGGGTATTGAAAATTGTTTCTTCAATGACAAATCGTATGCATTTTCGTATGCACTTTCGTATTCATTTTGGATTAAAGTATTAAAATTAAGCATAAAAAAACGGTTTGGCAACACCAAACCGTTAACATACCTAACTTTGTACTTAGTAGCGGGAACTGGACTCGAACCAGTGACCTTCGGGTTATGAGCCCGACGAGCTACCTACTGCTCTATCCCGCGATATTGGACTGCAAATATACAACGGTTTTTAGTTTTAGCAAGTTTTTATCATAAAAAAAGTGTTCAAATTATTTGAACACTTTTTTTAATCTATAATTATGTGGTTAAAAACAAATATTAGTCATCGTTCTCTTCAGAATCTAAAGTTGCTAATGCTCCCTTCATGTTTGCATCATCTAGATCAAAATCTACAATATTAGGTAGTTTATCTTTTAAAGCGGCGTAGTTTCCTTTAAAACCATTATTACTTAACAACAACGTTTTTAAATTTGACAACTGTGCTAATTCACCAGGTAAATTACCATAAAAAGCATTATTAGATAATACTAATTCCTCTAACTGTGTTAATTCGCCGATACTAGCCGGAATTGTACCTAACAAACTATTATCAAATAAGCTTAAGACCTTTAAGGATTTAAGATTAGATATACTTGCTGGTAATTTCCCTATTAATTGGTTACTACTGAGTATTAAACTTTCAAGCTTGGTTAAATTACCTATAGAGCTCGGAATCTCACCAAAAAAATTATTATTGTATAATTCGACTGTCTTAAGATTGGCCATGTTACCAATGTCTGATGGCAAAGAACCTGAAAAGTTATTAGAGAACAACTGTAGCGTCTCTAAATTAATCATACTCGTTAATGTCTCTGGTAATTTTCCTTCAAGTTTATTGAATGCTAAATTCAAAGTCTTTAAAAAGGTTAATTGAGATATTTCACTTGGCAATTTACCAGAAAGATTATTGAAACTTAAGTCGATGGCTATCACGTTATCGTCCTCAATGGTTAAACCATACCATTCAGTTATAGGTTGGTCTAAATTCCAAGAGGTATTCCAAGTGTCACCATCAGTTGCGTTATAAAGTGCTACTAGTGCGTCTTTTTGACTTTGAGAAACGTTGGCATATGTAAAAACAGAAAGCAAGCAACATAGTAGGGTTAATTTTAAAGTTTTCATAATAGCTAGATTTTGTGGAGGGGCACATAAACTATTCAAAAATAGGAGCTTATACCTTAAACTGCAAATTTTTTCGATGAACTACACTACTAATTAACATAAAAACTTAATTTTTAGTGTTTTACACTTATCTCATTGCTCTATATTCTCTGCTTGAAAATTGACTATTTGTTGTGCTTCTGTCACTACAGAAATTTGAATAGGATTACAGCAAATTTCACAATCTTCAATATAAGTTTGCTGACTTTGAGACACATCTATTAACATGGATATTTGCTCCCAACAATAAGGACATTGAAAAAAGTGTTCTTCCATTCTTTAGCGGTTTTTAGAATTGAACATTTAACAACTCGCCACTAATTTGAAGCAAGGTCAACTCAGCTAGTTTTGCATCGTATTTTGCTTGACTTCGACTTAACTCTGCATTCAACAAATTGATTTGGGCTTGTCTAAACTCAATTGAATTGACTTGACCTATCTTAAATTTCTCTTGAGTTCTATCAAAATTATTCTGAGCGGTAACAATATTTTTATCTTGAATGTTATAAATATCGAGCTTGTTCATATAGTCATCCCAAGCATTATTAAAATCGCGCTCAATGCTCAATAGGATATTTTCTTTTTGAAGCTGTTGCGTTTCAAGATTAATCTTTGCATTTCGTACTCTATTAATGGTTGCTCCTCCATCAAACAAATTCCAACTTAGGTTAACACCTCCTGATAATCCTGTATTTGTTGATGTGGTTAAAAACGATGCTGCGTTGTTATTGTTTTTGTTCCAGCCGTAAGAACCTGTTAAACCAATAGTTGGTAAATATGCGGATTGACCAGAATTAATATCTAACTTGCTAATTGCAATGTTTTTTTCGGTTTGAAGTAAAGCTACATTTCTTCGTTTCGCCTGCTGAAACAAGCTGTCTTTTTGAAATTGCAGCGTGAAGTCCACTTCAGTTTCTACATCGTAATCTTCCGTAAACGTTTCTCCTAATACCAATTTTAAATCACGCTTTGCATTTTTTAATTGCTGTTTTGTATTGATGATGTTGATACTGTCGTTATTGATATCAACTTCAGCATTTAAAACTTCAAGCTTTGTGTTTTGGCCATATTCAAACTGATATTCTGCTCTTACTAATCGGTCTTTGGTAACGGTTAGCGTTTCTTCAAGAGTGTTTAAATTATCGGACAATTGCGCCACATTGTAGTACACCGAAAACATTTGAATAATCGTATTTTCAATGGTTTCTCTTGCTTGTAATTCGCTTAATTGGTACTGTTCCTTCAAACGTTTGTAGTTGTAACGTCTTCCTAAACCATCAAACAAGGTATAGTTAAGATTTACACTAGCATTATATCTAGAACTCTCAGCACCATTTAAGACTGTAACCTCTCCGTTAGAAAATTCGGCTTCCGTATTATCTAAATTATAGGTTGCACCTGCACTCCCTGTTACTGTTGGCAAGTAACCCGAATTTAAAATACTGGTATTATTCTCTGCAATAGCCACATCATTCTTGGCAATTTGCACACCATAATTATTTTCTAAAGCCTTAGAAACAGCCTCTTCTTTTGTTAGTACATTTTGGGCTTGTAGATTTACGGAACATAAAACGCCCAAGACAATCAATATTTGCTTAATGCTCTTCATTACCTTCATTTTGTTCTTTAATAGCGCGTTCTACTTCTTCTTTGGTAACATCTTTTCCTGTGGCTAACCATTTGGTATTCTTCTTAATATTATTGCTGAATGACAGAAACAATGGTAACACTAACAAGGTTAAGATTGTTGCATAAGCAATACCAAAGGAAATGGAAATTGCCATTGGTTTTAAAAATTGTGCTTGCCTACTTTTCTCTAATAGTAAAGGCGCTAAACCTGCTATTGTAGTCAATGAGGTTAAGAAAATAGCTCTAAAACGCGATTTACCAGCTTCGGAAAGTGCCTCGTCAAATTTCATTCCTTCTTTTAGATTACTATTGAATTTCCCAATGAGCACCAATCCGTCATTAACCATAATACCTATTAATGCAATGATTCCTAAAAGGGATAAAATATTAACAGGAAAATCTAACAACCAGTGTCCCCAAGCTACGGCTGTTAAACTGAAAGGAATCAATAAAATCAGTAATAACGGTTGCGAATAACTTCTAAATGTAAATGCTATAGTAATGTATATTAATAATAGAATGATAGGTCCTGCAATTGCTAAAGAGCTTGTTAGCTTGCCTGCTTCTCTATTTTGCCCTTCATAAGACGCTATAATTGTTGGATATTTTGATTGTAACTCTGGAATAAAATCTTTTCTAATATTATCTATAATATCTGTAGCACTTGCACTTGGGTCTTTTAAGTCTGCATAAACCTGAATTTCGCGCTTACCTTCCAAGTGATTAATAGCCACATCACCACGCTCAATGCTATAGGTTGCGATATCCTTTAGAGTAACACGTTCGCCAGTAGGTGTTACGATTCGCATATCATCTAAATCGTTAATAGAACTTCGGTTGTTTTTGTCGTAACGAACCCAAACTCTAATTTCGTCTTGTCCTCTTTGGAAACGTTGCGCCTGAGCTCCAAAAAAACCTGAACGTACCTGAGACATTACACTTCTTAAATCTAAGCCAAGTAAGTATGCGCTTTCTTTAAGTTCTAAGCGTATTTCCTTAATTCCGGCTGGGTCATTGTCGCCAATATCTTTTAGCAATGGATTAGATTGCAAATGCTCTTTTAATTCTAGTTTGGCGGCTTTTAATTCTTCAATATTATTACTCAGTAAGGATACTGAAACCGGATTACCACCAAAATTTCCACCAGAACCATAGATTAATCGTTCTGTACCAATTACTGGACCTACCAATTCTTCTAATCTGTTGGTTATTAAAAACGATTGAATTTCATCTGGTCGTTCTTCGCCTGGCAATAAATTGATTCTTAAATTGGCTGAAGAACTACTGTTAATAGACACTATTGTATTTTCAAACAATTGCTTGTCTGTTCCTTTTAAATACTTTTCAGTAAGCTCTTGATTAACGATGAATGATTTTTCTTCAATCATTGAAATAATAGAATCGGTAATCTTTACATTGGTACCAGCAGGCATTACCAACTCTATATTAGCTGCATCACTCGCAATTCTTGGAAAAAGGGTTACACCAATAATTCCACCTCCAAGAGAGCCAAATGTTAGTACTAAAAGCGCAACAAAAATACCAAGTGCCAATAGTTTAAATTCCATTACAAATCGTAATGTAGGCGCATAGACCTTATCTCTTAAATATGACATAAAGCGGTCTCCAGAACGGTTTAGTCCTCGCATAAAGGAAAAGAACCCATTAGATGACTTTTTATTATGCAGCTCTTCTTTTTTAATTCTAAGGGCTTTTGAATGTGCCAAATGCGCAGGCAAGATGATTAATGCTTCAACAAGCGACACAACCAATGTTAATATAACGATGACTGACACTTCACTAAAGAACTCTCCTATTCTACTTTCTAAAAAGAAAAACAATGAAAAGGCCAACACTGTTGTGGTAATTGCAGAAACCACAGGTGGAATTACTTCCATAGTACCATCAATGGCAGCCTGAATTGGTTTTTTACCTTTCTCGTAATGCTGATAGATATTTTCGGCAATAACAATACCATCATCAACCAGAATACCAATAACGATAATCATTCCGAAGAGTGATAATACATTAATCGTCACATCAAATTGACCGGCAAAAATGAACATTCCCAAGAATGAAATTGGTAAACCAAAAGCGACCCATAATGCCAATCTTGTATTAAGAAAAATAGATAAAAACACTAAAACTAACAACATACCAACAATGGCATTTTCTGTTAATAATTGTGTTCTTTGATTTAGTGTAATTGATAAATCTCTAACCACACTAAGGTGTACGTTTGTGTACTTTTGATTATACGCTTCGATGTACTCTTTTACCTTATCTGCTGAGCTAATTAAATCCTCATTATTAGTACTGGTAACCGAAATATTTACAGCTAATTCTTGATTAAAATAGGTAGCATTTGGTGTTTCAGAAAAACGATCTCTTATAATTGCCACATCCTTAAGGCGAACAACTTTTCCATCAGCAGAGGCTTTTACAATAATATTGGACAGCTCTTTTCCGTAGTATTCTCTATTATTTGCTCTAATTAAATATTCTTCTGCAACGGTTTTTACATTACCACCTGTAACTAAAATATTTGAGTTACTTACTGCAGTTGCCACGTCGTTAAACGTGAGATTATATGCTAATAAATCTGTTTCATTAACTGCAATTTCGATTTCCTCATCAGGAAAACCAGAAATTTCAATCTGTGAGATTCCGTCTATAGCTCTTAAATCGGTTTCAACCTGTCTGGCTAATTGCTTTAAAGTAGCCAGAGGAATATCATTGCCACTAATTGCAAATGATATGGTTTCTCTTATGGCTTCTTGCTTAGAAACCACCAAAGGTTCCATTCCTGTAGGGAAAGATGGCACACGATCTACCGCATTTTTAACTTCAAGAAGCATAAAATCTAAGCTTTCGCCTTTTTCGATTTCAACTGTTATACTTCCGCTATTTTCTCTAGAAGTAGACGTTACTCTATCGATACCTTTTAAGCCTTTAAGGTTATCTTCTATTTGAAGTACAATTCCCTCTTCAATCTCTTGTGGTGAAGCACCAGGATAGGTAATGGCTACATTGATAATTTTAGATTCAACAAGTGGAAAAAAGGACGACTTAAGGGATAAAGCACCAATAATACCAAACACAAAAAATGCCAGAATAAATACATTTACTGCAACGTGGTATCTTATAAAGTATTCTATTAACTTTCTCATTACTCAGCAGAATCTGTTGTTGCAGCTTTAACTTGCATACCTGCATAAGCACCAGGTACTGGTTTTCTTAAAATGATGGTTCCGTTTGGCACCTCTTTTAATACTACAGTCGCATCAGAAAAATGCGCAGGTTTTACAGGAATAACATCCAAAAGACTATCCTTAACTACATAAATTTCTTGGCTATCCAGTAGCAAGTTTCTATCAATCTCAATGGCATCATTTACTTTTTCGGCATTAAGGTTTGCCTCTAAGTACATTCCTTCTTTTAAATCCTCGTGCTTTACTTCAACAAAAGCAGTGATAGTTTGCGTAGTAGCATCAATACTTCCGTTAACTCTAGAAACTGTTCCTTGATAGGTTTTTGTTTTTTCTAAATTAGAAAGGGTTACAGCTTCGCCTTCCTTTAGTACATGTGCATAAGATTTACTTACGGCTACTTGCATTTCGTAAACCAATGGATTTATGAATTCGCCTAATTTTTGTCCACTTCTTACAAGTGTACCTTCCGTTACTAAAGCTTCGGTTAATATCCCTGTAAAAGGTGCTGAAATTCAATATTTAGCTAAACGCTGTTCTAGATTTTTTACGTTGTAATATGCACTTACTATGCCACGACCTGTGATAAAATAGTTTTCCTTTTCGCCAGATATTTCTGGTAATTGTGGTGTGCTTTTATTTAAATCGAAACCATTAAGATAGGCTTGCCATTTAGGATAAACATCTGTAAAATCTAATCTCAAATCTGGCATAATCGCAGCAATGCTATTGTAAAGATTACTCTTTGCAGATTGCACACTAGCATAATATTCTGAAGCATCTAAACGAATAAGTGTTTCGCCCTGATTGAATTTTTGACCAGCTTTAAAAAGTTTATTTCCAGTTTTAAAAACACCTTGAACTTCAGAATACAACTCCACACGTTGCTTTGCTGTAAGATTTCCGTTTGCTGAAATGACAATAGGCACTGTTGAATTTTTAACCGTATCTACCAAAACTGTTTTAACCACTTTTGGTACTACAGGTTTAGGCTTGTTTTTATTCTCAATAAGATATTTTGCAAAAAAGTATGCTCCAACAATTAAAGCGATACCCAAAACGGAAAGGATAATTTTTCTGGTCATAATGAAAGCGGTCATCAATAACGTACAAAGTTATTGTTATCATTATGCGCAGTCGTTAAAATAATCTTAATGTTGCTATGAAATTTCTTCAATTTGAATGGTAACTTCTTCCCATTCTTCCATCAACTGTTCTAAATTCTTCTTTTTCTCTTGATAATCGTCAAAGAATTTAGGGTCAGAAGCCGTGTTATCGTAATCTGTTTCCAGTTTAAAGTCGTCTTCTTTAATAGCTTTTTCCAGCTGATTTATTTTAGCTTCAATATTACTCAACTTGTTATTTAGCGACTTTACTTTTTTCTGGTCTTCGTAACTTTGCTTATTGCTTTCTTTAGGTTTATCCTCTACAACGGTTCGCTTTTCGGCTTCTCTTAGATTTTCAATGTTACGTTGCTCTAAATAATAATCGATGTCTCCAAGATATTCCTTGATGTTTTGGTCTTTAAACTCGTAAACCGTTTCGGTTAATCCTTGTAGAAAATCCCTGTCGTGAGATACCAAAATAAGCGTACCTTCAAACTTTTTGAGCGCATCTTTTAGTACATTTTTAGACTTAATATCTAAGTGGTTGGTAGGCTCATCCATTATTAAAACATTCAATGGCTGAAGCAATAGCTTTGCCAATGCCAAACGGTTACGCTCACCACCAGACAAGACTTTTACGTACTTTTCTACCTCTTCGCCTCTAAATAAGAATGCTCCTAAAATATCACGAACCTTACTTCGGTTGGTTTCATTTGCAGCATCAATCATTGTATCTAAGACAGTTTTGTTACCGTCTAAATATTCTGCTTGGTTCTGTGCAAAATAGCCTATCTGCACGTTATGGCCGAGATTGACGTTGCCATCGTGCTTTAAGTCACCTACGATAATTTTTGCCAATGTTGATTTTCCTTGACCATTCTGACCAACAAATGCTGTTTTCACATCTCTTGGCACTGTTAAATTCACATTATTTAAAACTTGTAAATCACCATAATTCTTTGAAACGTTTTCAATCTCAACCACCACTTTTCCTGGTGTAATAGACACTGGAAAATTTAAGGTCATTACACTATTATCGTCTTCATCAACTTCAATGCGTTCAATTCTATCTAGCTTTTTAATTAACGATTGTGCCATTGTTGCCTTTGAGGCTTTAGCTCTGAATTTTTCAATCAGTTTTTCGGTTTGCTGAATTTGCTTTTCCTGATTTTTTTGCGCTGCTAATTGCTGCACTTTCATTTCCTTTCTTAACTCAAGGAATTTTGTGTAAGGTTTATTGTAATCGTAGATTCTTCCTAATGAAATTTCAATAGTTCTGTTGGTTACGTTATCTAAAAACATTTTATCGTGCGATACAATTACGACTGCTCCTGGATACGTTTTCAGAAAGTTTTCTAACCAGATAATAGATTCGATATCTAAATGGTTTGTAGGCTCATCTAACAACAGCAAATCGTTATTTTGAAGCAGTAGCTTTGCGAGTTCAATACGCATTCTCCATCCACCTGAAAAGGTATCTGTGAGTTTATCAAAGTCTTCGCGCTTAAACCCTAAACCTTGAAGAATTTTTTCGGTATCACCTTGATAATTATAACCACCTAAGATTTCGTATTGGTGTTGAATGTCATTCAAATCAATCATTAATTGATTATAAGCTTCACTTTCGTAATCTGTACGTTCTGCTAATTGAGTGTTAATATTATCTAGCTTAGCTTCACATTGTTTAATCTCTTTGAAGGCTTCGTAAGATTCTTCTAAAACGGTTTTACCAAAATCGAAATCAATGTCTTGCTTAAGAAAGCCAATTTTTAAATCTTTATCTGCTGCTATTTGACCGGAATCTGACTCTTGTTCTTTGGCCAAAATCCTTAGCATTGTAGATTTACCGGCTCCATTTTTACCAATTAAACCAATGCGGTCGCCTGTACCAAGTTTAAATGTTATGTCTTCAAAAAGATATTCACCTTGAAAGGATATAGACAGATTATGAATATTGAGCATATATAGTTTTCTTAAAAATACAACTGCATAAAATGTTACAATTGTTACAAATACAGACTTACAAAAAAGTTATCTTTGTAGTTCAACAAAACGCAAAAGTAAAGGTTTTAGCTATGATTAGAAAAGGAATGAAATTATATAGCATTTTATTTGGGGTCTGCCCAAAATGCCATCAGGAATCTATGTATGTTAACAAGAATCCTTATGCCATTTCAGAAGTTTTAAAGATGCACGATCATTGCTCGCATTGTAAAACGAAATACCAGATGGAACCTTCATTCTTCTATGGCTCTATGTATGTAAGCTATGGTGTTGGAATTGCGTTTTCGGTAGCTGCCTTTATTATTAGTTATGTTATTCTTGGATTTTCTGAAACTGTAGGCTTCATTAGTATTGTTGGAACCTTATTAGTATTCTTTCCAATAATTATGAGGTTATCACGTAATATATGGATTAACATATTTATGAAATACGACAAATCTCTAGTTAAGAAGTAAAGACTTTTAATTAAAACGTGAAATATTAATTTCAGAGTCTAAAGCTGTATTATTTTCTATTAATTGATAAAGCTTTTGTGCTACATAAGGTGCTATCATAACACCTCTGGTACCAAGTCCGTTTAAAACATATAAATTTTGATATTCGGCATGTTGCCCAACCAAAGGTCTACGGTCTTTCACTGTAGGACGAATTCCAGCTAAATGTTGAACAACTTCAAATTCACACTGTAAAAACGTTTTTAGCTTATTGATTAACTCTTGTTTGCCTTCTTCAGTTGGAATATTACTTTTATCTGTCCAATTGTATGTCGCACCGACTGCGTATAAGTCATTTTCTAGTGGAATAATAAATACCGAAGACTTAATACCATAATCGATATTAAGTTGAGGAGCTTTGATTATTAATACCTCACCCTTTGTTCCATTAAGCGGTATGTCTTTAAAATAAGGATTGTTTTTAACTCCAAATCCTTCAGCAAAAACTACCTGCCTTGCATTTATATCATTATAAATTAACCCATGAGGTGAAACTTGAAGATTTTGATACTCAAAACGCGCTTCTACAAAACTTTGATTTTCTTTTAAAAATGTCTTGTATGCATGTATAAGCTTTTCCGTTTCTATCCTGCCTGCGTGTAACACCTCACCAAATCCGAATGGTGCATCTATAAATTCATTAGTGTTCTTAACTAGTTGCGTAGAAAGGTAAGGCTCTAGTTTTGGTTTATCAGAAGCGTTAAACCATAAATTCTGTTCTTTTATAGACGTAAACCTTCTTAGTATTCTAAGTTTATAATCTATTTTAATTTTTAGATCTTGTTCAATTCTTTTATAAACTGGTAATGCCAGATTTAGTTGCTCTTTTGCTTTCCAGACCTCTGAAAATCGTTTTAAAATAACAGGATTATATAAGCCTGCCGCCACAATAGATGACTGTTGTGAATTATCATCGAAAACTATAAATGATTTCTTGTTATTTCTTAACAACTCACAAAATGCAATACTTGCCAAACCACAACCAACAACTATATAATCAACACTTTTCATCATTGTACAAAAATAAAAAACGCCCACTTTAAAGTGAGCGTTTACTTTTACATTTTGAGAGTTATTAGTAACTCCACATATCTTGTTCAAAATCTCTGATCTTATCTTTGATACGCTCAGATTCTAATAATTGCATAAGCGCATTTTCTGCAACGTACTCCTTTACTTCTCTGTCACCATAAACGTTATCTTCTTTATAAATAATTCCATGAAAACGACGGCTATTAAGTAAATGATCAAAAGAAATTGGTGACGCACTGTTATCGTTGTTAAAAGCTTTAGCTTCGTGCAAAATGTCCCTTACTTCTGGATAAAAGACCCAAAACATAGGTATTGGCTCTTTCTGAGCTTCGTCTTCAGAATCAATAAAGTTAACATCTGGTGCCGCAGGTGCTATACCCAGAATTCTATATTTTAATTCACCTTGACGTTTATCAAAATACCAAAGGCCTTTGATTAAATAAGAACTAATATCAGCAGGTTCTATATTTCTTTCTATCACAAACTCTTCTGGTACTTCGTCTTCACCCACCCCATTTTCATTCATGTAATCATAACCTGGATCAGTGATTTTTCTCATTTTTAAAGCAGCCTCAATATCTTTCAGCGTACGCTCTTCCGTGAAATACGAATCACCGTATATCTTAGAAATCATTCCGCTTTCAATATTTTCCATCAAAACCTTGTATAAAGATTTACGATCATCACCTAAATTACCCTCAACCGGGAAGTAAAGTGGAAAATTAACACGTTCATCTAATACAACTTTCTCCCAAGTCATTTTTGAGTATAAGATGTCTCTATCTCCTACATAACCGTATTCTAATGGCTTATCGTTGTCTAAAAGCAATTCTGCTTCTGTTTTCATACCTATTTCTTCAGGTATTTTTGCATTTAGAATATTAGCCTGCGAAAAAGCACTGTTTGCGACTAATGCTACTAAACCTGTGTATATAAACCTTTTAATTTCCATCTTATTAATTAATTTGGGTTTCTTTATTTTTAACGTTTGTAACTGTTAATTATTGAATTAATTAGTTACTTGTAACTTCTACAATTACAGGTGAAACGTTTTTAAGATTGTATTTTGAGTTTCCTTGAATTTTTGCTCTAATATCAAAAATTGTAATATTGTCTCCTCTTCTAGCCTTTTTGATTGCAGCCTTTGCTTGTGCATTCATTTTTGTACCTGATACACTAATCGTAGGTTGACCTGGCACTCTAATTTTAAAAGATGTAACTTGGATTGGTAAATCGAAAACAAAATCATCTAATTTTGCCGCAACAGTACCTATCTCAACGTTACGCTTAGGCAACTTTACTACACCTGTTTGACCAGCTATTACACCTGTTGGTGCAGGAATATCTTTTATTCTAAATGTTTTACGGTCGCTTACTCTTGAACCATCATCTAGAGTACCCGTAACATTAATGGTTACTTCTTTCCCCGTACCAGGATTCATTACATATTTACCTTGACCTGATGCTCTAGATAAACCAGCACCAGAAGCAGATACTTTATTGTCTGCTATACCTGCAAAAGAAATAGTCATTGGATTAGCAACACCACGATAAACAACATTCATCTTATCAGCTGATATAGTTGCTGAATTAGGTCTGGGTACAACAACGTACTTACCACTAAAATCAATCGGTAACTCCTGCCCTTTTTCTAAAAACGTGAATTGTCCGTTAATATCATGCTCACCAACATTACCTACTGTGAACTCTATTCTTGCTGCTCCAGTAGAATCAATAGCTCCTTCTCTGTTCATATCTAAATCAGTATCTCCAACTTTTAATTTTGTTGGTGTTACGTTAGCGTACTTACCTAAAACTACAGAACCTGTGAACTTCTCACCTGCAAAAAATGCATTCTTGTCTGGTATAACGATTGCAGTATAGTTTTTTAAAGACGTTGCTTCATCAACAGTATTTCCTAAGAATACATTATAAAGGTTAGCTTCAGTTGCTTTAATATCATTCTGCATTGCAGTTAACTTGGTATAAGATGCTACAGCTGGAAATCCTTGAAAGTTATAATCTAACCAGCTTTGTTTTTTCCCATCTTTATTAGTTACTTCTGCAGTACTAAAACGACGCTCTAAAATCTCCTTTGCTGGGTTGTAAGCCACATCGTCTCCTAATACTTCATTGATGTCTGCTTTATATTTGTTAATTCTATCAACAAATGCCTGACCTTCTTTTGTTAGACGATCTCCTGTAAACCAAAATTCATCTAGAGCATCTCCTTTGTCCATTTCCTCTGCTGGTAATCCACCTTCTTCTTTGAACTTTTCAGCATAGTTTCCTTTATTTAAAATCATTGATTTTTGTGACTCTAAATAAGTAAAAAATTCATTAGAAATAGAACTTACTTTTTGCGCATTGTTATAAGCAACACCAAAATCCTTTGGTTTTTCACTAGCTTGTTTTTCTAAGCCTTTCAAAAGAGTAGTGTTTGAAGCAACAGCTAACTCATTTGCGTTTTCAAATTTTGTATTAAATAAACTGAAAGCAGATAATATCTCCTTACTCGTTGTCATTGCAATCATTGAAATAAACACCAAGTACATTAAGTTAATCATTTTCTGTCTTGCAGATAATTTTCCTCCTGCCATTGTAAATTAGTTTTTAAATGTTAATTAATTAAATTGTTTATAAAAACTAATTAGTTTTTGTTCATAGCAGATAACATTCCACCATATACACCATTTAGTGATGAAAGGTTTGATGCTAAAGAAGCCATTTGCTCTTTTAATTTCTGTGCATTTTCTACAGCCTCTTCATTGATTGCTGCCTGACGATTTGCACTTTCCATTTGTACTTTGTAAAGGCTATTTAAAGATTCCATCTGAGCTGCTGCTAAAGACATTTCTTCGCTATATTTCTTTTGAGCTGCCATAGAATCAACTGTTGGGCTGATACCTTTAGCTGCACCTTCAAAGTTTTTAATGCTGTTACCTAAGCTTGCCATTAATTCACCATCAATTTTAGCTTCTTTTAATAAGTTATCTAATTTTTTAGATAATAATCCTTCAGCATCTTTTGGCTCTTCTTTTTTAGCTTTTTTGCCTGTAGACTGACCACCTGCTAATTCTGGATATACTAACGACCAATCTAAGTCTGATTGTTGTCTTTCAAACGCTGAGTAAGCAAATACAAATGCTTCAACAACCATACCTATTGCTAAGATTAGAGAACCGTAAGGCCAGTGCTGGATTTTGAATAATGCTCCAACAATTACGATTGCTGCTCCTAATCCGTAGACCATGTTTGTTACTGTGATTTTACCTTTCTGTGCCATAATTTGTTTGTTTAGTTTTTTAGTTTAAGTTAAATGGATGATAACTTAAGTAGGTTAATTTAATTTGGGTTATTGTTTTAAGTTTGTTTAGTTAGTTGCTGCGTTTTTAGTTACTTCAGTTCCCATATAGTCTTGTACAGTTCTGAAACCAATGTAACTTCTTGCTGAGTCTGCATACTCATAATCTCTAGAACTTACTTGTAGGAAGTAAGCAACATCTTTCCAAGAACCACCTCTAACAACTTTACGAGAGTTTTCAGGATCATTAACATTTGGATTGATTGTAGACGAGAATTCATAAGAAGCAGGATCATAAGAACCGTTTACCCATTCTGAAACATTACCTGCCATATTATATAAGTTGAAATCATTTGGATCATAAGCATCAGCTTCTACAGTATATAAAGCCTGATCTGCTGCATAATCACCTCTTAAAGGTTTAAAGTTTGCCATAAAGCAACCTCTGTCATTCTTAGTGTAAGGTCCACCCCAAGGATAAGAAGCACCTTGCAAGCCACCACGAGCAGCGTATTCCCACTCAGCTTCTGATGGTAATCTATATGAATTTACTGGTTGCTTTCCTTTACTTCTTTGGTAACCGTTATGATATAATGTTCTCCACTGACAGAATGCCTGAGCTTGTTTCCAAGATACACCTACTACTGGGTAATCACCATAAGCATCATGCCAAAAATAATCATTGTGCATTGGCTCATTATATGAGTAAGCAAAGTCTCTAATCCAAGCTGTAGTATCTGGATAAATCTCTACCTCTTCTTGCTGAATAACTTCTGAACGTTTAAGACTTCTATCTTTTGCAGCCTTAGCAATATCCATATAGGTGTACTGAAATTTGAATTGCTTCACATCCCAAGTGCGCTGTCCGTTATAAGACTCTTCTAATGGCAAATACATACCGTCCATAACCTCTGCATAAAGCTCATCTGGATAATCATCTGTAGCGAAATATAATTCCGCATCGCGATTAATCTTTCTTTGCTCATTACCATAGGTATTCTGCATATAACTTTCGTAAGCATTTAACTCTTCTGGATTTGCATCTAAATAAGCAAACTCACCTATGTCACCATTTCCTGGAGTTTTACCTTCTAAGTCAGCCATTTCAGCCAAATTAAGTCTAAGAATAGAATCTCTTACCCAATACACAAACTGTCTGTACTCACTATTTGTAATCTCAGTTTCGTCCATGTAAAATGCACGTACAGTAGCCGTTTTTGTAGGAGCATCTTTTACACCAGCGATATCATCGTCTGATTTACCCATAATGAAAGCACCACCAGGTACTAAAGTCATACCATAAGGTTTCTCTGGGTGCCATTTTTTACCTTTAACACCTACTAATTGTCCGCGGTCTCCAGAATTACAACTGGCAACCAAAACCAATACAGCGGTAAGTAAAATAAATCTCTTAATATTCATAGTAACTCGAGGTTAAATTAGTCGTCCTTAATTTTAAGGTCGTAAACATATTTATATATTTTCTAAAAAACAACTTTTTTCAATTTTTTTTTGCATTTCATCCTTAAAAAATGCATTTCGTCGATATCTTAAATGTTAAATTATCGACTAAGTGTTCTTTTTAAAAGCTGTTCTTCCTATAGGCTTTATACCAACGTTCAGGTATTTCACCTTGAGTAGCAAGTACATAATCGGCATGCATGCATGGTAATAACGTGTGCTTTTTTAATTTATTATTAACATCTGGTAAAAAAGGAATTTCTATCCACCAACGGCCTGTTTTTAAACTTTTATAAAATATGAGTTCGTCATCTTCTACTAACACATTATACTTTTGAAACTCATTTTCATTGTTAAAACTGTCATCTTTCACCCTACAATTTACCCCTTCTACGAAATACCATATCATTTGAGCAATTAACATAGAAGAAGCTGAATCATTTTTAGAATTACTATATTCATAAATCCCAAATGAAGACACTTTATTGCTTATCCCAGCATATCTTGTAATGGCACAAATTTCTTTTCCAGAAAATCCATTAGGTGAATATTTTATACTATCACTTACCTCAGCAGCTCTTATGGATTTTAAATCAATAGAAACTATATGAGCGTCTCTTAATAACGGCTCTACTTTATGTATATCTGCAGATATCTCACCTAAACGATACGACTCAAAATAGAGCTTCTCCATAAGATCTATCTCTTCTTGAGAATTAAAATACGTTTGATAGCCTATCGCTGAATAATTAAAAAGATTATAAGGCTCTTCTACAATGATCTTCCCCACATAACTATTATTCTTGATTGGTAGATTAGCATCTCCTAAATCGAAGTTGGTATCTACATTGACAATATTAACCATTGGCATCAAATCATCATATGCACGATAATTGGCGTAGGTTAAATCTTGACTTCCACCTAATATTATTGGAATAATGTTTTTTTCCACCAAGACATTGATAGCAGTGCGAATAGCAAAGTAGGTGTCTTCTACAGATTCGCCTGGTAATATATCACCAAGATCTGCAATCGTTGTACTCCAATTTCCTGGGAATAGTGTATAAAGTGTTTTCCTAACAGCATCGAAATTAATATCAACACCTATATAGTTAACATCATTTCTATTTTCTAGAACTCCTATGATTGCTAATTGAACATCATCTAAATCTGGGATACCATTTTGCTTCGAGTGAATTTTGATTTTTTTTCCTAGCGCTTGCTGCGCTAATAGTTCTGAGTGAGCTAAAACCGCATCTGAAACAGGCGTTAGAAAATTAAAATTCATAAAGTATTACTTCTTTTTGGTGGTCGTTTTCTTCTTTGTAGTTTTTCTTGTTTTCTTTTTTGGGGCATTTTTCTCCAGAATAGCTTTAGCTTCCTCCAAGGTCATATCAGAAACATCTACAGTTTTTGCTAACTCTACTTTCTGCTTACCTTTTATAACGTTGTGTCTTCCCCAACGTGCTTTTTCCACTCTAATCCCTTCATCTTCCCAAACATGAATAAGCTTATCCTTTTCTTTTTGGATTTTCTCTTCGATCAAAGTTACAATGTCTTCTTCAGATAAATTGTCCCAATCGTATTTTTTATTCACATTTATAAACATATTGTTCCATTTAATAAATGGTCCAAAACGCCCTTTTCCTTTAGTGACTTCTAAATCTTGATAAATGTATATTGGAGCATCAGCTTTCTCCTTCTCCTTTATATATACAATAGCTTCATCTAACTCTACACTAAGCGGATCTACTCCTTTTGGTAAGGAGACAAACTTTTTACCGTATCTCACATACGGTCCAAAACGTCCGTTGTTAACCTCTACTTCATCATCCTTGTAATGACCTAGAGCTTTTGGAAGCTTAAACAAATCCATAGCCTCCTCATAGGTAATAGTATTAAGTTGCTGATCTGGAGATAAACTAGCAAACTGTGGTTTTTCTTCTTCGTCTACTGTACCAATTTGTACCATTGGCCCAAACTTACCTAAACGCACACTTACTTGACGCCCTGTTTTTGGATCAGTACCAAGAATACGCTCTCCGGTTTCGCGCTCAGCATTTTCCTGAACGTCTTCAACCTGAGGATGAAAACCTTTGTAGAAGTCTTTCATCATTGCTTTCCAGTCTTCCTTACCTTCAGCTATATCATCAAAACTCTCTTCTACCCTTGCTGTAAAATTATAGTCTAATATGCTTTCAAAATGATTTACCAAGAAGTCTGTAACGATAAATCCAACATCTGTTGGCACCAACTTACCTTTGTTAGAACCTACTTTCTCTGTAAGATTCTTTTCTTCTATATTTTGGTTTGAAAAGACTAATTGCTTGTAAGCTCTCTCATCTCCTTCATGCGTACCTTTTTCTATGTAATTTCTATTTTGAATAGTAGAAATTGTTGGCGCATATGTTGATGGTCTCCCAATACCTAATTCTTCTAATTGCTTAACTAAAGATGCTTCTGTAAATCTTGAAGGTGGCCTTGTAAAACGTTGTGTTGCCGTAATGTAATTATTAGACAACTCCTCACCTACTTTTAAATCTGGTAAAATGCCATCTTGCTCTGCATCTTCATCATCAGTTCCTTCTAGATATACTTTTAAGAATCCATCAAAAGTTATGATTTCACCATTTGCAGAGAATTGCTCACTAACTTTTTTAGTACTGTTAATTTGAATTTTTAGATTGGTACGCTCTAGCTTAGCCTCACTCATCTGTGATGCAATGGCGCGTTTCCAGATTAAATCGTAAAGTCTTGCTTGGTCGCGTTCTACATTTACTGAATGATTAGAAAAATCTGTCGGTCTTATAGCTTCGTGAGCTTCTTGAGCACCTTTAGATTTTCCTTTATAATTTCTTGGTTCACTATATTCTGAACCATAGGCAGAGATAATTTCTTTTTCTGCTCCTTTTCTAGCTTCATCAGATAAATTAACACTATCTGTTCTCATATAAGTTATAAGACCAGCCTCATACAAGCGCTGAGCATTACTCATTGTCCTACTTACTGAGAACCCTAATTTTCTTGATGCTTCCTGTTGTAATGTGGATGTTGTGAAAGGTGCAGCTGGAGATTTTTTTGCTGGCTTTTTTTGCAAGTCAGCCACCTCGTATATTGCTCCTTTATTATTGTTTAAAAATTCTAAGGCCTCTTCTTCTGACCCAAAGTTCTTTGGTAATTTAGCTTTAAATGATTTACCGTCCTCTGATGTAAATTCTGCATCTACTCTATAAGATGCTTCTGGTGTAAAATTTTGAATATCACGTTCACGTTCTACAATTAATCTTACAGATACAGATTGCACTCTACCAGCCGACAATCCTCCTTTAACTTTTCTCCATAAAACCGGAGACAACTCATAACCAACAATTCGATCTAAAACACGTCTTGCTTGCTGAGCATCTACTAAGTTATAATCTATGCCACGAGGATTCTCAATAGCTTTCTTTATCGCGCTTTTTGTAATTTCATGAAATACAATACGCTTCGTCTTTTCTTTATCTAAATCTAATGCCTCTGCCAAATGCCATGCTATAGCTTCTCCCTCACGATCCTCATCACTTGCCAGCCAAACCATTTCGGCTTTCTTCGCTAATTCCTTTAATTTTTTTACGACATCTCGCTTATCTTTAGACACCTTATACTTAGGCTCAAAATCTCCTTCGACATCCACACCTAATTCCTTGGAAGGCAAGTCTGAAATATGTCCAAAACTAGACTCAACTTTATAATCTTTTCCTAAAAATTTTTCAATGGTTTTAGCCTTTGCAGGTGACTCAACAATAACTAGATTCTTCGGCATTCTTTCTTTTTTTGAGGTTACAAATGTATGCGAAAATAAATTTACAATCCTAATTTGGTTTTAAATAGCCATTACTTTACTATGGTATTTTCAGATTTCAAACTAAAAAAAGCCCTGTAAAAACAAGACTTTAATTTATTTAATTTAACGCTTTCTTTAATAGGTATATGTAATAGGGTTTGGATAATCATCCACGTTTATTATAATTTCATTTTCACCTTCTACTTGCAAGGGTGTAAGATCAAACGAACGTGCTCTGTCTACAACCGTTAAACAATCTTCTGTATTTATTAAAAAGAACTTTACAAATCGTTCTGGTGGGTTAGACTCTGAAACAACATCTGAATCTATTAACTGCATATCCCAAGTATTACCATCGCAGCCAGATGCAGAAATCTCAATTAACAAACAGTCTTCGGTAATCGAAACATTATTTATAGAGTAAGGACTTGTTGCAGAATTACCATAAGAAAAACCATCTATCGCTGCAAAACTAGCACAGTTGGTTTGTGGTAAAGATGTTTCGTCGTCTTCACACTGCATATTTAAAAACAGAGCTACACATACTAAAGCCATTATAATTTTTGAATATTTCATAAGTTTATTTTTATATAAGATGTAATTAAATGAAATGGTTGCACCAAAATCAAAAAACTTTGTAAAAATAATAATTTGAAGCAATTATAAATTACTTTTTAAAACTGCCACTTTGTCACAGTCTACAAAATAATACTATCTTTGCATGTTTATTGACTATTTGAAAAAACAATAATTACTCACTATAGTGAGCTTTGAATAGATGGAGAAAATAATTGACGAAAACAAACAAGGTGAAGCCTTGATTTTAGACCAAAAAGACGGCAACAAAAAAAAGTTGTTTATAGAAAGTTACGGTTGCCAAATGAACTTTAGCGACAGCGAAATTGTAGCGTCTATATTGTCTAATCAAGGATACAACACAACGCAAAACCTGGAAGATGCTGATTTAGTTTTGGTAAATACATGTTCTATTAGAGACAAAGCTGAGCAAACTGTTAGGAAACGTCTTAAATACTACGACAAAATCAAGGATAAAAACCCATCAATGAAAGTTGGTGTTTTAGGCTGTATGGCAGAGAGACTAAAAACTAAGTTTTTAGACGAAGAGAAAATTGTTGACTTAGTTGTTGGTCCAGATGCCTATAAAGATTTACCAAATCTTTTAGCAGATGTTGATGAAGGTAGAGATGCTATTAACGTTATCTTATCTAAAGAAGAGACTTATGGAGACATTTCGCCTGTAAGATTAAACAGTAATGGCGTAAGCGCTTTTGTATCTATAACCAGAGGTTGCGATAACATGTGTACGTTTTGTGTGGTTCCTTTTACCAGAGGACGAGAGCGCAGTAGAGACCCTCAAAGTGTTATAGAAGAAGTAAACGACTTATGGAGCAAAGGTTATAAGGAAGTTACCCTTTTAGGACAAAATGTTGATAGCTATTTATGGTATGGCGGAGGCCTTAAAAAAGACTTTGAAAAAGCTTCTGATCTACAAAAAGCAACAGCCGTAAATTTTGCTAAACTTCTTGAACTATGTGCCAAAGCACAACCTAAAATGCGTTTTAGATTCTCTACATCTAATCCTCAAGATATGACTTTAGATGTTATTGAGACAATGGCTAAATTTGAAAACATCTGCAACTATATACACTTACCTGTACAAAGTGGAAGTAATCGTATTCTTAAAGAAATGAATCGTTTACACACTCGTGAGGAGTATTTTGAACTTATAGATAATATCCGTCGTATTATTCCAGACGTTGCCATAAGCCAAGATATGATTGCTGGTTTTCCTACAGAAACCGAAGAAGATCACCAAGATACCCTAACCTTAATGGAATACGTAAAGTACGATTATGGTTTTATGTTCGCCTATTCTGAACGTCCAGGAACACTGGCTGGCAGAAAAATGGAAGACGATGTACCTGCTGATGTAAAACAACGACGACTTAACGAAATACAAGCCCTACAACGCAGACACAGTTTATACAGAACACAACAACATGTAGGCAAGGTAGAAGAAATCCTAATAGAAAAATCTTCTAAAAAATCTGACAAGCACTGGTCTGGTAGAAACAGTCAAAATATGGTTGCTGTTTTCCCAAAAGAACATTACAAACCCGGTGACTTTGTTAACGTAAAAATATTAGACTGCACAAGTGCCACACTTATTGGTGAAGCTGTAGGCTATTCAAAAAACAACTCTTAATCAATCTTATATTCATGAAAAAAATCTTATTACTTCTTTGTGCATTTACTTTAGTAACCGCCTGTGAAAATGAACCTTTAGACTCTGATTTAACAGGAGGCCCAAGCAATGGAGGTGGCAATAATGGAGGCAGTAACAGTGCAGATCTTACACTATCTATGTACGAGTTAGACACAGACACTTCTATTAATTTCTTTGGTCTTCCTATACGTACAATCACAAACTCTGATCTTAATATTTCAGATAATAAAGTTGTATCAAGCACAACGGTTTTTGAGTTTGAAGGAGCACCAAGCGAAACAGAAAACCAAACCTTTACTCGTAATGCTCAAGGACAAATAACAAGTAATGTATCTGTAAACTCAAATGGTACAACAACCAATGAATATATCATTACATACACCAACGGACAAATATCACAAATCACGTATGACTATTTTGAAGATGACTTTGAAGATTACGTCTACAACTTTACATACGACGGCAACTTAATTACAAGAACTGTTGTAGGTTCAAACATTTCTACAGTATTTACAATAGATGGGTTTGACAGAGTTATAAAAAAGGAATCTTTTGATGGCACTACCTCTATACAAGTAGAAACAATTACCTACAATGGACTTGGTAATATTAACAGTAGTGTAGGAACAGGTGAGTTGGACAGCAATTACACTTATACTTTTGACGACAACACAAACCCATTACAAGTTGTATACAATGACAATTACCTATTAAACTTTTTAAGTGATGATTATTCTGACGAAATAGGACCTTTAATTGCTCAGTTTCACTCTACAAACAATTGGAATGGAGCTACATTTAACGGAGACACTTTCACTTTTGACTTAGCATACAACACAGCCGGAAGAATTACAAGTCGTGATATTGCTTACGATTTCGGAGCTGACTTAATGGTAGAAATTAACGAAAGATTCAATTACGTTAATTAAACATGGAATCAGTACAAGCCATAAAACAACGCTTCGGCATTATTGGTAACGACCCTAAACTCAATCGTGCCATAGAAAAAGCTATTCAGGTTGCTGCGACAGATATCTCTGTATTGGTAACCGGAGAAAGTGGTGTTGGTAAAGAGAGTATTCCAAAAATTATACACCAACTTTCTCACAGAAAGCACGGCAAATACATTGCTGTAAACTGTGGTGCTATACCAGAAGGCACTATAGATAGTGAGCTCTTTGGTCATGAAAAAGGTGCGTTTACAGGTGCTACACAAACACGTTCTGGTTATTTTGAAGTTGCTGATGGTGGAACCATCTTTTTAGATGAAGTTGGTGAATTGCCGTTAACAACACAAGTACGCTTGCTTCGTGTTTTAGAAAATGGAGAGTTTATTAAGGTAGGTTCTAGTAAGGTTCAAAAAACCAACGTAAGAATCGTGGCTGCTACAAACGTTAATATGTTTGAAGCCATTAAGAAAGAAAAGTTTAGAGAAGATCTTTACTATCGTTTGAGTACTATAGAAATCAATCTTCCTGCTTTAAGAGAGCGCAAAGAGGATATTCATTTATTGTTTAGAAAATTTGCAAGCGACTTTGCTCTAAAATATAAAATGCCAACAGTAAAGTTAACCGACGATGCTGTTGCTCTGCTTTTAAAATACCGCTGGAATGGTAACATTCGTCAATTAAGAAATGTTGCTGAGCAAGTTTCGGTTTTAGAGCATAATCGTACTATTAATGTAGTTACACTTCAGAATTATTTACCAAATACAGGTTCAAATTTACCTGCCGTAATAAATAATACTAAATCTGAAAGTGACTTTAGTAGTGAAAGAGAAATACTTTACAAGGTTTTATTCGACATGAAAAGCGATTTAAATGACCTTAAAAAGTTAACCATGGAACTAATGAAGTCTGGAGATGTCTCTGATGTTCAAAAAGATAATGAGCATCTTATTCAGAAAATTTATGGCAACGACAATGATGAGGATTTTGAAAATACAGTTGAAGATTTAGAAGTTCTTTCTATACCTGAGCATTCTGAGGTTAACGAATCTGTATCTACTGATATAGACGACAAATACCACTTTGCAGAAGAAATTGAGGAAGAAGAGACTTTATCGCTTCAAGACAAGGAATTAGAACTTATAAAAAAATCCTTAGAACGCCATAACGGTAAGAGAAAACTTGCAGCCGCAGAATTAGGCATTAGTGAGCGCACCTTATACAGAAAAATAAAGCAGTACGATCTTTAAGAAAAGATTAGGACAACTTAAGCACTATAAATAGTACTTAGACGTTCAGATAAAAAAAAGCTACATGAGATTATTAAAATATATTAGTATATTATGTTTTTCGCTAACAGTTACAGGTTGCGGCATATATTCTTTTACAGGTGCAGACACAGGTGATGCAAAGACATTTCAAGTCAATTTCTTTCAGAATAATGCAGAACTAGTAGAACCTGGTTTAGATATAGATTTTACAAATGCCCTACAAGATTTGGTACAAAACCAAACAAGCTTAAGTTTAGTAACAACAGGAGGTGATTTACTTTTTGAAGGTGAAATTGTTGAATACAGAATTGCTCCAATGACAGCAACATCAGACAACAAAGCAGCACAAAACAGATTAACCATAAGTGTTAATGTTAGATATTTCAACACATTAGATGAGGAAAAAGATTTTGAAAAACGCTTTTCATTCTTCTATGATTTTGATGCTAATGCACAACTTATTGGTGGCACTAAAGATGAAGCTTTTGAGGTTATTTTTGAACGATTAACTCAAGATATATTCAATGCGTCTTTAGCCAATTGGTAATATATGCAATTAAAAGAATTAACATATTTACTTCAGCATCCTGAGGCTGTTACAGCATCTCAAACAGATGCACTATTGGCAAAGATTATTGAGTTTCCTTATTTTCAACCCTTACGTGCTTTATATCTAAAAGGTTTAAAGCAAAAGGAAAGCTACAAGTACAATAATGCTTTAAAAGTAACTGCAGCTCATACCGCAGACCGTAGTGTATTGTTCGATTATATCACATCTGAAGTATTTAACCAGAATGAAATTTCTAATCAAATCAAGCAAAACTCTGAACATATAAAATCATTAGAGGTTAATGAGGCTGATGATATTTCAGTTAATAAAAGTGTTACCATTGACGATGCGTTAAAAGAACATATTAAAGCTACCGAAGGTGTTTTAGACCCAAATTTATTTGAAGTAAAACCTCAACAGAAACAAACCTTAGAAGAAGAAACTCTAAAAATTGAAGATTCTATAATCTCGGTCGATGTTAAAAATATAACGCCAGAAGAAAAGCTCAATATCGGAAAACCTCTAGAGTTTGATAAAAATGAAAGTCATTCTTTTACTGAGTGGTTAAAAATTACAAGTTTTAAACCCATTGAAAGGGAAACAGAAACTAAAACCGAAGAGACTCAAACAGAAGATACAACACAACCATTAGCTAGTAAACTAGATCTTATTGATAAGTTTATAAGCGAAAATCCTAGGATAAAACCAGTTGCCAGTAATATACCAAAACCAAAACTGGTAAACAATGATGACGATGTTTCTGATAGCTTAATGACAGAAACTTTGGCCAGAATTTATTTAGAACAGAAAAACTATGACAAGGCTATTCAATCTTATAAAATTTTAAGTTTGAAATATCCAGAAAAAAGTAGTTTCTTTGCAGACCAAATAAAATTGGTAGAAGAATTAAAAGATAATACTATATAAAATGTTTACAATATTTTTAATCTTAATCGTAGCAGTTGCCTTTCTATTGGTAGTAGTAATTATGGTACAAAACCCTAAAGGAGGAGGTTTATCATCTTCTTTTGGTGGTGGAGGCACACAACAATTAGGTGGTGTAAAAAAGACAGGAGACTTCTTAGATAAGAGTACTTGGTTTTTAGGTACAGCATTAATTGTTTTAATCCTTGCATCAAACTTAACCATAGATTCTGGTAACGATATTGATTCAAAAGCTTTAGATGAAAATGAAGCTATTGAAATACCTGCATCAGCTCCAACAAACACAGATGATGCTGGTACTACTGATGGTACAGATGGGAAATAATAATTCCTAAAACAAACAACTTATTTAGCCAACTTTTAGAGTTGGCTTTTTTTATGTCTAATATTTACGACAGGTATATCTGCAAGTTTGTCAGTCTATTTGTCTTGGCATAATTTTCGAATAACGCTAAAGCGTTAAAACAAATTTTAATTAATCAAAAATATTATAACAAATGGCTTTAAACATTAAACCTTTAGCAGACAGAGTTCTTGTAGAACCTATGGAAGCTGAAACAAAAACAGCTTCTGGTATTATTATTCCAGATAATGCAAAAGAAAAACCGCAAAAGGGAACTGTAGTTGCTGTTGGCAATGGTAAAAAAGACGAACCTTTAACTGTTAAAGTTGGTGACACAGTTTTATACGGAAAGTATGGTGGCACTGAATTAAAGTTAGAAGGTAAAGACTATTTAATGATGCGCGAAAGCGACATATTAGCAATTGTTTAATCTATTCTGTAATTCCGTAAGATTTACGGAATCGCATTCAAACAAAAACTAACATTAATAAGATTCCTGCATTCGTAGGAAAAACAAAAACATAAAACAAAATGGCAAAAGATATAAAATTCGATATTGAAGCACGCGACGGACTAAAACGTGGTGTTGATGCTTTAGCAAACGCAGTAAAAGTAACTTTAGGACCTAAAGGGCGTAACGTAATTATAGGTAAATCATTTGGCGCACCTCAAGTAACCAAAGATGGTGTTTCTGTAGCAAAAGAGATTGAGCTAGAAGACGAGCTTGAAAACATGGGAGCTCAAATGGTAAAAGAAGTTGCTTCTAAAACTAACGATTTAGCAGGTGATGGTACAACAACTGCAACCGTTTTAGCACAAGCAATCGTAAAAGAAGGTTTAAAAAACGTTGCTGCTGGCGCTAACCCAATGGACTTAAAACGAGGTATTGACAAAGCTGTAGAAACAATTACTGCAGACTTGGAAAAGCAAGCCAAAAAAGTAGGTAACTCTTCTGAAAAAATTCAGCAAGTAGCTTCTATTTCAGCTAACAATGACAATACTATAGGAGAACTTATTGCTGAAGCATTTGGTAAAGTTGGTAAAGAAGGTGTAATTACTGTTGAAGAAGCAAAAGGAACAGATACTTATGTAGACGTTGTAGAAGGTATGCAATTTGACAGAGGTTATTTATCTCCCTACTTTGTAACTGATGCTGATAAAATGGTGGCTGATTTAGAAAATCCATACATTTTATTATTCGATAAGAAGATTTCTAACTTACAAGAAATTCTTCCAATTCTAGAACCAGTTGCTCAATCTGGTCGTCCGTTATTAATCATCGCAGAAGATGTAGAGGGACAAGCTTTAGCTACTTTAGTTGTAAATAAATTACGTGGTGGATTAAAAATTGCAGCTGTAAAAGCACCTGGTTTTGGTGACAGACGTAAAGCAATGTTAGAAGATATTGCGATCTTAACCGGTGGTACAGTAATCTCTGAAGAAAGAGGTTTCTCTTTAGAAAACGCTGACCTTTCTATGTTAGGTACTGCTGAGTCTGTAATGATAGACAAAGACAACACAACTATCGTAAATGGTAACGGAAATACTTCAGACATTAAAGCTAGAGTTAACCAAATCAAAGCTCAGATAGAAACAACTACTTCTGACTATGATAAAGAAAAACTTCAAGAGCGTTTAGCAAAATTAGCTGGTGGAGTTGCTGTACTTTATGTAGGTGCTGCTTCTGAAGTTGAAATGAAAGAAAAGAAAGATCGTGTTGATGATGCTTTACATGCTACACGTGCTGCTGTAGAAGAAGGTATTGTTGCTGGTGGTGGAGTTGCTTTGGTAAGAGCTAAAAAGACTTTAGAAAAAATCACTACTGATAACTTGGATGAAACTACAGGTGTACAAATCGTTAATAAAGCGATTGAAGCGCCTTTAAGAACTATTGTTGAGAACGCAGGTGGTGAAGGATCTGTTGTTATCAATAAAGTACTAGAAGGTAAAAAAGACTTTGGTTACGATGCTAAGTCTGAAGAATATGTAGATATGCTTAAAGCTGGTATTATTGATCCTAAGAAAGTAACTCGTATTGCATTAGAGAATGCAGCTTCTGTGGCTGGTATGATCTTAACTACCGAGTGTGCTTTAGTAGACATCAAAGAAGATGCACCTGCAATGCCACCAATGGGTGGAGGCGGAATGCCAGGCATGATGTAGTCCGTAGCACGGACAGGCAAAGATCTCACTCTTGCATAAAATATTAGTGAGTACATATCTTATAAAATTGAAAAGCCTTTGATGAAAATTAAAGGCTTTTTTATTTTATATAACTTTAAAATTTGATGTGTTTTTAAAAAATAAAAACCACCTCTTTGGGAGGTGGAATCTCAATCAGATTTACCAAAAAAATTAGGCTTATTTATAATAAGCCAACCACAAAATTACTTCTTCTTTGGAGAAGCCTGTGGAGTCTTCTTAGGCGCTTGTTTAGACGCAGAAGACTTGCCTTTAGACTGTGTTTGTCCCATAACTTATATGTTTTAAAAGAACAGATTAAAGGTATAGAAAAAGCAAATCGATGATATTTTCGTTGGCAAATATTTAACTAAAATTGAATTAAATATTATTTGTTAGCTTTAAGAGACTAATTCGTACCAAAATGAAAAAGAAACTAACCTATGCTTTTGGAGAAATACTCATTGTTATAGTGGGTATATCTATTGCTTTTAGTTTAAACAAATGCTCCGAAAATCAAAAGAACAAAGCACAGAAAAAGCAATATCTAGCAAGCCTCAAGCAAGATATTGAAGAAGACAAGGCCCAACTAGAAAATAATATTGAAGACATTGAGAAAAAAGTAAAAATAAGCACAGAGTTACTACCCATACTTAATTCTAAAGATCCTGAAAAGGGCAAAAAACTTCGTCAAGTTTATTTATTAGCTCAACTTACCAACTTTACACCAAAAGATTTTACCTATCAAGCTTTAGTAAATTCTGGTGATTTAAAACTTCTCGATGATTTAGAACTAAAAAAGGCAATAGAAAGACATTACGCCAACTACAAAATGATTAACGACGCTTACAAACGCCAAGAAATAATTAATAAAGATTACTTGGGCAACTACTTTATATATAACACCGATTATGATTTGATGCGTGATGGAAAATCACCTTTTAAAGATGAAAAATTACTTAAAAACATGATGCAGGCTATTCGAGGTTCTTTCATGTTTAAGCAAATAGCTACTGAAAATGGCATCAAAAGCTGTGATAGTATTTTAAAAATATTAAACAAAAAAGCCTGAAATATAATTTCAGGCTTTAAGATTAGTTTTTGCTTTCTGCTTTCTTTTCTCCATCATGATCTTTAACAACATCTGTATCACGATACCTACAACAAGGATGAACAGAATCGTAAGCCTCATCTGTTGCTTTTATTTCCTTTGTATCATGACCTACCGCAGCAATATGTTTAGAAATAGTTTTTAAATCTGTTTTACGCTCGTCATAAATCAATTTAAGCTCATGCGTGTCTACATTCCATACTGCAGATTTTACACCTTTTGTTCTAATTGCTGCTTTTTCTATCCGCTCTTTACACATACCACAAACTCCATCAACTTCCATTGAAGCTTTGGCATTCTTATTTTGCGCAAATGTTAATGTTGTTACTAATAATGCTAAAATTAAAGTTATTTGTTTCATTGTATTGTTGTTTTTGCCATTCTGAACTTGTTTCAAAATCTAATTATTTATTCTTTTAATGTGGCTTCCTCCTTTCGCAGGAATTACAGTTTATTTTATTCTAAATCGTAATCCTGCATAGTACATACTTCCAAATATAGGACCATATACAAAGTTAGTATCAAAATTTGAACCAAACGGATTGTCCGCACTAACTATTGGATTATTTTGCCTTACGTTAGTTACATTTTCACCTCCTAAATATACTTCAAATTTAGGTGAAAAGACCTTTGTTACCTGAAGGTTTAAAGTTCCTACGGTTGGTGAATATTCATCTAATTGATATTCTATAGCACTCAATGCTGTACTAGGAAAGCGTTGAGAATCTAACCAATTATATGTTGCATCAAACTTCCATTGTGCACCATTATCATCCAAATCTGTTTCATAAGCAGCATTAGCAAATACGCGATGTTTAGGCACTAACGGCTTTTCTAGTTCCCGAGTGTTATAGTCGGTTTTGACATCATAGAACTTATAAGCAGTACGCAAATCAAAATTTTTAAAAAGGTTATAGTTAAATTCAAATTGAAAACTATTAGCATAGCTATTTCCTTCAAGATTATAAAAATTTACTTCAAAAGGATTTTCCCAATCTACCACAACCTGATTTTGAAAATTGGTTCTATAAAAATCAAAGGTTACGTCAGCTTTTCTTCCAAAGAGATTAAGTCCTTGTAAGTAGCTTACACCATAATTCCATGCAATTTCAGGATCTAGACCATAAATTTTTCCTCCAGAATTTAGAATACTTAGTTGTCTTGAGCTTGCAAACATATTCTGATTTTCGGCAAAAATATTGGCACTACGTTTTCCTCTTCCCACAGAAAACCTTAAAGCTGACTTTTCCCAAGGTGTGTAACGCACATGAAGTCTCGGTGTAATAAAAAAGCCTAATCTATTGTGTTGATCTGCTCTAATACCTGCTGTCATAGTTAGCTTATCTAGATTATCATATGAGTATTCAAAAAAACCTCCGAATGAATTTTCTACACGCTCGTATGACTCAACATTTACCAATTCATCATAATGGTCATACGTAAAACTTAAACCTGTTTTTATCTTATGACGCGAATCTGAAATTATGCTATTATAGACCAAGTTAGAGTAAAAGCTATTATGTGTAATATCATAGTCATTTAAACCATAATAGGAATCTTGCTTATGATAACTATAAGCGGTCTGCACACCTAAACTCTGATATGGAATTTCAGGATTTACGTAGCCTAGTTTGGTAGTTACTTCAAATCGTTCTGTATCGATTTCACTTCCCCAAAAATTGGTTGTACCTCTATCTCTTTCTGGATCAAAATTTATCTGTCCTGACTGTGTATTGTCATTAAGATATCTTAGGTTAATAAAACTAACGAATCCTTTTTCGCCATTAGTATATTGCCAACGGTTCATCACATTAATTTGTTGCTTTAAAGGCACATCTAAAAAAGAGTCATCGTTATTATCAAATTTTTGATCTCTTAAATTACCATGAACATACAAACCAGTACTCCACTTATCAGATACTTTCTGATTAATGTGTGTATTAAGCTCATATCTACCATTAAGACCAGCAAAAGCATTTACAAACAATCTATCGTCAGTGTTAGGTTTAACTAACTCTGTGTTTATTTGGCCTGCAATGCTCTCAAAACCATTTACTACGCTACCTGCGCCTTTAGTAATCTGAATACTTTCTACCCAAGTACCAGGAATAAAACTCAGTCCATAAGCTTGTGATGCACCGCGAATAGCCGGAATGTTTTCGGTAGCAATTAAGATATATGGGCTTGTAAGTCCTAGCATTTTTATTTGCTTTGTTCCTGAAACCGCATCAGCAAAATTTACATCTATAGATGGGTTAGTTTCAAAACTCTCGGACAAATTACAGCAAGCTGCCTTTAACAATTCATCACTGCTTACAGTTAAGGTATTTGTTGCTTTTAAATAAGACTTTGCCGTTGCCACTTTACGAGAAGTTACCGTAACAGCATCTAACTCTTCAGAGGACTTTAATACATGCTTAATGTATTTATTTTTAGTGACTTCTAACGTGTCGGTTTTAAAACCAACATAGCTTATTACTAATTTGCTGAATGAAAATTTATATGGTAATGCAAATGTCCCATCATCTTTGGTGATTGTACCAACAGTAGAACCTAACCAATATACATTTGCGCCAGGCAAAGGCATTTGCTTACCTGTGCTTGTTTCTAAAACAACACCTTCTAGTTGTTCTTGTGAAAAACTTATAAAAGGAAGAATAAAAATTATAACTATTAACTTTTTCATACATCAAAAGTTTTAATAATCATAAAAATGGCCATAACTATCATTATCGCATTTTCAATAAAGGTTGCTTTGGTCATTGGTAATTTAAGAGCTGTTCCTAAACAAGCACATTGAATGGATTTTTTATCCAACAATGTTCTAGTAACGCCAAAAGTTGTAATACCTAAAATTACCAAAGTAACTATCAAAGCAATATTAGTTTGAAATCGCATAAGAAACATTAAGCCTAGTACAACTTCAATAAATGGGTATATCCAACCATATGCAGGAACGGCCTTTGCCAATGGATCGTACATACTAAAACTTTGTGGAAACCCTTTAAGATCTAGTAACTTAAAAAAGCTAAAAACAATATAAAATAGACCCATAAAATCTAGCATGAAACCATTAATATTCCATGGTTTTATGTTCAAAAGAGTCGAGGCTATTAAAATATAACCAAGAATTAAAAATAATGGAAACAGCTGTTTCAGTTCACTTTTTTCCTCTTTAACGGTTTGAGCTGAACTAAAAACATTTTTATTGTCTTTTTCTAAAATCGTGTATTTATCAGATAAAGCATTTTGAAGCGCATCTACTCCAACATGTTTGTGCATTTTTATGGTTGCAGTGCCACTATTGAGATCTACCTCAACGTTGTCTACATCTGACAATGCAGATAAAGCCTTTTCTACAGAAGCTTTGCAACCGTTACAGGTCATTCCTGTAACATCGTATGTGTGTGTCATGATTTATTTAATTTAAAATTATCTTTAATTAGTATTCTTAGTGAATACAAAATCTTGAAAATTTTAAATCATCTAAATAAGGTAAGTCTCGTCCAAAACGTGTATGTCTTTCACTATTTCGGGAGGTGAATAATCTCTGTTTGGTATTGCTTTTTTGGGTAAACTTTCAAATAGGTAAATATAACTAAAGCTATAAGCAATAAGTATTTGCTTATGTATACTTGCTAAATCATCTATTGAGGTAATCTTTAATTCATCTTGCCCTTTGATGATTTCTGTTTCATCTTTACAACAAGACTTTTTGACCATTTCCGATTGATCTATATCTGCCACCTCCATACCACACTTTTTTGCTTTGGTAAAAATAGCAACGTCTACTAATGTATCTCCTCAGAAATGCTTTTCTACAGTTAAAGAAAACGTAGAAAATAGCACTAAAAAAGATAATACTACCGCAACAGTTCTATTTAGAAATGAAAGTTTCACATTGCAAAGTTACAAAATTGACACAAACAGAAATGCTTTTATAAAATCATTAACGATTAAGCTTGTAATAGTAAAATGCTGGTAATAGCAAAATTAAACCTATTGGTTGAATTAAAAATCGTCTTATATTGAAGAATAAATAGTAATCCTCTTGCCTTGGATTTATAACAAAGTATAGAAAAGGAATTAGCAATAACACATAGGCAATCACATACAATAGAACCGAAAATCTTATCATTACTTTATCATTAAAAATAAGGTATAAAATTCCCAATGATGCTAAAGTATTTAGCAAATATCGTAGACTTGTGTAAAACGCTAATTTCGCTACTTCGCGTCTTGGGTTATCTATATAGAGGTAATCATTTTCAAAAAAAGTAAGATATGGATCGTAAAACAAATAATCTTCATATCCTCTGATTGCAACCAATACCAGTAACAATAAACCAGCTAATATGTAGCGCGTTAGTTTAGGCATTTGCTTTTACATTTTTAGAAAATCTATTGACCCAAAACATCCAAAGTAAAAATACTGTACCGTAAATTAACATAGGAAAAACAACACTATGCAATACTTCTTTTCTCCATGGATAATGATACAGTCCTACAGACAAAATAACAATGCGAATAAGATTAAAGGCATAGATAATAATACTACCAGCAAAACAATAAAATAATGTCGTTTTAAACTTACCAGCAAATGCCACAATAAACGACAAGAATAAAATGATAATACTTACAGCATTACAACCCTCTATAACTCTGGCCACAAATTTTCCGTTAATGATTACTTTCATAGAAGGTTCATTGGGATGCGGCAAAACTTGAGCATCATAACCTATACTATTGATTAAAGAGTTGGTTTGTTTAGCAACCAAATTGGTCATATAATCTGGATAGTATTTAGAACCATCTGATAATTTTAAATACATAGTATAACCAACAGTTAGCACTCCATACACCAATAAAAAGGTGAATATGAATCTTATAACGAGTTTATATTTTGTTAAGAGTTCTCTCAAATAAAACATTATTAGTTGCAGGCTGTTAAATTTATGAAAACCCTAATTCATAAGTTCATGCTTTTAGATATTTTTGCCAAAAATTTGCAATTATGACTTTTGAAACTCTAAAACCTGAAATAAAATCAATAGTATCAAACACGAACTTTACTATAGACGAGCGTCTTTTTAAAATTTGTGAGCTTCTTGAAGCTAATATAGACTATTACAATTGGGTTGGTTTCTATTTTAAGAATGGAGATAAAAACGAGTTGAAACTTGGACCGTATGTTGGTGAACCAACAGACCATACCATCATTCCATTCGGAAAAGGGATTTGCGGACAAGTTGCTGTAAGTAACAAAAACTTTGTAGTTCCAGATGTGTCTGCTCAAGATAATTACATAGCATGTAGTATTACAGTAAAAGCTGAAATTGTAATTCCAATTTTTGTAAATGGTGAAAACATTGGACAGATAGATATAGATTCTAATACTCCAGATCCATTTACAGAAGCTGATGAACGCTTCTTAGAGTTTGTTTGTGCAGAAGTAGCTAAAATTATTTAGTAAAGTAATTGATGATTTGAACCAAGATTTTGGTAAGTACATATACCATCAGAAATATAACAGTTAAATAAATTATTAGTTCTAACCAAAAAACAAAGTTGGTAAAATCCCAAGCCCAGTTTACAGTTTTATTTATACCTACTATTCCTTCAGAAAAGTAGAAACAGCTAAATAGTACCAGAATTAAAGTTATAATTACAAAAAAATAGTATTTCCAAAACTGTTGCTTCATAAAGATCTTACATTCCAGTTCTAATAGCTTCAACAGGATCTAAACGAGATGCTGAAAACGCAGGTATTACCCCAGAAATTAAACCAATAAGTGTAGAAAGTGCAAAACCTAAGAACATGTTTCCGAAAGAAAGCACAAACTCAAAACTATCTCCTACTACACCATTCATTATTAAAGCTGTTATATAAACAAGCAGTAGACCTATTAAACCTCCAACAACCGCTAAAATTACAGCTTCAAACAAAAATTGAAATAGAATAAAACGATTTTTGGCTCCTAAAGATTTCTGAATTCCAATAAGGTTAGTACGTTCTTTTACACTCACAAACATAATATTGGCAATACCAAAGCCTCCCACTAATAGTGAAAATCCACTAATAACCCAACCAACAACATTAAGTGTACCTATGATTGCATCGACAAAAGACACCAATCCAGATAATTTATTTATAAAAAAATCGTCATCCTCATCTGCTTTAAGTCCTCTATAGGTTCTAAACTTTTGCTTTAATACACTTTCAAAAGCACCAATATCTACATCTTCTTTTGGCTTTATTACCACAGCACCTGGCAAGCCATCTACTCCACCATTTCTAAATTGCCTAACGAAATTTGCTGGCACAAACCCTTTAACATCCGGTGAATCACCCAATCCAGAGCCATATTTTTTAAGTACACCTATGACTGTAAGTTTTCTTCCATAGACCCTAACTACTTTACCTATTGGATTAGTTTGATCAAATAAATTTTCAGCCAACTCAGAACCCAAAACAATAACTGACGAACCTGTATCAGACTCTAATTCTGAATAAAACCTACCTTTTTCAATTTTTAAATCATCTATAGTATAGATACCATGCGAAATAGGTGTAATTTCAATGTTAGTTAATGTTTCTGCTTGATAACGTATGGTTTCTCTTCCTCCAAAAATCACATAAGCAGACTCTTCAATATCTGGTACATTACGTCTTATAAATTCGTAATCGTCATAGTCTACCTGAGGAAAATTATCGCGTTTCCATCTCGGAACATCTGTTGGTCCGAATGAAAACTTAGTAAGGTACATTGTGTTTTTGTCTAATCCTGATAGATTTTCTTTAATATTCCTATCTAAAGAATCTACAGCCGCCAAAACTGCAATAATTGAAAAGATACCAACCGTAACCCCTAAAAGTGATAAAAAGGTACGTAACTTATTATTCCTAAGGGCATTTAGCGCAAACGAAAAGCTCTCTTTGAATACTCTTAAATAGACAAGCATGTGTTGGTTGTTTTAAAACAATTTAAAGATAGGACGTTTTCAACAATTTATTGTTACAAAAAACTTAAAGAAACTAATATAAGCCCTAAGATTATACTATTGTTTATTTTATTTTTGCAGCATCAAAATCACAACACAACATTATGAGCAACAAAACCATATCCTCAGCGCTAATTTCGGTATTTAGTAAAGACGGATTAGAACCAATCGTAAAAAAATTAAACGACCTTAACGTTACTATTTATTCAACAGGTGGAACAGAAAAATTTATTAAAGATTTAGGCATTAATGTCGTACCTGTAGAAGACGTTACATCTTACCCATCAATCTTAGGTGGAAGAGTTAAAACTTTACATCCAAAAGTTTTTGGTGGTATTTTAAATCGTCAAAATCACGAAGGTGACGTAGCAGAGCTTGCTGAGTTTGAAATTCCGCAAATAGATTTGGTTATCGTTGACTTATATCCTTTTGAGAAAACGGTAGCATCTGGTGCTAGCAATCAAGATATTATAGAAAAAATTGATATTGGAGGCATTTCACTTATTAGAGCTGCTGCTAAAAACTATGCAGATGTTACCTGTGTGTCTTCTGTAGATGATTATGCTGAATTTTTAGAATTACTTGAATCTAAAAATGGAGAAACTTCTGAAGAAGACCGTAAGCGTTTTGCTACAAAGGCTTTTAATGTATCTTCTCACTACGATTCTGCTATTTTTAACTATTTCAATAAAGATGAAGAGGAAACCGTTTTAAAGATTAGTGAGACAAAAGGAAAAGTATTGCGTTATGGCGAAAACCCTCACCAAAAAGGATTTTTCTTTGGTGATTTTGATGCCATGTTTACTAAACTTCATGGTAAAGAACTAAGCTACAACAACCTTCTAGATGTTGATGCTGCTGTAAATCTTATTTTAGAATTTAAAGGTGAAGACCCAACTTTTGCTATTTTAAAACATAATAATGCTTGTGGTTTTGCACAAAGAGACACCATTCACCAAGCGTATGTAGATGCATTAGCTGGAGATCCTGTTTCTGCTTTTGGTGGTATTTTAATTTCAAATACAGAGATTGATAAAGCAACTGCAGAAGAAATTCACAAGTTATTTTGTGAGGTTGTTATTGCACCTTCATTTAGTGATGATGCTTTAGAGATTTTAAAAGGAAAGAAAAACAGAATTCTTTTAATCTTAAATGATGTTGAACTATCTGAAAAAACAGTAAGAACTTGTTTAAATGGTGTTTTAGTTCAAGATAAAGACAACAAAACTGATGGTTTAGAAGACTTAAAAACAGCTACAACAAAAGCACCTACTGATGCTGAAAAAGAAGATTTAATTTTTGCTTCAAAGCTTTGTAAGCATACCAAATCTAACACCATTGTTCTTGCTAAAAACAAACAACTTTTAGCAAGCGGAACTGGGCAAACAAGTCGTGTTGATGCTTTAAATCAAGCTATTCATAAAGCAAAATCTTTCAATTTTGATTTAGAAGGAGCTGTTATGGCAAGTGATGCGTTTTTCCCTTTTCCTGATTGTGTAGAGATTGCAGACAATGCTGGTATTAGTGCTGTGATTCAACCTGGTGGCTCTATAAAAGACGAATTAAGCATCAATTATTGTAATGAAAATAATGTTGCTATGGTCTTTACAGGAACACGTCATTTTAAGCACTAAAAAATATATTGAGTTAAGACATCTATAAGGGCAGAAATAACGTATAATTTATTACATTTACGCTTAGTCATAAACTTATGACAAGAATAACCCGAATAATATTATAAACGCACATGGGATTTTTTGATTTCCTAACGGAAGAAATAGCCATAGATTTAGGAACCGCAAACACACTAATTATACACAATGACAAGGTTGTTGTAGATAACCCTTCTATAGTAGCAAGAGACAGAATTAGTAATAAAATAATTGCTGTTGGTAAAGAAGCCAACATGATGCAAGGAAAAACACACGAGAACATTAAAACCATAAGACCGCTAAAAGATGGTGTAATTGCAGATTTTGATGCCTCTGAGCAAATGATAAGTATGTTTATAAAAAACATACCTGCGCTTAAGAAAAAGTTTTTTAATCCTGCATTACGTATGGTTGTTTGTATTCCTTCTGGTATTACTGAAGTTGAAATGCGAGCGGTAAAAGAATCTTGTGAGCGTGTTAATGGCAAAGAGGTCTACCTTATCCATGAGCCAATGGCAGCAGCTATTGGTATTGGTGTAGATATTATGCAACCAAAAGGTAATATGATTGTAGATATAGGTGGTGGTACTACCGAAATTGCAGTTATTGCACTCGGAGGTATTGTTTGTGACAAATCTGTTAAAGTTGCTGGTGATGTATTTACCAACGATATTATCTATTACATGCGTACACAACATAACTTGTACGTTGGAGATAGAACTGCCGAAAAGATAAAAATTCAAATTGGTGCTGCTACTGAAGATTTAGAATTACCACCTGAAGACATGAGTGTTCAAGGACGTGATTTATTAACTGGTAAGCCTAAACAGGTTCAAATTTCATATAGAGAAATCGCTAAAGCATTAGATAAATCTATCTTAAGAATCGAGGATTCTGTAATGGAAACCTTATCTCAAACTCCACCAGAATTAGCTGCAGACATATACAACACAGGTATTTATCTTGCAGGTGGTGGATCTATGTTAAGAGGCTTAGACAAACGTCTGTCTCAAAAAACAGATTTACCTGTTTATATTGCTGAAGATCCTTTAAGAGCCGTAGTAAGAGGTACAGGAATTGTACTGAAAAACTTACCAAAATTCAAAAGCGTATTGATAAAATAAAAGAGAAATAAATGCAACAAATCTTCAATTTTGTTATTAGAAACAAAACCTTTCTGTTGTTTTTATTTCTCTTTAGTATTGGCTTAGCACTTACCATACAATCGCACTCATACCACAGAAGTAAATTTATAAATTCTGCAAACGCCTTGTCTGGTGGTGTTTATGGCACCGTAAATTCTATTGATAAATATTTTGATTTAGAAAAGGAAAATGAAATTCTTGCAGAAGAGAACAAACGTTTAAAAGAACAACTTTTTAATTCTGTAAACTCAGAAAACAATGCTGTTATAGACACTACAATCTCTAGAGAAAACTACAGAATAACAACTGCAGATGTCTATAAAAACAGTTATTCTTCAACCAATAATTTTCTCACCATCAACAAAGGTAAGAACGATAGCATAAAACAAGATTTTGGGGTTATAACATCAAAAGGTATTATTGGTATTATTGATAATACCTCAAAAAATTATGCTACTGTACTTTCTATTTTAAGTAAAAAAAGTAGAATTAATGCTAAGCTAAAGAACTCTAACCACATAGGTTCTTTAACCTGGAATGGTAAGACACCTGAGTTTGTTCAACTCATAGATGTCTCAAAATTTGCTCCAGTAAAAGTAGGTGATACTATCGTCACAGGTGGTCAATCCTCGATTTTTCCAAAAGGAATTAACATAGGAAGTATTGAGAGTTTTGAAACTGACATTAGTGGAGATACATACACAATTCAAGTAAAACTTTTCAATGACATGACCAACATTGGTACAATTTATATACTTGAAAACCGAGACAGAGATGAAATATTAAAATTACAAAGAAGCAGTAATGAGTAGTGTTTTAGGTATAAATAGCATTCGTTTTATCTTACTGCTTTTGTTACAGGTTATCATTTGTAGTCATATTAATTTTTTGGGTTACATCAATCCATACATTTATATCATTTTTATATTTCTTTTTCCAATTAAAGAAGAGCGACTTATCTTGCTAATAGTTAGCTTTTTACTAGGCATGTTAGTTGATATGTTTTTAGACTCTGGAGGTGTACATGCAGCAGCCTCAGTCCTTCTAGCTTATGCTAGGCCAGTGTTTTTAAAAACATCTTTTGGGATGTTATACGAGCATCAAAGCATAAAATTTAGTAATACAGAGCTTGGTAGTTTAATTACATATGTTACTCTCGGAACTTTTACGCATCATCTCATGTTATTTTCGTTAGAAGTTTTTAACATTTCTGGTATACTTTTAATCTTGAAAAAAACGTTATTCTCTAGTATTTTTACTATTATTCTAAGTATCCTAATTATCATTCTATTTAGTAGAAACAAAAAATGAGAAAACTTTTACTCTTAACTACTGTTATTCTTGTTGGTCTTATTTTTATAGCACGCCTGTTTTATCTACAGATTTATGGCGGTTATGAATACGATATCTTTGAAGATTCAGCAATAAAAAAAGAGTATACCTATCCTAAGCGTGGTTATGTATACGACAGAAATGGTAAATTATTAGTAGCCAACCAACCATCTTATGATGTTATGGTTATTCCAAGGGAAGTTGAACCTATGGACTCATTAGAACTTGTTGAATTTTGCAACCTATTGAAGATTACAAGAGAAGACTACGACAAAAAATTAGAACGTGCCAAAAACTACTCTCCAAGATTACCTTCTCCATTTGTTCCGCAATTATCCAAATCAGATTACGCTGTCCTTCAGGAAAAGATGCGAAAATATGTTGGTTTTTATATTCAGAAACGCTCGTTAAGATCTTACCAAACGACTATTGGAGCTAATGTTTTAGGTGATATCGGTGAAGTTAACAGAAGGATTATAGAAAAACAACCTTATTACAAATTAGGAGATTTAATCGGGAAACAGGGTGTGGAGCAATCTTATGAAGAAATTCTACGTGGCACGAAGGGTATAAAATTCATTCAAAAAGATAGATTCAATAAAAATATTGGTCCTTTTCAAGAAGGAAAATTAGATACGTTACCTGTACCTGGCAAAGATATTACCATTACCATCGATTCAGAATTACAAGCTTATGGAGAACTTTTAATGCAGCATAAGCGTGGCGGCATTGTTGCTATAGAACCAAGCAGTGGCGAAATTTTAGCCATGGTAACCGGACCAAGTTACAATCCTAATATTCTAGTTGGTAGAAATAGATCTAAGAACTACACAAAACTACATTACGATAGTATTGCAAAACCTTTATTCGATAGAGGTCTGTTAGCACAGTATCCACCAGGTTCGCCATTTAAAGTTATCAATGCATTAATAGGCTTGCAGGAAGGAGTCGTTGATGAGCACGACACTTTTAGTTGTAGAATGGGCTATTACTATGGCAGTAGAAAATTAACTGGTTGTCATCATCATAGAAGTCCTGTTGATATGAATATGGGAATAGCACAATCATGCAATGCATATTTTGTAAATGTCTACAGACGAATTATTGATAAATATGATGATGCAGGTGACGGCATGAATAAATGGGCTGCACACGCTAAGAGTTTTGGTCTTGGCGATTTCTTAAATAATGACTTATCTGTTGGTAGACCTGGTCGTATTCCAGATGGAGATTATTATGACAGAGCTTACGGAGATAATCGCTGGGGCTCAACCTACATTGTTTCTAATGCTATTGGTCAAGGAGAAGTTGAGGCCACACCAATTCAATTAGCAAACATGGCTGCTGCAATTGGAAATCGTGGTTATTACTACACACCTCACATCATTAAAAATATTGAAGGAGATACAATACCATCAAATTTTACCACACCAAAATACACAACCATAGACAGACAACACTTTGAACCTGTAATAGAAGGTATGTTTGATGTTTACAACGATGGTACTGCTAAAGCACTAAAAGTTGAAGGAATAGAAATCTGTGGAAAAACAGGTACTGCTGAAAACTTTGCAATTATTGACGGTAAAAAAACGCAATTAACGGACCACTCAATTTTTGTGGCTTTTGCACCTAAAGATAATCCCAAAATTGCAATTGCTGTTTTTGTAGAAAACGGATATTGGGGAAGTCGATTTGCAGGAAGAATGGCAAGTTTAATGATTGAAAAATATATTAAAGGAAAGATAACCAGAACGGATCTAGAAAATTGGATTCTAACTCACAGTCTTGAAAATGAATATGCAAAACCTCATTCTGGTGAACCTTTCAAAATCAATGGTGAAACCACACTTCAGGTTATAGATAATTATGCTATTAAACTTGAAGATCAAGAGAACTTAAAACAATAGTTAATGCTCAGAGAAAATCAAAGACGTTTTAAGTTCGACTGGATAACCATTATTCTTTTTCTTTTACTGGTAGGTTTTGGCTATATTAATATTCTATCTGCATCTCATGATGGTGAGGTAACCAGTTATTTCAACATGACCGAACTTTACGGAAAACAACTTGTTTTTATAGGGCTAACCTTTGTAATTATTGTTTTAATCTTATCGCTAGAAGCAAAATTTTATGAACGGTTTTCAAGTATCATATATTTAGCCGCCATTTTATTGTTAGTTGGTCTATTTATATTCGGTAAAGATGTAAATGGCGCACGTTCTTGGTATGGCATAGGTAGTATGACTATTCAACCAAGTGAGTTTGCCAAGTTTGCAACGGCTTTGGCAGTAGCAAAATATATTAGTGATTTGCAAACCAACATGAAAACCTTAAAAGATCAGATACGTGTTGCTGCTATTATATTTATTCCCGCTTTATTAATATTACTACAAAACGATGCAGGAAGCACTATTGTATATGCTGCTTTTTTCTTTGTTTTTTACAGAGAAGGCTTGCAACAAATTTATTTAATTGTAGCCTTATCACTCATAATTTTAGCTGTACTTTCTTTAAAATTTGGTATTGCAATTACTGCAATCGTTGCGGCAATAGCACTTACAGTTCGCTATTTCATAAGAAAAAAGAAACGTGCTTCTAAACTTCAATACGTACTTGTACTTTTTGTAGCAGTAGGGTTTGCCTATGGTGTGAAATTATTTTATAAACACGGCTTACAAACACACCAACAAAACAGAATTAGTCTTTGGTTGCGTTTAGAAAAAGATCCCGCTAAACTCGAAAGAATGAGAAAGTCTGAAGCTTATAATCTTATTCAATCTGAAGAAGCTATAAGCTCTGGAGGACTAACAGGCAAAGGATTTTTACAAGGTACAAGAACAACCGGAAAATTTGTTCCAGAACAAGAAACAGATTATATTTTTAGTACTGTTGGTGAAGAATGGGGATTTGCAGGAAGTAGTATTGTCGTTTTCTTATTTGTCTTTTTAATTATTAGAATCTTGTATTTAGCCGAAGCTCAAAAATCGCAATTTAGCCGTGTGTATGGCTATGGTGTGGCTTCTATTTTATTTATTCACTTTACCATAAATATTGGCATGGTAATGGGTCTAATACCTACAGTTGGTATTCCTCTACCCTTTTTCAGTTATGGTGGCTCAGGACTTTGGGGCTTTACTATTTTATTATTCATTTTTGTGAAGTTGGACAGCAACAAAATAAATGAGTGGTAAAAAAGAAAAGACCACTTTAACAGTAGTCTTTTCTTTTCGTTTTTATTTAAAATTTGAATTAATTCAAACTCGCTAAACTCGCTTTAATGGTTTCAATTTTAGCTAAAGCATCTGCTTCCTTTTTCTTTTCTGAAGCTACAACTTGCTCTGGTGCATTATTTACAAAACGCTCATTAGATAATTTCTTTTGAACCGATTTTAAGAACCCTTCAGTATAATTCAATTCTTCCGTTAGTTTTTTAACCTCAGCTTCTACATCGATACTTCCTTCCATTGGAATAAAGTATTCGTTAGATTTTACTCTAAAAGTTAAAGCACCATCAACGGGTTCGTTTACATAATCAAAACTACTTAGATTACCCATTTTTGCAATAACCTCATCGAATGAAGGTTCCGCTTTTTCATTATTTACAACCGAAAACCCAATAGCATCCTTAAATGCAATATTCTTTTGTTTTCTAATGTTTCTGATTCCAGAAATTACTTCAGAAGCAAAATCAAACTGCGAAATTAATCCATCATTCGCCTCTTTTTGAGCTGGCCACTTTGCTATGATTAAGGCTTCTTCTGGTGTACGCGACTTCATAGTTTGCCAAATCTCTTCAGTAATAAATGGCATAAATGGATGCATGATTTTTAAGTTGTCTTCAAATAATGCAATTAACTTATTATATGTTATCGCATCAATTGGCTCACCATAAGCTGGCTTTACAATCTCTAACAACCATCCACAGAAATCATCAAAAATTAATTTGTAAATAGCCATTAATGCATCACTAAGACGGTATTTACTAAAATGATCTTCAATCTCTACTAATACTTTTTGAAATTTAGCTTCGTACCACTCTAGACCCATTTTACTCGATTGAGGTTGTTCAATTTTATCAGATACTTCCCAAAGTGTGGTTAAATAAAAAGCACTCCAAACTTTGTTACCTAATCCTTTACCTTGTTGACATAAAGCTTCATCAAATAACAAATCATTACCTGCTGCAGAACTCAATAACAAGCCTACTCTTACACCATCTGCACCATATTCTTCAATAAGCTTTAAGGCATCTGGCGAATTACCAAGCGACTTAGACATTTTTCGCCTTTGCTTATCTCTTACTAATCCGGTTAGATAAACATTTTCAAATGGTCTTTGATCTTTGTACTCATAACCTGCAATAATCATGCGTGCTACCCAAAAGAAAAGAATGTCTGGACCTGTTACCAAATCATTGGTTGGGTAGTAGTATTTTATGTCTTCGTTTTCAGGGTTTCGTATTCCATCAAAAACACTCATTGGCCACAACCAAGATGAAAACCATGTATCTAGTGCGTCAGTTTCTTGCTTTAAGTCTGAAGCTTGTAGCTCTGAATTAGATGTTTTTTCTTGAGCTAGTTTTACAGCATCTTCAATGTTTTCGGCAACAACAAAATCTTCTTTTCCATCTCCATAGTAATATGCCGGAATTTGTTGTCCCCAAAGTAACTGACGTGAAATATTCCAATCTCTGATGTTTTCCATCCAGTGACGGTACGTATTTTCAAATTTCTTTGGAAATAATTTCACCTCACCATTTGTAAGAACTGCATCTAAAGCTGGCTTAGCCAAATCTTCCATTTTTAGGAACCATTGGTCGCTTAAACGTGGCTCTATAATCGCTTTTGTACGCTCAGAAATACCAACTCTGTTGTTGTAATCTTCAATCTTTTCAATATGACCTAGCTCTTGTAATTCTTTTACAATAGCTTTACGAACAGCAAAACGATCTTGCCCTTCGTAATGCATACCATAACTATTTAGCGTAGCATCTTCATTAAAGATATCTATAACTTCTAAGTTATGCTTGTCCCCTAAGACCTTATCATTCTCATCGTGTGCAGGAGTTACTTTTAGGCAACCAGTACCAAATTCTACATCTACATAATTATCTTCAATAATTGGAATTACTCGATTACAAATTGGTACAATGGCCTTTTTACCCTTAAGATTTTGATGTCTTGGATCTTCAGGATTAATACAAATTGCCGAGTCTCCTAAAATAGTTTCAGGTCGCGTTGTAGCAATAGTTAAGGTATCATCAGAACCTTCTATTTTATAGTTTACATAGTAAAGTTTTCCTTGCTTTTCAACATATTCTACTTCTTCGTCCGACAGTGTTGTCTTAGCTTCAGGATCCCAGTTTACCATACGGTAACCACGATAAATAAGTCCTTTATTATATAGGTCTACAAATACCTTTATTACAGCTTCAGACATATCGTCATCCATTGTAAACTTGGTTCTGTCCCAATCACAAGAACATCCTAATTTCTTTAGTTGCTCTAGAATAACGCCTCCATATTCGTGCGTCCAATCCCAGGCATGTTTAAGAAACTCTTCTCTTGTTAATTCGTTTTTATCTATGCCTTGCTCTTTTAACTTGGCAACAACTTTAGCCTCTGTAGCAATAGATGCGTGGTCTGTACCAGGAACCCAACATGCATTTTTTCCTAATAAACGTGCACGACGAATCAACACATCTTGAATGGTGTTATTCAACATATGTCCCATATGCAAAATTCCTGTAACGTTAGGTGGTGGAATTACTATGGTGTATGGTTCTCTTTCATCTGGTGTAGAATGAAAATAATTGTGCTGCATCCAGTAGTCGTACCACTTTTTTTCTACTGACAATGCATTATATTTTGATGGAATTTCCATATTTGGTATTGTTTTTGCTAAGTAACTCACAAAAGTACTTATATTTCTTTTTTTGAAAAATTATTAGATACTTAAAGTGTATATAACACCTTAAATTCTGTTAAATAGCATGTATTACATCTAATTAATTTTGATGGGAATTAAAAAGTAAGTAGTTTTGGTAGTATCAATTTAAAAATTTAAATGATGAAAAATTTAATAGCAATTCTATTTGTAGGTTTAATCAGTTTAGGATCTTTTGCTCAAGAAAAGAAAGTAGCTAAGATAGAGTTTAAGACCACTGTTATCGATTACGGAACAATTGAAAAAGGTTCTGATGGTGTAAGAACATTTGAGTTTACTAATACAGGAAACGCTCCTCTAGTAATTTCTAATGTAAAATCTACTTGTGGATGCACAGTACCAAAAAAGCCGAAAGATCCAATTATGCCAGGAGAAACTGGTGAAATTGAAGTAAAATATGACACTAAGAGAGTTAATCCTATTAGAAAAACTATTACCGTTTATTCTAATGCTGAAACACCAACAGTGGCTCTAAAGATTAAAGGATTAGTTATAGATCCTGATAAAACAAGTGTTTTAGACAAGAAAGAAAAAAGTATGATTGAGCAATAATCTCAATTAAAATAAAAAACTAATGAGCTCTCAATCTGAGGGCTCATTTTTTTTAAAGGCATTATCTAGTTTAAATCTAAAAGTTTTGACCTCTCCATTACGCTCTACTTTAAGCTTTATGGGTCTACCTGTTTTACCATGTAAAATTTCATTGATTTCGTTGAGTTTTAAATTATAAACCTCTTTGCCGTTTATGCTCAATAAAATATCTCCAACCCTTAAGCCTGAAGCATAGGCATTAGAAGATTTTCGTAATTCTACAACACGGTACATCGGCTTTAGCAGCATTCTATGACTAAAAGAAAGGTCTATTTTTACCGAATTCATTTCGTCATTAAGGCTATATCCATCGGTTTTAGGAATTTTAATCTCTTCTTTTACAAACATGGTTCCGTTGTGCTCCAATACAATACCACTGTTATTATATGTAAAAGGCTTTTTGTAATAATGATTCTTCTTAAAATGCAATTTCTTATTATTATAATCTATAAATAAGTTAAAGCGTTTTAAAATGTCACCTCCTACGCTTCCATCCCTTTCTTTATAAATCTTGTTAGTATCTACTGAAACTGAGTCAGGGTAAGCCACATTTACATTCTTTAAATTAAAAGAACTTAGTTGAAAACCTTTAACCTTAGACCTTTTCCCGTAAACAGAACCACTTAATCCCTTGCCCAAATAATCTCTAAAGAATAGCGAATCATTTGGCATAATACCTTTAGTCTTATTTTCAAATAACCACAAAGCATCACTACTACCAGTATCTATAAGTAATTTTACATCTTTTGAGTTGTATCCAAAATCTATTTCAGCACCTAAGTACGGTTTACTTTTATATACTTCTAGAGGAATGGTTCTCCACTTTTTAGATGTTTTAGGTTTAAATAATTCTGGCTTATGTAGTCTTATATATTTAGAACTGTAATTAATTTCTACAACAAAATCTTTAAATACATCATACCCAATAATACCATGCACAACAACACCTAAACGCGGTGTAAAGTTTATATCTGTGTCAAAAACCACATACAAATCTTGGTTGTTTCCTACCGCATTACCAATTTTAAATCTGTTGTAGCTAGACTTTAAAGCTTCAATCTTTCCATCAGCGCCTAAACCGTGTAGATAAAACGTTTTTGTATTTTTTAAATCTAGTGAATCATTGGCTGTTAGATTAAACAATATGGGTTTACTAACACCTGTATCTAGTACAAAAGACAGTTCTACGCCATTTATCTCTAATGGAATAATAATAAGGTTAGCCGCAAATTCAAAATTAATTTTTTCACTGACCTTATCCTTTAGAAAAAACTGGCCTTGAGCAATGACAAACCAACTATTAAGGCAAAAAAAGAGTAAAATTATATATGCGTAAAGTCTTTTCAATAGGTATTAGATTTTACTGAATTTACAAATCTTTGTTTAACTATACATTTTCAGCGTTATTTTTTGTAGAAACTTTAAGAAATTTCAGAACTTAGCACTCTAAAATTTTTACCATGCCGAAAATTTCTGAGAAAGGCATTAATATGCCAGAATCCCCAATAAGAAAATTGGTTCCTTTTGCTGAAGAAGCCCATAAACAAGGAAAAACAGTTTATTATTTAAATATAGGACAACCAGATATCAAAACACCTACGGTTGCTTTAGATGCTGTAAAAGTACACTCGTTAGATATACTTGCTTATTCAAGATCTGAAGGTTCGGAGGAATATAGAAAAAAAATTGCTCAATATTACTTGCGTAACAATATTGATGTAACCCATAGTGATATTATAGTAACCACAGGTGGTAGTGAAGCTTTGCTTTTTGCTTTTGGTAGTATTATGGATGAGGACGATGAAATTATTATTCCTGAGCCTTTTTATGCTAATTACAATGGTTTTTCAACAGCTTCTAGCGTTAAAGTGGTTCCTGTAATTTCTAAAATTGAAGACAATTTTGCACTTCCTCCTATAGAGGAATTTGAAAAACTCATCACACCAAAAACTAAGGCTATTCTTATTTGTAATCCTGGTAATCCTACAGGTTATTTATACTCTAAAGAAGAAATCAACAAACTTGCTGCTATTGTTAAGAAACACGATTTATTCTTAATTGCAGATGAAGTTTACAGAGAGTTTGTATATGATGGTATAGAGCATTATTCCATATTGCAAGAACCAGGCTTAGAAGAGCATGCAATAGTTATAGACTCAGTTTCTAAGCGTTACAGTATGTGTGGTGCTCGTATTGGTTATTTAGTTTCTAAAAACAAAGAGGTTATAAAAACGGCATTAAAGTTTGCCCAAGCAAGACTAAGTCCACCAACCTTAGCACAGATTGCTAGTGAAGCTGCCTTACAAACTCCGCAAAGCTATTTTGATGATGTTAAAGAAGAATATGTAAAGCGTAGAAACACTTTAATTGAAGGCTTAGAAAACATTCCTGGTGTAAAGGTTGCTAAACCTAACGGAGCTTTTTATTGTATAGCAGAATTACCTGTTAAAAACTCTGATGATTTTGCAAGATGGCTGTTAGAGTCTTTTGATTATGAAAATAGCACTATCATGGTAGCTCCTGCAGCTGGCTTCTACTCTACACCTGGAGTTGGTCGCAACCAAATAAGGATTGCATATGTACTTAACGAAGACAGTCTTAGAATAGCCGTTAAAATATTAGAAGAAGCCCTAAAAGTATATAAAGACTAATATGGTTATAGAGCACAATGTTTCACTACAACCTTTTAATACTTTTGGCCTAGATGCCAAAGCAAAATCGTATTGTAATATTACAACTGAAGCAGCTCTAATTGAGATTTTAAAAACCAAAGGTAACCAACCAATATTTATTCTTGGTGGCGGAAGCAATATGCTTCTTACTAAAAATATTGATGCTTTAGTGCTTCATATAAATCTAAAAGGCACTGAAGTAGTCAATGAAACTGATGACACTGTTTTTGTTAAAGCAATGGCTGGCGAAAACTGGCACGAGTTTGTCCTTTGGTGTTTAGAACACAATTATGGTGGTGTTGAAAATCTATCTTTAATTCCTGGTAATGTTGGGACATCTCCTATTCAAAACATAGGAGCTTATGGTGTAGAATTAAAAGATGTATTTGAAAGTTGCCAAGCCATTAATATCAACGACCAAAACACAAGAACTTTTACAAAAGAAGATTGCAAATTTGGTTATAGAGAATCTGTTTTTAAGCAAGATTTAAAAGGCGAATACATCATTACAAGCGTTACATTTAAGCTTAGCAAACAAAATCACCAACTGCACACAGATTATGGTGCTATTAAACAAGAACTCCAAACATCTAATATTGTAAAACCAACAATTAAAGATGTATCTAATGCAGTAATTGCTATTAGACAAAGTAAACTACCAGACCCAAAAGAAATAGGTAATAGTGGTAGTTTTTTTAAAAATCCTGTAGTTACTATTGAAGAGTTCAACAACTTACAAACCAATTTTCCAGATGTACCATCTTACAAAGTATCGGATACTTTGGTTAAAGTTCCTGCTGGCTGGCTAATAGAACAAGCTGGTTTTAAAGGAAAAAGATTCAATGACTATGGTGTACACCAAAAGCAAGCTTTAGTTCTAGTTAATTATGGTAATGCTAAAGGAAGTGATATTTATGAACTGGCACAATTAATTCAAAAAACAATAAAACGAATTTTTAATATTTCAATAGAAACAGAAGTAAACATTATATAAAACAAAAGTCGTAACGAGGGTTACGACTTTTGAGTTTAGAATAATCTTTTAAATGCTATTAACCAATCTCTCTGAAAAAATGACTATTCTAACTTTATAATATGAAATACTTATATTACCGTATTTAACTATATTTACGTTTGTAAATCCATTTTGGATGTTTTAAAAATCTAAAAACTAAGATTTTAACATTTTGAGCGTTACACCAACCGAACAGAAAATAATCGACTTACTTGATAAAAGCGACAAAAGAGCGTTAGATTTATTGTATGAGAACTACTCTAACAGTCTCTACGGTGTTATTTTAAAAATAACTATAAACGAAGAAATTGCTCAAGACGCTTTACAAGAAACTTTTATAAAAGTCTGGAAAAACGCTCATAAATACGATCCAAAAAAAGCAAAACTATTTACTTGGCTATTTAGAATTGCAAGAAACACAGCTATAGATAAGTTAAGAAGTTTTAATAATCGATATCAGAAAGAAGTCCAAATCGATACTTCAAACGTATATATCTTACCATCAAGTAATTTAAACCAAGATGTATTGGATATTAAAGAGCATGTTGGACGACTCGAAGAAAAGTATCAAATTGTGTTAGATGCCTTATTTTTTCAGGGCATGACACAGCAAGAAGCTAGCGATGAGTTAGACATTCCACTTGGTACTATAAAATCGAGATTAAAAATAGGACTACGTGAACTTAAAAAAGTTTACGACCCAGAATAACAGAATTATGGAAACAAAATTACATACCTTTTTAAATTCTGACTTACTAAACAAGTACTTAGTAGGTGAAGCTTCCTATGAAGAAACCAAGGAGGTAGAATTTTTTATTAGTAATTATCCTGAAGCAGCCGAAGCTTACGAAAAGCTTCAGAATAATTTAGAAATTATTGCTAAGGCTGGCGCTGTAGATGTCCCAAAAAATATTTTAGGAAACATCTTAGATGCCTTAGAAGAAAAAAATGATACCAAAGTAATTCAGTTAGTACAACACAGAAAGACACCTTGGTATACTATAGCTGCAACTGCCGCTGCTGTTTTATTTGCTGCGTCTACATTTTTCTTGTATCAAAAAAACAAGAATCTCTTAGATGAAAATAATGTGGTAATAGACGAAATTTATGACCTAAGAAGTGATATTGAAAAAAATAACAATAGGTTATCAGAGTTATCTTCTGAATTAAACAAGTTAAACAATCCTAATGCCAGAAAATACATTATCAATGGTAATGACAGAGCTAAAGATCTTAAAACTGTAGCCTACATTAATCCTGTAGATAAAACATCATTGATAGATGTAATTAAGTTACCTGAGCTACCTGAAGATCAGCATTACCAAATTTGGGCCGAACTTCAAGACCGAATGGTAAACTTAGGTATATTGGATGAGTCTGACCGTAAGATGAAACAAATTCCGTATATGGAAGATGCTTTAGCCTTAAGTATTAAAATAGGTAAAGACGGAGAAGAAACTAATGAAAATAATACTGAAGTTGCAGAGATTTCTCTTAAGGAAAAATAAATTTCAAACAAAAAAATTAGGATAAAGAGGCACGGTTTGTACCTCTTTTTTTTTATTTGAATAATAATATTTTAGATTTTACACCTCTAGAAATCCTCTAGCTTAAAGCTTACAAATTTTATATTAAAGCCTTATCTTTGCATCAAATTATTAAGTCCGATGAAATTAATACTTCTTACTTTAGGAATGCTTGCTTTAGCAGTTGCCGGAATTGCGATTAAAATCTGGGCAAAAAAAGACGGAAAATTTGCTGGCACCTGCGCCAGTCAGAATCCTATGCTAAACAAAGAAGGAGAAGCTTGCGGTTTTTGTGGAAAAACTCCAGACCAATTCAAAGATTGTAACGAACCTCAACATTCCTAAGTTTTAATGAACCTTACCTCTATACTATTTATAGTATTCATAGTTATAGTTGGTATTCAGCTTGTTTATTATTCTACATTTCTTTTTTCTTTTGCCTTACAGCGTGCAGAAACTAAACTTAAAAAGCATATACCGCTTTCTGTAATTATCTGTGCTAAAAATGAAGCTAAAAATTTAGAAGAAAATCTTCCTTATATACTCAATCAAAATTACAGCAATTTTGAAGTTGTTTTGGTCAACGACAGTTCGTCTGATGAAACATTAGAGGTCATGGAACACTTCGAAGCCAATAGTAAAAACATCAAAATTGTAGATGTAAAATCTAATGAAGCGTTTTGGGGAAATAAAAAATATGCGCTTACTTTAGGCATAAAAGCTTCAAGCAACGATTTTCTTGTTTTTACTGATGCTGATTGTAAACCAAACTCTAATAAATGGCTTGCACAAATAAGTAGTAAATTTTCAAACCAAAAAGCTATTGTATTGGGTTATGGAGCTTATGCCAAAAAGAAATATTCAATATTAAATGCTCTTATACGTTTTGAAACTATTATTACCGCTTTGCAATACTTTTCATACGCAAAATTAGGAATCCCATACATGGGAGTTGGCAGAAACATGGCTTATAGAAAAGAATTGTTCTTTAACAACAATGGCTTTAACGGTCATATGTCTATAAAATCTGGTGATGATGATTTATTTATAAATGAAGTTGCTAATGCTAAAAATATAGATATCTGTTTTTCAAAAGAAAGCTTTACAATCTCAGAACCAAAAAAAACATTCAAAGATTGGATATTGCAAAAACGCAGGCATGTAAGTACTGCTTCATTTTATAAAACAAAACATAAAATTCTTTTAGGTTTATTTTACACATCTCAACTTTTGTTTTGGGTTTTTGGTGTAACACTTATAATCCTTGGGTATAATATTCAGTGGGCACTAGCACTTATTGTTCTTCGGTTTGTCATTCAACTTTTATGCTTTGGTTTTACTGCTAAAAAACTAGACGACGTTAATCTTATCTTTTTTGCACCTTTTCTAGAATTATTTTTAGTTACCACACAATTAAGTATCTTTATTGCTAATCTTATATCTACACCTAAACATTGGAAATAATAGACGCAATTAACAAAGCCAAACAAAATGACCAGATTGCGTTTAATTTTCTTCTTGATACATTCTGGAACGATGTGTATTCTTTTCAGCTAATGCGCACTCAAAATGAAAATGATGCTGAAGACATTACCATCCAAACCTTTTCTAAGGCTTTTGATAAAATAAATACTTATGATGAGAATTATAAGTTCAAAACTTGGCTAATTACTATATCTAAAAATATCCATATAGACTTAGTAAGAAAACAAAAAAAGACCATACAAAACACCTCAAAAGACAACGAAGACAATTACTTAGAGATTATTGACGACTCTCCTACTCCTGAAGACAAAATTATCACGGAACAAAATCTTGCCAAACTACTAAGAGATATAAAAAAGCTGAAGCCGCATTACCAAGAAGTTATTAATCTAAGGTATTTTCAGGAATTAAGCTACAAAGAAATCTCTGAGGAACTTAAAGAACCAATTAACAATGTTAAGGTAAAACTATTACGCGCAAAAAAGCTATTAGCTGCCATTATTACTAAAACGTAATGCTATCTCATATAAAGAAATTAGGTCCTGGTTTACTATTTGCTGGTGCAGCAATTGGTGTTTCGCACTTGGTACAATCTACAAGAGCTGGTGCTGATTTTGGTTTAGGTCTTTTATGGGCATTATTACTTGTTCATCTATTTAAATATCCTTTTTTTCAATTTGGCCCAAGATATGCTGCAGCAACGGGAGAGAGTTTGCTAAAAGGATATCATAAATTGGGCAAGTCCATTTTAATAGCTTATTTCATTTTAAGCTTAGCCACCATGTTTACAATTCAAGCTGCTGTAACTATCGTTACGGCTGGCTTGGCAAATTCACTCTTTGGTGATATTTCTTTTTTAAATTTTGGTATTGAAAGTATAAACAGTGTAGAAATCTGGACGATTATCTTACTCTTTATTTGTCTGTTTATTCTATTAATTGGAAAATACAACACCTTAGACAAACTTATTAAAGTGATTATAATTACACTTACCATAAGCACTTTGGTGGCTGTTTATTTTGCTTTCACCGAATTTGATAAAACCATAGATTTCAATCAGGTATTACCAAACAATAAAATTGAAATTGCTTTTTTAATCGCCTTTATGGGATGGATGCCAGCACCTTTAGATATTTCTGTATGGCATTCTATTTGGGCATTAGAAAAGAAAAAAGACGAAGGATCATTTACTCCAAAAAATGCGTTGTTAGATTTTAACGTCGGCTTTTTTGGCGCCATACTTTTAGGAATTGCTTTTGTTTGTTTAGGCTACTTTGTAATGCATGATTCTGGAAATAGCTTTAGCAATAAAGCTGGTATATTTTCTAACCAACTTATAGAATTATACACCAAAAGTTTAGGTGATTGGGCTAAAATTCTTATTGGTATTGCTGCATTTACAACTATGTTTAGTACCACTATTACCACACTAGATGCTTCTCCTAGAGCTATGAACAAAAGTTTAGAGATACTCAACAATAAAACCTACAAAAAAGGTTACCTCAACTGGATACTAATTTTAACCTTCGGAACCATAATTATCTTTTTATTTCTGGCTTCTGAGATGGGATTGCTCATTAAAGTAGCAACGATTCTATCTTTTGTAACAGCACCCTTCTATGCTATCATAAACTACAAACTGCTCTGCAGTAAACATACACCTAAAGCCTGGAGACCGAGTTTAGGCTTACATATTTTGTCTTGGTTAGGTATTGCTTTCTTATTAGGTTTCAGTATTTGGTACCTAAGCACTTTGTAGATTGAAATTATCTTTAAGTTCATAATTAAACAGAGAACTACAATCCATAACATTTTTAACACCATCCAACTCGCATAAAGTCGCAACAACAGCATTTAAACCATTAAATAAAATATCTTGATTTTTATAATAATCTGGCTTATGGCAATAGGTTTTACCCAAACGATAACCACAACCTTCTAAAAAGGAAGCTTCAATTTTTAATAATTCTATTGGTGAATAGCCATTAAAACGTCTTCCTAAATTTTGGTGAACTAAGCCGACATAGTTTAAGCGTTTGGAGCCATGCAAGTCCGTCATATATTGCCAACTATCGTTGTTATCAAGAATATTTCCGACAGCGCATTGTTTACAGTTTTCAGGATTGAGTGTTTTATTATGAAAGGCGGCATAAAGCTTTTTCAAAGCCTTATCAAATCTCTTACTTGTAGTATTCATAGCTTTTCTTTTTCGCTATAAAAGATACTAATTATTTAATTTACTTGTATTCAACAATCAAAAAAACAGCTGTGGTTTCACCAATATTTAACACTTCATGAATAGTTTTAACATCATTAGAAAAGTGGTAACCTTTTGGCACATCTACTTCGCGAGTACCTGTTGTATCTGTAATTCTGAATTTACCTCCTGATAGTGTATAACCAAAGTGTGGATTGTGATAATGCTTCTCGTGACCAACATTTGGCGGAAATGTACATTTTAAAACACGTACAGATTTGTTCTCTTCAACAACTTCACAAACTTTCTTTCCTTTCCATCCTGATTGTAATGGATCTGGTAATTTTTTTACTGACCTACAGCCTAAAAACAGTAAGAATAGCATCAAAAGATTTATAACAAATATTGGTTTTACGTTATTAAAATTCATAATTGAATCTTTTAAAATATGAGAGGCAAAACATACTGAAACATTAAAATCAATAAGATTACAGAGATAAGATTTAATATCACACCTACCTTTGCCATTTGATGCACTTTTACAAAACCACTTGCAAAAACGATAGCATTTGGAGGAGTTGCCATTGGTAACATAAATGCACAACTACTTGCCATTGTAACAGGTATAAGCAAATACAATATTGGCACTTCTAAACCAATAGCAACACCTGCAACAACAGGCGCTAAAACGGCTGTAAGTGCCACGTTACTCATCAACTCTGTCATAAATAACATTAAGAAGATAAGTAACGAAGCCGTGAATAAAACACTTATTTCACTTTTAGAAATCGTTTCTGCAACTAGATCTACAATACCACTTGCAGACATGCCTTTTGCCAAAGCCAGTCCTCCACCAAATAGTATCAAAATTCCCCAAGCTAATTTTTGAGTGTCCTTCCATTCTAAAATAAACTCGCCTTTATTAAATTTATGCGGCACTGTAAACAACGCTAAAGCTCCTAAAATACTAATCATGGTATCTGTTAGGCCTAGTTTTGGAAATATACCATTAATGACTGTTCTAAAAATCCAAAGTGATACTATTACAGCAAATGTTACTAACACCTGTCTTTCCTTGGGTGAGAGTTTACCTAACTTATTCAACTCGTCTATAATTACTGTTTTTGAAGCTCCAAATTCTAATCCCTTATTCGGAAATAATTTTATAAGAACAAAATAAATTATAGTGATTAAAATGACGGAAAAAGGTAAGCCGACAATCAACCAATTCAAAAAGGATATTTCCATGTTGTATTCATTCTCTAGTAACCCGATTAGAATAGAGTTTGGTGGTGTACCAATAATTGTTGCTATTCCACCTGCATTGGCAGAAAACGCAATACCAAGCATTACACTTAATGCAAAATTTTGATCTTGCTTTGTAAAACCATCAGCATCATTTATAAGCAAGTTTATTACAGACATGGCTATTGGTAACATTACTACAGCACTAGCCGTATTACTTATCCACATGCTCATGAAGGCTGTGGCAAGCATAAAACCCAATACAACTTTATTGGGAGTTGTACCTGTAAGTCTTATTATGTTTAGAGCTATTCGCCTATGTAGATTTACTTTTTCCAAGGCTAAAGCCAAAACAAATCCACCGAAAAAGAGAAATACAATTGGACTTCCGTAATTGGCACCAACCTCATCTATTGGCATCACTTTAAACAAAGGAAATAGAAACAAGGGCAACAATGCAGTAACCGAAATAGAAACCGCTTCTGTGATCCACCATATTATCATCCATAATGCAACTGCAATAACAATATCTGCTTTGTCTGAAATTAGACTAAACTGAAAAACCTGAAGAATTACAAATAGTAAAGGCCCAAAGATTAAGCCCAAACGTTTTGATAGTGGATACATAGTCATTTTAAATAAAAGTAGGAATATAATACGAAATCTTTAAAAAATAACGTTAATCAGTCATGAAGAAACTAATACTCCTCTTACTTATTATCGGTTTAATTTTTATTGCCTTTCAATTTAAACCTGTAGAAAAAGCTTACGACACGGTAAAAGCTGTAATTGAAACTCCAAGTTTAATCAACAAAGATAGCTTGACTATAAAATCCAGAGTCAACATACCTGAAGGTTATAAGCGTGTTGAATACCCAAAAGGCAGTTTTGAAGCTTACCTTAGAAATTACAAACTCAAAGCCTTTGGCAGCAAAATCATAAACTACGATAATACAGAGTACTTATGGCAAAGAGGTCATATCGGCATACTCGAAGTTCCTGTACCAAAAAATGGTTTGCAACAATGCGCAGATGCCCTTATTAGAATACGAAGTGAATATCTATGGGATAACAACAGAAAGGATGAGATTGGCTTCAATTTTACTTCTGGTCATTACTGTTCTTGGAAAAAATATGCAGAAGGCTACAGACCTAAAATTAGTGGCAATAAAGTCTCCTTTCACAAAACAGCAAGTGCTAATCACACAAAAGACAATTTTTATAAGTACTTAAATCTTATTTACACCTATTCTGGTACATTATCACTTTACAACGAGCTAAAATCTATAAAAGCCAAAGATTTAAAAATTGGCGATATGCTAATAAAAGGTGGTAGCCCAGGACATATTGTAATGCTTTGTGATGAAGTTATTAATGACAAAGGCGAAAAATTATTTCTTCTATTTCAAGGCAATACACCTGCACAAAGTGTTCACCTCGTTAAAAACTTAACCGATTCTTCTATTTCTCCATGGTATAAATTAGAAGATGATGCTATTACACCTGTTTCCAATTACACGTTTAGTAGTGCGAAATTTGTTAGATTTAAGTAAGTATTGTCATTCCTGCGAAGGCAGGAATCTTCTTCAGATTAATAATTCAATGTTGTATTTTTGCTAAAACTAAATAGACTCTCAGTTTCAAGGGAAATAATATGAGCAAAGCACTTACAAAACAAGAATTACACAACTTAGCCATGAATCATGTTGGTAAAGATTTAGAATCTCGTGGTTTTGAATTTGTCGCTATAAATAGCAAGCTAAAAAGACATCCTCAATTTGTTTGTATTGATAAAAACAGCCAATACTATTTTGTAATTGTAAGAGCAGTAATGTTACCAGAAAATCCTAATAATTATGATGTAGTTTGGATGGAAACTTTCAAAAAACATGCCTTCGAAAAAAACGCCAAGGTTTTATATGCTGGTGTTGGATTAGGAAATCCTGATGGTGAAAATTTACCAATCTACCTCAATGAAGAGTATCTTATAGAATATAATGGTATTCAAGTCATAGAAATGAACCTCAACTAAATAAGATGAAGAATTTTTATTTATTAGCCCTTCTTTTCACGATATTTTCTTGTCAAAAAGAGCCTAAAAACATCAAAGTTTCAGGACCTGTTTTTGGCACTGGATACAATATTCAATTTTATTCTGAAAATGGTGAAAACTATCAAAAACAGTTTGATAGTCTTTTTAATGTGGTGAATAAATCGCTTTCAACCTACATTCCAGATTCTGATATTTCAAGAATTAACAAAAATGAAGATGTAGAAGTTGATGAACATTTTAAACGTGTGTTTAAAAAATCTAAGGAAGTGTATAGATATACCGAAGGTGCATTTGATCCAACAATAGGAAATGTAGTTAATGCTTGGAATTTCGGAGCAGACACCAATAAATTTTTAACCGACAGCACTACCATAGATAGTCTTATGAAGTTTGTTGGTCTAAACAAAGTAGGATTAAAAGGCTCTAAAATTATAAAACAAAAAACATCTTATCTAGAGTTTAATGCCATTGCCAAGGGCTATGGTGTAGACGTTATCGCTGAATTTTTAGAAAGTAAAAACATTAAAGATTATTTGGTTGAAATTGGTGGTGAAATTAGGGTAAAAGGTATAAACAATGAAAAACAAGCACCTTGGAAAGTTGGCCTAGACGAACCACGTTTTGATGGAGAACAATCTGTTTTTAAAGCTTTAGAACTAAAAGATGAAGCTATGGCAACTTCTGGTACATACCGTAAGTTTAAAACCGATGAAAACGGAAACAGATATGCACATATTATCAATACAAGAACTGGTTACCCAACAAAAACCAACATTTTAAGTGTTTCGGTTATAGCACCAGATTGTATGACGGCAGATGCTTATGCCACAGCTTTTCAGGCTATGGGAATAGAAAAAGTTGAAGTATTACTAGGCAGACATTCTGAGTTAAAAGCCTATTTTATTTTTGAAAATGAATCAGGAGAATTGGAAACTTTGAGTCTCAATGACTTTCCGGAATAACCTATGTGACTTTATTACTACGTGCGTGTCTTATAATTGACTATTAGTCAGTAACTATAAGAATTGGTCGCATCTTTGTTCGTTTTTGGTGCGACTTTTTTTGTTCTAGAAACCCAAAGAGGTATTTTAGAAATATTTTATATCTGTTTAAATAGAAATTACCATCTTGCATATATTAGAGCCTAATTATGCAAAAACAACTTTTCTTTTTATTAAGTCTGCTATTTTTTTCGACTATAACTTCTCAAGAAAAAAATTACCAATTAGATAGTTTATTACAAAAACTAGAAACAACTCAGCAAAAAGATACTTTAAGAATTAACAACCTTTTAGCGTTATCAAATTACCATTTTTTAAAAGATATTGAAAAATCTGAACCTTACATAAAAGAAGCAATAAGCATATCTAAATCATTAAATGATTCATTAAGAACAAGTAGTCTAAAAACAGAATTAGCAAGAATTTATGTTACTCGAGGTTTGTTTAAAGAAGCGCTTACTCATAGTTTAGAAGCTGTTGCCATTCTTGATAGTATCAATGCTAATCCAAAACAAAAAATACAAGCCCAAAATATACTTTCTACAGTGTATAGAGGCTATGGTAATAACGAAAAATCTTTAGAAACAGCCTTGAAAGTAGTTGAATTATCTAAGCAACTTCCTTTAGATAAGAAAACGGTAAGGTATTACTACAATTTAGGGCAAACCTACACGCAACTAAAAGATTTTAAAAATGCTGAAAAAAGCACACTAAAAGCTTTAGAAATTGCCAAACAAATAAAAAATAAACACCTAGAAATGATAATGACATCTGTTTTAGGTGACTATTATAAAAATGTAGGTGAGTACGATAAAGCAATAATAATTTTAAAATCATCAATACCATATTATAAGAGTAAAAAGCAAGACCGAAATTTAGCGTCTTCATATAGAATTTTAGGAGAATCCGAATCATTAAAAGGCAATTATAATGAGGCAATACCTTATTATGAAAAGGCTTTAGAGATTTTTGATCGCACAGGTAATTTACACTATGCTAAAATCACAAATCAAAATTTATATATCGCTTATAGCATTGTAAATAAAAGAGAAAAAGCAAGTTTAGCGCAACAACGTTATGAGGTTTTAAAAGATTCGTTAGAATCCAAAGAGCGTAAAACGCTAATTGCAGATATGCAAACCAAATACGACACAGAGAAGATTAAATCTGAAAAAGATTTAGCCGAAAAACAACTTCAAATTTCAACGTTAGAAAGTAGTAAAAACCGAAATTTATTTATTGGCTCTTCTATTATTGCAGCTCTAATTTTGCTATCATCATTAATTTATTACAGCCGGTTGAAAGCTAAAAAACAAGCCGAAATAATCACGTTAGAATTAAAAGAAACACAAAAAAGACTTGCTTTAGAAAAGCAATACAAAGACAGCGAACTTAAAGCGTTGAAAGCACAAATGAATCCGCATTTTATATTCAATGCATTAAATTCTATTCAAGATTATATTGTGTTAAATCAAAAGAATTTAGCAAGCGATTATTTAGGGAAATTTGCCGATTTAATTCGTAATTATCTTCATTTTAGTGATACAGGATTTATCTCAATTCCAGAAGAAGTTCATAACCTAAAACTGTATTTAGAGTTAGAAAAACTTCGGTTTGAAGATGCTTTAGACTATCAAGTTACTGTTGATGATAAAGCAAATTCCGAAGTTATTAAAATACCAACAATGCTTGTTCAGCCTTATGTTGAAAATGCCTTAAAACACGGATTGTTACATAAAAAGGATAACCGAGAATTAAGTATTTCTATTTCTAAACCTTCAGAAAACATAATACAATGTATTGTAGAAGATAATGGCATTGGAAGAGAAAAATCCAAAGCTATAAATCAAAAGCGTCAACATCAGCATAAATCATTTGCATTAAAAGCAACTACTGAGCGTTTAGATTTGCTCAACTACGGTAAAGAACAAAAAATAGGTGTAGAGATTTTAGATTTAAAACAAGGTGATGAAGCTACAGGAACTAAAGTGATTTTAAACATACCAATTGTAAATAAATAATTATGAGGGCTTTAATTATAGACGACGAAAAAAAAGCAAGACAAGTACTGCAAATATTGGTAGAAGAAAATTGCCCAAAAATAACCACAATTTTGCAAGCTGATAATTTAATGTCTGGAGTAGAATTAATTAAGCAAGAAGCACCAAATATTGTGTTTTTAGACATAGAAATGCCAGAACATTCTGGACTAGAAATTTTAAATTTTATTGAAAAGGAAGTTCATAATTTCGAGATTATTTTCACCACTGCTTACAGTGAGTATGCTATTCAAGCCTTTCAGTTATCTGCAATCGATTATTTGTTAAAACCAGTAAGACCAAGTCAAGTAAAGGATGCAGTAGATAAAGCGATTAAATTTTTAGGCAATTCACAAATCAATAAACGTTTAACAGAATTAAAAAGCAGCTTAGAAGATGCTAATTTTAAAAAAATAGGATTGCCAAACAGTAACGGAATAAAATTTGTAAACTTTACAGACATCATTATGCTTGAAGCAGATGGCATGTATACCAATGTTACGACACTGTCAGAAGGCGATATTTTAGTAAGTAAACCTTTAAAGTTCTTCGTAGGCATACTTCAAAACATCAAAATGTTTTATCGTCCGCATCGTTCTTTTTTAATCAACTTGGCATTTATAAAGGAATATATTAAAAAAGATGGCGGTTATATTGTAATGGAAAATGATAAAACAGTCTCAATTTCCAACGAAAAAAAGGATGAGTTTCTATCCTTAGTGCAAAGTATTTAGCTTTAAAAGTCGAAAAGCCTATTTCAGAAATTTGCCTTTAAATACGTATATATTTAAAGGCATTTTTGTTTTCATATTAATCGATAAACCAAATTAAAATGAAAACAAAATTACTTATGTTATTAATCTTTACTGGTTGTTTATTTGCGAATGCACAATGGAGCCAGGTAGGAAGCCCTCAGTTTACAAATTTTACAGATAATGTTGCTTTATCATTTCATCCAATAGATGGAAGTCCATATGTTATTTATAATGATGTAACAGACGGTAATAAACCCAAAGTTATGCGATATAATGGTGTGTCTTGGGTTGCTGTTGGAGGTACAATATCTAATATGGCTTCTGCTAACCATGCTATTAAGTTTAATCCTGTAACAAATGAACCATGGATAGCTTACAGAAGAACAGCAGACGACCAAATGGATGTTTATAGTTTTGATGGAACAAATTGGGTAGCTAGAGGTGTTAATATTAATTTAGGATTTACAGATAACCCATTTCAAATTCAATTTAACTCGAGTGGAGATGCTAGAGTAGCAGGAAAAATAACTAGTAAAAAGTTAAGAATAATTCAATTTCCTAGTGGTACATTATCTGGTTCTGCATTAGAAGAAGTTTTAATTAATTCACCTCAATATGTTTTAGATCATAATTACGATTATGTTAATTATAACGATTATTTTGTTGCTTACGCAGGTACAGATAACTCTAGTGTTGTTGGAAGAAAACCTGTAGGTAGCAGTAGTAATGTTTCTAGTTTTGATATGTATGCGTATATAGGAGGAAGAACATTACGTAAAATTTCAGGAATTAATAATAAGACATTAGCAGCAGCTTATAGATTGAATGGAACTGTTGAAGAGATTTTGATATTTCAAAACACGTCATTAGTTAGTTATTACAATACGACCAAAGATGTGGTTAAGTTTAGAGAGAATTTAATTAATAATAAAAATTATTTAATGTACTCTGACTTTTCAGAAAATTTGTCTTTTAGTATAATAAATGATAATGGTACTATTAATAGTTCTTTACCATCGCCAGGTGTTTCTACATCAAGCGCCAATTTTTTTGCAGAGATGGAAATGAATCCTGTTACAGGTAATATGTTTATAGCATATATGGACTCTGGAAAGTTATCAGTACAAGAATTTACACCTGCACCAATTTTATCAAGAATATATGTAAATGCGAATGTTTCAGGAGGAAATGGTAGTGGAGATTCTTGGTCAAACGCTATGACTACTCTTAATTTTGCGTTAGGATCTGCAGATGTTAATACTTCTGAAATTTGGGTTGCAGCAGGAACATACAAACCAGGAAATAATAGAACAGACTCATTTAATATAGCTATTGATGGACTTCATGTTTATGGAGGTTTTAATGGAACGGAATCTTCAATTTCAGAACGTGATATTTTAGCAAATCCAACCATATTATCAGGCGATTTAAATGGTGATGATGCTGGACATGGTTCAGGTACAAGAGGTGATAATTCGTATCATGTAATGCAAATATTAAATGCTGATAATGCTGTGATTGATGGATTTAAAATTATGTATGGTCACGCTAATGGTTCAAGTACAAACGCTTATGGTGGAGCAATAAATATTGGAGGACAAACTTCTAATTTAATAATTAAAAATTGTGAGTTTGATGAAAACTTTGGGGTAAATGGCGGTGCAATACGCTCGTACTTGAATAACAATACAAGTATGACGTTTCAAAATTGTGTTTTTAATAATAATTTAAGTCGTTATGGTTCGGGTTTATATTTTCTAGTAAATCAAAATAGAACAGTTACCTTAGATATGGTTAATTGCTTATTTACTAATAACGTATCTTATAATTTTAGTGGTTCAGCTTTAGGTTACACCGGAAGTTCAGCTTGGATAAGGGCAAATGATACAGGAGCTAATTTAACAACAACAATAACCAATTGTACTTTTGCAAATAATGAAGATAATGGAACTTACTCGAGTTCACTTAAAGGTACTTTAGCATTAAGTAGAAGGTCTGACGGAAATAGTACTCACAATGCAACGATAAATAATTCAATATTTTATTTTAATGATCAAGGAGCATCAGGAGTCGTTGGACTTTCTGTAAACCCAGGACATGTTAATTATCCAAATACGGTTTTTGTAAATAATTCTATTAGTGAAGATAATTTTAACAACTTATCATACTTAACAAATACGTCAAATGCAGACCCATTTTTTACAAATGCCAATAATAACGATTTTACATTACAGCCAGGTTCGCCAGCTATAGATGCAGGAGATAACAGTTTAGTGCCATCTGGTATTACTTCAGATTTATTATTTAATCAACGTATACATAATGCAACTGTAGATTTAGGTGTTTATGAATATGGAGCAGCTTCAACCTTATCTGTTGATGACTTTGTACTAACAATGAATGATGTTAAAGTATACCCAAATCCAACATCAGATCATATAAAAATTAAATCACCTATCAAAATTAATTCAGTTGAAGTTTATGATATGTTAGGAAAGAAAATTATCGATTCTAAATACAAAACAATAAACTTAAAATCTATACCAAATGGCGTGTATCTAGTTAAAGTTATTACAGAAAACTCTACATATACTAAACGTATTTTAAAAGAATAAACGATTTGCTATTAATCAATCTTAAAAGGGAAGTCAATTTAAAGGCTTTCCTTTTTTTATATAGCTTGTAATAAAATAAGTAACCAACCAATAACAAAAAGTAAACCGCCAATAGGTGTAATTGGACCTAAAAACTTTAGTTTTTTCCCTTTAGCATCACTCAAAATTAAGCCATAAATACTAAAAGAAAATAAAACAATTCCAATAGTAAAACACCAATACATAACTGATGTAGAGAATTCTTGATTAAAACCAAGTATTAACATAACGATAGCGTGATACATTTGATATTTTACACCTGTTTCAAAACTTTTAAGTTGGTCTTCAGATAAGATTTTCTTTAATGCATGAGCGCCAAAAGCACCAAATATAATAGCTAACATTCCGAATAATGCTCCTGTAATTATAAATATCTGTTGACTCATTTCAATCTATTTTTTATAAACAACTGGAATTACCTCCCCTTTGGCCAAACGGAATTTATCAATCTCAGAATCTGATAAAGTAGCTGTATAATCTACTTCTTCAACTTCAAAACCTATGCTTCTGAGTTTATCAAAGTAATCTCTACCATAAATTCTAACATGGTCATATTGCCCAAAAATTTTAGCGCGCTCAGCCTTATCTGTTATTGTATTGTCCTCAAAAGTAGCTTCTCTGTTTAAATCTTGTGGTATTTGAAATATTCCAAATCCTCCAGGTTTCATAACACGATATAGCTCTTGCATAGCCTTAGTGTCGTCTGGTATATGCTCTAACACATGATTACAAAAAATAACGTCGTAACAGTTATCTTCAAAAGGAAGATTACAAATATCTGCCTTTACATCTGCAATAGGAGATAACAAATCTGTAGTAGTGTAATCTATATTCTTTAGTTTCCTAAACCGTTTTAAAAAACACTGCTCTGGTGCAAAATGAAGCACTTTAAAATTGTTTGAAAAAAAATCGGTTTCATTTTTAAGATATAGCCATAACAGACGATGTCTTTCTAATGAAAGTGTTGATGGTGATAAAATATTTTCGCGTTGTTTTACATAACCATACGCTAAAAAAGATCTAAAACTTTTACCATCTATAGGATCCGTGTATTTATTTCCCTTTAAAAAAAAGGCTAAAATTGGTCTTACGATGTAGCTTAACCTAATCAATATAGGTCTTGGTACTAAGTTTAATATGAATTTAAAAAGTCGTTTCAAAAGTAATTAAACTTCAACTGTTTTGTTTGAAGATATTAAATTATAAATACCATCCCAAAGAGAAATTCTATGTTGTAATGCTAACTTTGAAATTTCTAAAATTTCCTCCCATTTTTTAGCATCATTTCCACATAACTCTTCAATCATTTTAAGAGATAAAGGACCATGCTCATCGCCATCCAACTCAATATGTCTATTTAAATAATATGTTAGCTTACTGTATGTGTTGTCACTAGTTTTAGACTGATTTATAATCTGAAAAAACATATCAGGAATGACATCTTCTCTTCCAAATGTAAAAGCAGAAGCTATTTTGTGAGTTGCTTTAGTGTCTATAACATTAAAAGTAAACTCAATAAACTTAGATGTAGCCTCATTTAAACCTACTAAAGCCGAAGCCTCTTCAATAGACCTTCCTTGCTTTATTTCATTAAGAAAACTTTCAATCTGTAACGTGCTAGAACCTATTTGATGCATCGCATCAATATACATCTCATAATGACTTTTAGGCTCACCTAGTTCATTAACATCACTCTCTTCGCCTAGGACAATTTCGTTTATAAAACGAGAGGTCGCAGAATTACTCACAGGTATCCACGGAACCGATGTGTTTGTTAAACTATTTTGGAGTGCTTTTAACAAAGACATAAAATCCCACACCGCAAACACATGCTGCTCCATAAATACTTTAACATCTTCAATGGAGTCTAAAGCTTTGTATAATTTGTGATTATTTAACGCTGTTCTAAGCGGAGTTAATTCAGATTCTAATTGTTCAATGTTCATTAACTATTATAATACTAGTGCTTTTTGTCTAAATTTATCTTCTTCGTCTGATGTTATACCTAAAGCCTCGTGCACATAAGCAAAAGTTGAAAGTATCTCTGGCCTACCATCTACAATAGCAATATCGTGCTCAAAATGCACACTAGGCTTTCCATCTTGGGTAACGATTGTCCAACCATCTTTAAGTTGTTTTACTCTGTGCGTTCCCATATTAATCATTGGCTCTATAGCAACAACCATACCTTCTATAAACTTTTTACCTCTGCCACGTCTTCCATAGTTTGGCATTTCTGGATCTTCATGCATTTTTCGTCCTAAACCATGACCAACCAACTCTCTAACAACACCATATCCTTGAGCCTCGCAATATTGTTGTATTGCAAAACCAACATCTCCTACTCTATTTCCTACTCTAAGCTGTTCTATACCTAGGTATAAAGACTCTTTAGTGGTTTTAATTAATTTCTTAGTGTCTTCAGCAACATTTCCTATTTCAAAAGTATAGGCATGATCTCCATAAAAACCATTCATAAGCGCCCCACAATCTACAGATACAATGTCTCCATCTTTTAATGGGATATCTGTTGGCAATCCATGTACTACCGCTTCATTAACACTACATAATAATGTAGAAGGACAATCGTATAAACCCTTAAAACCTGGCAATGCACCATGGTCTCTTATAAATTCTTCTGCAATAGTATCTAAATGATTGGTGGTTACACCTTCTTTAATCTCTTTTGCAAGCATACCTAATGTTTTAGAAACAATAAGTGCGCTTTGTCTCATTAACTCAATTTCTTCTCTGGTTTTTACTATAATCATGTTTCCTAAATTGAGCTGCAAAGATAGGCATTTATAACTATTAAATAATTTTAGAAAAACATGATAAAAAACAGTTTTTTTCTATCTTTTGAGCAGTAAGTTTGTAATCTAAATTTTAGCAAATGTTTAAAACAGTAAGTGCCGAAGAAGCGGTAAAAGTCATTAAATCTAACGATAGAGTATATATACAAGCAGCAGCAGCGGCTCCTCAACAATTAATAAACGCCATGTCGGCTAGGCACGAAGAGCTTAGAAATGTTGAAGTTTGTCATTTACATATAGAAGGTGAAGCACCATATGCTAATCCAGAGCTAAAGGATAGCTTTCATGTTAATTCCTTTTTTATTGGTAAAAATGTGAGACACACATTACATGCTGGAAATGGCTCTTATACACCGGTTTTTCTAAGTGAGTTACCTACCTTATTTCACCAAAACATTCTAGATTTAGATGTTGTTTTAATTCATGTTTCTGAACCAGACAAACATGGTTACTTATCGTTAGGTGTATCTGTTGAGGCTACATTGGCTGCAATAGATAATGCCACTACTGTTATTGCTCAGGTTAATAAAAATATGCCACGTACGCATGGAGCAGGAATTATACATTATTCTGAAATAGATTATTTTGTAGAGGCTGATGATGAGATCCCTACAATGCTCGCTTCTGAACCATCAGAGATTGAAAGCAAAATAGGAGATTATGTTGCAAGCCTAATTGAAGATAGAAGTACGCTACAAATGGGAATAGGCAACATACCTAACGCTGTATTGTCTAGATTAACTAACCACAAAGATTTAGGTTTGCATACCGAGATGTTTTCTGATGGCGTTATAGACTTAATTTTAAGTGATGTTATAAATGGTAATTATAAAAAAATAAACAGAGGACGTGCTTTAACTACATTCTTAATGGGATCTAAGCGCTTATATGATTATGTAGATGACAATCCTTTTGTAGAAATGAGAGCTTCTAATTACACTAATAACACATCGTACATAAAACAAAATCCTAAAATGGTGGCAATAAATTCTGCTATTGAGGTAGATGTAACTGGCCAAGTCTGTGCTGACTCTATTGGCTCTAAAATGTACTCTGGTGTTGGTGGACAAATGGATTTTATCAGAGGTGCATCTTTAAGTAAAGGCGGAAAGGCTATTATCGCCTTACCTTCTGTTACCCGAAAAGGTATTAGCAGAATTGTACCTGCTTTAAAACCAGGTGCTGGTGTTGTTACAACAAGAGCCCACGTACACTATGTGGTTACAGAATACGGTATTGCTAATTTATTTGGAAAAACAATAAAGCAACGTGTAAAGGCACTTGTAGATATTGCCCACCCAGACCATAGAGAGGAAATTGACAGAGCTTATTTTGAATTAACTTAAACCAACTGCTTATTTAAACCAACCAAAAAGGCCACCTTTTCTTTTGGATTGCTTAATATTTGGCTCTTCATTGGTTATCATTTGATAAATTTCGCCCCAACCAAGTATGCCTCCGATATTTCTGTCGTCTATAAATAAGTCTGCATGAATTTTTCGGCTACGGCTGTAATCGTATTTTTCTTCTGGGAAACTTGCATTAACAGCATAGAATTCTATACCATTTTCTTTACAAAAATCTACAGCTTCTTGCAATTTGGCACCATTTCTATAAGTCCATAAGATAAGTCTATGACCATCTTGTTGAAGACGTTTTAAGGTCTCAAAAGCAAAGATTCTCGTTTTCCCTATTTTGGGGTACGCATCTTCTACTATAGTTCCATCAAAATCTACTGCTATTATTAATCTATCCTGAAAATTCATGCAATCAATCAATTAGGCGACAAAGTTAAAACAATGAGTCATTTATACAAGGCTATGTTGTGTCATAGCATCAGGCTGCTCTACACCAATCAACTTTAAAATAGTAGGCGCAATATCGCCAAGTATACCGTCTTTTATTTCTTTTAGGTCTTTATCAATTAAGATTATAGGTACAGGATTAGTTGTATGTGCTGTATTTGGTGTTCCATCAGGATTTATCATGGTTTCACAATTACCATGATCTGCAATTAAAATAGTAGTGTAATCATTTTCTAAAGCTGATGTTACAACATCCTTTACACATTCGTCTACAGCTTCACAAGCTTTTATTGCAGCTTCCATAACACCAGTATGACCAACCATATCGCCATTTGCGAAATTAAGACAGACAAAATCTGTCTCACCTTTATTGAGTTCTGGTATAAGAGCATCTCTTAATTCATAAGCACTCATTTCGGGCTTTAAATCGTAAGTAGCAACTTTTGGTGAATTTCTAAGAATTCTTGTTTCTCCTTCAAAAGGCTCTTCTCTTCCTCCAGAAAAGAAAAAAGTAACATGAGGATACTTTTCTGTCTCTGCTATTCTAATTTGCTTTTTTCCATGTTTTTCTAGTACTTCTCCTAGAGTTTCAGATAAATTATCTTTATTAAAAATTACGTTGATACCTTTAAAATTATCATCATAATTAGTCATGGTAGCATAATGCAAATTCAATTTGTGCATGTTGTACTCATGAAAATCTTCTTGAGATAATGCTTGTGTTAATTGACGCCCACGATCTGTCCTAAAATTGAAAAACAAAACAACATCACCTTCCTTTATAGTTGCTATTGGCTCGCCATTTTCATTAACTACCAGTGGTTTAATAAATTCGTCTGTAACATCTTCTTCATAGCTTTGCTGTATATCTTTTAAAACATTAGTAGTCTGTTTTCCTTCACCGTGCACAACAGCATCATAGGCTAACTTAACACGCTCCCAGCGTTTATCTCTGTCCATGGCATAATAGCGTCCTGTAACGGTTGCTAGCTTGCCTGTAGTTTTAGCTAAATATTCTTCTAACTCTGAAATAAAACCATAACCAGATTTAGGATCTACATCTCTACCGTCTGTAAAAGCATGAACATAAACATTTTGTAAATCATTCGCTTTTGCGGCATCTAAAAGTCCGTATACATGATTTATATGAGAGTGTACTCCACCATCACTCACCAAACCTAATAAGTGTACATCTTTTCCATTAGCCTTAGCATAATTAAAAGCATCTTTTAGTACTTGCTCTTCTTGAAGGGTTTTATTTTCTACAGCAAGGTTAATTTTAACTAAATCCTGATACACAATTCTACCAGCACCAAGATTCATATGTCCTACCTCGCTATTACCCATTTGTCCTTCTGGCAAACCTACGTGTAAACCGTCTGTTCGCAAACTAGCATTAGCATATGTATTGTACAACTCATCTATAAATGGAGTTTCTGCATTATCAATTGCTGAAACTTTTGGGTCTGGTGATTTTCCCCAACCATCTAGTATCATTAAAATAACCTTCTTATTCATGTTTTTCTGTTTATTACTTCAAATATAAGGCATAGAATACGACTATAATTCTGTATTCAAAAAATTTTGAATGTTATTTAATTTTAAAGCTATATCATACTGATTGTTATATAGATACGTGATTTTATGAAAGCCTTAACAGATTTGTTTTCAAAACGTTAAATGTATGTTATTTAAAATTTCAAAGTGTAACATTATAGAATTAATGTCGTCTCTTTAGTATAATCAAAAAACAAATCAATTAATTTTTAAATCTTTCATCATGAAAAAAACAGCAGTAGTTTTAGCCTTAGCATTGGGCTTTTCAATCACAAATTTAAATGCATCAAACGATCTTTTAACTTCAACAAGTGAAGTAACTGTAAAAACTTTTGAAGTAAGTCCACTTTGCAAAGCAGTAGCCACAGGAGACGTGGAGCTTGCAAAATCCTTAATAGAACAAGGTGCTGATGTTAATGCCAAATCTAATGGTATGAGCCCTATTCACTACGCAGCAAAATATAATCGTGTAGAATTAATTAAAATATTATTAAAAGCTGGAGCTGATGTGCACAAATCTTGCGACTTAGGTTACACTGCATTAAACCATGCAGAACAATCTAAAGCTAAGGAAGCGGCACAGTTTTTGAAACGCTTTAAAAAGAAAGTGTCTAATTAAAGACAATTATTTGAGTTAGTTAATTGAAAAAGCGTCTTACATGTTAAGACGCTTTTTTATATTTTCTTATAGCTTCTCTAATTTTTTCAATTCGATTTTCTGGATCGGGATGTGTACTTTGAAATTCTGGAACACGATTAGGACCAGCCGCAGCTTTAAGTATTTCCATTACTCCTATCATCTCTTCAGGATTGTAGCCTGAATCCATCATAAATTTCACTCCTAACTCATCACTCTCTAACTCATCTCCTCTTCCATTTTTTAAGAGTTGGCCTTGCCCATATTGTTGCGCAATACCACCAGCATCAATAACAGAACTGCCCATAATTAAAGTCTGCCAATATTTAGAATTTGTAATTCTTTCGTTTGAATGTTTTCCTAATACATGACCTATTTCATGACCTAAAACTCCTGCCAGCTGATCTTGGTTTTCTAATTTTGAAAATAAAGCATAGGTAATAAAAATTTGACCACCTGGTAACGCAAATGCGTTTATTGTATTTTCATCTGCCAGTAAATGAAACTCGTACTGATATGGTGTATCTTTTGCAACACTATTATTTACAAGTTTGTTACCAACATTATCAACCAGCGCTTGATATTGGTTATTTGGATGCAACCCACCATGCTGCTGGGCCATACCAGGCGCACTTTGTAAACCAATAGCAATCTCTTCTTGTGGAGACAATGAAATAGCTTGTTTTTTTCCTGTGTATGGATTAATTTCTTCTTGACTACACTTTCTTAGGTAGGCAAATGCTGCTATTGCTATGAATATAAAAATTCTAACTTTAAAATTACCTCTTCTCATATTGATTGTCTTAGTATGATAAATTTACAAAAGTTTGACACATAATTTATTGAAAAGTCATCTTGTGTAGTTTCAAATTTCTAAAAACATTAATTTTACAGCCTTTAACTATTAAAATGAACTACGATTTTAAAATTCTACCTAACTCTCAGCTAGAGTCTATAGTACCATTAGTTTTTGAACTAAACGAAGGTAAAATAGAAGCATCCGTTTTATCGTCTCGATTTAACGAAATAAAAAATCAAAATTATGAATGTGCTATCATAACTCTGAAGAATGAAATAGTAGGTATTACTGGTTTATGGTATTGTACAAGGCATTATTCGGGCAAATCTGTAGAAATAGACCATGTTTACATAAAACCTCAACACAGAAATAAAGGATTGGGCAAATCATTTATGAATTGGATTCAAGAGTATTGCAAAGCAAAAGGCTATGAATCTCTAGAGCTAAACACCTATGTTCAAAATCACCCTTCTCATAAATTCTACTATAATGAAGGCTTCAAAATTTTGGGCTACCACTTTCTAAAAAAAATATAACCTACATTAAAAATTTTAAATCAGAGTTGGTTGGTATTTCGTAAGGCGCCTTGCCGTACTCAAAAATTCTGGCTTCTAAATTACCTTTTAAAGTTACGTTTTCTCCATTCACTTCTATCCAACTCCCTTCTCTTAAACCAATAACAGGTTGCGTATTAAACGCATGAAACTCTTTAATTCTGGTTTCTCGGGTTTCACCCATATGCGTACTATTTGGATTCGGATCTAAATAATGTGGGTTTATATTAAACGGCACCAAACCTAAAGTTTTAAAACTTGGTGGATACACAATAGGCATATCGTTAGTGGTATTCATTGTTAGGCCACAAATATTACTTCCAGCACTTGTTCCTAAATATGGCGTTCCATTATTTACAGCCTCTTTTATTGAAGATAACACATCTTTTTTATACAACTGATTTACTAAAACAAATGTATTTCCACCTCCTGTAAAAATACCTTTAGCTTCTAAAATAGCTTTTTTAGGGTCATCAAAAGCATGAATCCCTCTCACAGTCTTACCTATTTTTTTAAAAGGCTCAGCCACTTTAGCTGTATACTCATCATGCGATATACCACCTGGTCTGGCATATGGTATGAATAAAATTTCGTCTGCAGATTTAAAATGAACTTTTAATTCATCTAAAAGATACTCTAAAGAACCACTTCCGTGAACGGTTGATGTACTAGCTATAATAATTGATTTCATACTGCAAATTTATAATTTAAAGTTTTATTAACTAAAAGAGTTTCTTCGCACTTTAACAAAGATTTATTAAGCTTTTTTTATGAAAATTGATGAATAAGCACGAACTTTATATGACAATAATACCAACATGAAACACATACTATTTATAATAAGCTGCTTTTTAACCATTTCAATTTACAGTCAGGATATCGAGAGAGTCTCAGTAAATGGAAAAATATCGGTACCGTCTGAAGATAAAGAAGGAGTAACTGTATTTAATACAACAACCAATAAAGGCACTATTACAGATGAGAATGGAGAATTTACAGCAATGGTAGCAGTAAATGATATTCTTGAATTTAGTGCTATTCAATTTAAAGATTTTAAAGTCACTATAACTGAAGACATTATTAAATCAAAAAAATTAACAGTTATACTTGTTGAAGAAGTCAATAAACTAGATGAAGTCGTCATTCTACCCTTTGGTTTAACAGGAAACCTTAATACAGACTTAGAAAACGTAAGAACTTATAATGTAAGTTTAGACTATGTGTATCTCGGTTTAGACCATATCGAGGATTTTGAGTTCTCTGCAGATTATAAGACTAAAGCAGAAAATTTAGCATTTAATGAAAACAATCCAAGAGTAGGTAATATGCTCAACATTGTAAATCTAGCAGGATTTATTGTAAGTCAGGTCGTAGATATTGAAAAGGAAGACAAAACAAATGCCGAAAAAGCAATTAACAAAACCCCTTTTAAAGAGGCGTTAGATAAATATAGTGTTAACTATATTCACACTAATTTTAATATTCCATTAGAACAAGTAGACGCCTTTATAGACTACATTGAAGATAAAGGTATTGATGAAGACCTTCTTGCTGAAGACAGAGAAATGCAGTTTTTAGAGCGAATTACACAACTAAGCAAAGCTTTCCTTAAAAATAAAAGTGAAAAAGACTAAACTCTTATTTAGTCTTGTAACACTTCTTTTATCATTTTTGTTGCAAGCCCAAAGGCAAGAAATCAAAGGCAAATTAATTGCCAACGATGATGTAGAAGGTATTCACATCCTAAATAAAACAGCATCAAAATATACTGTATCTGATGATAAAGGCTTATTTAGTATTGAAGCTAAAGCCACTGATACATTGTTCATTTCCAGTCTAATTTACAATAACAAAGAAATTATTGTTTCAAAAGAACACGAAGATTCTAATTCTATTGAAATTAAATTAGATGAAAAAGTTAGCGAACTCGATAAAGTTATTGTAGGCAAAATACTTACCGGAAGTTTACAATCTGATTTAGAAAACTCAGATGCCAAAACCGAAATCAACTTCTATGACCTTGGCATACCAGGCAACACCAAACTACCACTTACTCAAAACGAAAAAAAACTACACGATGCAGATGGTGGACCAACAGGCTCTATAATGGGCGGACCTTTTGGAGGAGGTGTTGTTCTTAATTTACATAAAATACTCAATAAAATAAGTGGCAGAACCAAAAAGCTAAAAGATGTTGTTGAGTTAGATGACAGAGACAAATGTATTAATAGACTCAGAATTGATTACGAATCAATTCTATTTGAAAACGACACACTCACCAAAAACCTAAGAAACGAGTATTTTTTGTTCTCTCAAGAAGATGAAAACTTCCTCAGCTTATGCAAAGAAGACAATGATATTAAACTACTAGAATTTTTACAGCAAAAACTTAAAGCATACCGAAAAAATCTTAATAGTTCTAATAATGATTAACTTTGGAATACTTTTTGGTTTTTAGAAAAGAACTATTAGACATAATGTATGAAATCAATATTCCTAATTTTTATCCTATCAGTTGGTTTAATACTAACTTCTAGCAACACCAAACACGAATATTACGTTAGCGTTACTAACATTGAGCATGCTAAAGAGCAACAATCTGTTCAAATCATAAGTCAGGTTTTTATAGATGATTTTGAGAGGCTAATCCGTGAGCGTTACGATGAAACCATTACACTTGCACAAGATGATGAACCAGAATTAGTTGATGTATACATGAAACGTTATCTTGAAGACAAACTCAAAATTTCAATCAATGGAAAAGCCTATAAATTTAATTTCATAGGTAAAGAGTACAAAGAAGATATTACCTACTGCTACCTCGAAATAGAGAATATAAAAGACATAAAATCAATTAAAGTTGTAAATCGCCTACTTTTTGATATTCTTCCAGAACAACAGAACATCGTAAGATTAAAGTTAAATGATAGAAACAAGAGTTTCTTACTCATTCCAGAGAATGATGAATGCATGTTAAACTTTAACTAAAAATTCTGTTAAAACGCCTTAATTTCTCTATTTTGGGAATCCTTTTTAAATAACACTAATTGCAATGAAAATTTTCAAGTACTTCTTTGGTGCTTTACTTTTTGTTTCTGCTGGTGCTTTTGCACAAGAAGACATAAAGCCAGAGCGCAAACCCGGTCACACTAACCAAAACAAATTCAAACAATTATATGATGAATTTGCAACTCCAAACATGTTTAGAACTGGTTCTGGAGCACCTGGTCCTGCTTACTACCAACAACAAGCGGACTACAAAATGGATATAGAAATAGATGATGTTAATGCTAAATTATACGGTGACGAAACTATTACTTATACCAATAATTCGCCAGACGAGCTCACCTATCTTTGGGTACAATTAGACCAAAACATGAGAGCTAAAGACTCCAAAACACCTTTAATAAGTAGTTCTGGTATTGGTCCTGCAACTTCAGCTTCGAGAGCTACAGGAACATATTTAAAAGAGCGTTTTGATGGTGGTTTTAATATTGAACACGTTAAGGATCTTAATGGTAAAGATTTACCTCATAGCATAAATCGTACTATGATGCGAATAGAATTACCGAAACCAATGAAAACTGGAGATAAGTTTTCTTTCAAAATAAAGTGGTGGTACAACATTAACGACCACATAAAAGACGGTGGACGCTCTGGTTATGAGTATTTTGAAGAAAATGATAACAGATCTTACGTTATTGCACAATTTTATCCTCGTATGGCAGTGTATAACGATGTTGAAGGATGGCAAAACTCTCAGTTTTGGGGAAGAGATGAGTTTGCATTACCATTCGGTAACTTTGATGTTAACATTACAGTACCAGCAGATCATATCTTAGACGGAACAGGTTATTTAACCAACAGAGAAGAAGTGTTCACTAAAGAAATGATGAAGCGTTACAACCAAGCTAAAAAATCTTACGACAAACCTATATTGATTGTAACTGAAGACGAAGCTCGTAAAAATGAAAAGACAAAAAGCACAAAGAAAAAGACATGGAAGCTTTCTGCACAAATGGTTAGAGATTTTGGTTTTGCGACGTCTAGAAAGTATATATATGATATGATGGCCGTAAAAATTGGAGACAAAGATGTTATGGCTGTTTCTATGTACTCTAAAGAAGGTAATCCGCTTTGGGAAGAATGGTCTACAAAAGCTGTAGCAAGCACGTTAAAATCTTACTCTCGTATGACATTTGATTATCCGTATCATAAAGCTATTTCTGTTCATGCCCAAAGACAAGGAATGGAATATCCTATGATTTGTTGGAATTACGGAAGACCAGACGAGAATGGCAACTATTCAGACAGAACTAAATACGGAATGATTAGCGTTATTATACATGAGGTTGGCCACAACTTCTTTCCTATGATTGTAAATAGTGATGAGCGTCAATGGACATGGATGGATGAAGGTCTAAATACCTTTGTTCAGTATGTAGCAGAACAAGATTTTGGTGAGTGGTACCCAACTGCACTTTCTCCTGGTCACGACAAATATCCTTCTCGTAGAGGTCCTGCTAAAAATATCGTAAGATATATGGGAGGCGATCAAGATTTTATTGCACCTATTATGACCAAAGGTTTAAACACCTATCAATTTGGAAGTAATGCCTATAGTAAACCAGCAACGGGTTTAAATATTCTTCGTGAAACAGTTATGGGACGCGAGTTATTCGATTATTCATTTAGAGAATATGCCAGACGTTGGATGTTTAAACATCCTACACCAGAGGATTTCTTCAGAACAATGGAAGATGCATCTGCTGTAGATTTAGACTGGTTCTGGAGAGGTTGGTTTTACACAACAGACTATACTGATATTGGTATTAAAGAAGTAAAGAAGTTTGCGGTTACTAATAATCCTAATGAAAACGGAAGACAATTAGCAGAACGCTACAACATGGATCCTAATGCCTTAGTTTACTTTATTGAAGAAGGTGACGAAGGTTATGATGAAGCCTTAAAAAATGGTAAGTCTATGGAAGATTTACCTACCGTAAAGGAATATATAATGGACAACTTCACGCCAGAGCAACAAAAGAATATGAAGAAATCACCTAAGTATTTTTATGAAGTAACCTTTGACAAGCCAGGCGGATTAGTAATGCCATTAATTGTAGAATATGAATATTCAGACGGTTCTAAAGAAAAAATCACGTATCCTGCTCAAATCTGGAGATTTAATGATAAGGAAGTAAGCAGAGCAATTGCAACAGACAAAGAAATTGTTGCAATTACTGTAGATCCAGACTTAGAAACTGCAGATATCGACACTTCTAACAACTCTTGGCCAAGAGAAACTAAAGAAAGTGATTTCGATAAGTTTAAGAACAAAATAAAAGATTAAGAAAAATTTTTTTAAAATTAAAGCCGACTTTAACGAGTCGGCTTTTTTTATTACATAAAGTCACTATATATTTGCACTGTGATACAATTAGCAACATTATTATTTATCGGTGGAACCGAAATTGTCTTTATACTGTTTATCCTAGTATTAGTTTTTGGTGCTGATAAGCTACCAGAAATTGCTAGAGGACTAGGAAAAGGTATGCGAACCTTAAGAGATGCTACCAACGACATAAAGCACGAGGTTACTAAAAGTGCTAAAGAAAGTAACATCGTAGATTCTGATACTACAAAAGAAATTCAGCAAGAAATTAATAAAGTTAAAGACGATCTCGAAAACTTTACAGGTTCAGTAAAACGAAACATGTAAAATAAGATATTCACTATATTTATATGGTTTTTATAACATATCCTTAATTTTTAATGTAATTTTTATAGAATAATTTAATATACTTAGACAATCACGAACCATCTAAATCATATTAAATGAAAAAAAACTTTTTCAAACTATTACTTTTAGTAGTAATGGTGTTGGTATCATGCTCTAAAGATGAACCAAACATTGAAAGCCAATTAGGAGCTGTTCAATTTCCTAAAGACCCACTTACCATTGAGCAAATTAATTCACGAATTTCCGAAACTATAGAAAATACAGGTGATTTTGACTGGAATGCCGTTGATGAACACTTTTTGTGGAGCGCTGTTGTTCATGGACAAAATGTACTAACTGTAGGATATGGAAATCCGGATCAAAGTTTCAGTGAAACTGAAGATCCTGTTTTAGAATCTAAAAAAAACGCGCTGATAGACATTGTTCTTGAAAATGAAGATTTTGACGAAAGAAAATTAAAACTAATAGAACACGAAATCATTACTGTATTTGACGTAGAAGTTACAAAAATTGAAACCATTATTGAACTAAGAAAGAGCGATTTTGTTCGCTATCTAGAACCTAATGGTTATAATCAATATTCAACCTTTACTGCCAAAAGTAGCTCAGGTTGTGACAAAAATCCTGACAGTATAAATTCAGCTCATTACACTACAATTAGTCCGAACAATGCACAAGTGTCTTGGCATTTTAACGAGCACAATATTCCTCAGGCTTGGAATCACAGTACTGGTTCTGGTGTTACAATTGGTCTTATAGATACTGGTGTTTCTGCATCGCAATATTTATTAAACTCATCAGGATTTAATGATGGTGCTTCTACAGGTAGATTTGTTCAGAAATATGGAACTTTTATTGATTCTGCATGGTGGTGGAGCAGCAACTATGATGGTCCACATGACAAATGCGGACATGGTACAGCAATGGGATCTACTATGGCTGCACCTAGAAACAATGATGGCATGCCAGTTGGTGTAGCTTACAATGCAAACCTTGTAGCTTACAGAGCAACAGAAGATGTTTTATTAAACGATTATCATGAGCGTAAAGGTGTTTCTGCTGCTTTAACTCAATTAGGGAATAGAAGTGATGTAAAAATCATCTCTATGTCCATTGGTTACGTTTGGTCAATAGGAAACATCAAAGATGCTGTGAAATATGCTTACAGTAAAGGAAAATTAATCTTTGCTGCTGGTGGAACCTCAACAAGTTTTACCAATGGTTTTGGAGTCATTTTTCCTGCAACAATGAGCGAAACTGTTGCTGTAACTGGAGTTAATGATGGCTCAAGCTATGAAAGATGTGATACATGTCATAGTGGTAGTAAAATTGATTTTACAATTATTATGGAAGGAGACAACAATACAAGTAAAGCACCACCAGTATTAGGATTTAACACAGATCAAAGACGTTATACAGGAGGATCTTCTGTTGCAACAGCTACAACTGCTGGCATAGCCGCTTTAATTTGGTCTAAATATCCTAGTTGGTCTAGAACTCAGGTTTTAAATAGATTAAAACAATCAGCTGAATTCTATCCTAATAAAAACGGTAGCTTTGGCTACGGAAATATCGATGCTTTACAAGCTGTACAATAACAATAACCAATCAAAACAACAAAGAGCTTTGCGTTAATTCACAAAGCTCTTTTTTTTATTTTCTTCTAGAAATAGTAAGTCCATCTCGTATAGGCAACATTACTGTTTCAATCCGATTGTCTTCTTTCAAAAGCGTATTATAATCCAAAACGGCTTTTGTAGACACATCTTTATCATTTAAAGGTTCAACTACTTTTCCATGCCACAATACGTTATCTGAAAGAATAATACCACCTGGATTTAACTTATCTATGATGAGATGAAAGTAATTACTATAATTAGGCTTATCAGCATCAATAAACACTAAATCAAACATTACATCTAATTCAGGTATGATATCTAATGCATTACCTGTATATTGATTTATTTGTTCACCGAATCCAGATTTATCAAAATATTTTCTTTGAAAATCGTGAAGCTCCTCATTAATATCAACGGTGTGAATAATTCCGTTTTTTTGTAAACCTTCGGCTAAACACAATGTCGCATAACCTGTAAAGGTTCCTAACTCCAAAATAGATTTAGGATTTACCAACTTAGAAATCATACTCAGTACTCTACCTTGGTAAGGACCACTAAGCATGATTGGTTGCAATACTTTTTGATATGTTTCTCGTGTTAACTGTTGTAATAACTCTGGCTCTTGCTCAGAATGTTCCACAACATAATTGTCTAATGCCTCTGGCAAAAAATACATATCAAAATAATTTTAAAATAAATATTAATTTATTCAGCTTTTTCTGGCTCTTCAGGAAGTTCTAATTCTACCTCTCCAGCCTCTGGCTTACCTAAAAAGAATAATGCAGCACCTATAACTACTAAACCTATTTTTATAGCCCAAGCCACACCTTCTCCCCATTCATATATCCAATCAGTAAATCTAATTGTTAAACCTATAAAAGGTAAAACAATTAAACCTATACCTATAATTGCCATATAAGAGCCTACTTTTTTCATGATATTGATTGTTTGATTAGATTCTAAATATAGACAAAAAAATGAAGATGAAAATATTAGGAAGTAATTCTGGCAACTAAATCTTGTTTTGCCTTTTCATCGTCACCACACAACCATTTAATAACATTGTCTTCCCAAATAGCATCACGTTCGGTTTCATTTATGATTTTTCGATCCATTGCTAAATCTAAAATTTTACCAGGATATGAAGACTGTTGTGCACTTTCCATTTCGCCAAGAGGATAAGGGTCATCTAGTCCCATAATAACTTGATTTGAACCTTGATTCTTTATTAGTAACTCTAAAGAACCTGTGTCGTGCACTAAAGTATCAAAGAAAATATTTTTATGACCTACCGCTTTACGAGGATGCTTTTTACCTTCAAACAAATCTGGTCTTCCATCAAACCCTTGAATACGACGACCAAGATTAATCTGTGCTAACTGTCCACCATGAGCAAAACAAATCCGCATATTAGGATACTTTTCATAATAACCATTTAAGGTTAAAAAATGGTATGCATCTGCACATTGTGCCAACATCCAAATTAAGTGAAAACGCCATGACGTATTTTCTAGTTTAATAAATTTTTCACCATCGTAAGGGTGAATTTCAACAGCCAAGTTATATTTATCGGCAAGCTCAAAAATAGGTTCGTTTTCTTCATCAAAAATACAACGCCAAGTTCCAATAGTGTCCATATAATGTGTTGGCAGACATAACAAGCGCATTCCTAAAACCTCTACACAACGCTCTATTTCCCAACAAGCACCTCTTACAAAACCAGGATGTACCACAAAACCCGTTGTAAATTTACTCGGATGATCGTGCTGAATACGTGCATTAAAATCATTCTGAAATCGTAACGCTTGTTTCATTTCTTCCAACCTTAAACCATTACCATAAAGTTGAGATAAATTCAGAACAACAGCATGGTCAATTTTAAAGTGCTCCATCCATGCTAACTTTTCATTTAAGAAAAAACTAGAATCTGTAATTGGTCTGTTCCAATCTTTTTGAAGCATAAATTTTCGATCTTTATCTACCCAGAAAATCCCTTTATCTTTCATAAATTCAGGAATTTCTTCAGGATAAGGAAGAAGATGAGAATGACCGTTAATTCTTAGTTTGTGTTTACTCATGTGCTTTGAATCTTACCAAAATTTAATTTTGGTAATTGTGTTGTAGTGGTTAGATATTTTCTGATTTATTTTTTAAAAGCACCTTTTTTAACCATATCGTTATAACGGTCAAAAATAGCAGGCATATCAGTTTCTATATTGTCCAGCATAAACTCTTCTTCATAAATCAAACTTGTATCCTCATCAGAGTACCATTGCAGTTTATCCTTTACACCTTCTGGTCTTGGATATTCTATAACCAAACCAACAGTGTTTGCGCTTCGTTGTGGTGAGTGTGGTACTTTTGGTGGCAAGACAAAAATTTCGCCCTCTCTTATATTAATATCTTTGGGCTCACCATCTTCAATCACTTTTAAGACCATATCACCTTCTATTTGATAGAAAAATTCTGGAGTTTCGTTATAGTGATAATCTTGTCTGTCGTTTGGTCCACCAACAACCATAACAATAACATCTGCATCTTTCCAAACCACTTTATTACCAACTGGTGGCTTTAGTAAATGACGATTTTCTTCAATCCATGCTTTAAAATTAATAGGCGGAAATAATTTGCTCATTGTATACTATTTTGGGCGTTACCCTATCGGGTCAGGCTTTACGCTATATCTTTTTTACTTGTTTTCGATACATTTTGCTCATGCTTCGCAAAACACTCAAACTGACGTAAAAAAGGATGTCGCTTCAATCCTTAACGCAGATTCATCAATTCAATAAAATTAAGAATAATATTTTTGAAATATTAGGCTTATAAACTTTTTGTTCTACCACCATCAACCGGAAGGTTAATTCCGTTAATGTAACTCGCTTTTTCACTAGCTAAAAAGGTGATCGCAGCAGCTAATTCTTCTGGTTTTGCAAAACGTTTTGCTGGTACAGCACTTTTCATGGCGTTAGCAGATTCTTCTTCTGTTTTGCCAGTTTTAGCACTTTTGTTTTTTATGATTTCGGTTAAACGTTCTGTTCCAGTTGCGCCAGGTAATATATTATTTACGGTAATCCCAAATTGTCCAAGCTCATTAGCTAGCGTTTTACTCCAGTTGGCTACAGCACCACGAATGGTATTACTTACACCGAGTCCATCTAATGGCTGTTTTACAGATGTTGAAATTACATTAATAATACGTCCATATTCTTCAGCTTTCATAAACGGAACAACAGCTTGTACTAATACATGATTACATTTTAAATGCTGTGTAAAAGCGCTTTCAAATTCTTCAATTTTTGCATTAAAAACTGGTCCACCAGCTGGTCCACCAGTATTGTTTACTAACACATGAAATCCATGATTGTTTTTAATATAGCTTTCAACTTTTTCTTTTAATTCCATCGGATTAGAAAAATCGGCTACGATATAATCGTGATTTCTGTGTTTTGGTAATTCTGCTAAAACAGCTTTTAGTTTGTCTTCGTTTCTTGCTACTAGAGTGATGTTTGCACCTTCTTCAGCTAAAGCTAAAGCAGTTGCTTTACCTATACCTGCTGTGCTGCCACAAACTAGCGCGTATTTGTTGTTTAAGTTTAGATTCATAATTCTGTCTGGTCGAGCGCAGTCGAGACCTACTTAACTGTTCGGTTTATATTTAGAATGTGTTGCATTTCTACATTCAGCTAAAATTTGCAACAAATTATACTCTCCATTAGCTAAAGCAAATTTCTTTTTTGCACTCCATTTTTTTATTTTCTTTTCAAAATATATTGCTTGTTCTACATTGTTAAACTCTTGTTGAAATATTAATTCTAAAGGTCTTCTTTTGTATGTAAAACAGGTTTTATTTAATCCGTTTTGGTGTTCTTCAAATCGTCTAGATATGTTATTTGTTATTCCTGTATATGTTAACCCATCTGAACATTTCAATATGTAAACATAATACGTTTTCATAATTAACCTCTCGACTGCGCTCAAGGCGACATCAAATTAATATTTTATACACACATTTTTAGCTTCAGTAAAAAAGCGTAAAGCTTCAAAACCACCTTCGCGACCAACTCCGCTTGCTTTAACACCACCAAAAGGTGTACGTAAATCGCGCATCATCCAAGTGTTTACCCAAACAATACCTGCTTGTAGTTGGTTGCTCATTCGCATGGTTCGTTTTAGATTATTAGTCCAAAGTGTTGCTGATAATCCGTATTTTACTTTGTTAGCCATCTCTAAAACGTCGTCTTCAGTTTTAAATGGCATAATAGTAACTACTGGACCGAAAATTTCTTCTTGGTTTACGCGACAATCATCAGTTTTAACCTCAATAACTGTTGGTTGTAAATAGTAACCATTTTCGTAGCCTTCAACAGTAACTTCGTTTCCGCCACATAAAATGGTTGCGCCTTCTTCTTTAGCAATTTTGATGTAGCTTTTCACTTTTTCAAGATGCGGTTTTGAAACTAAAGCACCAATATTAGTGTCTATTTCAGAAGGATGACCAACTTTTAAGCTTTTTACTTTTTCTACAAAGTCAGCTTTGAATTTCTCATAAATAGTTTCTTCTACAAAAATTCGGCTTCCACATAAACAAATCTGACCTTGATTAGCAAACGACGAACGTACTGTAGTATTCAGCATATCATCATAATCGCAATCGGCAAATATGATATTTGGATTTTTTCCACCTAACTCTAAAGACAATTTTTTAAACATTGGTGCAGCAACTTTGGCAATATGTGCGCCAGTTGCTGTTCCGCCAGTAAAACTAATGGCTTTGATATTTGGATGCTCTACAATAGCTTGACCAGTCGTAGTGCCTAAACCGTGAACAATATTCAACACACCTTTTGGTAAACCAGCTTCGCTGCAAATTTCGCCTAATAAATACGCTGTCATTGGTGTAACTTCGCTTGGTTTGGCTACGACGCAATTACCAGCTGCGATTGCTGGTGCTATTTTCCAAGTGAAAAGATATAAAGGTAAATTCCAAGGACTAATACATCCAACAACACCAATAGGTTGGCGTAGTGTATAATTTACCGCATTTTGACCAACGCTTTCATGGCTTTCGCTTGCAAATTGGGTTATGGCGTTACCAAAAAACCTGAAATTACTTGCTGCTCTTGGTATATCTACCATTTTGGCAAGACTTACAGGTTTTCCGTTGTCCTTACTTTCAGCTTCTGCAAAACGGTCTAGATTGGCTTCTAATAATTCTGAAATCTTAATGAGGATCCTGCTACGTTCTTCTAAAGTAGTTTGACTCCAACTAGGAAAAGCAGATTTAGCACTTTGAAAAGCTTGTTCTACATCTTCTTTTGATGAGTTTGGGATTTGCCCATAGACTTCACCATTTGAAGGATTGTAGTTGTCAATCCACTGATTGCTTTCTGGATTTATGAATTCGCCGTTTATGTAGTTTTTTATTCCTGCGTAGGCAGGAATCTCATTATTTTTCATGCCTAAATTTATTCATGTTAAAATTCCAATTTAGACTTAAATCCATCCAACTTGGGTTCATGTTTTCTATTAATTTTATTTTCCAATCTCTCTTCCATTTTTTCATTCTCTTTTCTCTATTATAGGCATCTTCAGCTTCAGTTAATTCTTCAAAATAGATTAATTTATTGCAATTATATTTAGCTGTAAATGAATTTGGATATAATTTAAGTTTGTGCTCTTTTACTCTTTCTTCTATATTATTAGTAACTCCAATATAAATAATTCCATTAGGTTTGTTTGACATTATGTAGACATACCAAATGTTCATTATTATTTATTTTGAGATTCCTGCCTACGCAGGAATGCAGTCACCTTAATCTCAACCAACAAATCAGGATGCGGTAATTGGTGTACAGCAACAGTTGTTCTTGTTGGTCCAGTTTCTTTTTCAAAAAACTCGGCGTAAGCTTTGTTGTAACCTGCAAAATCGTTCATGTTTACTAAAAAGGTAGTTACATCAACCACGTCTTTCAAGCTGGCACCAACGGTTTGTAAATTTTTATCGATGTTTTTTAAAACTTCTCTAGTTTGAATTTCGATATCTAATTTTTTGGTGTTCATTTCGTCAATAAGTTCTACACCAGCAATTGTATTGTCTGCGCGTCTTGAACTGGTTCCTGAAACGAAAATGAAATCACCTACCACTTTAACATGTGGATATGCACCTCTTGGTGTTACTTTAGTTCCTGCGTTTGTATTCATATTGGTTGTCATTCTGAACTTGATTCAGAATCTATTTTTTGATTATTTTATCTTCCTGAGACTTCTCGACTGCGCTCGAAGTGACAGTTTATTTTTTTTATGAGATTCCTGCTTTACTCATTGATTCTTATTTAAGCTCATTGATTTCGTGAATCTTCGATTTCGCAGGAATTTAGTGATGCATCGTTTTTGCAACGTTGTCATCATCTATAATATCGTTAGTTTTTTCTTGTACTTTTTGTAAAGCCTTTTCTAATTGCTCATAAGTCATATCTGCTGTTATCGATATCTCGTTATCTGCAATCATATTTAAAATGGCTTTGTCTTGTGCACGACCTTTAGTCATAGCTTCATGATAGCCAATATTTTCATTGAATGTTACCATAGAATATTTTGAAAAATAGTGCTCTGGGAAATGCTTTTCTAATTGCATTTCTAGCTGGCGTTTTTTCTTGAAAATTGGATTAGCAACATGATCGCGCATTTCGTAATAGTTCTCTTCTGCTAATTCGCCAATAGCATCTGCATCTGCTTTTCTAACCGATTGATAGGTTTTAAAAATGGTTTCCCAATCGCCTTCATGTTTATCGATTATGTTATCTAAAACTGCTACATCTTCAAAAGAGGCATTCATTCCTTGTCCATAAAACGGTACAACAGCATGTGCCGCATCACCTAAAATTAAAGTATTGCCTTTATAATGCCAAGGTGAACATTTTATAGTCCCTAACGCACCTGTGGGATTGCTTGCAAACTCTTCAGCAATATTTGGAATTAGCGCTAAAGCATCAGGAAATTGCGCCTGGAAAAAGGCCTTTATGTTATCTTCTGTATCTAAATCTTTGAAATTATACTCGCCTTCTTCGTGACCTAAAAATAACGTCACTGTAAAACTTCCGTCTAAATTAGGTAAAGCGATAAGCATATATTCGCCTCTTGGCCAAATGTGTAAATAGTCTTTACTAATTTGATGACTTCCGTCTGTTGCTGCAGGAATTTCTAATTCTTTATAACCGTGTGTAAGGAAGTTTTGAGAAAAACTAAACAAGAATTTACGCTGTAAAAAATAGCTTTTTCTTAATTCTGAACCTGCGCCATCAGTACCAAAAATAACATCTGAAGTGACGTTAAAAGCTTCATTTGTATTACGATTTTTAAAATGAACGGTATTGGTATCTAAATCTACCGTTTCACATTCGGTATTAAAATGAATGGTTAGATTGTCGTATTTATCGGCTTCGGTTAGTAGCATTCCGTTTAAATCACCTCTTGAAATAGAGTTGATGTATTCATTATCACGACCAGAATAGTTGGATGCAAAGGTATTACCTTTGGTATCGTGCATTAATCTACCTTTCATTGGGATACAAATCTCACGTGCTTTATCTTCAACATTAGCTAAACGTAAGGCTTTAAAACCGCGATCTGATAAGGCAAGGTTGATAGAACGACCTGCAGAAATATCTGTTGTACGTAGATCTGGTCTGCTTTCGTAAACATTAACGTTATAGCCACGTTGTGCTAAACGTAGTGCTAAAAGCGAACCGCATAAACCTGCGCCAATGATTAATATGTTTTCTTTTTGTTTCATTATTTTATCCTTGTTTAATCAAGTGTCTAAATATTATGATTCAATACTTTCTTTATTTTTTGAATTTCTTCATATGATAATCTAAGTCTTTTTAAATTTAATCTTTGTTCTTGATTATCAATGTTTTTATAAGAAAAAATATCGTTTTTAGAATTAAATTCTAAGGTTGAAAAATCACTGTATTTAGCAATTTTTATTAATTTATCTTTTATTACATAAACTATTTTTTTGTCAGTTATTATAAAATAGTCAAAGCTTAAATTAAAAAGATAATAGAACAGACCTAAAATTTGATATTCCCAAAAACTTGCTTCAGATTTCTTCTTGATTTTGAGTAAAATATTTTCATCCTTTATTAGTGAAAAAAAATTTTTCATCTACAAAATTTCTTTCAACTTTTCAACCATTCTAAATACATCTTCAAAACTGTTGTAAAGCGGTACTGGTGCGCAACGTATTACATCAGGTTCACGCCAATCTGTAATTATGTTGGCTTCGGTTAATTTGTGATGTAAGCTTTTATCGGCATCTTTAACTTGAATCGATAATTGGCAACCACGTTGTTTTGGATCTGTTGGTGTGATTATTTTTATTTTATCGTTGTTTAATTCATTAATTAAAAATTCAAAATAACCTGTTAGTTGTTCTGATTTTTCGCGTAACGCTTCCATACCAACCTCATTAAACATATCTAAAGATGCTTTTATGGCAGCCATAGATAAAATTGGAGGATTACTAAGTTGCCAACCTTCGGCGCCAGGTGTAACGTCTAATGGTTGACGCATGTTAAAACGTGTGTCTTTATTATGACTCCACCAACCTGCAAAACGCTTTAAATCTTTATTGTGCGCATGTTTTTCGTGCACAAAAAGTCCGCCTAAACTACCTGGTCCGGAATTTAAATATTTGTAAGTACACCAAGCTGCAAAATCAACTCCTGAGTTGTGTAATTCTGGTTGAATGTTTCCTGCGCCATGTGCTAAATCGATACCAACCATACAGTTTTTGGCGTGACCTAATTCGGCAATTCGATTTAAATCTAAGTATTGACCTGTATAATAGTTAACACCACCAATTAGAAGCAAAGCAATCTCGTCACCTTGTTCATCTAAAATGGTTTCTAAATCTTCAATGTTAAGTAATTCTTCACCTTCACGAGGTTTCCATTCAATTAAACCTTCATTAGCATCAAAACCATGAAAATCTAGTTGAGTTTGCACAGCATATCGATCTGACGGAAACGCATCACTTTCAATTACAATTTTGTATTTGGTTTTTGTAGGTCGATAAAAACTAACCATAAGTAAGTGTAGGTTAGTGGTTAGCGTGTTCATTACTACAACTTCAATAGGTTTTGCGCCTACGATTTTTGCCATACTTTCGGTTAAGAATTCGTGATATGGCATCCATGGGTTTTTGGCTTCAAAATGTCCTTCTACACCAAGGTTTGCCCAATCGTTTAATTCTTGTTGAATGTATTTTTGTGTGCTTTTTGGTTGTAGTCCAAGCGAGTTTCCTGTAAAGTACAACCAATCATTTCCTTCTTTATCTTTTGGAATATGAAATTGGCTACGGCAATGCGCTAAAGGATCGTTTTGGTCTTGTGTTTTTGCGTAATCAAGACCTGTTTTATAGTTAGTCAATTGGATAATTTTTGCGTTGCTAACAAAAATAAGAATAATTTTATCCAAATATGTCACCAGAACCAAAGCATAAACACTTAGATTTGAGTAGATTTGTTTTAAACCCCTACATACATCATCAATCAAAATCCAAAAAAAATGCTGAAAAAACTTTGGCTTTCCTACAGACAATGGTATGTTAAATACCTTGGTTTACAAAACCATAAAAATGAAACTGATCGTTTGTCCTATTACAGAGATCAACTATTTATTTCCATTTTTACTCTAACAATGGTTTTGGGATCTATTTCGTATTTCCCAAGTATTATTGCAGCAATAATTCTAGACAAATGGTTTGTTTTTTATGCTGATACTATTGCAATTCTGGTGTTGTTTTTTGGTTTCTTACATAAAAATCTAAGCTTAGAAAACAGAAAAGTAATATACAGTGCAACATTTTTAGTTTTATCCTTTGGTCTTGTTTATGACCTTGGTTTAGGTGGTAATGGTACGATTTTACTGTTCATGTTAAGTATTTTAATTACACTATACAGCAGTACACGATCGGGTATAAATTCTATTATCATAACTGCTGTTTTTTATTTAACCCTAATACTAATTAAGTATTTCAACATTATTAATATTCAGTTTTTTGTTGAAGGTCCACTAGAAGGTTTAATAATTGTTTTTATAAATAACATTATTTTTTGCTTGCTTACTGTTTATGCAGTTTCTTTTTTAATTCAGCAGTTACACAAAGCATTTATAAAAGAAAATGAATTGCAACAAATGCTAAAAAAAGAGCATGATAAAACAATTAAAGCAAAAAATGAAGCTGAGCAGTCGAACAAGCTTAAGACTGCATTTTTAAGCAATATGAGTCATGAAATAAAAACACCACTTTATGGAATTACGGGAAGTGCTCAATTACTTAAATCTGATTTGCAACTGGATAAAGCGAATAACGAATACTTTCAGATAATAGAAAACAATAGCAAACTGTTGTTAGCTGTTTTTAATGATGTATTAGAAATATCTCAGCTTGAAACTGGAAATGTACCCATTGATATCTCCAAAGTCAAAATTTCGGACTTATTAGATAAGATAAAAAGTGAGTTTACTGGTAAAGTACAAGAAAAAGACATTCAGTTTTCCACAACCATAAATTTTAAGACGAATAAAACCTTTAGAACAGACCAGGATAAACTACATAAAGCACTTAACCACATTATAGACAATGCGATAAAATTTTCGCCTAAAAATGCCATAGTAAATATATCATGTAGTCCTGTTGCTGAAGAAACCTTACAGTTTAAAATAAGTGATAATGGTATTGGCATATCAGATATACACATAGATAAGGTACATCTGCCGTTTTTTACTATAGATTTAGAAAATAAAACTGGCGCACATGGTGCTGGACTAGGATTATCTATTGCTAAATCTTATATAGAGCTATTAGGTGGTACATTGCAAATTGAAAGTGAAGTTAATAAAGGTACGACTGTAATTTTTCAATTAAACAACCTATAAAAAAAGCGCTTTTTACAAAGCGCTCTTAGATATATATAGACGCCATAAGGCGGGAAATGTAAGCTATACGTTTTAAGTCGAATGACCCACGCGAAACTTACATTATAGATTACAAAAGTAATGCCAAAAATTTTAAAACTCACTTATTCTAGTGTTATACCAACATCTGTGAAGTTTAAATTCCAATTGCCATTATCTTTTTTATGGTCTGTTGCTATTTTAATACCATTAAAATCCTGATAGTTTTCAAATGTATTAGACAATGATGGTTTTAGAGAATTTCCCTGCCTGTAAGACCATTCTTTAATCAAATAGTTCTCATCAAAATAAATATCGTAAGCATCACCTGGTGTGTAACCTCCTTCGATAGGATATGTAACTGTAATCATATCTAATTGTTCTTTATTAATTGGTGATTCTACTTTTTTAGGCTCAGAAATGGTTGCAGACGTATCCCAAACTAACTGAAATGGTACCAAAAACCAAAATTTATCATTTATAAAAGCTTTGTCTAAGTTAATGTTCGTTGAGTCGATTTTACTCCTTTCTATTACAACTATTGAATCTCTACCTATTGAATAGGTTACTATGTCTTTCTTTGGTTCCCAAGTCCATCTTCTTCCATTTCCTTTAATTGAATCTCTATCAACCTTAAACGTAAAAGCTACTTTTTCAACATCTTTCCAACTCTCGTAACCGTGAGCATTGGCAATTTTCTCAGCAATACTCATTTCTATTACCTCTTTCTCAATAGTAGTTTCTTTCTTTTCGGATTTGCATGATGAAAGAATTAATAGGCAAACCAAACTAATGTATAAAGACTTCATATTAAAAAGTTATTTAATTTAGATACAAATTTAAAGCCCATCCTAACCTTCCCAAAGGGAAGGAACAAAAAGTTATTAAAAATGGAAGACACCAATAAATATTTTGACACTAATAGAGACACATGGAATAAGAAAGTAGCGATACATGCGCAAAGTGAAATGTATAACATGAAAGCATTTAAGTCCGGGAAATCTTCCTTAATGCCATATGAATTAAAAGCTTTGGGAGATGTTAAAGGAAAATTACTTTTGCACTTGCAATGCCATTTTGGTCAAGACACCTTAAGCTGGCAACGCATGGGAGCGCAATGTATTGGTGTGGATTTGAGTGATGAAGGTATAAAGCTTGCCAAGAAGCTTAATAACGAATTGAAGCTTGATGCTAAATTTGTATGCTGCAATGTTTTAGATACTTCGGAATACGTAAAGGATAAGTTTGATATTGTTTTCACAAGTTATGGTACTATTGGATGGTTACCCGATTTAAAACCTTGGGGCAAGATGATTGCTGAACGCCTTAAGGTTAGTGGTACTTTTTATATGGTTGAATTTCATCCTATCTTATGGATGTTTGATTATGTTAATGGTCAACCAGAAATGAAATATCATTACAGCCAAGATGAAGTAATTTACGAAGAATATGAAGGTACTTATGCCAATCAATCTTCTAAGATGGTGAGTAAGGAATATGGCTGGAATCATGGACTTTCTGAAGTCGTAAATGCACTTATTGAAGCCGATTTACAAATAGACTATCTTAACGAATATGACGAAAGTCCTTATGATGTGTTTCCTGATTTAATTAAAGCAGAGTCTGGAATGTATAAGATGAAAGATCAGTTATTTCCTATGATTTTTGAGATTAAGGCTACTAAAAAATAAGAAGTTAACTAAAAAACATTGTTCTGTCAATCTGAACCCGTTTCAGATTCTGAAATAAATTCAGAATGACAGGTTTTAAGTTTTCTAATAAGCATTTAATTTAGTGCTTTTGGCTTTTCTCTTCATCCTTTAATAATTCAGGAAATTTTGCTTTAAAACGATTTAATCGAGGAATAGAAACCGCTCTCACATAACTTTGATTTGGATTTCGTTTTTCAAAATCCTGATGATAATCTGAAGCCTTGTAAAATTTTAAGAATGGATAAACTTCAGCTGCGATTGTCGCATCTAATTCTTTTGCAAGCGCTGCTTTCTTATTCTCTATAATCTCTTTTTGCTCATCATTTTGATAAAATATGATTGAACGGTATTGCGGACCTTTATCTGGCCCTTGACCATTAACTTGTGTCGGATTCTGAGAACCAAAATAGACATCTACTAATTTTGAAAAACTAACTATCTCTGGATCGTAAATAACTTCTACAGCTTCTGCATGGCCTGTTGTCCCAGAATGACTTTTCTCGTAAGTAATATCATCTGTATGTCCTCCAGAAAAACCACTGTAAACTTCTTCAACACCTTTTACACTTTCGTAAATTGCTTCTACACACCAAAAACATCCACTTGCAAAATAGGCTTTTGCCTTACCATCTTCCATAGGAACCTCTACAGGTTCTGCATTAATTATTTCTTGTTGTTTTGGATTGGTTTGCGCCTGATTATGACAATTAAAGCAAAGACTTATGCTTAAAATAATAAGTAATTTTTTCATCTGCTAATATTTATTTGTTCTTTTAAGGTCAGATGTAATACCCAGTTTATCATTTTTCGTTGATTTGCATATTCTTTTTCTGGGTATTTCATGAATTTCCTTTTTTCTTTTTCTATAGACGTATAAAAATACAATTCCTTAAAAAGAAATCCTTTAAAGTTTTATTAAATAAGTCTACAAAAAAATTTTAGACTAATAGTTAATAATCCAATCATTATTTAAGTAATAATAAAAACTTATAGGCGTAGAAAGACAAGAATATGGCATGTTATCTATTTGTATAAAAACTGTATCCATTGATTTATTAAAAAAGGGCTTTGATAATGTCATAAATCCTTTAGGACAAAGTGAGTCCATAACCCGAATCCTTTCGTCTCTATCTTTAATCCTAACAATTGAATCTGCCAATCTCGCTGATATTAATTTATAACCACTTTTAATTATTGTTGTGTTAAGATTAACTTGTTTTGAAAGTGTATTGAGACTATCTTTTACTTCTTGTGATTTTATATTAGTCCATTTCGTAATTACCTTTTCCATATTGCCAGTTGGACGTTCTATTTTCATATAGTCCAACAAGGTATGTCTGGGTTCGATTACACAATTACAATTAAAATCTTGATATTTTAGTAATGTAGCCACAAACTCATTAGCCTTTTGATTATAGAGATTTTCAGGTAGTACACTTTCTTTCTCAGTACAACTTGTAAAGACAAAAGCAAGAAACGCACTTATGAAATATAACTTATTCAAAATTGTTAGTTTAATTAATATAGAACTACTTTAAGTAGTTATTATTGCTATCAAACAAAAAGCCCTCACAGTTTGTGAAGGCTTTTTTTGAATAGTATTTAATGGTAATTACTTTGCTAGCTTAGCAAATAACTTATCCATTTTTTCTTTTTCTTCGTCTGCTAAAGCAGCATCTACTAAAATACGACCACTGTGCTCGTCTGTAATTACTTTTTTACGAGAAGCAATTTCTACTTGTACTTGTGGTGGAATAGTAAAGAAAGAACCACCTGATGCACCACGCTCTATTGGCACAACAGCTAAACCATTCTTTACGTTATTTCTAATTCTTAAGTATGCTTTTACCAAACGCTCATCAATTTTCTTTTGGTACTCTTCAGACTTACCTATAAGCGCTTCTTCTTCCTTCTCTGTTTCCTTTAAAATTTCGTTTAATTCACCTTTTTTGTGTTTAAGATGCTCTTTACGATCTTTCAAACGGTCTTTAGTTTCAGAAATAACATCTTTTTTCTGTTCTATTTGAGCCTTAAATTCTTTGATATGCTTTTCAGCCAATTGAATTTCTAATTCTTGAAATTCAATCTCTTTAGTTAATGAGTTATATTCTCTGTTGTTTCTAACATTGTTTTGCTGCTCGCTATACTTCTTAATTAAAGTTTTAGCTTCTTCGATTAAATTTTTCTTTCCTTTAATCTCATCATCTATAACAGCAAGGCTATCATTTAATTTCTCTAGTCTGGTATTTAACCCTTCTACTTCATCTTCTAAATCTCTTACTTCTAAAGGAAGTTCTCCTCTAACATTTCTTATTTCGTCTACTCTAGAGTCAATTAACTGTAAATCATAAAGCGCTCTTAAACGCTCTTCTACAGTAGCTTCAGCTTTTTTCGCCATAATTATAAATACTTTACCGGATTTGTATTTGTCTTTGATAAAACGACCCTGCCTGCCGGCAAGGCAGCTGCAAAATTAGTAATTTTTTTCGAGAGATAGTCTACTAAAAACGATTTTGTGAACTGTTCGCTCTCATAATGACCAATATCTGCTAGTAAAATACTGTTTTCTGCACTAAAAAAGTCGTGATATTTAAGATCTGCTGTCACTAACAGGTCTGCGCCAGATGCTTTTGCTGATCCTATAGCAAAACTTCCAGATCCGCCTAATACTGCTATCTTTTTTACAGGTTTACCTCGTAATTCTGAATGTCTAACACACGCAGTATTCATTCTTTCTTTTATGTATTGCAAACAGTCTAACTCTTCCATCTCTTGAGCCAACTCACCAATCATTCCCATACCAATATAGTGATTAGTATTATCTAAAGTTGTGATTTCGTAAGCTACTTCTTCATAAGGGTGTGCGCCAAAAAGTGCCTTTAAAACCTTTGATTCTATATGTTTTGCAAATACTACAGAAATTAAAGTTTCATTTTCTGTGTGCAACTCTCCTTTTTGTCCTAGAGTTGGATTCGACTCTTCATTTCCTCTATAAGTACCTTTGCCTTCAAGATTAAAACTGCAAGCATCATAGTTACCTATGTTACCAGCACCAGCATTAAATAGTGCTGTTCTTAATGCTTCAGCATTTTCGTTTGGCACATAGGTTTGTAACTTTTTGAGTGTGCCAGATTGCGGTATTAATATCTTTTTATTCTGTAATTGTAACTGATCGCAGATTATAGAATTAACGCCTTCAAACGCATTATCTAAAGCTGTATGTATAGAAAAAATTGCAATATTATGCTGAATTGCTTTTATAACAACACGCTCTACATAGGTTTTTCCTGTTAACTTTTTTAAGCCTTTAAAAATGATTGGATGAAAACTTACAATAAGATTACAGTTGTTTTCTATAGCTTCATCTACAACTGCTTCAAGCGTATCTAAGGTTACCAAAACACCTGAGACTGTTTGATTTTTATCACCTACCAAAAGGCCTACATTATCAAAATCTTCGGCATAATTTAAAGGTGCCAAATCGTGTAAATGATTTATTACGTCTTGTACTATCATAAGCGTATATTTGTTTTTCAAAAATAATATAATTTAGTGCTTGTGAAATTTCTCCGCATCATATTGTTTCCTGTTGTACCAATTTATTACATGGTAACATGGTTAAGAAACTGGTTATATGACCAAGGTATTAAGTCTTCAAAATCATATGATATTCCTGTTATTTGTGTTGGAAATCTGAGTACTGGTGGCACAGGAAAAACACCAATGATAGAATATTTGATTCGTTTGTTAAAAGATGAAAAATCTATTGCAACGCTCAGCAGAGGCTACAAACGTATAACTGAAGGTTACGAACTCGCAGACCAAGGTGCTACAGCAGATACTATTGGTGATGAACCTTTTCAATTTTTCAGAAAGTTTAAGGATATAAAAGTTGCAGTTGATGGTAATCGCCAAAATGGAATTTCGCAATTGCTACAGTTAGAAGACAAACCCGAAGTTATTTTACTGGACGATGCTTACCAACACAGAAAGGTTAAGGCTGGTTTTAATATTTTGCTCACTGCATATTACAATCTATATAGCAATGATATTGTTTTGCCTACTGGCAACTTACGAGAACCTAGGTCTGGCGCAAAGAGAGCTGATATAATTGTGGTAACAAAGTGTCCTGAAGCTATTTCTGAGAGTGAAAAAGCCAAAATATCTAAAGACCTAAAGGTAAAACCACATCAACAATTAGTATTTAGTTCTATTCGCTATGCTGAAAAAGTTGTTTCAACACATTCTGAAATGGCACTACAATCCATACCAGATTTTACACTCGTAACTGGTATTGCTAATGCAAAGCCTTTGGTTGACTTTCTTAAAAATAAAGGGTTAAAGTTTGAACATATAGAATATCCTGACCATTACAGCTTTAGAATAAACGATATTGAAGAGTTAGCTAAAAAAGAATTAATTATTACTACTGAAAAAGATTTTGTTAGGCTTGTAGATAATGATAGCTTAGAAGCTAAATTATTCTACCTTCCGATTGAAATAACTTTGGATAAAAAAGATGTTTTTGATAGTGCAATTAGATCTTTTGTAGGCTAAAAGAAACTAGACACTACTTCTTTTCCTGAAAGCACATCGTATAGCTTACCTTCAAAATCTTCTTGTTTAAACGGTTTAGAGATAATATCATTAAATCCGGCTTCACCAAACTCGTGCATTTTATCTTCTAGTGTTACAGCTGTTAACGCAAAGATGACTAAGTCTTTATTGAAAGTTCTAATAATCTTAGTAGCTTCTAAGCCACTAATGCCTGGCATATGAATATCCATTAAAACAACATTATAATCTGTTGATTTTACTTGTTCTACGGCAGCTTCACCATTATCTACAACATCACAATAAAGTCCCATTTTGTTGAGAATCTTTTTGGTAATCATCTGGTTGATTTTATTGTCCTCGACAATTAAAATCTTTACTTCACTTAGATCCAAATCTTCCATCTTATTTGATTGTTTAGTTTCTTCTACCGCTGGCGTTTCAACTGTCTCAGCCTTCTCTAAAGGAATCTCAAAGAAGAACGTTGTTCCTTTTCCGAGTTCGCTCTTCAAATAGATGTTACCTTTAAGAATTTTGATAAGTCCTTTTACAATAGATAAACCTAGACCTGTTCCGCCATACTTACGGTTAATCTGCACAGAGCCTTGGGAGAAGCTCTCAAACATCTGATCTTGTTTTTCTTTCGTAATACCAATACCATTATCTTCAATTTCAAAACGTAAGGTATACATATCGTCCTTTTGGTCAATTTTGTATGCTCTTACCCAGATGTCACCATCTTTTGTGAATTTAATAGCATTTCCAAGTAGGTTAATTAAGATTTGGGAAATCTTTAGCTGGTCACCATTGTAAGATTCTGGTAAACCATCTTCATAGTCAAAATGTAATTTGGTGCCATTGTCTTTAGCTGAATTACCTAAAGCAGACATTACATTTTCTATTTTATTTTTAAGGTTGAATACTTCGGGATCTAGTTCAACTTTATTTGCTTCAATTTTATTTATTTGAAGTATATCATTAATAAACGTTAATAGATAATCTCCAGAAAATTTTAATGATTTTAAATGTGGTACTTGATGTTCTTTAGGGTTTTCATCTAGTAACATGTTTGTTAAGCCTGTAACTGCATATAGTGGAGTTCTCAACTCATGTGTTACAGTAGATAAAAAATTAGCTTTTGTCTTAGAAGCTAGTTCAGCTTTTTCTTTAGCAACAATAAGCTCATCATTCTTCTTATGGAGCATGTTGTTGGTCTTTAACCTTATATTGTTGTTTTTGTAAAGCGATAAGGTTAAAAGCGAAAGAATTGTTATTAATGCAATACTTAATATTGTAGTTATTCGGGTAAAATTACTTTCTGCACTAACCTCTTCCATTTGTGCCTTTAACTGAGCATTTTGATCGTCTTTATATTTAGTAATAAATTGACTAGATATTCCTGGAGCTAAGTTTTCTCGCTTAACGTTTAATATAGAATCTGAAAGATTAATATGTTTAGTAATATTCTCTAAAGAACTCTTATAATCACCTCTTTTTTTGTGTATATCACTTAAGGTAGAATAAGCCTCGTTAGTATTTTCTACAACATTATAAGCTTTTGCGATAGACAGTCCTTCCTCTACCTGAGACAATGCCAAATCATCATTATCTAATGCACTAGAAACCTTACCTGATTGAATTAAGGCACTACTAAGAACTCTTCTCTGATCATACTTTTTAGCTATGATTATTGTCTTCTCTAATTGTGTCTTAGCTTCTTCAAATCTTCCAAGAGCGATATATGCTTTAGCTTCGTTTAATGTAACTTCTGAAATATATTCTTCTAGATCTTCTTGTTCAAATAAGTTTTTAGCAGATTTATAGTAATCTAGAGCAAGTTGATATTTTTCGTTTGTACTATAAACAACACCTTGTATATTGTAGCTTACAGCAAGATTACCGTAATCATTATTTTCGCGCTGTATTTGTATTGCTTTTTGAAGATCTATATTGGCTTTATCGGTTTCTCCAACCAGATAACGAACCTTGGCTATTTTTGTAAGTGTTGTTCCTTGACTTATTTTATCATCAATTGTTTTTGCAATCTCTAAAGCTTTATCAAGATTATTTAAAGCATTGTAATAGTCACCTCTATCGCTTTCTAATTTTGCCTGATTAACACGTTCTTGTAGCCGTAAAGCCAATAAGTCTGTATCTTCTACCACACCTTGCTGTGAGAAGATTAGACTAGAAAAACATGCTAAAAAAACAAATATGTAACATTTGATTCGGGACATTTCAGCTCTATTTATTTGAACAAATATAATTATTTATTCGACAAAAGTGCTTTTTTATCCGATAAATTGCAAATTAAATCTAAAATTCTTGAGCTATAACCTGTCTCATTATCGTACCAACCCACTATTTTCAGCATGTTTCCGATGACTGAGGTCATTTGAGAATCGAAAATACAAGAGTGCGGATTACCTACAATATCAATAGAAACTATAGGATCTTCTGTATATTCTAGAATACCTTTTAGCGAATTTTGAGATGCTTTTTTGAAAATTGAGTTGACTTCTTCAATAGTTGTATCTCTTTCAAGATTTATAGTTATATCTGTAAGCGACCCATTTGCAACAGGAACTCTTATACCACAACCACCTATAACATTTGATAAATCTGGAAAAATTTTAGTTATCGCTTTTGCAGCACCTGTAGTTGTAGGTACAATAGATTGGCCTGCTGCTCTTGCTCTTCTTAAATCTCTATGTGGTTGATCGTGCAAACTCTGGTCTGTAGTATATGAGTGCACTGTAGTAATATACGCTTGTTTAATGCCAAAATTCTCTTTAATTAATGCTATCATTGGTGCAGCATTATTTGTGGTACAAGAGGCATTAGATACAATTAATTCTGATCCCTCTACACTAGTATCATTAACACCTAAAACTATGGTTTTAATATCATCTTCTACTGGAGGAACAGATAATATTACTTGCTTGGCTCCGTTATTAATATGGTGTTGAAGTTCTGATTTGGTTTTAAACTTTCCTGTTGCCTCTACTACGATATCTGGCTGAACGCTGTTCCAGTTAATTGTTTTAGGATGCTTTTCGTTAAATAATGGTACAGCAGACCCATCGATTATGATACTATTTTCTGTAAAAGACACTTCATTATTAAGAACACCATGTATACTATCATACTTAAGTAGATGGCTTAATGTTTTAGCGTCTGCCAAATCATTTATAGCTATAATTTCTATGTTAGGATGATTAAGTGCTAACCTAAATACTCTTCGGCCAATCCTACCAAAACCGTTAATGGTAACTCTAATCATTAATTAATGTGTTTCTGCGCCTTGTATGAGGACCTTACCAGTGCACTACTTTCAACATGTCTAAACCCAAGTTCTAAACCTATTGCTTTATACTCATCAAATTCATCTGGATTTATAAAACGCTGTACTGGTAGGTGTTTTTTTGTTGGTTGAAGATATTGACCAATAGTTACTACATCTACATCATTTTCTCTAAGGTCGTGAAGTGTTTCAATAACTTCTTCTCTAGTTTCACCCAAACCTAACATAATACCAGATTTAGTTCTACGTTGACCTTGTTGTTTAAGGTATTTTAAAACACCCATACTGCGGTCATATTTTGCTTGTATACGCACTTCTCTTGTTAAACGACGTACGGTTTCAATATTGTGAGAAACAACTTCTGGTGCCACTTCAATAATTCTATCGATGTGCCTTTCTACGCCCTGAAAATCTGGAATTAATGTTTCTAAGGTCGTTTCAGGATTCATACGCCTAACAGCTTTTACTGTTTCTGCCCACATGATGCTTCCCATATCTTTAAGATCGTCTCTATCAACACTGGTTAATACAGCATGCTTTATTTGCATCAGCTTTATAGAGCGTGCCACCTTTTCTGGCTCATCCCAGTCAACGGTTTCAGGTCTTCCTGTCTTAACTCCACAAAAACCACAAGATCGTGTACAGACATTACCTAAAATCATAAAGGTCGCAGTACCTTCTCCCCAACATTCTCCCATATTTGGACAACTTCCAGATGTACAAATAGTGTTTAACTGATATTTATCAACGAGACTCCTTAGCTCAGTATATTTTTTTCCTGTTGGAAGCTTAACTCTTAGCCATTTAGGCTTACGTTCTGGTAATATATTTGAAGCAACTTTGGTTTCCATTCACATTCTTTTTCTAGATGTCAAAGATACGAAGTAAATTATTAAAGAAAGATTATTACCTATAAAGCCTTCTGGTATTAAAAAAAGATTAACACAATAAAAAAATCCTATTCAAAAATTAACTCTGAATAGGATTTTTATTATTACTTGCTTTAGTGATTATCCACCAAAGTCGTCAAATCTAATGTGCTCATCTGGGATACCAAAATCTTCACCCATTTTCTGAACTGCCTGGTTCATTAAAGGTGGACCACAGAAGTATAATTCTATATCTTCCGGTGCTTCATGATGACTTAGATAATTATCTATTACACAGTTATGAATAAAACCTACAAAACCGTCACCTTCTTCATCGTTAATATCTTTTTTAACTTTCCAATTATCTTCTTCAAGAGGCTCTGATAAAGCTAAGTAAAACTTAAAGTTAGGGAAATCTCTTTCTAACTCTCTGAAATGCTCTAAATAGAACAACTCACGTTTAGAACGTCCTCCGTACCAATATGTCACTTTACGACCAGTTTTTAATGTCTTGAATAAGTGATATAAGTGAGAACGCATTGGCGCCATACCTGCACCACCACCAACATATAGCATTTCGCTATCAGACTCGTTAATGAAGAACTCACCATAAGGTCCTGAAATAACAACCTTATCACCTGGCTTTTGAGCAAATATATATGATGAAGCTACACCTGGATTTACGTTCATCCATTGGTTCTTAGAGCGATCCCATGGTGGAGTAGCAATACGTACATTAAGCATAATTTCTCTTCCTTCTGCTGGGTAAGAAGCCATAGAATATGCACGCTCAACAGTTTCGTTATTTTTCATTACTAAAGGCCATAAACCAAACTTATCCCACTCTGCCTGAAACTTATCTGGAGTATCATGCTCTTCTGGATGTGCTGTGATGTCTATGTCTGAATATTTTATCTCACATGGTGGAATCTCAATCTGAATATACCCACCTGCTTTATAGTTCATATCTTCAGGAATCTCGACAACAAATTCCTTAATAAAAGAAGCAACATTATAATTTCTAACAACAACAGCTTCCCATTTCTTAATACCAAAAATTTCTTCAGGAATAGTAATTTCCATATCCTGCTTTACCTTAACCTGACATGCTAAACGTGCTCCGTGCTGCAATTCCTTTCTTGAGAAGTGAGGTGTTTCAGTTGGTAGCGCTTCTCCACCACCCGATAATACATGGCACTCACATTGTATACAAGTTCCACCACCACCACAAGCAGACGGCAAAAATACTTTTTGATTTCCTAAAGTGCTCAAAAGTGTACCTCCTGATGCCACTTCTAATTCTTTCTCACCATTAATTGTGATCTTTACAGGACCAGATGGTGATAATTTTTGTTTTACAAATAATAATAGTGCAACTAAGATTATTGTAACCAATAAAAAGGCAGTTACTGTTGCTACTATAGTTCCGATTGTATTTGCTGCTAATAATATCATACTAATCTCTTACTTGTTTAAGTTTTCCGCTACATCAAGGTTAGTCTTAACCTCAGTATCTGATTTTACGTCCTCTTTAATTACCTCTGTAGCTGCAGTTTTTTCATCTGATTTAGCCTCTTCATCACCTCCTGTTAACATTCCACCAAAACTCATAAAACCAATAGCCATTAAACCAGTGATTATAAATGTAATTCCTAGCCCTCTTAATGCTGGTGGTACACTACTATATCTAATTTTTTCACGAATAGCAGCAATAGCCAAAATAGCTAAGAACCATCCTATACCAGATCCTACTCCGTACACTGCAGATAATCCTAAAGTTGGAATTTCTCTAGATTGCATAAATAAAGATCCTCCTAAAATCGCACAGTTTACTGCAATTAATGGTAAAAATATACCTAATGAGTTATATAAGGAAGGTGAAAATTTCTCTACTATAATCTCTACCAACTGCACCATAGTTGCAATGGTAGCGATAAACATAATAAATGATAAGAAACTTAAATCATAGCTTGCATACTCATCACCTAACCAAGACAAGGCACCTGGTTGTAATATATACTGATCTAATAACCAGTTTAAAGGTACTGTAATCGCTAGTACGAATATTACAGCGGCACCAAGACCGACAGCTGTTGACACTTTTTTAGATACTGCAAGGTATGAACACATTCCTAAGAAGGTGGCAAATACCATATTATCTATAAAAATTGATTTGAAAAATAATTCTATATGTTCCATATTCTTTTTAGTATCGAGTTTTGAGAATAAGTATTGAGAAGTCTAAATTCTATTTACTAAAATCTCATTACTATTTTTAATCTTCTATTAATGCTTTGTTTCTTGTACGTTGTACCCAAATAATAATTCCAACTACAATTAGAGCCATTGGTGATAATAACATAAATCCGTTATTCTCATACCCTAAAGCATATAATCCTGTTTTTTCAATTGGATCACCTAATACAGGGAAACCTAATAAGGTACCAGACCCTAGTAATTCTCTAAAGAACCCAACTATTATTAAGATGATTCCGTAACCCAATGCGTTTCCTATACCATCTAAAAAAGATCTCCATGGACCATTACCTAAAGCAAAAGCCTCAAAACGTCCCATAATAATACAGTTGGTAATAATTAATCCTACAAAAACTGAGAGTGTTTTACTTAACTCATAAGCAAAAGCTTTTAAAACCAAGTCAACTATAATTACAAGTGTAGCAACAACGATCAGCTGTACAATAATTCTAATTTTTGAAGGAATTATATTTCGCATTAAAGAGATAACTACGTTACCAACACCTAATACAAATAATACTGAGATAGACATCACAATTGATGCCTCTAACTCTGCAGTAATTGCCAGAGCAGAACAAATCCCTAATACCTGAATTGTAATTGGGTTATTATCTGCTAATGGGTCTAATATTAATCTACTGTCTTTTCCCATGTTCTATTACTTTTTTAAAGATTTAAAGTAAGGCACGTATAATTTAAGATCACTCTTAATCATTGCTGTTACACCATCACCAGTAATTGTAGCACCAGCTATAGCATCAACCTCATTATCTGTTTTATTTTCATTCTTAGGGTCTGCATTACCTTTAGCCACTGTTATTCCTTTAAAAACGCCAGCATCAGATAATAAGTGCTCACCATAAAAATCGTCCATAAAGAAACGTTGCTTAATGTTTGCACCTAAGCCAGGAGTTTCACCTTTATGATCAAAATAAGCACCTTGTACAACCATATCTTTATCCATTGCTACATAGCCCCAAATAGCATCCCAAAGCCCTTTACCATAAATAGGCGCAACGTATATTTTTTTACCGTCTTTTTCTCCTATAAATAAAGGTAACTGTCTTGGTTCGCCAGACTTGGCATTAGACTTTTGTTTTTTAATATCAATAAGGTATGGTTCCTTGTTGTTATTTTCTGCCATGTATTCATCACGTGTTTGGCTTTTTAACATCTTACCGTCAGCGTCTACAGTGATAACCATTTGTTCTTTTATATTGCTAGCAAATTCTTTTGATGCAACTTCTGTAGATACGAAAACAGCACTAGACTCATCGTTTTCGTTAATACCCATTGCGTAAAGAATGTTTTGTTGCTTTTCAATTTCCTCATTTTGAGTAATCATTGGCTTGGTCCAACTAAACAAACCTGCTAATATAACACCTACTATAACTACCATTCCGATAGCAAAGATGACTGTGTACGAATTTTTTTCTGTATTAACTGCCATGTTTTATGCTGTTTTTACTTTTACACGTTTCATTCTTTTCTTCACATTACCTTGAACCACATAATGGTCAATTGTTGGTGCAAAAACGTTCATTAATAATATTGCTAACATTACACCTTCTGGGTAAGCTGGGTTAAATACACGGATCATTATAGAAATAAATCCTACTAAGAAACCATAGATCCATTTACCCTTTGTGGTTTGAGATGCTGTTACAGGATCTGTAGCCATAAATACAGTACCAAAAGCAAATCCACCAATTAGAAGATGGTGCCAGAACTCTGTACTCATTAGTCCGTAGAATTTACTAGATTCAGTAATCCAACCAGAACTAACAACTCCGTTAAAAATTAATCCCATTACTAAAGCACCAATTACTGAAGACAACATTATTCTCCAGCTTCCAATCTTTGTAAAGATTAAGAATAAAGCACCTAGCAAGATTAATAATGTAGAAGTCTCACCTACAGAACCAGGAATAATTCCGTAGAACATATCCATCACATTATAACCTACTTCTTTATTTTGAGCCAGTGTACCTAAAATAGTTTCACCAGAGATAGCATCTAAATTTTGTCCTGCCGCAATAGCTTGATCGCGTTCTACAGCACCATGAATCCACACTTTATCACCTGACATCCATGTTGGGTAAGCAAAGAATAAAAATGCTCTTATTGTTAATGCTGGGTTAAGGATATTCATCCCTGTACCACCAAAAACTTCTTTACCTATTACAACACCAAAAACAACTGCTACAGCTAACATCCATAATGGAATATCTACTGGTACAATTAATGGCACAAGCATACCTGTTACTAAGTAACCTTCTTCTACCTCGTGACCTTTGATGATAGCAAATATAAATTCTACTGCAAGACCAACTCCATAAGACACTATTACAAGTGGTAAGACTTTCCATAGACCGATAACAAAGTTATCCCAAGTCCAGAAAGATGCACCTAAAAATCCATCTGCTGATTCTATTAATCCCTGAGTCAGATAGTGCTGGTAACCTGCATTAAACATACCAAAAATTAAACATGGCACTAAAGCCATGATTACTGTATTCATCGTACGCTTAAGATCATCTGCCGCTTTTATATGAGTACCATTGTGTGTGGTTTCATTTGGCATATATAAGAAGGTGAAAAGTGCATTAAATCCTGGCAGCCACTTTTTATCCTTATTCTTCTCTTTAAAATTGTGTAAATTTTGTTTTAAACCCATTATCCTATCTCTTTAAGCATTAAGTCTAATCCTTCTCTTATTATTTTTTGATGTGGTTGTTTAGACACACATATAAATTCTGTTAAGGCAAAATCTTCTGGTGCTACCTCATACATTCCTAAAGCTTCCATCTCATCTAAATCACTATACATACAAGCTTTTAATATCTGCATTGGATAGATATCTAAAGGAAATACTTCTTCGTAACTTCCTGTTACCACAAAAGCACGATGCTCTCCGTTTGTATTCGTATCTAAGTCGTATTTTTTCTTAGGGTTTAACCATGAGAACGTTAAGGCTCTAGATGTAGAAATCTTATTAAACACAGGTTTATTCCATCCAAAGAATTCATAGTCATCACCTTCAGGAATTACTGTAATTACATTACTGTAGTAATCTAAAGCTCCATCTGGTGCAACTTTTTTGCCTGTTAATACATTTCCAGAGATAATTCTGTCATTACCATCTTTATCTACTCCATTATCGTATACCATAGTAGCAACTTCAGAACCAATTTTTGTTCTAAAATATCTTGGTTTCTTAACAGACGAACCTGCAAGAGCAACTACACGCTCTGCATTAAACTTTCCTGTTAATAATAATTCACCGATAATTACTAAATCTTGCGCATTTACTGTCCAGACTACTTCACCTTTGTTAATTGGATCAACTTTATTAATTAAAGTACCTACATTACCTGATGGATGCGGCCCAGAAACCTTATGAACTGTAACATCATTTAAACCTGCTAAAGGAGAGTTGTTGCTTCCTACGGAAACATGAACTTGTCCTTCAGTAAGCTTTGATAAAGCTGTTACTGCAGCCTGAAGCTCTGCCTCCTTACCTGCAAGCGTATAATCTAAGTCAGCAGCTAAAGGCGCACTCGCATAACCAGAGATAAAAATTCCCTTTGGTGTGCTATCAGCATTTGCAACTACATCATATGGACGTTGTTTAATAAATGCCCAACATCCTGAAGCTAACAAATGTGCTTTAAGTTTGTCGGCATCAGCTGACATATCAAACTTACCATGATCTAAGTAAGTCTGCTCTTTATCTGCAGTAATTTTTATTGCGTCGATACGACGTCTTGGTCCACGCTGTACTTCTGTTACTTCACCAGACACTGGAGAAACAAATTTCATTGCCTCATTATCCTTGTTGTAAAACAAAGTTTCACCTGCTTTTACACGTGTGCCCTCTTTTGCAACAAGCTTTGGAATAATACTGTGGAAATCTTCTGGTCTGATATAATAGAAATTGCTAACAATAGCATTCTCAATAGTTTTCTCGGCTTCGCCAACTAATTTTATATCTAAACCTTTTTTTATTCTGATGTCTTTTGACATAAAGTTAAAGATTAGTTATCTAAAAATCCGTGCAAATTTAAGAATTAAAGAGGAATATATTTTCAATTTAACACCAACATTTCTATTTATAATGATTATAAATAAGACTTCTGTATTAAGGCATAGAATTTGATTATCTTTATACCTTTCTACATTACAACATATGATCTCAAAGAATTTCTATTATATTTTATTTTTGTTAGTACTACCGTTAGGTTTAACTGCTCAGGCAGAAGAAGTAAGTCCTCCATACTTTATTAAAACAATTACCTTTAAAAGTAACACCACACAAGGCCAGTTACCTGTTTTAAAATTAGGCGAACCTCTAGTTTTAGAATTTGATGCACTAAACGCCAATGAGGAAGATTTTTATTACGTTATTGAGCACTTCAATTTTGATTGGACTCCTTCAGTACTCGCGAAGGCTGAGTATATGCGAGGCTTAGACAACCAACGTATTTTAGAATATTATAATTCTTTTAATACTTACCAAGTGTATTCGCACTATAAATTGCAAATTCCCAATATTCAAACCAGAGCATTATTAAAAAGCGGCAACTATATGATCTCAATTTATGACGAATATGACGAGCTTATGTTTAGCAGAAAGTTTATGATCTATGAAGACTTGGTCAATGTTGGTGTTAACATTAAACGCTCTAGAGATGTAAAGGTTATTGATGAAAAGCAATCCGTTGATCTTACAATTTCAACAAACAGCATAAATTTTAACAATCCCCTTGAGACTATTAAAACTGTTATTATTCAGAATAACAACCTAAACACATCTATATCAGATTTAAAACCACAATACACGCTTGGTAACGAACTCATCTATCGCTACGACACAGAATCAGCCTTTTGGGGAGGAAATGAATATTTATGGTTTGAAAACAAAGACGTAAGAACCTCTAATGTCGGTGTACAGTTTATTGATTTAAAGGATATTTACCAAAGCTACTTATACCCAAATGCACCCAGAGCTGGCAGACCTTACACCTATAACCCGGATTTAAATGGCAACTTCCAAGTAACAGCATTAGACCGAACAGACGTTGACACTGAAGCCGATTATACAATGGTGCACTTCTCTTTGATTCAAGAGGAATTAACAGGAAAAGACATTCATATTTATGGTAACTTTAATGCTTTTGCTATTGAACCATTAACCAAAATGGAATACAATTCTGAAAAAGGTGAATATGAAGTAAATTTTAGATTAAAGCAAGGGTTTTACAATTACAAGTATGTTGTAGTAGACAGCGAAACCGGTGAACTTGACGAAGGTGCCATAAGTGGAGATTATTGGCAAACAGAAAACAACTACAAAGTATTGGTTTACTATAGAGACTTAGGAGCTAGATACGACAAACTAATAGGTTACGGAGAAGCCACCTCTGTAGATATTTCTAATTAGGATGAAGAATATTATAATATTAATTTCATTTGGATTTTTGAATTATGTGTTTCTTGTAAACTACACTAACGATAAAGATAATGGTGAATATCAAGGTAATTTATTGGGTACAGTCGAAGGCTCTAATGAAAGTTTAGATATTTTCTTTCATGGGGATTTCAACCAAAAAATCGATATTAAACATGTCTCCAAAGACAATAAAATTAATAATTGCTTTTCAGAAATTATTGGTGACAAACCAAAGGTCAGTAGTTTTGAGTTTTTCTGGGACCTCGAGAAACTAGAGTATTTTGAAATAGAAAAGTCCTGTATCGGCAATATTATCATAGAAATTGACAAAAATTCTATTAAAGAAAATACAGATTTAAAATGCGACCATTTTGATTGTGTTAACTTTGAGTTTAGTGGCAATTTGATAATTACAAATGATGAAACAATTAAAAAAACTAATATGAATTTTCTTCTTAAATTATATTTATAATTTTTGTCTTCAAAGCCCTATAGACACAAAACTCTTAAAAGTGTCGTATCTTAAATTTTTATCAACCAACTTTCCTAAAGCATCATCAAAAGTAAGACTTTGCGCTATTGGCTTCGCGTACACATGAAGACTTAACGCTCTACTTTTAGAACTATTTCTTAATCTATGAAATCCATCATGTCCTTCAGATTTAGTGATTTCATTTGGTCGTAGAATCTGAGATGATTTATATTCTAATTGACCAGAATCATCCAACCCATAGAAATCTTCCTCTAACTCACCTTCTAATAGGTAGACCCAACATTCTTCACCATTATGATTGTGAATAGCCGTTTTTTGTCCTTTATCCCAACAAATTAAAATCAGCTCAAAATTCTCATCCTTATAAAAACAGTTTCTAGTATAACTATGGGTTTTCCAATTTTCTATTTCAGAAAAGTCTATATCCTGAAAATTAAAATTTAATAGAAGGCCTGTGTAATCTTCTTTAGAAGAATGCGACAACACATTGATAAGTACATGAATATGTTCCTGTGTATTCAATATTTAGAGAAATAATTCTTTAATACCGAAAAATAGGAATAAATTTAGCCTAAGCAAAATTTTGAAATCAATCTAATGCAAAAAGACCTCAATATTTTTATAGAACTCGCTGAACTGTTATTGGCTGAAGAATATAAACAACCTGTAGCCAAACAAATTCCTACGTCTAATTTATATGATGCATTAGACTTATCATTAGATGATGAAGGTATGGTTGATGAGGCTTTGATTAACAACCTAAAGAGCATCATAAAAAGCACACCCAAAACAGCTTCAAAATCTTTTTTTAATCAACTCTTTGGTGGAAGAATCAGCAAAGCAACTTTAGGTGATTTATTAGCCGTAATGCTCAACAACAGCATGTACACTTACAAGGTAGCAGGACCACAAGTTGGCATAGAAAAACAAGTTCTGAAAAACATCTCTGAACTAGCAGGATATCCAGAAAATAGCGATGGTACTTTTGCACCAGGTGGCTCTATGAGTAATATGATGGCACTTATTATGGCTAGAGATGCCAAAAACGAGTCCATTAGAGCAAAAGGTCTTACCACGAAAATGATTGTATACACCTCTGCTGAATCCCATTATTCCATAGCAAAAAATGCAGCCTTAACTGGAATTGGACGCGAGCAGGTACGTCTTGTTAAAACCAACGATAAAGGCGAGATGCTCGCCAGTCATTTAGAAACTTTAATTAAGGAAGACCTCAAAAACAACCACATACCTTTCTTTGTAAATGCTACTGCAGGCACAACTGTTTTGGGTGCTTTTGACGATATTTCAACATTAAGTCCTATATGCAAAAAATACAACCTTTGGCTTCATGTTGATGGCGCATATTGTGGCAGTGTTATTTTTAGCAAAAAGTACAAGCATTTAATAAATGGTCTTGAACATTCCGATTCGTTTAGTGTTAACGCGCACAAAATGCTTGGCACACCTTTAAGCTGCTCTATTATTGTCACAAAACATCCTGAACAACTGCACCATTCATTTTCTAACGAAGCCGATTATTTATACCAAACCGATGGAGATGACTTTAACCTAGGCAAAACCTCTATGCAATGTGGCCGACGTAATGATGCCTTTAAAATATGGACACTATGGAAATCCGTTGGCACCAAAGGATTAGAGAAAATTGTTGACAAGCAGTTTGAAATGGCTGAAGTCGCGAGAGATTACATCAAACAAAATAATGATTATAAACTTTACAGCTTTGATGATTCTATTTCAGTTTGCTTTAACTATAAAGATATAGACCCAAAAGAATTATGTACTGCGCTATACGAAGACGCTAAACTTATGGTAGGTTTTGGCTCCTATAAAAACGAACAATTTGTACGCATGGTAACTATAAATAGTGTCTTGGAAAAAGCAGACATTTTAGCCTTTTTTAGAACTTTAGAGGCCTATGTAGACGAAAAAATGTTAAAAATACCTACGACTTAACTTAAAATTTACGACTTGATTAAAATTTTATATTATTTTAGCAAGTACAACGCTCAAAAAATCTATGGTACAACAAGTTACAAGCGGTATTAAAATTTCAGTCGAAACCAATTTTGAAGGCACTTTTTATAAAAATTATAAAGTGCATTTTGCTTTTGGTTATAAGGTAACTATTGAAAACCAAAGTAAAGATTCTGTTCAGTTACATTCTCGCCATTGGAAAATCCTTGACGCCCTTAATAACGAAGAGATTATTGAAGGTGAAGGTGTTATTGGAAAAAAACCTGTTCTTAAACCTGGCGAAAAGCACACTTATAATTCTGGTTGCCTGCTAACCTCTCCTTTTGGCGCTATGCAAGGCCATTATAATATGGTAAACTTTACAAAAGCTAGTAAGTTTAAAGTATATATTCCTTCTTTTAAATTGAGTGCTCCTTTTGCACTTAATTAGGTTTCGATTATACTAAATCTGAAATATAATTTTTTAGAAGATTAAATCTATACACTTTACCTTCTTGTTCCACATTAAAAAACAAACAATTAGAGTAATGAATAAACTGATAGTCCTTAGAAATATCAAAGCTATCATCATTCACTTTGTAAATGCCATTACAGTCCATATTCCCATAAGGTGAAATCCTTCTAAAACGAAACTCAGAATCGTGTCCTAAATCGTGTAATTCAAACCAGGCACCTGCAGCAATACCACTCAACCATTGTGCATGTTCTTCCTTAACCTCATTATGTTTCGGTTTTAGCGTTCCAACTAAGCTTGGATTATAGCCTTTAAGCCTATCTAAAAACAACCTTCTATTTTCTCTACTAACTGTAGATTTAAATTCAGATATAACACCTTTTTCATTTACCAAATAGACAAAATCTTCGGTATCTGCAATAACAACGTTGCCAATGGTACTTGGCGTGAACCATTTAGATCGCAGTAGTTGTCTCTTAATTTTCACATCTAAAACACCTGCTATTAATGCATCAGTTACAAACCTAGCACAATTACAAGCCTCTTTTATAAAAGCCGCGTACCTAATAAAGCCTTTAGCTTGCATGGTATCAATATGATTTCGGGCTGACTCATAATTCACGGCATTACAAACCGATGCATACAAATGACCATCACCATGCGTCAATTTTGGGTTGACAGCTAAAAACTCAAGAATTTCATCTAAGTTTTTAATTGTATCACCTTCAACTTTTGCTTTAATGGGAAAGTGTAACTCAAAGTCAGTCTCTCGTCCTCTTACTCGTCCATTGGGTTCTGAGGTAATGTATCTTCCAAAATCATGATATTCTAAAACACCTGTTTCCTTATGAATTAAAACCATAGCTGCATGCCCAGCTCTGACATGATTTTTATTTCCGATTGAAAGGTATTTTAAATACTTAGAATACCATTCGTCTGCATGAGACACAATGGTTTCAGGATAAGCAAGGGTTAAAATAAAGGCATCATTTTTCAACATGCTTCTTTGTTGATAATTTAGACAGCAACTTACAAAAAATTCTGCTTTTAAGTTTCACAGAACTATAACGTTTGAAACCAACTTTCTACTTTAAAAATTGTACCTTTGCACTTTCAAAATTTAAACAAAAACAATCATATTATGTCAAAAGGATTCTTTAATGTACCTGTAGCGGTTAATGAGCCCGTAAAGTCTTATGCACCAGGTTCACCAGAGCGCAACGCTGTAGCCGAAACTTACAAAGCTATGTTTAACAGCAAAGTAGAAGTCCCTTTATATATTAATGGAAAAGATATAAAAACTGGAAACACCAGAACCATGTCTCCTCCTCACGATCACCAACACATCGTTGGCGAATACCATGTGGCAGAGCAATCTCATGTTGAGGAAGCTATTGCTACAGCATTAGAGGCTCGTAAGACTTGGTCTCAATTACCTTGGGAACAACGTGCTGGTATTTTTCTTAAAGCTGCAGAATTAATTGCTGGTCCTTACAGAGCAAAAATTAATGCTGCAACTATGATTGCACAGTCTAAAACAATCCACCAGGCAGAGATTGATTCTGCATGTGAGCTTATAGACTTTTTACGTTTTAACGTTCAGTTTATGACTGACATCTACATGGAGCAACCAGAAAGCACCAGCGATGCTTGGAACCGTGTTGAGTATCGTCCGCTTGAAGGTTTTACTTATGCTGTAACACCTTTTAACTTTACTGCAATTGCTGGTAACTTACCTGCTTGCATGGCATTAATGGGTAATGTAGTAGTTTGGAAACCAAGTGATAGTCAAGTATATTCTGCTAAAGTAATTATGGATGTCTTTAAAGAAGCAGGTGTACCAGATGGTGTAATTAATGTTGTATTTGGAGATCCTGTAATGATTACCAATACTGTTTTAGCTAGTCCGGATTTTTCTGGTTTACACTTCACAGGTTCTACATTTATATTTAAAGAACTTTGGAAACAAATTGGTGAAAACATTCACAATTACAAAACATATCCAAGAATTGTTGGAGAAACAGGCGGAAAAGATTTCATCGTAGCTCACAAATCTGCTAATGCTAAGCAAGTAGCAACAGCTATTTCTCGTGGTGCTTTTGAATTCCAAGGTCAAAAATGTAGTGCTGCATCTAGAGCATACATTCCAAAAGGTATTTGGGCAGATGTTAAAAACTATGTTTTAGAAGATCTTGCTTCATTCAAAATGGGTTCTCCTGAAGATATGAGCAACTTTATCACTGCAGTAATCCATGAAGGTTCATTTGATAAATTAGCTAAATATATAGACCAAGCAAAAACTGATAGTGATGCTGAAATTATTGCTGGTGGAAATTACGATAAATCTAAAGGTTACTTTATAGAACCAACAGTTATTGTAACTACAAATCCTAAATACACAACAATGTGTACTGAGTTATTTGGCCCAGTAATTACAATCTATGTATACGAAGATGATGCTTATTCAGAAACTTTAAAACTTGTTGACGAAACAAGCGAATACGCTCTAACTGGTGCTATTCTATCTACCGACAGATACGCTGTTGAAGAAGCTACAAAAGCGTTACAAAACGCTGCCGGAAACTTCTATATTAATGACAAACCTACAGGAGCTGTTGTTGGTCAGCAGCCATTTGGTGGTGCCAGAGCTTCTGGAACAAATGACAAAGCAGGTAGTGCTCAAAACTTATTACGTTGGGTGTCTCCAAGATTAATAAAAGAAACATTTGTAACTCCAACAGATTACAGATACCCTTTCTTAGGATAACCAGTATAACAAACTGAATTACAAATCCTTAAAAGCATAATGCTTTTAAGGATTTTTTTTGCGCTTCATAGAAAATATAACTGTTGCCTTTTTAAAACCACTATCTTTTGAGTCTAAAACCAAAAACTCCCTCAATATGAAGAAATTCTACATTTTAATCTTTTCGATTATTCCCTCATTACTTTTAGCCCAAATATCATTCACATCTAGTGTAACACCAGATTTATCATCTTATGGTGAAGCAACCAATTATCCTGGTGAAGGAGAGTACCAAATGTTTTTAAGTTCTGATAATGTGCTAGACAAACCAATCATTGTCGTAGATGGCTTTGATCCAGGTGACTCTAGAGACATTGCTGGATTATACAGTTTATTAGATTTTACTGGCAGCTCTGGTTCACAAAACTTAGCAGACTTAGTAAGAGCAGAAGGTTTTGATGTTATTATCTTAAACTTTCCTGTTTATGTAAGAGCTGCTGATGGAGCAACAATAGATGGTGGGACTGATTTTATAGAGCGAAACGCTATGTTATTAGTAGAACTTTTGGATATCGTAAATACATCGAAGGCTGGAGCTACTAACCCTGAGCAAAATGTAATTATTGGTCCAAGTATGGGTGGATTAATATCGCGCTATGCTTTAAATTATATGGAAGCTAACGTAATGGATGCAGACACAAGACTATATATGTCTTTTGACTCTCCGCATCATGGCGCTAATGTTCCAATTGGCTTGCAACACCAATTGAATTTTCTTGCTTACAATGGCACACAACCAATTGCCGAAGTACAACCTCTTATAGATTCGTTTTTAAAATCTCCGGCCGCAAGACAATTACTGGTTGATCATTTTGAAGCACATCTTCAATCTGGAAGCCCTGTGAATTTTGACCCTTCAATTACGTTACCTCAACCTCATCCTTTTAGAACTCAATTTGAAAGTAATATCAATAGTTTTAATACTTCAGGATTTCCTGAAAACACAAGAAACGTAGCCATAATTAATGGAAGTGGTATTGGTAGTTCTTATTTTGCAATGGGTAACAGCGGACCAACAGTTACTAATAATTACACTGTTATTGATGATAGCTTTAATGTTCCTGCTGGTAGCTTTACAGCAACTGTTAATGTAGAAATAAACCTTACACCAGCTGCAAACATGACGTCTTTAGTAAGTGATATTGGCATCTCTATTTTTGGTTTTGAAGTGGAAGGCTCTGAAGCCAGTAGTCAATCATTTTCATATTCCGATGGTGTAGATTCTGCACCAGGAGGACTTTTTGATTTGGCAGCTTTAACCGGAGACATAGCCTCTGGTGGTGGTACTGCTGGCGATTTTGTAAGCGCTTTGCAAATAGATAAATTTAGTTTTATTCCTTCTGTAAGTGGATTGGCTTTAGAAATTACAGATGATGAAATAGATTGGCATCATGATATCAATTTAGCTAGTAGAGGAACAACAAACATCACACCTTTTGATAATACATTTTTACCAAACGACAACGAGCCTCACACTCAATTGACAGAGAACAATGTTAATTTTGCATTAACTGAAATCTTAACCCCTCCATTAAGTAGTACCGACAATAAAGTGATTTCGTTTCGACTTGAAAGCAATCCTGTAAAAAATGAATTAGTACTTCTTTCAAATACTGAATCTAATGCATCCATACAAATTGTTGATGTTTCAGGTAAGGTAGTTTACAATACTTCAATAGTATTAAATAGCAGAACTACAATTCCCGTAAATCTAGCTTCTGGATTTTACATATTGAATGTAATCTCAGAAAACAATACTAGCTTTACAACTAAGTTTGTTGCTAATTAATCTAATTGTTGCATAAAAAAAGAGGCTGTCTAAAAAGTCTAAAAATCTGTCATTCTGAATTTATTTCAGAATCTTAATAAGCAGATTTTTAGTTTGTTTTAGAATCTGAAACCAGTTCAGATTGACAAAACACTGACTTTTTAGACAGCCTCTTTATTTACTTATGCTTAAGCGGTAAATGAATTACTTTTTTAGTTTCAAAGAAATCTTCTTCAAAATAATCTGATAAGAGATAAGCTTTAACTGTTGTGTATTGTTTTAACTCTTCGGTTAAATCACCTCCTTTTAAGTATAGAATACCGTTTTTTAATTCATTTCGTTGCTTTTTAGCAGTTTTACCCTTCACCCATTTTGTAAATTCTGGCATTGCCGTTACAGCTCTACTAACAATAAAATCGTAGGTTTCTTTAATTACCTCTACTCTGCTATGAGTTGTTCTTATATTAGTTAAACCAAGAGCTTCGCTAACTGCGTTAATAACTTTCAATTTTTTATTAATACTATCTACTAAATGAAACTGACAATTAGGAAACATAATAGCCAAAGGCACACCAGGAAAACCACCTCCAGTACCAACATCTAAGATTGAGGAACCATCTGTAAACTTAATTACCTTAGCAATACCAAGCGAATGCAGAACATGCCTTAGATACAGCTCATCTATATCCTTACGAGACACCACATTAATCTTAGAATTCCAATCTTTATATAATGCTTCTAATGCTGAGAATTGTTCAATCTGATGTTCAGTTAAATCAGGAAAATACTTAAGAATTAAATCCATCAATTTTAATTTGTGCAAAAATAACTATTTTAGTGTGCATAAATTAACACCTTAGCATAAGGCTTCATTTTATTTATTAATTATCTTTGTCAACTTATAATGAATACAATCCCTTTTCGTTATAGATGAAAAGAAAAAAAATTGATTTATGGCTCAACAAACCTTATCATTCTCTCGTGTTGACTCGGCTAAGTTCTTTAGAACTTTGAATAAACGTGTTAACAACTACTTTAAAGAAAACGACATTAAAAGAACAGGAAACTGGCAATTATGGCTAAAAACCATTGTTATGTTTGCGATTTTTTTAACCCCTTATTTTTTACTTATCACTTTAGATATTCCTACTTGGGCTCAATTACTACTAACCGTTGTTATGGGTATTGGTATGGCAGGAGTTGGTATGAATGTAATGCATGATGGCAACCATGGTGCTTTCTCTAACAAAGAATGGGTAAACCGTTTAATGGGAAGTAGCATTTATATCTTAGCAGGAAATGTTTATAACTGGCAAGTACAGCATAATGTGCTTCATCATACTTATACAAATATTCATGGTCATGATGAAGACTTAGAGGCAGGAAGAATTCTTAGATTCTCAGAACATGCTGAATGGCGTAAGCACCACAAGTTTCAACATTACTATTCTATTTTCCTTTATGGCTTATTAACAATAAATTGGGCAATTACCACTGATTTTCAGCAAATGAAACGCTACATGAAGCGCAAGTTATCTTATGGTAAGTTCCCTAATCCAATCGTTAATTGGAGTAAACTGGTAATCTCTAAATTGGTTTATGTTGCTATGTGGATTGTTTTACCGATTCTATTAACTGATTTAGCATGGTACGAAGTTTTAATTGGCTTTTTTATTATGCACTATGTTGCTGGCCTTATATTGAGTGTTGTTTTTCAATTAGCACATGTTATGGATGAAGCTGAAATGCCAATGCCAGAAAAAGATGGTACAATGAAAAATACTTGGGCAATTCATCAGCTTAAAACTACTGTTAACTTTGGAGCTAAAAACTGGTTAGTAAATTGGTATACTGGTGGCTTAAATCATCAGGTAGAGCATCACATTTTTCCAAACATAAGTCATATACACTATGGAAAAATTGCTAAAATTGTAAAGGATACTGCTAAAGAGTTTAATTTACCTTATAAAGAATACGAAACCACAAGAAAAGCAATTGCTGCGCATTTTAGATTTTTGAAAGAAATGGGAACGCGACCAGCAATGCAAGCATAATTCTATTATAACTAACACATGAACCAACTTTCTGATAGAATTAACAATCTATCGACTTCAGCAACCCTAGCTATGGCTGCAAAAGCCAGAGAACTAAGAGCAGAGGGTAAAGATATTATTGGATTAAGTCTGGGAGAACCAGATTTTAACACACCAGATTTTGTAAAGGAGGCAGCAATAAAAGCTGTTAACGATAACTACAATAGCTACACACCTGTTGATGGCTATGTAGAGCTTAAAGATGCAATTATTACAAAATTTAAGCGCGATAATGGGCTGGACTATTCAAGATCTCAAATAGTAGTCTCTACAGGTGCTAAGCAATCATTATTTAACATTGCTTCGGTAATGCTGAATGATGGTGATGAAGTTATTTTACCATGTCCTTATTGGGTAAGTTATGCTGATATTGTAAAGCTTAATGGAGGTGTTCCTGTTGAAGTAAAAACAGACATTTCTAACGACTTTAAAATGACTGCAGAGCAACTTGAAGCTGCTATAACTCCAAAAACAAAAATGCTTTGGTACAGTTCGCCTTGCAACCCAAGTGGTTCTGTATATAGTGAAGAAGAGTTAAGAGCTATTGCAGATGTATTACAAAAATATCCAAACGTATACGTAGCTTCTGACGAAATCTATGAGCACATTAATTTTATTGGTGGACACCATAGCATGGCTCAGTTTGAAGATATGTACGACAGAACGATAACCATAAATGGTGTTTCTAAAGCCTTTGCTATGACTGGTTGGAGAATCGGTTATATTGGTGCACCAGACTGGATTGCCAGAGCTTGTAACAAAATGCAAGGTCAGGTAACAAGTGGTGCAAATTGTATTGCTCAGCGTGCTGTCATTTCTGCTTTAGAAGCTGATCCATCACGCATAAAGTATATGATCGATGAGTTTAAAGAACGTCGTAAGTTAATCCTAGGACTGCTTGATGGTATTGATGGTTTTAAAACCAATGAACCTGAAGGTGCTTTTTATGTATTTCCTAACGTATCTGCTTATTTTGGAAAAACCGTAAAAGGAAAGACCATAAATAACGCAACAGACATGTCTTTATTCTTATTAGAAGAAGCGCTTGTAGCCACAGTAACTGGTGAAGCTTTTGGAAACCCTGACTGTATACGTATTTCTTATGCAGCTTCTCAAGAACAAATTGTAGAAGCTATTAAAAGAATTAAGGAAGCTTTAAGCTAAACCTTACCAATAACGTTTTAAAAAAGCTATAATTCTTAATGATGAATTATAGCTTTTTTTATGATGCCAATAGCATCCAAACCAAAGGCGTTATTATTATAATGGAGACAATACTAATTTTTAACCATAGTATTTGTTGTTCTCTCTTTAACTTCTTCCTTATTTTAAGCAGTATTTCTGGTGTTGCTTCTGGAAAATCAAAATTCCCTTTTCGATTTTTATTATAACCACAAAGCCTTTTTCTAAAGCGTTTAGACTTATCAAGCATAACACTTTTATTACTCTTAAGAGAGCTTATCATTGATTCTGCTAGAGGCATAATGAGCATTATTTTAATTCTACATAAACTAAATAAGCTAATCCTAAAAACAAGATAATTGTTAAAGCAACAACTTTAAAAGTTCGTCTCTTACGTTCTCTTTGTATTCTTTCTTTTATCTCATTAAGTATTTGTGGTGTAGCCTCAGGAAAATCATACTCTGGTTTTTGTTTGCTATATCCAGAACTATGTATTGTTCTCTTGAAATTACTCCTCTTAGAACGCATCTTTTCATTGTTCTTAAGAGTAGTTATCATTGCCTGTACAGACCCACCAAAACCCATCATAATTATATTTTAAAATTTGGTTAAATAATATTTACATAAAAGAGTCATTTTAACGCTTTTAATCGTAATGCTAAAAGACATTAAATGCCATTTAGAGTTCAGAAAGTGAGATTAATATTTTAGAAAATAGCGATTAAAGCTATAGCGAATACAGACAATTTTAATATGGCTGCAACGTGGTCTACTTTATCTAATTGTGAAGACTTAATACGCTGTCTAATTCCGAAAACAGATTTTGTTGTAGACTTGCTAAAGTTGTGCTTCACTACAGATTTGTAATTAGAATTTAACAAACCGTTTGTTGTGTAATGAGATACCGCAATGGGTTCTGGTACAGATTCTAATTCTTGATTTAATACTAATTCCATGATTGATAATTTTTAATTGGTTACGCAAATATGACGCAACACAAATAAAAATGTTACAAACAGTGTTACAACAACAGTCTGATTTTTAGAACATAAAACTCAAAAAATAGCAGTAAAATTATAGGCTAGGTAAATTCTAAAAAAATTAAAAAAATTTTAATTTTTATCTATTTCGCCAGAAAAAAGGTGTCATTATTATGAGTACAGTAAACAATTCTAATCGACCTATTAGCATTAAAAAAGAAGCCCACCATTTCCCTAAAGGTGGTAATGCAGCATAATTATTTACTGGTCCAAAATCACCGAGTGCAGGTCCTACGTTACCTAAACTTGAAGCTGATAAACCTATGGCCGATTCAAAATCCATTTGAAACATGGAGAAAACCAAAGCTCCGATAATAAAGGATAACATATACAATATAAAGAATCCCAGCACATTAAATACAATATCTTTAGAAATTGATTTAGTATTGTAGCGAACTGGCAAAATAGCATTAGGATGCAATGAACGCTTAAATTCCAAGAACCCGTTTTTTATTAAAATCAAATGTCTTACCACCTTTACACCACCAGAAGTACTTCCCGCAGAACCTCCTAAGAACATTAAACCAAAGAAAAAGACTGTTAAAAATGGTGTCCACATGGTATAATCAGCAGAAACAAAACCCGTAGTTGTTATTACCGTTAACACTTGGAATAAGGCATGTCTTATAGCGCTTTCGGCTTCACCAAAAACCATTGGATGTGCTATTGTAGATTTTGAAATATCTGCTCTAAAATAAATTAAAGAAGCAGCAATAATAGTAAAGATGGCAATAAATTTAAAGTATAATTTAAACTCATCATCTTGAATAATTTTAGAAACCTTACCCTTAAAAAGGTAATAACTCAATACAAAATTGGTACCTGCTAAGAACATAAAGAAAATAATGATGTATTGAATTGCTGGGTTATCATTCCAATAGGCTACACTAGCATTTTTGGTTGAAAAACCACCAGTTGATAATGTACTGAGCGCATGATTAATGGCATCAAAAAACGACATACCTGCAACCTGTAATAGAATTGTTTCTGCTACTGTATATCCAAAATAGATTAGCCATAATCGTTTTGCGGTATCTGTAATTCTTGGATGCAACTTATCACCTCCTGGACCTGGTGCTTCAGCAGCAAAAAGCTGCATACCTCCTACGCCTAACAATGGAAGAATTGCAATAGCTAGTACTATTATACCCATACCACCAATCCAGTGCGTCATGCTTCTCCAAAACAAAACACCTTCGGGCAGTATCTCTATATCATTTAGAATACTAGCACCTGTTGTGGTATAACCAGAAATAGTTTCAAAAAAAGCCTCTGTAAAAGTTGGTATAGACTCTGTTGCCATATATGGTAAAGTACCAGTAAGCGACATCACTATCCAACCAAAGGCCACTACAATGTAACCTTCTCGCTTGTTCATTTCTTTACTATGATTCTTGGTGCCATACATGGCCACACCACCTAAAAGCAAAGTAGATAAACTTGCTAAGAACAGATTTAAGGTTACTCCGTCTTTGTATATAAGACTGATTAGAGTGGCAAGCATCATAAAGCCACCATTGAAAAGCAAAAGCAGTCCAAAAAAGTGAAAAATGATCTTATAGTTAAGTCGTATTCTAGACATAATGTTTTTACGAGAAAAAGGCTTCTACCTCAGAGATTGATCGTGGTAAACAGCACACAACGACTCTGTCGCCAGCTTCAATCTTAAAGCTTCCTAACGGAATCATACCTTCACCATCTCTAATTACACCTCCAAATATAGCAGACCTAGGGAAATTTAAGTCTTTTATTATTCTATTTGTAATCTTAGAGTTAGGTTTTACCACAAATTCTAACAACTCAGCATTCATATTAGTAAGCTTGGTCATGGCAACAACCTCACCTTTTCTCATATATCTAAAGATATTATTTGCCGCTAATAGTTTTTTATTAATTAACGTATCTATACCGATAGATTGCGATAACTGATAGTAGTCCATGTTTTCTACTAAAGCAATTGTTTTTTTAACACCTTTAGATTTTGCCAATAAGCAAGACATGATATTAGTTTCAGAATTACCAGTAACAGAAATAAAAGCATCCATGTCGTTAATATTTTCTTCATCTAAAATCTCTACATTTCTACCATCACCACAGATTATTAAAGCGTTTGGCAATCTATCTGCTAAATCTTCTGCCAATGGTTTTTTGCTCTCTACAAGTTTTACATTAAACTTGCTTTTGCAAAGATCCCTCGCTGTTTTATAACCGATTTTACTTCCTCCAAGAATCATTACATTCTTAATGTCTGTTTTTGCTTTACCAGAGAGTTGAAACAATTCGGCATCACCACCTTCAGAAGTCATAAAAACAACCTTATCTCCTTCTTTAAATTGTGTATCACCTCGAGGTATAATAGTATACTGTGTTCCATAACGTTGAATTGCAATAGGAATAAAATGTAATTCTGAATATAACTCTGCCGCCTCTTTTACAGTCTTTCCTACAAATTTTGCCGTTCTAGAAAGTCTTAACCCAAGCATGGTTAATGCACCTCCTTCAAACTCATAAGTATCATTAAACCCATATTGGTTTAATAATAATTCAATTTCTGAAGCTGCTAATGATTCTGGAGAAATTAACTCATCTATCCCAAATTGGGAGAAACCAATGGCATCCTTCTGCTCTATAAACTCAGTATTAGAAATCCTTGCTATTGTACGTTGAGCACCTAACTGCTTAGCCAATACACATGCCGTAATATTTGTAGTTTCAGAAGATGTTACAGCAATAAACAATTCTACAGACTCAATACGTGCTTCTCTTAAGATAGCAATTGATGTAGCATCGCCTTTTATAGTTTTTATATCAAGGTGCTCACCTGCATAGGTTAAATTATCCTTTTTTGTATCTATAAGAGTGATCTCTTGCGACTCATAGGATAATAATTTTGCCAAATGAAATCCTACCTCTCCAGCACCTGCGATAATTATTTTCATCTAAAATTTTATTCAAAATAAACATACAAATATAGTAAGAAGTAACAAGTTAACGTGTTTCAATCCTTTAAACTTAAAAGAGAGGACTAACTATTAACATTTCTGAAAAATTTTCATTTGTGATTAATGAATTGTGAATATTCAAACAAAAAATTTCACGTATTTTTGCCAAAAATTTTTTAATGGCTGAAAAAGTTAAACCGTACAAAAATAGTAACGCTTCTAAAAAAGAGCAGGTTACCGAAATGTTTGATACCATTTCGAACGAATACGATGGACTAAATCGAGTGATTTCTTTTGGTATTGACGTAAAATGGCGAAACAAAGTCGTAAAAATCGTTGGCAATAAACAGCCTGAAAATATTTTGGATATTGCAACAGGCACTGGTGACTTAGCCATTAACTTAGCCGCTACCAATGCCAAAGAAATTATTGGTTTAGACATTAGCAATGGCATGCTAGAGGTTGGCCGAAAAAAAATAGCATCTAAAAAATTAGAGAATATTATCTCTATGGTTATTGGCGACTCTGAAAACTTACCTTTTGAAAACAATACCTTTGATGCTATAACCGTAGCATTTGGCGTTAGGAATTTTGAAAATCTAGAAAAAGGACTATCAGAAATTTTAAGAGTTTTAAAGCCTAACGGAATTTTTGTTATTTTAGAAACTTCGGTGCCAACCAACCCAATTTACAAGTTTGGCTACAAAATTTATTCAAAGTTTATTTTACCTACTATCGGCAAATTATTTTCAAAAGACAAAATAGCTTACAATTACCTTAGCGAATCGGCTTCTGTTTTTCCTTATGGTGAAGAATTAAACAATATTTTGAGAAAAATTGGGTTTATAAATGTCGAAGATAAACCACAAACTATGGGTGTGGCAACTATATACACAGCATCTAAAGCATAATTATGAAGAAAATCTTTGTTTTCTTAACATTCTTAATAGCAGCTCAATCTGCGACTGCACAATTATTTACTAAAGAGAAGGTAGCTAATAATATTGACAACTTGGATCAGAAGTTTTTGTCTTGGGGTTACTTTTTAGGTTTTAATCAGTACGATTTTAAGTTTGAATATGAAGAAAACCTTGATGATATTTTAGTTGACAATACATTTGGATTTCACCTAGGTCTTATTGGAGACATGCGTATTAACGATTACATGAACTTAAGATTAGAGCCTGGAGTATTTTTTACAACCCGAAACTTAATGTACAATGAAAGCTATTTTACTGGTACTGAATACAATGATTCTGATTTATTGAGAGAGGTAAAATCTACATACATTCATATTCCGTTACTCTTAAAAGTTTCAACTAAAAGAATAAACAATTTTAAACCTTTTCTAATTGGTGGTTTTTCTACAGCATTAAACCTTTCGAGCAATCAGGACAATCCAGACGACAATAGTTCGGGAGAATTTAGAATGAAGAAAAACACTTACTTCTACGAGATTGGTTTTGGTATAGACTTATACCTGCTGTATTTTAAATTTACCCCTTCAATTCGTGGAGTTTTTGCTATAAACGATGAAATTATTAGAGATACCGATCCTAATAGCCCATGGACTGGTAATGTTGCTAAAATGCAAACCAGAGGTATCTTTATAAACTTTACATTTCAATAGTTCGTCTTCTAAATTCGCTTAGCACAATCGCTGTTGCGTTTGCAACGTTTAGACTCTCTGTATCCTTACTTTTCCCAAATTGAGGAATGGTTATTTTTCGATCTATTATAGACGATATTTTATCTGAAATACCATTAGCTTCATTACCCAAAACGATAACTCCTTTATTTGGCAAATCTGCATTGTAAAGGTTTTCACCATTCATATAGGTCCCAAAAACATCATCTTTATAACTTGATATAAATTCAGAAAGGTTAAGATAACTAATATTAACTCTTGTTAACGAGCCCATCGTTGCCTGAACTACCTTAGAGTTATAGCAATCAACCGTGTTTTGGCTACAAACCAAATCCTTAACACCATACCAATCACAAAGCCTAATAATTGTTCCTAAATTCCCTGGGTCTCTTACGTCATCCAAAGCTACAATTAAGTTATCATCTTCTACTTTATCTGATTTTGGAATTTCAAAAATAGCTAGAGCTGTGTTAGGATTCTTTAAAGCTGTTATCTTTTTTAATTCGTTTTCAGAAATATCTACAACATCACCTTTTGAATCATCAAAAATCTGTTTTGTAGTATATAAACGATGAAGTTTGAAATCTGATTTTAAAAATTCTTCAATTCCTTTTATACCTTCAACAGTAAAAAGCCCTAACTGTTGTCTGTATTTTTTTTGATTTAAACTTTTAATTAACTTTATTTCTTGCTTTGTAACCATTAAAATGTCTTTACATTTGCTTAGATTAAATACAAAGTAAACCTTTTTTGGACTAATTTTTGTTTGTAGCAACCAATAACAAAAAAATATATATTAAAAAGCTTGCAAATTCTACCTTCAATAGCATCTATACTTTCTAAAAGACTACATTATTTTTTATTGCTGGTTTTTATTGCAATTTTTAATTCTTGCGATGTAGTTAAACGCGTAAAATCTAATGAACATTTAATTACAAAAAACACCATTATTGTAGACGATAAGATTAATAAAGAAGAACGTGTTAACAATATCATTCTTCAAAAAACTAACACAGGCATGAATAGCTTATTAGGTTTCCCTTTAAAGCTGCATGTTTATAATTTAGCAAGACCAAATATAGATTCTATTTTACAGGCAAAAGTATTAAGTGATTCTTCAAAAGTACGCTGGAAAACAAAACTACTATCTAAGAAACAATTTGACAGAGAAATAGAGGCCAGAAAAAACTTTAACAGTTGGTTAAAACGTACAGGTGAAGCACCTACAATTTATAACGAAGAAAAAACAGAGAAGACCGCAAATAACTTAAAGAAGTATTACTTCAGTAAAGGTTGGTTTGATAATGAGGTAACCTTTGAAGTAGAAAAAGACAGTAATAAGAAGGCACAAGTAACATATAAGGTTACCAAAAACAAACCATATTTTTTAGATTCGTTAACCCCAGTTATCAGCAGTCCCTTAATAGATTCACTTTATCCTAGATTTGTTAAAGCAACACTATTAAAAAAAGGCGAGCAATACGATGAAAAAAATTATGAGGATGAACGAGAGCGCATTAACACCTACTTAAGAAATAAAGGTTTCTATTACTTTGGACAAGATTACATAAGATTTGAAACAGATACCATTGACACAAATCATAAAATTAATACTGATCTTATTATTTCAAACAGAGTTATTAGATCAGACGACTCTTCTAGAGTAGAACCTTTTAAAATATACAAAATAAAAGAGGTTAATATTTTTACAGATGATAATTTTAGCAATCGTGATAAAGCGATTTCAGATACCACAGTTTACAAAAACTATAACCTTTACAGTAAGGATAAATTAAGATTTAGACCCAAAGCACTTACCGATGCTGTTTTTATAAGCAAAGGTGACATCTATACCGATTTAGCTCGAAGCAGATCTTTAAGATATCTTAATGACTTACAAATGTTTAGATACCCAAGTATTGAATACGTAGAAAACTCTGAAGACACTACACTTACCGCAAACATATTTTTAGAACCAAGAAAAAAATATGCCCTTAGTTTAGACGTAGATGTTTCTCAAAGCAACATTCAAACCATAGGTTTTTCCGTAACACCTGGTCTAAAAATCCGAAATATTTTTAAGGGAGCAGAAACCCTAGAAATAAGTGGTATTGCTGCTATTGGTGCTTCAAAAGATGGTAGTGATGATGATGACAGTTTTTTTGATATTAATGAGTTTGGTGGTAACGTAAGACTTACCATACCTCGTTTGTTTACACCATTTAATACCGACAGTATTATCCCTAAGTACATGTCACCAAGCACGTCTGTAAACATATCTACAACCAGCCAACAGAATATTGGGTTAGACAAACAAACCTTATCAGGACTATTGAGTTATAACTGGCTACCATCCAGAACGGTAACAAACACCCTAGAGCTCTTTAATGTTCAATTTGTAAAAAACCTAAATACCAGTAATTATTTTGGTGTATACACAAACTCTTATAACAGACTTAATAATATCGCTCAAAACATTGGCTATATACCATCAGATAACAGCTTAAGCATCCCAACAGAAGCCGATCAGTTTATTAATGATGTTCTTAATGGAAACACAAGTTTAACCTCAGCTGATGATGATTTTGAAACTGTAAATAATATCGAAGAACGAAAAGAACGTTTAACCGAGAACAACCTTATATTTTCTACAAGTTTTGATTATCAAAAAAATAGACGTACTAGTATTTTTGATAACGACTTTTCTATTTTTAGATGGCGTGTTGAGCTTGCTGGTAATCTATTATCTAATCTTTCTGAAATTTTTGGTGCCTCAAAAAATGAAAATGGAGATTATGAAGTCTTTGGTGTCGTTTTTTCTCAATATTTTAAAACAGAGATAGACTACATTAAATATTTTGATTTAGGCAAAAACAACATTTTTGCATTTCGTAGTTATGCTGGTATTGCAATTCCTTACGGTAACTCTAACAGTATTCCATTTGCAAAAAGTTTCTTTGCAGGTGGACCGAACGATAATAGAGCCTGGACCGCTTATAACCTCGGGCCAGGAAGTTCTAATACTACTAACGAATTTAACGAGGCTAATTTTAAAATACACCTTAGTGCAGAGCAGCGCTTTAGTCTGTTTGGCAATTTTAAAGGCGCCCTTTTTGTTGATGCAGGAAACATATGGAATGTATTAGATAATGTTGAAGATGATAAAGCCACGTTTACAAACTTTAATTCTCTCGAGGATATTGCTGTAGGTTCTGGTTTTGGACTTCGTTACGACTTTAACTTCTTTGTACTTAGATTTGATACTGGTTTTAAGACCTACGACCCTTCTCAAAGCGAAGGTAATCGTTGGTTTAGAGATTATAATTTTAGAAACGCCGTGTATAACATTGGTATAAATTATCCTTTTTAAAAGCCTTCATTCATCTACATCGTTTTCGAGATTTTATAGCCATTATTCTTATTATTCACACAAAAAAATGACTAAAATTATGTATTTTTGATATCTAATTTTCAATCATAATATAATGAGTCATAATATCAAACCTGGCGTTGCAACAGGTAGAGAAGTTCAGGAAATTTTTAAATTAGCTAAAGAAAAAGGATTTGCCTTACCAGCAGTAAATGTTATTGGTTCTAATACTATAAATGGTGTTTTAGAAACAGCTAAAGCACTAAACGCTCCGGTAATCATTCAGTTTTCTAATGGCGGCGCACAATTTAACGCAGGAAAAGGTTTAGGAAACGAAGACCAAAAAGGTGCTATTGCTGGTGGAATTGCCGGTGCTAAACATGTTCACCACATGGCTGAAGCCTATGGTGTTCCTGTAATTTTACATACAGACCACTGTGCAAAAAAATTATTGCCTTGGATTGATGGCTTATTAGATGCAAGTGAAAAACATTTTGAAGAAACAGGAAAACCTCTGTATAGCTCTCATATGATTGATTTATCTGAAGAACCTATAGAAGAAAATATTGAAATCTGTAAACAATACCTAGCGCGTATGAGCAAAGTGGGCATGACACTAGAGATAGAACTTGGTATTACAGGTGGTGAAGAAGATGGTGTAGACAATAGTGATGTAGATGCTTCTAAATTATATACGCAGCCAGAAGAAGTTGCTTACGCATACGAAGAGTTAAGTAAGGTTAGTGATCAGTTTACTATTGCTGCTGCATTTGGTAACGTTCATGGTGTTTATAAACCAGGAAATGTAAAATTAACACCAAAGATCTTAAAAAACTCTCAAGAATACATAACCGAAAAATACAATGTAGGTCATAACCATATTGACTTTGTTTTTCATGGAGGTTCTGGCTCTACAGTAGAAGAAATAAGAGAAGCCATTGGATATGGAGTTATAAAAATGAATATTGACACCGACATGCAATGGGCTTTCTTAAGTGGTGTTAGAGATTATGTACAAGACAATCACGATTACTTACAAACTCAAATTGGTAATCCTGAAGGAGACGATGTTCCTAACAAAAAATACTACGACCCTAGAGTTTGGTTAAGAAAAGGAGAACAAGCGTTTGTAGAACGTCTTAAAAAAGCATTTGAAGATTTAAATAATGTAGACACGTTATAATAACGTATTGCATATTTTCAAGCCTATCAGAGCTAATTTTTAGTTTTGATAGGTTTGTTTATTTTATCAATAACATGAAGCAACTACTTTTGAGTTTAATTAATTAGTAGTAATTTTGCTTCAACTAACTAATAGCATTAATTATAGAAATCTTTTTAAATCTATGATTAAAAACTACCCTATGATTTTTTATCAAAGGGTTTAAAAATCAAATTTATATGGCTTGGTTTAAGAGAAAAGATAAAGGGATTCAAACTACAACAGAAGAAAAGAAAGACACTCCCAAAGGACTTTGGTACAAATCCCCAACAGGAAAAATAATTGACACTAAAGAACTTGAACAAAATTTTTACGTTAGTCCAGAAGATGGCTACCATGTAAGAATCGGCAGTAAAGAGTATTTTGAAATTCTTTTTGATGACAATAAGTTTAAAGAGTTAGATACAGATTTAACTTCAAAGGATCCTCTTAAGTTTGTTGACACAAAGAAATATCCAGATCGTTTAAAAACGGCACAAACCAAAACTAATCTTAAAGACGCTGTACGTACAGCTGTTGGAAAATCTATGGGTGAAGATTTGGTAATTGCATGCATGGATTTTAACTTTATCGGCGGATCAATGGGAAGTGTCGTTGGTGAAAAAATCGCTAGAGCTGCAGACTATGCTTTAAAGAAAAAGACTCCATTTATGATTATTAGTAAGTCTGGTGGAGCTCGTATGATGGAAGCAGCTTTATCCTTAATGCAGTTAGCAAAAACCTCAGCTAAATTAGCACAACTTGCGGATGCTGGTATACCTTATATATCATTATGTACAGATCCAACAACAGGAGGTACTACCGCTTCATTCGCTATGCTTGGTGACATTAATATTGCTGAACCAGGTGCTTTAATCGGTTTTGCAGGACCAAGAGTGGTAAGAGATACAACAGGACAAGAATTGCCAGAAGGCTTCCAAACTTCAGAATTCTTGTTAGAGCATGGTTTCTTAGATTTTATAACCCATAGAAAGGATTTAAAGAAAAAAGTTAATCAGTATATTGATTTAATAAAGAATCAGCCATTAAGGGCATAAAAAAAGGCGAGCTAAATAGCTCGCCTTTTTTTTCCATTCAACTAAATGAAACCGCGTTAATTTAAAGTTATAGGTACTTCTGTACCATTGTTAAACGTAAAAGTAGCTTGGTTATCACAATTACCATTTCCAAAATCAAAAACACCTCCAAAATTTGTACGTTGTACATCAAACGAGCCACTAACGAAATAAGCACAAACAACCTCTCTTCTTAAAGGCACTAAAACTTCATAGGAGTGTGTATTACCATTAACAAAAGTCGCTGTCCAATCACCCGTAATTTCAAATACATTATCGCTAAAAACACCACTATCAAATCCTTCAATCCATTCTCTTACCCTCGTACCCTCTCTAGAAGCTTGCACTCCATTTGGCCAAACAACAGTAATACTTAAATTGTGCGTAAACTGAGGGTTACCATTATTGTTAGTTAGCTCTTTTAAAATAGAACGGTTTGCAATAACATTTTTACCATCAAAATAAAAATCTACTAAACTATAATTTATCATAATTTCTTGTGCTTCGGTATCTCTTGTATAATCAAAAACAATTTCTCCTTGAATGAGATGTTCATTTACTATACAACCTTCAGTACCAAAGTCTAGTGTTACCTCTCTATAATTTTGTTGAGCTACTACAGTGATTGTAACACACTCAGGAATATCTTTTGCATAAAATGCATCATTAGAACTATCTGCAGTAGTACCCCTTCTATCTGCTATTGATTCTTGCTCTTCATAGGCATCTATTACTAAATCCCCTAAAATATTATCTATTTGGTCAATCTCAGCAGAACGCTGTACTTCTGTTGTGTCTTGTGCGACGTCTTCTGTTTCTATAACCTCATCACTATTGCTGCATGAGCTAAAAACTAAACTTAAAAGAATAAGACATAGAATTGCTTTTTGTTTAATATAGAAAGTTTTTCTATTTCCATTCTTAATGACTTTGCTGAGTTGGTGATTTGAATAATTCATGATTACTTTTTTTATTGTTAATATGTTGTTAAGACTATAACAGTTAAAAAAAGTTTAATCGCCTATCATAAATTTATGCCCTTAGAAAATACAATGAAAAACTAGTTCCCTTATCAAGTTCACTCTCTACCTCAATTTTACCGCCAAGGCTTTCAATATGATTTTTTGTTATAAATAGACCAACGCCTCTACTATCGTGATGATTATTAAAAGTTCCGTTTAATGTAAAGAGTTTAGAACCATTTTTAGACAAATCTATACCGACGCCATTATCCTTTATTGTTAAAACCACATACTGGTTTTTTATTTCTGTAGACAACTCTATTATGGGATTTCGATCTAGAGATTTATACTTAATGGCATTGGTTAAAAAATTAAGAATAATACTATCTAAGTATGCTTCTGTGCCCATAACTTTTATACCGCTCTCAACGTTATTAATTATTGTACAATTTTCTCTCTTAGCTATTGCATTAACATTATAGGTTGCATTGGTCACATACGTATCTAACAGCAAAACTTCTAGATTTTGCTCTTTAATAGATTTATCTATTTTTATCTGACTAAGATGCTCTATTGTGGCATTTAAATTTGAAATAGACTCTTTTAGCATTTCAAAATTTTCACTCTCTGTTAAATTCGGAAACTCATCTTCTAAGAACTCAGAAATAGAACTCAAATTCCCAATATGAGTTCTTATATCATGGGTTGCTATATACGTAAAATCTTTTAGAGTTTTATTCTGTCCCTTTATAACATTCATTAGAAATTTAAATCTCCATGAGGCCGATTTCTGATCTGAAATATCTGTAATTTGAGATATAAAATACAATGGATCATTATTTTCATCTCTAACTAAGGACACTGTTAGTAATACCCAAACGATATGTCCATCCTTATGAAAATATCGTTTTTCCATTTGGTAGTTCTCTATTTCACCATTAAGCAACTGGTGCATAAGATTAATATCCTTTTCGAGATCATCCTTATGAGTTATATCTTGAAAAGCCATCGTGTAAAGTTCTTCTTCTGGATACCCCAAAAGTTGTACTAAACTTTGATTAACCTTAACCCATTCTCCTTTTAAGCTAACTATAGAAATTCCCCCTTTGGCATGGTTAAAAATTTTTCTATACAGAACATCTTCAACCTTTTTGAAGTTTTTAGGCATAAGCAACTTTATTTGTTAATGTATATTCGGAGCAGAGCAAGTGTTAAACAACAACAATACGCTTGTTAACCTACTCTTTTTTAAGGGGATATATAACGAAGTTACAAAAACTTATCTATTATCAAGAGCTTTTTTTAAAATAAACTGAAAACTCGGTACCAACATTAACTTCGCTCTTTACCGAAACCTTACCTCCAAGAGACTCTATATGATTTTTAGTTAAAAACAGTCCAATACCAATAGCATCCTCATTACAATGAAACGTTTTATACATGAGAAAAAGTTTATCTCCAAATTTATCCATATCAATACCTAACCCGTTATCTTTAATTTTAAATACAACGAAATCGCCTTCAATTACGGATGATAACTCAATCTCAGGTGATCGCAAATCAGATTTATATTTAATAGCATTGGTAAGAAAATTTAAAATAATACTATCTAGATAAGCAGGAACAGCTTTTACATAATGAGATTCATCTATTTGATTATAAATAACAGCATTAGAATTCTGAGCCATTGCGATAATATTATACATTGCCTTTTCAACATATTCATAAAGATTAAGATTTTGCAATTTTGAAGGCTCTATTTCTCTAATTTTTGCAACTTCAGTGAGGTGGGCGACAGTTTCTTGTAAGTTATCAACAGCTTGCTTTAGCAATTTATAATTTTCGTTTTTTGTAATCCCGTGAAAATCATCTTCTAAAAAGTCGGTTAGTGAAGCCAAATTCCCAGAATGCGACCTAAGGTTATGAGTTACAATATTTGCAAAAGACGTTAGTCTATCATTCTGCTCCTTAGCCACGCTAAGCATGGCTTTTAACTTATCCTGATTTTTTTGACGATTAGTTACATCAGTGAACTGCCAGATCATATGAGGCCTTCCCTCTTTAAAATATACAAGAGTAACATAGATCAACACCCAAATAACGTCTCCACTTTTATGAAAAAAACGTTGCTTTACTCTGTATTTATCTATTTTACCACTTATTAATTTTTCAAACTTTTCCTCATGTACACCTAAGTCCTCTATAAAGACTATATTATCGATGTCCATATTAAAAAGCTCGGATTTGGTATAACCGAAGATATCTGAAACGGCTTCATTCATTTTAAGCCAATCGCCATCCATACTAACAACAGCAATACCATTATAAGTATTATTAAACACACGATCTAATACATCGTATGCATTGGCTACATTTTGCGAAGAGCGAATAGCTTTCATCCTAACTAAGTTTTCAGGATTAATAGGAATAAGCTCTTAATTAGTCAGGGGAGACTTACTAAAACATTGTTATACAGATTAAAAGTTACAAAAAAAACCACAAATCACAAAGAAAGTATTATATTTGCCGCTTGAAAGAAAATCTTTCAAAGTACATAACAATCATTTACAACAATATTAGAATGTATTTATCTAAAGAGAAAAAAGAAGAAATCTTCGCAAAACACGGTAAAGGAAAAAATGATACNGGTTCTGCTGAAGGACAAATTGCGTTATTTACGTACAGAATTAATCACTTAACTGAGCACTTAAAGAACAATCGTAAAGATTTTAACTCTGAGCGTTCTCTAGTAAANTTAGTAGGTAAGCGTAGAGCTTTATTAGACTACTTAACTAAAAAGGATATCTTAAGATACCGTGCNATNGTNAAAGAATTAGGATTAAGAAAATAATCTCTNATAGAAAGACCACGCTTTTAGCGTGGTTTTTTGTTTACAACATAACGTCTTCGAAAGCGTTTAATTTTCGAATTGAAGAAGCTACAANAGTTTTTCATTGGTCACACAACAACTACACAACAACACAACGACCATTGTTTAACATTGCTGANTATGCNCTGTCATATCAGCTNAAGAATTAAAANNTNTATGATTCCAAAAACTTACAAAGAGGTCATNGACCTNGGTGANGGTAGAGAAATNTCTATCGAAACCGGAAAACTTGCAAAACAGGCTCANGGTTCTGTTGTTGTNCAATCNGGAAAATGTATGTTANTATGTACAGTNGTNTCNAACTACAAANNAGCAGACGTAGACTTTNTACCNTTAACNGTAGANTANCGCGAAAAATTNGCTGCTGCTGGTCGTTATCCNGGTGGTTTCTTTAAAAGAGAAGCAAGACCAAGNGACGGAGAAGTATTAACNATGCGTNTNGTAGACCGTGTTTTACGTCCATTATTCCCAAAAGATTATCANAGCGAAACTCAGGTAATGATTCAATTAATGTCTCANGACCCTGAAGTTATGCCAGATGCTATGGCNGGNTTAGCTGCATCTGCNGCTATNCAACTTTCAGANNTNCCNTTTGAANNTCCAATNTCNGAAGTAAGAGTTGGNCGTATTAATGGNGANTTTATCATCAACCCANCATTNGCNCANTTAGNAGAATCNGANATCGANATGATGATTGGTGCNTCTGCNGANTCTGTNATGATGGTNGAAGGTGAAATGGATGAAATTTCTGAAGANGAAATGACAGAAGCNATTAAAGCTGCNCANGAAGCNATNAAAGTACAATGTGAAGCNCANNNAAAATTAGCTGAAGCNTTTGGTAAAAAAGAAACCAGAGNATACGAACCNGAAAGANCNGACGAAGATTTAGCNAAAAAGATNCACGATATGGCATACGATAAAGTATATGCTNTNGCNAAAGCAGGATCTTCTAANCACGAACGTGGNGCTGCNTTTGCNGAAATTAAAGAAGAAATAATCGCATCNTTCTCTGAAGAAGANGTTGAAGATTTTGGNGATTTAATTTCAAAATATTANAGNAAAGCAGAAAAAGCTGCTGTACGNGANTTAACATTAAACGAAGGATTACGTTTAGATGGTCGTAAAACAACAGAGATTAGACCAATTTGGTGTGAGGTAGATTACTTACCATCAACACACGGTTCTTCAATCTTTACACGTGGAGAAACGCAAGCATTAGCAACCGTTACTTTAGGTACAAGTAGAGAAGCTAACCAAATAGACATGCCATCTTTTGAAGGTGAAGAGCGTTTCTATTTACACTATAATTTCCCTCCATTTTCAACAGGTGAAGCAAGACCAATTAGAGGTACCTCTAGACGTGAAGTTGGACATGGTAACTTAGCGCAACGTGCATTAAAAGGTATGGTACCAGAAGATTGTCCTTACACAGTACGTGTCGTTTCAGAAGTATTAGAGTCTAACGGTTCTTCTTCTATGGCAACAGTTTGTGCTGGTACTATGGCACTTATGGATGCTGGTGTACAATTAAAAAAGCCTGTTTCTGGTATTGCAATGGGATTAATTTCTGACGCAGATTCTGGAAAATACGCTGTATTATCTGATATTTTAGGTGATGAAGATCACTTAGGTGACATGGACTTTAAAGTAACAGGTACAGCAGATGGTATTACGGCTTGCCAAATGGATATTAAAGTAAAAGGATTATCATATGAGATTTTAGTAAATGCACTAAAACAAGCTCGTGATGGTCGTTTACATATCTTAGGTAAATTAACAGATACTATTTCTGAACCAAATGCAGACGTTAAAGGTCACGCACCAAAAATGGTAACAAGACGTATTCCTAATGAATTTATTGGAGCACTTATTGGACCTGGCGGAAAGAATATTCAAGAATTACAAAAAGAAACAGAAACTACTATTGTTATCAATGAAGATCCTGTTACTGAAGAAGGTATTGTTGAAATCTTAGGTGTTGGTTCTGAAGGTATAGACGCTGTTTTAGCTCGCATTGATGCGATGTTATTTAAGCCAGAAGTTGGTAGTATCTATGAAGTAAAAGTGATTAAAATGCTAGATTTTGGAGCTGTTGTAGAGTATACAGAAGCACCAGGAAACGAAGTATTATTACACGTAAGCGAATTAGCTTGGGAACGCACAGAAAACGTATCTGATGTTGTAAACATGGGAGATGTTTTTGATGTAAAATACTTTGGTATTGATCCAAGAACACGAAAAGAAAAAGTATCTCGTAAAGCTATTTTACCAAAACCAGAAGGTTGGGAAGATAGACCTAAGCGCGATAACAATAAAGGTAACAGAGACAATCGAGGACGCGATAACCGCAACAGAGGTAATAATCGTAGAGATGACAGAAACCGTAAAGACAATAACAAAGAAGATTAATTAAATCATCTTTAATTGCTAAAAAAAAGCCCATCAAGATTTGATGGGCTTTTTATTTTAATTAGGAAAGGAAGCTGGTGCAAAATCTAAATTTGGTCCATCCCAAGTAGTAATAAATATTACAGATAGCACAACTCCAGAAATCAATAATCCAATACCTGTTCCATATATAATAGACATTGTTTTATTATGTAATCGTATAGACTCAACAGAATTAGGATCTATAGGATCTATAGGATCTATAGGATCTATAGGATCTAATTTATCATTTCCCTTAACTCTTTTAATACCGTAATAAAAACCATTCGAATGAACAATTTTTTTAAATTTAAGTTTCGTTCCATTTTTGGTCATAATTTTCACTCTTTTACCTTCTTCAACGGCTTCATCTAGAGTAACATGCTCTTTATGATAAACACGACAACTCTGAAAGAGAATCAAAACAATTAAGGTTATTCTTACTAATTGAATTTGTTTTTTGATGAGTTTCATAATTGAAATTATATAAATTAAACGTTCTTATTCCTAGTTCATAAAAAGATTCCTTTTATATTTCTTACCAAATACAAAACCTAACTGTAGTCCAAATACTTTAGTTTCTTTATTAAAATTTATGAATGGAGCTAAACTTATTACAGTGTTGGTATTTAATGAATAATATATGCACACCTTTAAATTTAATCCGATAATAGAAAACTTTGATTCCGAACCTTTAGCAAAAAAGCTACTAGGTGTACTCCCACTAAACGTCCCAAAAGGTGGATTATATCTATAAGTAAATTTCTGCTTTCTATATATGTTCAAAGATGGACCGGCTTGGATATCAACGATCATATTCATATTTAATTTATAACCTTTGGATAAATAAAAGGTGTTCATCATCCACCTATCTGTAGTACTTCCATCTATATATTTCAACCCGCTAAAGGGATCATCAGTATTCGGATTATAATTTTCAATATCTTCTAGTGGAGGATTCTTTTTCAAATTCGATGATTCGTTAGAGCCTGAGCTAAAAAGTAAGCCAAAACCAAAAAGACTTTTATTTTTAAATTCCAATCCCAAATTTAAGCTCATACTTTTATTAGGCATTATCATATGCCCTATTGACAAGTTAGTACCAAATACCAAATTATTTTCTTTTTTAGTTGACACATAGTTTTCTTGCGCACTCAAGCACATGCCAACTATGAACATCAATGTGATTAAAGATTTTTTCATACTTCAAAATTTTAGTTCATGAGCATAAAAATACTTGCGATATTTAATTAAACATTTATAAAACAAGAGATGATTCAATCTATTTTTTGTAATTTTCACAAAATATAACTTAGCAAACTGTTTAATATTTCATTTTATGCAAGATCAATTTATTAGTTATCTAAAAACAAGATGCTCAAACACTACCTCTTTTATAGACGAAATTGCTAGTGTTCTGGATATTGGTTATGACGCTGCATATAGACGTGTAAACAATAAAACCAATCTTAGTTTAGAAGAAGCGGTAATACTTGCCAAGCATTATAACATATCATTGAATAAACTATTTGAAGTAGGAAGTCAGAATACAATATTAACTGAATTATCTCCACCAATTCATAATACTGAAGGTCTAAATACTTGGCTTAAACAATCATATAACAGCGTAATGCCATTAACCAAAGTAAAAAATGCTTCTATTATATATTCTGCAAAGGATATACCTCTATTTCATACACTAAAGGATTCTTTTCTTTCACGTTATAAAATCTATGTTTGGCTCAAAGATGTTGACACAAATATGACACAAAACAAAATGTCTTTTGATGATTTTATACAAACCATTCCTCAACCATTACTAGATAGTGCCTTTAAACTTGGGGAAGTTTACAGAGATATAAACATTACCGAAATATGGAATAACACTACCATTAATGGTTCTCTTCAGCAGGTTTTGTATTATTTTGAGGCTGGCATGCTTTCTCAAGAATTGGCATTAAAAATTTGTGATGATATAGAAGATGTGGTAAAACATGTAGAAGAACAAGCTATAAAACAATCATTAATTGGCTCTAAAAATAAGTCAAGTTATCAGCTATATATTAACGATATACATACCATGAGTAATACCATTATGATAATTACTCCAGGCCAAAAGGTATTCTTTACTCCTTTTACTGTTATTAGCTATTTTAAAATTGAACACTTACCTACTTGTGAGTTGATGTTTGAATTTTTTCAGAAGCAAATGAGTATATCTAAACTTCTAGTTAATGCTGGTGAAAAAGATAGAGCCCTATTTTTTAATAGAATGCATCAAAAAATTAATAAACTAAGGTCTAGAATTAAACTAGATACTGAATTCTTTGATTTCGAATAGAGTAGAAATGTCATTAAAAAGTCCATCAAAATTTAATGGACTTTTATTTTTTTAGGATATTATGCTTTTAGAAAGACATTAATAAACTAGCAGACAATCCTGTTGCTTCAGGCACAAAACGACAAACTGATCAAATAAATGTAGTTGCTATTCACAGATACAACTCTAGTCCATCAAGTAGTGGATATGATCCTTACAATTTTGAAGGAGCTGGAGCCTTAGAAGCTTCGATTGGACTTACTGGTTACCCAACGGCTATGGTAGACAGAGCATCTGACTGTACTTACCCAGAGCCAAGTAATGTAAATCAAGTTGTAGACCTTACATTATGTGACAATGCTCCATTAGGTTTAGCCATAACACCTTCTTTATCAGGAAACTCCATGACTATTAAAGTTGATGCAAAATTTAGTCAGGATTTTGATTTTGCCAACACCAAACTTGTAGTTATGCTATTAGAAGATGATTTAATAGCTGACCAGGAAAATTACACAAGTTATTATGGTGGTGTAGATGTAATTACTGGTTTTCAGCACGATCATGTTCTTAGAGCTAGTTTAACAAATGTTGCCGGAGATGCTATTTCTAGTAATGAAATTACAAATTCTGTTTACACCAGAACTTTTACTGCAAATATCCCTTCTAATGTTGAAGACACTTCTAAATTAAGTGTTGTTGCTTTTATATCTAACGAAAATTTTGTTGGAGATAGCCAAGTATTAAATTCTAGAATGGCTTACTTTGGAGACACCCAAACTTTTGAAGAAAACTAATTACAAGTTTTAAAATAAAACAAAAAAATAGGCTGTAAAAACAGCCTATTTTTTTTATTCTAGCCTTAAGTTAACTTCAATTACAAAGCAAAATTAGATTCTCTTACCTCAGTAAATTCACATTTTGTCACCGACAAACTGACAGTTTTGCTTCATTTAACATTTCTTAAGATTTACATATCCTTAAGGATATAGGGAATGTATTGGCATATCCTCAACAATCTTACTTTTTCTTTTTGAACTTCAAAAATCTTAAAATCAACTTTTCAGTTTGGCACTATCGCACAGTGTTTGAGGCTTATATAACGACTGACAAGTAAAGTTTAATTAAAAATTAATTATGAAAGTATTAGTAATAGGTGCCGGTAACATGGGCTTAACCTATTCAGAAGGAATGGTAGATTCTTCTTTATTAGGAAAACAAAAATTAAGAATCTACGACACAGATCCTAACACAATTGAGCGTCTAAGAAAGACCCAAAAGTTTGATGTATACACATCTCTTGAAGATGGTTTACCTAAATCAGACATTATATTCTTAGCAGTAAAACCATATCACTGCGAAGGATTATTTAAAGATATGAAACCTTTAATCAACAACGAGCAAATATTTGTATCGTTAATGGCAGGTGTTAGTATAGACACTATTCAAAAAGGTTTAGGCATAAAAAAAGTTATTAGAACTATGCCTAATCTACCTGCAAAGGTCGGTAAAGGAGTTACGTCTTATACAGGTTCTAAAGCTATATCGCGAGTAGAACTTTTAATGGTAAGACACTTATTAGATACTACAGGAACGTCTATACATGTAGATACCGAAAAATTTATTGATGCCTCAACAGGTATTTCTGGTAGTGGACCAGCTTATGTATTTTATTTCATGCAATCTATGCTAGAAGCTGCTCAGAAAATGGGCTTTTCAGACTATGATTCAAAAATTCTAGTAAGCAACACATTTGAAGGTGCTATTGAATTGTTTAATCAATCTGATATTTCACCTGAACGCTGGATTGATAAAGTAGCCTCTAAAGGAGGTACAACCCAAGCAGCAATAGACTCCATGGAAGATAATAATGTAAAACAACTTATTCAAGATGCAGCCTATGCTGCGTTTGACAGAGCGGTTGAATTAGGAAAAAACAAATAAAATGAAAGATGATATTAAACGTGTGGTCGTAAAAGTAGGAACCAACGTTTTAACAAATAAAGACAACAGAATTTTAGGACCAGTCCTTAGAGAATTAGTACGCCAAATTGCTGTACTATACGAAGAGGATATCATGGTAATCCTAGTATCTTCTGGTTCTGCAATTGCAGGAATGGAAGTTTTAGGAGACACTAAAATTGATGATAAATCTATAAGACGACAGGTTTATTCTGCAGTTGGACAACCAAGAATGATGCGTCATTACTACAGTATTTTCCATGATTACGGAATGCGTTGTGCTCAAATATTGGCCACAAAGCGCGATTTTGATCCCGGAAAACACAGACAAAACATGATAAACTGTTATGAAGGCTTATTGGCCGAAGGTGTTATTCCTATCGCCAATGAGGATGATGCTGTCTCTTTAACCATGTCAATGTTTTCAGACAATGATGAGTTAGCCAGTTTAGTTGCTGAACTGTTAGATGCAGATCGCTTAATTATCTTATCAGATACTGATGGTCTGTATACAGGTCATCCAGACGATGACGAATCTCGAAAGTTAAACTTGGTAAGAACAGACCAAAACGTAGAAAAATATGTCTGTGCTTCTAATAAAAAAGAAGGAGAAGGACGTGGTGGTATGGCTTCAAAATTAAAGATAGCCAAAGGCACTGCCAAAAAAGACATACCTACTTATATCGCTAACGGTAAACGCGAGAATGTAATTGTAGATATAATTAATAACAAACAAGTTGGTACTAAATTTATTAGTGCCTAAAAACAACATTTATGAAACTTTTAAATACAGATATAAAAAACAACGTATTAAAATCCATGGCGGAAATTTTGAATCGTAAACGCGATGCCATTATTGAAGCCAACAAAAAAGACTTAGACGCTTTTCAAAAGGAAGACCAAGCCCTTTTTGATCGTTTAATTGTAAACAACAAAAAAGTTGATGAGATGATAGAAGCTGTAAATTCTGTAAGGCTTCAAGACGATCCTGTTGGGCAGGAAATTTCAAACAGAACCTTAAAGAATGGACTTAATATAGTGAATACCACTGCGCCATTCGGAACTATTCTCATCATCTATGAGTCTCGACCAGATGTTACTATAGAAGCAGCAGTATTAGCCTTTAAAGCCAATAACAAAATTTTGCTAAAAGGTGGTAAAGAAGCCTATAACAGTAATATTATTTTAGAGCAATGTTGGCACGAAGCTTTAACTGAAAACGGCCTATCTAAAGACTGGATTAAGTTATTACACTTAAATCTTAAAGAAACACAAGAATTTCTAAAAAATCCAACTGAACCTTTAGATTTAATAGTACCAAGAGGTGGCGAACGACTTATTGAATTCGTAAAAACCCATGCTACATGTGCAGTTCTGGTTAGTGGTAGAGGAAACAATTTCTTGTATGTTTCTGAAAAAGCAGATTGGAGCAAAGCGGTTAATGTAATTATAAATGCCAAAACCGATAAAATTTCAGGATGTAATGCACTAGATAAAGTTCTTATCAATAAGAACATTCCTGAGTATGAAACTAAATTGATGATGCTAAAGCAAAAATTAGAACAACACAATGTTGAAATCATTGCAGATAAATCTATTTCTAAGCTATTAGACAATGTGCATACAGTATCTCAAGACAGCATTTGGTTTGAAGAATTTTTAGCTTTGAAACTTCTCATTGCTTCAGTCGATAATATTGACGAAGCTACTGATATGATTAATAAGTACTCAGGAAAGCATTCTGCAGCCATTATAACTGAAGATAAAAATGAAGCTTTAACGTTTATGAATAATGTAGATAGCGCAGCTGTTTACCATAATGCTTCTACCCGATTTACAGATGGCGGTCAAATGGGTGTTGGTGCCGAGTTGGCGATTAGTACAGATAAACTACACCACAGAGGACCTTTAGGTTTAAAACAATTAGTAACTAATAAGTATTACGTTTTTGGAGATGGGCAAGTAAGAGTTTAACAGCTCTTAACGTCCCATTTCAATCCAAATTTGGAATTTTGCATGTAAATTATTATATTATCTGTTATGATTTCAGAAGACAAAAAAAAATACAGCGAAGAATTAAGTAACTCTATAAGTTATTTAGAAAATTTAGGTTACAACAATATTAAAGCAGATATTGAAGGGTATGAAACGCCTAAATCCTATCATAAAAAAGGTAGTGATATAGACATTACTCCAGATATTGTTGCAGAGAAAGAAGGACGAAAGCACATTTTTGATTTAAGCTTAAAATCAGAAAAACCTAAACTTTTAAAATCTAAATGGTTATTTCTAAATACTCTGAGTCAACTTAAGTCGTATCGTTTTAGGTTAATTACAACAAGAGGTCACTACAAATTTACTAATGAAACGGTAGATGCTATTCATTTAGACACCGTAAAATTGCTGAAGATTTAATTTTTTTTCGCAACTCTGTAACATTTTGATACTTATTTACGTATAATAAGAGCAACAACAATGTTGTAAATTGCACAAATCACAAAAAAAGTAAATGAGACAGCTCAAAATCACCAAGCAGGTTACCAACAGAGAAACCGCTTCATTAGACAAATACCTACAAGAAATAGGTAAGGTCGACCTTATTACTGCAGACGAAGAAGTAGAATTAGCTCAGCGCATTAAAGCAGGCGATCAGATAGCTTTAGAGAAATTAACTAAAGCTAACTTGCGTTTCGTAGTTTCTGTGGCTAAGCAATACCAAAACCAAGGTTTAACATTACCAGATTTAATTAATGAAGGTAATTTAGGATTAATTAAAGCTGCACAGCGTTTTGATGAAACACGTGGTTTTAAGTTTATATCTTATGCTGTATGGTGGATTCGTCAATCTATTTTACAAGCCTTAGCAGAGCAATCGCGTATTGTGCGTTTGCCACTAAACAAGATTGGTTCTATTAATAAAATAAATAAGACATTTGCCTTTTTAGAGCAAAGTCACGAGCGTCCTCCTTCTGCAGAAGAAATCGCTAAAGAATTAGACATGACGATTAACGATGTTAAAGAGTCCATGAAAAATTCTGGTCGTCATGTAAGTATGGATGCACCATTAGTTGAAGGAGAAGATTCTAACCTGTACGATGTACTTCGTAGCGGTGAATCTCCAAACCCTGATAAAGATTTATTACATGAATCTTTAAGAACAGAAATAGAGCGCGCACTTGAAACGTTGACTCCTCGTGAAGCTGATGTTATTCGTTTGTATTTTGGACTTGGAAATCAACACCCAATGACCTTAGAGGAAATTGGTGAAACTTTTGATTTAACTCGTGAGCGTGTAAGACAAATAAAAGAAAAAGCTATTCGTAGATTAAAGCATACGTCTAGAAGCAAAATATTAAAAACCTATTTAGGTTAACTTCTGTTATAGAATACTTTAAGCATAATTATTCAAAATAATTATAAAAGTATTTAGAGTTAAAATGATATAAAGGTTTGATTAGGCTTGGTTTTTTGTATATTTAAGCACCAACCTAATAAAGGTAACAACAGTTACAAAACATAACTGTTCGTTTTTTGATTGATGAAAGAACCCACGGCTGATTACCGTGGGTTCACTTTTTATAATATCTTATCAACTCCAAACCTTAATAAACTTCAATTTTATATAACTTTGCTCAAACCTTTAACAAACTACCTAAATGACTAAAAAGTTTATAGCACCTTCCATGTTAGCCTCTGATTTTGGCAACTTACAACGCGACACCGAAATGGTTAATAATAGTGATGCCGATTGGTTTCATATTGATGTAATGGATGGTCATTTTGTGCCAAATATTTCATACGGCATGCCTGTAATTGCAGCTATAAAAAAGCACGCTACCAAACCTTTAGATGTGCATTTAATGATAGAAAAACCTGAGCGCTACATTGAAGAATTTGCTAAAGTAGGTGCAGATATCATCACTGTACATTACGAATCTACAGTACATTTGCACAGAACATTGAGACAAATAAAAGATGCTGGATGCAAAGCCGGAGTTGTGCTTAACATTACAACACCTATAAATGTTTTAGAAGATATTTTACCAGAATGCTATATGGTATTATTAATGTCTATAAATCCTGGTTTTGGTGGTCAAAAGTTTGAAGACGTTACCTATCAACGTATCAAAAAGCTTCGCAAGCTAATTGATGAGCAAGGGTTAGACACACGTATTGAAATTGATGGTGGTGTCACCGACAAAAATATTAAGAAGTTAGTGGAAGCTGGTGCAGACACTTTTGTTGCTGGAAGTCATGTTTTTAAAAGTGATAATCCCACAGCTACAATTGAAAAGCTAAAAACTTTAGCCAACTCATAAAAAAAGCGCCATTACTGGCGCTTTTTTTATAATTGTTTCAAGAGATATTTTAATAAATCTGTAGTGGTAACAATACCAACAAGACTTCCATCTTCTACGACAGGCAATGCATGAAATTCTTTTTCTGATAGTATCTTGGCTACATCCTTAACAGTGGCTGTAGGCGACACGGTAACAACATTTTTAACCATTACCTGATCAATAGTAAACATATTGTATACTAGTGTATCAACTTCTTCCTCGTTATCAAATACTGCATCAGCAAAACTAATGCGTAACAAATCTGAATAACTCAACATACCTATTATTATTTCTCCATTTACAACAGGTATATGTCTTATCTTATGTCTTTTAAAAAGGATCTCAGCAGTTTCTAAATCATCATCTCTATTGAGCGCAATGATATTTTTGCTCATTATTTCTGAAATTGGCGGCACATATCTCATGACTATTGGTTTTACAATTCACTATTAAAAGTAACCTATAAAACTGATAGAAATTATGATAAATATCATGTATGAAAGTGAAAAGTAATATCGCAGTAAAATGCTCCTAGCTGTCAGCACTACCATAACCATAGTTATAACCATAGTTATAACCATAACCTTGAGACTTACTTGCCCCTACACTATTTATTACATAGGCCATATTTTTTAACTTACCGCTTTCTGATAAATCTTTTGAGAATTTCAACAGATTCTTCTCTGTATAGTTGGCTCTAGTAATGTAAATAGTTACATCTGCTAATTGCGAAATTAACATTGTATCAGTAACAAGGATTGTTGGAGCTGTATCAACAACAACGTAATCGTATATTTCTCTAGCTTCTTCAATAAGCTTTTTAAAACGTCCATTTGTAAGTAAATGAGCTGGGTTTGGCGGAATACTTCCGGAAAGAATAATACGATGATTTGGATGCTTATCAAAACCACTTATTAAAGCATCTTGCCAATTATAATCTACATCATGCAGGTAATTAGATAAACCTGGCTTCTGCTTATCTTCACTTATGTGGGTATGAATTTGAGGGTTTCTTAAGTCAGCACCAATGAGTAATACCTTTTTATTAATACTAGAGAGTGCAAGTGATAAATTAAGACTCACATAGGTTTTACCTTCACCCTTAATTGTAGACGTACAATAGATTATTTTTCCCTTTTCACCTTCCTTAACTGGCAGAACATAATCTACGTTAGAGCTTAAAATTCTAAATGATTCTGCTAAAGGAGATCGATCATTAGGATCATTAAAAATGATATTTTTTTTCTTCCTTAAATCTGGTATCTCACCAATTACTGGAATTTGGGTGGTCACTTCGGCAATATCATCTTTGCTATGCAATTTGGTATCTAACATAAAAATGAGATACAACACCCCAAATGGTATTAGTAAACCTGCTAACAAAGCACCTGCATAGACTATAGTAGGCTTTGGTGATATTGGTCTCATACTAGAAAGCGCAAGTTCAACCTCCTTAATTGATGGTTCTGTAATGGCTAAATTAATAGCAGCTTCTTCACGTTTTTGAAGCAATAAAAGATAAAGACTCTCCTTTATTTTTTGTTGACGATCTATAGCTTTAAATAAGCGCTCTTGCTCAGGTATTTGAGACACTCTTCCGGCCAATCTTCTGTTTTTGGTTTTCAGCTGATTTAGTGATGCCGTTACTTGAGCTGAATATGCTTTTAATGACCTATCAATACTCGATTTTAAATTCTGTACTTCTGCTATAGCCAATTGTACCATCGGGTTATTTTCACCACCACTTCTAACTAACTTATCTCTATTGATTACCGCTGTATTATAATCTGAAATAAGCTCGTTAATACTAACGTTTTCTATACCAATATTTGCTGGTAACAAGTCTGATTCGGTTTGGTTTGTTAGTGAGTTTGTCAGCAACTTTGAAAGTTCTAACTGATTTTCTAAAGCAAAGACTTCCTCTTCAGATTTGGTGCGTTGCTCAATCCCTATTTGTGCATCAGTTTGAATATCTACAATTCTATTATCTTGTTTAAACTCTTGCCTGTCAATTTCTATAGAGTCTAGTTCTTCTGCCAAAAAATGAAACCTATTATCTATAAAGTCCACAGTACGTTCAGAAACGAGCTGTCTATCTTTAATACCATCATTATTAAAAACTGTAGTTAAGGTATTTAGGGTTTTTTCCGACAGTTCTTTACTTTCACCTTTTATTGATAGTTTTAAAATATCGCTTCGGTCTCCAACAGCCTCTACTACTATTCTATTTTTTAAAGACAAGGTAGCTTCTTTTACTGTTGTAAACACAATATTGTATGCAGTATCTACGATGTCACTTAACGGAATCTGGTCATTTAATTTTACGTTAAATGGTAAATTATGATTCTGTGTGTATGTGGAATGTCCTTTAAATTTAAGAACCCTGTCCGTATCTATGTTTGTGACCTGAAAACCTTTGTCTGTTACCTGTATTTTATAAGATAAGGTTTTTGATATACTATCTGGTTTGATGATTTGGTTATAGGCTAATGGCAGCGATTCTATTTGTTTGGTCTGTATTGTACCTTCTTCATAAAATACAGTATTTAGATTGAGCTCTCTAACAACTCTTTCCATAATCAGGTATGAGCTTATGATTTCTATCTCATTCTCTAGATTGATGTTACTTCTATTAAATACAAATGCAGATGTAGGCAGCTCTAAACCTTCAGATTCATCTAATACTTTTATTTTGGAATAGGTTTCAAAAATGCGTGGTGCATATCTTAAATAGATGTACGCACTTAACATTGAAATGACTACTGCAATTACAAACCAAGGCCAGTGGCTTAGATATTGCCTCACAATTTGTTTTACGTCAATTTTATCCTCCTCACCAAAAAAGTTACTATTAAATTGATTCTCCATACCTTATCTTGTGAGTAAAATTGTAATACTAAGCGCTAATGATGCAATGGTTAATATAGTACCGACATTGCCAACAAAACCTGCACTCTTTACCTTAGGATTATTCGGATTAACAATAATATTGTCATTTGGTTTTATAAAATAAAATTCACTATCCATAAATGAGCTCGAGGTTAAATCTATATGCGATATTTTACGGACTCCATCTACTTCTCGCGTGATAAGAATATCGTCACGTTTTCCATTAATAGTTAAATCACCAGCATAACCTAAGGCTTGTAATATGGTGATATTTTGTTCAGTAAAGCTGTATGTTCCTGGATTTTTGACTTCTCCCAAAATGGTCACTTTGGCATTGATAAGTCTTATATTTACTGTTGGGCTTACAAGATGGCCTCCTGAGATTAATTGATGTTTAATATCTGCCTCCAATTCCTTAGTGGTTTTATTGGCTGTTGAGATTTCACCTAAAACCGGAAACGTTATAGTATTGTCTACTGACACTAAATACCCATCTAATTGAAGGACTTGGATATTTTGAGGTTGCGCTCCTAAAGCATTCGTCTTATTGTAAGGTATTGCCGCTTCTGGTATGGTAGTTTCAACTGTAATCTTTAATATATCATTAGGTTGAATGTTTGCTGACGCATAGCTTACCGTACTATTATCTTGCTGCATCGCATCTTGCATGTAGAGTATCTCCTTTTTTGAAGCGCATGCGCTCAAAACAACTAATACTAATAAACTTAATATCCTTCTTTTCATTAAAACTTATAATTACAAGTTCAGCAAATATAACCGCATTTAGAGGATTGGCAAAAGCAATTATAATATTATGACAACCTCAGCTTTGTCTTAAACTCATTTATTACCTATTTTCTTTAACAGAAACGGCAATGTATAAAGTGCAGAACCATAAAGCATTAAAAATATAATTTGTGTATTTAGATTAAGGTGTAACAAATTAAATGCTATCCCTATTATAACCACATTAATACTACTGATTAAAACAGTAGTCATTAAATGGCTATAACCATGTTTTATAAATTTATGGTGAATATGATTTTTATCGGCTTTAAAAGGACTTGTTTTATGAATAACAATCCTGATTAAAAAAATTCGGAGTGTATCTAAAAGCGGGTAGAATAATAGTGCAAATGCTAAGGCTGGCGATGCTTTAAAATAAGCTGATGACTTATCTAACTGTGCCATATTAATAAAACTGATTGTAAAAAACGCTAAAAGAAACCCTACAATCATAGACCCTGTATCTCCCATAAAGATTTTATTTGTCTTTGAAAAATTAAATCTTAGAAACGCTAATAAACATCCGCATAGCGCAATCGCTATAGTGGCTAAACTTAATTCATTAGAATTAACGAAGAGATAAACAAAGATTGCACTAATACAACATGCTATTGTACCTGCCAATCCATCTACACCATCAATTAAATTGTAAGCATTAATAATAAGAATATATACAAATAGTGTAAACCCTACAGACACCCAATACGGCAAAACATCAATATCTAAAATCTTAGAGAAGCCTATTATTCTGGTGTTGGTAAACACAATAAGCAGACTCGCTGCAACGATTTGACCGATAAATTTTTTCCTTGCAGAAAGCACCGTTAAATCGTCTTTAAGCCCTAAGAAAAAAAGAATGGTTAAGCCACTCATTACAAGGAGTAGCACTTTTGTATTTAGAAAAGCCCCTACAAGAGTCATTACTACAATAAGCCCAACAAAAATACCTATACCTCCAAGCGTTGGGGTTTTATCAGAATGTACACTTCTACTATCAGGTTCATCCATTAAATGTTTCTCTTTGGCCACATACAATATGGTAGGGAACGTCTGAAAAGCAATTAAAAACGCCAGTACAAAAGCCACAATGAGCCAGATGGTTATATTTTTTTCAGGGGTAAAATTCTCAAGTAATGTTTCAAACATGCGGGTTGATTTTAAAACATCTTAGGGGTTTAGAAAGATACAAATTTCTAAATGAAGAATAAGATGTTTGGGACAATATCTACAAATTATTACTTGTTTATATTTAAAATATGACTTACGATTCTTTCTGCAGTTTTACCATCCCAAAGCGGAATTGTTTGATAGCGTTTCCATTCTCCTTTAAAAAGTTTTTCCAGATACGGTTTAATCGCCTTCGGATTTGTGCCCACCAACTCATTTGTTCCTAAATCCATAGTCTCAGGTCGCTCTGTATTATCTCTTAGGGTCATGCAAGGTACATTCATTACAGAAGTTTCTTCTGTGATGCCACCTGAATCTGTAATCACTGCCTTGGCATTTTCTACAAGGTAATTAAACTCTAAATAACTTAAAGGTGCTACCATATGAAGTCTTGGATGAGACACCTTTAAGCGTTCTAATATTTTTGCCGTCCTTGGGTGCACCGGAAAAATTAATGGCAAATCCTGAGTGTTTTCTACAATCTCGTCTATCATAGCCTTTAACTGGCTCTCTTCATCGACATTAGCTGGTCTATGAAGCGTCATTACAATATAAGACTTAGGCTTAAGATGTAATTGACTCCAAACCTCTGGTGCCTTAAAGTTTGGACGTTGTTTTAAAAGCGTATCTATCATGGTATTACCGACATAAAAAATCTGGTTGTCCGCTACACCATTATTACGAAGGTTTTGGTTAGCCAGTTCTGATGTGGTAAAGAAATAGTTGGTAATACTGTCTGTAACTAATCTATTAATTTCCTCTGGCATGGTCCAATCCCCAGAACGAATGCCTGCTTCAACATGAGCCACTTTAGTGTGCAGTTTTTGCGCTACTAAAGCACACGCCATAGTTGAAGTGACATCTCCTACCACTAAAACCAAATCGGTAGGATGCTGAGTTAACTCCTTTTCAAAATTCACTAAAATCGCTGCTGTTTGCTCAGCTTGCGTACCACCACTACATTCAAGATTGATATGCGGTTCTGGAATACTAAGCTGTTCAAAAAAACTACCTGACATATTCTTATCATAATGCTGTCCAGTGTGTACTAAACGGTAGTCTAAGGCTTCACCTCGCTTTTTTGCATTTTCAATAGCATGGATGATTGGTGCTATTTTCATAAAGTTAGGCCTTGCACCTGCTATGATTGTGATGTTGTACATGATAGTTTTAGGTTGATTGATTTTATTATAGTTATTTTATTGATAGCACAAATTTATGTGTTTTTAACAATTTTCTTGTATGACTTACCGCTTTTGTATTAAAGATTTTTATGTTTTTGATAAAGACCCGCCTTAACCCGAAGGAACCCCGAAGGAGACCCGAAGGAGCTCCGGAGGAGACCCAGCGGAGATCCTAATCAAATATTGTTTTTTAATAGCATAAACTTAATGCAACTTAAAGGATTGACTCGTGGTCTTATTTATAACATTTGTCTTTTGGATTGGCTTTTTCTTTTTTTGAGATTTCTTCACTACGCTCGGAATGACATTTGTCTATATTTTGTTGGTTCTCGATACATTTTATTCTCATGCTTCGAATAAAATACTCGAACTGACGTGGCGGTTTGGGTTGTGTGTTTTCTTTTTAAGACTATTTCGTTCCTCATAGTGACGGCTTGGATAGTGTTTTCTTTTTTAGACTGTATTGTGCCTTGTTGTGATAGTTTGCTATTGTTGTGGTGCTTTGATGAGATGCTGAATTACTGAAGCAAGTTCAGCATAACAATAATGGCTTCCAAGGCTTCAGCTTTTTTAACGGATTTTGTTTATATATACTGCTGACAGCGGGTTCCGATTCCATTCGGAATTGGATTTGATGTGCTGCTACGGGTATAGGTTCTCGATACATTTTATTCTCATGCTTCGAATAAAACACTCGAACTGACGTGGCGGTTTGGCTTGTGTTTTTTCTTTTTGAGACTGCTTCGTTCCTCGCAGTGAGGGTAATTTGTGTTTTGTTGTGCTCGATACATTTTATTCTCATACTTCGAATAAAATACTCGAACTGACGTGGCGGTTTGGCTTGTGTTTAAAATGCTAAGCAGCCATTATTTTGTGTTATTAATATTTCCCTAATATTAAATTTGCTAAAAAACGTACCAAATGAATTTGACGCTTAATCCTTGAGGGCTGGTTAATAAGTCTGTATGCCCATTCCAGATTATTTTTAACCCACCATTTTGGAGCGCGTTTTACATTACCAGTATACACATCAAAGCTTCCCCCTAAGCCTTGATATACGGCCTGATGTTTTTGCTGAATACGCTCCATGAGCAATTCTTGTTTTGGTGAGCCCATAGCTACAAAAACGACATCTGGTTGGTGTTGTACAATATCCTCAATAAGTGCTTTTTCTTCAGCTTCAGTTTTAATGTAGCCATTTCTATAGTTACAGATATTGATACCTTTGAAGTCTTGTTTTAGCTTTGTTACTGTTTCTTCAATAACGTCTTGTTTGCCTCCTACCAAATAAAAGGCCTTCGTTTTATGGTGTTTTTTTACAATATCTAACCAAAGTTCGCATCCTGGAATTTTAACCACCTCTTTATAGCCTTTTTTATGTAATGCCCAAACGGCACCTATACCATCTGGATAGCCTAAGTTTCGGTTAATGATGGCACGACTTTGATCAGTGGCATGTAGAATTTTTTCAGCATTTACGGCTACTAGGATTTTATGGTGCTCAAAGGCATAGTCTATGAGCTGTTCTCTAGATTTTGGTGCGTATGTAATGACGTTATTTAAGGCTTGCGACTCCATGATTATTTGTTTTTTCTAAGTAATAATGTGCCATTGCATTAAACATAAAAGCATTACTCCACCGCATGTATGGAATCTTTGAACTAATGCCTTGTCTGTATTGGTAATAAAAATAGCCTTTTTTGGATTGCATGTTCTCAATCGTCCAATTTAGCGTACGTTCTAAAAGCGCTAGATGTGCTTTGAATTGATTGAGTTTTGATGCTGTTACTATAACTTGTGCCGGACAATGAATGTCTATAGGGTAGGTTTTATCGTGATAATATTTTGGTTTGCCATCTGCTTCAAAAAAGTGTGCTGTATAGTATTTCCACCCTTTGTCTATGTATTCTTGAAACGTGGTATCGTCCGTATTTTGCTGATAGGTTTCTATGGCATCTAAATTAAAGCCGGTGTGAAAACTGTCTTTCCAAGATTGTACTGGCAATAATCCATAAATCCAAGAGCCATCATCTTCTTGCAAATCACAAGCTGCAACAACTGCTCTTTTTGCCATTTCTAAATACGTTTGCTTTTGCTTGTATTTATAAGCATAGCTTAAAATTTTTGCTCCTAATAATGATGCATTGATTACCGTATTGTTGCCGTCTTTGACACTGTATGAAAAGATGTGTCCATTACCGTGTGCTGTACGGGATAAATCCTTTAGTACAAATTCTGCTGATGACAAGGCAGTATTTAACACGCTTTCGTCTTGTGTAATCTTATAGCTTTCTATCAGTGCTTCTACACAAAATGCTGTTGCTACTACTGTTGGTGTATTTTTTTTGAAAAGGAAGAGTCGTCTTGCCTGCCAATCAAAGTTATAACCCCAACATGCACCAGCACAACCTTCTACTTTTAGATCTAAAAGTAGTTGGGTTATGTATTTTATCTTATCTAAAAGTTCTTCTGAGGTTCCGAATTCGGTTTTACCATTACTAGCTGCTTCATATAACCTGCAATAGCCTAAAAGAAACAATGCTATGCCTTTGGAGTTGTGCTCCTTAGGCACCAATAATAATTTTCTAAAATTAACAGGACTGCGCTTAAAGCCTTGTATCCAGGCCAAGCGTGCCAAATCCCAATGCTTTAAGGGCAATGCTTGAAACACCTTAGAGTTTAAACCATCGTAAGGGTCCCAACCTGCGAAGTTTTGGGTTTCGCAGTAGGATTTGAGGTTTTGGAATGATTGCGTAACCTTAGACATTTGCAATTTTTTCTTCTAGTTGTTTTACTACTTTACTTGCCATAAAATGTTGTTTGGCATAGTTATGATTATATTGCGACATTGCACTTAACTTAGCGCTGTTGTTAATAATGAGTATAATCTTATCCGCAAAATCTTGTGGATCTAAACTCTCTACCAAATATCCCATTTTATCATTTTCAAAAAAATCGACTAAACCACCAACAGGTCTTGACACTATAGGTAACCCAAAAGCCATTGCTTCCAATATCGATGTTGGCATACCTTCTCCATGGTATGTGGGCAGAATGTAAATATCACTAGTAGCAAAGGCATTGGTCAATTGCTCGCCATTTAGATTACCAGAAAATATTACATTTTCAATATGATGGTCCTTGCAATAAATTTTTGCAGCCGCTAATTCCGAACCACTTCCCGCAACTTGAAACGCTAACTCTTTATTAGTCTCTTGTACTTTTTTAAAGGCTTCTAAAGCAATGTAGATACCCTTGTTTTTTTCTACCCTTGCCAAAAACAACAATTTCTTTGATTTTTTATTTTTTTGAGACGTAGAAAAGTCTTGCAGCAAACGGTCATCTACTTTCGTAGATGTTAGCCAAACAGGTACAGTAACTCCCCAACTTATGAGTTTTTCTTTGAATTCTGTTGCCAAAACAAAAAAGCCATCCGCCAAAAGGAAACTTTGAAAAAGCTTAGAGGTTTTATTTATTTTTACTTCCACCTCCTCATCCCAACCATGTATAAAAATCAACGTTTTTATTCCAAAACGCTTAGCTATTCTTAAAAAAAGTGCGTCTCTTTTCAAAGCTGTTTTTCCTAATGAAGGATTCAATAAGACCACATCAACTTTATTGAAAAGGCATAGTAACGTAAACTTAATATAATCGTAGGGTAGCATAAGAAACCCAGGAATCCCTTTACGACCACCTACAAAATTGTACTTTACTTCTTCTGACCAATATGGTAAAAGCCCTTTATAGTGGTTGGCAACACCGCCTGGTAAACTTAAATCTGGTGTATTGATTAGAATTTTCATATAAGAAATGTTTCTAAAAAAAATTATTATACACCATAATTAACTCAGTAACATCAACCATTACACATACTTTTTAATAAAATTATCACGAATTAACTTATTTAAGTTTTTATTTTTATCATTTAAATTCAATTCTAATACTTTTATATCTTCTGAAGACACTTCCACTTCTATTTTTTTATTTGAAATATTCAACTCCTCAATTTTTTTCCCTAATCTTTTTCTCATTTTAAAAGGCACAAATGGTTTAATCAATTTTGTTAATCCAGATTTTCTAACCAAATAATTAACACTTTTAAACTTAGGTGCTCTAGAAGCATTTCTTTGCAGGAAATTATAGGTATAAGATTGATTAATATCTAAAAATTCAGAGATTTTTATCATCACATCATTTTGCTTTTGCATATTGACTAAATCTTCAAAAAGCACAAAGTGTATTTGTTCCAATGGAAAATAATTTAAATATGTTTTTACTTGTTGTTCATAGAATCCATGAGATATATAAGTGTTATTAGATAATTCTTCATAAGAGTTTAGTTTTTGATTGAGTTCCAAATCCAAAGCAACGGAAAAAGAGTTTGACTCCCTCAAGGTTCTCACAAAATACTTATACGCAGAAATTGCACGATCAACAGGATTTCTTATACATATAATTATTTTAGCCTTGGGATTGTATTCATAAATGCGCTTGGCGCAGACTTTATCAAAATACAAATAATTAACCGCACCGTGTAAATTTATTTTTACATCACTTTTTTTATAAAAAGACTCCAAAAATTGCTTTCCCTTTTTAAAGTGCTTATCATAAGAAAAAAAATGATAGTCTTTTATTTCTAAAGGCGCATTAATCTCCGGATGTTGCCCTAGCCAATCATATAAACTGGTTGTGCCAGCTTTTTGTGCACCTATTATGAAGGTATTGATTTTACTGCCCATATAGTCTTTGTTTGGTTTGAATTGCTAATAAATATCCCATACTTATTGATAAAATGATCTGATCTGTACGTATTGTACCTGCAATAAAAGCACGACCACACCAAATAAAAAGACAAAATAATAACAACATATATAGATAATGATTACGAGTTTTGAATCGTTTAATATTTTTATAGAACATAAATAAAATAGCTGAGTATAGCAACAAAACGAAAACTCCCATATCCACTAAAAACTCAATAAAGTCATTATGTGCTATATGGCCTTCAATAGCACTAGTAGCATAAAACCCATGTCCAAAATAAAAAGGGATGAGATCAGCGTTATACCAAGCCATTACTAACGTACCCCAAATAATATTACGCCCAGAACCAATGGATCCTCTTTTTGAATCTTCCAATGTCAGCAACCTATGTTCTAAACTTTGGTAGGCTGATTCCATAAAAAACAAATACCCTATTACAACTAGTGATAAAAAAACAATGACCTTCCAATCTAGTTTAAATGTTTTTGCTATCCATTTATAATTATAAATACCATAAAGCGTCAATACAATATAAATAACCAAAGCTCCCCTCTTGCCTGTCATCATTGTTAAAATAAGGGTTAAAACAAAAACCCAAATATTATATTTTTTATATCTATACAATAGTAAAGGCAAAATCATTAAAAACTTGTAACCAGCCGAAGTGTTTATAACCTCAACACCTCTTTTTATTTGAGCAAATGAAATTGCGTAATACACTTCAAACACTCCATTAATCAACACCATTAATATCACTAAGTTTAACAATCTAGTGTTTAAGTGTCTAAAAACAGTCCCGTAATAAAAAAAAAGAGTTACAGCAAAAATATAAATAGCAATCACCATATTTCTAGGTGATGAATCGGCATAATCAGTAGGAACATTAAGAAATGACAAACTGTAATACAAAAGCAAGATACCAACAAATATTCGCCACAACTTAATAAAGGACCATAGCTTATGTATAACAAGCCCTTGTAGCCAACACTTAAGATTATACCAAGACACCAAAAGCAGGCTTAACCCTCCTATAGCTTGCACAATAGGCCTTGCAGCTTTTTCTTCACTACGTATCCCAATATCCAATGTTAGGTATAGTAAAATAGAGAATAAAGCTATTTTGAAGAGAATTCTCATGTTTTTATCAATAATTCTACCAAGACTTTTAAGGCTATTTTATATTGTCTTTGAACTAAAAGTTTTTTTATGATTTTAATTTTTTTCTTGTATACATATAATTTTAGATACTTTCTTTCATTTTTATTCTTGCATTCATAAGAAAGCCATTTAAAATATTCAAAAGAATCTTTGTAATCATATTTATGTTTGTAAGTAGAACTTTCTAACACAGCTGCAATAATAACTAACGGTTTGTTTATGTAATATAATTGATTTTGTAATGCCACTCTAGTCCATGCATCTAGATCTTCACCCCTCTTTACATTTGATGGAAATAAAGGGGTTTGATTACTGTTTTTTAAAACATCTTTATTTAAACAAACCGAAGAAGATGTATATACTGGGCCGTTATAATAAAGTGCTTTAAAATAATTCCCTACATATCCTTTATCCTTTGGCAAGTACTTAGACTTAGAATAAGATACATCTCCTTTCAGATTAATTTTCTTATAACCTGATGCATATATTGCGCAATCCTGTATATTAGTGATTACTAGAGCTATTTCATATAAAAAATTTGGCTCCCATTTATCATCTCCATCTAATAATGCAACCCAATTATAAGAAGCTAATTCAATACCTTTATTCCTTGCATTTGAAACCCCGGAATTGGGCTGTGAAATAACTCTTAATCTTTTATCTTTAATATTTTTAACAACATTTAAACTATTATCAGTTGACCCGTCATTTATGATAATCACCTCAAAATTAGTATAACTCTGCTCTAATACCGATTTTAATGTTCTCTCTATATATTTTTCTTTATTATATAGAGGTATTACAACTGAAAAATTTAAACTAGGAGTTTCTATATTATTTATAGACATGATTATATGCGCTTAAAAACAACTCTTTTTTATGTATTACAACTTCTATATCAATATTATTACTCTTTTCATCCTTCTTTAAGTTTTTATCAATTTTTTTATTCTCAACCTCGACAGTAACATTCAAATTAAACACACTATTTATATTATTTACTAATAAATTAATATCATTGAGCTGATTTGTTTTTAACATTAAAACATCCCCTTGATATTTATTTTTAAATAGTTTAATACGTTCTTCCGTTTCAAACCAATACCAAATACACTTATACAAATCTTTATACTTCTTAGCTTCTTGATCATTTATTTGTTGGAATATATTTTCAAAATTTATATAATTTGACTTGTCATAAGGGTCAAGATACCATCTATTACCAAATGAATCTCCAGGTATTTTACCAATATCATACATACTTTTAGCTACAGAGTGAGCAGGACGAACTAAATGAATAATCTTTATTCTAGACTTAAAAGTTTTTAAAGCCAAATAACAAAAGGATTTAAGAAAAAGATGATTTGTTTCTAAATAAATAGTTTTTCCATTTAATCGAGTCCATAAAATTTTTGGGAATTTAATAAACATATATTGAAAAAAAATCCAAGACTTTTGAAGACGTTCATTCAACGAAAAGTTATTATTAAGAATGGGATAAGGTTCATGAAAAGAATTTACTTGTGGTGAATTTTTAAATATATTAGACAAAGTTCCTGAACCACTTCTTCCTGTTGTAAGCACAAAAACATAAGCTGTATGTTTTGGCAAAAATAACAACAATGGAAAGGATATAAAATATACTAAAGCAAGGGTAATAGCCTTGAGAAAAGAAAAAAACTTCATAATATTCTATTTTAAATGAAACTATACCCAAAATAATCAACTATATCTTCTGCAAGATGTTTATTGATTACATTAATGTTTTCCTCACTAAGTTTAGATCTCCAAAGTTCCTCTCCATAATACTTTAAATAAAAATCTGCATTTTTATCATCATCTTTAGTTGATTTCATATAATTTATAGGATACCCCTCCTTTTCAATAAAATTAAATTTCGCTTTTAATTTTATTAACTGTTCAAGCGGGTTAAATAACAAATCTTCATATGTAAGCAACTCTACTTCAAATTGTTTAGCTAAATTAATATAAGAGGTGTTTTTTTTATTCCACATATCTACAGGATTCTCATAGTATCCTGTTTTACATTCTCGCCCTAATGGAACACATTTTTCTACTAAAAACTCCTCAAAAGACAGTTTCTTTTTATTAAACATGTGATAAGGCCTATTATACATTGAAAGCAGCCAAGAATAAGGGTTTTTTGTTAATGTTATAAAAGCTATAGAAATATTGGAAGGTGTTGATTTAAGAAAAGTTTCATCTAACTCCCTATGTTTCCACCCTAAATTATTTTTTGTTATCGAAAAATAAAAATCTCTTAATGATTCTTTTGAAGAGAGTCTTCTAAATACCTTATCTATATTAATAGGAACAGTCCCTTTAACGAGCTCACATTCAAAATTTATGCTTATCAATTTACTTAAATAATTCGTTCCTGTATTACGTTCACCGTAAATCTTTACCTTTTTCATTATATTGTAGAAATACCTGTTTTATGTTTAGCTATAATTAATCGGGTTATGTTTAACATGGCTACAGTTAAAGCATTGACAATAGCTGCTCCTATAATTGTATATAATTGTATCATAATGAAACTTAAAATGATATTTAAAAACAAAAATATCATTGTTATATTTCTGTTTGTTTTTTCATATCCCGTCATCACTAACAATTGTCCAACCGCACCAGTACCTACATTAAACAATTGTCCTACAGATAAAATTAATAAAACCCAATAAGCTTCTTTAAACTCCCTCCCCCATATAGATAGGATTAAATCCCCAAAAAATATAAAAATTATTAATTGTAAAAAACCTAAAAAAAACAAACCTCTAGTTACTTTCTTCATCATTTGCTCTGTTTCCTTAATTCTCCCTGAATGAAATAAAGAAGCTATTTTTGGTGCAACACTAGAGTTTGTTATTTGTAGAAATATACTTGTTAAAAAAGCTATATTCATAGCTACCGCAAACAACCCTATTTCTTCTGTTGTAGTAAAAATCCCTAAAAATACAGTGTCAATATTATTCATAAATATCATAGCGAAGGTAGTTATAAAAAGTGGGGTCGATTCTTTAAATAGCTTCTTAATATTAATATTCCATTTTTGTTTAAACGGAAATATTTTTTTCCAATAAAACACCATTGAAAGCGTCACCATCATTCGACCTATCACATAAAATACAGCAACATTATTAATCGTAATTTCTTCACCTATACACCAAAATAAAAACAATAAGAACCCAGTAATAAATATGCTTAACGTTTGTTCTACTAAATTACTCTGCCAAATTTTTCTGTACCCAATCAGAGCTGAAGAAAATATTCTTGACAATACTTGAGGAGTTAATGCTAATAGAAAGACAATCATAGGAAATATCAACCTATGCTCATTGAAAACATCTTCAGCTAAAAACGGTGTTAGAAATATTAACACCAATGAAACAATTAAAGAAAAAAAACCATTAAGCCAACACGCAGAACTCATCACATCTCCAATCACCTGATAATCTTCTCTTTCACGTGCAATCGATATAGTTCTAATTACTATTTGTCTTGTCCCTAATAAACCTAGTACAATTAAAATATTAATAATTCTATTTGCTAGATTTATAACTCCTAATCCATCTGCACCAAGTAAATGAGCCAATGCAATACTCATTAAAACCCCTATAATAACTCCAAAAAACTTTACAAGGAAAGAAGAAATCGACTTATTAAACACTTCTAATGTGTGCTCATCTATTGTTTTTAATTTATTCTTTAAATTATTAAGCATCTGTTTATTTTATCTAGACCAGTATACTAATGATATTGAAAAAACATTTTTAATCTAGAAATTAAAATATCTAAAATAGAAGACTCCTTATAAAACTTAAGATTCATCTTATTAGGAAGTCTTGTAGAACCTGATCTTGCTTGTATTACTATACCTAACAAATTAATTAAATTATTCTATACAATTACAAATGGTCTAATTTGATGACCCTAAAACTTAATCGAATACAAATCTAAACCAATTCCGACAACCTCCTAAGAAAATGGTATCCTTTTCGTTTAAGAGACCGTTACGATATACAATTTTTGATTTATGGTTGTTCTATTGTGAGATTCTTCGGTCACTGTGTTCCCTCTGAATGACAAGTGGTGCCCTTTACCTTCTCTAAAGCTTCGGTAAATGTGGATAATTGAGGGTTGACGATTATGAGATTGTTGTAGTTTTCTCAGATTCCTGCTTTCGCAGGAATGGTTGCAATGACGAGCTACTGTCAGACTGAGCTTGTCGAAGTTATTGTGTTCTTAGTGTACTTGTAATGAGATTCCTGTCTGCACAGGAATGGTTGCAATGACTGTAATGATGATTTTCACCTTTGCTGAAGATTCAATGGTTGGGGAATTAGGAAATTGGGATTAGGGATTAGGGGTTTTGATTGTTCTACTATGAGATTCTTCGGTCACTGTGTTCCCTCTGAATGACAAGTGGCGCCCTTTACCTTCTCTAAAGCTTGGGTGAATGGGGAATTAGGGATTAGGGATTGGAGATTTCATTTCGACTGTGCTCAATGTGACAGCTCTGAAACTGAAGGTTCGATGCAGTTAATGACAAGTGGGGATTAGGGGTTTTTGATTGTTCTATTTTGAGATTGCCACAGTTTTCTGTGAAAACTTCGCAATGACTCTAATGATGATTTTCACCTTCGCTGAAGCTTCGGTGAATGTGGAGGATTTTCGATTGACGAATTACCATTTGGGGTTTTTGATTTGGGATTGTCGGAGTTTTTTGAGATTCCTGCTTTTTCACCTTCGCTGAAGCTTTGGTGAATATTGGTGCGGGAATGGTCGAAGTCCGTTGTTGTTTCATGTTTTATTGTGAGATTCCTGCTTTCGCAGGAATTTGGGGATGGTGGTTTCGAGTTTTTTATAGACATCTTCTTTGTCTACCCTGAAGTACTGGCAGTAGGCCTTTACACTAATGTAATTGGTTTTTGGTAAGTTGTATTCCTCACGGATGTCTTGCATGGTTTTGAGTGAGTTTGTATTGCGTACCCCCTCCTGCTCCTGTAAAAAAGTCTAAAATATCTGTAAAGAAAACGTAAAAATGAATACTTTTGCACTAACACACTATCGATTTGAGCGGGTAAGAAACGTTCAAGGCCAAGATAGCTTTAGCCTAAAAAACAAGGATCCTAACTCGCTTTTTAGGCTTTTTTATGGCTTTATCTAATGCTCGTGTGATTTACTCCTATTCATTTTTCATTCATTATTTACTATTTTAAATTGATGTATTCATGATTGCTTCGCAGTTCCTTGATGTGACCCTTCGACTTACGTTGTAAGATATCTTCATTCAAAATATATTTTGAATTCGATAATGCTCAGGGCAGGCTACAAAAAAAATCAAGGCCTGTTTCAACCGTTAAAATTAGTAACCTTATGGAAGTTGCGCAACTTTAGTACGAAAGGTGCGGAACTTTAATTGACAAGGTGCGGAACTCTTGATAGAAAGATGCAGAACTCTTGCTTAAAAGGTGCTGACCTTCTGCTTGGATGTTGCGGGAGTTTTGGGGATTTTTGATTTACGAATGACGAATTACGAATGACGATTTTTGAGTTTTGATTGTTCTATTATGAGATTGCCGCAGTTTTCTGTGAAAACTTCGCAATGACGAACCTCTGTCAGACTGAGCTTGTCGAAGTTATTGTGTTTTAGTGTACTTGTAATGAGATTCCTGTCTGCACAGGAATGGTTGCAATGACGAACCATTGTCAGACTGAGCGCAGTCGAAGTCCTAATGGGTATCGCAGTTTTTTTGAGATTGATGCTTTTGCGCCTTTGCTGAAGGTTTGATGAATGGGGACGCAGGAATAAAAAGGCCTTGAGCGGTAAGAAACACTCAAGGCCAAAATAACTCTAGTCTATAAAAAACGGATCCTAACTCGCTTTTTTATAACTTAAGTTTGTCAGTAACTGACGTAGGCGTTTGCCTGGCCTAAACAAAATACGCGATTTTGTAATTAAACTGGCGTTTACCTCTTCTTGGGTGTCCACTCCTTCTGAGCTAAGACCAACCTGAAAATTACCTAAGCGTCCGAGTCTCACAATACGACCAGCATCTAAAGATTGAATAATGTTACGCTCTAGCGAGAGTAACACGGCATAACAATCCGATTCGGTTACCGTACACTCGTACGCAATTTGCTCTGCGAGCATGTCTAAATCTACTTCGCCGTCAGCCACTGCTGCTGCGTAGTACTTCTCAGGCAATGTAATGTCCTGAGGATTTCGTTTGGCTTGCGCCTTAAATTTTACTGCCATAGGCATTAAAAAAATTAAAAATTAAATATATACTTAGCTGCAGTACACTGTGTATCAGCGTCTTCACAACACCTACAAAGATGCACATTATTTTTAGGCGTTTAGAACAATGTTATTAACAAAATATAATCACCAAAAGCACATAAAAACCTGTTTTTCAGACAATTAAAAAAACCACCTACACAAACCTAAAACCATGTTATTAACTTTGCCTAGATCACAACGGTCTAAACATCAAAATTTTGATGCAAAAAACTTTTATAATAAAGTTCCATTTAATTAACGCTTTGTTAATATCTAAATGTTTAAGGACTGCTTTGTTTTATTATATTTGAAATCCCTTTCTACCTGCAAAATGCCTTAATTGATTCTTATGTGTTATTGATAAACAATTCATTTAAAAAAACACATGAAACATTTTTACACATTTTTAGTTGCCATTTTATTTACGAGCCTTGGGTTTGGGCAGACTGTCTTTATCAATGAAATTCATTATGATGATGCTTCTGGAGACTCTGGCGAAGGAATTGAAATAGCTGGTCCGGCTGGCACCGATTTAAGCTCTTACACTTTAACACCATACAATGGAAATGGAGGTACAACCTACAGTACGACTTCTTTATCTGGAATTATCCCTAATCAAGGTGGCACAGGATATGGGACAGTATTTTTTGCAATTTCTGGACTTCAAAATGGTGCACCAGATGGAATAGCTTTAGACAACAGTGGTACACTTATTCAGTTTTTGAGTTATGAAGGTTCATTCACAGCGTCTAGTGGTGTTGCAAGTGGTCAAACATCAACTGATATAGGTGTTTCAGAAAATGGAAGTGTTGAGGGTGAATCTTTACAATTGAGTGGTACAGGCATTACATATACTGACTTTACATGGAATGCATCAGCTAGTTCTACTTACGATGCCTTTAATAATGGACAAACATTTTCAGCAGGAGCACCAACGACCTCAGTCCAATTTGCTTCTGCATCAACAACCGTTTTAGAAGATGTTGGCACTATCGATTTAACTTTTGAAATTACAAATGAGGATGCTACAAATGCTACTAGTTTTGACGTTGTTTTAACGACTGGAGATGCTGCTGATATTAACGGCTACACAACACAAACTGTAATGTTTCCTGCTGGGTCTGCAACCAATGAAACCTTAACAATTACAATTACCGATGATACTGTCTATGAAGGTAATGAAACGTTAACCTTTAGCATCTCTGGTGTAACTGGAGGAAATAATGCTACTGTAGGATTACAAGCTACATTTGATTTGACGATTGTTGATAATGAAGCTGCACCACCAGTGACAGAGGTTGCATTTCAAAGTTTTGAAGGTGGCGATTCATGGAACTATACTACTGATCCTACTACATTTAATGTATCTGGTGCTGTTTGGGACGTGGCTGATAATAGTTTTCACTCGTTTGGCACAATACCAAGTAACGGAACCAATTTTTTTGGTATTCAGGATTTAAACAGTACGAATGGCACAAGTGGTTTTGGTTCTATAGATTTTGAAACCATATCTGTTGCTGGCTTATCTGATGTTGTTGTTAAATTTGATTACGAGGTTGATGGATTTGATAGTGACGACGACATGAAATATGAATTATTTGAAGATAATATTTCTCAAGGAGAAGTCGTATTTATTGATGGTTTCAGCAACCTTAATGCTGATGGAACAATTGAAATAAATGTTACACCTGGTACTACGAATATTAGATTGGTTGTATCTGTAAGACAAAATGGTGGTGGTGATTATGGTGCTTTAGATAATTTTAGAGTTGAAGGGTTCTATAGTGGTCTTACTTATGCAAATGGTTCTTGGACACCATCTGCACCAGATGGCACAACAGGAACATCTGATGCTATTATTGTTAATGGTGTTGCGACATTAAGCTCGGACGTAAGTTTAAACAACTTAGTTGTTAATCCTGGAGCAGGTCTTGAAGTGGCCTCAGGTACAACACTAACTTTAAACAGTCTTACTCTAGAATCCGTATCTACATCTTACTCTAGCTTAATTCTAGATGGATCTATTGCAGGTACAGTAACTTATAATCGTAGTGTAAATTCTTTCACAAACGATGCAACCAATAATGATAACGACTTAATATCTGCACCTGTTACAGGACAAGCCTTTGGAAGTTTTGACAGTGCAAATGCTAATTTACTTGCATCTGGCACTACAAGAGCTTTTGCGCCTTTTAATAACATTACTGGAGGTTATGAAAACTATGATGCCACTACAAATGCAGCAACAACATTAGATGCCGCTACAGGATACAGAACTGCAACCACAGATGGTGGCACCTTGTCATTTATTGGTAATGCTGAGGGTGGCAACATAAGTAAAAATGTTACTGTTGGAGATGATATCACATATGGTGTTTGGAATCTTATCGGTAACCCATATCCTTCATACTTAGATACTGAAACTTTCTTAACCCATGTTGTAAGCACTCAAACTTCTGGAGAACGAAATATTGATTTAATGGAAAATGCATCTGGTATATATGGTTATGATGGTAATGCTTCTGATGGTTGGAAAATAATCACTCTTGCGAATGCATCTGGTGAGTTAATTGCTCCCGGACAAGGTTTCTTTATTGCAGCAGATGGTAATGATGTATTAGTTCATGATATTGAGTTTACACCAGCAATGAGAACAACTGGCAGCTCTGATGATTTTATTGCTGGAAGAAATAGTAGTTCTTTAACGTTTTTAGAATTAAACGCTTCAACTGCTAATAACAATTACAATACAGAATTCTATTTTAATTCGAATGCTAGCCAAGGTCTAGATTCTGGCTATGATGCTGTAATTTGGGGTAGTTCTGCACCAAGCTTTGCTTTATATTCACACTTGGTTCAAGATAATACAGGACTTCCTATTGCTTTACAAGCATTAAGCGATACAGATTATACTAATGTTACTATTCCTCTTGGTGTAAATGCTAATCAGGGAGAACAATTAACTTTTAGTATTTCTGAAACGACTTTACCAAGTACCGTCAACATATATTTAGAAGACAATCTATCTAACACCTTTACACTTTTAAATACCTCAGATTATATTTTAACACCAAATACAAATCTGATGGGAACTGGTAGATTCTACATTCACTTTACAAACACTACGCTTTCAACTACTGAAAATGTATTTGATAGTTTAACGATATATGCAGATCAAACAAATCGTTCTATTTACATTGCTGGTGAAGTAAGTGAAAACACTGTTGCTAAGGTTTATGACATTCAAGGTCGCTTAATAAGCTCTAAGACTTTAACTACCAATCTAAGATTGCAAAGCATTGATGTTAACAATATAAACCCTGGTGTTTATATTATTGAATTAAGTAACACATCTCAAAACAAAACTCAGAAGGTTATATTAAAATAACCTTAGACAATACATCTTTTGTAAAAAACGCATTCTTGATAAGAATGCGTTTTTTAGTTTAGCTTAACAACCAACTTCTTAAATAATTAAGAATCTATCAAGATTACATGTTTCACTTTAATAAATCTGCAAAAAAAGTTATATTTGAAGGTGTATAATTAACATAATATCAAATCCATATCAACTTATGAGACAGATTTACTTAATCCTTACCTTATGTTTCACCCTTACTTTTATATGTAATGGACAAACATTGGGAGTAGACACTTTTACACTAGGAAATGATGATTCAGACAACTACGGAGGTAGTTGGAATGCAACAAATTTAGGCACAGGTTTTAGTGATTGGACATTTGATCAAGCTACTCCAAATGGTGGTTTTGCAGGTAGATTTATTGGTACGTTTTCGTCTGCCATAGATGTTAACGGGAACTCGTTTGCAATGTATGCTAATAGTGGAAATGATGCTGTTTCTGGGGCAACAACATATATGCCTAAGGCTATGGAGGAAGGTGATTCATTTACGGTTTCGGTTGGTGTAAATTTTAGAGATGGCAATAAAGGTTTTGATTTGAGAGATGGCTCAAACAATACCATTATAAATTTTAATATTGGCAGTGATCAATACAATATTACAGGAACATCTGGATTATTTTCTAATGCATACGATGCCAACACGGTCATAACATTCACATTTACTCAAAACACCAATAGTATTTCATGGACAGCTAATAGGTCTGGAGGACTTACTGGATCAGAAAATGGCACCATCAGCAGCATTAATTCCGGAACTATAACTAACATTAGATTTTATAATGTTAGCGCTGGAACAAATGGAGATGGTGGCAGTGGACAAAGAAATCTATTCCTCAATTCCTTAAACTTTGAAAGCACATATACGATTGCAGAAAACACTACAGTAAACGTGACTACAAGTGAGACTGTACCATATTTGTCTATTGAAAACGGAAGTACTGTCAATGTTACAAAAACAGGAAATTTAGAAGTTTCAGGAAATCTTAATAATATTGGTAGTTTAATATTAAACTCAGACTCAGACGAGTATTCTAGTCTTATTGTTGATGGTACAGCTACGGGTAATGTCGTTTACAATCGCCATGTGAATAGTAACGATCCTGTAAATGGTAATGATTTAATTAGCGCACCCTTAAGCGGACAAGCTTTTAATGTATTTATAGCTAACAACACAAACATACTTACAAGCTCTAGTGGTCCTGAAGTTTTATTTGGTGATTTTGATAACGATAATGCCAGTGCTCCTTATCAAATTTGGAACGATACAGATACCACTCCGTTGTTAGCTGGTATTGGGTATCGCTCGGGTATTGAAATTGGTGCTCCTACAAACCTTGTATCCTTTGAAGGTATTGTAAATACTAGTTTAGTAGAGGTTGCCATAGATCAGGGATCCGCAAGTATTCTTAATTTAGTTGGTAATCCGTTCCCTTCTTACTTGGATGCACAAGCGTTTTTAACTCAAAACGCGGCACTGTTAGACCCAAGTGCAGTGGTAATTTACGGCTATAATGACAGTACAGATGGCACTTCTGCTGACGACTATACTATTATTAGCGCCTTAGAGAATAACACTTTAAATATAGCTCCTGGACAAGGTTTTTTTGTGGCTTCTAATGCACTTGGAGGCAATCTTCAGTTTACAACCAGTACACCTGATATGCGACTTACCTCTACGGATGATGACTTTATCGCTGGTCGTTCGACATCTTCTGCTGTTACCAATGTTAATATTAACTTAAGTAATTCTACAGACAGTTTCCTTACAAAGGTTTATTTTACAGCTTCAGCTGGCTTAGGATTAGATCCTGGTTATGATGCAAGTTTACTAGGTGGTGTGGCGCCATCATTTGCTATCTTTTCGCATTTAGTAGAAGATAATATTAATGTACCCTTTGCAACACAGGCTATTGGCGAAACGGATTACAACGATACTACAATTGCACTGGGTGTTAACGCTAACATGGGTGAGCAACTTACGTTTAGTATTACCGAAAACACATTACCTACATCTATTGAAGTGTATTTAGATGATACTTTCGCTAACACGTCTACCCTCTTAAACACTTCAGATTACATATTTACACCTGCTGAAAACTTAAATGGTACGGGTCGTTTTTATCTACGATTTTCAAATAGTGCCTTATCCGTATCAGATCATCTTTTTGATGGTGTTTCAATCTACACCAACCCAAATAACAAAACCGTTAATATTGCCGGACAGTTAGCCGAAGGAACTTCTGCTTACCTATATGACATACAAGGGAGATTGGTTAATTCTAAAGCGCTAGAATCTAGTTCAACTTTACACAGTATTGATACCAACAATTTACATACTGGTGTATATATTGTAAAACTTGTTAATGGCACTATTTTGAAAACTGAAAAAGTAATTTTAAAATAAAAAAAAACCATCCTTACACTATTTACGTAATTATGAGACACTTGTGAGGTGTTTTTAACTTGACTTTATACCTAAAATTCATAAACAGTTAACCCCCCTTTACACAGTATGTTTTAATGGTTAATTAATTTTGTGTAAACCTTTTTATATTTTCCATTGTTAAATAAATTATTTTACTATTTTTATACCAAACTTAGGCCAGCGCCATGAATAAAGACAACAATACCGACAAAATTACTCGTAAAGACGCCATTAAAAAAATGGGGAAGTATGCGGCATTAACTGCCGTAGGAACTTTTGTGATTTTAAACCCTCTCAAAGCACAAAGCTCTTCTGTACCACCAGACCCAGGTGGAAATCCTTTGACAGGAGACTAATTTTAAGCTACTTTGACTAATAACTTAGCACCGACATACCAACGGCTGTTTGGTTCTTATTGGGTACTTTGGTATAAAACATCTAATAGTTACAGTGTTGTAGATGATAATTTTAAGCACCTATTATACGACTACTTAGAATGTGTTTCGTTAGATAATTTTAAATCTCAAGTAGCGAGCATTAATCCAAGTTTAGATGCTGATGCTATTGCCAAAAACATACAATCCTATTTGGAACAATGTAATGTAGAACAAAGTTCAGAAAGCGATCTTAGCTCTGCATTTAATCCCCTAAAACGAAAACATTCAAAAAAATACAACTTCAAAAACAATGTATTTGAGGTTTACTATGATTCTGAGCTAGTCCAAAAAACTATTCATCCAAGTATTGCGCATTTAGAAACAACTGACACTGGTACAGCCACTGTTGTTTATGACATTTATATAGAAAATAACATGCTTTGTTTGTTTAAGAACGAAGCCTTAGTCAAAACAGTTCCTAAACGCGACTATCATATTATACAAGGGAAGTTTGCTATGGAATTGCTTTCATTTATTCATAACAGAGTAGAGTCGGATTGGTTAGGTACTTTTCATGGTTCAACCATTGCCGATGGTAAAAATTCTATCTTATTTATTGGTCATTCTGGAAAAGGAAAAAGTACGCTATGCGCCTTACTGACAGCTAATGGCTTTGAATTGGTCGCTGATGATGTTTCTCCAATGCTTGGGTCAGATTCTCATATTTACCATAACCCTTCTGCTATATCTATAAAAGAAGGAGCTTTTAATGTATTGCGACCTTTAATACCAAATTTTAATAGTATTCCTGATGTACTTTTTAATAAAACTAAAGGCGTGATTAAATATGTACCTTGTAACAATCCGTCTGTAAGTAATTATCCTTGTAAAGCCATTATAATGGTAAATTACAGTGCTGGTAGCGACACAAAACTTGAGTTGATGTCTATAAAGGAGGTATTAGAAACTCTAATTCCTGAATCCTGGTTATCACCGAACCCCAACCACGCAGAAACTTTTTTAAATTGGTTATCTGCAACTCCTGTTTACAAACTAACATATAGCAGTACAAAAAATGTTACTCAGGAAATTACAAATTGTTTTATTCAATTTGGCAATCATTAATTATTCTTAGTTTTGCTTAACACAGCTCATGGCTAATCTTGTTACTACATACCAAAATATAGCTGATATTTTAAGTTATACCTCTTCTAGAGATTATTTAGAAAACACCTTGAGCAACAGCTCTTTTAACTGGGATAATATTGTCATTGAAGGTAGTAAGCATTTAGTACTTCCTGCTATTTATTGTCGTTTAAAAGCTAAAGAACTCACTCATCTTTTACCTGAAGAGCTAGATACTTACCTCAAAGAAATCACTATGCTCAACAGAAATAGAAATAGTGAAATTTTATCTCAAACAGCCACACTATCTGAGTTATTAAAAGCACATAATATAGCGCATGTGTTTTTAAAGGGTGCGGCTTTAATTTCTGGAAATTACTATGATGATTTTGCAGAACGTATGATTGGTGATATTGATATCTTAATACCTCCTAATCAGCTCGATTTAGCATTTCAATTATTAAAAGACAACAGCTATTATCCCATAGAACAGACACTGGGCGACAATTTCTTTGAGCATAAGCACTTGCCGCGATTAAAGACTGACAAATTTATATGTGCCGTAGAATTACACAGAAAACTGTTTGTATCTTATGAAAACAGTGAATTACACAACCCAGATATATTAGCCTCAAAGCAAATTGTCAACAATGTTGCTATACCCTCTTCAAAACATTTATTACTTCACAATGTTCTTAATTATCAGGTAAACGACAAAGGCAGTCTTTATAACAACATCAGTTTTAGATCAGCATACGATAGTATTACTATACACCATAAAGAAGGGCAGATCTTAATAAAAGAGGCGAACATTGTTAGAAAATACTTCAATTTATTACATCTATTTTTTGAAGATATCCCTGAAAAATATAAACGTACAAATTTTACAACCCGATTTTATACGTACAAACTAAAACATATTGGCTTTTACAAATTTTGGAACAGACTTTTAAAACGATCAAATTTTTTATGGATAGTATTAGGCAGAATTCCTCATTTTATAAAAAACAAGGCTTATAGAAATGCTTTAATAAAAGATAGAAAGCGAATTATATCTTATTTTAGATTTGCTATAAAAGACACTTAATTATATTTATATAAAAAATAAATTACTTTGTGTCTTTATTTGTTTTATAATCCATAAAGTTTAACTTTGAATTTTAAAATAAATTTTTTTTATGAGAAAATTACTTTTACTAGCAACCCTTTTAACGTTCACATTCAATTCATACAGTCAGTCTGATTCTGCTGAGTGGTTTGGAAGTGTAGGTCTAAATGCTATCAACAACCAGGGAACACAATCCCCTATAAATGGTATGGGTGATTGGGCCATTAATTTACCTATTTCTTTAGGTATAGAGGTCGGATGGACTTCAGGTTTATCAATTGAGCAGGCTTTTACCTTAAATTCATTTGCTGAAGGAGATAAGATTGATGGTGTAGTGCTTCAGGAAGATTATACATATTATTCTTTTGATACCCATGCAAAGTATTACTTTGGTAAACATATCTTTCCTTCTGCTGATTGGATTGATTTTTATGGAAATGCTGGTGTTGGTTTTTTTAATATAGACGAAACTAATATTTCACTTAACCTTGGCGGTGGAGTTTTATTTTGGCTAAACAGAAGACAAACTTTTGGTATTAGAGCTCAGGTCATTGGTAAATTTGCACTAGACCAAGCTAAAAGTGGATTAGATAACAATCACTATCAAACACATATACAAGCTGTATTTGCACTATGGTAGTCACGGATAATTATAACTAAAACAAAAAAGCCTCTTTTTATTAAAAGAGGCTTTTTTGTTTTATATATACTTATTTCACCAGTTCTATTGGCTTAGCAATGTGTCAAAGTAGCTAATTGTACTTTTTAAGCCGTCACTTAAGTTTATCTTTGGCTCCCAACCATCTAACTCTTTTTTGGCCAAATCTATATCTGGTTGACGTTGCATAGGGTCATCATCAGGAAGTGGTAAATATGTTATCTTAGATTTAGAGCCTGTAAGATTAATAATTTCATCCGCTAACTGAAGCATTGTAAATTCCGTTGGGTTTCCAATATTTACAGGACCTATAAAACTATCTCTAGTATTCATCATTCTAACCGTACCTTCTACTAAATCATCTACATACTGAAAGCTTCTTGTTTGTGTACCGTCACCAAAAATGGTAATATCTTCACCTCTTAGTGCCTGTACAATAAAGTTAGAGACCACTCTACCATCTTTAGGATGCATCCTAGGACCATATGTATTAAAAATGCGTATGATTTTAATCTTTACCTTATTCTCTTTATGATAGTCCATAAATAAAGTCTCCGCGCATCGTTTACCTTCATCATAGCAAGAACGCGTACCAATAGGGTTAACATTTCCCCAATAACTTTCTGGCTGAGGGTGTACAGTTGGATCTCCATACACCTCACTTGTAGAGGCTTGTAATATTTTTGCTTTCACGCGTTTAGCCAATCCTAACATATTAATAGCACCCATTACTGAAGTCTTAGTTGTTTTTATAGGATTGTATTGGTAGTGCACAGGAGAGGCTGGACATGCAAAGTTGTATATTTCATCGACTTCGGCCATGAAAGGATTTGTAATATCATGCCTTACTAATTCAAAATAATGATGATCCATTAAGTGCTCTATATTTTGTTTAGAACCCGTAAAATAGTTATCTAAACAAATGACTTCGTTTCCTTCATTTAAAAGACGCTCACACAGATGTGAACCAACAAATCCTGCACCACCTGTTACTAATATTCGTTTCATGTATAGTTTGTAGTTACTTATCCCTCAAAAATAATGCTTATTTCTTAGTCTTTAGTATCCTGCAAAATTAAAGTTTAACATTTGTTTCATGAAGTTGTAAAGTTTAGGGAATTTACCTCTAAACTCATCTGGAGTTTCAATAAAGTTCTCTAACAGTACTGCAAAAAACTCAAACTGATTGGTATAAGCATATGCTCTAAAATATTTTGATGTCGTTAAAGTATCTCTGACTAATTTGTGATCCTGAAGATAGCTCGTTAATTTATCGAAACCACCTCTAAAAATTTCACTACTAACATCATCTTTACCAAATGCATTTAGATGTATTGCATGACCAAATTCATGGATTCCTAAATTTAAATTGTCATCACCTATATGATACCCTTTTTTAAAATCTTCCCAAGAAAATACTATTGACTTTAATTGCGGATTTGTTTCACCTTTATGGTAAGTTTCATTTAAGTTAGAATAATATGCTGTTGGGTAGATTATTACTTTATCTATCAATTCGATAATGTAATTTCTGAAACCAAACGTAAGCATTACTGCTGTTGCAGAGATTAAGGTCTTCATTTCTTCATCTACTACTAAGCCTTCTCTACCTATAAATTCTTTTTTATTAATAAACGTTGCTAAACGATGTCTAAAGATTTCTTGTTCTTTTTTATTAAGTCTATTATAAAAATCAAATTCATTCCTTAGAACAGATTGTTGTTGATTTGTTAGCTCTTTTTTAAATATAATAGCATTTAAAAATAAAGGCTTATTATACTTATTCACATATATAGATTCAACAACTCTATAAAGTCTTAACAACAACATTGCTGCTAATACAATGAAAAATATAACCACTAAGATTAACTTGAAGGTAGGATCAATTTCAGGATTTTGAGCTTCTTGGAGGTAGATTAAGATCATTGTCTAAATATAGAAAGAAAAGCTTCAAACTATAACTAATAACTAAACAAAAACAAAAAACGTTCAAGCGAATTTGGCTGCTAGTTTTGATTCAATCATAAATCAGAGTTCAATGGATTGCTTACGCATCCCTTGAGCTCCGCTTTGAACATACTTCAAACAAAAAAATGCTCAAGCAAGCTTGGCTAAATAATCTAACCTTTTTTAACAAATCGAATCCCAGCGGATTGCTATCGCATCCTTTGTGATCCGCTTTGAACATACTTCAAACAAAAAAATGCTCAAGCAAGCTTGAATAATAGTCAACTTCTCTAACAAATCAGAGCACAACGGATTGCTATCGCATCCTTTGCGCTCCGCTTTGAACATCCTTCAAACAAAAAAATGCTCAAGCAAGCTTGGCATTTTTTCTTATTGAAGTATGTATTCGTGACCACGGTAGGATTCAAACCTACGACCGCTGGAGCCGAAATCCAGTGCTCTATTCAGCTGAGCTACGTGGCCAATGACTCTAGCTTGTCAATTTTGCTTTTACAATCGTAGATATTGTCTTTCCGTCTGCTTGACCTGCTAGTTCTTTACCTACAATTCCCATAACTTTACCCATATCTTTCATGCCTTCTGCTCCTGTACGCTCTATGGTAGTTATCACCACTTTTTCAATCTCTTCTTCACTTAAGGCTTCAGGTAAAAACTGACTAATGACTTCTGCCTGATCTAGCTCTGGCTGAGCCAAATCCTCTCTTCCTTGTTCTTGAAAAATAGCTGCACTGTCTTTACGCTGCTTTACCATTTTAGAAAGAATCTTTATCTCTTGCTCTTCTGTTAACTCATCAGCCCCATCAGAAGCTGTTTTGGCTAATAAAATTTCAGATTTCACAGCTCTTAATGCTGCCAATGCTGTTTGATTCTTTTCTTTCATAGCTGCCTTCATAGCAGACATTACATTATCTTGTAAACTCATAATTACATTAATCTTTTAGAAGTGCGAAGATACTAAAAAAGTTAGGTTTCTTGTTTATTGGAAACCTTTGAAAACAAAAAGCCCAAAAAGATTGAGGTTCCTTTTTGAGCTTGACTTTGGTGTGTAACACTAAACTAAATTTGCTATTAATCTACGTTATCGTGTAAGAATGAATTATTACTTCTTAACTGAATGTCGTCATTATCATCTGTACCTACGGATAGTCTAGAAGTATTGGTTTCTGATGAATGCTGAGCATCTTCTAAGTTAACACCTTGTCTTTTGTAAGCAGGCTCTTTTTCTATTTCGTCAATTTTAGCAGTATTAAACTTATAATTAAACTCTTTCATGTGCTTTCTGCGTTCGTCAGCACGTGCTTTAATTAAATCTGAAATTGGACTATTCATTGGGTCAATTTCATCCTCAGAAACCTCCTTAGTCTCTTCAGTAGGAAGTACTTTCTTTTCAAAAACGATTTCCTCTTTTACCTCAGTTTCTACTTTAGCATTAATTGAAGATTCGTAAGACTCTACATCCTCTAACGCATAACGTTTTTCGCCTTCTTCGTTAACTTCTGTTACTGAAATTATCTCTACAGGTTCATTAACATCAATATCTTTTACATCTTCATCTAGGCTAAAGAACATCATTTCTTCACCAGACTCTGGCTCCTCAACTGTTTCTGGTTCATTATTAGATAAAGGCAAATCAAAAGTTAAGGTAATCTGTTCTTCTTTCTCTTCTATAATTGGTTCAGCTTTATTTTCAATTGGTGTAATGATGAACTCCTCTGGCTCTACATTTAGTTCTGCTTTAGTATCTAACACTTCATCATATACTACATCCATATTTCTTAATAAATCTGTGGTAGGAATTAGATCCATATTATGCTCTGCTGAAGTATCGGTATCATCCTCATCTAAAAGTGTATGACGCACTATCGGATCTTCTTTCTTTTCTTCGAGAACAATATCTGGTGTAATTATCGCAGGCTCTTTTTCTTGCGTACTTACTTCTTCAATAACTTCTTCTTCTAAAGCATGAATTACTTTTTTGGTTTCGGTATTTGAGATTTCATTTTGCTGATCGATATCAAAACCAGTAGCAATTATAGTTACTGCGATAGATTCTTCTAATGCATCGTCTTCACCAACACCCATAATAATATTAGCTCCATGACCTGCTTCATTCTGAATATGGTCGTTTATTTCACCGATTTCATCAATAGTGATTTCCTGAGAACCTGAAACGATAAGCAACAATACGTTTTTAGCTCCAGTAATTTTATTATCGTTAAGTAATGGTGAATCTAAAGCTTTCATAATAGCTTCTTGCGCTCTGGTTTGACCAGAAGCTGTAGCCGATCCCATAATGGCTGTTCCGCTATTACTCAATACTGTTTTAGCATCACGTAAATCTATGTTTTGTGTATAGTGATGTGTTATAACCTCTGCTATACCTCTTGATGCTGTTGATAAGACTTCATCTGCTTTAGAGAAACCTGCTTTAAACCCAAGGTTACCATAAACTTCGCGTAGCTTATTATTATTAATTACAATTAACGAGTCTACATGTTCTCTGAGATTTTCGATACCACGTTGCGCTTGTTCGTTACGCATTTTACCTTCAAACTGAAATGGCATAGTAACAATACCAACGGTAAGGATATCTAATTCTTTAGACATTTTTGCAATGACTGGAGCTGCACCAGTACCTGTACCACCACCCATTCCGGCAGTGATAAATACCATCTTAGTATTGGTATCTAGCATTCTTCGGATATCTTCTAAACTTTCTACTGCTGCTTGCTCACCTACATCTGGGTTAGCACCAGCACCTAATCCTTCGGTTAAGTTAACTCCTAGTTGTATTTTATTTGGAACACCACTACTTTGAAGTGCTTGCGCATCTGTATTACAGATTACAAAATCTACTCCTTTAATACCTTGCTGAAACATGTGATTGATGGCATTGCTACCACCTCCTCCAACACCAATAACCTTAATTACGTTAGATTGGTGTTTTGGTAAATCAAATGAGATGTTTCCAAATTCGTTGCTGTTACTCATATTTTTCGAGATTATGGGATTTTATATATCTTGATTAATTAATTTATCTATTCTGCGTTATCTAAAAATTCTTTAACGCGCTCTGTTAGCTTATCTAAAAATGAACGACGCTCTTTCTTAGGTTCTTCAGTTACAATGTCTTGCTGTGCTTCAGTGGTTGTTCCTTCTTCTTCTCCTTCATTTTCAAAGACCTCTTCTGCAACTTGTTCCGCTTTTTTACGGTCTTGTCGCTTAAGTCCATCCATAACTAAACCTACAGCTGTAGCATATAGAGGACTCGCAATATCTTCATCACTATCACCTGCTAAATGCTCATTAGGATATCCTATTCTGGTATCCATTCCTGTAATGTACTCTACCAATTGCTTTAAGTGTTTTAACTGGCTTCCACCTCCTGTTAAAACAATACCAGCAATCAGTTTTTTCTTTTGCTCTTCGTGTCCGTAGTTTTTAATTTCTACATAAACCTGCTCTATGATTTCTACCACTCTGGCATGTATAATCTTCGACAAGTTTTTTAAGGTAATTTCTTTTGGTTCTCTTCCTCGTAACCCTGGAATAGAAACAATTTCGTTATCCTTATTTTCGCCTGGCCAAGCTGAGCCAAACTTTATCTTTAATAATTCAGCTTGCTTTTCAATAATTGAGCAACCTTCTTTAATGTCTTCTGTTATAACATTTCCACCAAATGGAATTACTGCAGTGTGTCGAATAATACCATCTTTGAATACGGCTAAATCGGTTGTACCACCACCTATATCAATCAACGCAACACCTGCTTCTTTCTCTTCCTGACTCAATACTGCATTTGCGGATGCTAAAGGTTCTAACGTGATGCCTTCTAACTCTAAACCTGCACTTTTAACACAGCGACCAATATTTCTAATTGAGGACACTTGCCCTACAACCACATGGAAGTTGGCTTCTAACCTTCCTCCATACATACCTATTGGTTCTTTTATTTCTGCTTGACCATCAACCTTAAATTCTTGTGGCAAAACATGAATAATTTCCTCTCCTGGAAGCATTACCAGTTTATGAACCTGGTTTATTAAGCGGTCAATATCTGTTTCATCAATAACCAATTCAGAATTTGGTCTGGTGATGTAATCACTGTGCTGTAAACTACGAATGTGCTGACCAGCAATACCAACAGTAACATCTTCTATCTTTTCTGATGCAGCAGCTTCTGCTTCTTGTACTGCTTGCTGAATAGATTGTATCGTCTGTGTAATATTGTTTACAACACCACGATGCACACCCAAACTTTTGGATTTACCTACACCAAGTATCTCAACTTTACCATACTCATTTTTGCGACCAATCATGGCCACAATTTTTGTGGTTCCTATATCTAAACCTACCGAAATTTGATGCTTGTCCATAGTCTAAATTTTGGTGCAAATCACTTGTTCGTCAAATTTGAGATTTACAAGCTTATAATTATCTAAAATCTTATCTTTTAAAGCCTTCTGATAAAAGGCTTTGAAATTATTTATCTTCTTCTGAAGCTGATTTAAGGTCCCTAAATGAACTTTAAAATTGCTTTTTCTAATTCTAAAATCAATGGTTCTATCATCGTTTTGATGAATTTCAATGACATGTTTTTTTAAAAATTCATCCTCATCTACAGCCTTTGCAAATTGAAACACTGTATTGAGGTTATTTTTCTTAATATTACCAGTAACTAATGGCACTCTTGCTGCAAAATTTGAAGACAAGGGCATGTACGAGCCTTCATCATCTATGTAATACGATGCATTAGTATGCACTCTAGCGATAGGTAGTTTTTGTTCAATTTCTGCTGAAAGCTCACCGTTTACTGACATAAACACCTCTGCTTTCTTTATCATCGGATTAGAATTTAGGGCAGCTTCTAAACCGTTCAAATCTATGATATCTTTAGGTTGTCCCGTAACTGCGGCTTGATTTTGTATTAACAATTTACTAACAGTTGACTCAGTAATAAATAACTTATTTTCACCTGTAAATTCTATGTTTGGTTCAGACACTTTGCGGTTGTCATTTCTGTAATTAGAAAACGCAAAAAGGAAGCTAACCAAAATCAGCAATACCATGACTTTTATGTAGTTAAGGCTAACTCGCAACACTAAAGGCTTCTTTTATATGTTTTACTTCTACTCCAATATCTCCGGCACCTATTGTTAAAACAACATGTGCATCAGAAACTTTAATTTCATCTATAATGGCTGACTTAGAAATCAGCTTTTTGTTAGGATTTTCAATTTTACCTAACAGCCACTCCGACGTTACTCCTTCAATTGGCAATTCTCTTGCTGGATAAATATCTAACAGCAGTATTTCATCGAATTTTGAAAGACTTTGTGCAAAACCATCAACAAAATCTCTGGTACGACTATACAAATGCGGCTGAAAAATTGCCAGCACTTTTTTATCAGGATACATTTCGCGCACCGCTTGATGCACTGCATTTATCTCTTCAGGATGATGTGCATAATCATCAATAAACACAAAATCTTCAGTTTTAATCTGGTATGTAAATCGTCGTTTAACACCCTTGTAAGATGCTAAACCCTTGGCGAGCTGATTGTAAGGGCAACCGTAGTCAGCAGCCATCGCCAAGGCGATCATTGCATTCGACAAATTATGTCTACCAGGTAGGTTAAATTGAAAATCTTTATGTGTTCCGCTAGGTGTTTTCACATCAAACACATAACTGCCGTTTATTATTCTAATATTTTTTGCGCTATAATCGGCGTTGTCATCCACTCCGTAAGTAATGCCTTTTAATGGCAACCCGTTTTTCACAAAAAGCTTACCATGAGGCTTTATACATTCTGCAAATGCTTTAAATGTCTTTGTAAGCTCATTAGCATCACCATAAATATCGAGATGATCGGCATCCATTGAAGTGATGCACGCCAAATCTGGTGATAAGGTTAAAAAGGAACGATCGAATTCATCTGCCTCAACTACTGTGACCTCTGTTCCATTTATGATTAAATTAGAGTTGTAGTTTTCGCTAATTCCGCCTAAAAATGCTGTAACTGGAGCATTACACTCATTCAACAAATGCCCTAAAATGCTTGTCGTTGTGGTTTTACCATGTGTTCCTGCGACAGCAAGACATATTGTTTGCTTCGTAATTTCACCAAGGACTTGAGAACGTTTATACACCTTGAAACCATTATCCTTAAAGTAGTTTAACTCTGAATGGCTTTTTGGAATTGCTGGTGTAAACACAACCAAAGTCGTTTCTTTATCTAAAAACTCTTGCCTAACCTCTGAAATACTATCACTAAAATGAACCTCAACACCCAACTCTTGTAAACCTTTTGTAATATCTGAAGGTGTTTTATCATAGCCAGCAACCTGTTTCCCATTAGCCACAAAATAACGTGCCAATGCACTCATACCGATACCACCAATACCGACAAAATAGATGTTATTTATAGCTTTTAGATTCATTTATTTTTTCAATAATTTCTCAACTTCATCAGCAATATCATTGGTTGCATTCACCAATGCTAAGGCTTCAATATTTTTACTTAGTTCTGCCTGTTTTTCTTCATTAGTAATTAATTCAGAAAATTGCTTCTGAAAGTCATTATCTAAATCACTTTCCTTTATTAAAATCGCTGCATTTTTTTCCGCTACAGCCTGCGCATTCTTTGTTTGATGATCTTCAGCAACATTTGGAGACGGGATAAAAATGGTTGGCTTACCAACAATACATAATTCCGATACCGAAATTGCACCAGCTCTAGAAATAATAACATCTGCAGCCGCATATGCCATATCCATATTATTTAGAAAGGCATGTACCTGAACATTTTTTAAGTCATTATGTTGCTTGTATCTATCATAATATAACTTACCACATTGCCAAATGAGCTGTACGTTATGCTCTTCAAAAAAGTCGAGATTCACCTCAATCAACTCATTGATACGTCTTGCACCAAGACTACCGCCTAACACCAACAATGTATGTTTACTATGAATAAGACTGAAAGCATCTTTACCTTCAATATGTTTTCCTTTTACAGCTAACAAATCCTTTCTTATTGGGTTACCAGTAAGCTTTAATTTTTGTTTTGGAAAGAACTTTTCCAAACCATCATAAGCCACACAGATTGCATCTACTTTCTTTCCTAACAATTTATTAGTAATTCCTGGATATGAATTCTGCTCTTGTATTAAACACGGCACACCTTTGGCAGTTGCCATTTGTAATAGCGGTCCGCTTGCAAAACCACCTGTTCCAATTACTACATCAGGCTTGAAGGTTTTAATGATTTTTCTAGATCTCAATAAGCTTGTCATCAACTTAAAAGGGAACATTAAATTCCTCAGTGTTAGCTTTCTTTGAATACCAGAAATCCATAGTCCTTCAATTTTATAACCTGCCTGAGGCACTTTATCCATTTCCATACGGTCAGAGGCACCAACAAATAAAAATTCAGCATTTGGATAACGCGATTTTAATTCATTGGCAATAGCGATAGCAGGATATATATGACCTCCTGTACCACCACCTGACAATATGAATTTGTAGTTGCTCATTAAATTGTTTCACTTAAAATATCTAAAGGATTATCACCTTCCAAAACTTCATTTTCTTTTATTTCTTGACGCTTTGCACTCACACTTAATATTATTCCTATGGCCATACAGGTCATCCAAATGGATGTACCTCCACTACTTATTAATGGTAAGGTTTGCCCTGTAACCGGAAATAATTCAACTGCAACAGCCATGTTAATTAACGCCTGAAACACAATTGGCAGACCAACACCTAATACCAACAACATTCCGAAAGTGGTATCAGCTTTTTGCGACACCACAACAATTCTAAACAACAACCATGAGTACATTATCAATAAAAATATACCACCAAACAGACCGTACTCTTCAATGATAATTGCGAATATGAAATCTGATGACGATTGTGGTAAAAAGTTTTTTTGAACACTCTTCCCTGGACCTAATGGCTTTATACCTGTTGCAATTGCAATTTTTGCTTTTTCAATTTGATAGTCTTCTTCAGTATCTTCACCATTTGCAAAATTTTCAATTCTGCTCATCCATGTATCTACACGATTTGGCATGGCATCTGGAAATGCTTTTGCTACCAAAATAAACATCACTAAAGCCAACAAACCTGAACCAATTATTACTGCGAGATACTTTATTGGATAACCACCTATGAAGGCCAGCATCATTACCATAGTAAAAATGATTGCTGTTGTAGAAAAATTAGCAGGAAGAATGAGAATTAGAACAAAAAAAACAGGTCCCCAAAGTGGTAAAATAGTTTCTTTAAAACTTACACTTTTCTCTCTAATCTTTGAAAGGTATCGCGCCACGTAAACCATTAAAACAACTGCCGCAAATGTTGATGTCTGAAACGACATATTTACAATTGGAATTTGTATCCAACGGCTTGTGTTTGTGCCTTGACTGTTAGTTGAACCTTGTAAAATTGTGATTAAAAGAAGTACTAAAACCACAGGAATCAACACCATAGAAAGTCCTTTGAAATACCTATACGGAATTTTATGAACCGCATACATTATTGCAAAACCTAAGGAAAGATGCATAAAGTGTTTCACAAAAAAAGAAAAGGTATTACCTGTACCACCAACATATGCCAAATTACTGGCAGCACTATAAACTGGTAAAAATGAGAATATCGCCAATAGTGTTGCTATTGCCCATATTGCTCTATCTCCTTTTATTTGTGAAAAAATATTTTGCACACTTAACCTTTTTTTCGTTGCCTCCCTAATTCAACGTTTTAAATTTTTATAAGTTTCTCACAGCATCTTTAAATTGACGTCCACGATCCTCATAATTTTCGAATAAATCGAAGCTAGCACATGCTGGTGACAACAACACATTATCTCCTGCTTCTGCCACCTTATAAGCTATTTTAACAGCTTCGTTCATATATTGCGTTTCTACAATTACATCTACCATATTACCAAAAGCTTCGATTAGTTTTTTGTTATCCACACCAAGACAGATAATCGCCTTCACTTTTTCATTTACAAACTGAAACAATTCTTTATAATCATTGCCCTTATCTACACCTCCTACAATCCAAACTGTAGGTGCATCCATGCTCTCTAATGCAAAATATGTTGCATTAACATTTGTAGCCTTAGAGTCGTTAATATATTGTACTTTATTAATTTTTAGCACATGCTCTAAACGATGTTCCACCCCTTGAAAGTTCTCTAAACTCTCTCTTATAGTTTGTTTTCTTATTTTTAACAAGTGTGCTACCGTAGAAGCAGCCATAGCGTTTTTAACGTTATGTTTTCCTTCTAATGCTATGTTTTCTGTTGGCATAATTATATTGTTGTTATCTATTGTTATTATTATTTTATTGTCTTTATAGTATGCACCTTCTTCGATTTCTCTTATTAGTGAAAAAGGCAACTTTTTAGATTGAATCTCATGGTTTTGCAACCAGTCTGTTATAACCTCATCATCTGCATCATAAATGAAATAATCAGCTTCAGTTTGGTTTTCTACAATTCTAAATTTTGAAGCGATATAGTTTTCAAACTTATAATCGTAGCGATCTAAATGGTCTGGCGTTATATTGGTTAAGACTGCGATTTTGGGTTTAAAATCATGAATGTCATCTAACTGAAAACTACTCACTTCCAATACGTAATTCTCATGATTTTTCTCCAAAATTTGCTTAGCAAAACTATCTCCAATATTTCCTGCCAATCCAACATCTAACTCTTGTTTCAACAAGTGATGCGTTAGTGTCGCAGTTGTTGTTTTACCATTACTACCTGTTATTGCGACCAATGTGGCATCTGTATAGTTTGAAGCAAATTCAATCTCGGACACCACCTTAACACCAGCGTTCCGAATCTGTTTCACCAAAGCCACCTTATCTGGAATACCAGGACTTTTCATTACGATGTCTGCATTCAGAATTTTAGATTCTGTATGCTGTTCATCTTCAAATTCAATCTCATTATTTAAAAGAACGTCTCTGTACTTTTCTTTAATTTTTCCTTTGTCGGACACAAACACATCATATCCTTTTGCTTTTGCTAAAAGTGCTGTACCTACACCACTCTCTCCTCCACCAAGAATCACGAGCCTTCTCATTACCTAATCTTCAATGTCACTATAGATATTATGGCTAATAGGATTCCTACAATCCAAAATCGTGTGACTATTTTACTTTCGTGATATCCTGATTTTTGATAATGATGGTGCAATGGAGACATCTTAAAAATCCGCCTGCCTTCACCATATTTTTTCTTTGTGTATTTGAAATAACTCACCTGCATCATTACCGATAAGTTCTCAGCTAAGAAAATCCCGCATAACACAGGTATTAGCCATTCTTTTCTTACCGCAATAGCTATTACAGCTATGATTCCTCCAATAGTTAAACTCCCTGTATCTCCCATAAATACTTGTGCTGGATAAGCATTGTACCATAGAAATCCAACGAGTGCACCCACAAATGCTGCAATGTATATCGTTATCTCCTCCACCTGAGGGATATACATGATGTTGAGATATTTAGAAAAAATGATATTACCAGACACCCAAGCAAAAATTCCCAAAGTCAATACAACAATGGCCGATGTTCCTGCCGCCAAACCGTCTATACCGTCTGTAAGATTTGCACCATTGGATACAGCCGTTACTATGATGATACTCACTAACACGAAGATGATCCAAGCGTAACCTTCAAAATCTGGACTTATCCATGTGATTAAATTGGAATAATCGAACTCATTATTTTTTACAAAAGGAATCGTTGTTTTTGTTGACTTTTCAGCCACATCAAACAATTGCGCTTCAGGTATATTAGGATTTTCAGCCAACAATTCTTGTTGTTGCTGAAGCGGTAATTCTTCTTTTATGGTTACATCGTCATGAAAGTACAAAGTCAAACCGACGATAAGCCCCAAACCAACTTGACCTAAAACTTTAAACTTTCCTTTTAGACCTTCTTTATCATTTTTGAATTTTTTGATATAGTCATCAATAAACCCAATGGTTCCCATCCATAGTGTCGTTATTATGAGTAGAATGATATAAATGTTTTCAAGTTTAGCTATTAATAATACAGGAAGTAACGTCGCTAGGATAATTATAAGTCCACCCATAGTTGGTGTACCTGCTTTTTCTACCTGACCTTCTAAGCCTAAATCGCGTATAGTTTCACCCACTTGCTTTTTACGCAAAAACTCTATAATACGTTTACCATAAATAGTAGAAATTAACAATGACAAAATAACTGCCATTGCCGCTCTAAAGGTTAAGAACCCAAACAGTGATGCTCCAGGAAATTGGAATTGTTTTTCTAAATATTCGAATAAATAATATAGCATCTACTTCTGTAATTGTTTTAAAAATTCTTGTACTGTTTTATAGTCATCAAAATCAAAGCGTTCACCTTTTATCTCCTGATAGGTCTCGTGTCCTTTACCAGCAATTAGGATGATATCTTTAGCTTCCGCCATTTGACAAGCTGTTTTTATAGCCTGCTTTCTATCTGTTATTGATAATGTTTTTTTGAAATTTTGAGGCTCTACTCCTTTTTCCATATCCTCAATGATCACTTCAGGAACTTCACTACGTGGATTATCGCTTGTAAAAATCACTTTAGTGCTTAATGCCGAAGCAATATGCGCCATCTTTGGTCGCTTGGTTTTATCTCTATCTCCTCCACAACCAACAACTGTAATTAGTTCTTCATTTTTTGTGCGAATACTATTTATGGTTTCGAGTACATTTTTTAGAGCATCTGGTGTGTGCGCATAATCAACAATAGCAGTAATTTTTTCATCTGAAATGAAATACTGAAAACGACCAGACACGTTATCTAACTCGCTTATTAATCTTAAGATTTCATCCTTTTCTAAACCTAATAATTCAGCAGTTCCATAGATCGCCAAAATGTTGTATGCATTAAAACTTCCGATAAGTTTTGTCCACAGCTCGCTATCATTTACCTTTAACAACAAACCACTAAATTCGTTTTCTAAAATCTGTGCCCTGTAATCTGAATAATTCTTTAAAGCATAGGTGTATTTCTTAGCTTCGGTATTCTGAAGCATTACCAATCCATTTTTATCATCCATATTAGACAATGCAAATGCATCTTTTGGCAAGTGATCGAAAAATGCCTTTTTTACATCTCTGTATTCCGCAAAAGACTCGTGGTAATCTAAATGATCGTGAGATAGGTTCGTGAAAATTCCACCTTCAAATTTTAAACCTTCTGTCCTACTCTGATGAATGCCATGTGAACTCGCTTCCATGAAACAGAACTCAACTCCTTCATCATTCATAAGCTTTAAATACTTATTGATGATTAAAGAATCTGGCGTTGTATGGGTTGCCTTATATTCGGTATTATCTACCATAATTTTTACGGTAGATAACAATCCCACTTTATAACCTGCTTTTTTAAACAACTGATACAACAAACTCGTTACCGTTGTTTTACCATTGGTTCCTGTTACGCCAACAAGTTTTAAATTCTCAGAAGGATGCTCAAAATAATTCGCAGCCATGAAAGCCAATGCCTGATTGGAATTAGCGACTTCTATATAGGTAATTCCATCTTGTAGTATTTCTGGCAACACTTCACAAATTACAGATGTTGCACCATCTTTAATTGCTTTATCTATATAATTGTGTCCATCAACGATAGTCCCTTTAATAGCAACAAAAAGGTCATTCGCTTCTATCTTACGAGAATCGAATTCAATTTTGTTTACAACAGCACTTGTACTACCTACAACCGCATTTATAGTAACCTTATACAATATGTCTTTTAAAATCTTCATGATGCTTCAAGGACTATTGTTTGATTAGGTTTTAATTTCTGATGCTTATCTATCGATTGAGATTTAACAACACCACTACCTCTTAATTTCACTTTTACATTAACCTGAAGATTTTCTAATAAAGCAATAGCATCCATAGCTGGCATTCCCACAACACCAGGCATTAACTCCTTATACTTATTTACATTATCGAAATAACTTTCATAATCTTCATTAACGAGCTTGCTCTTATAATCTAATATCTTTACTTCATCAATTAATGGTGTATCCGTATATATTTTTTGTGCTATACGCTTAAAAACAGGACCCGTAACGTCAGCTCCATAATACCCTACCTTTGTACTAGGTTTATGTATAACTACAATACAAGAGTATTTTGGGTTATCTGCAGGAAAATAACCAGCGAAAGAGGACACATACTTTCTATCCTTTCTCCATTCTTCGTAATTAGCATAGTCTGTACGCGCTGTACCTGTTTTACCTGCCATAGAAAATGTTTCTGAGTACATGTTTTTTCCAGTACCACGAACAACAATATTTTTAAGAATATCCTTTATCTCCGATAAAGTTTTATCAGAACAAATCCTATCTACCAATACTTGTTTTTCAAATACCTCAACATCCTTATCAAAAGACTTTACGGCACGAATAAACCTAGGCTTAATCATTTCTCCCTTATTCGCTATAGCGTTATAAAACGTAAGCGTTTGCAAAGGAGTAATCGCCAAATTATAACCATAAGCCATCGATGGCAAAGCATTTCTACTCCAGTTAGATTTACCTGGTTCTGGAATATTTGGAATCCCTTCCCCTTGAATAGGTATATCTAAAGAATCATTAAGTTTCCAACGCTTTATATGATTGATAAACTTCATTGGATTCTTAGCATAATTATCATCTACAATAGTTGCTAAGCCAATATTTGAAGAAACCTCCAAAGCTCTAGCTGCTGAAATTTTACCAAAACCTCCGTGATGAGAATCTCCTATAGTTCTACCATAGAAATATTTAGTACCTTTTTTAGTATCTATTACTGTAGAGGTATCAATCACCTTATCCTCTAAAGCAGCCATCATAGCCATTACTTTAAAGGTACTTCCTGGCTCATGAGACTCATATACTGCATAGTTTCTTTTTTCGTAATATGTTCCTTTAGAGGTTCTTGCAAGATTTGCTATTGCTTTTATCTCACCTGTTTTCACCTCCATTACTACCACACAACCATGCTCTGCTTCGTAAGTTTCTAATTGTTTTAAAAGTGAATGATGCGCTATATCCTGAATATTAACATCTATAGTAGTGTACACATCGTAACCATCTTGCGGTTCTACCTGGTCAAAATCGGCAATTGGTTTCCATTGCCCATTTCCTATTTTTTGCTTTAAGCGTTTTCCTTTAACACCTCTTAAATATTTTTCACCAAAAGCACCATCTATACCTGCTCTAGCCGTATCACCATTGCTATCGACACGCTCATAACCTATAGATCTTGCAGCTATTTGTCCCATTGGATGCTCTCTTCTGGTTGTCTGTTCAACGATTAAACCACCTCCAATAGCACCTTTGTTAAGCAATGGAAAATTTCTTAATCTTATATAGTCTGAATAGCTAATATTTCTTGCCAAAAGAAAGTATCTGTTTTTATTTCTTCGTGCTTTACGAATAATATCTTTATAATATGCTGCAGACTTCCCTTTATAAGCCGAAAGCGAATCTGCCAAAGCACCAATATACTCATCAAACACAGCTTGTTTTGCCTGTACAGCATCTAGTCTTATATCGTACTTAGGTATAGACGTAGCCAACAAACTTCCATCAGCAGAATAGACATTACCTCTGTTGGGCTCAATATCAAAATCCTTTACTGTACGTTTTTCTGCCAATTGACGGTACTCTTCTCCTTGGATAAACTGAATACTAACCAACTTAAATACCACAGCTAAGGCAAACACAAACATGCTGCCTGCCACAAAGTACAATCTGTTTAATATGTTAGTTTCTGTTGTTGCCAAAGCTTAATTTTCAACTGATGATTTTACCTTAATTTTTGTTGGTGGAATCTCAGAAATTTGGATTCCTTTATCCGCTACTTTTCTTATTATGGTCGACTCCATTTTTAATCGCATTAACTTTGAACGACCATCAACAAATGCAGATCTTAACTCTTTTACTTCATTATTTAACTTTGCAATCTCATGCACTTTTTTATCGGCACTATGAGAACTGGCAATCATTATAATGGCTAGGAACGAAATAAAAATGATGATGCGCCAATTTTTAAACGAATCATCACTGATTAGAAACTTACCTCTTAATATGCTGTAGATACTTTTCTTCATATTTTTTCAGCAATTCGAAGTTTTGCACTTCGTGCTCTATTGTTCATTTTTATTTCCGATTCCGTCGGCACAATTAAACCACCTACTTTCTTTAATGGCACTTCAAAATTGCCAAACACATCACGCTCTGGCTCTCCTTCAAACATTCCATTTCTTATAAAGCGCTTTACCAATCGATCTTCTAATGAGTGATAAGAAATAAAACTTAGCCTTCCACCTTTTTTTAAAATCTCTGGCATTTGCAAAAGCAACTCCTTTAAAACTTCAATCTCTTGATTCACCTCTATTCTTATCGCTTGATATATTTGAGCTAAAACCTTATTCTCTTTTCTATGATTCAAAAACCTCTTCAATACTAACTTTAACTGCTCACTCGTTTCAATAGGCGCATCCTTACGTTCCGAAACTATCACTCTTGCCATTGCAGGCGCTTGTCTTAGCTCACCATATTGCAACAAAACACCTCTTAATTGCTCTTCCTCATATTCGTTGACGACTTCATAGGCAGACAACTTATTATCCTGATTCATTCGCATATCCAGCTTTGCTTCAAATCGAGTTGAAAACCCTCGTTCGGCAACATCAAATTGATGCGAAGACACACCAAAATCCGCCAACACACCATCAACCTCCTTTACACCATAAAACCTCAAAAAGCGTTTGATATACCTAAAGTTTTCATTGATAAGCACAAAACGCTCATCATCAATTTTATTAGCTAAAGCATCTTTATCCTGATCAAATGCATACAACTTTCCTTCATCACCAAGCCTAGATAAGATTTCTCGACTATGTCCACCACCACCAAATGTGACATCTACATAAACGCCATTTGGCTTTATATCTAAGCCATCAACGGTTTCTTTGAGTAAAACTGCATTATGATATTCCATTGTCATCATCATCTTGTCCCATTACTTCTTCTGCCAAATCCGCAAAATCAGAGGCAGCATCATCAATTGCTTGCTCATATTTATCCTTATCCCATATTTCAATGATGTTTACCGCAGAAGCCAGTACTACTTCTTTTGTAATTCCGGAGAAACCAACTAAATCTTTTGGAATTAACAAACGACCAGCACTATCAACCTCTACCACTTTAACACCTGCCGTAAAACGTCTTATGAAATCGTTATTCTTTTTCTTAAAGCGGTTAAGCTTATTGATTTTCGCCATCAATGCATTCCACTCAGACATTGGATACAACTCCAAGCAAGGCTGAAACACAGCACGCTTAAGCACAAAACCATCTTGCAAAGCAGCAGACATTTGCTTTTTTAGAGCAGCAGGAACCATTAGCCTCCCTTTTGCATCTGCTTTACACTCGTATGTTCCAATAAATGAATTCAATACCCTTGATTTTCCACTTTAACGTTTAAGAATCAAATATATTGAAAATTTTACCACATTTTACCACATACTCCCACTTTTGTTGATAAGTTTTAAGTTTTTGAATTAAGAAAAACCAAAAAGCACAATGAAATAAACCTCTAGCGCTTCAATTTTGAAGTGGTAATTATTAACAACATTCAGTTTCAAAAAATCACTTCAAAAGCATTCAATAGCAATAATTGTATTTGTTTTAAAAAGGATTTAGTTATATTTGTTTTTAACACTAAGCACTGATATTATAGATGGCACACCTTTTAAAAAAAGAAAAGGATTATAGATATATTGAAGTAGGAGAAGGCACACCAATTATAGTGCTTCACGGTTTAATGGGAGGTTTAAGTAATTTTGATGCTGTAACTGGTTTTTTCAGTAAGAATGGGTACAAAATTATCATTCCAGAACTCCCGATCTACACAATGTCGCTTTTAAAAACCAACGTTAAAAGCTTCGCAAACTATCTGAAGGATTTTATAGAGTTTAAAGGCCTAGAAAATGTTATTCTTTTAGGAAATTCTTTAGGTGGACACATAGGACTATATCACACAAAATTATATCCCAAAAAAGTTAAAGCTCTAGTAATTACCGGAAGCTCTGGTTTGTATGAAAGCGCAATGGGAAGTGGCTATACAAAGCGCAGCGACTATGAGGTTATAAAGAAAAAAGCTCAAGATGTTTTTTACGATCCTGCTGTTGCTACAAAAGAAATTGTGGATGAGGTTTACGAAACTGTAAACGACAGAAATAAACTTGTAAAAACGTTAGCAATTGCTAAAAGCGCCATAAGGCACAACATGGCAAAAGACTTACCTAAAATGAATACACCAACTTGTATTATTTGGGGTAAGAACGACAACGTAACTCCACCTGAAGTTGCAGAAGAATTCCACGAGCTTTTACCAGACTCTGATTTATTTTGGATAGATAAATGTGGGCACGCAGCAATGATGGAACATCCTGAAGAGTTCAATAAAATATTGAATGATTGGTTAGAATCAAGAGGTCTATAAAAAGAGGTTTCTACTCTCACAAAAATTGTCATGAAAATAAAATCAGCTGAGTTTGTAATGAGTAATTCCGAAGTGGCAAAATGCCCTAAGAATCGTATTCCTGAATATGCCTTTATCGGAAGAAGTAATGTTGGTAAGTCATCTTTAATCAACATGCTTACTGACAGAAAAAGTTTAGCAAAAACCTCTGGACGACCAGGAAAAACGCAATTAATAAATCATTTTATCATTAACGATGAGTGGTATTTGGTTGATTTACCTGGCTATGGTTATGCCAGAGTTTCAAAAACTTCAAAAAAGAAATTTCAGAAATTTATAACCAATTATTTTGAACAAAGACAACAATTGGTTTCTGCTTTTGTTCTTGTTGACATCAGACACAAGCCTCAAACTATAGATTTAGAATTTATGCAATACTTGGGTGAAAACGGCATTCCGTTTGGAATTATTTTCACCAAAGCAGATAAGCTAAAACCAAACGCTATAGATAATCATGTTGAAGACTATTGCAAAGAACTCTTAAAAACTTGGGAAGAGTTACCACCTTATTTTATTACATCATCTTCTAAAAAGATAGGTCAGGATGATGTTTTAAATTTTATTGATGCTACCAACGAAGAAATTGAAGCTTTAAAAAACGAATAAGCTTTACGCTTTCACATCTAGAGCATCTCTTAGAGCATTACCTACTAACATAAATGCCATTACCAAAAGCATAATACAAACTCCTGGTATTAATGCTAAATACGGTTTACCTAAAATTATGTAATTATAATGATCTTTAATCATAGCACCCCAACTAGCCATTGGTGGCTGTGCTCCAATTCCTAAAAAGCTCAGTCCACTTTCAATAAGTATTGCTGCTGCGAAATTTGCTGCGGAAATTACTATTAAGGGCCCAAATATATTAGGCAAAATGTGTTTTGTTATTATTCTGTAATCTGTATACCCTAAGGCTCTTGCTGCTGTAACGTACTGCATCTCTTTAGCGCTTATAATTTGCCCTCTTACAACTCTTGCTACCTCAACCCACATTGTTAAGCCAACTGCAATAAAAACCTGCCAAAAGCCTTTTCCTAATGCCAAGGTTATTGCTATAACCAAGAGTAGTGTTGGAATAGACCATGTGACATTGATAATCCACATAATCACAGCATCTACCTTACCTCCATAATAGCCTGCCAAACTTCCCATCAGCAAACCAACTATCAAAGAAATAAATACAGCTATAAAACCAATAAAAAATGAAATTCGAGAGCCAATTAAAATACGGCTTAAATAATCTCTCCCATATTTATCTGTACCAAAAACAAAACTTCGATTTTCTATAAAAGGCTTGTAATCTGAATTAGGAAAACGATCTAAATTTATCTGCTTTTCTATGCCTTGAAGACCATCTGAAGCATATTCAACATAACTTAGTTTATCATCTTTTACAGCATAAGATTGAATAGGAATTTCGGTATCTGTATTATCAGAACCAAAGAACAACTTAGATAAAAAACCTTGTTCAGATTCAATACTTGAGGGTAGTGTCAACATCCGTACTTCAAATCCAGGTGGTTTTGAATGAATGGATAAATGCATCTGATTAGCATTCTTAGAGGCATCTGGCGCAAATACATATGCAAAAACCGAAACGAGCCCTATGCAAATAATTATCCCTAAACTGAAAACGCCCCAAAAGTTCTTTTTAAACTTTTGAAGCGCTAATCTTGTGAGAGAATTGCTTTGGTTTCCCATCAATATTTTAATTCTTTACCTCAGCTACTTTATTTTTTATAGCATAGGTCATTTTTAAATCGTGTAAAACATTTAAAGCTTCCTCTATATAAACATCTTTAGCCAAACTTTTATGCCAACGATCACGTTTTTCTTTAAGTATAGAATCCTCATCCATCAATTCAACTTCATAAGGTAAGGAACTAAAGGTTAAATTAGTTTTGTATTCAGATAGTTTTTCAAAGCGTTTTGCTTCTTCCTCGTTAAGCTCCATTTCCTTTTTGTAGTTCTCATAATTTAAAGAATAGCTTTCACGATCTCTTATTTTCTTCACCCATTTGGCATTATCATCAATTAGTTTCAACTGCTCATTAGCCGCCATTCTAGCTTTGCTTTTTTCGATAGTTGTATCGTAATCAAAATAATTACCCCAAACTTCATAATCTACCGCATCAATCTTATCCCAAGGTAATGGGTTTTCCTGATCTTTTTCACCTATATCAATATAGCTATATCTGTCTGGTACTACTACATCACTTTTAACACCTTCTAATTGCGTAGAACCGCCATTAACTCTGTAGAACTTCTGGGTTGTAAACTTTAAGGCACCTAAATCTCCATTAGAATTATTTCTTACTAATCGATTTAAATCTAATACGTTCTGAACAGTTCCTTTTCCATAAGTTTGCTTACTCCCAATAACTATTGCTCGCTTATAATCTTGCATTGCAGCAGCTAAAATTTCTGAAGCAGATGCTGATAGTTCATTCACTAAGATTACTAATGGGCCATCCCAAACTATAGATTTATCTCTATCTTTTAATACTTCTTTTGGTTGTCCAGCTTCTTTTACTTGCACAACAGGACCCTCTTCTATAAATAAACCAGCGATATCTACTACTGTTTGTAATGATCCACCTCCATTGTTTCTTAAATCTAGGACTAAACCTTCTACACCTTCTTGTTTTAACCTTATGATTTCTTGTTTTATATCTGAAGCCGCATTGCGTTTATTGTAGTTTTCAAAATCCACATAAAACTTTGGAAGGTTAATCACACCAAATTTCTTATCACCTTTTATTACAGTTGAAGATTTCGCATATGTTTCTTCTAACTCTACAATATCTCTTGTAATTGAAATATCCTCAATTGTACCATCAACTTTCTTTAAGGTTAAAACCACAGTAGTTCCTTTTGGGCCTTTAATCAGTTTGATGGCATCATCTAGACGCATCCCAACAATATTTACAGGCTTTTCTTCATCTGATTGACGCACTTTTAAAATCTGATCACCAACCTCTAGCTCATTTGCTCTCCAAGCAGGACCACCACTTATGATTTCGTTTACCATTATGGCATCCATTTTCTTTTGCAACCTAGCACCAATACCCTCAAAGTTTCCAGACATAGCCACATCAAATCGGTCTTTATCTTCTGGCGCAAAGTAGAATGTATGCGGATCAAACTCTTCAACTATAGCATTGATGTATACTGCAAACCAATCTTTGCGCTGTCTATCATCAATAAAGTCATAAAGCTCATCTAGAGAACGCTTAGTCGCTTCTCTTGCTTCCTCTTCAAGCTCTGTTAAAGATTTTTTATTGTCTTTAGAAGACTTTTCATTTTGAGCAGAAAAAACACTTTCTGGAAGTGTATTTGCTTCCATGTTTGTATCTCGTTGCGAAATTGCATCATCATAATTAGCTATTGTTGAAAACTTAAGTTGTTGTCTCCAACGTTCCTTCATCTCGCGCTTATTTTTTACGTACTTCAATTCTTCGTAGTCCGCAGTATAGCTTTCATCTTTGGTAAAATCGAACGGTTTTTCTAAAATCTCAGCATAAATAGCTTTAGATTCTTCAATTCGTTTTAACAAACGTTCGTGAGTTAAATTGAAAAACGCCACATCGTAATCTTTAAGCTGATCATCTAATTGTGTTTTATAGGCTTCAAATTCCTTTATATCAGATTCATAAAAATAACGCTTAAATGGATCTAACTGATTAAGATAATCTTCAAAAACGTTTTCAGAGAAACTATCATTTAAATCTTGTGGATTAAAATGTCCATTATCTAAAACATATGTGATTAACTGAATAAGCAGTTTATCTTTATCTGGATTATCGTCGAACTTCTTACTTGTGAAGCTACACGAAGCAAAAGCAATTAAGAATGCTAACAATAAAAACTTATAATTCCCTTTCATCTTTCTAATTTTTCTAATTACAATAAGTAGGTAATGATTATTTTCACTAAAATAGAAGAAAAAACCATGCCATAAAAAATCATGGCACTAATTTTTTGTTAAAGGTACAAATACTTCTACTTCTTATGGTTTTTAGTATTTTTACGCTATCCTAAACCATAACAACGACATGGCAAAACGTCCTCTAATTTTAGTTACCAATGATGATGGCATTACAGCACCAGGAATACGTACACTAATCAGTGTAATGAACACTATTGGAGATGTTGTAGTTGTTGCACCAGATAGTCCGCAAAGTGCTATGGGACATGCTATTACCGTAAACTCGACACTTTACATAGAAAAAGTAAATATTGACGGAAAACAACCAGAATACAGCTGCTCTGGCACACCTGCTGATTGTGTAAAATTAGCTGTTAGAGAAATTTTGGATCGCAAACCAGACATTTGTGTTTCTGGCATAAATCATGGTTCTAACTCCTCTATTAATGTCATTTATTCTGGTACGATGAGTGCCGCTTTAGAAGCTGGTATTGAAGGGATTCCGGCAATTGGTTTTTCGCTTTTAGACTATAACTGGAATGCTAATTTTGAGCATTGTAAATCTTTTGTTGAAACTATTACAAGACAAGTCCTAGAACACGGTTTACCAGATGGTGTAGTATTGAATGTAAACTTACCCAACCTTAACAAAAAAGATATTAAAGGCATAAAAGTTTGCAGGCAAGCACGTGCCAATTGGGTTGAAGAATTTGATAAACGTATTAATCCTATGGGTAGAGAATACTATTGGTTAGCTGGAAAATTTGTGAATATGGACAATGGCGAAGACACTGACGAATGGGCTTTAGAACATGGTTATGTTTCAATTGTTCCTGTTCAGTTTGATTTAACTGCACACCATACAATTCAATCCTTAAATACCTGGAAATTAAATTAATTTCTGCACCGAATGACGCTAACATCAACTAAAAATACAATCATGAATAAAGACATAATTATTGGATTTTTAGTTGGTATTATTACTACATTCATAGGACTGCTGATAGCTACATTAATTTTTGGAAATGGAGATGATTGGCTGTTGGTTTTAAAACAAAGTGCACAACGCGATATTTTAACCAAAATGATAAGTCTTGGCGCTTTACCTAATCTGGCAATTTTCTTTTTCTTTCTAAGGAAGAAAAAAGACAATAGAGCTCAAGGTGTTCTCATAGCTACAATGTTAGTTTTTATAATAACTATGCTTATTAAATTTTTTAATTAATAATGAAGTATTACATAATTGCAGGCGAAGCCTCTGGCGATTTACACGGATCTAACCTCATGAAAGCTTTATTAAAAGAAGATGATAAAGCTAATATTCGTTTTTGGGGTGGTGATTTAATGCAAGCTGTAGGTGGTGAATTGGTAATGCACTACAAGGAACGTCAGTTTATGGGCTTTGCAGAAGTGATTATGAATCTTAGAAAAATTTCTGGTCATATTAAATTCTGTAAAAAAGATATTGCACAGTTTCAACCAGATGTTATCATATTTATAGACAATTCTGGTTTTAACTTAAGAATTGCCAAATGGGCAAAAGAACAAAACTTTAAAACGCACTATTATATTTCTCCTCAGGTTTGGGCTTCGAGAGCGAGTCGTGTTGAAAAAATAAAACGCGATGTAGATGCTATGTACTGTATCCTACCATTTGAAGATGCGTTTTACAAGAAGTATGATTATGATGTTAACTTTGTTGGTCATCCATTAATTGATGCCATTGCAGACCGACCACAAGTTGATGAAACTGAATTTAGAAAAACACATCAACTGAGTAATCAGCCCATTATAGCATTATTGCCGGGAAGTAGAAAACAGGAAATTACCAAAATGCTAGGTGTTATGCTCAGCCTAGTTGATGATTTTAAAGATTATCAATTTGTAATTGCTGGAGCTCCGAGTCAGGATTTTGAGTTTTACAAAACCTTTATAAAAAAGAACAATGTTAGTTTTATTTCTAACAAAACCTATGATCTGCTAAGTATTTCTTATGCTGCTTTGGTGACTTCTGGCACAGCAACCTTAGAAACAGCATTGTATAAAGTACCGCAAGTTGTATGTTATAAAGCGAATGCTATATCCTATCATATCGCAAAACGTATTATAACTTTAAAGTTTATCTCGTTGGTCAACCTTATAATGGACCGCGAAGTGGTTACCGAATTAATACAAGGCGACCTCAACAAAAAGCGTTTAAAACAGGAACTTAACGCTATTTTAAATTCGGATAAAAGAGACCAATTATTTTTAGACTATTTTGAACTTGAAAAGAAGCTAGGCGGTAAAGGAGCAAGTGAAAAGGCCGCTAAACTTATTGTTGAATCAGTAAGCAGTATATAAAACCTTATGAAAAAAATTATATTACTTATTTGTGTTATTGCCACATTAACAAGTTGTAAAGCCAAAAAATCATATTCTACATCAAAGAAGCGACAAACACATTCAGTAAAAGTAAACCCAAATATTAAACCTACACAAGAAGGAGAAGCTATCGCCAGATATGCTAAAAAATTTAATGGTACACGTTACAAATATGGTGGTACTACAAAGCGTGGCATGGATTGCTCTGGATTGGTCTACACTACATTTAAAGACAATAACATTTCTGTACCAAGAACAACTGGCAGCTTATCCTCTTATGGAGATTGGATAGATCTTAAAGAAGTTAATGTTGGTGACTTGGTCTTCTTTGCAACAAGAAAGAATAGCAGAAAAGTTAACCATGTTGGGATTGTAACCAATGTACGCACTGGTAATGTAGAATTCATTCATGCCTCAACAAGCAGAGGAGTTATGATTTCTTCTTTAGCAGAAAAATACTGGTATTTTGCTTTCGTTCAGGCGAGGCGCATACTTTAATCTAAATCTTATTTATTATCATTCTATTTATTAATAATTAAATAACAAAGTTTACGATAGAAATACTTTTTCTTAATAATGCATTCAAAATGTGTTAATACTGTCCGAGTAGTTTTGCTTCAATTAATTAACATAACTACCAATGAAAACTTTAAAACACATTACATTATTATTTATTTTTTGTTGCATTGTATCGTGCAAGAGCGATGATGACAACAATAGTCAACAAGAAAATTTGGTTGAGCTGAGATCTCACTCACAAACACCTGTTTTACTTAAGTTAGAACCTGAATTCTCTAACGTAAACATTTACAATTTTCTATCTTCTGAAGACCAATTAGCAGATACGCCAAACTTTGTTTATGGTTCTATGGCAGATGGTGCTGGTTTATTAAAAAACTCAGACAACACTTACACGCTTATAAATAATATTGAAGCAGATTACTCAATTGCTAGAATTACGTTAGATGAAACTTTTAAACCCGTTGCTGGAGAATATATCTTAAACGCTGCTGCAACTGCTGCAACTGCACAGTGTTCTGGATCATTAATCACTATGGAAGAGCACGGATTTGGTCCACTATATCTTTCTGGTGGTGAATGGGGAGGAGCATCAAAAGGTGTTTTTGCCACTGACCCATACAAATCTCCAAACTCAGCATCTTCTGCATTAATGTTACCAGCTTGGGGACAGTGGTCTACTGAAAACGCTGTTGTTATTGGCAAAGATGCTTATCCAAACAAAACCGTTGCATTTATAGGCGATGACCATTCTGACAATGTAGTACCATCTGGTCAGTTGGGTATGTATGTTGGTGATTTTGCCGATTTAAACGGTGGTCAACTATACGGATTAAGAGTTACACAAGCTGGTATTAACTTTGAAATGGATATGCAAGAAGGTCAATCTTATCCTATTGATTTTGTAGCTCTAGAAGAAACAAATATTGATTTACTAGATGCTGAAGCTAAAAATAAAGGCGTAATGGGCTTCTCTAGATTAGAAGATATCGATTGGAGAAGAGGTTCTGCTTCAAACAACAGAGAAATTTACTTCTGTGTAACAGGAAGACAAAAGCCAGATTTAGTTGGTAAAGGAACTACTTACGGTCGCGTTTACAAAGTAGTTTTAAATGAAAACGACCCAACTGCTGCTGGTACAATTACCTGTGTTTTAGATGGTGATTTACCAAATGGTATAGCTAAGGCTTTTCATAGTCCTGACAACATCTTAGTAACTGAAAACTATGCTTACATCCAAGAAGACCCAAATGGATATTTTGATAATGCTGACAAAATGCACTATGCACGTTTATACCAATATAACTTAAATACTGGAGCATTAAAGGTTGTTTTGGAGTGTGACCAAGATGTTGCTGCTGCTCAAGGGTATGGAACTACCACTGGTATTTGGGAACTTACAGGTATGATAGACATTTCTGACGTTATAGGTGTTGATGAATCGTTTATCCTTATTACTCAAAATCATGGTTGGGAGCCTGCAGATGGTTCTGCTTTTACAGACCCTAATGCAAATCCTGCAGCAGATAGCAGAAAAGAAGGAAGCATGTTATATGTACTACAAGGATTAGACAGATAAGATGAATATAACCATTTTAAAAAAGGCATACATTTTAATGGTATGCCTTTTTGCTTTAAACTATAGCTGCAAAAATGACAAAGATTATACTGCAGTAATTCAAAATGAAAAGGTTACACCTCTAGATTTTTTGGCAGAAAGCTACAAATCTAATTTGAACCAATGTATAGATGCGCTTGAAGCACTTGAAAATGCAACAAGTTTTGAAACTGCTCTTTCCTACTACAGAGAGGCCAGAAATCATTTTAAAAGCATAGAGCCGATCCTCTCATTTATAGACAAAAACAATTACATGTCCTTAAATGCGCCTAACATTTTAAAAATTGAAGAGGAAGATGCCACAGACATAAAAATCAAAAAACCGTTTGGTTTTCAAGTTATAGAAGAAATACTACATGAAAAACCTTTAGATCTAGCTTCTGTTTCTAATATTACCGAAAAGACAAAAAACAGATTAAAGCTTATAGAACAAAACACACATATAAAGCTTAAAGATTATCATGTCATTTGGCTTATTAGAGATCAAATTGCTAGAACTGCTCTAACTGGTATTACTGGTTTTGATTCTCCCGTATTGGAGGCTTCTTTAACCGAAGCTCAACTAGGTTATGAAACCATTAAGAATATTTTAAACACATATGCTGAAAACTTTTCAGACCAAACGTTATTAAAAAAGTGGAATACTGAAATTAAGGTATCAATTAAAGCACTTCAAGGAGACTTTAATAGTTTTGACAGGTATCATTTCATTAAAAATCATACACATAAGCAACTAGCACTACTAAATGAAACTGTGAAAGATTGGAATTTAGAGTTTCCTTTTGAATTAGCTTTCAACAATACGATGACATCATTATTTTCAGATGACACTTTTAATATTGATTTTTTTGCGGACTACGTAGAAATTGATTCTTTAAAACAGACTAAACAACAACTAGGAAAGACCCTTTTTAATGATAAAAAGTTATCAGCCAACAATACGATGAGTTGTGCAACTTGCCACAAACAAGAATTAGCTTTTACAGATGGTTTAAAGATTTTTCCAAAGCAAAAACGCAACACACCAACGTTAACCTATGCTGCATTGCAACAAAGCTTTTTCTACGATGGAAGAACAGGTAATTTAGAAGGACAAATTGTAGATGTAGTAAATAATGTTAACGAGTTTCATAGCGATTTATCAAATCTACAAGCTGTAATAAAAACGGACAGTACTTACTTTAAATCCTTCAACCAGCTATATCCAAATGGAGTTACGGATGCTAATATTAGGAATGCTATTGCTATTTACGTTAGAAGTTTGAATAAATTCAATTCAAAATTTGACAATAATATCAATAACATTGAGCAAACCATAACCCAATCTGAGATTAATGGTTTTAATCTATTTATGGGCAAAGCAAAATGTGCTACTTGTCATTTTGCTCCAGTATTTAATGGTACAGTACCACCAAACTTTACAGAAACCGAGTTTGAACTATTAGGTGTACCTAAATCAACCAGTTTGCCTGCTATCGCTGACACGGATTTGGGAAGATATCATATTTTTAAAACTGAAGAAAGAAAACACTTTTTTAAAACACCAACAGTTAGAAACATTTCTAAAACTGCACCATATATGCACAATGGAGCTTACGCAGATTTAGAGACCTTAATGGATTTTTACAATAACGGAGGTGGAATAGGACTTGGTTTAGAATTTGAATACCAAACTCTCCCGCCAGATTCATTACACTTACAACCAAATGAGATAAAAGATATTATTGCATTTATGAATAGCCTAGAAGACAAATAACTCGAAACCTTAACAAGAAACAGACTACAAATTATTATATTAGTAACTCATAATCATGAAGTTACTAAATTTCACCATAATAAAACTTACAGTTTGTCTTATTCTAGGCATTTGTATTGCACATTATTTTAAACCAAATTTTAGCATAGCCATTTACCTTTCCTTAGGTTTAATGGCTATTCTTTTTATTTACTATTTAATACTTAGAGATTCATACAATAAAAAACCGATATTCGGCTTAATTTCTTATTTCTGTATGATAAGTTTGGGCATTAATGCCTATAATTTTCAAAATGACAAGATTCGTCAATCACATTACAGCAACTTAGATTTCAATGACTCTATTGAATTAACGTTCAAAATCAAAGAGCGTTTAAAATCAGATCTGTATAACGATAAGTATATTGTTTCATTGATTTCTACTAATAAGCGTGAAGCTTCTGGAAAACTACTTATCAATATTAAAAGAGACTCTTCATCTAGCTCACTACCTGTTGATGCTGTCATTTATAGTAAATCTGCTTTAAAAAATATTCAAAAGCCTCTAAATCCGCATCAATTTGATTACAGCAAGTATCTGGATCTGAGACAAGTGTACAACCAAATTTATCTTCAACAGAATCAATTCTTAATACTTTCAGACCAACCTACTACTATTTATGGGTATGCAGATTTATTTAGGACTACTATCAACAATAAATTGGTTGATGCTGGTTTTAAAGATGATGTTTTAAGCATTATCAATGCGCTACTTTTAGGTCAAAGACAGACTATTGACAAAAGCATTTATAACAATTATGTGAATTCTGGTACTATTCATATTCTAGCGGTTTCCGGTCTGCATGTTGGTATTTTATTACTCATCCTCAATTTTATTTTTAGACCATTACTACTACTTAAATACGGATACGTTCTTAGACCAATAGTTATTATTACGATACTTTGGTTATTTGCTATTGTAGCAGGATTATCACCTTCCGTTACCAGAGCTGTTACGATGTTCAGCATTATAAGTTTTGCTATGCATCTTAAACGACCTACGAATATTTACAACACACTAGCCATTTCTGCATTTTTTATTCTGCTTGTAAAGCCTACATTTTTGTTTGAAGTCGGTTTTCAGATGAGCTATTTAGCGGTTTTAGGCATTGTTAGTATTCAACCTATTTTATATATAATCTGGCAACCAAAATATTGGACTTTAGATAAACCTTGGCAGATATTTACGGTTACGCTAGCAGCACAAGCTGGTGTTCTGCCTATTAGTTTATTCTATTTTCATCAGTTTCCAGGTTTGTTCTTTATATCTAATCTTGTGGTAATTCCTTTTTTAGGATTAATTCTTGGTTTTGGCCTTTTAGTGATTTCCATGGCTCTAGTTGGTTTTCTTCCTAAACCTATTGTTGAAATTTATAGTTTAATTATAGAATGGTTAAATGGATTTATAGCTTGGGTAGCTCAGTTTGAAGACTTTTTATTTAGAGATATTCCTTTTGCTTTAATTCAGGTATTAATAACTTACATCTTAATCATTAGTGCTGTTCAGCTCTATAAATTAAAAACATATAAATGGCTAGCTATTTGCCTTGTTAGTATTATTGCTTTGCAAGGCACTTATCTTTTTAATAAATTTCATAATCAAAATGAATCTTTAATTGTCTTTAATAAAAGTCGTTTTTCTGTTATAGGATTTAAACGGAAAGACAGACTTGAGGTTCATCATAATTTAGATGCTTCAAAACTTAATAATGATAACATCATTAAGAATTATAAAGTTGGTGAATTAATTAACAGTGTAGCTCAATCTAAACTACATGATATTTATCAATTTAAAAACAAGCGATTATTAATTATAGATAGCTTAGGAATTTATAAAAACCTATCTTTTCGACCAGATTTCATCTTACTTCGCGATTCTCCAAAAGTTAACCTAGAAAGAGTTATTGATAGCATTAAACCTCAACAAATTATTGCAGATGCTAGTAATTACAAATCTTATGTAAAACATTGGAAAACTACATGTAGAAACAAAAAAATCCCTTTCCATTATACAAATGAAAAGGGAGCTTTCATTATTAAATAATTCTTAAAGACTTATTCTCGATACAATTTTTATAAACCTAGTTTAGAAAAATCACTCGAATTGACGGTTCTTATTATTCCTTAAAAGTAGGCTCAAAGTTTTTATAATACTCATTAAACTTTTCTTGAGTATCCATTTCTTTGTACTTATCTGTCTTAAAAAGTTTTAAGTATAATTCTAATTGACGTGGTTTTAAATATCCAGAAATTGGTGCAATATACTCTCCTTCTTCATCAAAAAACACCATTGTTGGATACGCTCTTACCTTAAGAGAGCGTGCAAACTCGTGGGCGCTATTTCGTCTATTAGCTTTTGCCGGATCATAATTAGGATTGGTATATGTTTTATCTTTATAGGTTACTGTATCATTACCTTCTGCATTGAATTTTACTGCATAATAATGCTCGTTTACGTAATTTACAACATCTTCATTGTGAAAGGTATTTTTATCAAGCATCTTACATGGACCACACCAATTGGTATAAACATCCATAATGATTTTTTTAGGTGCTTTTTCCTGAAGCTTAATTGCTTCTTCTAAAGTCATCCAATTGATTTCTTTTTCTGGTGACTCTGTAGTCTTTTGAAAAGACACTAATGTTCCAAAAGCTATAAAGGCTATAAGTAATTTTGTTTTTCCCATAACTGATTTGTTGCAATTCTTATACCGAACTTACAAAAAATGCTCCTGATTAGGAGCATTTTCTAATTATTTTAATAAATATGCTGCTATTTAACACCATGCATTAGTTTTTTCAGCACAGGATTTAACAAATATACTAACACACCTGCAGCAACTGGCACAATAGTAAAAATCATAAAGAATGTAGATAAGCTATACTCTTTAGTTATATTTTCTATCTGACCTCCTATAACCGCTGCTAATTTATTACCTATTGCTATTGCCAAATACCACATACCAAACATAAAACCAATCATTCTGGCAGGCACTAACTTACTTACATAAGATAAACCAACTGGAGATAAGCAAAGTTCTCCTAGTGTATGAAATAGATAAGCTAAGATTAGCCATATCATACTTACTTTAACACCTTCTTGGATTCCAGCAGAACCAAACGCTAGCAATCCAAATCCTACACCCATTATAATTAATCCTAACGCATATTTACTTGCTGCAGAAGGATTATATTTACTTTCCCACCAACGAGAAAAGAATGAAGCAAAAGCAATAATAAAGAATGAATTAAGAATACTAAACCAAGACACAGTAATCTCTACCTCATTTTGTTTTACCTTGGTTATTGTAGCTTCAACTACACCATTATCTCTATTTAAATTCTTACCATTTTCTCGTGCAAAAGCTAAACGTTCTTCTGTAAGGTATCCAAACTCTGTGCCTTCATTATTTTTAGCAATCATATAGATTTTATCGCCTGTATTTAACTCTTGTGGCTCTGCTACAGAAGTTGTCTTTTCTTCAATAACATATGCAGGGTTTAGAACCATATTTTCTGTAATAGCTGTATTGAAGTACAATTCTTTTAAAGGAATTTTTAAAACTTCTTTTTCTTTTTTGTGATAATAAACTATGGCCTCTTTACTACTATCAAATGATAGAACTTTATTCACATACTCCTCATTAAACTTCTTCTGTTCCTTCTTCTTCTCTTTATTATCGTATAACTCAGACTCTTTTAGCTTCACAAACTTTCCATCATAGGCAATACTATCTATTGTTACAGATTTTTCTTTACCATCCACAAGAGCAGAAAATGTACCTGAAAGAATCTTGTCTTTATACAGCTCTAGCCTGCTTTCATCAACTTTATAGCTATTAGATTCAGCATTTGTTTTAACGACCTTGTAAGACACATCATAAGCTACCGTATTAAAATCGCGATTAAGCATCCACCCTACGATTGCCCACATTAATAAAAAACATACCACAAGCACTATATTTGATGTAGAAATTTTATTGTACGTTTTCTTCCATAGTAAGTAAAGCACATAGGTTATAATTACTAAAGGAATAACTGTCAATAAAGCATTAATAATGTTAAATGTTATTGCCGCATTACCACTTAGCATTCTATCTACGTTATCTCTGGCAAATACAATTAGCGATGACGCTCCTTGCTCAAAAGACATCCAAAAGAAGACTGTAAAAAATGCAAAAATGATAAAAGCTATCATACGGTCTCTAATGACTTTAGTGTAGCGTCCTATTCTACTAATTACTAAATACAAAAACGCAACTAGAGCAAAAAGCACTGCTACATACTGACCTTCTAGACTTCCTATTCTAAGTGCAGAGAACATATCAAAACCTGCAATTTTTGACAACGGATCATTAAAAGCATATCCTAAACCAATTACCGATGAAATAAGAATAAGGATTTTATCTATAGTTGTAAAAGGATTTGGTTTTTCGTCATCACCATCATCACTTCTCTTCTCTGGGTATTCTTCATTAATATTTTGAGGAATCTCTAATTCAACATTTTTAGATGGTTTAGCACCTATATCACCAAATAATTTTCCAGCTAACCAAAACTGAATAGTACCTAATAACATAAACACACCTGCAAGACCAAAGCCCCAAGCCCATCCAATCTTTTCTGCTAAATAGCCACATAACATCATACCAAAAAATGCACCTGCATTAACACCCATGTAATAGATAGTATAAGCACCATCCTTTTTTTCTGGGTTTTCTTTATACATTTCAGAAATAATCGATGTCATTGTAGGTTTAAAAAATCCTGTTCCAATAACTAACAACGCTAATCCTATATAAAGAGACACTTCGGTTTCAAAAGCCATTGAGGCATGTCCTAAGGTCATAATAAAAGCACCAATAATAACAGCCCAACGATAACCTGTAAATTTATCCGCAATGATTCCTCCTACAATTGGAGTTATATAAAGCAACATAGCATAAGTACCAAATAGTGCACCTGCGTTTTCAACAGACCACTCCCATCCTGGATTGTAGCCAACTAAAGCCATTGTTAAAAAATTCACTAAAAGAACACGCATTCCATAAAATGAAAAACGCTCCCACATTTCTGTAAAAAATAAAACAAAAAGTCCTGCTGGATGCCCTAGAACTTTATCCTTGAATAGATTTTGAATATCTGTGCTCATAAAAAAAAGCTAATTTAGTTAGTAGAGAAAACCCTCGTAAATATTAGTCTACGAGGGAATTGATTTATTGTTAGTTATTAATATCTGGATCTGCTATTTCGTACTTTTCAGCCTCAAGCATTTCGTGTTCGTTGTCTTCTGCTCCATGTGTTAATTTCTTTAATCGCTTTAAGAACAAAATAAGAAGTAAGCCAAATGCTACAGTGAAAATCACCAACCATTTAAAAGTAGTATACTCTACTTCACTTTGTTGCTCTTCTAACACAAAAGACACACCATAATCTTTTCCATCACCCTTATTTTCTGTAATCTGAGCTTTATCCTTATCCTTTTCAAAAACAAGCTTAGCATGATATGGGTTAGAAGCAGTAATTTTATTTTCTTTTAAGGTTGCTAAAAGTTCTGATGTGTTAGAATCTTCTTTTTTTGAGAGCTCAAAAATATTATTAAGGTCTGTCCCCTTTTCATATTCTTTGAAAATCACTTTATCATTCTCAGAGTAAACAGATGCTTTTACAGAAAAGTTTTTGTCTTCATTTATTGGATAATCAAAAATCTTCTTTATTCCACTTTCTGTCTTTACCTCAATTGTGTCTTTACTCATATATGGCATGACTGCTTCTTTACTTACAGTCATCTTACCTTCAAACGGTTCTAACTGAGCAGACTCACCAATACTTCCCGCAAGTTTATTACCAAAACCTGTTGCTGCAAAATATACTCCCATCATAATTGAAGCATACTTTAAAGGCGCTAACTTAGTAATGAACGATAATGCTACAGGAGATGTACATAACTCTCCTATTGTATGAAACAAATAAGCAAGGAAAATCCAAATCATAGCAGCTTTACCAAAGGTCTCAGCACTTGCTTCCTTTGATGCAAGCATCATAAAAACATAACCAAGTCCCATTATAATGGTACCAATTGCCATTTTAAATAATGAAGAAGACTCTTTTCCTTTCTTTTTCCACCAGATCCAGAAACCACCAATTATAGTTCCGAAAATAATGATATAACCTGCATTTAACGACTGGAATACAGCCGCTGGTATTTCAGCTAACCAACTCCACCCTGTAGTTCTATCTACTTTTGCATCTGTGTAAAGATTCATTAAGCCTCCTGCTTGCTCAAAAGCTCCCCAAAACACAACTACAATTAAAAATGAAATGAGTAAAACTACAACTCTATCTTTTTCAATTTTATTTAATGATCTTTTTGCGGCTTCCTGTTCTGCCAATGAAGCTTCTTGTCCTCCAGAAAACTCACCAACACCCTTTAAGAACTTCTGTCCCCAAACAAAAACTAATTGCCCAAGTAACATACCTATACCTGCTAAACCAAATCCATAATGCCAACCATAGTAATATGCCACAAGACCTACTGTAATACTAGCCAAAAATGCACCAATATTAATACCGATATAAAATATAGTGAAACCACTATCTCTACGAATATCTCCTTCTTTATACAAACCACCTACCATAGTAGAAATATTTGGCTTAAGACCACCAACACCTAGAATAATTAAAAGTAATCCTGTAAAAAACGCCCAATCTTGTGGTATTGCTAAAATACCATGTCCAAAACAAAGTAAAAGTCCACCAAGCATTACGGTTTTCTTTTGACCTAAAAATTTATCAGCAATCCAACCTCCTGGTATTGAAGCAACATACACCAACATTGTATACCATCCATATAACCAAATAGCATCTTTGTTTGTCCACCCTAATCCTGGATCTATTGCTGTAGCAGATGTTGCCATGTATAATACCAAAATACCACGCATTCCATAATAAGAAAAGCGCTCCCACATTTCGGTAAAAAACAAAATGAATAAACCTACTGGATGTCCAAATAGTTCTTTTTGGTGCGGTTGTTTAATTGCTGTTGACATATAATTTGTATTAGTTAGTTTTAGTTAGTTAGCCTTTAATTTTTGACATTTCCTTTTCTCCTTTATTAGCATTTTGCATTTTGTCTCCTAAAGTTTTGTGGATAAAATTGGTCATCTTTTTATAAAGGTGTAGTCTTGTGTTTCCGCCATAAATACCATGGTTTTTATCTGGATAAATCATCCATTCAAATTGCTTATCTGCTTGTATTAAAGCTTCAACCATGCGCATGGTATTTTGTACATGTACATTATCATCTCCTGTTCCGTGTATTAATAAAAAGTCTCCTTTTAACTTATCTACATGGTTAATTGGTGAGTTATCATCGTAACCACTAGGATTTTCATCTGGTGTGGTCATATAACGCTCGGTATAAATTGTGTCATAGAATCTCCAACTCGTCACAGGCGCTACTGCTATTGCCATTTTAAATACATCATTACCTTTAAATAAAGCATTGCTACTCATAAAACCACCATAACTCCATCCCCAAATTCCGATACGAGAAGCATCTATATAAGGCAGCGATCCTAACTTTTTAGCCGCTTCTATTTGGTCTTCAACTTCATATTTCCCTAATTCTTTTTGTGTAACTTTTTTGAATTCTGCTCCCTTAAAACCTGTTCCTCTTCCATCTATACAAACTACAATATAGCCTTGTTGTGCCAGCATTTGATACCAATAATCATTGGCACCATTCCATCGGTTCGCCACTTGCTGAGAACCTGGACCTGAATATTGATACATAAATAATGGATACTGCTTACTTTCATCAAAATCAGCAGGTTTTATCATCCACATATTTAAGTCATTACCATTGATATTAATAGTACTGAATTCTTTTTGTGAGGTAACGTAATCACCTACTTTTTGTGCCAACTTATCATTATCCTTGATACTTTTTACCAAGTCTCCAGACTTTGAATCGTGCAACGTATATTCGTATGGTGTGGTTGCACTAGAATGCGTATTGATAAAATAGGTGAAATCAGCACTAAAAGAAGCACTGTTAGTCCCTTCGGTTTTTGTTAATCGAGTCTTATTTTTTCCATTTAACTTTATGGAATATACATCTCTGTTTATAGAACCATTCTCTGTGGACTGAAAGTAAATGGTGTTGGCCTTTTCATTAAAGCCGTAGTAGTCGGTAACCTCCCAATCACCATCTGTTACTTGATTTATTAACTTTCCTGATTTATCATAGTGGTAAATATGATTGAAACCATCCTTCTCACTCGTCCAGATAAAGCTATGATCTTTCAAGAATGTTAAATTGAAGGTTACGTCAATATACGCATCATCCTTTTCAGCCAACACCAAATCTGAAGTATTAGTTTTAGCGTTTATAAACCAGAGATCCAATTCGTTTTGATGACGATTCATATATTGGGCACTAAGCACATCAGCATCTTTGGTCCACTTTAGTCTTGGAATATAAAAATCATTATAAGACTTATTCACCTTTACTTCGGAGAGTTTTCCCGAATCTAAATCATACAAATGTAAAGACACCTTAGAATTAGCTTCACCAGCTTTGGGGTATTTAAAAACTTGCTGAGTTTGGTATAAATCAGAGCCATAAACATCCATTGAAAATTCAGGAACTTCAGATTCATCAAAACGGATAAAAGCAATTTTATTTCCATCTGCATTCCAATCAAAAGCTCTTACAAAACTAAATTCTTCTTCATAAACCCAATCGGTAATACCATTAATGATTTTGTTTTTCTCACCATCAAATGTGATTTGCGTTACATCACCAGATTTTAAATCCTTTACATAGAGATTATTCTCAAAACCGTAAGCTATTTTATCCGCATCTGGTGAGAATGTTGGTTCCTGAACCAAATTATCTGAAACCTTCGTTAACTTTTCGGTTTCGATGTCATAGATATAATATTCACCTAAAGTAGAGCGTCTAAACACTGGGATAGAATTAGTGGTTAAAAGCACTTTAGACTCATCTTCACTAAAACTGTAATCAAAAAAACCTCGGATATCAGTCAAATTTGCTGAAGACACCAAGGTCTTAACTTTTTTCAAAGTTTTATAATCGTAAATATCTATTGTTGAAACTCCATTTTGCCTATCGTAATTTAAAACGGAATATTGTGTTCCGTTGTTCATAGAATGTAAGGCTTGCATACCTTCTGTTCTAAAGGCTCCACTCCAAATTTCTTCGAGGGTAATTTGTTTATCCTGACTGTAAATCAATGTAGTAGTTAGGAATCCAATAATAGCTACGAAGTATCTCAATTTCATATTAATCTTTTTTCAATAAAGCAATGCCAAGTTTACTAAAAAATATGCAAAAATCAGGCATTATTAACAGTAAATCGGCAATAATAATCGATTATGCACACATTTTATGCCAATCCTAAGTATCTTTGCAATTTAAAATCAATTTAACCATGCCAACTGCTATTTCTGGCTTCTCTAAACTATCTAAATCTGAAAAGATTGAATGGCTTTTAGACACTTATTTTTCTAACAAAGAAGATGCTCGAAACCTCGTACAACAGTATTGGAATTCTGACGAAAAGCTTCAAAAGCTTCACGATGAGTTTATAGAAAACACCATTACAAATTATTATTTACCACTTGGTGTTGCGCCAAATTTCTCAATCAATAATAAACTCTACACCATCCCAATGGCAATAGAAGAGAGTTCTGTGGTTGCAGCAGCAAGTAAAGCAGCAAAATTTTGGCTGGATAGAGGTGGTTTTAAGGCTGAAGTGATTTCGACTGAAAAAATTGGTCAGGTTCATTTTACGTATTCTGGCAATTTTGAAGCGTTACTTTCGTTTTTTGAAAGTGTAAAACCAAAACTGATTGAAGACACCAAAGCCATAACTAAAAATATGGAACGTCGTGGTGGTGGTATTTTAGATATTGAACTTAAAAATAAAACCGAAGATTTAGAGCACTACTACCAATTGCATGCAACGTTTGAAACACTAGATGCAATGGGTGCCAACTTTATAAATTCTTGTTTAGAACAGTTTGCTAAAACCTTTAAAGCCGAAGCGCAAGCACAATTAGAAGACGATGTAAATATTGTAATGAGCATACTCTCTAACTACGTACCAAATTGCCTAGTTAGAGCTGAAGTGTCTTGCCCTATCACTGATTTAAAAAGTAAAGACATAACAAACCCTTCACTTTTTGCAGAGAAATTTAAACAAGCTGTTAGCATTGCTGAAGTTGAACCTTACAGAGCTGTAACACACAACAAAGGTATAATGAACGGCATTGACGCTGTGGTTTTAGCAACAGGTAACGACTTTAGAGCTATTGAAGCTGGCGTACATGCTTATGCTTCAAAAGATGGTAAGTACTCAAGCTTAACGCACTGCTCAATTGAAAACGACACTTTTAAATTTTGGATTGAAATTCCACTTGCATTGGGAACAGTTGGCGGCTTAACAAGCTTACACCCTTTAGTTAAATTTGCTTTAGAAATGCTTGAAAAGCCTTCTGCAAAAGACCTAATGCGAATAGTTGCTGTGGCAGGTTTAGCTCAGAATTTTGCAGCTGTAAAATCCTTAACCACTACTGGTATTCAAGAAGGCCATATGAAGATGCATTTAATGAACATATTAAATCAGTTTGAAGCTACCTCAGAAGAAAAAGAAAAAATAGTAGAGCATTTTAAAACTAATGTGGTAACACATAGTGCAGTTGTTGAAGCTATTGAAAACGTAAGGAAAATTTAATTTAAACTGGTGACTGAGCGTAGTCGAAGTCACATTATTAGTCATATAATGCCAAAAGGACACGTTTATATATTAGAATGCGCTGATGGTTCATATTATACTGGCAGTACTATTGACATCGAAAAACGTATTGCAGAGCATAATGATGGTAAAGGTGCAAATCATACAAAAAAGCGTCTACCTGTAGTGCTAAAATATATTGAAGAGTTTCAAAGAATAGATGATGCTTTTTATAGAGAGAAACAAATTCAAGGTTGGAGTAGAGCTAAAAAAGAAGCTTTAATAAACAAACAACATAAAGAATTAAAAAATCTGGCGGAATGCAAGAATGATAGCCATTACAAATTGTGGCTTCGACTACGCTCAGCCACCGAAAAGCGACTTCGCCCAGCCACCAAAAACCAATCAATAAAAAAATATAAAAGCAACGGAAAATTATTAATCACTGGTGAATACGTTGTACTTGATGGTGCAAAATCATTAGCCATACCTACAAAATATGGTCAAAGTCTTAAAGTAGAAGAAGACAACAGCAATACCCTAAGCTGGAAAAGCTATGATGAAAAGGGTAATGTTTGGTTTGAAAAAAGTTTCACTTTAGATAATGGTGAGATTTTTAAAACCTTTGAGAATGATAATGATATTTCTTCTCGATTAAGACAAATTATTGATGCTGCACAAAGACTTAATCCTGACTTTTTAAAAAACGAAAAAGGTTATAAGGTTTCAACACATTTAGAATTTAATAAAAGTTGGGGACTAGGCACTTCCTCTACATTAATAAACAATATTGCGCAATGGGCAGATGTTAATGCTTATCAGCTTTTAGAAAAAACGTTTGGCGGAAGTGGTTATGACATTGCTTGTGCTCAGCACAACACACCAATTACTTTTCAGTTAGATAAAAACAATCAACCATTAGTTACTTCAATAGATTTTAATCCAAGTTTTAAAGACCAATTATATTTCGTTTACCTTAATCAAAAGCAAAATAGTAGAGATGGTATTAAAGCTTATAAAAGCCTAAATAAAGTTAGTAATGCTGTAATTAATGATATTAATGCTATCACAGAGGAAACAATAAAAACAACATCTCTAGCTGCTTTTGAAAGCTTATTAACTGAACATGAAAATATAATTGGCAAACTACTAAATCAAGATCCTGTAAAATCAAAATTATTCAGGGATTTTAATGGATGTATCAAAAGCCTTGGAGCTTGGGGAGGCGATTTTGTTTTAGCTACCTCTCCTACTAACCCTAAAGATTACTTTAAGTCTAAAGGTCTAGATATTGTAATTCCATATTCTACAATGACATTAACTCAATAACAATAAAAAAGGCTTTACAATTATGTAAAGCCTTTTCTGTTTTATAAGATCGAATATCCTAAATTAGAAAACTGTTTTAGCTCTGTTATCTTCGATTTCAGCAGATTTTTCAAGTGCTTGATATACTTTTCCTTGTGCTGCTCCACGCTTAGCTGCGTTTAATCTATTCACAATTGAAGTGTAGTTGTCTAACTCAGTTGCCTCATTTACTTTTGTCACTTCAATGACATAAACGCCTTTTTCACCATCAATAGGTTTAGACGTTTTACCTTGCTCTAAACCAAATGCAGCTCCAACCACTTTTGGCTCTACACCTGCACCTGCTAATGTAGTATTCTTTAAAGTGATAGCTGCTGCTGTCTTAGGGCTCTGTCCCTGATTTTTAGCAATCTCATCTATTGAAGTAGCTTTAATCTTCTCACGGATTAATTTTGCTTTCTTTTCTTTCTTTATTTCTGGTAAAGCAATTACAGAAGCATCTTCTACATTCATTAATCCTTCTTCATTCTTCTCCACCAATTTAGCTACAATAAATCCAAATCCTGAAACTGGGAAGTTTTTGAAGTCTCCTTCATCTCTACCCTCTTCAAAAAACCAACGTATTGTTTCTCTCTGACTTCCTAAACCTGGAATATTTTCGTCTAATTCTTTAAATGTTATTGGCTTAACCGTTAATCCACCTTCTTTAGCTAATTCATTAAAATCAGCATCTTTAGCAGCAATTTCAAACTTTGTAGCTTTATTATATACATCATCTAAAGTTTCTGGAGATGGCTCAATTTTTCTTGCTAATGTTGCAATTTTAAACATTTCAGACTCTCCTTTTTGCCCTTCTATTTCTATAATATGAAATCCATACGAAGATTCTACAACACCCAAATCACCTGTCTTTCCGTTAAAAGAGAAATCTCTAAATGGAGCTACCATTCTGTTGTAACCAAACCAATCATAACGACCTCCGTTATTAACGCTACCTTGATCAGTTGAAAATTCTGTTACAAAATCATCAAACTTAGATTTGTCAGTTGTTAAAATATTATAAAGACTATCTGCTTGCTTTTTAGCCTGCTCCTTTGTTAAGGTAACATCTGGCGATGCCGATCCTATAAAAGGAATTAAAATATGTCTAGTCTTTACAGAATCTGGCAATTGCTTTTTAGCAATCATTTTTGACAGCTTAAAAAACTCTCCATCTCTATAAGGTCCATAATATTCACCAACTTCTAACTTCATTAAGGTATCCTTTGCTACACCAGGTAATTGTGCTGCTGTTAAAAAAGAATCATTAAACTTAATATCTGAATTAGCATTAATGAATTCTTCAACATTATTTGCGCTATCAAAACCAGGAATAGTATCCGTGTTACCACTACTTGTATTATAGAATGGTTGATCACTCTTTAATTTTAAAAGGTCTGCTTTTATTGCTTCTTCATCTTCTTTGGATGCCACTTCTTTAAACTCTACATAAACCACCTCTCTACTTGCATCTACTTTAAATTTTTCTTCGTGGTCTTTCATGTACGCTTTAACATCAGATGTTGACACCTCTACCAAACTGTCTGCAATAGACGTGTAAGGAATTTGAACAAAACGAATATCTACACTTTTAGCATCTGCCATATACTCATCTTGCGCTTCTGCAATTGTTGTTCCTACACCTGCTTTAATTAGGTTGTAATAGGTTTGCTGTAATGAACTATTAGCTATGTTTTGCTCGTTGTTTGTCCAGATGTCATAGTTTATATTTACAGTTTGGCCTGCAGATGTTAATGGTGCCGAATCTGGACTAATATCTTTAAGATTACTTATAAAAGCATTAAGACGGTTAACATCAAAGTTTCCGTTTTCATCTTGAAACTCTGGATTAGATTGAAAACTATTTTTAAGTAAGTCTCGCATCTCATCTTTTTCAACAGACAAACCAAGTGCCTCAAACTCTTCTCCTAAAAGGATTTTACTTACTTCTTGATTATATATTGCATTTTTTGCCTGAGAAGACGATACTCTTCCGCCTACTCTGTCTTGATAGTTCTTTACCTTTTGTTGAAATTCAGTTACATCGATATCTGTACCATTAACTGTTGCTACAACACCTTGAGAGTTTGAGAACGCATTTGGGTTATCAATTACTCCTTGAATAACAAAAGCGAATAATGCTAATGCTATAACTAATATTAAGATTAGTGAGCGCTGTCTAATTTTATTTAAAATTGCCATGTCTTAAATTTTTCGTATAAATAAGTCTGCGAAAATAGTATTTTCTAGTAAATAATAAAAGGAGAAGTATAGTTTTTGTAAGCTATTGTAGTCTTTAATCTATATCTAGGATTTTAAGCCTTACTATATCAATTTTTGTTGAGGAAACTTCTTCAATAGTAAACTTAAAATTATCAACTAAAACATCTTGGTTTTTTTCTGGAATACCTTCAGTTTCATTAACTATTAATCCTCCAAGAGTCTCATAGGTTTCGCTTTCAGGAAGGTTTAACTTATAAGCTTCGTTAATATAATCTACTTCTAATCTTGCAGAAAATCTATAGGTATTTTCATCAATTTGCAATTCGGTCATTTCTAGCGTATCATGTTCATCTTCTATTTCCCCAAACAACTCTTCCACAATATCCTCTACAGACATTAGGCCAGACGTTCCGCCATACTCATCTATTACTACCGCGATACTTTGACGTTTTTTGGTAAGAATATTAAGCACATCTTTTATTAATATAGTTTCTGGCACAAAGCTTACCGGAATAATAATAGACTTTATATTTTTTGGTTTTTTAAACAACTCAAATGCATGTACATATCCCAAAATATCATCAATATTATCTTTGTAAACAATAATTTTTGTCCGTCCGGTTTCTATAAAAAGTTGACTTAAATTTTCAATAGATTCTGAGATATCAACGGCTGAAATTTCAGTACGAGGCACCATAACTTCTCTTGCCTTTACATCTGAAAACTCTAGTGCATTTTGAAAAATTTGAATTTCACTATCAACCTCTTCATGATCTTCAACAGATTCCATTTGCTCACTGATATAATTACCAAGTTCTACTTTGGTCATTGCCAAAACAACATCTTCTCCTTTAGCTTTAAAAATATACTTTAACACTGCATCCGAAATCCAAAGCACAAAATCTGATATTAATGAAAAAATGAAGTAAAACACATAGGTTGGTAATGCCAAAACCTTCATTAAAGTATTGGCATAAATCTGAAAAAATACTTTAGGCAAAAACTCAGCAGTGATTAATATTACAAAAGTTGAAATTACGGTTTGCGTTAAGAGTTGAAAATCGTAAAACAAGTAGGTTAGCACAGCACTATCTGATGGCAACATAGACTGAAACCACTTCACAAGCACGTCACCCATCTTTAGACCATAAATTACCAATGCAATATTGTTACCAATAAGCATGGTAGCAATATATTTTGATGGCTTAGCTGTTAACTTGGTTAATATCTTTCCAAGAAAATCTTCCTGCTTTTTCTCTAACTCTATGTGTATTTTGTTGGACGATACATAGGCAATTTCCATGCCTGAGAAAAAAGCCGAAAGGATTAATGTAACTATTATTATGACTATGTCTAGAGTCATATATTAGTCTTTGTTTCTATCTTGAAATTTGCTTGCAAAGCGCTTTCTAAAAAAGAACATAAAAATGGCCAATGCCACAAAGAAAAGCGACATATATGATCTATTTCTGTCTATAGACCAATTTGATATTGCATCCCAAAGAAATAACACTGCAAAGATGATGTAAGCGTATTGAAATATTTTAAGAATTTTCATTTGATAATATTATCTAAGTAAAATTAAGTTACAAAGATAGTTAATTATCAAGTTCAAAATCTCCACCCATTTCTAACATCTGAAAATTTTTGAAGTCTTTATCAGAATCGAAACCAACACCGTATTTTATACCTGAGGCTTGAGTAAATTTCCAAGGCTCGTTCGTAAATACCCATTCTAACTTTTCGTTGTAGTATAATTGTTCTGTTACCAATCTTTCTTTTTGGTGAGTTGTAATTGTAACATTTCCTCTTAAATCTATTATATCGGTCTCTGTGTAGAAAATAGCGTAGCGTGATGTTATGGTCGTAAGTTTACCATCGTCATCATACACCTTTAAAAGAATTCCTTTTGGAAATTCAGAAAATGCAAAATCTCTGTTTGAATAATCGAGCATTTGAGGACTAATAAGGTTTGCCTTAAGTCTAACAGTATCCTCTAAAAACTCTGTATATTTTAAATCAATGTTTTCGGCTTCTCCAATAGGTTGATTTTGAAACACACCTACTTTTTGAACCTCATCAAAATCGTTTTCACAAGAAAAAAACAAAGTCACAGTTAATACTGTGACTAAGTTTTTTATGATATGTGAAAATCTTAAATTCATTATATATTCGGAACTGTTATAGAACGACCGATCCAACATCCAATTCTTATGGTTTGACCAGCATTAGCTTCATTAAAAATATCTGATTTTGAAGGCGCACTTGCTCTATAACTTGCTGCAGATTTTGCTGCTGCAGATTTTAATCTACCATCTACTCTTCCTGCCTTCTCTGCTTCTAAAGCCGCTAACCAGAATACTGCTCTTTTATTGAAGTTAGAGTCTCCACAATTATTGGCACTCCTAGCATACATAGCAGCAATTGCTAAGTAAGGTGAGCCATCTGAAGGATTTAGCTTCATCGATTCCATGTAGTACTGTCTTGCTTGACTATAACTTCCTTTTTTCTTTAACTCGTTAGCCAATTTCTTATATAGTTTTGCCTTTTTTAATGGATCTGACTCTAGCTCTAATGTTTGATCAAAATACTTTTGCTCACTTGTTAATAAGTATAAGTAGTAAGCTGTATCTGCACTTGGCTCAAGACTATTCTTTTGTTGAACTAGCTTTAAGAACAATGGATCTTCTTTACATCCTTTAGCATACATACGATTCATAGCTCTCTGCAACCAAACTCCATCATTCTTATTTTCTTCGTAATTCTTTTCGTATAATGGAATTAACACATCGCAATTTGCTCTATCACCAAGTTTTTTATCCATACTTGGGACAACTTGCTCTTCAAATGCTTTTATATTTGCCTCATAATACTTCTTTAACTTGCCTTCTCTGCTTGTTAAAGTGCCTCCAGCCTCTTCTTTTTCTACTAACTTATTTAGGCTTAATGTATTATTAGCTATAATGTTTTCAATAACCTCAGTAACGTCATCATACTTATTAAACATTTCTTGAGCCGGTTTTTTGCCTGCATCAAACAAATCAACCATTAAAGAAAAGTAAGTGTAAAGACCTTTAGCGTTTGTAAAGTTTTTTACATCCTTTACATAAGCACTGTCAAACATATTAAACAACTGCTCATCACTTTTAGCCAACTCTTTTTTGTACTTGTATGCTAGATTAGCTTTATCAACTAAAACTTCCCCTTCGTCATACTTAGAAGGAAAATGCTCTCTACTTTGATCGTAAAGCAACATTAAGTCGTTAATATGAGCAACTCGTTCCGCACCTGTTGAGTTTTCTATTTTGTGTAATAATATTTTCTCACCATGTACATAAATAGCTCTATTGAATTTTGGACACTTGTTACGAACTATTTTCCAAGGCTCGTAGGCATCGTCATACTTTTTTGTTTTTACATAACTATCAAAAATCGATAGGTTATTCATACACTCCTCATCTTGCTGAGCAAAACTAATATTGAAGCTTACAAAAAGAGCTGCTAGTAGTATAGTAATTCTCGTCTTCATCTTTTATTTTTATTGTTAGTTGTACTTCTTTTGTCTAAACCATCTAGAGTTTAAAGATAAACTTACATTAAAGTTTATAAAATTCTCCTGAATTAAATTATTGTTAGTTGTTCCTCGTTTTCCAATTTCAAGACCTAGGTTCAAATTTGAGAAAGGATCACGAGATCGTTGACCAACTGGTAATCCTAAACCAAAAGATATGCCAAACTCTTTTATCGATTCATTTTTAACTACTAAACCTGTATTTGCAAAGTTAACACCAGCCCTATAAACCACTCGTTTAAAGTAACCAGTAAAAGCATCATAATCAGGAATATAAAAACCTCCTAGCGAGAACTGTGAAGCATTCTCAAAAGAAGAAACATCATTAGTATAAAATGGGTTAGAAAAATTGCTTGTATTCTGTAATGTATACTCCGCACCTACAAACCAAGACTTTGGTTGACCAATACCTGTCCCTAAAGACCAGCGAGAAGGTAAGGTTAAATCTGTTTTCCTTAAATTCTGACTATCTAAATCAACTTCAACACTATTTAAAACTGTTTCTGTTCCTGTAGTAGTAACTTCGATAGTAGAAATTGCACGACCATTATCTGAAGTTAATTTACTTTCTGGGGCAAAAGTTGCTGTTGCAGAAAGCTCTAATTTTTCAGATATTTTAGTCTTGTATGCCAATCCAAAATTAACATTTAAACCACTCAAATCAGACCTACTGTCTTCTCTGGTTTGCAATTCAACCAAATCACCATCTGGTGTATATGCAAACTCAATTGCTGAATTTTGAATGTTTCCGAAGTTGTAATTAAAGTCTACGCCTGCACTTAATTTGTTTGATATCTGATATCCAAAGCCTGCGTAAACCCTGTTAACTCCTCCCTCTCCTCTAAAACGATTTATTATATCATCGTTATCATTGATGTCATCTAGCTTATATCCTACAGAAGTATATGGCATAAGTCCAAAACCAAAACCAAATTTACCTATTGGCACCGATAATGCTATATAGTCAAAAGTAGCACTATTACCGTCTGCTTCGCCAGAATTGCCCTTTAATGTAACATTAGAAGTAGTACCAGCTACAGCAAACTTTACAGGTCTACTTTCACCATCATAAGGGTAGGCTTCAACGTTTTTACCTACGTAAGACGCTGGGTTTCTTAAATTAAGGTGTATACTATCTAAATACACACTAATACCTCCCATACTACGATTCTCTACAGTACCTTTAAACTTAAGGCTACCAATACCGTAAAATGAATATGGTGATGCCGTACCTTGCTGCGCAAAAACACTAGAACTTATAATTGCAATACAAATTACAATGAGTCTCTTTATCATTATTTTGAATTAAAATCTAGAATGTAATTCAAACCCTCTAGTAGAAAATTTGAATTCGCAAATATGCTATTTTTTAATTGGTTTGACAAAAAAATGGCGTCACCACCTGTTAAAATAACTGTTAAATCTTGGTGTTCAGCTTTATATTGGTCTATAACACCATCAATTTCTTTAACAACTCCTATAATAACACCAGAGTGTATAGAAGATTCTGTTGAATTACCAATTATAGTTTTAGGTTGATTCTTTTCTAATAACGGAAGGTTTGCTGTTAAATTATGAAGCGCATGGTATCTGAGTCTTATTCCTGGTGAAATTGCACCACCCAAGTATTCATTCTTATTAGTTACAAAATCATATGTTATACAAGTACCAGCATCTATAATTAAGACATTATTATCCGGAAACTGACTTACAGAAGCACCAACCAAAGCTATACGATCTACACCTAGTGTTTTTGGAGTTTCATAAAGGTTTTTAAAAGGTAACGCTATGTTATGACTAAGCACTAAGACTTTTAAATCTTCTTCAACAATCTCTATTTGCTTCTTAGATAACTTTCCAACAGAAGAAATTATCGCATTGTTTATTTTCGGAAACTCTTTTCTAAGTTTTTTGAATTCCTTTTTAAACTCCAAAAGTTTAAAACTAACTTTATGAACAAGACTATCTTTCTGAAATACAGCAAATTTCACAAAGGTATTACCAACATCTATAATAAGATTCATACGTTTTTTATATAAAGCAAATTTATAAAATCAAATTTTACAATTTTCTTTTTGGTAATACTAAAAATGCATTTATATTTGCATCCGCTTAAACAAGCAACTGGTGCCTTAGCTCAGTTGGTAGAGCAAAGGACTGAAAATCCTTGTGTCCCTGGTTCGATTCCTGGAGGCACCACCATCAAAAGCCCGATTCAAATGAATCGGGTTTTTTGGTTTTAGAATGTATTCTTCATATCACTAAGAAACAATCATTGAAAGAAACCTAAATATCTTCATCTACAAAAACTATATTTCAGTTATTTAAAAAAATGTTAGGATATCTGTTATTTATTTTAAATATTTGTCTAACATTTATGAAAAAACAAACCATTAATATCATTTCTATTATAATTATTGTGATTATTTCGCAATGATAGGATGGTGTTATTAAATAAATTATAAAAAATGCCTTCCTATAATTTGGAAGGCATTTTTTTATGCACCTATATTATGTACAAAAAAGAAGATAGTATCGTATTTCACAATGGAGAATTTATTAATGCCAATAATGTCTTAATAAACCCTTACAGCCAAAGTCTTCACTATGGTAATGGAATTTTTGAAGGAATCAGATCATACAAAACAGCTAATGGAGCTCGAATTTTTAAAGCCTCAGAGCATTACGAAAGATTGTGCTATGGCGCAAAAGCCATGCATATTCCTGTAAATTATTCAGTAGAAGAACTCGTTGAAATAACCTATAGTTTATTGAAAAAAAACAACTTTGAAGATGCTTATATTAGGCCTCTCCTCACAACTGGAGCTGACATGAGCCTATTGAGTTCTAAAGAAAGCTTTTTAACCATTCAATGTTGGGAATGGGGAAAATACATGGGTGATAAATTATTAAAGGTAAAAACTTCTCAATACCAAAGACCAAACCCAAAATCTTGCATTGTTGATGCTAAGGTTACAGGACACTACACCAACTCTATTCTAGCAACTAACGAGGCCAAAAACGCAGGTTACGATGAAGCATTATTGCTAGACATGAATGGCTATGTGGCCGAATGTTCAGGCGCTAACGTCTTTATCGAAAAAAACAACGTCTTATACACACCGCCTAAAGGAAATATTATGCCTGGCATTACCAGACAAACAGTAATGGATATTTGTAAAGAAGAAGGGATTGAGGTGATAGAAAAATATTTCACATTAGGGGAATTAAAAAAAGCAGACAGTGCTTTTTTTACAGGAACAGCTGCCGAAGTGGTTGGCCTACAATCTATTGATGATTATCATTTTACTAAAAAATGGGAAACAACCCATGGCTATAATTTAATGCACTTATATAAAAATGAAGTGTTAGAAACCAGAACAACTAAGACAACTTTATGAGTCAACTAAATAAATACAGTAAAACAGTAACACAAGATCCAACGCAGCCAGCAGCACAAGCAATGTTGCACGCTATAGGATTAACCAAAGAAGATTTTTATAAACCCATTATAGGTATTGCAAGTACAGGTTACGAAGGTAATCCATGTAATATGCATTTAAATGACTTAGCAAAACTCGCTAAGCAAGGCACAAAAAATAAAGATGTTGTAGGCTTAATTTTTAATACCATTGGTGTAAGTGACGGAATTTCTATGGGTACACCAGGTATGCGTTATTCTTTACCATCACGAGATATTATTGCCGATTCTATGGAAACCGTTGTGCAAGCTATGAGTTACGACGGATTAATTACTGTTGTTGGTTGTGACAAAAATATGCCAGGAGCATTAATGGCGATGATTCGTTTAGACAGACCAAGTATTTTGGTCTATGGAGGAACTATTGATTCTGGTTGCCATAATGGAAAAAAACTAGACGTCGTTTCCGCTTTCGAAGCTTGGGGAAGCAAAGTCGCTGGTACAATGAATGAAAGCGAATATCAAAATATAGTTGAAAAAGCTTGTCCTGGCGCTGGTGCTTGTGGCGGAATGTACACAGCAAACACGATGGCGTCAGCAATTGAAGCTTTAGGGATGACCTTGCCTTTCAACTCATCAAATCCAGCAACAGGCGAAGAGAAAAAACAAGAAGCCATAAAAGCTGGCGAAGCGATGCGGTTGTTAATTGAAAAAGATATTAAACCAAGTGATATCATTACACGCAAATCTTTAGAAAATGCTATTCGTTTGGTGACTATTTTAGGTGGATCGACAAATGCAGTGCTTCACTTTTTAGCAATTGCTCTTGCGGCAAATATAGATTTTACCTTAAAAGATTTTCAAAGTATCAGTGATAATACACCATTTTTAGCCGATTTAAAACCTAGCGGAAAATACCTAATGGAAGACGTACATCGCGTTGGTGGTATTCCAGCAGTTTTAAAATATCTGTTGAAAAAAGGCTTAATTCATGGCGATTGCTTAACCGTAACCGGAAAAACTTTAGCCGAAAATTTATTAGATGTTAATGATTTAACCGAAGGTCAAGATGTGATAAAACCAATCGAAGAGCCTATAAAAATCTCAGGACACTTGCGCATGTTGTATGGCAATTTAGCAGAAGACGGAAGTGTTGCAAAAATCACAGGAAAAGAAGGATTACGCTTTCGCGGAAAAGCAAAAGTGTTTGAAGGTGAATACGCAGCAAACAATGGTATTAGAGATGGTAAAGTAGAAAAAGGTGATGTAGTTGTCATTAGATACGAAGGGCCAAAAGGTGGACCAGGAATGCCAGAAATGCTTAAGCCAACTGCAGCCATTATGGGTGCAGGTTTAGGTAAAGATGTGGCGCTAATTACCGATGGACGTTTTTCTGGTGGAACACACGGTTTTGTAGTCGGTCACATTACACCAGAAGCTCAAGATGGTGGTACAATCGCATTAGTTAAAGATGGTGATTTTATCACAATAGATGCTGAAACCAATACCATTCAGCTTGAAGTTTCAGAAGAAGAATTATCACAAAGAAAACAATCATGGAAAGCACCAGAATTAAAATTTAATCGTGGTGTTCTTTACAAATATGCTAAAACAGTGTCGTCTGCATCCAAAGGTTGTGTTACCGACGAGTTTTAACAAATTCCTGCGCAGGCAGGAATCTAAAAGTAATGAGCATAAAATAAATGTTTTAATAAAATTATAAAACTCAAGTGTTACTTGAGAAAATATAAAATTAAAAAGGTAGGATGAGATTCCTGCCTGCGCAGGAATTTATGGAAACAAAAACGATAAAAAATAACGAGCAATCTACTTCAAAAACGATTCGTATTTCGGGTAGCGAAGCGGTTGTTCGAAGCTTAATGGCTGAAGGCGTAGATGTACTTTATGGTTATCCTGGCGGCGCAATTATGCCAGTTTATGACGAGTTGTATAAATTTCAAAACGAAATCCATCACGTCTTAACACGTCACGAGCAAGGTGCAACGCACGCTGCGCAAGGTTACGCGCGTATTTCTGGTAAAGTTGGTGTCGCTATGGCAACTTCTGGTCCTGGCGCAACCAACCTAATCACAGGTATTGCAGATGCTCAAATCGATAGTACGCCAATGGTGTGTATTACTGGTCAAGTTGGTTCGCATTTATTAGGTAGTGATGCCTTTCAAGAAACCGATATTGTTGGTATCTCTACACCTGTGACTAAATGGAATCATCAAGTCACAAAAGCTTCAGAAATTCCTGAAGTCATTGCAAAAGCATTTTATATTGCAAAAAGTGGTCGTCCTGGTCCTGTTTTAATAGATATTACTAAGGATGCACAGTTCGAAGAATTCGATTTTAAATATGAAAAATGTACAGGAATTAGAAGTTATAAGCCAATTCCTGAAACCAATCCAACCGACTTACAAGCTGCTGCAGATTTAATAAATAATGCGAAAAAACCTTTAGTTGTTTGGGGACAAGGTGTGATTTTAGGTGAAGCTGAAGCCGAATTTAAAGCGGTTATCGAAAAAGCTGGCTTACCATCGGCTTGGACTATTTTAGGGGCTTCGGCAATTCCTTCAACACATCCATTAAATGTCGGAATGGTCGGTATGCATGGTAATTATGCACCAAATGTGTTGACTAACGAGTGTGATGTTTTAATCGCAATCGGAATGCGTTTTGATGATCGTGTCACTAGCAATCTGAATTACTATGCCAAACAAGCAAAAATCATTCATTTTGAAATTGATCCTGCAGAAGTTGATAAAAATGTAAAAACAGATGTTGCAGTTTTAGGAAATTCAAAAGAGACATTGGCAGCCATTCTTCCACTTTTAAAAGAAAATTCGCATACAGAATGGCATCAAAAATTTAAAGATTTATACCAAGTTGAATTTGATAAAGTCATAAAAAACGATTTGCATCCAACAAAAGATGGCTTGACTATGGGCGAAGTGCTTAAAGAGATTAATGCACAAACCAAAGGTGAAGCAGCAATTGTTAGCGATGTTGGTCAGCACCAAATGATTGCGTGTCGTTATGCAGATTTTAATGTATCTAAAAGTAACATTACCTCTGGTGGTTTGGGTACTATGGGATTTGCATTACCTGCTGCCATTGGAGCAAAAATGGGTGCGCCAAATCGTGAAGTAGTAGCCATAATTGGAGATGGTGGCTACCAAATGACCATCCAAGAATTAGGTACCATTTTTCAAACCAAAGTACCTGTAAAAATTGTAGTGCTAAACAATAATTTTTTAGGTATGGTAAGACAGTGGCAACAACTATTTTTTGATAAACGATATGCTTCAACCGAAATGGTGAATCCCGATTTTGTTACCATAGCCAAAGGCTACCATATTAATGCAAAAAGTGTATCAAAAAGGGAAGATCTAGCAAATACCATAAGAGAAATGATAGATCATAAAGGCCCTTTCTTTCTTGAAGTTAACGTTGAAAAAGAGGACAATGTATTCCCAATGATTCAGACAGGTGCAAGTGTTTCAGATATAAGACTAGAATAATATGGATAAAGTAAAACAATATACCGTAACAATATATACCGAAAATAATGTTGGGTTACTCAATCGCATTTCAGCAATTTTTCAACGAAGACACATCAATATTGAAAGTATAAACTCTTCAATTTCAGAAATTGAAAATGTGTCCAAATGGACCATTGTGGTTAAGTTAACCGAAGACCAAATGAAAAAAATTATTGGTCAAATTGAAAAACAGGTTGAGGTGATTAAAGCCTATTATCACACCGAAGAAGAAACCATTTATCAAGAGTCTTGTCTGTTCAAAATCAAATCAGATTTATTGTTTGAAGAGCGACAAATTCAAAATATTATTAAAGAAAGCAACGCAAGAATCGTCACTGTAAATAAAGAGTTTTTTGTACTTGAAAAATCAGGAAGACGTAGCGAAATAGAATTATTACACAGAGAATTAAGTGCTTTTGGAATTTTACAATTTACCCGTTCTGGACGAATTGCAGTTACCAAAACACCAATGGAAATAACTAAAATGTTGGAAGCTTTTCAACACTAAAAACAAACTAAAATGGCAAATTATTTTAACACATTACCATTAAGAAAACAATTAGAACAATTAGGAAAATGTAGATTTATGGATGCTTCAGAATTTGAAGATGGCGTAGCTGCATTAAAAGATAAAAAAATAGTCATTGTGGGTTGTGGCGCACAAGGATTAAACCAAGGACTAAACATGAGAGATTCTGGTTTAGATATTTCTTATGCTTTACGTCAGCAAGCTATAGATGAAAAACGAGCGTCGTACAAAAATGCAACCGATAACGGATTTAATGTTGGGACCTACGACGATTTAATCCCAACAGCAGATTTGGTGTTAAACTTAACACCAGATAAACAGCATACAGATGTAGTTAACCAAGTGATGCCTTTAATGAAAAAAGGCGCAACGTTAAGCTACTCGCATGGTTTTAATATAGTTGAAGAAGGTACACAAATCCGTAAAGATATTACGGTAATTATGGTCGCACCAAAATGTCCAGGAACCGAAGTGCGTGAAGAATACAAACGTGGTTTTGGTGTCCCAACATTAATTGCTGTACATCCAGAAAACGATCCAGAAAACAAAGGTTGGGCACAAGCAAAAGCCTACGCAGTTGCAACTGGCGGCGATAGAGCAGGCGTCTTAGAATCGTCTTTTGTGGCAGAAGTGAAATCTGATTTAATGGGCGAACAAACCATTTTATGTGGCTTGTTACAAACAGGTGCAATTTTGTCTTTTGACAAAATGGTTGCCGAAGGAATTGATGCTGGTTATGCTGCAAAATTAATTCAGTTTGGTTGGGAAACTATTACTGAAGCATTAAAACATGGTGGCATTACAAATATGATGGATAGGCTTTCAAATCCTTCAAAAATTAAAGCTTTTGAATTGTCTGAAGAATTAAAAACCATCATGCGTCCGTTATTCGAAAAACATATGGACGATATCATTTCTGGTCATTTCTCTAAAACCATGATGGAAGATTGGGCTAATGATGATGTTAACCTTTTAAAATGGCGAGCAGCAACAGGTGAAACTGCTTTTGAAAAAACTGAATTAACTTCAGATCACATCACAGAACAAGAGTATTTTGATCATGGTGTGTTGTTAGTCGCATTTGTAAAATCTGGAGTAGAACTTGCTTTTGAAACTATGGTAAGCGCAGGAATAATCGAAGATTCTGCTTACTACGAATCGTTACACGAGTTACCACTTATTGCAAACACAATTGCACGTAAAAAGTTATTTGAAATGAACCGCGTCATTTCTGATACTGCAGAATATGGTTGCTATTTATTTGATCATGCATGTAAACCTTTGCTTGCAGATTTTATGAAAACTGTTGATACATCAGTAATTGGAAAGTCATTTTCAACAAAAACAGGTGTTGATAATATCGAATTAATCAAAGTGAATGATGCTATTAGAAATCATCCAATCGAAACCGTTGGTAAGCGTCTACGTGCCGCAATGACCGCAATGAAAGTGATAAAAACAGAAGAAACTAAAACTCAAGATTCTGTCCTAGCATAATGGAAACACGCACCACATACAAACCATCTTTAAAATCTGTAGAACAAGCCGCAAGTCGACTTGAAGGTATTGCTTCTGTGACACCGCTTATCAACAATATGCAACATTCAAAAAAATATGAGTGTAACATCATGTTCAAAAGAGAAGATTTACAAGAAGTACGCTCGTATAAAATCAGAGGAGCTTATAATAAAATAGCATCCTTAACAGATACCGAAATTGAAAATGGCATTGTATGTGCCAGTGCTGGTAATCATGCCCAAGGTGTCGCCTTATCCTGCAAAATTTTGAAGATTAAAGGCACTATTTTTATGCCCTCACCAACACCTAACCAAAAAATAGAACAGGTAAAAATGTTTGGTGAGGACTATATTGATGTCATTTTAGTTGGCGATAGTTTTGACGATGCCTACCATGCTGCCATGAAGCAATGCGAAGAGTTAAATAAAGCTTTTATCCATCCGTTTAATGACGAAAAAGTTATAGAAGGTCAAGCTACCGTTGGATTAGAAATTATCGACCAAACTAAAACACATCCTATTCATTATGTCTTTGTTCCTATTGGTGGTGGTGGACTTTCTGCTGGATTGTCTTCAGTTTTCAAAGAACTTTCACCACAAACTAAAATTATTGGCGTAGAACCAAAAGGAGCACCTTCAATGTCTACTTCAATAAAAAATAATAGAAACACTGAACTCAATCACATAGAAAATTTTGTAGATGGTGCTGCAGTAAAACGTGTTGGTGATTTAACTTTTGAAATCTGCAAAGAAACGCTTCATGATGTTATTACTGTAGATGAAGGTAAAATCTGTCAGACTATCTTAGAGTTATATAACAAGGAAGCTATTGTTGCCGAACCTGCAGGTGCACTAAGCATTGCTGCGTTAGACACTTATGCAAATGAAATAAAAGGCAAAAATGTAGTATGCATTATTAGTGGCAGTAATAACGACATAACACGTACTGCCGAAATAAAAGAACGTGCACTACTCTACTCTAACCTAAAACACTATTTTATTGTAAAGTTTCCGCAACGCGCTGGAGCTTTAAAAGAATTTGTTGTTGAAATCTTAGGACCAAACGATGATATCGCTCATTTTGAATACACAAAAAAATCCAACAGAGATACAGGCTCAGCAGTTGTTGGTATAGAATTAAAATCGCCTAAAGATTTAGAACCCTTAATCACCAAAATGAAACTTCATAAATTCTACGGAGATTATCTAAATAACAAGCCCGATTTATTTCAATTTTTAATATAATTGTTAAAAAAGAACAATAGATGAAAGTCCTCAAGTTCGGTGGCACTTCAGTTGCCAACGCAGAAAACATATCAAAGGTTATAAAGATTCTAGGAAGTGAATCTAAAAAAAATAAGATTGCAGTTGTTGTTTCAGCTTTAGGAGGCACAACAGACATGCTTATTGAAGCCGGAAATCTTGCTACAAACAAAGATGAGAAGTACATAGAAGTGTTTCAAAATATTGTCAATCGCCACATTAACACTGTTGAAGAATTAATTGACAACAAAAACAAACAAGCAGTCTTAAATGAAGTTAACACCAAACTTGAAGAATTAAAACAAATTCTTCAAGGGCTTTATCTTATCAACGAATTTTCTAACAAAACCATTGATAAAATTGTAAGTTTTGGCGAACTGCTATCTTCTTACATCATTTCCGAAGCATTACAACAAACTGTAAAAAGTGCGTCTTTAAAAGACAGTAGAGAACTGATTTTAACAGACTCTACATTCACTAATGCAACTGTAAAAACCAAGGAAACTACAACTAATATTTCTTCATTTTTCAAAAAGAATAAAGATAAAATTGTTGTGCTGCCAGGTTTTGTTTCCAGAAATAAAAACAACGAAACCACAACATTAGGAAGAGGTGGCTCTGACTACACAGCAGCCTTAATTGCCTCAGCTGTTAAAGCAGATGTATTAGAAATTTGGACTGATGTTAGCGGCATGTACACTGCAAATCCTAAACTAGTAAAACAAGCATTTCCAATTGAAGAAATCTCATATCAGGAAGCCATGGAATTGTCACATTTTGGTGCGAAAGTATTGTATCCACCTACTGTTCATCCTGCCTTACAAAAAAAGATTCCGATTCTCATAAAGAATACTTTTTCACCAGATGAAAAAGGCACTTTAATCACCAAAAAAGGCAAAGACAAAAAGCAACCTGTTAAAGGTATAAGTCATATTGAAAACATAGCTCTATTGACTTTAGAAGGTAATGGTATGGTTGGTGTTCCTGGATTTTCTAAGCGTTTATTTTCTGCGCTATCAAGAAACAACATCAATGTGGTTTTGATTACCCAAGCGTCATCAGAACATTCTATTTGTGTTGGTGTTTTTAGCTCTGAATCTAAAAAGGCAAAACACGTTGTGGATGAAGAATTCGTTTACGAAATTTCTAAAAAGAAAATAAAGCCTTTACTCATTGAAGATAGCCTAGCCATTGTTGCTGTTGTTGGAGATAACATGAAAAATCACCAAGGTATTAGTGGCAGAATGTTTAGAGCTCTAGGCAACAACAATGTCAATGTTAGAGCTATTGCTCAAGGCGCTTCTGAGCGAAACATTTCAGCCGTTATATCTCACAAAGACATAAAAAAAGCACTTACAGCACTACACAATCGCTTTTTTGAAAAACAAATTAAAACACTCAATCTCTTCATTGTCGGTGTTGGAAATGTTGGTGGTATTTTATTGAATCAGATCAAAAAACAACAAGATTTTCTTAACGAAAATCTTCTGCTTAATGTCAGAGTTGTTGGCATAAGCAACTCAAAAAAAATGATTTTTGAAGAAGAAGGCATTGACCTAAATACATGGAGCGAACAATTAAAAAAGGGTAAAAAACAATCTCATCAATCATTTTTTGATACTATAAAAGAACTCAACCTCAGTAATAGCATTTTTATAGATGTAACGGCAAATGAAGATGTTGCAAAAATCTACAAGAACTACCTAAGAGAAAGCATTTCGGTTATCGCTTGCAATAAAATTGCTTGTTCTTCAAAATATTCAGATTATAAAGAACTGAAGGATTTATCAAGAAAATATAATGCTTCATTTTTATTCGAAACTAATGTTGGCGCAGGTTTACCTGTAATCAACACATTAAACAACCTTATTAACTCAGGTGATAAGGTGACTTCTATTCAGGCCGTTTTATCTGGAAGCCTTAATTTTATATTCAATAATTTTGATGAGAAGAGTAGTTTTCATGACATTGTAAAACAAGCTCAAGAAGAAGGCTACACAGAGCCTGACCCAAGAATAGATCTCAGTGGTGTAGATGTTGCCAGAAAGATATTAATTCTCGCCAGAGAAGCTGGCTACAAGCTCGATTTAAAAGATATTAAAAACCAATCGTTTTTACCTAAAGAAAGCTTAGAAGCTAAGACTGTTGATGATTTTTACAACACTTTAAAAGCTGAAGCTTCACACTTTAGCGAGCTATATAAATCAGCACAAAACAACGATTGCCAGCTAAAATATGTTGCCGAATTTAACAACGGCAAAGCAAGCGTTGGATTAAAAGAGATTGATAAAGAACATCCTTTTTACAACCTAAAAGGAAAAGATAATATTGTATTATTCTTCACAGAACGATACACAGAACAACCATTAATTATAAAAGGTGCTGGTGCTGGCGCAGAAGTTACAGCCTCTGGTTTATTTGGAGATATTATTACTTTAGGAAGAAATTAAAAAATCATGAATCAAATTAAAGTGTTTTCACCTGCAACAGTTGCCAATGTATCGTGTGGTTACGACGCTATGGGTTTTGCATTAGAAACTTTGGGAGACGACATGATTTTTACTAAAACAAACAGCAAAGATGTTGTTATCTCTAAAATCGAAGGCGCTAACCTCCCTTATGAAGCCAATAAAAATGTTGCTGGAGTTGTTGCTCTACTCATGCTTAAAGACAGTAAAGCCAACTTCGGATTAGACATTCAAATTTTCAAAAACTTTAAGCCTGGCAGCGGATTAGGAAGTAGTGCTGCAAGTGCTTCAGGCACTGCTTTTGCTGTAAATCAGTTATTAGGTAATAAATATTCAAATTTAGAATTAACCCTTTTTGCTATGCAAGGCGAAGTAGCTGCTTGTGGTTCCGCCATTGCAGACAATGTTGCAGCAGCACTTTATGGAGGCTTTATTCTGGTTAAAAACTACGAACCTCTAGACATTGTTAGCATACCAACTCCTACAAATTTGGTTGCTACAATTATCCATCCTCAAATTGAAATTAAAACTGAAGATGCACGCAAAGTTGTACCAACACAAATCGATTTAAAAACAGCCATTACACAATGGTCTAATGTTGGTGGATTAATCAGCGGTTTACACAGCAATGACTTTGATTTAATTGGTCGTTCTTTGGTTGATTTGGTAGCAGAACCTAACCGAAAAAAATTAATTCCACTTTTTGACGATGTTAAACAATCTGCAATTGCTGCAGGTGCTTTGGGAGCTGGCATTTCTGGCTCTGGACCATCAATTTTCGCACTAAGCAAAAATCTTGAAACTGCTCAAAAAGTTGAAACAGCAATGGATGCCGTTTATAAAAATTCTGGCATAGATTATAGTACTTACGTATCTCATATAAGTAAAACAGGAACACTAATTCAATGACATATTATAGCCTTAACCATAACGCACCAGAAGTCACATTTGAAGAAGCTGTTGTTAGAGGATTAGCACCTGATAAGGGCTTATATTTTCCAAAGACAATTCAACAATTACCAAATTCTTTCTTTCAAAATATTGAAAACCTAAGTCATGTTGACATTGCTTACGAAGCCATAAAACAATTTGTTGGAGATGAAATTCCTGAAGAAGATTTAAAATCTATTCTAAAAGATGTTTTAAGTTTTGATTTTCCATTAGTTGAAATTGATAAAAACATAGCTTCATTAGAATTGTATCATGGACCAACTATGGCATTTAAAGATGTCGGAGCACGTTTTATGGCGTGTTGCCTTGGTTATTTCAACAAAAAAAATCAAAACACAAATAAGATTACGGTTTTAGTAGCCACTTCAGGAGACACTGGTGGTGCTGTTGCTAGTGGTTTTTTAGGTGTAGATGGTGTGGATGTTGTAATCTTGTATCCAAGTGGAAAAGTCAGTGATATACAAGAAAAACAACTTACAACGCTTGGCCAAAATATTACAGCTCTTGAAGTTGATGGCGTTTTTGATGATTGCCAAGACATGGTTAAAACAGCTTTTTTAGATGAAGATTTAAAAACAGCCAGAACATTGACCTCAGCAAACTCCATAAATATTGCCAGATGGCTACCACAAATGTTTTACTATTTCTTTGCATACAAAACATTAAAACAAAAAGACAAAAAACTAGTCTTCTCGGTGCCAAGTGGTAATTATGGGAATATTTGCGCAGGCATGATGGCACAAAAATTAGGCTTACCTATCCATCATTTTGTTACAGGCACCAATGCAAATAACATAGTGCCTGAATACTTAAAAACAGGCAACTACTTAACCAAAGCCTCAGTGGCTACAATTAGCAATGCTATGGATGTTGGCGCACCAAGTAATTTCATAAGGATTGAAGCACTTCACAATAACAATTTTGCGCAATTGCAATCTAATCTTTCCGGTTATAGCTACACAGATTCTGAAACTATTGAAGCCATAAAGCTTTTAAAAACAGAGCACAATTATACAGCTGACCCTCATGGAGCCATTGGCTATTTGGCACTTAGAAAATATCTTGAAAATAAAACCGGCTTACAAGGTGTCTTTTTAGAAACAGCACATCCTATTAAGTTCTTACCAGTAATGCCAGAACAAATAGCAAACAATATAGAAATGCCTTCTCAGATAAAATCTATTCTACACAAAGAAAAGAAGAGCACGATTATCTCAGATTATAAGGAATTAAAAGAATTTTTATTAAAATCCTAAATCTCAAAAACAAAGGAATTGTAATCGTTGATTATATGTTTTATGAATATAATGAATAGCTAATCCTATTTCAACATAATGCTTTGTATCGTTACACCCTAGGCAAATCAAACCCATCTTTTAAAGGCAAATTAGATTCGCCCATTAAATAAGCATCAACATGATGTGCCGCTTGTCGTCCTTCAGAAATTGCCCAAACAATTAGAGATTGCCCTCTACGCATATCGCCAGCTGCAAAAATCCCTGAAACATTTGTAGCATAATCTTTAGTCGAAGCTTCAATGTTAGTTCTAAAATCCATTTTTAACCCAAATTGTTCGGCTAGCGTTTTCTCTGAACCTGTAAAACCAAGTGCCAATAATGCTAATTCACAATCCCAAGTCTTTTCAGTACCTGGTATTTCTTTTAATTGCGGTCGCTCACCTTCTTTAAACAGCCACTCTACCTCAACGGTTTTTAAGCCTTTCAGATTGCCTTTTTTATCACCTATAAATTCTTTGGTTGAAATACTAAAAAAGCGCTCTACACCTTCTTGATGCGAAGAAGTCGTCTTCAACTTCATTGGCCAATATGGCCATGGTTGATGCACTGGACGACCTTCTGGCGGTTTACTCAAAATTTCAAAGTTGGTCACCGATTTTGCTCCGTGACGATTTGATGTACCTATACAATCGCTTCCCGTATCTCCTCCGCCAATAACAATAACATTTTTACGTTCAGCCGAAATGATATTTTCAAAATCCACGATACCATCGACATATTCATTGTTGAGTTTTAGAAATTCCATTGCTTGATGCACTCCTTTTAAATCTACTCCTGGAATCGGTATACTTCTTCTTACTGTAGCACCACCACAAAGCAAAATAGCGTCGAATTCTTCTTTTAATTTTGAAGCGTCGACATCTATGCCTACATGTGAATTAGTTTTAAAAATGATACCTTCCTCTTCTAAAACTTTTACGCGTCTATCTATTATGTGTTTTTCCATCTTAAAATCTGGAATTCCATAACGCAACAAGCCACCAACTTTAGCATCGCGCTCATAAACCACAACATAATGCCCTGCTCTATTTAATTGTTGCGCAGCAGCCAAACCAGCAGGTCCAGAACCTATAACAGCCACCGTTTTCTTTGTTCTTACTTTAGGAGGTTGCGCCGTAATCCAACCTTCTTTGAAAGCCGTTTCAACAATATTTTTTTCAATATTTTCTATGGTCACTGGGTCTTCATTAATACCTAAAACGCAGGCTTCTTCGCATGGAGCTGGACACAACCTTCCTGTAAATTCCGGAAAATTGTTTGTTTTGTGTAATATCTTCGCTGCTTCTTTCCAATTACCTTTATAAACATAATCGTTGAAGTCTGGTATTAAATTACCCAATGGACAACCACTGTGACAAAAAGGAATACCACAATCCATGCATCGTGCACCTTGGTGTTTAAGCTCCGATTCCTCTAATGGAATAGTGAACTCTTTATAGTTTTTTATACGCTTTTTTGGTGCTTCGTAAGTTTCATCCTGACGCTCGTATTCTAAAAATCCTGTAATCTTTCCCATGTCTTACGCTATTTGTAATTTTTCGTTTTCTAATCGTATTAAAGCCTGTCTGTATTCCTCTGGAAGTACTTTCTTGAATTTTGGCAGATAAGTTTCCCAATTTTCAAGAATTCGTTTTGCCAAAGGACTGTTTGTAGCCTCAAAATGATTTTGAATTAAGCCTCGTAATTGTTCACTATCATCACCTTTTAAAATGATGTAATCTATATTTAAATCTTCACCGTTACAGTTTTGTTTGAAGGTGTTATTTTCATCTAAAACATAAGCAATTCCACCACTCATACCTGCGCCGAAATTTCGTCCTACTTCACCTAGAATGACTGCAACTCCACCTGTCATATACTCACAACCGTGGTCTCCAATACCTTCAACAACAGCTTTTGCTCCTGAATTTCTCACACAGAAACGCTCACCTGCCTTTCCGTTGATGTAAACTTCGCCTGAAGTAGCACCATAAAGCGTTACGTTTCCTGTAATGATATTGTCTTCTGGAACAATTGTACTTTGCTCTGGAACTCTAATAATCAGCTTTCCACCTGAAAGTCCTTTACCCAAATAATCATTAGTATTTCCATGAACCGTAAATCGTAAACCCTTAGTAGCGAATGCACCAAAACTCTGACCTGCCGAACCATAAAAATCTATATTTATGGTATCATTTGGAAGACCATCTGCACCATAAATTTTTGAAATTTCATTACTAACAATAGCACCTACAGCCCTATCAATATTAGTAATAGGCATTTCTAAAGTTGTTTTTTGTTTTCTGAACAAAGCTTGATGGGCTTGTTTTATAATCTGAAAATCTAGATGGCTTTCTAAATGATGATCCTGCGTCGTTGTATTATAGAGTTTTGTTCCTTCAGGCACATCGATTTTATGTAAAATCGGAGTTAAGTCAATCCCAGAAGCCTTGTAATGTTCAATCGCTTTATTTCTATTAAGCTTATGAACCTGCCCTACCATTTCATTAACCGTTTTAAATCCTAAAGAAGCCATGATTTCTCGTAATTCTTGCGCCACGAAATACATGTAGTTGACCACATGCTCTGGCTTACCTTTAAATTTTTTACGTAGTTCAGGGTTTTGCGTTGCGATACCAACAGGACAAGTATTTAAATGGCAAACGCGCATCATAATACATCCTGAAGCCACCAATGGTGCTGTTGCAAAACCAAATTCTTCAGCTCCAAGTAAGCATGCAATAGCGACATCTCTACCCGTTTTTAATTGTCCATCGCATTCCAAAACAATACGGTTTCTTAAGTCATTCATCACCAAAGTTTGTTGCGCTTCGGCAATACCTAATTCCCAAGGTAAACCTGCGTGTTTCAGCGATGTTAGAGGCGAGGCTCCAGTACCTCCATCAAAACCTGAAATTAAAACAACGTCGGCTTTTGCTTTAGCAACACCTGCTGCAACGGTTCCTACACCAACTTCTGACACTAGCTTAACATTAATCCTTGCATCTCTATTGGCTGATTTTGCATCGTAAATTAATTGTGATAAATCTTCAATGGAATAAATATCGTGATGTGGAGGTGGAGAAATAAGTCCAACATAAGGTGTAGAATTTCTTGTTTTGGCAATTTCACGATTTACTTTAGGGCCTGGCAACTGACCTCCTTCACCAGGCTTCGCACCTTGTGCTATTTTAATTTGAATCTCGCTCGCATTAGTCAAATAATTTGAAGTCACACCAAAGCGACCTGAAGCGATTTGCTTGATTGCAGAATTTTTCCAATCGCCTTGAGAACTTTTATAAAAACGCTCTTGATCTTCGCCTCCTTCTCCAGAATTACTCTTCCCAGCAATTCTATTCATGGCAACAGCTAAATTCTCGTGCGCTTCTTTACTAATTGAACCATACGACATGGCACCTGTTTTGAAACGCTTTACGATTTCTGTCCAAGGTTCTACTTCATCTAAAGGAATCGGATCGTATTGATCAAATTCAAAAAGACCTCTAATAGTCATTAAACTTTTAGATTGGTTATTCACCAACTCAGAATACTCTTTATATGTTGTAGCCTTATTTGTTCTTACAGCTTCTTGAAGTTTAGCAACGGTTAACGGATTAAACATGTGCTTTTCTTGCCCTCTTCTCCATCTATAATCTCCACCAATTTCAATGTCAGCTTGGTCATCATTGGGCTGAAAAGCTTTTCTGTGACGTTTAACAATTTCCCGTTCTATTTCCCTTAAACCAATACCTTGAATTCGGGTTGGAGTATTTGGAAAATATTTGTCTACAGTCTGTGTGTTGATCCCAATACATTCAAACAACTGCGATCCACGATATGAGTTTAAAGTTGAAATACCTATTTTATTCATTACTTTAAGAATCCCCTTACCAATTGCCTTGTTGTAATTTTTAATAGCTTCTATATATTTCAACTCAGAAATTTCACCTGTGTCAACCTGCTCTTGAACAATTTCATTAACGATATACGGATTTACAGCACTCGCACCGAAACCAAATAATAGTGCAAAATGATGCACTTCTCGAGGTTCTGCCGATTCAATAATCAAACTGATTTTTGATCGTTTTTTTAGTTTATGCAATGCATGACTAACATAAGAACAGGCTAAAAGTGCTGGAATTGGCGCATGATTTTCATCGACATAACGGTCCGAGAGAATAATAATATTTGCACCATTATCAATAGCTTTTGATGCCTTAGACATAAGATTTTCTAGAGCTACTTCAAGTTCATTTAATCCGCGATTAACTTCATATAGAATTGAAATCGATTCAACTTTAAAGTTAGGATTAATATCATAATTTCTGATTTTATCTAAATCGTGTTTAGAAATTACAGGATTTTGAATCTTAAGCTTCCTACAATGCTCAGGACTAATATCAAAAAGATTAACATCACTACCTAGCGTTAAGCTGATATCAGTAATCAACTCCTCACGAATACCATCTAAAGGAGGATTGGTAACTTGGGCAAATATTTGCTTGAAATAGTTATACAGCAACTGCGGACGTTCTGACAACACAGCTATTGGAGTGTCACTTCCCATAGAACCGATAGGCTCTTTTGCGTTTTGAGCCATTGGTTTTATAATAGTATTTAAATCTTCTCTTGTATAACCAAAAACTATTTTTCGTTTCTTTAGCTCAATTTCATCGTACTCAATTGGACCACGTTTAGCAGAAATACTTTTTAGATGTACTAAATTATCGTTTAGCCATTTTCTGTAAGGATGTTTTGCTGCAATTTCTTCTTTAATCTCTTCGTCATTAACAATTCGGCCTTCATTCATATTAACTAAAAACATTTTACCTGGTTCTAAACGTCCATGAAAACTTACATTTTCAGGCTTGATATCTACAACACCTGTTTCTGAAGACATCACCACATTTCCATTCTTGGTAACTGTATATCGAGATGGCCTTAAGCCATTTCTATCTAGCACTGCTCCAATATAATTTCCATCTGTAAAAGGAATTGAAGCTGGACCATCCCAAGGTTCCATTAGGCAAGAATTATATTCGTAAAACGCCTTCTTAGCATCAGACATATTAGGGTTTTTCTCCCAAGCTTCTGGTACTAACATCATCATAACTTCTGGTAATGAGCGACCTGTCATAAGTAACAATTCTACCACCATATCTAAGGTTGCCGAATCTGATTTTCCTTTTAAAATTGTTGGAATAATCTTTTTAATATCATCACCAAAAAGTGGACTCTCCATTATCTCTTCACGAGAAAACATACGCGACACATTTCCTCTCAAGGTATTTATTTCACCATTATGACAGATGTATCTAAAAGGTTGCGCCAAATCCCAAGTTGGGAATGTATTAGTAGAAAAACGCTGATGCACAAGCGCCAGTCTGGTATCTAAATCCATATCAAATAAATCTAAATAATATTCATTAATGTGTTCTGGCTTTAGTAAACCTTTGAAGATTATAATCTTAGTCGAAAGACTCGGCACATAAAAAAATTGTGATTCTGATAATTTAGAATCATATATAGTATGCTCAGCTATTTTTCTAGCAGCATATAGCTTCAATTGGAAATCAAAATCAGATTGATCATCATCAGATTTCCCAATAAAAACTTGTTTTACAAATGGCTCTGTAGTTTTTGCAATTCTACCTAACACATCACTATTTACAGGAACATCTCTCCAACCTAATAGTTCTAAACCCTGTTTTTCAATTTCAGACTCAAAAACATTGATACAAAACTCCCTTTGATTACTCTTCCTTGGTAGAAACACATTACTAACGGCATAATCACCTGGCTCTGGCAATTTAAAGTCACAAGATTTTACAAAAAATTTGTGAGGAATATCGATTAAAATTCCTGCTCCATCACCTGTAACACCATCTGCACTTACCGCACCACGATGCTCTAATTTGACTAATATCTCTAACGCCTTATGAATAATATCATTAGAACGTTTTCCTGTTAAACTACATATAAATCCTGCTCCACAATTATCGTGTTCAAATTCTGGCAGATAAAGTCCTTGTTTCTTTAGCATCATCACCTATTTTTTGCTCTAAATTAAACCTGAGTGATTAACTAAGATAGGTGCTAATTTTTGATTTTGAAAAAAGCTAAATCACTTTTCATAAAATATCTAATAACACGCCTTAGTAATAGAAAATCACCAATAATTAGAGAAAATAATGCAAAAATCACAACGAGAAAACAATTAAAACTAAAGCACAAAAAACTATTAATTACTAATAAAAAGATTTAAATATTAATAAAAACATATTGTTTATGTTAAAAAAATACAATGAGCATAAAATTATATTGATTATTCAATAAATTAAACTCAAAACAAAACAACCTTAAATTTTTTAGGGTTTAAATTCAAAAAACAGTAAAAATGAACATATTAACCCTATTTTTTTTAGGGCTAAAAATAAAATATATACATTTGAAACTAATTAAACATCCAAATTATATATTCTCAAACTTTGTCAAACAAAAAAATGCAATTATCACCAAAACAATGAAAAAAATTGAAGCTATAATTAGAAAATCCAAATTCTCCGCTGTGAAAAGCGCACTACACGACGTTGGGGTAAATTTCTTCTCTTATTGGGACGTAACAGGCCTTGGAAATGAAAAAGAAGGTCATGTTTACAGAGGTGTTTCATATAGCACTAGCGATATCCAAAGACGATATCTATCTATTGTAGTAAATGACGATTTTGAAAAAGCGACTATTAATGCCATTTTAAAATCTGGAGCTACAGGACAAGTTGGTGATGGTAAAATCTTCGTATCTGACATTAAGGAATGTTACAGAATACGAACAGGAGAAAAAGGTGGTCAAACTTTAAACTAAAATGATGGAAATATTTACTACAAACAATGTTTGGATGATGATTTGCACAGCCCTGGTTTTCTTTATGCATCTTGGGTTTGCTTTCTTAGAAATAGGATTAACCCGTCAAAAAAACACTTTAAACATATTATTCAAAAACATTTTTATCATCACATCTGGCCTTTTACTGTATTACATTATAGGTTTTAACCTTATGTATCCTGGCGAGTTTAACGGTTATATAGGATTCTCTGGTTTCGGCTTAGATGCTCCATTAACAGATGCTGGCACCTTAGACCTAACCTACAATGAAGGCTACACATACTGGACAGACTTTTTATTTCAAGGAATGTTTGCAGCAACCGCAGCTACTATAGTTTCTGGAGCTGTAGCTGAGCGCATTAAGATTGGTCCATTTATGGTTTTTGCAGTCCTATACGTAGGTCTGGTTTACCCAATAGCAGGTTCTTGGAAATGGGGAGGCGGATTCTTAGACAAACTTGGATTCTATGACTTTGCAGGCTCAACTCTTGTACACTCTGTAGGTGGCTGGGCTGCCTTAGTGGCTGTTTGTTTATTAGGCGCAAGAATAGGAAAATTCAAAGATGGGAAAATACAAGCAATACCAGGTCACAACATACCTATTGCAACAGCAGGAGTATTAATTCTTTGGCTCGGCTGGTTTGGATTTAATGGTGGCTCTGTATTATCAGCTGACCCAGAATTAACATCACTTACGTTAGTTACGACTTGTCTTGCCGCAGCAGCTGGTGGAGTTTTTTCAGCCATAACCTCTACAATTATGTATAAAAATCTGGACCTTACCATGTTTTTAAATGGTATTTTAGGAGGTCTTGTAGGTATCACAGCAGGAGCTGATGTTATGAGTCCTACAGATGCTATTATCATTGGCGCCGTATCCGGAATTATTATTGTACTGGCTGTTAGTTTTATTGATAAACTTAAACTGGACGACCCAGTTGGAGCTATAGCTGTACATCTTGTATGTGGTATTTGGGGAACTTTAGCGGTTGGTATTTTCGGTTTTAAACCATTAACTAATGATGCTGGTGATTTTTTAAGTGCAAATGGTAATGTAGTAGCTTCTGCACTAGATGCTGCCAATGAACTATCGTTTTTACCTCAACTTTATGGCGTATTAGCTTATGCTGCCATCTGTCTTACGTCTTCATTTTTAATCATTTTTACTTTAAAGAAAACTGTAGGCATTAGAGTTTCTGAACTTGAAGAATTAGAAGGCCTTGATGCACACGAACACGGCATGGATGCTTATCCAGACTTTAGACTAAACGAGCATTAAATATTATATACTTTGTTCTTAATTTAAATTGTGAAAAAACACCCTCTAAATATAACATTAGAGGGTGTTTTATTTTACTTTGTTTTGAAATGCCTCTTAAGCAGAATTTCTACTTGCATTAATATTTCCGAATAAAGATCTTGTAACCATTTTTTCAAAAACCTCAATCTTATCATAATCTTTTTTATCAGCACGTTTTAATTCCTGCATTTTCTTTAATGCATATTGCTGAATTGTTAATAGCGGTAATACTATTGATTCTCTAACCGCAATTGAAGCTTTTGCTACTGGCTCATTTTCCATTAGTTCATTAAAGCCAGTAAGTTTTAGAATAAGACGTTTTGTAGTTTCGTATTCTTTATAAATCAACTTCCAGAACTCTCCATACTCAGGATCATCTGCCATATAACGCGTTAAGTCAAAAAATGACTTAGACAACGACATCATACTATTAGCAATTAAGGTTCTAAAAAAACGTGATTCTTTATACAAATGCTGAACCTTTTCAAACTCACCCTTATCTTCATAATACTTTAAAGCTGTACCAACACCAAAGAATCCAGGTACATTTTGCTTTAACTGACTCCAAGAACCTACAAAAGGAATTGCTCTAAGATCATTAAAATCTAAACCTTCAGACTTACCTCGCTTTGAAGGTCGACTCCCAATATTTGTCTTAGCATAATATTTTAATGTACTCATGTGCTCCAAGTAAGACAAGAATTTAGGATGACCTTTAAAATCTACATAAGCCTGATAACTCAACTCAGCTAAGTGATTCATAACTTCTTTATCTTCCGAAGCCATCTCAGTATTCTTATCATTAAGGCGATTCATAATACCAGAACTTATAAGCTGCTCCATATTGTATTGTGAAGAATCTAAAGTCCCGAAGTTAGAACTAATCGTCTGCCCTTGAATGGTCAACTGAATTTCTTTATCCTCTATAGTTGGGCCTAAAGACGCATAAAACTGATGCGTTTTTCCACCTCCACGAGCAGGTGGTCCACCTCTACCATCAAAGAAAATAACATCGATATCATACTGTCTAGATAGCGTTGTTAATGCTTCCTTAGCCTTAAAAATTGCCCAGTTAGCCATAAGATAACCACCATCCTTGGTACCATCACTAAATCCTAGCATTATGGTTTGTCTGTTATTTCTATTTTCTAAATGCGCACGGTAATGTGGATTTGTGTACAACTCCTCCATTACTTTTGGCGCAGCAATTAAATCAGTTACAGTCTCAAAAAGCGGTACCACATCTGCAGTTAATTCCTCATGAAATGCTACAATTTTTAGCATAGCATACAGTTGCAACACATTCATTGTAGTTTGGTTATTACTAATAATATATCGACTACAAGCTATTTCTCCATTAGTTTCCTGTATAGCTTTCATGGCTCTTATAGTCTGCACAATATCTTGAGAAAGTTCTTCTTTAAATTCAACTGTACCTATTGAACCTTTTATAGATGCCAAATGCAATTTTTGGTCCTCCTCGGATAATTCAAAGAAATTCTTTGGAAACAATTCACTTTCATTAGCTATCAATTCACCTACAAGCGACCTAAACATTTTATCATGCACACGACTATCTTGTCTTATATCTAAACTCGCAAAATGATAACCAAACAAAGTGGTCTTATTAATCATTGAAGTAACCTTGTCTAGATATAATGATTGATGATTTTCTATTAATTGTGTTCTAATCTCATTCAACTCAGACTTCAGCTCTTCTAGTGAAATTTGGTTGCTTTTATTCAACAATGTTTTATGCAGCCTATGATTTACATCAATAATTCGATCTCTAATACCTTTGAATGTTAAACGTCGTCTAAGGTATTTTACATCTTTAATGTAATTTTTGATGATAGACTCCTTCAATTTTTTGGCAACATTAAGCGTTATTTGAGGTGTTACAAACGGATTACCATCTCTATCGCCTCCTGGCCAAAAACCTATATTTACCAATGAGTTATTAATATCATCGTAATCAAAGATATTTTGTTGAACATAATCATAAATACTTCCAAAAGAATGGTAGAAAACATTCTTTAAATACCAAATTAAATTTACAGCCTCATCATAAGGTGTTGGTTTATGATCTTTAAAAAATGGTGTTTTCCCTAACTGCCCTAAAAGATCACTAATCTCGGTTAAATTATCCGTTTTTATAGCTTCAGCCAAATCGGTAATAATACCTAAAACCGCACCAGGATAAAACTGTGTAGGATGCGCTGTTAAAACAATCCTTACATTAAATGTTTCTAAGTATTGCTTTAGCAAATCCTTTTTGTGCTGAGCGGTTGCGTTTTCTTTTAAACTCCTTAAAGACCCAACACCTTCCATATTATTTACTGTTGGAAAAGCCGCATCCTCTACAGCATCAAACAACACAACTTGTCGCTCTATATATTGAATAAAACGAAACAACAAATCTATCTGTCCTTTTTCATCTAATTGGCTTTGATATTTATCAAAAAACGTATTTACAATAGTTGTAGGGTCTTTTTTTTCTTCGAATCCTGTTTTGCATGTTTCATGAAACAGCGGCAACAACGCTACAGTTTTTGACAAAGTATCAAAGGGCAACGTCATAAAAATACTGTTGTAAATCTGATACTTAGACAATACATTTTGATTGAAACGCGCTAATTTTGGTTCTGTATGCATACAATTTTAATTTATTTTTTTAGTCAGAATTTGTAATAAAACAAAGAATCTTAAAGATACCATTTTTACAGCAAACACTAAAGTCTTACAAGATATTTAGACATTAAATTATTGTTATACGATTAATGCATTATGTATTTTTACGTTATTAAACACAAAATTGAAGACCTGAGTAATGACAGAACAGAAAAAATATATGCAAGAAGCCGTGAACGCTGCTTTAAAAGGCATGCGAAATAATGAAGGCGGCCCTTTTGGTTGCGTTATTGTAAAAAACGGAAAAATAGTAGGTATAGGAAATAATAAAGTAACCTCAACCAACGACCCAACGGCACATGCAGAAGTTACAGCAATTAGAGATGCATGCAAAAACCTTGGCTCTTTTCAACTCGAAGGCTGCACGGTTTACACCTCTTGCGAACCGTGCCCTATGTGTTTGGGTGCTATTTATTGGGCAAGACCAGATAAAGTTTATTATGGAAGCAATCAAGAAGATGCTGCAAATATTGGTTTTGATGATGAATTTATATACAAGGAAATCCCATTACCGTATAACGAAAGAAGTATTCCGTTTGAACAATTAGCGCCAGAAATTGCAATTAAACCTTTTGAAGAATGGGAGGAAAAAGAAGATAAAACTGAGTACTAAATAAATATTTCACCAATATTAATCTTTAAGCTGATTACCTTTTTTTATGTTTTCTGTAATCTTTAAGAATTAACCTCGACAAAAAGCATTATATTGATTTTTTCGTACAATTTTAAAAAACTATTTTGAATGTCTAAAACCTATTACGACCCAGCCGATTTAAGAAAATTTGGAAAAATCTCTGACTGGAATGAAGAACTTGGAAGCAAATTTTTTGAATACTACAATTCTGTTTTTAAAGAAGGTGCACTTTCCGAAAGAGAAAAATCATTAATTGCACTTGCGGTTGCACACACTATACAATGCCCATATTGCATAGATGCTTACACAGGAGATGGTCTACAAAGAGGTATTACCAAAGAAGAAATGATGGAAGCCCTACATGTTGCTGGTGCTATTAGAGGTGGTGCATCCTTAGTTCATGGTGTTCAAATGATGAATAAAGTTAATAAACTAGATGGCTAAATTGCTTTAGCTCAAAACTCCTCAACCTCTATTTTCGAAAATATATTGAATAAGAAAATTTAATTAATGGTCACCAAATCTTTACACAAACGAGAAAACGCATTAGCCCAAAGCAAAAAGCAATTAGAAATTCTTTCTAATGGAATTTTTCAAAATGGCGAATTACCAACTTTTAAAGATAAAATCGCCGAAACAGGTCAGTTTCCATTAAAGGCAAAAACCTTAGAAATTCTTCAGATTAATGTTGGCTACATGTGTAATCAAGTTTGCGAGCATTGCCATGTAGATGCAGGACCAGATCGTAAAGAAATAATGACTAAAGAAACCATGCAGCAATGCCTTGAGGTTATTAAAAACACTGGAGCACACACCTTGGATTTAACAGGTGGAGCGCCAGAAATGAACCCTAATTTCAGATGGTTTGTTGAAGAAGCCGCCAAAGCTGGCATTAAGGATTTTATTGTACGCTCTAACCTCACTATAATTAGAGCTAACAAAAAATATTACGACTTACCTGAGTTTTTCAAAAAGCACAATGTACATGTTGTAAGCTCAATGCCACATTGGACACGCGGAAAAACAGACAAACAAAGAGGAGATGGTGTTTTTGACAAATCCATAAAAGCTCTACAAGAACTTAATGCTATTGGTTATGGTATGCCAGACAGCAACCTAAGACTAGATTTAGTTTATAACCCTTCAGGTGCTTTTTTACCAGGTAACCAAACTTCGATGGAAAAGGATTTTAAAAAGGCACTAATGGAAGATTTTGGTATTCAATTTCATAATTTGTTTGCCATTACCAATCTTCCGATTAGTAGATTTTTAGATTATCTGATAGCTTCAGAAAACTATGAAGATTACATGTATCAATTGGTTGATGCTTACAATCCTGCTGCTGTTGCCAACGTAATGTGTACCAACACACTGTCGGTAAGTTGGGATGGTTATTTGTACGATTGCGACTTTAACCAAATGCTAGAATTACCTGTAAATAGTAAAGTTAAACACATTTCAGAATACAATGAAGATTTATTAGAAGGCAGAAATATTGTAATATCTCAACACTGTTATGGCTGCACAGCTGGTGCTGGTAGTAGTTGCCAAGGTACAGTTGCCTAGCATATTCCTACGAAAGCAGGAATCTTAAAATGAAAAACAAAATTTTATACATATTACTACTTTTCTCAGGAATCTTGTTCGCTCAAGAATCGCTTTCAGAATTATTAAAAAAGCACAATAACGAAAGTGTACCATACATTTCTGTTCAAGAGTTGGCAATGCCAAAAACTGATGCCTTTCTTTTAGATGCAAGAGAACTTAGAGAATATGAAGTTAGCCATTTAAAAGATGCTCTACATGTTGGCTATAACGAATTTAATTTAGCCAACACCACAAAAAAACTAAACAACAAAGACCAAATGATTGTTGTCTATTGCTCTCTAGGAATACGATCAGAGGACATTGCAGAGCAGTTAAAAAAAGAAGGTTACACCAATGTTTACAATCTTTTTGGTGGTATTTTTGAATGGAAAAACAAGGACTTTAAAGTTTACGACGACAAAAATAAACTTACTGAAAATGTACATGCATTCTCAAAAGAATGGAGTCAATGGCTCATAAAAGGCAATAAAATTTATGACTAAAAATCTCGTTATAGTGTTTGTTAAAAACACTAAATTAGGATCTGTTAAAACAAGATTAGCCAAAACTATAGGAGATTTTGCCGCACTAGAAGTGTACAAAGCACTTTTAAAGGTTACCCAAAATGCTATTTCGGGATTAGACGCAGATACACACATCTACTTTAGTAAAGAAATTGAAACCAATACGTGGACTAACCACAAGAAGCAACTTCAAAAAGGCAAGGATTTAGGCGAACGTATGCTTAACGCTTTTATAGATGGTTTTAATAGTGGCTATAAAAATATCATTCTCATAGGTTCGGATTTACCAGATATTAGTTCGTTTCATATTGAAAACGGCTTTAAATCATTACAAAAAAGTAATGTGATTTTTGGTCCTGCAGAAGATGGAGGTTATTATTTGGTAGGCATGTCTAATCTGGTTACAGACATTTTTTGCAATAAACCTTGGAGTCAACCTTCACTTTTAGAAGAAACGTTACAAGAGTTACACACATTAAACGTATCTGTTAGTAAATTAGAAACTTTAAATGACATAGACACTTATGAAGATTTAATAGCTTCAGATTTTTATAAAAACAATCAACAACTACAAGAAAAAATCAGACAACTCCATGATTAAATTTATAGAAGAAAGTACAGAATACTTAAAACAAAAAGGATTTAACAATCCAGAAGTTGGTATTATTTTAGGAACTGGCTTAGGTCAACTCATTAACGAAATAGATATTGAAGCTGAAGCCAGCTACAACCATATTCCAAATTTCCCAACAGCAACTGTAGAGTTTCATAAAGGAAAACTTATTTACGGCACCCTTAGCGGAAAGAAAGTAGTAGTAATGCAAGGCCGTTTTCATGTATATGAAGGCTACACATTTCAAGATGTAACTTTTCCGGTGAGAATAATGGAAAAGCTAGGTATTAAAACGTTATTAGTTTCTAACGCAGCTGGTGCTGTTAATTTAGATTTTAAAAAAGGTGAATTAATGGTCATTGACGATCACATCAATCTTCAAGGTGGTTCACCGCTTGCCTTTAAAGGAGTTTCTAAACTTGGTGAGCGTTTTGTAGATATGAGCGCGCCTTACAATGCTGAAATCATTTCAAAGTTTGAAAGTATAGCTTCAGAGCACAACATTACACTTCACAAAGGTGTGTACGCTTCTGTTGTTGGTCCACAACTTGAAACACGAGCTGAATACCGTATGCTTAAAATTTTAGGTGCCGATGCTGTTGGTATGAGTACAGTACCAGAAATTATTGTTGCCAACCATCTAAAACTAAAAGCAGCAGCAGTGTCTGTACTAACAGACGAATGTGATCCTGAAAATTTAGAACCTGTAGACATTACCGATATCATAGCCATGGCAAACAAAGCAGAGCCAGATATGATTACATTATTTAAAGAATTAATTAAAAGTATATAGTATTCATAAACAATACTACTTTTTACTTCATACTTATTACTTAAAAACATGAGTTACCTAGAAACCACAAAAGACGTTTATAAAGAAGCTGCACTAACACCAGATGTTGGGCTGTGTTGCACCACTAATCCTATTTGGGAATTACCTGGTTTGAAGATTCCAAGAATCATGCAAGAGATGAATTACGGTTGTGGCTCAACAGTGCACGCACGCGATCTAACCAACAACCCAAAAACACTTTATGTTGGTGTTGGTGGTGGTATGGAACTGCTTCAATTTGCATATTTCAGCAGACAAAAAGGAGGTGTTATTGGTGTGGATGTTGTTGATGAAATGTTGGAGGCTTCTCGTAAAAACTTCAAAATAGCAGAAGAACAAAACGATTGGTTTAAATCTGAATTTGTTGATCTTAAAAAAGGTGATGCTATGAACCTTCCAGTTGAAGATAATAGTATTGATGTCGCTGCTCAAAATTGTTTGTTCAATATTTTCAAAGCTGAGGATCTAAAGAAAGCCATTGCAGAAATGTACCGTGTGCTAAAACCTCATGGACGTTTAGTAATGAGCGACCCTACTTGCGAGCAACCTATGAACGACGACTTACGAAACGACGAACGATTAAGAGCACTTTGCTTAAGTGGTAGCTTGCCAATTGCTGACTATGTAAAGGCACTAACAGATGCTGGTTTTGGTACCATTGAAATTAGAGCTCGCAAACCCTACCGAATTCTGGATCCGAAACACTACCCAACTGATGAATTAATCTATATAGAATCTATTGAAGTTGCTGCAATAAAAGATCCTATGCCTGCAGATGGGCCTTGTATTTTTACAGGAAAAGCAGCCATCTATTATGGCGAAGATGATTATTTTGATGATAAAGCAGGACACGTATTATTAAAAAACCAACCTCTAGCTGTTTGCGACAAAACTGCAGGAGCTCTTGCTGGCTTGGGACGCGATGATATTTTTATTAGCGAATCTACCTTTCATTACGATGGTGGAGGTTGTTGTTAGAAAACTTCCAATGAGATAATAAAACATTATGGAAAAGTACTTAGACATCATAAAAAATTCTTATTCTGGATATTGGAATTATCTTAAGCACGAGCTTATTGACATAAACCATTGGGATAACTATTTCTATGGTCTTATTATCATTTCTATATTGGTCTGGATACTGGAAATTGCTTTTCCTTGGAGAAAGAACCAAGCCATTTTTAGAAAAGATTTTTGGCTGGATACTTTTTATATGTTCTTTAATTTTTTCTTGTTAAATCTCATTGTCTTCATCGCTTTATCTAATACTGTTGCTGAGTTTTTTAATGACTCCCTTGGACTCATTGGATTAAACATCAAGGACTTTGAATTATTTGATGTTGATAAATTACCTAAATGGTTAGGCTTATTTATCTTTTTTGTAGTTGCTGACTTTGTACAATGGAATACGCATAGATTACTTCACCGCTTTGATTGGCTTTGGAATTTCCATAAAGTGCATCACAGTGTAAAAGAAATGGGTTTTGCTGCACATTTGCGTTACCATTGGATGGAACCCGTGATGTACAAATCCTTACTCTATATCCCAATTGCTATTATTGGTGGGTTTGATGCTCAAGATGTTGCTATTATTCACTTTTTCAACATTACTATTGGTCATCTTAACCATGCTAATTTGGGTTGGAACTATGGGTTTTTAAAATACATTTTTAACAATCCAAAAATGCATATTTGGCACCATGCAAAGGAGCTTCCTCAGCACGCAAGATATGGTGTTAACTTTGGGATTACCTTAAGCCTATGGGATTACATTTTTAAAACCAACTACATTCCTCATGATGGACGTGACATAGAATTAGGGTTTGAAGGTGATGAGGATTTCCCAAAAGATTTTGTGAGTCAGGAATTATATCCTGCATTTTCAAAAAAAAGAAAAGTAGAATTATGAAATATAGATTAGCATTTATTATCCTTTCTATTTTAACCAACTATGTTGTGGCTCAACACAAAACCTCTGTTGATTCAACAAACACAAAAATCACAGAATTAGATTCAACCTTAAAAAAGAATACTATAGTTACAAAACGTTTTCTAAAAGAGCACGAGCTCTGGGATGAATTATTACAAAAGCATGTTTCTAACGATGGGAAAGTAAACTACAAATCTTTTAAAACTGAGCACAAAAAATTACTAGATTATATTTATTGCTTAAGCTTGATGCATGAGAGCAAGTATTTTGAATCATTTTCGAAAACTAAGAAAATTGCCTTCTGGATTAATACCTACAATGCACTTACCATAGATTTAATTTTAAGAAACTACCCATTAGAAAGCATAAAAGACATTAAAGATCCATGGAAACAACGTCTTTGGAAACTAGCTGACCTAGATTATAATTTAGATGAAATAGAGCACAACATTCTCCGCAAAATGAACGAACCTCGCATTCACTTTGCTATTGTTTGTGCTTCTGAGTCTTGCCCAAAACTTCAAAATACAGCATTTACCGCTGAAAATATAGAAGAGCAACTCACCAAAGCAACTCAAGAATTTCTGGCAGATACCTCAAAAAATGAAATTTCTGAAAACGAAATAAAACTCTCTAAAATATTTAAATGGTTTAAAAAAGATTTTGAGCAAGATGGTAGCTTAATTGACTTTTTAAATAAATACACAGCTATTGAAATTTCAGATAAAGCAAAAAAGAGTTTTAAAGACTACAGTTGGGATTTGAATGATTAAAACCTTAATCCTAAATATTCAGTTAGTAGAAGTATGATTAGCATTATAATACCTGTGTTGAATGAAGCCAATAACATTGGCAAACTATTGCTACATCTTACAGAGAATTCTTCACTAGAAAACATTTCAGAAATTATTGTAGTTGATGGCGGAAGCACTGACAAGACTGTTGAAATTATAAAGAGTTTCACTCTAACAGACGTTAAACTCATATCATCAAAAAAAGGAAGAGCCAAACAGATGAATGTTGGCGCAAAGGCTTCAACAGAGAATATTCTTTACTTCTTACATGCCGACACCTTTCCTCCAAAAGATTATGATCAATTGATTTTAGATAAAGTACAAAAAGGGCATGAAGCTGGTTGCTTTAGAATGCAGTTTGACAGCAACCATTGGTGGTTAAAATTTGCTGGCTGGTTTACAAAATTCAACCTAAAAGTATGTCGTGGTGGAGATCAGAGTTTATTTATTACTAAAGCACTTTTTAACGCCATAGGAGGCTATAACGAAAACTATACCATCTACGAAGACAACATCTTAATTGGAGAACTTTACAAGCGGAACATCTTTACTGTGATTAACAAAAAAATCACTACCTCCGCAAGACTCTATAAAAAAGTAGGTGTTTGGAAATTACAGTATCACTATTTGGTAATATACCTCAAAAGATGGCTTGGTGCATCTGCTGAAGAAATGCTATCTTATTATAAAAAGAATATTGTTTAACTGTTTATTTGTTTCGCCCCATCTCATTAGGGTACAAATGCATTAACGTATCACTTTGAAAAACTTCTTTTGTATCTATGTCCATTGCAGATAGTTTACCTGTAAAGGCTGCTCCAGTATCTATATTCCAAACATTTGCTGCCTGCATTGGGTCATACTTATTAAACCTTGTTGTTGGTGTATGCCCAATATAAATTTCTTTATAATGTTTAAGTCGATTAGGGAACAATTCTGAATTCTGCTGAATACGTTTATCCATGGTTAACGCCATTTCCCAAAGTGTTCTGTCGTAATAAAATGCTTCTCTGTGAATTTCTTTTCGCACACCATGCATGGATGTAAAACCAGCATGCAAAAACAAACGATTTTCATCATCTATATGATACAATGGCATGGCTTCAAAAAAATCGAGATGTACTTGTTTTTGTGTTTTTGAAAAGCCTTCATAACTTTCCATTGTTTCTTTCCCACCATGTACATACCACACATCATTAACACTACCTTCTGCCAACCATTGTTCGCACCAAACATCATGGTTTCCTTTTATAAAGATGCATTTATTATACGAAGAAAGCTCTATGAGATAATCAATAACCTGAGCAGATTGACTCCAGCCATCTACATAATCTCCCAAAAAGATAAGTTGATCTTTAGCTGAAACCTCAGCTCTTTTCAAAACTTGTTTTAAACCTTTAAATCCACCATGAATATCACCAATAGCAAGTGTTCGCATATAATTCGCTTTTGCACAAAACTAATTGATAGTTAACAAGTTTAAGAATTATAAGATTAAATTAGAGTTAATTATACTCAGCATACTTTTTAGAAAGAACAGCTTCCACAGGCTTATTTTGCGGAGTAAACATAGGGTTATCATGCCCACCAACTTCATCATGCATAATAAACCATTTCCAAACAAAGCCTCCTGCAAACCAGTCTTCATGCCAAAAGGTATCTAGTAATGCTTTAGTAGTGTTTACTTGTGCTTCAAGATTTACATCTCGCATAGTATGGTCTGACACCCAAGGTTGTCTACCAGAATAATCTACACTTCTGTAACCATATTCTGTAAACAAAATTGGTCTATCTAATTGTTTTGAAAGTTTTTCTATAATTGGTTTATGAGATTTCCAACCTTTTAAACAACCCTCATAAGTAGGCGTTTTTTTGTCGCTAAGTGGAAAATAAGCGTCAATACCAATATAATCCAATTTGTCCCAAAAAGGTGTTTTGGCAAACTCATTCCAATTGGCTGCATACGTTAATTTTCCTTTATAGATTGTTTTTATCTTTTCTATCAATTGAGACCAATATGTCGGTCTAAATTTTACAAATAACTCTAACTCTGTACCTATACAAAATATCTCTGCATTGACCTTTTCTGCCAAATCTGCATATTCTAAAATAAAACTTGTGTAAGAATCTTCTAAAGCTTTCCAGTCCGTTTCAGTTGTCATCATTATTTCACCTGTAAACTCACCTTTCCAAACCCAGATTTGTGGCTTAATCATCACCTTAATATTGGCTTTTCGTAATTCAGAAATGTATTGCTCTGCTCCTGCTCTGGTTTCACCAAACCATTGTCTGTCTGTATTGTGAATAATTTCGGGATGCTCAAGGTTTTTTATAAATCCAAAGGGCATAATTGCTGCATAATTTGCATTGACCTTAACTACAGGTTCTACATGCGTACTATCCACAATATCTCTAGCAGCAACAAAGCTTACTCCATTAATTTTACTCGGTTTATAAGGTGTTGCAGAACACCCAAAAATCAAAACCACCAAAAAAACAACTACTATTCTCATATCATAAAAATAAAGAAAAGCCACGTCTTAATAAAACACAACACCTTACAAGAAATTGTTAATTTAAATACTTTCTAAATTGAATTCATTTTTTAAGGTCTTATCTTTAAATGCGACTTAAGCATCAACTAAACCAAAACAATGGAACATATTGCCATAATAGGTAACGGTATTTCTGGCGTTACTCTTGCCAGACATATTAGAAAGTTATCAGATAAAAAAATAACACTCATTTCTGCCGAAAGTGATTACTTCTTTTCTCGCACTGCACTCATGTACGTGTACATGGGACATATGAAGTTTGAACACACACAACCTTACGAGAATTGGTTTTGGAAGAAAAATAATATCGAACTAAAAAAAGGTTTCGTTGATGAGATTGATACTGATAATAAAGTGCTTCATTTTGAAGAAGGCGATCAAATAAGCTATGATAAATTAGTCATTGCAACTGGCAGCAAACCTAACAAATTTGGGTGGCCAGGTGAAGATTTAAAAGGTGTGCAAGGTTTGTACAGCAAACAAGATTTAGAGAATCTTGAAATCTACGCACCAAATAATAAAATATGTAAACGCGCCGTCATTGTTGGCGGAGGACTCATTGGTATTGAATTAGCAGAAATGTTGAATTCTAGAAATATTCCTGTGACTTTCTTGGTGCGTGAAAGTAGTTTTTGGAATAGCGTTTTGCCCGAAGGCGAAAGCCAAATGCTAAATAGACACATAAAGAGTCATCCTATCGATTTAAGACTTTCAACTAATTTAAAAGAAATCATTTCTGATGATAACGGAAAAGTAAAATCAATCATCATTGAAGAAACAGGCGAAGAAATTCCTTGTGATTTTGTAGGCTTAACTGCTGGTGTAACACCAAACATTTCATTTTTAAAAGAGAGCAACATCGAAACCAATAAAGGTGTTTTGGTTAATCGATTTTTAGAAACCAACATTAAAGATGTTTATGCTATTGGAGATTGTGCTGAGCAACGCGAAGCTATTGGTAATCGCAGACCAATTGAAGCGGTTTGGTATACAGGTCGTATGATGGGCGAAACTTTAGCACAAACCATTTGCGGTAATAAACTAGAATATAAACCAGGACATTGGTTTAACAGTGCTAAATTTATAGATATTGAATACCAAACCTATGGTTGGGTACATGGTAAAAAAGGAAAACCTGAGTATGAAAATCATTTTCATTGGAAACATGAAGACGACACCAAATGTATAACCATAGCTTATCACAAAGACACTAAGGAGTTCTTAGGCATCAACACCTTTGGCATAAGAATGCGACACGAAGTTTTTGACAAATGGCTTACCGAAAAATGGACTATTGATACGGTTTTAAAACATCTTCAAGCTGCTAATTTCGATCCTGAGTTGTATAAACTTCACGAAAAGGATATCATCAAAAAATACAACCAAGATACCAATAGCAACATTGAACTGAACAAAAAACATTGGCGCAAATTATTTGCATCATCCTAAGCTAAATAAAACACATGAAACTAACAAAACATATAGGTTTAGCTATTTTCCTTTTGGGTTTAGCGATATTTTCAGGAAGTATTTTTCTAGGAAATTTCAGCATGACCGACACACAACTTGATGAGTATATCTCAGAACAAGGTATTAAAAGTGACATCTTTTCTAAGGAACTTAAAAAGACTTTAGTCACCGAAGAACAAGTTAACATTTTTGAGTTTTCTTCAGCTGTTAGAAAAGCGCTTGAAACCTCTAACAACTATTACGACAAGCAAATTGCTAAATACAACGCTGAAAAAAACTGGGCAAAAAAAGGAGAACAGTACCAATATAAAATTCATGGAAAACCACACACCATTAGCTATAACCTAGCCAAAAAAGCTGGTTCTGGTTTTGTGAAAGAAAATATAGCACTCATGTGGTGGCTCACATTTGGACTTGGCATCATTGGAGCTCTACTTTATATTTTACCTAATATTTCGTTGTTAGGACCTCCCGGAATAAAAAATAATGGAATATACCATAAGTCTGCCACCAATCGTGGTTGGATTGCCTGGTTAGTCCTTGTGTACCTTGTGGTCTTCTATTTGCTACTCTATTTTATGCCAGACTATGTTGTAAACTGGACATATATTTTAGACCCAATTAGCAATGCTCTTAATGGTGGTGATGCCAGCCAATGGTTTGTTTACGGATTTTTGTACTGCGTTATTATGGTGGTTATGGCTGTAAGAATGTATATAAAATATCGCCATAATAAGTACCAAATAATTCGAACCACATCTGTATTGTTTTTTCAGATTGTCTTTGCATTTTTAATTCCAGAGATAATGGCTAGTCTCAACATGCCTGGTTATGATTTTAAAAATGCATTTCCATTAGATTATGATTTTTTCTTTGAATGGAATATTAAAAATCTTACTGAAAGTGGTGCCATAGGACTTTTCATATTAGTTTGGGGAACAATTTTAACGATAATCATTGTACCATTAATGGTTTACTTTTTCGGAAAGCGCTGGTATTGTAGTTGGGTTTGTGGCTGTGGTGGACTTGCAGAAACTCTGGGCGACCCTTACCGTCAGCACTCTGACAAAAGTTTGAAAGCATGGAAACTAGAACGATGGGTTGTTCATTCTGTATTGTTGATTTCTGTGGTAATGACCATAGTAACATTGTATTGCTATTTTACAGGAGCAAAATCCTTTATTGGTATAAATTCTCAGTGGATTAAAGACTCATACAGCTTTTTAATTGGTGCTTGGTTTGCAGGTGTTATTGGCACTGGCTTCTACCCTATTTTTGGCAATAGAGTTTGGTGCCGATTTGGCTGTCCTCTTGCGGCTTATTTAGGATTAGTTCAGCGTTTTAAATCTAGATTTAGAATCACCACCAACGGTGGACAATGTATTTCTTGCGGAAACTGTTCCACCTATTGTGAAATGGGAATAGATGTACGTGCCTATGCTCAAAAAGGTGAAAACATAGTGCGTGCCAGCTGTGTTGGCTGTGGTGTTTGTAGCGCTGTTTGCCCAAGAGGTGTTTTAAAATTAGAAAACGATAGTACAAAAGGTCGTATTAATCCAAATGATATTTTATTAGGTAACGATGTTAATCTAATGGATTTGGTAAATCAGAAATAAGGCTTTTATTTTGCACTTTCAAACGAACTAGATGCCCAAAATAGTTGTAATTATTCCGGCTTATAATGAAGAAGCCTCTATTCCTTATGTCATAAAAGAAATTCCTTCTATTGTTGATGAAATTATTGTTGTAAGCAACAATTCTACCGACAATACTGAAGAAAATGCAAGACAAGCTGGTGCTACAGTTTTGGTAGAACATCAAAAAGGGTATGGTTATGCATGCTTAAAAGGCATGGAATACATCGCTTCGACTTCGCTCAGCGACCAATCAAAAACACCTAATATTGTGGTTTTTTTAGATGGAGATTACAGCGACTATCCTGAAGAACTCACAAAAATTGTTCAACCTATTATAGACGAAAACATTGATTTTGTTGTTGGAGCACGTGTTAAAGAATTCCGAGAAGAAGGCTCTATGACTGGCCCTCAAATTTTTGGCAATTGGTTAGCTACCAGCTTAATGCGTCTATTTTTTAAATCTACCTTTACAGACCTTGGTCCTTTTAGAGCTATAAAATATGAAAAACTTCTAGCCCTAAAAATGGAAGATAAAACCTATGGCTGGACGGTTGAAATGCAACTAAAAGCATTAAAGCAAAAACTTAGCTATAGAGAGATTCCTGTAAAATATAAAAACAGAATAGGTGTCTCAAAAGTTTCAGGAACGGTAAAAGGTGCTATATTTGCAGGCGTAAAAATCTTAACATGGATTTTTAAATATAGTTTTAAGTGATTTACCTACACTACTTTATTATTGTTGTTTATACTATTGCTATCGTACTTATTTTTATGTACGCACTAGCTCAATTAAACCTTCTTTATAATTATTTGTCATCAAAAAAGAAACGCAATACTTGCGAAAAATTTGATCTCAATAATCCTGAAGAAGTACCTTACATTACTATACAGCTTCCTGTTTTTAACGAGATGTATGTGATGGAACGCTTACTAGACAACATTGCTTTACTAGACTATCCTAAGGATAAATTAGAGATTCAAGTATTAGACGATTCTACAGACGAAACGGTACATTCTACAAAAGCACATGTAGAAAAACTAGCTGCTACAGGTTTAGATATAAAACACATTACAAGAACCAATCGTGTTGGTTTTAAAGCTGGTGCCCTTAAAGAAGGTTTAGAAATCGCAAAAGGTGAATTTATTGCCATTTTTGATGCGGACTTCCTTCCAAAATCTAATTGGCTAAAACGCACAGTACCTTATTTTAAAGATGAAGAAATAGGTGTTGTACAAACACGTTGGGGACACATTAACAGAGACTACTCTTTATTAACCAGAATACAGGCATTTGCTTTAGATGCGCACTTTACTCTAGAGCAAGTAGGACGTAACAGTAAAGGTCATTTTATAAACTTTAATGGTACAGCTGGTATATGGAGAAAGGAATGTATTATTGATGCCGGAAACTGGGAAGGAGATACATTAACAGAAGATTTAGATTTAAGTTACAGAGCACAACTAAAAAACTGGAAGTTTAAGTACCTTGAAGATGTTGAAACTCCTGCTGAACTACCAATAGTTATTAGTGCTGCAAGATCACAACAATTCCGTTGGAATAAAGGTGGTGCAGAGAACTTCAGGAAAATGCTTTGGCGAGTTATTAAGTCTAAAAATATTTCGGCTAAAACGAAAGTACACGGTTTATTACACTTGCTAAACAGTTCTATGTTTTTAAGCATATTTGTTGTCGCTATTTTAAGCATACCAATGCTATACATTAAGAACGAATACGCACATTTAAGAGACTACTTCTACGTGATGAGTTTCTTTATAATGAGTACCATCATTTTCTTTGTATGCTACTGGTTTATGTACAAAAATATCTACGGAAGTGGTTTCAAAAAATTCTTTGGATATATTGGTATGTTCTTCACGTTTTTCTCAATTGCAATGGGCTTTTCACTTCATAACTCAATTGCAGTAATAGAAGGCCATATTGGTAAAAAGAGTGAATTTGTAAGAACACCAAAATTCAATATTAAGAAATTCAAAGACAACTGGAAAAACAATAAATACCTTAAGAAATCTTTATCTAAAAATGTGGTTTTAGAAGGCTTATTAATGCTGTATTTTGCATTTGGACTTTATAGCGCATTTATAGTTGGAGATCAAGGTGGAGACTTTGGATTGTTTCCTTTTCACTTAATGCTTTGTATTGGTTTTGGGTATGTGTTTTTTAAATCTTTAGGTTCTAAAGTATAAATACTACTCTCTATCTTCAAAAGGCACGATTGTCCCTTTTTCCAAATAATCTTTCAACCCTTTTAAGAGCATTGCCCAACAAAAGGATGAATGTTTAAAGTGTGTATTGCACTCTGGCCAATCTTTATGAAAAAAGTGAAGATATATTCCGTTGTTCTTCTCTTCCAGGTCAAAACCAAAGGTTGTAGGATTCCAATCATCATCAGATTTAGTCATTTTATAATGAATATGATGCCATTGCTTAGCACTTTTAACTTCTGCATACCAATTGTATTTATCTGTAAAATTAAAATTGTATTCCTCGCCTTCATTAGGAATTCCAGAACATTTTAATGGCCACCAATTTACCAAATGTTCTGGCTCTGTTACAGCTCTATATACACTGAATTTATCAGCATTAATCATAAAGTTGAAATAAATAGAATGGCTCATAACTCTACATTTTAATTCCTTTTAAAGTTATTATTCTTTTTTTATCTATAAGACATAGCAGATTTAAATAATTCTATCTTTGGATATATTATGCTTGAATTAGCCAATATTTACAAATACAAAAAGATAACATTAGCTTACATCTTAATAAGTTGTATGCTTTACATATGGTTTGCTTACTACACACAGCGAACCGATGCGTTACAACTCATTTTACTCTATGGCTGCTTATTTGTTATAGGTTACCAAATTTTGAAAACGTCTGGATTCTACTTTAGAATTTTGTTCATCGCGTCTATCTTATTCAGACTATTATTTCTATTTGCATTACCCAATTTATCACAAGATTTCTATCGGTTTATTTGGGATGGACACATGATTTTAGAAGGGCTCAATCCGTATTTGGACACACCAAATGTTATAATAAGTCAAGGTGAGACTAACATGCCTCTAGCGCAAGAACTGTATAATGGTATGGGTAAACTAAACGCCTCTCACTTTACCAATTACCCACCTTTAAATCAGTTGTGTTTTGCTCTTGGAAATCTATTTCCCGGAAACAGCATTTTAAGCTCTGTCGCAGGTATGAGACTTCTTATTATTGCTGCCGACATAGGAACACTCTATTTTGGAAAAAAGCTTTTAGAAGCCTTAAAATTACCTTCTAATCGAATCTTTTGGTACATCTTAAACCCATTTATCATCATAGAACTTACTGGTAACCTCCATTTTGAAGGTGTTATGATTTTCTTCTTAGTTTGGAGTTTATACTTGTTACATAAAGGCTATTGGAAATGGGCTGCTGTTGTCTTTGCTTGCTCTGTTTCTGTAAAACTGATTCCCTTGATGTTTTTGCCTTTGTTTTTTTGGTGGTTCACTTCGACTTCGCTCAGTGACCGAAAGAACAGCCAACATAAATGGATTAGCTACGCTGAACCTAATAATTTGTCTGCCTTCGCAGGTATGAAAAAACTAATTGTATTCTATACCATTGTTGGCATAACCTTAATTGCATTTTTCATCCCATTCTTTTCAATAGAATTTGTAGACAACTACTCTAAAACGGTCGGACTGTGGTTTAATAATTTTGAATTTAATGCCAGCATCTACTATGTATTAAGAGCTATTGGTTATGCTATTACTGGTTATAATGAAATTGGTATAATTGGTAAGATTCTGCCTCTAGTTTCAATTTTGGCAATTTTAGGCTTTTCCTTTTTTAAAAAAAATAATTCCATACCTAAACTTAGTACATCCATACTACTAGTTTTTACAATTTATCTTTTTTTAAGTACTACAGTACATCCTTGGTATATTGCTACTTTGGTAATGCTTTGCATATTCACTAACTACAGATACCCACTTATTTGGAGTGCAATTATAATCTTAAGCTACCTCTCTTACCTTGGTATTGGCACAGCAGATAAATCTGAAAACTTGTGGATTGTTGCTCTAGAATACTTCGTAGTATTTTCTGCATTCTTTTGGGAAGTTATTCTAAAAAAAAGACTGCCAATTTAATTAGCAGCCTCTTTAATATTACATCTTTTTAATCTTTATGATAGTGTACTTTTCGTACGTTTCTTTATACCCATATTCATCTTCCTCCTCGTAGGTTTCAATCTTATAGGTTATCTGAAAACGCTCACCTATCATATCATCCGATTTAAGGTTTACAGCTTTTAGTGCTTCAGGAGCAACATCATAAAAATACATGATATCTTCATCTTCCTCATCATCTTCGCCAGCCACTAAGAAGGCATAACCATCTTCTTCATCATAACCATCAAAAGTTGCTATTACAGTAACGGTTTCCTGGTCTTGTTTATCTTTTTTTGTATCTACTATTGCATTAACACTAAATGCCATTACTAAAAATACAAATACTACAAATTGTCTGTTTTTCATTTTTAATTGCTTTTTTACTTAAAACTCTATCTTACAACGTCTTGCTCAAGAATTTCTATTTATAATTTTATTTTGTAGTTGGGTATTTACCACCTCAAGCCCAAAACTTTTAGATCATTATCTGAGAGAATGATAACTGTGGTTTGTTGCGAAGAATACTATCTTGGTCTAAAACAATTTTAGAATAAACATATCTATGACTTCTACCAAAATTAGAATAATGATAATCCATTCTAATCGGCTACTTTCTCGATGATCCATAATATCTTTAAAGAGTTCTAAATTTTCTTTTATAATCTCTATTCTATCATGGATAACGTGGTAACGATCCTTAAGATCGAAAGTCTGTTTTAAATCTGAATTTAATTTGTTTAACTGCTCGTCTTCCCAGGTTATTTCTGGTGAATCAAAGATGTATAGGTTTTCAGAAATCTTGTTTTTAATGTTTAGGATTTTACCTATAAATCGTTTTAACTTATTTCCTGAAATATTTAGTTTTCCTCTGGCTTCTAAATACTTGGTGTGTTCGTTAGTTTCTATTAAAAGCGCTTCGGTTATTTCAGAAAAACGGTTTAGTGCTACAGATTGCGATGCATTAAGCATTACTAACCGTATCATTTCGCTATTAAAATCTGGCAATACTATACTTTCAAAATTAACCTGAAGTGTATTTGCTTGTATTTCTACATTAACTTCTTCAGAAATTTTATCTGCAAAGTAGGTATCGCACAATGGTTTAATAGTATCTAAAGCTTCATCTATTTCAGTTTTTGAAAGGTTAAAAAAACTGACCATCCCATACTGAAACAGATAGATATACTTGTCTTTTGAGTGTAAATAAAACAACTCATCACTATCTTGAAACAGCAACTGCCACTGCAATTGCTGTCTGCTCGCTTTTATATTGATAGTGTTTGCTACTTGATAAGCAACAACTGGTAACATTATGCTAAAAACATGTCTTTAGGTTCTTTAAAACTTTTGAACTCTAACATATAATCATTAGTATCTTTAATAAAAAATGAAAGATGTTCTCCGGTTTTTTCTTTTAAAAAAGTGGTTTTGGTTACAACTTCTAACGCTTGCTTTGTAAGCTTGGTATAGATTTTTTTCCAATTATCAACATCTACAATAACACCAAAATGGAAGGATGGTAAAATCTTACCTTCAAACACATAATTAGGGTTATTGAAGTTAAATTTTTCGGCTTTTATAAACGTAATTTGATGACCAAACAGATTTATATCTACCCAATTTTCTGAGGTTCTGCCTGCAGAAGCACCAATGTTATTGATGTAAAAGTCTTGAGTATCCTTTACACTCAAACACGGTAATGACATGTGAAATGACGTCTCCATAATTTAAGCATTAAATAATTGCAACTTTATAGTATAAAGAAAGTTACAAAATAATTTAACACCAATTACATTTAGGCATCAAAATCATCAGCATCTTCATCTGCTGCCATTTCTGGGTCTTGTACTGCTTCTGGATCATCATCTTCGTAATCTTCATAATCATCTTCATCATAATTCTCCATGGTTACAGCCAACTTGGTACTTACTTTTACCAAATACTTGGTATCTTCGGTAGTTACCTCAACAGCATCTACGACTTCATTTTTAGCATTTCTGAATGTAATAATGTGGTCGTCGTCGTAACCGTCAGGATATTTCTCTACCAATAAAGCAAGAATTTCTGGCGTTAGTTTTTTAAAGTCTACAATGACACGTTTTAAATGTTGGTCTTTTCTGTTCATCTTGTAAGGTTGGATTTACATACCCAAAAGGTACGCAAAAATTAATGGAGCAACAATGGTTGCATCACTTTCTATGATAAATTTAGGTGTATTTATATCTAGTTTTCCCCAAGTTATTTTTTCGTTTGGCACTGCACCAGAATACGATCCGTAACTTGTTGTACTGTCACTAATTTGGCAAAAATAACTCCAGAATGGTGTGTCTGTACGCTCCATGTCCTGGTAAAGCATTGGCACTACACAGATTGGAAAATCTCCTGCAATACCTCCACCAATTTGGAAGAAACCTATGCCTTTTTCTGAATTCTCAGTGTACCAATCTGCTAAGAATGTCATATACTCAATACCAGATTTCATAGTGCTTGCCTTAAGCTCGCCTTTTAGCACATAGCTTGCAAAAATATTACCCATAGTACTGTCTTCCCATCCTGGGCAAACAATTGGTAAGTTCTTTTCTGCTGCTGCGTACATCCAAGAATCCTTTAGATCTATTTCGTAGTATTCTTCTAAAACACCAGACAATAACAGTTTGTACATATACTCGTGTGGTAAGTAACGTTCACCTTTAGCTTCTGCATCTTTCCAAATCTTAACAATATGTTCTTGTATACGTCTAAATGCTTCCTCTTCTGGAATACAAGTATCTGTAACTCGGTTTAGTCCTTTTTCTAACAAATCCCATTCTTCTTGCGGAGTCAAATCGCGATAGTTAGGCACACGCTTGTAATGGCTATGCGCTACTAAATTCATGATATCTTCTTCAAGATTGGCACCTGTACAAGAAATAATGTGTACTTTATCTTGACGAATCATTTCTGCAAAAATCTTACCCAACTCAGCAGTACTCATAGCACCAGCCAAAGACACTAACATCTTAGCACCATTATTAAGCTGATCTTCGTAACCTTTGGCTGCATCAACCAAAGCTGCTGCATTAAAGTGCAGGTAATACTTCTCTATAAATTGTGTAATATGTCCTTTATTAGTACTCATCTTCATCATTAAATTTAGAAAATTTATTATTCCCGTTTGAATTGTTATTAAAATTACTTTCAAAATCGTCATCTACATCTTGATTTTGAAACTTATAACTTAACATTTTGTAGTAAAGTTTTGCTGCTAAAAAGTCTGAAGACTTTTCGTTTTCATTTGGGCAAAGCTCTACAATATCAAAACCTACAACATTCTTTTCTTCAAACACTTGCTTTAAAAACTCTAGTGTTTCATACCATAATAAACCTCCTGGCTCTGGTGTTCCAGTACTTGGCATAATTGAAGGATCGAAAGCATCTAAATCGAACGTAATAAATACGTTGTCTGTCATTTGATCTATTGCAGAGTCCATCCAGTTGTCATCTACAGCCATCTCATGCGCAAAGTACGTTTTTTCTTCGTCCATTACTGTTTTTTCAATAGCATCCATAGAACGAATACCAACCTGAATTAGGTTTGTGGTTTGGCTCGCTTCATACACAGCACAAGCATGGTTACACTTAGAACCTTCGTAACTTTCGCGAAGATCAGCATGCGCATCGATGTGCAATACAGTTAAATCTTCAAACATTTCGTTGAAAGCTCTAATAGTACCAATTGAGATTGAATGTTCACCACCAAAAACAGTTACAAATTTGTTCTTTTTTATAAACTTTTTGGTTGCTTGGTGCACTGCTTCTACCATTGCTTCAGGCGAAGCATTTTCTGTTACTGCATCTGCTAAGTGAATACCTTGAAGGTACACCTCAGAGTCAGTCTCAATATCGTACAATTCCATGTTTTCTGAAGCGTGTAAAAATGCTTCTGGACCTTTATCTGCTCCTTTTTGCCATGTACTTGTACCATCGTAAGGTACTGGGATTAAAACAATCTTTGATTGATCTAATTTTGAATGCTCTGCTGGAATGCCAGCGTAAGTTTTTGTTTTCATTTTTTTAATTCCTGAAAGGGAAATTTGTTATTTATTCTATTGTTTATTTTTATTTCAAATGAGGTTTCGACTACTTCGTAGTGTGCTATCAATCAAAATATATTTTGATTTCAACCAATGCTCAACCTGACATTCTTAATCTTTCTTATTTGATTCTGAAATCTTTTAGTATCCTAAAATATTCAGTAAATCTTCACTTTTTTGTTGTTCTGCAAAAACTTCGGTTGTTAAATTTCCGTTATCATCGCGTTGTATTAAAATATGCTTTGGACTTGGTATTAAACAGTGTTGCAATCCGCCAAAACCACCAATGGTTTCTTGATATGCACCTGTATTAAAGAAGCCTATATACAATGGTTTGTCTTTGTGATACTTTGGTAAATATATAGCGTTGACGTGTTGTTCACTATTGTAATAATCATCACTATCGCAAGTTAATCCACCAAGCAATACGCGCTCGTAACCTTCTTGCCAACGGTTGATTGGCAGCATTATAAAGCGTTTGTTTATTGCCCAAGTATCTGGTAATGTTGTAATGAAAGATGAGTTAATCATATTCCATTTTTCACGATCGTTTTGTTGCTTTTGGTAAAGTACTTTGTAAATAGCACCTCCACTTTCGCCAACCGTAAAACTTCCAAATTCTGTAAAAATATTTGGTACATCTACCTCTTCTTCCTCGCAAACGGTTTTTATCTGGTTTACTATTTCATCTACCATATAAGCATAATCAAAATCAAAAGCCAGAGAGTTTTTAATTGGGAAGCCTCCACCAATATTCAAGCTATCTAAAGATGGACAAATCTTCTTTAATGACGTATATACCTTTAGACATTTTGTGAGCTCGTTCCAATAGTACGCGTTATCTCTAATACCAGTATTGATAAAGAAATGTAACATCTTAAGCTCTACTTGCTCATTATTCTGAATCTGGTTTTTGTAAAATGGCACAATATTTTTGTAACCAATGCCTAGGCGTGAGGTGTAAAACTCAAACTTTGGCTCTTCTTCAGATGCAATTCTAATACCTACTTTAAACTTACCATTGATTTCTTCAGTAAGCAAATCTAACTCTTCATAGTTGTCTATAATTGGTATGCAGTTTTGATGACCTCCGTTAATTAAATCGGCAATATTGTTAATGTATTTTTCGCGCTTAAAACCGTTACTAATTACAAAGGTTTCATCTGTAATTTTCCCTTCTTTCTTTAGGCTATTTACAATATCAATATCAAAAGCCGAAGAGGTTTCAATATGAATATTGTTTTTTAAACCTTCGTCTAATACATGCTTAAAGTGCGAACTTTTAGTACAGTAACAGTAGTTGTATGTACCACTATAATTGTGTTTTGCAAAAGCATCTGCAAACCATGTTTTGGCACGCTGAATGTTATTAGAAATTTGCGGCAAATAGGTAAACTTCAATGGTGCTCCGTATTGCTCAATTAATTTCATTAGGTCTATACCATGAAATTGCAGTGTGTTTTCCTCTAGATAAAATTCTTCTTGAGGAAAGTAAAAGGATTGATCGATAAGATCAATGTATTTTGTATTCATTTTAGTTTTATTCTCGGTTGTTTTTCAGAAAAAATAAAGGTATAAAGTTATAGGCTTAATTAATGTTAACTCTATATCAAATCTGAAACTGGCTTTGTGTAGTTGGTACAAAAGCGTATATATGCTGGCTAGCAGCTATTGGAGAAACGGAAGTTAGCTTTAAATTTCGGACGCTTATCTTATAAGCTGCTTTTGAATATGACTTCCTAATTTTCAAAAGCCCGAACGTAAAAACAGTTTTCAATGTGTTCAGCTAAATCTAGAACCTGTTGTGTTAGTGATTCTAAATTTCGCAGCAAATGTATACTATTTTTTAATACGCAAAACTTTTTTATTGTTTTTTGAAAATATTTTTAACCTTATTGAAAAAAAACCTATTTACTAAGCTGATAAACAATAGATTATTTTTTACTATTTTAACGCTATGAATACAGAATTACCTAAATTACAACTTATTAACCTCACCCATAAAGGAAGACAAAATCTAGGCTTAAAATTTAAATACAATGAGGATTTATTGACTATAGTTCGAAAAATTCCATTAGCAAAATGGAGCAAAACTCATAGGCTATGGTATATGCCTCTATCTTCTGATAATATTAGTCTTGTAAAAAAAAGGTTCTGCAATGTTGCGGAAATAAAAAACAAAGGTCTTAGAAAACAAACGGATACAAATGGTGCTATTTCTAAACCCGAGCGTCAACTAAATGCTACACAAAAGAAAATACTCAATAATTTTTATAAATACCTTAGAGGCAAACGTTACAGCAAAAGCACTATAGACACATATACGTTTTATATTGCAGATCTCATTGAGTTTCATAACTCTAAAGGTGTTGAGAATATAACCAACAGAGATATCGAATTATTTATAGAAACTGTATTTATAAATCGTAACTACAGCATTAGTACCCAACGCCAATTTATAAGTGCCGTTAAGGTTTTTAAGGCATTTTACCCTGAAATAGAACTTAATGAAATGCACTTAGTAAGACCTAAAAAATCTAAAAAAATACCGACTGTTTTGTCTCAGAATGAAGTTTTAGATCTCATTAGGTGCACCAAAAACCTTAAACACAGAGCTATTATTACTTTGTTATATTCTTGTGGTTTGCGCGTGAGTGAGCTTATTAATTTAAAACTAACTGATATAAATATAGACCGAAAGCAGCTACATGTTAAAAACAGTAAAGGTAGAAAGGATCGTTTGGTGAGTTTGGCTGATAGTTTTTTACCATTGCTTTCTAATTACTATCTGAGCTATAATCCAAAAACATATTTTGTAGAGGGTGCTAATGGTGGAAAATATAGCGCTGAAAGCATAAGACAATTTATAAAAAGAAGTTGCAAAAGCGCCAACATTAGTAAGACTGTAACGCCACACACATTAAGACACAGCTATGCCACACATCTATTAGAAAATGGTACTGACATTAGATATATACAATCTTTACTTGGTCATAGTAGACCAGAGACCACAATGATTTATACACATGTACAGCGTAAAGATTTAATGAAAATTACTAATCCATTGGATACTATTATACAAAAGACATTGCGACAGGATAATACAAGCTCAAAACTTGGTTTATCCCGTGATTTTAACAATTAAATCCATATATTCGTTGAGATATAACAAGTTGTAAACAATTAAAACCAAATATTACGAATGAAAAAAATGAAATTATTTCTCGGAATTTTAATCGGACTATTGATTATATCATCTTGCTCAAGCGATGATGATTCTAACTCTGATACGGGTTCAATTATCGGAACTTGGAAACCAATTAAAGAAGTTGATGTTTGTTCAACTGGATTTGAAGATGTTTATGACTTTGACTCTTGTGAGCAAACAGGAAGAATAATATTCTCTGAAGACGGAACTTTAAACATTACCGAATATGATTTAGAAAACGGAAATTGTGAACAATATTATAATTCTACTGGAACTTGGACTTTAACTGGAGATAATCTATCTGTAACATTAGATGGAGAAACAATCAATCCGACATTTTTTGAACTAACAAATAACACTTTAAGAGTTGGATATTATGATAATGATGAAAATGACCCTTGTGATGGAGGAAATTTGCCTTCACATTATTATACAGAATATACGAGAGTGGAGTAATAACTGTTTACAACAATGTATAACCGCAATTACGGCGGATTCGACTACGTCCGAATCCACACGGAATTGCTAAAGTCAGTGCCAAACCGAAAAGTAAAACATATAAACCCGTAACTGACGGTTATACTAGACCGTTGTGGGTAATACGAGAAAAACGAAATGGCAGGATTAACAAGCGAACAAATTAGATTTCTAAAAGAACAAAAAGTAGAGCCGAAATATGTATTCGACGCTAATGGACTTTCAAAATCTGAATATCGTGTGATTATGAAAGAACTGAATAAATTGGTTGCTTACAATGTTACACCTTGCCAAAAAGAGGGACATACTTTACGAACCAGAAGTGGGCATTGTTGTCAATGCGATACGGCAAAATTAGGATTTCAAAAAAGAAATGACTCTGGCGGAATAGTCTATATCGCTGGAACCTTGACAGGCGAACTTGTAAAAATCGGATTTTCAAAAGCTGTAGAAGTGAGGGCGGAATCACTTAATCGGACTAAATATGCTGGATTTAATGACTGGAAAGTACTTTATGCTCTGAAAAGTAAAAATGCTGGACGAATAGAAACCAAAGCGAACTCACTACTTCACGAATATGCTTTTTCGGTTGACTATAAACACGATGGACATTGGCAAGATTCGTATGAAACATATCATTGCGCATATTCAAAAGCAAAGGAATTTGTTGAGAAAGCATTTCAGTCAGAAAATTACGAGATTGAAATTGAAAAAAATAGTCCGACTGAAAAATATGAATTTAGGAATTTAAAGAAACTATAAACTGAAAAAGTACTACCCACAACAATGTATAACCGCAATTACGGCGGATTCGACTACGTCCGAATCCACTCGGAATTGCTAACGTCAGTGCTTAACCGAAAATTATTAACTTTAAATCCGTAACTGACGGTTATACGAGACCGTTGGCAAACATTATGAAAAGGACATTGATAATTTTGAATTTACTGTTTTTTACCAATATTTCTGTTGGTCAGGAAATGAATGAACCGTATTATTTAATTAGCAATGAATACGAAGGAATAACATATAGAATGCACGAATTAGTTTTTAAAAATGACTCAATCGTTAACGAGATATTTAAGTATAGTTGCGGAAGTAAAACGAGCGAATATAAATACAAAGTTGAGAATGATTCATTAACTATTTTTAATTTTCGAGAAAATCAGAATAAATCTTATGAAATAAAGAATAACGAACTATGGAATTCTGACTTAAAGCAAATCTATATGACTAATGAAAAGTTGGAAAACAAAGAATCATTTATTGTAGCTGTGGAAGGAGACATTTGGAATGGGAATAGTATTGATTCAAAAAGAAAACGGAAAAAAGAATTTAAAAAGTTTCTCAAAAAGAGAATTAAGAACAAAAAGCAAATGGAACAGAATTTCTTGAAAGGTTACGACTCTTTCATAAAATACGGTTCATATAAAGGAACAATTGAATATCTGAATAAATAACGATTTGCCAACACCGTATATAATTTATTGCTAGTTCTAGCCTACTTACGAAAATCCTCGCGGATTTTCTATTCGGTTTTTATTTGCTAAATTACGTGCTAAACCACGCAACAAACCATATACAAACACGTT
>PBLD01000009.1 GCA_002722255.1 Winogradskyella sp. | reverse complement strand
CTTACCTTTCCGAACAGAGAAGTTAAGCCCGTTAGCGCCGATGGTACTGCATCTGTGGAAGAGTAGGTCGCCGCCTTTTTTGAAAACCCTTACTAGTTAATAGTAAGGGTTTTTTTGTTGTTTATTATTTCTTATTAACCAATACCTTTAAGTTACTCTTTAACTATTAAATGGTTATTTTTACCATCAATGAATAATAATAAAGAGTTACAATTAGCTTGGGATTTCGTAAATAAAAGTCAACGAAATATTTTTTTAACAGGTAAAGCTGGAACAGGAAAGACTACGTTTCTTCATAGATTAAAATTAAATTCACTTAAAAGAATGGTTATTGTTGCACCTACAGGTGTAGCAGCAATTAATGCTAAAGGCGTTACTATTCATTCATTCTTTCAATTACCTTTTGGACCTATACTACCTGATGATATGCTTTCTGGTAATAATGGATTTAAAAATAAGTTCAGTAAAACAAAAATTAATATCATTAAATCGTTGGACTTATTGGTGATTGATGAAATTAGTATGGTTAGAGCAGATTTATTAGATGCTATTGATAAAATTCTAAGACGCTATAAAAATAGAAATCAAGTTTTTGGTGGTGTTCAAGTTCTTATGATTGGTGATTTACAACAGTTGTCACCTGTTGTAAGAGATAATGAATGGGAACTTCTCAAACCATTCTACAATAACGCTTATTTTTTTAGTAGCCATGCGTATCAATATTGTAACCCTATAACGGTTGAATTAAAGCACATATACAGACAAGATAATCCTAAGTTTATTCATATTTTAAATGAAATAAGATCTAATAATTTATCTAAAAATTCAATAGAAGAACTTAATAAACGATTTGATTCAAATTTTTCACCTTCAGAAAACGAAGGCTATATATTTTTAACTACTCACAACCAAAAAGCCGATCAAGTTAATAAATCAGAATTAGATAAACTGTCAACAAAATTAGTTAGCTATTCAGCTAAAGTTGAAGGTAAGTTTCCTGAACATTCTTATCCGAACGAGGATAAATTAGTATTAAAAGTAGGTGCACAAGTCATGTTTATTAAAAACGATAGCTCACTAGAAAAGCGTTATTTTAATGGTAAAATAGGAAAAGTTATTCATTTAGATAAAGATGAAGTTGTTGTAAAATGTCCTGATGATGATTTTACAATTATTACAAAACCTGAAACTTGGGAAAACATTACCTACAAAGTAGATAAAGAAACAGACGCTATAACTGAGGACAAAATTGGTAGTTACAAGCAGATACCTTTACGCTTAGCTTGGTCAATTACAATCCATAAAAGTCAAGGATTAACTTTTGAAAAAGCTGTTATTGATGCGGAAGGTGCTTTCGCACATGGTCAAACTTATGTTGCCTTAAGCAGATGTAAATCTTTAGAAGGTTTAGTCTTAAAAAGTAAGATTGATTCCAGTCATATTATAAGTGATACCAATGTTTTAAACTTTACCAAACGAGCTGAAGAAAACCAACCTGATGAAAAAGAATTGGAACAATCAAAATCAATCTTTCAGCTTCAATTAATTTCAGAAGTTTTTGATTTTTTTCAATTTATATATCCCTTAAATAGAGTTTTAGATATTTATTATAAAAATAGAGGAAGTATTGAAGGTAACCTAGAGCAACCTTTAACCAGTATAAAGGATTGTGCTACAAACTTATTGAAAATAGCAAATTCATTTAAAATTCAATTAAAAGAATTAGCGCAAAATAAGTTGCCAGAAAACGATTCTGTTATCCAAGAGCGTTTTAAAAAGGCTATAAGTTATTTTACTGAAGAAACTAAAACTAAGATTATTGACGTATATAAAAACTTTAGTTTTAGTACAGATAACAAAGCTTTAGATAAAGATATTAGCAAACAATTAGATACTATTGAAGAACTTATAGCGACTAAAAAACTCTATTTTTCTGAGTTGAAAGAAGGATTTGAAGTCAATAAGTTTTTAGGTTTAAGAGCTAAATCGGTCTTTCTAACTAAAGACAAACCAAAAAAACTAAGAAAAACTGTTATTGATGGTACAACAAATATCGAGTTATTTGAACTGTTAAGAGAGTTAAGAAATACACTAGCGCAAGAACACGATTTAATTCACTATCAAATATTCACTCAAAAAGCACTTTACGAAATTTGCGAAACTTTACCAACGACAAAACAAGAACTTCTTCAAGTCAATGGTTTTGGTAAAGTGCGAGTTGAAAAGTATGGAAATGATATTTTAACCGTAATTAGAGGGTATTGTGAAGAGAATGATATTGACACTTCAGATGCTAATCAATTTGCGTTTGTAGAAGAAAAAAAGCCAAAACGTAAAAAAGGCGACACACAAAAAGAGTCTTTAGTACTTTTTAAAGAAGGAAAAACCATAGAAGAAATTGGTCACCTTAGAGAATTAAATGAAAATACAATTTTTGGTCATTTAGCTAAATTCATTAAAACAGGTGAAATTAAAATTTCCGATTTAATGCCAAAAGCGCATTATCAAGAATTAAAAGAGTTAATACCAAAACAAACGTTTGATACACTTTCAGATTTAAAACATCAACTGGATAATAAATATAGTTACGGTGAAATTAGATTGGTTTTAAATGAGTTAACTAATTAAAAAAGCTCATTAGAAATAATGAGCTTCAATGTTTAAAAAACTAACTAATTGTAATGGTTTTATTCCTTAATTATTTTACGAGAAGTATATGTGTTGTTATAATATATCTTTGAAAGATATACACCACTAGCTAAATCTTCTATGTCTATTGTCCTTGTGTTTTTTACACTTAGAACCATTTTTCCTGTTAAATCAAATAGTTCAACTAAATCAATATCTAAATCTGTGATTACATTAAAATAACTTGTTGATGGGTTAGGATGAATAGTTAATTCTTCTAAATCAACATAAGTATTATCTTCAATGCTTAATGTTGCAAAGGAAAAATTTTCTTGACCACTAACAAGGCCTAGAAAATAATCTTGTGTAACAGTATTATCAATATTACTATTATAAAAACTGTCAACAGTACCACCTAAGCCCATTGCTATACTATCTGTATTAGATAAAATTTCTAAGAAACCCGAAGTAGGGCTGTTACTAACATCAAAATTTACTAGCTCAATCTGTTCGCTAGTTGTATGTGATAAAAGTGTTTGTCCTGGAGGTAAATTAAATACAAATGCATCTCTAGTTCCATCTCCTAGCCCAAAACTACTTAATGTTGAAGCAGGAACTTCAGTAACACTCCATGTTCTTGTATTGAATTGACTAACTGTAATAATATCGTTATTGCCAGTAGGTAGCATTAAAGCAAAGCCGATATCTGATATGTCAGTATTTCCAGAGGATGTAAAATCGGGTATAGCTACAATTGAAAAGTTATAATTTGAATTGTGTACAATCCCAAATTCATAACCTTGGCTGTATCCAAAAATGGATATAATTGCAAATAAAATTAGTGTGTAAATTTTCTTCATTTTGTGTTTTTTTAAGTTTAGTTTTCTTCAGGAACTGTTTCTTGTATAGTAAATGTTGCTAGATTTAAAATATTAAGTGGGAATGATAAAACGTTATCTTTAATGATGTTACTATCATTATTGACTCCTGAAAATTTCGTGTTTCCGTCCATGTTAATATCATCATTAAAATAGCCAGGTGATGAGAATGTTAGTAAATTGAGAATATTTAGCGGATCCATTAATACTAAATCTTTAATAACATTAGCATCGTTATCACTACCAGAAAAACGAATATTATTATCTCCATTTGCATCTCCTGCCCACATAGCCATACTACCATTATTAAGTAGAACTTGGGCATTATTTCCAAAAGTTGGTGTAGTATTATTAGTGAAATTCAATGTTGTCAATGAACTAGATAAACCTATAGGATTATTAGTCATTATTCCTAAATGATTTCTATGATTTACAACAACAAAATAATTATCCGTTAATCCTTCTATTATAATGTTTGATAGCCCGTCTAAATCAACAATATCACCATCACGTTGTAATAAGGCTGAACGAGAATTTATAACATTGGTGTTATCAGTATTGCTTCGTATTTCTAACCAAACCCAATCTACAATGTCATCTTCTGGGTTTCCATTACCAGTAGCTCCACCAGTATTAAAAACGTTTGGGTTGATTGCTAATAAATCTGAATAAGGACTTATCGAAGGAATGTAAGCATTACTCCTCAAGTCATCATTCATTAAATTTGGTGTTATCGGTGATAATGAAGGACCTTGGAGTATGACTTTGATGTTAAGTAATAAATCAACTAGTTGATTAGGATCTAGATAGACAATCTCTTGGTTTAATGAAAAGCCGTCACCATTTCCGCCTGCGTATAAAATTGCTAGTGTTGTATTTTCTAAAGTTGTTGCATTTAATGCCTTTATATCAAACCCATCACCATTACCTCCTTCGTATAATACCACTAAAGAGGTATTGTCTAATGTAGTAGCCAATAGTATTTTTATATCAAAACCATCACCATTGCCACCATTGTATAAAGCCGAAAGAGATGTGTTGTCTAAAGTGGTAGCTGATAATATTCTGTTTGAAAAACCATCACCATTACTACCCTCGTATAATACAATAAGTTGAGTATTATCTAATGTAGTTGCTGATAATATTTTTTTATCAAACCCATCACTATTACCTCCTTCGTATAATATAGTTAAAGGTGTATTATTTAAAGTAATTGCAGGCAGTAGTTTACTCGAAAACCCATCGCCATTACTTCCTTCATATAAAATATCGAGAGAAAGATTTGTGAGTGTAATGGATGATATTAATCTATCGGTATATCCATCACCATTAGAGCCTTCATACAACTGTGCATCAACTTGTATACTATACATTAGGGAAATAGTAAATAATAAAAAGAGAATTCTTTTTTTCATCTTATGGTGCAGTTCTAACAGCTCTAAACCCTAAACGATTGTTTCCAGTTCCAATCACTGATGCTCCGTCAAATCTGTCAGAAACTCTAATAAAGTCAGATCCATTTAACCAACTTCCACCTCTATAACTATATCCATCACCGGTAGAGTTGTTTGGCCAGTTAACGGCAGTTCCGTTTCCGGTAGAGCTTATAATTCCATTTCCATGTACACCTGTAAAGTTTCTTCCTTGGGAAGTTCCTACAGAAACACAACGCTCATATAAGTTACCAGACATTTCCATTATTCCGTAATATGTGCCACCAGTTTCTTCACGATTGTTGTTTACAGCACTTGCAGCAAAGACTCCATTACGTAAGGGACCACTGATGGTTCCGTTTGTGTCTGAATAAATTGCATTACCTGTATTGGTTTCTGGATTTGAGACTCGTTCACTTGAAAAACCTGAGTTTACTAGTGTGTATGCATTGGAAGCAATATTGGAACTTCCCCAAGCAAACTCACCTGGTTTTGGAAGAACGGGGCCACGACATGCTTTTTCATATTCTAACTCTGTCATTGGGCGCATTCCTGTCCAATCCATATATGCGTTCATATCTCCTGGGCTAATGTAGCTACAAGCTCTGTCTGGTGCAGAAGTGGTAGCACTTGCCGAACCGCCTGTCCAAGAAATAGTATTTCGACTTATAACACCATCACTATTTTTGTGACTGGCATCGGTTAAATCTCGATTTGTTTTTTGAGTTTCGGTCAAACTATTGAAGAACCCTAGCCATTGAGACTCTGTTACTTCATATTTCATACAATAAAAGGCGCCAAATCCTTTAGGGTACTGAGCGCCTAAAGTTCCGGATTGATCTCCACCACTCGCATTGTCTCCAGTATAATACAAGTTTCCAGAAGTATTGGCAATAGTGATGGCATTTTCAGAAGTAACCTGATAGGATGAACTTGTTGAAAAACCTCCAGCATGAAACTTATTAGATTCATTACCTGTAGTTCCTCCTAAGTAAAAAGCACCTTCAGGAACATATACCATTTCTATAGCAAATACTTGAATGTCAATAATATCGTCGGTGTCTGTGGAACCAAAATTCCAACGTAATTGGATGTCTTGAAAGTTTACATCACCACTACCATTAGCGTCTCTATATATAAACGCACCCATACCATCAGATGTTACATCCATTGTAGCACCAACAGGAGCAACAGAATTTGCTTGACTTACAATACCGTGAGTCCATGCTCCGTTATTTACTCTATACTTTACAAAAACCCAAGCAGCATCCCAATTAGAAGGGCCAGAACTAATACGCCAGGAGTTTTCCCAAGCTAGATCAAACTCTACGTGTACCCAATTAGAGACTTCATTTAAATTCTCTAGAGATATATTGTTAACTTGAATATTATTAGCATTAGAAAAATAAAAACACAACAAGAAGGGGATAAGTAATAAACGTAGTTTCATGATTTAATTTATTGGTTAATTAAGGATAAATTTATAGCCTATTTAAATCACCTAACCATGTGCTTGTGTAGTTGGTTATAAAAATTGTATGAATGGTAATTTGATTAAATCTATACGAGAGTTTTAATCTCAGAATTTAACCAAAGGCACATTTTTTTATACCAGTTATAATATATCTTCCATATAACAGTCATTAAAACTGTATATTTATATTACATTTTTTAAAGTGAACAGAAATGTTAAAAACTATACTTATTGATGATGAGTCTAAAGCACTAGATAGTTTAGCTTGGGAATTAGAAAATTTTTGTGATCAGATAGAGGTTTTGGATAAATTTACAGAGCCCAATAAAGCGTTAGACTTTATAAAGCATAATCACATAGATTGTATATTTCTTGATATAGAAATGCCTACCATGGATGGTTTTCAATTTTTAAATAAGATTGAATCAAAAGATTTTGCTGTTATTATTACTACTGCATATGATGAGTATGCCATAAAAGCAATAAAAGCACAAGCTATAGATTATCTTTTAAAACCAGTTGATATAGATGACCTTACAATAGCTATAGAAAAAGTTAGAAATCAAATTGAAAATAATAATCTTATTTCAGATAAATTAGAACGCATTTTAGAGAATTATAGTAAACAAGTAAGTGATAAAAAAATTACTGTCAATACTGACGGAAAACTAATATTTCTCAATATATCTGACATAGTGTTTGCGGAGTCAGACGGAAATTATAGTACATTTTATCTTAGCAATTCTAAGAAAATATTACTTACTAAGAAGTTAAAAGAGGTTAACCAAATACTTCCCGACAACCATTTTTTTAGAATTCATAACTCTTATATTGTTAATCTTGATAAGATAAATGAGTATGTTAAGTCTGATGGATATGTTGTTTTAGAGGGCAACCATAAGATTCCCATCTCAAGAATGAAAAGAAAAGAGTTTTTAAATAAAATATGACACTTAAAAACCATCCCTCAACTTTTTTGTGTGGTTTGTTAATCACAATACTTACTTTGAGTCATGTAAAGGCGCAAGAGAAAGTTATAGATAGCTTAATAAATGCTAAAGTACAGAATTATGAAGCTGTAAATAATTTATTAAAGCCATTCTCAAATGATTCTCTTGTAATTGATTCTTTCTACAAGAAATCACAGAAGAGAAATTACACTTTCGGTCAAGCCTATGCTGCAAATTTAATGGGTATATATTGCAGAAACACCTCACAATACGATAAGGCAATTAATTACCACAACGAGTCTGTTAATTTAGCAAGAGCAAATAACTATACAGATCTAGATATTATTGGTCTTAATATGCTTGGTGTTGTATACCGTAGAACAGATGCCATACGTACAGCGTTAGACTATCATCAAGAAGCGCTTGCAATTGCAGAGAAAGTTGATCCAAGGACAGGGTCAATAAAGAAAAGTATTGCAGTTTCTTTGAACAGTATGGGTAATATTTATTTAGCTCTAGATCAATTTGAAATTGCTATTGAACGTTTTTCTAAATCTCTTAAGATTGAAAAAGAAGTAGATAACAAATTGGGCTTGGCCATAAACTATCATAATATTGGCTATGCAAAAGAAGGTCTAGGTAAGTTAGACGAAGCCTTAGAGTATTACCAAAAATCTCTAGAGTATAATACTGAGATAAATTCTAAATTAGGAAAGGTTATTTGTAATAGTAGTATAGGTGGCATTTTCATTAAAAAAAATAAGGATGAAGAAGCAATAGAGCTTATGACTTCGATTTTAAAAGAAGCCAATGATTTACGAGATAAATTTCATTTAACAGGAGTTTATTCTAGTCTGGGATGGGCTTATTTAAAAACGGAGAATTACAAAAAGGCTAAATATTATTTAAATAAAAGTGAAGAGTTAGCAACAGAATATAGCTTTAAAAGCAGTTTAGAAGAGAATTATAGATATTTAGCGTTGTTGGCAGAAAAGGAGGGAGATTACGAAAAAGCCTATGAATATGAACAATTATCTCGTGATTTTTCGGATGAATTAAGAAAAGAGAAAAACTTTCAATATGTAAATGACATTATAATAAAATATGATACTGAGAAGATAAGTGACAAGCTAAAGTCTATTGAGCAAGAAAGAGAAATTGAAAAATTACGTTATCGCAAAAATAAAAACATACTTGTGGCTAGTTGTCTAGTGCTTTTTCTTATTATAATAATATCATACATTCTATACAGACAGAGGTTTCTTCAAAACGAAAAACACATTTTAACTTTAGAGCAAGATATTTTAAGAAGTCAAATGAATCCTCATTTTGTATTTAATTCTTTAAACTCAATCAAGCAGTATATTATAACTAATGAGCAAAAGCAAGCTGTTTTCTATCTAAACAAATTCGCAAAATTAATTCGAAAGATATTAGAAGCTTCAAAAACAAAAGAAGTCTCATTAGCAGAAGAAATTGAAACTATAGAATTATATTTTAGTATAGAGAATATTCGTTTTTCTAATGAGATAGTTTTAAATACTTATATTGATGACGATATAGATTTGCACTCTATAAGATTGCCGTCATTAGTTCTGCAGCCATTTATAGAAAACTCTATTTGGCACGGACTGTCTTCTAAAAAAGGGAAGAAGCAAATTGATATAGAGGTAACAAAAGAATCTAGCGATTTTGTCTTAATTAAAATTATAGACAATGGAATTGGCAGAGAGCAATCTGCACATATAAAAGAGAATAAAGTTATTAAGCGGAAATCCCTAGGTTTAAATCTTACAAAAGAAAGATTAACCAATTTTGTAAAGGACTTTAAAAATAAATTTACGTTACGTTTTGTAGATTTAAAAGATTCTAACAATAAACCAAAAGGCACTAAGGTAATTCTAGAATTGCCAATAAAATAGTTTTTAGATTATGACAATAAAAAAGGCTTCAACATTATATGCGAAGCCTTTTCAATTTTATATAATTGAAATATTATTCTTTAATAACACCTCTAGAAATTACAATCTTTTGGATTTCAGAAGTACCTTCATAAATCTGAGTGATTTTTGCATCACGCATTAAACGCTCTACGTGGTATTCTTTTACAAAACCATTTCCACCATGTATTTGTACAGCTTCAACCGTTTGTTCCATTGCAACTTTACTAGCGTATAATTTTGCCATAGCACTAGACATATCGTAATTATTCCCTTGGTCTTTATCCCAAGCAGCTTTCATTACTAACATACGTGCGGCTTCAATTTCAGTATACATATCTGCAAGTTTAAAAGCAATAGCTTGGTGGTTACAAATTTCGGTACCAAAAGCTTTACGCTCTTTACTGTATTTTAAAGCTAACTCGTAAGCTCCAGAAGCAATACCTAAAGCTTGTGCAGCAATACCAATACGTCCACCAGAAAGTGTTTTCATTGCAAATTTAAAACCAAATCCGTCTTCACCAATTCTGTTTTCTTTTGGTACTTTAACATCGTTAAATTGAAGTGTATGTGTATCACTTCCTCTAATACCAAGCTTATCTTCTTTAGGACCAATATCAAAACCAGGAGTGCCTTTTTCAACAATAAATGCATTGATTCCTCTGTGACCTTTTTCTCTGTCTGTTTGCGCAATTACCAAGTAAACATCAGAACGACCACCATTGGTAATCCAGTTTTTTGTACCATTAATTACATAATGATCACCCATATCAATTGCAGTTGTTCTTTGCGATGTTGCGTCACTACCTGCTTCAGGTTCACTTAAACAAAAAGCGCCAATTTGCTCTCCAGTAGCTAGTTTTGTGAGGTATTTTTGTTTTTGCTCTTCAGTACCAAATGCCTCAAGACCATAACAAACCAAAGAATTATTTACAGATACCATTACCGAAGCAGAAGCATCGATTTTAGATAACTCTTCCATAATTAATACATAGGAAATAGCGTCCATACCACTACCACCATACTTTGGGTCTACCATAATTCCCATAAATCCTAATTCGCCCATTTTACGAACTAATTCGTCCGGAAAAGTTTGTGTATTATCACGTTCTATAACACCAGGAAGTAATTCTGTTTGAGCAAAATCTCTGGCAGCATCACGAATCATTAAATGTTCTTCAGTTAAGCTAAAATCCATATAGTAAATTAATTATTGATTTGTTAAAAAATTCATGCAAAGATAACGCTTTCTTGCTGTATTTTCAATAAGTAATATTATTTTTACTAATATGATAAAAACTGAATATAAAGTTGTAGCTGTAATGTCTGGTACCTCATTAGATGGTATAGATATTATTTATGCAGTTTATAATTTTCATAAGGATTGGAGCTTCAAAATTCATCATGCGGAAACTCTAAAATACTCAACCAAATGGAAAACTGATTTAAGCAATCTTGTAAACAAATCTCTTGAAGAATTAAGAGAATTAGATATCGCTTATTCCAAGTATTTGGCGAACGTAATAAAGACTTTCATAGCTAAGTACAACCTTAATGAGATAGACTTTGTGTCTTCCCATGGACATACAGCACTTCATCAACCCGAAAACAAGCTTACTTATCAAATAGGAAATAGAACGGTTTTAGCAGATAAATTACAACAAAAAGTTATTTGCGATTTTAGAGTACAAGATGTTGAATTCGGTGGACAAGGCGCTCCGTTAGTGCCAATAGGTGATAGGTTGCTTTTTTATAACTATGATTATTGTTTGAATTTAGGTGGGTTTGCCAATGTCTCATTTGAAGAAAATGAAAAACGAATAGCTTTCGATATTTGCCCAGTTAATATTGTGATTAATCATTATGTTTCAAAAGTTGACTTAGAATATGATGATCGTGGAAAAATAGCATCAAAAGGAAATGTACACGAAGGCTTGTTAAACCAATTAAATCAACTCGAATTTTATAAACAATCTGCGCCAAAATCGTTAGGGTTAGAATGGGTGAAAACACATGTCTTTCCTATTATTGATAAATTAGAGCTTAAGACCGAAGATATACTAAGAACTTTTACTGAACATATCTCTATACAAATAGCTTTAGTTTTAAAAGACAAAGTATCGAGTACACTCATTACAGGCGGAGGAGCTTACAATGATTTTTTAATAGAACGACTTAAATTAAAAACGAAGTCTAAAATTGTAATTCCTGATAACCAAATAATTGAATTTAAGGAGGCTCTAGTGTTTGGTCTATTGGGTATTCTCAGAGATAGAAATGAAGTTAATTGCCTCAAAAGCGTTACAGGAGCAAAGCAAGATCATTCTTCAGGAAAAATTTTAAATCCTAAATCTTAAAATTAATATTTAATTCACTTTTTAGGGTTTTTAGTTTTTTATATTTGTTACAAATAAAAACTTACTAAAATTGATAAAAGAGTTACTTCAGAAGTACGAAGATAAATCCCCAGAAATAGTGTTCCATTGGAACGATCCAGAAACCGAAGCAGAAGGCTGGACGGTTATAAATTCATTAAGAGGAGGTGCTGCAGGAGGCGGAACCAGAATGCGTAAAGGCTTAGATATGAATGAGGTTCTATCATTAGCTAAAACTATGGAAGTTAAATTTACAGTATCTGGTCCGGCAATTGGAGGAGCAAAATCTGGAATAAACTTTGACCCGCAAGATCCTAGAAAAAAAGGTGTTTTAGAACGTTGGTATGCAGCGGTTTCACCTTTGTTAAAAAGTTACTACGGAACAGGTGGAGATCTTAATGTAGATGAAATACACGAAGTTATTCCTATTACAGAAGAAAGTGGTGTATGGCATCCACAAGAAGGTGTTTTTGAAGGCCATTTTAAGCCAACTCAAGCAGATAAAATCAACAGAATAGGTCAGTTAAGACAAGGGGTAATAAAGGTTATTGAAAATCCTGAATATTCTCCAGATGTGTCTAGAAAATATACTGTTGCAGACATGATTACTGGGTATGGCGTTGCCGTTGCTGCCAAACATTTTTACGATATAGATGGAAATTCTATAAAAGGAAAACGTGTTGTTGTACAAGGATTTGGTAATGTTGGTGCTGCTGCTGCATTTTATTTTGCGCAAATGGGTGCTAAAGTTGTTGGTATAATTGATAGAGTAGGTGGTCTTATTAGAGAAGAAGGTTTTTCTTTCGAAGAAATTACTAATTTATATCTTAACAAAAATGGTAATACACTTGTAGCTGATAACCTTATTCCATTTGATGAGATAAACCAAAGAATATGGTCTTTAGAGACTGAAATATTTGCACCATGTGCAGCATCTAGATTGGTAACAAAAGAGCAGATTGATCAGATGATAGATACAGGCTTAGAAGTTATAACCTGTGGCGCAAATGTACCTTTTGCGGATAAAGAGATTTTCTTTGGTCCTATAATGGAGCATACAGATCAAAAAACTAGCTTAATTCCAGATTTTATTTCTAATTGTGGAATGGCAAGGGTATTTGCTTATTTTATGGAACGTAAGGTTTTAATGACAGATGAGGCAATTTTTAAAGACACTTCAGATGTTATTAAAAAAGCCCTTAAAGAAGTTAAAGATAACAACCCTACTGGAGTCGGAATTAGTGAAACCGCATTTGAAATTGCACTAAGACAATTAATATAAAAATATCCCTTAATTTATGGAAACCGTAATAATTCTCGTATTTGTATTTGGTTACTTAGCCATTACGTTAGAGCATAATATTAAAATAGATAAACTAATCCCAGCCTTAGTAATGATGGCTATAAGTTGGGCATTGATATCTCTAGGAATTGATGATTTTACACAATGGTTTGATTCTGCCAAACATAGTCTAATGGAAAATTTTGGTCTTTTAAATCATGAAGATAAGATGCATCTCATGGAGGAGACCTTACTCCATCATTTGGGGAAAACAGCCGAGATTTTAGTATTCCTTCTAGGTGCTATGACCATAGTTGAAATCATAGATTATTTTGATGGTTTTTCAACAATTAAGTCAGCAGTAAACTTCAACAGTAGAAAGAAGTTACTTTGGATGTTTTCAATTTTAGCTTTTATCTTATCAGCTATTATAGATAACCTAACAGCTACAATTGTTTTAATTTCAATATTACAAAAAATTGTAAAAGACAGAGACGTAAGAATTTGGTTTGCAGGTTTAATTATTATTGCCGCAAATGCAGGTGGTGCATGGTCACCTATCGGAGATGTTACAACAACAATGCTTTGGATAGGAGATAAGGTGTCTACAGGTAAGTTATTCTCGTATTTGTTTATACCTTCTATATTATGTATGGCAGTACCAACTTTTATAGCGTCTTTACTTCCTGCATTTAAGGGTACAGTAGAATTACAAGAAGAAGATAATAAACCAAAGAATAAGTTTAGTTCTACTATGTTATTCTTAGGTCTAGGTGCAATTATATTTGTTCCAGTTTTTAAAGTAATTACGCATTTGCCTCCATATGTAGGTATGATGCTTTCGCTTGGTGTGGTGGCTATTTTTGCCGAAGTATACAGTAATTCTAAGTTTGCAATTTCATCAGCAGAAACATCGGAACATGATTCGCACGCAAACCATAGTCCTGTGCATTACTCACTTTCTAAAATAGAATTGCCAAGTATCTTATTCTTCTTAGGAATATTAATGGCAGTTGCAGCTTTAGAGTCGCTAGGAATTTTATTTGGTTTTGCAGATAGTTTACAGAACTCTATGCCAATGCTAGGTACAGAATATCATGGAGAGGGAGTGTCAGACTTAGTAGTATTATTACTAGGTGTTGGCTCGGCAGTAATCGACAACGTACCTTTAGTTGCAGCTAGTTTAGGAATGTTTTCTGAACCAATGGATAACGAATTATGGCACTTTATAGCATATTCTGCAGGTACAGGTGGTAGTATGTTAATTATTGGTTCTGCGGCTGGTGTTGTAGCAATGGGTATGGAAAAGATTGACTTTTTCTGGTATTTAAAGAAAATTTCTTGGTTAGCACTTATTGGATTTTTAGCAGGTGCAGCAGCCTTTATGGTAACAAGAGTAGTTTTTTAATATACTTAAGTTAAAAACTTAGCGTTATATTTAACAACAACTTAAATAACTTAAAATTTATTATATGATATTACTAAGTAATATTCAAGATGGTGCAGAAGTTTTAGCTGATGGAACCTCAGGCGAACAAGTAGAAAAAACACTTTCTATTATAGAGCTAATTACAAGTGGAGGACCTTCAGGAATTGTAATTATCCTTGTGTTATTTATACTTCTTATTGCTGCAACATATATTTATTTTGAAAGAATTTTTGCCATCAAAGCAGCTTCAAAAGTAGATTCAAACTTTATGAATCAAATTAAAGACCATGTAAGTAATGGTAAGATAGACTCTGCTCAGATGTTGTGTGCGCAGCAAAATTCACCAGTATCTCGATTAATAGGTAAAGGTATTTCCAGAATTGGTAAACCGTTAGAAGATATAAATACAGCTATTGAAAACGCAGGTAGATTAGAGATTTATAGCTTAGAAAAGCATGTTAGTATACTAGCAACAATTTCTGGTGTGGCACCTATGATAGGGTTTTTAGGAACTGTAATAGGAATGATTTTATCAATTTTTGAAATTGCCAACTCAGGTGGTTCTATTGATATTAAATCTTTAGCAGATGGATTATATACAGCAATGACAACTACAGTAGGTGGATTAATAGTTGGTATTGTTGCTTATGTAGCGTACAATCACTTGGTGGTAAGAACCAACAAAGTGGTGTACCAAATGGAAGCTAACTCTGTAGAGTTTTTAGATCACTTAAACGAACCAATCTAATTATGAATATTAGAGGAAGAAATAAAGTAACACCAGAATTCAATATGTCGTCTATGACAGATATTGTGTTCTTGTTGTTAATCTTTTTCATGATAGCATCTACATTGGTTTCTGCAGAAGCAATAGATTTATTGTTACCGAGTTCAACAAGCAAAACAACTCAAACTAAAAACGTATCGGTAAGTGTGAACAAAGATCTTCAGTATTTTGTAGATATGAAGCAAGTACCCAAAAGTCAGTTAGAGACAGAAGTGTTATCTAAATTAGGAAATTCAGATTCTAGAACTATAACTATACGTTCAGACGAAAGTGTTGATCTAAAGCATGTTGTTTACATTATGGACATTGCTAATAGAAATAAGATAAAATCTACTTTGGCAGTTAAATCTAATTAGCGGCATCATTTTTGAAATGCCATAATAGAATTGAAAGTACCAGAATAAAGTGAAATATTTAGAGACCATACATCAACGTAATGCAGCTAGGATAACAGTTCTTATTGCTCTGTTGTTATTCTTGTTGTTGTTTTTTGTTGGTCCGCAATATTTAGATCCACCAGAAGAATATGGTGTTGCTGTTAATTTTGGAACTACAGATGTTGGTAGTGGTAGCAAACCACTAAGTCAACCCAGAGAAGCTGTTACAGAAGAAGTTGTTGAAGAATCTCAGCCACAAGAAGCTGAAGTAACACCTACTGAGCCAGCAGAATCTACTCCACAAACAGAAGATGTTTTAACGCAAGAAGAAGCTGAAGCTATTGCTATAAAAAAGCAAAAGGAAGCCGAGGCCAAAGCTAAAGCAGATGCCGAAGCAAAGGCAAAATCCGAAGCTGAACGTATAGCACGCGAAAAGCGTGAAGCTGAAGAACGCAAAAAACGTGAAGAAGCCGAGAAAGTAAAAAATCTTGATAATCTTATTGGAGGTGTAAAAAACTCAAAAGGAACTGATGATGGTGGTGATGGTGATGATGATAAACCAGGGAATTCAGGTCAGCTAAATGGTAATCCTTATGCTCCAAGTAAATTTGGAGGTTCAGGACCTGGTAAAGGTGGAGTAGGATATGGATTAGGGGGAAGAAGTAAAATTTCTAATAAAACATATAACCAAGATTGTAACGAAGAAGGCCTAGTGGTTGTAGAGATAAGAGTGAATAAGAGTGGTAAAGTTATAAAAGCTACACCAGGTATTCAAGGAACATTAGGTGGGAGTTGCTTGTTTGAAGCAGCCAAAAAAACAGCGTTATCTTTTAAGTTTACACCAGATCAGAACGCTCCTGACATACAGATTGGATTTGTAAGTATTAATTTTACTTTAGGTCAATAACCAATGAAATATATTGATACAGTCAATTGGATGTTTCAACAACTGCCAATGTATCAAAACAAGGGTAAGTCTGCGTTTAAAAAAGATTTATCTAATACAATTAAGCTTTCGGTACATCTTAATCATCCAGAACAACAATTTAAATCAATTCATGTTGGTGGTACTAATGGAAAAGGCTCTACAAGCCACATGTTGGCATCTATACTTCAAGAAGCAGGTTACAAAGTCGGGCTTTATACATCACCGCATTTAAAAGATTTCAGAGAACGAATTAAGATAAATGGACAAGTCGTTTCTAAGCAATTTGTTATTGGCTTTATAAAGCGAAATAAAACTTTTTTAGAATCTAATAATTTGTCTTTTTTTGAAATGACTGTTGGTATGGCTTTCGATTATTTTGCAAAGCAAAAAGTTGATATCGCCATTATCGAAGTTGGTTTAGGTGGTCGATTAGATTCAACAAATATCATTACTCCAGAGCTCTCTGTAATTACCAACATTGGTTTCGATCATGTACAGTTTTTAGGAGATACATTCGAAAAAATTGCAGGTGAAAAAGCTGGAATTATAAAACAGAATATACCTGTTGTAATTGGTCAAACACAAGATGAAACCAAAGAGGTGTTTTCATCTAAAGCAAAGTCTACAAATTCCGAAATATATTTCGCGGATCAATTGGTTGAAGAAGTTTTAGAAAGTGATTTAAAAGGTTCTTACCAAAAACACAACAAAAAAACGGTTATACAATCTGTTACAGTGCTCAGGCAATTGGGTTACGATATTTCAAATTTAAACTTAAAAACGGGATTGCTTAACGTCGTTAAAAATTCCGGATTACAAGGACGTTGGCAAATTCTTCAGCGACGACCTAAAATTGTTTGCGATACAGCTCATAATAAGGAAGGTTTAAGTTACACAATGCAACAATTGCAAGCTGAGTCCTACAATAAGCTACATATTGTTTTTGGAGTGGTAAGCGATAAAGACTTAGACGGAATTATATCCTTATTGCCAAAACAAGCTTCATATTACTTTTGTAAACCAAATGTGCAGCGTGGACAAGATGAAGAATTGTTAAAGAAGTATTTCCTTAACAAAGGGTTTACAGGTAATTCTTATTCTACTGTAAATGAGGCATTAGGTGCGGCTAAGCTAAATGCAAATACGGACGATTTAATTTACGTCGGAGGAAGTACTTTTGTGGTGGCAGAAATAATTTGATTTTTTTTAAAAAAATATTTTGAGATATTAAAAACTAGTCTATCTTTGCAGTCCTAATAATTAGGGCGCGTAGCTCAGTTGGTTCAGAGCACTTGGTTTACACCCAAGGGGTCAGGGGTTCGAATCCCTTCGCGCCCACTTTTTACGCTTATTTGCGTACTACCACACACCAACACTTTCTAAAATACAGTGATTCAAAGCCTAGTAAAATAGGCAATTGTTGAATTAAATTTGATTTTAGATTGTTTTTAAGCCAGGAACTTCTTTTTGACACAATAGTTGACACAAAAAATATTTTTGTGACAATTCGTACTTCTTTAATATTACACAACTATAAAAATGCAAGTGGTGAACAACAGATTTTACTACGTATAAGTTGCAACGGAACCGAACGTTTGCCTTTAGGATTATACATCAATCCTAAAGACTGGAACAAAAAGAAACAACTTGCGTTAGAAAGTTCTCAAGAACTAATTGATCTCAATCTCACATTAAAAAGAGAACTTGGAAAAATTAATGATCTACAAATCTTTTATAGGCTATCAGATATAAGACCATCTATTGAACGTGTTGTTAGAGATTATCAAAGTAATTTAGGATTTCAGGACTTCAACGTATTCTTTAAACGCATTTTAGATGAACGCAAGCCAACCATAAATAAATCCACCTATGCTAAGGAACAAGCAATACATAACAAGCTTAAAGCATTTAGGCGCAAAATTCCGTTTTCTGATATTGACAGAAAGTTCTTTTTTGATTTTCGCAATCACCTTGCAAGTATTGGTAACGAAAAAACAACTCGTAATGGCAACGTGAAGGTTTTGAAAAAATACCTTAGATACGCTGTTAAGTTTGGCGTGAAACTAAATATTGATTTAGAAGATATAACTGCAGGACCAACAAAAGGTCAAAAAAACTATTTGAATAAAGACGAAATTAAATTACTATACGACTACTACACCTCAAGCTTTATTACCAAGAGCAAACAAATTTGCTTAGGCTATTTCCTTACAAGCTGCTTCACTGGTTTGCGTATCTCTGACATTCTCAATCAAAAACGCGAAACATTGCTTAACGGTTACTTTCAGTTTACACATGTGAAAACAGGTAAGTATCAAAATATGGAACTAAATAATAAAGCCATCGAAATTATTAATCATTGCGACGAGCTCTTTATTAAGTTTTATTCAGCTGGCCATATCAGAAGAACAGTTAAAGACATTGCGGCCTTTGTTGGTATCACTAAAGACATAGATTACCACACCTCTAGACATTCTTTTGGCACCAATGCCATAATTGTTGGTATTGATAAATATAAACTGCAGCACTTAATGAATCATAGTGACATTAAAGAAACTGAGGTTTATATTCACTTGGCAGCACATGAGCAGAATACCAAAGCCGACTTGTTAGATAACCTATGGTAAAGTCTCAGTTTCTATATCGTATTCCAGCTGTATGCCATTGGTTTGCGATATAAATGTTTTGCGAGATAACTTGCGAATAATATGATATTGCCTATAAGCATAAATGATACTTCTTATCTTAAGCTCTGCCAGCTCCTCATAAGAGGATTCAAATATCCAATTGTAATTTACACTGCTCATTAAGAAATTAAACCACAATTCATAGTCATCTAAATAGTTATTAAGATGACTAATAGCTGATGGATCCTCTGCTACATTTAAACTATTCGTTAAACCGCTATAGATAACTAACTGAAGTTTTGTAAAGTCATCTAAAAATCCATGAGCAGTTTTAATACCAAACGTTTTTAATGGTAACGCTAGCGCGTTCACAGTGATTTCCTCAGCATCATCTGGTTTCGTAAATTCATTAACCTGGTACCCATCATTGTTAATTAGTATTTTTTGAGATTTATACTCTTCGTGCTCAAAGTCGAATTGTTGAAACACAAACGACTTACTTCTATTAAAGTTTCGCTCTGGTGTCATTACCTCGAAAGCTGATAAGTCTACAGCATTTTGAGTACTTACAGCATTAACATTTTTCTTGTTGATTGATATCAAACTTCCGTTAATGTCATATCCGTAATTTCGTTTTTTCATTACCGCAAACACAAACTCACCAAAGGTCATGTCTGGCACAGACTTAGATAAGTCTATAGATGTCGCTTCTACTAAAGTAGATACTAATTCTCCGTTAGCATCAAACTTAGCCAATTGGGTAAGTGTTACATCCATAACCATAGCCTCAAAATCCTCATCACCATTTACAATGCCTATTGGGTATTGTGTAGATTGAAAACTAACATCACCTTCAGTACCAGTATAATCTAAGTTGAAATCAACACTATAAAATTTCTCTTTATAACCAGAACCTACCTTAACCACATTACCAGACCATTTATTAGATCCATCATACATAAATTTAGCAGTAGCCACAGAAAATTCAAAAATGCTATTGAAATTTCTTTTTGTTCTTACAACTACGTTTCCTGCTATTTTATATCTACCTGGTTCTGGTAATGGTATGTTTAAATTATAGACACCATATGTAGATGTTTGAATAACATTACCAAATATTGATACATCTACAAGCTCAACTGTTGATGAATAATCATCTGCGTTTAAGCTATACACTTCGCTTTGTGTTGTAAAGCTTTTATAAAATTCATTTAGGCTATAGATTACGGCTTTTTTATAATAAGTATCATTTAATATTTCACCACTTAATGTTACACCTACATCAGCGAAACCAACTTGCAAAACGTATAACAAGTATGGCATTGGCAGCATAATATTTCTATTGATCTGTTCATTATTTTCAGAGTCAAACTCATTAACAACAAAAGCGCCATCTACATATTTATTAATGATACTTTCAAAATATTGCCATTGCTCCGACTCTATATCTATACTGTCTGTAATGACCTGAGGAAAATTATAATTTACAGCTGGCCATGTTTGCGAAATAATTGTTTCTGCATGTGCATAGATAGAGACTAATAAATCCTCTTTATATAACGGAAGTTCTGATAGACGTTTGTTGAAGTTAGGAAACTCTTCTAAACCATAACGTATTTGTCCTACTAAGTTTCTTCCTATGATGCTTTCAATTTCAAATATAGCTTCGTGCACTTCACCAAAAACGTAAAATTGACCATCTAGCAAGGTGACATATTCTGTTAGATTTTCCTCACTAATATTGCCAAGTGCCTCATCCTCTTCGTTAGTAAGTTCTATCTCTACCGGAAAGGTGTATTTAGACACTGTATTATCTTTTATCCAATTATTTTCTTCAATGAACGTGAATTCATAATTAGATAAATCTAACTCTAGCTGATTAAGAATTAATTTTATTATCATTATTTAAATTGATTTGAAATTCTACATCGAAAGCATAGAGCTCTTGGTCGCTATCGTAATTGTTTAACACACTTGTATCTGGTATAAGAGCAACAGGATCATTGCTTTTATCCATTATCCAAGCGCGTTTAGAACTTAATAAACTGTCTAATCGTTTTGGATTCTCCTGAAGCAAAAAACCAGTATTTATAACAACGTTTTGTGTTCTTTTGCTATCTGTTTTTCTAAGGCTTTCTTTAAAGCTCTTATAATCTTTAATGATGTTATTGTCATATCCCATTTTAAAAGCAATATCACCTGTAAATTCCATCATATCCAAAACGCCATATTCATCTTCCCATGCAACATGATAAGAGCGTTTACCTGATGGTAATACAATATATTTTTGACTAACATAATTATTGTAGTCATCATAATAGCCTTCTGGTATTGGTCCAGAGGTTGTTTTATAAATTCTTATTTCCACCACGTCACCAGGATCATAATCTCTAAACGCATATTTAAATAACCATACATTATGGGTAGTTATAATACTATGAGGCAAAGCTTCATGGAAATCTCCGTTTTTATAAATTCGGAAAAAGTGGGTTTCAGTTTTATAAAAATTAAGTAAGGCAACCGAATTTGGAGTAACACGTAAGGGTTCAGCATGATAATTTAATATTGCTGTGCGTGGAAACGATTTTAAAGGTTTACGACCTTTCAAAAAATCTATATTATTATATCTTATGTTAGCGATGCCTTGTTCTGTAATTGTATTTAAAAATGTAATTTCTAAATCTACTTTTGCAGGTTTATAATAAGGTCTTAAAAAGACTAATGTATCAGTTGGTATTAGATTTTGAAAGTTTTCAAAATCAATGCTAGATAGACTTATTAATTCTGCCATAAGTTTCTTAAGCGTTCTGCCTACATAAAATTCCCCTTTATTATTAAACATCGGTATTTTATAACGAAGTTCTTTGTTTCGTTCAACTAAACTATTGTAATCGTAAGTAGTCATATTCAAAATAATAACTAATTGATTAGCTTGCTCGTTATAAATCCTTGTAATTGTATCTAAATCATCTGTAAAATTAATAGCATCTTCAACCATACCTAAATCAACACTATCTACAACAGTGTGCACTACAGGAACTAAATAATCTTGACTATTGGCAGTAATAACAATGTTGCCTTCGTACACACCTTCGCTTAAGTTTTCAGACAATAATGGCACTACATCTATATCTAAAAAATACGTGCCAGAACTTTGACTTAAGTTTAGCCAACTAGGAGCACTAATTGTAAATGGATATGGAGAAACTATGCTTAGTTGTTGCGTCTCAGCTTCTGTAAATCCTTTAACTGCAGAAAATTCTAAACTCTCAGGAGTGGTTATTGTTTCTTCTGTATCAAATACAATTGTTTGTATATCTAAGGCTTGAAATAAAGTGCCATTATCATACTTTAACTGGCTGTTATAATAACCTTGATCAAATTCATCTAAAGCAGAATTTGCGTCAATGCTAACGGTTTGTGAATTTGTACCTGTATATTTTCTTGTGGTACCTGGACCAGGTAACCATTCTTCTACAATGCCAGCATCTACCAAATTACCACCTGATAAGGTGATGTAAGACTTAACATAAATGGTAAATGCACCTGTAGCTGTTATTTCTAAACTTTGAGCAGCGTTAGTTCCTGAACCATCTACATACACAAATGTTAGGTTTCCTGGTGTAATACTAAATGGATCACCATTAGCCACTGCAATGTTGATTTGAAAAAAACGAACATCATGCAACACTATTTCTGATGTTGCTGTATTTTTTCTATAGACCTGAAAACCTATAACATTGCCAAAATTACCTTCTGGTACTATCTGAAGGTTTTGGAATGATACCGTAACGACTTGCTCTAGATTTGCCGTGGTTAACAGAAAACCATCTCCAGTTGCATCATTAATATTTCCAGAAAGCGTAATCATATCTGGAAGGTTTTGCTGTGGATTTTGTTGCGTAACAATATGTTTTACATAAAACTCATAGTCTGGATTTGTATTCTCAGCTAAGTAATCTTTTATAGTACAGGTAATATCTATATCTGAAGGTAAGGCTTCTCCAATGACGTGACTTACATTAATAGGAGATAACGGACTAAATGCCCAATCTTGAACATTAGGCTGATTATTACTACTTGGTGAAAACTGAGGGTTGCTATCAAAGGTTAAATTGTATGGCATATCTATAAAATGTTTGAAGGTATATCTGCATCGTCTTGTACTAAAAATCCTGAGACACTTCCAATAGTTCCTATACTAGATGTTTTCCAAACTTCTAAGTAATAAGATTGGTATCGTAACTGAATACGATCCTTAAAAATTACTGCAGTAGCTTTTAAATATTTTGGTAGATCCTTAGCGCAATAGTCATAAATAGCATCGTCATTAGTGATGAATGGTATCACTTTAATATCTGAAGCAAGAGCACCATTAAGTATTTTAGCAATAGTACCTGTTATACAAAATTTTGTGTCTAAAACTACCTTAGTAAATTCTGTCTCTAAGGCATCGTATAGCCTATTGCATAACACATTAGCATTGTTGTCTGTGAAAAGTACTTGTTTGGTGAAATTATCGTAGGCCATTAAGTATTGATTTTAGATTTAGATTCTATCTTTTCTAGTCTATTAATGTCATCTCGTAAACGCTTTGCGTTAGTAAAGTTTCTGGTAACGTATGCTTCTAATCCATTTTCTTCTATACGTTCTAAAACATCTGAATACCTGTTTAATGCAGATATCATCATCATTTTAAGTTTACGGTCATCGTCATTAATAGGTGCACCTTCTACATTTTTATAGTAACCGTCTTCATAACCTTTAACTCTGCCTATTTCTCTGTAAAGAGATTGCTTTAGGTTAGGATCAAACTGTTTTAGGTCTGGACCAGATATGATGAGCTCAGGGAAATTTTTACCACCTTCGCCAGCAAGGAACATGGTTGGTTTATCTACAACACCAGAGCGACTTTCACCACCATAAGCAGCATTAAAGACTTTACCATCTTGCTCTCTACGTACAGCTACCGTATTATCATAAAAGCCTTTTTCAAAACCTTTTGCTGGTAATGGTTGTGCTAATGCTAAGGCTAATTGAATTCCCGCCATTGTACCAACAATAGCAGCCCAAGGTATACCAAGAACAAATCCACCTTGCGCTAAGGCCTTGGAAATAGCCACAGCTTGATTGCTTAAAATGGAAGCTACATTCATTGCTTTTTGACGCTTGGCTTGCTTGTATTCCATTTCGGCTTGCGCCTTACGCAATTTCTTTTCCTCAGCAGCCACAGCATCATCGTGTTGCTTTTGAGAAATTAATTTGTTAGCTAATAATCTATCTTGCTTTGCGATTTCCTCTTCGGCATTACGCTCTAAACGCTGTAGCTTTTTATTTTCTGAAGCTGTTACAAACTGGTCATACATGCTAAAAGCTTGAACACCTGCTTGTGCAACCATACCTACTTTACCGATAAGACCAGATAAAGTTTCTGTACGCTCAAATACCTTAGCCCATTGTTCGTCATTCATTCCTAAAATATCAACTCTACCTTGAGAGTCAATACCTAAACCATCTAACTCATTGCCTGTGCTACTGCCTCGCATTTTGTCGAGTAGAAGGTTTATCTCTGATAATTCTAAACCTAGTTCTTGCAGCCTAGTTACAATTGCTTGCTTTTGATCCTCTGTGAGAATTGATAAATCAAAACCTTTAAATTCGGTAGCATTTAAAACATTTTGTAGTTCACTTATTAGAGCTACCTGAAGCGCCTTTTCGCGCTCTAGTTTTTCTTTATTGAATTTATCCTGGAGTGCTTTTTTAGCGTCTTCATTATCACCCAGAGCAGCTAACTCATTGTTATGTGCTGTAAGCAATTGTTGTTCTCTTGAAATATGATAAGCCTTTAGTTTTTCTAAATGCGCCTCAATGCCTTCGCCTAAAATATCGCTACGTGAATTATTAAACTCTTCGTCTAATAATTCTATTTGGTCGTAAAGCTCATGGTATTGATCTAGTAAGGTAGAGGCTAAATCCGTGTCTCCTTTAGTAAGTGCTTTGTCATAAGCTTCTAGGATTTCATCTGATTGCGCTCCTAAATCCTGAAGCTTTCTTTTTTGGTTAACCTGGCTTTGTGTCATTTCTCTAACAAAAGCATCTTCTATTAAAGCAATGCGTTTATCTTCAGTTTCCCGCTGAAGTTTTAGTAGTAGTTCTGCTTCTTTTTTAGCCTGATCCACTTTTGAAGTATCATTTCCTTTTGGTGGCACATAACCACCACCTTGAACAGTCCATTTGCCATTTTTATAAATAAATGTTTTTCCTCCAATCGTTTTAGTATCACCCTCTTTTGGTCCTGACTCACCAGAAGAAGATTGATCTGGATTGTTTTTAAGTTGCGTTTTGTAAAGCTCTTCTAAAACTTTAATCTCTTCTTTTGTAGCTTCAATACTTTCATACTTGTTTTTTGTAGCTTGCTTATTTACATCTCCAACAGCACCATGCATGTTAGCACCGTTCTTTAATGCAGCCCACAAGTAGTTATACCATTCTACATTGTCTTTTAATGCAGAACTTTCTAAATCTGCCAATTCAACAGCTTTTTTCTTGATGCGCTCTTGTAGCACATAAGTAATGGCACTTTGTTTAAGACTTTCAATGTGTTTATCTAGAGCTTCTTTTGCTAACGTTGTATTTACAGTTTCTAAGGATAGCTGGTTATTATATTCTGGTACAGTTCTATTAAGCTCATCAATAGCCTCTTGTCTTTGTTTGAGTGATAAGGTTTCGTCCTGAGCAACTTGCAATAACAATTGCTTTTGTTTTATAGTTTTGGCAGTGTTTTTTTCAGCTTCTTTAGTAGCATCATTAAATATGTCTTGCGCGTTCGCTGCCTTTTCTGAAGATTCAGAAAACAAAACATAGGCTGCTGCAACCGCAGTTAATACTCCAACCAATAAACCAACTGGACTTAACTTTGTGATTGTGTTAAACAATCGCATTGCCGCTGAAGCTTTTTTAATGTTACCTGTAGCCGCTAACATAGCAGCCTTTAATAATAAAGTAGCACCTTTTAAAGTGTTGGTAGACACTGTAGTAATCTTTTGTATAAGATTATAAAGCTTTGTGGCTTTCCAGGCATTGTTGGTCCATAATACAGACAACTTTAAAGCAGTATTATAAGACAATACTGCTGCAGTAATTATAATTACTGTTTTTAAAAGCGCTACTAAACGATTTCTAAATCGTGTAACGGATCCATCTGCATCTTCTGATGCACCAATAAATTTAGAAAACCACTCTACAAAATCTGAAAGCGCTTTAACCACAGTTTCTGAAGAAAAGGCTGCCTGAACCCTTTTTTGTATTTTCTCTAGAGATGCCGCTAAGTTGTTATTCTTGAGATTGTATTCATTAGTTAACGATGTTGCTTCTTTTAGGCTGTCGTTGGCTATTTTTTGTTTTGCTTCTAGGTTTTCTATGTTAGCCGCTAAAGCACCTATTGCTTGAGTTCCTCTAGTACCTCCTAATTCAATTCCCTCAAGACGTGCTTGCATCTCTTCAAGGCTTGGATTGCCTTGTTTTAGTCCTTTAAGGAAAAGAATTAATGCCTGATTAGCATCTTGTTCTAATAATCTGGAATATTCTTTAACGCTGACACCGGCAACCTTTGCAAAGTTTTGAACGTCCGAAGCTGCAGAACCAAAAAATTTATTAATTGCTGTAGCCGATATTTCTTGAGATTGACCAGCTTCATCAAAAGCAGCTGCTAAACCTATCATATCTTGAGCTGAGATATTAGCAACATCGCTAATACCAGCTGTACGCTTTATGAAATCCACTAAGAAGGATGCTTGATTGGCACCTGAAGCTGACACTTCGTTTATTGATGAGCCTAAAGCAAGCATAGCCTCTTCAAAATTCTTTCCTTCTCTTTGGCCAACCTTATAAATGGTTACCATTTTACCAACTTCTCTTATCTGCTCTTCACCTAAATCATCACCTAATGCTACCTTTAATTGATTAGCAACCTTAACAAATGCTTTTACATCATCTACACCGCTTTTACCTAAACGACCAGCTTCCTCTGCAAGTTGTAACAATTCTATACGCGCTGTACGTGTTTTGAACGCACCGAATGATTTGGTTAACTCATCTACTTCCTTCTTTGTTAGTCCGGTTGTTTTTTGCACATTAGACTGTGCATCTGATAATTGACCGTTATAGTCTATCATTTTTTGTAATGATAGTACCACACCTGTTCCGGTGGCTATTATAGATGCACCAAGAGCTGCGTATTTATTAAATCCGTTTGCTACTTTAGAAAGTGAACTTTCTGTAGCTTTTGCATTACCTCTAAGTTTGGCTAATTGTGTATTTACTTTCTGTAAATCGTTTTGATACCTTTTATACTCTGCTGAACCAGGTACCATATTACGAAGCTGAAGACGTAATTGAGAAGCGCGCTGTTGTAATTGGCGCATTGTAAGACCAGTAACACCAATTTGCTGTTGAAGCACTTGCATTCGTGCTTTGTTGGCTGTAATTACTGTATTATTCTGTTTTATTTCAGCAGTTAAAGCTTTGTACTCTGCTGTATTTTTTTTGCCTTCTGCGGCAAGTTTGGCGCGTTCGGCACGTAAATCTTTATTTGATGCTGTTAGAGCTCTATTACGTTTTTCTAAATCGTAAAGCTCTTTTTGTGCAGAATTACCGTTAACGATAACGGTAAATCTCATCTCTTCATCTACAATACGCTTTGCCATTAGTGATTTTTATGGCAAAATACAATGTGTATTTGTTTAGTGCTGTGACATGGTGAAGCTCTGTGCTAATGTTTTAATTAAGAAGAAGTCTTAATTCTTTAAAAAGCAAAACTGCATCTGTTCTATCTGAAGTTTCATCTGCATATTGACTGGTTATAAATGCTTCAAATACCAGGTCTAGACTTTTTTTCATTTCTCTTTGAGGCATTAAGGAGAATAAGTTATTTGATTCATTAATTAAGGTATTAACGTCATTTAATATTTCTCTTAATGAATTTCTATAATCTAAATCTGAGAGATTGTCGTTATTTAAATCTTCCTCTAGAGATTTTACCTTACCCTCTAAATTTGAAATCTTTTGTTTTAAGCCTCTATTTCCCATGCTCTTTTTTTGTTAATAATTGATCGTCTTTTGATATGATTTTTTCCATTACACTTTCTCTTAATTGTAATAGTTTACTTCGTCTTATTAAAATTCTTTTAATTCCAACTGAGATTATAACAATAAATACTACTGTACCCAAAACATACACCCATGTAAGTGGTCTATCTACAGTTAAACTTGAATCTAGTACAAACCACAATTGGATGACATAACAAAATAGAGGTACTATTAAAGCTTCTTTAAAAGGTTTTAGATAAAGTCCTATTACTATTATAATTGGTGATAATGTTTGAGAAAGTGACCATATAAATTCTTCGGTCTGTTGGTATCCATGATTGTTTTCTAATTGCACATCAAAAAACACAAAAATCTTATCCAGATATAATATCAATCCGGATAAGATTATTAAAACTGTTGGGAAAACACTAGGGTATATCTTACTGGTTTCCTGGTCGTTTGATTTTTGTTTTATCAATTGAATAATTTGGCTTTAATTCTACATCAAAATTTTGAGCAGAGCCAATGCAAAACACCATTAGCAAACAAATTGTAATTACTTTTTTCATAATTAAAGGTTTAGTTAAACATACGTTTGTACTAACCTTTAGTTTGCTCAATGGACAGCTATAAAGCTATGTTTTTTGGCTATACTTAATGGGTCAACAAAAATTAATAGCCGTTTAAGGGATTACTAATATAGAAAAATATTTTAAATATGTAAGTTGTAGTCGTTTAACAGCATTTTTTTCATCTTATCAGTATATTCAAACTGTAAACGTCTAAGTACATTATTAATCATACCATAGATAGGCTTGTTATGTACTGGATGTGCTATTTTCTTAGTAGTTTGACCACTTTTACTAGATCTTGTTTTCATATCAATAAAACGTAACACTTGTGGATGAGTGTACTGCAACTTATGATCTTCTAGAACTTGAAAGCCTCTATTATTATATAATGATGACGTTGTGAAGCCTCTAGAACTCATTAAAGACTGCTGATAGTTGTCTAGCTCTTCCGCTTCTTCTTTTAGGATATGGCCAATGAAACGTTTTTCTAAAACGTCATTATCCTGAGTAGTATCTCTTTTATTTAGAAGGTCCATCTTTTATCTTTAATCTACCAGCTTTATATAATAGCTCTAACATTTTTGGGATAGAACGACGGTTAATAATATTCCTTCTATCGTGTTTAGTTATACCTATTTTCTTTCTCAATTCTAAATCCTCAAGAATTTCATCTACAGCTGTAATAATATCATTTTCTGTCATTGCGTTTATGTTTAGTATTCAAAAATACTACTTTACACAAACATATCAAAGTTTAACATTAGTTTCCATCCGTTACATCCATCCATATCAAATACTGGTTCTAGTTTGATGGAATTTGTATTTAAGAAACGAAGCTCTGAATATGATAAGCTATCTTCCAAAATTTTCTTTAAGACTTTTTCAATCACAATGTAGGTTTCTTCATAGATTTCCATGAGCTCATCATGGTCCACTTCTGAATATGTGGTTTTTTTTAGGATATAAAACTGTGTTATATTAACAAGTTTGAAACTGTCTGCATCATTACCTTTACCAGAGAAGTCTGGAAGAATACCTAACAGCAGTAAGTTTTGATTTTTCTTATGACTATTAAGGAACTTTGTTAATTGACTTTTGACAACCACAATTCTATTTCGGTTGATTTCTTCAAACGTATCATCTAAAGATTGTACGTAATTTTTGAACCATTCTACTTTTCCCATGGGTTTTAATTAAGGATTACTTTTTTGATTTGCTTTTATGGCTTTTGCTTCATCTAACTCTGTTTTTCTTAAATCATAGAGTAGGAGCAGTACTTCCCATAGTGGTTGTTTTCTGGTATGTTCTAGATTACCCATAATACCAGACTTTGATATATGAAAGGCTAAGGACTTAGTTCCTAATCCTGGTAAATCGCTTTTAATTGTGCTATCTGATTTAAATAATATTGAAAGATCTATTTGTTTACTCTCCCAAATAACCTTTGATGACGTTACATAGTTTTGAAATGCATCAAAAAACAAGAAGAATGCATAAGCCAATGCAGGATCTACATACTTTTTATAGTACGCAGCTTTCTTTTCAATAAACTTTGTTTGGTGTCTTTGAGGTTCTTGATAGTAAATTGCCATTAAGTTCCACAGATACTTAACGTCTGAAGTTCTGTAAAACATTTGGTACGCGTGGCTAGCATCTTCATACTGCCCAAATGTGGTATTTGTAAATCTGGCTTTAGGACCAGATATATTTAAAAGTGCTGGTTTAATTTTTGGAACCGGATTTTCTATAAGATTTAGTTTTATCTGTCTATTCTTATCCTTAGTTTCAATAAAGAAAGAATCCATTAGATAACTAATGCGCTCTATATTGCTAAAGGCATTCTCTAACTCTATTTGGTTGATTTTGCGTTTACCAGGTTTAAGGTTCAGCAATGCATAAATTGCCTGCACCCTAAACTCTTGGTAGGAGATACTGCCCATCTGCCAAGAAAATAGCAGTTGGGCAACATCTCTAAACTCATCATTATTACAAAAAGCTAGTTCCTTAGGAATGTATTTAAGAATGCCTTTTTCGGGAATTTCAATGATATGATGCGTAAGGTTATCCATTAAGCAAAAATATCTGAGTAGTTAAGATTGAGTTGTTGTAAATCATTACCGAAACGCTCTAATACAGCCGCTTTAACTTCTTCTTTATTTTTGAAATCTTTCGGGATGTATTTTGATTTTGCGTCTATACCAAAGTAACTTCTTAGCCACAACATGATATCTTTCTTAAGCTTTTTTCGTTTTATCAATTGCTCATCATTTGCCTTTTTCAGAGCTGGATACGCTTTAGCTAATATCCAACGTCTTTTAAGTTTTTGAAATATGCTTTTTATCCATCTAAATGGACTGAGCAGCCAGTTAATTAGTTTCATATTTAAGTTGTTATAAAATTGTCGTCTTCGTTAAATCCATAAATGTCCTCTTCAGTTTCTGAAACTGTTTTTTCTACAACTTCTGGAGGGAACATTTTTTTATATTGATGTTCTATAGCCATGAATGCACGTTCTGCATCTGCCATAAATTTTTGAGCCGCCTGATCTATTACAGGTACTTGTGGAACCACGCGCCCTCGAATTGTCTCTCGATCACTTCTCACAGCTTGCAAAATTCCTTCTGGAAATAATTGCACCTGCATACGTGGTAAAGCCCAAGACAACGCATAATAGGCACATGCTTCTCTTATATGGCTAATTAATTTCTCTTCGTCTTCACTTGGTATTTGCTCAGATGTTGGTGTATCTTCAATAGCTTGATTTTTGATTTTTGACTTTAAACTAGTCATTAATTCACTACCTATTCGCGGAGCTATTTCTCTCGTTTCTGATAATTTTAAACCTGGTTGTAATTTTAATAGCAGAAGACGTGATTTAATATCGTAATGCTCTGAATAATCTTTAACTGTTCTAATGAATAAGTTATAAGTTTCTGTGTTCTTTGCGGATGATTTCCAAACACTATAGCTTGCATCCATTAATTTAATTAATGTGTCTATAGCTTTATACGCTCTACGTTTTAGATTATCATCATCTTTAACAAGCATCCACTCAAATGGTGTTTTTTCATTCTCTGAAGTTCTCATTCTACGACCATTTGAGGTATGCGCTATGTCGTTTGCTGGCGCAAATTCCATATAGCCATATGTTGCAATAGCTCTTTTAAAAGCATCTACAATAGCTTCATCTTGATCTAGCGTATAACTATCCATCAACGCTGAGTATGTTTCTCCGCCTATAATGTCTATTAGCTCTGAAGCAGCTAATATTAAATCTGGTTTGATTTTTACCAGTGGTATGTCTATATCTGTAAAACCTAGAGCTTCTTTGAATTCTTCCTGGAATGTTTCGTCTATGGCGCTGAATGGTATATCCATTATACTTGGTTTTTAGTTCTTTTACTAGCTGTGATGTCTTCCTCTCTCTCAGGTGGTAAATGATAAAAGCCTAGTCTATAGTTTTTATCAGGGAAGTTTATTTTTAAAGCATAATTAATTGGCTTCATTACAATAGTCTCAGGTATATCTATACCTGTAAGTAAGTAATTCTTTAACGCATAAAGTTGTTCAGAACCTGAATCTGAACGACCTGATTCGCCTGCACCACCTAGAGCTGGATGCATGCCTACACCAGCTGATACCATTCTGTTGGCTTGATCGCTTATTTTAATTTGAGATTCTACAAAGTCTTTGATGTTTTGTTTAATCTCTTTTATTTCCCAACCCTCTTCAAAAATTTTATGTCCTTCTACAGTCTGGTATTTAATAGAGTGCCAAAACTTACCTGTGTTTTCTGCTCCTGAAAGTACTTTTGAAACTTGTCTTAAGTATTCTTTTTTATAAGCAATTAACATCGCTTCCTCATATTTTTCACCGTGTTGTTCTTTTAGTTCTGAGGCTTTCTTTTCCCAAAACTTTGCCGGTGAAATAACATGATATTTAAGGTTGATACTATTTTTGGATAGCGCTTTTAATATTAATGGTATCGCTGAAGATCTTCTAATCCATTCTAAGCTACCATATACATCTGGCACCGTATAATAATCAGAACAAAAACTATACATGTTACTATATAGTATTGATGTTCTGTATTTGAATGGATTTTTAAAATCGAATAAACCATACACATCGTAATCTGATACGTCAGCTACTCTTTTGAAGTTCCAATCTGTAATGATACATACTTTAGGTTTATAGCTTAAGTCTGACAATAGATTACCTAAACGAGCATATTCTATTGATATGTGCTCTAGTTTGGATATAGATGGTTTATTAACTCTAATTCCTTTTGATGAGTGAAACTTAGTGAACGAACCTTCTATGTCCGTGAAGTCAACTATACATTTCATTAGATATTCCTGATAGTCCCAACTATCTAACCAATTCTGTACTTTGTTATCCTGTACCCATGTACGCTGTAATTTATTGTCAACTATTTCTTCTGTATACAACTGTGGTCCTTTACCCCAAAGTAATTGCACTTTCTTTTTTAAAATACCTGGTGCAATTGAATTGTTCTGAACTACATCCTTTATAGTTTTTGGCAAATCATTGTTAGAACCGTAAGGAAATACTCTGTAGTTTCCTATTTGATATTCTTGATTTGTCCAATCTAAGTTATCTTGAGGTATTCGGTACTTGTCAAACTCTCGTGGATTTTCTGCTGATTCAAACGTAAATGCGATATCACCAGTATCTACTAAGGCATTTCTTCCTTCAAATTCTATATTCATTATTCAAGTTCTATGTTATTATACTTTAATAATAAAGGCAGGTAAAACCATTTATTAGTATTATCGCTTAAGTCAGTGTAGCCAATCAACAAGTTGGCTTTATCAGATTCATCCTTGGATAAGCCTTTCCTTAATAAACACTTCGATACATTTTTTTCACCATTACTAGTGCCCTTGGTTTGATTCAAACTAACAAAGCTTATTGAAAAGGGAATGTTGTTAGCACTTAACCTTCTCATTTGTGATATTGCATCGTATAGTTTCATAGAGCAATAATACATAACAACAAACGCTTGTGCTGTGACATGGTTTGTTTTTTAAAGTGGTTGCCCACACCACCCACACTGGTTGGCGTGAACGTGTTATTGTGGTTAGATGTCACGTCATATATCTATGGTTTTTTGAGGGGTGCAATTGCATACACAGTTCTCAGCGGGTCGGGGTCTTGTGACACACAAACAAAACCCTTTTTTTATTTAACAGGGTTTTATGTTTGATAATCAGTAATTTATGTTTTTTGAGATTTTAAAGCGAGTAGTTTTTTTATGTGAATTTTTATAAAGTTGATTTATTTACAATGTATTTAAATAAGTGTTTTTAGAGTGATTTTATGATAATTTTTCGCCTCAAAAGTTGTCAAAATGACTACTTTTTGCTATCTTTAATAAAGTTAATTAATTAAAAATCAACAAATTATGTCAACAACAACAAAGAAAAAGCCAACAGTTAAAAAGAGTGAAACTCCAAAGGCTAACGAGAAAAAGGCGACTCCAAAAGTTGAAGCAACTCCAAAGCAAAACGGAGCAACTCAAAAAAGCGTCATGCAAAAAATTGATGATGTTTTAAGACCTAATGGAAATGCAGTTGTAAAGCGTTTAGAAACTGCTCAAATTCTTGCTACAAAGTTTCAAAAAATGTCTGATAAATACGACGAGTTAACGCAGTTCATGGCAGGTAAGGACAACGAAAACGGACAAATGAAATTTGCAACCGAAAACGGTTACTCCTTTACCTTAAGTAATCCGGCAGTAATAAACAAAGTGCTTTTAGTTATTGAAAATGAATTTTCAAACCATTTAGAAGAAGCGGAGAAGAATTTACTAGAATTTCAAATTTAATTAAACAAGCAAAAAGGCTACTATTTGCGGTAGTAGCCTTTTTTAAAATTTATGACTTATGACAACACAAGCCAACAACAAGAGCAAAAATAATCCTTTTATTTTGAGTAATCAAGTAAAAGCCATACTTCACAAAAAAGGACTTTCAAAAGTCTTTAATTACGCTGATTACAACCACTTCAAAGAGCAATGCAAAAACGCATTTAACAAAGCGCAAGAAATAGCTGATAAATTCACAGAAGAACACCAAGAGCAAAGCGATTTAAACGAATACGTATTTTAAAATTTAAGACCATGACAACAACAACACAAACAATCCACCAAGCAATGCAAAATTGCAACAGTAAAGAAGAAAAAAAACAACTTCTTAAATCTTTGAGCATCCAAGCAAAGGAGGCTATTGAGTTAGGAACCACAGAAGAAGCCACCGTTAACTCCGTTTTAATTTCCTGGCTTACCAATGAAGAGCATCAAGAATTTAACGGTTTTTGGGAATGGAAGAAAAAAGGCTTTAAAGTTAAAAAAGGTGAGCAAGGTTTTTTCGTTTGGAGCAAAAAAATGAAATCTAAGGACAAGCAAAGCGAGGACGAGGACAAAGAATATACTTTTTACAGTTTAGCCTATTTATTTTCTAATGCTCAAGTCGAGCCTATAACACCAAAAGAAAATGCTTAAAACTACAGACGTACCACAGTATTTGAGGGAGTTTAACTCCCTCTTTTCTTTCATAAGCTATAAACATGATATCGCGCGCGTCTTCGACGATTTTCTAACTCTTGTTATTTGCTGTCTAGCCAGACAAACACAAGAGGACTGGTACTTGCAGACCATAAGAAAATACGACGAAGACGAAATAAATAATTTTCCAAAGCTTTTAGGACAGCTTTTCATTATTTATGATAGGGCAATCTCCGCTGGAGATTGGATAGATCCTTTAGGTGATTACTACCAAGAACTAGCTGGTAAATACAAAAAACAAGGTTTTGGCCAGTTCTTTACACCTAAATCTTTATGTGATATGATGGCTCAAATCACAGTAAATAAAAATGATTTTGGGAATACAATAAATGATTGTGCTGCAGGAAGCGGTAGAACACTTCTAGCATCTAATAACGTTTGTAAAGGTAATTATTACATAGCTCAAGACATAGACCATATGTGTGTTAAGATGTGTTGTATTAACATGGCTATGCATGGTATCAAAGGCGAAGTCCTACACATGGACACCCTCCGCAACAATGCGCCTTGGAACAGCTATATAATTAACCACGATTGGCACAAAACCAAAACGCCATTTGTTTACAAACTAAAAGCCGACACTTAGTCGGCTTTTTTTATTCTGGAGGTTTACTTTCAATTGAAACAAAATCTTGTATTGTCGTTTTTTTACAATTATCACAATCACTAATTTTTGGATCAGGTAAACTCGCTGTTACATAATGATGAACTCTTTGCCAATTCTTAAAATCACTAAAATCAGGATAAGCTGGTAAAGCATGTTCAATAATTTCAGAACACCTTCTACATTTTGTTTCGTAAGTAAAAAATTGTTTAGCCATACTTAAATTTAAAAAAAATAACTGCACACAACAGTCAATAACAGCAATTAAAAAAGCTGTTATTTTGGTGTTGGCAACCATTGCTCGCTAAAGCACAAAAATTAGAAACCATATATTATGAAATACGATTTAATTGAACTAAAAACCGCAAACAATCAAAAAGTTTTAATCAATAAAGCTTTTATATCGAATATTGTTGAAACAAGTCCAAACTCAAAGCAATGCGTAATTGCTGTAAATGATATTCATATAAAGATTAATGAATCTTTTGATGAATTAAAGTTACAAGTTTACGGTAGAGTTTAAATCCATAAATCTAATAATTGAATTAAGAGCCTTCTTAACGTCTTGACAATTTTTGCCTTTAATTAATGGTTGAATACTCGAAACAATGTTTTGTTGATTTTCTGATAAATGTTCTTCGTGAACATCAAAATTTACTTTAAAGTTTGACATAATATTTTTATTAATTGGATTCAATCACTTAAAAACGGTGGACTGAATAAACCGTAATCTGAATCATAAAAGCGCAACTGTTACGCTGGACTGACAATCTGTGTGGTTAATAAAAAACGGTTGCCAACAACGCCTATAATTAATTGCTAGGTCACTTCCGTCTTACGAAAATTCCGCTGGAATTTTCTATCTGTGATTTATTTGCTAAATTAGTTGCTTAACCACGCAACTAACCATAGCCAAACACGTTGACGGTAATGTCCTAAAGGCACGCATCCCTACGTTTCTTAGTGCATCTACAAGCCCAACGGTATCGACCACAACATTTTGTCATTTCATTCATATAGTCAATGTGTTCTTTTTCTAAACTCTCGGTATGCTCATCACCGTCAACGGTCAGTGAATTGCTATGCATCACCTTTGGTATTTTCTTATTTTCTTTCATAATTTCTATATTTTAGTACACTGACAGCCAACAAAGGATATACACAATAGATGCACAGCAGATGCACTTACTCTGTATGCTGCGCATCCAAAGTGCATAATCCCTGACCGTTATATTTAATTTTCTTTTTCCCCACCACTCAAACGCTCGAATATCACAATTGCCAATTTTAACCATTTAGGCATGTCCTTATTTGGCTGGGTTTGGTTCTTAATACTGTTGTAATTTAGTTCGGTTATATCTGCAATGTCTTGGTTATTTAATCCAAGTGCTTTTTTCATTGCTTTAAATCTATCGTGCCAATTCATATAAAATGGAATTTACAGTAACTAAATGAAGCTGTAAAGCTTCTTTTAAAATCGCCATTTGGATAAAACTGGTCTATCCAACAATAATCTTCGTAAACAGAAGATACAACCCCTTCATTTAAGAAAGAGCTGAATCCTACTGCAACTTTTACTTTATCACCAACTTTCGGCTTGTTTCTAAAAAATCTCATCCTATAAAGTTTTTACCATCTTTAGTACAAAACCTTTCTACTTCACCACTTTTTAAATAGCAGTCATAAGAAGTTCCGTTATTATCAACGGAAACTATACCGCCTATAATTTCATTTACTTTAAAAATTCCTTTTAATAATCTTGTGTTAATTTGAGCGTACATAATTTTATTTTTATCGTTAAACATATTCAAAAGTAATAAATAAATTACTTACTACCAAATAAAAGTAATAAAAATGTTACTTTTTATCAAAAGTAATTTGCCAACGCTCAAAGAAAACTAAAATATAACAACGTGTATAGTTCAGTTGCCTAAGCAAGTTTGTGAAGAGGGCAACCGAAACCATACACAAACCGTTGTCTGCAATTAAAGATAATCATTCTTTTACGAAATCTTCGGTAAGTAGGTGAGTGACATACTGATCCTCATCTACTAAAACTAAAATATCATTTTCTAATTTCCAAAGGCTACCAGCATCTACTTCTATACCTTCAATACTGGTAAGGTCTGTTTTGTTACGATACATGTTGCGGCTGAATTAAGTTCTGTAACGTGTTAAAATCCTCTTGAGTAAATTGGTTTATAATACTCATTCCTTGCGTTACCAACTTAGAGTTGTGGTAATACGCATTACGGTCGCTTGGCTTATTGGCATAGTCTGTAGAGAGCCAAGCCTCTAACATGTTCATCACCTGGCACTGTATATCTGCAGGTGCATTAAACTTAATTTCTTCTAGCCACTCTAATAAAGCAGCAAATTTGGTTTTGGTGGTATTTTCTGTGAACATAACGAAAATATTAAAAAGGCGAAGCCCACCCTTAGGTGTGTTCACACAGTCTAGGACTGGATTTCCTTCGTTTCCTTAGGATCACCGTAGATGAGCTTCTATCGTAAATAAGATGTTTCGGATTTCTCCTAAACTATGTGAACAAAGCAAACATAATAAAAAAAAGTATGCAATGTGCAATTGCATACTTTTTATTTTATGATGTTCACTATAAGTGAATTTTTATTCGGTCTTTCTTCTCAAAAGATAATGATATACGTTTTGACCACCAACAGAAATAGCATAAGCTTGTACAAATTCAAAACCGTGTTTACTCATATAGTTTAAAGCATCAATCATAGAGTTAAATATAAGTTTATCACCATTTTCATCTTTTAATTGAAGCTCTTTACCAGACCCAAAATCTTTAACTTTCTGTCCAAAATCTAAAGAAATAGTAAGTTTCCTACTAAAAGCTTTATGAGTTCCTAATATCTGTATATACTCTGCATCTATGTCTGAAATAGGTATGTCATTAACAGTTTGACTTGAAGCTGATAAAAAGGAAATGAAAGCAAGAATTAAAAATAGTTTTTTCATATCGTATTATTTTATTGATTAAAGAAAATTTTAATTTTTATCGTGGTCCAATTAGGACTAATGTTTCTAACAGAAACAAATGAGGTATAATCATTTCTGATGATATCGAATACTTCATCAGAATCATCATCACTTATATATCCAATTTCCATTCCATCACACAAAACTCTTATCGCAGTATCTGAATATTCGTTATCTACATCGTGTTCTAACGTAATGGGATAATGCAACTTACAAAAGTTTAAAATTGTAGTCATTCTATCTTCATACGTTATACCAACAATTTCATATTCATCGTAATGAGTATATTTAGATAGATCATATTCTACTTTTCTTTCATAAGTAGTAGATTTACTTTGTGTATGTGAATTATCTGTTCCTACAGACATCATAGCTATAGCTATTATAATACCTATAGCACAGATTATAAAAAAGAAAGTAAGCATTTCAAAAGTGTTGGTGGTAGACCACTAATATACAAAACTATCCCACAACACCATCCAATCCAGTTGGCAGGTATTCGCGTTCGTATTTAACGAGCTTCGTCCATTTTTTACGATACATAAGGTATTTAAAAGCATCACTCATATTGGTACTCTGCAATGGTAATTTGTTTACTGGTAAACTTTCAGAGCTCTTGTCTTTTTTTATGTACTTAATACCTGTACGAGATTCTACACCAATAACAATCTTACTGAGTTCTAAGCTACTTTTTAGCTCTCTACATTGGTAACGATCTATTAAAAGTATTGGTAAACCTTTAGTCGTTTCCTGAAGGACTTGCTTTATAAAAAAATGTTCCTGGCTTTGACGAATATTACCTTGCTCTCTACTCATTAATACCACATTCCAACCTGTGCTTTTACCATTTTCATCGTACTCTATGTGCTTTCTTACTTCAGACGCCCAATCTCTACCACTAGACTCGTACTGATTACCAGAACGATCATAATACATATAGACCGTTCTATTAATGTGAGGTGACCAGTACTCTCTAAACTTTTTACCAAGCTCTGCAGAGCTTTCAGGAATAAGCGTATAGTGATTTTTGAGACAGCGGTAATACTTACCTTGTTCCTGGGCAACGACCATAGATATCATCTTACCAAAATCTACACCAATATCTAATGGTGCGTGTGGGTCCCAATAGCGTAATGATTTACAGGTGATTTTCTCTTGGAAGCCTGTTTGCCTTTCAATTTCATTAACAATACCATCATCATAGTAATGATGTTCGCCTAAGCCTACATAAAAACGTTCGCCTTCCTCTAGCTTACTTTTAAAAGTAAGTACAGATTGCTTAAACTCTTCCCATCCTAGTTTGTCTAGCTGTGACATAACGTAGCCATTGTCTAAGATGTCTAAATTCACCAAACTACTTACCATCATAAAAAAAGTAGTGTCTTTACGGGCTTTGTACCATTTTACCATCCAACGCTCACGTTGTTTGATGTATTTTTTTAGCATTCCTGTATTTCTCAAATCATAAGCACGCTTAATCTTGTGATTAATTTCATTAAGAATGGAACCTGCCTGAAAAGCGGCTTTGATTTTTTCCATATCCATTAAATCGCGATTGTCCAGGATCCAATCATGATTCTTTTTGGATATGTTTGGTAAATCTGTAGTAAAGGTAGTGCCACGATAAAACGGTGAATGCCTTACCTGAGGATGGCCACGAAGCGCAGGACTAATAATATCTAACACTTTCTTATCAAAATACTTTACTTCATCACCAAATAAATGCTGAATAGAGTCACCTGCCAAACCAGATGGTTGGTCTAGACTTCCTAATTTGAAAATACAGCCATTAAATATTGATATGGTATTCTTATACGTCATTATTGGAGTATAAGGAATATCGAAATGCGACGGAGGTCTATCTTCAAGCACGTAGTGGACACCTTCTCGCCAACCGAGATACTCTCTCCAGCCCTCTACAAGCTTTGGAAGTACCTTATCCTTTGCATTTACAAACGTGTCTGCGGCAAAACCTAAAACCGACCTTGGCATATCGTACACAACCTCTTGAGAACGGTCTGCTACAATTCCGGTAGTTTTTCTGGTACCACGACCAGCTATAATATTTAAGTCCTTTGGTGCTATAAAAGCTACCATTTGGTCTAAAAAAGTACCATAGCGAAGCTCTACATTATTCTGATGGTTCTTCATAACGCGGATCTTCTTCTTTTTCTAAAAATACTTTCATTGGTAATGCTCCAGCTTCACGCTTAATGATATCGCGCTCTAGCTCTGTAAGCTCTGGTAATTTATCTATAAAAGCAGCTATTTCGCGCCTATCTGCTTTTGGTATACCAACATCTTCAGGATTCATGGTATAAAGCTTAAACGGACGTTTAAACAATTCTTCAGGTAGATCTTCCATATCTGGCTGGTCTAACTGACGAAGCTTTCCTAAATCTGCTATCATTTTACCCACTTTAGAAGCGTCTGCAGTGTCTTTCATGGTTTGAATAGCAAATGAAATAAGCTTTTCCATTTTTTCGGCATAGATATTTCTCCAAGCTGCTTTACTAATAGTCGTATCGCAGTAGAAATATTCCATGGCTTGATTGTAGAGTTTATTGGCAAAATACCTGGAATAACCATCTACTTTAATCAAATGATTAACGATATGGTCCTTACTTGGAAAATTTTTAAGACGTAAGTACATGCCACGTACTTTTTCCATCTCTAGCATGTATAGCATTGTGTCTGACGTATCTTCACCAGGAACACCATTTTCTACAAAATCATAGATTTCATCTAGCTCTATATCTCTTAAATCTTTACTCGCCATAGAAGATGATGGATTTTATATTTTCTACATGCTTTTGCTCTTTAATCTTTTCAAACTGTTGTACTGCAGTAATGTTACCAGACCTGGCATTTTGAGACAACTTATCACTAATCTCAAAATCGGCCTGAAGACGCCCACGCTGTATAGCAGTCCATATCGCAGAATCTTCAGTAGTGGCTTCTTTACGAAAGGCGCTTTTTTTCATACCTACGTATATGGCCATTTCGTCGTAGCTATAATTAACAGCTGCCAAACGCTCTATGGTTTGCTCTAGGGTGAGCTCTGAGAGGTCTTGTGAGTTTGTTTTGTTGTCTTCAGTCATTACTTTTGAATACTAAATAAGTGCTTATATGATATTTTCTATCATTGAGAAACATGTGGATATTTTTTTCTAAGTTCTGAAGCTTCTAAAGAAATGTACCCTTGATTTACCAACCTGTTATGCTCTTCTATCCATTGTTCAGGCACTTGCAGCTCTGCGTTTAGATAACGTATTATAGCTTCTTTTAAATCTTCTTTTCTTGAGAAATGATGTATTCTTTCTGGAATGATTCCTTTTGGTAACAAATGATTTGACATCCTAATTGTATTTTAATTATTCTACCAAAGACAACAAATAGTCTACTTGATTTTCAGCATCCTCAACCGTTTCACCAACATCGTCTGAAAAATTTTAAGGGTTTTTACGCCATTCAGTATTGTACTTATGTTGCGCTTTAATTAATTGTTCTCTTGTGTAAGTCATGATTATTCAATTTTAATTATACTTCCATTAATCGCCTTATGTCTAATTTGCACCTCGGTAATTAATTTTTTACGAAACGCAAATAAATTGGCGCAATTGGCAAATAGATATTGTTCGTAATATGCATTTTCGGACCAGTTGCCTGAGCCTTCAATAACATAGTGAGCGTCTTTTGTTTCTATAAGGCATACCTTGGCATGTACCCAAGCGAATAACACATTTATATTAGCGTACTCACGATTAACTGCAGCGAGCAAATCTGTTGTCACTGGATTGCGCCTCAGCAACGTGTCGCTAACTAAAAGCGTTATTTCATCCACCAATCCGTTTTGATGCAACTCCACTAATGCATTTATCACTCGTTTATTAATAGAGTAGGTGGTAGCATACAAATGTTTTGCTGTTTGATGCTCTAAAACCACCGGAATAAACGTAAAGGCATTAAAGGAGTTATCACTCTGTAAGAAAAAGAACTCTTCTCGCTCAGGGAGACGTTTCAAGTCTTTTTTTACAGCGGCAACTTTTTGGTAATGCGCTGCCAGGTATTTAGAAACAAAACTTCCAGAAGATGATGACTCAGGCACCTTTTTAGCATCATTGTCTGGAAGTGTGAAAAATTTATTCAAAGAACTAGCTTATTTTTTCTAATCGAGCATCTACAAGGTTTAACTCATCTTTCCAAGTCTGCAGCTTTTCTCCAAACTTATCCTTTGCTTCTCCATCGTCCATTTTATCAAAAGCTTTCTGATCTCTACTAATGTAGCTACGCAGATTTTTTTGACGCTTAGTTAACTCAACCGTTCCCAAAGCATTAACTGCTTCTTCTAGCATCTTTTCTGCAAAAATTGGATGCTTACCTAAGATTTGTTTGTGCTCTTGGTAATGCGTCAGCTCATCATGGCAATCTAAGTTGAGTTTAAAATCTGCTACAACCTTGTTAGCTATAGCATAAATCTCTTCATTAGAAACACCTGCTTCTACCAAAGCCTTAAGCTCTTCACGTCCTTCTTTCCAGTTAATATAAGCTGAAACCATCTTACCTGTAAGAGTGTGGAATTCATCCGGACAATCATCATCGTTTAAGAATGGATAAAGCTCTCTGATTTTTAAACCTTGTTTTACGTCCTCAGGAGCAGCAGATAGCGCCTCTGTAAACGCAGTTGCTAATTCTTCTTGAGTAGGTTCTTTTGGAATAAAGCCATCTATAAAAGCAATAAGATCTACTTTCTTTTGGCTTGTAGGCTCTACACCTAGAGCTTCAGATATATTTTTTGCTAATGGCTTTAACTCAGAATTGTAGTTTAATTCCTCAAGGTTTACCTGTTTTAGTCGCTCTACAATTTCTTCAGGAAGCTCTACAATAACGTCTAGGTCTTTAACTTCTTGCTTGTTTGCAGACACAAGTTTCTTAACCTCGCGATCTGTAATACCACAAAGTTTCTTAAGGTCGTATTCTAAGCCTTCTAGGTTTACAGGCGAATACATTGCGGCATTATAAAAACGCTTTTGCGATGGTGTGGCACCATCTAATTCCTTTAATTTTTCAACCAGACCTTTATAACGCGCTTTTGGCGCTTTTGGGTGACTGGCCAACAGTTCTAACACTGCATTTTTGTCTTTAGTTTTCATACGTATGTATTTAAAGTTTTATCTCTAGAGACTGCAATGTAATTGCAATTATTGGGTGTTGCTGTGACATGGTTACACCACAAAAAAAAAGTCCTGCATTACACAGGACTTTTTCAACTCAAAATTAAAAAAACTAACAATCAACTAACTTCTGTTTTTTTCTATTAAATACATGGTCGCTCCATTGTCAAACACTTCAAAAGAAATGGTTGCATTTTCTAAAGCTGTCCAATCTTGGTCATCATTTAATAGTACTGTAGCACCAGTAGCATCACCAGAACTTAAGGTCGCAGGATCAGCACCACCAGAACCAATTAAGGTTACTGTATCACCATGTACCAAATCGAATGTTGGTATGGTAATCGCAGCTGTAGTATCTAAAGCCTCTACCTTGTATTGGTAGCCTGTAGCCGCCAACATATCTATAGATACATCTGTAGCCGCTGGAGCAGCTGTTGGGATGTTACCGTTATAATGTGCAGGAACAAAGCGTGTGCCTTGTATTTGCTCAAAGTTAAAGTTGAAGCCTCTACCATCTTTATCATCCATAAAGTCACCTTTCATTCTTAAAGGTGCACATGGTGTACCATACATTCTTTTTGAGCTGTCTGCACAGTTACCATAAAAAATAACAAGGTCTTCACCTAGGTTATTTTGGTAAAACTCATGCGCTTCTAACTCATCACCAGGATGCGTCGCTTCAAACTTTTGCTTTATCTGTTCTTTATCTACATCTCCTTCAGTAGCAAAGTTTGGTTTTTGGTTTACACCTGTCATGTAAACTGATATAGCAGTTTTACCTGGCTTCATAACTAAATCGCCAACAGCTAACACACCTTTAGCGTTTCTAGCTGGCCATGTTAAGACATCTTTTGTTCTTACAATATGAACATTAGGATCCTTTGGTGTAGATGCACCTGCACCTGCAGTAGCTGGTTTATTTACGTCTTGAAATTCGTACATAATTAAAATATTTTAAGAGCCTCGACCTAAGCCGAGGCATTGATTATACATTTACTTAGGCGATAGTTCTTGCAACTTCGGTCCATACACCATCTACCTTAACAAAGGTGATGTTATCAGCAGCATTGGCTAATACAGCTTGTGAAGCCACTTCTATATTACCAGTTACATCATTGATAGTTACAGCACCACCAGCACCACCATTCACTTTGATTTGCTGACCTTCAAAACCTTCTAAGATTTCATCTAAAGTATTAGCGCCACCACCTGCAAAATTAAATTCGGTACCTTCTGTAGCATCAATAGAGTCTACATATGTTGCTGGCTCTTCATCATTTGAAGGCGCCTCAGTAGTACGTGATATTTCTGTTAAGGTTAAATCGTCATTGACAAACAACGTCAAAGTACCTCCTGAAGAAAGCGCAAAGGTGCTATCTAAAGTCATGTTTCCGGTACTTACCACATTTCCAGAAACACCAGCTGTACCTCTAAGCTTTACAACTTGCCCTGCATATGTACCTTTAATATCAGTAATATTAGTAGCCCAATCTGCTGCTACTTGTACTGTAGAATAAGGAATGGTAACTTCTCCTGTAGTGTCATCGTAGATTTGCACAAAACTATCGTGTAAATAAGGAGGCATATTTGCCCAAACCGTTTGCACTTTAAATGCAGCAGGATCTTCATCTTTTACCTTAGTACCAATATGCTTAAATCTTACACCAAACTTGTAGTCACCAAAGATGTAAAGAATACGCTTAAGCATCTCGAAATGCAATAAGGATTTTTCACCAGGAATATTCTCTAACAAATCAATATTATTATCATCTGTGATAAACATGAAGTCTGAACCTTCTAAATCTCTTAATGGATAGAATCTAATGTTTGGATAGTTTTCGATTTCCATTAGCTTTTCGCCTGTGTAATCATTATCTAAACCAAACAGTTGACGTTTACGAGACTTGTATTTTCTTAACCAGGAAGGTGATAAGTAAAATACTAAACCATCTTGGTTTTTATCTTCTTCTTTAAGGTTTGCTTCAATAACTTCTGGTACATGGTCTACAATATTTTGCGCTGTAGGTGCAGCGACATTAGCCACTTTGAATTTTTTATCTATCCAAAATGCTCTCCATAACTTATAGATAATACCATCACCTCTGTTAATTGCTCTACCTGCTACCTCAGAAGTATCTGGAGTTTTTACATACACACCATTAATAGCTACCTTACGGTCTTCTTGACGTGCTTTTTTCATTAACTCAGAGATTAAGTAACGTACAAAGCTCATTTTATAAGCTTGAGAGCCTTCCTTATTGTAAGAAGAAATCCAAGACGTTAATAAATCTTGTAAGGTGTAACCAGCAAATTCTAAATCTATTTGCACTGGGAAAATTTGCGACTCTTCTGGCTGATTCATTTGCTTACCTTTTGGTAACCAATTCTTTTTACGGGCTTGCGTTACTTCGCCAGAAACAATATTACCATCTGCAATTTTATCTACAACGTTGGTAATAACTTTCCAAAATGGAGGTAAACCTGCATTATCGCGCTCTAATGAGTTAAGGTCTGCATTAACCTCGCGTACATATAAGTCTGCATCATCATTTAATTTTTGAACTTCTACTTTTGATAAAGAACCAACATTAAAGTCTTTAATTAAACCTGCTGCAGCTTGGTTCCATGGTCTGTCTTCAAAGGCATCCCACGCTTTACCTGTACCTAAAAAGTGTGTTTTACTATGCATATTTTTTAAATTATCGCGTTTTCCTGAAGCTAATGGAGAGTCTACTTCTGGCTCTTTCATTAATTGCTCAATCATTTTATCAGTTTTCTTATTGTGCTCAATAAGTCCTGCTAAAAGTTGCTTCATATCAGGATCTGTTGTAGCTTGAGGATTTTCTGCAGCCTGTTCTGTATCTTCTTGAGATAAGCCATGAGCTAAAAGCATTTCCATAGCTTCCTTTTTTAAATCAACTAATTGTTGATCTTCACCATCATCATCTTTGGCCATGTCTGCTAATTCTTTGTTCATAGCGTCTACAACCTCAGATAGTTTTACTTTTTCGCCTAAAGTATCTTGCATGCTTTGAAGGTCTTTTTCTGATAAGTTTAACTTACCATCTTCGATTAATGATTCGGCTTTTAAAAACGCTAGCATAAACGCGTACATAGCCTGAAATTTTTTAAACATAATGTTTCTGTTTTGGGTTATTAATTAATTTATACTATACGCTTCTGCCAATGCATTTGCTACTTGCATGGCTTCTATCATATTGCCTTGTTTGTTAATCATACCAATTCTAATGGCATCCTCTGTACCGAACGTTCGTCCGGTTAACACACCTTCTTCTTCAATTAGATTTGGATGTGCAGCTTTTACGGCTTCCTGAAATTTTATAGCCATAGGTGAGAGGTGCATTTTCCTTAGCATCTCTTTTCCTTTTTCCTCATCTTCTTTAATAGCACGCCAAATTTCATTTTTGTGTTTGGACTCTTCAGGATAGACTTCATGGATTTTTACACCCATTTCTTCGTAATATTTAGTTGCATCCATCCAAGAGCTCACTACACCAATACTACCAAACCTTGCTGAAATATTATTATCTGCCATTTGATAATCTGCTATGGCATCAGGTATCCAACGATGAAGACTTAACGATGCGTCACAAAGCGCAACGATTGGCTTCTTTTTTCGTTTTGCAAAATCTATAAACGATGGTATTGCTGAAACAGCACCACCAGGACCATCTATATAAGCTACTATAGACTTTACATTTGGTATGTTATTAAGAAAATCTAATTGCCATATCACTTCATTGGCACCAAGCATCCACCAACTGCTATATTTTGTCATTGGACCAACCATATTAATAGTAGCGATTGTACCTTCTGGTATTTCGTCTACATTACGAGGTGCTATACGTACATAATCTGAATTGAAAAATGATAGAAGCTGACGTTCTTCTTTTTCACTTGATGATGATTTTGCATGAGGATCTAAATGCTGAAAGAAATGACCTAGCTGTAAAAGTCCTGAATGACTTATCAACCATTGACCAGTTAAAATTTCATTTAAAACCGTTCTATTATCTATAAATTGACCTGAAAATGTATTCATACAACAAATAAAAGGAAGCGCCTTTGATATTGCTGTGACATGGTTTTTGACTATTTTTGGAAATGGTCGTTTTAAAAATACTTTTTTTTATAGCCTGTTGGCTTATAGGCTTATGGCTAGTGACTGGTAGTAGTGATGAATTTTTAAGATGATTTCTTAATCTTTTAACCAACGCTTTAATCTGCGTTTCTCACCATCAGATAAAGCATCGAATTGAGACTGGTTAACCACACAATCTTCTGCTTTATTTACTGTTGTAGTTGGTCTATTGTCGTTAGCAGGTTGCTGATCTATAGTAATCGTAAGGCTATCTGATTTTTTTATCTTTTCAAAATTATTATTAATAGCATTATAGATGCTATTCTCTACAGTGTCTTTATCAATAGCTTTGTCTATTGTAGGTTTAAGAATTTCTACGACAGACTCTGAAGTAATTTTTGTGACTTTGTGACCAACAAATGCACCTACAATAAAAATTATTACTGTAATAATGAGGTTTTCCGTAAGGTTTTTCCAATTAACTTTTATCATGATAATCTATTTTTTCATTTGAAAGTGAGGTACATCAACAAAACCATCTTTAATATTGTTTTTATTAAAGTCGCCACCCCATACATTATCTGGATGCAAGCTTTCCCAATAATCACCTAATGGTTTTATTTTATGAAAATCGTAAGTAAGCTTTCCGTTTATAAAAAAATTAAAATCTACAGCCAAACGATCACCATGACTTGAATACAATACTTTGCTTAATTGTTTGGATTTCACCAGGCGAATGCCTAAACTACCTCCGCGCTCTACTTTATAACCAAAATAATTAAGCAACATTTGCGAGTTTGTTCTATGCGCTTCTCCAAAGGTCATTTCTATTTCTAATACATCGTAAGCATAATTGATTAAACAACCAATGTTTCTTGTAAAGATGCGCTGTGTTTGGCTCAGGCTCATACTATTTTCTTTTTTTAAACCATGATTTTAGAAACATTCTCCAGCTGCCATTATAAAATTTGTTAACGGCATTAATCTTAAGCATCGTTAGAAAGTATATGATAACAACAGCACTACTAACAATACTTAAAAACTGTGGCAGTATAGGTAAAGTGAGTAGGTAGATAAATGCTACACTTATTGATTTAATCATTGATTCGCTCATTTTTTGATTTATCCTTAGTTTCTAAACCTACTTTTTTACGCGCATAGTCTGCAATGGCTAACGGTTTTGCAACTGCTAACACACCTAGAGAAAGAAATAATATGATTATCCCTATTTCATCCCACGTCATTGTTTTGAAGTCTGCTATTATGATGCTGTAAACAACTCTGCCAAGAATTGCAATACCTACCAGGAACAATACATATTCCCAAACACCATACTTTTTTAAAAAAGTTTCTCTGATTTTATCCATGCCTTTAAATTTTTATTACTTCCCTCAAAGCAATTAATAGCAATATGAATCAAAGATATTTTAGTGACTTTGATATTGCTGTGACATGGTTTAGGCTGAATGGTAGTATAAGCTTCTGGTAGATGTTTGGTTTTGCAACCTAGAAAGGCTATGGTTTTTTTTTAAGGCATTATAATACATACGTCTAAGGCTTTCGGGATCTAATTCGGTGTCATATAAATTATGAAGCTTCATAAACTCATTAATTGCTGTATTTACAGCATTTAAAGATGATGATCCTCTAACATAGCCTTTTATATATTCTACTGCAGACAATCGGAACATACTTTCTAATAAGTCGTTGATAATAGTAACGTGCTCCGTTAAAAGTTCTAATACTTTATAATTATGGTCTGTCTTAGCGTGAAACGCTCCTTCTTTTATACCATCTTCTGTTATTCTTAAAAAAATAGAGTAGCAGTTGGTCCTTTTTTTGTAAGGTACAGCTGAAGCTTCAAAAGTTTCTATCATTTGCCCAAGCAATGAGGAGCGTGATACTTTTGCTAGCTTCACTTTTTTTCCTTCTACATCTGCTTGTATTTGGCCATGTAGTTCCTGGAACAAAAAGCTTATTAAATGTGGTCTTATATTTACTACTACTAGTTTTTGCATTTAATTATGTATTAAAGTTTTCTTTTTACTTGCTACCGTTCCATTAGTGCCACCTGATGGTTCTGTATCACCACCTCCAGCAGCTACAATACTATAAACAATTGTTAAACTACCTTTGTTACCATCGGTGTCACTATGCTCTAACAACACATTGTAGGTACCAATAGTATTAACATCTACAGTGTCTCCACCAACTGTTGCTGTACCACTACCATCTTCTACATCTGTCCAGGTGCCTGTTGGTGGTATGTACGTGCCTCCTTGCTCTATTGTGGTTGGGTTGGAGTCGGTACGCGTGATTTGTGGTATATTTATAATTTCACCATCTACCTGGTTTAGATATTCTTCTAGCCACGTATAACCACTTGGTGCTATATCGTTATGATCTTCACCATTTGGCACATTAGCAGTAAACCATGATTCAGGTATATGACTATTATTTACATAGAAACTACCGTCTCTACTGTTTGAAGTAAAAGCAGTAACATTGTAACTTCCACTTGTTAAAGGTGTATTGTAGTTACCTAAAGAAACTTGATTTATATAGTCTGCATCTTCTACATCTAAATTATTGCTAATACTACCATCTGCATTTAATCGCGCGTTGCATCCGACATCTGCTAATACATTAGTTTTTGCAGTATCTACATCTAAAATCGTTACAGCTCTACCTAATAAAGCGTGTTGTGTGTCTGTAAAGTATTCAGATTCTAACTGATCGCCTTTATTCCTTGTACCTTGTGGTGTACTTGTACCATCTATAAAATGCTTCCAAGCTAAAGTGTTGTCTGCATTCATTTCTGCTAGTGTAGAAGTTAGCGGACTACTAGGACTTGTGCCTTCTATTTTATTGCCACTTGTATATATGTTTGGATAACCAGTTTCATAGCTAAACATGTGCAACCTATCATCTGTTATCCCTGTAGTGTTGAAATGATAATAATTACCAATATGATTAAGGTTATGACCGTTTCCATTAACTCTAACCAATCTACTTCCTACATTCCAAACCACATTATTTATAACTTCAACATTGGCATTGTCTCCAGAAGAATTAGGAAATCTATGGCTGTTGTTATAGAATAAATTAAAGTTGAAACTAATATCACCTGTTGTTACAATACCAGAACCACCACCAACAATAGAGCCTTTAGAATTTTCACCAAACAAACAACGTTGTATTGTTAAATTATCCATTAAATTGTTAATAGTGGATTCGTACCAACTTGCACCTTCATCATCGCCAAACGCAAAGGAGCAATGATCCCAAATCTGATTTGTTGCACCACCTCTAACAGTTACACTATCATCACCACCATCAACACCGCCTTTAAATCTTATGTATCTCACAATGATGTTATCTGCACCAGATATAAAAACTCTTTCACCATCAATCGTTATTCCACCTTCGGGTGCTGTTTGTCCAGCAACGGTAAGATTATCTGTAAAACCTAAAGTAGATGTAATATTTATAATACCACTAACATCAAAAACAATTGTTCCACCACCTGCACTATCGGCATCGCTTACAGCTTGTCTTAAACTACCTGTACCGCTATTGTTTAGATTAGTTACATGGTACACTCCAAGGCCTCTACCTCCTGTTGTGTATGCACCAGCACCATAGGCTGTTGGAAACGCTAACTGTTGTCCATAAGTAATAATACTGAACAGTAGTAATACTGTATATATGTATTTCTTCATCAGTTTTTAATTAGCTCTATGTTATCAATTGAAAATTCACCACCATTGTTATTGTTGGTACCCATAATAGTAATAGTCGTTATTCCATTACCAACTATTGTATGATTAAGTACTAAATCTTGATCTGTGCCATCTAATAAAAATTCGGATGTAACGGTCATTTGCTGGCCACCTGTTCCGCTGCCTTCATAAACAAAAATTCTTGCACCATCTCTAGTAATATTTGAAACATCTAAGGTTAAAGTAACTACATCACTTGCGTTTAAAGTATCGTTTAAATCAAAAATGATAGTTTGATTGGCTGTTCGATCATAGTTGGCTGTACCAGCACTTATAGTCCAAGCTGCCTGAAGTGTTAAATTTGTGGAATCATCAAAAGTGCTATTGACTATTAAATTATTTAGACCGACTTCGCTGTAATCATTAATCACCCAATCATTAGAAGAACCCCAAATACTATCTTGAGCTACGCTACTAATACTTACATAGCCTTGTAAATCTGGTGTAGTTGTATATTGTTTTTTTGTACCATATCTATAATCTACAACATCTGTGTCTGGTATTACCTTTATTGAACTACCTGAGATATTAGCAAATGATGAAACTAGCAAAGAGCCATCATGTGTAATAGTTGGATAAGTCACTGTAACTGTATCAACTGGTGTAATACCATCAGCTCTGTAAGCTTTGATTAAATAACTTTTAGAAGCTAATATATCAGCTTCTAACATAGTATAAGTGCTATCATTTACTGTGACATAGGGTAATTGACTAGATGGTATTTTATCATCTAGTTCGTCTAAAGCTGTTTTTACGTTAGTAGCAACTAAAGAACTTCCTGAATTATCATAAGTTATTTCAGAAGCTGCTGCATCTAATATAAAGCCTAACTCACCATTAACATCATCATAAGTAACAGCGATACCTTCTTGCGGACTACTTGCTACCATACCACCTACAATGTCTTCAACTTCTTCTTGATCTAAAGACGATCCAACACTTTGCCAAGTCACCTGACCACTACCATCTGTCATAAAGACCTGACCAGCTGTGCCATCTTGTCTAGGAAACTCATAGTTACCAAAGCCTGTTTGTAAAGTGTTGCGGTTAACTGTTAGTACTGGTGTGCTAGAGCCATTAGAGCCACCATTAGCTTTAAGTATTAAATTACCGTTAATGGTTTCAAAAGAGTAGTTATCTACATCTGCGGTTTGACCAACAGGATTTTTAACAGTTACTAAAGACGCATTATATATTGGGTTTCCATCTATATTTAAAGCATCATTAACTGTTATGTTATCTACATCTATTTCAGAAAAAACACCACCACCTGTAACTTCTATATCATTTGTGACAATATTTGAAACGTTATTAATTTCGTAACCGCCTGCATTTAAATCTTCTGTTAATGGATTAGACAAGCCACCACCACCAAACAATGCAATTAAATCTCCAATCTTGGTGTAGTTCACTTTACCGTAATTTAGCGAATCCCATACCATTAACCTGGTATCAGAATCAATTGGAGATTGCTCTTCCACTTTTTTTATTTCTAATGTTCTAGTTCCTTGAGCTAAAGCTGCTACAGTTACAAGCAGCATCATTAATGTGATTAGTTGTTTCATCGTATTACGTTATATTCTAATAGTTCTAATTTTGCTTCGTTACCATCTACAGCTACAATCTGATAGGTGCATAAAGCTGATTTTCTTTTTCCAGCAGGATCCTCAGATACAAAGACTAGGAAATCGCCCTCTTCTTTATATCCTCTTTTTGTATTTCCCAAACCTTTATAGTGTAGCATTTCGCCAGCACTTACCGTTTGCATTTCGCCTCTTAACCAATGCCAAAAGCGTGTTAAAAAGTTTTCTCTTTGTGTTATTTGTATAATCATTATTCTGGTATTGGTTCTATTCTTAGATATCTGTGTACTATAAAATTCGCATCATCACTTGTATCACCACCCATCCATTGAAATTCAGTCCAGATAATATTATCATTTCTTTTATAATTAAAACCGTAATCGTAAGGCTCGAACACTTCTGCATTTTGCGCAGAAATATTATCTGGATGCTTTATATAATTAAAGGATGAGTTATTAATACTTGCTACTAGTATGTTTTGAGCACTAAAGCGTTCATATAAAAAATTAAGTGCCTGAATTATTTTATTGAATTCAGACGCGAGTGCCTTATTAGCACCAGGAACTGCAGCTAAGAGTTGGGTTCTTTCCCAGCTATCTTGTTTAGTACCTATACTTAAAGGAAATGGATTGTCTGTAGGCATGGCTATAGTAAATTGTAAAAATTAATAGGAAACTCTAAAGGAAAACCGAAACTGAAACTACCGTTTGTAAAACCATAAGAAAACATACTTTGACAGGTGTATGTGATTTGAGTCGTTTTTTCGTTACTACTCATTTTTACTTTTGGTTCTGAATTTTGGTTATAGTCATTACGGCCAAAAAACACGATCATGTCCGTGGACAGCTTAATGTAAACATACTTTACTTTAAGGTAATCGCTAATGCGTTTTGCTCTCATAGGATCGTTTGAAGGAAACTCTAGCTGTAAAGTTTGTGTATACTTTATACCAGACCTGGTGTCTTCTGCAGACTCTGATAATCTTCCTTTTGATGGTGTAAAATATACAGGTACAGCTGTACTGTTTTGAACAAGCGTATTATAGAATCCTTGAAGGCTTGGTTCTTTTGTAGGCTCTATTGTAGCAGATAGATCTATTTCTATGCCACAGACATGAGGTAATACTAAAACTTTCTGCGTAAGGTCCACTGTATGAATAGGTTTATCAAATATAGTTAAAATTTACATATAGTGAATTAATAAGTTTACAAAAAGTGAACTTAATATCTCTAGTGCCTTTTTTCCAAAAAAAACTGTAATTCTGTAATTGATTTCCAAAACACTTGATTTTACAGGCTTTTTATAAGCACAACCGTTTTGTAATTACCACTGATTAGAAAAATGTGATTTTGTAATTTATTTTATGATTACAGAATTTTTGTAATTCTATTACAAATAGAATATCAATTCTGTAATACAGAATCTATTGATTTTAAAAGGCTAAACATGATTAGTTACAGAATTACAGTTTTTTTTTACTAGAACATTATTGAAAGGGTAAAAGGGAAAAATTAAAGGCTTACGTGCGTGTGTGTATAGAAAACAAAAAAGCGACCAGGAATGGCCGCTTTACTATTGCGCTTATACAGCTGCACTAAAAGACACTATCTTCTGCAGTGCTTCGTTATCTTACTTCTTAGTTTGCTGTATTGCTCTTAATTGTTTTTTTGTTTATCTAAAACTCATCATCAGATAGGTCTTCGCCTAAATCGTCATTGTATTCTTTTTCTGAGTAGTTCATTACCACATCGCATAAGTTGCAACGCTGAACGTCTGGAAATGTGTAATCTTCTTTGTCGTGGTAAGTTCCTTCGTTATGTGGGCAGTCGTCTGGATCCATAATTACTTAGTATTTATATTTAAACATTGATCTAATGTTGCCTTGCCTTTTGATTTGTCTACCAGATCAACACAGGCTAAGGTTATTTTTAAGATGTCTTCGCTTAACTTAATGTTATTAATTCTTAAAGCGATATCTACGTAGTCTAGTCTTTCTTTTGGTGTCATAGTATTTGATATATGCGTTGTTACTCACAATTAAAAGTTTTTACCACCTTACTTTTTGGTGGCCTGCTGTTTGTTTTATCCATTTCTATTAATTTTTCTGCACTTTCTATTGTTTTGTGTGTGTTTACAGGCAATCTATTTTCGCTTCGTATTTGAAACCAAAAAGGGTAATACCATAAACGTTTTTGCACTTCAAAACCACTAAAATTATCTGTTACAATTCTGTATTGTCTTTTACATATCTTCATAATTACAGTTATTAATTAATTTTTGATTCAACTACTTTACAACAGTCAATAACAGCAATTAAAAAAGCTGTTATTTTGGTGTTGTAAACAATTAATTTAAAACCCACTCAAGTTCCTTAATCCTTGCTTGTAAAATTTCAACTTCTTTTGTGTGTATTTGTTTACTACGGTTATATTCTTCAAACTCTTTTTTTAATTTGGAAAGTAAATTAATACGTTCCTGTATTTCTTCAACACGTTTTAAATTAACAGTCCCCTGTCGGTTTACAACACCGTATAACTTCAATTGCTTATCCTTTTCACTTTGTAAACGCCTATATTCCTCGTGAAGTAAGGTGTATTCTCTTTTTAACCTTGAATAATCATCAGCCATTTCTTCTCGGCTCATTGTTGGTTCTGCTGTATCTCTTGTTTTCATATTTACTAATTTTAGTTATTAATCCACGCAACTGAAAGTTATACAATCACGTTGTAAGTAATTGACACCCTACAGTTTTAAAATTCTACTTTCTCTTTACTACCATTTACAAACACAGGATCGTAAACATAGCCTTCGGCATTATTGTCTGTGATGGTTACGCTGCCTTTTTTATGTGATAGCTCAACTTTAGTTCCTGGTACCTTAATGATCTGGACCATGCCACCCCAAAAAAAAGTGATGGTATCATCCTTCCGGTGAAACTTAAATCGTTTTTGAGTCTTTACACCTTTGCATGTCATAGATTTTAGTTTAGCGTTCATATTAACCTTCCGTTAGTTTTTTAGACTTTGAAATGTGTTCATTCATCTTGCTTACAAATCGCGGACTTGTAATAAGCAGCTCTACTTCTATGAGCTCTTCAGGAGAACAGGCGCTTAGAAAACGCTCTGGTGTTACATCTAGCTCAAATTGTTTTATGATTTTTGGCATATATTATTAATTATTTGCAGGTCCGTTAGGATCTGGTATCTCCATGTTTATGGATTCTTTTATCACTTGTAAGGGATAGAAATGATTTCCTGAATATTCAATCGGATCAAGTAGCTTGAACTTTAAAGACTTTGTACCTACATGATGGAAACTGTCAACAACCTTTTTGGCGATATCTGACATATTGAGCTGTGCGCTATTATCTTTTTTAGGATCCTTTGGCTTAAGCTTTATATAACCTGCCTTACTTATAAGGATGTACCACTTTTGGTTATCTTCTTCATCCTGAAAAAAACTGACTTTATCTTCTTCTTTAGGTTTTAATTTTTCAACAGCTTTACTGTTTATATAAAATGTTCCTTTAGAGGTAACTGAAATTTTTGCGAAAGTATTAAACTCTCTTCCTGATTGTCTTTCTATTAATTTTAGTTTCATGATGTTTATTTTTTTTAATGTTAATACCTGTTTTTAGAATGATAGATATAGTATGTGCTAAATCCAACACCCATAAGTTTAAAGTCATTTTTATCGGTTTCCCACCAATAAGGTTCAATTGGTTTGCATCTTGAATGTTCCTGGTTTAGCTCTTTGATTTTCGCTATTATCGATTTCTTAAATAGCTTTAATTTGAATTTACCTTCTAGTAACTGTCGGTCCATACTTTTTAAATATGCTTGTACAGCAGCTTGTAATTTATTTTTTGTCATTAGTTCATGACCATTATGAGTTAGATAATTCATTGTTTTTTGTTTTTTCAGTTAAATATTTAGCATGGTTTTCTACATCTTCCAAAAATGGACTTGAGAAAATGGTCTGCCAGAATGGTATAAAGAGAATTTTTCTACGCTCTTGTAGCAGCCATAAACAGGCTGTATGTGCTATTCTTAACCTTGTTTTTTTCATTTTTATTAAAGGATAAAGTTTTGTTTTAAGAGTTGGTCTGCAGAGTTTGTTTTGCAAGATTTGCACTGCAGCTTACATGGATTGTCCAGAGCACCATTGCTGAACAGTCTGCAGTAATGGTGCTTATCATTTTCTTGATTATTAGACTTCATTTAAAAACGTAATTGAGATTCCTGCTCCAGAACGTTTTATTAGCATTTCGTCAAAAGCATGTAACTCTTTAAAATCTAATAGTCCCTGTGTTTGATCAGCATTAAGTGACTCTTTAACATTTACTCTTATAAATGTTGGAGTATCAGGATCTAAACCATCAAACTTTTTATGACATCCAAAATCTATTTTTAGTATGCCTTGTAATTGGTCCTCAATCTTTGATTTTACTGTTGTTTCTGTTGTTGTTTCCATAAATTCTATATTTAATTAATTATTCATTTTCAAAAAGGTAAGTCATCATGCTCTTCGTCTATTGGAACTGGCTCTTTATTAAAAGCACCTGCTTCAGGTTGAGATATTTTTATTTTTCTTGGTTCATCTTTGCCTAGACTCAAACGAATCCCTTCAGCTTCACTATGGAAAATATTTATCAATGTTTTTCTTACACTTCTTTTTTTAGTGAAAATTTCATCTCTTAATATTTTGTTATTTGCCTTTTGTATACCTTCACATTCTATACTTAAATTGTTTAAATAGCCTTTAGACCCATGATAACTTATGCTGAATTTATTGCCTGTTTCTCTGTAACCTAAGGAACAAAGCAGCTCAATAAATGATGGTATAAAAATGTTTTTTAATTGTGTTTTAATCACCTGTTTTTCTGTTTCTGTTGTTGTTTCCATAAATTTTATATTTAATTGTTAATTGATATTAAATTTTGTTGCCATTTGGCGTATTAATGAGTTGTCTTACTCTTAGATGTGTTAAGAGCCTAAAGCCATGAAGGCTTATGTTCTGTCCGTGCTCTTCGTAGAGATACTTTAAAGTTTCTGCTATCTTAATAAGCTCTAGGATGGTTTCGCAATTTTGCGCCATAGTAACGAGCTCTGAGTCTGAGTATAATGGTTTCATTGGTTGATTTCTAAAAGTTCAAAATAGCTTAGTGGTACATAAACCATATCTCTACGCAGATAGTCTTTGAATTCTGTCCAATCCGTATCTTCAGATATCTGATAATTTCTGTTGTCAAACTGATTGTTAACCTGACTTTTTAACCAATAAGGTTGACCAATCTTTGGTTTTTTAATTGTTTTCCAAATTCCATTAGTGTCAAGTTCTGGCACTTCGATTCTAAAGTCTTCTGCTTTACCAAGCCGCATCTTGATAGAGACTTCTTCTACTGTTGTTGTTTCTGTTGCTGTCATAAATTTTTAATTAAATGGTAAATCGTTATCTATATCGTCTTCTGGTTTTGGTACCACTTCCTCATCGTTGACTTGAAGATCCTCTATACGTGTTTTTATGTAGAACATTTCTACTGAAGTACCATTAACATTTTGTATAATGCGCTTTTCTTTAGCTCTATAGCCTTTTACATCAGAAGGATTAAAAATCCAACCTTTGTATTCGCAATATGCTCCCATACGAGATTTAAACTTAGTCGCTGTTATTTTTCCACCAGCTTTATCTTTATAGTCCTGGTAAGCAAATTCCCTTTGAAAAAACGCATCTAGGTATAATGGATGATTTGTAGCAGTAGTTTTTAAGAAGAAGCCATCTGCCCATTCTTTAAAGCGCTCACCCATTTCACTCAATAAGTTTCGCATTTTTACATTATTCATTGGTGGTTCTACCTTATCTTCTCTTGACAGGTAAAACTTGATACATTCTGCACAGAAATTATAAAACTTATTCCACTGCATTTCATCAAAGTCTTTAAACAAAGATTTACCCTCAAAATCATCTGACACACTTCTACTTTCTCTATACTCGTCATTCAGATTATGATGATAGTAATCTGAGAATACCACATATAATAATCTTCTAGCTAAAGATGGATCTAAGTTGTTAGGTGGATAGTTACTAGAAAAGCACATTTTAGGTACATCATCAAAAGGAATGACAAAACGCAAACCGTTTTTGTTATTCACCTCTAGATCACCTGTTATCCAACTAAAGAAAAAACCATAATCTAAATATTGGTTGCAATCATCCACCAGGACGTAATCTGTATCTGGTGTAATGCCATGCGTAATAAAGTCGTCTGATGTTTTCTTTTGGTCCCTTCCTGGTATGTAATGGTTTTTCTTTAGAATTTGCTGCAGTCCTTTTTGAAATACGGACTTACCAGATCCACCATGACTTTCATTTATATCTGCTAACTTATTGTCCATAGCATATACAGCCCAAGGTTTCTGAGGAGATTTAAATGTATGCAGCATGTACCCAATTGCATAAATCTTATTAATAAGATGTAGCTTTTGCTCATATTGCTCGTCTGCTTCTAAGTTAGGACCTGCAATGTTGAACTTATGTTTTTTGAGATATGCTTGGCGCTTTTCTTCTTTGTAGTTATCTATACTGTCTTCTAATTCTTTACGCCAGTGAATTCGGCTTGCATTGATTAGATAGTTAAAGTACATATTGTCAAAACGGTGGATTTCTATGTCATCATTTCCGTTTTTATCTTTCTTAATGGTGAAGTGTTGGTCCTCTAAAAATATAGTATGGTCATGCATTTTGCTTTCCCATATATATTTGTTAACCTCTCCTCGTTTTTTAAGGACAATATCATCTTTTGATATTTCCATTATGGCATTATTGAAAAACATCCATTGATGTAATCTATCTTCTGAAGAGAAGTCTATATTGAAAGTGTCTAGCTTATTTAATTTATTTACCGAAAGCTGTTGGCCATAAACTAAGTCTCTTAATGGTATTGGTGCCTGACGTTCTTTAAGGAAATTATGCACAAAACTTTCTATCTCTACCGGAAGTACCTTCTTAACAATGTTACCATTAACATAGGTGAAATGGTAACCATCTTTTGTGTACTCGTCTTTTATTCTTCCAAAGCCTTGAAGCTTCAGGAAATTGTAAAATTGTGTGTTTCTGAAATAGAATTTTTTTCCTGTTTTAGTTTTTGTTTCATCCCAAAACTGTGCAGGAATAGCATTATTTATAATCTTTCTTAGCCTTGAGCTGAAAGAAGCATCGTCCTTTTGATTATAAAAATGAACTACAAAGTCTTTAAAATCTTTGCAAGGATTTCCTCGTTTATCTCTCTTAGCAGTTAGATAATGAGGAAGCATCATTATTTTGATATCTAGATACTTTAAGGAAATATCTAGAGCATGTTTTAATCCGGATGCATCAAGATCTGGGACGTAAATAACTTCCTTTACGTATTTTTTTAATTCCTGGTATTCCTTAAATGAAATTTTCTCAGACTCTGAATTGAACCATACAGGAAAATACCCAAAACTTCTTAGGTTTAGTCCATCACTACCACCAGATACAATAAACGCATGTTCGAGCTTTGGGTCTTCCATGGGCTTACCTGCTTCTTTATCATACTCTTCCTCAACACGTTCTTTATTTTGATTGTAAGCCTTTTTGATAAGCTCTAAACCATACATAAAACGCTTTGGTTTATCACCAAGAAAACGGAACCTATACTGTTTTTTGTAGCTTAAAGGTTGGTAAATTTTTTCCCAACTTGGATTTGTAAAGGAAAAGATTGGATAATCTGCAGTAGACTCGGTTACACTTGCTTCATTTTCTTTACAATACGTAAAACTCTTAAGGCTTATAAACTTAAAATCTCTACAATGCTGTGCTGTAACTTTTGGACCAATAGAGGCTAACTCTTCCTTTGTAAAGTCTTTCTCCTCGATATCATAATCACCAGCTTCTTCATCTTTTTTTAAAGGTCTTGTTGACCATTTTGGTTTTATTTCATTCCAGGTGTCCGAACCTTTCACTTTAAAAATTGCTGCTAGATACCTTACAGCTTCAGGGAAATCTTTTCCTGTTTCTAGCATACAGATACCAAAAGCGTTTCGTTCCTTTTGGTCGCCACCAAAATCAGTTACGTGCCAACTGTCATTTTTTAATCTTAAAGCTGCTGAAGCTGTACGCTCTTCTCTTATTTTAAATTTTTTATCCTTTCTTTCAAGCGCATTTCTGGCATCTGGATAATACATTGCTATGATATCTAATCCTTTATCCGTAGCTTCTAAAACGTCTTTGTAATCTATGTAAGCCATTAATTGGTAGTGGTTATATGGTTTTTAATAAAATGAAGTAAAAAGGTTGTGTATGTGTCTTGATGTTTGGATACATCTTTAGTAAGATATTTTTGGTTTCCTCAAGAGAGTAGCCTGTATCTAAGTGAGCGATGTACTCATTTATATCTTTAAAGAAGATGGTTTTGATACCGATTATTTCGGCTTTCTTTATTGGATTCTTCTTAAGGTTAATAAGGTATTGTTTGTTGAGCTGATACTTTTTAGGATTTTTGAGCCTTAGTGTTGTAAAGCATTTGCAGTCTAGCTTGTTATTCCAATTTGTACTGAAGTTTATTACGTCCATAATCTGAATGCTTTAGAAAGTATTATTATTAGAAAAGCAGCAAATGCACTATAGAATGCAATCTTTGCTGTGGCTTTATATTTTCTCTCGTTTCGTTTCATAAAATGTAGTTTTTAAAAAAAGCCGCCACCGAAGTGGCGACTTACCACCAACCAACACTTCTAAAATTAGAAGCGAATGCTATTAATCAGTTCTAGTTGTCTTTATAAGGTTTAGTTCTGTAGCTATCAATGTTGCTTCTTGCTTGGTTTGAATATTACCAAGCCTTGCGTATAGATCCTTTTTGATTTTATGGTATTGCCCTAAGGATATATTTAGCTTTTCTGCAATAACTTCGTTTGTGTCACTTGTGCTGAGCAGTCTGATTAACTCTATATCTTCAACTGTAAGCACATTTCCTTTGTACTTTAGAGCTTTGCATACAATTCCTTCACCTTTGCATTTACCTCTAAAAGGGCAATCGTGATATTCACCCTCTTGTAATTGGTTTCCTATGATATCTGGAGTAAAGTCTAAGCCACCAAATCGACATTCAGAGAATTTTTCGACCTGTTTAAGTTCGCTTTCAGGATACCACTCTTTTAATATGGCATGCGCCTCTTTATTGTGAACCATACTCTCTTTTAGTGTTTGATAAATCGGAGTAGGTATATCGTGAAAAGATATTACTGTACCTGAAGAAATTACTTTGGTACCAGATTCACTTTTAAAAATCTCAATCCCTTGGCAAAGCATGCCAGGAAAAACTCGTGGTTGTGTTGTTGTTGTCATAAATTTTAGGTATTAGATAAAAGTTTTTTGAACTTTTGCTTATTGGCTTCCGCAATAGCCTTATTATTTTTCGCTAGTTCAATTAGAATATTAAGGATTTGTAAATCTGAGAAATGTAGATTCTTAACCTGTCTGATGATGGAATCAGAAACTATTCGGTTTTCGCTTTTTAATTTTTCTTGAGCATCTTTAACGTAACCGTATGGTAGATAAGTAGATAAAAGATAGTCTACTTTTACAGCTTCTTTTTCGGCTTCTTTTTCATCTGTATGCAAATGCATACCGTAAAGCTGTGTTAATTTGATTATATTTGTTTTCAAGTGTTAATATTTGTTAGAAATCGTTTTCAAATATATACACTATATGTGAATAAAACAAACTAAAAATTTACTTATTGTGAATTTTAACAAAATTTCTGATGGTTTTGGCGAACGTTTCAAGACCGTATTAAAGAAGCATAAAGTCACTCAAGCAAAGTTTGCTGAAGACACCAACACACACAAAGGACTTGTGAGTAGGTATATTAATGGTGAACGACCTAGTGGTGATTTTATATTAAAAGCAGTCGCTTATTTTCCAAAAGAGATACAGTATCTTTTTTTTGAAGACAATTTGGATTTCGTCAATGAAGACGCTAGTTCTTACAACAGTGACCCTCAAAAAATCATACTTGATATTGAGGAAAAATTAAGGGATTTAAAGCGTGTTTTATCACAAAAATGACACAAACACTAAAAAATATATCTAATAATCAACCAGTTAACTTAGAAATCGGAGTCCCTTCGCGCCCACAAAAGTTCACAGAAATGTGAACTTTTTTTGTTTATATAAGGGTCATTAACTCAGTTGGTTCAGAGTGTTACCTTGACAGGGTAGAAGTCACTGGTTCGAATCCAGTATGACCCACTTAAATTGAGTAAATCCAAGATTTTGACTTGGATTTTTAAATTTTATAGGAATTCTAAAATCCGTTCTAAAGCCATTCCTCTAGACCCTTTAATTAAAACCGTAGAATTGCTTAAATCTAAACTTTTTAAAAGAGGTTTTAAATCTTCAAAACTTTTGAATTTTTTAGTTGATGATTTGGTTGTGGTTTTATAAAAGTTTTCACCAACCAGAAAGATGTTTTCGTCAAAATTGTCTTCTGTAAAATTGGCGATAGCTTGATGCTCTTTTTCAGCTTCTTTACCTAGCTCAAACATATCACCTAAAAAAAGATATTTAAGATCTGCATTGAGCTGTTTTAGATTTTTAAGAGCAGCCAACATACTTGTTGGGTTGGCATTGTATGCATCTAAAATAATTTTTTTAGAATCTTTATTTATAATTTCGGATCGGTTGTTGTTTGGTTGGTAACTTTCTATTGCGTTTTTAATATTTTCAGATGGTACATTAAAATGTTGACCAATTGCTACTGCCACAGCAATATTACCATAATTGTAATCTCCTATAAGTTGACTTTTAATTTCTATATTTTTATAGTTTAAGTTTACAAATGGGTCAGCACTTTTAAACTCAACAGTACAGTCGTTTTCTTTGGCTTTACCAAATGTTATGATATTCTGATAATTACTAATCTGCTTTACTTGTTTGGTGTCATCCGAGTTTATAAAAGCGATTTTTTCATTTGCTTTTATATAATCATACAATTCAGATTTACCTTTAATAACGCCTTCTTCCCCACCAAATCCTTCAAGGTGTGCTTTTCCAAAATTTGTGATTAATCCAAAATCGGGTTCCGCAATGGTGCACAAAAATTCAATTTCTTTTTGATGGTTGGCACCCATTTCAACAATGCCAAAATCTAAGTCCTTTGTAAACGATAATAAGGTTAGTGGTACTCCTATATGATTGTTGAGGTTACCTTTTGTAGCATTAACATTGAATTTGGTATTAAGCACGGCTTTAATTAATTCTTTTGTTGTTGTTTTGCCGTTACTTCCCGTTAAAGATATTATAGGAACATTAATTACATTTCGATGATAATTAGCCAAATCTTGAAGCGTTGTTAATACATTATCTACTAATATGCAGTTGTCGGTCGTTGCTGTATTTTTATCATCGATGACACAGTATTTTGCACCACTTTCAAAAGCTTGTTTTACAAACTTATTGCCATCAAAATTATCGCCTTTTAAGGCGAAGTACATGTCATTTTTATTAATCTTTCTGGTATCGGTAGATACAGAAGCACAGGCTTCAAACTTTTTATAAATTGATGCTATTTCCATAAGTCTAAAAATAAAAAAGTCCTGATAAATTTATCAGGACTTTTTTAATATTATTTAATGTCTAATTTAGTTACGTTTCTTTTGAGATTTTACAGATTTTGAACCTACTCTAGAAACTGCACATCTAAACCCAATATAGTCTGTTGCCATATCTTGAGGGAAATAACGACGTTGAGCAGGATCTATCCAGTATGCTCTATCTCTCCAAGAACCACCTTTATAAACTCTTACTTCATCATTGATTAAAGATGTTCTGCTGTTAGACTTATCGTATTGTCTAATAAGTCCACCATTTGCAGAATCTACCTCTACAGTGTGCTTAGGTGAGTTATACATTTTTCCTGTAACATCAACTCTGTCATCACCTTCATCAAAACTATTTCTGTATAAACGCGAGGAGCGCTTGTCTCCATCTCTAAAGTTTCTGTTGTCACTCTTGTCAAACTGCGTTCTTAAGTATGTATCTTCATCATCAACAGGTACTTTTGCAATTTCTCCTGGAAGATTACGAGCTATTATTTTACCGTTACTTAATGTGTCGTAAACTATTTCATCTACTTCGACAATTTTTACGGTACCATCTTCATTCAAGGCATTCTTTGTGTAAACATTACCTCTATAGTAGTTAAAGTCATTAAACTCGTCATCCACGATAGGACGATAAACATCTGCTACCCATTCTGCAACGTTACCAGCCATATCATAAAGACCATAGTCGTTAGGCTCGTAAGACTTTACTTCAGCGGTAATATCAGCGCCATCATCAGACCATCCTGCTATTCCACCATAGTCACCTTTACCTTGCTTAAAGTTAGCCATTTGATCTCCACGATTTACACGCTTACCAGATCTTGTATATTGTCCATCCCAAGGATATTTCTTACGACCTCTATATACGTTATAGCTTCTTAATTCGCTCATACCTAGAGCAGCATATTCCCATTCGGCTTCGGTTGGTAGTCTGTATTTTACAGGAATTAATCCCGTTTCTCTGTTAGCATAAACATTAATTGGATTTCCTTCAGCGTCTGTTTGTTGTCTTCTTTTGCCACCTTCTAAAACTTCAGAATTACCACCATATGTTTCAGTTGGTGCGTTGATATATGTATCTACATCAAAAGTACTTTCTGCATTTAAGTCTGTTAAATGAGCATCTCTTTTAATGTAACCAGCATCTTGTAATGACATTTCAGCTACACGGTTAGATCTCCAGTTTGCATATTCAACAGCTTGAATCCAGCTAACACCAACAACAGGATAATTAGCATAACCAGGATGACGTAAATAGTTTTCTGTCATCATTTCGTTATAACCTAAACGATTTCTCCATACCAAAGTATCAGGAAGTGCTCCTTTATATATAAGAGCATAGTTAGGATCGTCTGGTGGATATACACTTTTTAGATAGTATAGGTAATAAAGATAATTTACGTTAGTAACCTCGGCTTCGTCCATATAAAAAGATTGAATGTGCTGTTGGTTTGGTGTATTGTTCCAATCGTGCATTGGGTCATCTTGTACTTTACCCATAGTGAAAGTTCCACCTTCAACAAATGCCGTACCAGGAGGTGTTTCTTGTTCTTTAAAGCTGGTGTTGTACTGAAAACCACCATTCTTATCGTTGATTTTCCATCCTGTAGCACTATCTACATTGCCTGAGTTAGAGTTACGTTTACAACTAACAATACTAGCGCAAAGCGTCAGTGCAATTAAAAATTTTAGGTTTGAGACATTTTTCATATCCATATGTTTAAGTAAGCTCGTTGAATTTTTAGTTCCGCAATATAACAATTAAAGGTAAACCAACAACTTTTTTTTGCTTGAAAATTCAAAAAAATATGCATTTCATCCTTTTTTTTGAACACAATAACGGATTTTTGGTCGATTTAACGATGTGTTTTGCTCTTTAATAACGATTACTAAAATAAATTATTGTTGTATTTTTGAAATAAAAATTGAAGTACCATAATAAGCCTATAAATTAACCGTTATTCAACTGTATTTTATACAATATCAGGTTAGTGGTATTTGCTTTTGAGAATATAAGGCTTTTAAATCATAAAAAACTTAAATGAAAAATTGCTCTGTTTTTGTTCTAATAATGTTCGGTTTGTTCGCTTTTGGGCAACAAAAACAATTTAATATTGAATGGAATGGTGATAAGGTTTTAGAAACAGAATATGGTAAGATAACNATCCCAGGATTTGATGANAAACATTTTAGTTATGACGACAAAAATGGTTTGNTNTTTTTTTCTCAATGGGANGNANACAGAGGTTTTGTAGATGAAAATTCGGTTACCTTATCTAATGTTGTTTACGAAACGATTACTCAAAGTAGCCTTAAAAACTTAAGTACTGATCTTGTTCCAAATTCGGTAAAATTTAATTTTTACAATATCAAAGCAAGAGACAAACGTGGATATTATTTTCAAATAAGTCCTATTGTTAAGGATAGAGGTATTTATAAAAAGATTAAATCCTTCACTATAAATTATAATACTACAGCTAATAGATCTCAGGCTGTAGCAAAATCAGNNATTATAAACTCTGTACTAAGTTCTGGNGANTGGTATAGGTTTTATATAGANGAGTCTGGTGTTTTTCGGTTGTCAAAAGGATTTCTAAGCAGTTTAGGAATAAATACAAATTCTGTAGATCCTCGAAATATTAAAATATATGGCAATGGAGGAAGGATGTTGCCATTATTAAATTCTGCTAATTATCCTTTTGATTTGGTAGAAAACGCTGTAAAATTTGTTGGTGAAGATGATGGAAGTTTTGATAATGGTGATTACATCTTATTTTATGGNGAAGGNCCTAAAACATATAGNNANGAGAGTCAAACAAANTTAAACTTATACACAGACAAGACNTATTATTATGTAAATATTAGTTCTGGTAACGGTAAAAGAATTCAGCAAATGCCAAGTATAGATGCAGCAGCAGATATACAAATCAATACCTTTCAAGATTATCAGTTTTATGAAGTAGATGAGCATAATTTAGCCAAATTAGGTAGACGTTGGTTTGGTGATGCTTTTGGTGTTGAAAATCAGCGTGTTTATGATTTTCAATTTCCGAATTTAGTAACTAGTGAACCTGTACGATTCGATATCGCAGTAGGTTCAGTTTCAGAAACCGATGGTACTACAATGGGCATTACAATAAACGGAAACCTTATTTCTAGTCTTGGTTTGGGTGTTATTACTCCTGGATCTGTGTTGGGTACCGCAAATGCCTATGGAGGTGATTTAAATATGTCATCAGATGCAATAAGAGTAACCTTAGATTATAATAATAATGGTAATCCGTCTGCAAATGCCTATTTAGATTATATCAATATTGAAGCCACAAGAGATTTGGCATACGCAGGAGATCAATTGGTATTTAAAAATAATGATGTGGCTATTACTCCAGGTATTGTGGAGTACAATTTGTCAAATGCTTCAGGTGTTCATGAAATATGGGATATAACAGATAGGTTTAATGTTTCTAACACTTTAAATCCCGAAGGATTAAGCAACTTAAGTTTTAAGGCTGTTTCAGGTGAAGAACGCACTTATATCGCTTTTTCTACTTCAAACGCATTACAACCAAAAAAAGAATCGAGATCTAGTGTAGCAAATCAGAATTTAAAAGGGACAATATTTCTCAATAACCAAGGTGCTTTTGAAGATGTGGATTACATTATACTAACACCTGCAGAACTTATGTCTCAAGCAGAACGTTTGGCTCAAATTAACAGAAATCAATATAACCTTAATGTTAAGGTTGTAGATCTTCAAACTATTTATAATGAGTTTAGTTCTGGGAGTCAAGACATAGCAGCCTTAAGAAATTTTATAAAATATGTTTACGACAATGCTAGTGTGCCGAGCAATAGGTTAAAATATGTATGCTTGTTTGGTGAGGGTTCTTATGACTACAAAGATAGAGTAAGAAACAATACAAACTTAGTGCCTTCTTGGTATTCTAGAGATAGTTTTAGTCTTACAAATTCTTTTGTTTCAGATGATTTTTATGTGATGTTAGATGATAATGAAGGAGGTATGGGTAATTCGGATAGAATGGATGTTGCAGTTGGGCGAATTTTAGCTGAAGACCTGCAACGCGCCAAGGAGATGGTAGATAAAATAGAAGCCTATTATCAACCTGAAGCTTATGGAAATTGGAGAAATAATGTATTGCTTATTTCTGATGATGTCGATGCGCAATGGGAAAGAATTCTGCAAGAAACAACCGATGGCATTGGAGAGGAAATAAAAGCAGAAAATCCTTTTATGAATGTTATAAAAATTCATGCCGATGCTTTTGAACAAGAATCTTCTGCCGCAGGTAATCGTTACCCTAAGGTAAACAAAGCCATTAAAGACGTCATTGAAGTTGGAGCTTTAGTGGTTAATTATTTTGGGCATGGTGGTGAGGATGGTTTAGCAAAGGAGCGTATTTTCGATAAGTTCGACGCTCAGGAAGTTAACAATATCTGTAAGTTTAATTTATTTGTAACAATAACTTGCGAATATACCAAGTTTGATGATCCAAACAGAGATACAGCAGGTGAGTTTACTTTTTGGAATAAAAATGGTGGTGCAATAGGACTTGTTACTTCTACACGGCAAATTTTTGTTACTGTTGGAGTATCTTATAATGAAGTGTTTAATGATTATTTATTTGCTTTTAACAACAATGAATACCCTTCGGTAGCTGAAGTATTAAGAAGAACAAAAATAGACAATAGTATTGCTGGGATTACTCAGAAACGATTAATATTTCTGATAGGCGATCCTGCAATGAAACTGGCATTTCCAAAACCAGATATTAAATTAACTAAAGTTAACGATGTAGATATTACACAGCCTATTGACACGTTAAAGGCTCTAAGTTACACAAAGATGGCTGGTGAAGTTGTAGATATTAACGGTAATCTATTATCAAATTATAATGGTACACTAACGGCTACTATTTTTGATAAACAAATAGATAGACAGACCTTAGCTAATGATGGTGTTACAGATAATAATGGTCCAATAATTTTAGATTTTATCACATTAGGTGAAGTCATTTTTAAAGGTCAAGCAACGGTAGAAAATGGACAGTTTGAGTTCGATTTTGTCGTGCCAAGAGATATTGGTATTCCAGTCGGAAATGGAAAAGTTAGCTTTTATGCTCAAACAGATAACGGATTATCTGATCAAACAGGTGCAAATTTTGATATCAAAGTTGGTGGCATTAATGAAGATGCACCAGAAGATAATATTGGTCCAGTAATCAATTTATATATGAATGACGAAAATTTTGTTTCAGGAGGGGTTACAAATGAGTCTCCAAGTTTACTGGCAAAACTTCAAGATGATAATGGTATAAATACAGCAAGTGGTATAGGTCACGATATTACAGCAATTATTGATGGAGANGAGACAAATCCTNTAGTNTTAAANGANTANTATCAGGCAGANGTTGATGANTNTACAAANGGCACAGTNNCNTACCCATTNAGAGATTTAGAACCNGGNTTNCATACNCTNACNTTAAAAGCTTGGGANNNNTANAATAANTCNTCNNCANCTGANATTCANTTNACTGTNTNTGATAANGATGANGAATTAGTNNTNAAAAATGTACTTAATTATCCNAANCCATTTGTTAATTATACNGAGTTTTGGTTTAATCATAATAGNTCNGAGCCNTTAGATGTTTCTGTTCANATATTNACNGTNTCAGGAAAACTNGTAAGAACCATNAATGGNCAAACAAGTGCAGATGANTGNTGTGGTAGTGGNNCATCNTCATTATCNCGTAGTATTGTATGGGATGGNAGAGANGATTTTGGNGATAAAATCGGAAAAGGAGTCTATGTCTATAAACTAAAAGTGAAATCTANCCGTTTAAATAANCAAGTTGAAAAAATTCAAAAACTTGTCATACTATAATAATAANTTATATTTGCTAACGAATTAGTNCTANNTNNTTNGTACTAATAACCTAATTATGAACATGAAGAAATACNCAATAACCCTTATCGCTTTNNTAACNTTANGNCTNGCTTATTTGCACAAGANNCNNNNCAAATNATACCNAANNNTACNGATAGTAGAGTNATAACNACAGGANTNCCNTTTATGCTTATAGCTCCNGANGCAAGNTCTGCNGNTATGGGAGATATNGGNGTGGCAACNTCTNTNGATGNNTNTTCNCAACANTNNAANCCTGCAAAATATGNGTTTTCAGANGCNAAATCNGGNNTNAGTTTAAGTTANACTCCNTATTTNAGNAANNTNGTNAATGANATNTCNNTNGGNTATGTNNCTTANTTTAATAGACTAAATGAATANAGTGCTNTNTCNGCNAGTTTTAAATATTTTAGNTTANGTGAGATANTCTCTTAACNCANAGTGAANATGATCCNGGNNNNAATGTAAANCCNAATGAATTTACNGCNGATGTGGCTTATACTTTAAGANTNGCNGATCAATTNTCNATGGCTGTTGCTGTNNGNTANATGAGNTCAGANTTAAGAATNNNTCAAGTAGANCCTAATGCNNATNCNGCAANTANTTTTNNNGCNGATATCACNGGGTATTATCANAGTGAGGAAGANGCNTATAATGATTTNAANGGNCGTTGGAGAGCAGGTTTTGCAATTCAAAANTTAGGNCCNAANTTNAAATANGATGATGGTGGTAGAGAAAANTTNCAGCCNACNAATTTAAGATTAGGTGCNGGTTTCGATTTTATTTTNGATGAGTANAGNAAATTAGGAGTNACTGCNGANGTTTCTAAATTATTAGTGCCAACACCACCAAAATTAGGTGATAGAATAGTTTTTACAGATGCAAATGGCGACGGTATTTTTAATGAGGCTGATGGCGATTTTCAAACTGAAGAGCAAGAAGCAGCATCACAAGAGGATGTTATAATTGAAGGACAAGATAATGATGTTAGTTTCTTAAATGGAGTTTTTCAATCCTTTGGTGATGCACCAGGTGGTTTTAGTGAAGAGCTTAGAGAGTTTACTTGGGCATTAGGTGCTGAGTATACGTATCAAGAAAATTTTGCCTTAAGAGCAGGTTATTTTAATGAAGCAGAAGATAAGGGTGCTCGTAAGTTTTTTGCATTAGGTGCAGGTTTTAAATACACTACAATAAATATCGATTTATCATATTTGTTTTCAGCATCAAGGATTCAGAGTCCGTTAGAAAATACATTACGTTTTTCACTGACATTTAATTTTGGTGCTGGTGAGTATGACGAATATTAGAATATATAAATAAAAAGATTTTCAAAAACTATTGTTTCAAAAGCAATAGTTTTTGAAACAATAGTTTTTGAGTATGAAGGAAGTTAAGATTGAATCAATGTTTACTGTTTACGAAGACTTGAGTGAACTTCCAGATGATATTCAGCAATTAATGCAATCTGCTATTGAAACTAGAGAAAAAGCATATGCGCCATACTCAAAATTTAAAGTTGGTGCTGCAATCCTTTTAGATAATAATGAAGTGATAATAGGAAGTAATCAAGAGAATGCTTCTTATCCTTCAGGCTTGTGTGCAGAGCGTACAGCTATTTATTTTGCTGGTGCAAAGCACCCTGCTTCTAAGATTTTAAAAATGGCAATAACGGCATCATCTCAAAATCAAATTACAGATTCTCCAATTCCACCATGTGGAGCCTGTAGACAGGCTATTTCAGAATATGAGATTAAACAAGAGCAGCCAATAGAAATTTACTTTATGGGTGCTACAGGGAAGGTTATAAAATCTAACTCGCTGTCAAATTTATTACCTCTTGCATTCGATAGAGGTTTCCTATAACGATTTCGTAACAAATTTTACAATTTTCAGTTTTTTGGTTACTAACTAATATGTTATTTTTGTTATTCGGATTAAATAGAACGAATCAAAAAATGCAAAAAATCACCAAAGAAGTTTACCTTAAATGGTACGAGGATATGTTATTTTGGCGAAAGTTTGAGGATAAACTTGCCGCAGTATATATTCAACAAAAAGTAAGAGGATTTCTTCACTTATACAATGGTCAAGAGGCTGTATTAGCAGGAGCACTTCATGCAATGGATTTAACTAAAGACAAAATGATTACTGCTTATCGTAATCATGTTCAGCCAATAGGAATGGGAGTAGATCCAAAACGTGTTATGGCTGAATTGTATGGTAAAGCTACAGGAACATCACAAGGTTTAGGTGGTTCTATGCATATTTTCTCTAAAGAACACCGTTTTTATGGAGGTCATGGTATTGTTGGTGGCCAAATTCCATTAGGAGCTGGTATTGCTTTTGGAGATAAATATCATGGTAGTGATGCTGTGACTATTTGTTGTTTTGGTGATGGTGCTGCAAGACAAGGATCTTTGCACGAAACATTCAACCTAGCAATGTTATGGAATTTACCGGTAGTATTCGTTTGTGAAAACAATGGTTATGCCATGGGAACTTCTGTAGAACGCACAGCAAACCATACAGACATTTGGAAGCTGGGTCTAGGTTATGAAATGCCATCAGGTCCAGTAGACGGAATGAATCCTATTAAAGTGGCCGAAGCTTTTGATGAAGCAATTCAACGCGCAAGAAAAGGAGGCGGACCTTCATTCTTAGAAGTAAAAACATATAGATATAGAGGACACTCAATGTCTGATGCTCAGCACTACAGAACAAAAGATGAAGTCGAAGAGTATAAAAAGATAGATCCTATTACTCAGGTAAAAGACATTATACTAGAAGAAAAATACGCTACAGAAGAAGAGATTAAGGTAATTGATAAGCGTGTAAAAAGTCTAGTGTCTGAGTGTGAGAAATTCGCTGAAGAATCTCCATATCCAGATAAAAATGTAATGTACGACGCAGTGTACGAACAAGAAGATTACCCATTTATTCAACACAAATTATAAGCTATGGCAGAAGTAATAAATATGCCGCGTTTAAGCGATACAATGGAAGAAGGAACAGTTGCAACTTGGTTAAAGCAAGTTGGCGACAAGGTTGAAGAAGGAGATATTTTAGCTGAAATTGAAACCGATAAGGCTACAATGGAGTTTGAGTCTTTTAATGAAGGAACATTGCTTCATATCGGTATTCAAGAAGGTGAAACGGCTAAAGTAGATTCGCTTTTAGCTATTATTGGTGAAGAAGGAGAAGATATTTCGGATTTATTAAATGGAAGTTCTTCAGCCAAAGAAGAAACCAAGTCTGAAGAAAACACTGAAGATAAAAAAGAAGACACAGAAGAAGCTGAAAGTTCAGAAGAATTGCCGGAAGGCGTTACTGTTGTAACGATGCCTCGTTTAAGTGATACAATGGAAGAAGGAACCGTGGCAACATGGTTAAAGAAAGTTGGTGATGAGGTAGAAGAAGGTGATATCCTTGCTGAAATTGAAACTGATAAAGCTACTATGGAGTTTGAATCTTTTCAATCAGGAACCCTTTTACATATTGGTTTAGAAGAAGGTGAATCTGCAAAAGTAGATGCTTTATTAGCTATTATTGGTCCTGCTGGTACAGATGTGTCTGGTGTGGCAAAAAACTTTAAAGTTGGTGGTTCAGAATCTAAATCAGAGCCTAAGACCGAAACGAAAGCTGCACCTAAAGAAGAAAAGAAAGAAGAACCTAAGAAAGCAGAAGAAAAATCTACAACAGCTAGTGCATCAACAGCTGATGTTTCTTCATCTGGAGGAAGAATTTTTGCTTCACCTTTAGCTAAGAAAATGGCTGAAGAAAAAGGTATTAATCTTTCTCAGGTAAAAGGGTCAGGTGAAAATGGTAGAATTGTAAAAAGAGATATTGAGAACTTTACACCATCACAAGCTTCGGCTTCTGTGGGTAAATTTGTACCGACTGGTACAGAAGATTTTGATGAAGTACCAAACTCTAACATGCGTAAAGCGATTGCTAAGAATTTAGCGAAGTCTAAGTTTACGGCACCACATTACTATTTAAATGTGGAGTTTGATATGGAAAATGCAATTGCGTTTAGAGCTCAGTACAATTCGTTACCAGATACAAAAATATCTTATAATGATATGATTGTAAAAGCTTGTGCGTTAGCATTAAAGCAGCATCCACAAGTAAATTCTCAATGGTTTGACGATAGAATGAAGTTAAACAACCATGTACATATTGGTGTGGCTGTAGCAGTGCCAGACGGTTTGGTGGTACCTGTTGTAAAATTTGCTAACGAGCAAAGTCTAACTCAAATAGGTGCTGCGGTAAAAGAGTATGCTGGTAAAGCAAGAAATAGGAAGCTGACTTTAGATGAGATGGAAGGCAGTACCTTTACGATTTCTAACTTAGGTATGTTTGGTATTGAGAGTTTTACATCTATTATCAACCAGCCAAACTCAGCAATATTATCTGTTGGATCAATTGTTTCAAAACCAGTTGTTAAAAACGGACAAGTTGTACCAGGTAACACGATGAAGTTAACTATGGCATGTGATCATAGAACCGTAGATGGTGCTACTGGCGCACAATTCCTTCAAACATTAAAAGGATATATAGAAAATCCGGTAACAATGCTGGTGTAATTCAACTTGTTATTCTGAATCATCACACTAAGCGTTGTTCACTGAGCGAAGTCGAAGTGTTGTTTCAGAATCTCATCATAATTTTAAGACCTGATTTGATATGTTTCAAATCAGGTTTTTTTATCTTTAAACTCAAAACCAAAATTAGTATGAAATTTGTATTATCTGTACTTGGTTTGTTGTTAGTAACAGCATGTGGTACAAAGCAAAACACCTCTGTGGGTAAAGAAGATGCTGTGGAGAAAATTACCATAACATCACAAGATGTAAAAGTGAGCATGGATTATTTGGCTTCAGATGAATTAGGAGGCAGAGCAACAGGGAGTAAGGGTATTGAAAAAGCTGCTGTTTACATTGAAAACTACTTTAAAAAGAATGGAATAAAACCCTATTTTGAAACCTATAGAGATAGCTTTAAGCTAGGTGAAATAGACGGTTATAATATTGTCGGCGTGATTGAAGGTACTGATGATCAACTAAAAAATGAGTTTATAATACTTGGAGGTCATTACGATCATATAGGAAAAGGAAAAACTGTAGAAGGAGACAGTATTGCAAATGGTGCTAATGATGATGCCTCAGGTACTATTGCGGCAATGGAGTTTGGAAGATATTTTTCTAAGTCTAAAAGTAATAAGCGAAGTATTTTAATCACGTTATATGATGCTGAAGAAATGGGGCTTAAAGGTTCTGCACATCTAGCATCAAAACTTAAGGAGGCAGGTTTAAATGCATATACCATGATAAACTTTGAGATGATCGGAGTGCCAAGAGCAGAAGATAAGTCAATGGCTTATATGAGTGGTTATGATCGCTCTAATTTTGCACCTACACTTAATAAATATGCTGGTGAAGAAATCATTGGGTTTTTTCCAAAGGCAAAAGATTTTCAGTTGTTTTATAGATCAGATAATTTTCCGTTTTTCAAAGAATTGAATATTCCTGCGCATGCGATCTCAACATTCGATTTCACGAATTTTGAATACTATCATCACGTAGATGATGAAGCTGATAAAATGGATTATGAACATATGGCCAATTTTATCAATAAAATGATACCTGCTTTAGAAGGTATGATGAATTCTAATACAAAAGAAGTTGTATTAAATGAAGAGTAAAAATATAATTATAACAGGAACGAGTAGAGGTATAGGTTTTGAAATGGTACATCTTTTCGCCAATCAAGGACATAATGTATTAGCGCTATCAAGAAATGCCCAACCCGTTAATAATTTACATTTTGAAAATATAACATCTTTGGCATTTGATCTATGTAATAGTGAAGACTATATAAAAGTTGAAAAATTCATAAAATCAGAATGGAAGCATGTAGATATCCTGATTAATAATGCAGGTACTCTACTAAATAAACCTTTTTCTGAAACTACTTTTCAAGATTTTGAAAACGTATATAGAACAAATGTATTTGGTGTGTCAGAAATGACTCGAATTGTACTGCCTTATATGAAACAAGATGGTCATGTGGTAACCATAAGTAGTATGGGAGGCATACAAGGAAGTATGAAATTTGCCGGGCTTTCTGCTTATAGTTCTAGCAAAGGAGCTGTAATTACGTTGACAGAGTTGCTTGCTGAAGAGTATAAAGAAACAGGCCCTCAATTTAATGTTTTGGCATTAGGTGCAGTACAAACAGAGATGTTAAAGGAGGCTTTTCCAGAGTATCAGGCACCAACAACAGCTTTAGAAATGGCAGAATATATTTTTGACTTTTCACTCAAAGGCAATAAATACTACAACGGCAAAGTGCTTCAGGTTTCTAATTCTACACCTTAATATTATTTAGAAATCTTCAAATCTTTGTAGTCTGTTTTTAGTAGTGTTAAGTTCTTGTTGTAAGCTGTCAATTTTATTCAAAAGATTTAATACGGTATCAATACCTTCAAAATTGAGCTTAAGATCTTTGTGTAAACGGATCATTCTCTCTAAATCGGCAATATAATCCTGATGGATGCACTCGGTTTTTTCTACGGAAATGATTTCAATCAATCCATAATCCTTTAAGCCATCAAAAAACGACATTTCCATTTTGTAATGGGTACAAAGATCTGTTACAGTAATGTAGTGTGTTGTTTTCATTTGCTATTGTAATTTTGCCAATTCTTCAAAAAGTGCTTTTTCTTTGTCGCTTAGTCGATCTGGTAATTTTACATTGTATGTGATATACAAATCACCATGTTCTTCTTCTTTTTTATATTTTGGAAAGCCTTTTCCCTTTAGCTTTACTTGTGTGCCGTTTTGGGTATGTGGTTTTACTTTTAGCTTAGCTTTTCCATTAAATGTTTCTATGGTAATTTCACCGCCTAAAACAGCAGTATAAAGATCTAAATCAACTGTTTTGTATAGATTTACACCATCGCGTTTAAAGGATGTGTTGTTTTCTATAATGAATTCAATATACAAATCACCATCAGGTCCACCATTTATACCTTTTCCACCTTTACCTTTAATTTTAATAATTTGGCCGTTAGTAACACCAGCAGGAATGCTTAGTCTTATGTTTTTACCATTTACGGTCAACACCTGTTTTTGAGTTGTGTAAACGTCTCTTAAATTTAAATGTAATTGAGCATTAAAATCCTGACCTCTGAATTTTACATTTCTGCCACGATTTCCACCAGAGAAGTTTCCTCCAAACATAGATTCAAAAAAATCTGAATACTCTGCGCCATTACCAAAATCTTCATATCCAGAAGAACGTTGATGTTGTCTTTGCGATTGCTTTTGTTGCTGTTTTGCTTTTTCATAAGCTTCTCCATCCTTCCAGTGCTCGCCGTATTTATCATATTTTTTTCTAAACTCAGGATTGCTTAATACCTCATTAGCTTCGTTAAGTTGCTTAAATTTTTGTTCGGCCTCCTTGTCGTTCGGATTAAGGTCTGGATGGTATTTTCTGGCCATTTTTCTGTAGGCCTTTTTGATTTCAGCTTCTGATGCATTTTTATCAACTCCCAATATTTTATAATAATCGATAAATGCCATAGTCTAAGTTTGAAATGCTTTATTTGTAATAATCTATGATACTAATTTAAAGGATTTTTTTGTGATTTTCAATTATTTATAGATGATGAACCTTAGGTAATTAGAGTGTGATAAAGGATAATTAAAAATTAATTTTTAGAAAACTGAATTTTATTAGAAATGAAAGTTTCATTATCTACTTTAATCTGTTTTTTAGTTATAATCGCATTAATGGTATCCGTAATTTTAGTTTTGTCGGATACCTTATCATAAGATAGCTTTATTTTCTGAACGCTATCATTTACAAATACAACATCACCTATTTGTTTGATATTTTTTATGATGAAAAAATCATCGGTTTTATATTTGTTGATGGAGTCGTTTGTGAAGTTTTTTAGCTGTTTTGATACTTCGCTGTTAAACTCTGGGTGTTCGCTTTGCAAAGCTAATAAGTCGTAGAAGTCCTGCAGTTTTTGGTTTACAAGCTGATTGCTAAACTCATATTCAGCATCTGCAGCAACTTCTTCTAAAGCCTCGACTTCTTCTGAAGCTTCAGCCTCTTCCGTTGCAAATACATCATAGCTTTCATTTTTTGCTTTTTTGTTTTCCATCGCACAGCCAGCAAAAAGTATGCTTACTATAAATAATGTGATATGTTTTAGCTTTAAATTCATGTCTAATTGATTATAAATTTTAGCTTAACAATCTTTCCATCTATTTCCTTTTTCTCTAAAATTTTCATCCCTTTTAAGCTTCGGGTTGGTATTGTTAATTTCTGAATAAACTCTTGTTTAGAATAAATTTCTACAAAATCACTATCCTCAAAAAACTGATATATTTCAGCATCGTCACTAAAAATAGTATTCAGTTTTTCTCTATGCTTTTTCCATTCTTTAATGTTTTTATTGGTGTAGTAATTCAGCATTAAAGCATAGTCATCAGTCTTTAGTTTTATAATTTTGTTTTTACCAGAATTATGTTTTCTTACAATAGTATCCGTTTTGTAATAAGGCGATTCTACAATAAACTTTATTTCTTTTTCATCAGCTTCATAATTAAAACAACCCAAAGAATCTGTATGTTGATGTATTGGAGATTGTCCATTTTTTAAAACTTTAATATTTAAAATTATACTTTTTATAGGTTCATTTTTTATTGAATCGTGAAAACAAAATTCATAATTGTAGCTCGTGTTAATAATAGAAAAAGCAAGCAATGCACATGGCGCTATTAAAAGTAACCACAGATATTTTGAGAAAGCTTTTTTATGAGTCTTAGTTTGCGAAGCGGTTTTATGATTTGCTTTAAAATCATTCCAGTTTTGATAGCCAACATAATTGCTAAGTAGGTTGAGCATGTCAATTCTGGGTAATTTTTTGGCTTCATTCTTTATATAAGTATAAAACCATTTTTCGCTAACTCTTGCTTTTACTTTACTAAATAAATCTTCCTGAAAAGCTACAATATCATCTCCTTTCCAGTCTTCAATTGTTTTAGAAGCACTATTGTTTTCTAAAAACTTTGAAGCTATGGCTAGTTTTAGCTGAGAGAAAATATGTTGTTCTTCTAAATTCAAAATTAATTTAAGAGATTAAAAACCAGTTGTATATAGGTTGTAAACTGTTTACAAAAGATATACAAGTGTTTTTCAAAAGATAGGTGTTAATGAATTATAGGTTTGCTCTTATAACGATTAAAAATATAAAATTATGAAGGCAAAATCATCTAAATTTCTAATTAAATTATCAGTAGTATTGTCAATACTATTGCTAAACAACGCATGCGAAGTACATTCAGGAAAAGCAAAAAATGACCTATACGAAATTGAAGCAGTAGAATTATACGAAGCAACTGAGGAAGAAGTTGTTCTAGAACACAACACAGAGGAATATGATCGTATTTACGAAAACGACTTTAAAAATGCAATTCAGAATCCTTTATCCACATTTTCTATAGATGTAGATAATGCATCTTATAGTAACGTGAGACGTTTTTTATCGAACAATCAATTACCACCAAAAGATGCAGTGAGGATTGAGGAGATGATAAATTATTTTAATTACGATTATCCACAACCTAAAGATGAGCATCCCTTTTCCTTTTCTAATGAAGTTGCAGATTGTCCATGGAATACTAAGCATAAGTTAGTGCATATAGGATTGCAAGGAAAATCATTAGACTACAACGATTTAAAACCAAGCAATTTGGTATTTTTAATAGATGCCTCTGGTTCCATGAGCGACAACAATAAATTGCCATTGCTAAAGAAAGCTTTAAAGTTGCTAATTAATGAACTAAATGCTAACGATAGAATTGCTATTGTTGCTTATGCAGGTTCGGCAGGTGTTGTTTTGCCTTCTACCAAAGTTTCTAACAAAGAAGAAATAGTTGAAGCCTTAGACAGGATTGAGTCTGGTGGTTCTACCGCAGGAGGTCAAGGTATTCAGTTGGCTTATAAAATTGCAAAAGAGAATTTATTTGAAGATGGAAATAACAGAGTCATCTTAGCAACAGATGGAGATTTTAATGTTGGAGTTTCCTCAAGTTCAGAATTGGTGAGATTGATAGAGGATAAGCGCAAAGAAGATATTTTTTTAACGATATGTGGTTTCGGAATGGGAAATTATAAAGATGGTAGAATGGAGCAGATTAGTAATGCAGGAAACGGAAATTACTTTTACATAGACAATATCAAGGAAGCCAAAAAGGTGTTTTCTACAGAGATGAGAGCCAATATGTTTACGATAGCTAAAGATGTAAAAATTCAAATTGAATTTAATCCTAATCAAATAAAAGCATATCGACTAATTGGTTACGAAAACAGAGTAATGAATAATGAAGACTTTAACGATGATAAAAAGGATGCAGGTGAGTTAGGTGCAGGTCATACAGTAACAGCATTGTACGAAGTTGTACCGGTAAATTCAGAAGAATCTGTAAGGAAACATGATGATTTAAAATATCAAAGAACAGAAATAGTAAATTCTTCAGAAAATGATGAAATACTAACCATTAAATTCAGGTATAAGAAACCAAAAGAGGATAAGAGTTTATTAATAACAAAAACTATTACAGATGAAGGCTTGACGCTGGAATCAACATCAGATAATTTTAGATTTTCTTCAGCTGTTGCAGGTTTAGGACTTTTGCTAAGAGATTCAAAATATAAAGGAGAAATGACGTATGAACTCGCTAAAAAATTAGCAATTAATTCAAAAGGAAAGGATGCAAACGGTTATAGAAGTGAATTTGTAAGCATGATAGAAACCGCAGAATTACTCTCAGAAAAACTGTAAGAATAAAACCAAGAAAATATCATTCTATAAAAATAGAAAAAGCACTTCTCTAAAATGGAGTGCTTTTTATTTTATTGATTTTATAAAAACATTAAATCCACTACTTTTGTTTTAATGCAAGATCAACTTTTAGAGTTTATTCCAGAGCAAGCCCAAGCTCAGGTTAAAGCCTTACTGGCAAAGGATAATTTGGTGGTTAAAGTAAAACAAGAACGTAAGACCAAACATGGTGATTACAGGCAATTGCCGAATGGTAAGCATCAGATTACTGTAAATGCGAATTTAAATGCTTATCGTTTTTTAATTACACTCGTTCATGAAATTGCTCACTTCGAAGCATTCACCAAATTTGGACGATTCATAAAACCACATGGTAAAGAATGGAAGCTGACCTTTCAGCATTTAATGTTGCCATTTTTAAGACCAGAAGTCTTTCCTGTAGAGTTATTACCTTTACTTGCTAAGCACTTTAGAAACCCAAAAGCATCTAGCGACACAGATACGCAACTCGCCTTAGCATTGAAGCGATTCGACGAAGGTGAAGATAAAACCTACGTTTTTGAAGTACCTTTGGGCACAACTTTTAAACTCTATAATGGTAGAGTATTTAAAAAAGGAAATACAAGAAGAAAACGAATAGAATGTGTTGAGGTAAAAACAGGTAAACTATATTTGTTTAATCCAAATGCAGAAGTAGAAATACTAGACAAATGAAAAACAAAAATTATTACGCCATTTTAATGGCAGGTGGAGTAGGCTCAAGATTTTGGCCAGTAAGTACACAGAACTTTCCTAAACAATTTCATGATATGTTAGGAACAGGTGATACCTTAATCCAAAAAACCTTTAATCGCCTCGCAAAACTTATTCCCGAAGAAAATATTTTTATTCTTACCAATGAGCGTTATAATGATTTGGTTTTTGAACAATTACCAAGTGTTACAAAACGTCAGGTTGTATTAGAGCCAGCAATGCGAAACACAGCTCCTTGTATATTATATGCATCTCTAAAAATTCAAAAAGAAAATGAAAATGCAGTAATGATTGTGGCACCAAGTGACCACTGGATAGAGGATGAAGATGCATTTTCAAACAATGTACAAACAGCCTTTGATTATTGTGAGTCTAACGATGCTTTGATGACGTTAGGTATAACACCAACCTTCCCAAATACAGGTTACGGTTACATAGAGTTTGATAAAGAACGGTCACTGAGCGTAGCCGAAGTGAAGTCAGTTGATCAATTCCGCGAAAAACCAGATTACGAAACTGCTAAATCTTTTTTAGCACAAGGTAATTTTCTTTGGAATGCAGGAATTTTTATGTGGAGCGTAAAATCTGTAGTCGCTGCGTTTCAAAGAAATCAACCAGAATTATATCAACTTTTTGAAAGTGGTTATAATGTGTATAACACAGAATTTGAAGATGATTTTATAAAAGACAACTATCCAAAAGCAGAAAACATATCTGTAGATTACGCTTTAATGGAGAAAAGTAACAATGTCTATGTAATTCCGGCAACTTTCGATTGGAACGACCTTGGTACTTGGGGAAGTCTTTACGATAAATTAGATAAAGATACCAATGATAATGCAGTTGTAAACGCTAAGGTATTAGCCGAAGATGCATCTGGAAATATGATTAGATCTAAAAAAGATAAAATCGTTGTTGTTGACGGATTAAAAGATTATATCATTGTAGATAAAGACGAAGTTTTGCTTATCTTTCCTAAAGCAAAAGAACAAGACATTAAAAAAGTACTCCAAAATGTAAAAGCCAACTTTGGAGAAGAATATGGTTAACATATGAGTAACGAAAATAAATTCAATTTTTCTGAGGAAGAAAACTCGAGAGTAACAAACGAAATGAATAAGGAGGCTGCCGTTGAAGAAAAAAAGGAAGCCGTAAAGAAGGATGCGCAAGGTTTGTTTGCGAGTATCAAAAACTTTCTCAGTGAGCTTTTAGACTTTAGAGACGATACAGATAGAGATGCTACAATTGAAGCCATAAAGGCAGATATATCTTTTAAAGGAGCAACAGCTTGGATTTTGGTGTGTTCTATAATGGTTGCTTCTGTAGGATTGAACGCAGATTCTACAGCAGTGGTTATTGGTGCCATGTTAATTTCACCATTAATGGGACCAATTCTTGGTGTTGGTATGTCTATTGCTATTAATGATATAGATACCCTTAAAAAGTCATTAATAAATTTAGCCACCATGATTGTACTGAGTTTATTAACAGCTTGGTTGTTTTTTAAATTCTTTCCATTAAGTGAAGATACTAGTGAATTACTTGGTCGCGTAAAACCAGATATTAGAGATGTGCTTATTGCCTTTTTTGGTGGTTTGGCTTTAATTATTGCAAGAACCAAAAAAGGAACTATAGCATCGGTAATTTTTGGTGTTGCGATTGCAACAGCATTAATGCCACCTTTGTGTACAGCAGGATATGGGTTGGCAAAGTCTAATTGGACTTATTTTTTAGGCGCAATGAATTTGTTTACAATCAATACCATATTCATTGCCTTAGCAACATTTATAGTGCTCAAAGTGTTGCGTTTTCCAATGCTTAAATATGCAAATTCTTTAAAGCGAAAGCGTATAGCAAGATTTGCAGCTCTAGTTGCAATAATTGTGATGGTGTATCCTACAATTACATTTTTAAAAGTATTAAAGCAGAGTGGTTATGATAACGATTATAGTAAGTTCATCAAAAATGAAATAGAGACCAATAACGAACTTTGGTTTCAAAAAGGCATACCGCATTATACCGATAAAAAAATCACACTTTATTTTAATGGAGAAATTTCTGAAGCGACAGAAACTGACCTTAAAAACGAACTTAAGCAATATGAAAATCTAAAAGACTTTCAATTAGAGATTTTCGGAAATAAAAATCGTAGCTTCGATAAACTCTCTGATGCTTACGATAGAGCTATTGATGAGTTAGATAAAAAAGATCTTATTATCTCTGGATTACAGAGGCAAATTACAGAGCTGCAAGGAACTGTTTCAGGGTTAAATCAGCAGATAGAAGCCAAAAATACTTCTGGAGAAGTAGCATTTTCCAGCTTAGCTAAGGACGCCAAAATAAGATTTTCTGATTTAGAGTATTTTGGTTATGCCAAGATGTTAGAGTCTAAAGATTTTATTAAAGTAGATACACTTTCTGTAGCAAACGTAAAGTGGAAAGAGTCACTTAACGATAGTTTGGTTTTAGTAAAAGAAGGCGAACTTTTAATTTGGTTGAAACAGGCTTTAAAAACAGATAAAGTGAGTATTAAAAGAGATTAGTTATTGATTCTCTTCTATATACATTCTACGGACTTTTTTAAATAATTCAGATGAGTAAACAAAACTGGTTACAGCCTCGTTATCTGTTCTAAAAATAGTGTCTTTAGAGCCTTCCCATTCTTTGAGACCATATTGAAGAAAAACAATTTTTTCACCAATTTCCATAACAGAATTCATGTCATGTGAATTGATGACTGTTGTAATTTGGTATTCATCCGTAATTTCCTGAATAAGGTTATCTATTACTATAGAAGTTCTTGGGTCTAGTCCAGAATTTGGTTCATCACAAAATAAATATTTTGGGTTATTTACAATCGCTCTGGCAATGGCAACACGTTTTTGCATACCACCAGAAGCTTCACTTGGCATTTTATTATGAGCATCAGGTAAGTTAACACGTTTTAAAACAAAATCAGCTCTATCTTCCATTTCACTCTTACTTTGTTTAGTAAACATTCGTAACGGAAACATCACGTTTTCTGCAATAGTCATTGAATCAAAAAGCGCACTACCTTGAAATACCATGCCAATTTCAGAACGAAGCTCGGTTCTCTCATCTCTACTCAACTTGCTAAAAATTTTACCATCATAAGCAATACTACCTTTTTCATAATCAAACAACCCAAGTAAACATTTTAAAAAAACAGTTTTTCCAGAGCCACTTTGACCGATAATAAGATTGGTTTTGCCTTTATCAAAAGTAGTAGAGATACCTTTTAAAATGTGGGCATCACCAAACGATTTATGTAAGTTTTTAACTTCTATCATTAGCCTAAAAGTAAACTGGTTAATAAAAAGTTTAGCAGAATAATAACAACACTTGTCCACACAAAAGAAGTGGTACTGGCTTTACCAACTTCCAGAGCTCCGCCTTTCATAAAATAACCATAAAAGGAAGGTATGGTTGCTAAAATAAATGCAAAAACCATTGTTTTTATAAATGCATATGCCATATGAAATGGTATAAAATCATTTTGTATACCTGTAACATAATCTTCTAATGTCCCATAGCCACCGTAAACACAAGCAGCTAAACCACCTAATATTCCTAAGAACATGGCAATTGAAATTACAAAAGGGTATAGCGTTAACGCAATAAACTTTGGGAAAACTAAATAGTTAATAGCATTAATTCCCATTACTTCTAAGGCATCAATTTGCTCTGTAACGCGCATTGTACCTATGCTAGAAGTAATAAATGAGCCTACTTTACCAGCCATAATTATAGAGATAAATGTAGGTGCAAATTCAAGTATTATAGATTGTCTTGTTGCAAAACCAACAAGGTACTTTGGTATTAATGGGTTACTAATATTTAATGAGGTTTGTATAGCAACAACTCCACCAACAAAAAAACCAATGAAAGCAACAATACCAAGAGAACCAATGATGAGGTCGTCAATGTCTTTAAGAATTAAAGTTTTCATCACAGACCATTTAGTTGGTTTGCGAAAAATATCTTTAATCATTATAAAATAAGCGCCAATATTATGAAGGTACTTCATGCAAGAATTTCTTACTGCTAAAGTATGAAAAAAGATGAGTTTATTAATGTTAATTTAAATTAAGATGTCTTAAAAACTGTATTTTTGAAGTTCAAAAAATGCACTTTTTAATTATGAAAAATATCTTCACTTTAATTGTTTTATTATCCTTGTTTTGTTCATGTGGAGCACAAGAGAAAACACAGGTTAGTATTGTTGAAAATACAAATAAAGAAACCAGCTCAAAACCTAAATTAGTTGTAGGTATCGTTGTGGACCAAATGCGTTACGACTACTTAACACGTTTTGAGTCTAAATTTGGTAATGGCGGTTTTATGCGTATGATTAACGAAGGTTTTAATTGTAAAAATAACCACTTTAATTATGTACCAACTTATACAGGACCTGGACACACTTCAGTTTATACAGGTACTACGCCAAAATATCATGGTATTATTTCTAACAATTGGTACGATAAAGATATTAAAGAATCTGTTTACTGTGCGCAAGATGATTCTGTAGCTTCTGTAGGAACCGAACATTCGGCAGGTAAAATGTCTCCACACAGAATGTTAACCACAAGCGTTGCAGATGAGAATAGACTATTTACGCAAATGCGTGGAAAAACTATAGGTATAGCTATAAAAGATAGAGGTGCTATTTTACCAGCAGGTCATACAGCAAATGCAGCATATTGGTTTCATGGAAAGAATGAAGGAGTATGGATTACCAGTACCTTTTATAGAAATGATTTACCAAAATGGGTAGAAGATTTTAATGACTCTGATGCTGTCGAATCTTACCTTAAAGTTTGGGATACCTACCAACCAATAGAGACTTATGTAGAAAGTGGTAGCGATCTTAATAATTACGAAAAGGGATTTAGAGGTAAAGAAACAGCAACATTTCCTTACGATTTAGCAGCACTAAAAGATACTAATGGAGGTTACGATGTGTTAAAAGCGACGGCTTATGGTAATAGTTTAACCTTAGACTTTGCTTTAGCAGCAATTGAAGGAGAAGCTTTAGGGCAGGATAATGACACCGATGTATTAACGGTAAGTTTTTCTTCAACAGATTATGTAGGTCATAATTTTGGTGTAAACTCAAAAGAAGTAGAAGATACATACATTCGATTAGATAAAGATTTAGAAAGATTCTTTAATTATTTAGACGAGAATGTTGGCGAAGGTGAATACACTGTTTTTCTTACGGCAGATCATGGCGCTGTAGATGTGCCAGCATATTTACAGTCCGTAAAAATTCCAGCAGGCTATTTAGACTACAATTCTAGAAAAGAAAAATTCAATAAGTTTTTAACCGATACTTATGGTACAACAGAGATTGTAGAAAACATAAGTAATAACCAAGTGTTTTTAAATAAGGCAAAGCTTAAAGAGTTAAACTTAAATCTTCATGATGTAGAACAAGCCTTGGTAGATGAGCAAATCAGTTATTCAAACATCGCAAAGGTGTATACAGCAACAACTATGAATAGCACTAATTTTACAACAGGAATTGAAGCGTTGTTACAAAATGGATTTAACCAAAAGCGTTCAGGTGATGTTATTATTGTAGATGATATAGCACACATTGCTTACAGCAAAACAGGCTCTACACATGGTAGCGGACTTAATTATGACACACATGTGCCATTACTGTTTTTCGGAAAAGGAATTAAACATGGCGAAACGGTAAATAAAACTGTTATACCAGATATAGCACCAACAATTTCTGCGCTTTTAGGGATTAGTTTTCCTAATGGAGCTACAGGTCAACCTTTAGGTTTTGTAATAGATTAGGCTTTATTTTGAACAAAAAACGACTATATTCCATAATAGCTATCATAATTTTGATAGCTATTTATGTTTTTGAGCATTACCTAAATTCAGAAGAAAAATCGGCTATTGTAGAAGAAGGTAAACAACCCAAAACAGAAACCAACGAATACTTTTTACCGACTAGTACTACAGGTCAAATTGTGCATCATCAAAACTATTCATTATCGTATAGTGAGCCACACGAACAAGCAGAGTGGGTAGCATATGAACTTAAGTCCTCACATCTGAGTTCTACAAATCACAAACGACCATATTTTGAAATTGATAATGCTGTAAAAAGCGGAGCAGCACATTGGAGAAATTATAAGCAATCGGGTTACGATCGAGGCCATCTTTGTCCTGCAGGAGATCGTAGGTTTAGTAAAGCTGCACACGATGAAACTTTTTTAACCAGTAATATTAGTCCGCAAGAACATCAATTTAATGCTGGTATATGGAACAGATTAGAACAGAAAGTAAGGTATTGGGCTAAAAAATACGATGGTGTTTTTGTGGTTACAGGAGGAGTTTTAAAAGACGGTCTAAAAACAATAGGCGAAGAGCGTGTTGCTGTGCCAAATCAGTTTTATAAAATTGTTTTAGATAATACCAACGGAAAGCCGAAAGTATTAGCTTTTCTGATGAATCATAATGACTCAGATATGCCATTATATAAGTTTGTGGTATCAGTAGATGAGGTTGAAAAATTAACAGGAATAGATTTCTTCCCAGAACTAGATGATGCTATTGAAAACAAAATAGAAGCATCAAGCAGTTATAAAAATTGGAGTTTTTAATAAGTTTAGTTAGGGAGATGTCAGTTTTAGCCTGTCGAAGACAGTTTTAAAACTTAGCTATAGTTTGAATTTTGACTTTATCCCTTTCCAACGCAAGTCTCTAATAAGCTTACCTTCATCTTTAGAAACCAGAAATTCAGTTTTTAAGGATTTAGCTTTAAAATAGCCAGCCATGTAATTTTTGAATAATCTAAAGCTGCCTTTCTTCGACGCTAATTTTATAGCAGAAATTAAAGTAATCCAAAAACCATAGCGCATTTTATACATCGCTTCGCCTTGCAGATATTTAGAAGCCTTGTTGTAAGATTGTCCTGTAGGTTTCAGGTGTTTTACATGAAGTGATTCGTCTGTTAGAATGTCCCAACCATGAAATTTTGCTAATAACTCATCTACAGTATCCCAACCCATAGAAGGTTTTAGTTGCCCAATTTGATTAAAACAGGTTTTACGATAAGCTTTCAAGGCACCTCTAATATGATCTTTATTGGTAAGGTTTTCAAGAATCCATTGGTTGTCTTTTTCTATGTAACAAAAACCAGAAGCCATACCAAGTTTAGGATTTTTACTATAATGATTAGCCAGCGTTTCTAAATAATTATCCGGAAAAATAAGGTCTGCATCAAACTTACAAATCACATCATAGTTGTCATCTAAAGTTTCAAAACCCTTGTAAAAGGCATTTATGATTTTAGAACCAGGTAAATGCTGATCTGATGATTTTGAAATCACCTGAGAAATCCAAGGATGCATTTTTGAAAAACCATCAACTACAGCTTCTGTATTATCGGTAGAATTATCATTTACCACAACCAACTTTTTAGGCAAAAGTGTTTGCTTTGTTAATGACTCTAGTGTTTTGCTAATAAAAGCCTCTTCGTTATGAGCTGGTATGATGATGTAGAAATTCAATATCTAAATTCTAAATTTCAAATCTAAAGAATTCTATCCGGAAATTCTTTCAGCATAAACAATATAATACCGATTTGTAAAGTATCTTAAAAGCGGTCTAATGCCGATTTTTTTTACTGGATTGGTCCATTTTTGTCGGTCTATAATTTTCCAGCCTGTTTTTTCTAATAACCAATCGAGTTGCCAATCTTCAAACTCATGGTAATGTCTGTCCCATTTATCAGTTTTACTTCTGTATGCTGAAGCAAACCATAATCTTAGAGGAACGCTAATAACAAGTTTTTCGGTCTTAATAGATTTTAAAACCTCGTAAGGAGAGAGTAAGTGTTCAAAAATTTCAAATGCAGTAACAACATCGGCAGAAGAATTTTCTATTGTAGAACGGTCTTCGTCAAGGTCTTCTCCTTTGGTGTTTTCAACAGTATAACCTTCAGAAAGCATAACTTCTGAAAATGGATTTTTAACACCTAAATCTAAAATTGTTTCAGAAGTAGAAATGTGTTTTTGTAAAAACTGAAGTGTGAGTTTAAATCGCTTGTTAGGATATGTTTTTTCGTACATTACATTTCCGCAACAGCGGTAATAGTTTTATTAATATCTGTAAACAATGGCGTTGATATGCATACCAGCGCCAACACTTGCAAATATAATAACATCTCCTTTATTGATTTGGTGATCTTCGAGTTTATTGTTTCGTATTAAGTCGAAAAGGGTAGGGACAGTTGCTACGGAACTGTTTCCTAATTTATGAATGCTCATTGGCATAATACCTTCTGGAGCCTTCGCTTTAAAAAGTCTGTAAAAACGCTTTATAATAGCTTCATCCATTTTTTCGTTAGCCTGATGGATCAGTACTTTCTTTACTTCAGAAATGCCTACACCACTTTTTTCTAAGCAATCTTTCATAGCTTGAGCTACGTTAGTCAATGCAAATTCATAAATTTTACGACCATGCATTTTTATGTAGCGCGTGTCAGGACATAAGTCTTTATTATTAGAATTTCCAAAGAATAAATAATATGCCTCATCATAAGTGAATGAAGCAGATTCATGTGCTAAAATACCATCATTACCATCTGTTGCTTCAACAATACTTGCGCCAGCACCATCAGAATATATCATTGAGTCTCTATCGTGTTTGTCGACAACACGAGATAAAGTTTCTGCACCAATCACAAGACAGCGTTTTGCCATGCCAGCTTTAATGTAAGCCTGCGCTTGTATAACTCCTTCTACCCAACCAGGACAACCAAATAAAATATCGTAAGCAACACATTTAGGATTCTTGATGCGAAGTCTGTGTTTAATGCGTGAAGCTAGACATGGTAAAATATCACTCTGAATAGTGTTAGCTTTTACGTCGCCAAAATTATGAGCACAGATGATATAATCTATAGTTTCTGGATCTATGCTGGCATCATCAATAGCTTTTTGGGCAGCAAGAAAACCAATGTCTGAAGCAACTAATTGATCATCTGCATAACGACGTTCAACAATACCAGTAATGGCTTTGAATTTTTCTACAATGACTTCATTTGGATAGTCTATAGTAGAACCATCTGCATTTAAAAATTGATGCTGGTGAAAATCTTCATTCTTTTCTACACTTTTTGGAATGTAACTACCAGTTCCTGTGATCTTAATTCCCATACCTCAAAATTTGCTATTAATTTACTAAACTAGTTAAACTCTAATACATGAGAATAAATTAATCTTGTAAAAGTGATATTTTTTTTAAATTCTCAATTATTATGAATTCTATTAAAAATAAAATAAAAAAAGTGTCCAATTTGGACACTTTTTTTATTTATATTAAATATTAAGCTTCTATATAATCTTCAATAGGCGCACAGCTACAAATTAAATTTCTGTCTCCATATGCATCATCTACACGTCGTACACTTGGCCAAAATTTATTATCTCTAATATAGTCTAGTGGGAAAGCTGCAGCTTCGCGACTGTAAGGTAATAACCATTCATCTGAAGTAAGCATTTCTAGTGTATGTGGTGCATTTTTTAGTACGTTATTGGGTTCGTCTTTAGAGGCATTGTCTATTTCTTTTCTAATAGAAATCATAGCATCACAAAAACGATCCATTTCAGCTTTGCTTTCACTCTCGGTAGGTTCTATCATCATGGTGCCTGCCACAGGGAATGATACAGTTGGTGCATGAAAGCCATAATCCATTAAACGCTTTGCAATATCTGTAACTTCGATGCCGTTAGCTTTAAAATCACGACAATCAATTATCATTTCGTGTGCAGCTCTTCCGTTTTCACCTGTATATAATGTTGGGTAGTAACCTTCTAAACGTTCCTTAATGTAGTTGGCATTGAGAATTGCAGCTTCGGTAGCTTCTTTCAGACCTTTAGCACCTAGCATTGAGATGTAACCATAAGAAATAAGACATACTAATGCAGAACCAAAAGGAGCTGCTGAAATTGCCGAAATAGATTGGTGACCACCTGTTTTTATAATTGGGTTGCCAGGTAAGAAAGGTACCAGTTGTTCTGCAACACAAATTGGACCAACACCAGGACCACCACCTCCGTGAGGAATTGCAAAGGTCTTGTGTAAGTTAAGGTGACATACATCTGCTCCAATATTTCCAGGATTGGTTAAACCAACTTGAGCATTCATGTTAGCTCCATCCATGTAGACTTGTCCACCATTATCGTGGATGATCTGTGTAATCTCTTTTATAGCAGATTCGTAAACACCATGCGTAGATGGGTAAGTTACCATTAATGCAGAAAGATTATCCTTATGTAGTTCTGCTTTTTCTCTTAAATCATCTACATCAATATTACCATCTTCAGATGCTTTTGTTACAACAACTTTCATACCTGCCATAACTGCACTTGCAGGATTTGTTCCGTGTGCTGACGATGGAATTAAGCAAATATTTCTGTGGTGATCTCCACGAGATTCGTGATAGGCTTTAATAACCATAAGACCAGCAAATTCACCTTGTGCGCCAGAGTTTGGTTGTAAAGATGTTGCTGCAAAGCCAGTAATTTCGGTAAGCTGATTTTCTAATGTGTTTAGCATTAGTTGGTAACCAGCAGCTTGCTCTTTTGGAGCAAATGGATGCATATTCCCCCAACTTGGCCAACTAAGTGGTAACATTTCTGATGCAGCATTAAGCTTCATTGTACAAGAGCCTAACGAAATCATAGAGTGATTTAGAGCTAAATCTTTACGTTCTAATTTTTTAATGTAGCGCATTAATTCTGTTTCAGAATGGTAAGCGTTAAAAACATCAAAAGTTAAAAATTCTGTTTGGCGTTTTAAGTGATCTGGAATAGTATTAGCTTCAGAAATTGATGTAATCTCATCTGTAGTTGTTTCTGTTACTGCTTCAAAAATTGAAATAATTTCATTTAAGTCTGAAATTGTAGTTGTTTCATTTATAGCAATAGTAACAGTATTGTTATCTGGATAATAGAAGTTAACTTCTTTTTTTACTGCTTCGTACTTTACTTTTACAGGATCTGCTTTTATTTGAATAGTGTCAAAATAATGTGAGTTAACTTGCTCTAAACCTAATTTTTCTAAAGCAGTGGCTAAAGTTGCTGTGGTATTCTGAACTTTATTAGCAATAAATTCTAAACCTTTTGGGCCGTGATATACAGCGTACATTCCTGCCATAACAGCTAATAATACCTGTGCTGTACAAATGTTAGAAGTTGCTTTGTCTCTTTTAATGTGTTGTTCTCTGGTTTGTAAAGCCATACGTAGGGCTCTGTTACCATTAGTGTCTTTTGTAACACCAATAATACGACCAGGAACGTCTCTTTTATAGGCTTCCTTTGTAGCAAAATATGCAGCGTGAGGACCACCATAACCCATTGGAATACCAAATCGTTGTGTTGTGCCAACAACCACATCAGCACCAAATTTACCAGGAGCCTCAAGTTTTACTAAGCTTAAAATATCTGCAGCTACAGCTACTTTTATGTTTTGAGCATTGGCTTTTTCTATAAAAGATTTTATGTCTGTAATTTGTCCGTTTTTACCAGGATACTGTAAAAGTGCTCCAAAATAATCTTCAGATAGGTTGTATTCTGCTTCATTACCAATTTCTAATTCAATACCAATTGGTGTTGCTCTGGTTTCTAAAAGCGCAATAGTTTGTGGTAATACTAAATCTGAAACAAAGAATTTATTAACACCTGCTTTTTTCTGAGCACGATCTCTAACAGCAAACAGTAAACTCATCGCTTCTGCAGCAGCAGTACTTTCGTCTAAAAGTGATGCATTTGCAATTTCCATACCTGTTAAATCAATAACCATAGTTTGAAAATTTAATAACGCTTCTAAACGACCTTGAGCAATTTCTGCTTGGTAAGGTGTGTAAGCTGTGTACCAGCCTGGATTTTCTAAAATATTTCGCTGAATAACAGCCGGAAGATTAGAAGGATGGTACCCTAAACCGATGTAAGATTTGAATACTTTATTGAGCTGAGATAGTTTATTTATATGTTGTAAATATTCTTGTTCGCTCATTGCAGGTTCTAGATCTAAGTCTTTTTTTAATCTAATACCTGCTGGTATAGTTTCTGAAACTAGTTGCTCTATGCTAGAAGCACCAATGGTATCTAACATTGCGTTTTTTTGTTCTTGGTTTGGGCCAATGTGTCTAAGTGCAAAAGAGGTTGTGTCCATTCTTTATTCTGCGATTTTTTTTGATATGCAAAAATACAGAAAACCACTATTTTATTAAGTATTGAGAATTAAAGTTTTTAACCGAAACCAAGGGTTATTAACACATTGATTATTTTTGTTTAATGACTATGTTAAGGCAAATATTTAATTTTTACATTAATAGTAGTATTCATGTGGCTTTGGCTGTGGTGGCTATGACTTGGGTATCATTAGTTCAGTTTGAAATAGGGTATGATAAAAATGTATTAGTTTTTGTTTTCTTTGCCACCATTACTGGTTACAATTTTGTGAAGTATTTTGGTGTAGCTAAGTTTCATCATAGAAGTTTAGCAGCTTGGCTAAAAGCAATTCAGATATTTTCCTTTTTTGCCTTTTTAGGTATGTGCTATTATACGCTAAAGTTAAATTTAAACTCACTTATTTATCTTGCCGTTTTTGGAGTTATAACTTTTTTGTATGCGATACCTTTATTACCAATGCGATACTTTAGGGATAGTCAAAAAAACCTACGGCAGGTTAGTGGGCTAAAAGTTTATGTTATTGCCTTGGTTTGGGTATTTACAACAGTCTTTTTACCATTAATTGAAAATGGTTATCATATAAACAATGATGTTGTAATAACAGGAGTTCAACGTTTTGTTTTTGTAATTGTATTAATGCTTCCTTTTGAAATTAGAGATCTTATTTACGACAGTATAAAACTAGCAACTATCCCTCAGCAAATTGGTGTAAGAAACACCAAAATTATAGGTATCTTGTTGTTAGTTTTGTTTTTTCTTTTAGAGTTTTTTAAAGATGATGTAGAGCGTTTTGATATAATTTCAAATGTTGTAATGCTTATAACTACACTTTGTTTTGTGTTATTTGCTCACAAAAAGCAATCTCAGTATTACAGTGCGTTTTGGGTAGAAAGTCTCCCAATTTTATGGTTGATAGTTTTATTGATGCTTAGCTAACTCTTCTTCAAACTGGTGTTTTATTTTATCGCGTTCATCAGTATTTAAACAATCAACTTTAGCATGTTCTATAGTGTCTGTTAACTTATTATTTTTATTAGAATATGCCTTGGTGACACGACACCATGAAAGCCTCAGAGCTAATTTTATGCGTTCCCAACCAGTAGCTTCACCATATTGCGATTTATCACAAATGTGTTTGGCCTCTTCGCAACTTATAAATAAAAAACTTTTTTTCATTTTGATTTTAAAACCAATTTTCTTCCATGCAATCAGCTAAAGCTGTTCTTGCTCTGTGTATTAGTACCCAAAGGTTAGACGGAGTAATATTTAATTCATTACAAATCGTTTCGGTCTCATAACCTAAAATTGTCTTCATCTTAAAAACTTCAGCTTGTTTTTCAGGAAGTTTAGACAGACAATCATAAATGGCATTACCTAATTCGGTATTTTCTAATTTATCTTCAGCAGTTTTATCAAAAGGATCGGCTACACGTTCTTCTAGCCAATCACCTTCAGATTCAGAATCATTATTGTAGGTCATTCTAACTTCAGCTTTTCCTTTGTTAGAATTTATTTTTCTGTAATAATCTATGATTTTCCGCTTGAGAATAGAGACTAGCCAAGTGCGCTCACTGGCTTCTCCCTTAAAATTGTTCATGGATTTTAGGCCAGCCAAAAAAGTTTCAGATACCAAATCTTGAGCCATTGCTCTATCATTAACCCTAGAGATGGTATAGTTAAATAGGTAATCTGAATACAAATCAATCCAGTTGTTAGGATTTAATTGATGGTTAGCCATTTTTCATTCTCATTGCTTATTCAAAAATAGGTTAAAAAATTAAGACCTAAAATACGTGTTCACATTTTCCTAACGTTTTGTTGCACTTATAATGTAATATCCAAAACTTTTAAGGAGCAAACCAGATAACAGAGCGTAGAAAGATCCTTTTAAATTATGAAGACTTTCTCTTTTTAGGTTTTTGAAACCAAAAATTTTTTTGAAAATAAAACCTAAAATTGCAAAAGGCACATGCAGAACAGAAGGAGCTACTCTCATCGAGACATCTTCAACCTTTATGTTGGTAAATCCTAGTTCTTTTAAATTTTCCGTTATGCGCTGGTGTGTCTCTAGTTTTTCTAAACTCCAATGGTTACATAATTTATTGTAGGCAAATTTGCCGCCTTTGCATAGTCGAGATCTGTCTTTTTTTAGAAAAGCATCAGCCATAACAAAGCGACCTCCAGGTTTTAGTAGTCTGTGCATTTCTTTGAGGGAATTAAAATTATGACCCGAATGACAAAAGCTTTCAATAGCTACAGCAGAGTCAAATGAGTCGGATTGAAATGAGGTGTTGTTATAATTTTCTTTTAAAATGATACCGTTTTTACCTTCTAGTAATTCGTTGCCTTTTTTTACCTGAAAATCGGATAATGTTACTCCGTAAGCTACGACGTTTTTGTAATGTTCTAATGTATATCGCATTGTGGCTCCCATACCACAACCTAGGTCGATAAGTCTGTTTTTGGTTTTACCTATGTTTAGTCTTTTTGTGACTTGATTGTTCATTTCATTTAGCATAGAATCGCGTTTAAAAGGATTTGTTTTAAACGGAATGAAATAACCAAAATGCATGTTGTAATCAGAACTCCAAAACTCATAATCTTCGGTAGCTTCGTTATAGAAATCTACCATTTCTATTCGGTTTTGTTCTGCAAAATCGCTGTAAGGTATGGATTGTGTTTTCATGGTGTTATAGTTTTGGTAATTTCCAATTTGTAGAATTGTAAGCTATTGCGGTTGATTTTAAATTTCCTTTCTGTGTTTTTACAGCAGAAATGATTCTTAACTTTTTTAATAAATATGCAATCATCCATCCAAAATCTATTTCATACCATTTTGAAGAAAATTTAGCTGAAGTAGGATAAGAGTGATGGTTGTTGTGAAAACCTTCTCCAAATGATAGTAATCCAAGTAATATGTCGTTGTAGCCACTCTCATCTGCGCCATTTATTTTATGTCTAGAGTAACCGTATTTATGTGATGCGTAGCCAATATACCAGTGGCCAAGAATTATGATTGACGTACGTAAACATGTTGCAATAAGCATGCTGTTAAAACCAACAAGAAAATATAGTAGGAGCATAAAGATGATATAATGTAATTGCCATGTTTTATGTAGCCAAAGTATAGTTGAATCGTTTAAATCCTCTTCTGGAATTTGATAACGTACTAAATCTGTTGGAATAAAAGTAAGATGAAGATTCCAGTAGTAATCTGTGAATAAAGAATGTTTATATTGAAAGTATCTAGGGCAATCATTTCTGTTTTGCCAATAGTCTCTAAAGTAATGTTGTTTTAACCAATTCAATGGACTTCCCAATCCAGTCAGTGCAAAAAGATAGAGGCTGATTTTTCTAAATGTTTTACTTGTTTTGTAGGATTTATGAATGATGCCTCTATGTAAACCGACAGAGTGACCTATACCTACAGTTAAGAACAAGAGTAAAATATTTAAAGCTAAATCTTGCCATTGAATTGATGAGAAATCAATAAATAAGATTGGAAATATCATTGTGTATAACCAAAGGGTTTTTCTCCATGAAAAATCAATTTTTCCAAAAGGGGTCTTAAGATTTTTATTCATTATTTCTGAGTTTTGTAAGTGATGAATAAATTATAAAACGCAAGGCAAATTGATGTCACAAAACACAAGGTTATAAGTTGTTGTCCGGAATCTAAAAAACCTTTACTAATAAGGAGGAATGTGCAAAGTACAGATGCAACTAAAAATATATAAATAAGGAAGTTTGTTTTAGTTGTAGCCGACATTTCTTTAAAATGAAACCCAATTATTATTGCAAATAAAATCTGAAATGCACCTAATACCATTAAGAAAAGTAGTGCGTAGAAAGGTATAAGAATGAGTATTAGGTTAAAGACAATTAATGTGATATTAAGCAGGTAAATAACTTTTGTTGTTTTCATAATTCTATTATTTTAAAACTTTCAAAAAATATTGAAAGTTGTGTTTAAAAAAATATAATCTACTTCATTAACTTTAAAACAGACTTTGTTAACCAGTTTTGTTTTTGGTTTACTAACTTGTTCATTAAGGTGTCTAAATCGTCTGTAAGTTCTTTTAAAGCCTTGGTTTGTTTAATCAATTCCTTTGTCTTTTCTGTGCCATCATCTTTAATAGAGGAGACATCTTCTAAAACTTTGATTACAGGTTTTATTTCTCTACGGCTACGTTCTTTGGCAACAATGCGAGCAAGCTCTTGTACATCTTTTTCTGTTGTAAAAAACTCTTTGCGTTCACCACTTACTAAGACCTTGGTTACAATTCCCCAATCTATAAGTTGTCTTAAGTTCATACTGGTATTACCACGTGAGATTTTAAGTTCTTCCATAATCTCTTCCATGGATAAGGGTTTTGTAGAAATAAAAAGCAAAGCTTGTATCTGAGCCATCGCTTTATTGATGCCCCAAAGTGTACCTAAACTACCCCAAGTACTAATAAACTTTTCTTTTGCTTCTTGATAATCCATGTAGCAAATATACAATAAATTTTAAACTTTCAATAATTACTGAAAGTTTATTTTATTTCAAAATGTATATGGTCGTCATGCCTTACAGCTTGGCATCCATGAAATCTGACATTATCGTATTTGCTTAATCCTAATTCTTTTTTTAGATAAGGTTCTATAAAAATTTTTGAGTTTTTATCTCTGTAAAGCAATCCTTGAATAAGCGTTTTAGTGTTTTCTCTATCCAATTGGAGTGCATCACTTTTGTCTGGAGATAAGTATTTCGTTAGGTCGTACTGCCAATAGCCTTGTTTTTTACACTGATTGGACGTAGGGTTTGATTCAGTTGTAAAAGCTCCATAACCCATAAACGAAGGCTTTTGATCTGTTTTGTTGTTGTTTTCTAAATACATAAATGCGATATCTATTTTTTTTCCATCATTATGACTAAGATGAGGAAATAGAGGAAACCCATTTAAAAAAGGGAAATTAGCATCTAGGTAAGTTGTTTTAATGCCTAAGTGAGCTAAATCTATGGTTGATTTTTGTAAAACATCATAAAGTTCATTGTCTACATAATTTCGGAACAATAACGGATAGATAAGGTTTTGAGGTTTTAGTGCACTTTTTATTAGTGGGAGTTTTTTTCTTCCAAAATAAGGCGTCACACTTGGAATTATAATGAGATTGAAAGCAAGATATACAATAGGGAAAGTGTACCGTTTCCTTTTTTGAAGCTTTGCAGCAATAAAAACACTCATTAACCATAGTAATCCACCAACTTGGGTTAATATGGTTAAGAGCGCTATAAATAAGATATGTCCTATAGGTTTTAGAAACTTCATGCAGTACTAAAACGAATTAAGTTTGTGCTTATTTTATCAAACCAGCACGTCGTAACAACGCTTCAGGTTGAGGTTCTTGCCCTCTAAACTTTTTATATAATGTCATTGGGTTTTCAGTCCCTCCTTGAGATAGCACAAACGTTTTAAATTTATCGGCAACCGTTTTATTAAAAATGCCTTCCTGTTTAAAATATTCAAACGCATCTGCATCTAAAACTTCTGCCCATTTGTAGCTGTAGTAGCCAGAAGAATAACCTCCTTGAAAGATGTGTGCAAAAGCTGTGCTCATACAGTTTTCTTCAACATCAGGATAAAGTTTTGTCGCACCAAAAGCTTTAACTTCATGCGCTTTTACGTTTGTAATTGCTGTTGGATCTATACCATGCCAGCTCATGTCTAGCATTCCAAAACTCAGCTGACGTAAGGTTTGCATACCTTCATGGAAGGTTGATGATGCCTTTATCTTTTCAACGAGATCCATCGGAATTACTTCTCCTGTTTCGTAATGCGTAGCAAAGAGTTTTAGAGATTCTTCCTCGTAACACCAATTTTCTAAAACCTGGCTTGGTAATTCTACAAAGTCCCAATACACGCTTGTGCCAGAAAGGCTAGGATAGGTGGTGTTGGCTAACATGCCATGAAGTGCGTGCCCAAATTCGTGAAACAAAGTCGTAACTTCATTAAAGGTTAATAACGAAGGTTTACTCTTTGTTGGTTTGGTGAAATTACAAACGATAGATACATGAGGTCTTTCATTAACACCATTTTTTATCATTTGTGGTTTATAAGAGGTCATCCAGGCACCATTACGTTTTCCTGATCTAGGGAAAAAGTCGGCATAAAATATAGAAACCAATTCGCCTTCACTGTCTGTAACTTTATAAGTTAAAACATCTTCATGATATTTATCGATAGTATTTATTTCTTCAAACTGAAGCCCAAATAATTTATTGGCAACAGTAAATGCACCATCAATAACATTTTCTAATTTGAAATATGGCTTTAATTTTTCGTCATCCAAATCGAATAATTTTTGTTTCAATTTTTCAGAATAGTAAGCCGAATCCCATTTTTGTAATTGATCTATATTATCAATTTCTTTTGCAAAAGCTTCAAGTTTTTCAAATTCTTCTTGTGCGGCTGGTTTTGCTTTATCTAAAAGTTCATTTAAAAAAGCATTGACTTTCTCAGGTGTTTCTGCCATTCGCTCTTCTAAAACAAAATGAGCATGGGTTTTATAGCCTAAAAGTTGAGCGCGCTCAAAACGAAGATTAGCAATCTTTAGTACAATATCTTGGTTGTCTAAGTCGTCGTTATGAAATCCTTTGCTGCCAAAAGCTTTGGATAATTTTTCGCGTAGTTCGCGATTATCAGCATAAGTCATAAAAGGGATGTAACTAGGATAATCTAAAGTGATTAGCCAGCCATCTTTACCTTTGCTTTCAGCTAATTGTTTTGCTGCTTCTTTTGCTCCTTCTGGTAAACCAGAAAGATCAGATTCGTCAGTAAGAAGCATTTCAAATTTATTGGTTTCTGCTAAAATGTGCTCACCAAATTTTAGTTTTAGCTGACTTAATTCTTTGTCAATAGTACGTAATTTTTCTTTTTTGTCTTCAGATAAATTAGCACCATTTCTCGAGAAACTTTTATACTTTTTATCCAGAAGCGTTTCTTGTTCTGTTGTTAATTCTAAGCCATTTTTAGAATCGTAAACAGCCTTTACACGTTTGAACAAATCTTCATTCAATGTAATATCGTTGCTAAATTCAGATAATATAGGCGAAACTTCTTGAGCAATTTTTTGAATCTCATCATTTGTTTCTGCTGAATTTAAATTGAAGAAAATACTAGAGATTCTATCTAATTGTTCGCCCGAATAATCTAGGGCCTCAATAGTATTTTGAAAAGTTGGTGATTCAGTATTGTTTACAATCGCATCAATCTCATTTTTAGCGTTCTCAATAGCTGTTTTAAACGCTGGAAGAAAATCTTCATTTTTTATTTTTGAGAATGGAGCTGTATTGTATTGAGTATCAAAAGTTTTATTTAGAATAGTCATTGTCTTATCGTCTAATTTTTCTTACGTATATTGTTGATAATGTGAATTTTAACGCTATTTTATGATGTTGGTGTTTACCAGTTAAATAAGTTTAATTACCTTTGCAGCATCTTTGACGAACAAGAACTTTTTGTTCTTAAGGATTGGTTAATAGCAAAAAAAGCCTTGACGGAAGTTGAGGCTTTTTTATAGGTCTTTTGCAGACTCGATAACCTTAGCTTTTAAACCTTCTTTGTAAACAATTACCTTGTCTAAAATACACTGATCTGAACTGCCTAAAATTTGAGCTGCTAGGATGCCTGCATTTTTAGCTCCATTTAGTGCTACGGTCGCCACAGGAACTCCGCCTGGCATTTGTAAAATTGATAAAACAGAATCCCAACCATCTATTGAGTTGCTACTTTTAACTGGAACTCCTATAACAGGCAGAGGTGATAATGAAGCTACCATACCTGGTAAATGCGCTGCACCACCAGCACCAGCAACAATTACCTTAATACCTCTGGTATGTGCATTTTTACTATAATCGAATAATTTATCTGGTGTACGATGTGCAGATACGATATCAACTTCTACTTCGATATCAAATCCTTTTAATATATCAATAGCGTCTTGCATTACTGGCAAATCGCTTTTGCTTCCCATTATAACTCCTACTTTGCTCATGGTTATTCGCTTATTACTTCTATAGTTCGTTTTACGTTTTCGGCAATTTCTCTTGCTTTGTTGATGTCTTTATTTACAATGGTTACATGGCCCATTTTACGGAAAGGACGTGTTTGTTTTTTACCGTAAATGTGTGGTGTTACGCCATCCATTGCCATAATGTCTTCAATGTTTTTGTAAAGTACATTTCCTGTGTGGTCCTCAGCACCAACCAAATTCACCATAACACCTGCTACTTTACTGTCTGTATTACCTAGCGGAAGTCCTAAAATACATCTTAAATGCTGCTCAAACTGGTCTGTATAACTCGCTTCTATGCTGTAATGACCAGAGTTATGAGGTCTTGGTGCAACTTCGTTTACAATAATATCATCATTTTCAGTTTGAAACATTTCTACAGCCAAAAGTCCAACATGCTCAAAAGCTGCTGCAGCTTTTAAGGCTACAAGTTCGGCCTTTTTTGCAATGTTATCTGGAATTCTAGCCGGACAAATTACATACTCAACTTGATTGGCTTCAGGATGAAACTCCATCTCAACCACTGGATATGTTTTTAAATGACCTTTACTGTTTCTTGCAACAATGACTGCCAATTCGTTTTTAAACGGAATTAAATCTTCTGCAATGCATTCAACATTCGGTAAATCTACCAAATCCGTGTAGCGTCTTACAACTTTTACACCTTGCCCATCATATCCAAACCGTGCACTTTTCCAAACGAATGGATAATCTAATCCACCATTATCTACAGCATCTTCAATTTCGGATGTATGTGCAAATCTCGAAAAATCAGCCGTTGGGATGTCGTGGTCGCGATAAAATAATTTTTGATTTGCTTTATTTTGAATGGTGCGTAACGTCTTTGCAGAAGGGTAAACTTTTACGCCTTCCTTTTCAAGTGCTTCAAGAGCTTCAACGTTTACGTTTTCAATTTCAATAGTAAGGATATCAACTTGTTTTCCGAAGTTAACAACCGTTTCATAATCCAATAAATCGCCAACCGAAAATTCATCACAAGCCAGTCTTGCAGGTGCATCTTTGCTAGGGTCTAACACGCATGTATGTATGTCGTATTTGCGCGTATGATACAAAATCATTTTGCCTAATTGTCCACCACCAAGAATGCCGAGTTTAAAGTTTGAAGAAAAGTAGTTCATGTTTACTTCCCGAATACATGGGAAATTTTTAAGATTCAACATTAATTCAATGCAAAAATAAGCTAATTATAGCAGATACTGTTAAATTCGTAATTCAAAAAATCGGCAATCGGCAATCAATTCATTATCTTTGCATTTCTAAAATAATACCATGGTTGTTAAGCTTCACGATTTATATTTCAAACCTTTTGTAAATGCAGATGAAATTGATGTTATCGTTCAACGAATGGTTAATGAGATTGCTGCTGATATAGGTGATGAAATTCCTGTGTTTGTTGGGATTATGAATGGGTCATTTATGTTTGTGAGTGACTTCGTGAAAAAATATCCAAACCCTTGTGAAGTTACGTTTATAAAATTAGCGTCTTACGAAGGTGTTAAATCTACCGAAGATATTCAAAGACTTATTGGATTAACGCAAGACTTAACAGGTAGAACGGTTGTTATTTTAGAAGATATTATAGACTCAGGTAACACGCTTGAAGAAGTGCATCGCATTTTTAAGAACGAAAACGTAAAGCAGCTTCTTATTGCTACACTGTTTTACAAGCCTGAAGCTTATGACAAAGATTTTAAACTTCATTATGTAGGTAAAGAAATTCCGAATAAATTTATTGTAGGCTATGGATTAGACTACGATGGTTTGGGAAGAGATTTGCCAGATGTATACCAATTAAAAACAACACAACACATGACAAACATCGTGCTATTTGGCCCTCCAGGTGCAGGAAAAGGAACACAAGCAAACTTCTTAAAAGAAAAATACGATCTAGTACATATCTCTACAGGAGATGTTTTTAGATATAACATTAAAAACGAAACGGCCTTAGGTATGTTAGCCAAGTCTTACATGGACAAAGGTGAACTGGTACCAGATCAAGTAACAATTGATATGTTAAACAAAGAGGTTGAAAAAAATGCCGATGCTAACGGTTTTATTTTTGATGGTTTTCCAAGAACAAACGCACAAGCTAAAGCATTAGACGAATTGATGGATAGCAAAGATTCTCAAATTAATGCTATGGTGGCTTTAGAAGTTGATGACGAGGTGTTGGTAGAGCGTTTATTAAAACGTGGCGAAACTAGTGGAAGAGCCGACGATGCAGACGAAAGTATCATAAGAAATCGTATTAAAGAATACTACGATAAAACAGCAATACTGAAGGATTATTACTCTGCACAAGACAAATATTACGGTGTTGATGGAGTAGGTAGTATTGAAGATATCACAGAGCGTTTAAGTGCTGTGATTGATAAGCTGTAAAAGTTTATTCCTGCGAAAGCAGGAATCTTATGATTATAAGCTCTATTTTAATTTAAAAGATTCCCACTTCCGTGGGAAGTTAATATGACAGAAGGAAATTTTGTAGACTACGTAAAAATGCATGTTGCTTCCGGTAATGGAGGTAAAGGTTCTGCGCATTTACATCGCGAAAAATATATAGCCAAAGGTGGACCTGATGGTGGTGATGGTGGTCGTGGAGGTCACGTGATTATTAGAGGAAATGAAAACCTATGGACGCTATTGCATCTTAAGTTTAAGCGACACATTAGAGCAGGTCATGGTGAGCATGGTAGTTCTGGTAGAAGTACAGGAGCCGATGGCGAAGATGCTATAATCGAAGTGCCACTTGGAACTGTGATAAGAGATACAGAAAGCAATAACATCCTTTTTGAAATCACAGAAGCTGGCGAAGAAAAAATCGTTGCAGAAGGTGGTAAAGGTGGTCGTGGTAACTGGCATTTTAAGAGTTCTACAAACCAGACTCCTCGTTATGCACAACCAGGTATTCCTCTCGAAGAAAGAGATATTACTTTAGAGTTAAAAGTACTAGCAGATGTTGGTTTGGTTGGTTTTCCAAATGCAGGAAAGTCAACGTTGCTGTCTGTGTTAACGTCTGCAAAACCAAAAATTGCAGATTACGAGTTTACAACGCTCAAGCCTAATTTAGGTATTGTGAAATATCGCGATTTTCAGTCGTTTGTAATGGCAGATATTCCTGGTATTATTGAAGGAGCAGCCGAAGGAAAAGGACTTGGCTATTACTTTTTAAGACATATAGAGCGTAATTCAATCTTACTGTTTTTAATTCCTGCAGACGCAAAAGATATTGTTGAGCAGTACGAAATTTTAGTAGATGAGTTAAGACGCTACAATCCAGAAATGTTAGATAAAGAGCGTTTTGTTTGTATTTCAAAATCTGATATGCTCGATGACGAATTAAAATCTGAAATGTCTACCATTTTAGACAAGGATTTAGAATGTGAGTATATGTTTATTTCATCTGTAGCACAGCAAGGGCTTACTGAACTGAAAGACAAACTTTGGAAAATGCTAAACAATTGATGTCTCTAAAATCGATCTCTTGTCATTCTGAACTGTCATACTGAGCGCAGTCGAAGTGTTGTTTCAGAATCTCATTTTTTAGACTAATTATTTAGACACTGAAACGAGTTCAGTGTGACAAATAATGCTATTTTTAACTAAATTATTTAGTTACGAGAAGATGAAAGATACCATTAAAAACATTGTAGAATATAATGACAATAAGCTCAGTAAGAGTTTTGCTTTTTTTATTCAGTTTTTAATTGTGTTGTCTGTCATTACTTTTTCGGTAGAAACACTTCCAAACTTAAAACCGCAAACCAAAGCAATTCTCAATTCTATTGAAGTGTTTTGTGTGGTCGTCTTTACGGCTGAATATTTAGCTAGAATCTATGTAGCAGGCAACAAACCAAAATTCATTTTTAGCTTTTTTGGTCTTATTGATTTATTTGCCATTCTGCCTTTTTACTTGTCTTTTGGTTTAGATCTTCGATCTCTCAGAGTGTTGAGAATGTTTAGGTTATTTAGACTGTTAAAATTGGTAAGATACAACAGAGCGATGCGACATTTTGCCAAAGCCATGCTATTGGCAAAAGAGCAAATAATTCTCTTTATGGGAGTCACTTTAGTGCTTATTTATTTTGCAGCAATAGGCATTTACTATTTTGAAAACGAAGCCCAGCCAGAGCATTTTTCTTCTATTTTCGATAGCCTTTGGTGGTCTATCGTTACTTTGACAACTGTAGGTTATGGAGATGTGTATCCTATAACAGTTGGTGGCAGAATTTTTACCTTTTTTATACTTTTAATTGGTTTAGGTATTGTGGCTATCCCAACCGGAATTATTTCTTCTTCGCTCACTAAAGTTGTTGAGCCAGATGCTGAGGAAGAATAGTTAAAGTTTTCCTACTGTTTTTTTGTAAACGATACAGCATCTAATTTTTAAGTATCTTTAAAATAAAAAATGAAAGCTATAAAATATTTATTCTTGTTACTCTTAGTGTCGTCTTGTGGATCAACTTTTGTTAACTACGACTACGAAAAATCAACAGATTTTAACCAATACAAAACCTATAACTACTTCGATGACATGCAAACAGGTCTAAGTAAGTTTGATAGTATTCGTATTGTGGAGACCATTGATGCTAAACTATCAACAATGGGTATGTCTAGATCTGAAAATCCAGATTTCTATATTGATATTCAAAGTAGAGAACTGATAAACCGAAACAGTCCTAATGTTGGAGTTGGTGTCGGTGGAGGTGGTGGAGGCGGTTTTGGAGGTGTCTCTGTTGGAGTGCCTTTAAATAGCAATAAGTACACGAGGGAAATTACCATCGATTTTGTAGATAAAAAGCAAAACGAACGCTTGTTCTGGCAGGCTATTAGTGAAAGTACCTACAAGGGAAATGCCTCAGTTGAAAAACGCGAAGCTACTTTGGCTAAATTAATAGACAAGATTTTTGAAAAGTATCCTCCCGAGTAGAAGTAATGTCATTCCGAACTTGATTCGGAATCTATTGTAAGCTTAGAACTTTATCATTTTCCTAACATTATAAACTTCATCGTGGTCATTCGGTTTTGTAATTTTGGTTGAATTCAAAAAAAACAAAAACGATGAGCATATTAGAAGGTAAAGTAGTACTGATAACAGGCGGAACTAAAGGTATTGGTTATGGTATTGCTGAGGCATTACTTAACCAAGGTTTTAAAGTTGCTATAACAGGAAGAGATCAAGAATCTACGGAAGCAGTGGCGAAAGAACTAGCATCTAAAACCAATTCAGAAAACCAGGTAATCGGACTTGAAGCCGATGTAAGACAATTAGAAAGTCAGGAAAAAGCAGTAAAAGCAACGCTTGACACTTTTGGTCAACTAGATTTAGTGGTTGCAAATGCAGGTTTGGGGCACTTCGGAAGTATTGAAGATTTAACCGTAGACCAGTGGAATGCAGTTATAGATACTAACTTAACTGGTGTTTTCAATTCTATAAAAGCAAGTGTTGATGCATTAAAGGATTCCAAAGGCTATTACATCACGATTTCAAGTTTAGCAGGAACCAATTTCTTCGCAGGAGGTTCTGCATACAATGCTAGTAAGTTTGGTGTTACAGGATTTACACAAGCTGTAATGTTAGACTTGCGCAAATATGGTATCAAAGTCAGTACGATAATGCCAGGTTCGGTTTCTACACATTTTAATGGTAATGAACCAAGTGAAGCAGGTGCTTGGAAAATTCAAATTGAAGATATAGGCGAACTGGTTGTAGATTTATTAAAAATGAATCCAAGAACCTTACCAAGTAAAATTGAGGTAAGACCAACTACTCCTCCTAGTAGTAAGTAAAAATTAAATAGCTGTCTGAAAATTTAAAAAATCTGTCATTCTGAATTTATTTCAGAATCTCAATAGATAGATTTTCTATTGTTTTAGAATCTGAATCAAGTTCAGATTGACAAAACAGAAATTTCCGGACAGCTTTAACTTTTTTTCCTTTGCGTCTTAGCAAGAATAAGATTTTAGTCATAAACAAAAGTTCTCGATACAATTTTTCATACTTCAAAATCACTCGAACTGACGCTTTGTTGAGTTTAATTGTTTTCAACGTTTATTTTCTTATCTGCACTTCGACAATTGAATCTAGAATAACAGCTTTAGCTTATTCACTTTGCGTCTTTAGCGTCTTAGCGAGAATTAAAACCTATTCAACTGTAACTCTCACTCCCTCACTATGACTACTGAACTCAGGTGCATACATTGACTGAATTGTGCTAATACCATTACTCATATCTCCAGCATTGTTGACACGTAAATCATATTCAAACACATAAACGCCTTTTGGTAAATAATCCATAAAGAAGTTTGTTGCTGCATCTTTAGTGCTTTCATAATAGCCTAAACCATCTTGCCATTTGTATTGCGATAACACATTGATAGGCTCAAAACCTGCCGCACGCATATCTTTGAGATGAACAAATTCCATGTCTCTATCAGAACGCAACTCAATACGAACGCGAACTAGATCACCAACGTTTAGTTTAGTGTCTTTATTAATTTCTGAAATTTCTTCACCTTTATCAGTATTCGATTTTAAGAATAGTTTTTTACTCAACTTTAAAGGTGTCTCTGCTGACGTAATTTTATCTAAATCTTCAAAATACTGCCAGTAAAGTGCTCCCCAAGCAATACCATCTCCCTTTTTAGAAATAGTAACATTGGCTTGTTCTGCTTTAATTTCTTCACCTGTCCAAGAAGTTTTATAGTAACCTGTGCCAGCTTCAACTTTTACATTATCTAATGTTGAAGGGTTTATAGTTTCGTTACCAATTTTTACATCAACCATTTCAGTAACCTCTAACCAAGAACTACCTTGAAGCAATAAAGCATATACAGCTTCAGTGGTTGCTTTTGTGGTTTCCCACTTATTGGTTTGCTTATTTTTAAGAAGCCAGATTTTTAGGTTGTCGATGTCTTCAAGGTTCTTCGCTTCGCTTTGAATCACAGTTCCAACTTCAGAAAACGCTTCAATTAAAAGTGCTTGCGTCTCAATTGGTGCTTGGTGCCAGTACCAAGAATTGGTGTTGGCTTTCCAGTACATGCCTAATTCGTCTGAGGTAATGCTATTTTCTTTTAGTGATTTTAAAATCTTTCCTGCTGTTGCATCATCATTCATTCTGTGAAGCGTTAAAGTCATTAAACCTTTGGCATATAACGAACGCTTTAGCCAATACTTCTGCATCTGAGATTTGTAGTAATCCATTATGGTTTCCACTTCTTTTGAAGCTTCTACTTCTGGATAAAAACTACGTACATACATATAGTGCAGTTGCGTGTAAGATAAATGGTCTTTGCTTAAATCTGCATCCTTATTGTATTTTCTGATGTCTTTATACTCTTTTACGAATTCAGTATCTAGGTACTGAATGGCGTTTTGAATCATTCTGTTTTCTGAAGAGCCTTCGACTGCGCTCGATGTGACATTGAGTTGTTTTAAATGCCCAAACCCAGAAATAATGTGTTGCGTGATAAAACGATTTGCATAGCCACCATTAAACCAAGGCCAAGCACCAGATGGTAGTTGGTTTTGCTTTAGTTTATTTAAAGCTGAACTCAGTTCATTATTCATTTTATTAAGATCGAATAACAAGCCAATACGCTTTTTATGCTCAGTTTCAGATTGCGCATCACGTAACCAAGGTGTTTCTTGAATTAAAAGCGATTTTAATTCTTGATTTTTCTCAAGGTTAGAAAGTAATGCATCTGAAGATTTCCAGCTATTAAACACAGCTTCAATCTTAGGATTAGAGGTCACGATATGCTGTGCTAAAGCATTAGCATAATATCTTGAAAATGTCTGCTCGTTACAATCGTATGGATATTCCATTAAATATGGTAAAGCCTGTACAGCATACCAAGCAGGATTAGATGTCATCTCTAAAGTCAACTTGTGATTGGTTAACGTCGCTGAAGTGTTGTCCTTTAGCTTATCCAAAGTAAACGTCTTCGTTTCATTAGACTTTACCCACATTGGTAGCGTTTCTGTAACTAACATTCTGTTGGATAAGACTGGTAAAGCGTTTTGTTCACCATCACTAAAATCACCAGCTTTGGCAATGATTTGGTATTGTACAGCTTGCAAACCTTCGGGAATATTTAGTTTCCAAGACACTTGTGTGTTCCCTTTTGCGTCAACAGAAAAAGAAGCCCCTTCTGACTTCCCAAAAGGGGAAGAACTGAGCAAGTTTGCGGATATATCTTCTCCTGTAATAGGATTGGTTAATATGAGTTGTGCAACTCCAGACAATTCTTTCTCAGTAAGATTAGCAATTTTTGTACTGATCGTAATTTGATCTCCTTCACGTAAAAAACGAGGCGCATTTGGCATCACCATCAACTCTTTTTGAGTTACAGTTTCTAGTTGCTTTACAGAACTTTCTAAAGTTTTGGTATGCGCCAATAATTGCAATTTCCATTTGGTTAAAGCTTCTGGTGCTTTAAAGTTAAAGCTTACATTACCCTCTTCATCGGTTTGTAATTGCGGAAAGAAAAAAGCAGTTTCGTTGAGGTTTTTTCGGATTTGGATGTCAACTAAATTGTTTTTAAGTCTTTTAGGGATTTTAGCTATTATTTTGCCATTACTTAAAGTGTCATATTCAACTTCATCAATGATTGTAGTTTTGTAATCACTCTCTGTTAATTGTAGTTTTTTATTTTTTCTATTTCCTCTGTAATAATTATGGTCAACTCTATCAGCATCTGCAATAGTAGCAGTGCCTGTATATGCTACTTTAGTTTTTGTGGCATAACCCATTACCACAACTTCGTCTAAAGCATCACTATCCATAATAAGACCAATATCATAAAAATTATCATCAGAGACTGTTATATCTAGAGGCTTCATGCCAATGTAGCTTATGGTAATAACATCTCCTTTTTTTGCTTCAATTAAGAAATTGCCATCAAAATCAGTTTGTGCTCCTTTATTACTTCCTTTTATTACAATAGTTGCTCCAGGAAGTGGTTGTCCATCATCAGCAGTGATTACATTACCTTTAATAAATCCATCCTTAATGTCAGATTGTTTTTTTGAAGTAAAATATGAAGGAACGTTAGCATATTTGCTTCTTAGGTACATTTTACGAGCATAATTATGTGAGCCGTCAAAACTAAATCCATACCAATTTAACTGGTCATAAATTCTGTAATCATAATTTTGAGGATATGCAAAACGGTTAAACAATCTAAAGTTAACAGTGCCAAAACTGCTTCCGCCATTTTTGCTTATTTTTCCGTAGTAAGAAGGCTTGTTAATAGGGTTAAAGTGCCACTTGTGCCCTCTAAATTCATCTAAAGACGCATCGTACATGCTTGCTAAAAGTTCAGCAGAGACTTTATCTCCTTTTGGTCCATTAATTTTAAAACTCCAGATTTCATCTTGTCCTGGCTGTAACTTATCTCTAAAGGTTGTGGTTTCAATCTCTAAATCTGTTTTAGGATAAGGAACATTTACACTAAAGCTTTGGTAAACATAACTGTTGTAAGCGGCAAAACTAGTGTGAACTTCAAAACCTCCTAAATCACCATCTAAAACAGGGATACTAATCGTTTGTTTAGAGTTGTTCAATTTTACCAATTGCGTTACAATGATGTTGTTGTCTTTTTCAACCTCTACAGTTACTGTGATGTCTTTTGCTGCTGAGCCAATGGTGAGTTTTGCAACGTCACCAGCTTTGTAGCTGTCTTTATCTAGAGAGGCTTCAAAAAGTTGATTGTCTGCAACGGTTTTATCTTTTTCACTAAATAGATTTGTGTACGCTTCCGCTTTTACATCTTCTCCAAATTTATCCTTGCTTTCTGCAATAATAATGTACTGACCAGAGTTCCATTTTTTTAGTTTTTTTAATGTGATGGTTTTTTCCTTTTCAGTATCGAAATCTGTTGAGAAAACTTCCTCTCCTTTATCCCAATTGGTCGATAAATGCTCATCGTTGTATGGATCGTGAGGAAATAAACGTTTAAATTCTTCCTTTGAAATTACCTGAAAATCTGGTGCATTCCAAGGTCTGGCTCTCAGAATAGCTTCAGGTGACTTTAGTTTAAAGATCTTTAAGGTTCCTTTTGCCGGCACAAACTCACCATTAAGATTTTGGGAATTTAAAGTTAGTTCTACTTCCTTTTTAGCTTTATCAATCTGATTTGGAGTAGAAATCTCCAAAGTCATAGCATGATAACCAATATTAACAACCGTTGTTGTAGAGCGTGTTTCTCCATTGACATCTGTAATATCAGCAGTCACTTCATAATTAAAAACAGGAAGGTTGTCTTTAGAAACGCTTTCATCTGGTAAGGCTTTAAATGTGATTTCAAATTCGCCTTTGTCGTTTGTTGTGCCTTCTCCAAAAGTGATTTCTTGTGCTTCAGAACTGTAATAATCTGGTCGTCTCCAATACCACCAAGTTGGATATTGTACCTGACGTTTTACACGATACACCACCTTAGCATCTGTAATATTACTGCCTGCAAAAGCAACAGCTTTTCCTTTTATGGTAATACTGTCGTTAACTTTAAACGTTTCAGTAATAGGTTGAAATTCTGGTTTAAATTTTGGACGTTTATATTCTTCAACAGAGAAGTACGTGTAGCCTTTTTTGCCACAAACCATTTCAATTGTAAAGCTTCCTGTTAGTCCATCATTAGGTAAAATAAATTCGCCAGCAACAGAGCCAAATTCGTTAGTCTCAAGCTCTAGTTCGCTTACAACTTCACCATTAACATTTTTTAATTTTACAGTCGCTTTTTCGTTAGCATACACTTCGGTTTTGTCATCTTTGGTAGCTGTAACAATGCCTTTAAAATAAGCTGTTTGTCCAGGTCTGTAGATGCTACGGTCTGTAAATAAAAATACGTTGTATTGCGTGTCTGTGTTTTTGCGAGGTTTGTACGCTCTAGAAAAGTAGTAATCGCCAAAATACGCTTCGTTGTTATTGTGGTCTATTTTAATTTCTACTTGTCTGTAGTAGTTGTCGTCTTTTTTAAAGTTGAATTTCCCAAAACGATCCGTTTTTAGACTTTTAGAAAAGTACTTGTTTCTATTATTTGTATAAGAGATTTTTACAGAAGCATCAGAAAAGGGCTCTCCATTATTTCTGTTAATAAGCTGATAGTATATAATCTCATTCTGTATGCTCTCTAAAAGGGCAAAATCTGTGATTTGAATATGTGTTGCGGCAAATACATTGTCTTTATTACTGCTGGCTTTAATAATATAAAGACCATTTTGCAATTGTGGAAAAATGATTTCTGTGCGATGTGCTTGGTAGTCGTTTTCAGATTTTAATGTGCTTGTAAATGAATTTATTGGTTTTAGATTCTTAAAAAAGCGTTCTTTTTCCTCAGCGTTGTATAATTTTTGGTAATTTTTTAATTGTTTTTTGTTGACTTTATAAATAATGAAATCAAGTGCGTTTAGATTTTTGTAATTCACTAAAATTCTAGACGGAGTATTTACAGAAATAAATTCTTCAGCTTGAAGTCCTAAAGATGGTTGAAGAATTTGCTGTTTAAGAATTTCACATTTTTTGGCACCATCACTTTCTGGAAATGCAGCTATCACTTCGTTGCATAGGTCTATAGCTTCTTTGTTTTTCCATCTGTTTTTTTCGTTCGCTTCAGTGTTTAAAATCTCTGAATCATATTCAAAACCTTGTTGTTGATAAAGGCTTGCTATTTCGTAATTGTAGAGTGCAGATAATGGTGAGATCTTTAAGGCTTCTGCGTTAGTCGTTAAAGTCTTAATTAATGCATCTTCTTTGTTATCAAAAGTGGCATGTTGTAAAACAAAACTTAGTCGCGCAATATCAATATGTACAAAGGCTTTACTTTGTTTGTCCTTACGATGAAATTTTAAAAGATTCTGATAAACTTTAAGTGCATTTAGTTCTAGGCTTGTAGAATCTTTTGAGCTTAATTTTAAATTAATAAAAACCTCGCTATCATCTAAAAATGAAGGGTTGTCAATCTTAAATCGATATGCTGGTTTAGAGATGCTATTTTCACTGGTTTTATAAAACTCAAGCGCGTTATGACTCAATAAATCAAACAACGTAGGTCTGTAGATTTTGGAATCTTTTGCTTCATATAAAAGTGCACTATAATTTTCTAAAGACTCTTGTTGAAGCAATAAACCATTCTCTAAAGAACGTTGATAATACACGTGAATTTCATTGAACAAGGTTTCTAAATCCCAAGTTCTAAAGTCATCGCTTGCTTTTTCTTCGGTTTTAGATCTATTGTAAAACTTATAACGATTTTGTTGAAAGTACTGCCAATACATTGTTGCCAACATGTTTTCTAATAAGCGTTGTGTTGGAATGTCTTTGGTAGCTGCAATTTCAGATTTAAAAATATTAACAATATTAAGCTGAGCGTCTTCTTCAAGAATCAACATGTATTTGCTTTTGTGCAATAAGGCTTTTACCTGTTGTTGTTTGTTTTTAGCAGATTTTGCGCTTTGGTATATAGTGTCAACAAGTTCTGCCGCACTTTTGGTAAGACCTTCTTTTTCGAGTTTAGAGACTTTTTCCCAATCGTTGTCGTAATTGGATTGAGCATTAGAGAAAGTGGCAAAGCAAATAAGCATTAGTATAGATATATAGTTTTTCATGTGTATTCTAATTTTCTACAAAATACCTTCAAAAGGTATTCCAAACAAAGTTATAAAACGTCAAACTCTTATTTGGGTGAGTTAAGTTAAACAATTTGTGAGTGAATGCGCTCGTTATTAAATTGTATTTTTGTAAAAAATAGTCTTTAGCCAATGAATAAGTTTCTGTTGATTTTTTTCGTGTCTGCCTTTTGTTTTTCTCAATCTTCCAAGGATAATGCAAAAAGCTATATTTCAGACAAAAATTATAAAAAAGCACAGCAAGAACTCACTTCTTTTTTAAAAACAAATCCTAGTGATATAGAAGCTATTGAGTTATTAGGTGATGCATATGGTTACCAAAAGAAGTGGGATGAAGCCATAGAACAGTATGAAAGGTTAAAGGATAACTATCCAAACAATGCCAATTACCATTACAAGTATGGAGGAGCTTTAGGTATGAAGGCGTTAAGTATAAGTAAAATTAAGGCACTCGGTATAATTGGAGATGTAAAGAAAGCGTTTTTAAGAGCTGCTGAGCTAGATCCCAAACATATTGATGCACGATGGGCTTTGGTAGAACTATATGTGTCGCTTCCAGGAATAATAGGAGGAAGCAACTCTAAAGCCTTAAAGTATGCTAATGAACTTCAAAATCTTTCTAAAGTTGATGGTTATTTGGCTAAAGGATACGTTTATGAATATGATGACGAACCAGAACTGGCTGAAAAATATTATAAACTAGCGATTAAGGTAGGTGGTTCTGTAACCTGTTATGAAAAGCTTACCAATTTTTATGAATCTAACGATCAGCCAGACAAAGCCATCGGAAATCTTGAAGAAGCCCAGCAAAAACACCAACGAAATGCTATGCATTATCAGATCGGTAAAGTTTGTGCTGATTATAATATTCAATTAGAAAAAGGCGAGAAATGTCTTAAAGCCTATTTGTCTAACCATTCAGCAAAAGACGGAGTACCAAAAGCGTGGGCTTATTATCGTTTGGCGCAAATCTACAAGCATAAAAACAATAAGGCAGAAGCACTTAAATGGATCGATAAAGCCATTACAGGTTTACCCGAAATTGAGGTTTTTCAAGAAGAGAAGAAAACCATCAATAAGCTATAACTCACTGATTTTTTGAAATTACTGTTTTGCAGCAGAAAAGTTTGTTGCTAAATTTTTGTTAATCAAAAACAAAATTAATAGTAATACTATTATTTTTGCAATCAAATGTTTTGATTATGTTAAACCTACTATCAAATTTAAGAATTTCTGTACCAGAATCTATCTATATTAAGGATCCTGAATCTTCAGATTTGGGTAAACGAATTATTGAGCATAGCATACTTTTAATAGACGAGATTGGTTTTGATCATTTTACCTTTAAAAAACTTGGAGCCAAAATAGGCTCTAACGAGAGTTCAATCTATCGTTATTTTGAAAGCAAGCACAAGTTGTTGTTATACATAACGTCTTGGTATTGGGCCTGGTTAGAGTATCATCTAGTATTTGCTACCCACAATGTTTCCGATGCAAAAGAGAAATTATTTAAAGCCATTGAAATAGTAACTCAGACTATAGAACAAGACATGAGTTATGCTCATATTAATGAAGTCGCTTTAAGTAGAATAGTGGTTAATGAGTATTCAAAGTCTTATTTAACAAAAGAGGTAGATGTTGAAAACAAGGAAGGTTATTTTGTGGTATATAAACGTTTAATCACAAGGTTAAAAGAAATGCTTTTAGAGATTAATCCAAATTATAAGCATCCTTCTAGTTTGGCGAGTACTATATTAGGTGGTGCATTGCATCAGCATTTTTTAAAAGAACATTTTAAATCTATAACAGATTGCCATTCAGATAATTCTACAACTAATTTTTTTAAGGAACTAGCTATAAAAACCATCAGTTAATCCATATGATAGAGCAAAAAAATACAATGTCACCGTGGGAGAGGCTCATGGGACTTTTAAAATTAGAGAAAAGAGACATTTTGCAAGTAGTATACTATGCAGTGTTCTCGGGACTTTTAGGTCTTACATTGCCATTAGGAGTTCAAGCTATTGTAAATTTAATACAAGGTGCCCAAGTAAGTACATCATGGATTGTTCTGGTTGTTTTAGTTACAATTGGTGTTGCTTTTGTTGGTGTGTTGCAAATAATGCAGCTGAGAATGATTGAAACCATACAGCAACGTATTTTTACCAGAGCATCTTTTGAATTTACGTATAGGTTTCCAAAGATTAAAATGAACGAATTACGCAACTATTATCCACCAGAATTAGCGAATCGTTTTTTTGATACACTAACTATTCAAAAAGGATTGGCCAAGATCCTTATTGATATACCATCAGCTGTACTTCAAATTATATTTGCTTTAATTCTATTGTCATTTTACCATCCATTCTTTATTGTCTTTGGTATTTTTTTACTGTTGCTTATTTACATCGTATTTAAGTTTACGGCAAAAAAAGGTTTAGAGACCAGTATACAAGAGTCTAAACACAAGTACAGAGTAGCGCATTGGATTGAAGAAATTGCAAGAGCCGTTGTGAGTTTTAAGCTATCTGGAAGGACAAATTTGGGTATGCAAAAGAATGATGATATCGTTAATAGTTACCTGGAGGCAAGAGAAAATCACTTTAAAATATTAGTACTTCAGTTCATTCAAATGATAGGCTTTAAAGTTATAGTAACTGCCAGTTTACTATTAATTGGTGGTTTGTTAGTACTCAGCCAAGAAATGAATATAGGTCAGTTTGTTGCAGCAGAAATTATAATACTTTTAGTTATTGCTTCAGTTGAAAAATTGATTTTGGGCTTGGAAGCATTTTATGATGTGTTAACATCGCTTGAAAAAATGGGTGAGGTTGTAGATAAGGAACTAGAGTCTCAAGATGGTGATAGGCCAGATTTTAAGGATGATTTTGTTTTAGAGTTAGACAAAGTAAACTATAGTGTGCCAGGCAGAGAAACACCAATTCTTAAAAATATTTCGTTAAGCATAAAGCCAAAAAGTAGAATCTTAATTGAAGGAGCAAGTGGCTCAGGTAAATCTACGTTATTAATGTTAATAGGTGGACTTGTTGAAGCTACTAAAGGAAAGATCTACCTAGATAAGTTTATGTTAAGTAATGTGAATCTTAACCACTACAGATCTCATTTAGGGCTAGCACTTTCTGAAGAAACCACCTTTGAAGCTACTATAAAAGAAAACATCACTTTTGGAAACCCAGATGTGTCTGATGAGCAGCTAATGTGGGCTATTGAGAAAGTTGGTCTGTATCAATTTATTAAAGAAAGTCCTAAAGGTGTAAATACTATACTACATCCAGCCGGAAATCAGATTCCTTTTACAATTACTAGAAAAATAGTATTAGCCAGAGCTATTGTAAATAAGCCAAAAATTTTAATTCTCGAAGACCCGTTAGAGCAGTTCGAAAAATCAGAAGTTGATAGAATTATTAAATTTTTGTTAGACAAATCTAACCCTTGGGCATTAGTAGTTGTTAGCAAAAACAATGATTGGTCTCAAGGCTGTACAGAGGTTATTACTTTAAAAAATGGTGAAATCGCTTAAAGAAATTTAATATGCTTAATATATCTAAAAACCAGCTTAATAAAACTGTTGACATTAAGAGTTCAAAATCTGGTCAGCGTGTGTTTCATGGCAGATATTATAAATATTTTAACCAATTCTTGGGTGCTTTTGCCATCGTTGGTGTTATCATTTTATTCTTACCATGGACACAAACCATTACAGGAAGAGGTAATGTTACAACATTAACACCAGATCAAAGACCACAAACCATACAATCACCAATTCCTGGACGTATAGAAAAGTGGTATGTTAGAGAAGGAGATTTTGTGTCTAAAGGCGATACCATTATTCAAATATCAGAAATTAAAAGCGAGTATTTCGATCCTAATCTTGTAGAGCGTACCGAGCAGCAACGCGATGCCAAAGCACAATCTGTTGGCTCTTATGCCGAAAAAGTTAAGGCCTTAGATCGTCAAATAAATGCTTTAATGAATGAGCGTTCATTAAAGTTAGAGCAAGCCAGAAATAAATTAACACAATCAAGATTAAAAGTTAAAAGTGATAGTATAGATTTAGAGGCTGCTATAACCAACAAGAATATTGCGCAACGTCAGTACGATCGTACAGTTACGTTACAAGAAGAAGGATTTAAAGCTACTAAAGATGTTGAAGATAAACGTTTGAAACTTCAGGAAACCGAAGCCAAATTAATTTCTCAAGAAAATAAATTATTGGCAAGTAAAAATGAGGTGATTAATGCACAAGTAGAATTATCTCGACTTGGAGCTGAGTATGCCGATAAAATTTCAAAAGCACAGAGTGATAAGTTTACAGCACAATCTAGCCAGTTCGATACGGAAGCTCAAGTTTCAAAATTAGATAATGAGTATTCTAATTATCAAATTAGGAATGAACTGAGGTTTATTAAAGCTCCCTATGATGGCTATATCAATAAGGCGCTTAGAGCTGGTGTTGGACAAACGTTTAAAGAAGGAGAAGCATTGGTTGGTATTATGCCAGCACAAGCAGACTTAGCCGTAGAGACCTATGTAGAGCCAATAGACCTGCCTTTAATTCATATAGGAGAAAAAGTAAGAGTGCAGTTTGATGGTTGGCCTGCTATCGTATTTAGCGGTTGGCCAAATGTCTCTTACGGAACCTATGGTGCAAAGGTGGTTGCGGTAGAAAATTTTATCAGTCCAAACGGAAAATTTCGAGTGCTTTTAGCACCAGATGAGGAAGACCATGCTTGGCCAAAGGATATTAGAGCAGGCTCAGGAGCTTATACAATGGCATTATTAGAAGATGTTCAGATCTGGTACGAATTGTGGAGGCAACTTAATGGTTTTCCACCGAATTATTATCAACCAGAAACAGGAAATTCAAACCCAGAAAAGAAATGATAAAGCACTTGGCAATACTTATAGTTTCTAGTTTTTTCTTTGTTGGCTTTTCTCAAACCGAATTACCAACGGATAACGTTATGCGTTTTAATGAGTATTTGGGTTATGTAAAAAAGTTTCATCCTGTTGTAAAGCAAGCGCAGTTGGTTATAGATGAGAGTCAAGCAAAATTGATGAAGTCTCGTGGTGCTTTTGATCCAAAGGTCGAGGTGGATTACAGCCGAAAGAAATTTAAAGGCACCGAATATTACGATAAGCTCAATGGAATGTTTAAAATACCAACGTGGTTTGGTGTGGAGTTAAAAGCAAAGTTTGAAGAAAATTCCGGATTTTATCTAAATCCAGAGTCAACTGTGCCAGACGATGGTTTGTTTAGTGCAGGAGTATCTGTTCCTGTAGGACAAGGATTGTTTATTAATAACCGAATGGCAGCTTTAAAGCAGGCAAAATTATACAGAGAACAGGCTAAGGCAGACCGTGATATTTATGTCAACAATATTTTATATGAAGCGTCATTAGTGTATTTTAAATGGTTGCAAGCCTATAATGAATTGGTGTTATTTCAGAATTTTTTAGCCAATGCAGAATTGCGTTACGAAGGTGTTGTTAAAGGAGTAGAAGTAGGCGAAAATGCAGAAATCGATGCTACAGAAGCAAAGATTGCTGTAAATAATAGAAAACTCGGTTTAGAGCAATCTAAAGTAAAACTGATGAAAGCAGCTTTAGAACTCTCTAATTTTTTGTGGTTAGAAAATAATATTCCTGTAGAGTTGCAACCAGATGTTATTCCAGATATAAATGCTGAAGCTAGTATTGATGCAACCTTTGATATTAATACATTACAAACTGAGGAACAAGAATTGGCCTCACATCCAAAAATGCAGTCTTTAGATTATAAGTTGCAAGGTTTGGAAGTGGATACCAGATTAAAAGCTAACAAGCTTTTACCTAAAATAAATTTGGAGTACAATTTTCTTACGGAAACACCAGACCAAACCAACAGCTTAAATACCGATGACTATAAAAGCGGGTTGAACATAAGTTTACCTTTATTTTTACGAAAAGAGCGAGGCGATTTAAAGTTAGCGCGAATAAAACAACGTGATGCTGAATTTGAAATAGATGCGACAAGACTAACACTTAAAAATAAAATTAACGCTATAAAGCAAGAGTTAGAGTCTTATGTTACCCAAACCGAAATCACCACAGAAATGGTTTCAGATTACCAACGAATGCTTAAGGCAGAAGAGCGTAAGTTTCAGCTCGGAGAAAGTTCTTTGTTTTTGGTTAATTCTCGAGAGTCAAAGCTTATTGATGGTCAGCTAAAAGCTATTGAACTTCAGAATAAATTCTTCAATACTAAAGCGAAGTTGTTTAATAGTTTGGCGGTGAATCCGGATCTTTAGTTTTGTGCCTCAGTTGGCAATGCGTCAGTTCGAGTGATTTGTGAAGTATGAACAAATCGTATCGAGAACTCAATCATAGAATTACCTACATGAATAGTTTACGTTAGCTCCGTTTTTAAGGTTAAAGTTTAGACTTTTGAGGAAAATAGTGTACTCTTAGTTTTTTCTCATCTCTCATCTCTAATATCTCTTTTCTATAATTTATATTTGTTGTATGAACGTACATTTTATAGCTATAGGTGGTGCCGCAATGCATAATTTAGCGTTAGCACTGCACAATAAAGGATACAATATTACAGGAAGTGACGATACTATTTTTGACCCATCAAAATCGCGATTAGAAGCTAAAGGCTTGTTGCCTGAAACTTTTGGTTGGTTTCCAGAAAAAATCACAACTGATTTAGATGCAGTGGTATTGGGTATGCATGCTAAAGCCGATAACCCTGAGTTATTGAAAGCCCAAGAATTAGGTCTTAAAATCTATAGCTATCCAGAGTTTTTGTACGAGCAATCTAAAAACAAAACCAGAGTAGTTATTGGTGGTAGCCACGGCAAAACGACGATTACTTCAATGATTTTGCACGTTATGCATTACCACGACAGAGATGTGGATTATATGGTTGGTGCGCAACTCGAAGGTTTTGATGTGATGGTAAAACTTACCGAAGACAATGATTTTATTGTTTTAGAAGGCGATGAGTACTTGAGCTCGCCAATAGATAGACGACCAAAATTTCACTTGTACAAACCTAATATTGCGTTGTTGAGTGGTATCGCTTGGGACCATATCAATGTGTTTCCTACATACGAGAATTATGTGGAACAGTTTAAAATCTTTGTAGATTCTATTGTTTTAGGTGGAAGTATTAATTACAACGAAGAAGATGAAGATTTAAAGCAAGTGGTTGAAGCTTCAGAAAACCAAATACGTAAAATTCCATATCACACACCAGAATATACGGTTGAAGATGGAGAAACTTTATTAGAAACACCAGAAGGTCCAATGCCAATTGAAATTTTTGGTGCTCATAATTTAAATAACCTTGCAGGTGCAAAATGGATTTGCCAACATATGGGAATTGATGAAGATGATTTCTACGAAGCTATTTCTACTTTCAAAGGAGCGAGCAAACGCTTAGAGAAAATTGCAGAAACTTCAAAAAGTGTGGCCTACAAGGATTTTGCACATTCGCCAAGTAAGGTAGAAGCTACTACCAAAGCAGTTAAGGCTCAATATAGTGATAGAACCTTGGTGGCTTGTTTAGAGTTGCATACCTACAGTAGCCTGAATGCTGAATTCTTAAAAGAATACAAAGGCGCTTTAGATGCTGCTGATGTGGCAGTTGTTTTTTATTCGCCTCATGCTGTAGAAATTAAAAAATTAGAAGAAGTAACGCACGAGCAAATAGCTAATGCCTTTGAGCGCGATGATTTAATTATTTATACCAATCCAGAAGAATTTAAAGCCTTTTTATTCTCTCAGAATTTTGATAACAAATCCTTATTGTTGATGAGCTCTGGAAATTATGGAGGTTTGGATTTTGATGAGGTGACAAAACTGTTTTGATGATTTTGTCATCCTGAACTTGTTTCAGGATCTTATTTATAGTTTTCCATGTTTGTAGATTCCAAATTAAGTGCGGAATGACAAAAGATTTTCAAGATTCTGTTGTCTTATCTTCTTTAATATTTACTGTTGGGATATTTACAATTTCAAATGTAGCAGATGCCAAAGTCACTTTACCATTAGTTTGCTCAATACGTTTGCCAATTTCTTCGTTTAGCAAATGTTTGGTGTACCTTCTTTTCTTGTAATCTACAATGTACCTAAGGTTAAATTGTACCCAATTGTCTGTCATTGTAATGGCAAGTGAAGGGTTAACCTGTGCATCTTCGATATAGTACTTATCTACAACATCTTTCCATTTTGAGATGGATTCTGTTACATAGTCGGAGAGCTTTTCCTGAGCTACAGAAATTACAATTTCTTTCGCCAATTCTATATCAGAACCATATCTAATAGGCAAATTAAATTCGTCCCAAACAAAAGGGAAATCCTGTGAGTAATTATAAACAGGACCTTTAAACACAAAGGCATTACTGAGCTTTACAATTCTGCCACTATAATTATCGCTGCTTACCCATTGGCCAATTTCCATCATTGTGGTATAAATGCTATCAATATCTATAACATCGCCTTTTATTCCGTTTATTTCAATACGGTCGCCAGGTTTGTAAACACGCACAAGAAAAATATAGAACGAACCTGCAATGCTCAGTATTAATTCTTGAAGTGTTATGGTAATACCAGCTGTTAATAAACCAATGGCAAGACCAAAATCTTTAATGTTACCTGTAAAATAGGTTATGGTAATAAGTACAACCAAGAAGTAACCAATAATCTCAATGCCTTTTTGAGATTTGTAGCGTAAAGCATTGTCTGGAAGTCGTTTTTTTAGCAGTCGTCTTACCCAAGCTATAATAAGGAAGATAAGTATAATCCAAACCAAATATTTGGTAATACTCACAATAACAGGATATGCCTCTAACCAATGCTTTATGTCTTCCACAGTACTCTAAATTAAGAGTTTATATTACCTTATAATGACGTTGAAACTATCAACTAAGTCAAATATAAATGAAAGTTGGCTCGATGATAATGATTTTAATCAGTTGAAGATTGAAATTAAGAGTTTAGGTAACTCCTATGTTTATGGTTTGATATAGAAAAGTAAGTCGTTATGTTTTCGTTCTAAAATACTAGAGTAAGTAATTGTAGTTATTTATTATTCCCAAATATAGTTGTCGACATATCATGATTAATTGACGAATCGGTTATTCTTAAATAACAGTACTCTTTCATTTTGTAAGCCATTATTTTTCTGTTTTTTTCAATCCAATAATGTGTAAATGGTCCATTTTCTTTTGTTTTTGAAAGAACTGAGTAAAGTTTTAAGTGTTCATTACCATATTTTTTTCTTAAAAACTCAATTAATTTTTCAAATCCGAGTTCAATATTTTTTTCATCTGTGATAAAGACTAATTCCAATTCATGTAGTTTGTCTTTGTGATGATTAACTCTTATTAAAGTTGGAACCTCAAAGTCGGTGAATTTCCAATTTATACCATAATTCTCAAACTCATGTGTGCTCGTGTTTATGGATTCAAAATCAGACTTTTGTTTTAGAATCGAATCAACCGTCTTACTAGATTGGCCAAATTCTAAATCTAAAATATTTAAATCTAAAATTGAGCCTTTAGATTTTTCTTCTTCCGTTATTCTATTTAATTCTCTTTGGTCACGTTCAATTAGTTGTGCCAAATCAGGTTCAGGGTTTGATTGACCTTTGCAGTTAATTGAAGTCAAAATTATTAATGATAGCAGTAGTTTTTTCATTGGATTGAAAAATTAGTGGCATGTTTTTAATACATATAAGTAGTTAGCTAGATTCACCCAAAACTTTAGCTAATTAAGCATGTGTCACCCAATCTTAGATTTAATTAAAAACAACAAAATCAAAATGTTGAGAGGTAATAACCACCAAACCCATTTGGTGTTGTTGTTTCCAAATATGGTGTTAGAGATAAAGCCATCCATTTTGTTGTAAAGTTTCGAGCTGGCTTCCATTTTATTACCACTTGTAATTTCTTCTTTTAAGTCTATGAGCATACCAGCAAAAGGAATTTTACTTAGAATTAAGATGATACCTTTTCGCAAAAACTTTGGTGTTTTTTTGTATCTGGAATTTACCATTTTACCAAAGTCTAAGGTTTTCTGTAGCTGATTGTCCGACACTTTGCCTTTACCTTTAAATACGTGCTCGGTTTTATCAATAATGAGTTCGCTTATTTTGTGAAAAAGCGATGATAGATTTTCATAAATAACTCTCATGGTGTCAATAATAACGTACTGATACGCTCTGTAAGAGGCATAAATAGTTACGGCAAGACCAAGTATAAAAACCAGAATAACGAACATAAGTTTGCTGAACTCAAAATCCGTAGAGAAAAGCCGCTTTATAGCATAAAAAAACAAAATGGTATTAGATATGGCAAAAAGAAATAATACAGTAAAAAAGCGTTTTACACCATTTACACCAAGTTTTCCTCCCTCTTTTATCAATCGCCAAGGGTGATTGAGTAGTTGCAGAAGTCTGTTGTTGTTTTCTTCGTTTTCAGGAAGGTTGTTGTATTCTATTTCAAACTCTTTTTCTTCACCGCCATTTACTTGATAGCTACCATGAATTGAAAATTTCTTTTTCATCTGTATCGATTAATCAATTTTTTGTAAAAGGTCGTTTAAATTTTTGAAAAAGACAAAATCTTGTTGAAAGTTGGTTTGGTGGTTTAGATTTTAGTGGATTTTCAGAAGTAGTAGAGAACAAGCAATTACTTATAGCTTTTGTTGGGCGTAGTTATTTTTGAATATTTATGTTATTGTCAATATAATTTTCAAAACTATCTTTTATAAAAACAGTATTCTTATTAAGGCTTTTATAATTACTTTCAATATTATTATTTAAAAAAGGGTCAACTACTTCAATTATAGTGTCTTTGTTTAAATTTTTTTTGAATAATGCTTTAATATGAACATCTGCTTCTGGAAATGAATATCCAACAAAAACTATTTTTTGGGCTTTTCTTATTTCTATAGAAGCTTCGTCAAATAACTTTGATATTGCGTTATGATTCAAATCTTTTATATGAGAAGGTGGTACGATAAAAGTATCAAATGGATTATCATCTATTGGGCATTTGAGGTCAAATATTATTTCCTCTGGGTTTTCACAATTTGCTCGAATTCGCCCTTTGAACCCTTGAGCATCAACATCAATTTTAGTGTCCCATGGCGTCAATAGCACTTGACTACAACAATTACAATATTTCCAATTTAAAGAACCATGTATTTTGATAATCTTTATAGGGAAAGGAATTTCTTCATTCCAAATTGGTACAGGTTCGCGAGGATTTATCCACCAATTATAAGGGTCTATTTGGTCATAATCATCATAATTCATGAAATTTATGCAATAATCTATCAGTGCTTTACTTGGGTAAAGAAAATCAAATGACTCATCTAATAGAGTATCATAATTCATTGTAATGATTGAAATGTTTTTATCACTTTTATCTACAGCTTCCCAAAAATTACGATATACTCCTTTACTTTTATTTGATTCACTTATTGAGTGATGAATGAGTCTAATCAAAGCTTCTTTTAGAGATAATAATTTGGCGGTTGTAAATTCTCCACCTAAACTCTCTTTTTGCGAAATAAAGTAATCTAAATACCCAAAAACAGATTCTAAAGAAGGGCAATTTCCATCTTCAATATCAAAGTTATTTGAAATGAAATCTTTAACAAGAGTAGCTAATTCTGAATTATCGTATTTTTCACTCAAAATATCTGGAAGTAAATCCCTTTGTAATGGTCCTCCGTCGGCTATAGACGCACCAGCTCCAAATACATAAAGTGTTTTTCTTTTATCCTTATATGATATGTAAGCTGTAGGTTGATCCATCTTTGCTCTTAATTACGCCAAACTTTAATGATATGAGTCCATATAAATGACTTATATCAGACGATAGCGAAGTTCGGCTAAATTTCTGATAAAGTCAAAGTCTTGTTCAAAGTTAGCTAGGAACCTTACCTTCTATAAGATCCAAACTTAACTAAACTCCAAAAAATAAAGAGTCCTATTAGTCCAATTCTGGCATAACCATAAAAAACTGCCACTAAAAGCAGTAAGCTAATTATGAGAACAGCTGTTTTAAAAATGCGGTTAGACTTTGTTTTGAGTTTAGATGGTGGTTTGTTGTTTAATAGTTGATTTATGTAGATTTCATCAGATTTTTTTAAGTAAAACTCTATGTCAGTTTCATCAAAGCCATTAGCTTTCATTTCTTGGATTATTTCGTTTTTAGATAACCCTTTTTCTCTTAATGAAACACTATAGTTTAGTTTATTCAATTTTACTTAATCTGTGATGTTACATGCCTAATTCTGCATTAAATCTACAAACTTTCAACAAAATCTAAAAACACAGCCTTATGCTTTTCTAAATCTAAGTCTGGTGAAACCGCAACTCTGGCAATATAATCTTTGTCTCCTTCCTTGGTTGTACCTTGTGTTGAGGTCGCAGGAATGGTCCAATAACAACCTTTTAATTGGCCATAACTTACACAGTATTTACTTTCGGTAGGAACTTCAGTAATCATCAAATTAATTAATCTGAGATTTAAAGCACGTTTGTAAGTTTCGCGCTCTTCATCTGTATTACCTTTTGTTGGTAAGTCTAACGAAAAAACAGATGGTGTAAAGCCTTCAGCAGCAAGTTCTTCTGAAACAAAGTTAATTTTAGCATCTGGTAATACCTCGTGAATATAATTAACAAAAGCTCTTGTGTTTTTATAAGCGTCTGCAATACGCGTTAACATCGATGGCATTTGGGTAGCCAAAATTTGATATTGCAAAGCAGTAGCTTCGTTATCGCAAAGTTCTAAATGCCTAGCTATCGGTTGAATTAAATATTCAGCTTTTGCATTGGCTACAGCGTAACCAGCAGTACATTTTCCACCACTAGGAAACTTGGAGCCACTAACGTAAGCAATGGTTTTTATGTTAGAAAGGATACCGTCATCACCTAAAAACTGTACGTTAGGACAAAATGTTTGGTCTAAAATAAACACAGGTGCAATGGCAGTTGTACCATTTGGAGTTTGGCGCACTTTGCTTAATGCTGCATTAAGTTGCTCTAAATCCGGAACTTCTACACGTGGATTTGTTGGTATTTCTGCAATGATGTATGGTATAGCATCTTCTTTAGCAAGCTGTGTCAATACTTTTTCTACACTGTTTACCATATCGTTGTCACCATCAACTGGTAAATCAACAATTTCCACATTATCTAGACAAGCAGCAACACGTCTGGCTTGGTCGTTGGTGCCTCCATAACAGTTAGGTGGTACTACAAATTTTATGGCTTTGCCAGTATGTTCTTTTTGAGCGTTGTCTATCAATCCCATCATAATGGCATACTGGATAGACAATCCGCTAGAAGCCACTAAAGCTTCACCAGAAGTCGCGTTAATTTCATTAATGATAGATTTTACTTTGGCTTTGTGAGTAGCTGTATTTAACTGCTGTGGTGAAAAAGTAGTTTCATTAGTATATGCTTTTAAAGCCACCAAGCAATTTGATGGTGTCATGGCAATAGTCTCGCGACGTCTTACATGTTGAATATCTGAAATAAAACTTGTTTTTGCCTTATCTGAAATTAATAATACACTACCTAAATCTTCAAAAAGATTAACATAAAAATCAATAGCATCATTTTGAAGGTTGGCAGTAACCGTTTGATGTTTAGAAATTAGTATCGTTGAACCATCAAAAGCTTCAATATTTTTAATATCCTCAACCTGCAGAATTTCAAAATTGTAATTGTAAACAGATTTTAAAAGTTCAACATTTAGCCTTTTTGGTAAATTGTTAGTATATACAATCCGTGTGGCTCTTTGCTCTAAAAGATTGGTGCGTAATACGGCTAAAACCGGAATGCTTTCTGAAGAAAAACTAATCACATTTTCTGCGTTTAAACCATTTAGTTTGGCAATGGTCCATTCTAAAACCGAGGATAAAGGATGTCCAAGTCTTATGTAATCATAAGCCGTTGGTAACTGGTTTAAGGATTCGGTACTAGAATCTTCAGACTTGTAAAGGTTTTCAAATTGCGCTATAAATTGAGTTTTTGCTAATTTTTCGTTGTAAATGTCTAAACGATGTGTGGTTAAATTCAACCAATCGCTAGGCATATTTTCTATAGTATTTTTTATGTAATTCAGCATTTGAAAATCTTTCATTTATTCCTTTTTCTTTTGGCTTGCAAAGATACATTAGTTGAGCGTTCTCTAAAGCGTTATAGGTGTTTTGTTTGTCCTTGCAATAAATAAAAACATCTTTCGTTCTTAGTTAAAACCAACTAAACAAATTTACCCATAAAGTAAAATTACGTTTCAATTTATTAATCAATCTTATCAATTATGAAACGTATTATCTATGCTTGTCTTATTGTTGCTTTATTTTCTTCTTGTACATCTGACGATGATGGCGACTCACAAAACGACAATTCTAATTTTTATGCCCTTACTGTAGGCAATCAATGGGTTTATAAAAATTATAGGTTTAAGTTTAGTACTCAGGAATATGTTGATACAGGTATAGTGGACTCTGTAAGTATTATTGGTATAGAAAATATTAATTCTAAAGAATATTATAAATTCAGAATTTTTACTTCTGGAAATGATGACGGTATTCCCTTATATAATCTAAACGGAGAGCGCTTCGAATTGTTAAGAGACTCTTTGGGTTATTTAGTATATGATGACGGTACAATAAAATATACTAATAGTGATTTTTCATCAAGGCTACTTTTTTCGACAGAATGGGGAAGTGTTTATGAACGGCTTATTTCTTTAGGTCATGAGATTACTGTGGAAGCAGGTACTTTTAATAGTAGTTATACACAACGCTTCGTTATTTTAGAAAATGGGGAACAAGCCGTAGGAATGGACCATATTTATTATGCAGATGGTTATGGATTAATATACGATACAGTTTCTTTTGTTTCTCAGGAAAATCCACAAGTGATAAGGCGTTTAGATTCTTATTCTATTGAGAATTAGATTAAAATATGTTATCTAAAAACTCACGAATATTTTCTTGATTGGCTCTAATCAATTCTTCTCGAGCTGCTAGCATATCACTCTTTTTTTTGTCTTGTGAGAGTTTAAATTTTCCTTCCCAATGCGTAATGTCTATTTCAAACATTTTGATGTAACTGAGATTAGCATCTAGGCGAGGATTATCTGGTTCTAACGTGTATTTTGGGTTAGGATTTTCTAAAAACTCAGTCATTGTAATTAGTGACTGTTTTAAGGCGTTTTTGTCTTCAATCTCAGTTACTTTTCCTTTGAGGTGTACTCTAATGTAATTGTAGGTAGGCAATTGTGTGGTGGAATATATACTTGGTGAAATGTAGCATTGCGGTCCATAAAAGAGCACTGTGATATCGTTGTTATTTTTTAACAATTCGGTTTGCGGATTGTAAATATCAATATGCCCAATTAGTTTTCCGTTTTCATAAATTAAAGGAAGATGGGTTACTAAAGGTGTATTATCTACAACCGACATGATGGTTGCCAAAGGGTAAGCTTTAATCACTTCGATAATATGATTTCTATCTGAGTCTTGGTGGTGCTTTGGAGGGTATTTCATGTTTTGTCATGCTGAACTTGTTTCAGCATCTCATTTTTGATTTTTATTAGATCCTGAAACGAGTTCAGGATGGCAGCGTCATTATACACCAAACTGCTTTAAATGATGATCTAAATGTTTGTACTGCATTTGTCCCCATTGTTGTGCTGTAAAATAGCCAAATGCAGGATGAGGATTCCACTCTGACTTATCTTTATGAGAGTAGGTTTCGTCTAATAAAGCTTCGAGTTTTGCTTTTTCTGTATTAAAGTCTTTAGTGTCTTTGGTTTTTAGAAATTTAGCTGTTGGTAATCCCTTTTTCCAAGGTTTATCATTGTACAATGATTTTTTGAAAAACACCTTGGCAATCCAACTCGGTTTCATGCCATAATCCTCTTTTTCTAAAATAATATTAAGAGGACCTTGACAATGCCATGCCATTTGCCCAACATTCATTTTTCCCCAATTCGCTTTAGCATTTTCATTTAGGTTTTTAAGTCGATCTTTAATTTCGTTATAAGCGCTTTCTTCAAATATAGATTTCATTTTGATTGATTTTAATTGAAAAATTTAGACGCTTCAAGTTACAATTTTTTATCTTTAGAGCATGTCGGAAAATTCAAGTTCATTCTCCATAAAAAACTGGTCTCAAGACGATCAGCCCAGAGAAAAATTAAGAGACAAAGGTAAGTCTGTGCTTTCTGATGCAGAGTTAGTTGCCATTCTCATCGGTTCTGGAAGCAGAGAAGAAAGTGCAGTTGATTTGTGTAAGCGCATATTAGCCAGCGTAGATAATAATCTAAATGCTTTAGGGAAATTATCGATTAAACAATTGATGGAATTTAAAGGTATAGGTGAAGCTAAAGCCATAACCATTGCTGCGGCTATGGAGTTGGGTAGAAGAAGACGATTAGAAGATGCAGTGCAGTTAGATAAAATAACATCGAGCCGTTCTGTTTTTGATTTGATGCAACCTATAATTGGCGAATTGCCTCATGAAGAATTTTGGATTCTTTATTTAAATAATTCTAACAAAGTTATTCAGAAAAATCAGTTGAGTAAAGGTGGTATTACAGGAACCTTGGTAGATGTACGTTTGGTGCTAAAGTCTGCACTAGAGGTTGGCGCAACAGCTTTAATACTTTGTCATAACCATCCATCGGGTACTTTAAAGCCAAGCCAAGCTGATAAGGATGTTACATATAAATTAAAAACAGCAGCCCAGAGTTTAGATATAAAAGTTTTAGATCATTTAATTATAACAGAGAATACCTATTTTAGTTTTGCAGATGAAGCAATGCTTTGAATTATTTAAAATAAACTCAATAAAATACTGCAAAGAGTAAATATGCTATTAGTTTACACACATAAAATTACTCCACGTCTTACGTATACCTTTAAGCATATTTGTAAGCGTATTTTAGGTTTAGATATAAAGTTTACCTCTAAGGTAGAGGATTTTATAGCGCACGATAGCCTTAAGATGTCTTACACTAAGCAGCCATTGAGTAATGAGTTGTTTGTTCGTAGTCATTATTTATTATTTGAAAGTGGTATTTCAGATTTAGATATAAGTGTACAGCAATGGGAAAATACCAAAGGCTTCTTTCCTACAGGAGAACGTAGCGATTTAGCTTTCGACATTTTTGCAGCTTCATTTTATTTATTAAGTCGATACGAAGAGTATTTACCTCATGTAAAGGATGATTTTGGAAGATTTACTGCAAAAGAAAGTCTGGCATACAAACATCGGTTTTTAAGCCAGCCAGTTATAGATATTTGGGCATATAAGCTAAAGGACGTACTGCAAGAGCGTTTCCCAGAATTTGTTTTTCCTAATCGCAACTATAAAGTGCAGCCAGTTATAGATGTACCTATGACGTATTATTTTCGAAAAAAAGGGTTGTTGCGTACTATTGGTGGTACTTTAGCAGATATTGGTAGATTTAGGTTTAAGCAATTGTATCAGCGTTATTCTGTGCTTATGGGTTTTAAACGTGACCCTTACGATACATTCAAGTGGATTATTACCAAACAAAAACAATGCGATTTTAAGTTCATGGTTTTGTTTTTAATAGGAGATTATTCTACCTACGATAAAAACATCAGTATTAATAAAAAGGAATTTGTGTCCCTCATAAAGTCGGTTGCGGATTATTGTAATGTAGGTTTAAAAGCCTCTTATTTTGCTTTAGAAGATATTTCGATTTTAAAGAAAGAAAAGCTAAAAATGGAAGCTGTAATCAATAGAGATTTGCAAGCGGTTAGGCATTCCTTTTCAAAACTAAATCTTCCACAGTCTTATAGAAATTTAGTTGAATTAGAGATTCATCAAGATTATACAATGGGTTACATAGATACGCTTGGTTTTAGGGCAGGTACATGTACGCCATTTCAGTTTTATGATCTCGATTTTGAGGTGCAAACTCCATTGCAAATCAATCCGTATCATTGTTTAGATTTTGCCTTATTAAAGTATCAATCAGAGTTAGATAAAAAAGAACATTTACAAAAGCTAATCAAAGAAATTAAAGAAGTTAATGGTACATTTACACCAGTGTTTCATAACTATACATTTAGTAATCTAGAACGTTGGGAAGGTTTTAGGTCGCTTTTTACATTAATATTAGAATCTGTAGATGAAGGATAAAATAAAGCATGTTTTTTTTGATTTAGATCATACGCTTTGGGATTTTGATAAGAACTCTGGATTAACATTCGAGAAGATTTTTAAAATTAATAATCTAGATGTAGAACTTTCAACATTTCTTAAGGTTTATGAACCTATAAATTTAGATTATTGGAAACTCTACAGAGAAGAAAAAGTGACTAAAGAAGCTTTGCGGTATGGTAGATTGAAAGATGCGTTTAATGCTATAAATATTAACGTAGAAGATGATATGATAAATCATTTGTCGGTTGCGTATATAGATCACCTTACTACTTTTAACCATTTGTTTGACGGAACACTAGATATCTTAAATTATTTGAGAGATAAATATGAACTGCACATTATAACTAATGGTTTTGAAGAGGCCCAAGAACGCAAAATGGATAATGCTAACATAAAAAGTTATTTTAAGACCATAACCAACTCTGAAATGGTTGGTGTAAAAAAGCCTAACCCTAAAATTTTTAATTTTGCATTAGATAGCGCTAAAGCTAGTCCAACCGAAAGTGTAATGATTGGTGATAGTCTTGAAGCTGATATCGAAGGAGCCCACAGTATTGGAATGGAAACCATTTATTTTGATTACAGAAATTTAAATAACTCTAATGGATATAATAGAGTAACGACCTTAAAATCTATAGAAACTTACCTTTAAAAAAGAGAATATTATGAATAAGAGATTAACAGTATTAATGTTTTTTATGTGTATAGGATTTACAGCCATAGCACAGAAGAATATCAATAATTATAAATATGTCATTATACCTTTAAAGTATGAATTTTTAGATGAAAATAATCAGTATAGACTTAATACATTAACCAGATATTTATTTAAACAAAGAGGATTTGAAGCTCTTTTTGATGAAGAAGAATTCCCTGAGGAATTAAATAAGGATAGATGTAAAGCACTATTCGCAAATGTAGAAAAAGCTAAAGGAGGACTTTTTACGACTAAAGTTGAAATAACACTTAAAGATTGTTTTGGTAAAGAATTGTTTAGAACAGAAACTGGTTCTAGCCGAGAAAAAGATTTTCAAAAAGCATACACGGAAGCCATAAAAAAAGCCTTTTCTTCCTTAGATCTTATTGATTATGAGTATCAACCATTAGAAGAAAAGGTAGAAAAAGAAGAGTCTGTTATTGAGAGTGCGGTAGATATTAATGAAGTAGAAACTAAAACGGAAGAGGTAGAGGCATCAACAGAAGTGGTTGAGGTAAAAGCGCAAACTACTAATACAACTCTTTATGCTCAAGAAAAATCTTATGGTTATCAAGTTGTAGATGCAACACCAAAAGTAGTTATGCAGCTATTTAAAACGTCGGCAGTAGATGTTTTTATTGTAAAAGATAGAAATGCGATTGTATATAAAGAAGATGGCTTTTGGTATTACTCCGAAAATGACGGAGAACTAAAAGAACCAAAAACTTTAGATATTAAGTTTTAGTTAGTGTTTAGTAAATGCAGTAAAGTAAATTGTATTTATCTAACAAATCTAATACCCATATTTTTCTTTCCAACGCGCTTTTAAAAATTGGCGTTGTGCATTTTCGCGAGTATTATTTCCTGGATTGTAGAGTTGGATGTTCTTAATTTCATCAGGTAAAAACTCATGCTCAGCAAAGTTGTTTTCGTAATTGTGAGCGTACTTGTATTCATCGCCATAACCGAGTTCTTTCATCAGTTTTGTTGGAGCATTTCTAATAGATAAAGGAACTGATAAATCACCTGTTTCTTTGACTAGTTGTTGTGCTTTATTAATAGCCTCATATGCAGCATTGCTTTTAGGAGAGCTTGCTAAATAAGTAGCGCATTGACTCAGAATAATTCGAGATTCTGGATTACCAATTACAGAAACAGCCTGAAAAGTATTGTTAGCAATAACCAAAGCTGTTGGGTTGGCATTACCAATATCTTCACTTGCTAAAATTAACAAGCGCCTGGCAATAAACTTTACATCTTCGCCACCTTCAATCATTCGCGCTAAATAATAAACAGCAGCATTTGGATCGCTACCTCTAATAGATTTTATAAATGCTGAAATAATATCGTAATGTTGTTCTCCGGTTTTGTCGTAACGAGCTGCTTTGCTTTGCACTTGTTTGGTAACAAGCTCGTTGGTGATTACAACCGGTTCCTTTTCAAAAGAGGTAACTAATAATTCAAAAATATTAAGCAGTTTTCTGGCATCTCCACCAGAAAATCTCAGTAGTGCTTCTGTTTCTTTTAATTCTATCTTTAATTTAGATAAAACGTCATCTTCAGACATGGCACGTTTTAGTAAAGCTTCTAAATCGTCTTTGCTAAAAGCTTTTAAAGTATAAACCTGACAACGTGAAAGTAATGCAGAAATAACTTCAAAACTTGGATTTTCTGTAGTGGCACCAATTAAGGTTACCCAACCTTTTTCTACAGCTTCTAATAATGAATCTTGCTGCGATTTACTAAATCTGTGAATCTCATCAATAAATAAAATAGGATTTTTAGCCGTGAATAGTCCTCCACTTTTTTTAGCTCGGTCAATAACATCTCTAATGTCCTTAACACCAGAATTTATGGCGCTCAGTTTAAAAAAAGGTCGCTCAGATTCATTAGCAATAATGTTAGCTAGAGTAGTTTTTCCAATTCCTGGTGGTCCCCAAAGTATCAGTGAAGGTATAACACCACTCTTTATTTGGTTGTAGAGCATACCGTTTTTACCTACCAAATGTTGTTGGCTTAGGTAGTCGTTTAGGGTCTTTGGTCTTAAGCGTTCTGCTAATGGAATATTCATAAATCAAAATTACAAAATGAGAACTTAACGATGGTGATTATGACAATATTTCATACAATGCTTTTTTGGTTTTAAATTTGAAGGAGGTATTAGAAAATAGTACAATGTCTAAGCAGCAATTCAAATTTTCAAATGGTGTCATCATATATCCGGTTTTGATGTTACTTGCTGTGTGGTTGGTGTTTTGGTATCAGACAACCGTTGATTATGGTATAAAGTCGTACGGAATAAGACCGCAAAAAACTGAAGGCTTATTAGGTGTTTTTACAAGTCCGTTTTTGCATGGAGATTTAAACCATCTTTATAACAACTCATTTCCGTTATTAATTTTATCGCTCGCTTTGTTTTATTTCTACAACAAAATAGCGTGGAAGGTTTTAGGTTTTGGAGTTTTGCTTTCAGGATTTTTAACTTGGCTTATTGGGAGTTCAGGAAATCATATAGGAGCAAGTGGACTTATCTATGTGCTGTTTAGTTTCATCTTTTTTAAAGGCATTTTTGCTAAACACTACAGGCTGATTGCTTTATCTTTAGTTGTGATTTTTATGTATGGTAGTATGATATGGTACGTATTTCCTATAAAACAAGGCATGTCTTGGGAAGGACATTTAGGAGGTCTAATTACAGGTTTGTTGTTTGCGTTAGTGTTTAAAAACAATGTCGCAAAACCAGAACGCTATGTTTGGCAGCAACCAGATTATAACGAAGAAGAAGATCCCTTTATGAAGCATTTTGATGAAAATGGAAACTTTATAGAATCCTTACCAGAAGAAGCTATTGATCAAGAGATAGAAACTGAACAGTCGACTCAGATTAATTATGTTTTTAAGGAGAAAGAAGATTAGTTTTTTTAGTAAAAAAAAATAAATTTCACTAACTACTAACTACTAACTACTAACTACTAACTACTAACTACGTTGCCTTACAGCTTCATACAAAAATGCACCACAAGCTACAGAAACATTAAGTGATTCAATCTCACCTAAAATTGGAAGTTTAGCTTGTTTGTCTACCACTTTTAATACCGAAGGATTAATACCTTTTCCTTCAGATCCCATAATAATAGCGCAAGGTTCTTTAAACGAAACATCGTAAATAAAATCATTGGCTTTTTCGGTTGCAGCAATAACTTTTATTCCAGAAGATTGCATGTGAAAAACCGCATCTTTAATATGGTCTACTTTACAAATCGGAATTTTAAAAATAGCACCTGCACTGGTTTTTATAGTATCTCCATTAATAGGAGCACCACCTTTTTTCTGAATGATAATTCCTGAAACACCTGTACATTCTGCGGTTCTTACTATAGCACCAAAATTTCTAACATCACTAAGTTGGTCTAAAAGCAGAAACAATGGTGTTTTTCCTGATTCTATAACATTTATAACTAAGTCGTCTATATCATGAAACTCGATAGGAGAGATGTTGGCAACAGCTCCTTGGTGATTACCTCCTTTGCTAAGTCGGTTTAATTTTTCAACAGGTACGTAAGATGAGTTAATTCCTTCAGAGCGAAGCAAAGCTTCAAATTCCTGAAAGAGTTCTCCTTTTAAACCTTTTTGAACAAATACTTTGTCTATAGTTTCGTTAGACTTTATAGCTTCAATAATAGCTCTAATGCCGAATATGGTTGTTTCGTTTTTCATTGGTGTAAAGGTATAAAAAAACCATCCTAACTTAGGATGGTTGTGTATATTTTAAAGCAACTTAGTTTTTGACAACTTTTTTGGTTAAGGTCTTTTCATCAGAATGTATTTTTAATACATAAACACCATTTGGTTGTTGAGATAAATCCACTTTAGGTCCTGCAGTTACGGAAATTCGTTTTCCTAAAATATTGAAAACTTCAATTTTGTCAATTATATTTTTCGATTCAATTTGAACAAAATCTGCTGTAGGATTTGGATAGATATTAACTGATGTAATTTCAAATTCAGAGGTACTTAGATTGTTACATATTGTTAAATTTGGGTTTAATTCTATTGGATTACCTGGTGTTAAGTCTCTGCTAGTGAAAGCAGAATACGTTACTGGGTATTTCTCAGCTCTGAAAGTTAAGTTTGCATTAGGTGGAGGATTTCCTTGGGTAGAAATAACACCAGTATTACTATTAACAGGATTAATATATTCCCATACCTTTTCTTCGTTACTGTTTATCTCAAAAAAGTGACCTTGGTTACCTTCGCAAATTAAGATGTTACCATTAGGTAATTGTTGAGCACTGCTTACAATAGGGCTATAAAAATCTGATCCTCCTGTAGTGTGCTCATCGTAGGTGTAGTCTGAACTAACAGGAAGGTAGGAGGTGTTTGGTGTATAATCGTATACTCCAAGACTTGATTCAGGTGGTGAAATTATATCTATTTGTGAATATGATGGAGTTCTGGTAATCCCATTATTAAAAAGTAATATTTTTCCAGCATTTGGGAGACCAGATGGTATAAAGTAAGGTGTATGCTGTCCAAATAAAGTGCGATTACCAGAATTACCTTGTCTATATGCTTCAGGATTTCCCCAGCGATATAATAAATCGCCACCTTTACCATAAGTTCCGCCAGTATCTGATGCGGCTTCTATAGTTGTAGTTGAGTGGTCTATTATCCATATTTCACTAAGATTTCTAACACTAAGTACAATTTGATCTCTTTCAATATTGTACTGAATTGAATTGATGTGTAGCCAGTTAGATGCGCCTGAGCCTCCGTTTAAGAAATTTACATCGAGTTTGTTGGGATTCAATCCAACATCACCAAAATTATCTTTAGTGGCATCAAAGTCTTGTATAAGATGATCTTTTATGTTCCATTCCCAAACAATATTGCCACCATTAAAGTCTACAGGAGTAACTTCTGTAAGTTGCTCATTATATAATTCCGATTCGGTGAGTAATACTGGGTTTCTTCCTGCTTGTATAGCTTCATTATTACTCATTACTGTAGCAGCCAAAATAAGAACATTTCCATTAGGCATTGGATATATATCATGATGTTGTCGCATTGTAGGAGTATCATAAAAATATTGCCAAATTAAATTTCCTTCCCAGCTGTAAATCTCTACAACACCACCTTGTCCGCCAAAAGTAATATCTGTACTACTGGTTCTACCTGCTCTGAGTAGATTTCCATTGGGTAGTAAATAAACGGAATTACCAGGAGGAAAAGAGCTAGTCCATTGGTTTATTACCTCTCCGCAATTGTTAATTAAGTAAGTCTCATTGTACACAGTAAATAATGTATAACCATCATATACGTCTTCAGTAATAAGGGTTGTTCCGATGGTATTTTGTGCAATAACAAAATTTGAGACAGTAAAAAGTATAAGAAGTAATTTTTTAATCATAGTTTTCTTTTTCTAACGATTTCAAAAGTACCGGTTTATTTCAAGTAATCAAAAAGTGGCTGTTAAACTCACATGAACTTTAGAGTCCGATAATCTAAATTGTCTGTTTTCAGATTTTCCGCTAGAATAGTTTAACCTAAACAGTCCTGCATTGGTAAGAAGTCCTAAACCAAAGCCAAATCCAAACAATTTTTCCTTTGTGTCTGTAATTTGATTTTCAAAATAAGCAGCATCTAAAACAGAATGTACATATATACTATTACTTAGTCTGTATCTATATTCCGTATTTACTACTCCATAAAGGTTTGCTACAAGACTATTTTCTTCAAATCCTCTGATAGAGTTGATACCTCCAAATCTAAAAAGTTCATTGTCGAGATAATCATCTGAAGTTAAGATTACACCATTAAGTCTTGTGTAAATACTGTTTTTAGAGTTTAGGTTGAATATTTTATACGTGTCTATATCAAAGACAGTTTGATTTTGAATTCCTAAATTATTTTCTCTGTCTCCGAATCCGGCAGAAAAATTCAACCAAAAGTTTATTGGAAACAAAGGGTCTTGGAATTGAGGCTTTGTAAAAATGTAGCCTAGTGTGTAATAATTTGTGGTGAAATCGTTTAAAACAGAGGTGTCATTATCGAGAAGGTTAGTAGAGTTGGTTGACGATATACCGGCTGCAATACGATGCTGAGAATTAATTTGATAATTAATTTTTAAATACTGCTTGGCATTAGAAAAAGTTGTGTCTTTTCTAAAAAGATTTAAGCCTGCTTGTATACCTATGGGTGTGCCAAATATATATGGCAGATCGGTATCAATTCTAAATGTTTGTTGGTCTATCTCGTCACTTTTGTAAAAAAGATTTATTGCTTCACCGTAATTAAGGTTGTTGACTAATCGTAAATCTAAGTAACCATCAAACTCAATTTTGTTGGTGTTTTCATTCGTGCCAAAACCCAGAAATCCATCAAAGTTATTGGTGCGCGCCTTTTCAATATATAAATATAAAGATGTAGAATCTTGGGTGAATAAAACCTCAGGTTCTCTTATTGTTTTTGCAAAACGTAAATCTTCAAGTAGCTCAACTTTTTCTTTTATTTCATTTAGATTAAAGGTTTTGCCTTTTTTGAGTTTTAAAAATCTCTTTATGTAGGATTTAGGAAACTTCTCATACCCTTTAACTATAATCTTATCTATTTGTCTTTTTTGATTCGTCACAATTCTCAGTTCGGCAGAAATTAAGTCTGAATGCTCTTTTGAGATATTAATAAGCTGTAGGGTAGAAAAAGGGTCTCCTTGCTCAGCGATTTTAGAATTAAGGGTATGTAAGGAGTTTTCTAATTCTATAATTTCAATTTCAAAGGAGTTTTCTGTTAGCTTATGGTCAATGAAATTTAGAAGATTTTCATTAAATTCTTTATCATATTTTATTCGTATTCGCTCAATTCTTTCACCTAAAAAGAAATATGCATTAAATAACGTATCTTTTTCTCTTATGATGTTATCAATAGTAGCATCAATGTATCCTAATCTGGTAAGTTTGTTCTTTAGTCTATTTAGTTCATTTTCTACACCATTATAATTGTCAAAGGCCTTAACATACTTAATAGAGTCTATGATTTTCGTTTTCATCTCATTTTCACCTTTAATATTTAAACTTAACGATTGACTAAAAACCTGATGAGAGAAAGTCAATAGAAGAAGTAAAAGATAATGTTGAATGTTCGTCATTAAATTAAAGGTGCAATAACTAAAAAGGTAACGTAAAAATAGACCATTATATATATGTATAAAATGAATTTTAATAATTCTTTGAAAAATAAATTCTCAACTATTTGAATTATAAATATATATTTCTACCTTTGCAGCCCTCAAAAGTGAGGGTTAAACAAATATTTATATAGTAATATATGCCAACAATTTCACAATTAGTACGAAAAGGAAGAGCCAAAATAACTAAGAAGAGTAAATCGGCTGCTTTAGATTCGTGTCCTCAAAGACGTGGTGTATGTACTCGTGTTTATACAACGACACCTAAAAAACCTAACTCAGCAATGCGTAAGGTAGCAAGGGTTCGTTTAACAAACGGAAACGAGGTTAACGCATACATCGGTGGTGAAGGTCACAACTTACAAGAGCACTCGATAGTATTAGTTAGAGGTGGAAGGGTAAAAGATTTACCAGGTGTTAGATATCACATCGTTCGTGGTGCATTAGATACAGCAGGTGTTGCTGGTCGTACCCAACGTAGATCTAAGTATGGTGCAAAACGCCCTAAAAAGTAATTTAAAAAACTTTAAGAAGAAGACATGAGAAAAAGAGCAGCAAAAAAGAGACCGCTTTTACCAGACCCAAGGTTTAACGATCAGTTGGTAACACGTTTTGTTAACAACATGATGTGGGATGGTAAGAAGTCTGTGGCTTTTAAAGTATTCTACGATGCAATTGATATTGTTGAGGAGAAAAAGAATGACGAAGAAAAAACAGCTTTAGAATTATGGAAAGATGCTTTATCAAATGTGATGCCTCACGTAGAAGTACGTAGTCGTCGTGTTGGTGGTGCTACATTCCAGATTCCAATGCAAATTCGTCCAGATCGTAAAGTTTCTACAGCGATGAAGTGGTTAATTGGCTACGCGCGTAAAAGAAACGAAAAATCTATGGCACAACGTTTAGCAGCAGAGATTTTAGCTGCAGCTAAAGAAGAAGGTGCAGCCGTTAAGAAAAGAGTTGATACTCATAAGATGGCAGAAGCAAATAAAGCATTCTCACACTTTAGATTTTAATAATAATGGCACAAAGAGATTTAAAATTCACTAGAAATATAGGTATTGCAGCACATATTGATGCTGGAAAAACCACAACAACAGAACGTATCCTTTATTATACAGGTGTTTCTCACAAGATTGGTGAGGTACATGATGGTGCGGCTACAATGGACTGGATGGAACAAGAGCAAGAAAGAGGTATTACAATTACTTCTGCCGCTACTACTTGTACCTGGAACTTTCCATTAGAGAATGGTCAGCCAACTCCAGATACAAAAGGATATCACTTTAATATTATCGATACTCCTGGTCACGTTGACTTTACAGTTGAGGTGAACCGTTCTTTACGTGTATTAGATGGTTTAGTATTCTTATTTAGTGCAGTTGATGGTGTTGAGCCTCAATCTGAGACTAACTGGAGACTTGCAGATAACTATAAAGTACCACGTATTGGTTTCGTTAACAAAATGGACCGTCAAGGATCTAACTTTATGGCAGTATGTCAGCAGGTTAAAGATATGCTTGGTTCTAACGCAGTGCCAATCGTTATGAATATTGGTGACGAAGCAGATTTTAAAGGTATTGTAGATTTAGTTAAGAACCGTGCAATCGTATGGCACGATGAGACTCAAGGATCTACTTTTGATGTTATCGATATTCCTGAAGAATTAAAAGCGGAAGCAGCTGAGTTAAGAGCTCAGTTAATAGAAGAGGTTGCTAGTTACGACGAGAACCTTCTTGAGAAATTCATGGAAGATGAAGATTCTATTACAGAAGAAGAAGTGCACGCTGCATTAAGAGCTGCTGTTATGGATATGTCTATCATTCCAATGATTTGTGGTTCTGCATTCAAAAATAAAGGTGTACAGTTTTTATTAGATGCTGTATGTCGTTATTTACCTTCTCCGGTAGATAAGGATGCAATTGTTGGAACTGATCCAGATACTGATAATGAAATTTCTCGTAAGCCAGATGTAAAAGAGCCTTTCTCTGCATTAGCATTTAAAATTGCAACAGATCCATTCGTTGGTCGCTTAGCATTCTTTAGAGCTTATTCAGGTCGTTTAGACGCAGGTTCTTATGTTTTGAATAACAGATCAGGTAAAAAAGAGCGTATCTCTCGTATCTATCAAATGCACTCTAATAAGCAAAATGCTATTGAGTATATTGAAGCTGGAGATATCGGTGCAGCTGTAGGTTTTAAAGATATTAAAACAGGTGATACACTTTCTGATGAAAAAGCACCAATCGTTTTAGAATCTATGGACTTCCCAGATCCAGTAATTGGTATCGCGGTTGAGCCAAAAACTAAAGCGGACGTTGATAAGTTAGGTATGGCTTTAGCCAAATTAGCTGAAGAGGATCCAACATTTACGGTTAGAACAGACGAAGCTTCAGGTCAGACTATTATTTCTGGTATGGGTGAGCTTCACTTAGATATTATTGTAGACCGTCTTAAGCGTGAGTTTAAGGTAGAGGTTAACCAAGGTCAGCCTCAAGTAGAGTACAAAGAAGCTATTACGCAACGTGCAGAGCACAGAGAAGTTTATAAGAAACAATCTGGTGGACGTGGTAAATTTGCCGATATTGTATTTACAATTGAACCAGCAGAAGAAGGTAAGCAAGGTTTAGAATTCGTTTCAGAAATTAAAGGTGGTAACGTTCCTAAGGAATTTGTTCCTTCAGTTGAGAAAGGATTCAAAATGGCAATGGTTAATGGTCCTTTAGCAGGTTACGAAGTAGATGCAATGAAAGTTACTTTAACTGATGGTTCTTACCATGATGTAGATTCTGATCAGTTATCGTTCGAGTTAGCTGCTAAATTAGGATTTAAGGCTGCTGCAAAGGCTGCAAAGGCTGTAATCATGGAGCCAATCATGAAGTTAGAAGTGTTAACACCAGAAGAAAGTATGGGTGACATTGTTGGAGACTTAAACCGTCGTCGTGGTCAGGTAAATGACATGAGCGATAGAGCAGGTTCTAAAGTTGTTAAAGCAAATGTACCATTATCTGAAATGTTCGGTTATGTAACATCATTGAGAACATTATCTTCAGGTAGAGCAACATCTACAATGGAATTCTCTCACTATGCAGAGACTCCATCAAATATATCAGAAGAAGTAATCAAAGCAGCTAAAGGCGTAGAAGCTTAAAACTAAAAGAAAATGAGTCAGAAAATTAGAATAAAATTAAAGTCTTACGATCATAATTTAGTTGACAAGTCTGCTGATAAGATTGTAAAAACTGTAAAAAGCACAGGTGCTGTAGTAACTGGTCCAATTCCATTACCAACACACAAGAAAATTTTCACTGTGTTACGTTCACCACACGTTAATAAGAAGTCGAGAGAACAATTTCAATTAAGCTCTTACAAGAGATTATTAGATATCTACTCTTCATCTTCTAAAACAATTGACGCTTTAATGAAACTTGAATTGCCAAGTGGAGTTGAAGTTGAGATTAAGGTGTAATTACATATTTCTGTAAAAACAGAAATTATAAAATGTCCCACCGATGCGGTCGCGGGAAAAACGGAAAAAAATACAATTCAAGGCTGAAACGTATTTTCAGCCTTGAGTTTTAAATAAAGAATAATAATTAATAAATAATAAATATGTCTGGGTTAATTGGAAAAAAAATCGGTATGACCAGCATCTTCGATGAAAATGGGAAGAATATTCCATGTACAGTAATCGAAGCAGGTCCATGTATCGTTACCCAAGTCAGAACTGAAGAAGTAGACGGTTATAACGCACTTCAATTAGGTTTCGATGACGCGACAGAAAAGAACGCTACTAAAGCTGCAATTGGGCATGCTAAGAAAGCTGGGACTTCTGTAAAACGCAAAGTCGTAGAATTTAAAGGTTTTGACAAGGAGTACAAATTAGGTGATGCTGTCACAGTAGAGCAGTTTATCGAAGGAGAGTTCGTTGATATTTCAGGAACTTCAAAAGGTAAAGGTTTTCAAGGTGTTGTAAAGCGTCATGGATTTGGTGGTGTAGGTCAAGCAACGCATGGTCAACATAACCGTTTAAGAGCTCCTGGTTCTATTGGTGCAGCTTCTTATCCTGCGAGAGTATTCAAAGGAATGAAAATGGCCGGAAGAATGGGTGGAGACACAGTAAAAGTTGAAAATTTAAGAGTTTATAAAGTTGTTCCTGAAAAGAACTTGCTTGTTGTAAAAGGATGTGTTCCTGGTCACAAAAACTCTTATGTAATTATTGAGAAGTAATGAAGGTAGCAGTTTTAGATATAAACGGAAAAGATACGGGTAGAAAAGCTGAGCTTTCTAAAGACGTATTCGCTATTGAGCCTAATAACCACGCTGTTTATTTAGATGTTAAGCAATATTTAGCAAATCAAAGACAGGGCACACATAAGGCTAAAGAAAGAGGTGAAATCGCTGGTAGTACACGTAAGATTAAGAAACAAAAAGGAACAGGTACAGCACGTGCTGGTTCTATAAAGTCTGGTGTATTTAAAGGTGGTGGTCGTATGTTTGGTCCTAGACCAAGAAATTACGGTTTTAAATTAAATAAAAACGTAAAACGATTAGCACGTAAATCAGCATTAAGTATTAAGGCAAACGATAAAGCGATTGTAGTATTAGAGGACTTCAATTTTGATGCTCCAAAGACTAAAAATTTCGTGAACGTATTGAAAGCCTTAGAGGTAGATAATAAAAAGTCTCTATTTGTGTTGGGTGACTCAAATAATAATGTATATTTGTCGTCGCGCAATTTGAAAGGCTCTGAAGTTATAACTAGCTCAGAATTAAGCACTTATAAGATAATGAATGCGAATAAAGTAGTTCTTTTAGAAGGTGCATTAGAAGGAATTGAATCGAATTTAAGTAAATAGAACACAGATGAGTATCTTAATTAAACCTATCATCACAGAAAAAGCAACCACTCAGAGTGAGTTGTTAAATGCTTATGCATTCGAAGTGAATACAAAGGCGAACAAGGTAGAAATCAAAAAAGCGGTTGAGGCGGCTTATGGTGTTTCTGTAGAAAAAGTTCGTACGATAAATGTCCGTCCAGATAGAAGAACGCGTTATACAAAAACGGGTATTCAGCATGGTAAAACAAATGCTATTAAAAAAGCAATTGTACAACTGGCGGAAGGTGAAACAATAGATTTATACGCTAACATGTAATTAGACTAAAATGTCAGTTAGAAAATTAAAACCGATCACATCAGCTCAGCGTTTTAGAGTAGTAAATGGATTTGACGCCATCACTACTGATAAGCCGGAGAAAAGTTTATTAGCTCCGAAAAAAAGATCTGGTGGTAGAAACAGTCAAGGAAAAATGACCATGCGCCACATGGGTGGAGGTCATAAGAAGAAGTATCGTATCATTGATTTTAAACGTAACAAAACTGGAATTCCAGCAGAAGTTAAGACAATAGAATACGATCCAAACAGAACAGCATTTATTGCATTGTTAAACTATCAAGATGGTGAAAAGAGATACATCATTGCTCAAAATGGTTTACAAGTAGGTCAAAATGTTGTGTCTGGTGAAAGTGGCGTAGCTCCAGAAATTGGAAACGCAATGCCATTAAGTGAAATACCTCTAGGTACTATTATTTCTTGTATCGAGTTACGTCCGGGTCAAGGTGCTGTTATGGCGCGTAGTGCTGGTGCTTTTGCTCAATTAATGGCAAGAGATGGTAAGTTTGCAACGATCAAGTTGCCATCAGGTGAAACTAGAATGGTATTAGCTACTTGTATGGCTACTATTGGAGTTGTTTCAAACTCAGATCATCAGTTATTAGTGTCTGGTAAAGCAGGTAGAAGCAGATGGTTAGGAAGACGTCCAAGAGTTAGACCAGTAGTAATGAACCCAGTAGATCATCCAATGGGTGGTGGTGAAGGTAAATCTTCAGGTGGTCATCCAAGATCTAAGAATGGTATTCCTGCTAAGGGTTATAGAACACGTTCTAAGACGAAAGCGAGTAATAAGTATATTGTAGAACGTAGAAAGAAATAAGATAGTATGGCACGTTCATTAAAAAAAGGACCTTATATTCATTATAAGTTAGAAAAGAAAGTTGCAGAAAATGTAGCTTCAAACAAGAAGACTGTTATCAAGACTTGGTCAAGAGCATCTATGATCTCTCCGGATTTCGTAGGTCAGACTATAGCTGTACACAATGGTCGTCAATTTGTTCCAGTATATGTAACTGAGAATATGGTAGGTCATAAATTAGGAGAATTTTCACCAACAAGATCATTTAGAGGTCATGCAGGTGCTAAGAATAAAGGTAAAAAATAAGAATCATGGGAAGTCGTAAAAAACAAATGGCGGAAGCTATTAAGGCTGAGAAGAAGCAGGTTGCTTTTGCTAAGCTAAATAACTGTCCTACATCACCAAGAAAGATGCGTTTAGTTGCAGATTTAGTTAGAGGTGAAAAGGCAGAGAAAGCTCTTCAGATTCTTAGATTTAGCCCCAAGGAAGCGTCTCGTCGTTTAGAAAAATTGGTTATGTCTGCAATTGCAAACTGGCAAGCTAAAAACGAGGATGCTGATGTTGAGGAAGCTAATCTATTTATCAAAGAGATTAGAGTAGATGGTGGTACAATGCTTAAGCGTTTACGTCCAGCACCTCAAGGTAGAGCACACAGAATTAGAAAAAGATCTAACCACGTTACTGTAGTGGTAGATTCATTAAATAAAACACAAAGCTAAGATAGAGATATGGGACAAAAGACAAATCCAATCGGAAATCGCTTAGGAATTATCAGAGGATGGGAATCTAACTGGTATGGCGGAAATGATTATGGAGACAAACTTGCAGAGGATGATAAAATCCGTAAGTATATCCATGCTCGTTTATCTAAAGCTAGTGTAAGTAGAGTAATTATTGAGCGTACGCTTAAACTTGTAACCGTTACTATCACTACTGCCAGACCTGGTATTATTATCGGTAAAGGTGGTCAAGAGGTAGACAAGCTAAAAGAAGAGCTTAAGAAAATTACTGGTAAAGAAGTTCAATTGAACATCTTTGAAATTAAAAGACCTGAACTAGATGCACATTTAGTAGCAGCAAGTATTGCTCGTCAGATAGAAAGTCGTATTTCTTACAGAAGAGCAATCAAAATGGCTATCGCTGCAGCTATGCGTATGAATGCTGAAGGAATCAAGGTTCAAATTAGTGGTCGTTTAAATGGTGCTGAAATGGCACGTTCTGAGCACTATAAAGAAGGACGTATTCCTTTATCTACATTTAGAGCTGATATTGATTACGCTCTTGTTGAAGCACATACTACTTATGGTAGATTAGGTGTAAAAGTGTGGATTATGAAAGGCGAAGTTTATGGGAAAAGAGAACTTTCTCCATTAGTAGGTCTTTCTAAGCAAAAAGGAAAAGGTGGACGTGGAGGAAACAAAAACCAACGTCGTAGAAAGTAATTTTTTAAAGAAAAGACAAAATGTTACAGCCTAAAAGAACAAAATTTCGTAAGCAGCAAAAAGGTCGTATGAAAGGTAATGCTGGAAGAGGTCATTTGTTATCAAATGGTACTTTTGGTATAAAATCTTTAGACTCGTCATTTATAACTGCACGTCAAATAGAAGCAGCTCGTATTGCCGCTACTCGTTATATGAAAAGAGAAGGGTCGTTATGGATTAAAATATTTCCAGACAAGCCTATTACAAAAAAGCCTCTTGAAGTACGTATGGGTAAAGGTAAAGGTAGTGTAGAATATTGGGCAGCCGTTGTAAAACCGGGTCGCGTATTATTTGAAATAAGTGGAGTGCCGTTAGAAACAGCTCAAGAAGCTTTACGTTTAGCAGCACAAAAACTTCCAGTAAAAACTAAGTTTATCATTGCTAGAGATTACGAAGCATAATAAAAAGGAATTATGAAGCAATCAGAAATTAAACAGCTTTCAACAGCTGAGTTACAAGAAAAACTTAGTGAGACTAAAAAGAGTTATTCAGACCTAAAAATGGCTCACACAATATCTCCTTTAGATAATCCTATACAGTTGCGTACTGTACGAAGAACTGTAGCTAGATTAGCGACAGAATTAACTAAAAGAGACGGACAATAATTGTATTCTGCTGAAAGATGGAAAAAAGAAATTTAAGAAAAGAACGTATAGGAGTTGTTACTAGTAACAAAATGGAGAAATCTATTGTTGTTTCGGAAGTAAAAAAAGTTAAACATCCTATGTATGGAAAATTCGTGTTAAAGACAAAGAAATATGTTGCGCACGATGAGAAAAACGACTGCAACGAAGGAGATACTGTAAAGATCATGGAAACAAGACCTATGAGTAAATCTAAGTGTTGGAGGTTAGTAGAAATAATTGAAAGAGCGAAGTAATTATGGTACAACAAGAATCAAGATTAAAAGTAGCTGATAACACAGGTGCTAAAGAAGTTTTAGTAATTCGTGTTTTAGGTGGTACAAAAAGAAGATACGCTTCTGTTGGTGATAAGGTAGTAGTTTCTGTTAAAGACGCTACACCTAACGGAAATGTTAAGAAAAAAGCAGTTTCTACTGCGGTTGTTGTACGTACAGCTAAAGAAGTAAGACGTCCAGATGGATCTTACATTAGATTTGACGATAATGCATGTGTGTTATTAAACCCACAAGGTGAAATGAGAGGTACACGTGTATTTGGTCCAGTAGCAAGAGAACTTCGTGATAAACAATTCATGAAAATTGTATCATTAGCACCAGAAGTGCTTTAATTGATAAATAAGATGACAAAGCTTAAAATAAAATCAGGAGATACTGTAAAAGTAATTGCTGGAGATCACAAAGGATCAGAAGGTAAAGTACTTAAAGTATTAAAAGATAAGAACAAAGCCATTGTGGAAGGTGTAAACATGGTGAAGAAACACACTAAACCAAGTGCACAAAACCCACAAGGAGGTATTGTAGAGAAAGAAGCATCAATTCATATTTCAAACTTGTCTTTATTAACAAGCAAGGGTGAAACTACAAGAGTAGGTTACAGAATGGATGGCGACAATAAAGTAAGATTTTCTAAAAAATCTAATGAAGTAATTTAATTATGGCTTACGTTGCAAGATTAAAAAAAGAGTATCAGGACAAAGTAGTTCCTGCTCTTACGGAAGAATTTGGATATAAAAATGTAATGCAAGTACCTAAGCTAGAAAAGATAGTATTATCTAGAGGTGTAGGTGCTGCTGTAGCAGATAAAAAATTAATTGATCACGCTGTTGATGAATTAACAAAAATATCTGGGCAAAAAGCTGTAGCTACAATCTCTAAGAAAGACGTTGCATCATTTAAGTTACGTAAAGGAATGCCAATTGGTGCTAAAGTAACTTTACGTGGAGAGCAAATGTACGAGTTCTTAGATAGATTAGTAACAACTGCATTACCACGAGTAAGAGATTTTAACGGTATCAAAGCTACAGGTTTTGATGGTCGTGGAAATTATAACTTAGGTATTACAGAGCAAATCATTTTCCCTGAAATTGATATCGATAAAATCAATAAAATATCAGGAATGGATATTACATTTGTGACTTCTGCTGAAACAGACAAAGAAGCGAAGTCTTTATTAACTGAACTAGGATTACCATTTAAAAAGAATTAAGTATGGCTAAAGAATCAATGAAAGCTCGTGAGGTGAAGCGTGCAAAGACAGTAGCTAAATATGCAGAGAAAAGAAAGGCTTTAAAAGAAGCTGGAGATTACGAAGCGTTACAAAAGCTGCCAAAAAATGCATCACCAATACGTATGCATAACCGTTGTAAACTTACAGGAAGACCAAAAGGTTATATGAGACAGTTTGGTATCTCTCGTGTAATGTTTAGAGAAATGGCTAACAAAGGGTTAATTCCTGGTGTAAAAAAAGCAAGTTGGTAACATTGAGGAAGCGATTTAGCTTCTGTACAATTATCAATATAACTATTGTATAATCGGAATCTAGGTTCGAGAAGTTCGAAAACCATTTTCCTAAATTTTAAACTATGTACACAGATCCAATAGCGGATTATTTAACGCGAGTTAGAAATGCTGTGAAAGCTAACCATAGAGTGGTAGAAATTCCTGCATCTAACTTAAAAAAGGAGATAACTAAAATATTATTCGATCAAGGATATATTTTAAGTTACAAATTTGATGACACTACAGTACAAGGTACAATCAAGATAGCCTTAAAGTACAACAAAGAGACTAAAGAGTCTGTTATCAAAAAAATTCAAAGAATCAGTAAACCAGGTTTACGTAAATACGCTGGTGCTAACGAAATGCCAAGAATCTTAAATGGTTTAGGTATTGCAATTGTTTCTACATCTCACGGTGTAATGACAGGAAAACAAGCGCAAAGAGAAAACGTTGGTGGCGAAGTATTATGTTACGTATACTAAAAACAGGAAATTATGTCAAGAATAGGTAAAAGCCCAATCACAGTTCCTGAAGGTGTAACTGTTGAAATTAAAGACAACGTAATTACAGCAAAAGGAAAGTTAGGAGAGTTAACTCAAACTTACTCTGATGTTGAAATTACTATAGAAGACGGTACAATAACATTAAGCCGTCCTTCAGAAAAGAAAGATCACAGAGCAAAGCACGGTCTTTACAGAGCGTTAATTGCTAATATGATAGAAGGTGTATCTAACGGATTTACTAAAGAGTTAGAATTAGTAGGTGTAGGTTATAGAGCATCAAATCAAGGACAAAAATTAGATTTAGCAATTGGTTTCTCTCACAATATTGTTATGGACATTGCTCCAGAAGTAAAAGTTGAGACAATTTCAGAAAAAGGTAAGAACCCAATCGTTAAATTAACATCTCACGACAAACAATTAGTAGGTCAGGTAGCAGCGAAAATCCGTAACTTCCGTAAGCCAGAACCTTACAAAGGAAAAGGTATTAAGTTTGTTGGTGAAGAAATTAGAAGAAAAGCAGGTAAATCAGCTTAATAAGTAAGTTATGGCATTGACAAAGAACGAAAGAAGATTAAGAATAAAAAACAGAATCCGTAAGGTAGTTTCTGGGACAGAAGCTAGACCTAGATTAGCTGTTTTTAGAAGTAATAAAGAAATTTATGCTCAAGTCGTAGATGATGTAACTGGTAAAACTATAGCTGCTGCATCTTCAAGAGACAAAGATATAGCAACGTCTAAAGGAAATAAGACAGAAATTGCTGCTTTAGTAGGAAAAGCTGTTGCAGAAAAAGCTATGAAAGCTGGTGTAGAGACAATCTCTTTTGATAGAGGTGGTTATTTATATCACGGTAGAGTAAAATCATTAGCAGAAGGTGCTAGAGAAGCAGGACTTAAATTTTAAGACATTATGTATCAAAAATATAAAAACGCAGAATTAGTAAAACCAGGCGGATTAGATTTAAAAGACCGTTTAGTAGGTGTACAGCGTGTAACTAAAGTAACAAAAGGTGGTAGAGCATTTGGTTTTTCTGCTATTGTAGTTGTTGGTGACGAAGCTGGTGTTGTAGGTCATGGATTAGGAAAATCTAAAGACGTCGCAACAGCAATTTCAAAAGCTGTAGAAGACGCGAAAAAGAACTTAGTAAGAATTCCTATTGTAAAAGGTACATTACCTCACGAACAAAAAGGTAAATATGGTGGTGCTAGAGTAAATATTATTCCAGCTGCACCTGGTACAGGAGTTATTGCTGGTGGTGCTGTAAGAACAGTACTTGAAGCAGTTGGTGTACATGATGTATTATCAAAATCTCAAGGATCTTCAAATCCTCATAACGTTGTAAAAGCTACTTTTGATGCTTTATTACAATTAAGAGACGCAAAAGCTGTAGCAAGAGAACGTGGAATTTCACTTGAAAAAGTATATAAAGGATAATCTAGGACAAGATGGCAAAGATTAAAGTAACTAAAGTAAAAAGTGCAATCAATCGTACTAAAAGACAAAAGCAAACATTAGAAGCTTTAGGTCTTAGAAAGATTGGACAAGTAGTAGAGCACGATGCCACACCAAATATCCTTGGTATGGTGAAGAAAGTTGAACATTTAGTTTCTGTAGAGGAAGCTTAAAAATACAAACTTAACAATGGATTTAAGTAATTTAAAACCTGCAGAAGGTTCAGTTAAAAATCAAGGAAAACGTGTTGGACGTGGTCAAGGATCTGGTAAAGGTGGTACTGCGACAAGAGGACACAAAGGAGCTAAGTCACGTTCTGGATACTCTAAGAAATTAGGTTTTGAAGGTGGTCAAATGCCTTTACAAAGACGTGTTCCTAAGTTTGGATTTACTAACATTAACAGAGTAGAATATCAAGGTATAAACTTAGATACTTTACAAGAGTTAGTAGACGAAAAGAAGATAAAAGATACTGTAGATTTTGAAACACTTGTATCATTAGGTAAAGCTGGAAAGAACGATCTAGTAAAAATCCTAGGTAGAGGTGAATTAAAAGCAAAATTAACGGTAACTGCACATAAATTTACTGCAACAGCAAAAGCTGCTATTGAGGCTGCTGGTGGTGAAGCTGTAACTTTATAAGATTTAAAAGATGAAGATAATAGAAACATTAAAAAACGTCTGGAAAATCACTGAGCTTAAGGATAGAATTCTTCTAACCTTAGGCTTGTTATTAGTGTACCGTTTTGGTGCTCAGGTGGTTTTACCAGGTGTAGATTTTCCTAAGTTATCAGAATTACAAAGTTCTGCTGCTGAAGGTGGTTTATTATGGCTTATTAATGCGTTTACTGGTGGTGGTTTTTCAAAAGCATCAGTTTTTGCACTAGGTATAATGCCATACATCTCGGCATCTATCGTTGTACAACTTATGGGTATAGCAATTCCTTATCTACAGAAACTTCAAAAAGAAGGAGCTAGTGGACAGAAGAAAATTACCCAGATTACAAGATGGTTAACTATTGGAATTTGCTTGGTTCAGGCACCTGCTTATTTAGGTACCATTCCATCATTATCTGGTCTTCAGTCAATTAATCAAATGTTAATACCAGGTTTTTCAGAAAACATTTTCTATTTCTCTTCAGTGATTATCTTAGTGACAGGCTGTGTTTTTGCTATGTGGTTAGGTGAAAAAATTACTGATAAAGGTATAGGTAATGGTATTTCATTATTAATTATGGTTGGTATCATTGCTACTATGCCACAGTCATTTGCACAAAATATGTTCTCTAGATTAGAGGGTGGAAATGGTGGATTTATGATGATTTTAATAGAATTAGTTATCTGGTTCTTAATCATCTTAGGTTCTGTATTCTTAGTAATGGCAGTACGTAAAATTGCCGTACAATACGCAAGAAGAACAGCTTCTGGTGGCTATGAGAAAAATGTATTTGGATCTCGTCAATTTTTACCGTTAAAATTAAACGCTTCAGGTGTAATGCCTATCATATTTGCTCAAGCAATCATGTTTGCACCAGCATACATAGGTAAATTATTTGGCCCAGAAAGCGGAGTAGGACAATGGATGCAAACTAACTTCCAAGATATATTTGGATTTTGGTACAACCTTGTATTTGCATTACTAATTATAATATTTACATATTTTTATACTGCGATTACTGTGCCTACCAATAAAATGGCAGACGATTTGAAACGTAGTGGTGGATTTATTCCAGGAGTTAGACCAGGTACAGAAACGGCTGAGTACTTAGATAAAATTATGTCTCAGATTACATTACCAGGATCTATTTTCTTAGCCTTAGTAGCTATCTTCCCTGCTTTTGTTTATCAGTTAGTTGGGGTGCAACAAGGTTGGGCATTATTTTTCGGTGGTACATCATTATTAATTATGGTTGGTGTGGCTATTGATACTATGCAGCAGATTAATTCTTATTTATTGAATAAGCATTATGATGGCTTGATGAAAACGGGAAAAAACAGAAAATCTGTTACCGCATAATTATAAAAGGATTAAAATGTTCAATAAAGTTTAGGCAAGGTATTTGTTAAATGAAGACTGAACATTAAAAATAAATTATGGCAAAACAAGCAGCAATAGAACAAGACGGAACAATTATAGAAGCATTATCTAATGCAATGTTCCGTGTTGAATTAGAAAATGGTCACATTGTGACAGCACACATATCTGGAAAAATGCGTATGCATTACATTAAGTTGTTACCAGGTGATAAAGTAAAATTAGAAATGAGCCCTTACGATTTAACTAAGGCTCGTATAACCTATAGATACTAATAAGTATTTAAAAACAGATACAGATGAAAGTAAGAGCATCAGTTAAAAAGAGAAGTGCTGATTGTAAATTAGTACGTCGTAAAGGAAGACTTTACGTTATTAACAAAAAGAATCCAAGATTCAAGCAAAGACAAGGATAAAAAAGTCAATTAGTAATTAGTAGTTAGATGAATCTGTTCGAAATCGAAAGGTTTAGGATTCTAACAACTAAAAGCTAACAGCTAAAAACTAAATTATATGGCAAGAATTGCAGGTGTAGACATACCAAAACAAAAAAGAGGAGTTATCTCTTTAACTTATATCTATGGTATAGGTAGAAGTAGAGCTAAGGAAATTTTAGAAACTGCTAAAGTTGACGAGAGCACAAAAGTACAAGACTGGACTGACGACGAGATCGGAGCTATCCGTGAAGCAGTTGGTGCATTTAAAATTGAAGGTGAATTACGTTCTGAAACACAATTGAACATTAAGCGTTTAATGGATATTGGTTGTTACAGAGGTATTCGTCACAGAGCTGGACTTCCTTTAAGAGGACAGCGTACTAAGAACAACTCTCGTACAAGAAAAGGTAGAAGAAAAACAGTTGCTAACAAGAAAAAAGTAACTAAATAATAACAGACATTAGTCATTAGTAATTAGACGTTAGATGAATCTGCTCGAAATCGGAAGGTTTAGGATTCTAACAACTAAAAGCTAACAACTAGAAACTAAAAAACATGGCAAAGTCAAATACAAAAAAACGTAAAGTAATAGTAGATGCTATAGGTGAAGCTCACATTACAGCTTCATTCAACAACATCATTGTTTCTTTAACAAATAAAAAAGGTGACGTAATTTCTTGGTCATCTGCTGGTAAAATGGGCTTTAGAGGTTCTAAAAAGAACACTCCTTATGCAGCACAATTAGCTGCAGAAGATGCTGCTGGTGTAGCAAAAGAAGCTGGTTTAAAGAAAGTAAAAGTATACGTAAAAGGTCCTGGTAATGGTAGAGAATCTGCCATCAGATCAATTCACAATTCAGGTATTGAAGTGTCAGAAATTATCGATGTAACTCCAATGCCACATAATGGTTGTCGTCCTCCAAAGAGACGTCGCGTATAATTATGTACACATACTTAAGTTAATATCAGTCGATTATTCGGTTGGTATTAACTTTTTTTATGTACATTTGCAAACTGAAAAAAATTAAAACAAGTATCAACGAGAGATTAACGGTTATAGAAGGATAAGTTTAAGACCTTAATTTTATAATCACTCTCAAAATCAATTTAAAATGGCAAGATATACTGGTCCTAAAACTAAAATAGCTCGTAAATTCGGTCAAGCTATCTTCGGAGACGACAAAGCCTTCGAAAAAAGAAATTACCCTCCAGGTCAACATGGTAACAACAGAAGACGAGGAAAAAAATCTGAATACGCAATCCAGTTAATGGAAAAGCAAAAAGCAAAATATACTTATGGTATATTAGAGCGTCAGTTCAGAAACATGTTTAAAAGAGCAACTGCAGCCCAAGGTATTACGGGTGAAGTTTTATTACAATTATGTGAGTCTCGTTTAGATAACGTGGTTTTCAGAATGGGTGTTGCACCAACTAGAAGTGCTGCAAGACAATTAGTGTCTCACAGACACATTACTGTTAATGGTGAAAAGGTAAACATTCCTTCTTACCAATTAAAAGCTGGTGATGTTGTAGGTGTAAGAGAAAAATCTAAATCTTTAGAAGCTATTCAAGCTTCATTATCTAACTCTAGCAACGTATACGAGTGGATAACTTGGAATAACGATAAAATGGAAGGAACTTATGTTTCTGTACCAGCTAGAATCCAAATTCCTGAGCAAATCAATGAGCAGTTCATCGTTGAACTTTACTCTAAATAATAAATTAATCACATTGGTATTTGGCCAAAGGGTTTATTTGTCTTCTTCAAACTTATAAACCGCGCAACCAAATAACAATTAAAACGAAGAATAAAATGGCAATATTAAATTTTCAGAAACCAGATAAAGTAATCATGATTGATTCTACTGATTTTGAAGGTAAGTTTGAATTCAGACCTTTAGAACCAGGATACGGATTAACAGTTGGTAATGCTTTACGTAGAGTATTATTATCTTCTTTAGAAGGTTTCGCAATCACTTCTGTTAGAATAGAAGGTGTAGATCATGAATTTTCTACAATTTCTGGAGTAGTAGAAGATGTAACAGAAATGATATTAAACTTAAAGCAAGTAAACTTTAAGCGTCAGATAGATGAAGTAGATAACGAAACTGTTACTATTTCTATTTCAGGACAAGAGCAAATCACTGCTGGTGATTTCCAAAAGTTTATTTCAGGTTTTCAAGTTTTAAATACAGATTTAGTAATCTGTAACTTAGATCCTAAAGTAAATATCAACATGGAGATAACTATAGAAAAAGGTAGAGGTTATGTTCCTGCTGAAGAAAACAAAAAAGCTTCTGCACCAATGGGAACAATCTTTACAGATTCTATCTATACTCCAATAAAAAATGTTAAGTATAGCATCGAGAACTTCCGTGTTGAGCAGAAGACAGATTACGAAAAATTAGTTTTCGAAATCTTAACAGATGGTTCTATCCATCCTAAGGATGCTTTAACAGAAGCAGCAAAAATATTAATCCACCACTTCATGTTATTCTCTGATGAGCGTATAACATTAGAAGCTGATGAGATTGCACAAACAGAAACTTATGATGAAGAATCACTTCACATGAGACAGTTACTTAAGACTAAGTTAGTTGATATGGATCTTTCTGTACGTGCCCTTAACTGTTTAAAAGCTGCTGAAGTAGATACTTTAGGTGATTTAGTATCTTTTAACAAAAATGATTTAATGAAATTCAGAAACTTTGGTAAGAAGTCTTTAACTGAGCTTGAAGAATTAGTGAGTGTTAAAGGTCTTAACTTTGGAATGGATTTAAGTAAATACAAATTAGATAAAGACTAATTACAAATAATTATTAATCATATTTTGCTCCTCAAAAAATGAGTTTGGTAGCAAGATGATAAAACAAAAGTCATGAGACACGGAAAAAAATTCAATCATTTAGGAAGACAATCTGCACACAGAAAGTCAATGTTAGCTAATATGGCTTGTTCGTTAATAGAACACAAGCGTATTAACACAACAACTGCTAAGGCAAAAGCTTTAAAACAGTTTGTAGAGCCATTAATTACTAAGTCTAAAGAAGACACTACTCACAATAGAAGAGTTGTGATGTCTAGACTAAGACAAAAAGAAGCAGTTGCAGAATTGTTTAGAGATGTAGCAGCTAAAGTTGCGGATCGTCCAGGTGGTTACACACGTATCATTAAGTTAGGAAACCGTTTAGGTGACAACGCTGATATGGCAATGATTGAGTTAGTAGATTACAATGAGTTATATAATGCTGATAAGCCAGCTAAGAAATCTACTCGTAGAAGTAGAAGAGGTGGTAAGAAGAGCACAACAGCTGTTCCTCCAGTAGAGACTCAAGCTTCAAACGAAGAAGAATAATTGATGTTAATAATCATTAATAAATATAAAGGATAGACTTTTTAAGTTTATCCTTTTTTTTTGGAATTTTGTAAAACCTTTTCTGCTAATGCAGAAATCTTATAAACATTGCACATGAAATACAAACAAAGAAAAAAAGCACTGATTCTATTAGAAGATGGTACCATTTTTTATGGTAAGTCAATAGGTAAAGACGGTACATCATTCGGTGAAGTATGCTTTAATACAGGTACAACAGGTTACCAGGAAATTTTTACTGATCCTTCGTATTATGGTCAGCTTATGGTTACTACAAATGCACATATCGGTAATTACGGTACTAAGGAAGACGAAATGGAATCAGCTGATGTAAAAATAGCAGGTTTAATTTGTAAGAATTTTAGTTTTGAATACTCTCGACCTGCAGGAGATAGTTCATTAGAAGATTTCTTTGAAAAATATAATACGTTGGCAATTACAGATGTAGATACAAGAGCTCTGGTAAGTTATATTAGAGATAATGGCGCAATGAACGCTGTTATTTCTACCGAAATAGATGACATAGAAGGTCTGAAAAAAAAATTAGCAGAGCAACCAGACATGAAAGGTTTAGAGTTGGCGTCAAAAGTATCAACTAAAGAACCATATTATTTTGGCGATGAGAATGCAACCTATAAAATAGCAGCTTTAGATATAGGAATTAAAAAGAATATTCTAAGGAATTTAGCTAAGCGCGATGCGTATATAAAAGTATTTCCTTACAATTCTAAATTTGAAGATTTAGAAGCATTTAATCCAGATGGTTACTTTTTATCTAATGGACCAGGTGATCCGGAGCCATTAGTTGAAGCACAGGCTGTAGCAAAAGAAATTATTGAAAGAAATAAGCCATTATTCGGTATATGTTTAGGGCATCAGGTTATAGCTCTAGCCAATGGTATTTCTACATACAAGATGCATAATGGTCATAGAGGAATAAATCATCCAGTGAAAAATTTAATTACTGGAAAAGGTGAAATCACCTCTCAAAATCATGGCTTTGCTATCAATAGAGAAGAAACTGAGGCTAATGAAAATGTTGAAATAACTCATGTTCACCTCAATGATAATACAGTCGCCGGAATTAAGATAAAAAACAAGAACTGCTTTTCAGTACAATACCATCCTGAAGCAAGTCCTGGGCCAAATGATTCTGTTTATTTATTTGACCAGTTTATAGAGAATATTAAAAACAACTAGTATAAAAAACGTAACAAATCTCAATATTTGTTGCGTTTTTTTAGTTTCGAAAACATTATAGTAAATATTAATCGTAAATATGATTTTTGTTCTGTTTTACGGTCTATATTTTCGTAATTTTGGAATAATCAACAATTAAAATATAAAGAAATGAGCATTATAATTAATGTACACGCAAGACAAATTTTAGATTCTAGAGGTAATCCAACTGTAGAAGTAGATGTTGTAACAGAAAATGGCATTATGGGAAGAGCCGCTGTGCCTTCTGGTGCTTCAACAGGTGAGCATGAGGCTGTAGAATTACGAGATGGTGGAGATACATATATGGGAAAAGGAGTTTCTAAAGCAGTGGAGAATGTTAATGCTGTAATCGCTCAAGAGTTACTTGGTGTTTCTGTATTTGAACAAAATGCCATCGATCAATTAATGATTGATTTAGATGGTACAAAGAATAAATCAAAACTTGGGGCAAATGCTATATTAGGTGTTTCACTTGCTGTGGCAAAAGCTGCAGCTAATGAATTAGGGATGCCATTATATCGCTATGTAGGTGGTGTGTCTGCAAACACGCTACCATTACCAATGATGAATATTATTAACGGTGGTTCTCATAGTGATGCTCCAATTGCATTTCAGGAATTTATGATTATGCCTGTTAAAGCAAAAAACTTTACTCACGCTATGCAAATGGGAACTGAAATTTTCCATAACCTTAAAAAGGTATTGCACGACAGAGGTCTTAGTACAGCTGTAGGTGACGAAGGTGGCTTTGCGCCAAATTTAGAAGGAGGAACAGAAGACGCCTTAGATTCTATAAAATTGGCAGTAGAAAAGGCAGGATATACATTTGGAGAGGACGTTAAGATTGCTTTAGACTGTGCAGCAGCAGAGTTTTATGTAGATGGGAAATATGACTATACAAAGTTTGAAGGTGAATCTGGTAAAGTAAGAACTTCAGCAGAACAAGCAGAATACTTAGCCGAATTAGCTTCTAAATATCCAATTATATCTATCGAAGATGGTATGGATGAAAACGATTGGGACGGTTGGAAAGTTTTAACTGATAAAATAGGCGATAAAGTACAATTGGTAGGTGACGATTTATTTGTAACAAATGTAGAGCGCTTATCTCGTGGTATTGAAAACGGAATAGCAAATTCAATCTTAATTAAAGTAAATCAAATAGGTACTTTAACTGAAACTATTTCGGCAGTAAATATGGCACATAATGCAGGTTATACTTCAGTAATGTCACACAGATCAGGCGAAACTGAAGATAATACCATTGCAGATTTAGCAGTAGCATTAAATACAGGTCAGATTAAAACAGGTTCTGCTTCACGCAGTGATCGTATGGCAAAATACAATCAATTATTACGCATAGAAGAAGAGCTAGGAGATGTAGCTTACTTTCCACAAGAGAAAGCTTTTAAAGTAAAGTAATATAATCTTTAATAAATTATTAATAAGTTAAAAGAAACCTGTCCGATTGGATAGGTTTTTTTACGCTTTTTTTCAGAAAACAAAGGACTAAATAGCATTTAACGAAAAATACACTTTATTCCTTTTGATCTATTGATTTCAATAATGCCCAAATTGTTAAAACGATTGTAAATTGACTTCCGAAATCGTTTGATATTTCGTAAATTAGCAGTCCTTAAAAATTCACAAAAACAAGTAAAAAAATATGTCAGATAAAGCTACCTTAGAAATTAATGGTGAAAAATATGAGTTACCACTAAAAGTAGGAACAGAGAACGAAGTTGCCATTGATATAAAAACCTTAAGAAGTGCAACAGGAGGTGTTATTACCATAGATCCAGGTTATAAAAACACAGGAAGTTGCGAAAGTGCGATAACATTTTTGGATGGTGAAAAAGGAATACTAAGGTACAGAGGTTATTCAATTGAAGAATTAGCTGAAAAAGCTGACTTTTTAGAAGTTGTATACTTATTAATTTTTGGTGAATTACCAACACAAGATCAGCTAGACAAATTTTCTAAAGATATTAAGGAAGAGTCTGTTGTAGATGATGATGTTAAAAAGATATTAGATGCTTTTCCAAAGTCGGCACATCCAATGGGAGTGCTATCTTCTTTAACTAGTGCTTTAACGGCATTTTATCCTTCTTCTGTAGATATAAACTCAGAAGAAGCAATGTATAATGCTATTGTAAGAATCTTAGCTAAGTTTCCAATTTTAGTTGCTTGGACCATGCGTAAAAAACATGGTTTGCCATTAGATTATGGTGACAAAAATTTAGGTTATGTAGAGAACGTTCTTAAAATGATGTTCAAAAGACCAGATAGCGAATATGAACAAAACCCTATTTTAGTAAACGCATTAGATAAGTTGTTAATTCTTCATGCAGATCATGAACAAAATTGTTCAGCTTCTACGGTGAGGATAGCTGGTTCTTCTCATGCAGGTCTATTTGTTTCTTTAGCATCAGGTATATCTGCACTTTGGGGACCATTACATGGTGGTGCTAACCAAGCTGTATTAGAAATGTTAGAAGCTATTAAAGAGGATGGAGGAGATACTAAAAAGTATATGGCAAAAGCTAAGGATAAAGAAGATCCATTCCGTTTAATGGGCTTTGGTCACCGTGTTTATAAAAACTTTGATCCTAGAGCAAGAATTATTAAGAAAGCAGCAGATGAGGTTTTAGGTGATTTGGGTGTAGAAGATCCTATTTTGGATATTGCAAAAGGGTTAGAGAAAGAAGCTTTAGAAGATCAATATTTTGTTGATAGAAAATTATATCCTAATGTAGATTTCTATTCTGGTATTATATATAGAGCTATGGGAATACCTGTAGAAATGTTTACTGTAATGTTTGCACTTGGTCGTTTGCCAGGTTGGATTGCACAGTGGAGAGAAATGCGTATGCGCAAAGAGCCAATTGGGCGTCCAAGACAACTATATATCGGTGAAACTTACAGGGAGTTTAAAACCATTGACAAAAGATAAATTATTGAATTAAATAGCAAAAAGCTTCATAATCTACTATGAAGCTTTTTTGTGTTTTTAAAAGATGAAGCTAAACATAAAAAACGAAACGTCTCGCCTTAGGGCAGTTATATTAGGGACAGCGGAGAGTAATGGACCAGTACCTTCAATTGAAGAAGCTTATGATCCAAAATCATTAGAGCATATAAAAGCAGGAACTTATCCAACTGAAGACGATATGGTCGCCGAAATGAATTCGGTTGCTAAGGTATTTGAAAAATATGATGTTAAAGTTTACAGACCGAACATTATTAAAGAATGTAATCAAATCTTCACTAGAGATATTGGTTTTGTAATAGATGATGTTTTTATTAAAGCAAATATACTACCTGATAGAGAAGAGGAGTTAAATGCTATTCAATATATTATTGATGAAATAGATAAAGATAAAGTAACACGACCTCCAGAAGAAGTACATATTGAGGGAGGTGATGTTATTGTTTGGAACGATCATATTTTTATTGGTACATATAGAGGTGAAGATTACTCAGATTATATTGTTGCTAGAACTAACCAGGCAGGTGTAGATTATATAGCAAACAAGTTTCCTAATAAAACAGTAAAGAGTTTTAATCTTAGAAAATCGCAAACTAATGCTATGGAAAATGCATTGCATTTAGATTGTTGTTTTCAGCCTATTGGAAAGAATAAAGCGATATTACATAAAAACGGATTTTTAGAGAAAGATGAATACGAATGGCTTGTCGATTTCTTTGGAAAGGATAACATTTTTGAAATTACAAAAGAAGAAATGTACCACATGAATAGTAATGTATTCTCTATTTCTGAAGATGTCATTATTTCAGAACAAAACTTTACCCGTTTAAATACTTGGTTGAGAGAAAATGGCTTTACTGTTGAAGAAGTACCTTATGCTGAGATTGCTAAACAAGAAGGGTTACTTCGTTGTTCAACTTTACCTTTGATAAGAGATTAATTATTCACGGTATAGAAAGTACTTGTTCACCAAATCTATATACTCTTTTTTAGCTTCATCTTGGCTAATGTTTTGTACTTGAAAAAGTGCATTGGTTTTAAAAGCATTAATTATAGGCTTACGACTACTTGGTTGTCCATAATCATTAGTAGCTTTTTTGTAGTAAGCATACAAGCGTAGTAAAAAATCTGCAGGAAATGGTTCGGTATGCGCATTAATGCGGTCTACAGCATCTTCAAACTCTTTATGTAGTTCCTCTGAAGTCATCCTATTTCATTTCAGCAATGATACTTTCTCCTCCTCTAACTTTTTGGTTAAGGTTAACTTTAATTTCGGCATCTAAAGGTAAAAATAAATCTACTCTAGAGCCAAATTTTATAAATCCAGAGTCTTCACCCTGTACAGCCTTAGAATTAACTGTTGCATAGTTTACGATTCGTTTTGCGAGGGCACCTGCGATTTGACGATATAGTACCTTCCCAAAACTTTCATTTTCAACAACCACTGTGGTGCGTTCGTTTTCTTCACTAGCTTTTGGGTGCCAAGCGACTAAATATTTTCCTGGGTGGTATTTGCTAAAACTTACATTTCCGCTTATAGGATATCTTGTGACATGCACATTAATTGGAGACATAAATACAGAAACCTGTATGCGTTTATCTTTAAAAACTTCATTTTCCATAACCTCTTCTATAACTACAACTTTACCATCAACAGGAGATAATGCATGTTTTTCATTAGCATGGGTATGGCGTTTGGGGTTTCTGAAAAATTGTAGAATTAGAATAAAGAATATGAGTATAGAAATCATTAGTCCCTTTCTGAACCATTCATTAGTAACAAACTCATCGATTAAAAAAAATGATCCTACAACAAGAACTAACGTAATAAATATAATTTTGTGGCCTTCTTTATGAAACATAGCTTAGTATTCTTAAAAACAAATATATAAATGGTGAAGCAAAGATAATACTATCTAGTCGGTCTAAGAGCCCTCCATGACCAGGCATTATCACTCCGCTATCTTTAACACCTGCTTGTCGTTTAAATTTTGATTCTATTAAATCTCCTAAAGTGCCCAAAACACTAACAATAATTGCCATTATTAACCAGCTTGTAAAGCCTAAAGTTTCTGTATACTTAGCTATGAAATAACTAGAAATACAGGCAAAAAATAATCCGCCAAGAAAACCTTCAACGGTTTTCTTTGGTGATATACTTGGAAAAAGTTTTTGTTTTCCAAAATTCTTACCAACCAAATAGGCAGCACTATCATTAACCCATATAAGTATAAAGCTGCCTAGCAGTAATAAAGGTGTAAACACATTTTCATAATTAGCTATAAGTAGCATAAAAATAAAACCACTAGTTAGGTAGAACGTAGTTACAATAAAACTTTTTGAACTAAAAATTGGAATACGTTTGGTGGTAAATAAATCTTTTATAAGAATTAAGTTTACAAATATGGTGGTAACCAATACAATCTGAATAGCTTCGTCTCCACCTATTAGATTTTTATTCCAAATACATAAGTACCAAAACCCTCCAAATAGAAGTATAAAAATAAAGTATTGGGCAATTGATTTTAGCTTGATAAGGTTGCTGAATTCAGCTAAACTTAACATTCCAAATAAGATAAGCAATACAGTAAGCGTATTTTGCATATACAAAGATCCAATAAGCAATAAAACGTAGATAATGCCAGATATGGCTCTTATATAGAATTCTTTCATTACAAATCTTCTAAAAGAAGTAGGTATAGATTTTTTGCACTACTTCCATAGGTAAGAAAATCTTTGTCGTCAGCAGTTTTAAAGTGCTTTATAGTAGTAATATTTGTTGGGATTTTAGATTTACTCTTAGCTTTAATTCCTTTTAAACCATCACCTATATTTTCTGCAAATTGACTTGTAGTGGCATAGATTATAAAATGTTCTGGTAGCTCTTTAAGCTTCTTCTCAGCTATTTGATTAGATGAAATTAGGAGAGAACCATCATCAGATATTAAATATTCACAAGTTGACAAGAAGTACTTACTTTCAGATGCTTTATTAGTGCTATTTAGTTTAAAATCTTTAAATAAGTCTAGTAGACGTTCATCAATAACAAAGACTTTATCGTTGTGCCACTTATTTTCTTTTAAAATAGCATCAAAACTTTCCTTTACTTCATTCATATTTTCGCAATACAAGAACTTGCCTCCATTTGCCTTGAAGTTTATGGTAAAACGTTCATCGGCAGGCAACTTAATTTCAGGCATATACTTGCCACGCTCTTGATTTGGTATTTGTTCTTCGGACTGATCTGTTTTTTTTCCGAAGAGTTTACGAAATAAGCTCATTCAACTGCTACTATTAATCCTAGGTTAGTGCATTTTCTCAAATATAAAAAAACTTAAATTAACAAGAAGTCAATTTAAGTTTTTTATATGACTACTGCGAGGTTTATTCTTCTTCCTCTACAGCAATTTCTTCTTTTTCGAAAGCACGCTTTCCAAATATTTTTTCAAGGTTATCCTTGAAAATCACCTCTTTATCTAATAAGACTTCAGCAAGTTCGGTAAGTTTGTCTTTATTTTCTTCCAGTAATTTTACTGCTCTATCATATTGCTTTTCAATGATATCCGAAATTTCTTTATCGATAAGCTCAGCTGTTTGCTCGCTATATGGTTTAGTAAATCCATATTCAGACTGTCCAGAAGAATCGTAATAGGTTAGATTTCCTACTTTATCACTAAGTCCGTAAATGGTAACCATAGCTCTTGCTTGCTTCGTAACCTTCTCTAAATCACTTAAGGCACCAGTGGAAATTTTCCCAAAAATTACTTGCTCTGCAGCTCTCCCACCTAAGGCAGCACACATTTCGTCTAGCATTTGCTCTGGCCTTACAATAAGACGTTCTTCTGGTAAATACCAAGCAGCGCCAAGAGAACGACCTCTAGGTACAATAGTAACTTTTACTAAAGGAGCAGCATGCTCTAGCATCCAGCTTATTGTAGCATGACCAGCCTCATGAAAAGCGACTGCACGTTTTTCATCTGGAGTTATAATTTTATTTTTCTTTTCTAAACCTCCAATAATTCTATCTACTGCATCTAAGAAATCTTGCTTGTTTACGGCCTTTTTGCCTTTTCTGGCAGCGATTAATGCAGCTTCATTACAAACGTTAGCTATATCAGCACCAGAGAAGCCAGGAGTTTGTTTTGCTAAGAAATCTACATCTAGAGTTTCTTCTTTTTTAAGTGGACGAAGGTGTACTTCAAAAATTTCTTTACGCTCTCTAACATCTGGAAGATCTACATAAATCTGGCGATCAAAACGACCTGCACGCATTAAAGCACTATCTAAAACGTCTGCTCTGTTGGTTGCAGCAAGTACTATAACATTTGTATTAGTGCCAAAACCATCCATTTCAGTTAATAACTGGTTCAATGTGTTTTCTCTTTCATCATTAGAGCCAGAGAAGTTGTTTTTTCCTCTTGCTCTACCAATGGCATCAATCTCATCAATAAAAATAATTGATGGTGATTTTTCCTTAGCTTGTTTAAACAAGTCTCTTACACGAGAGGCACCTACGCCTACAAACATTTCTACGAAGTCTGATCCTGATAAGGAAAAGAAAGGTACTTTGGCTTCGCCTGCAACGGCTTTTGCTAATAATGTTTTACCAGTTCCTGGAGGTCCTACAAGTAATGCTCCTTTAGGAATTTTACCTCCTAGTGAGGTGTATTTTTCTGGGAATTTTAAAAAGTCTACTATTTCTTGTACTTCTTCTTTAGCTCCTTCTAAACCAGCTACATCTTTAAAAGATGTTTTAGTGTCTGATTTCTCATCAAAAAGCTTGGCTTTAGATTTTCCTATATTGAAAATCTGCCCTCCAGCTCCGCCACCACCACCAGATGACATACGTCTCATTATAAAAATCCAAACACCTATGATAAGTATGAACGGTAAAAGTGTAAGTAAGAAATCTCCCCAAACATTTTGTTCAGTTTCATATTCTACTACAGTATCAAGATTGTTGTCTTCTATACTTTTTCTTATGTCTTTTTCAAAATTTTGAAGATCACCAAATTCAAACTTATAATTAGGAATTGGAGTTACCGAAGGCAAAATAGTATTCGGTTTCGATTTTTTGTGTATTTCTTGTTGTTGAGCCTCTTTTGTTAAATAAACTCTAGCTTCACGCTTATTAACTATTTCTACTTTAGCAACATCACCTTTATCTAAGTAATCAATAAATTGAGAAGGGTTAATCTGCATACCAGTAGATCCACCAAATCCTCCAGAAAATAACTGAATTGATAAGAATATAGCAATGATTACGCCGTAAATCCAATACGGATTTACTTTAGGTTTTTTATTTAAATTTTTATTGTCTTTTGCCATTATAAGCCTTTTCTCTTTTTAGTAACTTGTTTCTATTTGCGTCATTTTAGCGTCTCCCCAAAGACTTTCTATGTCGTAATATTCTCTGATGTGCTTTTGGAAAACGTGTACAACTACGTTTACATAATCCATTAAAACCCACTCTGCATTGTCAGTTCCTTCTACGTGCCAAGGTTTGTCTTTAGTGGTTTTGCTTACTAACTTTTGTATGGAGTTGACGATTGCGTTAACTTGTGTATTAGAAGTACCTTCACAAACTATAAAATAATCGCAAACCGTATTTTCAATATCTCTTAAATCTAAAATTGTAATTTCTTTTCCTTTAACCTCTTCTATTCCAGCAATGATTGTTGTAATGAGTTGGTCTGCACTAGTTTTTTCTTTCGTCATTAATTTGAATTAAATTTATGCAAAGTTATTATTTTTTTAGTTCTTGTAGACCCTAAATGTCATAAGAAAACCATAAAAATAGACCTTTATTTGTATGTACATTATCAAACTTGATGCCATTGAGTCAACAAACAGCTACCTAAAGGCTATGTCTGCGGTTAATTTGCCAAAAGATTTTACGGTTGTAGTTGCTGATCATCAAACACAAGGAAGAGGGCAAATGGGTACAGTTTGGCAAACTGAATATGGTAAAAACCTTACTGCTAGTGTGTTTAAGTCACTTGAGTTTGTTAGTGTTGAAAAACAATTTTACATAAGTATGGCTGTAGCTTTATCTATTTGTAAGGCTCTTGAAGGTTTAAAAATCTCACAATTATCTGTAAAATGGCCTAACGACATTTTGTCAGCAAACAAAAAAATTTGTGGAACTCTTATTGAAAATGTTATAAAACAGAATAAACTAAAAGGTTCGGTTATTGGTTTTGGACTGAATGTAAACCAAAAAAACTTTGATAGTTTGCCTAAAGCTTCATCAATGAGTTTACTCACAGGAGTTGTGTATAATAAGGATGAAGTTTTATCTCATATTTTAAAACAGCTACAATATTATTTTGCAATTTTAAAGTCTAAAGACTATGAGAAATTAAAAGTAGAATACGAATCCCTTTTATTCAGAAAAGATAAACCTTCAACATTTAAAAATGAAGATGGTATTACCTTTTCTGGAATTATAAAGGGTATAACTGAAACTGGCAAACTTAACGTTTGGACCGAAGATGATGTAATAAAAACTTTTGATTTAAAACAAGTGACCTTGCTTTATTAGATCGCAGTTTTCATATTGGTTACTAAGGTTTCAATAAATTTATTGATAGGCCCTTTTATCATCATAGCCATCATGGCATTGAACTCTCCGCTAAATACTAGTTGTACTTCACTTTTATTAGCTTCAATTTCTGAAATATGACCGATAAGTGAGAAATCTAACTTTCCGCCAGCTGCACCTAAAACAATTTTGCTATGTGGTATTTCTTCTTTTTTCTTAAGTACTATTTCTGGCATTCCTTTTAAAGCAAAAAGAAATTTATCATTGTCTAGAACTTCAAACTTGCTGATGTTTTCTGGCATTAGAGTTTCGAAATTTTTAACGTCTGACAAGAAATTGAACGTTTCTTCTGCAGATTTATCTAAAGTAACCTTTGGTGATTCTAAATTCATTGTTTAGTAATGTTAAGTTGTTTATTTGTTTATGCGTTAAGTTGATGTCGTTTTATTTTAATGGGTTTGAACGAATCAACAACTAAACGACTCAACGATAATATATCAATTAGCGTTCCATTCACTAGGATTAGCATTCCATTGTGCTAAAATGTCTTGTTCTGCTTTGGTAATATAATTAGTGTCTAAGGCTTGCTCTAAAAGATTCTCATAGTTACCCAGGGTGTGCAACTCTATGTTGGCATCGTTAAAGTTCTTTTCTGCAACATCAAATCCGTAAGAAAAAATGGCAACCATACCTTTTACATTTACTTCGGCTTCTTTTAAAGCTGCAACAGCGTTGAGACTACTTTTTCCGGTACTTATTAAGTCTTCTACTACAACTACGGTTTGCCCTTTTTCTATATGTCCTTCAATTTGATTTTGACGACCGTGCTTTTTTGCTTCTGGTCTTACATAAACAAATGGAAGATTTAAATATTCGGCTACCAAAGCTCCGATACCAATGGCTCCGGTTGCAACTCCGGCAATAACATCTGGTTTGCCATAGTGGTCTTCTATGTGTTTTGCCATGGTTTCTCTAATGTAGTTTCTTATAAGTGGGTAAGAAAGTACAATTCTGTTGTCGCAGTATATTGGTGATTTCCATCCAGAAGCCCATGTAAATGGTTCTTTTGGTTGTAGTTTTATAGCATTAATTTGCAATAAAACTTCTGCGGTTTTTTTTGCGGTTTCTTTGTTAAAAATCATAGTTGCAAAATTAATGAATTTTATAAGTTTTTAAATTTTAAACTAATTTAATTCTAAGTTTAAAAGTGGTTTAATAAAAAATAATACTTTTACAATTGATAAGTTATAACTAACCCAATCTATGTACACTATTTATGTAGGCGATAAGCCTATAATTTTAACTACAAAAGTTGAAAAGGAGACCGATTTTAAATCGTTTCTTCTTAAGTCTGTTAATATAGGTAAGGTTATCAAATTGCTTAATAATACAGATCTTAAGGCTGTACATTTAATACATAATAATCCTGATAAGCTTTTAAAACATTTTCTAAAACTTTTACCAAACGTTATTGCTGGTGGAGGTAAGGCCTATAATACCAATAACGAAATATTATTTATCTACAGAAATGATAAATGGGATTTGCCAAAAGGCAAAATTGAGGGCAAAGAATCTATTGAAGAAACTGCCATTAGAGAAGTAGAAGAAGAGACAGGAGTTGAGGGTCTGAAAATTACAAAGCCTTTACCAACTACGTATCATATTTTTAAGCGTAACGGTAAGCACAAAATTAAGATTACTTATTGGTTTGAAATGAAGACCAAGTATGATGGTAAGCTCTATCCTCAAGAAAAGGAAGGTATTACTAGAGTAGAGTGGTTAGACGAAAAATCTGCACAAAAAGCTTTAGAAAATAGCTATGCTAATATTAAGTTGTTGGTGTAACTATTTAGAAAGGTTTTTTAACCTTTCTTTTTCTTTTTTAGATAATTTATCAATTCCTTTTTTGCTTATTTTATCTAAGAGTTTATCGAGCTCTTTTTGTTTGTCTACTTTTTCAGAATTGTATTTTTGTTCAAAGGATAAAGGTGCACTCTCTTTTTTGAAGTTTATTTTATCTGTTAGAAGAAAATGAGGTTTTGATATAATTAAGTAGATAAATGCTAATGTTGGAATTAAAATTAAAAGAATTGTAATATAGTTTTTGGTGATAGCATTTGGTTGAATAATAATAGCGACAAGTAATCCAATAATAGCACCGCCTAAATGTGCCTCATGGCCAATGTTGTCTCTTTTTGTCTTTATACCATATATAGAAATTAAGACAAATAAAACTCCATAAATCCAACTTGGAATAAAAATCGGAAGTAGTAAGAGGCCAATATCAAGCCCAGGATAAAGTGCTATACAGGCAAATATGATTCCAGATACAGCGCCAGAAGCACCTATTGCAGAATAGTCTCCATGACTCCTGTGTACGTATAGCGCAAAGAGGTTTCCTCCAATAAGACTAGATATATAAATTAGTATAAATAAAATAGAACCAATTTTATGTTCCAATAAATTACTGAATATGTAGAGGCTTATCATGTTGAAAGCTAGGTGTCGCCAGTCTGCATGTAAAAATCCTGAGCTTATTAATCTTATGTAATCTTTTTGAATTAAGATTTTATCTACATGAAATTTGTATCCTTCAAAAAAGTTGTAATTCTTAAAACCTTTTATGGAAACTATAAAGTTTATTATAATTATTACTATTGAAGCAACACCAATATTGATCATTTTTTGAGTCTGTATATAGGATACTGCAAATGTGCTTTTTCATAATGCTTACTCTTTTTGTGTAACCAATCTAGTTGCGCATACCAGTTATTGGCAAACTCTTCATCATAACTGATTTTTATATTATACTCAATTTGCAACTTCGGATTTTCTCTTAAAAGCTGTTTGGCTCTGTCTTCCCATACGTAAGGTGAAAATCCTTCCTTTTGTTGTAAAATGGTATCAAAGAAATTCCAGTTAAAAAACGAATCTGGAGCCGCAGGTTCTAAAGTTTCAATAATGTATCTAATGGCATTTTGATCTGTTTTTACCAGATAATCTCCTTGCCTAAAAGTAATATTCTGCTTAAACCCTTTTACTTTGATGTTGTAGTGCGGATAATGCCCTTCGTAAGGCGAAGTTCTTGTTTTGTAATCCTCAATTCTATAAGATTCTACAGTTAAAGTGGTGTCTTTTTCAAAAGGAATTAATTCTACTTTATTTAACTTAAGTAGTTCTATAACATTGTGCCAACCTTGAGGTATAATGTAGGCTGTAGGTATAGTTATGTTACCAGAAGGAATAAAAAAGTTTTGGTACTCAACAGGCTTCGTAAAAGGTTGAGATCTATCGTATTTTAAGCGTTGGGCTCCTGTTAAATCACTTTTTATCATTTCGCCTTCATAACCTTTAAACTGCAAAGTTGTTGATTGTGTTGTGTCCACTGTCCATGAAATAGGATAGTCGTTACCAGGTTTCCATTTGTTTTGTTGAGCACTCCTTAATTCGGCTATTTTATCAGCATCTGCTTCGGTAATTTCTATCATGCTTTTTATTAACTCGTATGTGCCTTCAACACGTTGCTTGTATGGTTTTAGCATATGCGTTTCTACCATCATACCAAGGGTATTAAATAGTGTTGTATAGCCTGTAGAATAACGAGGAGAATCAAAAAATTGAGAAAAACCAGACTCAGGAGTACGGTTAAAGACATTAACATAAGGTGTTATGTCCCATTTTTTTTCTGCTAATTTTTGTTCAAGTTTTGGCATCATCTCTAAGTGAAGATAAGCACCCAAATTGCCACCTAACTTGTTGTGTTGCGTAAATAAATGTGTTAGAGTATATTGGTAATCTGCGCCATTACTTACATGGTTGTCTATAAAAAGATCTGGCTTTACAGTATGAAATATTTCAGCAAACGCCTTAGCATTTTCGGTATCACATTTTATAAAATCTCTATTTAAATCATAATTGCGAGCATTGCCTCTAAAGCCATATTCTTTGGGTCCATTTTGGTTGGTGCGTGTACCAGAATTTCTATTAAGACTTCCTCCTATATTATAAATAGGTATTGTTACTAAAACTGTTTGTTTTGGGGCTTCAATTTTGCCTTGTGCCATGTCTCTGTAGAGCATCATTGTAGCATCAATACCATCAGATTCACCTGGATGAATACCATTATTAATAAGTAAGATTCTGTGGTTTTTTCTTAAAAGATCAAAGTCATTATGAATCTCAGTAGGATTGTATATCACAATATGCAGAGGTTTACCAGAATCTGTCTCACCCATTTCTCGGATTGAAATTTCTCTGTAATTATCTGCTAAATTTGAATAAAACTGAATTGTCTCTTGGTAGGTTGCTGTTTCGGTTCCATTACTTTTTTCAAAAACTGTGGTAAAATCTTTTTCTTTATCAGTTTTTGATTTTTCAGGTTTATCATAACAATTTGTAAGTAAGATAGATATTGTAGTTAGGAGGATGAGTTTTTTCATGTTAGCTAATTTTAGCTAAATTTACTTATAATTTATAATTATGAAAGTTTATAGATTAAGCTTTGGTCAGATAAATATTATCGAACCTGACTTGGCAGAAGTTATAATTGATGACGAAGTTGTAATGGATGTAGAGATGATTGATGAGTATCATGAATTTTTGCTAGCTTATCTTAAGGCACCATTTTCGCTATTGGTTAATAAAAAGAACTCATACACCTATACTTTTGAAGCACAACGAATGATTGCAAGCTTAAATGAAATAAAAGCTATGGCAGTTGTTACACATACCGCAATTACCGAAATGTCTACTAGTGTTTTGATTACCATGAATCAGGATAAAAATTGGAATATTAAATTATTTCAGAAAAGAGAAGACGCACTCAATTGGTTAAAAGTACTTTAGATTTTTGAGTTGTTTTCAACTTAAAAATAAGATAAATTTGCACATGTTTTATCTCTATTAAGTTACTAAATGCAACAAACTACAAATACTATTTTAATGATTCGTCCTGTAAACTTTAGGATGAATGAACAGACAGCTGTAAACAATTATTTTCAGGAAGATATTAATTTAAAAAATGCAGAGGTTAATGCCAAAGCACAAGAAGAATTTGATGCCTTTGTAGATAAGTTGAAAGCTGTTGGTATTAATGTTGTGGTAGAAAATGATGATGAATTAATGGATACTCCAGATTCTGTTTTTCCAAACAATTGGGTAAGCTTTCATAGTAATGGTGATATAGCTTTGTACCCAATGTTTGCAGAAAATAGACGTAAAGAGCGAAGAGATGAAGTATTTATTAGACTAGAAAAAGAGGGTTTTAAGATTGAAAATATTATAGACTATACTTCTGCTGAGGACGAAGGTGTGTTTTTAGAAGGTACAGGTAGTCTTATTTTAGATCGTGTTAATCGAAAGGCTTACTGTGCATTGTCACCAAGAGCAGATGAAGATTTATTTATAGAGTTTTGTGAAGATTTTGAATATACTCCAGTAGTTTTTGTGGCTAATCAAACCGTAGAAAGAAAGCGTTTACCAATCTACCATACCAATGTGATGATGTGCTTGGCAGAAACGTTTGCAGTAATTTGTTTAGAAACAATTGATGACAAAAAAGAGCGCAAAAATGTAATTAAGCATTTAAAAGAAGATGATAAAGAAATTATATCAATTTCTGAAGCGCAGATGCACCAGTTTGCTGGTAATATGTTACAGCTTAGAGGTAAGGATAATCAGCGTTATTTAATTATGAGTGAAGCAGCTCATAATAGCTTAACAAAAGACCAAATAAATAAAATTGAAAAGCACTGTCCTATAATTTCAAGTTCTTTAGAAACTATTGAGACATGTGGTGGAGGTAGCGCTCGTTGTATGATGGCTGAGGTCTTTTTACCAAAAGCTTAATACGTCCAAGACTAATTTCTATGAATTTTTTGGGGCTGACTTAGGAAGTTCTATAAAGAATTTACTTCCAACATTTACAGTACTTTCTACCCAAATGCGTCCCTTGTTTAGCTCAACTAAGTCTTTAGCAATAGTCAGTCCAAGACCAGTGCCTTTTTCGTTTTTGGTGCCAATTGTAGTAAAGTTTTTATTGGCATTAAAGAGTTTGTTGATATTTTCTTCAGAAATACCAACACCTGTATCTTCTACACAGATTAAAGCATTTCCATTAACATCTTGATTAGATACTGTAATAACATCGCCAGTTCTACTGAATTTAACAGCATTGGTAATTAAATTTTGGATAACAATTTCTACCATGCTTTTATCGGCATAAATAAAGTCTCGTTGAGACTCATCAATAAGAACTATGCGTTTATCTTCAACCTTTTGTTCTACTAATGCCATTTTGGTATGAAATACTTCCTGAATATTAAATAGTTCTGGATTTGGCTCTAAATTCTGCATTTGAGATTTAGACCAGTTTAGTAAATTAAACAAAAGTGAAGACGCATTATTTGCATTTTCACTTAATTCAGGTATTAACTCTCTAAATTCTTCTTTAGATATACTGTCTTCTTTCAATAAATCTAAAAAAGCTTTTATGGATGAAATGGAATCTTTTAAATCGTGCGAGACTATTGAGAATAATTTGTCTTTAACTTGGTTAACCTCTTCGAGATGATGGGTTTGCTCTAAGATAGCTTCACTTCGTATTTGCTCTTGTTTTAGTTTTTCTCTCTGTTCTACAATGGTTTCTCTATACTTTTTGTTTTTTAAGTAATTGAGTAATAATAAGGTAAGTAGAATAGCAGTAGCAGCAAGAGCACCATAGACAACTAAAGGATTGGTTAACCATGTTTTTATGGTTTTATTGTTGTTTTCTTCTCCTTCAAAATTGTCTATTTCTTTTTCGATTGGATTAGAGTTAATAAGATCAAGAGGTTCAGTATCAACAGGAAAAACTGGTTGGTCTATTTTTGACAATTCATCCTTTAAATCGTAATATTTGTTTTGCCAGAAAAACGCATTCTGAAAATAACCTCGAGTAGAGTCTAAGGCAATGTGAAGCTTGTAATTTTCTAAAAGTGCTGGTTTATTGTTAATCTTTTGAGCAATGTTGTAAGCTTCATTAAGTTGAATTTCTGCTAACTTAACTTTTCGTTTTTGAAGGTTTAGATTGCCAATGGCATTAAGGGCTAGTAAAATACCTTCATCGTTATTCTGTTTACGGTTATATTTTAAGCCTTCAACCAAATACTCAGAAGCTTTCACGTATTCCTTAAATTCTAAATACTGGCTACCTAGTTTAGGAAGTATTTCACCACGTAGATTTTGATCTTTGGTGGGATTTAACATCTCCAAGACGTTTTCGTAATACTCAATAGCTTTACGATGTTCTTTTCTTAAAGCATAAAGTTCCGCAATGTTTTTTGTAGAAGCGATAATCCCAGGACGATCATTTATTTTTTTCCTTACATCAAGTGCTTTAAAGTTAAAGTCTATGGCTTTATCGATTTGGTTGGTTTTAAAGTATGCTTCTGCCAAATTGTTATAAGCCGTACTGAGCTCATCAAAAAGATTTTGTTTTTCAAAAATGTCAATGGCAGATAAAGAATTCTGAAGCCCAACACTATAGTTGCCTCGTTTTATTTCTATAAGCCCAATACTGTTGCTTACTTTGGCAACACCAAGTGTGTCACTAATTTGCAGATAATACTTTCTAGACTTATCGTAATTGTCTATAGCATTAAAATAATCATTTCGTTGTGAATATATCTGAGCTCTGTAGAAGGTGCTTTCTGCGAGTCCTTTGGTGTATTCTAATTTTTCAGAAAGTTTAGCTGTTTGGTTTACATACAGCAAAGCTTTTTCATAATCTTCAATTGCATAAAGTTCATCAATGAGCATTAACGAGAGGTCAACCTTTGTAGAGTCAGCTTCTTGATACGCTAACTTTACTGTAAGGTCATCTATTCTTTCATTTTGAGAAAACCCAATGAAAGTTAGCAGACAAACAGTTAATGTCATTAACTGCTTCATCATTTAGCGGTTGATAGACGAAGTGTTATGTTTTGGTTTACGTAACTTTTATAGTGAGGTGTAAAAAGTAAGTCAACACTAAACAATAACAACACGGTTAATGTTCGATTATAAAGCCTCATTTAATGTTTGGGACATTTGTTAATAGCCTACCAAAAATGCCATAATGCACTTAAATACGCTAATTATTGGGACTTAATGCTAATAAATTAGATGAAATGACAGATGAAATTCACAAAAAAAATGATGTATCGATTAACGGCAAAAATCATAGGAAAACGACCGTTTTATCGATGAAATGCACATAAATTATAATGTATTGATATTTAGTCAATTAGTGTTGTATGTTTCTAACGCTGGCAATGCTTTTAGCTCGAAATCAAAAAGACATTGATTTTCCCAGGATGTGCCATTTGTAGAGGTTGATTCATTTCCGTCAAATGCTACCCAATCTGGTGCCCAATAACAAAAACCAATGCCATGGTCGTTAGGTATGTTTTTTATGGTTTGTATCAACCATTCAAAGTATGATTTTTGTCCTTGAGGTGTAGGGGGAAATTCTACCAATGTTTGGTCCAAGCTACCAATATAATTTGTTTGGTTATCATTCCACTGTAAAGTAAAAGGGTAAGCTACTTCTACCATTAAAATATCTTTGCTGAAGTTGTTGGCGAGTTCATTTAATTTAGAAGCAACAAGATCTAAATCTTTGATTTGAAATTGAGGATAATAAGATAAGCCAATAATGTCAAAATCAATATTATAAGGTTCTAATTCATTAAAGAAATATATGGCATTTTCTACGCTAGAGTGGTGCAGCATTATTCTTATTTTACCTTCAGTGTCAACATCTCTTACGGCACGTATAGCTTCAGATACTAAGTGAGTGTAATTACCCCAATTATTGTTAAAACTACCCCAAACTCTGCCAAAATCCCATAAAAATCCACTGTCTGTTTCATTGCCAATTTGTACAATGTCTGGTAATGTATTTTGATATTTTAACTGTTGTACAACATCTTTTGTATAGTTATAAATTGCCACTTTTAATTGGTCAATATTCATATTTTGCCAAGCAGCTGGCGGAGTTTGCGTACTAGGATCTGCCCAATAATCACTGTAATGAAAATTGAGCAAAAAGTCCATATTTTGGGCTTTAATCTTTTGTGCATAAGCCTTTACATCTTCAAGCCGGTTTTGTCCATCTTGAGGAGTGTGCCAGAGTTTTAAACGTACTAAGTTGGTACCTTTAGATCTTACAAAATCTAATAATTCAACCGAGTTGCCATCTTCATCCTTGTAGTCTATATTGTAGTTTTCTAACTCGTTTTGAAAAGACAAATCCATGCCTTTGTAAAATTGATTTGCAGTTTCTCTATTTGAGTCATCAACACTAGAACAAGATGCTAAAATGATTAGGCTAATAATCCAATACTTTTTCATTCTGATTTTCTTAAATGTGTAATTGTAACTTATTAAGTTTAAAAACTATTTTCATGAAATTTCCTGACCAAATTTAATCATATTTCCATCGAGATCTAAAATGGCAAATTCTCGCATGCCATAAGGGTGATTTTTTAAGGTGCCATTTGGGTGAATTACACCAAAAGTTTTTAACTCTTCATAGAGTGTGTCGATATCCTCAACATCTACATAACAACTTGTGTTTTCTGGATGAATTTTGTCGTTACATTTCCAAAAATGAACCACAAAATTATCACGTGCAATTACNGCNTAATTNTCGTCNANATANCCNANNNNATTAAAGCCAAGNTTNGTTTNATAGAANTCTACAGTNTTTTTNATATTNAAAGANGCTAAAACAGGAATNCCTTTTAGGAGGTGNGATTTTCGTTCCATTTTTAATTGATGTTTTTNTATGTCTTTAAAAATAGGGAATTATGATGCGCTATTGTCTTAATAGAATAATAAAACTGCTATCTTTGCAAGCGTTTTTATAAGCCTAAATTAAAATTAATATGAAGCTTCAGGATACTTTAGAATTACACGTTAAAGCAGCTGTAAAGGAATTGTTTCGGTCAGATTTAGAATCTGTAGAATTTCAGGCAACTCGCAAAGAGTTTACTGGAGACATCACTGTTGTTGTTTTTCCTATGTTGCGCGTGGTAAAAGGAAATCCTGTGGTTATTGGCGAGCAGATAGGACAATATCTTCAGGATAATGTAACTCTGGTTAAAGGATTTAATGTTGTAAAAGGCTTTTTAAACATAGAAATAGATGATTCGTATTATGTAGATTTCTTCAACACAATAAAAAATCAAAGCAATTATGGTTTTGCAAGCTTAAAAGACGATAAAGCCGTAATGGTAGAGTATTCTTCGCCAAACACTAACAAACCACTGCATTTAGGCCATGTTAGAAATGTACTTTTGGGCTATTCGGTTTCTGAAATTTTAAAAGCTTCAGGGAAGAAAGTTTATAAAACGCAAATTATAAATGACAGAGGTATTCATATTTGTAAAAGTATGTTGGCTTGGCAACGATTTGGTAATGGCGAAACACCAGAGTCTACTGGATTAAAAGGTGATAAACTTGTTGGGAATTATTATGTGGAATTTGATAAAGCCTATAAAACGGAAATTGCAGAACTGGTAGTACAAGGTCAAAATGAAGAGGATGCTAAAAAAAATGCACCAATTCTTTTAGAGGCCCAAGAAATGTTAAGACAATGGGAAGCAGGTGATGCTGAGGTTGTAGCACTTTGGGAAAAAATGAACGGTTGGGTTTATGAAGGTTTTGAAGAGACTTACAAGGCTATTGGTGTTGATTTTGATAAATATTATTATGAAAGCCAAACCTATCTTTTAGGAAAAGAATTTGTTGCTGAAGGTTTAAAAAGTGGTGTGTTCTTTAAAAAAGAAGACGGTTCTGTTTGGTGCGATTTAACCGAAGATGGTCTTGATGAAAAAATAGTGCTTAGAGCTGACGGAACAGCAGTCTATATGACTCAAGATATTGGTACAGCTATACAGCGTATTAAGGATTATCCTGATGTTGGTGGTATGGTGTATACGGTTGGTAATGAGCAGGATTATCATTTTAAAGTATTGTTTTTAATTCTAAAAAAATTAGGCTTTGATTGGGCAAAAAATCTTTACCATCTAAGTTATGGTATGGTAGATTTACCAAGCGGTAAAATGAAGAGTAGAGAAGGTACTGTAGTAGATGCTGATGATCTTATACAAGAAATGGCAGATACTGCTGAGGAGATTTCTAAAGAATTAGGAAAGCTAGATGATTACTCAGAAGCTGATAAAAAAGAATTATACAAAACTATTGGTTTGGGTGCGCTTAAATATTACATCTTAAAAGTAGATCCTAAAAAACGAATTCTATTCGATCCCAAAGAGTCTATAGATTTTCAAGGAAATACAGGGCCATTCATTCAGTATACTTATGCGAGAATTCAGTCTATTTTAAGAAAGTCTAACATAGATGAGAATATTACGCTGAGTGCAGCCGAAGTGTCACTTCATGATAAAGAAAGAGAGCTTCTAAAACAGTTAGAGCAGTTTCCGGAAGTTATACAAAATGCAGCATCGCAGCATAGTCCTGCTTTAGTTGCTAATTATACTTACGATTTGGTTAAAGATTTTAATTCACTCTATCAGAATGTATCCATTCTTGGTGCAGATAAGGAGGAAGAAAAAGTCTTTAGAGTGCAGTTGTCTAAAACTGTAGGGCAAACCATAAAAAATGCATTTAGTGTCTTAGGTATCGAAGTGCCAGAGCGCATGTAGTTTTATTAAGAAATATCTTACCAAACATAGCTATAACGGTAGTTTTAACAATTCACTAAGTTGAATTTTACCTGTTTTTAAGTATCTTAGAAGAGGTTAATCGTTAATAAGTTATGCTATGAAAACAACATTATTTTTTAAATCTTTGACCAGTACATTTATCATTGGCTTGTTGGTAACTTTTGCCTTAAATGCTCAGGGGAATTATTCTGAGTTTAGCGGTAAAGTCGTAGACGGTAAAACAAATAAGACGCTAGAAGCGGTTAGTCTTAATGTTAATGAAACCAATGTAAGTACAATTACAAATTCTGAAGGTGAATTTGTTTTGAAAGTTTCAAATGAATATCTAGATTCTAAGGTTGTTGTTAGCTTTTTGAGTTATAATACCAGAGTAATTCCGTTATCTGAATTATCTAAGGAAAACAACAAAATAGAATTGTTTAAAGCTGTAACTGAACTTTCTGAAGTTAATATTTCGGCATTTAAAGATGCTGAAAAGCTGGTAAGAAAGGTGTTCGATAAAAAAAGCAAAAACCATCAAGACGAGTCGGTGTATATGACTGCTTTTTATAGAGAAACAATAAAGAGGCGTAATAGAAGCGTTTCTTTAACTGAGGCCGTAGTTAATATTTTAAAGTATCCTAACAGATCTTCGGTTAGAGACGCTATATCGCTTAATAAAGCAAGAAAAAGTACAGATTACAAGCGGCTAGATACAGTTTCTGTAAAGCTGCAAGGAGGTCCGTTTTCTGCTATCTTTTTAGATATAATGAAGTATCCTGAATATATTTTCACAGATGCCACTATAAATAGCTACAATTACTCATTTGACTCACCTTCTAATGTAAATAATAGAAATGTTTACGTGGTAAATTTCAGTCCAAAAAACAACGCGCTTAATTATAGTTATAATGGTAAGCTATTTATTGATGTCGAATCTCTGGCATTAGTAAGTGCAGATTATGCTTTAGACCTTAGTAATAAAAGTAGAAGCAAAAACCTCTTGGTAAAAAAGAAACCAAGTAATGTTATAGTTTATCCTTTAGAAGCTAATTATAAGGTAAACTACAAGGAGAAAGAAGGGAAATGGTACTACAGCTATTCTAATTTGTTTTTAAAATTTAAAGTGAATAAAAAACGTGAGATTTTTAACAAGGTTTACTCGTTATCGAGTGAAATGGCTGTAACGGATTGGGAAATAAATTCTACAGACCGAAAGATTAAAAGCAAAGATAAATTAAGACCTTCAGTAATTATTACAGATGCTATTTCTGGTTTTTCAGATCCAGATTTTTGGGGAAAATACAATCTCATAGAACCCGATAAATCTATTGAGTCTGCAATAGAAAAGATTAAAAAGAATATTGAAAAACAAAAGGAAAAAGAAGAGCGTACTGCTAACGGAAGTCCTTAAGTTTATTTAAAAGCTCCTTTATACTCAAGAGCTTGTTCAATATGAGCAAAATGATGATTGCTGTGCCAGGTGTAAAGACCTATAGTTTCTGCAATAGAGAATCGTTTACCGTGTTCTGGATGGATGAATTCACGTTTTAAGTCGTCTTCAGATAAGTTTTTAAGCAAAACGCCGAGTTTGTGATGCACGCCTTTTAAAATAGATATTGAGGCTTCAAGAGACTCTGAGTAATCAATGAGTTTGGCAAATCTATCTTCAAAATAAGGACGTATAGTTGGTGTGTCTTCTGTAAGTGCTAACTTAAATCTAATAATACTATTTATGTGGCTATCTGCACAATGATGTACTACTTGTTTTATGGTCCAGCCATTGGGTCTGTAGTTGTAGTTTAGTTCTACTTCACTTAAATTTTTGGTTATATTTTCTACGTTTTGAGGAAAGTTTTCAATAGTAGAAATCCAGCCATTGATAAGGTCTTTAGTAATTTGTTTAGGCTTTTCAAATTGACCAATCGGAAACCTTAGTTTATATAATTCTTGTTCATTCATTCTAAGTAATTTAAAAGTTAACTCTAAAACTTAGATTGGGTGTAAATTTTAAAGACCGATTATCGATTTCAATAATGTTATCATCAGAGTCTAAAGTGTAATAGCGGTTCAAAATGTTATTCTGATTAAACATATTCCAAATTGAAGCACCAGCTTCAGCTTTTATGCCTTTAGAAAGTTGAAATTTATAAATAGCCGATAAGTCTGCTCTAAAATAATCATCTAATCTAGAGCTATTAGGCTGTTGATATTCAATAGTGGCATTACTGTTGTCTTGGATGTCTAAAGGTTTTGTGTAAGCTCTGCCAGAATGCCAATTTAGGCCTAAGCCTATTTTAAAATTATTAAGACTATAGGTTAGTGAAGCATTGGCTACATGTGTTAAATCCAACGAACTTGTAAAAGAACTTCCTTCGTTTATGGTTTTGAATTTATAGTCATTATTGCTTAAGGTGTAGCTTAGCCATGTGCTAAAATTATTAAAGCGTTTGTTGATTAAGAAATCCAGGCCAGTAACAGTATATGCTCCTATATCGTTTATAAACTGAAACTGATTTTGAAAGCCTTGACTTTGTGCTGTAATGCCTTCTACATTTTTATAATAACCTTCGAGAGAGACAAACAGATTATTCTGATTGTAACTTAAACCTAATGAAATTTGCTGACTCTTAACGAGTGGAACACTCTCCAAGTTAGAAAGTTGCCATCGACGTTTTTCAATTCCAAAAAAGTCTTGTTGTAAATCTATAACCTGAGAAATTGTCTGACTTTTTAATTCTCCTAAAACTTCAAGTCTTATGTGGTCAGAGATTTTTTGATTAAAAGCAAATCTTGGCTCTAATACAAGTTCTTTTAGTTTTTCAAAATAACTAATACGCGCTCCTAATCGAATGTAAGTGTTATGAGATTTTGAATAGCGCTCAGTTTCTCCAAAAATAGCATGAGTTCTAACAATCTCTTTTACTAAGCTGGTAAAATCTGGGTTAGAAACATCTTCAAAATTAGTAACACCAACTTCATTAAACTGGTAACCACCTCTAACCTCAATATCATTATCTATGGCTTTTTTTATGTCAAAGCGCAACCCATAATCTTCTACTTTATTTTCTTGAATAAGTAATTGGTTATTGGTAATGTCGTTATTTTGAGCATCCAAATCATAATTAGAATAATACATCTGCGCTGAGGTTTTTATATCATTCTCAAAGGTTTTGTAGTGAGTAGCGCTTGCTCCAAAACTTACTTGATTGAGAGCACTTTTGGTCTCTTGTATATTGTTGTTAGAATCTGCAAAAACCTGATTGTAGTCTAAGCTATTGTATATGTTAAGTAGGCTTATTCTAAGTTTAGAAGTATCATTAATGTCGTATAGAAATTTGGCATTAGCATCATAAAATAAAAAGCGTTCATCTAGTGCTAATAGAGAGTTAACGTTATTGGCAGTATTAAGCTCAGAGTCTCTAAAGATTCTATCAAAGTATGCATCATAAGTTTTTGAAACCAAAATGTCAGTAAAAGAGCGTCTTAAAGACAGTTGTATTTCTGTTTTTTTACTCAGAGGGACTTTAGCATAACCATCAAGACTGAGTAAGTTGGTGCCAATGCCTGCACTAAATTTATTGTCTAATTCATCAGTGTTTTTAATAGAAATAATACCTGAAACTCCATTGCCAAAGAGTGCACTTGTACCATTTTTAGAAATACGTATATCATCAGATAAATATGGATTAAATGCAGAAATTAAACCAAAAAAGTGACCAGACTGATACATTCTTATGCCTTCATAAAGAATGAGATTTTCGTCGTTAGTGCCTCCTCTAATGTTTATGTTAGAGATACGCTCGTCCACACTTACTACACCTGGTAAATTTTGCACAATCTGTAAAACATCTGGCTCTATAAGACCTGGTAGAATGTCAAAGGCGTTTGCATCTACTGTTACAGTTCCGTTGTTTGTTTTAGATATACCTTTGGATAAGTAATTATTTACAACAACTTCTTCTAGTCTGTGAACGGTTTTATCGCTCGGTGTTATGGCTATAAAACGACGACTTAAAACTTCAAAATTAAGATTTGTGGTTATTTTTAGTTGTTCTAAAGCTTCTTCAAGAGTGAGATTTTCCTTCAAAGGATAAAGCTCAATATTCAGAATAGTTTTGGTTTCAAAAGAAAACTTTACTTCATAGCGTTTTTCTAAGGTTTCTAGTATTTGAACGAGTTGTTGTGGTTCCTCTTTTTGGCTAAATGCAAGATTAGAGAAGTTGAAAATTAATAGAAATAAAACAACTCGATGTAAAAGTTTATTCACGCTTTAATACAATAGAAGTTCCAGACTTACTATAGCTTAAATTTAATGGTATTGTTACAGATTGCAATGCTAAATCTAGATTTTTATGCGAAAAACCACCTGTGTATAGTCTATTTGCATCAGCTTTATCTATAACTATTTTTATGTCGTAATAATTTTCTAACTCCTTAATAACGTGTTTAAGAGGTGTGTTTGTGAAGTTGCTTTCACTACGCAACCAAGCAGGTTGCGTAGTGGATTCTTTTTCTTTAGCAAATAACTTCCCATCTATTATTTTTATACCATTTCCTGGTCTTAATTCTGTGTAATTGTCTTCTGTTTTAACACCTACAAGTCCTTCGTAGCATATAACTTCAAAGTAACCATCTCGTTGTTTTACGTTAAATTGTGTTCCTAAAACGCTCACAACTCCGTTGTCTGTAATTACATCAAACTTTTTTCCTTTAGCAACTTTAAAAAATGCTTCACCGTTAAGTTTTACCTCGCGTTTATCCTTCCATTGATTTTCGTTAAAGACCAAATTAGAGTTTGCGTTGAGAATTACTTCTGAAGTATCAGGTAAGTCTATAGTTGTTTGCGATGCAATTTCGGTATTAAAAGAACTGTCTAATGTTGTTGTGTAATAATAAGCACTAACGCATATAGCCAATATAGCAGCAACTTTAAGCAGTGGTTTGTACCAAATTTGAGTAGTTTTCTTTTTTAAATTAGGTTGTAATGCTTTGTAATTTTTTTCCACAGAGAACTCTGGAGACTTAAAAGAGTGTAAAGCATTGTTAAGCTGCATTAAATCTTTATAGTCCTCTAACTGCTCAAAAACTTTTTGCTCTTCTGAGTTAAGGCTATGGTCTAGCCATTTTTGTATGAGTTCTTCTCTTGTCATAATTGCATTTCAGTAATAGAACAGTTAAGCTCTAAAAATTCCTACCCACAATTTATTTTATAATTCATCAATATCTTCTCGTAGCTTTTTTAAAGCTCCGTAAATACGTTTTTCAACAGCCTTGGTTGAGATGTCTAAAAGCACTGCAATTTCTTTGAATTTTTTACCTTCAACTCTGTTCATTAAAAATGCAACACGTTGTGCTTCTGTTAATTTAGAAAGTGCTTTTTGTAGTTTTTGATGATACTCTTTCTCTTGTAAAACAAACTCAGGAGTCTCATTAGTTGATTTTTTTTGAGGTAATTTCTCATATTTTAAAACCACTTTACGATGAGCAACAGCATTTAGCATTAGGTTGTTGGCTGTTGTAAATAAAAAACTTTTGGCTTTGTCCGGAGAAACTTTTCCGCAGTTTTGCCAAAGTTTTATAAACGCTTCTTGTACTTTATCACTAGGATTTAAGTGATCTCCAAACTTGTAATATAAAAAATCATGCAGATTCTTTGAGTGTTTTTTGTACAAACGCTCAAACAACTGTTCTTCGCAAATATGATTTTTTATTGGTTGGCTCATAATTATTGAGACGCAAAGTATAAATAAATTTTCTAATCAAGAGGTAGGAGATTTAAAAGAGTAGTTGTTCTATAATAAAAAAATCTATAATAAAAAAAACTAAGTGTTATGAAATTTAAATTCAGTCATTTATTTGTTTACGTCTTTGTTGCGCTTTTGACCTTTACTGCTTGTCAAGATGAAGCAATAGATATCAATAATCCGGCAGAACAAGAAATGATTCAGCCTAACACTCCATTGGCAAATTTCATGGGTAATGTTACCGCAAACTATGCCGATTATGATAATTTTTTAGATGAGTCTAGTTGTTTTTCAGTAGAGTTACCAGTGACGATTGTAATGGGAGATGTTACCATTGTTGTTGAAACTTTAGATGATTTAGAAGACCTTGAGGATTTATTTGAACAATATGAAAATGAAGATGATTTCTTCGATTTTGTATTTCCAATCACTATTATTTTTAATAATTATTCTGAAGTAGTTATTGAAAATGAAGACCAATTAGAAGATTTTATTGAAGACTGTGAGCTAGAAGACGATGAGGTTATAGAGTGCGTAGATTTTGTTTATCCAATTACGTTTTCCGTATTTAATGCAGATTTTAATATTGTAGATACGATTACTATAACTAGCGATGAGGCCTTATATAGTTTTCTTGAAGGCCTGGAGGAAGATGACAATGCACTTATTGTTAGCCTTAATTATCCTGTAACACTTGTTTATGCAAATGGTGATACTGTTGAGGTAAATTCAAATCAGGAGTTGTCTGATGCAATTGAAGCTGCTGAAGGAGATTGTGATGACGATGATGAAGAATGTGATCTTAATATTGAAGGTATAGAAAACCTATTGCTAGAATGTGGTCTTGAAGCTGAATTTTATAACGAAAGTGGAGATTTAAGCGACACACTTCAGCTTTATTTTAATGAAAATGGTGAAGTAACAGTAACTGGAGATCCAACAGTTGTTGAAACAGGTGAATGGGATGTCATAGAAACAGATTTAGGATATAAACTTGTTATAGAAGGATTAGAAACTTTCGGTATTGCTAATGGCTTATGGTTATTAACCGATTGCGACGACAATGAAGAGCTTGAGTTTGAAAAAGAAACTGAGAACGGTATAGTTACTATGGAATTAGAACTAGATTGCGATGATGTTGCAGACTGTGATGCTCAAGAAATTGTAGAAGAGTTAAAAGAGTGTTTATGGTATTTAGGAACAAACTTATTAAGCCCTAACTATAATGGACCATTAAATTTCTTCGAAGGTGGAACCGTTGCCATAGGAAACAATGAAGAGCTTACAGGATCATGGGAAGTTTTAGTTGGTAATACAGGCACATTCTTAATTTTAGATTTACCAGGCGATTACGGAGTATTGTCTTATGATTGGAGGATTGTTGAGTGTGAAGATGATAGGCTAGTACTTGTTGCAGATGAAAATGAACTAGTGCTCGAACAAGATTGTGAAACTTATGACGAAGTTTTTGAATGTTTCGGTGATTTTGAACTCGAAGAATGTTTAGGCCCAAATAATGAGGCTGAGTTTAATCTCAGTGCAGATACTATTGGTTTAATAGATTGTCAGTATGCTTTTGAAGCTAGTTTCCATGAATCTGAAGCCGATGCTGAAGCAGGAGTTAGTGCTATTGTAGAAACAGAATCGTATTGGTCTGGTGCTGGTGAAGTGTACTTAAGAATTGAGGCAGAGAATGGAAATTTTGAAGTGTTTACCATTTATCTTAATACAGAAGAATGTAACTATTTTGAATGTTTTGGTAATTACGATTTAACAGTTTGTGACGAAAGTGATGGAGTTGTGGATGGCTTTGCAGAATTCGATTTAGAATTAATTTTTGCTAATTGTCCAAATGATGATGTTGAATATTATTTTTATATATCTGTAGCAGATGCCGAAGCACAAATTGCACCATTGGTTAGTCCTTTTTCAAGTTCTTTAGCTACCACGATATATTCTAGAGTTCAGCTAGCAGGTAACCCTTCAGTTTATGAAATTTTTGAACATCATCTTATTGCAGAAAATTGTAATTCGTCGGGTTGTTCAGAAGAAGATGTAGACGGCTTTTTAGTGGAGTGTATTTGGAATGCTGTAAACTACAATGGAAGTGATAATCTTATGAACTGGAATTTTGATTTTGAACCAAATAGCCAAACTGTAGTAATTTATAATAACGAAACTACAATAGATGCAACATGGACAACATCACAATCTAATGATGGTGTAATAGTTACATTTTCAAATGTGGCAGGACCAAATATTCAAGCAATAAACGGAGAGTGGTTGGTTGTAGAATGTGAAGAAGATCGTTTACAGTTGCACAGTGGAGATGATATTTTAGTTCTTGAGAGAGCATGTGAATAATATATAAAAGAACCGCTTAGTTAGTAATTTTAGTAAGTTTAAGTTGAGGAAAGGAGTTGCCAACCGCTAGGCAGCTCTTTTTTTTGTTGTATTCTTAAATATTGAAGTGTAGAATTATAGATATGCCATTCGTTTATCTCTTGTAAATTCTTAAATTTGCAACTTCAAAAAGAGATAAAGATTATGTTCAATAATTTAAGTGATAAGTTAGATAAAGCGNTACACGTATTAAAAGGNCANGGAAGNATTACCGAAGTNAANGTNGCNGANACTTTAAAAGAAGTAAGACGTGCGCTTTTAGATGCCGATGTTAACTTTAAAATTGCNAANGAATTTACCAATAANGTNAANGAAAAAGCANTNGGNCAAAATGTATTNACNACNCTTCAACCNGGTCAGTTAATGGTTAAAATCNTTAANGACGAGTTAACCGAACTTATGGGAGGTGATGCNGAAGGNATTAATCTTTCNGGNAANCCAAGNNTNATTTTAATGTCTGGTTTNCANGGTTCNGGTAAAACNACNTTNTCNGGTAANCTNGCNAACTATCTTAAAAAATAAAAAAACAAANAANCCNTTATTNGTTGCNTGTGATGTNTANCGTCCTGCNGCGATNGANCAGCTTCATGTNGTTGGAGANCAAATCANNGTNGAGGTTTATAGNGANAAAGGAAANAGTGANCCNGTNGCNATTGCNCAAGCAGGTATTGCNCATGCAAAAGCTAANGGNCANAANGTGGTGATTATAGATACNGCAGGTCGTTTGGCNGTNGATGAAGCNATGATGACCGAGATTTCTAANATNCANAAAGCNATTCAGCCACAAGAAACNNTGTTTGTGGTAGATTCTATGACAGGTCAGGATGCTGTNAATACNGCAAAAGCCTTCAANGATATATTAAATTTTGATGGNGTTATCCTNACCAAATTAGATGGTGATACACGTGGTGGTGCCGCNATTTCTATTAAGTCTGTTGTAAANAANCCAATNAANTTTATTGGTACAGGTGAGAAGATGGAAGCGATTGATGTTTTCTATCCNTCNCGTATGGCAGANNGNATNNTNGGNATGGGAGACGTTGTNTCTCTTGTAGAGCGTGCACAAGAACAATTTGANGAAGAGGAAGCTCGAAAACTTCAAAAGAAAATTGCCAANAATCAATTTGGATTTGATGATTTCTTAAAACANATTCAACAAATCAAAAAGATGGGTAATATGAAGGATTTAATNGGNATGATTCCTGGAGCAGGNAANATGATGAAAGNNATTGATATCGATGANGATGCTTTTAAAGGNATTGAAGCNATTATNCANTCTATGACACCAGCNGANCGTGCTAANCCTTCAATNATAAATNCAAGTAGAAANAANNGAATNGGTAAGGGTTCTGGTACATCTGTACAAGAAGTTAATCAGTTGCTAAAACAATTTACTCAAATGAGTAAGATGATGAAAATGATGCAAGGTGGTGGCGGAAAACGCATGATGCAGATGATGAAAAACATGCCAAGATAATAGGCTTTTGTCAGCCAAAAGTAAAAGGTAAGCAATAACTTCGAGCGTAGTCGAGAAGTTATAAATAAATATATTTTCAATTAGCTTTTGCGCCTTTGCGTCTTAGCGAGAAAACAATAAAAAATGACCATACTAGACGGAAGAAAAACCAGTAACGACATTAAAAACGAAATAAAGGCTGAAGTTGATAAAATGAAAGCTAATGGCGAAAAGGTGCCACACCTAGCCGCTGTAATTGTTGGTAATGATGGAGCAAGTTTAACCTATGTTGGAAGTAAAGTAAGAGCTTGCGAACGTGTTGGTTTTGAGTCAACTATGGTACGTCTTCCTAATACAACTAGCGAAATTGAATTGTTAGACAAGATTGAAGAGCTTAACAATAATGACGATATAGATGGTTTCATAATTCAGTTGCCATTACCACCACAAATAAATACTCAAAAAGTATTAATGGCTGTAAATCCAGATAAGGATGTAGATGGTTTTCACCCAACCAACTTTGGTAAAATGTCACTGGATATGTCTACATTTATTCCTGCTACACCTTTTGGTATTTTAGAGCTTATAGACCGTTATGGAGTTGAGACTAAAGGGAAACATACGGTTGTTATTGGTCGTTCTCATATAGTTGGTCGCCCAATGAGTATTTTAATGGGACGTAAAGGTTTCCCAGGCAACTCAACAGTAACTTTAACGCATAGTCATACTAAAAATATTACCCAAATTACTTCTCAGGCAGATATTGTTATTTCTGCATTAGGTATTCCTAATTTTTTAAAAGCAGAAATGGTAAAAGATGATGCTGTAATTATAGATGTTGGTATAACGCGTGTGCCAGATGATTCTGAAAAAGGCTATCACATTACAGGAGATGTTGACTTTGAAAATGTAAGTAAAAAAGCAAGTTTTATAACACCAGTTCCAGGTGGGGTTGGGCCAATGACTATTGCTATGCTTTTAAAGAATACATTGTTAGCTAGAGAGCAACATAGAAAGAAGTAAAACTCTATTTGTTATTTAGCAAATAGTTGATTTATATCCTTAAAGGCTTTAAATTCTAAAGCATTTCCGGAAGGATCTTTAAAAAACATTGTAGCTTGCTCACCAACTTGTCCTTCAAAACGAATGTAAGGTTCTATGATGAAATTTATGTTTTTGCTTTTTAACAAATCAGCAAATCCATGAAAATCTTCCCAAGGTAAAACAACACCAAAATGAGGTACAGGTACATCTTTACCATCTACAGAATTTGTATGTGAGTCTTCTTTGGTTTTTGGCTTATAATGAATCACTAACTGATGACCAAAAAAGTTGTAATCTACCCAATGATCGCTACTTCTTCCTTCTTCAAGATTTAGTGTATTGGTATAAAAATTTCTGCATACATCTATATCATCAACAGGAATTGCTAAGTGAAAAGGAGATAAATTCATACCATGTAAAATTAATGTCTTCTGTTTCTACGTTGTTGATTGGGTTGAAACGTTTTCTTAGAATCACCAATTAAGTCGCTCAATGTTTTAAACTCTTCTTTGGTGAGTTCTCTATACTTACCAATAGCAGTGTCTAGTTCAATATTCATAATTCTAACACGCTTTAAGGTCTGTACTTCGTAGTTGAGATACTCACACATACGACGAATTTGTCGGTTAAGACCTTGGGTTAGAATAATACTAAAGGTGTATTTGTCTATTTTTTTTACCTCACACTTTTTGGTGCGTTGTTTTAATTCTTCGATATAGATACCACCAGACATTCTTTGGATAAAAGTTTGCGAAATAGGCTTATCGACAGTAACCACATATTCCTTTTCGTGATTGTTGCTGGCACGTAAAATTTTGTTAACGATATCACCATCGTCTGTTAGCAAAATCAATCCTTCACTTGGTTTATCTAGTCTCCCAATAGGAAAAATACGTTTTGGGTAGTTTATAAAGTCTATAATGTTGTCTTTTTCAACACGAGTGTCTGTGGTGCAGACAATACCAACAGGCTTGTTAAAGGCTAAATAGACAAAATCTTGTTTGCGTTCGCCAATGATTTCTCCATCAACTTTTACCACATCATCAGGAGCAACTTTAGTGCCCATTTCTGGTATAGCATCATTAATGGTAACTCTACCTGCATCGATTAATCGATCGGCTTCACGACGAGAGCAATAACCAGCTTCACTTAGGTATTTGTTAAGACGTTTTAAATCATCAGACATAGTGCAAAAATACAATAAAGTCTTTTAGGACTTTGGTAATAATAATGACATTTCATTAAAAACAACATCGTCTAGATGACCCATTTTTGTCTTGTCTTTAGAGATAAGATGCATGTGCAAAAAGGAATCATGATGAGTAAAAATACCTTGATGTTCGGTAGAGAAAAAACCAATAATTTCTACATCTTCACTTTCTAATTGATAGTTAATCTGTCCTTGGTGAGCTTCTTTAGGCGAAGAAACTTTAGTGCCTTTTGGTAAATTTTGAATATGAATTGTTGCCTTTGAGATATTGCCATCTAATTTAAAAGTGAATGGCCTCTTTTTGTCTTTTGTCTCGCTATCGATAAACGTTTCTAAATCTTTTATAGATGTTACAGAACTCGGTAATTTGACTGCATTCCATTCATTAACATTGGCATAAACAAAAAATGGGGCTTCAGCGTCTGCTATTTCATTTACAGCCATTGTAGAATCTGTAAGAACTCTTGAAACATAAGTTTTTCCGTTATTAATTACTATTTCGCCACGCAGATAAGCTTCTGGACCAAGACCATAAAGTCCATTTTTAGGTTTTATAGTGTCAAGCTTTATTTTGCTAAAAACTTCACCTTTCCACATTACATCTTTCATGGCTGCTACACTAACAACGTCTGAGTATGTATTGCTTTGCTTCTCTTCTGTGTTTGATTTGCAACTAAAACAAAACAGAATTAAAAAGATGTATGCTAGTTTTTTGTTTATCATAATTAAGAATTAACCATTTATAAATTCAATAATTTTTGGTGTTAAGGATTCATCTTTTAATCCATGACCAAAACCATTGGTTTCTATAAACTTAGAGTTTTTGTAGCGATTAGCAAAAAGTTGTCCATCTTCAAAAGGAATGATTCTGTCTTTTTTATCGTGAATGATTAATCCTTCAGCTTCAATAGTTTTGGTGAAGTTGGCTGCCGAAAAATAATCTACAGGTTTGCCAAAGCGTTCAATGACAATATTGTCCAGGCCTTTAGAAATACGATTGTTGTAACCCATCATAGATTTGTATCTGGAAAAAACACCTGTAAAATGAGCGGGCGCTCCCAATAAAACCAACTTTTTAACTGATGGTAGTTGGTAGTTGTGCATAAAGAATACTGTGGCCATACCACCAACCGAATGACCAACAACAATTTCTGCCTTATGTTTTTTAGCAACAATATTTATAAATTCAGAATACAAAACAGCATTAAATTGTTTGCCGTCAGAGGAGCCATGCGCAGGACCATCTAACGCAATTATATTATAATCCTGTGCTTTTAAACTCTCTAGAAGATAACTCCATCGTGAAGCATTACTTTCCCAGCCATGTGCCAGTAAAATAGTTTTGCCGCTACCTTTCCAACAATAAGTGGCAATGTCTTGTCCATTATAAGACAATTTTTCAAATATGGCAGAATCAACTATTTTTCTTTGATTTTCGGTGTAGCGTCCTTTACGAGGCGAAGCAAACAGCTGTAATGCCTTTTTAGAAGCATATTTTGAAGAAATTAAACTGGTAGCATTAAGTGCGTTGCCTATAGATTTTATAACAAAACTACTCATACTATGCGTTTTCTCTGTTTACGGCTTCTATTGAAAATGCAGGAAGGCAAATAGCAATATATTCACAAGGCTCATCAAAAGGGTTAGAATATTGAAGTCTTGTGTTTTTTTCTACTTTAATAGATTGTCCTGCTTCTAAAATAATGGTTTCATCTTCAATTATAAATTGCTTTTTTCCTTTTATGATAAAGGTGTACTCATCAAATTCTGGTGTTTGAAAAGGTTCACTCCATCCAGGTGGTGCTACCATGTGTGCAATGCTTATTTCAGAGTTACCATCACTAGCTTTTCCAAAATGTTCTTTTATTATTTTTCCATCATCAGTTGGGACTATGAATGGTGAGTTTTGAATTGTGTACTTCATTTTAAATTAGAAAGAATGGGTTGTAATAAATGTTGATTTGGTGCCAGGTTATTATGCAAGAAAATAAACAGCCAAGAATGAACAAAATGTATCTTTTGTTATAAATCTTAAGCCCATTCTTGAAATAATAATAGTCTAAAAGTTCAATCAATATTCCTAACGAATAAAAAACGTTTGCAACAAATCCGTAAACTAATAAGCCAATAAATTCAATAAGACCAAAATAGGTGCTATACCTACATAGGCCTATAAGACCAATGCCACCTACGATTACATTGTACCATAAGCGCTTGCTTTCCCACCATTTCAAACATATGTTAAGTTCTTCTTTTGTCATTAATTACCAATGAACCATAAAATATTTAATCTTGGCTTTTTCTGGTATTTGTATAGGGTCTATGGTTGCGTCCATATTAAACCTTAAACTGCTTGGTAGTTCTTTTTTGTCAATACTAAAAGCAGTGTTTATTTCATTAATTGAAATTTTAACTGTATTTATAAGATTATCAATTTTTGAAATTCTGTAATTATCCTTAATATCCTTAAAAGTACTAAGTATTGAAATGTCTTTTTCAGTTCTATAGCGTTCGTCATTAATACGTACATTTGAAATTACAGATGTAGAATCTAGTGCTTCTTTAGGATACAGGTCTAAAAGCTTCTTGCCACTTTTGTCAAATATTTCAATAACATTTATAGAACCAGCAAATTCATCTCCAGAAACATATCTTACTATTGAGTCATTTTTGAAAATGGTGTCTAATTCTCTAACGGTTGTAGAGTCTGTTAGCAATCCTATATTATACTTTTTCACTAAAAAAGGATCAACAGGTTTGTCAGTTGAGCAACTTGTTATAAAAAATGATGCAATTATAATTGCAAAAAAGATGTTTTTCATATTTAAGATTTGGGGTTAGTTATTTTAGCATTTTGGTTAGGATTCCAAGTACACTTCTAATTACTGTTGGGCTAGAGAGTACTTTTACTATTGGATTTTGTCTTGTGCTTCGTCTTTTACTAGAACTTGCTTTGCGTTTGCTTTCGGCTTTTTTTAGCGCCTCTTTTTCTTCTTCGGCTTTACGTTTTGCTTCTTCAGCTTCGGCTTGCTTTATTTTTTCGTTTAGCATTTCATAAGCACTTTCTCTATCAATCTCTTTATTGTATTTTTTGGCTAATTGAGATTGAGCGAGTAAGTTGCTAAGTTCAGATTCTGTTAAGATATCCATGCGACTCATAGGAGCACGCATCATTGTAGCTGCTAGAGGAGTTGGTTTTCCCTTTTCGTCTAAAGCAGAGACTAAAGCTTCACCAATCCCTAAGGAAGTCAGCACATCTGCAGTATCGTAATATTCTGTATCTGGATAATTTTGTGCCGTAAGTTTTATTGCTTTTCTGTCTTTTGCAGTAAACGCACGTAAAGCATGTTGAACTTTTAAGCCTAATTGTCCAAGCACAGCTTCAGGAACATCAGTAGGATTTTGAGTTACAAAATACAAGCCAACACCTTTACTACGGATGAGTTTTACAATACTTTCAATTTGGTTTAATAACGCATCAGAAGCTTCATTAAAAATTAAATGCGCTTCGTCAATAAACATTACAAGTTCAGGTCTACCACTATCTCCTTGTTCTGGGAATGTAGAATAAATTTCTGCTAAAAGACTCAACATAAAAGTTGAAAACAACTTAGGTTTATCTTGAATGTCGGTAAGTCTGATTATGTTGATGTAACCACGACCATTCTCGTCAATACGCAATAAGTCTTGTGTGTCAAAAGAGGTTTCCCCAAAGAATAAATCACCACCTTGCTGTTCAATTTCAATAATTTTTCTCAGAATTGCTCCTGTAGAAGCTGTTGAAATTCTACCGTAAGCTTCCTGAAATTCTTCTTTACCTTCATTGGTAGCATATTGTAAAATCTTCTTGAAATCCTTTAGATCTAGAAGTGGTAATTTATTGTCATCACAATACTTAAAAATTACTGAAATGATTCCGGCTTGAGTCTCTGTAACATCTAATATTCTAGAAATTAAAACAGGACCAAATTCACTAATCGTAGCTCTAAGTCTAACACCATCTTGCTCAGATAGAGTTAAAATCTCAACAGGAAATGATTTAGGATCAAACGGAAGTCCTATTTTTTCATGACGTTCATCAATTTTGGCATGTCCAGGACTTGGCTTTGCCAAACCACTTAAATCTCCTTTAATGTCCATTAGTAAAACAGGAACACCTTTTTCAGAAAGGTTTTCAGCCAACACCTGAAGCGTTTTTGTTTTTCCTGTTCCTGTGGCTCCGGCAATAAGACCGTGTCGGTTCATTGTTTTTAGAGGCACATTAACAAAAGCATTAGTTTTGGTTTCGCCTTCTAGCATTGCAGCACCTAGGGTAATGTAATCTCCTTTAAAAGTATTGCCAGCATTAATGTCTTGTATGAATTTTTCAGAATTGCTCATTGATCAGAAAATTTGCATAAAAATAGTGTAATTTTAATCAAGTTTAAAATAGAAATAACCGCATGTATATTTGCTGCAATTGGCATTTTGCCCTTTGGTAATACACAAATAGTACATACTTATTGGTATATTTGCGCACTATGACAAGACGAGAAAAACAACAATTGATAGATCAAGGGCATTTATTGCCATTAATGGAAGAGTTTTATACCATTCAAGGTGAAGGTTATCATAAAGGAACCGCAGCGTACTTTGTTAGGATTGGTGGTTGCGATGTTGGTTGTCATTGGTGTGATGTAAAAGAGAGTTGGTTGCCAGAACTGCATCCTGCAACTGAGACAACAAAAATTGTTGAAAACGCTGTGAAATATAGTGATATAATTGTTGTAACAGGTGGAGAACCGCTTACTTGGGACATGGGACCACTTACTGAGCAGTTAAAAGCTAAAGGAGTACAAACGCATATAGAAACCTCTGGAGCTTATAAACTAACAGGTGAATGGGATTGGATTTGCTTATCTCCTAAAAAAGTAAAACTACCAACCGAAGAGATTTATGATAAGGCTCATGAGCTAAAATGTATCATCTATAATAATGACGATTTTAAATTTGCTGAAGAACAAGCTGAAAAAGTAAATAAAAATTGTATTTTATATTTGCAACCAGAGTGGAGTAAGCGAGAGAAGATGATGCCAAAGATTGTAGATTATGTAATGGCTAATCCAAAGTGGAAGGTGTCATTGCAAACCCATAAATATTTGAATATCCCTTAAATGTTCTTTAACGAAATTAAAAATTACAGAGGTGAAGTTTGGAAAGCATTAGAATCTCCTAAAGAAGACAAAATTTCACCACAAGAAAAATTTTTTGTTTCAAACTATGGTAGAATTATAAAAGTTGAGGAAGAAAAACCAAGATTAATAGACCCTTATCTGTTAAATGGTTATCCTCATATTAAGATTAAAACCACAGAAACAAAAGTTTACAGAGGCTACAAAAAGTACAAATACAAAGGCTATTATGTGCACAAACTTGTTGCCCAATATTTTTTAGAAAATACTGTAGAAGGCGTCTACGTTATCCATTTGGACTATGATAAGCAGAATAATAAAGCTAATAATCTAAAATGGGCTTCTAAGAGTGAAAAAGAAGCTCACCAGTGGAAAAACCCTCATTTTATTAAGGCCAAGAAAAAACAGGAGCCACCATCTGCTAAGCTTACAGAAAATAATGTGAGGTTAATTAAGAAAATGCTAAATGATCCTAATAGACGAACACGATTAAAGGTTATAGCAAAGCGCTTCGGAATTTCTACAACGCAACTCAACAGAATAAAATCTGGCGAAAATTGGGGACACATTCCTTCATTATAGAAACAAAAAAGACTGTCTATAAATAATCTTATAGACAGTCTTTTACAATTTTTTAATATAAAGATGTTACTTTTTCTCAAATGGAACAGCAACTCTAACAGTGCCCCAGCCTAAGTGCATATCTGCACCTTTTTCTGACTCTTCAAAAGCTATAGAAAATGCTTCAAGAGATTCGTCTCCTTCGGTTGTTGGTACAGTTATCCTAGCAACATCATTTTTTTCATTATAAAAATAGCTTCCCCAAACATTTAAATCTGTACTTATAATAATAGTCCATTCTTCCTCTCCAGGTATAGCATATACAGTATATGTGCCTTTCTTAACATCTTCTCCATTTAGTTTCATGTCGCTGTAAACATGAAGTTCAGCAGCTTCATTGGCACCCATTCTCCATACATTTCCAGGCTTAGCCAAATCATATACATCTCTATCTTTAAGTTGAGGTCTGCTGTAAACTATTTTTATTTGTTTGTTAGACTCTTTGTAGTTGCTAGGAAACGAGGCAGCATCCATAGGGCTCTTATCTAATCCTGAAAATTTTTGAGCTTCAGCATTAAAAGATAGAAGTAAAGCAAATGCAAATGCAATGGTTGAAATTAGTCGTGTTGTTTTCATGTTTTTTTGGTTTTTAGTTTTAATAAAATTAAGTCTTATTACATCAAATGGTCGAAAAGAAATCCTAAAGTTTACAGATTAAAAGTTAAACAGGTAATTTGGGTTGTTTTAACTTTTAATAATTTTAAAAATAAATGTATTTTGTTTTATATTGAAACCATTATGGTTGTTTATGTTTAAAAAATGAAAGTTTAATTTCATATTTGTTTCATAATTAATAATAAAATAAAGAGTTATGTGCGGAATAGTATGTGCGTTTGATATAAAACAGAAATCAGAAGACTTAAGACCTCAGGTATTAGAAATGGCAAAGTCCATTCGTCATAGAGGGCCAGATTGGAGTGGTGTTTACAGTGATGAAAAAGCAATTTTGGCTCACGAGCGTTTAGCTATAGTAGATCCTGCTTCTGGAAAACAGCCATTATTTAGTGAAGACAAAAAACTAATCTTAGCAGCAAATGGTGAGATATATAACCACAAAGCTTTAAGATCTCAATTTCCAGATTACAAGTTTCAAACTGAAAGCGATTGTGAGGTAATTCTAGCTTTATATAAAGAAAAAGGAGTCGACTTTGTTGATGAAATGAACGGCATTTTTGGTTTTGCAATCTACGATGTAGATAAAGATGAGTATTTCATAGCGAGAGACCATATGGGAATTATACCATTATATATGGGTTGGGACCAACACGGAACATTCTATGTGGCTTCAGAATTAAAAGCTTTAGAAGGAGTTTGTACAAAGATTGAATTATTTCCTCCAGGGCATTACATGAGTAGTAAGGATGGAGAGTTAGTGCAGTGGTACAAACGCGATTGGGAAGATTTTGATGCTGTAAAAGATAACGAAACAAGCATTGCAGAAGTAAAACAAGCTCTAGAAGATGCGGTACACAGACAGCTTATGAGCGATGTGCCTTATGGTGTATTGTTGTCTGGTGGATTAGATTCTTCTGTAACTTCTGCTATTGCAAAAAAATATTCGCAACGTCGTATAGAGGCAGATGATAAAGAGCAAGCTTGGTGGCCACAATTGCATAGTTTTTCTGTAGGATTAGAAGGTTCTCCAGATTTGGCTGCTGCTAGAAAAGTAGCCGATCATATTGGTACAGTTCACCATGAAATTAAGTTTACAATTCAAGAAGGCTTAGATGCTATAAAGGATGTAATTTATCAATTAGAAACCTATGATATTACAACTATTAGAGCGAGTACTCCAATGTACTTAATGGCTAGAGTTATTAAGTCTATGGGAATAAAAATGGTACTATCTGGAGAAGGTGCGGATGAATTATTTGGTGGCTATTTGTACTTCCACAAAGCACCTAACGCGAGAGAATTTCATGAAGAAACTGTACGTAAATTAAGTAAGTTACACATGTACGATTGTTTAAGAGCTAACAAGAGTTTAGCAGCTTGGGGAATTGAAGGTCGTGTACCATTTTTAGATAAGGAGTTTATGGATGTTGCTATGCGCATCAACCCAGAAGATAAAATGATAAAAGACGGTAGAATTGAAAAATGGGTAGTACGCAAAGCATTTGAAGATATGTTGCCAGAAAGTGTGGCTTGGAGACAAAAAGAACAATTTAGTGATGGAGTTGGTTATAGCTGGATAGATACTTTAAAAGAATTGGTAAACGATGAAGTAACTGACGAGCAAATGGCAAACGCACATTTCCGTTTCCCAATAAAAACACCACAGAACAAAGAAGAGTATTATTACAGGACCATTTTTGAAGGGCATTTTCCAAGTGATGCAGCTGCATTGAGTGTGCCACAAGAGCCAAGTGTAGCATGTAGTACTAAAATTGCATTAGAATGGGACGAAGCTTTTAAAAATATGAACGACCCAAGTGGTAGAGCCGTTGCTAAAGTGCATGATGATGCTTATTGATAATATTTAAATAATTGAAAGCCAGTTTTTAAGCTGGCTTTTTTTGTGCTGTATTTGTAACAATTCATTACATTTATAAACATATAAGCATAACCAACCATCTCTACTTTATAATTTCCTTCTTACACCCAACTGTAAGCTGATGATAAAATTCTTTAGAAGTATCCGAAAATCACTTCTTAATGAAGGTAAAACAAGTAAATACCTAAAATATGCGGTTGGGGAAATTATTTTAGTGGTCATCGGTATTCTTTTGGCACTTCAGATTAACAGTTGGAATCAACAGCGCATTGAGGATAAAAAGGAAGTGGAACTGCTTTTGGATTTGAAAAGTGAATTTCAATATAATTTAACAGAGTTAGAGGTGTCTATCAAAATCAATAAAAAAGTGAGTCAATCTTGTATTGAGCTTACTGAAATAATTAGGTCTAACACCATTGGCAAAAACTCTGAAAAGGTTGATGAATTATTGATAGCTATAGGTAACTTTAATTCTTTTGATGCTAGAACAGGGGTTTCAAATGAGATTGTTAATTCCGATAAATTAAGCTATTTAAAGAATGAGGAACTACGTAGGCAACTGAGTAATTGGTTAACGGCAATTGTAGATTGCGAAGAGGATATTCTTTTTAGGTCAGATAATTACACTATAAATCTTATACCTTTTTTAATGAAACGATTCCCTTTGGCAAATGGTGAGTTAACCAAAAAATTAGCATTCGACAAGAATGACTATTTGGAAACCTACAAAGAAAATTCACCATTCAAATATAATTTACCTCAAGAAGATTTAATGGAATTTGAGAACCAAATATGGCACCATAAACATAATCAAGATTACGTAGCGGTTAATGAATTAAACTTGAAAGATTTCATTCTAACTACCATAGATATGATTGAAAAAGAACTAAAAGAAAACGAATGATAAAATTCTTTAGAAACATCCGTAAAAATCTTTTAAACGAGGGTAAAACTTCAAAATATTTCAAATATGCCATTGGCGAAATCGTGCTTGTTGTCATTGGTATTTTGATAGCCCTACAGATTAATAATTGGAATGAAAATCGTAAAAAAAGGCAAATAGAATTAAATTATCTTGAAAGGTTGATTATCGATTTAAGAGAAAATGAAAAGCTTTTATCCGAATTTCATGACATAAAACAGAAACAATTAGAAGCCGCAAATATTTTTTTAAACTTTAGTTTTAGTAAGAATAAAGACTCTGTGTTTAATGTTATGCCTTACTTCAATTCTATTTTTAGTTGGCAAGACATTAATATCAACCAAGTTACTTTTAATGAAATGGTAAGTAGTGGAAATTTAGATCTCATCTCAAATGACTCTATCAAAATAAAGTTGTTAGAACTAAATAAACAATACAATTCCATTTTAATTATTCAAGATAAAGAAAAAGAAAGTCATGACAGATTGTTATTTCCTCCTATAAATGAAAAGTTTAACATGCGTTATATTATGGCTCTTGAGCCAAGTAAAGAAAAAGAAATCAATAGAACATTTACAGATTCAGAAAAGGGATTTTATTTAAATGAGTTTAAAAAAGAGTTGCTACAGCTTATAGAGAATCAAACTTTTATGAATGGAGTTACAGTTGTCCAATCTAGTGCTGATGTGATTATGAAAGAATACTTAAAAGCCAAACAACAAGTAATTGATTTACAGAGACTAATTAACGTAGAACTTAATAATAACGGTTAACGTGATAAAATTCTTTAGAAATATTAGGCGGTCACTTCTAGATGAAGGAAAAACAAGTAGGTATCTCAAATATGCCTTAGGAGAAATCATTCTTGTAGTTATAGGTATTTTGATTGCCATACAGGTAAACAATTGGAACCAAAGACGTCTAGAAAAGGATAAGATGCAGTCATATTTTAATAAGCTTAGCGAAGAGGTGGAAGAGCAGATTTTAGTTATTCATAAGCTAATTGAATCAGAAAGTTATTTAGAAAAAAGGCATAAAAAAGCACTACAGATTTTAGCATCTAAAAACCAAGATAGTATTCCAGAGTTATTAGAAAATATAGGTTCTATAGCTACGGCTTGGACCAATAATTTATCTTATGAAACTTTCAATGAGTTTTTACAACAAGGACTGCTTATAAAGGTTGAAAAAAAAGAACTTAAACAATCATTATTAGAACTTAGAGATGCACTTATTTTTTTAGAAAGAGGAGATGTATACGTAGATAATCAGTATAATTCACTCATAGAACCCTTTTTTGCTAAACATATTAACTATTCAAATGCCGCTTTGCCAATGTATAGAGAGCATTTTATTGTTGGCGGACCTCAAACAGATTTTAATTTTTTATTCGAATCTATGGAATTATGGAATGTGGCAACGCTAAAATTAGAAACTACCGTAGGTAATTTAAGAACTTTACGGAATCTATTAAGTTTATTAGAAAAACTAAAAAAACAACTTCACGAAGAAATACATTAATGTAACTTGTAAAATAAATGTCAATAACTCTTTTATGTTGGATTAAAACATATCGTCTAAGGCACTTTCGCAAATTTCAATTTTCAGTGTTGTAAAAAAAACGCTAAAATCCAATTTAAGGTACTTTTTAGCTGTTTTAAGACACTTTTTAGGTTCTTAACAATTGTTGATAATTATTGCTTAAAGTCGATAAAAAGCTATGTTTAGGCCTTAATTTTTTGTATCTTTGAAAGTACTCAAAAGAGACGCAATAAGCGTCTTTTTTGCTGTAAAATTAGAACTAAATCTTATTAAATATAAAATGAGCGAAGAAAACAAAAAACAGTATGGCGCAGACAGTATCCAAGCCCTAGAAGGGATGGAGCACGTACGTATGCGTCCATCGATGTATATTGGTGATGTTGGTGTAAGAGGTTTACACCACTTGGTTTATGAGGTTGTAGACAACTCTATTGACGAAGCTTTAGCAGGACATTGCGATAACATTACAGTTACCATAAACGAGGATAATTCCATAACTACAGAAGATGATGGTCGTGGTATTCCAGTTGGTCTTCATAAAAAAGAAGGTGTTTCTGCATTAGAGGTTGTAATGACCAAAATTGGTGCAGGTGGTAAGTTCGATAAGGACTCATATAAGGTTTCAGGTGGTCTTCACGGTGTTGGTGTAAGTTGTGTTAACGCACTATCTGAACATTTAAAAGCTACAGTTTACAGAGAAGGTAAAGTATGGGAGCAAGAGTATGAGCGTGGTAAAACTTTATATCCTGTAAAAACTGTTGGAGATACAGATAAGACAGGTACTATTGTAACCTTTAAGCCAGATCCGCAAATTTTTCAGCAAACATTAGAATATAATTACGATACCTTAGCTAGTCGTATGCGTGAATTAGCATACCTAAACAAAGGTATTACAGTTCATTTAGTAGATAAGCGTCACAAAAAGGAGGATGGTTCTTTTGAAGGAGAAACTTTTCATTCAGAAGAAGGACTTTCAGAATTTGTTAGATTTTTAGATGGTAACAGAGAACCGTTAATGAAAGATGTTATTTCATTTGAAGGTGAAAAGAACGGTGTTCCTGTTGAAGTGGCTATGGTGTATAATACCTCTTATGCAGAGAATTTACACTCTTACGTAAATAACATTAACACGCACGAAGGTGGTACACACCTTTCTGGTTTCCGTCGTGGACTAACGCATACGCTTAAGAAATATGCGGATGGTTCTGGAATGTTAGATAAATTGAAATTTGACATTTCAGGTGATGATTTTCGGGAAGGTTTAACAGCTATTGTTTCTGTAAAAGTAGCAGAACCTCAGTTTGAAGGTCAGACAAAAACTAAACTTGGTAACCGTGAAGTTTCGGCATCTGTTTCTCAGGCAGTTTCAGAAATGTTAACCGATTACTTAGAGGAGCATCCTGAAGATGCTAAGACAATTGTACAAAAAGTAATCTTAGCAGCACAAGCACGTCACGCAGCACAGAAAGCTCGTGAAATGGTGCAACGTAAAACGGTAATGAGTATTGGTGGTTTACCAGGAAAGTTAAGCGACTGTTCTGAGCAAGACCCAGCGCAATGTGAAGTATTCCTAGTAGAGGGTGATTCTGCAGGTGGTACTGCAAAGCAAGGTAGAGATAGAAAGTTTCAAGCTATTTTACCATTAAGAGGTAAGATTCTTAATGTTGAAAAAGCAATGCAGCATAAGGTTTTTGAAAATGAAGAAATCAAGAATATTTTTACAGCACTTGGTGTAACGATTGGTACTGAAGAAGATCCAAGAGCATTAAATCTTTCAAAATTAAGATATCATAAAGTGGTGATTATGTGTGATGCCGATATTGATGGTAGCCACATTGCTACACTAATATTAACGTTCTTCTTTAGATACATGCGTGAACTAATTGAAAGTGGCTATGTTTATATAGCAACACCACCTTTATATTTAGTAAAGAAGGGCGCCAAAAAGCAGTATGCTTGGTCAGATAAAGATCGTGATGCTATCGTAGCAGATTTTGGTGATAATGCTAAGATACAACGTTACAAGGGTCTTGGTGAGATGAATGCTGAGCAACTTTGGGACACTACAATGAATCCGGAGTTTAGAACGTTACGTCAGGTAAACATCGATAATGGAGGTGAAGCAGATCGTATTTTCTCTATGTTAATGGGAGACGAAGTGCCACCACGTAGAGAGTTTATTGAGAAGAATGCTATTTATGCAAATATTGATGCGTAATTAGTAACTGTATATAAAAGAAAAACCGCATAAGTGATTATGCGGTTTTTTTATTGCTTTAATATCTCTGTTAGAAATCGAAGCCTACAGAAAATTGCCATACTCTGTTTTTAGGGTTTCCTTCTTCATAAATATCTCCAAGTCCAAGATGGTATCTTACACCTAAGCTAATGCCAGAGTTGGTTTTAAAACCACCACCAAAATTAACTCCCCAATCAAAACTATTAGGTTCAAATTCTTGTGATGTATCAAAAAGATTAAAGTTGCTGTCAAACGTTTCTTCGTGAGAAATGGCTAATCCTATTTGAGGACCAACTTCTAAGAAAAAATTATTATCTGGATACATTTTAAACATTAATGGTACATTGATGTAGTCTAACTTTTGCGTAAATGTTCCTCCATTGCTTTCAATCTCGTAACCTTGTTGTGAATATAAAAGCTCTACTTGTAAAGCTATGCTTTCTGTAAAGAATGACTCACCATAGAAACCAACATGAAAGCTATGACGTTGACCAGTTTCACTATCTTCATCAAAACTTACAGCAGATAAATTGTAACCACCTTTAATTCCAAAGTTTGAAGTTTTTGTTGTTGTGTCATCTTGAGCACTTAAATTGAAGAGAGCACAAAATAGCATCGAAAGTGTTAAGATTTTAGTTTTCATTTTTAAAGTATATTTGAGTTTATATTATTTGCCTCCATTAGCTTGAAGGTCTGCAATGCATTGGCTGTCGAGTTCTGGTGCAGAGGTCATATTTAGCATATTGTCTACACCTTGCGAAGATTCTGTTGCCCAAAACATTAAGCAGTCTTCGTTGTTACAATGTTTAGGATGTTCGGTATCTTCATGATTTGTTACCATTTCTGTACCGAGATTTGTAAGGCCAAATATATGACCAAACTCATGAGTAATCACTATGGTTTCTAACAGTGTTCTGTTAGGTTCAAAAGTACTATTGCTATAGTCTTGTATGGTTTCTTCAAAAATTACAAAAGAGGTGTTCCAGTATGCAGAACCTAGTACAATATTACCATTAGCGTTATTTTCAGATTCACCATCTATAAATAAAGCCCAAACAGCAATAGTATTATTGGTATTGTAATATTGACGTTCTGCAATTTCTATGTCAGCAATCTCTTGTATAGAGTAGCTTGTGTTTCCTGGAGATGGAATGGCACGTTTTTCAATTGTAATACCATTAGGTTTGTGTGTTCTGTTTTCTAGAAATGAAACAAAATTAGTCACAGTTTCCTCTGTAGGTTCTAATCCTTCTACATATACTATTTCAACAATCATTTTCTCAAAAATAGTAGCGGATAATAAATCGTTTGCCGAACTACCAACGGTTTGTCTGTTGAGGTTTTCGTTTATGCCGTTGTTTCCATTTCCATTATTAGAACCTGAATCTTCTGTTGTACAACCTGTTATAAACAACAGAAACAAAAAGAGGTATGTGATTTTAAGTCTCATGATAAAATGTTTTGTTAAAAAGCAGCTGTCTAAAAAAAACAGCTGCTTTTACCTTAACCTACGTAACTAATGCCCTTTTGGTTTAGATTTGGGATAAAACCACGGTTATGGCAGCATTAGTTGTGCTTTGTAGAGAAATAGAATTTTCAGAATAACTTGTTACTTCCCACGTTTGATTAAGTAATTCGAAAGTTGTATTTCCTGTAAAGGTTAAGCTTAAGTATACATCAATGTCTGACGTTACTTGGTACACGCCTTCAACATCGGCAATTGTAGTGTTTACAACATTTTGCGCTGTACAAGTTAAGTCGTTAGCAAAATCTATAGTGTAATCTGCAAACTCAGCTACAGCATTTCCAGCAGCATCTACATAGCTTTCAATAACAAAAGTACCTTCAACTAGTATTTCTTCAACATCTTCGGCATCATCTTCAGCATCGTCTTCCATGTCATCAAAATCTAAACACTCATCAATGTAATTTTCCAGATCAGCATCGCTTGTAATTTCTACAGTATTACCATTACTTAATGTTGCTGTGATTGGGTAGTTTACAGAAAAATAAGCGTCATCATCAAAATTATCCATGTAGTTATATAATTGTTGCTCAGACTCAATTACAACACTACCACTTTGCTCTAAGTTGGCATCATAAGTTAAGATTGTAATAGGGAAATCTATTTCTAAACAGTTTATAGCATCTTCAAAGTTATCTTCTGCATCATCACAAGCATCTTCTAGCGCATCTAATTCTGCTTCGTTATTAATTACAACTTGCGTATAATTGCTTAACTGTACAGTGATGGGGAATTGAAATTGAACCGAATCGTCATCGTCTGTAAATTCTCCAATGATGTCTAGCACCAATTCGTAATCGGATTCTGAAACTAAAGTAATCTCTGTGTTATCTACAATAACGGTTACAGGAAATAAAACCGAAGAACAAGAAACATCGTCTAAGAAATCATCAAAACTACCATCATACATAGCAGTTCTTTCTAAGTTTTGAGCAGTTGGTGATGTTGCTGAGTTAGTGTTTGGGTTGTTTCCGTTTTCGTCATCTATTTCATCTTGACAAGAGGTTAAGCTTAAGATTGAAATAAATAAAAGTGCTGATAAGAATTTTAAATTTTTCATAATATTGATTTTTGGGTTTTGTGTTCTTAAATTAATTATTGCGATTTTTTTCGCTTTCTGTATTTAAGACGTTTAGGATTTAATTTACCCTATGGTTTTTTTGAAATTTTTTTAAAATAAATTTTAATATTCTGAAAATCAGTGTTTTTAATGTGTGATTTTTTTATTCCTATTTTTGCATTTACAATTATTGATTAATCATTAATGGCAAATAAACACCCAAATCTTTGTGAAGAAGAACACTTTAATGCTTTTTATCTTGAGCATATAAAAGCTGTGAATAATTTTGCGTTTTATAAGTCTGGAGACAAGTCAGTTGCGTTAGATTTGGTACAAGATGCCTTTTCTAAGATATGGGAAAATTGCTCTAGTGTAGACTATACTAAGGCCAAAACTTACTTATTTACAACGGTAAATAATTTGTTTTTAAATATAGTAAGACATCAGAAAGTAGTATTGACTTACGCTAAAGCTTCGCCATATTTAGATAAGACTAATCAAACTCCAGAATATTTACTCGAAGAAGAAGAATTTAAAAATAAGTTGCAAGCTGTAATAGCCGATTTAAGTGAGGAACAGCGCGAAGTATTTTTACTCAACCGAATCGAAGATAAAAAGTATAGAGAAATTGCAGAATTACTTGGAGTTTCTCAAAAAACAGTAGAAAAACGAATGTCTGCAGCACTCAAGATTTTAAGAGAAAAACTAAATAATAAAACAATTTAGAAACTTAGTATAGGGTAAAACAGCACTAAAGTGTCTTAAGGTAGAATAGCATTAAAAATGAATAAAGATAATGACATATTAAAATGGTTTAATGGTGAAATTTCTACCGAAGAAATAAAAACCATGTATCCTAATGAGGATTTTTCTGCATTAGAAAAGGCTGGTTTTTATTCAAAACAAATAGAAACACCACATATCGATGCTAAAAAGGCATTAGCAGATTTTAAAACCAGATCTTTAAATAAAACTAAAAAAGAGACCTCTAAGGTTGTACCACTTAATTATAAGATGTTATTGCGTGTTGCTGCTATTGTAGTACTTATGTTAACGTGTTCTTATTTTATCTTTTTTAATACAGAAGCTTCCTATAAAACAGGCGTTGCGGAGACAACTACGCTTAATTTACCAGATGATTCTGAGGTTGTTCTTAATGCAAAATCACAGTTAACCTATAATAAAAAGGAATGGGACAATCAGCGTTTGTTAACCTTAGATGGAGAGGCTTATTTTAAAGTTACCAAAGGCAAAAAATTCACTGTAAATACAGATGCAGGATCTGTTGAGGTACTGGGAACACAGTTTAATGTAAAAGAGCGCAGAAACTTTTTTGAAGTAAAGTGTTATGAAGGTTCGGTTGCAGTAACTTATAATAATGAAACTACGGTTTTAGCACCAGGAAAAACTGTGAGAGTTGTAAGTGGTAAGATGATTAAGATAGACGATTTTACATCGCAAAATCCGTCTTGGATTAATGAAGAGTCTAGCTTTAATAATGTACCGTTATGGCAAGTTATAGAAGACTTACAACTGCAATACAATATTAAAATTAAGGTAGCAAATGGTGTTGATACATCTCAATTATTTTCGGGAAGTTTTACCCACAAAGACAAAAATATTGCCTTAAAAGCTGTAACTATACCATTAAAGCTTAGCTATAAAATAAATGGTAATGACGTAGAGTTTTATAATTATGGAGCTAACTAAGCGTCTTCTATGTATTCTAATAACGCTATTTTCTTTGCAAAGTCAGGCACAAGAAAAGATACCACTTTTGCAATTAATTTCTGAAATTGAAACCAAGCACGAGGTTAAATTTTCGTATTCTGCTGTAGATGTAAAATCAGTTACTGTTGAGCAACCACAATCTTCCTCAACTCTAAAAACAGTTATTGACAAACTAAATAGCTCCACATTACTTAATTTTAAGTTTTTAACCGATAGATATATTACTATTTCTACGATTGATAAAACGATTTCTGTTTGTGGAATATTGAAAGTTGATGCCAATACATCGCTTTACGGAGCTTCTGTTGTTGTCGAAAATACATTAAATGGTGCTGTATCTAATAATGAAGGAGAATTTAAGTTAACAGATGTGCCAGTTGGTGCTGAGGTTGTTATTTCCTATTTAGGGTACAATACAGAAAGGATTAAAGCCACAGATTTGTGGGAATATAAAGATTGCAAAACAATAGTGTTAGCAGAAAAGTTAGAGCAACTCAATCAGGTTTTAATTACAAAGTTTTTAACTACAGGGTTACAAAAGCGTTTAGATGGCAGTACGCAATTAAATTCTGAAACTTTTGGCGTGTTACCAGGTTTAATAGAGCCAGATATTTTGCAAACTATTCAGGTTTTGCCAGGTGTAGAAAGTGTAAATGAAAGTATTGCCAATCTTAATGTAAGAGGTGGTACAAATGACCAAAACCTCATGCTTTGGGATGGAATTAAAATGTATCATTCCGGTCATTTTTTTGGCTTAATATCAGCTTATAATCCTTATCTCACAGATAAGACCATTGTGTCTAAAAACGGAACATCGAGTGAGTATAGTGATGGTGTGTCTAGTACTATAGATATGCGAACTAAGAATACCGTAAATAATAATTTTTCAGGAGGATTTGGTGCAAATCTTTTGCATGCAGATGCTTATTTAAAAGTACCAGTTAGTAAGAAACTGGCATTTCATTTTTCAGGCAGAAGATCCTTTACAGATGTGTTGGCTTCTCCAACGTACGATAATTATTTTGAGCGTAGTTTTCAGGATAGTGATATTAATACCAGCACAGAGTCGGATGCTGCAGGTAACCAGTCTTCAGACTTTTCGTTTTACGATTTTTCAGCCAAAGTATTATTCGATTTAAATGATAGCCATAAGTTTAGAGTAAACGTTATTGGGATTAATAATAATTTAGATTATGCTGAATCTAACACCAACAATACAAGCGAAACAGTTTCAAAATCTAGTAATCTTACACAAGAAAATTTAGGCTTTGGCGGACAATGGAATGTTGTTTGGAACGATCGGTTTTCAACACAATTAAGTGGTTATTATTCAAAATATACTGTTGAAGCAACAGATGCACGAGCTGAAACTAATCAGGAAGTAAAGCAGTCTAACGAGGTTTTAGAATCAGGTTTTAAAATAAAATCTAATTTAAAAATTAATGACAGCTTTAATCTACTTACAGGTTATCAATTTACCGAAGTTGGTATTTTAAATGCTACAGATGTAATTAACCCAAATTACAACCGAACTAAAAAAGATGTATTGCTTAATCATGCTTTGTTTGCCGAGGCTGAATTTAGTAACAAAAAAACCTATGCAAGAGTAGGGGTAAGAGGTAATTATTTTCAGAAGTTTAGTAAGCTTATTATTGAACCACGATTGAATGTAAGACACAAGCTTTTCAATAACCTTGCTCTTAAACTTCAGGGAGAATTTAAAAATCAATCAGCAACACAGATTATTGATTTTCAAGATGATTTTTTAGGAGTAGAAAACCGTCGTTGGATATTGGCAAATGAGGAAACTATTCCAATTTCAGAAAGTAAACAAGGGTCATTTGGGTTAGAATTCAGTAAAAATAATTTTTTAATTGATGTTGAAGGGTTCTACAAAAACGTACAAGGTATAACGGTTTCTAACCAAGGGTTTTATAACAATTTTCAGTTTTTAAATGCTATAGGCAGTTATAATGTTAGAGGTGTTGAGGTCTTAGCAAGCAAAACCGCGCAGCGTTTTAGTACGTGGTTTAGTTATACATATAGCATAAATGATTATGAATTTAATACGCTAACACCTTCGGTTTTTCCTAATAATGTAGATGTAAGACATTCGTTTGGTTTGGGACTCAACTATACTATTTTATCTAATCTAGAAATGTCTGTTGGTGGCATTTGGCGATCAGGACAGCCGTTTACAAAACCTGTTGAAGGTAACGAAACCGTGCAAGATGGTAATAATACGTTTGTTAATTACGATACACCAAATAGTGAAAATTTAGATCATTTTATGCGTTTAGACGCATCATTAAAATATAGTTTCACTATTTCTAATAACGTCAAAGCTGTACTGCGATTTGGAGTTATTAATGCCTTAGACAGAAAAAACAGTATAAATACCTACTATAAAGTCGATCCTAATGACTCTAATAAAGCCATTAAAGTAGAAAATAAGTCTTTAGGATTAACACCAAATTTTAGTTTTAGATGCCTTTTTTAATCCGATAAAAAACATAAAATAACGATAAAATGCATTTTTTGTCGTTATTTTAATATATTTGTCTCAATATTAAAAACTTAACCATAATGAAGAAATTAATTCTATTCACGGTATTTTGTAGTTCGTTTTTAGTTTCAAAAGCTCAGAATGATATAGATGTATTGCTGTCTGCAGGTGTAGATGATGCGCAACGTTTTGCAAATGATTATTTAGCACCAGGAACCAATGGTGTAATGCATAGTATGAATGCCAATTGGTTTAATTCTGCAAAAGTAAAACCATTAGGAGGTTTTGAGATTTCTTTGGTAGCAAATGCATCTTTGGTGGGTGATGACGATAAGGTTTTTAGTATGAATACAGCAGACTATAATAACGTTCAGTTTGTGTCTGGGCCAAGTACTCAGAATGTTGCTACAGTTTTAGGTGAAAATGACCCTTCAATTTTTGTTGAAGTAGAATATGATGATCCAATTTTTGGTTCTCAGACTGCAGAATTTGAGTTGCCACAAGGTATTGGTGATGAAAGCTATAATTTAATTCCGTCAGGTACATTACAAGCAGCAGTAGGATTAGGCAGTGGAATTGAGGTTAAAGCAAGATACTTTCCAAAGTACGAAAATGATGATGTTGCTCTAAATATGTATGGAGCAGGCTTACAGTTTGAGTTTACCGAATGGTTACCAGCAGATAAGTTATGGCCTGTTGCATTATCTGGATTAGTAGCTTACACACATTTAGACGGATCTTATGATCTTACAGAATCTTCAGGTATAGATGGCGAAAATCAAAGATTAGAAAATAATACAAATACTTGGTTGTTTCAATTAGCGGTTTCTACAAAGTTGCCTGTTTTTAACCTTTATGGTGGTTTGGGTTACATCTCTGGTAAAGCTGAATCAGATTTGTTAGGAGACTACGTGGTTACAAACGGTATAGTTTCTTCAGACACAATTACTGATCCATTTTCGGTATCAAGTGATGTTTCTGCTGTAAGAGGAACTCTAGGTTTTAAATTAAAATTAGGATTCTTCAGACTTAATGGAGAATATCATATATCAGAGTTTGATGCCTTCTCTGTTGGTGTAAATTTTGGTTTTAGATAAAAACGAATTAAACATATTTTATAGCAGCCTGAAAAGGCTGCTTTTTTTATTTAGATAGATGACATAAATCATGGAATTTAGATTGTAAAACCGTAAATTTGTGTCAGATTTTTAACGATTTAAAATAAAATATAAAATGAAAGTAACCGTAGTTGGCGCTGGTGCAGTAGGCGCAAGTTGTGCAGAGTACATCGCTATTAAAAATTTTGCATCCGAAGTTGTTTTATTAGACATCAAGGAAGGTTATGCAGAAGGTAAAGCAATGGACTTAATGCAAACAGCTTCTTTAAATGGATTTGATACTAAAATTACAGGAAGTACTAATGATTATTCAAAAACAGCAAATAGTGATATTTGTGTTATTACCTCTGGTATTCCTCGTAAGCCAGGTATGACTCGTGAAGAGTTAATAGGTATTAACGCTGGTATCGTAAAAACAGTTTCTGCCAACTTAGTAGAGCATTCGCCAAATACAATTTTAATTGTAGTGAGTAACCCAATGGATACAATGACGTACCTAGCTCACAAAACTACAGGTTTACCAAAGCATAGAATTATAGGAATGGGTGGAGCTTTAGACTCTGCACGTTTTAAATACAGATTAGCTGAAGCTTTAGAAGCACCTATCAGCGATGTAGATGGTATGGTAATAGGTGGTCATAGCGATAAAGGTATGGTGCCATTAACATCTCATGCAACAAGAAACAGTATCAAAGTTTCTGAGTTTTTATCAGAAGAGCGTTTAGACCAAGTAAAAGAAGATACTAAAGTCGGTGGTGCAACCTTAACAAAATTATTAGGAACTTCTGCGTGGTATGCGCCAGGTGCTGCTGTAAGCGGATTGGTACAGGCCATTGCTTGCGATCAAAAGAAGATGTTCCCTTGTTCTACATTACTAGATGGAGAGTATGGGTTAAGCGATCTTTGTATCGGTGTACCAGTAATCTTAGGAAGAAACGGTATTGAAAAAATCGTAGATGTACCATTAAGTGATGCAGAAAAACAACATTTAGCAGAAAGCGCAGAAGGTGTAAAGAAGACAAATGGTCTTTTAGAACTTTAACAAAGAGCTTTTTTAAATAAGAAATAACCTCACTGGCATACTTGTTGGTGAGGTTTTTTGTATATTAAAAAAAATTATAAAACATGAAAAGAATACTAATGCTTACCGTACTATTAACTTTAAGTTTTACGGTAACAGCTCAAGAAAAAATTACAGAAGGAGTAATTACATTAAAGCAGACCTATAACTCTAGCGACGAAGCTACTCAAGCGCAACTAGCAATGATGGGCGAAATGATAACAACAACATTCTTCAAAGGAAAAAAATCTAGAGTAGAAGTTTCTAATCCTATGTCTGGTGATATTACAGTGATTACTGATTCTGATAGTATGGAGAGTCTTACTTTAATGGATAACCCAATGTTGGGTAAGAAATATCAAAAGCAAACTATAGAAGAACCAAAAGACAAATCAGAAGACTATAAAGTTGTAGAAGGCTCAGATACTAAAACTATATTAGGTTACAAGTGTAAACAAAAGAGCCTAACAATTAGTGAAGGTGGTAATAATATAAAAATGGTAATGTACGTTACTGATAAAATTGCGCCAGTGCTAAGTCAACAAAATGCGCAATTTGGAAATGATCTCGGTGGTTTTCCACTTTATACAGAAATGACTATGACACAAGGAGGAATAGAGGTTAAGGTTATTTCTGAAGTAACTGAGGTTAAAAGTGAGAAAGTAGATGACTCTAAATTTAGTCTAACACCTCCAGAAGGATATTCCAAGATGGAAGGCATGTAAAATCCAATCACACACTATAAAACAAAGACTGCAGAAATGCGGTCTTTATTTTTTGTTATATTTGCCGAATGCGCACCAAATTACATTTTGGTATTATAATAGTTCTATTAGCTTTATTAGGAAGGTTAGTAGAGACGCCTGCTACTCCCAATCAAGAGATAACCATCCAATTTTCTGATGCTAATATTTCAGAAATTGAAGCGCAAAACACACTCAGAGATATTCAGCAAAAACTACAAAAAATAGGTGCTGAAAACCTTTTGGTAATAAAAGATGATTCAGGGAGTTTTAAAATTGCATATTATAGCCTTACAGATGCCCAAAGCATTGAGCAAATATTAACCGATAGTAGTGAATTTAGTTTTTTATTAGGAGTTGATACTAATAACTCTAATAAAAAATCTGACGAAGACACTGTAAAAGACTACAAGCTCAATGTATCAGAAATTCAAAAGAAAGATCAAAAAAATGATTGGGATTTTGATAGAGTACAGATTACCGAGCATAACCAGAAGAGTGATAGGTTTAATAAATTAGAGAAAGACGTTTTTAGTTGTCTCTATCAATCAGATGTATTACAAAAATTAGTTAAGGCGACCTTTAGATTTAATTCTGGTATCTTTTATTTAGAAGATAAAAAATCATACCAATCACCAGAAGTAAGAGCAGGACCTGTAGCTTAAGGGATTCATTAAAAAAATGTTCCAAAAACACTTCATTTAACTTTTGAATCAATCAAAAGACAAAAACAAATTATTACATAAAAAATCAATTGTCTGATTATACGGTAAATTCTATATTTGCGCGTTAAAAAAATCAGACGTAAAACAAAACAAAATGCAAAACAAAGGAATAGTTAAACTGTTTGCACTGCTATTTGGTTTGGTAAGTATTTACCAATTGTCTTTTACCTTTAAGGCTAACCAAATTGAAGATGCTGCAAAAAAAGCTGCAGTAGCAAAGTATGACGAAACAGTAGACGGTTATCAAGATTTAAGAGCGGAGGCAGAAGTACGCTACTTAGATTCTTTAAAAACAGAAAAAGTTCAAGTAGGTGAAAACGAGTTCGAACCTATAGAAGTTTATAACCTATTAGGTGTGTCTCAATACACATATACTGAGGTTGAGAATAATGCCATGAAATTAGGTTTAGACCTTAAAGGTGGTATTAATGCTATCATTCAGATTTCTGTAAAGGACATCTTAAAAGGACTGTCCAACAATAGTAAAGATCCTGTATTTAATAAGGCATTAGCTGAAGCAGAAGAATTACAAAAAGATGCACAAGAGTCGTATTTAGAGTCATTTTTTAGAGCGTTTGATGCTATAAAAGGAGATACTAAATTAGCATCACCAGATATTTTTGCTAACAGAAACTTAAGAGATGATATTAAACCAGAAATGTCTGATAGTGAGGTTCAAAGTATTTTAGAAAGAAAAATAGATGAGTCTATTGTTTCTGCTTTTGAAGTATTACGTAATCGTATTGATGGTTTTGGTGTATCGTCTCCAAACATCCAACGTCTAGGGAATTCTGGTCGTATCTTAATTGAGTTACCAGGCGCAAGAGATAAAAAGCGTGTTGTAGACATTATTACTAAAACAGCACAATTACAATTTTGGGACACATACAAAGCCGAGGAATTACTGCCATATGTATTTCAGGTAAACCAAGCATTGGTAGAAGCAGCTAAAGAAGACGAATCTGACGAAGAAGTTACTGAGGTTGCAGAAGTAGAGCAAGATTCTACAACTAGCACAATAGATGAATTAACCGGTCAAATAGAAACAGACACTACAAATGTAGCAAATGTTAATCCTTTAGGAATTCAGTTTCCAGGAGGAGGTCCTGTTATTGCTAATTTCTTAGCTAAAGACAAGGAAAAAGTGTTAACAGCACTTAATGATCCTAAAAACAGAGCTTTATTGCCTGCGGAAATGCGTTATGCAAAGTTTGTTTGGGGAAAACAAGATAAAGACTCTGAGTATTCTGCATTATATGCAATAAAAAGCAACAGAGAAGGTGAGCCAGAATTAAGTGGAGCTGTTATTACAGATGCAAGACAAGATTATGATGAGCTTAGCAGACCAGCTGTAAGTATGCAAATGAATCCTAAAGGTGCAAGAGAGTGGCAAGAAATTACAAAAAAGGCTAATCAAGAAAACGGATATATCGCTATTGTTTTAGATGATATAGTATATTCGGCACCAAGTGTTAGAAATCAACCAGAAGGAATTGCAGGTGGAAGATCTCAGATTTCAGGTTCATTTACACTTAATGAAGCTGTAGATTTAGCAAACGTTTTAAGAGCTGGTAAATTACCAGCTTCAGCAGAGATCATTCAGGCAGATGAGGTTGGTCCTTCATTAGGTCAGGAAGCTATTGATAGTGGAATGAAGTCTTTCATTATTGCGCTAGCATTTGTTTTACTTTGGATGGTGTTCTATTACGGTAAAGCTGGTTTAGCGGCAGATATCGCGTTGTTATTAAACATCTTATTAATATTTGGTGTATTAGCAAGTTTAGGTGCTGTATTAACGCTACCAGGTATTGCAGGTATCGTATTAACAATCGGTATTTCGGTAGATGCCAACGTACTTATATTTGAGCGTATTAGAGAAGAACTTGCAAAAGGAAAGTCTCAAAAAGAATCTATTAAAGATGGTTTCTCTAACGCTTTATCATCAATTTTAGATGCTAACATCACTACAGGTTTAACAGCATTAATCTTATTTGTATTTGGTACAGGACCAATTAAAGGTTTCGCAACTACGTTAATCATAGGTATTTTAACTTCATTATTTACTGCTATTTTTATCACTCGTTTATTAATTGATTGGTGGGTAAATAGAGGTGGTACTTTAGATTTTGCTACCGGAATGACTAAAGGTTTATTTAAGAATGTAAATATCGACTTCTTAAAGAAACGTAAAATAGCTTATGTTATTTCTGGTGCATTGATCTTAGCGAGTTTAGGTTCTTTAGCAACTACAGGATTAGATCAAGGTATCGATTTTGTTGGTGGTAGAACATATCAAGTTCGTTTTGACCAACCAGTAAGTACTGAAGAAATTACTAGTGTACTTAATGATCCTAATGTATTTAACAGTGCTGAGGTTAAAACTATTGGTTCTGCAAACGAATTAAAGATTTCTACAAAGTATAGAGTTGAAGATAATTCTGTTGAAGCAGATACTGAGATACAAACTATGTTGTTTGAAGCTTTAAAGCCATATTTACCTACAGGAATGACTTACGAAGAATTTGATAATGGTTCTGGTGAGGCTAAGATTGGTAAAATGCTTTCTAGTAAAGTGAGCCCTACAATTGCAGACGATATTAAGAAATCGTCGTTCTGGGCAGTATTAGGATCTTTAGTAGTAGTGTTCCTTTATATCTTATTTAGATTTAAGAGATGGCAGTTCTCTCTTGGAGCAGTTGCTGCTGTATTCCATGATGTTTTAATTGTATTAGGTATATTCTCTATAACTTGGAAGTTTATGCCATTTAGTATGGAAATTGACCAGGCGTTTATTGCAGCTATTTTAACAGTAATTGGTTACTCGTTAAACGATACTGTGGTAGTGTTTGATAGAATTAGAGAGTTCTTAAACGAGCATACATCTTGGAATTTAGGTAAAACTATTAATGCCTCACTTAACAGTACATTAAGTAGAACATTAAATACCTCTGTAACAACATTAGTGGTATTGTTAGCAATGTTCATTTTTGGTGCAGAATCATTAAGAGGATTATTGTTTGCCTTAATTGTAGGTGTAGTTGTAGGTACATACTCTTCTATGTTTATTGCAACACCATTAATGTACGATACAGCTAAGAAAGGTGATGCTGCAGAGTCATTAAAGAAAAAAGTAAAAGAAGAAGACGAAGAATAAAATATTCGATTTCTAAGTTATAAAATGAACGCCTTTTTCTTCAAAAAGGCGTTTTTTTTATTTTTAGACGCAACCATTTTATACTTTTTACATCTTAAAAATAAAGTATTATATAGAAGTGTAAAATTCTCTACTTTAGTAACTAATTCAATCAATCCTATGAAAAAAGTATTATCTATCCTGTTATTGGGAATCTCAGTTTCTGTTTTTGGCCAAGACATTCTTATGCAAAATGGAACTATTAGTGCATGTTCAGGTACGTTTTATGATTCTGGTGGAGAAAATTTAAATTACTCTGGCAACGAGGATTACACTTTAACAATTTGTCCAGAGGAAGTTGGACAAAGGGTTAAGTTAGAATTTTTTGACTTTGAAACCCAGCTAAATGTTGATATGATAACGATTTATGATGGAGATAGTACATCTGAACCAATTATTGGCATTTTTAGTGGTAATACCTCAATAGGACTAATATTTGCTTCTTTTGAAAATTCATCAGGTTGCTTAACAATTAATTTTACCTCCAATGGCGTCGGAAATGCATCTGGATGGATTGCAGATATATCTTGTGCTATGCCTTGTCAAGATATTACAGCGGTTTTAGATTCTGTATCTCCATTAGCTAATGCAGAAGGCATTGTTGAGGTATGTGTTGGTGATAATATTCAACTAAATGGGAGTGGTGTTTTTGAGGTTGATGGTACAGGAGCATCATACACTTGGGATTTAGGAGACGGATCAACTGCTTTAGGTCAGAGTATTAACGTTACGTACGATGAGCCAGGTGTTTATCTGGTAAATTTGGATATTCATGATACTAATATGGATAATTATATGGATGGTTGCTCAAATGGTAATGCAATAAACCAAGTGATTAGAGTTTCAGGAGCTCCAGACTTTACAGGTACTCAAGCAGATGATAGTACTTTGTGTTTTGGAGATACAACAACGATACAGGGAGTAGCAGACCCCTTATTGTTGTTTTATAATTGTCCGCCACCAGAAAGTGAAGTAACTTTTTTGCCAGATGGTAGTGGTGCTGCCTACAGTACTTGTATCAACGTTACATGTTTTGATAATGAAGCTGTGCTAACAGATGTTTCTCAAATACTTGATATTTGTATGAATATAGAGCATTCGTTCTCAGGGGATTTAGATATTTTTATTCAAAGTCCAAACGGACAAGAAGTAAGGTTGTTCGATCAAGCAGGTGGTGGAACCTACTTTGGAGGAGCTAATGATAACGAAACTCTTGATCCTGGAATTGGTGAAGACTATTGTTTTTCTATGAATGCAACCACTTTACTCGCTAATGCGCCTACAGAGCTTAACGGAAATCCACCGAGTGAGTCATGGGTACCAGGCACTTATTTACCATATGAAAATTTTGATGCATTATTAGGAAGTCCATTAAATGGAGAATGGTGTATTAGGATTGTAGACAACCTTTCAATAGATAATGGCTATATTTTTTCTTGGGAACTTAATTTTGACCCAAGTCTAGAATTACAAGATTATGAATATACGCCTCAGATAATTTCTCAATCATGGGATACTAATTCTAGTATTACAGAAATAAACGGAAACATTATTACTGTTGCTCCAGAATCTGAAGGCGAACATTGTTACACGTTTAGAACTATTGATGAATTTGGTTGTGAGTATGCTGAAGAAGTCTGTGTAACTATGACAGCCGAAGGTCAACCGCCAACAACGTTTTATGAAGATTTAGATGGTGATGGTTACGGAGATCCTAATAGCACAATTGAAGACTGTTCAGATACTCCACCTTTTGGATATGTGGTAAATGGTTTAGATTGTAATGATACAAACAATTCAGTAAATCCTGATGCTGATGACTCTGAAGGTAATGGTGTTGATGAAAATTGTGATGGAGTTGATGGTGATTTGTTAAGTATTGATGATTTTAGTCTAGAAAACATAGAGATTTTACAAAACCCTTTTAATGAGAGTATATCTTTAAACCTGCCTGAACAATTATTAGGCTCTAAAATAAATATTATTATTTATGATTTAAATGGTCGTAAAGTATATAATAAAACTCATGAGTGTCTTGAAGGAGGTGTTAAATTAGAAGGGTTAAGTAACCTGCTAAAAGCTCCGTACTTTATGGAAGTTTCTAATGATGCAATAGGTCTAAAAGTCATTAGAAAAATAGTGAAGAATTAAAAATTAATTGTATTAAAGACGAGACAGACTAAATCAAAAAGCCTTTCTGAAAAGAAAGGCTTTTTTTTAATAAGTTATTAGTTTAATCGATTTTGTTAAGAGTAATTTGATCGGTTTCAAAATTAGTTGGTCGCGCTGATCCGTCAAAACCCAATGCTAATACCATTTGAGACTCAGAATTCATTTTAAATATACCTTCCAAGGTGCCTAAGGTTTCTTTATCCTCCACCTTCTTAACAATAAAATCAATATGGTAGTAGTTTTCTTTTTTTTCAACTTCATAATGCATAGAGGCTTCAGTGCCGTCTCTTGTAAATGATTTTCCTCCCATTATCTGGCCGTCAAATTCAAACAAAGCGTAGCCATCTTTAGTAAGTGTTAAGTAGCCAATGTCTCCTTTGTCTTTACCTTTCCATTTGCCAACATAAGAAGGAGAATCTTTAATAGAAAAAGAGCAAAATAAAACTAGAGATACAATTAAAAGTGAAAGATTTTTTAATGATTTCATGTAGATAGGAATTACAAATTATTCCTACAATATATATCATTTTTTAAATTAAATGCCTAAAATGGAATTAATTAGTCTTTAGTAAAGTGAATACGATCACCAATTTTTAGTTGCCACTCATCAGAAAGCCCTGCATTAATCTCTAAGACATATTTGGCAGGAGCTTCAGAAGGAAGCGACGTTTCATCAAATGGTTTTGCATGTTTTTGAAAGCTAACAATCTGTTGTTTTTCATCTATATAAATAATATCTAAAGGGATTTTAGTATTCTTCATATAGAAACTTCTCATTTGTACATCAGGAAAGATAAAAAGCATGCCTTGGTTGGTACCAAGTTTAGTTCTGTACATTAATCCTGTTTGTGTTTCGTACTCATCTTCAGCAAATTCAATATCTAGAGTTTTTATAATAGAGTCAGAATCTGATTTTTTGAGGTGTAAAACCCCTTCTTTGCTAAAACTAACTTTTACTTTATCATTAGACGTGTTTTGCTTTTCATCTTTACAATTAAAAAATAAAAGCAAAGAAAAGAAGAGAACAAAGTTTCTTATGAAATGAGTTGTACGCATATTAGGCAACGGTCTTTTTAGGCTTGTAGATAAACATAAAGTAAAGACCAATAAGTATAAAAGGTATACTTAAAAGCTGACCGTTATTGAGCGTATTTCCGAAGAAAGCAGCCAAATCTTCCTCTCCTTGAGGTTCTTTAACAAATTCAACAAAGAATCTAATGGTCCATAGAAAAACTAGAAACAAACCAAATAAGAAACCTTCTTGTTTAGATTTATTGGTTTTCCAATAGAAATAAAGCAACGTTATAAATACAAAAACATAGCAAAACGCTTCGTATAATTGAGCAGGATGTCTTGGCTCAGTTTCACTAAGCTGTCTAAATACGATGCCAAAATCACTATTGGTATACTTACCTATTATTTCTGAATTAATAAAGTTTCCTATTCTGACAAATACAGCGCCTAGAGCTGTTGCTATTACAACGCGGTCAAGAATCCAAAGTATACTTTTCTTTAAGATTTTTTTGTTAAATAGGTACATTGATATAATCATACCAATGGCTGCTCCATGGCTGGCTAAACCTTGAAAACCTGTAAATCGTATACCGTCTTTAAAACTGAAAGGTAAAAATATGCTAAAGAAATCTTCACTTATCAATTCAGATTGGTAAAAAATCACATGACCTAATCTAGCTCCAATCATGATGCCCAATACAGAATAGATAAATAAAGAATCTAGAGATTCGTTTGATTGATTTTCGTTTTTCCAAATCTTCTTTGTAATGTAGAAGCCTAGTATAAAGGCAATAATCCACATTACACTGTAAAAGTGAAGTTCAAAAAAACCTAAATCTAATGATTTAATAGGATCCCAGTATATTTTTAATGCGTGCATGTAAGTAATCTTTTCGCTGTAAATATACTATTTTGTTAGGGAGTGAAAATAGGATTAACGTAATATTAATCTTCCTTTGGTGGCACTGGGTCATAACCTTTTCCTCCCCAGGGATGACAACTAAAAATCCTTTTCAAGGCTAGTTGACCACCTTTAAAAATTCCATGAACTTCAATGGCTTCTTTAGCATAATGTGAACATGTAGGCTGATATCTGCAAGTAGCAGGTGTAATAGGAGATATAAAAGTTTGATAGACTTTAATTAAAAATAAAAAAGGATATGCTAAAAATTTCTTCACGATTAATTAGTCGTAAATGTGGTACCTTCTCTACTATCATTCAGTTGAATTCCTACTTCAGCTAACTCATCTCTAATTTTATCAGACAATGCAAAGTCTTTATTCTGTCTAGCTTCTTTTCTTAGATTTATTAAAATTTCAACAGCACCAGATAACTTATCAGAGCCTGTACTTTCTTTAGAAACATTAACTAAACCTAAAATATCAAAAGTGAAATTTTCTAAAGTTTCTTTTAACAAGCCTAAGTCTTCTTTAGTTATTGTTGCGCTACCATCTTTTATTTGGTTGATAAATTTTACAGCATCAAATAGTGTTGCTATTAAGATAGGTGTGTTAAAGTCATCGTTCATGGCATCATAACATTTCTGTTTCCATTCAGAAACATTAAAAGATGATGAATCACTGGTTTTTAAATCTTCAATTAAATTAATGGCATCCATTAATCTAAAAAATCCTTTTTCGCTTGCTAATAATCCATTATTAGTAAAATCTAATATACTTCTATAGTGCGCTTGAAGCATAAAAAATCTTGCAACACTTGGAGCGTATGCTTTAGTGATATGAGGATTATCTCCAGAAAATATTTCATTAGGCAGAATGAAATTTCCAGTAGATTTTGCCATTTTTTTACCATTCATAATAAGCATATTGGCATGCAACCAGTAGTTAACAGGTGAGTGGTCATTACAAGCTTCTGCTTGAGCAATTTCACACTCGTGATGTGGGAATTTTAAATCCATACCACCACCATGAATATCAAATTGTTCACCAAGGTATTTGGTGCTCATTGCTGTACACTCTAAATGCCAACCTGGGAAACCATCACTCCAAGGAGAAGGCCAACGCATAATGTGCTGTGGTTCGGCTTTTTTCCAAAGTGCAAAATCCTGCGGATTTCTTTTATCGGATTGTCCGTCTAAGGCTCTTGTGTTATGAATTAAGTCTTCAAGTTTACGTTTACTTAAAATACCGTAGGGCTTAGATTCGTTGTATTTATGTACATCAAAGTAGACTGATCCATTTACAACATATGCCATTCCATTGTCTATAATGGTTTTTATAAGCTCTATTTGCTCAATAATATGACCTGTTGCTGTAGGCTCTATACTTGGTGGTAAAAAGTTGAATTTATTTAAGATGTTATGAAAGTCTACTGTATATCGCTGTACAACTTCCATAGGTTCTATAGCTTCTAGTCTTGCTTTTTTTGCAATACGATCTTCACCTTCATCGGCATCATTTTCTAAATGTCCTGCATCTGTAATATTTCTTACGTATCTTACTTTATAACCAAGATGCTTTAGGTATCTAAAAATAACATCAAAAGACATAAAGGTTCTTACGTTTCCTAAGTGTACATTGCTATATACTGTTGGCCCACATACATACATGCCAACGTAACCTTCGTTAATTGGTTTAAAGACTTCTTTTTCGCCAGATAATGAGTTGTATATTTTTATAGTTTGGGTATCGTATAATGGCATGCTGAATAATTCAAAAAATGTTTAAACAAAACTAAAGAACAAAGAAAGACTAAGCAAACTAAAACTGTGTGTCTAGTTGTATATAATCTAGGAATTCTCTTCGGGTTTCTTTTTCTTTAAATTTTCCACCAAACTCAGAGGTTACTGTACTACTTTCAATATCTCTTATTCCACGAGAGTTTACACACAAATGCTTAGCATCTATAACGCAAGCAACGTCTTCAGTTCCTAAAACTTCTTGTAATTCTTTTACAATTTGTATGGTTAATCGTTCTTGTACTTGTGGACGTTTGGCGTAATAGTCTACAATTCTATTCATTTTAGAAAGACCAACTACAGTACCGTTAGAAATATAAGCGACATGAGCTCTTCCTACAATAGGTAATAAGTGATGTTCGCAAGTAGAGTAGACAGTAATGTTTTTCTCTACAAGCATTTCGCCATATTTATACTTATTATCAAAAGTCGATGCGCTCGGTTTTTTTTCAGGATCTAACCCTCCAAAAATTTCATTCACAAACATTTTTGCAACACGGTTTGGGGTGCCTTGTAAACTGTCATCAGTAAGATCTAGTCCTAGGGTTTCCATAATGTGCCTTACATCATCTTTAATAATATCTATTTTTTCCTGTTTTGAGAGTTTAAAAGCATCATCTCTCATAGGAGTATCGCTCGATGAACCAATGTGGTTATCGCCTAAAGCATCTATATCGTTAAAATCGTTATCGATTTTCATGGTTAAATAATTATTAATCAATCTTTAAAAGGAAGTTGCAAAGATACGTAATAAAAATAGGATGATAATGGTAGGAGTTTTACAATTATACTTGTTATATATCTAAAACCGTTAAAATGTTAATATCATTAAGGATTTAACAACTGTTTTTATAAAATTTTCTTAATTTTCCAAACTTTAAAATAAGGTTAAGCCATGAAAAAAATTCTTACAATTTTCTTATTAATTCTATTGCCGCTCTGTTCATTTGGGCAAAAGAAAAATAATAAGGTTTCTCAAAAAGTTATAAAGTTCAAAGACAATGTAGATTTGCCATTAACATCTAAAGAAAAACTACAAATAGATGAGGTTTATGGCGAATATGCTGAAAAATACGTTTATAACGATTCGCATCGATTAAAAGCGATTAAGCATTTGTTGAGAAACAGAGTGGAGATAAAAACTATTGGGGAGGAAGAGAATAAAAAACCTTATGTTTTATTGTCTAAAATTCCTTTGAATACGGCATTTGTAAAGAATTTAAAAAGAGATAGTAGTTTTAATCCTAATGACTTCAACCCTCTTAAGTACAATTTTAATTTGTTTACCAAGAATGGTGGGATGTACCGTGTAGATGGTACCAATACTTATATTATAATAAAGTCACAATATCAATAATTTCAATATATGAAGTATTTATTTACATTTTTTATTTTAACAATATCTTCAGTATTGATAGCTCAAGATATTACGATGCAAACAACTACTGTAAGCCAGTGTGGTGGTGTTTTTTATGATTCTGGCGGTGAGTTTGCAAATTATGGTAATGATGAAAATTTTGTTCTAACTATCTGTCCTGAAAACCCAGGGCAAAAAATTCAGTTAGAATTTATAGAGTTCAACACACAGCTTAATGCAGATATAGTCACAATATTCGATGGTGATGATATAACAGCTCCTCCGATAGGAGATTTTTCTGGTGCTAATAATCCAGGCTTAGTTGAAGCTTCTGATGCTAATACTTCGGGATGTATTACGGTTCAGTTTGTGTCAAATGGTTCTGCTAATGCTAGTGGTTGGGTTGCAAATATTTCGTGCAGAACACCATGTCAAGACATAACTGCTCAATTAGATTCTACAGTACCTGATGTCAATTCAGAAGGAGAGGTACTTATATGTGCAGGAGGTGATGTAACCTTTAATGGTAGTGCAATCTTTTCAGCAAATGACGATCCTAATGCGACTTATGAATGGGATTTTGGAAATTCTACAACAGCTACAGGGCAGAGTGTTGTTGCAACCTACAATGAACCAGGTATTTTTGTTGTAGATTTAGTAGTAACAGATACAAATCCCTTAGGTTGTTCTAGCACTAATTCAATCAGTCAGGTTGTAAGAGTATCTCCAGAAATAGATTTCACAGGTACCGAAGCTACAGATGCAACAATATGTTTTGGTGAATCTACTACTATTACTGGTGTAGCAACAATACCTCAATTTGAGGATTGTGCTCCAGAAATTTTTGATCAAACATGGTTAGAAGATACTCCGTCAACAGGTCAAGATACGTCCTATTCTTCTACTATTACAGTAGATTGTTATGGGCCAGGTCAGGTGTTAACAGATATTACGCAAATTACAGATTTCTGTGCTGTTATGGAGCATTCCTTTATGGGTGATCTTTCGATAATTTTACAAGCTCCAAACGGAGCTCAAGTTATGTTTTTAGAGTATGGTGATGGGACCGATCCAGGTGATAATTTAGGTATTCCGGATCAGGCTGATAATGGTAACCCTGGTACAGGCTTGCAATATTGTTTTTCCCCAACAGCTACTCAAACGTTAGATGATGCAGCCGCTACAGGTAATGATATTCCTGCAGGTACGTATGCGGCATTACCATCATCTTCATTTGATAATTTATTAGGTTCACCTTTAAATGGAGATTGGACGTTTATTATAATTGATTCATGGGCAGCTGATGATGGAACGTTGTTTTCATGGAATTTAAATTTTGATCCTTCTCTGGTTCCGCCATCAAATAGTGTTGTAAGTGAAGAGTGGGATGCTGACCCAACAATAACCAATACAAATGGAAATATTATTACAGTAACACCTCCTACAGCAGGAGAGTTTTGTTATACTTATAGAGCTTCGGATGATTTTGGTTGTGAGTACACACAAGAAGTGTGTATAGAAGTATTACCAGAAATAGTAACTGAAACTCCTAACGATTTATTCGTATGTGACTCAGGCACTCCACCATATATTTTTGATTTAGAAACAAATACAGCAGTTGTTTTAGCAAGTGCGGCAAACGCAAGTGATTTGGTAGTTACTTATCATAATTCACAAGCAGACGCAGATGCAGATGTTGGAGCAATCGCAGACTTAAATAACTATTCAGGAACAGATGGTGAAATCATTTATATCAGAGTTGAATATTTAGATTCTGGTTGTTACGAAGTATTGTCTTTTACATTGAACGTTGCTGGACAACCAAATATAAATCCAGTTCCAGATTTAGAACTATGTGATGATGTATCTAATGATGGTGTAGAAGAGTTTGATCTTAGTGTACAAACCCTTGGTATTTTGGGCGCACAGGCTCCTACAGATTTTAATGTTACTTATCATTTAACGTTTGATGGAGCTGATAATGGTACGGGAGCTTTACCAAATTTATATACCAATGGTGGTAATCCTGAACCGATTTACGTAAGGGTAGAAAGTATAGGAGATTCCAACTGTTACAATGCATCGGCCAATCCGGTATTTAGTTTAATTGTAAATCCTAGAGCAATTGCTAACCAGCCTGCAGATATGGAAGCTTGTGATGATATTAGTAATGATGGTTTCGCAACATTCGATTTGAGTACTCAGGAAACATTTATTTTGGGCACTCAAGATCCAACTACTTATGATGTTTCTTTTCATCCAACTCAAGATGATGCTAATTTTAATACAGGAGCTTTACCTACAAATTACACAAATGTTAACCCAAATACAGAGACCATTTTTGTAAGAGTTCAAGATCCTGCAAATCCAGATTGTTATGGAACAACTTCATTTAATTTAATTGTTAATCCATTACCTGATGTTATGGCAGTAACTCCATTGCAAGTTTGTGATGGAGAAGTAACAGATGGTTTTGCACCTTTTAACCTTACGGATAAAGTTACTGAGATTTTAAATGGTCAGACCGATGTTAATGTTTCGTTCCACGAAACACCTGAGGGTGCTGACATGGATACAGCAGAAATATTTGATGGTTATGTGAATACTACTCCAAATAATCAAACTATTCACGTTCGTTTAGAAGATGCAATAACGGGTTGTTATAATGTAGGTACGCTCGCCTTAGAAGTCTTGGGCAATCCAGTAGCCAATATGCCAATAGCTTTAGAGGAGTGCGATGATGATTTAGATAGTTTTGTAGAGTTTACCTTGAGCGATCGCGATGCCGAGGTGATAGGAGCACAGACGGGAGTAGTTGTGACGTATCATTCCACACCAGAAGGAGCTATAGATGGCACAGGAGTATTACCAAACGCATATGTCAATACAACGGCAAATACTGAAGAAGTATATGTACGTATCGAGAACGGAGCCGGTTGTTATGACACCACGACGTTACAATTAATCGTCAATCCATTGCCAAGCACTGTAGAAGTAAGTCCATACGAACTATGTGACGACAACGCACCAGGAGACGAGCAAGAGCAATTTGATCTTACGGACAAGGAAGCAGAGATACTCAACGGACAAGGTAATGTAACAGTAACCTATTATACCGACGCGGCCAATACCAATGAGATTACAGGATTGTATACAAATGTCAGTAATCCAGAAACGATTTATGCAGTACTTACCAATGACAACACAGGCTGTAGCACACAAGTCGAGTTTGAGCTGATCGTAAACCCGTTACCAGCCTTGGTAGCACCAACACCATTAGAGGTTTGTGACGATGGTACACCAGATGGCTTAACAGAGATAGATCTTAATGCGAAGAATGGAGAGATCAGTGGAGGTAACCCAAATTATTCAGTGAGTTATTACTTTGATTTGGATGATGCAGAAGCAGAAGAAAATCCATTAGCGATACCATACACCAACATCAGTGATCCACAAACAATATATGTTCGTGTTGAAGATATCGAAACCGGCTGTTATGATACCACGACACTGGTATTAGATGTACAGCAGGCACCAGCGGCCAACACACCGACACCGTTGTATTACTGTGATCCAGACAACGATGGCTTTGGGATATTCGACCTGACCGAAGCAGATAATGAGATTACAGGAGGAGCAGCAGGATTAANGGTAACGTACCATGAAACACCGATCAATGCATGGAATAATGTAGATGCAATAGACACAACGGTAGCCTATACTAATATTTCTGAGGATGTCCAGACGATATATGTAAGAGTAGAAAGTGCTACCATCGCAACAGAATGCGCAAGTTTTGTAAATCTAGAACTTGTAGTACAAGACACACCACAGCTTATAGAGCCAACACCATTAGAAGCGTGTGACGATGCATCGGCAGACGGTTTTGCACAGTTCGATTTAACGAGCAAGGAAGAAGAACTATTAAATGGTGCAGATCCGACGCTTTACAATATCAGCTACTATGAAACGGAAGAAAATGCTAATGATGCAAACAATCCAATAGCCAATCCAATGGCCTATATAAATACGGTAGCCAATGAGCATGAGGTGTGGGTACGTGTAGAAGACCCAAATACGGCAGAAGGTTGTTATAAAGTAGTACGTTTAGAGTTAATCGTAAACCCATTACCAGTATTGGTACAGCCAATGCCATTAGAGGAGTGTGATGTCAACAACCCAGGAGATGAGCAAGAAGCCTTCATGTTAGAAGACGCTAATGAAGAGATCCTGAACGGTCAGAACGGAATTAGCCTAACCTATTACGAGACAGAGGACGATGCAAATAACGCAGAAAACCCAATATCAAGTCCATATGTCAATACGATGAATGCTCAGACAATCTATGTAAGAGCAGAGAATGATGTGACAGGTTGTTACAGTACCATAACGTTAACCTTACGTGTAAACCCAATACCATCACCAGAAGAAGATCCAGATCCAATCGAAGTTTGTGATGATGACAATGATGGTTTTGCAGAGTTCGATTTAGAGATCCGTACGGTAGAGATCATCAATGGTGAGACAGATGTGGTTATTACCTATCATGAGACCGAAGAAGAAGCAGAGCAAGGGACCAATGCTATCACAGGTTTGTATACCAATATTGTGGCAGGCAGCCAAATGATCTATGTAAGATCAGAGAATACCATCACAGGCTGTTACAGTTTAACACAAAACACTTTGGAATTAATCGTGGTGTCAGCACCAGAAGTTCCAACCAATCTAGAAGCACTAGAGGTTTGTGATACCGATAACGATGGCTTTGCACCGTTTGATCTAACAGAGCGCAATGACGACATCTTAGGAGATCAAGACCCATCGGAAGTGGTGTTAACCTATCATGTTACAGACGATGATGCAGAAACAGGAGATAACCCAATAGTAAACGTAGGAAACTATACCAACACGATGAATCCACAGACAATTTATGTGAGGTTGTACAATCCAACCACAGGATGTCAGGATACAGGCGCGTTTGAAATTATAGTACAATTACCACCAGAGCCAGTACAGCCAACGCCATTAGAAGTGTGTGATGATTTAGATGAAGTACCAGGCGATGAGATCACAGAATTTGATCTAACGGTAAAAGACTCAGAAATCACAGGAGGTAATGCCAGTTGGTCTGTAGCATACTATGAGACCAGTGCAGATGCGCAATCTCAGACAAATGCAATACCAGACCCAACAGCGTATACCAATACATCGGTAAATGGACTTGCGGCAAACCCACAAACCCTATATGTAGTGGTCACCGATACAGACACAGGTTGTACAGCCACAACAACGATGACCATAAGAGTGTTGCCAAACCCAACACCAACACCAAGCGATCAATTACCAGATTTAGAACTGTGTGATGATATCAATACAGGAGATGGAGTAGAAGTATTTGATTTAACGGAGAACGAAATATTGATTTTAAATGGTGAAAACGGAGTAACGCCAACCTATCATGAGAGCTCAGAAGATGCCTATGCAGGAGAGAATGCCATAGCAGACCCAACGCAGTATACCAATATAGACACACCAGAACAAGAAATCTATGTAAGAGTGACCAATGATGCAACAGGCTGTTATGCTGTAGTTAACTTTACAATATTTGTACATCCATTACCAGAAGTAGTGGCAGTAACCGATTTTATACAATGTGAGTTAAATACAGACGGATTTGATAGTTTTGATTTAACAATAAAGGACGACGAAGTTTTAAACGGACAAGACCCAACCCGTTATATCGTAAGCTATCATGAGACACTAGCAGATGCAGAGTCAGAGATGAACGCACTGGTAAGTCCGTACACTAACATCAGCAATCCACAAGAGATCTATGTAACAATTACAGATAACGAAACAGGTTGTTCTATCAGTACACAGAGATTTAACCTTCAGGTAGATGAAGCCGCACAGGCCAATCCAGATATGTTGGATATAACTTATGAAGCCTGTGATGATGATATAGAGAATAATGGAGATCCAAGTGATGACAGTACGCAGTTTACATTATCAACACGAGATGAGTTTGTATTAGATGGACAAGATCCGGCAAACTATATAGTGACTTACTATGCAACAGAAGCCGATGCCAACTTAAACGTAAACCCATTACCAGACCTTTATGAAAACGTGGTCAACCCACAAGTGATTTACGCAAGAGTAGACAACAATACTTTAGCAGTTATACCAATCGCATTAGATTTAACTGCATTGACCGCAGGATTAGATTTAGATGCCAACGGTACAGTAGATACCTATGACACCGATGCAGACGGAGTATTTGATTTAATAGACGTTGATGGAGATGGTCTATCAGACGGTATCGATGCCAATGCCGATGGATTGTATGAGTTTGTAGATATAGATGGAGACGGCAACGGAGATCCAGTAGATCTGAACAACGATGGAGTATTTGATAACCAGCAAGATGGCTCTATCTGTTATGAGGTAGCACCATTAACACTTCAGGTTAATCCAAAGCCAAACTTTGATTTAGCAGAAAGTTACATTTTATGTATCGATACCAATGGCACGGAAATTTTAGATCCATTAGTGTTAGACACAGGATTATCAGATGCAGATTACAGTTTTGAGTGGACCTTTAATGGAGAGGTTATCGCAACAGAGACCAGTTCAAGTATGATGCCAACCCAAGGAGGAGCCTATGGAGTATTGGTAACAGATATGACCACATCAACAGAGACCTATTGTGAGACCTATGATGAAACTATCGTAATCGAAAGTGCACCACCAACGTTAATTGCAGACGTAGTAACACAAGTTTTTGGAAATAGTAACGTTATAGAAGCACTAGCCACAGGAATCAGTGAGTATGAGTACAGTCTGGATGGAGGTCCATGGGAAGAGCCATTAGAAGATGGTTCAATACAATTTACAGGAGTATCCCAAGGGTTACATACGGTAACGGCTAGAGACAAGAACGGTTGTGGAATAACAAGTATAGAGGTATTTGTAATAGATTATCCGAAGTATTTTACACCAAATGGAGATGGTATCCATGAAACATGGAACATAGAAGGTATTGGAAGTAATGCCAAAATTTATATATTTGACCGCTACGGGAAACTGCTCAAGCAGATCAGCCCGACAGGTCAGGGATGGGACGGAACGTTCAACGGTAACAATATGCCATCGAGCGACTACTGGTTTACAGTAGAATACGAAGAACCCCTTACCAACCAAATTAAAGAGTTCAAAGC
>PBLD01000008.1 GCA_002722255.1 Winogradskyella sp. | reverse complement strand
TTTTTAAAAAAAATTAATTTTATTTTCTCAAGATGAATAAACTGTTAATGAACGTCCCAATATCTCTGCCTGTTTGGCCGTTTCGGGGGTGCAAATATATAACGGTTTTTTATATTCACAAGCTAATTATAAATTTATTTTAAATCTTTTTAAGGAACAAACAAACAAGTCCCTGCAACACAACTATATGCAACTTAAATTAATTTTAATACTACAAGAAAAAATCCCATACTAAACCGAAACGAATAGTAAAATCTCTAAAAGGGTGGTTTGGTGCAGAGAAGTAATCATAACCTGTAAATGAAGAATTGAAATGCTCTGCTTTTAAAAAAATACGTGTTTGTCTAACTTTTGCATTTATAAAAAAGTCTAATCTAGGGAAACCGCCAATGCTCGTTGAGTTCTGAGTATAGAATTCGGACAGTAAAGGATCATAACCATTCATATTATACTCTGTAAAATAATTAAAAGTTACCCCTGTTTGAAGTTGCATAGCTTTCTTAAAGATATAGTTTGAATAATAGAGTGTATTCCGAGTAATGAAGGTTGGTACATTTAATACTTCAACATCACTTATAACATTTTGATACATTATTGTATTATCCAAGGCAAATTTGCCCACTTTAAATTCTCTTTCAACTTTTAGCCTTAAATACTGTAATGAATTATTATATTGCTGTGGCTTTATTACCTTAACATCATTGCTGTTTATTTCATCTAAATTAAAGTAAGTATAGTTTTCAATATTAGAAATATCTAATGATGCATTTAAAAGCTTTTTAGATTCAATATTAAATCTCAACTGTTGAGTATTTACATTTCTAAATTCATTGAAATTATACCAATTATAATTAGTATAGTCGCTTTGATAAAGTAAATAATTATAGTTTGGCAATTGAGAACTCACATTGATTCCGCCAGCTATCTTTATATCATTGTTTATTTTTACACCTAGTTCTGCATCAATATAACTTCCTACAAATTCATCAGATAAATTTAAACTTGCTTTACTCTTTAAGCTTATTGAATTAAGGTTTTTATTATACGATGCATCTATGCCTGGATAATTAGCTTGAATCCTATTTGGAATCATTTCGTTAGATAATAGAACTACGCTATCATATCCGTAATTGACATCTGTATAATTAATACCAAAACTTATCTCTCCCAATAAATTATTTAGGTATTCTATATAAATTTTTGTTCTAAAGTCTTCGAGAGTAACTCTGTCAGAAACTCTACTTGTGAAAGAATCACCAAAATAGTCGCTAGATGGAGAGTTTTGATCGTATTGAAAATACTTATCTTCAAAAGACAGCTCATTTACAAGAGAAAGTTTATTGTTGCTAATTGAATCTTTTTTATTAATAATATCATAAGAGTGATTAAAGAAAAACTGTTTGCCTCTTAAAATACTTTCTGCATTTTCAAAATTCATATCAAAAACAGATCTGTCTAAAAACTCTTCATCGCCTGACGTAAAATTTTCAATATCATCATCTTTTATCCCACCATTTTCCTGATTAAGTAAATCTTGCATTACGATATGCCCTTTAGCTTTATATCGCTTGTTCTTAGTCTCGTAATTGGTCGTAAATCTAAAATTACCTGTACTTGTTAATGCGTTCTGATAATTACCCAGTGATCTTAAACCTTTATAAGCTATAGAGAAATTGAATTGCTTTGAAAGATTTACTGAAAAAAAAGCATCTAACATCTGCCCTTGCTCAAAGGCTGTTTTATAGGTTAACCTAGTCCATGGTGTAGGAACCATGTAATATTTTATATCGTCCTTTTCGAGATAATTAAAATGTCTGGCTCTGGCACCAAATAAAGGTTGAGTATTGTTATTTACCGCATTAAAACTTAAAGAATTGTAGGTCTGACCTATATTGGCAAAAGGCATTAAACCAAAGTTATCTTTTTGAAGGTAATTAAATTTGTAATCCTTCTTTATTGTTAAAGTCGTATCAACAATAGAGGTATCTACTGCTTTATTAAACTGTAAATACATATCTATTGAAGCCACATCTTTGTAACCACGAGATGCTTTGCTGTCAGTAGAATCATTTGCGTTCCGTGAACCTCTTGGTGCGTTCGTACTATTCAGCTTTATTTGAGCATTAACATAAGCTAAAAAAAAACAAAAAATAAGAGTTATAAGGATTTTACGTTGCATGTATTCAAATATAAACTAAAAACAAAGTAAACTATAAATTATTGTTTTAACGAGAAGAATTACAATTTACTTAACACAAAAAAAAAAAGACCAACAATTATATGCTGGCCTTTGTTTTCTAATTTTCAAAAAATATTATTCTATAACAAGTTTATGAGAGGTAGTTCTATTTCCTTCAGAAATATTTACCATATATACACCTGCTCTAGCATTTTCCATTGTAATAGTCTCTTTAAAAATTGAAGACGTATTAGAATAATTGTTACTATAGACTAATCTACCTTGTAAATCGTAAACATCTACTTTTACATTGTTATTTACACTATTTAAGTTAGACTCAAATGTAATGGTAAATGTACCATTAGATGGATTAGGATAAACAGCCAATTTTCTAGCTAAATCATTTTCATCTACACTTAACGTCAAGTTATTACCAGTAATTATTAAAGAAAAATCCTGACTTTGAGGGTCAAAAGGACCTCCTACCGTTCCTTGTAGCATCCCTTTATGAGAAACCGTTAATGTATACATACCAGATACAGGTACATCAATATCAACGCGCTCTATATTATCAACAGTATTATCTCCTTTTGAATTTGTAAATGCGCTACCTGAAAAATCAAGCTTCCATGGTAAAAACGTTGTTGTACCATCAGAAATTCTTAAATCTAAATCATTTACTAATCTAGGCGTAGGATCATTAGCCGCACCATTAGCTATATTACCTGGCATATCAGTCCAACAAATAGTTGCTGATAATTTTTCTCCTGCTTGGGCATTAAACGTAAAGGTATAAGTAGCTCCTTGATCTAATGTCAATTCATCAACAACAGCTTGAGAATCATCAGCATCTGTAAGTGTTTGTGCTGCTTCACGAGCATTTAAGAAACCCCATCCAAACTTTGGATCAGGACCAATAGCAGCGTTATCATCTATAGCTGTATGGCAAACTAAGGCTTTTAATGTAGCGGAATTCATATACTCACCTCTTAACTGATTGTAATATTGTTGTAATAAAGCTAATGTACCTGTAGTATTAGGTGAAGACATAGAAGTTCCTGATAGAGTTGAATAAGTATCATTAGGTGTCGGTGAAAATAAACTAGAGCCATCACCAGCAATATCAGGTTTAATTCTCAAATCATCTGTAGGACCTTGACTACTACTTTGGTTTATAACTAAATTTGATAATTCATAATTACCACTAAAAAGTGGCTGTTCAGCTGCAGTAGGGTTTGCATTAGCAACAATCAAACTATTTTTGGCATTCTTATCATTTGTAAGTTTATCATAACCTGGTAACATACCACCTGTGTAAGTAGTTTGCCCATTATTACCCGCAGAAAACACTGGTAAATATTTAGGGTTATTTCTAGTTATATTATCAATATCAAACGCATCTTGTGTGTAAGCGCCAATAAATGTTGCATCAAGTTGCGTTCCTCCATCTTGGTCAATAGGCACACCATAAGAATGATTTGACAAGATAATAGGGTTAGTCGCTGCATTAACTGCCGCAATCATCTCAGATTCATCATTAGTCCAGTTATAGGATTTAACACTAATATTAGATGCCATTCCTTTTGCATTAGGATTGACTCCTTTTGCTGATATTGTTCCCGTAACATGTGTTCCGTGTGAACTAAAACCGCTATCACCATCAACTACTGCAGCATCAATAATTGTAACACGTGTATCTGTATCAGTAGAATTTTGAAATTCAGCATGGTTATTATCAGCAGGTCCACCATCCCAAACACCTACAGTCATACCTGTACCGTCTAGGTCTAAACCCATACTACCACCAACCCAAAGCTCAGCAGTTTTTGTTGCTTTAGCAGCTTCAAAGTTATCTGTTGATCTATAAATTGGCTTGCCATTTAATACATCGTAAATATGCATTATTTTAACACCGTCATTTACTAATGTTGCTTTAACATTTGGATTATTTAATAAAAATGAATGTACTCTAATCTTTCTTTGATCCTCTTGTTCATTGAGTTCAGCCAAAAGTTGTTTATTTTCTTCAGAAATGTTAGCATTTAAATCTTGTGAATAAGCTCCATAAGTAAAAAGTAACACAGCAGAAAGTAGAATTTTTCTCATGTTCATATGTATTGAAAATTTCTTTGCAATATAAAGATATTTTTTTAAGTCATATCATAAATAAAAATTAAAAGCCACCTCATAGAGGTGGCTTTTAACACTTATAAAATTAGTTTAAATCTAATTAACTGTAAACGTTGCAGAAGCTTGCGTTCCAGCAACCGTTGTATCTGCTACTAATGTACCAGCGGCAGTTGTTACACTAAAGGTCGGACCTCCATCACCATAAGCATCATAAACAACAACACCATAGTTTCCTGAAGCTAAACAAAAATCAAAAGATAATTCTGCAAAATCATCAGCAGGGTTTGCATATGGACCTCCAGATGCAACTACAGTAGGAGTACCACTTAAGTCATATATTTCCCAAGTAGTTTCCTCTGGCCAGTCATCCAAAGTTATGTTGAAAGTTACTATAGTATCTAGACACGTTTCAGTAAAGTTTAAAGTGATTGCATCACCAGTATCTAAACCTGCTTCGTCTGGAAAATCTAGAACTAAACTTTGAGCAACAAAACCTAAATCATCATTATCTGTAACAGATATTGATAAAGTACCTACATTTGATCCACCAGGTATAGTAACCGTAGCTGGAACAGAATAAGGTGATGCTAAAGTAGACTCTTCTTCAACTACCACCACATCGTAAGAACGATCTGAACCAGAAGTTTCACTAGCCGCTACAATTACATCAATAGTAGCAGTTTGTCCGTTATCAATCGTAAAATTTAAAGGACCTTCCTGAAATCCTACGAAATTTGATAAACTTGAGTCGTTATCTTGTTCACAATTGAACATTAAGGTTACAGCTAATAAAACTGTAAAATATTTGAAATATTTATTCATAATAATAATTTTAGTTTTGGCCAGTTATACTAGGGTTATTATCAATTTCAGATTGTGGAATCTGGAACGTCATTTCATCAGAATCATAAGCAAATGATTCGTTTGCACGATATACGTGGTTAGAACCTCTAGTTACAGTAGCCTGATTACGTTTCATAGCAAAGAAAGTCTTACCCTCACCCCATAATTCGATTCTTGTTTGTAAATAAATCTCATCAAGCAGAGCCTGACCTGATAATGGAGTAATAGTAGCAGATGCTTCCGCAGCACCAACACGAGGTGTTAAGAAATCTATCATCATAGTCTTAGCAGCTGGTTCACCACCTGTTCTAGCAGCACACTCTGCACTTAATAAATAGAACTCTTCAACTCTCATATGAATCAAATCTGTTGTAATGATATATTGACCACCGATTGTTCTAGCTGGATCAAAGAATTTGTTTATTGGCTGTAAAGCAGCTGTACCTGTACCAAACTGTCCTTTTCTTACGTCACCTGCTGGTATTTGAGAATATAATAAATCATCTATTGACTTATAATCTCCAGCCCAAGCATAACTATAAGTAAAGCAGTCTATTTGTCCCCACCAATCAACTAACTGGTGTCCAAGGTCTTCAACTAAATCGTAACCCCAAATCCAAGATGCAGTGTTAACATCATTAAAACCAGAACCTGCACCAGGGAATGCTAACTGACCAGCAGTTGTCATAGGGTAACCACTAGCTATAACATTATCTGCTTGAATTTTTGCATCTGCAAAGTTACCCATAGCAGCATAAGTATATGCTAGGAATCCTTGCGCTACAGTTTTATCTACTTGACTTTTTAATGTTCTAGTATAATTATCCAACAAGCCAATTGCATCTGTTAAATCACTCACAACTTGTGCATAAATATCACCTGCAGCTACTTTCTCTAAACTGTAAACATCACCATTAAAGAAAGGTAATACTTCTTGATTAGGGTCATAAGCACCTTGGTATAATTGTAGCAAATAGAAATATGCATAAGCACGGTAAATTTTTGCTTGTCCAAGGATACGCTTAGCCTCATCAGACTCTGGTTCTGCATCGTTTCCACCACTACTAGCAATAACGTTGTTAGCAATACTGATAATTCTGTAGTAATACTTCCAAGTTATATCATTCTCTTCCTGTGTGTAATCTACAGTAAAGATAAGGTTAGCAGCATCATTGTACCAACCATAAGCACTACCCGATAATGCCATATCACCAGATACCATATCTGTCCAGATATCAACCATTTTCTGACCAAAGTCAAAATGTCTATTACCTGTTATACCAAACGGCTCAATAATTAAACTTGTAATACCATTTAAGGAACCGTCTAACAATTCTGGATAATCGCCAGAATACTCTGCAATACCTTCTGCAGTCAGAACATTAGTTTGTTCTCCTTCTAAAAATTCATCGTTACACCCTACGAATAACGCAGAGGTTAACATAATTGCGTAAATTAACTTTTTTTTCATATTCATCACTTTTTTTTAAAATTCAATTTTAGCACCAAGACTAAAAGTTGTCATTGGCATATATATACCAGAATTAGACGAACTAATTAAAGTCGTTGGGTTTAATCCATCTCTAGCACTTAACATCATTAAGTTATCACCAGTAACATAGATATTAAAAGTACTTAAGTTCATAGCTTCAACAGCATCTGCTGGTAAATTATAACCTAATCTTACGTTATTTAAAGAAAGGTAATCTGCTTTAGTTAAGAATCTAGAAGATAAAGATCCAAACTGAGTATCAGTATTGAAACCAGCTGATTGTCTTGGTATATTTGTAATGTCACCTGGCTCTCTCCATGCATTTTGCATATCTGAAGACCAGTTAGTAGTACCAATTAAATCTCTATTCTCCATTAATCTAGCATAACCATTGTCACGCACGTAACCACCTATACTATATCCAAACTGTGCTGATAAATCAAAATTCTTAAATCCTGTATTGATACGGAAACTACCTCTAATATCTGGAATAGCAGATTTACCAATATACTTTTGAGTAGCACCTAAAGTACTTTCGTTTGTATATGTATAGTTTGATGTTGTAGTTCTAGCAATAGTAGCATCTGGATTATCAATTAAGTATTGAGTTAAACTAGAGATACTCTCATCACCATTAGCTGGGTTAAATATTCCATCACCATCAACATCATTATAATAAGCATACCATAGACCAGAACCTGTTGCAGGGTCTACACCAGCCCAATCTCTCATGTACCAATCATAAATTGATGCACCTTCAGATAAAGCTCTACCTACGAATACACCTGTATCAATTGGCTTAGTTTCACCTGTAATATAATCTGCAGGCATTTCTACAATCTCATTATCAAAGATTTCACCATTTACATTAAATGATAATCTAAAGTCATTTTGAGGTTTAAATACTTGCACAGTAGCGTTAAATTCTAAACCACTGTTTCTCATTTTACCATCATTATATCTGATGAATGTATCACCAGGTGCTGGAGATAATGTTTGAGAGAAGAATAAATTAGTTGTATTCTTCACATAATAATCTACATCTAAGCTTAAGTAGTCATTAAACCAAGTACTCTCGAAACCAACCTGAGCAATCTTAGAAGTTTCCCATGTTAACTCATCATTTTGAGCTTCACCAGTTGGAGAGTAAGAAATTGATCCGTCTACTGTATTATTAGCTGTAAAGAATCTGTAACCATATAATGTATTAACACCTTGATCACCAATTACACCGTAACTAGCTTTTAGTTTTAAGTAATCGTTGAAGCTAACATCAAAGAAATCTTCGTTAGAAACTACCCAACCTAAACCAACAGAGCCAAATGTACCCCATTTATCTTTAATAAATCTTGAAGAACCATCTCGTCTGATAGATCCAGTTAAGAAATACTTCTGATCATAACTATAATTTAATTGGGCAAAGTAACTATCTAAACTTCTTCTTGTTGTATAGTTTGAAGCTCTACCAAATGCAGTTGTATACTGATCTAAACTTAAAGAGTTAGGTATAATTGCTGTTTGAGCTGAAGCTGAGAACTGATCAAATCTATTGACTGTAGACTCATGAGCAACAAAAGCATCAATACTGTGGTCTCCATAAGACTTAGCAAAACGTAACATCTGTAAGAAGTTTTGGTTTATGTTAGTACGCTCTCTTCTAAATAAGAAACCTTGACTAGAAGAACCACTACCATACCATGGGTTTTGCATTGAAGAATAGTTATCTGTATTAAACTGACCACTATATCTTGTTTCAAACTTTAACCAATCAGTAATATCAACACCTACATTAAAGTTACCAAGAACAGTAAAAATATCAGTTCTAGCTAAATCATAATTTGCATCTGCAATACCATTTGTAGCGTTCCACGCTCTACGTCCGTACTCATTACCATAATCGTATTGAGAGCCGCCATAAATAGGATCTGCCACTAAATTACCATCTGTATCTCTTAAGAAAACATCATATATAGTTGGTGTAGTAGCTGTTAAAGCAAAGATGTTACCAGAACTACCTGTACTACCCTCACTACTTGAAGAGTTTGTATTTCTACCACCAGTAATAGCAATATTACTACCAAAAGTTAACCACTCTACTGGTTTAGTCTCTACATTTAATCTTGTTGAATAACGCTTAAAGTTAGACTTAATAGTATATCCTTCATCATCTAAATATCCAAAAGAAGCTGAGAAACGTGTTTTTTCGTTACCTCCTCTAATTTGAACGTTTGCTTCAGTTCTAAGACCAGTATTAAAAGCCGCATCTCCCCATTTTGTCGGAGTAAATCTACGTGTAATACCATCATTAAACTCACCTGTTGCTGGATTAATTAAATCAGCACCATCAGCATTCCAAATGTTGTATGCATTATTGATACCCTCAGCAGTACCATATAAATTTGCGCTTGCCCAAGCCGCAGGATCAGACTGACCAAGTAAAGCACCTTTATTCTTTAATGAACTCCATGCTAATTCAATATAATCTTCTGGAGATTCAATAACATCGTATTCTGGTAAAAATAAAGTATTAACACTAGTTTTAAAATCTACAGAAACTACTGTTTTACCAACTTTACCTTGCTTAGTTGTAATTACAATTACACCATTCGCACCTCTAGACCCATAGATAGATGTTGCAGCTGCATCTTTTAATACAGTCATACTAGCAATATCTGCAGGGTTAAGAGAAGATAAGTCACTAGCAAAAGGAGCACCATCTACAATAAATAAAGGATCTGAATTACCATTTACAGAACCAAATCCACGAATACGAATAGTTGCATCAGCACCTGGAGCACCAGAACCCGTTACAACATTCACACCAGCAACCTCACCTCTAAGAGCCTGAGAAACGTTACCAACAGCTTTCGCTTCAAGATTTTCTGTTTCAACAACAGTTGCCGTACCAGTGTAAGCTTCCTTTGTAGTAGTACTATATCCTACAACTATTACTTCATCAAGAGAATTACCCTCTTTTAAAACAACGTCATAAACATTAGAAGAACCTACTGTTACTTCAACAGGGTCCATACCAACATATGATATAACTAGGACATCTCCTGAATTGACTCCGATAGTATACTTACCATCAAAATCAGTTTGAGCACCTTTAGTAGTACCCTTTACAATTACACTAGCACCAGGAAGCGGTAAACCGTCCGACTCAGTTGTAACTGTACCTGTGACCATTTTTTCTTGTGCAAAAGAAAATTGCATCACGAACGCCATAAAAAGCGTTAATAACCATGTTAACTTTAATTTCATAAAACAATTATTTGAGTTAGTCTAGTTGCAAACATCTTAATTAAATATTAAATAAACAAGCGTTTTTGCCAAAAAAATGTTAACGGTTTTGCGATTTCATCAACAAAACTTAACTATAATTTAATTAGTGTTTTTTGACGCTTAACTCATTACGTAGATACCAAAACTGTAAAAGGGTTGCGTTAAAATTTTAACTTTGTTCAAATTTTAACATTTTGGCTTTAAAAACTCAATTCTCAACTTATGATTTTGAATGCGGCACAGATGAGGCTGGCAGAGGTTGTTTGGCAGGCCCTGTTACTGCTGCCGCTGTTATTTTACCTTCAGATTTTGTTAATACCATTTTAAATGACTCTAAACAACTTTCGGAAAAAAAAAGAATGTTATTAAAGCCCATTATTGAGGCTAAGTCTTTATCGTATGGTATACAGCACGTATTTGAAGATGAGATAGACAGCATAAACATTCTTAACGCTTCTATTAAAGCTATGCATGGCTCTATTGAACAACTGACAATCGAACCTGATTATATTATAGTAGATGGAAACAAATTTAAACCCTATAATTCTATTCCTTATAAAACTATAATAAAAGGAGATGGCAAATATCTCAATATTGCTGCAGCTTCAATTTTAGCAAAAACCTACAGAGATCTTTATATGGAAAAAATTCATGAAGAATTTCCTATGTACAACTGGAAAAAGAACAAAGGCTATCCAACCAAAGAGCATAGACTAGCAATAAAAAAATATGGAGTGACAAAATACCACAGAAAATCATTCAGATTATTACCTGAGCAATACCGTTTAGATTTATAACTTTTTATATTTGTACATATAACTTTACATATGAAGCAATTTGGATTTTTATTGATTTTACTTTTCATTTTAGTGTCTTGCCAAAGGGACTATAATTATTCAAAATCTCCTTATAAATTTCTCCCTTCAGAATCGGAAGTTGTAATTTCAATTAATGAACTAAATGATTTTATTAATAGCTCTAAAAAACACACCATTTTAAAGAGCATATATAATAAGGAGTTAAATAATGCCTCAGAAGTTCTTAAAAACCTAAATACATCAAACAAGGTTTACGTTGCATTTTTAAATTCATCCAATCCGGAAAATCTCATTTTAACCAAAAACGACTCTACTTTATTTATTTTAGACTCCATTCCAAATCACATTTCAGAAAAGTTATCTGAATTTAATATTACCAAAACTCAAATTGACTCATCAGTATTTTACCATAAAGTTTTGAATAATGTTTTTGCTGCATCAAACAGTTTAGATATCATCAAAAACCTAAAACTAAACGAGTCTAAAAATGATCTTATCAATTTAATTGAAACAGCAGAGGAGAAAACAATTGCTTCAGTTGTATTTAAATCAAAAACCTCAAATTATTCCAATCTTCTGCTTTCTGGCGGTATAAAGGAATTAAACAACAATTATTCTTTACTAGACTTAAATTTATCTGATGAAAATTTATATTTCAACGGCATTGTAACTGCCACCGACTCCATGTCACAAATTTTAGATTGTTTTAAAAACACGATTCCTCAAACCACAAAAACTACAAATATTGCTCCTGCAAACACCAATTCACTGTTCAGTATATCTTATAATGACTACAATGTTTTAAGCAATAACTTAAAAAGGTTTAACTCTAAAAAACCAGATAGCACTAAAACCTTTTTAAATTTTACAAATGAAATTGCTCTGGCAGATAACGCGCTTATCCTCCACTCTCTAGACACAGACTTAATCATTGAAACTATTGAAGAAAAATCTATTGCCGAAACCTACAGAGATATTGATATTTATGAATTTGAAAATCCTGAATTTTTCAAAACTAGACTACAACCAATTATAAGTTACGAAGGCGCTAACTACTTTTTTAAATATGATGATTTTGTTGTTTTTTCAAACACAATTGAAACTATCAAATCCATACTATCTGACGCCTTAAATAATAATACAATTGCGAACTCAGATACCTTTAAAAACATAAGTCCTAATCTAAGTGATGATGCTTCCATCTTTATCTTTAAAAATAATAAGGCACTTTCAGAACATTTAGGCATAGAAACAAAAAACTATCATGCTAATGTGGTACAATATATTTACGAAGATAACTTTGCACACGTTAATGGCGTTTTAGAGGAATTTAAGAAAAAAGCCGCTTCAAACTCTGTAACAGAAACATTTACTACCGCTTTAGACGCACAAATAGTTTCACCACCTCAAACCGTAGAAAATTACATTAACAATACACACGATATTGCTGTCCAAGATGCTAATAACGTACTGTACCTTATCTCTAACTCTGGCAATGTACTTTGGAAAAAACAACTTCAGGGAAAAATACTGGGAAAAATTGAACAAATAGACATGTATAAAAACGGAAGGTTACAATTAGCTTTTGCAACGCCAAACCGTCTTTATGTTTTAGACAGAAATGGAAATGACGTTTCTCCTTTTCCAAAAAAGTTTAATGATGAAATTACACAACCACTTTCTGTATTTGATTACGATAAGCGAAAAAACTACAGGCTCCTGATAACACAAGGCAAAAAACTTCTTATGTATGATGCTAAAGGAAAATCAGTTAGTGGATTTGTATATAAAAGCAACAACAAAACCATCACATCACAACCAAAACACTTTAGAATTGGCAGTAAAGATTATATTGTATTCTCTACAGAAGAGAATCTAAAAATTTTAAATCGTCAAGGCAGCGTAAGAGTTGACGTTAAGGATAAAATTCGCTTTTCTAACAATGAGATCTACCTTTACCAAAATAAGTTCACATCATCAAATACACTTGGGCAGCTTGTACAAGTAGACACCAGAGGAAATATAAGTCGAAAAGATCTTAAGTTATCAGATAAACATAATATCACTACAACAAGTAAAACTTTGGTTTCGATGTATGAAAATAAACTTTTCATTAAAACAAGAAGAGTAGACTTAGATTACGGCGTTTACACAGCACCAAAAATCTTTTATCTAAATGATAAAATCTACATTACCACTACAGATTTACAATCTAAAAAAGTATATCTATTCGACAGCCAGGCAAAGTTAATCCCTAACTTTCCTGTTTTTGGGACATCTACTGCAGAACTACAAAAACTAGATAAAAGTAAAGGCTTAGAATTAATCACTCAAGCAGACGACAAAACAATAGTTGTCTACAAACTACATTAAATTATTAACCATTTATACATTTCATTTTTAAGTATCAATTGTTCTTATTATTTTAGAGCGCTATTAATCAATTACTTAAAATGAATTTTACAAAAATTTCCCTCGCGTTTTGTATTATCCTCTTTATTACTCCTACCCTTGATGCTCAAACAAAAAAAATCAAACGCCCAAAAAGCAGAGTTGGTGTCACAAGTGTAGATAATTTTGTTCAAGAATCCTTCGATTTGTATGATAAAGTCTATAAATATGATGGTTATGCTGCATCTGGCAAATCCTTAGATGATGACGACATTGATGTACTCGAAGAAGCACTAGATGAGATGTCCTCACTTAGCGATAGTGCACCAGATATTGTAAACGATTTAGATGGTGTTGGCGTTTTAAAGCAAGGAAAAGCCACCTTGCAGATAAACAAAGCAAAAAAAGCACTAAAGTATAGCATAAAAACAGCTAAAGAATTACTCCTCGGGCAGCGTGAACGTGACAGTGAAGATGAAGATGACACTGCAGAGTCCGATGAGAAATCAGAAGATAAACCTACTGACAATTCTGACAATGACGATAATGAAGAATACGATGTTAAAGAAACACCATCAAATATTTCGGACGGGATAGAAGTTTATAGTAAGTATGATTTTGTTCCTGGAGATAAAACGCTATTTTTTGATGATTTTTCAAATGATTTTATTGGAGATTTACCAAGCAAATGGAACACGAACGGCTCTGGTAACATCGTAAAATTTAATAAAGTAGAAGGCAATTGGTTTGAGCTAAAAGCAGGCTACAGATTATACGCCATACCCGATCTTAGTCAACTGCCAGAAGACTACACTATAGAATTCGATTTACTAACATCTGGTGTTAGCAATAAAACGTCTTCTGGCGCAAGAGTACACGTTATATTAAGTGATGCTAATACATTTTCAAACGGAGAAACTCATTATGTATCCGTTTCGCTTCCGTTGGGACAGTACGCGCCTTTCAATATAGATACTTACAATTTTTTCAATGGCAAAGCTGGTATGATTAACTCTGGTTTAACTGCAGACATTAGAGACGAGGTTAAAAACCAACCACACATTGCTATTTCCGTCACCAAAAAGCGTTTCAGACTTTGGGTTAATGAGGTCAAATACATAGATATACCAAGATTTATTGAAGAACTTAACGTTCTTAATTACTTAAAATTTCATGTGTATGGTCTAACAGATGGCGAAGAACGTGTCTTTATAAAAAACGTTAAAGTTGCTGAAGGAGGAGTAGATCTTAGACGTAAGTTAATGTCCGAAGGCAAAATTTCTACCAACGGTATTTTGTTCGATTCTGGTTCTGCCAATATACAACCACAATCACTAGGTATAGTACGCCAAATCTCACAAGTATTAATGCAAGACGATAGCATTAAACTCAACATAATTGGACATACCGACTCCGATGGTCCTGACGACTCAAACCTAAAGCTTTCTAAGGAAAGAGCTGAAGCTGTAAAAACGGCTTTAGTAAACATTTACAATATTTCGGCAAATCGCCTAACTACTGAAGGCAAAGGAGAATCAGAACCAGTTGCTGAAAATAATACTGCAAGTGGGAAAGCACAAAATAGACGTGTAGAGTTTGTAAAAATTTAACCGCAACCAAATCTCAAAGTCCCTGAGTCTGAAAACGCCAAATTTATTTTGGCGTTTTCTTAGTTTTAAGCCGTTCCTTTTGTAGTATTGCAAACACGTATTTTCTTATTTATTTACTGATGATAAAACGACAAAAAGCCTCAATAAAACACTGCATTATTCATAAAGTTGGCAACAAATTTAACGATACTAAAAACGCGTTTTCAGATGCGGCTGTGCATTTTGATGAAGCCACATACAACCTTATGTTACCTTACTTACTAAAACCCTTTGTAAGTGTTACTGAGAGCTACCGTTTTCATCATCATAGTAATGTTGGACTTAATGAGATTAACACCTATTCTGACCAACTTTTTAAAGAGGAAGCGGATTTTGTCGAGACTTCAAAACACATTGTAACACATTTGTATGAGCAAAGCAATTCAGCGCAAATAAAAACAGGAGATGTACTGGTTTGTCATTTTGAAAACATACAATATGAAGACTTTTTTGTTGATGCTATAGGTATTTATAAAATTGAAAACAAAACCGAATTTTTTCAAACCTATTTAGAAGAAGGCAACTATGATATTTTGGTACAAAAAGGCATACAAGCCAAAAAGGTAGATAAGGGTTGTTTAATACTAAACACCTCAGACATGGAAGGTAAAATAGTATTTAGTGTAGACAACAACACTTACGATACGCAATACTGGATTAAAAGCTTCCTAAACATTAAATACCCAGACGATAGCAACCAACACACCAAAAACTGCATAGAACTCTGTAGAGAGTTTTCTAAAGAGGTTTTACAACCCAATTTTGGCGGACAAGAGCAGAGTAATTTCTTAGCAAAAACAGTAGACTTTTTTAAAGAAAATGAAATTGTAAATATTGAAAACTTTAAAGAAGAAGTATTTGAAGAGGAAGACCAAATACAACTTTTTGAAGACTACAAAAAAACCTACGAAGCCGAAAACAATGTACTCATTAGAAACCAATTTGATGTCTCAGAACGTGTCTTAAAAAAGCAAAAGCAAAAAATAAAACCCGAAATAAAACTAGACACCAACATACAGATAAAACTCGATGTTGACGCACCAGATGCTTCTGCCGAATATCTAGAACGTGGTTACGACGAGGAAAAGAAAATGCACTATTACAAGGTGTTTTTTAATGAAGAGGCTTAGGACAGATAGAATTTATTTTACAGACACAAATCAATATTAGATTATATTAAACCTAACTTTAGCAACAGTTCTCAAACACATAAAACCAACAAAAAACTTCATTCATTTTTTCTTAATTTAGAGCCATATGGCAAAACACAAAAAAGAAGATTTTGAAGATTTTGGTTTAGGCGAAAAATCATACTCCAAAGGCTATAGAAGCTTAAACAAGGATGGAAGTTTTAATATTGAAAAAACAAACATCAGCTTCCTTGAGCGTTTAAACTTCTTTCATAGTTTGGTAACTATGAAATGGTCTCATTTCTTTGGCATTGTAGCACTCACCTATTTTCTTGTTAATACGTTTTTTGCAACTATCTACAGTCTTATTGGCATAGAACATTTAACAGGTATTCATGGTTTAACTCCTTTTGAGCAGTTTATGGAGGCTTTCTTTTTTAGCGCTCAAACCATAACAACTTTAGGCTATGGCCAAGTTGCTCCTTTAGGCTTATTAGCAAATATTGTTGCAGCTACAGAATCATTACTTGGGCTTTTGTTTTTTGCACTAGCTACAGGTTTATTTTACGGAAGATTCTCTAAGCCAATATCTAAAATTAAATTTAGTCAAAAAGCTATAATTGCGCCATATCAAGACATAAATGGATTTATGTTTAGATTGGTTAACCCTCAAAAAAATGAATTGCTAGACGTAGAAATCAACGTAAGTGTATCTATGAAACGTAAAAACTCTGAGCTGAGAGATTTTCATATTCTAGATTTGGAAAGAGACAACGTGAGGTTTTTCCCTTCTATGTGGACTGTAGTACATCCTATTGATAAAAACAGCCCACTTTATGAACTGAACAAAGAGGACTATTTTGAAAAGGACTTTGAGTTTATAGCTATGCTCAAAGCTTTTGACGAGTCTTCTGGACAAATGGTATATTCAAGATCATCTTACAAACCAGAAGAGATTGAATGGGGACAAAAATTTGTCTATGCTGCAAAACGACACAATGGAAAACTACTTGTTGACGTTGGTAGAATTAATGAGAGTAAAAAAGCAGAATTGAACTAAGTAAATTCTCTTAAAACATACTAAAAAAAGCCTTAATCTATATTTTTAGATTAAGGCTTTTAACACTCAAAAATTGATTGATGAAAAATTTATTTTAGTCCATATCAAATCTTAGACCTACTGATATATTGTTTTGGTCAAAAGCTTGATTTTTGAATAACGGATTAAGATCATACTTAACATATAATGCAGTATCTCCCCAAGCTAAATAACTACTTAATCCATACACAAACTCATTTACTTCATAACCGCCTCGTTGCTTGTTTTTTATACGGTTACCATCTTCTTTGTACTTTAGCTTTTGCATGCTACCAATGTTAAGACCAGCATAACCACCAACACCTATCTTAAACTTATTTCGTGTAGAATATCTAAAGTAGTCTTCTTTTTCAATCTTTTTAGATGGACCAAACTCTAAATGTACAGGAAATACCAAGTTGGTTGTTCTAAACTTTGCTTTGTTTAGTTCTACAGGAAATTCTTGTAAAGTCACATCTCCATCTGTGTTGACAAAGTATTGATTATCTTTTATGTCTAATTTGTTCCATTGAAATGAAAAACCATATTTCAATCTCCAAAAGTTAGTGTTTTGAAAAATTCTTGTTTTCCAGGCATAACCCAACTCCATAAAACCTGAGCCGCCTATTTTGTATGGTGAATCATCCAGACCCTCACCTTCTATTAGAGCATTATTTAGTCCGAAAGCAAATACAATATCGCTTGTAGTACGTCTGTCGTATTTACGAGGTTTATGGACTCTATTTTTCTTTCCTAAGTAGATAAACTCATCGCCAAAGTCTTCATCTCCGCCTATTCTAATAACAAAAGATTCATCATCATCCGAAGCGTAAACCGATTCGTTTCGCTTTAGGAGTTCAATCTTGTTATCTACAATTGCTAATCTATTTTCAATATTAGCTGCTCTTTTTTCCGCTGCCTGCTTCTTTAAATCTTCGGCTTCTGCTGCCGAAATTTGCTTCGCGTCCAAACGATCATTAATAGATTCTATTTCTTGTTTTAAAAACTCTCTTTCTTCTTTTTCAATTTTAGTTTTAAGAGCTTCAAGAGTCTCTATTTTATAGTATACTGAAGTCTTTTTTAAGCTGTCTACTGCTTTTTCTTGTGCGTGAGTTGTCGCAAAGGTTACCGATATAATAGTATATACTACTAGTCTTGTAATTGTGTTCATAACTGTTTGTTTTTTGATGATTTATAATTGTTTAATTTGATTCTATTTTTTCTCAGCACCTTAGTCATTTCGCTGAGCTACTGCTGTTTTCACAGTTTTGTATCCATCCTTTAAGACTTCGTAAACTTTGGTTCTAAAGGATTGTCCCATTTCATCTTCCACATCTTCTAACAACAATTTTGCATCTACCGTTCTGCTAGATTCTTTTGCTAATTTATCTTTAAGAAGTTCTTTACTTGCAACCTTAAGAAGTGAATCGACTTCTCTGTCTGTAACTGTTGTATTAGGCTTTATTTCGTTTAAAACTTCTGTCATAGCTTCGGCAAAAGCTTCTTTATCAATTGCAGCTTTTTCTATGATTGCTTTCTGCTCGTTTTCAGAGTTGATGATGTCTTGAGTATTTATTTTATCTCCTTCTTGATCAACTGCCAATTGTGTATCTACCTTATCCTTAGTAGTTGATTTATAATTAATTATTTCTGTTTTATTCTTCTTATTTTCCGTTTCAGAAACAGTTTCAACTTCATTATTTTCTGATACTAATTCTATCGTTTTGTTTTCAGTTGTATTAGACTGTTCTGTATTATTAAAATCATCTTTCATCTCTTGCTCAACCACTTGAGGTAAGCTCTGTTCAGTATTTTTTGGTCCTAATGTTTGCATAACAACAGTCAATGTAATTATGACTGCTGCTGCTATTCCCATCCACCAAAACCAAGGAAATTTAGTTTTCTTCTCTTCTGCATCTAGACGTTCAGACAGTTTTGCCCAACTCTCTGACGAAGGTTGCAGATTGCGCTCTTCTAGCTTGTCTTTTAGTTGTTCTTCAAATTTAATTGGTGCCATAACTGCTGTTATTTAATTCTTTTATTTTTTTCTGAAGCATTTGTCTTGCTTTAAACAATTGCGACTTTGATGTGCCTTCTGATATATTTAATAACTCAGCTATTTCATGATGCTTATAGCCTTCTATAGCGTACATTACAAAGACAATTTTATAACCCTCAGGCAAACTATCTATTAACTGCTGAATCTCAGCAACCTCAATATTGGTTTTAATATTATTGGTATAGTCTTGTTCTAAAATTTCATCTTCTGCAGTAAACTCAACATGTTTTTGTTGTCTTAAAAACGAAATTGCTTCTCTTACCATTATTCGCCTTATCCAACCTTCAAAACTACCTTGATTCTTAAATGTTTTTAGATACTTAAACACTTTAAAGAATCCATTTAACATTACTTCTTCAGCTTTATGCACATCTTTGATGTAGTATCTGCATACACTAAGCATTTTAGGAGCGTGCAACTCATATAGTACATGTTGTGCCTCGCGATTATTTTTCGCAGCTCTCTGTATAAGTTTAGTTTCGTTTTTATGAAGCTGAATAACTTTCATATTGTTGGTTACATTTGACCTTCTATTTGTATAGACGCAAATATCTTGCTAATGGTTGTATGGTCAGTGTAAAAAAGTTAAAAATAATTATTAAAAAACTGTATTACAGTCTATTAAAAAACTATTTTTTTCTTTCTATTACATAATTAACCATTAGCTCCAATGAAGCTTTATAAGGAGATTCAGGATAGTTATTAAGAAGTTTTAAGGCCTCTTGCTGAAAGTTTTTCATTTTTGAAACTGCATAATCTAATCCTCCATGAGACTTTACAAACGCAATAACCTCCTTAACTCGTGTTTTATCCTTGTTATGATTTTTAATAGAATTAATTAACCAAGATTTTTCCTTTTTAGAGCAATTATTAAGAACATATATTAAGGGAAGAGTCATTTTCTGTTCTTTTATATCAATGCCTGTCGGTTTTCCTATTTTTTCTTCTCCATAATCAAACAAATCATCTTTAATTTGAAATGCCATGCCTATGAGTTCTCCGAACTTACGCATTGTCTCAACCTCTGTAGAATTAGGTTTTACTGATGCTGCACCTAAACTACAGCACGCAGCAATCAGTGTTGCCGTTTTCTGACGAATGATATCGTAATAAACAACTTCTGTAATATCTAGTTGTCTTGCTTTTTCAATCTGCAACAGCTCGCCTTCACTCATTTCGCGCACAGCCACAGATATAATTTTTAATAAATCAAAATCATTATTATCTATAGAAAGTAGCAGCCCTTTAGAAAGGAGATAATCACCTATTAAAACTGCTATTTTATTTTTCCAAAGTGCATTGATTGAAAAGAAACCTCTACGTCTATTGCTATCATCTACAACATCATCGTGAACAAGGGTTGCCGTATGTATTAATTCTATAACCGAAGCGCCTCTGTAGGTACGCTCACTAACTTCTCCGTTATTTAACATTTTGGCAACCAAAAACACAAACATTGGTCGCATTTGTTTGCCTTTTCTATTTACGATGTAGTGTGTAATTCTGTTTAACAAAGCGACCTTGCTAGCCATAGACAACCGAAACTTCTGTTCAAAAAGCTCCATCTCATAGGCTATTGGTTGTTTAATTTGTTCCGTTATTTTCATGAATACATCTAAAACTTTGCAAAATTACGAATAAAGCCTCTTTTTATCACTAAAAATTGAATAATGTAAATTTAACACGCTTAGTAAGCAAATATTTGTAACTTTAGACAATTAATCTAAAAACAAACTTTATGAAAAAAATTACTTTATTATTCCTTACGCTTTTTGCGACTACCTCATTAATTTATGGTCAGTGTACGACGACGACTGGTGGTCAATGGCCTAATGGAGTAGTTACTGTACTTAACACAGGTGGTGCAGAAACGATTTCTACAAATAATTGGCCTAACGCTGAGATATCGCTTTTGGAAGGCTTAGTTGTAGGAAACACCTATACAATTACAGGAACAAACACTACTAGTGTTTACATAACTGTTGCTGAAACAACTTCAACTTTTTCTGCAATAGGAACAGTTATCACTCATGGAGCTGACTCTGTTAGTTTTACAGCTACAACTCCTGAAATTTTAGTGTTTTGGCACTTAAACGCTGCTTGTGGTACTCAAAATAACGATAACACCCTTACCACTATACAATGTACTAGCGCATCTTGTACATGTACAGCAGGTGCTACTCCTGATTTAGCGACAACACCTATACCAGCTGATACTGCCGTAGATGTTGACATAACTTATGGTGAAACAAACAGCATAGCTTTTGAGTGGACAGACGCAGGAACTGGTGATGCTCCTGACGCTTATAATTTAAACTTAGGTGTAACACCTGCAGGAAATGATATTGGGTCTTTAACTAATGTTTCTAGTGGTGTAAATGTACTTTACGGTTTTCAACCAAATACCACTTATTACTGGTCTGTTGACCCAGTAAATTGTGTTGGATCATCAACAGGTACTGTTTGGAGTTTTACTACAACAGCATGTACAGCAACAGCTGCACCAGCGGTTGTTGGTGGACCTAGTCCTGCTGATGGAGCTTCTGCGGTGACTATCTATGGACCTGATGGTTTAGTAAACTTCTCATGGGCAGCAGGAGCACCTGAAGATAATTATGTCTTAAACATTGGTACAGCAAATCCACCAGATCAGTCTTTTGACTTTGAAATTGGGGATCCTTTAACAGGTTTACAAGTAAATACAACATATTTTTGGAGTATTGATGCTGTTAACTGTTTCGGTGTAACAGAAGGTCCTGTATGGAGTTTTACAACAGACAGTAGTTTATCTATTACTGATGAACAACTAGTGCCTTTTAGCATATATCCTAATCCTGCAAATGACAAATTAAATATTAAGACAACTCTAGAAATAGACAATGTAACAATATTTAATATCTTAGGTCAAGAAGTTGCTAATTATGATGGTAGTGAAATAATTGAGTCGTCAATTAACATTTCTGAGTACAAATCAGGATTATACTTAGTTCAGATTACTTCTGGTGACAAAACAGAAATAATTAAAGTGACTAAAAACTAATAAGTATTAGAAATACATAAAAAAGCGGCATTTAGCCGCTTTTTTTATGCTTTATTTTTATTGGCTAATTGGCCACAAGCAGCATCAATATCTTTCCCTCTACTTCGTCTTACTGTAACTGTAATATTATTGGCTTCTAAAATATTAACATACATATCTAAAGCTTTAGAATCTGCTTGTTGAAACGCACCATCATCTATAGGATTATACTCTATAAGATTAACTTTACTTGGTGCAAACTTGCAAAATTCTACTAAGGCATCAACATCTTTATTTCTGTCATTTATACCTCTCCAAACGACATACTCATAGGTAATTCTGTTTTTTGTTTTGGTATACCAATACTCTAATGCTTCTCTAAGATCTTTTAATGGAAATGTAGCATTAAATGGCATTATGGATGTTCTCACCTCATCTATAGCTGAATGCAAGGAAACAGCTAGCTTAAACTTAACACCATCATCCGCCATTTTTTTTATCATTTTTGGCACACCAGATGTTGACACCACAATTCGTTTTGGAGACATACCTAATCCTTCTGGTGATGTTATCTTGTCTATTGCCTTTAATACATTATTGTAGTTCATAAGTGGTTCTCCCATTCCCATAAACACAATATTGCTTAACGGTCTGCCATGATATAATCTACTTTCATTATCAATCGCCACAACCTGATCGTAAATTTCATCTGGATTTAGATTTCGCATACGCTTTAACCTAGCAGTAGCACAAAACTTACAATCTAAACTACACCCAACTTGCGAGGACACACATGCTGTTGTACGCGTTGCAGTTGGTATCAATACAGATTCTACTATTAAATCATCATGAAGTCTAACGGCATTCTTTATAGTGCCGTCCGAACTACGTTGCATCTGATCTACTTTTATATGGTTTATTACAAAGTTATCCTCTAACATTTGGCGTGTTTGCAAAGATATATTGGTCATATCTTCGAAACTATGAGCCGATTTTTGCCACAACCATTCGTATACTTGATTTCCTCGAAATGCTTTATCACCTTGTTCTACAAAAAATTCTCTTAGTTGATCCTTTGTAAGTGCTCGTATATCTTTCTTTTTCTTATCCATATTGTGCAAAAATAGGCATTTGTAACTTCATCTATTTCTAGAAACAAAAAACCTCTACTCTTTGTTTAATGCGAGTAGAGGCTTAAAATAACTTTAAATTCTTTATTAGATGATTAGCATAGCATCACCATAAGAATAGAATCTATATTTTTCTTTTACAGCTTCTTCATAAGCACGCTTTACAAAATCGTGTCCTGCAAATGCAGAAATCATCATAAGTAACGTAGATTTTGGTGTATGAAAATTAGTAATCATACAATTAGCGATACTAAAATCATATGGCGGGAAAATAAATTTGTTTGTCCAGCCTTCATAAGCATTTAGTCTACCATTAGATGATACCGAACTTTCTATTGTACGCATTGAGGTTGTACCCACAGCACATACACGTTTTTTACGCTCTATACCATTGTTTACTATGTCTGCAGCTTGTTGGCTAATTACAATCTCTTCGCTATCCATTTTGTGCTTAGAAAGATCCTCTACTTCAACAGGATTAAATGTTCCTAAGCCTACATGTAAAGTTACCTCAGCCATTTCAACACCTTTAATTTCTAAACGCTTTAACAAGTGCTTAGAAAAGTGTAGACCTGCTGTTGGTGCTGCTACAGCTCCTTCGTTTTTTGCATATATTGTTTGGTAACGCTCTTCATCTTCTGGCTCTACACCTCTTTTAATGTACTTAGGAAGTGGAGTTTCACCTAATTCAGTTAATTTTCTTCTGAAATCATTATATGAACCATCATACAAGAAACGTAATGTACGACCTCTAGATGTTGTGTTATCTATAACCTCAGCTACTAATGTTTCGTCGTCACCGAAGTAAAGTTTATTACCAATTCTTATCTTACGAGCAGGATCTACCAATACGTCCCAAAGGCGTTGATCTTGGTTTAATTCTCTCAATAAGAAAACTTCGATACGAGCACCTGTTTTTTCCTTATTACCATATAATCTGGCAGGAAAAACCTTAGTGTTATTCATTATCATCACATCACCTTCATCAAAGTAATCTATAACATCTTTAAAAAGTTTGTGCTCGATTGTTTGATTAGCTCTGTCTAAAACCATTAATCGAGACTCATCTCTGTGCTCTGCAGGATGTTCAGCTAATAGTTCTTCTGGAAGGTCAAAATTAAAATTTGATAATTTCATTTGTGATTGTTTATTTTTTTGAAGTTGCAAATATACAATCTCAAAACAGGCCTTGTCAAGTAATTAACGGTTTATTTTATTTTGAAGCCTATAGAATCGAGGTCATTCCAAAACTCTGGGTAAGATTTACTCACAACTTTTGGATCGTTAATTTTTAGTGTAGTCTTTAAGCCTAAAGGCGCAAATGCCATTGCCATTCTATGGTCATTGTAAGTGTCCACGGAGATGTTACTTTTAATATTATCAGAAGATTTTAAATGCAACGACTCGTCTGTAATTGCGACTTCTGCTCCAAACTTTTCTAACTCAGTTTTAAGAGCCACTAATCTGTCGGTTTCTTTGATTTTTAACGTATGTAAACCTGTTAATTCACTCTCCAATCCAAGTCCAAATGCCGTTACTGCAATTGTCTGAGCTATGTCTGGAGCATTTCTCAAATCAAACTCTATGATTTTACTACTATCTGTTTTTTGAACTTTCTTTAGGGTTATAGAGTTATTTTCAAAACTTGTTGCTACACCAAACTCTTTATATAACCCTGACAAAACCGAATCACCTTGCAGTGAATTCTTTTTGTAAGAAGATAATTTTATTTCTGTACCAATATCACTTAATGCAACAATACTAAAATAATATGAGGCTGAAGACCAATCTGACTCAACCACCAAAGTTTGAGGCTTTACCTGAGTGGTTTTTGGCTTTACTTTGACTACATTATTATTAAATGATGTTTCTACTCCAATCTCATTTAACAGTCCTAATGTCATTTTTATGTAAGGAACAGAGGTTATTTTCCCATCTAAAGTGAGCTCTAATCCGTTTTCTAACTTAGATGCTATAAGTAGCAAAGCCGAGATATATTGACTACTAACATCGGCTTTGAGAGTTACTTTTGATTCGGTTAATTTTTTCCCTTTGATAGTGAGTGGAGGAAAACCTTCATTTTCTATATATTGAATATCTGCACCTAATTGTCTTAGCGCATCTACTAGAATTCCTATTGGACGCTCTTTCATTCTGGATGAGCCTGTTAAAACTACTTCTCTACCTTCTTGAATCGATAAATATGCCGTTAAAAAACGCATTGCTGTACCAGCATGGTGTATATCTATTATAGGTGCATTGGGGCTTTGAAGCGCTTTTTGCATCAGTACAGAATCATCTGAATTAGATACATTTTCTATATCTATTGTAGGATACATTGCCTTTAATAAAAGTAAACGGTTAGATTCACTTTTTGACCCTGTTATTGTTACAGAAGATGTTGAACTTGTTTTAGACGATTTGAGAATTTGAATATTCATGTAGTTTTCTTCTTTTAGCAGAAACAAAACTACTTCAATTTTTCATTATTATGATGTCTGTCGTGATCTCGTTTTGCTTTTTTATCCATTTTCTTATCAAAAGCAGCTTGCAAATCTATACCTGTTTGGTTAGCTAAGCAGAGGACTACAAATACAACATCTGCAAGTTCTTCTCCTAAATCTTTGTCTTTGTCACTTTCCTTTTCACTCTGCTCTCCATAACGCCTTGCTATAATACGCGCTACTTCACCAACTTCTTCTGTTAATTGCGCCATATTGGTAAGCTCATTAAAGTATCTTACACCATGTTCTTTAATCCAATTATCTACTTCTTTTTGTGCGTCCTTAATGTTCATTATTTCACTTTTGTTAATACGACTTGTTCTTTTTGCTTATTAAGCATTTGATTAAAGAACTCTTTTAAATATACATAAGTTTCTGGACCCATCAGAGCTTTATTTAATTCTACTGAAGCAGATAGCTGTATTTTGTTTCCTAAAACCTTGTTAGATAACTGAAATGTACCAAGATCTTCTGGCAGCTTTAAAATCATTGGTTCTGGAGCTGACTCTACCGTATAATTTTCGGGAATAGCAATATTTATCATATAACGCTCTTTTAGAGGGTACCCAAAATCTATTGGGTATTCTCTTTCGTCTAACTTAAAAGGGTTCTCCGTGGATTTTAAAAACAACATAGGTGCAATATATAATTTATCATTTATAACGTCTGCTCCTTCTTCTTTATAAAAATCATAGGATTCTGAAACAAAACCTTCATAAGTCTCTGCATTTTGAGCTTTATAATTAGATATTTCAATATTTTCTAATCCTTCCTCCTTCTCAGTAAGGTAAGCATCTAAATCTTCGCTATTATAATTATTTCTAAAACTATAAGCTTTATGGTTTGTATGTCTAGACATCACATTTCCTTCTAAGGCTCCGTCTTCACTTATACTGGCATTAACCATGTATTGTGTTATTCCGGTTTCTGGTTCTCTTATGGCTACTTTTTTCCAAACCATTTTATTGTTATCCACCAAAACTCCTTGCCAATTGTAATCTTTTAAAGGCAAAACATTAACATCGCTAAACTCGTCTGTTGCATCTAAGAAGTATTGCTCTTCATCTATAACTGCATAGGCTAAAACATAATTTAATCTATCTACAGTTGGAAAAAAAGGAATTGAGTTTTCTTTTGTGCTAATAATTAACGGATTTGCATCAATGCCTGCATACCTTAACATTCCTACAAGCGTTAGATTAATATCTGCAACATTTCCTTTTTTCTCTTTTAGGGTTTTTCTTATGCCATTGTAAAAATATTTTCCATCAATACCATTCCATTGAATATTATCTTTTACATACTTAAAAATAGATTTCATTTTATCTATTTCTGTTTGATTGTCTGAAATTAAAATATCCAATTCATCATCAAAGGAATTGGTTTTGTCCAATTCATTTTTATAATCATCATCACTACCTATGGTCTTTGCTACATCTCCCCAATTTTGTGCATAATATCTATTTATTGATGGTGTTACGATAGATATCAGCTCAAACATAACACCTGCTCTATAATTATTAATGTTATCTACAAAAGCTTCTTCTTTTAATGCTGGCACATCTTTTAAAGTATAGTTTTGTATATCCATAGTCATATCTAATGCAGTTGATCTCTTTCTAGAATGCTGAGGAAAAAAGCTAATATTTCCTTTCACTTTTGTTCTAAAGTTATAACCATCGGGAGTATGTATTTCTGCTTCAATGTGCTTAATAGGAATATCGTACTGCAATTTTAGCTCATCTATAGATAGAACAAAAGGAGATGTAATCTTGTAAGTTATATCTATAACTGAACCTTCTTTTACATTTGGCATTGTAAACTTAACTTGCTTGTAGTTATAGCTATATTCATTTTCAAAAACCTGATTTTTTTCTAATTTGGTTTCAACGATTTTGTTGTTTTCTAAGTTATAGGTATATGCTTTTATCTTACTTATTCGCTCTTTACTCGATCGGCTTTTGAATAAATTTACAGTTATTGTAGCTTTATCAAATCCTTCTTTATTATAGATTTTAATTCTTTCATGAACCTCTGTAACCAGTTCTACAGAAGATGCATTTGCTCCATAAAACGTCCTTAATTTTTTATAAAGTATTACTGCATTAGCTGATGAATCTTTATCATAAAATTTTTCTGATAATTCTTCTTTGGATACTTCTCCAAACTCTATCTCTTGTGAAAATGAAAATTGAGTAAAACTTAGAATGAAAAGAAGTAAATAAATGTTTTTAATCATGATTATTTGATTGATTTTAATACTATTTTAGAGTTATCGGCTTTAGAGATATGTTTTCTAAAATCTCTGTAATTTTTGTAATCTGTATTAGGGTATTGCCCTTTTTTTAAGAACAACTTTCTTTTGTAAATAATTATATTGTCTGAAGTACTGATTTTAAAGTGGTATTCGCCAAATTTGTTCTTAATATCTATATTTTCTGGCAAAGCCTCTATCTCAAAACCCTCTGGGATTTCTATTTTAAAAACATCTTCGTCCATATAACCACGTGATATATCTATTGGCATTTTTCTAGACCTATACCTAGTTGGCACGTAAGAGTTTTGATTGAATACATTGGGTTTAAAGAGCAACCTATCACCAGAAACAGAGGCATAAGTGCTTGCTTCTACATCTATATCTTCTGTAAACTCTACATCAACTTTATTATTATGAAACTTATAACCCAAAATCTCTAAGTTATTAATATAACTCCAGTGATATTTGTAGTATTCATTTACCTTATCATTTGATCTTCGTTCTATATAAAATCGATTATCGTACTGCAAGCCTCTTGTTTTTCTATTAATTTTAGAAGTAAGACTACCATTAGCTTCTAATTTAACATTTGCTGTAGTTAACTGATAATTTAAACTATCTACATATAACTTTGTCTTTACAATCTCACTAGCATTAGGTTTTACCACTAACACATTTCTGTTGTCCGTAAAATCTCCGATAAAATTAAAGGGATGTAGTTGACTCGTACAATCTAACCAAACGGTCTCATTATCTGTAGGAATTGCTAAAATGATATGATTTCCTTGCTCTAAGGAAGCAAAATCGTCTTCTAAATCTATAATTTCTTTACCTGCTTCTACAACGCAGTAATAAGATGTTACTCCCACTACTTCTAACAAAGACTTGGTATAGTTAGTTAACCCTTTACAGTCTCCGTACTTTAATTGATCTACTTCTAATGCTGGTATTGGCTGCACTCCACCTATACCAACCTGTACACTTATATATCTGGTATTTTCTTGAACAAATTGAAAAACTGCTTTAGCTTTTTCTATAGGATCATCAAGGTTTGCTGTTATACCTAAAACTTCTTGTTTTGTTTCATCTGTAACTTCGTTTCTTCCTTCTAGCAAAGCGTCGTTTATCCAGTCTCCAAATTCTAACCAGTTTTTTGCTTTTCCTTCTACACCATAAAATGAAAAATTCTCCATTGCAACTAATACCTGTGGGTAATAATTATAATATGACGGACTTAAATCCTCTGGTGCTATGGGCAATGCATTTTCTAAAGTATAACTTAAAGATGTAGAAGAATTACTCTTTGTTATATTATAATCTTGAAGATTTTTTTCTTTAAACCTTAAACCTAAATCTGCATTATCTTGTAAATTATAGATGTCTTTTTCTACACCTACATAATAGCCAGTAATAGGCCTCCAAGTTGGTATTGCAGCTGTATTAGACGATTCAATTTCATAATAAAACTCTACAGTATAAGGATATGTTGCTGGTGTGTATCCCATTAAAAGCACCCTAGAATCTGAGTACAATGTACCACCATCTACAGCACTTCTATCCATAAAATCTCGTTTCTTAAACTTTTTTATTTCTTCGCCAGCTTCATTTAGAATTCTAGCTTCAATTTTTTTTATTTTGTTGTACTTATCATAACTTGCGTAAGCACCAACAGCAGAATTCCCTTTTTCGTTTAAAACGGTAACTATTCGCTTTTCTATAATGCTTAGCTCATCCTTAGAAGTTACAACAACATTGATATCATTAAGTCTTACAACGGCATTTGCCTTTGTTTTTAATTCGGGTGGAATTGTTTCGGATTTATATAAATCTTCAGATTGTGAAAAACCAGCAATAGTGATTAATAGGAATATTGCTGCGGAAATATATTTCATGCAGTATTTATATTGAATTGATTGGCAGCACAATATAAAAAGTAAAATTAGTTCATCAAATATTTTATGTATTAAAATCCCTACAATTAATTAATATTCGACAAACGGTTAATATTTTAAACCCTCTTAAGCTATTCTTTATTCTTAGAATCTATAATAATGGTTACAGGCCCATCGTTAACAAGTTGTACTTTCATGTCTGCACCAAACTCACCTGTTTGTATTGGTTTTCCTAAGTTATTTTGTAAGGTTGAAACAAAATTTTCATAAAGCGGAATTGCAACATCTGGTTTTGCTGCCTTTATATAACTTGGTCTGTTTCCTTTTTTTGTACTTGCGTGAAGGGTGAATTGACTAACCACGATAATGTTACCACCAGCATCTAAAAGCGAAGTATTCATAACGCCATTTTCGTCTGGAAAAATTCGAAGATTTACAATTTTGTTACATAACCAATCAATATCCTCTTGGGTATCTTCATCAACAATACCTAATAAAATTAAAAGTCCGTGCTCTATTGAAGCAATTTGCTTTTGGTTAATAACTACTGAAGCCTCAGAGACTCTTTGAATTACTATTTTCATTCGTTATCCCAATTATCTGTTCTGTAATGCTCTTCATCTCCTTCTAGAATTTGAATATAGCTACGGTATCTAGAATAAGACACTTCGTCATTTTCTAAAGCCTCTTTAACCGCACATTTTGGTTCTTTTAAGTGCAAACAATTATTGAATTTACAATCTTGTTTTAAAGCAAAAAACTCAGGAAAATAATCGCCTACCTCTTCCTTTTCCATATCTACAACACCAAAACCTTTAATACCTGGTGTATCTATAATTTTGGCATCAAAACTTAAATCGAACATCTCCGCAAAAGTAGTTGTATGTTGTCCTTGCATATGCTGTTCTGATATGGCTTTGGTTTTTAGATCTAATGAAGGCTCTATAGCATTAACCAGAGTAGATTTACCCACACCAGAATGACCAGAAAACATACTCACCTTACCTATCATCAAGGCTTTTATCTTTTCAATATTATGTCCTGTGGCTGCTGATATTTCAATACACTCGTATCCTATTTTTTTATAGATACTTTGCAGATACTTTACTTCTAACATCTTTTCGTTATCGTAAGTATCTATTTTATTAAACACCAAGACTGTGTTTACCGAATATGCTTCTGCAGTAACCAAAAAGCGATCTATAAAACTGGTAAACGTTGGTGGATTATCTATAGTAACCAATAAAAACACTTGATCCACATTTGCTGCAATGATATGCGTTTGCTTGGATAAGTTTACTGATTTTCTAACAATGTAGTTGCTGCGCTCTTCTATGCGATGTATAACACCTGTTTCGGTATTATTTTTGGTTTCTAACTCAAACTCTACTTTGTCGCCAACAGCAATAGGATTGGTACTTTTTATACCTTGAATTCTAAATCTGCCTTTTATTCTGCACTCATAAAATTTACCGTTCATTGTCTTAACGGTATACCAACTTCCGGTAGATTTATAAACTGTTCCTGTCATTCAGTAATTAAAATAATAGCAAAGTAACAACTTTTAACCAAAATAGTCTTTACTTTAAAGCATAAAACAAAAATCAACAATCATGAAAAAAAATTTTTTATTTATCGCAGCAATTGCTGTAGGACTAATTTCATTTTCTTTTATCAACAAAGAAGACTCTAACGACAACAAACCAGCTCAAGTAGAGTACAAAGTGGTTACCGTTGTAGAATCTATTGTTCCTAATGGTTTAGGCCGTTCTAGAATGATATCTGCAAATGAGTCTAAAGACTACAAAGAGTTTACAACTGTAAGATCTGGTGATAAAGATAAAGATGAAAAGAATAAATCTAAGCGAAGTGAAATAAGAGTAAAAGATTATGAAGAAACTAAATTACTTAACTTCTATAATCTTGGTGGAATTCGTTTTCAAAACATAGCTGCTAATGACGCAGTGATGACATCTAAAGTTAATACGATGATTGCCGAAGGTTGGGAATTAGCATTTATTAATACTGGAGTTGAGAGTTCTGGAGGAAAAGGGGATGGACAAGGTATTTTTATTACACGATATACCTTTAAACGTAGCATATAACATAAATAAAAAAGGCTCGCAATTGCGAGCCTTTTTTATTTTTAGCGATTAATAATCTCCTCCTGATGATTAATCGATTCTTGATGGATAGCTTTAAACATTCTAAGAATAAATTCTTCGCTTAAATTCTTTTCCTCTCCCTGTAAAATCATTTTGCCCAAAATCTCATTCCAACGCTTATTTTGCAAAACTGCAACGTTGTGCTTCTTTTTCAAGTTACCAATTTCATCTGCTACTTGCATACGCTTCCCTAAGATTTCAATTAACTGATGATCAATAACATCTATTTTAGTTCTTAGCGTATTTATCTTGTTTTTAAACTCTGTTGCATCACCTACTTCTTTTCTTATTCGCAGATCTTCCGTGTACTTTATTAAAGTTTGTGGTGTGATTTGCTGTGCAGCATCACTCCAAGCATTATCTGGGTCGTGGTGTGTTTCTATCATTAAACCATCATAATTTAGATCCAATGCTGTTTGACTTAAGTCGAAAATTATATCTCTACGACCAGCAATATGAGATGGATCTAAAATTAATGGTAAATCCGGAAAACGGTTTTGTAAATCTACTGCAATTTGCCACTCTGGATTATTTCTATAACGTGTTTTTTCGTAAGTTGAAAATCCTCTGTGAATAACACCTAAATTCTTAACATCTGCTGTATAAAAACGCTCTACTGCGCCTAACCACAAAGATAAATCTGGGTTTACTGGGTTTTTAATTAATACAGGCTTATCTGTTCCTTTTAATGCATCTGCAATATCTTGTACTATAAAAGGACTCACAGTTGTACGAGCACCTATCCAAAGGATATCTACATCGTGCTTTAAAGCCAATTCTACATGGTTGGCATTAGCTACTTCTGTAGTAATAAGCATGCCTGTTTCTTCTTTTGCTTTTTGAAGCCACTTTAACCCAAGCGCTCCTACTCCTTCAAAATTACCAGGACGTGTTCTTGGTTTCCAAATACCTGCTCTAAAAACAGTGGCATCGCTATCTTTTAGCTGATGTGCAATTTTTAAAACCTGCTGTTCTGTTTCAGCACTACAAGGTCCAGCAATTACCAGTGGATGATCTAAATTAAAAGCATCTAACCAGTTTCTCAATTCTTTCTTGTTTTCCATCTTACTATTAATCTTCTTTTTCTTAATTTTATTCTATTCCGTTTAATATATCTTTTATATGGTTGGTGGTTTCCATCTCCTTGAAAACTGCCTCAAAGTTATCTTCTAACATTAACTTCTTGAAATGCTTTAGGTTATCTATATATTCATCTAAAGTTTCAATAACATTAGTTTTATTTTGTTTAAAAATTGGTGTCCACATGGCTGGTGAACTTTTTGCCAAACGTACCGTACTTGCAAAACCACTGCCTGCCATATCAAAAATATCGCGTTCGTTTTTCTCTTTTTCTATCACTGTTTTGCCCAACATAAAAGAGCTTATATGCGAAAGATGCGACACATAGGCTATATGTTTGTCGNGCGCCTTAGGGTTCATATAACGAATACGCATTCCTAAATCAGCAAACAGTTTTAATGCTTTTTCTTGAAGTTTGAAAGCAGTTTCTTCTACTTCACAAATAATATTTGTCTTGTTGTTATATAAATTATGAATTGCTGCATCAGGTCCTGAAAATTCTGTACCAGCAATAGGATGTGCTGCTAAAAAATTTCTACGCTTTGGATGATTTTTCACCTTAAGACAAATATCTTCTTTGGTTGAACCAGCATCAAACACAACGGTCTCATCCGAAACCAGATCTAATACTTTTGACAACACTTCTAAAGTAGCATCTACAGGTATGGCAACTATAACAACGTCTGCTGTACTTAAATCTTCGTAAGTAGCCTTTTTATCTATAATACCCAGAGTTTTTGCTTTATCTAAATGCGCTTCGCTCTTGTCTATACCATACACAACACATTCTGGATTTCGCTTTTTTATATCTAAGGCAAAACTTCCTCCTATTAATCCTACTCCTATGATAAATACCTGTTTCATCTATCTAAACTCGCGCTATCGCTTCTTTTATTTGTTCTTCTGGAGAGCATAATGAAAAACGCACATAGCCTTCACCATTACTTCCAAAAACCGTTCCTGGTGTTATAAATATTGAATGTTCTTTTAACACTAAATCGGTAAATTCTTCAGACTTTAAATGTGGTGGTAATTTTGCCCAAACAAACATACCTGTTGCATATTCGTCATAGGTGCAGTTTAAAGCCTCTGCAAGTTTCCAGATAAGCTCTCGTCTTTGTTCGTAAACACTATTTAAACTTACAAACCACATATCTGAACATTTTAAGGCTTCTATCGCTCCTTTTTGAATGGCATAAAACATTCCTGAATCCATATTACTTTTCACCTTAAGCACTGCATTAAGATGCTCGTAACTTCCTACAAGCATACCTACTCGCCAACCTGCCATATTAAAGGTTTTACTGAATGAATTTAACTCCAAACAAACGTCCTTTGCATGGTTATAACGCATGATACTGATAGGTTTTTTGTTTAGAATAAAACTATATGGATTATCGTTTACTATTAAAATATTGTGTCGCCTTCCAAAGGCTATAACTTCGTCATAAAACTTGTTTGGTGCATTAGCTCCTGTTGGCATATGCGGATAACTAATCCACATGATTTTTACCTTACTAAGATCTAAGCGTTCTAAAGCAATAAAATCTGGCAACCAATGGTTATCTTCCTTTAAATCGTAAAAAACTGGTTTTGCTTCTAACAATTTAGTTACCGCAGAATATGTTGGATATCCTGGATTTGGAATCAAAACCTCATCACCTGGATTTAAAAAAGCCATAGAGATATGCATTATACCTTCTTTACTTCCTAAAAGTGGTAACACCTCAGTTTGCCCACTTAGATTTACTTTGTAATGTTTTTTGTAAAAATTGGCAATCTCTTCTCTTAACTCTGGTAAACCTTGGTAACTCTGGTATTTGTTAGCTCCTTCTTCATCCAAGCTATCTTTTAAAAGCATNGTNGCTTTAAAAGGNGGNTCTAAATCTGGNCTNCCAATACCAAGGTTGATAATAGGTTTTCCTTGAGATTGCAAAAANGCNACTTCTCTTAANTTTTTAGAAAAGTANTATTCTTNNACATGTTTNAANCGNTTGGCTACTTCAATCATGTTTTTGCATTTTTATATTCACCTAACACTTTAAAATTCTCNGCCATAATCTGCATAATNGCNTATGCNTTTTCNTANTCNTTATAGTGTATCNAAAGTAACNTCTACAAAGAAGGCATACTTCCAAGGNGTCTCNATTTTTGGNAAGGATTGNATNTTAGTTAGGTTTAGTTTACAATCACTCATTACATTGAGTATTGTAGCTAAACTACCACGTTTATGATCNAATTCAAATTTTANNGATGCCTTATTNATTCCTTTTCGTTCAAGGTTNTTATTTTCTCGCNTAACAATNACAAAGCGTGTTTCGTTATGTTTTATGGTTTGAATGCTNTCNGCCAANANATCTAANTGATANAAANTTGCTGCATTTTTNCTTGCTATAGCTGCGATNCCTTTAATANNATCTTNTGNAANTTGCTTAGCNACNTCTGCNGTATCTTTTGCTTCTACCAACTTNATNTGNGGATAATCCTTAAAGAANNNTTTACATTGTAANAANGCCATTGGATGCGAGTGCACTTCNTTNATAGTTGCTAANGTTTCNCCTTTTAANGCNANTAANTTNTGNTGAATATCNAAATAATACTCACCNACAATACTNANNTTATGATTATCTATNAGTGCGTAATTAGGAATTATNGAACCTGCTATAGAATTNTCTAANGCCATNACCATNNTATCNGTACTNNTNTTGTAATANNTTNTCNACAGCANTATCAAAAGACATNCACTCAATNACTTCTGCTNTAGAGCTGAAGTACTTTTGGGCCACCTCGTGATGAAATGATCCTCTTATTCCTTGTATGGCTATTGGTTTTGTCAATCTAACAATTATTTAATGAGATCCTGAAACCAGTTCAGGACTTTTTCAATCAAAAGGATTAAAAAAGAAAAAGTCTCGAATAATTCGAGACTTTTTAAAACTTATATTTTATTCACTAAAACATACTAAGCCTCGTTTCTTCCGTTAAAAAAGAAATAAAACCAGTTATAATATGTTTTAGCTATGTGTTTCATAATATTCTGTGGCTAAAGTAAATAATATTTTTACAAATCAAAATTGTTGCTATACCTTTTTTGAGTTGTGCACAAAATTTTAAAGATTTTATAATAAATAATGTGTGGTATTAGATATTAGTTATTTTTGATTAAATATTCTGAATTATGTCTATTGAAGTCAATAATATTTCAAAATTATATAAAGATCAAAAAGCATTAAACAACGTTTCTTTTAAAGTGAACGATGCTGAGATTGTAGGTTTTTTGGGCCCAAATGGTGCCGGAAAATCGACAATGATGAAGATTCTTACTACGTATATTGAAGCTTCCGAAGGCAATGCAAACGTGAACGGATTTGATGTTACGGAGGACAAAAAAAACGTTCAGAAAAGTGTTGGTTACTTACCAGAACACAATCCGCTTTACACAGATCTTTATGTAAAAGAATATTTAAACTTTAATGCCAATGTGTATGGCACACCAAAATCTAGAATTGACGAGGTAATCGAACTTACTGGATTAACACCAGAGGCGCATAAAAAAATAGGGCAACTTTCTAAAGGTTACAGGCAACGTGTTGGTCTGGCAAACGCACTACTACACAATCCTGATGTTTTAATCTTAGATGAGCCAACTACAGGCTTAGACCCTAACCAGCTGGTAGATATTAGAAATCTAATTAGAGATATAGGAAAAGAAAAAACCGTTTTTTTATCTACGCACATCATGCAAGAGGTTGAAGCCATGTGCGATCGTGTCATAATCATTAACAAAGGCGAAGTTGTTGCAGACAAGTACCTCAAAGATCTCAGAGAAGGACAAGAACAAGTTATTATTGTTGAGTTTGACTATCGTGTTGAAGAAGCCTTTCTATTACGTTTACCTAAAGTTGCCTCTGTAAAAAACATTTATAATTTTGTTTACGAAATTACTTTTTCCACCAAAGAAGATATGCGCTCTCATGTTTTTGATTTTGCTCACGATAATGAACTGAAGATTCTTCAGCTGAATCAAAAAAATGCAAGTTTAGAGAGTTTGTTTAGGGAATTAACGAGTTAATAAAAGCCTATCCTTGCCTTCCCAGAGGGAAGGAATCACCATACTCAAGAAGTATGAAAATTTATTATTAAGCTAATTAGGTCTTATAAATGCGATATTATCAAAATTGTTTTCGCTATGAACTAATTTGAGCGCTTTTAATTCAGAATCATAGAAAAAACTGTGAGTTCTTTCTATTGAATTATATCTTTTGTTAACCCACAGTGGTTCTAGATTTAATTCTGATTTTATTTCTACATTATTCTCACAAAAAGCAAAATAAATCTCCTGTAGACTAAAGGTTATCAGACATTCTTCAATTCCAAAATTCAATTTTTTATATTCCGAAAAATTACTATTTGTGTACAGCCAATGTTCGTTAGTGTAGATCTCTTCTGTTTTTTTACTAACTGCAATATTCCAATTTCCAGAATTTTCAGCAATAAAATTTATTAACTCAAATTTATTTGAATTTTGATTGATTTCTAAGTGGTCTTGATTATTGTTTTTCGGAATTGAAGCTCCAAAATTCTTGACGTAGTTAAATAATATAAAATTAGATTCTAAAATTAAATCTGTGTTTTTTAATTCAACAAATGGCAATAACCATTCACTAAAAAATAAATTATGCAAATCATCTAAGTTTTCTATCGCTTTCATTTATGTAATTAAATCAATCAAAAATCAACTCTCCAATATAGATTTCTTCGACATCAACCAAAGGAGGTTGGTTAATTACAATGACATCTCCTGTTCCTCTTATGATACCTGTTAAGGATAGTATAGGGTTTACAATCATATCATTACTACCACGATGACTTATCTCTACATTCTGAGCGATTAAATTTTCACCTTCAAAACGTCCAGAACCTGAGAAAAAACCAACAAACAAATTATCTACTTCACCATTAATATAAAATGATGAAATATTATTTGAAGTAATACGTAAGCTCTCTGAATTTATAGACAATCTAAAATCACCAACAGTAAAATCTGTGGCTTCATTAAAATCTTCTGAGAATAATCTTAAACTAGGATATGTTAACACGCCATTTGATGAAATTTCATACTGCGAAGATGTTCTTATTTCTGTAAGATTTGGCGCTTCAACATAAATTTTTGTAATACCATAGTCTCTTACATAGTTACAATTATTATCATCTGTAAGCACTAATCTATCTCCAATAACCTCAGCCTTTACATCATTGATTAAGTTTTCACCTGTTTCAATAGTAACTTTATACTCTGGTGCTTCGGTAATGATTAATTCTATATCTCTATTCACCAAAATTCTTTCAAAGTCAACAACATCAATTTCTTGTTGCACTATAGTTCCTGATGTTTGAAAGCAATCGTTAGCATCTTCGCTGTTGCAAGCAAAAACTAGAAAAACCAATAAATAAATTATTTTCTTCATATCTAAAATAGATTCCTGCCTCACTTCGACTTCGCTCAGTGACCAACTCAGGAATGACAAATTTACAATCTCACTCCAATTCCAAATTCAACAGCTTCTGCTTTTGCGCCATGAGATTTCAAGGTTACAGCTCCAAAGAATTTCTTACCAAAATAGCGTTTTAAACCAATTCTCAAGTACATTCTTCCTTCAAAATCGTAAGGATAATACACATAGTAACCAACTTGCGATTCTACAGACATTTTATTGATAAACAACTCGTGACCCACAAATAATCCCACACGTTTATAATCTTCATCTCCAGTAACATCTAATTCAGGAAAAGACACCGATTGATAGTAAATCAGCTCTTTTAAAAAATTAGAAAAAAACACTTCTGCACCAAACTGAACTGCACTAACATGACTTAAACGTTTGTCCGCATAAGCCGAAACTATATAAAAAGGATATTGCCCACTGCCAATAATATCGCTTTGGTTAATTCCGCTTCTAAATGCTATATTGTATTTTATACGTTCTGTGAATTTTTCATCGTTTAGATTATCTATATATTCGGTATCATCTTCATCTAAATTATAGGTTAACCCTAAATTAAAAGCCATTGAATTAACGCTGGTGTTTGGCGCTTTTACATTGGCATTAGAATAATGAATTAAAGACAAACCTGTTTGTAAGCCAAACCTCTTAAACAAACGTTCTTTTTTATAATTAAGCATTACGTATGTAGAACTCAGTAAATGCGATCCGAAAGCAATGTTTTTATGGTTATCTAACTTATCGTAAGGATTGGTATTATAGGCAACACCTTGACCAATTCTAAACATTAAATTCCGTTTGAAAAAGTAAAAATTATAATGTGCATAGAGGCCGTAATTTTCACCAAGTACATCATTCTTTAAATCTTGATAAATAAACGATGCTCCATAATCTGGATAATTAAAACGTTGTTGCCACGCTTCCTCTCCAAAGGTTTTTTTATTCCAGCTTAGAATAACACCTTCAGGATGACCTTTGATAAGATGAAGAATATCGTTATTGTGAAGCGCAATATTCCCTGAGAAATAATTGATATCTAAGTATGAATTTGTGTTATTATTATTTTGAGAAAACAACAATAATCCAAACAAAAATGCAAAAACTGTAAGCCAGTACTTCATAAAAAATTGGTTACTGGCAAAAGTAACAGAATATTTAATTTAAAAACAACGTAGCAACTAAAGATAACAGAGTTATTGCCATTAACTTTAATGCAAAACCGACTTCTAATTTATACTTTTTCATGTGATTTGGTTTTGCTACAAATTTCTATAATATCTCTTTTCTAAATTTTAGCAATAAAGCAATAAATGGTTAAGAAATTATTATTCTATAACATTAATGTTACCCTTATGTAACCAAAGACATTTCCTTAAAACACCTCCGAAGCTATCACTTTAATGTTATCACTTTTTCCCATAGAATAGTAATGAAGCACAGGAATACCAGCTTTTTGAAGCTCTTTAGATTGCTCAATACACCACTCAATTCCAACTTGTCTTACAGCAGCATTGTCTTTGCATTTTACCACCTCTATAATTAATTCTTCTGGTAAATCTACATGAAAACGATGTGGAATTAAATTCAACTGTTTTTTGGTTGCAATAGGTTTTAACCCTGGAATAATTGGCACTGTAATCCCTTCTTTTCGGCATTTATCTACAAAATCAAAATATTTTTTATTATCAAAAAACATTTGTGTTACAATGTAGGTCGCTCCATTTTTTATTTTCTTTTTTAGGAAGTGAATATCACTATCTAAACTTGGTGCTTCCATATGTTTTTCAGGATATGCACCAACACCAATACAAAAGTTAGTAGCGCAAGTATTAAGCAATTCTTCGTCTAAATATTTTCCATTATTAAGATCTTCAATTTGAGACACCAAATCACTAGCATAAGCATGTCCATCTTTTTCTGGTTTAAAATAAGTTTCACTTTTAACAGCATCTCCACGCAAAGCCATAACATTATCAATGCCTAAGAAATCTAGATCTATTAAGAAATTCTCAGTATCCTCTTTTGTAAATCCACCACACAAAATATGAGGAATAGCATCCACATTGTATTTATTCTGAATGGCTGCACAAATCCCAACGGTACCTGGCCTTTTCTTTACAATTTGTTTCTTAAGCAACCCATTACCTACGTCCTTATACGTATATTCTTCTCTATGGTATGTAACATCAATAAATGGAGGATTAAACTCCATTAACGGATCAATATTATCAAAAATAGATTGGATATGTTGCCCTTTTAAAGGCGGTAAAATTTCAAACGAAAACAAAGTTTTTCCGTTAGCGTTTTTTAAATGTTCTGTTACTTTCATACTAATGCCTGCGAAAGCAGGTATCTTATTAATTTTATCTTATTTGAGATTCCTGCCTGCGCAGGAATTCAGCTAATCTGCCAAATTTGGGCTTAACCATTTTTCAGCTTCTTCTTTACTAATGTTTCTTCGTTTAGCATAATCTTCTAATTGATCTTCGGTGATTTTTCCCAAGCCAAAATATTTAGCTTCTGGATTTGCAAAATAATAACCGCTTACACTTGCTGCTGGCCACATCGCAAGACTTTCGGTTAGTTTCACACCAATAGTTTCTTCGACATTTAAAATATCCCAAATGGTCTTTTTCTCTAAATGATCTGGACAGGCTGGATAACCTGGTGCAGGACGAATACCTTTATAGCTTTCGGCAATTAAATCTTCGTTGGTTAAGTTTTCTTCAGAAGCGTAGTTCCAATGTTTTGTACGCACTTCTTTGTGTAAATATTCTGCGAAAGCTTCAGCTAATCTATCGGCTAATGCTTTTATCATTATGGAATTATAATCGTCGTGATTCGCTTCAAATTCTTTAGCTAATTGCTCGGTTCCAAAACCTGTAGTCACGCAAAAACAACCGATATAATCTTGAATTCCTATGTCTTTAGGCGCGATAAAATCGGCTAATGCAAAGTTTGGAACGCCTTCTCTTTTTTTGAGTTGCTGACGTAAGGTTAGAAATTGGTGTTTGGTGTTTGGCGTTTGGCTAGATACTAAATCAACCTTTCGACTGCGCTCAAGATTAACTCCATCGAAATCTTTTTTAGATGCTGAATCAAGTTCAGCATGACAATCTTCGATTATCACCTCAATATCATCATCATTTACAGTATTTGCAGGAAACAATCCAAAAACCGCTTTTGCTTTCAGCAGCTTTTCATCAAAGACTTTTTGAAGCAAGACTTTAGCGTCTTTAAACAATTCGGTTGCTTGTTTACCAACGATGTCGTCGGTTAAAATATCTGGATATTTTCCGTGTAAATCCCAACTTCTAAAAAATGGTGACCAATCGATATAATCGTCTAAAATCGTAATATCAAAATCTTGAATATCTTGTATTCCTAATTGTTTTGGTTTTACAATTTCGGTTGTGTTCCAATCGATTTTAAACTTTCGCTCACGCGCTTCTTCAATAGAGAGGTATTCTTTTTGTTTCCCACGTTTTAAAAACTGCTCACGGAATTTTTCGTATTCCTCACGAATCTGTTCTTTGTAAACATTGTTGTCTTTCTGCAACAGATTTCCAACAACAGTAACTGCTCTAGAAGCATCGTTGACGTGTACAACAGTATTAGAATAATGTGGTGCAATTTTTACCGCAGAATGCGCTCTTGATGTTGTTGCGCCTCCAATTAACAACGGAATATTAAATCCTTGTTTTTCCATTTCTTGCGAAACGTAAACCATCTCGTCTAACGATGGTGTAATTAAACCGCTTAATCCAATGACATCGACGTTTTCTTTTTTAGCGGTTTCAATGATTTTTTCTGGCGGAACCATTACGCCTAAATCCACAATCTCGTAATTATTACAACCCAAAACTACACTCACTATATTTTTACCAATATCGTGCACATCGCCTTTTACAGTTGCCATTAAAATTTTACCGTTAGAGCGTTGCGAATCGTCTTTTTCAGCTTCAATATAAGGCTGTAAATAAGCGACTGCTTTTTTCATCACTCGAGCCGATTTTACTACTTGAGGCAAGAACATTTTTCCGCTTCCAAACAAATCGCCAACCACATTCATTCCGGTCATTAAGTGACCTTCGATAACTTGAATAGGTTTGTTTACCACTTGTCGCGCTTCTTCAACATCTTCAACAATAAAGGCATCAATACCTTTTACTAAAGCATGCGTAATACGGTCTTGCAAAGGTTCGCTTCGCCATTCTTGTACCTTTGCTACATCGTCTTTTTTCTGTCCTTTTACGGTTTCGGCAAATTCTAGTAAGCGTTCGGTTGCATCATCTCGTTTGTCAAAAAGTACGTCTTCAACGTGTTCTAATAAATCCTTCGGAATTTCGTCATACACTTCCAACATAGTTGGGTTTACGATTCCCATATTCATTCCGTGTTGAATCGCGTGATATAAAAATGCTGCGTTAATGGCTTCACGCACGACATTGTTTCCTCTAAATGAAAACGACACGTTACTTACGCCACCAGAAACGCTAGCATAAGGTAGATTTTCTTTAATCCATTTTGTGGCATTAAAAAAGTCTAAAGCATTTAAACGATGCTCTTCCATTCCGGTTGCAACAGGAAAAATATTTGGATCGAAAATGATGTCTTCTGGTGGAAATTGAACTTGATTTACCAAAATATCGTAAGAGCGTTTACAGATTTCTATCCTACGCTCATAAGTATCGGCTTGACCATCTTCATCAAACGCCATAACAATCACAGCTGCACCATAACGTTTGATAAGTTTTGCGTGATGAATAAAAGTTGTTTCGCCTTCTTTTAAACTGATAGAATTCACTACCGATTTACCTTGTACGACTTGCAAACCAGCTTCGATAATATCCCATTTTGAGCTGTCAATCATTATGGGCAAGCGTGCAATATCTGGCTCTGATGCGATAAGATTTAAGAAGGTTACCATTGCGTGTTTTCCGTCAAGCATACCTTCATCCATATTGACATCTATGATTTGCGCGCCACCTTTCACTTGGTCTCTCGCAACATCTAATGCTTCGGCATAGTTTTCTTCTTTTATTAATCGTAAAAATTTACGCGAACCAGTAACATTAGTGCGCTCGCCAACGTTTATAAAATTACTTTCTGGTGTTATGATTAATGGTTCTAGACCTGATAGTTTTAGGTATTTCTTACAGTCACTTTCTTTCATTGACATAGATTAAGAGATTCCTGCCTACGCAGGAATGACACGTGGTTTGTAATTAGCAGCAACTTCAGCAATCGCTTTTATGTGTTCTGGTGTTGTACCGCAACAACCACCAATGATGTTTATTAAATCATCTTTTAGGTAGTTTTCTATAAGCTGTTGCATTTGTTTGGCAGTTTGGTCATACTCGCCAAAAGCATTTGGTAATCCTGCGTTTGGGTGTGCTGAAGTGTAAAAATCGGTTTCGTGAGATAAACGTTTTAAATACGGTTGTAATTGGTCTGCACCAAGTGCGCAATTAAAACCAACACTTAACAACGGAATATGTGATATTGAAATTAAAAAAGCCTCAACAGTTTGCCCAGACAAGGTTCTACCAGAAGCATCAGTAATGGTTCCAGATACCATAACCGGAATGTCAATATTACGTTCTTCCTTAACTTCTTGAATAGCGAATAATGCTGCTTTGGCATTTAGTGTGTCGAAAATAGTTTCGACTAACAAAATATCGCTTCCGCCATCAATTAAAGCTTCAACTTGTTGTTTATAAGCTATGCGTAATTCATCAAAGGTTACTGCGCGATATTCTGGTCTGTTTACATCTGGACTTAAGCTTGCGGTACGGTTTGTTGGACCGATGCTTCCTGCTACAAAGCGCGGTTTTTCAGGATTGGCTTTTGTGAATTCTTCAGCAACTTGTTTGGCTATTTTAGCCGATTCAAAATTTAATTCGTATACCAAATCTTCCATATGGTAATCTGCCATACCAATGGTTGTTCCAGAGAATGTATTGGTTTCAACTATATCTGCGCCAGCTTCGAAATACTTTCTATGTACTTCGGCAATAGCTTCTGGCTGAGTTAAGGATAATAAATCGTTATTTCCTTTTAATGGATGTTTAAAATCTTTGAATCTTGAACCACGAAAATCGTCTTCAGTAAAATTATAGCGCTGCAACATCGTTCCCATTGCGCCATCTAAAACTAAAATTCGGTGTTGTAATATTTTGAAAATGTCTGACATTAGTTTAGAGCTTGATTTAGGTCATTAATAATATCTTCAGGATGTTCTAAGCCAACAGAAACACGGATAAGTCCACCTGTAATTCCGGTTTTAAGTCGGTCTTCTTCCGATAACTTAGCGTGTGTTGTAGATGCAGGATGCGTAACAATACTTCTGGTATCGCCAAGGTTTGCTGACAACGATAGAAGCTGTATTGCGTTGAGAAAATTTCGTCCTGCATCAATGCCGCCTTTTATTTCAAAAGCAACGACATTGCCACCAAGTTTCATTTGGTTCTGAGCCAATTGATACTGAGGATGCGATTTTAGAAATGGATATTTTACGAAATTCACTTTGTTGTGACCTTCTAAAAATTCAGCAATTCTCAAGGCATTATCACAATGTTTTTCTACTCTAACAGGTAGTGTTTCTAAACTTTTTGATAATATCCAAGCGTTGAAAGGCGAAAGCGCAGGACCTGTATTTCTTGAAAATAAATAGATTTTTTGAATAAGTTCTGAACTTCCAACCGTTACACCACCAAGTACTCTACCTTGTCCATCCATCAATTTTGTTGCTGAATGAATGACCAAATGTGCGCCAAATTTAATTGGCTGTTGCAAATATGGTGTCGCAAAACAGTTATCGACTATAAAAATGAGGTTATGTTTTTTGGCTAAATCGCCTAATAATTTTAGGTCTAAAATATCAACTGCAGGATTTGTAGGACTTTCGGCATAAAGAATCTTGGTGTTGGGCTGAATTAAACTTTCAATACGGTCAATTTCATTAATTCTAAAATAGCTTGTTGAAATATTCCACTTTGGAAGAATGTTGTTGAATAAGGTTTGTGTAGAACCAAAAATACTTTGACAGGACACAATGTGGTCTCCTGAATCTAACAAAGCTGCAAATGTTGAAAATACAGCAGACATTCCTGTTGCGAAAGCGTAACCGTTTTCTGCTCCTTCCATTCGGCATACTTTATCAACAAATTCTGAGTTGTTAGGATTTGTGTACCTGCTGTAAATGTTTCGCTGTTTTTCATCTGCAAATGAAGCACGCATATCTTCAGCATCTTCAAAAATGTAACTCGATGTTAAATACAAAGGATTAGAATGTTCTAAAAATTGTGAACGCTCTATTTGTGTACGGATTGCTTCTGTTTCTATGTGATTTTTGGTTCTTGTTTTATTATGCATTTTTCTTAATTAAAGTATTAGAAAGGCGTAAGATATCGCCAAAAACACCACGAGCAGTTACTTGAGCTCCTGCGCCTGCACCTTGTATAACCAAAGGTTGTGAGTTGTAGGACTCTGTGTAAATTTCAAAAATGGCATCAGATCCTTTTAACTGCCCTAAAGGTGACGCTTTGGGTTCTGATATTAATTTTACCTCTAAAACATTATTCAGGACATCTAATTGACCAATATAACGCAACACAGACGCTTCTTTCTGTTGAGATTTATTGGCTTCAAAAATGCTATTTAACTCGTGTGAACGCTGTTGAAACTCTTGTAATGTTGTATTTCCATTAAGTTGTTTTGGTACTAGAGATTCAATTTTTACATCATTCAATTCTGCATCAGAACCGAGTTCTCTGGCTAAAATCAGTAATTTTCGAGCAACATCTTTTCCTGACAAATCTTCTCTAGGATCTGGCTCTGTTAAACCTTGACTTACCGCATCATTTAATACTTGGTCAAATGGCAAAGATCCTTCTGAAAACTGATTGAAAATATAGCTTAACGAACCTGAGAATACACCTTTTATTTTTTCAACTTTCTCACCAGACTGATGTAAGTTTTTTATGGTTTCAATAATTGGTAATCCTGCACCAACATTGGTTTCATAAAGGAAAGTTTTATTGTTTTCGTCTAACAATTTCCTTAATTTTTTATAATAATTAAAACTCAATGTGTTAGCGACTTTATTTGCAGAAATGATATGAAAACCATTTTCTATCAACGTCTCGTAATGTGCAATAAAACTCTGGCTAGCTGTAACGTCTATCGCTATAGCATTTTCTACATTTATTGCTTTAAAATGACGAATAATATCTTCTACATTGTAAGGTTCAGAAAAATTTTCAAAATCTACTTCCCATTGCCCATTAATGTCATTTGAAAAAAATGCTAAAGTCGAGTTTGTAATAACTGGTATTTGCATATCTAATCCTTGTTCGGTTAGTAATTTTGACTTGATGTTTTGAATTTGATTTATTAACGTAGAACCTACATTACCAATTCCGAATATGGCAAGATGTATCGTTGTCATGCTTTTTTAATTTTAAATTAAAAACTGGTTTTAATAGCTTAATGAGCTGCTGATACTCTATTAAAAAAGCATCGTGACCATCATTAGATTTTAGTTCTCCAATAGTAACGTTTTCTTTTGCTGACTTTAGTTCTACAAACGTGTTCCAGTTTTCGTCTGATTTAAATAGTAAATCTGAATTAATTGTTATAATATGAATGTGAGAAGCAATGTGTTTTGCCACTTCGGTAAACGTGCCTCTGCCTTGTGTAATATCGATAGTTTTTAAAATTTGATTCATCATTTTGTAAGCTGACAATTCAAATCTTTCTTCTAGTTTTTCTCCATGGTACGCTAACCAGGTTTCAATTTTAAAAGCATCTTTTCGTTGTTTTTCTCTTTTGAATTTTGAAGCAAAAGATTCTGGCGTTCTGTAAAACGTCATGGCATGCAATCTGGCATCAAACAAAGGTTGAGAGGAATGATTTAATATTTCATCTTGAATGAAGCAATTACCAATTACCCAGTCTGTAGATTTCCAGTCTGTTGCTATTGGTATTACATATTCTGCCAAGTTTGGCCGTAATGCTGCCAACTCCCAAGTAATACCGCCTCCAACAGATGCGCCAACGATGGCATACAAATCATTAATCTTTAAACGGTTTAATCCTTCAGCAAAAATACGAGCTACATCTCTTGCAGTAAACTCTTTATAATATTCTAGAAAGGATTCTTCTAATCCACCAAAGCCATTACCTGGCACATTAAACGCTAAAACTGTATAAATATCTGTGTCTATGACTTTGTCTTTACCAACAATATCGTTCCACCAGCCATTTTTTCCTGTTATTTGAGAATTTCCTGTTAAGGCATGATTTATCAACACTATTGGATTGTTTCCTAATGGCTTTCCGAATACCTGATACGACAATCTAAGGCTAATGTTTCTACCACTGCACAACTCAAAATGATCTATTTCAATAAACTTAAGCACACTCATAATTGTATTTTTTATTTCTTCTCTGAAAAATTTTAAATTAAGCTGAGCGAAAGCCTCGTCGCCCAGCTTAATTAAACAACACTAATACAAAAAGAGATTAAGCTAATTGAGGCTTCTTAATTAATTGAAATGCTTCTTTTAAATCGGCTTTTAGATCTTCAACATTCTCAATACCGACAGATAATCTTATAAGGTCTTTTGTTACTCCTGTGCTTTCTTGCGCCTCATCACTTAATTGCTGATGCGTTGTGCTTGCAGGATGAATGATTAAAGATTTTGTATCGCCAATGTTGGCTAATAGCGAAAATAATTTTGTTTTATCTGCTATCGTTTTTGCAGATTCAAATCCACCATCAACTCCAAAAGTTACAATTCCACTTTGTCCTTTTGGCAAGTATTTTTTTGCCAGAGCTTTGTGTTTACTACTTTCTAAACCAGGATAATTTACCCACGTAACTTCTGGTTGTTCTTGTAACCATTTTGCAAGTTGAAGTGCGTTTTCGCTATGCTTTTTTATTCGTAATTCTAAGGTCTCTAAACCTTGAATGATTTGAAATGAATTAAACGGACTTAACGCTCCACCATAATCTCTTAAACCTTCAATTCTAACTTTTGCAATAAATGCAGCTGTCTCTAAAGCTTCGCTATACACCAAACCATGGTAACCAGGTGATGGCTCTGTAAATTCTGGGAATTTTCCGTTTGTCCAATCAAAAGTACCAGCATCTATAATTACACCTCCAAGTGCAGTTCCATTACCATTGATGTACTTTGTTAACGAATGAATAACGATGTTAGCTCCATATTCTATTGGGTTTAACAAATAAGGTGTTGCTACCGTATTATCTACAATTAATGGCACTTTAAAAGCCTTAGCTTCTTTAGAAATGGCTTCGATGTCCAAAACATCAAGCTTTGGATTTCCTAAAGATTCTATGAAAAATGCTCTAGTATTTTCTTGAGCGGCTTTTTGGAAATTTTCTGGATTAGAAGGATCCACAAAAGTTGTGGTAATACCATGTCTTGGTAATGTTACACTCAGTAAATTATAGGTTCCGCCATACAAACTACTTGATGCTACAATATGATCTCCAGCCTTTAAAAGTGTAAGCAACGATGTTGCTATAGCAGAAGTACCAGATGCTGTTACCACAGCCGCAATACCACCTTCTAAAGCTGCTAAGCGCTGCTCTAAAACATCGTTTGTTGGGTTATTAATTCTGGAATAAATGTTCCCATGCTCTGCTAAGGAAAATAAATTAGCAGCATGATCCGAGTCGTTAAAGACATAAGCTGTTGATTGGTAAATAGGAACTGCTCTGGTTCCGCCATTGTTTGTTACGTCGTGTCCTGCGTGCAACGCTTTTGTTGCAAATTTTTGTGTACTCATTTTTCTAAGTTTTTGAGTTAATAATGAGTGCTATTTGCAGAACAAGATTAATGGAGTAAAAGCATCTTTTTCGCTAATACTTCAAAATAAAAATTGACCGTAGCTAAGGCTATGCTAAATTTTTATTTCTCGTCTAATCAAAAAAATCTATCTGTTTCTCTATCATTAATCCCATTCAACAAATAGCACGATTAAATCAAAAGCCAAATAAACTTCTTAACGAAGCGTACTTAATAGAAAAATGTTATAAAGAAAATGCTAATCACAGATGAGTAATTAGTCTTAAGTTATCTATCCGAACTTGCAAGAAATGATTTGCGTGTTCAAGTAGAATTTAGCACCTTCTTAGTAAGTCTAAGGGTTGCTAAGGCTTCAAAGGGTCTATTCCCTCCACCTTTCTTGATAACATTTCAGTAAGTGTTTTGAACTTTGTGAATACAAATATTGCGTTACAAAAATTTAAATTCAAAATAATTTCTAATATTTTTTGAATATTTAACATAAATCATAATCCACAAATATTTCTGAATACACCGTATTTACTTATAATAGACTACTAATTGCAAACTGTCAATTTAAACTTCATACGTCACTTTAAGATTTCATTATCATTCGAAGATGCTCTATCTTAAATTTAATCTTTATTTTTGCCAAGATTTATAAAGAGGAAAAATTTGTCTGATTGCAACCTCTTAAAACTGAAACTATTTCAGTTTGAATAAAAATGCTAAAGCAGTTCGTTTGTTAACTTCTCTAGCAGCTAAGCAATCTCAATTTTTTTAATAAACAAAAATAGGATTTATGCCGTATTTATTTACTTCTGAAAGTGTTTCAGAAGGACATCCAGATAAAGTTGCTGACCAAATTAGTGATGCATTAATTGATAATTTTTTAGCTTTTGATCCAGAGTCTAAGGTAGCTTGCGAAACTCTTGTGACAACTGGCCAAGTAGTATTAGCTGGCGAAGTAAAATCTAATACTTATCTAGACGTACAACAAATAGCCAGAGACACCATTAATAAAATCGGTTACACCAAAGGTGAGTACATGTTTGACGGAAACTCGTGCGGAGTCATTTCTGCCATACATGAACAATCAGAAGATATTAACAGAGGTGTAGATAGAGCAACCAAAGAAGAGCAAGGTGCTGGCGACCAAGGGATGATGTTTGGTTACGCTACTAATGAGACCAATAATTACATGCCCTTAGCGTTGGATATTTCGCATCTTATACTTAAAGAACTCGCTGTATTACGTCGTGAAAATAAAGACATCACCTACTTAAGGCCAGATTCTAAAAGTCAGGTAACTATTGAATATAGTGATGACAATACACCGCAACGTATTGATGCCATTGTTATTTCTACACAACATGACGATTTTGATACAGATGACGTTATGTTGGCGAAAATTAGAAAAGACATGGTAAATATCTTGATACCTCGTGTAGTAGCCAAAGTACCAGACCATATAAAACCTCTATTTACAGATGATATTAAGTATCATATTAATCCGACAGGAAAATTTGTAATAGGTGGACCTCATGGTGATACTGGCTTAACAGGCAGAAAAATAATCGTTGACACTTATGGCGGAAAAGGGGCGCATGGAGGTGGCGCATTTTCTGGTAAAGACCCAAGCAAAGTAGACAGAAGTGCCGCTTACGCCACCAGACATATTGCAAAAAACTTAGTTGCTGCAGGTGTTTGTGAAGAGGTATTAGTCCAAGTCTCCTATGCTATTGGTGTTGTAGAACCGATGGGAATTTTTATTGATACCTACGGCACTTGTCCATTCAATCTTACAGATGGAGAAATTGCTAAAAAAGTTTCTGAAATATTTGACATGAGACCAGCAGCTATTGAAGAGCGTTTAAAACTACGTCAACCTATGTATAGCGAAACCGCTGCATATGGCCATATGGGAAGACATAATGAAGTGGTCACTAAAACTTTTCAACAACCTAACGGTGAGCCTAAAACCATGGAAGTAGAACTATTCACATGGGAAAAATTAGATTATGTAGATAAGGTTAAAGAAGCTTTTGGCTTATAAGAAGTTTCATTCTCAATATTTAAAAACTCTGATTATAATATAGTCAGAGTTTTTTTATTTACAGACTTGGGTAGGAATTTTGCATGTATGATTGTTTTATCTACACAATACCTTTTTAAGACTTAATTTTAACTAAATCAATTCACTATGAAAAGAATTAAAAATTTCCCAAATCTTATTTTAATGCTTTTATTATCATTAATTGTGGTAACATCGTGCCAAAAAGATGATGGCCCTTCTGGCAATAATGACCCACAAGAAAATATACCAGATACCTTTTCCGAATATTTTGGCAATGAAATCTCTCGCGACTTTTTAGGAACAGTTATCGACAAAAACCATAATCCAATTGAAGGGGCAATGATTACCATTGGCAGTTCAACTGCAACTACAGACAGTAATGGAGTATTTATAATTAAAGGAGCCACTGTTAACCAGCGTTTTGGCTACGTAAAGGCTGAAAAACCGGGATATATCCACGCCTCTCGTAGTGTTGTGCCTTCCAATGGCACCAATAAGGTCAACATTATGATGTTAGAAGCTACTGTTGTAGGCTCAGTAACTAGTGGAAGTTCAGGAACCGTAACCGATAACGATGGGAGCTCTGTGAGTTTTGACGGTAATTTTATAAAAGAAGATGGCACTGCTTATTCTGGATCGGTAGACGTAATCATGCATCACCTTGATCCTACAGATGAGGATATGCCGCTACAAATGCCAGGTATGCTTTATGCTGAAAATGAAGCTGGCGCAGAACGTATGCTTCAAACTTTAGGGATGCTTGCTGTGGAACTCAGAGGTTCTGGTGGCGAAGATTTAAACTTATCCGAAGGTTCAACTTCTGAAATAAAAATTCCTGTAGATGCTAGTTTAATGAGTATAGCTCCTGCAACCATTCCGCTTTGGTATTTTGATGAAACTACTGGCTATTGGAAAGAAGAAGGACAAGCAACACTACAAGGTAATATGTATGTGGGTACAGTGTCACATTTTAGTTTTTGGAATTGCGATATTCCCGCAGAAGCCATCACCCTTTGTGTAACTACAACAGATGAAGACAATGTTCCTTTAGCAAATATGTCTGTATCTATTACAAGTGCGACTTTTGGTACAACTTATGGCTATACTAATGAGAATGGCGAAGTTTGCGGCTATGTGCCAAGTAATGAAAGTTTAGTGCTTAATGTTTATAGTTATAACTTTTGTGATGATGCTTCTTTGTATAACGAAACCATAGGGCCGTTTAACTCAGATTCTAGTATTACAGTTGTAGTACCAGACAACCCTGATGTCATTCAGGAAACAGTGGTAGGTACATTTAACACCTGTGATGGGCAGCCTGTTTCGGATGGTTATGTCCAACTGAGCTACGGCAACCAAACCTTTATCGATGCTGTAACTAATGGTGATTTTGAAATTAATCTTTTGAGATGCACTGAAAGCAATACATTTGGTATTGAGGCTAGCGACTATGTCAACCTACAAGTCACTGATAGTATCAGCTATACCTTTACGACACCTTTAACAAATATAGGAACCATTTCTGCATGTAATGCTGTAACTGAGTTTATAGAATACACAATTGATGATGGTGAGAGTATCCTAATTTTTGAAAACATTTCTGCTAATTTCTATGTAGAAAGTCCTAATTATCCTGGACCCACCATAGATATTTTTGCCTCAAGCAATAACCAAAACAACTGCTATTACATGTTTGGAGTCCTAAATGATCCTGATTATTTAGGTACTTATGATAGTTTTGCTTTTGATGGCTCAGTTTCCGATGATACAGGCTTCTTTATTGGAGAATGTCTAAACGTTGCTCCAGAAAACAACAACATCACTTACAACCTTACCGCTTTAGGTGACGTTGGTGAATATATAGATGTTAATTTTAGCGGTTCTTATGAAGATTACCAAGGCAATCCACACACCATAACTGGAGTAGTACATGTACTTAGAGATAACTAAAATTATACACCTTTTAGGTTTTTAATAAAAGCTCTCAAATCTAAACTTTAAGATTTGAGAGCTTTTATTTATAAGTATTTTAACGCAACCCATTTACTGTTTCTGTACTTTTGTTATGTATGTACATCATCAATCATTACATGAAATCAATAGTCTTTACCGTATTGTCGGTAGTTATTTGTATTCTTCTCATATCATCTAGTAATTCACCAGAAAACACTACAGATCAAAATGAGGATACCAACACCTTGACAGAATACTTAGGACACCCCATTAATATTAACCTTAAAGGAACGGTGGCTAACCACCTTAACGAACCATTAGATAGTGTCACTATTACCATTGGAAATCAAAGTATACAAACCGATGCTCAAGGCCATTTTGAAATAAAAAATGCCATAGCGTACGATAATTTCTTGCCAGTAGAAGCCCATCGAAAAGGCTATCAAAACATGGTCATAAACCTTAATCCTAAGGATAAAAAAAACGATATTGATATTTCTTTAAAAAAAGAAGGAACCACATGCCTATTTTGGTTTTGCAGGCACAATCATAACCTTCCTGATACTACAAATTAGATTTTATTTAGGATTTTTTTGATAACTCTTCAAGAGCACATTCTTTGATTGGTATTTTTTATACCGGAAAACCTTTTAATAAAAAAAGCCTTCTCAATTGAGAAGGCTTTTTTTAATCTTACAATGTATAGGTTAACCTAAATGTTATAAATCGAGGTTGAATAAAGGTTTCGGAACTAAACACTGAGATATTTCCTGCACCATTACTAATATTAGAGTCGATATCTAAAATATTAGACGCTCTAAGCGAGTATTCCCATTTGGCGTCTCTATCTTTTCTGTAACGTAGCGACGCATCCCAAGTTTTAAATACTTGTGTTTGCCCATTGCCTTCTTGCTCGTTATAGGTAAACTCGGTAACAAACGTAAGGGCATTCCAAATGTAAGCATCGAACTCTATAGAAGGCGCTCTGGTTATAAACTTAGTGGTATTGTTTCCTTGGTCATTATCTCGTTCAGTAAATCTATAGCGCAATCTTACATTTGGTGCCTCTCTAAAGTTTGTTCTTAATTCTGGAGAATAAGACTGTGTAAAACTTTCATTAAGCGATTGTCTTCCTTGGATGAACTGATTTAATTTACTGTAGTTAAAATTAGCTCCCAAACGTGCTCTAATTTTACCAAATGTACGTTCTACTCTACCGAAAACAGAGGCATTCTCATCAGCAAACTGCGAATTAAAGAATGTACTAGTTCTAATCACACTTTCAAAATTGGTTAAACCACGGATTTGGTCTTCGTTTTTACTATAGTTAGCACCTGCAAATACGTTGGTGTAATTAAACAAGTTAAAACTACTGTAAAACAACCTGAAGTTATGGGACAACGCATTCTGTAATTCTGGATTACCATATTGTATACTGTTAAAGTTATTGAGCACCAAGCCTTCAGCAATATTGGTAACGTCCGTAAAGGTATTTTGCATATTGTAATTAAACTGTAAGGACTCACTCTTTTTAAACTGAATACGCGCTTCAAAATCTGGCAATACATTAAAGAAGTTATCTTTAAATGTATCTCCGTTTTGAGTATTTTGATTGCTATAGGCATGGAAAGATACACCTGGCGTAAAAGTGAATTTACCTGTTTTAAATCTGTAATGTACACCTAAATATACATCACTAAAGCGATATTCTACATTGTCATTTTCAGCAGAAAGCGACTCGCCTTCATTCGTTATAGTTGGCGTAGGGTCTAAGCGTGTACCATCATCTAAAAACTGAAAGATGTTAGAATTAAACCTCTGATTACTAAATATAGTTCCTAAAGTAAGGTTGATGTTACTCTTAGAATTCAAAATATTATAATAATCTAATTTAGCATCTAATTGATTGCTTTTTACACGTCTTTCCTGGTTTATATCATAACTAAACTGGTTTAAGTCCAAGCCTAGGCCTGTTGCCGTATTATCAAAAGCATTGTTTTCATCATCTAAAATAGCATTGTAAAACGGGTCTTCATCTTTGATTAAATGCTGTGCTTCAAAAGCGAAGATGTTATTTTCGTTTAGGGTGTAGTAATAATTCAAGTTTTGATTGATACTAAATGGCTTTACCTTATCTAACTGGTTGGTATTTCCTACCACCGAAGAAAATAAACTCTGACGTTCTTCATCATCTGAAGTACGAGCCAATACATCGTAATCTAATTGATTATTAACGTTTGGTTTGTATGAAGCACTTAACTTTGTTATAAACTGGTTAGTGGCTTCTCTACCTCTTGATTCTGTTCTCTCATCTGGTGGAATACTTGTAGATTCATCAATAGGTGTACTTGGGTCATCCTCAACTTCTATATAATCAAAGAAACTTTCTTCTCGTGTTCTTAAACGGCTACTATTGTAAATTAAGAACCCACTTAAATCTAGTGCTTTATTTGGCGAGTAACTAAAGTTAGCTGATGCTAATTTTGTTACTACTTCTTGTGCATTTGCAATACTGGTTAGACCTCCAAGTCCATTATCTCCAAGATTTATACTTGTACCACTTGTTCTGCTAGGCATTCTGAAACCACCACCAAAACCTCGAAGATCTCTATTGGTTAGTGCTACCTCTCCAATATTATTCATATCACCAATGAGGTTAATACTGTACTTTGGACTGTAATAAAACAACTTGGGTTGTACTAAATAAAGTTCGTCGTTTGGTGAAGGTGCTGTACCTGTACCTGCTGTAATATCCCCAAACCAAAAGTTTTCTTTTCCTTCTTTCAGCTTAATATTTATAGCCACATTATCTTGATTGTTTTGCACACCACTTAACTGACCAACTTCTGCATAATTTCGTAATACCTGAACTTTATCTACTGCATTTGAAGGTATATTTTTAGTCGCCAATTTGGTATCTCCATCAAAGAAATCTTTTCCGTTTACCATAAGCTTACTTACGGTTTTACCTTCTACCTCAATTTGTCCGTCGTCGTTAATCTCTACTCCAGGTAATTTCTCTAAAACATCTTCTAACTTACGCTCACTTCCATTTTTAAAAGAATCTGCGTTATATACAATAGTATCTCCTTTTACAGTAACTGGCATTTCGTAAGTTAGCTCAACTGCATCAAGAGAATTATCTGGCATTAAAGTAAAGTCCTTTGTGATATCCGCTTCAGCTGTTGAAATAACCTCTTCATGCGACTTTAAACCAATGTAACTTACTTGTAACTTGTATTTGCCGTTTTTCCCTAAAGACAAAACATATTTACCTTGATCGTTTGTTACAGCATAAGACTCTAAACCATTAGTTTCTTGATTAATTGCAATAACATTAGCCAACTCTAGTGGAGCACCTATGCTATCCTTTACAATTCCTTGCATTTTAATTTGAGCAAAGGAATTTCCTGCTGCTACTAAACAAAGTAGCATTAGTATTTTCTTCATAAATTGGTTGTTAGTATAATATTAATTTCTTCTGCCTCTTCCTCCACGATTACCTCTACGTCCATACATCTCGCGCATCTCTTGCATTTTTTTTGTGATGATGTCGTTATACTCGGCTTTAGTTACTTCTTCTCCTTTTTTAGGTTTTTCAATGTCTTCCTTTTCATCAGGATTCATAACTATTTTAGTACAAAGAATAGTAGTTCTGTCTGCATTAATTTCTAAGATTAAACCTGGCAAACCCCAATAATCATCTGGCCCTTGATTAATTGGTACTTGAGGTGTATACCATGCCACAACCTCTATGGTTTTTGGAACCTCAATTTCACTCATTGGGTCATCATCCTTTTTTATTGAATCGTTTTTCTTCTCAGCCTCTTTTTTGTCTTTATCATCATTATCTCTTCTTCGTCTCATACTTCTCCAATCAAATCCATCAACAGTTTTTGTAGCTGTTGCTTTAAAGCATGTGTACTGACCGATTTGCTTAGTTTCTGTGCCCATTTTCCATTCTAGAGACTTTAGCTCATCTTTAATTAAAAATTGCTTTCCGAAGAATTCCTGATCTTGTAATAACTCTTTAGACTTTACGTTTTTATATTTTGGTCCTCCTGTAAAACCACCAGAAAAGCCTCCCCAACCTCGTCCAGAACCTGGAGCTTCTAGCTTTTCGTCTTCTTTGTATATTGATTCTTCCTTATTAAAGGTTAGTATATACTCTTTTTCAAGAAAGCTTTTCATGCGTTCTTCAATTCGCTTTTTTTGTTCGGGAGTCATTTCTCGTCCTCCCCATTCATCTAAATCCATTGTTGTTTTAGACATGTAATAAGCCTTGCCCTGAAAGTCTTTTTGGGCAAATGAAACAGCACAAAAACTTAATAAAAATAAGGCAGTAAAGTTTTGAAGTAATTTTTTCATTGTATAAGTTTAATCTTGATTAACAAATGTAAATTTATTGTTCTAAGCGTTTACTTAGACTTTTTTAGATGCTATTTGTTAAATTTAATTGCGTTAAACTTATGTTAATGATTTAGCCTCCGATTCGTATCTCTATAGTCTCACCGTTATCTCTTCCTTTTCTAGGTGCATAGCGTTCCATCATTTCTTTGGCCTTTTTCTCCATAATTTTCTCATACTCATCACGGTTCACCTTTTTACCTTTAGTCGGCTCTTCTATTTCTACTTTATCCTTCGGATTTAAAACAATTTTACTACAAATCACAGTTAAGTCACCATCATGCACTTCTAATATTAAACCTGGTAGTCCTTGATATTTATCTGGCCCATTAGTTACAGCAATTTGAGGAGTATACCAAGCAGTAACTGTACGCTCTTCCATTTCTGGCTCAGTATCATCGTCTTTATCGTCTTCAACGTTAGAGAACACCTTCGCTTTTTCTACCATTTTGGTATATGTGGCTTTGTAGCACTGATATTCACCAATGTATTTAGTGTCTGATTCTAATTTCCACTCAATTGGATCTAATTCATCTTGAATAAGGAAAATTTTACCAAAGCTATCTCTAACTTCAGAATACCTGCTTTCCTTGGTGTTTTTATATAGCACATCATCTCCACCTCCATTACCAACGACCATCACTTGAAAATCTCCACCACCTACTTGAGGTTTATCTAACTCTTCTTCTTGTTTGTAGGTTGAAACTTCTTTATTAAATGTAAGATTGTATGTTTTTTGAAACTGTTTTTTCATCATAGCAAGCATACGCTCTTGCATTTGAGAATCCATCTGAGTACTATCTAACTTAATGTCTACTTTTCGTTGGGTTTTGTAAGTTGCTATACCCTGAAATTCTTGAGCATTAACGGTAGTAAAAACTACCGTTAACGTCATAACTAAAACTCTAATAATTGTGTTCATTTTTTGATTGATTTTTAATTTTCGTAATACTTTATAGCTGATTTTCTTAGCTTTGTAACTAAAGATAAAAATTCTTCCGGCTCATCAGAGTTACCTTCAATTTTGTATGTCATAGTAGATTTTTTTCCGTTTGACATTTTAGTTCCATTACAAACTAGGCTAAATGAAATTTCTTCATTAGAATCGACGTCATTTAAGATTTCTTTTATATCCGCAACCTTAAAAGTATCTTCAATATCTTTAGCTGAGTCTACAGTAACAACCACTTCTAAGTTAGTGATTTTAGTTTCTGATAAATTACTAATTGTCCCTTTTAATGGATTCTGACTGAATGCAAGTGTAACTGCTGTAAGCGCTAAACAAGTGAATAATTTTTTAAACATAACTGTTGTTTTTAATTGATTAATACATCGCAAATATCAATATCAATTTTCAGCATTTGCGTTAACTAGTGTTAACGTGTGTTAACCGATTGATGCTAACTAATTTTTTACGTTTACTTTTGAGGTATGAACGACAAAAGATATAAATGGATTTTGTATACCATTGTTGCTGTAATTACAGTTACGATTGGAATACAACTGTTTTGGAATTACAAAAACTATCAATCTAACAAACAGCAGCTTATTAACGATGTTCAGGTAAGTTTAGACAAAGCTGTTGATGATTATTATGCGGCTTTAGCCGAACGCACTACAATTGGAATTTTCTTAGAAGGAGATGAACAGAAAGATCCATTAAAAGAAGGTGGTCATATCCAAAAACTCTTAAAACAAATCGATGAAGATTCTTTTGGCTTTAAAAACATAGATAGTATTGATGTTAATTCAATTGAAGGTATTACAGTCATGAGAGGTTTTAGTGCCGATTCAATGTCTGAGGTTATTGACAGACAACTTAAGCCCATGGAGTTCAAAGAGTTTAATCTTAAAATTGATAGTCTAAAAAAGGTAAAAGGAGCAAACCAAGCTTTTCAGTTTAAAAGTAAATTTGATAGCATTAAAAATCCTCAAACCCTAACAAACGCCTATCAAATTGAAATGCTAACTTCAAAAATTGTGGTATCAATCAATAACGATAGTTTAGACTTAGTTGAGCTAGATAGTTTGGTTGGTATAGAATTGTTGAGAAAGAAACTTTTCCTAGATTATGATTTACATTTCGATAATGGAAAGAAAAACACCACAGATTCTATTCAGCATCTATCAAAAAGATTAAAAACAACTTCAAAATCTACCTTCTTACCAAAAGGAAGCACATTAGATATTAGCTTTACCGATGAAACCGCGTTAGTTTTAAAACGAAGTCTTGGTGGTATTCTTATTTCAACATTACTAATAGCAGCTGTAATAAGTAGCCTTTTCTATCTTCTAAAAATCATAAAACATCAAAAACAACTCGCCGAAGTAAAAAACGACCTTATTAGTAATATTACACACGAGTTTAAAACACCTATTGCTACCATAGGAGTAGCGCTAGAAAGTATTAGTAATTTTAATGCTATAGAAGACAAAGAAAAAACAAAGAACTACATAAGTATGTCTTCGCAACAGTTAGAAAAACTAAACCTTATGGTTGAAAAACTGCTAGAAACAGCAACCTTAGACAGCAATAACCTAGAGCTAAACACAGAAACCATTGACGTTGTAACACTTCTAAATGATCTATCTAGACGTTATAAAATTCAATATCCCGAAAAAGAATTCAACACAAGTCTTAAATTTGAACACTTAGAAACTAAAGTCGATAGTTTTCATTTTGAAAACGCCTTAAATAACATCTTAGATAATGCCGTTAAATATGGAGGAGATATTATTTCTATCGATTTAATTCCGAAGGAAAAAAACTTTGAAATTCTAATTTCGGACAATGGAAACACACTATCTAAAGCCAATAAAGAACGTATTTTCGAAAAATTCTATCGCGTCCCAAAAGGCAACACACACGACATTAAGGGATTTGGTATTGGTTTATATTACACCAAATCTATTATTGAAAAACATGGTGGAAGCATAGATGTAAACCTTAGTAAAAATCTTACCACTTTTAAAATCACTTTACCCAATGGCTGAAAAAATCAAATTACTCCTTGCTGAGGATGAGGCAGCGTTAGGACAAATTATAAAAGAAAGCTTAGAAACCAGAAATTTTGAAGTGACGCTTTGTGATAATGGTGAAAAAGCATTTGAAAAATACCAATCTGAGCAACCAGAACTATTGGTGCTTGATGTTATGATGCCAAAAAAAGATGGTTTTACCTTAGCCAAAGATATTAGAGCCATTGACGATGCTATTCCTATAATATTTTTAACCGCAAAATCTCAAACAGCAGATGTGGTAGAAGGATTTTCTATTGGTGGCAACGACTATTTGAAAAAACCATTTAGCATGGAAGAACTCATCGTAAGAATTCATAATCTACTAAACCGCACAAAAGTTCAGAAAACATCAGAAAGTTTAGTTATTGGTGCATATACTTTTGATTTCCCTAAGCAACAACTTGCTTTTAAAAACGAGGAACCAACACAACTTACACACAGAGAAGCGCATCTATTATTTCACCTAATAAAAAATAAAAATCAAGTTTTAGATCGTTCTTTAATTCTTAATAAACTTTGGGGAACGGACGATTTTTTCTCTGCCAGAAGCATGGATGTTTTTATAACCAAACTCCGTAAAAAACTTCAAAAAGATGACAGTATCCAGATTATAAATGTCAGAGGATTTGGTTATAAACTCACAGATTAAAATCTTATCTCTTTTAAGTTTTTCTGAATTGATTTCAGCTCCTCAATTGCCTTTCAAACTTAATTTGCCAAAAAGATTCTGAAACATATTCAGAATGACATAATCATTGGTTCAATTTTTGTAATTTCAACATCAATATGCAAAGATTGATTTTTATTTTTTTATTTATTGGTATAGCGGCACATTCGCAAAATCAGGTAAAAGCTGTTTTAAAAGATTCTACTGCTTTAAAGGCTAAAACCATTTTTGGTGTAGACACTTTTGGCACGATGTATTATGCCACAAACAACAACACCTTTAACAAAAAAGCTAAGGATACTACAATAACGTATGCCAACTTTCAGCTTGGAGAAATCACAACGGCCAACACCTTTAACCCTCTAAAAATTAATCTTTTTTACAAAGATTTTAATACTGTTATAATACTAGACAATCGTTTGGCAGAGGTTTATAAAATAGACTTTAATACGCTTCAAAATTATAAGAATGTAAGTTTTGTATCTACAGGATATGATAATACGCTTTGGATTTTTAATCAAGATTTACAACAATTAGAATTGTACGACTATAAAACCAATAAATTAAAGCAGAAAACAGTACCTGTGCAGTCTGAAGTTCTGGATTTAAAAAGCGACTACAATAACTGCTATATGCTTACAGAAAAGTATCTCTATATCTATAATTATTTTGGAAGTTTAATTTCAAAACATCCCAATATTGGTTATGAAAGTCTAGCATTCAGTAAGGCTCACCTGGTTTTAAAAAAGGAGAACAATCTCTATTTATTATCTAAAAACAGTGATGAAATACTACCTGTAAAACATCCAAATTTGTTAATAAATCAGTTTTTGGTAACCAATGAAACCTTGTATATTTACCACGACGAAATTCTGCGTCAATACCAACTTAAACAAGAATAGATTATGCATGTTGCTGTTGCAGGAAATATAGGTGCAGGTAAAACCACACTCACAAAATTATTAGCTAAACATTACAAATGGGAAGCCCAATTAGAAGACGTTGTAGACAATCCTTATTTAGACGATTTTTACAACCAGATGGAGCGCTGGAGCTTTAACCTGCAAGTTTATTTCTTAAACAGCAGATTTAGACAAGTAAATCAAATTCATGATAGTGGCAAAGACATCATTCAAGATAGAACTATCTATGAAGATGCTCATATTTTTGCTCCTAACTTACATGCTATGGGCTTAATGACCAATCGCGATTTTGAGAACTACTCATCATTGTTTGAATTGATGGAATCTTTTGTAAAAGGTCCGGATTTACTAATATATCTAAGAAGTTCGATTCCTAATCTGGTAGCTCAAATTCATAAGCGTGGTCGTGATTATGAGAACACGATTAGTATTGATTACCTAAGCCGTCTTAACGAACGTTATGAAGCTTGGATTACAAAATATAACAAAGGCAACTTACTAATTATAGACGTTGATAATTTAGACTTTGTGGCTAATCCTGAAGATCTAGGTGGTATCATCAATAAAATTGATGCTGAAATTAACGGATTATTTTAAGAGATAAATCCGTGTTTTTTGGCGTGTTTAGTCGCCTGATCGCTACTTTCTACCAATAACACTTCTGTTGTTTTATAGTTTTCTATAAGCCCTTTTACACGAAGCATTCGCTTTTTGTGCTTAACGCTACGCAGATATATGGCTAAAATTCTATCAGGAAATTCTTCTGCTATTTCCATATAGATATCTGGATCGTGCTCGCCACTATCTCCAATTAGTATAAATGGTAAGTCTGGATAAGTTTTTAGCAGGTTAAGAATCTCTTTTTGTTTTTGAGGTTTTTCATCTTGCTTTTTACGTTTTAGCAAATTACTCATAGACCTCAATAAAATTGGGCCTTTTGGAAAGTTGTTTTGCTTTAAAAATAATTCAAGATAGCGATAGAGATTCCAAGGACTATGACTCACATAAAATATGGGATTGGCATTTTTACCAGACGCACCTTTGTGTAATTTATGATAAAAATCCGCAGCACCTTCAAGCGGAATTCTGTTTTTAGCGTGCTTAAATACAGAATTATAAATCACTTTCCATTTTAAAGTACTTACCACTCCTGTGTGTAAAATAGTGTCATCTATATCGCTGGCAACTCCAAATTGAGCTTTTGTAGATGGTATTAGTATTTCTCCTGGAAACCTATTGTCATTTTGAATAGTTCTCTTAATACTGACATCATTATACGACAACTCAAAAGGCAACCAGCCTTCGTCATTGGCGAGTTTTGCTAATTCATCTAAATTGGCTTCAACTTTATAATAACCATCTTTATCTGTTTGGCCCTTTAATATCTTTCCGTTGGGTAACTTTATGTTGATGCCTACGTTCTTGATTTCATCTGTTTCAAAACGCTTCCAAGTATTGATGATAAGATGCCAAATATTTTGACTTTCGAGATCAATAGACTCATCTTCTAAAGCTCTGCCACGCGCATAAAAATGCGTATCTGTGCCATAACCCTGAAATGCAATTATTTGAAGTGGATCTTTTTTAAACCAGCTCAAGATTCTTATTTATTAAAGGTCTCAAGATACTAAAAGTAAAATAACGTAAACATTAAAACCTTATATTCTATTACACAATTGTTAAATATTTCTTTAAATCAGCTCCTAACACGTTAAATAACGAGCATAAGGCAGTAGTTTTAGTATTTTAGTGACATTCTAATTAAACTAACCATTAAATGAAAAAAATAGCACTAGCCCTAACATTTGGGTTATTATTCAATTTTTGTATTGCCCAGGACGCAAACAACTTAACCCCTAAACCAAATTACAGGGCAGCAGCAAAATACTCACCAACCAATCTAGGCAAATTAGTCCACTCTACTTCAGTAAGACCTCATTGGCTAAAAAATGGTAATCGTTTTTGGTATCAATACAAAACCACAAGTGGTTCAAAATACTATATCGTCGATGCTGATAAGCGAAGTAAAAAAGAACTTTTTGACAATGAAAAAATGGCTCAATGGTTAACAGAAATAACCAAAGACCCTTATGATGCTCAACACTTGCCTCGTTTTGACTTTAAGTTTGTAAAAAACGAAACAGCTATTCAATTTTACGTGACTTCTACCGAAAAAGTTGAAGAAGAAAAAGACAATTCTAAAGAAGAAACTGAAAAGCAAACAGATTCCACAGAAACCAAGAAAAAGAAAAAAGGGAAACCTAAAATGGTAAATAAAGTTTATCATTTTGAATACACATTAGGCAGTAATTCCTTAACACTACTGGACAACAAGAAAAAGGAAAAAGAAGATTGGAGAAAATGGGCAAATATTGCTCCAGACAGCTCGGTTGTTTTATTTTCTAAAAACTATAATCTTTATTGGATGGACAAGGAAAACTTCCTAAAAGCTGTTGAAAACGAAAAAGACACAACAATTGTAGAAAACCAATGGACAACTGATGGTGAACTGTACTATTCCTTTGGTGGATCTAGTGGTCGTGGAGAAACCAATGAGTCTATGAAAAAAAACAAAGACAAGCGCCAGCGCATCTTTGGTATATGGTCTCACGATTCTAAAAAGTTTGTATTTCAAAGAAGAGACTCCAGACACATCAAGGATCTTTGGGTTATAAATACCACAGCTAGCAAACGACCAACACTAGAAACATACAAGTATCATATGCCAGGTGAAGATGAGTTTTACAAAACCCAACTTTATGTTTTTGATATACCTTCTAAAAGTAATATACTAGTACAATTAGATACCGTAAAACAGCAAAGTGTACAAGTATATAGAGAACCTATAAAAAAATCTAGCTATGATGATGATTTCACACCTTCTCTCTTATTATCTAAAAAAGGTAAAATATACTACAATACGATAAGCAGAGATCGAAAAAAATTAGACATCTGTGTTGCTGATATCAATACAGGAGAAACTAAAGTTCTCATTGAAGAACGATTTAACACCTATATAGAATCTCGTCCTCTTGTCTTATTAAATAATGAAACTGAAATGTTGCATTGGGCAGAACGCTCTGGTTGGGCACATTATTATTTGTATGACACACAAGGAAACCTAAAAAACCAAGTTACCAAAGGTTCTTATCACGTAGAAAGAGCTATAGGTGTTGATGAAAAATCAAGAACGCTTTACTTTACAGCGCATGGCATTCCTAAAGATCAAGACCCTTACTACGAGCATTTATATAAGATTAATTTAAACGGAAGCGGTTTAAAAGCTCTAAATCCAGGGGATTTCAATACAAATACAAGTATGAGTGACTCTAATGGCTTTTTCGTTAGTAACTACTCTAGAGTAAATACGATTCCTAAATCTGAATTACGAAATAGCAACGGCAACGTAGTCATGGAGTTAGAAGAAGCTGATTTATCGCAACTAATGGCTACTGGTTACAAATTCCCTGAGCCTTTTAAGATGAAAGCTGATGATGGTATTACAGACATCTATGGTGTAATTTACAGACCATTTGACATGGATTCTACTAAAAAATATCCATTATTAGAATATGTATATCCTGGACCTCAAACTGAAGCTGTAAACAAGTCTTTCTCTGTTCGTATGGATAGATTAGATAGAATGGCTCAAGTTGGATTTATAGTAGTAACCATGGGTAATCGTGGTGGACATCCTGACCGTTCAAAATGGTATCATAATTATGGTTACGGCAATCTAAGAGATTACGGTTTAGCAGACAAAAGACACGTTGCCGAACAGTTAGCAGACAAATACGAATATATAGATATTAATAAAGTTGGTATTTATGGTCATTCTGGTGGTGGATTTATGTCAACAGCTGCTATTTTGGTTTATCCAGACTTTTTTAAAGCAGCAGTATCTTCCGCAGGAAATCACGATAACAACATCTATAATAGTTGGTGGAGCGAAACACATCATGGTGTACAAGAAGAAATTGATGAAAACGGTAATGTAAAATACAAGTATATGATTGACAATAACCAATCATTAGCTAGTAACCTTAAAGGTCATTTAATGCTTATTACAGGTGATGTAGACAACAACGTACATCCTGGAGGCACTATAAGAATGGCTAATGCATTGATAAAAGCCAACAAACGTTTTGATTTTATGCTAATGCCAGGTCAAAGACACGGCTTTGGTAACATGACGGAATACTCTTTTTGGTTAAGAGCAGATCACTTTAGCAAACACTTTTTAGGTGTAGAAGCTACAAGTATTGATATTACTGAAATGAACAGAGATAAGCCCAAAACAAAGTCTTAACTAAAAAGAATTTATAGTCAATAAAAAACCACGCTTATGAGCGTGGTTTTTTATTTCAATTTAAGAAGTTAAACACCTTTTTAGTTTTCGACTTCTTCTTTTACTTCTTTTATGACCTTTTTTACTTTTACCTGAACATCTTCAGAGGTCTCACTCATTTTATCTAACTGAGCTTTCACTTCTTCTTCAGTTCCTTCAAAAACCTTTTCTTCAACAACCTCTTCACCTCCATTAGTAACTGTTGTAGTTACTACGTTAGCTTTAGTTGTTCCATCTTCATTTTTAGTCATCTTAACTTCAACTCGTTTTTCAACCGAATTTTCGTTTTCAGAAAAGTTAACCTCAGCTACTGTAGTATTCATTGCTAAACCTTCTTCAGAAGAATGACCACCTAATATTGGCGCAATTACTAAACCAACTAAACAGGTTAATTTAATTAAGATATTCATGGATGGCCCAGACGTATCTTTGAAAGGATCACCAACTGTATCACCAGTTACTGCTGCTTTATGAGCATCAGAACCTTTCTTTTCTATTTTACCATTTACCATAGCTCCTGCTTCAAAAGACTTTTTAGCATTGTCCCAAGCTCCTCCTGCGTTATTCTGAAAAATTGCCCACATAACACCGCTTACACAAACACCTGCCATATAACCACCTAAAACTTCTGCTCCTAATGTATAGTTACCACTTATCATAGCTGTACCCAAACCAATTAGTAAAGGAGTTACAATAGTGATTAATCCTGGTAATAACATCTCTTTTAATGAAGCTTGTGTAGAAATAGCCACACACTTGTCGTATTCTGGCTTACCAGTACCTTCCATAATTCCAGGAATTTCTTTGAACTGACGACGAACTTCCATTACCATTGCCATAGCTGCTTTTCCTACGGATTTCATAGCTAGAGCAGAAAATACTACAGGAATCATACCACCAACAAATAAGGCTGCTAAAACTGGTGCCTTAAAAATGTTGATACCATCTATACCTGTAAAGGTTACAAAAGCGGCAAATAACGCTAATGCTGTTAAAGCTGCAGATGCAATTGCAAAACCTTTACCAACAGCTGCAGTAGTATTACCAACTGAATCTAAAATATCTGTACGTTCTCTAACTTCTTCTGGCAATTCTGCCATCTCAGCAACACCACCTGCATTATCCGCTATAGGTCCAAAAGCATCTATTGCTAATTGCATAGCTGTAGTTGCCATCATAGCACTAGCGGCGATTGCAACACCATAAAAACCTGCAAAAGCATATGAAGCCCAAATTGCAGCAGCAAAAAGCAATACCGAACCTGCTGTTGAAATCATACCTACAGCAAGACCTGCTATAATATTTGTTGCAGCACCTGTACCTGAGTTATTTACAATATCATTTACAGGATCCTTACCCATACTTGTGTAGTAGGCTGTAACCCATGAAATTAATCCGCCAACAGCCAAACCGATTAATGCACTCCAAAACACATTCATTGATGAGATTTCTTTAGCACCTTCCCCAAAGAAATTCATTGACATAGTTTCAGGCAACATCCAATCTATTAAAAACCAACTTGCAACAAGGGTAATAACAATGGCTATCCAATTTCCTGTATCTAAAGCTTTTTGTACCTGAGCTTCTTTTGCTTCATTATTTTTAATACCTACTAATAATGTTCCTATGATTGAAGCTATAATACCTACACCTGCAATAACCAATGGTAAAAGAATTGGACCCATACCATCAAAAGCTTCTGTAACTTGGCCTGCTTCTCTCATATCGCGTAACACGTAGTTACCTAACACCATTGATGCTAATACTGTTGCTACATAAGAACCAAACAAATCGGCTCCCATACCTGCTACGTCTCCAACATTATCACCTACGTTATCTGCAATAGTAGCTGGATTACGAGGATCATCCTCAGGAATTCCTGCTTCTACCTTACCAACTAAATCCGCTCCAACATCTGCTGCTTTGGTATAAATACCTCCTCCTACACGTGCAAACAACGCAATAGACTCAGCACCCAAAGAAAAACCAGCTAAAGCTTCCAATACCACTGTCATGTTATCGTAAAAGGAGCCTTCGCCAGACATGTACATATTAAGAAATAAGATAAAGAATAAGCTTAATCCTAGTACCGCCAAACTTGCTACACCCATACCCATTACTGTTCCTCCCCCAAAAGACACTTTTAAGGCTTTAGGCAAACTCGTTCTTGCGGCCTGCGTTGTACGCGCATTAGCATCTGTTGCTATTCTCATACCTATATTACCTGCAAAAGCACTAAAAATAGCACCAACTATAAATGCTAATATGATAATATATTCTGTAGAAGGTACTACATAAGCTACGACACCCAACAAAATACTGGCTATAATTACAAAAATCAGCAAGAGTCGGTATTCGGCACTTAAAAACGCAAGTGCACCTTCTTTTATACTTGCAGAAAGTTCTTTCATACGTTCGTTACCAGAGTCTTGTTTTTTTACCCATGCGTATTTAGCACCCATGAAGATTAAACCAATAATTGCCAATAATGCTGGCACATATAAAATGTATTGTTCCATATAATTAATTTGATTTGTTTTTAGCGTGGCTAATGTAGTAAAATCAATCAAATTTTACGAAAAAAGCAATATCAAATACATGATATTGCTTTTTTAATATAAATTATATTAATAAATCTGATTATTTATATTGTGAAGGTGCGCTTTTTCTTATGTTCACTTTCATCATATCGCTTAACACATTCGTTGTAGATTTTTCTAGCCTCTTCTGCATTTCCCCATCCTCCTACGTCTACTTTCTTTTCTTCTAAATCTTTATAGACTTGGAAAAAATGTTCAATTTCTTTAAGTCTGTGTGGATTAAGATCACTAATATCATGATTATTACTCCAAATTGGATCCGAAACTGGCACACAAATAATTTTCTCATCTGGTCCCTTTTCATCTGTCATGTGAAACACACCTATCGGTCTTACTTCCATTACAACCATTGGGTATGTTGGCTCTGTCCCTAAAACCAAAACATCTAAAGGGTCGCTATCTAGCGCCAATGTTTCTGGCACAAAACCGTAATCACCAGGATACATCATTGATGAAAAAAGCATTCTATCGAAACGGATTTTGTTTAGTGCAAAATCGTATTCATATTTATTTCGGCTCCCTTTAGGAATTTCTATTAAAACATCGAAGGTTAACTTAGTTGTATCTGTCATTTTCTATTACATTTAAAAAAGGCTGTAAAGATAGTTAGATTAAACCATGTTTGGAAACATTTCTATGTGATGTTATTATGAAATTTCATAAAAATTCACTTCTCTCTTATCATAATAAAAATTTATATCTTTAACAGTATCAAAAATTTACACCGACCATGACCAATCTAAAGCTGTATTACAAATACTTATTTATAATTTTGCCTTTACTATTAATATTTAATTGTAGTGGAATCGCAACAGAAAGTTTACTACTTACGGATATAAATAGCGACTCCATCAATATCTCTGACAAATACTGGCTAGTGTATGAAATTGATGAAAATCTCGATGAAGAATTAATAATGCCACTAGTATTTAATAAAGCTGGTTACTTTAACAAAAGTAAAATTTGGGTTGCTGAAGTTGAAGAAAAAAACTCAAAAAAAAAGGCTAAATTCTATATACGATTAAAAGAATCTACCGTTGACGACAGATATTTAGCACAAGGAACTCTCTGGGAACGTGGAGAAAGTATAACGATATTAGGCACCTTAATTAAAACATCTTCTACTCAATATGAACTATATATGCCTACCAAAAAAGGGTATGAATTAGCAAAAAACAGTGCTAAACTAAAAAAGATGAAAGAATACTACTCTGTTAACACTGATGGATTTGCACCAACAATTCAATTTAAAAGCCAAGCTGTTGAATTATATTCTGAAGAAATAATAGATTTTCTTAACGGTATGAACCTAAACATTGACCTAAAACCAGAATATATTTTTAAAGCTGTAGATGAAGAAGATTATGAAGATGCTCTACGTGAATTAAAAAGAAAAAAATAAATCTTTTAGAAATAAAAGCCAAAACTACCTGTTACACCAAAACGTCTCGCTTCTGGATTATCTAAATAGTTTCCTCTAAAATTAAAGTCTATTCTTAAGATTTTGAAAATATTAGCCACACCAAAACTGTACTCATAATACATGCGTGTATCTGGAGCTATAAGAGGAAATTCAACAGGATTTCCTGTAGTACTTAAAGCTATATTTTCATCAGATAATTCTCCCCAAACACCTCTAAGACCAACAATTGCTCTGAGGTTGTATTTCTTTAAGAATGGAATACGAGAAAATAAACGACCATTAAAATTATGTTCAAAATGAACAGAAGTGTAAGTGTCTGTTACAAACTCATAGAAATCTAGCTGTGAGAATGTATTATATATTGAGAAATAGGTTTGGTTACCAGGCACTACACTAAGCAATCCTAAGGGCACTTCACCAAATGTTTTACCAGCTTCTATTGATGTTACCAAACGTCCAAAACCACCTACTTGCCATGGTTGTATATACGAAAATTGCACTTTGGTATAGTCAAAATCACTATCAAACCAATTGCGATCTCCTCGTGTCACCTGAGCAAAAAGTCTTGCAAAATTATCGTTCTTCTCTTTGCGTTCTACTCCAAAACCTGTCATTTCACGCTTTGGGAAATAGGACAACGCTAACCTGCTTTCAAACTGTTTAATTTCTGAAGAAATTCCTGTTGAAGATTCAGCATCATTATAATCTAAACTAAAGGTTGGCGATGCCGAACTTAAGGTTCTAAAACTTCCATCCAGACGTACTTCAAAATTTCTTAACGGCTCAATAGAAAACCCCAAATTGGTTAAATTAATGTTAGTTAATTTATCATTTGAGCCTGCCGTAAAAACCGCATTAGAAGCTAAACTTCTACCCAAAACATCTGTAGAACTCGTTAGACTTGCACCTATCTGTTCTATATCTCTTCGGTTACCTCCAAAAACAGTTAAACGACTGCGCTTATCTAAAAGCCATTTTCCAGAAATACCATATTTAAACTTATCGTCTCTAAAGCCATAAGCTAAAAATCCTTCTAGTCGCCACAAATCATTTGGACCAAAATAAGTTCTTCCTCCTGTTCTTAGTCGCATACCTTCAACCTCGTTAAAACCGAATGTTGAAAAAATTGGACCATAGTCAAAATTTATACTTGGAAACTCTACATATCCAGAAGCTAATATGCTTCCTAAGTTATAAAGACGCTTAAACTTCTTTACGGTTTTTAAAGTGTCTAGCATTTTGTAGACACCTTTTTCATCTTTATTTAAAGCTTCTAACCTATTCTTTTCCCAAAAATCATCTTCTCTATTATAAATATCTGCATCATAGGTATAAACAACCTTATCATAGAATTTTTCATCCTTCGGTTGATCGAATTTATAATTATCGTACAACGTTGTTCGCTTACCATAAACTCCTCGTGATTTTTCTTTCTTATTTAAGGCAAAATCCGAAAGAAAATAATCGCGTTTTATAAGAAAAACTGAATCATTTAAAACTTCAAATTCTTGCTCTATATATATTTCTTTTACCCAGTTAATATTGGCTCTTTTAGAGGCTTGAAGATTTATTTCTTTGATAGCATAAGTAGAATCATTAACCCAAAAGTCTCCTTTAAAAGTTAATTCATTTTTACGTCTTGGGTAGTAAATGATATTGTAGCACCATTTGTTGTCTATGTATGCACTATCTGAAAGTACATAGTTATAGGTTTGAATACCTGTACGACTCAACGGACTTACAAAACTCTTATCAAAGAACTTTAAATAGTTGTCATAAATATTATAGTCTGAATATAAGTCATCTATGAAATCTATAATAACCTGATTGTTACTAAATCCCGAGTTCTTGTTCCCTACTAAATCCTCTCGCTTTTCGTTTCTTTCATTATCACCATAGATTTTTTTTACAGACTCATTTAGGAAAATAGGCAAATATGTTTTACCTGTAACGGAAGATGTATCAACCTCTTCAAAAACAAATTCCATGCCTTTGAATAGTTTACTCTTTATAAGCGCACTATCTATCGTATTAAGGTCAAACTCTACTTTTTCGTATTGGTCGTACTCGTATTGTTTAAATTGGCTAAGACCGTTTTGTCTCTTGCGTTCCCAAATCTTTTTTAGAATGCGTATTGCGGGATTTTCTGAAGCTTTCTTTGATTGTTTTCCACTTACAATAACCACTTCTCTTAAAGATTCAGCCTCTTCTTTTAGCACAAATCTTAAATCGTAATTTACTTTTTTTGAAAGCGGAAACTCTAACACCTCATAACCAACAAAAGAAACTATTAAAGCATTCCAAGTTTCATCAGACTCTAAATAGAATCGTCCATCTTCGTTGGTAATGGTACCTTCGGTAGAACCTTTAAAAACCACATTTGCAAAAGGAATTGGCTCATCGTTTACATCATAAACGTAACCACTAACTTTTGTTTGAGCAAAAGCTGAGGTTAAGCCAATAATAAAAAGGGCAAAAAATAGTTTTAACTTCATATTTAAACAATAAACTTCATCAACAACCGTGCTAAAACTAGATTTTGGTTATTAATGAAGTTTATTTAACGCAGAAAACTGCGATTTATTTACTTATACATTACTTTTTTCACCGCTTTTATAACGTCATCGCTGTTAGGCAACCACTCTTCTAAAAGTACTGGTGAGTATGGTGCAGGTGTATCTGCTGTATTAATTTTTACAACTGGTGCATCTAAATAATCAAACGCTTCAGATTGTACTAGGTATGTAATCTCAGTAGCTACGTTTCCAAAAGGCCAAGCTTCTTCTACGACAACTAATCTATTTGTTTTCTTTACAGATTCTACAACCGTTTTTCTGTCCATAGGACGTACAGTACGCAAATCTATAATTTCACAAGAAATACCTTCTTTTTCTAATTCTTCCGCTGCTTTAAAAGCTTCTTTAATAATTTTACCAAAAGACACAATGGTTACGTCTGTACCTTCTCTTTTAATATCTGCAACACCTAAAGGAATAGTATATTCTCCTTCAGGCACTTCACCCTTATCGCCATACATCTGCTCGCTCTCCATAAAAATTACTGGATCGTCATCTCTAATTGCAGATTTCAAAAGTCCCTTTGCGTCATATGGGTTTGATGGTACTACCACCTTAAGACCAGGTGTATTTGCAAACCAACTTTCAAACGCTTGTGAATGTGTTGCTGCTAACTGACCAGCAGATGCTGTTGGGCCTCTAAAAACGATAGGACACTTAAATTGCCCGCCAGACATTTGTCTAATTTTCGCAGCGTTATTTATAATCTGATCAATACCTACTAAAGAGAAGTTAAACGTCATATACTCTACTATAGGACGGTTACCAGTCATCGTAGAACCTACAGCAATACCTGCAAATCCAAGCTCTGCAATAGGCGTATCAATAACGCGCTTAGGCCCAAACTCATCTAACATTCCTTTTGATGCCTTGTATGCACCATTATATTCTGCAACTTCTTCACCCATAAGGTAAATGCTTTCATCTCTGCGCATTTCTTCGCTCATGGCTTCAGCAATGGCTTCTCTAAATTGAATTGTCTTCATTATTTTCTTTTTAAACGAAGAACAAAAATAGCAATAAAAGAAAAACTAAGTAAATCAAATTTCTTTAAAATTTACTATGCGCGCATAGTAAATATTCGAAATAAAATATTTACCTTCGTAACCACAATTTTTTGATGTTTTACAAAGAGTTAACGAAATCGTTATCGTAAAATTTCACGTAATAATGTAAACTTAAATAATATATAAGTATGAAGATTTTAGTATGTATCAGTCATGTTCCTGATACGACTTCCAAAATTAATTTTACAGATGGTGACACTAAGTTTGATACCAATGGTGTACAGTATGTAATTAACCCTAATGATGAGTTTGGTTTAACCCGTGCAATGTGGTTTAAAGAAAAACAAGGAGCTAGTGTAGATGTTGTTAATGTTGGTGGTGCAGAAACTGAACCTACATTGAGAAAAGCTTTAGCTATTGGTGCAGATACTGCAATTAGAGTTAATACTGATGCTACTGACGGCTTTTCCGTTGCAAAACAATTAGCGAAGGTGGTTAAAGATGGTGGTTACGACTTAGTTATAGCAGGAAGAGAGTCTATTGATTACAATGGCGGAATGGTTCCTGGTATGTTAGCAGCCATGACAGATGCTAACTTTGTTGCTAACTGTATAGAATTAGAAGTCGATGGCACAAATGCTAAAGCCGTAAGAGAAATTGATGGCGGTAAAGAAACTGTGAGTACTTCTCTTCCATTAGTTGTTGCAGGACAAAAAGGTATTGTTGAAGAAAGTGATCTTCGTATCCCAAACATGAGAGGTATTATGATGGCTCGTAAAAAACCGCTAAATGTTGTTGAACCTGTTGATACCACTTCAGAAACTACAACAGCTAGTTTTGAAAAACCTGCACCTAAAGGAGCGGTAAAGTTAGTAGATGCCGATAATATCGATGAGTTAGTAAATTTACTTCATAACGAAGCTAAAGTCATTTAAAAAAAGAATTATGTCAGTTTTAGTATATACAGAATCAGAGAACGGAAAATTTAAGAAAGCAGCTTTAGAAGTCGTTTCTTATGCAAAAGCTGTTGCAGACCAAATGGGTACAACAGTAACTGCTGTTGCTATTAATGCAGATGAAAATGATAATTTAGGAGCTTACGGAGCTTCTAAAGTATTGTCTGTAAAAGATGGTAGTTTAGATAAATTTAACGCAAAAAAGCATGCAGCTGTTATAGAGCAAGCTGCTAAAAATGAAGGTGCAAAAGTTGTTGTTTTAAGTTCTAGTGCAAACAGTAAATATTTAGCACCATTATTAGCTGTAGGTTTAGACGCAGGATATGTTTCTAATGTAGTAGAAGCACCATCTAGCACGTCTCCTTTTACAGTAAAAAGAACTGCTTTTACAAACAAAGCTTTTGCCAATACAGAAATAAATACAGATGTGAAAATCGTTGGTTTATCTAACAACTCTTTCGGAATAGTTGAGGCTGGTGGTAGTGCTTCTGTTGAAGATTTTTCACCTTCAATACCAGACTCTGGTGTTAATGTAGAGTCTGTGGACAAAGCAACAGACAAGGTAAGTATTGCTGATGCCGAAGTTGTTGTATCTGGTGGTAGAGGATTAAAAGGTCCTGAGAATTGGGGAATGATAGAAGAGTTAGCAGACGTTTTAGGCGCAGCTACAGCATGCTCTAAGCCAGTATCTGATCTTGGATGGAGACCTCATAGCGAGCACGTTGGACAAACTGGTAAGCCTGTAGCTTCTAACCTATACATTGCTGTTGGTATTTCTGGTGCTATACAGCATTTAGCAGGTATTAATGCTTCTAAAGTAAAAGTTGTTATTAACACAGATCCTGAAGCTCCTTTCTTTAAGGCTGCAGATTACGGTGTGGTTGGAGATGCTTTTGAAGTTGTACCTACTTTAATAGAAAAACTAAAAGCTTTTAAAGCTCAAAACGCATAATTTTATTACCTTGTAGTATTAAAGGACTGTTTAAATTTAGATTTTCTGAATAGCTTTACGTTTTATCGAAAGTATTGAGAAAAATATCCAATTCTCCATTTTGCAGTTGGTAAAGTCCAAATTTAAACAGTTCTTTGTGTTTTAAAATTCATGAGTTTAGTACGTTTAAATATAAAAGGTATTTCCTACAGCCAAACACAAAATGGCGCGTATGCCTTGATACTTAATGAAGTTGACGGTGACAGAAAACTTCCTATTGTTATTGGTGCTTTTGAAGCACAATCTATTGCTATTGCTTTAGAGAAAGAGATTCGTCCGCCAAGACCATTAACTCACGATTTATTCAAAAATTTTGCCGATAGATTTGATATTGTTGTCAAACAAGTTATCATTCACAAATTAGTAGATGGTGTCTTCTACTCTAGTCTTATTTGTGAGCGCGACAAAATTGAAGAAATTATAGATGCCAGAACAAGTGACGCCATTGCTTTAGCGCTGCGTTTTCAGGCACCAATATTTACCTACAAAAACATCTTAGACAAAGCAGGTATTTATCTTAAAGTTAATCCTAAAAAAGAGGAAGAAGAAGAACAAGATAGTATACTTGTAGATGATTTTATTGCCGAAGAAATTGAAAATGCTGTTGCTGATCAAGAAGGTTATAAAGATAAATCTTTAGAAGAATTAAATAGCCTTTTAGAAGAAGCTGTAAATAACGAAGACTATGAAAAGGCAGCAAAAATCAGAGACGAAATTTCTAAGCGCTAACTAACACTTCTTTTTATGAATCATTTTTTCAAGGCCCTTATTGCTATATTTATTGGAGTTTCATCAATTACAGCACAAGAGCTAGAAAAAACATGGCAGTTTTCATCAATAGAAAATAGCCAAACAAACGAGTCACTGTCTATTTCTGATTCTGACATTTTAAAATTTAAAGACGGAGACTTTTCGTATAAATTATTAAGTAAAGACAGTCTTAAAGCTTCTGGTCATTACACATTCCAAAATAATCTTTTAGTTTTTTATTACAACACACCTAAAGATACCATTAGAAAGTATAAGGTTCGTGAGTTTACAGACTCGACACTTGTGTTTACTGAAAAATCAACATTTTATAGTTTCAAACCTCTTGAATCTAAAAGCGTTGCTTCAGCAGCAGCTATAACAAATGAGAATACTGAGAACATTATAAAACCAAGTAAAGGTTTTTCTTTTAGTAGTTTATGGCGAGGTGTTTTGGGTATGTTTACCCTAATAGTCATTGCTTTTCTATTTAGCAGTAATCGTAAAGCCATAAACTGGAAAACCGTAGGAATCGGATTAGCATTTCAACTACTTATTGCTATAGGAGTTCTTAAAGTTGGATTTGTAAAAACAGCTTTTGAATGGGTTGGTAGTTTATTTGTAAGCGTACTAGATTTTACAAGAGCAGGAAGCGAGTTTTTATTTGACGGTTTGGTTGTAGACATGGATACCTTTGGGTTTATTTTTGCATTCCAAGTGCTTCCAACAATATTATTCTTTTCGGCTTTAACTTCGGTTTTATTCTATCTTGGTGTAATCCAAAAGGTAGTAAAAGCTTTTGGCTGGTTATTAACTAAGCTTCTTAAAATATCTGGTGCTGAAAGTCTAAGTGTTGCCGGGAATATCTTCTTAGGACAAACAGAAGCACCACTTCTGATTAAGGCTTATTTAGAAAAAATGAATAAGTCTGAAATACTACTGGTAATGATTGGTGGTATGGCAACTGTTGCTGGCGCAGTACTTGCAGCATATATAGGTTTTTTAGGTGGCGATGACCCAATGTTAAGATTAGAATATGCAAAGCACTTATTAGCTGCTTCCGTAATGGCTGCACCAGGTGCTATTGTAATTTCTAAAATATTGTTTCCGCAAACAGAGGACATTAAAACCGATGTAAAAGTTTCTCAAGAAAAAATAGGCGCTAATATTTTAGATGCTATAGCAAACGGAACTACTGAAGGACTTAGACTAGCAGTAAATGTTGGTGCTATGCTATTAGTATTTGTTGCTTTTATAGCTATGATTAATGGTATTCTTGGTTGGGCTGGCGAAATTACTACACTAAATAATTGGATGGCAGATAACACTCCATATCAAAGCTTTTCTCTCGAAGCTATTCTGGGTACAATTTTTGCACCTTTGATGTGGCTTATTGGTGTTGCAAAAGAAGACATGATGATGATGGGTCAGCTTTTAGGCATCAAATTAGCAGCTAGTGAATTTGTAGGCTATATTCAGCTTGCTGACTTAAAAGATATTGCTAATGCCACACATTTAAACTATAACAAATCTGTAATTATGGCAACTTATATGCTATGCGGATTTGCTAATTTTGCTTCTATAGGCATTCAAATTGGTGGTATTGGATCTTTAGCACCAGGACAACGTAAGCAATTATCTAAATTTGGTATGAAAGCCTTAATTGGCGGTACAATTGCTTCATTAATTTCTGCTACTATAGCAGGAATGATAATTGGGTAAAAGCCCCTTTAACTCCCTAAAGAAAAAACATCAAGCACTTAAAATTCGTTAATAACTTTTAATATCTGCTTATGGATATTCAAAGTCTATAATTTTCATTTTAATTACATTAGCCTTCAATTATTTTAACTATAAATAAAAGTTTCTTCCCTTTGGGAAGACGGAAGATGGACTTATGAAACAATATCACGATTTAGTAAAGCACGTATTAGAAAACGGAAACGAAAAAGGAGATAGGACAGGTACTGGCACTAAAAGTGTGTTTGGCTACCAAATGCGTTTTGACTTAAGCGAAGGCTTTCCTATGGTAACTACAAAAAAACTACACCTTAAGTCTATTATATACGAGCTACTTTGGTTTCTTAAAGGAGATACTAATATTAACTACCTAACCGAAAATGGTGTAAGAATCTGGAACGAATGGGCAGACGAAAACGGTGATTTAGGTCCTGTTTACGGACACCAATGGCGCAATTGGGCAAGTGAAGAGATAGACCAGATTAAAGAAGTTATTGAAACATTAAAAAACAACCCAAACAGCAGAAGAATGTTAGTATCTGCATGGAATCCTTCTGTTTTACCAGATACATCTAAATCCTTCTCAGAAAATGTTGCCAACGGTAAAGCTGCTTTACCTCCTTGTCATGCATTTTTTCAATTTTATGTGGCCAATGGTAAACTATCTTGTCAACTCTATCAACGTAGTGCAGACATCTTTCTTGGCGTACCTTTTAACATTGCATCTTATGCACTATTTACAATGATGATGGCACAAGTTTGCGGCTACCAACCAGGTGAATTTATACACACATTTGGTGATGCTCACATATACAACAACCATCTCGAACAATTAGAATTACAACTATCTCGAGATATTAGACCATTACCAAAAATGATTATCAATCCAGATGTAAAAGACATTTTCGACTTTAAGTTTGAGGATTTTACGCTTGTCGATTATAATCCGCATCCACATATTAAGGGTGTTGTTGCTGTATAACGTCTCTTATTATGAAAATTGTAAAGTTTGCTATTCTTTCCTTACTCTTTAGTTACTTAGGATTTACTCAAGAAACCAAACAAGATTTTTACAAACGCTCTTTCATTGCCCACGAAGGTTGTGAAAACCCGGAAGATTTAGAGCGTTGTTATGAAATTTCCTTTCATGAGTTTTTAGCCAAACACATTAATAGGAAAGCTTTAAAAGATTCTATTTTCTTTAAAGCAAAAAAAGACACCATAACGGTTAGCGCCAGCATTCTGTATGATGAAAACGGGAAAGTTGTTAAGCGACATTCAAGAATTTCTAATCCAGCGAGCAATAGAATTGAAGGACTAGAGTATTTACTGGATAGCATTCCAACTGTTAAGCCTGTTTTAGATAAAAAAAATAATGGTGTTGCACTTAATATCAGAAAACTATTTGGATTTTATCTCAACAAAGCAAAAGACACAATCGTACCAATTTTTGGTTATACACCAAGCGAAGTGCCTTACGAAATCATAGAAAAAGTACCTGTTTACAGAGGTTGTGATGAAAGCATGAGCAATGAGGATTTAAAAAAGTGTATGAATGATAAGGTGGTGCAATTAATTTCTGAGAATTTCAGAACAAATCTTGCAACTAAACATAACTTAAAACCTGGTATACAGCGCATTTATGTTATGTTTAAAATAGATAAGAAAGGACGCGTTAAAGATATCGTTGCAAGAGGACCACATCCTGAAATTGAAAAGGAGGCGATAAGAGTTATAAAGAAAATACCTCGACTAAAAAAACCAGGATATCAGCGTGGTAAACCTGTTATAGTCCCTTTCTCCATACCTATAGTCTTTGCTGTAAGTGATTGATTAAAAATAAAAAGGCATTTCTAAAAAGAAACGCCTTTTACCGTCTTAAATAAGGGCTATTATAAGTTTAATACACCATTTTCAGCACCTGCATAGTCATTCCAAGCATATGCGTCCGCTTGCTCATCATTAACGTAGTTACCGTCAACAACATATCTAAATTCATAAGAGTTATCACTCTCTAAATCTAGAGTACCTTTAAATGTACCATTCTTTAGTTTCTTTAATTCTGTAGCTTCAGTATTCCACTCGTTAAAGCTTCCAACAACCGCTACACTTTTTGCCTCCTCTGCAGGAACAGAAAATGTTACCTTACAAACTGGCTTACTTTTTAAATACTGTTTTTTAATTGCCATAATTATAGTTTTAAATAATGGCCCAAAAGTATAAAAGAAAAAAGCAGAAAATACAGTTTAACTTACTTTAAATGAAAGAATTATCATTTTAATAAAATAGTCTTTACTTTTTAGTAAACTATATATTTTTTCATTATGAAATTTATGAAATCAGAAACACCAAATCTCACATTATAAACTGATAATCAACGACATCGTTTTCGAAAATTGTAAACATAAAATCTGTTGTTTTGCGTTAACGTTTTGCTGAAAAAGAAGTATCTTTATCTTATAATTTTACAACCATGTTTGGAAAGAAAAAACAAGTTTCTACCATAGATAAAGACCAATTAGAGCTTATTGAAAATGCTCAAAAACGCATTAAACAAAAAAAACGATTATACATTCATTTTGTTGTGTTTCTAATAGGCGCTGTTTTCTTAATTCTCGCAAATACTGTTCTTGGTATTGGCAAGGATTTTACTATAGCTGGTATTAATTGGTTTGTGTATGCTATTCTTATTTGGTTATTCCTATTTGTTTACCATTTTATAAATGTATTTATCACAAATAAGTTTATGGGCAAGGATTGGGAAAAACAACAGTTAGACAAACTTGTTAGCCAACAACAAAAACGAATAGATAAGTTAAAAGAAGGATTTCTTAAAGAGGAAAAGAAAATAGCACAATCGCAAGCTTATAACGAAGCCAAAACAGAGCTTTCTGACGAAAAAAAAAACTCCATTGAGTTAACAATAATCGTCGCAGCTGGCGAAGACAATGCTATCGGAAAGGACAATGATCTTATTTGGCACCTTAGTGATGATTTAAAGCGATTTAAAAAGTTAACCTCTGGTCACCACATTATTATGGGACGCAAGACTTTTGAAAGCTTCCCAAAACCTTTACCAAACCGTACACACATTGTTATTACAAGGCAAAGTAACTATAAAGTACCTGAAGGAGTTATTGTAGTTAACAATCTTGAAGATGCACTAGATGCTGCAGGAAAAGATAAGCAACCTTTTATTATTGGCGGAGGCGAAATCTACAAACAGTCTATTAATCTTGCAGACAAACTAGAACTGACAAGAGTACACGCCTCTTTTGATGGTGCCGATACCTTCTTCCCTAACGTTGACACAAACATCTGGAAAGAGGTTTCTAGAACTACTCATGAAGCTGATGAAGACCATAACTATGCATTTTCGTTTATTACTTATGTGAGAAAATAGCCTGATCAAAAAACGATTTTTAACTTTTATATATCGATGAACAAGTAATTTTCAAGTTAATTAATCGTTTAAATCATTATGAAACAACTGCTTTTCATTTTTTCTATAATCAGTCTGTTAGGTTGCAAAAACTCTAAATACAAAAAAATTTCAGAGTATGAAGAAATGCTAAATAGCCACAACATTTATAACCGTGAATCATATAGGGATTATAAAAGTGAAATTTTAAAGATTAGACCAACAAAAGAATCATATTGTCTTTTAGATTCTTTTAAAGCCGAATTAGACATAAAAAAGGTAAACTAAACTATTTCATTGGTCATGACAGAGAATATCTCAAACAAACTCTTACTAATCTACCAGAGTATCTAAAGTCTAATTATTCAATTAATTCTATTCAATTGTTAATAGGTTGCATTGTAACAGACGATGACAAGTATGGTAATTGTTATGAGAGATTAATGCATGACGCAATAGAAAAAAAGTACGGAGAAGATTTTATTTCTAAATCGAAAAAAATTGTGGATAGTATTTATCATCGTAAAAATCCTGATACTATATATTCAAGGTTTAATTCTTATGGAATGTTGAATAGGTCAAAATCTAAAACTTATAGAAATTGGCACGACTCTATAAGTAAAGCCTTTAGTAAGAACTTTGTTATTCCTAAAAACTATACAGTTAAAAATGACAGCATAACTTATGTTTCCGCTGACTTCATAATCAACAAATCAGGACATATAGACAGTTTAAAATTATCTTCTTTTGGCTTAAGTAAAGAGTACGAAAACATCTTTAAAAGTCAATTAAAAAATCAAATTTTGAATAACGAATGGCAATCGACCAAACTATATGGAATAGAACTAAACTCTAAAGAATTTATTGTTATTTCCCTTTAGTTATTCTCTATGCCATAGTAAACATAATAGATTAATATTTTATCTCTATTTTTGCAGCACTAAAAATTAGTCACATGAATGCATACGTATTTCCAGGTCAAGGTGCTCAGTTTTCAGGAATGGGTTTAGACCTTTATGAAAATTCACCATTAGCACAAGAACTTTTTGAAAAAGCTAACGATATACTTGGTTTCTCTATTACTGACATTATGTTTGAAGGTTCTGCTGAAGATCTAAAACAAACCAAGGTTACACAACCAGCCATATTTTTACACTCAGTAATTTTAGCAAAAACATTAGGAGACAACTTTAAACCAGATATGGTTGCAGGCCACTCTCTTGGAGAGTTTTCTGCTCTTGTTGCTGCAGGAGCTCTAACTTTTGAAGATGGCTTAAAATTGGTATCTCAACGTGCACAAGCGATGCAAAAAGCTTGTGAGCTCCAACCAAGCACAATGGCTGCTGTTTTAGGTTTAGATGATGATGTTGTAGAAAAAGTATGCGAAAATACAGAAGGTGTTGTTGTTGCAGCAAACTACAATTGCCCTGGTCAATTAGTAATTTCTGGTGAAGTTGACGCTATAAACAAAGCTTGCGAAACGCTAAAAGAAGAAGGAGCAAGACGTGCATTAGTATTACCTGTTGGTGGTGCTTTTCACTCTCCTATGATGGAGCCTGCACGTGAAGAATTAGCTGCTGCTATAGAAAACACAACCTTTAGCAAACCTAATTGTCCTATATATCAAAATGTAACAGCTTCTGCAGTTTCAGACGAAAATGAAATAAAAGCTAATTTAATTTCTCAATTAACAGCTCCTGTTCGTTGGACACAATCTGTACAACAAATGATTGCAGATGGAGCTACACACTTCACAGAAGTTGGTCCTGGTAAAGTTTTACAAGGTTTAGTAAAGAAAATTAACAGAGAAGCTGAAACTGCCTCAGCTACTTTTGAAACTAATGCTTAAATCTTTGTATTTTGAATAGAAACCTATTTATTACTCTTCTTATTGTTTTTAATATTGCTATAGACCAGATCACAAAGGTTATTGTTAGAAACAATATGGTTGAAGGCGCCAGAGGTCAAATTGATATAATTAAAGATTATTTTCAATTGATTTGGGTAGAAAACAAAGGAGCTTTTTTAGGCATGGGAAGTGATATGAATCCTACACTTCGTCTTATTTTCCTTTTAATTTTACCTACCATAGTCCTTTTGTACGTTATATATTATATTGTAAAAACAAAAGAACTAGACCGTCTTAGTCTTATCGCATTTTGTTGTATTGTTGGTGGAGGCATTGCTAATGTGTTTGACCGCATCGTTTATGGACAAGTCACCGATTTCTTTTTTATAGATTTAGGTGGAGTTTTTAAAACAGGTATTTTTAATATTGCTGATATCTCAGTAACAACAGGTATGATAATGCTACTCTACAGTGGAATTTTCAATAACAAAAAGAACATCAAAACAAGTGATTCATAATCACTGAATTTAAAAAATAAAAAAAGACCCTTTTTTGCAGAAAGGGTCTTTTTTGTTTTGATAAAAATCTAAAAAATAATTCTTTAAGGTAGAGAAAAGGTTGTTACTTCACTGGCACCAAAAGAGCCTCCTTGGCGAATCACCTCTCCATTTACGGTTAACGAGTAACTTCCTTCCCCAAAACTGCAGCACATACCATCACCATAAGCATCATAGATTACAAAACCAAAATCACCATCATCTATACAAAGTCGTTGCTGTATAGACTGATCATCTAAGTCATCATAACCGCCTCCTGAGGCTATTAAGGTTGGAGATGTTGTTATATCCGAATATAGCTCCCAACTCGTTTCCTCTGCATAATTATCAAAAGTAATATCTAAAATAAGTTCATTCGCAGGACAAACAATAACGATATCCATACGTAATGGATGCGGATTTAAAGCTGTATTATCGTCTGCAAATCCTACAACCAACCTATCTCCGCTTCCAAAACCATTATCTGTAATTGTAACATCAAACTGAGCTGAAGACGAATTGGCTGGTATGGTAACAGAACTCGGTACATTATAATAATCTGAGCTTATGGTTGTGCCCTGTCCGTCATTAAATTCTAAAGGTAAAATCTCCAAATAATAGGTAACATCAGAAGATGATTTTCTAGAATTATAAACCGTTATGGTTCTAACTGATGTACCGCTCTGGTTTAATTCAAAATTTAAAATATCATCCTCAAAACTTATAAATTCATAATCTGAAACACTGGTTGCATCTGCATCAATTTCGCTATCACAAGCAACAAAAATGAGACTGCATAACACCAAGGTTGTATATATAATTTTTTTCATTGTAATAGGTTTTAATTAAATATTATTGAAGCCAGCATAATTGTCATTTAAATCTATTTCGTCCTCAGGAATTTTTAAGAAAAATAGATTACTATCTGCAGGCACGTCTATAGATATTCTATGAATGTCGTTTCGTGTCATTGGCAAGTTGTAACGCTTCGCATCAAACCATTGCGGACCAAACTCTCCATAAAACTCTTTCTTTCGTTCTAACAAAATCTCATTTAATAGTGCCTGACCAGAATTTGTAGTTATTGTAGCATTAGGATCTCTGGCAGATTGCAATGCAAACAATAGATTTCTAGCCTCTGGAATATTACCTAAATGATACTGTGCTTCGGCATCAAAAAGAACCATTTCAGACTTTCTTATAAGTGGTATATCTGAGGCAAACGTAAAAGCGTACTTTGTAGACACAAATTCTCGCCAAGGCGTTGTATCTGAGACGCCGTAAATATCTATAAAGGTATTTCTAACATCTGTAGCAGTAAACTCAGCAGCAAAATCTGGATCTATATACGACGCATTGTAACTAAGTGTTAAATGATCGAACATAGGAGCTGCATGTCCCCAGAAAAAATTGGTTTCATCAGAGCCATTTTGAAACATGGCCCAAAGCCACTCTTGGTCTTGCATATCGCCAAATCCTGCTCCCCAATTTGTAGATTGTACTGCCTGATTTGCGTTACCACCATAAGCGCTTCTTGCTAAATCTGAAACTCTTTGCCAGTCATCTTGAGTAACAGAATATACTCTTACCAAAACAGCTTGAGCTACTGCTTTGTTGATAAAGCTTTTACCCAATCTATTATCTGGCAAATCGGCTACAGCATCTTCTAAATCTTGTATAATCTGACCATAAACCTCACTCATCGGTTCTGGAGGATTACCTCCTACGGTTTCTAAAGATGTTGGTGTTGTGTAGATCGGAATTCTCTCTAAACTTCTGTCATTATTGTAGTTTGGAGCAAACTCTAAGGCAAGCTCAAATAAGTGAAAGCCTCTAAAAAATTTTCCTTTGGCAACAAATTCTCGCTTTTCTTCTTCACTTAAAGCATCACTATTATTAACTCCAAAAATCAATGTATTTGCAAAGTTGATATTCTCATAATTAAAATCCCAAGTAAAATTCGTTCTTCTAAAATTAGGCTCTCTATTTTCATGTCCGTAATCGAAAGTATACCAATTAAAATCTTGAATGATATCATTCCCTTTAACAGCTCTGGCAAAATACATAGCATATAAACCACCTGCATCTACGTTGCCATACTGTCCTTTATAGTTTGAAAGAATACCATTAACAAAAGTCTGGGCATTTTCTCTAGATGAGAAAATCAACTCATCAGTAACACCTGTTGTGTCCGAAGGTTCTTCTATATAATCTTTTTCACAAGACAGCATTGTGCTTGCCAAGATCATAACCACCAATGGCAGTAATACTCTAAGTTTTATATTTTTATTTTTCATCATATTATTTTTTAAAATTGAATTAATGTCCCAAACGTAAATGTTCTTTGTAATGGAGATCTGTTTGCTGTTAATCCATTAAAGGCTTGTTCTGGATCAATACCTCCATGAGATTGCCACGTTAATAAATTATCTCCTTGGAAGTAAACCCTTACTGAGGTTAATCCTATGTCTTCTAAAGCATCTTCAGGTAAATTGTAACCTACAGTAATACTTTTAAGACGTAAATAATCATTCTTGAACAACCATCTTGTTGATTGAGAATTGAAGTTATTATTTGATGTAGTCAACCTAGGAAAATCCGTAATATCACCTGGTTGTGACCATGCATTAAAGTTGTCTGGATGCGCTGATGCTCCAATAGCATCAAAATTATTCACTAGACCAGAGTAATCTGTATCTAATAAGTAAGCACCTAAACTAAAGTTAAACAATGCACTAAGATCAAACTGCTTATATCTTACACTTGTATTAAAACCTCCTTGAAAATCTGGTAAAGATTCCTTACCTGTTTCATAACGTGTAGCTTGGTCATAATCATTGGTAACTGTTCTGCCAGTAACATTTCCGTCTGTATCTAAAACATCTTGATACCAAAGCGCATCACCAGTTGCTGGATTTACACCAGCCCATTCTCTCATATAAAATTCGAATAATGAATTTCCTGGTGCCCAAAGCTTTGTTCCCTGAACTTGACGATCTGTAAATGGAGAGATCTGAATGATTTCATTCTTCAATACTGAAAAATTACCACCCACACTCCAACTAAAATCTTTCTTATTAAAGATATCACTGTTTAACGTTACTTCCCAGCCAGAATTTTCTATAATCCCAGCATTAGCTCTAACTACAGGTACTCCTGGTGAAGGTGTTGCTGTTATATCCTGAATTAAATCCTCACTACGTCTTTTGAAATATTCAACAGTACCTGTTAGTGCGCCATCAAAAATGGTAAAGTCCATGCCTAAATTAAGGTTGGTAGATGTTTCCCATTGTAGTGCTGGATCTGGCAACGTTCCTGCTGGTAAATTAGCTGGCTGACCCTCAACCGGAGAAATTACAACACCACCAAAATTGGCTCCACCAAACAAAAAGCTTGTTGGAAAAAATCCTCCTGGAATATTAATATTCCCTAATTCACCATAAGATGCTCTTAATTTAAGATTGTTCAACCAATCCACATTTTCCATAAAAGCTTCATTTGTAACATTCCATGATGCACCTACTGAGAAAAACTCTCCTGTATTATAATCTGTATTGAACTGTGAAGATTTATCTTGTCTTACTGAACCTTCTATGAAATATCTATTATCATAATTGTAAGCCACGCGACCCAACATACTAACAATTCGTCTTTCTGTTCTAAAGCCACCAAACGTTTCAGCAATTGTACCATTACCTAACTCCTCCTGACCAGGCAAGAAACCAGTCGCAGACGCACTAAACGTATCTGACGTTGTTGTGTTTGCTTCATAAATTGCATCTACAGAAATATTATGAGCATCTGCTATCGTAGTCTTATAATTTAGCGCTTGGATAGCATTTAGACCTGTAGTGACATTTCTCGCTTTGCTAACTCTACCTCCAACAGCGGATGCTGCACCAATCTCATCATCATCAAAACTATGACTATCAAAAACAAAGTTTTCATAATTTAAAGTAGATCGAAACGTAAAGTTTTTAAGAAAGCTTACTTCTGCATAAGCAGATCCTAAGTAATTAGTTCTAATACGTTGTTCTGTTCCTAACAATATAGATGCTAGTATATTCTCTCCTTGATTAGTTGGTCTATTGAAGTTTACTGGCTGACCTATTGGTCTTCCGTTACCATTACCAAGGTCGTATATTTTGTTTCCATTATCATCTAAAATAATATTACCATCTACATCTCTTACATAGATTGGATAAATACCATTTACATTATAAATCCATGATATAGCTTGTGTGGTACTACCAGAAGTTTGATCTGGATTATTAGAATACGATCTAGAATAACCACCTGTAATACCAAGTTTTAGCCAATCATTAACCTGACTGTCCAATCCTACTCTTGTAGCAATTCTTTCGAAATCGGACTTAATTACTGGCCCATCTTCACTTAAATAATCTACAGAAAAAAAGTAATTGGTATTTTCTGTACCTCCCGAAACATTAATATTATGATTAACTCTTGGTACATTTTCTCTTAATACTGCATCTTGCCAATCGGTCTCCCACAATAAATTAGCACCTTGCACTAAATTACCATCTGTATCTATAGGGTTAGAAACACTGTAAGGATTGTAACCTAATGTTGGTATTAGAGCATTTGTGGCATTGCTTGCTGCTTCGGCAGGTAATTGCCCTTGGTTATATAAATTATCATTTCTAAGAGCTTGCCACATTAATTTTAAGTAGTCCTCAGAATCGACAACATCATGTATACCAACAGCTGGATTAGAAACACCATATTGTGTTCTTATCCTTACACTTGTTTTAGTGTTTCGCTTACCTCTTTTTGTTGTAATTAAAACAACACCATTTGCTGCTCTAGATCCGTAAAGTGATGCTGATGAGGCATCTTTTAATACTGAAATAGACTCTATCTGGTCTTGACTTATGGTATTTAAATTACCGGTAAATGGTGCTCCGTCAATAACAATAAGAGGACTGTTAGCTCCATTAAAACTTCCAAAACCTCTAATAACAAAGTTTGGATTGTTACCAGGCTGACCACCTGCTGTAATAAGGTTAATACCTGCTACTGTTCCTTGTAATGCTCTAAGTGGCGACGTAACCTGTTGATTTTCGATAACTTCAGATTTTACCACAGCAACAGAACCCACAATGGCCTCTCTTTTCTGTGTTCCGTAAGCTACTACAACGACTTCATCTAGGGCACTTCCATCCTTTAAGGCAACATCATAAACATTGGCATTGCCGATTACGACCTCAGCAGATTCCATTCCAACATAAGAAACAACTAAGATATCTCCTTCTGTTGCTCGGATAGAAAATTTACCATCGAAATCTGATTGCACTCCTCTAGAGGTGTTTTTTACAATCACATTTGCACCTGGCAAAGGCATTCCATCTGATTCGGTTGTGACGGTTCCGGTGATTGTTTTTTCTTGGGCTAAAACCATTTGAGATCCAAAAAATAAATACAACAGAACCAAAGCATAATTTTTTACTTTCATAAAATTTCATTTTAGATTATACACTCAGTTTGTTGCAATAAGAAAGGTCGGCAGCGAAGTAATTTTAAAGACTAATTCAAAATAATTACTTTGATTGATGAAATTAAAGTTAACATGGTTATTTCATAAAAAGTAAGGCTTCCACTGCCTCCCTTTGCAATTGCGCAAGTAAAACAACTAAGAAGACAGCAAACTTGGGGTAAGAATTATAAGACTTTACCTATACCGACAGATAGTTACCTCCTATTTACCTTTTAAAAAAAGGACTTGAGAAGGTTAGCATAAGATTCACTTTTTACTGAGACAAAAATTAACCATGCACCAGCATTTCAGCTACGGACTACTTTCACTTTGATAATAAAGTTTTGATTCACTAGATAAGAACTAAGAAAAAAAAGGAATGTATTTGATGAACCAAACCATAAAAAAAAAGATTAAGCCAATCGAAGTGATCTAATGTAGGTAGATGGCGTTTGATTCATGTGCTTTTTAAAGGCTTTATTAAAAGTTACTTTATTATTATAACCAACCTCATAAGCCACCTCTATAATGTTGAGATTTCGTTTTTGATCTTCATCAAAAATATCAACCGCCTCTAAAATTCTATATTGATTTATTAGATCATAGAAGCTCATATCAAAATGCTCATTAATTACCTGAGAGGTATTATGCCGAGTCGTTCCGAGCATTTCAGAAAGTGTCTCTAAACTTATACTATTATTTTTATAAACTTTTTGATGGGTCAACAAATCAACCAATTTATCTTTCAACTCAGTAGAATAACTTTCTGTAAGATTAGATTTTTCATACTTAATTGGTAAATTACTTAATCCAAAGGTATTTCCATTAGCATTCATAATAATTTCTGGCCTTAATCCAGACATTAATGCCATGTAAATAATCATAGCTATCATAAAAACGGATTTCAGATAATCAAAAGGTAAATAATCTACCAATCTTACCACAATGGCACCATGAAGCAAATACGCAAAAGCATAGCAAACAAAAATAATCATAATGCTTCGTTCCCATAACGCTCTACTTTTTATTTCAGAATTACTGTCTTTTATATTTTTCTTTTTGTTTCTATATACAAGATAGATAGCAATAGCATATAGACATAACGATAAAGACTTTATAACAACCAAAACCTTTCTACCAAGGTGAACAGACTCTGTATTGTCTAATAACAAGTTGAATTTTTCTGTAGCACTTAGACCGTAATAAGGCATAAGCCATAATACTAACAATACAGTTGGTATTAAATGTACAGCATCTTTTATAGATATTTTATAGTTTTCAACTACCCTTTTAAAATAAAAATAAAGTAATGGCCCATATAAAAAAGAAAATGGTGTAGATATATAAAATGAATGTGGAAACATTAAATTGTAATTAGACATAAACAAGCTAATGTGCAACATGAAAAAAGAATGAAACAAGATAAAGGAACCAATTAATAACACTGAAGTTTTATCTAAGTTTCGTTTAGCAAAAAGAATTATAACAATAAAAACGCCTATTATACCTGTTAAAGCATGTATTAGTGATAAGAAATTAAAATGAGGTTTATATTCCTTGGTTAACTTACTGTAAACTTCTGTTCCCTTGATATCAGAAAACACGTGGTCATTAAGAATAGACAAATCTTGTGTATCCTTAATGTATTTTTTTATATGCTCAGATGCTTTATCTGAATTTTTATTTTCTGAATAAAGAATTGCTAATGTTTTAGTAACTGCAATTGAGTCACTAGTATGATTAGATAGAAGTGTTTCGTTAATTTTTATTAAATCGGCACGCTCAACCGAATCTTTTATTTTCTGAACTTTTAATATACTATCTAACCCTTTTTCAGATAGTGTTTCTATATTAATTTTAGAATCCGCATTGTCATAAGAAATGGCATAGCTCTTATAAAAAAACAAGAACAAGGCAAGCAATAAAAATATGTGCCTTTTAGATACCATTTTTAAGAATTTAGTTGATTATAACTTTACAGTTAGTTTTAAAGTTATAGTTATCAGTCGTAATAAGTTCTTAAAAATTTCTTAAATGGGTAAAAAAAGTGTAAAAACCGATAAAGGTTTACCTTTTAAAGAATAGAAAAATTGAATTAAAAAGCAACTAAAACACTGATTATCTTGCCAATTGACAATCTTCACAATCTTTAACCTCTCCGTAGTAAGTTTCGCGGTATTTATGAAGGGTTTTATAAGGAATACTTAAGAATTGTTTCTTAATGTAGGTTACTTTTGTAGATAGTACACCCATCTTTTTAGAGAATCGACCTTCTTGCTTTGTTTCTCTTTTTACGCTTATCAATTTCATTATAATCCATTTATCATTCCGTACAAAACAACAAAGACTAACAAGCAATCCCAAGAAATATATGTTAAATCCTAGTTAAGCTTATTTTAGATTATCATATTGAAAATCAGACACTAAAATCATTAAAATATTCGCAATATAATTTCCACCTCATTGATAGATTTATAATCAAAAAAGCACGAAGAACACTTAATTTTTATAGATAACACCCTCTTTCATCACAAAAACAACATTTTCCATTGTAGAAATATTCTTTGTAGGGTCGTCATTTACAGCAATGATATCTGCAATAAAACCTTCTTTTATTTGACCTAGTTTATCTTCCATATTAAGAATCATTGCATTGGTAATTGTAGCGCTCTGAATGGTTTCGATTGCTGGCATTCCTGCTTCAACCATATAACCAAATTCTTTTCCATTTTCTCCATGGTAAAAAACTGCTGCATCAGTTCCAAAAGCAATACCAACACCAGCTTTATATGCTCGGCCAAACATATTTTGAATTTTTGGACCAATGTTTAGTGCTTTGGGTACAACAACTTCAGGATAATAACCTTTGATTTTAGCTTTATCAGACACAAATTTACCAGCCGTAATGGTAGGAACTAAGTAAACATCATGCTTTTTCATAAGCTCCATAGTTTCATCACTCATTAAAGTGCCATGCTCAATAGTTTTTACACCTCCTAAAATGGCTCTTTGCATACCTTCATCGCCATGAGCATGTGCCGCAACATGAAATCCATAATCTTTAGCTGTTTCACAGATGGCTTTTATTTCTTCAACTGTAAATTGTGGATTCTGACCACTTTTTGCAACACTAAGGACACCTCCTGTTGCTGTTATTTTAATAAGATCAGCACCATTTTTATAACGCTGTCTTACTGCTTTTTTGGCATCATCAACACCATTGACTACTCCTTCTTTAGGACCAGGATTACCCATTAATTCTCTATTAGAACCATTTGTTGGGTCTGCATGTCCACCAGTTGTAGCCAGCGCTTTTTCTGCAGTAAAAATTCTTGGGCCTTTTATTTTTCCAGCATTTATAGCATTTCTCAGAGATACATTAACTCCTGAGCCGCCTAAATCTCTAACGGTTGTGAAACCATTCATTAGAGTAATTTCTGCATAGTGTACAGAATTAAAAGCAACATCTGCGTCATTTAATGTGTAACCTTCAAGATATGATTTAGGGTTGGTTTCACTTTCAATATGCACATGCATATCTATAAGGCCTGGCATTACCGTTTTAGATTTTAAATCTACGACAGTGTCTTCGGTACTTTCTGGATTTTGATAACCATTATTAACCGAAACTATTTTATTCCCTGAAACTATAATTGTTTGCTTGGTAAGTACTTTACCGGACTCAGTATCAATTAATTTTCCACAATGCAGATAAGTGTTTTGTGCTGTTAAAACAGTTGTAAATACAAATGCTAAAATACTGAGTAGCGTTTTCATAGTTATTAATTTTACGTATTTCTTATTTTCTGTTCCCACTTCCAAGCTGAAGCCATAGCATCATCTAAAGTGAGTTCTGTTTTCCAACCTAGCACATCATTAGCCTTTGTTGTGTCTGCATAAGCCGCTGTAATGTCTCCTTCTCTTCTGCCAACAATTTGATATTTTAAGCTTTTACCTGAAACCCTATCAAAAGACTGAATCGCTTCTAAAACTGAACTTCCTTTTCCGGTTCCTAGATTAAAAACTTCGTAATTTGAAAGATTTTTTTCTTCCAGCAAACGCTCTAATGCTATAACATGCGCTTTTGCTAAATCTACTACATGAATGTAATCTCTAATACATGTACCATCTGGTGTTTCATAATCGCCACCAAAAACTGATAATTGCTCGCGCATTCCAATACCTGTTTGTGTGATATATGGAACTAAATTTTGAGGCACACCAATTGGCAATTCTCCAATCTCTGCAGATGGATGCGCACCGATTGGATTGAAATATCTTAGCGCTATACAACTAAGATTATCGTTAACTTTACAGGTATCTCTAATTATTTCTTCACCAATTTGCTTGGTGTTTCCATAAGGAGATTCTGCAGGTTTTATTGGCGCATTTTCTGTTATAGGTAACTCATCTGCCTGACCATAAACGGTACAAGACGAACTGAAGATAAAGTTTTGCTTATCTAATTTTGAAACTTCTTGTAGCATATAAACAAGTGTCCCAATATTATTTTCATAATACATTAAAGGCTCTTTTACACTTTCTCCTACTGCTTTACTTGCTGCGAAATGAATAACACCAACAATATCATTATACTTTTCAAAAAATTGAACAACATCAACCTTTTCTTTAAGATCTAGTTTCTCAAAATGCGGTTTTACACCTGTTATGGCAGTAATACCATCTAAAACTTCAATAGAAGAATTGCTTAAATTATCTATAATTACAACCTCAAAGCCTTTATTTTGAAGCTCAACAACTGTATGAGAGCCTATAAAACCTAAACCACCTGTCACTAATACTTTCATCCTTTAGTTTTGGTTTAAAAAATTAAGAACAGTTGCTGTGATAAACTCAATTTGCTCGTCATCCAATTCCGTATGCATTGGTAATGAAATTACTGATTTAACCAACTGATTTGTTACCTTAAAGTCTTCTTCCTTGTAACGCTCATCCTTGTAAGCTTTCTGTAAGTGAAGCGGAATTGGATAATACACTCCACAAGGTATATTATGCTCTTGTAAATGTGCAACTAAAGCATCTCTATCTACATCGTGAAGGTTTAGTGTGTATTGGTGGAACACGTGACAATCGCAAGTATCACAAATACCATTACATGTTGTTCTACCTGATGGTGTTGTAATTTTAGGGTGATCTTTAAATGCTTCAGTGTATTTTCTAGCTGCATTTCGTCTTGCTTCATTATAGCTATCTAAATGTGGTAATTTTGCATCTAAAACTGCTGCTTGTATAGAATCTAATCTAGAATTTACACCAACCACATCATGATGATAACGCTTGTACATACCATGGTTTACAATACCTCTTATAGTGTGCGCTAAATCGTCATCATTGGTAAAAATAGCACCTCCATCTCCATAGCAACCTAAATTTTTGGACGGAAAGAATGACGTTGATGCAACATGACCAATAGCACCTGTTTTAGTTTTTGAACCATCTTTATGTGTATAACTCGCTCCAATACCTTGTGCATTATCTTCAATTACGTAAAGGTTATGCTTTTCTGCCAAAGCCATAATAGCATCCATATCAGCAGCTAAACCAAACAAATGTACAGGCACAATAGCTTTTGTTTTTGGAGTTATTGCTTTCTCAATAGCTGCTACATCAATATTGAAAGTTATAGGATCTACATCTACCAAAACAGGTGTTAACTGCAACAAGGCAATAACCTCAACTGTTGCTGCAAATGTAAAATCTGCTGTAATTACTTCATCTCCAGGTTTAAGACCTAAACCCATCATGGCAATCTGTAATGCATCTGTACCATTGGCACATGGTATAACATGTTTTACACCAAGATAGTTTTCTAAGTTTTTTTGAAATTGATGAACCTTTGGTCCATTTATAAATGCTGCACTTTCTAAAATTTCTTGAATTGAAGGGTCTACAACGTCTTTTATTTTTGCATATTGACTCTGAAGGTCAACCATTTGTATTTTTCTCATTCCGTGAAGGATTATAATAAATTTTGAATTGCACTTTAAGAATGCATAGAGCGAAAATACAAAATTGTGAGCGCTAAGCCAATGTCTTTTTAATCAAAGAAGTGTATTTTAGCACAAACTTTTAGTATTGAATCTACTTTACACTATCGGAATTCACATTGCAAGTTTTGTTCTAAAACTTTTAGCACTTTTTAACCACAAATTAAAACTAGGTGTTGAAGGTAGACGCAATACGTTTAAGTTACTCAAAACACACATTAAACCTGGCGACAAAACGTTATGGTTTCATGCTGCATCACTTGGAGAGTACGAGCAAGGCCTTCCTGTTTTTCAAGCTTTAAAAGAAAAATATCCTAACTATAAAGTGGTGCTTTCCTTTTTCTCACCGTCTGGATATGAGGTTAGAAAAAACTCTAAAGTTGCAGATGTTGTGGTTTATATGCCATTGGATACTAAGGCTAATGCAAAAAGGTTTTTAGAGATCGTAAATCCTGATTACACCATTTTCGTGAAGTATGAAATTTGGCCAAACTTTTTATTAGAACTAAAAAAGAGAAACCATAAAGCCATACTTATTTCTGCTGTATTTAGAGAAAACCAGGCTTTCTTTAAATGGTATGGTAATTTTATGACTTCTGCTCTATTTGCTTTTAAACATATTTTTACCCAAAACGAAAGTTCAAAAACACTTTTAGAAGGTATTAACTATAAAAACGTTTCTGTCTCTGGAGATACAAGGTTTGACCGTGTGAACAATCAATTGAAAGTTGATAACTCTATAGATTTTATTGAAAAATTTAAGCAAGATAACTTATGTATTGTTTTTGGTAGCACTTGGCCAGATGACGATAAGCTCTATATGGAATACCTTAATCAATTAGATTTTAAGAATCTAAAAGTTATCATTGCGCCACACAATATAAAATCTAGTTATGTAGAGTCTTTAAAATCTCAAATAAAAGTTAGTTGTATTTGTTATTCCGAATTATCTAATGACAAAGACCTATCTGATTATGATGTTTTTATTCTAGATACCATTGGCTATCTGAGTAGGGTTTATAGTTATGCTAACATTGTATATGTAGGAGGTGCAGCTGGCACAACCGGATTACACAATATTTTAGAACCAGCAGTATTTGGAGTACCAATTATTATTGGAAAAAATCATAGCAAATTTCCTGAAGCCGATGCTCTCATAAAGCTAGGTGGAGTAACTTCTGTATCGCAACAGACAGAATTTAGCTCAATAGTAAACACTCTAATTACAGACGATTCTCAAAGAAAGAAGCAAGGCCTAATCAACAAAAATTATATCGAAAAAAACAAAGGTGCTGTCATCCAAATATTAGATTACATCCGTATAACATAGAGCCGCACTATTAATAAATGTTGAAATTTTGTTAAAATTTCATTTAAATTGTTAAATTAGTGCATTAACAACAATTAACACTAAAACTATAAAAATGAAAAAAGTTGTATTAAGTTTAGCCTTAGTTGCATTTTTAGGCTTATCATTAAATTCTTGTAGAGAGACTAAAGAAAAAGCTGAAGACGCTGTTGAAAATGCTGCTGACAAAGCAGGTGAAGCAATGGATGACGCAAAAGATGCCGCTGAAGACGCTGCAGATGACGTTAAAGATGCTGCTGAAGATGCTGCCGACGAAGCAGGTGAAGCAATGGACAATGCTATGGATGCTGCTAATGATGCAGTTGATAACGTAAAAGAAGGTGCTGAAAAAATGGCAAATGACGTTAAAGATGCCGCTAACGATGCTGCTGATAACGTAAAAGAAGCAGGACAAGAAGCCGCTGACAAAATGAAGGGACACTAAAAAAAAGAGTTCTACAAACACTAAAAAAAGCCTGATTAAATTCAGGCTTTTTTTAGTGCTCTATTTTGTAGATTCAGCTAACTTAAGCTTACTTGGTACTACAATAGTTTTTATCTCATGCGCTTCTGACATCAAATTATCAATTAGTAATTTAATAGACATCTCACCTATTTCATAAGCCTTTTGATGTACTATTGAGATCTTTGGGCTAGATAAAAGCTGAGTGTGCTCGTACCCAAACCCTATTACAGATAAATCTTTTGGTATATTCTTCCCAATCTTCTTTGCCATATTAATAGCGATGATTCCTGTTACGTGATCTATTGAAACTATAGCATCCGTTTCTGGGTTATTTTTAAGGTAATCATGTATGTGTTTTTCAACATCGTCTACCTTGCTCAATTTTAAAATATTTGGTTTTAAATCTGAATCTTCAATAGCTTTTTGATAACCTTTAATTCTTAATTTACCTACACTAAGTTCCTCTATATTGCTTACTAATAATATGTGCTTTCTCTTTTCTTTTTCTATGAGGTATTCGGTAGCTTCATATACAGATTGAAAATCATCCACTACTACCTTATCACATAAAATTTCATTAACAACCCGATCAAACATTAAAACAGGTATTTTATTATTAATAGCTGAATTAATATGTGCTGTTTCTTCTTCTACCTGACTTTCTCTAGCTACTGCGATGATAAATCCATCTACACTTCCATTAGATAATAATTCTATACTACGTCGCTCCTTAGTTAAGGATTCATCAGATAGACAAACAATAATATCATACTTGTGTTTTGTAGCACTTGTTTCTATACCATGTAAAACCTCAGCAAAAAATGGATTTGTAACAGTTGGCAATATGACTCCAATGGTTTTTGTTCTATTACTCTTTAATTGTTGAGCTATACGGTTGGGTTTATAATTAAGTTTGTCTGCTAGTTCATTAACCCTTCTTTTGGTTACTTCGCTAATTTCATGACTATCATTCAGTGCTTTTGATACTGTTGATACCGAAATATTTAAGAGTTTTGCTAATTCTTTTAATGTAGTCATTGATTATTTTTTAGTTAAATAAAAAAGAGCGTATTGTAAAAATACGCTCTTTCTTCTTTCTATTAATTAGATTCGCTATTAATTTTTAACTAATTTGATAGTTTTAGTGCCTTTTTGGCCTTCTATTTTAGCCATATAAACACCTGTTTTTAATGATGACGCTTCTAAAATAACTTCATCTCTATTTGGTTTCATTACCAATACTTGCTTACCTAAAATATCGTAAACTGTTACGTTATTAATAATGCTCGATCCTGATAACTTCCAATCTCCTTGCGTTGGATTAGGGTACACTAAAAACTTTTCATCATTGAATGAATTAACATCTAAGGTTTCTTGCCCTGCAACATTCCATTCTAAATTAACAGTTTTATCTTCATTAACTTGAATATACCTATTGGTATAGGTACCATCAGTAGCCGTATATGGATCGCCTGGCGAGAAATTTTCTTGATCTGTCCAACCATCTACAGTAATTTTGAATTGGTATGAATACTCCTCTAAGGTTAAAGTTGTTCCATAAAGTCCGCCACCTAAATCGGTTAATGTATTGCCGCAGTCTCCACACCAATTACCAAAACCTTGTCCATTATAGTTTTCACCATTTATATGAACATTAGTAAAAGAACCACCGTAACCAGACATATCTACAACAAAATTTACCGTAAAAGATGATGGTCCTGTGGTGTTTTCTACACAGGCACTAAAAGGTGTCGTAGGCAAAACCATATCAGATCCAGCAACAACAAGTCTTCTATTATGGTTTCCATAATTAGTTATTGTACAAACATCACCTTGAGAGAAAGCATCTTGACCTGCCCAGTTGTCATAAGTGAATTTGTATTCATATTCACCATCTGGTATTGATAGTGTTACTTCCCAAATATCACCTCCAACATTTGTTAATGCATTAGCATCACCACTCCAAGAGTTAAAACTTCCACTAACATACGGTTGAGTAAAAGTTTGTCCAGACATATCTACACTAAACGTAATATTGTTTTGTGCAGAGATAGTCGTACCGATTAATAATAAAATAAAGTAGAATTGTTTCATATATTATGTATTTAATTTTTTACCACCTTAATATAGTCAATTTCAAACTTTTTCGGAAATATTTTATCATCTACTTCCGGTCCACCAAAGTTACCACCTATTGCCATATTCACTAAAATATAGAAAGGCTGGTCAAAAGGCCAAGTATTTTCATTCTTCTCTCTAGGATTAAAAACATAAACCTCATTCTTATCTATATAGAATGTAATACTTTCTTTTGTCCATTTAGCCGCATAGGTGTGAAAACCTTCTTCTATGGTCTCAATAGTTGAAATCTTAGTATTTTTAGATTGACCATAACTATCTTGAGTATGTAATGTTGTATGGATTTCGTGTGGTTTTTTACCAACATATTCCATAATATCTATTTCACCAGATTTTGGCCAACCTACCTCGTCAATATTACTACCAAGCATCCAGAATGCTGGCCATAAGCCACTGCCTTCCGGCAGTTTCATTCTTGCTTCTATAGTTCCGTATTGAAATTCAAACTTATCTTTGGTAGTAATTCTACCTGAAAAATATGATGTAGAATCCTTTGTTGCCATAATTATGAGGCTTCCATCTTTTACTTCGATATTCTCTTTGGTATAGACTTGTCTTTCATTATTTCCCCAACCACATAAGTTAGGGCAACCATCTCCCAATTCATAATTCCATGTAGAGGTATCTAGACTGTTTCCCGAAAAATCTTCAAAAAACAGGACTTCTTCCTCTTTTTTACAAGAAAAGAGACTTGCTACTATTAAGAAAATAACTATTGACTTATATCCCATTGCAAATCAAATTTATCTTCTAAAACTGTATGTGAACTTCCTCCAACAAATACTTTAAATTCACCTGGCTCTACGATAAAATTACCTTGATTATCGTAAAACCCTAATTCGTCTTTGGTTAGTTTTATTTCTATTGTTTTTTGCTCACCAGCATCTAACTCGACTAACTCAAATCCTTTTAATTCTTTTACTGGCCTTGTAACACTTGCAAATAAATCTTGAATGTACAGTTGAGCAACTTCCTTTCCTTTTATTTTACTTTCGTTCTTAAGATTGAAAGTAACCGTTATGTTTTTATCAGCATCATTAGCGTTAATCACTAGGTCTGAGTACACAAATTTTGAATAGCTTAAACCATGACCAAAAGGATACAGAGGTGAATTACTCTCATCCATATAATGCGACCAAAACACTTCTCCTGGCGCTGGTTCATTTGGTCTACCTGTGCTTTTGTAATTATAATATAATGGTAACTGACCTACATTTCTCGGAAAACTCATTGGTAATTTTCCGCTTGGATTATAATCCCCATAAAGCACTCTTGCTATCGCGTTTCCGCTTTGGGTACCTAAATGCCATGCCTCTACTATTGCAGGAATATTTTCATCTGCCCAAGGAAGCGCTAGTGGTCTTCCATTATTTAGTACTAAAACTATTTTCTTATTTACAGAATAAATTTCTTCTAATAACTCTTGCTGAACTCCTGGCAAACCAATTTCGGTTCTACTTCTTCCTTCTCCACTCTGAAAACCATGTTCTCCTAAAACCATAATTACTACATCTGCTGTTTTAGCTTTAGTCTTGGCTTTAGCAAAACCTGATTTATCGGTTGTATTAATAGTTAACTCTTTGGCAAACGTATTTTCGCCAATCGATAAATCAGCTCCTTTAGCATATGTAATTTGATTACCAGAATATTGACTTAAACCCTCAAGAACAGAGACAGCAGTTTCGTCTTTTGCTGCAATTCTCCAACTCCCTAAAGGACTAGTTTTATCATCAGCCAATGCACCAATTACTGCAATTTTTTGATTTTCCTTTTTTAAGGGAAGTAGATTTTTTTCATTTTTTAATAATACCACAGATTTTTGCGCCATATCTAAAACGGCATCGTGGATTTCTTGTTTTCCCAATGTTGCCTTTTCCCTATCTACATTACAATATTTATAAGGATCATCAAACAAGCCTAGCTCAAACTTTACTCTCAAGATTCGTCTTGCAGCATCTGTAATTAGCCTTTCATCTACTTTACCTTCTTTTACTAATGCAGCCAATTCCTCCACATACATGTAAGATTCCATATCCATGTCAGAACCTGCATTTGCGGCAATTTCGGCCGCTTGCTTACCGTCTTTTGCATGGCCATGAGCTATCATTTCTGCAATTGAGCCCCAATCAGAGACTACAAAACCATCAAACTTCCATTTCTCTTTTAGGATATCTCTTTGAAGAAATTTATTTCCCGTGGCTGGCACTCCATTCAACTCATTAAAAGAATTCATAAACGTTCTTACGCCTGCTTTTGTTGAAGCTTCAAAAGGCGGAAATATTGTATTGTATAATGTAGAAGTTCCTACATCTACGGTATTATAATCTCTTCCTGATTCTGAAAAACCGTAACCTGCAAAGTGTTTTGCACAAGCGGCAATAGTTTTTGGATCTGATAAATCATCTCCTTGAAAACCATTAATTCTGGCTACGGCAATTTTAGAACCTAAAAAAGGATCTTCGCCTGCACCTTCCATAACTCTTCCCCAACGTGCATCTCTAGAAATATCCACCATTGGAGCAAATGTCCAGTTAATACCTGCTGCAGCAGCCTCTTCGGCTGCCACTTCTGCTGATCTCTCTATAGCTTCCAAATCCCAACTTGCAGATTCTGCAAGCGGAATTGGGCTTAGGGTTTCATAACCATGAATAACATCAAACCCAATAATCAATGGGATACCAAGTCTGGTTTCTTCAACAGCTATTTTTTGCACCTTCATTACATCCTTAACACCTCTAACATTTAGCATAGAACCAACATATCCTTTTCTTAAGTGCTCGTACTTTTTAGCAGCAACACCTTCTGATGGTGCAGGACCTGTTAAATCCCAAAAACCGTTATATTGATTCATCTGACCTATTTTTTCTTCTAAGGTCATCTTACTTAGGAGTTCTTCAACTTTCCTTTCTATTGATGCATCCTTAGTTGTGTCAACAGTATCTGAAGACATCGCCAATTTATCATCACCCTTAATACACGAAGCAAAGCTGATAATGACAAACAATATTGCTATTCGCTCTATATATCTCATACTATTGATACACTCTTACGTAGTCAACCTCTAATGTAGACTCAACAAAAGCCGGATCTACATCTCCACCAAAATTACCACCCATAGCAAAGTTTATAATTAAGAAAAAGTCGCTATTAAAAGGCAATGTACCATCATTGTCAAAGGTAAAGTAAGGTTCATTATCCACTAAAAAGATAATTTCGCCTGGCCTCCATTCTACTGAATATAAATGAAACTCTGAGCTTGCGGTAGGATTTGTAGTATTTCCTCCTACTGCGTTTCCGCCAGAATTACCTGGGAAATGTAATGTTCCATGTATTGTGTTTTGGTTGTTACCTACATGCTCCATAACGTCTATTTCACCACAATTTGGCCAACCTACGTCTTCAAAATTTGCACCCAACATCCAAAGTGCTGGCCAAGTACCTCCACCTTCTGGAAGTTTGGCTCTAAACTCTACTCTACCATAGGTAAACTCATATAAATCTTGAGATTTTATTCTAGACGATGTGTAATCGCTTCCTGAAAAGGACTCTGCTTTTGCTGTAATTTTGAGCATACCATCTTCTACAATAATATTTTCAGGTCTGTCTGTATAATGTTGTAATTCTAGATTTCCCCATCCGTCTGTTCCTGTACCTAAATCATAAGTCCAGTTTGAAGGGTTTGGTGCGCCATTTGTATCAAATTCATCTTGCCAAACTAAGTTATTATATACCGTAGCAAACTCTTCGTTAGAGGGCTCTTCTGAAGTTAAAATAAACCACCAATCAAACTCATTGTTACCATCTGTAGTCTTTAAAAGAAGTTCATTTTCAACTGAACGATCAAAAATCTGGTAATTATGATTACCACCAGTGTAATAGCTAATAAATGAAAGTCCATTAAGACTAATTGTTTCTACTCCACCTGGCGCAATTAACGAGTATGAGGATGTATAATCGTCGTAAGGTAAATTTTCTACATCAGCACCATTAACGGTTCCTCCTGTGCCAATTTCATCGATTAAACCATCTCTACCAAATACAGTACCAGAAACATCGGTAGTAGGATCGTCATTTGTATTATTTGTGATATGCGTAAATGTACCATCGATATTAAAAATAAATCTGTCATCGTACATACCAACACCTACTTTTTCCTCAGGTCCAGCACCATACCATTCTACAGGAATCTGACCACCAACAGGACCTAATCCAAAATGGCCATTAGCTTCAGATTTTAGTCTCCACGTTTTTGAGCTATCACCTACTAATTTTTCAATTAAATCCTCTGGTGGAGAATAGGTTGCTAAAACCTCAACTTCTGTAGTTGCTGTAGTAGCTAGACCACCTGTACCGTAAGCAATAACAGTAACTGTATAAGTATTTACACCTAGGTTTGTAAACAAGGCTTCAACTTGGCCCGAAGGGGCACTAACCTCTGATGTTGAATATATAAACTTATAACTGGACGCATTATCTGCAGTTGCATATAAATTAACAACACCTGAACCATCACCGTAAGGATTATTTGCATCTTGACCTACAACTACCGCTTCTATAGACAAATTGGTAGGCGCAACAATATCTCCTATTGATGCATCATCATCTTGACAAGAAAAGATTGTCGCCAAAATCATGAGAATCAATACATTTAATTTAAACTTTAAATTTTTCATTTCTTGTTTTTTTAAATTTTAACCAATTTATACTGCCAGAATACACCTGCACCTGACTCTATATGCACATTCATTGTCGTACTATTTTCTAAAGAAACATTGTATGTAATTGTACTTGGCACAGCTACATTTGGCAATTCCCCTTCGTTATTTGCTTTTGGCAAACCTATATATGCGCCTGTACCGTTTATAGTAATTGTTCCTGCTGACTCATTATAAGTATATGTAGCAGAAGCTGTTCCGTCATAAGGTGCTACAGGAGTACCGCATGCATCAGATCCTCCTTGCCAACCTTCTACCCAAGTATCAGCACCTAAAACATTGGTAAAACTACCATCGGAACCAAACACAAACTGGTCATCATACTGGCAAGCTCTATCTCCTACACAAGCAGCATCGCAACTCCACCAACTGGTATCTCCTAGAGCAGGTCCTACTGCTAAAGCTCCAGCTTCAGGTGCTAAAACCCATGTTCCAACAACTGGAGATGTAGCTCCACTTCTTACAAGTTTATATTGCCAGAACACACCTGCTCCAGCTTCAATAACCACGTTGATTGTGTTATCGTCTATAAATGTTACATCATAAGTAATTGATTCTGGCACAGCAACGTTAGGTAATTCTCCTTGATTATTAGCTTTTGGTAAACCTATATATGCACCAGTTCCTGAAATTGTAACAGTACCAGCTGCTTGATTGTGAACATATGTTGCCACGGCATTACCATCATATGGAGCTACAGGAGTACCACAAGCATCAGATCCTCCTTGCCATCCTTCTATCCAAGTTTCACTTCCAAGATTATTTGTAAAAGATCCATCTGCACCAAAAACGAATTCATCATCGTACTGACAAGCTCTATCTGCTACACAAACAGCGTCACAGCTCCACCAACCTGTATCTCCTACTGCTGGACCAACACCTAAAGCTCCTGCTTCTGGTGCTAAAACCCATGTTCCGACTAATGGTGAAGGTGCTGTTGGAGTTTTCCAGAAATAAATATTATCTATAAATACGGTACCAGCTGCCCAAGGTGTACCAACAAACTTTAATTGGAAAATTTCTGTAACTGTTAATCCTTGATCTGTATATTCTGAAATTGGAATATCAATACTTGTCCAGTTATTAGCTGTTAAAGATCTGGTAACCGGTGCTTCTGTTACTGTACCTGAAGCGTTATTTATTAAAGATGTTTCAATATCGGTAACAGCTTCTGCTGTCCAAACATCTAAGTGTAAGTATTCCATTTGAGACACATCTACCGTAGTTCCTTCTGCTAAAGCAATACCTTGATAACTTAGGTTTACATACTGTAGCATTTGATCACCGCCTAAATCGAACATTGCCCAGCCACTTCCTTGACCAGCTTGTCCCCAATCTGGAAAATAATCTGTACCAGGAACGTCACTATAAGCACTACTAAAAATTGAAATCACATCACTTTCTTCTCTTGCTGGAGGTGTTTCTGCAGAGGCTAAAGGCTGAAGTATAGCAGTCACCTCAAAATCTTCTGTATATGTTGTAGTTTCTATTGCTGCACCTAGAGCTTCTACAGTTATGGTATAAACACCTGCCTCCTCAAAAGTGTAGGATATCGTTTCACCAATGTTTGCTGAAATAGGATCTGCACCCGGAACTTCACCAAAATCTACTTCAAAAAATGTGGCAAATTCAGCATCTGCCGTCACGTTTACTGTTTTTGATAAAGCGGGATCATTCGTAATCTCTACAACTAAATTTTGTGGTGCTTGAAAAGACACTACTACTTCTTGTGTTATCGAAGTTGTTTCGTCCGTAAGTCCATTTGCTGTTACAACAACATCATACACACCTTCTTGATATGTATGTGTAATGTCTTCTCCCGGATTTATAAAATCTGATACTTCTGATCCATCTCCAAAGTCTATAACATATCCTGTGACACCTTCTCCTGATGGTCTTAATGTTACCAAACCAGTATTATCTTGTGTTACCGTTACATCAACCGCAATATTTGTCGGAGGCTCAATCTGATTAACAAAATCAGTATTATCGTCTTCTTTAGTACAGCCAAAAACGACAAGTACTAAAAGAATAAATTTTAATTGTTTCTTAATTATTTTCATAGTCTCTATTTTTTAATAACCTGGATTCTGTTGCCAATTACCATTTGAAAATTGAATTTCCTCCAATGGTATTGGAAATACTTCATGCTTACCCTCTACAAAACCTGGAATTACAGATCCGTTTCCTGTTCTTACTAGGTCGAAGAAACGATGACCTTCTCCCATAAGCTCTAATCTTCTTTCATTTAATATAGCCGTTGTCAATGCTGTTCCGGTAACTGAAACTTCATGATCAGTATCGCCAAAAGCCCTATTTCTTACTCTATTTAAGTATTGTTGGGCAGTAACGTCGCTTAAGCCACCTCTATTATAGGCTTCAGCGGCTAATAATAATACGTCTGCAAATCTTATTGCTCTGTAGTTATTTGGATTTGTAAGGTTTTGATCACCTGTATTTAAATCACCTTGTCTTGCAATATATTTTCTGTTATAATAACCTGTATGCTCATATCCTGTTCCGTATGTCGCACCTGTTTGAGCTGCCCAAGTTTCAATATTTAAAATAGCTACATCTCTTCTAAGATCATCTTCGTCATATTCTAGATATGATTCTTCAGTAGGTACATTGAAACTAAAACCTGAATCAAACAAAGGACCATTATAATTTCTAATACCGTTAAAACCAACTGCAATATTACCTTCACTACACTGTAAGCAACCAAAACCAGCACCTTCTGCATCGGTATATTGCACTTCAAAAACAGATTCTACTCCATTTTCTTGTTGACTTTCAAATAACGTATCATAGTCTGCTACTAAGTCGTAAGGTCCATTTTGAATTAAATTATCTAAAACAATAGCTGCCTGGCTAAATTTTTCTTGATACACATATGCCTTTCCTAACAACGCTTGAGCAGATCCTTTTGTAGCTCTACCAACTTGAGGTGCTGTATATGAAAGTGTGTTTGATGCATAGATTAAATCTGCTTCGATTAAAGCATATACATCTTCTACAGGAGATCTTGGAATTGTTGTTTCGTCTCCTAACTGAAATCTGGTTTCTTTTAAAGGCACAGGGCCAAACCATTTTACCAATTCGAAATAATAATATGCTCTTAGAAATCTTGCTTCTGCTATGATAATATCCTTCCCTTCAAAATCTACATTATTTTGAAATTCTAATAGATAGTTTGCTCGATTAACTCCTGCAAACATCCAATTCCATAAGTTCTGTAGCTGATCGTTTACAGGCGTGTGAATCATATCATCTATTTGTTGATATCCTATAACATCTGTTGCACTTTCTCCACCGCACAGTGTATTGTCTGATGCTATTTCACCCATAATGTTATTGATGTATGTAGATTGTAATAAATCATAGGCTGCAATAAGTCCGTTATTAAAATCGTCTTCAGAATTGAAGTAGTTTTCAGAGTCGATAGAATATACTGGATCTCTATCTACGAAATCATCTGTACAAGAGAAATAGACTAAAATCAGTATGACTAGTACAGGTATTTTTTTTATGGCTTTTATTTTCATAATTGTTTTTTTTTAGAAATTAAGGTTAAGTCCAAACAAATAGGTTCTTGGTATAGGATAGAACCCAAAGTCTATTCCTCCACCTATTGGAGCTCCTGAAGTTGCTCCAGGATCATAACCTCTATATTTTGTCAATGTTACTAGATTATTTACACCACAATAAAGTCTTACTTTAGTAAAACCCATAGACTCAATAACGTCTGCAGGTAAGTTATATCCTAACTGAACATTTTGTAATCTTAGGTAAGATGCGTCTTCTACAAAATAGTCTGAAAACACATTGTTTGTTGTTGCTGCTGTAGTAACTCTTGGCACTGTATTACTTGTACCTTCACCTGTCCAGCGATCTAAAACATAATTTAACTGGTTAACATCTGTTAATGTTCTTTCGTAGTTTCTAACCATATCATTTCCTATCGAAGCAAATGCATACGCGGTAAAATCTAAATTTTTCCAATTTAAGGTTAAATTAAGTCCCATTGTTACATCTGGTATTGGATCACCTAGATTAGTTCTGTCATCTGTATCGATAACTCCATCGTTATTAACATCAACATATCTTAAATCACCAGGTGATGCGTTAGCACCTAATGGTAATTGAGAAGGATGTGCGTCTACTTCTGCTTGATTTTGGAAAATTCCATCTGTTTTATACCCATAGAAATATCCTATTGGCTGACCAACTTCCATTCTTGAAATTGCTGGCTGACCCACACCAAATGTTCCGCCTTCTATAAAGCCTGTACTGTTGTTAACTTCTGTAACTTCATTAGTAAGGGTTGTAAGATTATAGCTTACAGATAACTTTAAATTTTCAGATAAGTCATCTTTATAATTTATAGCAAACTCAAACCCTCTGTTTTCAACTCCACCAGCATTTATTGTTGGAGATGACCCTCCTGGTGCATACACACCTGCAATACCTGACACAGGTATATTAGAGATTAACAGATTGTCGCGTTTATTTATAAAGTAATCTGTTGTTACATCAATTTTGTTATCTAAAATTCTAAAATCTAAACCAACATCAAATTTCTTTGCCTCTTCCCATTGTAGATCTGGGTTTGGTAATTGACCAATAGCAACTCCATTAGTTAAAATACCATCAAAAACGTAAGTTGCTTCACCGTTTAATTGACCTACATAACCATTGTTAGGAATTTGATCGTTACCTAAAACACCATAACTAACTCTAAGTTTCAGGAAGTTTATTAATGATGAATCATTTAAAAATTCTTCATCAGAAACAACCCAACCAGCGGTTGCAGAAGGAAAATATGCTACTCTATTATTTGGACCAAACTTTGTAGACATATCTCGTCTTAACATGGCAGATAATAAATATTTGCCCTTATAGTCATATTGAAGTCTTCCAAAAACAGACATTCTTCTTTCATCAAAAGCATAAGAACTTACGTCTCTTACGCCATCAGCTCCTGTTCCGGTAGCTAAACTTATATCTGCGTATGCCCAATCATTGTTTGGCACATCGTAACCTGTAGCAAACAAACCGCTACCAAATGTTTTATAAATAGTGGTACCTAAAGTTGCTGTTACATTATGATCTTCAAAAAACGTGTCTTTATAATTTGCAAAAAGATCTAGTGTATAATCATTAAAGTTTTCAGAGTTTTGAGACACGCTACTTCTTGTAACGTCAAATACTTTTCCTCCATAGTCAACAATTTTAGCAAAAGACTTTCCTTTTTGCTCTGTAGTATTAAACCCTATTCTACTAGTAAATGTAAGCTGATCAGTTGGTTGATAATCTACAGAAAATGAACCATTTAATTTTCTAAGATCAAAGTCATTAAATGTATTCTCTATTTGAGCTAGAGGATTAATAATTTCTATACCAAGACCTGCAGTATTTGGCACTAACGAGAAGTCACCATTTTGATCATAAGCAGACAATGTAGGTGGTGCATTTAAAGCATTAAATAAGACAGAACCAAGACCAAAATCATTAACACTATCTCTATCTAAGTACGTATAAATAACATTAGAACTAAACTTTATTTTATCTGAAATATCCCCTCTAAGTGATAATCTAGCTGTATTTCTTCTAAAATCGGTTTTCTTAGGTGCTATAATACCTTGTTGATATAAATGAGAACCACTTATAGTATAAGCCAGTTTTTCTGAACCACCAGAGACACTAAAATCGTGGTTTACAATTGGCACTGAAGCATTGAAAACTTCATCTTGCCAATCAGTACCAACACCTAGACCTGAAACGTTAGGATAAGGTAAATTTTGCCCAGCAGCAGCATAACTTTCATTTAAAATTAAAGCGTATTCCGTAGCGTTTAAGAGCGGCAACTTTCGTGTAGTTTCCTGAAAACCAACGTAAGTATTAAATGCAACTTTTGTTTTGCTGTTTTTAGAACCTGTTTTAGTTGTTATAAGAATAACACCATTGGCACCTATAGTACCATAGATTGCTGCCTGCGCGTCTTTTAAAACTGTAATAGTTTCAATATCATTTGGATTTAGTAAACTTAAATCACCTTGGTAACCATCAATAAAAACTGCAGGGCCATTGGTACCATTTGTAGAAATACCTCTAATCCTTATATCTAATCCTGCACCAGGCGCACCAGATTGGGTTGTTACATTAACACCAGAAACAGTACCTTGTAATGCTTGTTCTACCTTTACTGGTGCTAACTCACTTAATGTTTCTGAACTCACAGTAGATACTGCTCCTGTTACTTCCTTTTTGGTTTGAGAACCATATCCAATAACTACAACCTCATTTAAAGTTTCGGTGTCCTCTTGTAAAACAATATTAATAGGATCACTATTAACAACTGCTATTTCTTGCGATACATATCCCAAATAAGATATAACTAATACCGAATTAATTGGTACATCATTAATAGCAAATATCCCATCAAAATCTGTTGTAGCTCCTCTGGATGTGTTTTTTATAAGAATATTCACACCAGGTAGCGGTTGTCCGCTGGAACCTTCTGTAATTGTCCCTTTTACATCTACATTCTGAGCATATGATATAGCGCTAAAAGAGAAGAGCAATAAAATTAAAATTTTTTTATACATAGTTGTTTTGTTAGTAAATGCAACTTAATAATAGATTTTAAGATATTACCAAAAAGACCCTATACAAAAAACATACATCGTAAATTTTTAATGATATTTTTATCAATTACATAATCAAATGTTAACAAACTATTAAAAACAGTGGTATTAACCAATCTTAACTATAACGTTGTAGTTCATGTTTCTATACAAATGTAGTGGTATTGTATAGGTAAAATATCAAATTGTATAGGAGTTAAAGTTGAAGTATATAATTCGTTAAGTTAACATCATGCTCTAAATTCATTTTTTTTCGCAATCTGTAACGCTTAACCTCTACACTCTTTGGAGAAATATTAAGCAAAGGTGCTATCTCTTTGGATGACAAATTAAGTCGAAGATAGGCACACAATCTAAGGTCGTTTGATGTTAATGAAGGATGTATGCTTTTAATTTTCTTCAAAAAGTCTTTATCTGCGTTATTAAACGCTTCTTCAAACAGCTTCCAATCGTCTGTTGTATTTAAGTTATTATTGATAAGCTTTATTACAGATTTTAAATCTTCAATCCTCTTTGCCTTTACAAGCTCCTTTTTTATTTCATTAAGCAATTCGTTTTTGTTAATTAGATTCATCGTAGACATACCCAACTCGCGATTTTTGTTTTCTATATCTTGTTGAAGATTCTGATTTTTAAACTGCATTAGTTGCTTTTGGTTTTCTAAACCTTTTATCTCCAGTTCTCGCTCTTTTTTCTTCAATAATTCTGCACGTTGCTTTCTATAATGCTGTTGATTTAACCAATGAACAATTGCTAATAACAAAACCAAAATCAGTACATATATAGTTATAGCGAGAGGTGTTAAAAACCATGGTTTACTGATTTCGAACTCATAGGTAATAGTATTACCAGAAACGGCATTACCAACTTTGGCTTTAGCTTCAAAAGTATAGTTACCATAAGGTAAATTTTCGTATAACACTGTGGAATCTTCAACCCAATCACTCCAATTATTATTGAATCCTAATAATCTATACTTGTACTTTGAGTTAAGAAACTTATCAAAATTAGTTACACTATATTCGAAAGAAATATTATTACTCTTATTAGTTAATATACTAGTAGAATCTATTTTAAGCACTCTAGCTTCTTGATTTAAAGCATAATTAGTTATTCTATTAAGAGCTATTGAAACTTCGTAATCATTGCTGTTCAGTTTATCTAAATCAAACACTAAATAGCCATTTGTAGCACCCATTAAATATTTGTTATTATCGAGCTCTAAAAGATTCTCGTAACCCACTTTAGTTTTTCGAAGATCGTTAGGAAGCGATAACGAAGAGGATCTATAGTTTGAAGACATCTTACCTGGCTCTACATAATTCAATGTGTTTTCAGAAAATGCCCAAAGTCTATCAGAATTTTGATCCTTAATTAATTTACCGGAAACATAGTATTTAGAATCTATTAGTTTACTTAAAGAACTATCTCTCTGAAATGATTCTCTCTTAGTATCGTATCTATACACGCCATCCTCATAAGCATAGAGCACATGACCGTTGTAGGTTACTAAACCAGATTTATCTCCTTTTGGAACAGACTCTTTTTTGAAAGACTCAACAGCAGTAAAATCTTCATTAATTTTTAACTTATACACACCCTTATACTCATGGTTCACAACTATTTCGTTTTGATTAACAAATTCAAAATACCTAGAAGAAATATTGAAACCTTCTAACTTATTTCTCAACAACCATTTGCCATTGGATTTGAGTAGAACATACAGACCATTGTAATTTCCTTGCAATAAAAAATCTGATTGAGCATTAATTTTTTGTAACTGCCATGTTCCTTGTATTTCTGATATGAGCTTAGCTTCATTATTATAAATAATAAAGGTTCCTTTATCATGACCACAAAAAAAGGTGTTGTCTATGTTTTGCAAACTCCAAACCTGACCTTCTGTACCCTCAATGAAATTAAATTGGTTATGAGATTTAATATCTCTGTAAAACAACCCTTGATTAGTTCCTAAATAAAGTTTCCCGTCATAAACTAATGATGTATAAACAGTACCTAAAACACCAGACTCGTCATTATATACAGAAAATGGTGAATTTAAATTTATATTATTTATACCATTATCCAGACCTAACCAAATATTACCTCTACGGTCCTCAAATAGCGATAGAACTGTATTATTGCTTAAGCCATTGGTTTGATCGATTTTTAATCTTACTTCACCATCTTCATTTAACAAAATTATTCCGTGAGATACCGTACCCAGCAAATATCCACCACTTCTTAATTGTATACTGCTGTATATACTATTATGAAAAAGTGTCTGCTTTAGTTTTAGATTCCAAACCTCAACTGTATTATTCTTAATGACATAAAATCCATTTTCTTTAGTAAGAATAAGCAAATTGCCATTACTATTAAAAATATTAATAACAACTTTATCTTTTATTAAGTCTGAATCTGTAACCAATTTCTCTTTGCCATTTTCTATCATAAAAAGTCCTTCGTTAAACTTCTGATAAAATATAGCTTCGTCTACTTTATAAATTTTGGTAATCGTATTTTGTGACTCAATGACCTTTAATTCACCACTAATATTATTATAAATATATATATGGTTTAGCGACTGAAAGAGTATGTAATTTTCTAAAGAAACAATATTCCAAAACTGCTCATCATCTACTAACTCAACCTTTAACTCCTCTACTAAAGACGTATAATTTAGTTTACCAAAATTATCTTTTTCCCAATAACCAAAATCCATATAACAACCAGAGTATATACGATCATTAATAACTCTTACAGATCTTAAAATAGATTCATTTGGGGTTTTGTATAATTGCCAGCGTTCACCATTATATTCTAAAAGACCTTTGTTATTAGCAAAATACATTTCATTTGTTGAAGCTTGAGAAATAGACCAATTTTGATCTTCTGCTTTATAATCTTTGGTAGTAAAAATTTGAATCGGAGGAATCTCCTGACCATAAAGAATGGATGAGATTAAAACAAATAATATGAAAAATTTCTTACTAATCATCGTTCTTAGTCGATTAATAAATTTAAGAATTAAAACCTAACACAACATTAGTGTTAAGGTGTTAATACTTGTAAATATAAGAACTTTGAAAAGCTTTGTAGTGGTAAGCAATTGAGTTTTATTAAAAAAGAAATGTGAACTTCAATAAAAATCAAACATCATGCATCAATAATGCCAACAAAACATGGAACTATTTAATTATGGTTTAAAAGTCTACTATACCATATAACCAACTGATATAAGGATGTTAGAAATATAAAAGCTATTTAATTAGATTATGAGAATTCTATTATCTAAAACAGTTAAAATTGCTATGTTGAATTACAAAAATTGAAAGCCTAATTTTATTCGCCAACATGCTTTTTATAAAATTTCCAAGCTTCATTAGCAACGTTTCTTCCAAGCTCTAAACCAGCAACATTGTCGGCTTGAATATGATATCCACCTAAAACTCTAGAAATACCTGCCATCTCGGCTGTTTTCGTAAAAGTTGGAAATTCTAAGGTAATTGTATCACCTAAATTATTGGGCTCTGTCATAGCACCTGCAATCAATTTTGCACTAGAACCAAACTCGTCACTCCCAGTCCAGAGTTTAAGCGCTTCACCACATCCACCGCTTATTGTACTGTGTCCTGAAGTATAGCTAGGGAATGGTGGGCACAAAAAAGTATCGGGAGAGTATGGCCTCCATTGTTTACCAGCCATTTCAACCATACCTTTTCCTTCTCCTCCCCATGCTTTTATCTTTTGATCGTCGTAATATTGGTGTACTAAAGCGTAAGGTCTTGCAAAATCATAATACATTTTTGAATCCCATGACGCTATAAAAGCATCCATAGCTACAACCTGATTGTAAAAGTACATTTTTACATCTTGGTCTAAAGTATGATTATCTCTTACGGAAACATCTTGGGCAAATTTAAGCCAATGACCTGCTTGTTGCACTGATTGCGGACCATCTCTCATAAATTCAACTAAGGCTTTCTGATAGTCCGTTAAATTAGCTTGCATATCAATGACTTCTTGCACTTCTTTTTTTAACTGCTCAGAACCTATCATTGGTGGTGGACCTGGTCTAAATTGATCTCCAGATCTTAAAGCAATTGGCTTAACCTTATCCCAAAACGGTGTTAAACAACCAGGTGCAAATTTTCCTCCCTTACCATCAGAAAAGTATTTAGGCTGCCAGCGATTAGGGTCTACACTTTGGTCTACCGAGTTAATGGGTTCATAATTAGTATAATCAAAATAAGGCTGCCCATTTGAGCCTTCTTCTTCTCCATATTGATTTGATCCATCATCTTTTCTAGCTTCAATTACAGTTTTTGCAGCTAAATTTCCTATACCTTCAGGTGTGTTGGGATCTAAACTTTTATTATTGGGATCTAATCCCAAATCTCTCATAAAGTCTTCAAACATCTTTTGGTCTGAATAATAGTACTCGCTCATTGCTCGAAATGCCGCATAACTAACAGCAATTTCCTTATTTTTTAGAGAGCGCTCATCTTCTGGTCTACGCTTAACACCATCTAAATAAACCGGAATTGCGTTTTCATCATACCTAGACCAAGCATCAAAAATTGAAACAAAAATTAATGCTAAATATCTCGATGTGATAGTTGGCCTTGGTTTGAAACGTTCGGTATCATTAGCTGTAGCAGTCAATGCTAATTGACCCCATTTATAAGCAATGTTATTTACACCTTGTGGTTCCTCAGCTAATTTTACTTCTTTATTACTAGTAGCATCCTTACAACCAAAAGTGAGGAACATCATGAAGAAAATTACATAAACTCGTTTCATTAATTGTTAATTTAACCTGTAAAATATGTTAGAACACCTATAACTACAATGACTAAAACAACTGATAATATGACATCAATTGTATCAAAGCTATCTTTATTTTCTTGTTGTTGTCCTTCAGACAATGTGCCAAAGGCTAAACCTTTTATTCTTTCGTAATTTGGTGCTTGTGTTGCTAAACTTACCAACACACAAACTATTATTGAAAATATGAACATAAAAATTGCCATATGAGCAAAATTAATTGTAGCAAAAGTATGTGCTACACCAGACAAGCTTTCAACACTTAATTCTGCGGTAATACGCAATACTGCTACAACCAGACCAGACATTAAAGTCACAATTGCGGCTTTAGCGTTAACACGTTTCCATAAAATACCCAATACAAAAACTGCAGTTATAGGAGGTGCAATGTAAGACTGAACACTTTGAAGATACTTATACAAAGTACCTCCTCCTATTTTCTCCATTATTGGTATCCAGATAATACCTAAAACAACCACAATAGCTGTTGCAATTCTCCCTATTCTAAGAAGTTTTTTCTCTGGCATATTTGGTTTTAACTTCTTATAAATATCTATAGTGAATATTGTTGAGCACGAATTAAATACTGAAGCTAGAGAACTCATCAATGCAGCCATCAATCCACCAGCAACCAATCCTTTTAAACCTGTTGGCAAGAGTGTTTTAACCATTACAGGAAATACTTCATCTGCTTTATCATAACTCAATACACCTTGTTTTGAAAGTGCAAAAGCTATGATACCTGGTATTAAAAAAATGAAAATCGGTAAAATCTTCAAATAAGCACCAAAAATTGCGCCTCGTCTTCCAATCTTAATATTCTTAGCGGCCAAAGTACGCTGTACAATATATTGATCTGTACACCAATACCAAACACCTACTACAGTACCACCAAATAATAAACCTGTCCAAGGAAAATCAGGATCGCTCATTGGTCTCCACATATTAAAATGTTCAGAGCCAACAGTTGCCCTTAATTCACTCCATCCTCCTACTTCTTGTAAACCTAAGTAGGTTATAATTACAGAACCAAGAATTAAAATAACCGTCTGAAGGGTTTCGGTATAAATTACGGCCTTCATACCGCCAACGATGGTGTATAAACCAGTAAATACAACGATACCTATAGCTCCATACCAAAAAGGAATACCTAATAGTTCTGAAACCACAATACCACCTGCATAGATTGTTACCGAAACTTTAGTAAGTACATAACCCACTAATGAAAAGACAGACAAAAACCATCGCGATCTTGTATCAAAACGTTTTTCTAAAAACTCTGGCATTGTAAATGCTCCACTTCTTATGTAAAAGGGTAAAAACAACCACCCAAGCAAAAGAACAATCCAAGCATGCAATTCATAATGCGCCATTGGCATTCCTGACTCTGCACCTGTACCTGCCAAACCAACAACATGTTCTGACCCGATATTTGAGGCAAAAATTGAAGCTCCAATAACAAACCAACCAACGTTTCTACCTGCAAGAAAATAGTCCTCTGTATTCTTATTTTTCTTTAAAATCACCCAAACTGCTACAGCTATGAGTGCTAAAAAATACAGTCCTAGGACTACCCAATCTAACCCACTAAGTATGCTCTCCATTTATTAGATGTATTGGTTGATAATGTTTTCGAAAAGTTCTTGCTTTCCACTTTTAAGTTCTAGCTCACCATTTTCATGGGCTATTTCATATAACGCTTCTAAATTCAGTTTTCCTTGTTCAAAATCCTTTCCCTTGCCAGAATCAAAAGAACTATAACGTTCTTCTCGGAGCTTTTTATAAGGAGATGATGACATAATCTTATCTGCTGTGATTAGTGCACGTGCAAAAGTATCTGCACCACCAATATGCGCGTGGAAAACATCTTCTAAATCCGTTGAGTTTCTTCTTATTTTTGCATCAAAATTCACACCTCCACCTTGGAGTCCACCTGCTTGTAGAAATACAAGCATAGCTTCCGTAGTTTCAAGTATATTATTTGGAAATTGGTCTGTATCCCAACCATTTTGATAATCTCCTCTATTAGCATCTATACTACCTAACATTCCTGCTTTTGCCGCCACTTCAAGTTCGTGCTGAAATGTATGTTGGGCTAATGTTGCGTGGTTGACTTCAATATTTATTTTAAAATCTTTATCTAAACCATACTCACGTAAAAAACCTATTGCAGTAGCCGAATCAAAATCATACTGATGCTTAGAAGGCTCCATTGGTTTAGGTTCAATAAAGAAAGTTCCTTTAAACCCTTGTTTTCTTGCATAGTCTCTCGCCATAGTTAGGAATTGAGCCATATGATCTAACTCTCTACCCATATCTGTGTTTAACAAAGACATGTAACCTTCACGACCTCCCCAAAACACATAATTTTCGCCGTTGAGAGCCATAGTAGCATCTAAAGCTAATTTAACCTGACCACCTGCTCTTGCTACAACATCAAAATCTGGATTAGTTGCTGCACCATTCATATACCTTGGGTTTGAAAAGCAATTGGCTGTTCCCCAAAGAAGCTTGATTCCTGTATCATCCATTTTAGGCTTGATATAATCTACTATTTGAGATAAACGCTTTTCAGATTCTGCAAACGTAGCACCTTCTTGAACTAAATCGTAATCGTGAAAACAGAAATAGTCAAATCCCATTTTTGAAATAAATTCAAACGCAGCATCAGCTTTAGCTTTTGCGGCCTGTATTGGATCCGCAGCTTGGTCCCATTCAAAATTTTGCGTTCCAGGACCAAATGGATCTGCTCCTTGTCCACAGAATGTATGCCAGTAAGCTATAGCGAACTTAAAATGTTCACGCATAGTTTTTCCAGCCACCACTTTGTCTGGATCATAATATTTAAAAGCCAAAGGGTTATCGGATAAATGCCCTTCATATTTTATCTTATCTATTCCTTTAAAGTATTCTTTCATCTCTTTATTATTTTATATTCTATATTTAATTATTTGTATCTATTTTCTAAATATTGAACCCATGAATCATAGGCCTCTTTATACTGTTGTTTATCCGTTAATGGATAGTAAGTCAATACCTTTTCATTTTCAGAAAAAGCCGATTCTAACGTTTCAAAATCTTTGTTAGCAACACCTGCTGCCCTAGCCGCACCCACAGCACCAGTAGAATCCATAATATCTATTTTGGCATCGGTTAATGTTGCTATTGTTTTTGAAAATATTTCTGAACGAAACAGATTATCGTTTCCAGCACGTATTCTTGAAACTTCAACACCATCTTCCTTGAGTATATTTATACCGTACACAAAAGCAAAAGCAATGCCTTCTAAAGCTGCTCTAAAAAGATGTTGACTTTGATGTTTATTGAAATTTAAATTAAAAATCGACGATCCATTATTTGCGTTTTCTAGCATACGCTCTGCACCATTACCGAAAGGTATAATTCTTAAACCATCAGACCCTACAGGAACTCTAGCTGCAAGCTCATTGATATCATTATAACTAGAACTTGATGCTAATTGACTTTTCATCCAACTGTATTGAATACCTGCTCCATTAATGTTTAAGAGTTTGCCAATAACAGGCTTTTCTTTTGTGTAATTAACATGCGCGAAGCTATTTATTCTTATACTTTCCTTAGAATCCGTTCTGTCTGTCAATGCATAAACAACACCGCTTGTACCTCCAGTAGCTGCAATTTCACCAGGATTTAGCACGTTTAGAGACAAGGCATTATTAGGTTGGTCTCCAGATCTGTAAAGTACTGGTATGCCCTCTGGCAAACCAATTTCTTTTGCGGCTTCCTTGTTCACTAAACCTTGGTTTGAGAAGGTTGGAACAATTTCCGGAATTAAATCGGTACTAATACCAAAATGCTCAAAAAGCCATTCAGCAGGTTTGTTTTCTTTAAAATCCCACATAATGCCCTCAGAAAGACCAGATATGGTAGTAGTTGGCTTCCCTGTTAACTTCAATGATATAAAGTCACCTGGTAGTAAAAACTTATAAATTTTACTGTAAACTTCAGGTTCATTTTCCTTAACCCATTTAAGTTTTGACAAGGTGAAATTCCCAGGAGAATTCAAAAGATGTGAAATACATTTTTCTTTTCCAACTTCAAGAAAAGCTTGATTACCTATATTAACAGCTCTACTATCACACCAAATTATCGACGGACGAAGTACATTATGATCTTTATCTACTGTAACGAGTCCATGCATTTGATAAGCAATACCAACACCTTTTATTTGGCTTGAGTTGACTCCTGTTTCTGTTAGAAGTTTTTCAGTAACTTTTATAATATTTTTCCACCACAATTCAGGTTGCTGCTCTGCCCAACCTGTCTCTAGGGAAATAATCTTCATCTCATTTTCAGGATAATTGGTAATACCAATAGATTGTCCGCTTGAAGCATCTACTAACGCAGCTTTTACCGAAGAGCTTCCCAAATCATATCCTATATAATATGCCATTACTTATTTTAATTTCGTTCTAATTGATTGAGTTTATTTATTTCTTTCAACTGGTTATACTAAGATAAAACCTTTTATTTGGTATAGGGATCAATAGTTTGAATGCTACCATCATCATTGTATGTAATCTCTGTCACTTTAATTGATCTTAGATGCGTAACCCCTTTTGAAAGTGACGAATCATGATAAAACAAATACCATTTTCCCTCAACTTCACAAATAGAATGGTGAGACGTCCACCCTACTACTGGATTCAATATTCGTCCTCCATAAGTAAATGGACCATAAGGATTATCACCTACTGCATAACAAATAAAGTGCGTATCTCCTGTTGAATATGAAAAATAGTACTTTCCGTTGTATTTATGCATCCATGCAGCTTCAAAAAAGCGTCTTTCATTATCTCCTGCTAATAGTAAATCTCCGTTTTCATCAAGTATTTGAATCTCCTTTGGTTTTTCAGCAAACTCTAATAAATCATCGGTCATTTTTGCAACAAAAGGCAATAATGCTGGCTCATCATCCTTTGGCAAATGTGCTGTAGGACTTTCTGGTTCTTCGGCATTAAAGCTTCCTGTTCTCCAGCGCTGTAGTTGTCCTCCCCAAATTCCTCCAAAATACATGTAATAGCTGCCATCTTCATCTTCAAATACTGCAGGATCTATTGAAAAACTATTCTTTATAGCTTCTGGCTGAGGCTTGAACGGTCCCATTGGTGAATCGCTAACAGCTACACCAATTCTAAAAATACCATCGTAGCCTTTAGCAGGAAAATACAGATAATATTTTCCGTTTTTGTGTGCTGCATCTGGTGCCCACATTTGTTTTTCTGCCCAATCTACGTCATTGACATGTAGTGCTAAACCATGATCTACGGCTTCAGAATCAACACTTTTCATGGAAATTACATGATAATCTTCCATAGCAAAATGACTTCCTAAATCGTCAAATGCTTCACCAGCATCAACATCATGTGATGGATAAATATATATTTTCCCATTAAAATAATGTGCAGAAGGATCTGCTGTGTATATGTGTTTTACCAAAGGCTGAGAAATGGCCTTTTTATTTAATTCATCAAAATCTATATGATCAATACTATCTTCTGGCATAATGTCTTTTCTATTTATTTAAAATCGTCTTGCTTTAAGTTCTGTTTCTATTTGAGTTTCCATCTTTTTATTGATTTCATAAAAGAATAAAAGTAAACAACCTATGAAAAAAGGAATTGAAGGGTAAATACTAACGAGCAGTTTTGTTCCGTCAATAGCGCTTTCGGGTTGTGTAATTAAATCTAGCGCTACACCTTTTGCTTGAGCTGCCTCTTTTGTAATGTAACCATAGGCTTCCAATATCCAAGCTACTAAAGAGCCACCTATCGTCAACCCTAGTTTTAGACCGACCATCATAGCCGAAAATATAATGGCTGTAGCTCTTCTATTGGTTTTCCATTCTGAATAATCTGCTACATCAGCAATCATAGCCCACAGAATCGGAATTGTTATTCCATAAAAGAATCCATGTAGTATTTGCGATAAAAACATGAGTTCTACCGATTCTGGTGAGAAAAAGTAGAATATCAAAATAAATAAAGTTGAAATAAACAGAAAGAACCTAAAAACATCTCTTTTACCATATTTATCAGCAAGTTTTTTAGAAAGACCAATGCCTACAATCATGAAAATTATTCCACCTGCATTAAAAAGTCCGAAACCTGCCGAAACTGGATCTTCACCAAAGAAATTAATCCCAACATTAGTTAAAGCATCCAGAATTGGACTTATAAATTGAGTTAATTCACCAGCATCTACGTAATTCTTAAAGTAATAGACATATGAACCGCCTTTCATAGCAAGTGTTACAAACACAAGCGTTGTGAGAACAAGCATGATTACCCATGGTTTATTTTTTGTCAAATCACTTAAATCCTCTTTTAAAGTTGATTTTTGTTCTGGCTTAGGAATTACACGTTCTCTTGTAGTTAAAAATGTAATTATTAGCATAATAGTTCCTATAACCGCCAACCATGTCATTACCTTTTCAATACCGACAGCCTTATCACCTCCACCTGCAGATTCAATAATGGAGAGCATAAAAACTTGTACAAAGAATTGTGCAAACATAACAGCAACAAAACGATACGCTGACATACTGTTTCGCTCTTTCATATCTCCAGTAATAACTCCACTTAAAGCTGAATAAGGCAAGTTGTTTGCTGCGTACAACAATAATAATAGAGTATAGGTTATAACAGCATAAATCACTTTTCCTTTATACTCGAAATCTGGTGTACTAAAAGCTAATAACGCAATTACACCAAGTGGAACGGAAGTAAAAAGAATCCATGGTCTAAATTTCCCCCATCTTGAGGTAGTTCTGTCTGCTAATGCACCAATAATTGGATTAAAACCAAAGGCAGCGACAAGACCTACTACGAACATAATCGCAGAAGCATGACCAGCATCTAGACCATAAATATCTGTGTAAAAGAATGCTAAATAAGTAATTAGCGTTTGAAACACCAGATTAGCCGCTAAATCGCCCAAGCTATAACCGACTTTTTCTAGTACTGATAATTTTTGTGATTCTGTATTCATTTTGATTAGTTTAGTTCGTTTAATGATGCATCACTATTCAGAAAAGTGACTTTGAGGTGGACCTAAATAACTTTTAGGTAAACTATTTTCTGAAGTTTCTATAACGATTTTCTGAAGCACCAAACCTTCATCTACTCTAAAATAATTTAGGGTATGATTTCCAATTTCATTAATCTCAAATTCGGTAGTAATAATCTTAATATTATCACCAACATCATTGTGCCAATTGCTAGGTACTTTTCCGTTGTAATTAAATATTAGTGAGTCTGAATCATAGTTTACCAATGTTGGCTTTTTATCATTAAAAGATAAACCGTAATACATACCTTCTCTTGTAGAATAGTTAATTGTAGGCGAAAAATAAGCGTGTACCTTTATTGTTCCTTTAGTTTTGAAGTGAACATTGTATGATAATTTTGGCGAATTAGAAGTTAACTCTACTCTGCCTTTTTTAATAGGTAAAGAAATTACCGAAGACCCTGTTTTACCTAAATTTTCAACTGTCTTCCACTCAAAAGATTCTGGCTCTGATTTATCCGTGAAATTTGTAGCCTCTATTGAAATGTAATTATTGTTTTCAACAAACCCTTTTGCTCCATTAGGTATTTCTATTTCAGTATCGGTTTTTTCTTCTTCTACAGTATTGTATTCTGTGTTTTCATCGACAAGTGTTGTCTCAGGAATATTATTATACCTAGGTGAATTCCAATAGGTGTAACCAATATGGGTTTGAGACATCATACCATCCCATTTTCCCCCAGCTACCTCTTCATGATAGTATTTTGTGATTAAGGAATCTTTCACAAACAACTCTTCTACTTTTTTAGCATAATCATTTGCTAACGGATTACCTTGTTCTGCATACCATTTGTTTTTTTGAGCAGCTATATACAACTCATTTAAATTTGCACTTGCCTCTACTGGGTGCTCAACCAATTGGTAATAAGCATCATAATATTCTTTTGGTAATTTTTGTTTTAAATCTTGAACTTCCTTTTGCAGAGCGTTATAGTCTTCAACTATTTTATCGGCTTCATTGAAGTTAGTTAGACTATACACATAGTCATTTAGTTGTTCTGGCTTTCTTCTTGCGTTAAATTTGGTATACTTTTTCACAAATTTTCCTATGGCTTCAGCATGCTCTTTTCCGAATTGTTTTGCTGCCCACTGCGTGTAATAATCCTGAAGGTTATCTGCTGTCCATTTATCTGGATCCCAAGCATAATCTAAGAAAAATTCAATAGGAAATTCCATTGGTTTTATATCACCAACATTTACGACCCATACATTTTTCACATCATGTTCGTAAGCCAAGTGCATTTGTTCCCAAACGCGCTCTATTTGTGTCGTGTTAATCCATTTATAACTTCTTGGTCCACCAACGTAATCAAAATGATAATAAATACCGTAGCCACCTTCTCTAGGTTCAGCATCTAAGGCAGGAAGTTTTCTTATGTTTCCCCAATTATCATCACAAAACAATAAGGTCACATCATCTGGCACTCTCATACCCTTATCGTAATAATCTTGAACCTCTTTGTAAAGCGCCCATATTTGAGGTGTTTCATCAGCAGGTTTGCCCGTAACTTCTTCTATAATGCCACGCTGTGATTTCACTATGGTTTCTAATAAATCGGTAGCTGTTTCTTCGCTCATAGCCTCATCTCCATCACCACGCATACCTATAGTGATTAAGGACTCCCAGTCTTTTGCTCTTTCCATTCCACCTTTCCAGAATTCCTCTAACTCGTCTTTGTTCTCAGAATAATTCCAAGGTCCTTTTGCAAAAGGAGGTTTCCATTCTGCATGAGCACGTGCCAGAGGCTCATGATGAGATGTACCCATTACTATACCTAGCTCATTTGCAAGCTCACCATTGGCTGGATCATCTGCATAAAACTTTCTTGGAGACCACATTGCAGGCCAAAGATAATTGCCTTTCATACGTAGTAAAAGTTCAAAAACATGTTCATAAAATTCGGCATTAAAATCACCAAATTTTGGATATACCCAACTTGTTAATCCTGGAGCTTCATCATTTATAAAGATGCCACGATATTTTACTTTTGGTGTGCCTTTGGTGTGGCTGCCTCTAACTATAAATACATTTTCCTTTTGATTTGCAGGAACATCGCACCAATAATAAACTGGCGACACTCCCATTTCATAAGACATATCGAACATACCATAAATAGTACCTCGCTTATTACTTCCTACTATTACCAAAGCTTCATCTACACCTTCAAGCGGATCATTTACAGTTTCTAATAAAAAAGTGTCCCATTTTCCTTGAATTGATGAAACATCAATTTTCTTATCAGAAATCAGCTTATCTATTAATTTACTCTGACCAATTGTTCCCACAATAATTGCAACACCTTCTGTTGGTTCTTTATCTACAATTAGGTTTGGTTTTACATTGGTAACTCGCTCTATGTCTTGTTGAAATTTTTCTGCTATTTTTATAACTCCGCTATGTTCATTATCACTTAAATAAATTGGAGTTGCTTCATTATTATTAACTACTGCAAAACCTGCATCAGTTTGAATATAAGATTGAAATTCCTTATTATTTCCTAAGCCTTTATTGTCTTGATTACAAGACAACAAAACCATGGAGATAAGAAAAAGGAAGAATTGATTAGATTTCATAGGTAATTAATTATCGGTTTTAAAAGGTGAAGCTGGTAAATTTTCTTTATTGTATAAATTAGCTTCATCAGGATTATCTGCCCAAGCATACCTGACTGCTACTGGATTTGCAACATTTGGGTTTGTAACTATTACTTTATCACCTTTTATTTCTGCTTTTGCCCAAACAAATTTTTTATCTGCACCAGCTATTGCAAACTCTTTTAACTCTCCTCCTTTAGCAATTAAACCACTGCCTGTGTTTTCAAATTCTAGAATTATCTTATTTCCTTTTATTTCATAAGACTTAAATAATGGACCAGAATACACAACTTCAGAGTCTTTGTAGGCTATTTTTTTAGCTGCTAAAGCCAACCTTTTACCAACATCTTTTTTATTTAGAGGGTGAATATCATTCCACTCACCAATATCAACAGTAACAGCCATAGCGGTATTTGGAAGAGATAATGTTTTTAATTGAGCATCTCTCAATTCAGCCCAACTACTTTCTGTTGGTGTGTCATTAGCCTTTAAGTAGTTAGCCAGCTGAACAAATAAAAACGGAAGATTATCTTGGTTGAATTTCGCTCGCCAGTTTTCTATTAAGCATGGAAAAAGTGTTTCGTACTCTTTTGGGTTTTTAACGTTAGATTCTCCTTGATACCAAATTACACCTTTTAATTTGTAATTTAATAATGGTGCTATCATCGCATTATATAATCCTGTAGGTTTCCAGCGAATAAAAGTTTGACTGGCTTTAGCTGGCATCTCAGCTCCGAGCTTATATTTCCATGTACCTTTTAAATCAATCGTATCTTTTTCTGAGGTTATACGATAGGGTTTATCTTCATAAAAACCACCATTTCCACTTTCATTGATAACTCTAACGGTAATGTTGTTTTCACCCTCAACCAAAAGATCTTTTGGTATTGCATACCATCTTGGTGGATACTTATATCCTGTAGTACCAACAAAGGTTCCATTAACATAAACAGAATCTGAATCGACAACTCTACCAAGCTCTAATGACAACGATTGATTCAGCATTGACTTTGGCACATCTATATCTTTTCTAAACCATACCACACCATGTTTGTCGCCAAGTTTTTCATCAATCCAATAGCCTGGCACTTCCATTTCCTCCCAGTTTGATATGTCTAAATTCTTGCTATACCAAGGAGTGTCTTTATTACCTAAATCCTTTTTATGAACTGTATAGTGCCAATCTTTCCAGTAATTGTTATCATAATTTTGAATGGAGTCTATTAGCTCATCATTTTTAAACTGTTGCAATTCATTAAAATAATGTGGAAATTCTTTGAGCGCATCTTCACTCAACCAAGCCTCGGCAGGAGAGCCTCCTAAGCTCGCATTTATTAAACCTATAGGCACCTGATAGGTGTCGTATAATTCTTTAGCAAAAAAATAGGCAACGGCAGAAAAATCTGAAATAGTTTCTGGTCTAACTTCTTGCCATTCTACTTTTTCAATATTTTGTTGTGGTTGCTTAAAATTATAGCGTTGTGGAATTTCAATATAGCGTATTCTTGAATTTTGAGCTGTTGCAATCTCTTTTTTATACAGAGGTTTTACTCTTCGCATTGGCAATTCCATGTTTGATTGCCCTGAACAAAGCCACACATCACCAACTAATATATTATTTATAGTTATGGTGTTAGTACCTGATATTACCATTTGATATGGTCCGCCTTGTTTTAAGTCTTTTAAAACTACCATCCACTCACCATCTGATTTGGTCTTGGTTTCTAAATTTATGTCTTTAAAACTTATGGTTACCCTTTCACTTGGTGAAGCCCAACCCCAAATTTTAACTTCAGCGTTGCGCTGAAGCACCATGCCATCACCAATAAAACTTGGAAGTTTTATATCAGCACTTAAGCCATAACATGTAAATAAAAGACTTAATGTGAATACTATTTTTTTCACCAAAATCATTTAGAATCTGATTTCAATTTTATTAGTGAATGATATGCTTTTTTCTTTTTGTTATTTCTATCAAATAATAAAGGATAGTTAGTTCTTCCTTCTATTGGCCAATCATTTTTCCATGAATCTCCATCATTTACTCCCCAAAATGTTACTCTATTAATTTTGTCTTTATGCTTCAGGAACAACTTAAAGATATCTTCGTAACGCTTTGCTAATTGATCTTTTATTGAATTTGGTAATTGCTTTGGATAAGGGTTCATAGTTGGATCTGTGCTTTCAAATTTCACATTAACATCTGCACCTGAAAAATCCCATGGCATTGGTATTACAGAAACATCTAATTCTGTAATATCAACTTTAATTCCTAATTCCGCATATTGTACTATACTGGTTTCAATTTCTTCAATGCTTGGACGATTCAAATCCCAATGACCTTGCATACCAATACCATCTACGCGCACTCCTTGTTCTTGCATTCTTTTTATTATTCTTATAGCACCTGCACGTTTGTTTGGATTGGTCATGCTATAATCATTATAAAATAACTCTACTTCAGGATCTGCTTTTTGAGTGAGATTAAATACCAATGACAAGTAATCTTCACCAAGAACATCTAAAAAAACTGTTTTGCGCAAAGTACCATCATCATTTAATGCTTCGTTTACAACATCCCATGCATTAATCTTTCCTTTATATCTACCAACTATTGTATTTATATGGTCTTTTAAAGCTTCAACCATTGCTGTACTGTCTGATATCTCCTTAAAAAACGGTGATAATTGACTATGCCAAACCAAAGTATGTCCTTGAATATGCATATCATTTTTTTCTGCCAAGGCTACAAGTTTATCCGGTAAATCAAAGTTATAAGTGTCTTTATTTGGATGAATTAATAAAGACTTCATAATGTTTTCTGGAGTTACACTATTGAACTCTGTACTTATTAGTTTATTTTGAACAGAGTCTTGCTCTTCTATCTGACTTGTATTTAAAGCCACACCGATTAGAAAATCCTCTTTATAGGCATCTTTTAAACCTACACTGTTATTTTCTTTTTCAACTTCTTCTTTTTTTTGCTCACAACTATTTAAAATCAATAGGCTTAGAAACAAAGCAAAATAGTGACGTACATTTTTCATCTTAGTTATTTTTTCTGCAATAATGCAATCGGTTGCGTAAATATAAAAAAAAACAGAGTATAATCACTATCTTGCAAACTAATTGTTTAAGTTCTATATATGAAATACAGAGATTTAGATTATAAAGATTTCACAGTAAGCGAAGTAGGTTTAGGTTGTTGGCAACTAGGTGGAGATTGGGGAAAAGATATTTCTGAAGACAAAGCTTTTGAAATAATGAACAAAGCGGTTGAAAATGGAGTTACTTTTTTTGATACTGCTGATGTATACGGAGCTGGTAAAAGCGAAGAACTCATCGGAAAGTTTTTAAAATCAACAGAAGCTAATCTTAAAGTCGCCACAAAATTTGGACGTGATGCCAGTGTTTATCCGGATAACTATAGCGAGAAAGCTTTGCGGTTATCAGTTGAAAATTCATTGAAGCGATTGGCCTTAGACTCTATTGATTTATTACAACTTCACTGTATTCCATCTGATGTTTTATATAACGGTGAAATTTTTAATTGGTTAAGACAGCTGAAACAAGAAGGGCTAATTAAAGCTTTTGGAGCTTCTGTTGAAACTATTGAAGAAGGATTATTTTGCTTAGAACAAGAAGGTATTACTTCGCTTCAAATTATCTTTAATGTCTTAAGACAAAAAGCTCTAGACGAACTTTTACCAAAAGCCAAGGAAAAACATATTGGGATTATAGTTCGATTGCCTTTGGCCAGCGGATTACTAACGGGCAAGTTTACTAAAGAAACAACATTTGCAGACTCTGACCATAGGAACTTCAATAGAAATGGTGAAGCTTTTAATGTAGGTGAGACATTTGCTGGCTTACCTTTTGAAAAGGGAGTAGAACTCTCTACAACATTAAAGGAAAAGTATTTACCACAAGGTTTAAGTATGGCTCAATTTTCACAAAGGTGGATATTAGATTATGATGCTGTAACATGTATAATTCCTGGTGCTAGCTCACCTAAGCAAATAGATTCTAATTGTAGTGTATCTGAATTAAATACATTAAGCTCTAATCTTCACTCACAATTAAATGCATTTTACACCAACAACATACATCAGTATATTAGAGGTGTCTATTAATTAGAAATATTAGCTTATATAACCTTTAGAAATAGCTATACATTTTATTATATTATTTTTACTAACTAAATATGAATAATCAATATGGCCAATAATAGAGATATTACTATTTATGACATTGCCAACGAGCTAAATTTATCGAGCTCTACGGTTTCAAGAGCTTTAAAGAATCATAGAAGTATTAGCAAGAAAACCATAAAAAGAGTGAATGATATGGCTAATAAAATGGGATACACACCCAATGAATTAGCTTCTAGCTTAAGAAATAACAAAACAAAAACTATTGGTGTATTAATTTCTCGTATTAATAGGCCATTTATGTCTTCTTTAATTTCTGGTATTGAGGAAACCGCTCAAAAAGCAGGCTATAATGTTATTATTACACAATCGCATGATTCTTATAAAGATGAAGTAAACATGGCACAAGCTCTCTATAATAGTAGAGTAAGTGGTATCATCTGTTCTTTAGCGATGGAAACAACCAAGACCAGTCATTTTGATCAGTTTATGGAAAAAGACATTCCATTGGTTTTTGTTGATAGGGTTCCGAAAGACTTTGATACTTATAGAGTAATGATTGATAATTATTCTGCCGGATACAAAGCCACCAATCATCTAATTGAAATGGGAGCTAAACGTATAGCTCATATTGGTGGATTAAAATTCAGAAACATATATAAGGAACGTGAAAGAGGCTACAGAGACGCTCTAAAAGAGCATAATTTACCAATTGATGAAGATTTGATTCAACACGTAAAAAGTATGAGCTACGATGAAGGTGAAAAAGCTACCAACAAACTACTTGACATGGATAATCCTCCAGATGGTATTTTTTCATCAAATGACACTACTGGAGTTGCTGCAATTCAGGTTGCAAAACAAAGAGGATTGATAATACCAGACGAACTTAAAATTATAGGGTTTAATAATGACCCTTTATCACAAATTATTGACCCAGGACTGTCAACAATATCGCATCCTGCATATGAGATGGGTAAAACATCTTCAAAAAAAATACTTAAACATTTAAAAAAATCAGATAAGAAAAGCATAACAGAGATTACTTTTCTAAATACAGAAATTATAGTTCGAGGTTCTACAAAAACAAATTAAACTCTGAAGCATTAACCTTAATCATAATTATACAATTCTAGTTTTTGTATTATATAATTACCTAAGAAAATTCTAATATGCCTCCCTTGATGAGTTTGATCACCATTTAAATGTCTTAACACCTTCCAATTGTCATCTATCTTGGAAATTTCTGTGTTTTTTAAAATTCCAACTTTAGCATTCTCTAGCTTCGTATTCTTAAATGTGGCAACAATACCAGTACCTGCAATATAAAATTCATTTTCTCCTGTTCTAATAAAAATGGCGCCTGCTGGTTCCCAAACTTCGTTCTTGGCATTACTTTCCCAACCTAAAGTATGACTATGTTTTACTATGAACTCATAGTCTCCTAATGTAAATGTTGTTTCAGGATTTTCCTTATCTAATAAAACTCCTTCTATAGTATTTCTCCCGTGATTTGTTGTAATTATGGCACTTAACTGATTAATTAACCCATACATTTTACTTAAGTTTTCACTCGCAACATCATCATTAGATTCTATCGAAAAAGGAGAAAAACCAATGGCTTCATAATGCCCAATTGCATAAATCGCCTTTGCTGCTACAGTACTATCAAATCTGTGCTCTGGAATAAAAAGTGGATTTCCATTTCTAGTATATAAATCGTTCCAATGCTTAAATCTTGGATTATAAAAGTCTGGTGAGTAGAAATCGATATTTGGTGCTGCAACTTTCCAAATATCTAATAAATGAGGTAAAGGACCTGCACTTGGATACTCACCTGGTTTTTTATTAGGTGCATTTAAAGCTGCATTTACAAACATTGGTAGGTTGTACTCTTTCTTACCTGCTTTTACAATTTTATTTGTGTATTCTGCAAAATACCATGCCATAAAGATCTCATCTGTATGTAATCCTGTACCGAATATCTCTTCCCAATTACCCTCAGTTTTATACCCATTTTCTTTCCAGTGAGAGACTAGTTCAGGAGCTAAGTTCTTTTTATTTTTAGTTAAATAGTTTATTAATTCATCAGGAACTGGTTTATTGAACTTTTCATTAGCCAAAGGATGATAATCCCTAGCTGAAGGAAGCATCCCAATTTCATTCTCAGATTGTACAAGTATTACCGTGTTTTCTTTCTCATCTATCTCCTTTAAATGTGCCATTAACATTGAAAAAGCTCTTAAATCTGCATTTAAGTTATCTTCACTAAAAGGTGTTAATATTTCATGACTTATACCATTATCATCTTTTACTCTAGGAAATCTTTTTTGATCTAATTTAACCCAAGACGGAACATGACTAGACATGCTATTTTTCCAAGAGGCAAACCATAATAGAACTAGCTTTAAATCATTATGCCTAGCCTCCTGAATCAATTTGTCTAATAATTCAAAATCAAACTCACCTTCTTTTGGTTCGATTAACTCCCAGTAAACAGGCGCTAAAACAGTGTTTAGATTTAGACTTTTTAACTTAGGCCAGACAGTTTCCATATTACCGAAACTTGTAAATGTAGAATTGCCTAATTCACCTCCAAGTATTATAAATGGTTTTTGGTCTACAATCAGTTGAGTGGTATTACCTTGCTTGCTAAGATGCGGTATATTTTGTGACCAACATGCAAGAGCTAAAAAAAATAGAAATACGGTCAGCTTTACATTCATAGCTTATTTTTTGAGGTCTATTTGTTTATTGGCTTTGACAATATATCAGATTTTCAATGTTATTTCCTCTATATCTATTCCCAATTCTTTACTACGAGCCATTGGGCTTGAACCACCAACATAGACTTTAAATTCGCCAGGCTCTAACACTTTTTCACCAAGTTCATTCACAACCTCAAACATTTCTGATGTTAATTTAAATTCTATTTTTTTGGTCTCCCCAGATTTAATACTAACACGTTTAAAAGCTTTTAGTTGAGAGTTTGGAACTCTAAAAGAAGCTTCAACATCTGTAATGTAAAGTTGAACTACTTCATCCGAATCTACATCTCCATCATTTGTTACATCTACAGATAAGGTTATTGTACTATTCTTTGATATAGACTTTGATGATAAATTGACATTACTATATTTAAAAGTGGTATAACTCAGACCATAGCCAAATGGGTACATTGGATCTGAATCCATATACTTATAAGTACGACCTATCATTGAGTAATCTTCATAATCAGGAAGCTGATCTAAAGATTTTGGAAATGTAATAGGCAATTTTCCTGAAGGTGAGATTTTACCAAACAACACATCTGCTATAGCATTACCGCCTTCTTCACCTGGATACCAAACCAACAATACTGCATCTGACAACTCTTCAACTTCTGCAAGATTCATTGGACTTCCGCCTGTGATAATACTGATAATAGGCTTTTTATTGTTAGGATCTTTATCTGCGGCTTTCCTCAATCCTTTAAGATAATCTATTTGACTTTTTGGCAAATTATAATCTAGTCTATCTCCTTTTGTTTTTGATGCAATGGAAGCTCCTTCTTCTCCTTCTATCAATCCAGAAATGCCTAAAGCAACAAATGTAACATCTGAATTTGAGGCGTTTCCTGTGGCATAATCTAACGGATTTTCTTTAGGAACCGTGAGCATTGCACCCATTCTATATTGTAGTTGACTTGCTGGACTTATTGCTCCTGCTATACCCTCCATTATGGTAACCATCTTAGGGTTTACACCATAATAATTACCTAACAGCACTTCTGTGTCTATAGCTACAGGACCAGTTATAAAGTACTTGGACAAATCATTTTTTACTGGTAATACACCATTATTTTTGAGCAGTACAATACTTTTCTGTGCTACTTCTCTAGCCAAATCTCTATGCGCATCACTATTGATTACATCTTCAGAAATATCATCATAAGGATTGCTTTTAGGTGGGTCGAACAAACCTAATCTAAACCTTGTTCTAAGCAAAATAGCTAATTTCTCATCTATTTCGGCTTCAGTAATAAAACCTTGTTTCACAGCTTCAGGAAGTCCCTCTAAATAAGAATCGCCACAGTTTAAACTCACACCATGTTTTACTGCCATAGCAGAGGCTTCAGCTTGCGTTTTTGTTACACCATGACCTCCTTCACCTTTAGGTGTGTAAAAATCTACAATTGCCCAACAATCACTTAACACATGACCTTTAAAATTCCATTCATCAAGTAAAACATCTTGTATTAAATATTTATTAGCGCAACATGGTTCTCCGTTTGTACTGTTGTAAGCACACATAATGGCTTCTACATTAGCTTCCTTAACCAAAACCTCAAATGCAGGAAGATAAGTTTCCCATAAATCTTTCTTGCTCGACACAGCGTTAAACTCATGTCTTAATTCTTCCGGACCACTATGAACAGCATAATGTTTAGCACAGGCTGCTGTTTTTAAATAATCTGGATTATCACCTTGTAAGCCCATTACAAATGATTTTCCAATAACAGACGTTAAATAAGGGTCTTCACCATACGTTTCTTGTCCACGACCCCAACGAGGATCTCTAAATATATTAATATTAGGAGTCCAAAAAGTTAAGCCGCCATATTGTTTATGATACCCTTTTTCTTTTGCTACATTATGCATAGCACGAGCTTCGTCTGAAATTGCAGAAGAGACTCTAAATGTTAAATCATCATCAAATGTAGCGGCTAAACCAATGGCTTGAGGAAAGACCGTTGCTACTCCCGATCGTGCTACTCCATGTAGCGCTTCATTCCAGTAACTGTATGGAGGAATATCTAAGCGTTCAATTGCACTTGTATTATGCATCATTTGATCCGCCTTTTCTTCCAAAGTTAATCTTGAAATTAAATCTTGAATCCTTTCTTCCATAGATAAGGACGTGTCATAAAAAGGAAATTTAGCCTCATGTAAAGATTGTACTTCTTTATCATTAATTTTCTTGTTTGATTTAGTGTTCTCACAAGAAAAAAATAACATTACACCTAGTAACGCTAGTAAAAAATTAGACGCTTTCATACGCAATTGTCTATTGATTAGTTTTTGATTTTATAGTAATAATTGCTTTAAAAAATATTTACGCAACCGATTGCAATATATTGAAATTTTAGCAATTCTATAGTTTAAACCTTTTTAAAGATTGAAGTTTGAATACATAAAAAGCTTTACCCTAATGAAGAATTCTATTACTATTTTTAGCCTAAAAGCTATTAAGCTGGTTTATGGCAGCATCAGAGGTTTTAACTGGTAATTTGCAAGTCTTATCCTTACAAACATAGATGTACGTTTCATCTTCAACAAACCTGTTTTTATATAATGGAATAAGGCTTTGTTTTGTGGTTCCTACCATTAATGTATTTGGATAGTGATACTTATTCAACTTTAATAATTGTTCTTCAGCATTTTCACCAACAACAGCAATTTCATAAAAGGGATATACTGTTTTAATGAGCAAGCTATTCCAGTTACTAAAAGAATCTGGTTTTTCTTTAGAGTAAGAAACAATAGACTGAAGCATACGCTTACTTCGGTTTAAGTATTCATTATTATACTTTATGTGTCCTAGAAGAAATAAATTTTCTGCTACCACTGAATTAGCTGATGGCATTACACCTTCATCTGTTTTTATAATTTTAAATATCAATTCTCTGCTTTTGCTAAATGTAAACATTGGCCCTTCACTATCTGAATATTCAGAAAATATAATGTCGCTTAACTCTTCAGCAAATTGTAGATAGTGGTCTTCAGTTGTAATGAAATATAATTTTAAGGCTGCTTTTTGTAAAAACGCATAATCCTCTAAAAAAACTTCACTCTTTTTACTATTAGCCTTGTAAGAATGTATTAAACCGTTATTATTGAAAGCTTTCGATTTTAAGCTTTTGAAAGTAGAAATAGCCGACTGAAGATATTCTTCTTCATCAAAGGCAGAATAAGCATCTAAAAAACCAATTATCGCTAGAGCATTCCAAGAAACTATAATTTTATCATCAACTTGCGGTAACTGCTTGTTGTATCTTGCTTCAGACAAACTTTTATACCATTCAGATTTTAGCTTTAAAAAGGCGCTATCCTCTAAACCATGTTTCTTAGTAAAGCTTTTATCATTATTACTTTTAATTAAGTGATACTTCTGACCTGCTAATATATTTGATTTATCAATTGAAAAATACGATTTAAATAAATCAAAATCATTGACTACCAGCCTACTAAGTTCTTCTTCAGTCCATAGATAATAAGCACCTTCTTCTAAGCCTGAATCTATAGAAGCAAAATAGGTATTAGATTCACTATTTAATGCTCTATCCAAAAAACCAAAAGTTTTTGTAACAACCTCTTTATATAACGGATTTTTAAACACCTTGTAGGCTTTTGAATATGTACTGATTAACTGAGCATTGTCGTATAACATTTTTTCAAAATGTGGAATTTCCCACTTTTTATCTGTACTATATCTAAAAAAACCTCCATCTATATGATCATTTACTCCCTTAAGAGCCATATAATCAAGGGTTAATTTAAGTTGATTTAAAGCTGAGGAATCTTTATTTACAGTGCCATAATCCAATAAAAAATCAAGGTTTATTGGCATCATAAACTTTTGGGTAGTCGAATTTCCTCCCCAAATAGTGTCCCATTTAGACTTTGAATTAGCGAATATTTCCAAAATATCTTCTTCAATAAAATCTTTGTTTGAAGATTCATTTTGAATTTGATTCACTTTTTGAATACCAGCCTCTAAATTTTCAGCATAATCTTGCGCTTGTTCAGGCTTGTTTTTATAAAAGTCATTAACTTGAAGTAGCACCTTTTCCCAATCCTCCTTGCTATGATACGTTCCGCCATACAAAGGTTTACCGTCTGGTAGCGCAATAACATTTAAAGGCCAGCCACCACTACCATTCATTAGCTGAACTGCAGTCATATATATATTATCTACATCTGGTCGTTCTTCTCTATCAACTTTGATATTTATAAAATTTTCATTCATTAGTTTGGCAATGCTATTATCAGAAAATGTTTCTTCCTCCATAACATGGCACCAATGGCAAGATGAATAACCAATACTAATAACAATCAACTTGTTATTTTGCTTTGCTGTATTAAGGGCATTTTGACTCCAAGGTTTCCAATCTACTGGATTATGTGCATGTTGTAATAAGTAAGGGCTCGTTTCATTTACAAGATCATTGGTAAACTCATATTTGTTATCTTTTTTATCGGAATTATCACAGGAGATAAACATGATAAATAAATTAAAAAATAGAATCGTAGCCTTCTTAAATCTCATTTTATCAATTATGATGTGTTATTCAAAAATAGAAATTTGAACTAAATATTTTCACTCTATTTTACTATTGAATTTTGAATTGAAACAAATTTAACTATATTTACGCAACCGATTGCATAAACATTTAAACTTGTTATTATGGAAAACAAACTTCTTAAATTTATTCCAACTATTATATTAACCGTACTCTTATTTACATGTAGTAGCAGTGATGAGGGAGGTAATCAAGTAGGTGGCCCTACTCCTGAAAATGTTAGTACCATTTCGGTAAACACGAGTAACACATATCAAAGTATTTCTGGTTTTGGCGCCTGTAATACTGTGTTTAATGGTGTTTCTAGTTTCCCTAACGAGAGTGATATTCAAAAAGCTTATGGTACTGGTGATAATGAATTAGGATTAAGTATTTTTCGTGTAAGTATTCCTGCGTCTCAAGATACCTGGCCAGATATTGCTGAAGTTGCCAAGTACGCTCAAGATAGAGGTGCCATTGTATTTGCCTCTCCTTGGAATGCGCCAGATGACATGTTAGACCCAAACCAAACAGAATTAAGAATATTACCAGAAAAGTATGACGACTATGTAGCACACCTAAATAGTTTTGATAATTTTATGCAAACTCAAGGAGTGAATCTCCATGCTATCTCTATCCAAAATGAACCTGATATAGGTGAGTGGACACAATGGACACAAACAGAAATAGAAAATTTTACTAGAGATCATGCAGGTGGTATTAACACCACAGTGATTACTGCAGAGTCATTTAATTTTAATAGATCCTACTACAATAACGTTTTAAACGATGATATTGCTGTTAATAATGTAGACATAGTTGGTGGCCATATATACGGAGGTGGATTAGGTCCATTTGAATTAGCCGAACAAAAAGGAAAAGAAATATGGATGACAGAGTACTTACTAAATGATTATTCTGGTGAGTATGATGGTAATCCACGATGGAACGCATTTACAGAACTTGAAAAATGGGAACAAACTCTCGAAATGCTTGAAACTATTCATGAAGCAATGGAAAGCAACTGGAATGCTTACACTTGGTGGTATTTAAAAAGGTATTACAGTTTCATCGGAGAAGGACAGCAAGGGACTACTAATGGTCAAATATTAAAACGAGGATTTGCTTATTCACATTTCTCAAAATTTATTAGACCAGGATATATTAGGGTAGCCAATAATATGCAATTTACTGGTGATTTAATGAGTACAACTTATAGAGGCAATAATGAAACAGTAATAGTGATCATAAATTCTAACTCAAACTCACTAGAGCTAGACATATCTGTTGACGGTAATACTCCTGCTAACGGTACAGCATATACTACCACACTTTCATCAAATAGAGATGAAACCGCATTAATCCCTGAGAATGATATGTTAATAGTAAATATTCCATCTTTAAGCGTTGTTACAGTAGTAATACCTGATTAGGTTATATGAAACCCTTAGGACATATCGTATTTGTTATTCTTATATCTTTTACTCAAACTACTGTTGCCCAGTCTAAAAATTTAAGTGATCCGCTTTGCCTTTCAGCTTCAGAAGCACATAAAGCTATGCAGGAAAAATTAGGAATTATAAAACTTAGACCTGGAAAAAATGGAAATCCATCTGCAGCAAATAATCCTGCTAACTACAATCCTCAACTGGCAAATCCGTATCCTAATCTTCCTGACGTTTTAATTACAAAAAACGGGAATAAAGTAACTTCTGCAGACCAATGGTGGAACACCAGACGTCCTGAAATAAAAGAAGGTTTTGCTACCGAAGTGTATGGGAAAATTCCTGAAAATGTACCTGAAGTATCTTGGAAAACACTTTTTACTGAACAAGAATACATAGGCTGGACACCAGTCATAGCAAAAAAACTTGTTGGTCATGTGGATAATTCAACTTATCCGCAAATAGATGTTAATATTTCAATGACTGTAGTTACGCCAGCAAACGCAAAAGGACCTGTACCTATAATTATGATGTTTGGACCATCTGCATTACCTGCACCCAGACAACCAAATCGAGAGGATTTCGCTGTTTTGAATGAAGGTTTACGTAAATTGCTTCAAAAAGATCCAGAATTAAAACAAATTCTAGATAAATATCCTGCTTACAATCCACTTGTACGCCCTGAAGGGGTAAACGATTTTGGTTTTTACAGACAACCTGAAGGTGATCTACCTAAAACTCATCAACTTATTAACGCTGGCTGGGGTTATGCACTAATTGATCCTTCATCAATACAACCTGATAATGGAGATGCTCTTACTTGCGAAGGTATAATTGCCCTTACTAATAAAGGACAATCTCGAAATCCTGATGATTGGGGAGCATTACGCGCTTGGGCTTGGGGAGCCACTCAAGGATTAAATTATCTCGAAACTGATTCAGATGTAGATGCAAAAAAAGTAGGTATTGAAGGAGTTTCTCGATATGGCAAGGCTGCATTAGTTACTATGGCTTTTGATGAACGATTTGCAATAGGCCTCATTGGGTCTTCAGGAAAAGGAGGAACAACCCTTCACCGTAGAAATTTTGGTGAAGCAGTAGAAAATCTTGCTGGTGGTGGTGAATTTCATTGGATGGCTGGTAATTATTTAAAGTATGCCACAGAAGAGAGTGGTTTTGGGTCAATGGATGCTAATAATCTTCCTGTTGACTCTCATGAATTGATAGCTCTTTGCGCACCAAGAGCTATTTTTATAAGTTATGGTATTCCCGAACAAGGTGATGCAAACTGGCTAGATCATCAAGGCAGTTATATGGCAGCAGTAGCAGCACAACCCGTTTATAAACTTTTAGGTAAAGAGACTATGGGTGTTTCAAATAATTATAAAGTAGAAAAAATGCCAAATGTTAATGAGGGCTTATTAAATGGAGTTCTTGCCTGGCGTCAACACGATGGTGGACACACTGACACACCAAATATTTCTCATTTTATAAATTGGGCAAATGACATTTTAAAAGTTAAGAAAGAGTAATTAAAAATTAGAGTTTTTATTATATTAAAAATACTACACTCTTTATAAGTAAGCTATGGTGAAAAAACACCTACGTTAAAAATAGTCTTATTTCTTAATACTACGTTTATCTAATCGTGTACTTAATAAGTTCCACAGGTATTAGAAACTTAATCACTTCAAACGTTATAGTATTTTTCACATTCAACCTCCAAATATTTTAAAACACTGTTTATCAATTAGTTGAAATTTTTTTAACATTTTTTTTCGTATTTCAGAATAAAATTTCACAAAAAATTAACGCAATCGGTTGCATAATATGAATAATAGTGTAAATTTACAGTACCGAAAATAAAAAGCATACATTTTTGAGGATGTGTCCTTTTTTTAAGTAAAAATCTAAAAATTTAATAAAAAATGATCAATCAACTATCCAATGAACGTCGAAAAAGACTAAGAGGGATACTCTTTTTTCTCTTTTTCGGTGGGTTTATACTACCCTCATTAGCTCAAAACATTACAGTATCTGGAACAGTATCTGATGCAAACGGTCCCATACCTGGGGTTAATGTCATTGTCACCAACACAACCAATGGTGCTCAAACAGATTTTGATGGTAAATATTCCATTAATAATGTTTCACCACAAGCTGTTTTAGTCTTTAGTTATTTAGGGTATAAAACACAAGAAGTACAAGTTAATGGTAGAACCACAATAAATATAACTTTAGAAGAAGGTGGAGAGCAGTTGGACGAAGTTGTGGTAATTGGTTACGGTACTCAAAGTAAAGAGTCTGTTACAGGTTCGGTTGTTTCAATCAAAGGAGATGACCTTAACCAAGTAGTAGCTGCTAACTTTCAGGATGCTCTGCAAGGTCGAGCTGCAGGTGTAAATATTCAAACTACCAGTACTAGACCAGGTTCGGCTCCTCAAATTAGAATTCGTGGTGTACGTTCACTTTCAGCTGACAATAATCCTTTAATAGTACTTAATGGAATCCCTTTTTCTGGTGGTCTTAACGACATTAATCCTAATGATATTAAAAGTTTAGAGATTCTAAAAGATGCATCAGCAACGGCAATTTATGGATCAAGAGGTGCTAATGGTGTTATATTAATTGAAACAAAGTCTGGTAGAAAAGGCCAAAAAGCAGAAATAAAATATGACACTTATTATGGTGCTAAAGAAGTATTTGCAAAATATCCTCTTATGAATGCTGCTCAACTAATTCAATTACGCGCAGACGTAGCTGCAAATAGAGGTGGAACACCACTTTTTGGTTTAGCAGGCGATGAATATTTAGGTAATGATACAGACTGGCAGGATTTACTTTACGGTACCGGACTTATAACTGCGCATGATATTAGTGTCCAAGGAGGTACTGAAAACGGAACTTATAATGTTGGTTTAGGATATTTTAAAGAAACTTCGGTTGTACCTGGAGACTCTTTTGATAGATATACTCTTCGTATTCAAATGGATCAAAACGTAGGCGATCATGTTCGTTTTGGCGTAAATTCTGTGACTAATTTTAGCGAGACCAGTGCTATCGCAGGTGTTGGTGGAGCTCTATCGGCTTCACCTCTACTTAGTCCATACGATGAAAATGGTAATTTTCTAGAGTCAGTTCGTCTTTCAACACAAGCTGATGACAGATGGATTCCTACGAGAAATGAAATAAATCGTATCGGAAAAGGACGTACGAACGAACAATTAGACTTTGGTACATACAACAATATATATGGTGAGGTAAAAATTCCTGGAATTGAAGGATTAAAATATCGTTTAAACCTTGGACTAAATTACAGAACGTCTAGGGATGGTAATTTTACAGGTAAAGGCGTATTTAGTTTTAATCCGGACAACCCTTCTTCAGCTAGTTATGACAGCTCTATTTTATGGGATTATGTTATTGAAAATCAATTACTGTATGACCGTACTTTTGGTAAGCATAAAGTTAATTTTGTCGGACTATTTTCTTCACAGAAAAATCATTTTGATAACGTAGGTATTGCTGCGCAAAACATTCCTAATGAAACCTCATTATGGTATAATTTAGACTCAGCTTTATCAGAAGACATCACAAGATATGGTACAGGATACTCTGAAAGTGGGTTACTTTCTGTAATGGGAAGAATTCTATATCAGTATGACAATAAATACTTACTTACAGCAACATTAAGATCAGATGGTTCTTCTAGACTTGCTCCAGGTAATAAGTGGTTTACTTATCCTGCAGTTTCGTTGGGTTGGAATATTGGTAATGAATCCTTTATGGAAGATGTTGATTGGGTAAATCTACTTAAAATAAGAGCAGGATATGGTGAAACTTCAAACCAAGCTATAGCCCCTTTCTCTGTACAAGGTAGATTATCTCAAGTAGAATACAACTATGATACTACATTTGCTAATGGATTTTATGTTACGCAACTACCGAACCCTGATTTAGGCTGGGAGTTTTCAGAAACATATAACTATGGACTTGATTTTGATCTTTTTAACAACAAATTATCTGGTAGTATAGAGTACTATATCACTAAAACCAATGATATTCTTTTAGGTCTTGGTCTTCCACCTACCTCTGGTGTAGGTAGTGTAACCAGTAATATTGGTTCTACAGAAAACAGAGGTTTAGAAATAGCACTTAATGGTACTATTTTTGACGATCCAGATGGATTCTCTTGGGACGTAGGTATTAACGTGTATACTAACAGAAATGAAATTACTTCTTTAGCTTCTGGCCAAATTGAAGACATAAACAACCTTTGGTTTGTTGGTCAACCGCTAAATGTAATTTTTGATTACGATCGCATTGGTCTTTGGAATGAATCTGATCCAGACTATCAATTCTTTGATCAATATGAACCAGACGGAACTTTAGGTATGATAAAAGTTCGTTACACTGGTGATTACAATGAAGACGGATCTCCTACAAGAGCAATTGGTGCCGAGGATAGAGTAGTAATTGATCCAACTCCAGATTTTCAAGGAGGTTTCAATACACGTTTAGCATATAAGAATTTCGATTTTACTGCTATAGGTGCTTTTCAAAGTGGAGGCATATTAGTAAGTACGCTTTATGGATCAAACGGATACTTAAACTTACTTACTGGAAGAAGCAACAACGTTGCTGTAGATTACTGGACGCCAAATAATACAGATGCAAAATACCCTGCACCTGGTGGAGTACAAAGTGGGGATAACCAAAAATATGCTAGTACATTAGGTTATTTTGATGGGTCATATTTAAAAATAAGAGCAATGACTTTAGGATATAACTTTGATCAAGACTTATTAGATGAAATAGGAATTACAAGATTAAGGCTATATGCAACTGTACAAAATCCATTTGTATTATTCTCTCCATTTCATGATGAATCAGGATTGGATCCAGAAACGAACTCTGGTGTTAACGGAGACGGATCACGTCAAAACGTTGCAGTTAATACAGGAAATATTTCTAGAGGTATTCCAACCATTGGAACCAACGTACCTACTACAAGAAACTTTTTGCTAGGATTAAACATAACATTTTAAAAAAGATGAACATGATAAAGATTAAATTTAAAAACGCATCAACAATAGGAATACTATTTATCGCTTTGTTCATAACTTCTTGTTCAGAGGATATAATAGAAGAAGAGCCAAGAGGTGTATTTACACCCGAATTTTTTCAAACAGAATTAGGTGTCCAAGGTGGATTAACCTATTTGTACGAAAATTTAAGAGACATATATGGTTTTGCCTACTTTTTAAATATGGCAGAAACAGGTACAGATGAATATTGTGCTGCTCAGAGTGCTGATAATAATTTCTATGATTTAGACCTTGCAGGACAAGGTAACTTAAGACCAGAAAGTGGTTTTTCTATCGGAAGACCATGGGGAGCTGGCTGGCCAGCAATTAATACATGTAGTGGAATAATTGAAAACGCAGCAGCAGTGGGTCTTGATGATTCTTTAATTGCTGAGGCTCAGTTTTTCCGTGCTTTTTATTATTTCTTATTAGTACAAACATATGGTGGTGTACCTTTAGATTTGGGATCAGGAGAACTTAAATTCAATCAATCTCCATTTAGAAGTTCGGTAAGAAATACAGTACCTGAAGTTTATACTCGTGCAATTATACCAGATTTAATAGCCGCAGTAAATAATTTACCAGATAATCCTAGAGTTACAGGTGCAGTAACTAAAAATGTTGCTAGACTATATTTGGCAAAAGCTTATTTAACCTATGGATGGTGGTTAGAAAACCCTAACGGAATACCAACATATCCAGAAGCACCTCGTACTGATCCGGATGGAAATGGCCCAACTTATTATTTTCAACAAGCTTATAATTTAGCTGTTGAAGGTATTGAAAATCCAGGACCATATCGTTTGTTAGATTATTTCTACGATGTACATGAGGGCTCTAATGACCGTCATGAAGAGATGATGCTTTATTCAGACAGAACTCAAGAAAGCGCTATTTACAACGGTGCTCCAATAACTGGATTTGGCGGAACAGATGATACAAATGCTGCAGTATGGATGGTAACATCTAATTATACCACTATTAGTGTAGACGGAGTTGCCGCAGTACAAAGAGAAGCTGCTCAAAGCTACGGTAGACCTTGGACTCGTATGGCACCACCAGTTGGTGTTTTTACAGAAACGTTTACCGATAAAGATATAGACTCAAGATATGATGGAACTTTTGTAAGCAGTTACAGAGGAAACTGGGACAAAGGTGGTGACACAACTCCTAGTTTAGTTGCTGCAAATGGTCTTGAAATAGAACCTGGTGATGCTGTAGTTTCGTTCTTGGATGAATATGATTCAAGCGTCAACTATGTAAATGGAGGTAATATAGGTGGTGGTGAGATAGCAGGTCGATCTGATTATGTTATCAATTTAAATGAAATAAACAGAAGGTTTTACCCAGGATTATGGAAATTAGGCACATACCGTACTGATAATGAAGGAGGATTAGGTCAGCCAAACGTTGGTGTTACAAGGCCGTTCCCAATTGCTAAATTTTCAGAATTCTACCTTGTTGCAGCAGAGGCTCAAGTAAAAGGAGCGTCAGGATCTTATTCAGCTAGAGATTTAGTAAATGTTCTTCGTGCACGTGCAGGTATGTGGCGTTTTGACAATGGAGAACAACAAGAAAGAATTGAAGATAATAGTGCTGCAATGGTTAATGCAACACCAATGGTTATTGATATAGATTATATTCTTGCTGAGCGCTCGCGTGAGTTCTTCGGTGAAGGTTACAGATGGTACGATTTAGTTAGAACTCAAAAATGGAATGAGTATGCTGACACGTATGAAATTGGTGGCAATGATGCATCAGACCACAATCCTACTGTAACAACAAGAACTATAGAGCCTTATCATTACTTAAGGCCAATTCCACAGAACCAAATAGATGCTATGGAAGCAACAGATGCTGAAAAAGCTGCTTACCAAAATCCAGGATATTAGTTAGTTGTTTAAAATTGTGAGCAATTATTTGAGTTAGTTAGTTTCTTTCAATTTAACAAAAGGGGTTGTTTATATAAAAGCAACCCCTTTTTTAGATTTTAATAATCATTTCATATTTTAATTACTAAATGTTTTAATATCTTTTATTACTTCAACCTTAAAAATGATATGGATATATTTAAAACAATATTGTCTCTGCTTCTAGTTATTACTTTAATTTCTTGTTCTTCGGAGTCAAAAAATGACAAGAAAATTAGTAATGCTAGGACATTATTTACCTTACTTGACAATGAACAAACAAACATTCATTTTAAAAATACTGTAGAGGAGAATTCAGATTTTAATGTTCTAAATTATTATTATGCCTATAATGGTGGTGGTGTTGCTATAGGCGACATCAATAACGACGGGCTAGAAGATATCTACTTTACTTCTAACCAAAATTCTAACAAACTTTATCTTAATAAAGGCGACTTCAAATTCGAAGATATTACATCTCAAGCTAAAGTAACTGATGATGACGGATGGACTACTGGTGTAACGATGGTAGATATAAATAATGACAATTGGATGGATATTTATGTATGCAAATCTGCATCATTAAAAAATAATAGTTTACGAAAAAACAAACTCTATGTAAACCAAAAAAATGGAACATTTAAAGAAGAAGCCCAAAAATATGGCTTAGATGATGATGGCTTCTCTATACAATCTTATTTTTTAGACTATGATAAAGATGGTGATCTCGATATGTTTTTAATTAACCACAGAGTAGATTTTTTAAACTCGGTAAATTTAGAATTGGTGCTGAAAGACAAGGATTTCTTTCCTCAAACTTCTGACCACTTATACAGAAATGACGGAAATAAATTCACCGACGTTACCGTAAACAGCGGACTTATAAATAAAGAATTTAGCTTAAGCGCATCTATTGGTGATTTTAATAATGATGGCTGGGAAGATATCTATGTTGCAAATGACTTTATAACACCAGACAAACTGTATATTAATAATAAAAACGGGACATTTTCAAATCAAATAAATCAAAGACTAAAACATACATCTTATAGTAGTATGGGATCAGATATGGCAGATATTAACAACGACCTACTGCCCGATTTATTAGTCTTAGATATGTCTGCTGAAGACCATAGCAGAGGCAAACAAAACATGCCAAGCATGAACACAAGCGGATTCTGGTGGATAGTAAAATCCGGATACCACTATCCTTACATGTCTAATATTTTAAACTTAAATAATGGCAACGGCTACTTTTCAGATATTGCTCAATACTCTGGCGTATCAAAAACAGATTGGAGTTGGGGACCATTAATTGCTGATTACGACGGAGATGGTTTAAAAGATATTTTAATAACCAATGGCATTAAACGAGAGATAGCAAATCAAGATTTTGGAAACTTTTTAGACAATCAACAAAACGTGGTTGACACAATGACTATCGATGAAATATTGAATAAAATGCCTTCAGAAAAACTTCAAAATTATATTTTTAAAAATGATGGTGATTTAGCATTTTCTAAGTTAACCAAGGATTGGGGATTAAATCAGAATCTTAACTCTAACGGAGCAGCCTATGGAGACTTAGATAATGATGGAGATCTAGATTTGGTTATTAATAATCTTGAAGATAAAGCAAGTATTTACGAAAATAATGCAACAACTAATTTTTTAAAACTAAGCTTAGTTGGGTCTAAATACAACAAAAAAGCTATAGGTGCCAAAGTAAAAGTCTTAACAAACAAGAAGACACAATATCAAGAACTTTATCTATCCAGAGGTTACCAATCTTCTGTCTCTCCTACTCTAGTTTTTGGAATAAACGATGAAGAACAAATAAAAAAAGTTGAAGTAATTTGGAGTGATGGCAATACTACAATTAAAGAAAATATTCAGCCCAATCAGACACTTACACTTTATCAAGAAAAGGCTAATTCGGTAGAAAGCACTATAAATAATGAATACAAAAGCAAGATTCTACGTATTAAACCTGAATCACTTGGAATTGATTATAGGCATTCTGAAAATGAATTCAATGACTTTTCTACTCAAGTTCTTTTACCACAAAAACAATCCGAAAAAGGGCCAGCTTTTGAGGTTGCAGATATAAACAATGATGGGCTAGAAGACCTATTTATTGGTGGAGCTGCTAATCAAAGAGCAGAGATTTATTTACAACTTTCGGATGGTTCATTTGAAAAAACCGAACAACCTCATTTTGAAAAAGACAAGAAATATGAAGATTTAGGGGCTCTATTTTTTGATTTTGATAATGATGGAGACTTAGACCTATATGTAACCAGTGGTGGATACGAGTTTATTAAGGATTCAAACTTACTCGAAGATAGGCTCTATGAAAATAATGGAAACGGATATTTTTCTAAATCAAATAAACTACCTCGTCTATTATCTAATACAAAAACCATTAAGGCTTTTGACTATGATTCAGACGGAAAATTAGATTTATTTGTAGGTGGTACCGTAATACCAGGACAATACCCATTACCATCAAAATCTTATGTTTTAAAAAACACCTCATCAGGTTTTGTGGATAAAACACAGAGTATTGCTTCTGATTTTGGACAAATAGGAATTATCAATGATCTATTATTTTCTGATTATGATAATGATGGTGATAAAGACATGTTTGTTGTGGGCGAATGGATGCCAATAACGCTATTTGAAAACAATAATGGCCAATTTAAAAAATCAGAAATTACTAATTTCAATAATACTTCAGGCTGGTGGAATACAATTTCACAGATTGACTTTGATAAGGATGGAGATCTTGATTTTTTTGTTGGTAATTTAGGAGGTAACAACAAATTTCATCCTAGCTCTAAAAAACCGCTTCATATCTATGGTACTAACCTTGGTGATGATGAAAATTATGACATGTTTCTAAGCAAAAATTATCATGGTAATTTAGTTCCTGTAAGAGGAAAAGAATGCTCTACCCAGCAAAATCCCTTTGTAAGTAAAAAAATTAAGTCTTACGAGGAATTTGCCAATGCCACTCTATCTGATATTTATGGTGAGCAAACCTTGAACAACTCTTATCATAAACAGGTAGAACAATTTGAATCTGTATATGTTGAAAATCTTGGAAATGGTAACTTTAAAATCACACCATTACCTTATTATGCACAGTTAGGACCAACACAGTCTTTTGTCTTTTATGATATTAATAAAGATGGACACCTAGATGTTATTGGTGCTGGCGCTATACATGAAGCTGAGGTAGAAACTGTACGTTATGATTCTAACACAGGTTATATTTTACTAGGAGATTCAAATGGCGGTTTCAAAAACTACAAAGACATTAATTTCTACAATGACCTTAACACTAAAAACATGAAATTAGTTAATGTAAAAAATCATTCTTACATATTTATGGCTAATAACAACAAACAGTTGAGTATATTCAAAATTGAATAAGCAACTATATTTCAGTCATTTAATTCACAAAATAAACTACTAGACCGTGCTACTAGAATAGAGAATTATGTAAAAAAACAGATTTTTAACAAAATTTTTACGCAATCGGTTGCGCTTTTTAAATTATTGACTATATTTACATTATTAGAGCCTTTTTTTACAAGGTATCACAAAATTTAAGGTTCATTTTATGATATTGATAATATTATAACAATCGAACTTTATAATTCTATTGAGAATAAAAGGCTAGTTTTCTTATAAATTAATTAAAATTAAAAAAATGTTAAAAGCTCTTAGACTAATTGGTGTGTTTCTCACTGTTATTGCTGCTTTTTCTGTAGTTGGCTGTAATGACGATGACACTTTTGAACAAGTTTCAATAGTTTCTGTTTCACCTAATGAGATATTTCCTGGTGATGAAGTGACTTTAGAAGGTGAAAACTTTAATGAAGTTTTGTTTGTTTTCTTAAATAATGATCAGGTTTCTTATCAACTAAACGGCAATATTATTTCATTTTTAACCCCAACTAATGGTGGTGTTGGTGAAAGAACAGTAACACTTGTTATGCCTGATGGTTATATAGTAACAACCGAAATTACCATTGTTCCAAGACCATTCCCTATAATAGAAGCTGTTTCTACTAATGCTGCACAAGAAGGCGAACAAGTAACCCTAAGAGGTACATCTCTAGATAACGTTGAATCCGTAACTATTGGAGAGGTTGAAGCAAGCGTTGTTTCTTCAACAGCTACCGAACTTGTAATTACTGTACCTGCCGGAGTTCCAGAAAACGTGGCTAGTACAATATTAGTGGTTACTAATGGTGGTGAAACTACCGCACCTGGTAACTTCTATGTAGGTCAAAATTTAGTCTTAAACGGTGGATTTGAATTAGGCGATGGAGACGATTTCACCAACTGGAGCAAGTTTAATGGCGCAGATTTAATGACTGCAACTACAGCCAGTGGCGAAGCGTACTTTGATAGATCACTTCGTGCTGTAGGCTTTGGTGGTGACGCATGGAGAACACAATTAGCTAGTGATCCTGCTGCAATGCAGGTAGGTGTAGAATACACACTATCTATGTTAATTAAAGCAGAAGCAGGATCTCCAGGAGATGGAGGAAACATAAGATTCTCAACAAACCCAGATGCCCTTTACAGTGGTAATTACAATATTACTAGTGAATGGCAGCAAATTGAATGGGTATTTACTGCAAATGCAGATCCGGCAAGAGTTGTTTTAGATTTAGGCGTGGTTGAAAATGCGGTTTACTTCATCGATAACGTAACTCTAATTGCTACTGGTTCAGGTACACCTCCACCGCCACCAATAAATATAAATGGAAGTTTTGAAGAGTCTGATTTAGGTGTCGCTGACAATATAAACGGTTGGGGAGGTTTAAATGGTGCAAATGCTAGTGGTGAGGTTACAGATGAAGAGAGCCACGATGGAGACAAGAGTGTTAAAATGACAATTAATGCAATTGGCTCAAACCCTTGGGATATTCAACCTACATCTAATATGACTGTGGTAGATGGTGAAACATATAATTTAAGCGTTTGGTTTAAAGGCACAGGAATATCTAATATGAAGATAGCCATAGATCAAGGAGGTGATCCTGGTTGGGCAGAATGGGGAAATCCAGAACAATCATTCCAAGATAATGCATGGACTGAAGTAAACTATGATTTTACAGCAGACACAACAAATAGTAATGATGGTAATGCAAGATTTGCTATTAGTATGAGTTATGATGGAAATGTGGGTGGTGTTATATACATTGATGATTTAGTTGTTAGACTTGTACAATAAGCAAACTTTATTATAATTAATAGCTAGTTAAAAAACCGCCTGTCTCTGACAAGCGGTTTTTTGTGTATATTATTATCTTTAAGATAAGATAACCGTAATGAAAAATAGACTCTTATTATTATTTACAACTTTACTGTTTTCAATTTTTAGTTGTAACGATTCCAAGGTTAAAAAGAAAAAAGCATCAGATTCTAAAACTTTATTTACTTTAATTCAAGACACGCACTCAGGCATAAATTTTACAAATTCAGTAAAGCAAGATATTAACTTCAATTATCTAGAGTACGTCTATGCTTTTAATGGTGGTGGTGTAGCCATTGGTGATATTAATAATGATGGTTTAGAAGATATCTATTTTACATCAAATCAAAACTCTAATAAATTATATTTAAATAAAGGAGATTTAAAGTTTACAGATATTACCAAAAGTGCTGGTGTCGAAGATGCTGACGGTTGGACGACTGGTGTAACTATGGTAGATATAAATAATGATGGTTGGCTTGATATTTATGTATGTAAATCTGCTTCCTTAACAAATGAGGAATTAAGAAGAAACAAACTTTTTGTAAACCAAAAAAATGGAACTTTTAAAGACGAAGCTAAACTTTGGGGATTAGATGAAAATGGCTTTTCTGTACAATCTTACTTTTTTGACTATGACAAAGATGGTGATTTAGATATGTATTTGGTAAATCATCGTCCCGATTTTGAGGAAAGCAATAAAATTGAAATCAAGTCTGAAAGGATGCATTACAAACAATTATCTGATCATTTGTTTAGAAATGATGGTAATAAATTTAAAGACGTAACTCTTAAGGCTAAAGTACTTAATAAAGATTGGGGGTTAAGTGCTTCAATTGGTGATTTTAATAATGATGGTTGGTTAGATATTTATGTAGCTAATGATTTTATTAGTCCAGATTACTTATACATAAATAATAAAGACGGAACGTTTTCAAATGAAATAAACACACGCTTAAAGCATATTTCTGTTAATAGTATGGGTTCTGACTATGCTGATATCAATAACGATTTTTTACCAGATCTTACTGTGTTAGATATGTTAGCAGAAGATCATAGACGAGGAAAAGAAAACATGGCCTCAATGAACACTCAAGGTTTTTGGGAAATGGTAGAATCAGGTTATCATTATTCATATATGGCAAATATGCTTCAATTAAATAACGGTAATGGTACATTTAGTGATATTGGTCAATTAGCTGGCATTTCTAAGACAGATTGGAGTTGGGCACCATTAATTGCTGATTTTGATAATGATGGTTACAAAGATATTTTTGTTTCTAACGGCATAGAGAGAGAACTTGGTAATCAAGACTATAAAAAGGAAGCTATTCGTCAACAAAAAGAAAAAGGTGCTATGACAGTCAATGAAACGATGAGCATTATGCCTTCTGAAAAAATTTCGAATTACATTTTTAAAAACAATGGAGATTTTACCTTTAAAAATCTAACCGAATCTTGGGGCTTAGATAAAAAAATAAATACAAATGGTGTTGCTTATGCTGATCTTGATAACGATGGAGACTTAGATTTAGTAATGAACAACATGGAGGATAAAGCAACTATTTACAGAAACAACTCAACCAACAATTATATTAACTTAAAGCTTATTGGAGATAGTACAAATGTAAATGCAATTGGTGCTAGAGTTAAAATTTATTCCCAAGATAAAACTCAATATCAAGAGTTATATCCATCTAGAGGTTATCAGTCTTCTATGGGATACCAACTGAATTTTGGTTTAGGTGATGAAGAAATTATCGATCGTATTGAAGTAATTTGGGGAGATAATTCTGTTTTGGCAATGCAAGATATTGAAGTCAACCAAACACTCGTATTCAATAAAGAAATCTTTAAATTCGATGGTGAAATGCCAGTTAATCTACCTCAAAACTGGGTACAAATTAACCCAAAGGATATTGGGATAACCTACAGTCATGAAGAAAATGAGTTTAATGATTTTACGTTACAAACGTTACTACCTCAAAAACAATCGCAAAAAGGACCTGCTATAGCAGTCGCAGATATTAATGGAGATGGTTTAGACGATTTATATATCGGAGGCGCATTAAATCAGGCTCCTGAAATGTACATTCAAACTAAGGATGGTAGTTTTGAGAAAAGCAATGAAAGTCTGCTTCTAAAAGAGCGTAAATATGAAGACATTACATCTCTATTTTTTGACGCAGACGCGGATGGAGATTTAGATTTATACGTTGGAAGTGGTGGCTATGAACTTGGAGAAAACAATCCATTACTTCAAGATAGAATTTATTTAAATGATGGTAACGGAAAATTCACGAAGTCTAATGTTCTACCAAAAATTTTAGGTTCCACAAAAGCTGTATCAGCCTATGATATTGATAGTGATGGTGATTTAGATTTAGTTGTAGGAGGTCATGTAATTCCTGGTAAATATCCGCTTTCATCAAAAACTTATATTCTTAAAAACGAAAAAGGCAATTATATAGATGCCACCAAAGAACTGGCACCAGAACTCATTGATATTGGAATAGTAAATGATATCCTTTTTACCGATTATGATGGTGATGGAGATAAAGATTTAGCAATTGTTGGAGAATGGTTTCCGATTACTTTTTTTAATAATAACAATGGAATATTTAAAAAAGAAACCAAACTACCTATAAAAAACACTGAAGGTTGGTGGAACACAATAAAAGAAGTTGATTTGAATAACGACAGAAAGATGGATTACCTAGTGGGAAATTTAGGCGATAATAATAAATACCAACCGACAGAAGAAAAACCGCTACATATATATTCAACCAATTTTGATAGGGATGAGAAATATGATATGATTTTAAGTAAGTATTACAAGGGTAATCTTGTCCCAGTAAGAGGTAAGGAATGTTCTACTGAGCAAAATCCTTTTGTAAGCGAAAAAATAAAAACATATAAGGAGTTTGCAAATTCAACACTATCTGATATTTATGGTGAAGAGAACTTAAATAGTGCATATCATAAAAAAGTAACTGAATTTAGTAGTGTATTTCTAAAAAACAAAGGCAATGGAAGTTTTGAAATAATAGAACTTCCTACCACAGCCCAATTTGGACCAACAATGGCTTTTGAGGTTACTGATGTAAACAAAGATGGCCATTTAGATGTTATAGGTGTAGGTAATATTTATGAAGCCGAAGTTGAAACTATTCGTTATGACGCTAATACAGGGTATATCCTTTTAGGAGATTCTAAAGGTAATTTTAAACCTCAAAGAGATAATAGTTTTTTTACAACTGGTAATGTAAAAGACATAAAAAAAATAATTATAGCTGGAAAAGAGTGTTTTTTAGTAGCCAACAATGATGGTAAGCTTTCTATTCTTGCATTGAAAAGAACTCAGTGATGGCCATGATGTGGCTTTATATCATTTTTAAAAGATAATTTATCAAGCTTGAGTTTTTGAATGTTCTCACCTTCAACAATTTTAATTGTTTGATTTACATCAATATTCTTAAATATAGACGATTGTTTAGTGTGATAAGGCCATTTAACTTCCAATTGTTTTATGACATTAGCCTGACTTAATCCTATTTCAGCCATTAAGCTATTACCACCAAAACTGGCACCTGAGTCTACCGTATTATAGATTTTTCTCTCTTTATTATTTTCTTCAATGGTAATAATAATCTTAGCTCCTATGGCAGAACGGTTGCTTTTCCTACCCTCTAAAACAATGTTAATCCAATTGTTTTTATTGCCTATTGGATTTTCAAAAAGTAAATTTCTAAATACATCTCCTTCTACTGCGCCACCCATTACCGCATAAATATCTTGGTCTCCATCCATATCCATATCACCAAACCCTATAGCATGTCCTTTTTGAATGTGTCCAAAACCACCACTGTAAGTGACGTCTTCAAAATAGTTTCCATTTGAATTACGATACATTTTATTAGGCACAATAGAGAAAAAATCGGGATCACCAGTCGCTAAATAAAAATCTAAATAACCATCATTATCTAAGTCTCCAAAATTACATCCCATAGTTGCAGCAGGCTCTTTTAGGTTTGTAGATAGGGAAACTTCTGTAAATGTATTATTACCATTATTTTTATACAATAAGGGTCTGTATTCAGAAGTATTACTTCTTATATTTCTTAATAGCATTTCGGAAGGTAAGACTTCAGATGAAGAGTAACCAGAAACAAAAATATCTTCTAAGCCATCATTATTATAATCAAAAAACCAAGTTGGAAAACTTAATTTAGGTTCTGAAACACCAGCATTTTCAACTATCTCAAAAGTAGGTTTACCAAATTCTCTTGTTTTATTTAAGTAAAGCGTATTTAGGCCATCGTAATTAGATAGATAAAAATCAGGATATAGATCGTTATTTATATCTCCACTTGCTATGCCTTTAAAAAAGCCTGAAACGTTGATTCCTGCCTCTTTTGCAATATTTGTAAAAGTACCATCAGTATTATTCAAGAACATTTCACAATGACTCTGTTTCGCTTCAGACCATTCATTTGCTATAAAAAGATCTAGCCAACCATCTAGGTTAATATCTGCCCATACAGCTGTTTGTGTTGGATTCAAAGAATATATCCCAGAATCTACAGTAACATCTGTAAAAGTCCCGTCACCATTGTTCCTCATTAAGGAATTGGGAATACTTCCATAAACTGAGAGCCATGCTCCTCTTAAAATAATGAAATCTAAATTTCCATCATTGTTATAATCAGCGTGCCTAAGATTTAAACCTCCTGTTACATCTTCTAGTCCTGCATCTTTTGTTTTGTCGATGAAACCACCTTGTCTATCATTTTCAAAATACCTTATTTGATCATTAAAACCCCAAGAAGAAGCAATAATATCAAGGTAACCATCACCATTGAAATCATCAACACAAGTGCCACCAGATTTCAAGTTAACGGCTACACCAAGTTCCATTGCTATGTCTTTAAATTGTGTTATTTTTTCTGAGTTAACGAAATGTGATTCAGGAATTCTAAACTTTTTGGGTACTCCGTTAGGATACTGTCCTAAAGTCATATGCGCAATGTTTAGTAAATATTGACATTCTAGATCGTTTGGGTTCAATTTTAAAAGCTCATTTAACAACTTAATGGATTCCTGTGCACCTTCTTTAATTACATGTTGCGCTTTTGGACTGATAGGAATAATGCACGAGTCTTCATTGTGATTGGCCATACAATTATCTTGTTCTGCTTTTCGCATATATGCAATTGATAATTGTTTTTTGAGATAATACACTAATTCATTTTTCGACTGTACATTTTGAGTTTCGACAGCTTGTAAGAGTTCATTGAAAATGTCAATGGATTTTTCGGTTTTTCCTGCGTTCAATAATTCTAAACCGTAAGAAAATAATAAATTTAGCCGTTTATTTCCCTGAACCATTTGGAGTCGCTGTTCCATTTTGGCTACTTTGGCATTATTAAAAATATATGGTACAGTTTCTACATTAATTTCTGCTACTCTTTTTTGAATATCTAGAATCATATTCTGAGTTGCATTATTATCGACTACAAGACTATCAGTATTTGTGTTATCATCAATATTTCTGTTTTTTTTAGAATCATCACAACTTAATAGTATTATGCTTAACACTATTAAATTTTTTAAAATTCTAATTTTTGAAAATACAGACATATGTAAAGGTTGACTTAATCTGGACTTATTCCTTTCAAACCATTTGTAAATCCTATATAGGCTTGTTTTCTATCAAAATTATTGTCAAACAGTAAAGGCCAATCGGTACCGTTATCATACAACCAACTGTCTATGTCTCTTAGTCCCCAAACTGTAACTCCGAATTGTTGAGAAGATGGAACAATTGTTTTGTAATAATAGGCAGCTCTTTGATATTGGTCTGACTGTGCCTGAGCTCTCTCTGATGTGAATTCAGTAATATCATCATTATAATTTACTTTCACATCTATTTCTGAAATATGCACTAATAGACCTGTATCTGAAACTTGTTGTATTGCAGTTTGTAATTCTGAAGGAGATGGCCAATTATGGTTTAAGTGCATTTGCATTCCAACACCATCAATGGGTACACCATTAGCAATAAAATTATTGACCATTGATAGTATTTCGTTTCGCTTGTTAGGGTCTCCTGCAATATTATAATCATTGTAAAACAACTTAACATTAGCATCACCTTGTCTTGCCCATTGGTGGCATTTTGCAACGTAATCCTCGCCTATTCTTTGTCTAAAAACGGCATTCATAGCTTCGCTAGTAAGTGCCTCGTTAACCACATCCCAACTTTCAACAATTGGATTTCCGTTATCATCTTCAAATTCAGCAAAATGGGCTACTGTGTTAATAATGTAATTTTTTACCTGATCTTCAAATTCTTGATCGGTACCCGAAAAACTTTCCAGCCAATTTGGTATGGAATATTCTGGGTGCCATAATAAAGTATGACCATGAATGCGCATACCATGTTCTTGAGCATAAGCCACAAGGTCGTCTCCATCACTCCAATCATATGTATCTGGTGCAGGAAACATGTTATACATTTTCATTTCATTTCCGAAAGTGAGGCTGTTAAATTCATTATTCATCACTTCTCTGTAGTTTATCATACTATTTGTATTAGACGCTATTTGCTCATAAGACAAAGCAACTCCTATTGGAAAACTCACGTGCTCTTTTAAATACTCTACTGGTTCTTGCCCTCCATTATTTCCTCCTGAAGGACCACCAACATTAACACCAGAATCATCACTACTGCTGCAACTAACTATGAATATTATGATAAGTGTTTTTAAGAAGTTTTTGATTTTCATTTGTTTAATTTTATTTACTCAGAATCTAGGTATTATTTTTAAAAGCTTAGTTTGGAATTGCGTCATTAGCCGAAGTCGCATATAGACCCAACAAACAACCCGTAAAACCACCTGCTATATCGGTAGAAAGTATATCTCCGGATACTGTAATACCAAGTTTTTTCAGTTCGGTATTTCCTACTGCGTATTTAAATTCATATTTATCACCATTAGCAGAAATTTCAAGCTTAACATCATCATCCAGTTCTATTTTAGAGCTTGCAATTACTTCTGAAATTACGTCTCCCTGTCTTCCTGGCCATTTATTTTTTTGAAGTACTATATAAAAATTGTTTCCTTTTTTGGTTACTCCAAACACATAGTTGGATCCTTCATTTTGCAATGCCACTACACCTGCTAAGTCTTCTTCTGATTCTGGACGATAAGATAATGTTGTTGAAAAAGTAAAACTGTTGTGTTGCTGTCTATGAAATAGTGTTGACGTAGGTTTTCTTTCTTTTATATTCACATCAAAAGGCTTGATTTTTAAACCCTCTTTAATTTTAGATATAAAAGCTTCTCGTGGTCCTCTTAAACCAATCCAACGGTAATCGAGCTTATCCGAAGAAAAATCTTCTTGAAATGTAAAATTACCGTTTGGAAAAAAGTCATCACTTCTCATCTTATTTGAAACACCTACTGGCAGCTTTAATTTTGGTTTCATAGGAATCAACCCATTTTCAAAAACAGGAAATTCTCCAGACCAATCTACTGGTAAGATAAAAGTCTCTCGACCAGTATTAACACGGTTTTCTTCATTTGGTCGTACTGCCAAAAACACTCCATAGTACTGATCACCATCAAATTGCACTAAATCTGCATGACCAGCCCAATCTACTTTATTCTGTCTGTCTTTTGCAAAATAACGTTGGGTAAGTATAGGATTACTCGGTGCAGGCACAAAAGGTCCTGTAGGTTTATCACTCTTAAATATAACTTCACTGTGCCACCCACCTGTTCCTCCTTCTGCACACATTAAGTAGTAAACTCCATCCTTTTTGTAAAGATGTGGTGCTTCAATCCAAATAGGCCTTTCATTGATATCAACTCCACCATTTACAACGATTTTATCTGTACCTGGTATAACATCATCCTTTTCTAAATCATACTCCCAAACTTTTATAACTCGGTGTCCGCTATACAATTCTTTACCTTCGTCTGGTGCATCATTATGTACTACATATGCTTTACCATCATCATCAAAAAATATCGAAGGATCGATACCACTAAAATTCAGTTTATATGGTTCGCTCCAACCCTTCATTGGGTCTTTAGTTTTTACAACCATATTTCCTGCTCCATAGACTACAGTGGTAATCATATAAAACGTATCGTTATTTGGGTTATAAGTTATACCTGGCGCATAAACACCATGGCTAATACCAACATTACTAACATCCAATTGGGAAGGTCTATCTAAAACGTGTCCTATTTGAGACCAATTAACTAAATCTTTTGAATGGAAGATAGGGACACCAGGAAACATCGCAAATGAAGAACAGACCATATAGTAGTCATCTCCTTTTTTAGTTATGGCTGGGTCTGGGTAACAACCCTGTAAAATAGGATTGTAGAATTCGTTCTCAGCTAAGGGGTTGTTCTTATAAATATCATCGTTACCTGTGTAAACGACATTCTTAAAAATCGGTTCGGTTGTGGCTTTGGTAAGTTTGCCTAATTCACCATTATGTACATTTGTAAAAGATGTTATTACTACAATCATAATCGACAGTAAAGACAGGCATAATGACGTCTTTACAATTTTTAAAAGTTTCTTTTTTAACATTTTAAATCTTATTTTCTCAAGGAATTAATATTAATTTCTTAACCTAAAAGACCCTGTTCTATATATAAAACAAGGTCTTTTGTGAAAGTCGTTATTTATATATGCTGTTAAATTCTAAAGTCCATCTGCAAAGCCTCGATGTGCAATTTTGAACTCAAAGTTTTCATTATAAAGTAATGGCCACTCAGTTCCTCCATCATATCTCCAGCTATCTTGGTCTCTTACACCCCAAACGGTAATACCATATTGTTGGCTTGAAGGAACAATAGAACTATATTCTGAAGACACATGGTTATATAATGCCTCTTGTTCTTGAGCACGCTCAACAGTTAAACTATTAATATCATCATTAGGATTTATACCTATATCTAATTCTGAAATATGAACTAACAGGTTAGATCCGGCAACATCTGTAATAGCCTGAGTAACTTCTTGCTGTGAAGGCCATGCGCTACTTAGATGCATTTGCATACCAATACCATCTATTGGTATTCCACTATTTTGGAAGGTATTTGCCATAGATAATATTGAACTTCGTTTGTTAGTTTGTCCTGCAATATTATAATCATTATAGAAAAGTTTTACATTAGGATCTGCCTCTCTTGCCCATTGAAATATTCGTTCTATATAATCTGAACCCATTCGCTGAGTAAACAACGTAGATCTTACATCTCCATTATCATCAAAATATTCGTTTACTACATCCCAAGCTGCAACGATTGAATTTCCGTTTGCATCAACTTCTAGAGCAAAATGCTCTACTGTTGTTTTCACATAATTTTCTATGTGAGCTTCAAATTCTGCATCGGTTCCTGAAAAATTCTCAAGCCAATCTGGGATAGCATAATTTGGATGCCAAATAAGAGCATGACCATGTACTCGCATTCCATTAGCCTTAGCATAAGCGACTATAGCATCACCATCACTAAAATCGAAACTATTTGGACCTACAAACATATTGGCCATTTTCATATCATTTTCTGCAGTAATACTATTAAAATCGTTATTTAATACAACTCTAAATTCCCCTTCAGATGAAGATGTTAAACGTGAAGCTGAAACTATATTACCTATTGGGTAGTTAGCAATATCTTTGAGATTATCAGAAGGCGTATAAAGTAAAGGGTCGCCTGGATTTACAACATCGTCTGATCCTCCTGAGGGCCCACCTACAGAAACACCGTTACTATCATCCTTACTACAGCTGGTAAAAATAATGCTGGTAACTATTAAACTAAAAAATAACTTTTTCATCTTATCAATTTTTATTTATACGTGTAATTTTGATTGTTTTTTTTCTTTTTTGAAAAGAAGATTTAATTACGTCTAAACGCCTTACTTCACAATAAATAAACTAAAAAAAACAGTCAATTCCAAGATTTATGCAATCGGTTTCGTAAATATTTTATTTTTCTCTAAATTCCTCTTTTTTACCAACAACCTAGAAGGTAATTTTTGGCAGATTAATTACTCTATAATTATTTGAAATGGTGAAGCAGGTAGACCTTCCTTATTGTATAAGTTTGGATTATCTGGATTATCAGCCCAGGCATATTTAACGTACTTGGGTTTCGTTACAGAATCACTCCAAACCTCCACTTTATTATCCACTATTTTGGCATTTGCCCATACATATTTACCATCTTCGCCTGCAATAGCAAACTCACTGAGTGCCTCTCCGTCATCTGTAATAAGTCCACCACCAATATTTGAAAAAGAAATAACTACCTTCTCTTTTTGTATAATATGGCTTTTATAAAGTGGTCCTGAATAGACAATATCCTCCTTATACGCTAACTTTTGTGCTGCCAAAGCCATTCGTTCACCCACATCTTTTTTATTATCTGGGTGAATATCATTCCACTCACCTAACTCAATATTAACGGTCATTGCGGTATTTGGCACCGATAAAGACTTCAATTGAGACTCGCGTAACTTTGCCCAACCACTTTCTGTAGGTAGATAATCTACATCTCCAAAATTGGGAAGTTGAGCGTATATAAAAGGTAATTCTTCAATATTGAATCTTGCTCGCCAATCCTTAATTAATGCCGGTAACAATTCAGCATACTCTTCTGGTCTCCCAGCGTTACTCTCGCCTTGATACCATAGAACACCTGTTATAGGATATTCCGTATAAGGTGCCACCATAGCATTGTAAAGTGCCGTTGGTTCGTTTTGAGGATTAATTCTTCGTGGACCTGCAAAACTGTTTCTATCTCGAGGAGGAAACACTTCACCTACTTTATATTCCCAATACCCTTTTAAATCTATTGTATCTTTTTCAGTAAAAATCTTATACGGTTTGTCAGGTACAAAACCACCTTTTCCACCATAATTTGTCACTCGGATAACAAACACATTTTTACCTTCTTTTAAAATATCCTTAGGCACATTGTAGCGTCGTTGTGGATACTGGTACGTTGTTTGAGCTATCTTTTTCCCATTAATATAGAGTTCGTCCGCATCTACAATTCTGCCTAGAAATACCTCAGCTTCCTCACCTATCATAGATTGAGGTAACTGAATTTCTCTTCGGTACCAAACTACTCCATTTAAATCTCTCACACCTTGATCTTCCCAATATCCCGGAATGTTTATTCTACGCCAATTTTTGGGTTCAAAATCTGATGAATACCAAGGGGTTTCACAGATGAGACCTTTATCTTTAGGAAGAGAAGAACTGTTGGTATTATTGTGATTACCACTTAAACTATTAACATAACTTGTATCCTTGTTTCGTTCAATGACTTCTAAAAATTTAGGAAAGCTTTTATAACCATCCTCACTTATCCAAGCCTCAATAGGTGTTCCGCCAACACTCGCATTTATCAACCCTATAGGAACATTATATTTTTTATATAATTTTTTTGCAAAGAAATAGGCTACTGCAGAAAATGGTCTTACTTCTTCACCTATGGCTTTTTGCCATTCGCCACCATTTAAATCTTTAATTGGACCACTTAAGTCTGTATTCGTAGGAATTTTGAAATGTCTTATTTCAGGATAATTGGCATTTTTAATTTCATCTGCATAAGTAACATCATGAATATCTAGTTGATGTACCATGTTAGATTGACCAGAGCATAACCAAACATCACCTATAAGCACATCATTCAAAACGATTTCATTAGTTCCTGAAACCTTTAAAGTAAAAGGACCTCCTGCTTTCATTTTTGGTAACTCCACACTCCAACTACCATCGCGAGATGTTTTTGTCGTTTTAGACTTTCCGTTAAATTTAACCTTTACTTTTTCACCAGGTGAAGCCCAGCCCCAAACCTTAATATTGGTATGTCTTTGCAAAACCATGCCATCTTGAAAAATAGTAGGAAGCTTAACTTGCCCGAAAGAAGAAAAAATTACAAACAAACAAAAGGCTACCAGTAAAATCCTTTTATGGAGTGATATTTTTATTAATTTTTCCTTCATATAATCTTTTTGTTTTTGGCTTCAGATTCTACATTAAACAGTTAATAATTAATGTTTTATAGTTTTTCTTTTATCAAATATTTCAACTATTCTGAAACTAACCATACTAATTAGAGATTCCCATTTCTAACCCTCTGAGTTCTGCTAGTCCCTTCATTCTTCCTATAAGTGAATATCCAGGATACTGTTCTTTTTGACCTTCTATAGAAAATAGAAAGCCATGATCTGGTCGCATTGGTAAGCTAACTTTACGTTTTTCCATTAGCTTTAAAATCTCTGTCATGACAGACTTCATCTGAACATCTCCATCTAAATGGGCTGATTCCCTAAAAACATCCTTATTTTCTCGTTTTACATTTCTTAAGTGTAAAAAGTGAATACGCTTACCAAATAGCTTTATAATCTTCATTAAATCGTTATCTGGATGAGCACCTAAAGAACCCGTACAAAAACAAAGTCCGTTAGCAACTGAAGGAACAGCGTCAAAAATCTGTTGAAGATCGCTAGTTTGTGATACAACACGTGGTAAACCCATTACAGAAAAAGGAGGATCATCAGGGTGAATGGCTAACTTAATACCTAAATCTTCAGCTACTGGGACAACTTCTTTTAAAAAATAAATGAGATGATCTCTGAGTGAAGAATCATCAATATCCTTATAGTTGTCTAAAAGTGCCAATATTTCTTTAGCTGTAAAATTTTCTGTACTTCCTGGAAGTCCCAATAATACATTTCTAAATAATTGTTCTTTTTCACTATCGGTAAGGTTTTGTCCGTATTGAAGCGCAACCTCAATTTCCTCTTCTGAATAACTTTCTGTACTTCCTGGTCTTTTCAAGAGAAATACGTCAAAATAAATGAACGCTTTATGGTCGTATAGTAAAGCTCTTGTTCCGTCTGCATTTACATACGCATGATTGGTACGAACCCAATCTAGTATAGGCATAAAATTATAAGTCACCACATAAATACCACAAGTGGCTAAATTTTTAAGGCTGGTCTTATAATTATCAATATGAATCTTGAAATCTCCTTTCTGTCGTTTGATATCTTCACTTACCGGAAGACTTTCTACAACGGTCCATTCCATTCCTTCGTCACGAATTTCCTGCTGACGTCTTTTTATTTCATCAACAGTCCAAATATCTCCAACAGGTATATGATGTAATGCTGTAACTATGCCTTTTACATCACATTGTCTAATATCCCGAAGACTAATTTTGTCTTGGGGACCGAACCAACGCATTGTATGTAACATCTGATATTTCATAAACTAAAAACCAATGGAATTACCACCATCAACACACATAGTGACACCTGTTACAAATTTGGCTTCATTGCTAGCAAAAAAGAAAACAGCATCTGCAATATCTTCTGGCTCACCCATTTTACCCATCGGTGTGCGAGAAAACACTTTATTTTTTCTTTCAGGATCTGAGTTAAGTGCTTCTGCTGTCATTGGAGTTTTTATAAAACCTGGTGCAACACAATTTACTCTAACTCCGTACTGTGCAAGGTCTACAGCCATAGAACGCGTCATGCCTTCAATAGCTGTTTTACTAGCTGTATAAGCAATTACCTTTGGAATACCGTACTGAGCTGCCATTGAGCTTATGTTTACTATATTTCCACCTCCACTATTCTTCATCACCTTTACAACTTCTCTAGATATCGCAAAAACACTCTTCATATTGGTATGAATGATTTTATCGAATTCTTCATCAGTAACTTCAATAAATTCCTTTTTCATATTAATTCCGGCATTATTAACCAAAACATCAATATGTCCTTCGGTTTCTGCTATTTGACTAATCATTTCAGGTATTTTATCTAACTGATCAAGGTCAAATACAATTGGTTTTGCCAATTCACCTAATTCTTCGCAGGCCTTAGCTGTTTTCTCTTGGTTTCTACCAACTATATAAGTGGTATAACCATTATTGCAGAATTTTTTGGCCGTGGCATAGCCCAGACCAGAATTACCGCCAGTTACAATTGCCGTTTTATTTCTCATTAAAATTGATATTGATTACCATCTTGGCCTTATACCTGGCGCATATGGATATGTCATTGATTTATATTCTTCTAATGTTTTACCTGGTTTTGGTACACCATTAGGAATTGGTTTTTCTGAAAATTCTTGAAAATAAGATAAGGATGCATCCCTCCACCACTTTGCTTCTTTTAACTGAATGGAAAGCAACATTTTCACTTCCTTAAAACGTTCCTCATCTATATATGGTTTCATTTGTTCCCAAGTACTTATCATTTTGTTTACTTGGTTAACACCTTCTTGATATTTAAGAGCTAGTGCATCCCAAAGTATATTTCCATCTTTCATTTTATAATCCCAAGACAAATGATGAAACCAAAGCAATAGTTCCTCTGGTGTAGTTGCAGGTTCATTGAAATTTTTCGCCACCGTTTCTTCATATTGGGAAACGGCATTAGTACCTGTTTCGCTTCGATTAAAACCTATACCTTCTTTGTCTGCCTTATGATAATATGTAGGGTTCCACTCTGGTCTTGAGAGATCATCAACCCAAGGTCCTGGCCCATAATGATGACCTGTAGCCATTAAATGATGAAGACCAAGTGGAGTCATATAATTAACTACAGCTTCTCGAGACTCCATAAGTATGGGAATCATTGTATCAATAAAATTAGGATCTGTGCTAAACGTTAGCTTCAACCATTCTTCAGCAATTTCTTCTGCTGACAAATAAGGATCCCAAGCCAAACGTCCAAAACCATACCAATTTGCTTGAGCGAATGGATGACCCGTCCAATTAATATCTGTTCCGATATTAGATACACCAGCCATTCCTGATATTGATTTATTATGAAGTGAGCCATCAACGACTTTAGCTACTGTTGACCCCTCACCTTCACGATAGGTATCAGCTTTTAGAACTTCCTCATACAGTTTAGGCAAGAAGACCAAATGTGTACTAAACCCAAGATATTCTTGAGTAATTTGAAACTCCATCATAAGAGGAGTCTTAGGCATAGCACCAAACATAGGATGAAAAGGCTCTCTAGGCTGAAAATCTATAGCACCATTTTTTACTTGTATTATTACGTTATCACGAAATTGACCATCATAAGGCACAAATTCACTGTAGGCTTGTTTTGCTCTATCGGTAGGGTCGTGTTCTGAGTATACAAAAGCCCTCCACATGATAACACCTCCAAAAGGAGCAACAGCATCTGCCAACATATTAGCTCCATCTGCGTGATTGCGACCATAATTTTGTGGACCAGGTTGCCCTTCTGAATTAGCTTTAACCAAAAAGCCGCCAAAATCTGGTATTTCTTTATAAATCTCTGCTGTTTTTGTTGCCCACCAATTCTTTACATTCTCATCAAGAGGATCAGCTGTTTCTAATCCTCCTATTTCTATTGGTGCAGAAAAGCGTGCTGTTAGATAAACTTTAATCCCATATGGTCTAAAAACATCAGCTAGAGCTTTTACTTTTTCAATATATCTAGGCTCTAATACCAAAGCGTTGGCATTAACATTGGTTAAAACTGTACCATTTATGCCTATACTCGCGTTAGCCCTTGCGTAGTATTCATATCTAGGGTCTATATACTCTGGAAGCTTATGCCAGTTCCATATGGAAAACCCTGCATAACCACGCTCTACAGTTCTATCTAAATTATCCCAATGATTTAGCAGTCGTATATCTGTTTTAGGACTTTCAATAATATTAAGACGAGACAAATCATTTTGCATTTGCATCTGTTTCAACAATTCAAAAGTTCCATAGAGTAATCCTATTTCAGAATTTCCTGCTATAATAATTCTATAATCGTCATTGATTTTTACATACTTAATACTAAATCCCTCTTCACCAATACTCGCCCAATCTTGAGGAACATTTTTTTCTAATTGCTTTGGGTAGTTCTCTTTATCTACAATTATTAGCTTAGCTTTTAAGTAATCATTCTCCCAAAACACTTTTTCATTAAGCATGCCTTCCGAGGCTCTAACAAGTTCGTTTTTAATGGCCACAAAAGTTTCGCTTTCGCCTCTAATATTAATTTTATTAAAATATTGACTGTAATTCTCACGCAACTCACTATCATTTAAATAGCTGTAACGCAACCAAAGATCATATCCATTTTCGGCATTTAGAGAAATTGAAGGAACTAGAATAAAACTTAAGATTAGTAAAGCGTGATAACGCACTATTAAGTTTCTTAAAAAAATACTCATTTTAGACATTAAAGTGAATAAATTATCTCTACAAATTAGAGACTTATATTCGTTTATTATTCCAAATATAAACTTTTAGATTAAAAATAATGCAATCGGTTGCGTAAATTTAGTTTAATTTTATTTGACATATTAAATTTTACTAGAATCAACTGTTGATCTAGCTCGTGACACCTTGTGTTAAATTATAAGAAAAATGTGAAATGAAATATTCTAAAAATAAAAAAGCCTTTCAAAAAATGAAAGGCTTTTTGTACACAAGATTGACCTATTATCGAACCAAAATTTAAAAATATTTATAAGACTTATGGAAGAGTAAATTGAAATATTCTTCATGTAAATGAACTTTATTAAATATGTGATGAAACAATCGCAAGCTTTATAATTTAGTTCATTCTTTAGGCCATTTTAGTTTTTATATTTAATGGATAAACTTTTGACTGACGTTAAACGGTGATGCTGGTTTCTTGTAATATTAATCTTCTAAAATTTAGTTTGAACTTAATTCTTTGTATTTATCTAGATTTCAAATAATTGAAAACTTAATAGAATTATGCATTTATACTAATTTAATTATTTTTTAAGTTTTTCTCTAGGCGTCTCTATTTAAATAATATATTTCGATATATAAATTACTTGTAAAAATCTATTCTACGGTTATTACAAACTATTCTATCTTCTGTTTAAAACAATTAACCAACATACCATAAAGTTCAGGATGTTTTCTTTTGAGTAAATCTGGTCGCTCAAAAAAATATTCTGATGCAACCGCAAAGAATTCTGCTTGGTTAGTACCACCATATTTACGAATGTCTGAATGGTTGTCGTTAATTGCTTCGATTTCCTTATGGATTAGATTTAACCACGGTATGGCATATTGGTGCTGCAATAATCGTTCTGGCACACCATCTGTTCTGTCATCAAGTTTATCTATTAGGTGTATAAATTCGTGGATACCAGTATTGTTTTTATCACTCTTATTTTTAAAACCGTGATATAATGCCTTTTTAGACAAAATCATTTGCTTTTCAAATCGACCGTTGCCAACAATTCCACCAATATTACGTGATTTATCCCTACTTCCAAATTGCATATCCTCATTAAAATTGTCTGGATATAAGAGAATTCCGCTTAAATTGGTGTAGTGCCATTCTTTAAAGCCAAACACAGGAATCACTGCACTCGCAGCGATTAAAATTTTATCGAGCTCTTCCAATTCTAATTTCACACCATCAATATAGACTTCACTAAGAAATTGCATCATTCGCTGTTGAAAAACCTTTTGCTTCTCTTGTGAAAGGTTGCTATAATAATGTACATTCTCTAATAATAGCCCGTGCCAGCGTTCTGGAAATGGTTTAATGCTATGACGTTGCGCTTTTCTATAAAAATGAATCGCAAATAGAAGAATTACAACCGAAATTAAAATGTAATCCATATTAAACTAAAGAGTATTAATCTACAGCTTCTGCCTTGAAGCCCACTTTTTGCAATGTGGCTTTTACATCTTCTTCTGAAGCACCATTGCTTTTTATTGTTAGAATTTTATCTGGGTTTACAGTATCCACTTCCCAGCTTTCAACACCTTCCTGATTATTTAAGAATGGTATTACCTTTGATACACAACCGCCGCAATTGATGTTTGTTTTAAATTTTAAAGTTTTCATTTTGTTTTAATTTATAATTAATATTAAAGTTTTACCCTTTTTAACCTTAAGCTATTTGCAACTACAGAGACACTACTAAATGCCATTGCTGCACCTGCAATCATTGGGTCTAATAAAAAGCCATTTATAGGGTATAGCACGCCTGCCGCTATCGGAATACCAATAATATTATAAATGAATGCCCAAAACAGGTTTTGACGGATGCCCAGTACCGTTTTTTTTGATAGTGCCAATGCTTTCGGAATGGATTGTAAATCTGAGGTTATCAATGTCATTTTTGCAACATCCATCGCAATATCGGACCCCTTGCCCATCGCGATACTTACATCGGCTTGCGCCAAGGCGTGGGAATCATTGATGCCATCGCCTACCATAGCTACTATTTTACCATCAGACTGCAATTTTTTCACAAAGTTTGCTTTATCCGAAGGCATTACTTCCCCTTGGAAATTTGCTATTCCCACTTGTTGGGCTACGGCTGATGCTGTCTTATTATTATCACCTGTGAGCATATAGACATCAATGTCCCTTTCCTGAAGTGTTGCAATGGCTATTTTTGAAGTTTCCTTTATTTTGTCTGCAATAGCAAGTATCGCCAATACATCTATTTCATTACCAAAGAATATGACGGTTTTTGCTTGCTCTTCAAGACTTTCTGCTGTTTGCATCAAGGAAGCATCAATTTGTATATTCTTCTCAAGCATTAGTTTATGGTTTCCAACATAGTATTGTGAGCCATTCTCTTTTTTAGCCTGCACACCTTTACCCGTAATACTTTCAAAAGAAGCAATTTCAACTTTTTCAATATTTTCTTCTTTAAAATGATTAACAACTGCTTCCGCCAAGGGGTGTTCAGATTGGGCTTCTATTGCTAAAAGCAACTGTTTAAATTTATTTTTATTTTCAAGTGTACGCTTCCAATGTATATCGGTCACCAATGGTTTTCCCTCGGTAATAGTGCCAGTTTTATCAAGGATGATAGCATTAACTTTATGACCGAGTTCTAAACTCTCGGCATCTTTTATAAGGACATTATTTTCGGCACCTTTTCCAATTCCCACCATAATAGCAGTAGGTGTAGCCAACCCTAAGGCGCAAGGACAGGCAATGACCAATACAGCGACCGAAGTCAATAAAGCTTGAGAAAACGCATTATCACCTCCCATAGACATCCAGACGATGAAGGTAACAATGGATATCCCCAATACGATGGGAACAAATATTCCAGCAATTTTATCGACCAGTTTTTGTACGGGTGCTTTGCTACCCTGTGCCTCCTGTACCATTTTTATGATTCGGGAAAGCAGGGTTTCACCTCCAACTTTTTCTGCAGTAAATTGAAAACTACCTTTTTGATTGACAGTACCAGCAAATACCTTCTCTTCTCTGGACTTTTGTACTGGAACAGGTTCACCCGTAATCATACTTTCGTCTACATACGAGCTTCCTTTAGTAACTTCCCCATCTACGGGAATCTTTTCTCCAGGACGGACTAAAATAGTTTGACCTACTTGTACAGCAGAAATAGGAATTTCTTTTTCTTCCCCATTATCAATAACTTTAAGCGTTTTAGGTTGTAATCCCATTAATTTTTTAATGGCCGAAGAAGTATTCGATTTGGCCTTTTCTTCCAGTAATTTCCCCAAAGAAATAAAGGTGATAATCACTGTCGCCGCTTCGTAATAAACGTGTGGCTCAATAGCACGATTTAACCAAAATTCCGGAAATATGGTGTTGAACACACTAAACAAAAATGCAATGCCCGTACTTAAAGCCACCAAGGTATCCATATTCGCCTTGCCACGTTTGGCCTGTTTGAAAGCATTGATAAAAAAACTACGCCCAAACCAAAAAAGAATAGGAATAGCCAATACCAAAGAAATCCACTTACCAGGTTCCCATTGCATAAAAAACATTCCAAGTACGAAGATGGGCAGCGTCAGAATAGCTGACCAAATGGTTCGGTTTTTAATGTCTTGGTAATGCTTTTGCTGAAGCTCTTGTTGTGCTTCCACTGGGTCTTCTGCATCGATAATGATATCATAGCCCACTTCACGCAGTGCGTTCTGAAGTTTTTCTTCAGAAATGGTTTCATCGTAATCGACTAAAACCGAATTGCTGGCAAAATTTACGATGGCCTTGTTTACGCCATC
>PBLD01000007.1 GCA_002722255.1 Winogradskyella sp. | reverse complement strand
TTATAGTAGCTGGGGTGCTGGTTTATTTTCTGAATAGTAAATGGCCCGATTTAGTGATTGGCGGCATCGTTTTCACTTTTGTAATGCGCGGTGCATTAAGAATATTGAAATTATCGAAGTAGTTTTTAAAATGATATCAAACTTGATTAGAACATATGAAAAAGAAAAAAATAAACTTACGTGACTTAGAACCAAAAAAACAACAAGGCGAGCACAGTCACGACGATGGCCATAACCATAGCAGCCCTGAAGAAATTTCAAACTTTAGAAACTATCTACCGGCTATTTTCAGCTTTGTGATGTTGATAGCCGGAATCGCTATTGATTACTTTGATGCGTTTCCTTTCTTCAAAGGATGGATTCGCGTAGTATGGTACACGGTAGCCTATATCCCTGTAGGTTTTCCGGTGATAAGAGAAGGCTGGAAAAGTATTAAAAATGGTGATTTTTTTACGGAATTCTTCTTAATGTCCATAGCCACTTTAGGTGCATTTGCCATTGGCGAATATCCCGAAGGTGTTGCCGTAATGCTGTTTTATGCTGTGGGCGAACTCTTCCAAAATGCGGCCGTTAACCGTGCGAAAGGAAATATAAAAGCCTTACTCGATGTAAGACCCAATGAAGCTTTGGTTTATCGTGATGGCGACTTTGTTTCAGTAAATCCCGAGACTGTTGAAATTGGCGAAAAGATACAGGTACGTGTAGGCGAAAAAGTTCCGCTTGATGGTATTCTGCTTTCTGAAAAGGGTTCTTTTAATACTGCTGCCTTGACAGGCGAAAGCAAACCTGATACGATTGCTAAAGGCAATACTGTTTTTGCCGGAAGCATTAATCTTGATGGCGTAATCGAAATCGAGACGACCAAGGAATTCAAGGATAGTTCCATTGCACGAATTCTGGATATGGTGCAGAATGCAACCGCCAAAAAATCAAAGACCGAACTGTTCATTAGAAAATTTGCAAGGATTTATACGCCTATCGTTGTATTCCTTGCCATCGGACTGACGTTTCTACCTTACTTTTTTGTAGATGATTATGTGTTTAGGGATTGGCTCTATCGAGCATTGATATTCCTCGTGATTTCGTGTCCTTGTGCGTTGGTCATCTCTATTCCTCTCGGCTATTTTGGCGGTTTGGGTGCGGCATCGCGCAATGGTATTCTTTTTAAAGGTGCATCCTTTTTAGATGCAATGACCCAAGTAAACACGGTCGTAATGGACAAAACAGGAACCGTTACCAAAGGGGTTTTTAAAATCAAAGAAATCAATTCCATCACATTTGAGGAAGCCGAATTTATGAAATACCTGATGGCAATGGAAGAGCAATCTACCCATCCTATTGCAAAAGCGATTCTCGAATACAAAGCAGACGGTTCGGATTACGAGGCGACCGATGTTTCAGAAGTTGCAGGAAAAGGTTTAAAAGGAACGGTCAATGGTAAAACGGTATTGGTAGGTAATAAAGCTTTGATGACCTCAAATGGCATAGAAGTCCCCTCGGAAACAGATGGTATTGTAGAATCCATCGTAATGGTATCCATTGATGGAAATTTTGCAGGTTATGTAACCATTGCAGATGAACTAAAGGATGATGCGCACCAGGCCATTAAACAAATTCGAGATTCCGGAATTTCAAAAATTATAATGCTATCAGGCGACAAGGACTCTATTACACAGCAAGTTGCAAAAGAGTTAAATATTGATTGGGCGAAAGGTGGATTGTTGCCTGAAGATAAACTCAATGAAGTTGAAGAGCTCAAAAAACAACCCGAAACCAAAGTAGCATTTATTGGCGATGGTATTAACGATGCACCCGTTTTGGCAGCAAGTGGTGTAGGTATTGCGATGGGTGGTTTAGGAAGCGATGTCGCCATCGAAACAGCCGATGTTATCATCCAGACAGACCAACCGAGCAAGATTGCAAGAGCGATTAAAATTGGTCGTTCAACGCGCCGTATTGTATGGCAGAATATCGGGCTTGCATTTGGAGTCAAGGTTATAGTCCTCATTCTCGGTGCAGGTGGTTTAGCTACAATGTGGGAAGCAGTTTTTGCAGATGTAGGAGTAGCATTATTAGCAATTTTAAATGCAGTTAGATTACAACGAATGAGTTGGTAATTGTCCCCACAACCCAAAACCCAGTTTTTTCGTACCTCAAAATCCTCTGTCTTTTGTTTTGTTCCGCTATCCACCGCACTTGTAGTTTTTGGTTGCCAACCCTCACACAGCACATTGCTTATTTTATTTGCTATTATATTTTAAAAGTAGTACAATAAAAAAGCAAAGAGCTGTTGCCATCCCTCACACCAAAAACTACCCCAAGCTATGTTTACATAACGGGTAGTTATAGTAGCAAAAATCCTTTCAAGGGTTTGCTATCGCAGCATTCTTATATTTTCGTAGCTATAACTGGTATTATGTAAAATATCCGCAATTCCAACGCGCAATTCCGAACATTTAACCACATTTTGAACTAACATTAAACATTTAAACATTTTAAGGTTTCTGTTAATTGATAATAATATTCGTTATCTCATTCAAGCTGCACAAAACCATCGTTAAGTCCAAGTATTCCTTACCTCAAGTCTTTGTTTGTTTCATTTCGTTAACAAATATAAAAGTCCACTTTTCCCCACCACCCAAGTCAGCGGTTATAAAAAAATAGGTTTATAAAGTGTAGTGCTACGCCATAGCATATTGCTTTTTCTCGTGCCTCAAAAAANCAAAAAGCTATNGNCTAAAAGTCCTGTATAAGTAGCTTGTTTAAATGCTGTTTTATCAAACAACTATTTAAAANGCTACCCATACAAACGCTTCANCCAACNCTNANTANNNNANTNNAACCTATTTTTTTAAGTGTTAATTCCCCAGAAAAGTTAAAGGCANTTTCAATCAAGTTTAAACNAATTTGAAAANTTAAAATAAAAAAAGATGGCAAATATATGTGGCTACCTCTGCCAACCGCACAAGGCTATAAAGGTCAAGCCCTACGGGTTTTGAATAAAACTTTTTTCAATACCTTTTTTTTTGATTTAGTCATTCAATAAAAAAACTTTTATCCAAAAACCTTGACAGCCTTACCCACGCCACAACAACTATGGCTATCTTTTTTCTTTTCAAAAAAAAATAATGGCGCGAAGCGTAGCGAAGCAATTTTAAATTGGATAGCTATGTCAACTTTTGAACTAAAAACACACCAAGTCGGAAAAGCTTACTCAAACCCTCATTTTTTTATACTAAACAAAGGGCTAAACAGCGGAAAACCACTCTTAAAATCCTGTGCTAACTGTTTCGTTGTCACTACTACAACAGAAGAGGTAAAACACACACTTTTTAACTTATCTATGATGTTACAAATAGGCGGTTTTTACGCTTACCATTTAAAAGGAAGTGTTATTCCGTTTATTTCAATAGATGATTGCAGAAATACTCTAAAAAATAGTTTTATATCATTAATAAATAATGAATTTCAATTGCAAAAGCATATTAATATAGTGTCAGCGATTAGTAAAAAAGAAGCCGAACTTCAAAAAGTCATTTCAAAAATGGCAGATTTGAAAGTATCATACATTCAAAGTTTATTTTCTAAAATGCAAAAAGAAGCAATCTAAAGCAACAAAATCCATATCTAACGAATAGCATAAAACTTGCCATATATTCAGTCGGAAGGTACAACTTCGTGTTAAGTCCGTACCAAGTCCGAAGAAAAATAAGTTTCATTTAAATTATTTATGTTATGGGTAAAATTTCCCAAGGTATTTTAGGAGGGCTTTCAGGTAAGGTTGGAAACGTTATCGGTGGAAGCTGGAAAGGAATTGATTACATTAGAATTAAACCCTCAAGTGTAGCCAATCCAAGAACTGTTGGTCAAGTAAACCAAAGAACAAAGTTTACTGCCACTTTAGAATTTTTACAGGCTGTAAAGCCTTTTATTAAGTTAGGGTATAAAGGATTAGCAGTTAAGAAAACAGAATTTAATGCTGCAATGTCGTATGTGTTGAATAATGCGATTACAGGTACAGAACCTAACTTTGTTGTTGACTATCCAAACGCTTTAGTAAGTCGCGGAGGTTTATCTGGTGCGTTAAACCCGACGACTGATTTAGCAACTGCTGGAGAAGTAACTTTTGGGTGGGATGATAACTCTGCCGAAGGTAACGCAAATGCAACTGATAAAGCGATGTTGTTGGTTTACAATCCCTCAAAAAAGGAATCTATTTCTTTACTTGATGGAGCAGACAGAACAGTAGGTTCTCAAATTGTTTCAATCCCAACAACTTATGCAGGAGATACGGTAGAGTTATTTATGGCGTTTATTACTGCTGATGGTAGTCAAGTATCAAACAGTATTTATTTAGGCTCTGGTACAGCTAATTAATGCTTGGTGTTTTTATTTGGAAACCGCTCTAATCGAGCGGTTTTTTTTGTGCTATATTAGTAGCTCAATTTATTGATGTTTACTCTTTATTTATTCTTTTTATGTATTTTTTGCACCCTATTTGTTGCCCAAATGCCTTAACGTCAATAGACATAAGGATAGTTAAATATTGTATCGGTAAATAGAGTTTAAAGGCATTTTTTATATTGTTCCTTAAGCAGTTACTAGACATAATTTCATTTGAAATAGGCGAAAAGTTAAAGGTAGCTTTTATAAAGAATAGGTAGGACGATATTTAAATGAAATTAGATTATGATAGCTCATTAAGGGCTATTAAAACCTTTAAGAGTAATCAATTAATTTTACTTCATTAAATTAAACCATCAACACCAAAGTACTGAAATCACTGTTTATTGTTGTATTTTTATTTGATATTATTTATTTGAAAATCAATTAATTATAAATTTTTTCAAAAATAAAAACACTTTTTTGTGATTTTTTGAATACTTCACATACTAATAGATTGTAATCAATCTTTAAATGCATACAAAAGAGGACTTTATTCAACAAATAAAAGAGAACGAAGGTATTATTTATAAAGTTGCAAGGCTTTACACCAATACTATCGAAGATCAAAAGGATGTATATCAAGAAATTGTATATCAACTTTGGAAATCTTACCCTTCTTTTAAGGCTGATTCAAAAATTAGTACTTGGATGTATCGTGTTGCATTAAATACTGCAATCAACAATTTAAAAAAAGAAAAGAGAAAAGGAATTCGAGTATCTATGGACAATTTTCTCTTGAATAAAATCGATCATGTTGATACAGTAATGGAAGAGCGAATTACACTTTTATATGCGCATATAAAAAAACTCAGTGTTATAGAAAGAGGAATCATATTGCTTTATTTAGAAGGTAAAAGCTATGATGAAATTGCTGCAATCACAGGCTTTACAGCTACCAATGTTGGTACACGTTTAGCTAGAATAAAAAATAAATTAAAATCTCAAATTAAGAAATAACAATAGTATGGAACTTGAAGAAATGAAATCTTTATGGGAAGATATGAGTCAGAAAGTTGACCAACAAAAAATATTGACCGATCAATTAATTCTAGATATGACTAAAGAGCGTTATGAAAATAGAATGCGCAGAATCTCTGTGCCAGAAACCATTAGTGCTTTTGTCTGTTTTACAGCTGTCATTTATCTGATAATTAACTTTAACTTATTGGATGTTTGGTATCTTCAGCTTTCAGGTGTACTCACAATAGTTGCTTGTTTGCTTTTACCTATACTTTCATTAAAATCAATTAAAAAGATGAAGGCTATAGATATTTCTAAAAGTACTTATAAAGAGGTATTAGTGAATTACGCAAAGGAAAAAACAAAGTTTATGCGTTTGCAAAAAATAAGCTTTTATGCAAGCTTTTTAGTATTGATACTTGCTGTTATTACATTCGGAAAAATCATGAAAGGCATTGATGTTTTTATAATGACAGAAAAACTTAATTGGTTAGTCCCTTCAGGAATTGGTGTTTTATTTATTTTCTCTCAATGGGTACTAAAAAAATATAAAAAAGCAACGGATTCAGCCAACGATATACTAAAAGAACTAGAGGATTAATCTCATTCATCAATTAATTACGAACAAGTCTAAAATTTAATAGCCGAATACTATTCGGCAAGAAAAAAACAACCTAAAATGAAAACAATAATATCAATCATATTAATACTTATACTATCTATAGTAAGCGCATTTTCTCAAGAAATCTCTGGAGATTGGAGTGGAAAAGCCAAAAGAGGTGATAAAGAAATTACCTTTGTGTTTAACATAAAACAAGAAGGTACTAACTATTCTTCAATAATGAATGTACCTACCTTTAGGATTTCTGGTATTAAACCAGCAGCAACTACTTTTACAAACGGAAAGTTGATAATTGATGGTTCAAATTTAGGCATGTCTTATGTAGCAGAGTTTAATAACGAACTGCAGCAATTTGAAGGCACGTATAAAGAAGGCGGTATAGAAATGACACTAAATTTGAAAAAAGGTGCAGTAGAGATAGTAGACCAACGCAGACCTCAAGAACCCGTAAAACCTTATCCTTATTATGAAGAAGAGGTTATGTTTCAAAATAAGGAAGCAAATATAAGCCTAGCAGGTACTTTAACCTTACCTAATAAAGAAGGTACATTCCCAGTGGTTATCTTAATTAGTGGAAGCGGCCCACAAGACAGAGATGAAACCTTTATGGGACACAAACCTTTTTTAGTATTGGCAGATCATCTTACAAAACAAGGCATTGGTGTATTGCGTTTTGATGATCGTGGTCAAGGAGAATCTACAGGATATTTTGGAAGTGCAACAACAGAAGATTTTTCTAAAGATGTATTAAGCGCAATCGCTTATTTGAAAACTAGAAAGGAAGTAGATAAAAAGAATATTGGTTTAATCAGTCATAGTGAAGGTGGTATTATTGCACCCTTAGCAGCTAATAACTCTAAGGATGTTGCATTTATGGTATTGCTTGCTTCTACAGGAATATCAGGAACTGAATTGTCCGTAATGCAGTCTAAGACATTAAGAGAATTTCCTGTAAAAGATGAAGAAGCTTATGAAAAAAATACTAGAAAAGCCATAGCCATTGTCACCTCTAATAAGAGTGAATCTGAAATTAAAGCAGAATTGACAGCTCACTACAATGATTTTTTAAGACCAATTTTAAGTGGTTTAAATGTGCCAGAAAAGAATATCAATACGTTTATTACCAGTCAGGTAAATACAAGTATAAAACCNTGGTCGCGTTANTTTTTACANTANAANCCAGCTGACGAAATCGAGAAATTGCAAATTCCTGTGTTGTCTTTAAATGGAAGTAAAGACACNCAAGTGAANGCNNAAATAAATCAAAATGGTATACGAGAAGCTTTGATTAAAGGTGGAAATAAGGATTATAAAATCTTAGAATTAGAAAANTTAAANCATTTTTTTCAAGAGTGTGAAACAGGAAAGATGGATGAATATAGAAAGATAGAGCAAACATTTTCTCCAATCGCATTAAAAGAAGTATCGAGCTGGGTTTTAGAGCATATAAATTGATTCAGAAAGTTAGAACGGTTTAAACCTAGTTTGCTGTTTTTAAATAGCACTTAAACCTCATATTTGACGTTCCTGTACTTTTCCTTTCACTATTTTAAAGTATTTTGTTGCTTTGTTTAGGAATGGATATCAATAAAAAAACAAATAATAGTAATACAAGACTATCTCTTTATTGGAAATGTCAATTAATAGGATGGAGTATCGTTTCTGTTTATTGGGCATATACAGTATACACAAGAGATAATTACGGCATTTTTTATACACTGTTAAATTACGTATTAGATATTTCCATAGGAATATTTTTAACACACATGTACAGACGATTTGCCTTAAAAGCAAAATGGAGTAGTTTGCCCATAAAAAAATTACTAATCCGTTTAGTGCCTACCATACTTTTATTAGCTGTTTTATATGTGTTATTGAATAATTTGAAATGGTATGCATACTGGACTTTCATAGCAGGCGAGAATAAAAACTTATTACAGGCAATTATTTATTGGGATCCAATATTACTTACAGGACTTCGATTAATGTCTATTTGGGTTTTGGCATATCACTTGTATCATTATTATCAGAAGGAAGTTGTTACCGCTAAAGAAAATGCTCAATTATCTTTAATAGCAAAACAAGCTCAATTAGATAATTTATCAGCTCAATTAAATCCACATTTCTTATTCAATTCCTTAAACTCAATTAAATCGTTGGTCATCGAAAATCCTAATGTAGCAAGAAGAGCAATTGATTTATTATCAGATTTATTGCGATCATCATTATATGAAAAAGACAAAGGTTTAATATCTATTAAAAATGAACTTGCTTTAGTTTATGATTATATAGAATTAGAAAAAATGCGTTTTGAAGAACGACTGCAACTAAAAACCAATATTGACAATGACCTTATTAGTTATAAGATTCCCACGTTAAGTATTCAGCTGTTAGTTGAAAATGCCATAAAACATGGTATCGACTTAAAAGTTGGAGGTGGTGTTGTCTTTTTAGAAATAAATAAACAGGATGCTAATATTTGTATTACTGTTGAGAACCCTGGAGCAATTAATAATGATAAAAGTGCTGGATTAGGTATAAAAAACTTAAAAAAACGCCTAGATATCCAATATAAAGGCAAGGCTAGTTTTAGTTTAATAGCGAAAGAAAATGACTGTGTAGTTGCAGAAATATTAATTCCAATGCATATTGAAGATGAAAAGATTTAAAACCATAATCATTGATGATGAACGTTTGGCGAGAGAAGAAGTAAAACGTGCATTAGAAAAACATCAAGAGTTTCAAATTATAGGTGAAGCAAGTCATGTAGATGAGGCCATAACTTTAATTGAAGACTTAAAGCCAGATCTATTGTTTTTAGATATCCACATGCCAGGGAAATCTGGGTTTGATTTATTGGAGGAGTTAACCAATGTGCCAGACGTTGTTTTTACAACAGCTTACGATCAATATGCTGTAAAAGCTTTTGAGATGAACGCTTTAGATTATTTAGTAAAACCTTTAAGAGATGAACGTTTTTCTAAAACTATTGAAAAAGTGAAGGAAGAACTGTCTAATCGAGTGAAATTAGAGCCTACAGTCTTGCCCATGCATCAAAAGATATTTATAAAAGATGGTGAAAAATGTCATTTCATTCCGCTAACAGATATTTATTTTATTGAATCTTTAGAAAATTATGCACGTCTTTATTTTGGTTCTGAGAAAGCAATGATAAAGCGCTCTTTAAATTTATTAGCAGAGAAATTAGATCCTAAAGTCTTTTTCCGTGTGAATCGTAGCCAAATGATTAATATACACTACATCAAAGAGATTCATCCATACTTCAACAATAAATTACAAATTATATTAACTACTGGAGAAAAGGTGGAAGTGTCTAGCAGACAGTCTGTTAAGTTTAAAAACTGGAACAGTTTATAAAGCTGCAATCGTTTAATTTAATAACGTTCATTTACATTTATTTACGCTCATGTACTTTTGCTTTTTTGATAGAAACAGACACCTTTACTTTGTGTTATCATTAATTTAAAAGTCTTATTATGAGTTATTTAAAAGTAGTATTCGGAATAGTAAAAGTTGTATATCTAGTGCTTATTTCATTGTTGACATCTTGTAGTGAAAATACAGATTCATTAGCAAAACAACCAACATTAAACGATTATATGGTTGGTGAAACATGGACTTGGAAATATAAAGGAATAACCACTGAAGGTGAAGTACGTTCAGAAGGAGAAGACACACGAGAAATTGTTAGTAAAAATGGCGTTTTAGGTATGACAATCGGAAAAGATACAATTCCACTATCAGACATTACAAAGCCAGAAGAGAGCGAAACACCAAAATACAAGTGGCCTTTAAAAGTTGGTGAGACATGGAAATATGAAAAAAACTGGACCAGTCAAGATGGTACTACAGGAACTCAAAGTCAAGATGCAAAAGTAGTATCTTATAAACAAGAAACTGTAGATGCAGGTACATTTATGGCGTACACCATTGAATACAAAGGAATTGTTTCAAATTCCAGAGGTTACAATGCACAAACGGATGAAGTTTGGTTGTATGCACCAGAAATTAAAAACTTTATTAAAATGACACAAACTCAAGATGGTTTTTTATACAATGAAGAGTTAATCAAGTACAAAAATCCAAATGAGAAATAGTATAGGTTACTATCAGTTTTAATCGCAAAACAATGAAAAAATCAGTCCTGATATTATTTTTAATCGCAATGAGTTTAACTTCTTTTGGGCAAGAAATGCCATTTAAGAAGGTAGAACTCTCAGATTCCATAGCACTTGCAAATCAAATGCAGCAATTAGCTGTATTATGTAATACTCAAAATTTATCAGAATTAGATGTGTTTAAGGTTCAGGTGATTAGTGGCGATTATAAAGCGGCATTAGTTACTTTCAAAAAAGGAATCAAAGAAATACCAATAGATCAAAGACCGTATTTAGATGTATACATGCATTATGCAGAAGCAAAGCTTTCTATGAACTTTAAAAATGCGTTTAAAAACTCTTACAGCAAATACTTGAAAAATTCTGACGATATACAGGTCATTAATTTAGATAAGGCATTGATATTAAGGGATCCTACTGATTATTATGTTAGTGATTTCAACAATACGTACAGTAATATTAAATCAGAAAAAATATCACAAGCCACAGCTAAAGATTTAGTAAAAAAATACTTTTTAAGCACTGTATTTTCATCAACTAGAGCTATTTATTTTGAAGAAATAAAGCAAGACCACATACGTAGGTATGTTGTAAATGATAGTATTGTAATACCTATGAAAGATGGCGCAGAAGTTTCAGTGGTATTAGTTCGGAGAAAGGGACATTTAACTACTAAAAAGTCTACAATATTAGTATCTTCTATCTATACAGGTACAAATGTAGCTTCAGCCATGTTAGCTGCATCTAAAGGCTATGTTGGAGTTATTGCTAATACAAGAGGGAAAAGATTGAGCAAAAGCGATATAAAGCCTCTTGAATATGAAAACACAGATGTTTATGAAGTCATCGATTGGATTAGTAAACAATCATGGTCCAATCAAAAAGTAGCTATGTTTGGTGGTAGTTACAATGGTTTTACGCAATGGGCTTCTATGAAACACAAAGTACATCCTGCACTAAAAACAATTGTTCCAATGGTAGCCATTGCGCCTGGAATCGATTATCCGATGGAAAATAATGTACTGCATAATTATTCCTATTCTTGGAATTTTTATGTCACTAACAACAAGTTTTTAGATTTTGAAGCTTCAAATGATTTTAATCGTTGGAATACCTTAAAAAACACTTGGTATAAAACCGGAGTTGCATATAACAAATTGGATAGTTTAGATGGCGAAGTAAACAAATTATGGAACACCTACATGCAACATCCAAGTTATGATGATTATTGGAAAAAAATGATTCCATATAAGGAGGAGTTCGCTAAGATTGATATTCCAATTTTAACGATTACAGGTTATTATGATGATTCACAAAGAGGCGCGATGTATTACTACAATCAACATCATAAATACGCAAAAAACCCGAATCATTATTTATTAATTGGCCCTTATGATCATTGGACAGCACAATCGAAGCCTCAAGAAAGTTTAAGGAATTATAAATTAGACAAATCTGCATTAATCAATATTGAAGAAGATATTATTTACCAATGGTTTGATTATGTTTTAAACGGAAAAGAAAAACCAAGTATTTTAAAACATAAAGTAAACTTTCAAGTGATGGATACAGATACTTGGATGCATAAACCGAGTTTAAGTGCCATGACAAATGATACCTTAAAATTTCATTTAAGTGCCACAAAAATAGACGGTTTTTATGGGTTAAAGTCGGAAGAAAATCTTTCTAAAATCGATATGAAAGTTGATTTTAAAGATAGAGAAAGCATGACTAATACCGAATATTATCCATGGCCTTTAGAAAAAGACAACATAAACTTAAATGATGGTTTAATTTTTAAATCGGAAGCTCTAAAAGAAGATGTCATTATCAATGGTTCTTTTACAGGAAATCTAGAGTTTTCGATCAATAAAAAAGATGTTGACTATTCTGTTATAGTTTATCAATTAACACCAGAAAACAAATACTTTCATTTAAGCTATTATATAGGTAGAGCTAGCTTTGCTAAAGACAGAGAGCATAGAAATTTACTTATACCGAACGAAATGACGAAAGTGTCTTTTGATAATTCTAAATTGATTAGCAAAAAAATACAGAAAGGTAGTCGGATTGTTGTAGTTGTTAACGTCAATAAAAACAACAATGCTCAAATAAATTACGGCACAGGTAGAGATGTAAACAGCGAAAGCATTAAAGATGCCGAAATTCCTTTAAAAATAACGTTTACAGGTAACAGTAGTATTTCTTTACCTATTTGGAATTCTAATAAATAAAATATCCTGTTTACAATAACTGTTTTCAGCTTTCATAAATAAAGATCACATGATGGGTTGAAAATTATAGAGAACTATGTATTAGAAAATCTACAATTCATCATCCTAAGTCAACAGTTCAGATACTTTAATATTTAGACATCTGTTTTTTACTGGAAGTTTGCACTTTGAATTTAAAAATCATCAATCAATTATTAATCAAAAAACGAACAATAATGACATCAATTAAAACGAAAACAATCAAAAAACAAATTTTATTAAGAATGGCTTGTGTAGCCTTTGTATTATTATCTAGCACAGCACATGCACAAAACACAAATCCTGAACCTATACCACAACGAGATGGTTTTATCTTCGAATTTGTAGTAGGTGGAGGTATTATCAGTATAGAAGATAGTGAGGGTATTCAAACCTTCGACAAATCTCAAGGGACATTCGTTTTTCCAGATTTAAAGTTTGGTTACATGTTAAACGAAAAACTCGCCATTACTGTTGCTATGCCAGGAAATATATACGAATTTCAAGATAATGACAGAAACTTTGGTGGCTTTATTCCATCCGTTCAATATTGGGTAAAAGATAGATGGTGGATTCATGGCGGAATTGGTTTAGCTATAGATTCACCAGCATTATATGATATTAAAGACAATGTAAATGACGATTGGAACTTTGGTTGTGCTGTTATGGCAAGTACAGGTTATGAGATTTATAAAAAGAAAAATTTTGCACTTAATGTTCAGTCTAAATTAGTTTTAGGGCGTACGTCTTTAGATGGTGATGCACATAGAGATGCAGTAATCTTTAATGTAGGATTAGGCTTTAGCTGGTTGTAAAATAATGAACATAATAACATAAGGTTCAATAAATGAACCTAGTAATTAAAAAGTATAAGAAAATGAAAAAACCATATTACTTATTGACTCTTTTAGTGTTATTAGTTTTTAGTTCTTGTATTACTAAAACCAAAGAGGCTAAGGAAGAAAACTTAATAGCACTGATTGATGACATTTGGAAAACAGAACAAGAGCCAATAAGACTAAGAGATTCTTTAATGGCTGTACATGGTGTTGACTCAGAGCTAGTAAAAGAACAGCAGTTGATTATAGATAAAAATCATATAGTTAATGAAGATAGAGTGAAAAAAATTCTAGATAAACATGGTTGGCCAACTAAAGATATGATTGGAGAACGTGGTAATTGGACTATATGTAATGTTATTCAACACTCAGATAATGAAGTTCGAATACAATACCTTCCAATGATGAGACAAGCTGTAAAAGACAAAAAGTTAGAACCACGCTTTTTGGTTAGAGCAGAAGACAGAATTGCAACTGAACGAGGCGATTTACAAATCTATGGTGGACAGATGAAGTACTATCCAGAAACTAAAAGTTTTAATCTTTGGCCAGTTTTTGATCCAGAAAATATAGATAAAAGAAGAACAGCAATTGGTTTAGATTCTATTGCCATTTTTCTAAAGAATAGATTCGATTTTGAATGGAATCTTGAAGAACAGATCAAGCGAACAAAAGAATTTGAATTGAATAAACAGGAAAAGAGTAAAAATGGTTCAACCAATTAGATTCTAATTTTCAAACAGAGCCTTTTCAAACATCAATCCAAAACTAACACTTTATGTTTTTTAAATCGGAAGCAGGAAAATCAAAAATCTTAGACCTATATCATCAAAAGCTTGAAGACCTCTCAATAGATTATTCTGAACAACTATTAGAAACCAAGTTTGGTATAACCAATATCATAAGTGTTGGTGATACAAATTTGCCTCCACTTCTGCTTATTCATGGTACTGGAGGTTGTGCGCCACAAATTTTGGAGTCTTTTCCAAGTTTGTCTTCAAAATATTGTGTCTATGCTATTGATGTATTAGCACAGCCCAATAAAAGTGCTGAGAATAGATTAGACATGAAGTCTTTAGATTATGGGAAATGGCTGATAGAAATCATTATAAAACTAGGACTTAAAGAGGTTACTTTAGTTGGTTTTTCGTTTGGTGGTTTTATTAGTTTAAAGGCCTTAGAGTTTAATGAAACATTAATAAAACAGGCCTTTCTTATTGCACCAGTTTATATTGTAAATGGTAATCCTTTAATAGGTTTATGGAAAATGTTTATACCTTTAAAAAAGTTTATAAAAACTAACAACTCAAAGTATATTAAAAAGGTAATGGGTGCTTTGTTTTCAGAGTATGATGATTTTGCATTAAAATACATGTCATTTACATTTCAGCATTGTAATATGGATTTCTCTCCACTACCAGTAATATCTAAAGATTCAGCTAAAAGCATAAAAACACCAATTACCATTTTTGCTTGTGAAAACGACCTTATGTTTCCAGGAAAAAAGATGATAAAAAGAGCCCAGAATATCTTTTCATCGTTGCATAAAGTTCTGCTACTAAAAGGGTCTAAACATGTACCAAATACAGCAAACTTTAAAAAAATAGAAGAGATAATACTTGGTGACAACTAATAGCTTATTCAAATAGCAATTAGGATCAATGATTTATGACTTTCTATATCAGCAAAGACAATAAGTCTCTATCGTTTATTAATAATCCTTAACCTTGGCTCCGTTATTATTAAAAACACCATTAACTACATTACCAGATTTGGCATATTTCATTTTTCCTAAGCCATCAATTTTATCATCAATAAATATACCTTTATAAACGGAAGTATCTACATAGGTATATTTACCATATCCATTTCTTTTTCCGTTTGTTGAGTAAGCGCCTGTGTATGAACTATTGTTTTTCCAATAGTATGTACCTATGTGAGCACGGTAACCGTTGTTAAAAAAACCAATATAGACGTCTCCGTTGCTGTATGTGTACTTTCCGAATCCATTACTACAATCTCCCATACAATTACCAGAAACTTTTTTAGACTTGTAATCTGTTCCCAGATTTTTAACAAACTCACCGTTTGCGTATTTCCCCATACTATTTATATTGCCATATTTATCAATAACATACCCATATCCATCTTGCTTGCCGTTTTTCCATTGTCCTATGTAGGTGTTACCTGTTGAAGACCAATAATAAAACCCAGTACCATCACGTCTGTTGTCATTATACTCACCATGATAAGAACCTCCATTAGAATAGCTTATGTAAGTAACACCATTAAGAGCACCATTGCTAAATGTAGACTCCGTCTCAGAATCTGGAAGTTTTATTTTTCCCCAACCATTGGTGCAATCTCCTTCTATACATTGGTATCCCGAAGAACTAGAACTACTAGATGTTGTACTCGTAGTTTTAGATGTATTTGTTACTTGTGTTGATGATGTCTTATTGGTGTTCAGTTCATTATTATAAAGACTTCCTTTAAAAACTTTATTTTCTCTTGCTGCTGCAAAACCATTAAGAACGTACATAGGTTTGTTATCAATAGAAATAACAGGATCTCCGTTTTCTAGATATTCAAACGTTGCTTTTTTATAATCAATATGCTTCCCTTTTACCACAACATAAAAATTCTCTGTTTCTAGATTACGGTTATAAACTATTGAAGACGTATCGGTCGTAAAAACACGCATTGGTTTTATTTCCTTGTACTTAATGTTTTTATAGTCATCAATAATATAAGTAATACCGTTACTTTTATCTATGCGGTAGTCAATCATGTGAGGGCCAATGAAAGAAAACTCTCTTGATTTTACTCTGTTGTAACCATGAACATAGTTAATGAACTTTCCATCGTAAGCATAGTTAATATATGGTAAGTTTTTAGACAGAACAGTTGTAACAGGAACACGAGTATCTAAAGTGTGATTTGTGTCTATAAAGTCTGGAACAGAATAATAGGTTTCTGTAAGACCATCGTATATTACTTTTTCATTGGGCTTCATACCTTTGCTTATAGCTATATCTTTAGCATGATTTCCATTAATGTAAACAGCCTCTTTTTTATTCCCTGTTTTAAGACCACCAGGAATATAATATCCAAGTTCTATTTTTAGCGGTTTGTTGATATCGCTATAATATCGATTATAAGATTCAAATACTCTAGGGTCTTCTTTATTTGCGTCATAGAATTTAATCTTATTCCCATTAGAATCAGTTTCTACAACGTATTCATAAATACCTGATGTTACTTCCTCCTTAACTAAATAGCCATTGCGATAATGTACTTTACTTGTATAATTTGGTCTTCCATCAGCATATGCAGTTCTTGTAGTCACTATTATAATATTACCTGCTTTTTCATAGCTGAAATATTTGGTTAGGTTTAGTACGCCCTTTTTTTTGTGTACCATTTCAGTTACACGATTTTGACTATCATATTTATAGGTCTTTTCATCACCATAGGTGTTTTTCTCGTATGTTAATAGGTTTTTGCTGTTGAATTGGTAATTATACTCAGAACCAGATGGGTATTTGAAACGAATAATATTTCCTCGGTAGTCATATTCAAACTCATCATTGTAGTTGTTTCCTGTTATTCGACCTGAATTGTCATAATAATATCTCGTTCCAAAATTATATACAAGGTTACCTTTTCTATCAAAGATTTTTCCCTCAGATGCATATATATCACCTTTCAATTTATAATGCTCTTTTTTCTGTTTAAATCCAATAGGATTAACAGGTGCATTTACAAAATCTATCTCTTGTGCAGAAATACTTAAACTAAATATTGCTAAAATAATAAGGCTTAGTAGGTTCTTCATGATGTTAAAGTTTATACAAAAATCAAAAAAGTTACTTAATGAAACCATACGATAAATTGCGTATTTTGAAGAAAATACGCATTTATTTCGTCAAATTAAAATTAATCAGTTGACTATAAAAATTAATCTTTGGTCTACAATTACTACATTGTAACAATTGTTACGTATATAAGTTTAGTTCTCTATTAGCTTTGAACTTTCACTAACTAAATTATTTATGGATTTAAATCAAATTTTTGGCTATATAGGAGCTTTAATTATTGGTATTGTTCTTGGTCTCATTGGAGGTGGAGGCTCTATTTTAACTGTTCCTATTTTGGTCTATTTACTGTTTGTAAATCCTGTTACGGCAACAGCATACTCTCTTTTTGTAGTTGGTGTTTCTTCTTTGGTTGGTGCTATAAGAAATATTCAGAAGGGCTTAGTAGATTTTAGAACAGCCATTGTTTTTGCTATACCAGCTTTTATTGCCGTTTATACTACAAGAAAATATTTGGTACCAGCAATTCCAGAAGAGTTGTTTAGAGTTGGTGATTTCTTGGTTACAAAAAACATAGGTATTATGATCTTTTTTGCCATCGTTATGCTTGTTGCTTCGGTATCTATGATTAAGAATAAAAAGGCTAAAGCAGTTTCTGATTCCGTAGTAGTTTTTAATTATCCATTAATCGTTACAGAAGGTATAATCGTTGGTGTTATTACAGGAATCGTTGGAGCAGGAGGTGGATTTTTAATTATTCCTGCATTGGTATTACTAGCCAAGCTCCCAATGAAAAAAGCTGTAGCTACTTCATTACTCATTATTGCTATAAAATCATTGATTGGCTTTATTGGTGATGTTGAAAATTTAGACATTGATTGGACATTCCTTTTAACCTTTACATCCATATCTGTTATTGGAATATTTTTAGGGATTTACCTATCTAATTTTATTGAAGGTAAAAAGCTAAAAAAAGGCTTCGGTTGGTTCGTTTTAATAATGGGTATCTACATTATTTATAAGGAATTAACAATGTAACTTTTGTTACAGCTTATTTTTCGAAGTGTTAGTAATTTGAATGAAATTTATTCACATTAACCAAAATAATAATGAAAATAGAACAGATTTACACAGGTTGTTTAGCGCATGCAGCTTATTACTTAGAGAGTAATGGTGAAGCCGCTATTTTTGATCCGCTTCGAGAGGTTCAGCCATATATTAAAAGAGCAAAGCTTGACGATGCAAAAATCAAATATATCTTTGAAACGCATTTTCATGCAGACTTTGTTTCAGGTCATTTAGATCTTAAAGAAAAAACAGGAGCTAAAATTGTATTTGGACCAACTGCAAAGCCAAACTACGAAGCTATCGTAGCAGAAGATGGTCAGGTGTTTGAAGTAGGTAATTACAAAGTTAAAGTCATCCATACACCAGGTCATACTATGGAAAGTACAACCTATTTATTGATAGACGAAAACGGAAAAGAACATGGTATTGTTACAGGTGATACATTATTTATTGGTGATGTTGGTAGACCAGACTTAGCACAAAAAGTAGTAGCTGAACTTACTCAAGATAAATTAGCGTCTCATTTATACGATTCTTTGCGTAATAAAATAATGCCATTAAGTGACGATTTAATTGTGTATCCAAATCATGGAGCAGGATCTGCATGTGGTAAAAACATGAGTAAAGAAACTACTGATACACTTGGTAACCAGAAGAAAACAAACTATGCACTTAGAGCAGATATGACCAGAGAAGAGTTTATAGAAGAACTTTTAGACGGTTTAACAGAGCCACCAGGATATTTTCCACAGAACGTGCTAATGAATATTAAAGGTTACGAGAGCTTTGACAAGGTTATGGATAAAGCTCAAAATCCATTATCACCAAAAGCTTTTGAAGCTGCTGCTAACGAAACTGAAGCTATTGTATTAGATGTTCGTCATCAATCAGAGTTTATTAAAGGACATATTCCACGTTCTGTTTTTATAGGTATCGATGGTAATTTTGCGCCATGGGTAGGAGCATTAATCGTAGACGTTACACAGCCTATTTTATTGGTAGCGCCAAAAGGAAGAGAAGAAGAAGTGGTTACCAGATTATCTAGAGTTGGTTTTGATAATGTTATAGGTTACTTGGATGGAGGTTTCGAAGCTTGGAAAGCTGCCAATATGGAAATCGACATGATAACTTCAATTTCTGCTGAAGAATTTGCAAAGGACTTTGAAGATAAAAAGGATGTTGTTTTTGATGTTAGAAGAGAAGGTGAATATGTTGCTGAACATGTGGATGGAGCTAAGAATACACAACTAGATTATTTAAATAATTACCTAAGCGAATTTCCAGAAGATAAAACCTTCTATGTGCATTGTGCAGGTGGATATAGATCTGTAATAGCTGCTTCAATTCTAAAAAGTAGAGGTATACATAATTTGGTAGACGTAGCAGGCGGTTATGGTGCTATTAAGAACACGGACATACCAACAACAGATTATGTGTGTCCATCAACATTAAAATAAAAACCCTTAAGTTGTAATTAATTAGGCATGTACTCTTTATTGTAGTACATGCCTTTTGTGTAACATAGGTTACGCTACACCAAAGGTTAAACAACTAATTTTACGATAGTTAAAAATAAAAATTATTCTTATGTCATTTTTTGCTTCATTATTTGGTTCTAAAACATCACAGAGTGATGCCATAAAACTATTGTCACCAGAGGAATTTAAAGCGCAAGTTGAAAACAAAAACGTTCAACTTATAGATGTTAGAACACCACCAGAGTTTAAAGGAGGTCATATAAAAGGTGCAAAAAACATAGATTTTATCTCTGGAAAATTCAACGTAGAGTTTAATAAATTGAATAAAGATAAAGCTGTTTATGTATACTGCCGTAGTGGAAGTAGAAGCAGACAAACGTCTAAGAAGTTAGAAGCTATGGGCTTTACTGAAATCTATGATTTAAAAGGAGGTATATTAAGATATTAGTAATTTCAACATGAGGTACATTTTAATACTATTCATTTCTGTCTTTATTTTGAGTTGCAATAACTCCAAAAATAAAGACCTATCTGCATTTGAAAAAAACATGCAGGCCAATAATCATCCAGGTAAAAAATTGATGGAAACCAACTGCTACGTTTGCCATAGTCCAACTGCCAGTCATGATGATAGAATTGGGCCACCAATGATAGCTATAAAAAAGCATTATATTGAGGATGAAACTTCTAAAGAGCAATTTATTGAAGATATTCAAGCTTGGATAAAAAATCCAAACGAGGCTGATGCCAAAATGCGTGGTGCTGTTAGACGCTTTGGAGTAATGCCAAAACAAGCTTTTCCAGAAGAGACCATTGAAAAAATTGCTGACTACATGTTTGATTTTGACATCGACCAACCAGAATGGTTCGAAGATCATTTTAATGAAGAAAAAGGAAAACACAATGGAAATGGTCAAGGTAAAGGAATGGGCAAAGGTAAACATCAGCAACAAGCACAAACAAATTATGAAGATTTACCTTATGGAGAAAGAGGGTTAAAGTATGCTTTAACCACCAAAGCTGTTTTAGGAAAAAACTTAATGGGTACAATTCAAAAAAAAGGAACATTAGAAGCCTTAGAATTTTGTAATGTTAAAGCGTATCCATTGACTGATAGTATGGCTGTAGTTCATAATGCAAGTATAAAACGTGTAAGCGACAAACCTCGAAATCAAAAAAACAAAGCCAATTCAGAAGAGTTAGAATACATCAAAACATTTAAAACACTGGTTGCAAGTGAAAAAGAAATTAGTCCAATAGTAAAAGAAACAGAGGACGATGTTCATGTGTATTATCCGATTGTAACAAATACAATGTGTCTGCAATGCCATGGTAAACCAGAAACTAATATTAAGACAAATGTATTAAAAACATTAACTTTACTATATCCTGAAGATAAGGCTAAAGGCTATTCAGAAAATCAGGTAAGAGGTATTTGGAATGTATCTTTCAAAAAGAATTAAAAGTAAGGTATGAGCAAGTTTTCAGACATAATAAATAAAGACAAACTCGTTTTAGTCGATTTTTTTGCAGAGTGGTGTGGACCATGTAAAATGATGAGTCCGATCCTTAAACAAGTTAAGGATAATCTTGGTAACAGAGTCTCTATTATAAAAATTGATGTTGATAAAAACCAATCTCTAGCTGCTAAATATCAAGTTAGAGGTGTACCAACTCTCATGTTATTCAAAAATGGCGAGCAAGTTTGGAGACAATCTGGCCTACTTCAAAAAGACGACCTAATAAATATTATTACCAGCAATGATTAGGTTTAGATAATCGTTCTAATTGCACATGTTCTTCAATTTTCAATATTAGTGTAATATTCTGTCGATGTATTGATTTAACAACTCTCTAATTAAAGGGTTGTTTTTTTGTTGTTATTATAAAAAAAGGAATCAAATTTTAGTGTCTGTCTAATTAAATAGGCGTTTATGTAACAAAGGTTACATTCTTTAAGTGAAAACAATCTAATTTTAAACAGATTGATAACTAACTAACACTAAATAAACAATTTACATTTATGAAATCTCACTATCAAATTTTAGTAATTGGTGGAGGTACAGGAGGTATAATGACTTCTGCCAACTTATTAGCCAAAGATAAATCATTAGATATCGGTTTATTAGAGCCAGCAGAGTGGCATTATTATCAGCCAGCATGGACGCTTGTTGGTGGTGGTACTTATGATTTTGAAAAAACAAAAAGACCAATGTCTTCTGTAATGCCAGATGGTGTGGATTGGATTAAAGATTATGCAACAGGTTTCAACCCTGAAGGAAATGTAGTGTCAACAAAAGAAAGTGGTAATATTACTTACGATTATTTAATTGTATCTCCTGGATTGGTAATGGATACATCACTCATAGAAGGTTTAACAGAATCTTTAGGAAAAGGTGTAGTGTGTAGTAATTATACGGACCCAAAACATACTTGGGAAGTTTTAAGAAATTTTAAAGGAGGTAATGCGGTTTTTACACAACCAACAACACCAATTAAATGTGGTGGAGCACCACAAAAAATAGCATATTTAGCAGCAGATTATTTTAAAAAGAATGGTCTTAAAAATAAGAGCAATGTGGTTTTTGCAACACCTGGTTCTGTAATTTTTGGAGTTAAGGAAATTAGAGAGAGTTTAATGCAGGTTATTAGTAAATATGGCATTCATTTTAAACCATTTTATGCACCAATAAAAATTGATGGAGAAAACCAAATGGTCACTTTTAAAGGTGTTGGTACGGGCGAAAATAAGTGTGTGATTAATGAAGATAATGAGCTTAGAGAAGTAATGTCTGGTGAGCAAATTATTGAAATGCCTTTTGATATGCTTCATTTAGCACCACCTCAAACTGCACCAAAATTTGTAAAAGAATCATCGTTGGTTAATGATGCAGGTTGGTTAGATGTAGATATACATACATTACAGCACAATAAATATCCAAACATATTTGGTTTAGGTGATGTAGCAGCATTACCAACTGCTAAAACTGGTGCAGCTATTCGTAAACAAGTTCCTGTGGTTTCTGATAATATTCGTCAGTTAATTGCCTACGACAAAAAAGGAAATAAATCTTATAACGGCTATTCATCCTGTCCGTTAGTGACAGGCTATGGTAAAATGATTTTAGCCGAATTTGATTACGATAATAACTTCATTCCAGATCCTAAACTTAAGCAAATGCTTGTCTTTAACAGTGAGAAAGAGCACTGGAGATTATGGATGCTAAAAAAATATGGATTACCATATTTATACTGGAATAAAATGATGAAAGGAAAAGAGGTCTAATCAATTCTTTAATTTAAATTTAATAATAACGGAGCATCTTGAAAAATTTTAAGATGCTTTTTTATTTACTGACAAAAGTCATCTTTATTGTAAAATTTTGAAGCTACTTTAGCTTTTGTAAACGATAAATAGATTAACCAATGAACAACTCTTTACTAATATATGACCACAGCAACGGAGTAATAATGATAGCTGTGTTTGCTTTAGTCTGTGTAATTTTAGTAGGCGTCCTTATTAATTTTATGTCTAGCGGAAAAAAGAAAAAAGATAGTAACGAAACTAACTAAACTAATTTAACTTTATGTATTGCATGGTTTTCAGCTGTGTAGTATTTTGAAATTCTTCTTGAATTTTGGGCTAAAAAAAGAGGCTCGATTTTTATAATCGAGCTTCTTTTTATTTTTAATAGGTGGTTAAGTTTAGAATCTATATTGTAAAAATGCTGAAAAGTTACGACCAGGTTCAGTAATTGGTACACGACCAAAATCAGCCTGATTAGTAAATGAGAAATTGAGATGATTATTGTAAGTTTCATCAAAAATATTCAATACGGCAACTCCTAAAGTAAAATTCTTAAAAGCATTAATGCCAATACGCGCATCTAATGTTTGATAGCCATTAGTAGTAGTTTCACCAAAACTTTCTGAAATATTGTCTTGTTGAGATACTAAATTGTACTGCAAGTTTGCCCAATACTTTTCTTTTTTAATACCTGCTGAAAAACGTGTTGTAAAAGGAGGTGTAAGTGGTAAAGACTCATTTAAATCTTTGTTTTTTGCATAAACATAGGCGAACTCTCCTTTTACAAAATAGTCATTTAGAAAATCTAATTCTGCTTTTATTTCAAATCCCGTTTTATAAGCTTCATCAAGATTTCTAAACACTTTGGCATGTTCTGGTAATGCGTTTGGCATAAACTTACGGTCTAAGTTTTCATCAACCACAGCAACAATATAATTTTCAAAAAATGAATAGTAAAATGACGCTTCATATTTAAAGGTATCAAAACCATTTTCCAGTGGTTCATAACCTTTAAAACCGATTTCAAATTGATTGTTAACTTCAGCATTCAAGTTAGGGTTTCCAACATACTCATAAGGATCCTGTCCAACAGTAAAGTGATTTATAAAACGCTCAATCATATTTGCAGAGCGTACACCACGACCATAAGCTGCTTCTATCGTAAAGTTGTCTGAAACGATTTTCTTGACAGAAACAGTTGCACTTATGTTATGCTCTGTTCGTTTCTCTAAATCATACATAGCTTCAAAATCTGCTTCAGGATCTTTAATGTCTGAAACAACGTTATCATATCTAATACCAGCTGTTAGAATTGTGTTTAGACTAACGCTGTATTTAGCCTCAGTAAAAACACCTAAGTCATTGATGTATGAATCTTGCCAAACTTTGTCTATAAACAACATTGGCTGAGGTAATGGATTTCCATTCATTACTTTCACTAAACGCTCTCTATTACCATCTCTGGTAACATTAAGCATATCGATACCAGAAAAGATATTTAAACTTTTTACAGGTTGCCAATGTAACTCTACTTTACCACCTGTTGTTGTAGCATCAACATTAGATGCTGCTTCCATCATGTTAAAAGATGGTCTGTTTGTGTTGGTCATTAAATGATCTACATAGCTGTAGTAAGCCTTTGCATTTACAGATTTAATAACCTTGCCAATATTATCTAGTTTATAGTCTAATGAAATAATACTACTATTATCGTAGTCTGTATCCATAGGTAAAGCAGCATGTAATACATCTCTACCAAAAGACTGTCTCCAGTGTGCTTGCAAGCGTTGGTTTTCTGAAAAGTTATAGCCAACTTTTACACCATAATCTGTACTTCTAAAAGACGATGGAATTTCAGTACCATCACCATCTTCATAATTACCAAAATCTCTGTATCCAGCATTAGCGACAATATCATATTTTTCTTGTATGTATTGTAGTTGAGCCATATTCACAAAAGAATTGCCATTGCTTTCATAGCCTCCAGAAATTTTGCCATGTAATCCATAATCCAAATAATTTGGTTTTTCGGTCACCATGTTAATGACTCCACCAAACGTAGGTCCGTATCTTACAGTATATGGTCCTTTTATGATTTCAATTTTTGAAATTTCTTCAGGAATAATATGTGTTGTAATCGGATCCATTCGGTTAGGACAAGCATGCATCGCTTTAGTTCCTCCATCATATTGAATGTTAAGCTGCTCATATTGAGACGCTCTAAATGATGGGTCAATGGCATAATTACCTCGTTTTATAGAAGAAAATCCAACAATATTATTGAATAAATCTGCTACGTTTTTAGGTTGTACAATATTCTCTGCATATTTGTTAGATACTATTGTTAGTACAGGATCTGTTTTTTTATTTCCTGTAACTATTACCTCATTTAGCTTTGTTGTTTTTTTATTTAAGGTGTCTTGCTCTGTTTCTTTTTGAGCATAAGACACAGCAGTAAGTAGTACACATAACAGTGAACTATACAATGTTTTCATTTATAGTATAATTATAATTTTTAAAAAAATAAGGGTAGATATTATCTACGTTTAAAAAAGGAAATTATACTCGTGGCGGATGAAACCAATCTTCAGTATTCAAAAAAGAATATAGATTGTTATAACAATTTGGTGCGTGTTTTTTAAGAACAAACTCATTAAGCTGCTTAATATCTTCTTTAGGATAAGAAACTAGCAAAAGTTCTTTAAAATCTACAATACTTTCAGGTGTTTTTTCACTGCTATCTTGTGATTCAGCAACTTTTTTAAGGTGACATTTACCGTTACATTGTAACTCTGGTTTGTCCTTATTTTCACAAAGTGTTTCTATAAACCCAACAGGATCAAGTTTATAGTAAGCATAGGTAATAGACACTCTTAAACTATTAGATAGAATAAGAAAGGTAAGCAATATTGAAAGAAAGTAAGTACCTATTTTCATGCTCTGCAAAAGTATACTTATTGTAAAATTATCATACTGACATTCGTCATAAATTTTACAAAAAATCATGATAAAGTTCCTTATTAGATTTTACTCTTAAAGTAACATTCGTTACATAGCTTTAGGCTATTGTTTTTTAATTTTGAATAAATTATTTAAATAACAATTTATCATGAGTGAAGAAACAATAGAAAAAGTTTATGCAATGCCAAGAATTGGCGATCAAGCACCAGATTTTGAAGCAGTAACAACAAAAGGAAAAATTAAATTTTCAGATTTTGCAAAAGACAAGTGGGTAGTAATGTTCTCGCATCCAGCAGATTTTACGCCAGTTTGTACAACAGAAATGAGTGGTTTTGCAACTCGAAAAGCAGAGTTTGATGCGCTTAATACTGAACTTATGGGTCTAAGTATAGATAGTATACATGCACATTTAGGTTGGGTACAAAACGTAAGAGAAAATACAGGTGTTTACTTTGATTTTCCAATTATTGCCGATTTAGACATGAAAGTATCTAAGTTATACGGAATGCTTCAACCTAACGAAAGTGAAACGGCTGCTGTACGTGCTGTGTTCTTTATAGATCCAAGTAAAAAAATACGTCTTATAATGTACTATCCATTAAATGTAGGTCGTAATATGGATGAAATTTTAAGAGCTTTAGAAGCACTTCAAACTTCAGATAAACATAAAGTTGCAATGCCTTTAGATTGGAAAAAAGGTGATAAAGTTATCGTTGGACCACCAAAAACTTTAGATGAGTTAAATGAAAGAATTAATGATGACACATTAGAAAAAGTAGATTGGTATTTGGCTAAGAAAAACTTATAAAATACTCTTAAAAAAATCGGTCTTTTCTAGCAGTTAAGGCCGTTTTTTTTATTTTAAAAAGTAACTATAAAAAGAAAATAAAATGAAAATAATTCAATACAACGATAAACCTTTAGCACACTATTCTTACGCTATAATTAGCGATAATATGATGGCCTTGGTAGATCCATCTCGCGATCCAAAACCATATTATAAATTAGCAGAACAGCATAATGCTAAAATCGTAGCGGTTTTCGAAACGCATCCACACGCAGACTTTGTAAGTAGCCATTTGCAAATTCATAAGGAAACAGGAGCAGATATTTTTGTTAGTAAATTGGTTGGTGCTAATTATCCTCACAAAACTTTTGATGATGGAGATACATATAATTTAGGAACAACTGTGTTTTCCGCCATTAATACACCAGGACATTCACCAGATAGCATTACAATTATCGCTCAGAACAATGATGATTATGCTATGTTTTCTGGAGATACCTTATTTATTGGTGATGTAGGTAGACCAGATTTGCGCGAAAAAGCTGGGAATATGAAAGCTAAGCGAGAAGAGTTAGCCAAAAGCATGTATCAGACCATGCAAACAAAATTCAACCATTTGCCAGATAATACCATAGTCTATCCTGCTCATGGTGCAGGTTCATTATGTGGAAAGAATATGAGTACTGATGCTTCAAGTACATTAGGTAGAGAGCGACAAGAAAATTGGGCATTCAAAAATTTAACTGAGGATGAATTCGTAGATCATATTTTAAAAGATCAACCATTTATTCCTTCGTACTTTGGATTTAATGTAGACATTAATAAAACTGGAGCAGATAATTATGAAGCTAATATCGCACAACCATATTTCCATTTTAGAGTAGAAGATTTTGATAGTGATTCTTTGATTATTGATGTGAGAAATCAAGACGATTTTAAAAAGAATCACATTGCAGGAAGTATAAATGTTATAGCCGAAACCGAAAATGATAAACTAGAAACTTGGTTAGGTTCTATAGTACAACCTGAAGAACAATTCTACGTAGTTTTAAATTCAGTAGAAGACAAAGACGGAATTCTACACCGAATTGCAAAAATTGGTTACGAAAAACAACTTCTAGGTTTAATAACTTTGGGTGATTCAAATTTTGAATCTACAGATAAAATTGACTTAGAGGATTTTAAAAGTCATCCAGACCATTATACCATAATAGACATTAGAAATAAAAGTGAAGTAGAAGAGGGTAAAATCTTCGATAGTGCCATTTCTATCCCACTAAATGAATTAAGAGATTCTGAAGAGGATATTCCTACAGATAAGCCTATTGTGGTGCATTGTGCAGGAGGATACCGAAGTGCTGCCGGAAGTAGTATAGTTTCTAACTTAAAGAAAAATATTAAAGTATACGATTTAAGTGAAGCAGTATCCAATTTTAAATAGCACTATTTCCGAAAAATGTTAAAATTTCAATTATGTAATATTTATTACAGATTACATCTAAAGTCAATCGTATTTTTGTTTTAAATTCACAATTATGGATACCGAAATCCTTGCCAGAATCCAATTTGCCTTCACAGTAGCTTTTCATTATATCTATCCACCTTTAAGTATTGGTATAGGTTTAATCATGGTGATTTTTGAAGGCTTATACCTAAAAACAGGTAAAAAACAGTATGAAATTTTAACACGTTTTTGGTTGAAAATATTCGCCATAACCTTTGGTATTGGTGTTGCAACCGGAATCATCATGGAGTTTGAATTTGGTACTAACTGGTCTGTATATTCCAAATATGTAGGAGATATTTTTGGTAGTGCTTTAGCTGCAGAAGGTTTATTTGCTTTCGGTCTTGAAAGTACCTTTCTAGGGATTTTAATTTTCGGTTGGAATCGTGTGTCACCAAAAGTACATTTCATTTCAACTATAGGTGTATTTCTGGGATCTATGTTCTCTGCGGTTTGGATTGTGGTAGCTAACAGCTGGCAACAAACACCAGCTGGATATCATATTGTTGGTGAAGGATTAACTGCTAGGGCAGAAGTCACCGATTTTTGGGCTATGGTCTTTAATCCTTCGAGTGTAGATAGAATTATTCATGTATGGCAAGGCGCATTTTTAGCTGGTGCTTTTATGGTATTGAGTGTACATGCGTATTATTTATTGAAAGGACGATATGTAGAAATCTCTAAAAAAGCCTTTAAAATCTCGTTGTTGGTGGCAACAATTATATCACTAACACAATTAGTTTCAGGACATAGTTCTGCAGATGGTGTAGCTGTTAATCAACCTGCAAAATTAGCAGCTATGGAAGGGCATTATGATAAATCTTCAGCAGCTGATTTGTATTTATTTGGTTGGGTAGATGACGAATCACAAAAAGTTACCGGATTAGGTATTCCTGGTGGTTTATCGTTTTTGGTACATCAAGATTTTGAAGAGCCAATACAAGGTTTAAATGCATTTCCAAAAGATGAAATTCCAACACAAGTTAATGCAGTATTTCAGTTTTATCATATCATGATTTCTATTGGTATGTTTTTAATAGGATTAACCCTTTACGCTTCTTATTTATGGTGGCGTGGAAAGTTGTTCGATAAAAAATGGTTACTTAAAATATTTGCATTTTCGGTGTTATTACCTCAAATAGCAAATCAAGTTGGTTGGTTTGCTGCCGAAATGGGTAGACAACCTTGGGTAGTTTATGGTCACTTAAAAACAAGTGAAGCTTTTTCTCAAGAAGTCTCTGCAAATCAAATTTTATTCTCTTTAATCTTGTTTTTAGTGGTATATGCAATATTATTTTTACTGTTTCTTTATTCTTTAAATAAAAAGATAAAACACGGACCATATAATGAAGCTGAAAACCCAGATGAATTTTTAAAATACACTTAATAGCAGTACTATGGAAACATTTTTAGGTATAGATTATCCAACATTATGGTATTTAGTTGTAGGCTTGTTATTTTCGGGTTATGCTATTTTAGAAGGTTTTGATTATGGTGCTGGTGCATGGCATTTATTTTTAAGAAAAGACTTAAGTAGGCGTATTGCTATTAATGCCATTGGTCCGCTTTGGGATGCTAACCAAGTGTGGTTAATTATAGGTGGAGGTGCATTATTTGCAGGATTTCCAGTAATGTATGCCACTATGTTATCAGCAATGTATATTCCATTCATGCTGTTTTTAATGCTATTGGTGTTGCGCTCTGCTGCCATAAAATTTAGAAGTGCAGAAGAAATGAAATGGTGGCGAAAAACTTGGGATATTATCTATTTTGTATCCAATACCTTAATCGGATTTCTTCTTGGTGTTGTTTTGGGTAATGTGTTACAAGGCTTTGAGCTTCATGAAAATTTTGAATATAAAGGAGGTATTTTCTTTTCGTTTTTAAATCCTTATGCCTTGATGGTAGGATTTACCACCTTATCTATTTTTATGACACAAGGTGCTATTTTTCTACTATTAAAAACTGAAGGTAGACTACATGACAGATTGTCCTTTTTACTTAAAAAAGGTATGATATTCTTTATTATAAGTTTTGCCATTACATCTTTATACACGCTAACATTTCTACATGGCGTAACCGATAAATTTAAAGAGCAACCTGTATTTTTTGTTTTGCCCATTTTGGCGTTTTTAGCAGTAGCAAATGTGCCAAGGTTGGTCTCTAAGAAGAAGTATTCGCATGCTTTGATATTTTCATCATTGATTATGGCATTTTTATTAATGCTGGTAGCATTTCAGTTATATCCAGTATTGTTACCTTCTACAATTAGTCCAGAGTATAGTGTTACTATTTATAATGCAGCTTCTTCTCAGAAATCTTTAGGCATTATGTTAACCATTGTACTAATAGGCGCTCCACTTTTGGCAGGATACTTTTTATTTTTATATAAAACATTTCATGGTAAAGTGAAACTAGACGATACCAGTTATTAAGGTATGAGCAATAACTGTTTTTATGAAAAGAGCACCTATTAAGGTGCTTTTTTTATGTAACAATTGTAACCATCTAGAAGTTGAATTGGCTTTAACTTTGATTCATATAGAAAAATATCATGTCAAAAATAGTTGTTTTAGGAGCCGGAATTTCAGGGCATGTAGCAGCGTCTCACTTAAGACGAAAGCTATCAAAGGAGCACGAAGTTGTTGTAGTATCGCCTAACAGTAATTATCAATGGATACCATCTAATATTTGGGTTGGTATTGGTAGAATGAAATCTAAACAAGTACTTTTTCCTTTGGCACCTTTATACAAGAAAAAAGGAATTACATATAAACAGGCTAAAGCAATTACTTTTCATCCGGAAGGAGATGCAAAGGAGTCAAAACCTTATGTACTGTCGGAGTATGTATTTGGTGATAAAAAAGGAACAACTGAGAAAATAACCTATGATTATTTAATAAATGCTACTGGTCCTAAACTAAATTTTGAAGCGACCGAAGGATTAATTCCAGGAGAAAATAAAGTGTATTCTGTTTGTACTTATGGTCATGCAGAGCATGCATGGGAAGGTTTAAACGCAGTAATTCAAAAACTAAAATCAGGAGAAAAAGCTAAAATTCTTATCGGTACTGGACACGGAAAAGCAACATGTCAAGGCGCTGCTTTTGAATACATTCTCAATGTAGAGCAAGAACTAAGACGTCATGATGTAAGAGATAATGCTGAAATTACGTGGATATCTAATGAATATCATTTAGGAGACTTTGGTATGGATGGTATGCTAATGAGTTATCATGGCATGACCATGAAGTCTAGTGAAATGGTAGAAATGATTTTTGAGGATCGAGGCATAAAATGGATTTTAGGAGCAGGTGTTAATAAAATTGAAGATGGAATTGCGCATTACGAAAATCTTGACGGTGAGTTTAAAAACGAAACCTATGATTTTGCAATGTTAATTCCTGCATTTTCAGGTCATGGTTTTAAAGCTTATGATAAAAATAATAATGACATTACAGAAAAGTTGTTTAAAGGCTTTATGATTGTGGATGCTGATTATTCTTCAAAACCATATGAAGAATGGACTGTACAAGATTGGCCAGAAACCTATCAAAATCCAAACTATAAAAACATTTTTGCACCAGGTATAGCATTTGCACCTCCACATGCTATATCCCAACCAAGACAGAGTAAAAATGGTACAGCCATTTCTCCGTCGCCACCTCGTACAGGTATGCCATCTGGTATTACTGCAAAATTAGTGGCAGATAATATTATTGATAGTATAAAATCTGGTAAAGAGTCACTGCACCACAAAGGTAGTTTAGGAAACATGGGAGCAGCTTGTATCGCTTCTGCAGGTTATGGAATGACACAAGGTAGTGGAGTAAGTATTACAACGTATCCGATTGTGCCAGATTATAAGAAATATCCAAAAACACAAGGGCGACAATTAGGGAAAACCTTTGGAGAGATTGGCTTGGCAGGTCATTGGCTAAAATTGGCATTGCATTATGCCTTTATATACAAAGCAAAAATGCGTCCATTTTGGTGGTTGATTCCTGAATAAAAAATTAAAAATTATGACACAAAGAATTTCAAAATATCAGCGTTTTAAAATGATGAATCCTATTTTACAGTTTTTTAAATTCATTTATTTGAGTATTAAAATAATGATTGTTGTTGCAGGAGGACATGGTGGAACGCGAAAGGTCGACTAGTTTGGTTAACTAGTTTTTTTGGTTAGTGTTAAGAAGCATCTTTTTTTAAAGGTGCTTCTTGCTTTAGTAACCTTTGTTACTAAGTAAAACTAAAGCTCGCCTTAATTTTGAAATAAATTAAAATGCAACATGTATAAACTAAAATATCTAATCACTTTCATTTGTATAGGTTTTATATCTAGTTATAATGCTCAGGAAATACAACCTATTTCTAAAGAAGAAGTATTAAATAGGGTTTCAGAGGCAAATCAACAGATAAAGATTTCGGTTGAAGCTTTTAATGAGGCCAAAGCAGATTACAGACAGACCAATGCTGTGTTTTTACCAAACATTAGTGTGTCTCATACTGCAATAGCTACAACAAATCCATTAATGGCATTTGGATCTAAGCTAAATCAAGAGATTGTAACTCAAGCAGATTTTAATCCAGATGCGTTAAACAATCCTAGTCAAATTCAAAATTATGCTACGGTTTTTGAGTTTCAGCAACCCTTAATTAATATGGATGGGTTTTACCAACGTAAAGCCGCGAAGTATAAAATGGAAGCCATGGCTTTGCAAACAGACAGAGTTAAGGATTATGTGAATTTTGAAGTCGAAAATGCCTATATGCAATTGCAATTGGCATATAAGGCTGTGGCTGTATTAGAAAAAGCGTTAGAAGCAACAGAGGCAAATTTAAAATTGGCACAAAACAGTTTTGACCAAGGCTATTTGCAAAGATCTGATGTGCTTTTGGTTGAAGTGAGAGTAACAGAGGTAAAGAATCAATTACAAACAGCAAGGAGTAATGTAAAAAACGCTTCAAACTACTTATCATTTTTAATGAATGATACTTCAGATGTCGTTTTAAAACCTCAGGACTCTCTGCAGTTGGAAACGACCGTTTTAGAAACGGATAAAAGTCTTAATGAAGAACGCGCTGACATAAAAGCGATGCAATTAGCAGCCAATTCAAGAGAAACTATGTACAAGTCAGATAAAATGACATTTCTACCAACATTGAATGCCTTTGGTAGTTATCAATTGTATGACGATAGTTTATTTCAGTTTGGTGCTGATGGTTATTTGGTTGGTGCCGAATTAAAATGGAACATCCTTCAAGGTACCAAACGTTTTGGAAAAGCCAAAAAATCTAAGGCTACTCTAGAAAAATCAAAATTAGAGTATCAGCAATATGTTTCCAAAAGTCAATTAGAACTGAATAAAACTAAGCGATTACTTCAGGATATGGAAAGTAAACTAGAGTTATCAAAATTAGCCATGGAGCAATCTAAAGAAGCTTTAAGAATTAGAACAAACCGATTTAAAGAAGGCTTAGAAAAAACAACAGATTTGCTTATTGCAGAAACACAATTTGCACAAAAAGAACTCGAATATTACCAAACCATTTTTGAATATAATAGCACAAAAGCGTATTTAAATTTTTTAACCATAAACTAAAATGAAGACATTATCTATACATAAATTATTTGCCGTTATCACTTTACTAGGATTGTTAAGTTGTGGTAGCGAAGACAAAAAAGCAGTTGCAGACAACTCGCCAGCTATTCCAGTAAAAGTAGCACAGGTTAGCGACAATAATGACAGTCCATTTTTAGCGGTAAGCGGAAAAATTCAAGCCGAAAACAGTGCTAATTTAAGTACAAGAATGATGGGTTACGTCAATAACGTACCTGTAAATGTTGGCGATAAAGTAAGCAAAGGACAATTGTTAGTAGCAATTAATAATGCTGATTTACTAGCGCAAAAGGCTCAGGTAAATGCAAATATTACAAAAGCTACAGCAGCTTTTAATAACGCTAAAAAAGATTACGAGCGTTTTAAGTCGCTATTTGCTCAAAACAGTGCCTCTCAAAAAGAAATGGATGATATGACAGCCAATTACGAGATGGCAAAAGCAGGTCTTGAAGCTGCAAAACAAATGAAAAACGAAATTAATGCACAATTTGCTTATACCAATATTACAGCACCTTTTAGCGGAGTTGTTACAAGCAAAAATGTAAAAAAAGGAGACATGGCAAATCCAGGTCTGCCTTTAATTTCAATAGAAGCACCAGGCGATTTTGAAGTGGTTGCAATGGTTCCAGAAACCGAAATTTCAGAAATAAAAAAAGATTCAAAAGTAAGTGTAAATGTAAAATCTATTAACCAAACTATTTCTGGAAAAGTAACCGAAGTAAGTACATCTGCAGCACAAACAGGCGGACAATATTTAGTGAAAATAGCATTAGATAAAACCGATGCAAAAATTCTATCAGGTATGTTCACAACGGTACAATTTCCTGTAGAGAGAAAAGCTGAAACTTCAACGGTTTTAATACCAAAAGCAGCTATTGTAAACAACGGTCAATTAAGTGGAGTTTATACGGTAAGCCAAAGTAATACAGCCATTTTGCGTTGGCTGCGTTTAGGTAGAGCATTTGGAAATGAAGTGGAAGTATTATCTGGTTTAAATGCCAATGAAAGTTATATCGTTTCAGCTGAAGGAAAGTTGTATAACGGAGCAAAAATCAATATTCAATAAGCAATCGCGGTAAGCATTAACAAGAAATTCAAGAAAAAATGAAAGAAGGTTTAGCAGGAAAAATTGCCAAAGTCTTTATGACATCCAAGCTTACAGTGCTTTTAATGATTGTTTTTATGGTCATTGGTGTGTACAGCTCGTTTCTAATTCCTCGTGAAGAAGAGCCGCAAATAGATGTGCCTATGGCAGACATTTTTGTTGGTTATCCTGGCGCAAGTCCAACCGAGGTCGAGTCTAGAGTGATCAAGCCTTTAGAGCAATTAATTTCGAATATAAAAGGTGTGGAATATGTGTATTCTACATCTATGAAAGAGCAGGGAATGGTCATCGTTCAGTTTTATGTGGGTGAAGATATTGAGCGTTCTTTTGTGAAATTATACAACGAAATCAATAAGCATATGGATCAAATGCCGGAAGGCGTAACGTTTCCGTTAGTAAAAACACGTGCTATTGATGATGTGCCAATGTTAGGATTGACGTTATGGAGTGAGAATTATGACGATTTCCAATTAGGGCAAATGGCTCAAGAATTAGAAGCCGAAATTAAAAAAGTGAATGACGTAGCCATTACGCACAAAATAGGTGGAAGAGAACGTCAAATACGTGTCGTTTTAGATAAAGACAAATTAGCGAGTGCAGGCTTAGACTTTTTATCAGTTTCTAAAATGATTAAAGCCAACAACGCTCAATTAAATAGCGGAACTTTTGATAAAAATGATACCGAATTTGTTGTAAACACTGGTAAGTTTTTAGAATCGATGACCGATGTTGAAAATTTAGTCGTTGGTGTTCAGAAAAATCAGCCAATTTATTTAAAGCAAGTGGCGAAAATTATAGATGGTCCAGAAGTGCCACAAAATTACGTTAGTCTTGGTTTTGGTCAAGCTAGCGAAAAAGCGAGCGATTATAAATCAGAATATCCAGCTGTAACTATTTCTGTAGCCAAACGTAAAGGTGCAGACGCGATGAAAATTGCAGATGTCATTATTGATAAAGTAGAGCATTTACGTAAAACTTTAATACCTGATGATGTTCACGTAGAAATTACTAGAAACTATGGTGAAACAGCGTCTCATAAAGTGTCAGAATTACTATTGCATCTTATTGGTTCTATCATCGCAGTAACATTTGTTGTGATGTTGGCAATGGGTTGGCGTGGTGGATTGGTCGTGTTTTTATCGGTGCCAATTACATTCGCATTAACGCTGTTAAGCTACTATATGTTGGATTATACACTTAACCGAATTACCTTGTTTGCGTTAGTATTTGTAACTGGTATTGTGGTAGATGATTCCATTATCATTGCCGAAAATATGCATAGGCATTTTAAAATGAAACGCTTACCATTTAAACAAGCAGCTTTATATGCCATTAACGAAGTAGGTAATCCAACTATTTTGGCAACATTCACTGTAATTGCTTCGGTATTGCCTATGGCGTTTGTGTCTGGATTAATGGGACCATATATGGCGCCAATGCCAATCGGAGCGTCTATTGCGATGATATTATCATTATTTGTTGCCTTAACTATTACACCATATTTAGGTTATATTTTCTTGCGTGAAAAAGACAAGAAAGGCGTAGCAGAAAAGCCTAAGAAGCCATTAGAAGACACTAAAATTTACAAATTCTACGAAAAATTTGAACGTCCGTTAATTGAAAGTTCTTCAAAACGTTGGTTGTTTTTAGGATTGACTTTCATCTTGCTAATGGGAACAATGGTGATGTTTTTTACCAATTCGGTAGTTGTAAAAATGTTACCGTTTGATAACAAAAACGAATTTCAGGTAGTGATTGATATGCCAGAAGGGACAACCTTAGAGCGAACAGCAGTTGTTGCTCAAGAAATTTCGCAATACCTATCAACGCGACCAGAAGTGGTTAACTATCAAAATTATATTGGGACTTCGGCGCCAATTACTTTTAATGGTTTAGTACGTCATTATGATTTACGCGGTGGAAGCAATATGGCAGATATACAAGTGAATTTAATTGATAAAGGAGAGCGAAGTACGCAATCTCACGATATTGCAAAATTATTACGTCCCGAAATTCAAAAGATAGCTTCAAAATATAATGCGAATGTTAAGGTTGTTGAAGTACCACCAGGTCCACCAGTATTATCAACTTTAGTGGCTGAAATTTACGGTCCTGATTATGATAAGCAAATGGAGATTGCTAACGAAGTTCAAAACATTTTAAATAACACAGAAGATGTTGTTGATGTGGATTGGATGGTAGAAGCAGATCAAAAAGAATTTCAATTCACTATAGACAAAGAAAAAGCAATGCTTTACGGTGTAGCACCAAAGCAAATTGCATACACGATGAATATGGCATTATCAAACAGACCGTTAACCGTTTTATATGACGAAGATGCTGTAAATCAAATCGGTTTAGTATTGGCTTTAGATGAAAAGGAAAAGTCAACTATTCAAGATATTTCACAGCTAAAAGTGAAATCGCAACAAGGTAACTTAGTTCCGATTGTAGACTTGGTTGATATTACTGAAACTACAAGTGCGAAAAGCATTTACCGTAAAAATCAAAAGCGTGTGGTTTATGTGTTAGCTGATATGGCTGGTAAATTAGAAAGTCCAGCGTATGTTATTTTAGGAATGGAAGAGAAGCTAAAAGCAATTCCATTACCACAAGGTTACGAGATTAACGAAATGTATTTAGGACAGCCAGAATTTGAAGATGATTACACCGTAAAATGGGATGGAGAATGGCAAATTACCTTGGAAGTATTTAGAGATTTAGGAATAGCCTTTTTAGGAGCAATTGCTTTAATCTACATCTTAATTGTAGGTTGGTTCCAAAACTTTAAAGCACCAATAGTGATGATGGTTGCCATACCATTATCTATGATTGGAATTATTCTAGGTCACTGGTTAATGGGCGCATTTTTTACAGCAACATCATTTATTGGTATGATTGCTTTGGCGGGAATTATGGTTCGTAATTCGGTATTACTCATCGATTTTATCAATTTAAGATTAGAAGAAGGCGTGCCATTAAAACAAGCTGCAATAGAAGCAGGAGCAGTGCGTACAACACCAATTTTATTAACTGCTGGAACAGTAGTCATAGGTGCATTCGTCATCTTGTTTGACCCAATTTTTCAAGGATTAGCTATTTCGTTAATGGGAGGAACTATCGTTTCGACTGTATTAACCTTATTAGTTGTGCCTTTAGTGTATTATATGATAGAACGTAAAAATCACGAATAAAAAAAGTCACTTCGAGTGATTGCGAAGAATGATCAATTATATGGAGAAGTTGAATAAGTTCTCGATACAATTTCAACAAGTTGAAATCACTCGAACTGACGGAAAATATAAATAATATGAAATTAGTTATTGTAACAGCAGTAGAAGAGTTTCAAAATGAAGTTTTGAAATTATTCAAAAGTGCCAATATAGATAGTTTTAGTACGTCAGATATAGATGGCTATAAAAACATTCCAAACTTGTTGGCAACATCGAGTTGGTTTCCTAGTGTTAAGGGAGGGAGCGAGTCTCATATGTTTTTCTCATTTACCGAAGAAGAGCAGATAGAGCGTTTATTTCATCTTATTGCAGAATTTAATTCAAAAATTGAAACTAATAATCCTATCAGAGGAGTTGTATTACCTATTGAAAAATATATTTAAAAATTAATTATGAAAAATAGAATAGTTAGAGGTATAGCAGGAACATTTATTTTAATCAGTTTGTTATTAGCTATATACGTCAATCAAAATTGGCTATGGTTTACCGCTTTTGTAGGCGCTAATTTATTACAGTCATCTTTAACCAAATGGTGCTTAATGGATACGATTTTGGAAAAGCTAGGTGTAAAAAATTAGTTAAAGTCTGTAACATATTGATAAAGTTTGCGTCACATTAGTGTAAATAAATTAATATTATGGAATCGAATTATCATACACTCAAACGTTCAGACAATCAATTATTGGTTATTACGCATTTATCTCAAATGCTTACATATATTACAGGCTTTGGTGGATTAATAGTTCCACTAATTATTTGGGCAACACAGAAAGATAGGGTAGATGGCATGGATGATCATGGTAAGGCTATAATAAACTTTCAATTGAGTATGATAATCTACTTTTTCTTAAGTATTATTTTAATTCCTGTATTTTTTATAGGACTTTTACCTCTTATGTTAGTATGTGTTTTATCATTTGTAATGCCAATCATAAATGCAATAAAAGCTAGTAATGGAGAATTACCTAGCTATCCATTATCTCTTAGTTTTATTAGTTAGTTAGCATTTCTGAAATAATTCAGAATCAAAGAGATAGTAGAAGAACGCTCACAGAAATGTGGGCGTTTTTGTTTATTTAGAAAAAAAAATAGCACTTACAGAAAAATACATTAGAGATTATGTGCTTTAATCTTAAGTTTGTTTCTTGGTAAGCATGTATTGGTATTTTAAATATATAATCTTTTTCTGTTTTGGACTTTTGTTGCAAGCGCAAAACCCTGTTTTTGTGCATATGTCTACAGTTTCTAACCTTCCAGATGTAGAATTTTATGATATTGCAGAAGATAACCAAAACTACATTTGGTTAGCTGCAAACAAAGGATTATATCGCTACGACGGAAAAACTTATAAGCAGTTTACACATCCTGAGCAAAAATCTAACTCACTTTTTCAGTTAAAATTTGATACAAAAGATCGCCTTTGGTGCAACAATATTTATGGACAGTTATTTTATGTTGAAAATAATCGTTTACAGCTATTCTACGACGCAAGCCAATTAGTAAATGGGCAATTAGCACAATTTGAAATTTTAGAAAACAGCATTAGGTTATTTACCGTAATTGGGATTTTCGACATAAATAAAACCACCAAACAAGTTACCGAAGTCTTCAAAGGTATGTGTATTACCAATGTTAGAGACCACGATAGTAATTACACGTTTATTATTAATTTTGAAGGCGAATTAAAGCGTCACCGATTATATAAATTCGGTAAGAAAAAAAGCACCAAAATACTTGAAATAACAAGTGCCAATCGTATACAATCGCCAAAACTATTTGCTTTTAAAAACGATGTATTTTTGATTCACAATAATGCAAAAGGAAATGTGCTTTATGTCATTGACAAAGCAGAAAATACATCAAAAAAAGTAGCAATACCGTTTCGATTACAAAACGAAACCATCTACAATATTTTAAATTTTGATAACGAATATTGGTTTTTAACTAGTTCTGGAATTTTTGTTTATGAATTTGAAAATGAGTTGTTTATGTTTAAAGAACAACTTTTTAGTACCGAATCTGTTACCGATGTTCAAATAGATTTTAACAACAATTATTGGTTTATTACGCTAGATAATGGAGTGTTTGTATCACCTAATTTAAATATTCGTCGTGTAGAATTATCAACTATTGAATCTAAAATTACAGCTTCTTTAGCGTTACAAAATAATCATTTTGTATTAGGAACCAATGACGGAAAATTACTCTTCTATAACCAAAATCAACTTTTAAAAACGCTACAATTACCAGGTAAAAAGATAATTGGTAAATTATATTTTGATGCTGAAAAAGAGCAATTAATTGTTAGTATAAATGCTTCAGAATCTTTTGTAATCGATTTAAAAACCGATAAAATTACCGATGTTAAAAACCGATTTTCTGTTGCAAAAACATTTTCAAAAATTAATGACAGCACCTTGTTTTATGGTAATTACCGTCAAGCTATTGTGTATAAAAAAGCGTTTAATAATTCTGAAAAACAAATCCTGAAGGAAAGTCGTGTAAAGGCTTCTGTTGTTTCGGGTAACGCGTTGTTTGTGTCTTATATCGACGGACTTTACAAATACAATTGTAATACCTTTTCTTCTGAAGAAATTCAATACAATTCAGCCAGTTTATTAGTAAATGCCATCGCAAATACTAACGGAACCATTTGGTTAGCAACGCAGCATAACGGTTTACTAAAATACGAGCAAAACACATTACAACCTTCTGGAATTAAACTTCCTGAAAATCTTCAAATCAACACCATTTTGTCCGATGGTTGGTTACTGTGGATAGGAACCGATTCGGGCTTATTTCAATATCACACCAAAACTAATGAGCTTAAATCGTTAAGCGCTCAAGATGGCTTGAATACTGCAGTAAATAGCCTTTTGGTGTTACAAAATCAGTTGGTCGTCGTTTTACCTAATGGTTTTTACACTTTGCCAAAACAAAACGGTTTGTTTAAGAGTTTTAAAACGGCAAAGGTAAGGGTAGAAGCGGTATCGATTAACGATCGAGATACTTTGGTAACAAGAAGTTATAAATTGCCTCATCATTTAAATAAAATAGGTTTAAAATTCAATTCTAACGGATTTCAATCTAACCAGCATGTCAATTACCAATATCGTGTACAAGAAATAGATTCTAGTTGGCAAAACATACCTTTAAATACGCACTTTGTTAACTTTAATAGTTTATCAAGCGGCACATATACTTTCGAGTTAAAAGCGCAAAATATTAGTGCTAAAAATCCTGTTTTTGCAGTACCAATAACCTTTGTTATTGCTAAACCATTTTGGGAAACCTATTGGTTTTACGCATTGGTTTTATTAACTGTTTTTGGATTGATCTGGCTATATTTTAGATGGCGATTACAACAAAAAGAAGCACAACGCATTGCTGAAGTTGATAAAATTTTAATCGATAAAAAAATAACGAATTTAAGGTTAGAAAATCTGCGTTCGCAAATGAATCCGCATTTCATTTTTAATGCTTTAAATTCTATTCAAGATTATATCATTTCTAACGAAAAGGAATTGGCAAGCTCGTATTTAGTGAAGTTTAGCCGATTAATCCGCATGTATTTAGATTACAGTCAGCAAAACGAAATTACTTTAGAAGAAGAACTAAACGCTTTAAAACTGTATTTAGAATTAGAAAAAGTGCGTTTTGAAGATGAATTGGAATATACTATTTCGGTTGATAATCAATTGAAAACAAAACAGATAAAAGTACCGTCATTATTCATTCAACCGTACGTTGAAAATGCTTTAAAACACGGATTACTACACAAATTAAACGACCGAAAACTACATATTGAAGCGAAAATTATTCAGCAAAATAAATTAGAAATTACGGTTGAAGATAACGGAATTGGTCGCGCACAATCCGAAAAATTAAAACGACCAAACCAACAGCACAAACCGTTTGCTACTAAAGCTAACGAGGAACGTGTGCATCTATATAAAAACAAATTAAAACGTGATATAACCATAACTACCATCGATTTGTATGACGAAAACAACGTAGCTGCAGGTACAAAAGTGGTCATCACCATGCCAATACATTAAGATATGAAAGCGATAATTATAGACGACGAAAAACGCGCCAGACATTTACTATCAAACTTGCTTACCGAACATTGCGCAAGCATCACAAGCATTGAAGAAGCGCAAGATTTGGCATCTGGTGTAGATTTGATTAAAACCAGTAAACCAGATGTTGTTTTTTTAGATATTGAAATGCCAAATCAGTCAGGATTAGACATTTTAGAATACTTTCCAAATCAGATTGATTTTAAAATCATTTTCGTAACGGCGTACAACCAATATGCGATTGAAGCTTTCAAATTATCTGCTGTAGATTACCTATTAAAACCAGTTGATACAACCGAGTTAAAAGAAGCTGTTACAAAAGCTGAAGAAGCGATAAAAACCAACAATTTAAACGACCAGCTTAACAAGTTACGAGACTCGTTAAAGCAACTCTCAATGGATAAAATTGCTTTAGAAATCCCAAAAGGCATCATGTTCGCATCGCATAATGATATCGTATATTTTGAAGCCGATGGTATGTATACCAACGTACAACTTATGGATGGTAAACAAAAAACCATTTGCAAGCCATTAAAGCATTTTGTTGAGCAATTAGAACGTAACGCGATGTTTTTTAAATGTCATCGTTCGTATTTAATCAACTTAAAATATGTTGATGAATTAGTTAAGGATGATGGCGATTATTTATTAATGAACAATCAAAAACGCATTCCAATTTCAAAATCGAAACGCGATCAGTTTTTAGAAGTGATTAAGGAAACTTTTATGTAATTTTCATTTAGAAAGAAATTAGAGCTATTCAGAAAAAAGCAAATTGAAAACCTAATATGTAGTAGTTGTTTTGTAGTTGAAAATAAAAATAAATCTCAACTACAATGAAAAAAACATTACTCTTATTTACAACCTATTTATGTTTGGGTGTGTCTGCAATTTTTGCTCAAAATGTAAATATACCAGATGCTAATTTTAAGGCGTATCTCGTAGGAAATGCATCAATTAATACCAATAGCGATAATGAAATTTCTGTCGCAGAAGCTCAGGCTTTCACTGGTGAATTATTAATTAATGGGTTGTCAATTTCAGATTTAACAGGTATTGAAGCCTTTGTAAATATTACACGTTTAGATTGTTACAGCAATAATTTAACGTCTTTAGATGTAAGTAATAACCTTGCATTAACGCGTTTACACTGTGCTGCTAATCAAATTGAAACATTAGATATTAGTGCAAATTCATTAATTACAGATATTCAATGTCATAACAATGGTGTGTTAAATCAGTTAAATATTGCAAATGGTAACAACGTCAACATTAATTGGATGAAAGCATATGGTAATAGTTTATCGTGCATTCAAATAGATGCTGGTATTACACCACCTGCAGAAGCTGGTCTTTATAGTCAAGGGTGGACCAAAGGTAATTCTGCATTTTATAGCGACGATTGTGCCGCCTTAAATCAAATTGTAAACATTCCTGATACAAATTTTAAAAGTTTTTTAGTAAACGATAGCAGTATCAATTTAAATAACGATTCTGAAATTACAGTGGCTGAGGCACAAGCTACAACCGAGTTAATTATGAATGGTATTGGTATTGCAGACTTAACAGGTATTGAGGCTTTTACTAATTTAACACGTTTAGACGTGCCTAATAACAGCTTAACAACTATAGATGTTAGCAACAACTTATCCCTAACACGTTTGCATGTTGCTGCTAATAACTTAACAAGTTTAGATATTCGTTTAAATACAAGTATTAACGAAATTTTCTGCTACAATAATAGTCAGTTAGAAACTTTGTTAATTTCAAACGGAAATAATAGTAATTTCAATTACATGAAAGCTTATAGTAACCCAAGTTTATACTGTATTGAGGTTGATAACGGGTTTTCGCCACCAGCAAACAGTGGTCAGTATGTAGTAGGCTGGACAAAAGATAGTCAAGCAAGTTATAGTGTAAATTGTATTCCTTCTGTATACTTCGTAGATGCTAATGCAACAGGAGCAAATGATGGTAGCTCATGGGCTGATGCTTATACAAATTTAGGAGATGCTTTACCTAATACTAGTTTAAACGATGTTATTTGGGTTGCAAAAGGAACCTATACTTTAGTTGATAAAAACACGCCATTAACTGTTAATACAAATGAAGTTGATATTATTGGAGGTTTTTCTGGAACAGAGACAACTTTAGCAGACAGAGATTTAGCTTTAATACATACTACTAATGCAACAATTTTTACTGGAGATATTAATGGTGATGATATTGAAGGTGATTTCACTTCTAACAAAACAGATAATGCAGAGCGTTTATTTGAAGTTAGAGCTCATGATGTCACTTTTGATGGTATTGTGTTTGAAAACATTTACGATACATCTACATCTGGAGGTGTTGAAGAAAACGGCGTAATCTTTATTCCTAATAGTTCAAGTATTAATAACTTAAAAATTAAAAATTCGGTATTCAGAAGTAATTATTCTAATGGTTATTTACTTAAAATGAGAACATTAAACGGAGGCTTACTTATTGAAAACACCAAGTTTATTAATAACAACATTGTTAATAGGGGATTGGTTTATGTGCAGTCTGATAGTACAAACGGCTATATTTTTACACGTTGGGCTAACGTTTTAGTGGCTGATAACGATATTAATGTTGCGGCCTTAGATATTTACAGATCAGATTGGAATAACGGAAACACTTTAGATGTTGTAATTAATAATAGTACGTTTGTTAATAACGACTATAATAGTACTCATGGTAATTCAATTGTGGCATCAGGAAACGGAAGTGTTAATTTAAATGTTTATAATTCTATCTTTTGGGAGAATACAGTTAATGGAGCAGCAGCAACCAGAGATATTTCCAACGGAGCTGAAACTAATTATGATGTTGTTATAGCAAATACCATCGCAGCTGTACCCAATAATGCTGGAACTTACGGTACATTTTCTGCAACCAATGTTACGACTTTAGATCCTGTAAATGATAACTTAAATTTAGATAGTGACTATAAACCAACAGCAAGTTCTTCTTATATCATAGATCAAGGAGATAATACTTACTTCGATGTGGCTTTATTTGGCGATTTAGATTTATCAGGTAATACAAGATTTTTTAACACTACGATAGATTTAGGATCTTACGAGTACAATTCTACATTAGGAATTGATGCTATTTCTTTAACTACAAATTCAGTAAAGCTATACCCAAATCCTGTAAGTGATAGGTTATTTATTAAGTCTACAGAGCAAATTGAAAGTGTATCTATTTACAATATTAACGGTCAGCTTGTAAAGCAAGCTATTGAAACTACAAATGGTATTGATGTATCTGTATTACCTTCAGGAGTATACATGATTCAAATCAACACCTCTAACAATTCTATTAATCAGAAGTTCCTTAAGGACTAGGTTGATGCTACTTCAACTTGATTTAGCGCTCACTTTGTGGGCGCTTTTTTTAAAAAGAAACTATTCAAAACAAAAACTATGAAATATTTAAAAACAATCACATTTGCACTGCTTATAATTTTATTAACTTCTTGTTCATCAGATGATGATTCCAATACTTCAGAAAGTAAATTCATTAAAGTAGGTGAATCTTCTTTTGAGATGAAAGCAGCAGTCGTAGAGCCGTCATTTAATTCTGTTTTTTTAAGTTTAACAAACAGTACTGAGGCAGAAATATCAGCTTCATTTGAAGGTACGACACTTAATAATGTAGATTATTTTTTAGCAAGGATTAATCATTTTGATCTTACTCCAGGAGAAACTTACGGTCTAGATGAGATTTCAAGTGTAGAATTTATTGTTAATGGAGATGTTATTAATTCTGAATTTGAAAACGGTTTCAGTCAATTTTATAAAAGTGGAAGTAACTTTGATTTAGAAGTTGCTTCTGGCAGTATTACTGTTATAGATTATACAGTAGATTCTATTAATTTGTCGTTTTCCTTCACAAGAAATGATGGTACAGAAATTTCGGGTCTATATGTAGGAAGCTTTTTATATATAACTCCGGGAGATGAATAAGTCGTTCTAAAAACAAGAATTTTAAGGTTCATCCGTTTATGATGAACCTTTTTTTTGAATAAAAAAAAGCTCACTATTACAGTGAGCTTTTAAATAAGTAAATATTTGAGAAATAGCAATATTATTATAAGCTTAGTTATTTAGCATTACAGGCATTACTAGCATAGTTACATGCTCACCTTCATCTAACCCATCAACCGGAGTTAAAATACCAGCTCTGTTTGGTAAGCTCATTTCTAACTGAACATCATCAGAGCTTAAGTTATTAATCATTTCTGTTAAGAAGCGAGAGTTAAAACCAATTTGCATATCGTCGCCTTGGTAGTCGCATGTTAATCGTTCTTCTGCTTTGTTGCTATAATCAACATCTTCGGCAGAGATATTTAACTCAGCACCAGCAATTTTTAAACGAATTTGATGTGTTGTTTTGTTAGAGAAAATACTAACACGACGAACAGAATTTAAGAATTGTGTTCTTGCAATAACTAGTTTGTTAGGATTCTCTTTAGGAATCACAGCTTCGTAGTTTGGATATTTACCATCTATTAATCGACAAATTAACACCGAATTATCAAAAGTAAACTTAGCGTTAGATTCGTTATACTCTACTAAAACATCTTCATCATTTCCTGCTAAAATTCCTTTTAAAAGATTTAAAGGTTTTTTAGGCATTATAAATTCAGCAGACTCTGTTGCACTGACGTCATCTCTAGTATATTTCACCAATTTATGAGCATCTGTAGCTACAAAGGTTAAATTGTCTTGAGAGAACTGAAAAAAGACACCACTCATTACAGGTCTTAAATCGTCATTACCTGCAGCAAAAATAGTTTTGCTAATTGCTGTAGCTAATATATCTCCCATTATGGTTGTTTTGCTTGCATCTTCTACAGAAACAGCATTTGGGAATTCAGCACCATCAGCATAAGCTAAAGCATATTTACCATGATTAGAACTGATTTCTACAGTATTGTTTTCTTCTACAACAAACGTCAATGGTTGCTCAGGAAACGTTTTTAACGTGTCTAATAATAAACGCGCAGGTAAAGCAATGCTACCTTCAGAATCACTCTCTACATCGATTGTAGAAGACATTGTTGTTTCTAAATCACTAGCCGAAATCGTAAGTTTCGATTGGCTTAATTCAAATAAGAAATTATCTAAAATAGGTAACGTGTTACTGTTATTAATAACACCTCCTAATACCTGAAGTTGTTTGAGTAAATATGTACTTGAAACTATAAATTTCATGCTAATAATTTAAAATTTTATCAATTATAACGTATCCTACAAATATATCTTAATCGTATAGATTTGTAAAACAAACTTATTAACAAATTCTAGGTGTATTTCTTCTTTCTAAAGAAGTTAAAAGCCAAACCAAAAACAGCAAGTAGTGCCAATGGTAATGCAATGTTTAGGAGTTGCCAAGTACTGCTTTCTTCCTTTGTTTTATCTTCATCAAGGTAAGCAACGCTAATTTCTTTGGCTCTAATGTTTATAAGTCCGGTATCGTCTAAAAGGTAATTGACGGTATTAAGTAAGAATTCTTTATTACCATATAGAAAACCTCTGTAATCTACACCTAGTTCTAAAGGTCTTCTTTGTCTAACGTCATTTTTTATAACATCACCATCAGAAATAACCACCATTTTTGTAGGTGAACTTTTAGACTTAAAATTTTTCACTTTAAAAGGCAATACACGTTGATCATAAACAGAAGTAAATTCACCCTCTAATAAAACAGCTAAGTTTTGTGGACCAGAATTATATAAACTCTCATCAGGAGATTTTGTAACGTCATTTAGAGATATACCAGTTGGTACGCCTTCTAATCTAGATTTAGGGGAACTTTGAAGCAATATTGTTTTATTGACATCATTTTTAAGCGTGTCCATAGGACTTGCAAAATCGTAGCGTACTAATTCTAAATTTTTGGTAATAGGATGCTTTTGATTTGACGAGGCCAATGGTGCATATTGCCATTGAATGGGTTGTAATTGTGCTTGGCTTCCTTCACCTATAGCCAACATAATTGGAGCAGAGAAGAGGTCTTTTACCAAACTAGGATTTACCCTTACACCATATTTAAAGAAAAAGTCATTAAGATTAAGGTCTCTCATAATGGAGACACTAGAGTTTGTGGCATTTCGCAAACTATCTTCATCCATTATTACAGACTCAGTAAGCCATAAACTCTTTCCGCCTCTCATGGTATACTGATCGAGCACCAGTTTTTCTTCTTCTGAAAAGGCTTGTGTTGGTTTAGCAACAACAATTAAATCGTATTGTTTAAGCTTATCTAAAGTTCCTTGTGGGTTTGTAGCAACACTATCTAATGTAAAAGGTGCAATTTTATAGTAAGATTGTGTTGTTTGAAGAAAATCCGCAAGGTTTAAATCAGCGAGTTCACCATTACCTTTTAGTACAGCAATAGTCTTGGATTTTGAATTTACGAGTTTATTAAAAGCATCAGCAAACGCATATTCAAGCCCTTGTACAGAGTTGTTTATCTGCTCGGATAACTCTTGAGTAATACTCTTTTTTAATAATGGAATTTTAACTGTTTGATCTCCATAGCTTGCAAATGCCCAAGGGAAAATTATTTCTTGAGTAACTTTACCTGTGCTATTATCTGTGTTAATATAAGGTTCTAATCCAGAGCGTGTAAGTTCATCAATAATTTGTTCTCTGGTAGATTCATCCTCAATAGGATTGATATAGTTAACTTTTATATTATTGGTTTTGAGTTGAAATTCTTCAATGATTTGTTTTGTCTCGGTTTGAAGTAATCTAAATTCTGAAGGAAATTCACCTTCTAAAAAAACATCAATTATTAATGGAGAATCTATATTATCTATAATAGTATTTGTGGCATCAGATAATGTGTAGCGCTTGTCTTTGGTTAAATCGTATCGACCATAAAGTTTGCTCGATATAGCATTTACTAAAACGAGCCCAACTAACACAACGAGTATGTAAATTAAAGTTTTATTCTTTTTCATTGCTCTCGTAGGTTATTTCTTCTTGATAATGTCTTAACTCAGTGACCTTATCATTCTTAAAAATGATTTCTACACATTCTCTTTCACTATTAAAAGCACCAGGTTCAATGCCTAATCCGTAATTCCATTTATTGTTGTCATGATCTTTTATACTGTCATCCCAAGACAACCATTCGTATTTTCCTAAAAGGGAAGTAATTTTGGTTTTAGAAGCACCAATAAGTGTGTCAGATTCTATAGTGTTGTCAATCATTTCGTAGCGTAAGGCTGGTTTTTCAATCCATGCTTCACTATCAAAATACTTTTGATGATGGTAATTGCTAACAATATTTACAAAAGGATAAAACATATAGAAATACACAAAAGGTGTTAAAACCAAGCTGATTAATCCTGTTAACCATTTGCGTTTGTCTACAGTATTCAAAAACAAAAAGAGTAGTGCAAAGACTACTATCATAAATATGACTAAAAAGGGTGTTATAATCATTGTTTCTGAATTCTAAGTTTTGTAAATAATAAAAACGCTAAAGCTATACTTATAAAATATACCAAATCTCTTGTGTCAATAACACCACGACTCATACTGTTGTAATGCGCAGACATTCCAAGATTTTCCATATATACTAAATCACCAAATACATTATAGTTTGAAAGCCCTTCAAATCCAAAGTACATAAAGAAACAGATAAATACAGCAATAATAAATGCAACAATTTGATTATCTGAAAGGGTAGACGCAAACACTCCAATGGCTGTATAAGCAGCGACAAGGAACAGTAGACCAAAGTAAGATCCAATAGTGCTTCCCATATCTAAATTACCTTCTGGGCTACCTAATTGGTAAACTGAATAAACATAGAGTAGAGTTGGTATTAATGCTAAGATAATAAGGACAAAAGCACCAAAATATTTGCCCAACACAATCTGAAAATGAGAAATAGGCTTGGTAACTAATAACTCTAAAGTACCTTGCTTTTTTTCATCACTAAAACTACGCATCGTTACAGCAGGAACTAAAAAGATAAGAATCCAAGGTGCTAATAAAAAGAACGAGGATAAGCTTGCGATACCATTATTAAAAATATTGAAATCACCTTTAAACACCCATAAAAACAAACCGTTTAATAATAAAAACACACCAATAACCAAATAGCCAATTGGTGAGGCAAAGAAGGTGTTTATTTCTTTTTTTAAGATTGCTAGCATTTTTAATTGAATATTTGATCATTCATGTTTAAAACGATAATTATTGCAAAAATATGTAAAACTAGAACTAAAATTTTCCATTTCAATTTATTGTCAATAATTAATGAGTATATGGGAAATTGAAGAAGACCTATTGATATAGCCAGCCAATTTATATTTTTATTAAGTATAGCTATAATCATGCTATAAGGGAATAAATATTTCATCGGTAAATAAGTACCATGTCCACCGCCAGCTAAAAATATTACGAAACCAAAAGCAATGAATGTAACCACTAAGGATAAAACTATTTTTACTAATAAACTCAAATTTAAAATTAATTAAGAGAAACTAATTTATCCACACTCCAAGCTTCAGGTTTTGCATTAAATAAAGGTTTGGTTTTAGCCCAAACACTTTTAAATAATTCAGAATGTCTGTAATTATTTAAATCATTTTCAGAGTTCCAATAACTATACGTAAAAAAGATATTGGTATTGTTTTGATCTCTATATAATTCTAAAAAACTACAACCTCCAAATGCTCTAATTTTAGATTTATTCGCTTCAAAATTAGCCAAGAATTCTTCAATCTTAGTCGGTTCAAAACTCATTTTTACAATTCTTACTAACATAATTTTAAAAGCCTTTCCTAAATCCTTTTCAAAGTAAAGGACTTTCTTACTGTTGTGAAAATATTTTTTTTGGTTTTTGCGTCATCTTAGGCTTCCTTCCCTTAGTGAAGGACTGAGGCTGGGCAGGAAGTTTACTGTTACTGTATCCATTGTTTTTAAACCCATAAGCGTAGAAGCACTACCTACAGTACTACAGTTACTTTTGTAAACTGCAATCTCCAGATAACCAGATGAATTAAAGACCACTAAGCCCTTTCCTTCATCATTTCGCTTTGATTCTTCAATATCAAAATTTACAATGTCACTGTATCTGTTGTAAATTTTTCTAAACTTATGATTTCGAGCTGAGATTTCGTATTGTCGTGTTTTTTGCACTTCCTCAAAAAACTTCCTTTTAATGTTAGTAACAACATTACCATAATTATCGATGTATATAACACTCCCTATTATTTGATTTTTGTCATCATTAACAAAAGGATTTAAATTTTTTATAGGCTTAATAGTGTTAATAACTTTTCCTATAACCTCAAGAGTGCCTCCTCTTGCAATATGGCAAGCTACTTTTACAAAAACATCCAGAACAGGAAAATTGGTTTCAATTTTATCATGGATATTAATTTCAACAATTTTCTCTGGCGCAATCTCAGAGCAAATCATACTCATTATGCCATTGTTTGCACATATAAAGTAATGGTCATCTAACTTGACTGCAATGTGCTTATTTTCAGGGCTTAACTCAGAATCAATTCCTATAATGTGAATGGTTCCTTTAGGGAAACTACTGTACGCATTTAAAATAATATATGCCGCTTCAGAAATATTGAAAGGAGACACAGAATGCGAAACATCTACAATTCTAACTTCCGATAATTCACTTAATATAGCTCCTTTAATCGCACCAGCAAAGTGATCTTTTTCTCCAAAATCAGTGGTTAAAGTAATAATTGCCATGGATTAATTGTTGATATTTTTTTTAGAATTGAGGTTGTAAAATTGTTAGATTTGTTTGTACACAAACGTTACACAAAACTAAGAAAAGAAAACAGATTAACACACTAAATTAATTAGCCTTTTGAACGAACTTATTCTAGAATTAGAAGAAATTACTCCAAAGGAATTCTTCGGTGCCCAAAATGCCAACATTGAACTATTAAAAAAATACTTCCCTAAACTAAAAATCGTTGCACGTGGTAATAAAATTAAAGCCTATGGTGATGAAGATTTACTTGAGGAATTTGATACGCGAATGATGATGCTTATGAAGCATTTTGGAAAGTACAACAAGCTTGATGAAAATGTGATTGAGCGAATCTTGACAAGCAACAGTAGCGAAGATTATTCAACCTCTGCAACAAGTGGAGAAGTTATAGTACATGGAGTAGGAGGCAAACTCATTAAGGCGCAAACAGTTAATCAAAGAAAACTCGTAGAGAGCATTCGTAAAAACGATATGGTTTTTGCTATAGGTCCTGCAGGTACAGGTAAAACTTACACAGGTGTAGCACTGGCCGTACAAGCTTTAAAAAGTAAGGAAGTTAAACGTATTATACTAACCAGGCCAGCTGTTGAGGCTGGTGAAAATTTAGGGTTTTTGCCAGGTGATTTAAAAGAGAAATTAGATCCTTATATGCAGCCTTTGTATGACGCTTTGCGTGATATGATTCCGCATGAAAAGTTAGAAAGCTATATAGAAAAAGGCGTTATACAAATAGCACCATTAGCATTTATGCGTGGTCGTACCTTAGATAATGCATTTGTTATCTTAGACGAAGGGCAAAATACAACACATGCACAAATGAAAATGTTCTTAACACGTATGGGTAAAAATGCCAAGTTTCTTTTAACAGGAGATCCTGGGCAGGTAGATTTACCACGTCGTACCATTTCAGGTTTAAAGGAAGCCTTGCTAGTTCTTAAAAACATTGATGGTATAGGCATGGTTTATTTAGATGACAAAGACGTCATTCGTCATAAATTAGTTAAGAAAGTAATTGCTGCATATAAAAGTATAGAAAACAGAGATTAATTTTTATTAGGAGCTATTTCCAGCTTTCCGCTATATCTTTTTATTTGCTGACTTCGACTACGCTCAGCCACCAAATAAAAAGGATGTCGCTTCACTCTGGGCTAGGGCTCAAACTAAATGTAATAAGCACAACAAACTAATAGCTAATACCCAAAAGCTAAAAGCTAAATAAAATGAATAACACAATTACAGACACCAATTTCAACTTTCCAAATCAAAAAAGTGTTTATAAAGGAAAAGTAAGAGAGGTTTATAATATAAATGACGAGCAATTGGTAATGATTGCTACCGATAGATTAAGCGCTTTTGATGTTGTAATGCCAAAGGGAATACCTTATAAAGGGCAAATTCTTAATCAGATTGCGACCAAAATGATGAAGGATACCGAAGATTTGGTGCCAAATTGGTTAGTAGCAACACCAGATCCTAATGTAGCAGTTGGTCACTTATGTGAACCGTTTAAAGTTGAAATGGTAATTCGTGGCTATATGTCTGGCCATGCAGCCAGAGAATATAAAGCAGGTAAACGTTTACTTTGTGGTGTGCCAATGCCAGAAGGAATGAAAGAGAATGATAAATTTCCTGAGCCAATTATAACACCTGCAACAAAGGCAGAAATGGGAGACCATGATGAGGATATATCACGAGAAGATATTTTAAAACGTGGCATAGTCTCTGAAGAGGATTATGTAGTGTTAGAAGACTACACCAGAAAATTATTTCAGCGAGGAACTGAAATTGCTGAGAAACGAGGTTTAATTCTTGTTGATACAAAATACGAATTTGGGAAAACCAAGGATGGAAGAATTGTATTGATTGATGAAATCCACACACCAGATTCTTCTCGTTATTTCTATGCAGATGGTTACCAAGAGCGTCAAGATAATGGTGAGGCACAAAAGCAATTGTCTAAGGAGTTTGTACGTCAGTGGTTAATTTCTAATGGTTTTCAAGGTAAAGAAGGTCAAGAAGTGCCATTTATGAGCGATGATTATATAGAAACTGTAAGTGAGCGTTATATTGAACTATACGAAAATATTACTGGTGAAACTTTTCAGAAAGCTGATGTATCTGATATTCAGAGTAGGATAGAGGCTAATGTTTTGGGATATTTGAAAAACGTTTAACTAATCAAGGCTTTTTTCTATAAGGTTTAGAGGGTATTTCTCTTTGATTGTAGTAAGCTCTTCTCTAGTTAAGCTGTCTAAATTTTTCTTGTAAAGTTTTAGGGCAAGTTTATCTCGTAAGCTATTAATTGTATTTGTGATTTCATTTTGTACGGCTATATATTCTGCATAGCTGGTTCCACTTTTATGATTAAGAGTAACTATGGATTTTGAAGTGTTTTCTGTATAATAATTTCTTACTGTTTTTCTAACTTCTTTTAGGCTAGATTTTTCATCATTGATAAAAATTGTATTCTTTTCGTCAATATAAATAGACAAAGCATTGGACAAATCTTTCTCTTTTGTAGAATCATCATTTATCTTAGGTAAAGTTCTTAAGAGCCCTCTATCTAATTCAAAAAGGGATAAAATGTTGAATGTTTGAAGTTTGTAATAATAGTTTTCATAATCATTTTCAGTAAGTATAGAGTCCATACTTCTTAAAATAGAGTTTGGATTCATATTAGAATAAGAAGTTTGATTTTCTACTGTTTTTTTAATAGCATTTAGCTTAGTAAAATCATACATAGAAGAGTCAATGAAAACTTTCTGACATTCAATTAGTTTGAGGACATTAGGTTGTACCTTGGCACTAACAAAACCATTAAATGAAATCGATGGTAAATATTCTGCACCTTCATTCTCGATTAACAAACCAATAGCTTCTTTGTAGTTTTTACCAGATTTACCTTTTAAAAATTCTTGTTGAATCAGTAAGTTTTCATAATCTACCATTGCTTGTTTGAATTCTACACCATTATCTTCATATGATTCGTAAAGGCACTTCATTATAATATCTTCAGCTCTTTCTTTTTGAGAAGAACAAGAAGTAACCATTAATAAACATATAATGAATGTGATTAAATTTAGTTTAGACATTAATCATTTTCTTTTAGAATTTGAGTATGATGTTCAACGTGATATGCAGTCCACATAATGATTTCTCGGATTGGCATTTTACCCATAAGAGGATGTGGTAGAATTAGTTTATCTAAGTTTTTGTCACTTATCTTTTTTGTTTTGTATTGTAGCTTTTTACTTTCGGTTTGTAATCGGTTGAGGATGTATTGTTTTTCATCAATCCCAGGAATCTTCATGTTTTGCGAACCTTTAAATGTTTTTCCTTTGGCATCTTTTAAACGCTCGAGATATCGGTTAACAATAGTGTCGTAATCTCTAACTGACCTGTTGGCTTTTCCAAATTTATAACGGATTAGAAATTTTGGAAGGCTTAAGGCGTTATTGAGTGGAATGATACTTTGTAAAAGATGTAGTCCTTGTTGCCCTTGCGTCCATTTCCCGTCAGGACCTTGTGACCAGGTTTCATTAGGTTGTTGCTCTAACCAACTGATTAACTCAGAATGCTTCGCATCTATAAGATTTGCAATTTCTTCTTTATCCATAAGAGTTGATTTTAGATAAAGAAAAGATATGGATTTTTGTTGAATGTTTAACCAGCTGTTAATTATTCTTCTTCCTTTTCCTGCACAACAACCTTGTCTTTCTTAAAGATAGGTACTAAGTACGATAAGTTAAATCCAAAGCCAACGCCAAAACGACCACTGTCGTAAGTACGATTAAAACCAGGTATGTAGAGATTTTCAAAATTATCGGGTGCCGTTTCGGTGATTAAGCCTTTAAGTTGCGCATTGATACCTGCGTAAAAATTATTAAACAATTCGGCTTTTATACCCACAATAATTTCTGCCCAAATTGCCGTAAGACCAGAAAACTCTGTACCTTCTTCAACATTAAATTGCTCATTCCAATATTGATTATAGACATTATATATGCTATAATTATTTAAAGTTTGAATAAATGTACTGGCGCCACCTCTAAAGCCAACATAGATCATATTTTCCATATCTAGCCAGTTTTTGTAGAAATTAAGATCAATTCCACCTTTAAAATAACTTCCTTTTGTAGTATTACTTAAAACTTCGTTTTCTAAGGTGTATTCTTCATTTCCTAGCTCACCAGCTAAATAAATGCGTTTGGTAAGACGATAGTCTCCCATAATTTCAACTCCTGTATAGTCATCATCAAAAAAGGTACGTGCTAGTTTACTAATGTCTGCACCCAAACGAAGACCATATTTTTGTTTGTATATTAGAGTGTCCTTTACGGTTTTCTTTTTGTCTTGAGCTATAACTATTGTAGAAAACAATAGGAGTATAATAATACTCTTAATGCAAGATGCGTACATGTACTGTGTTTTCATTTTCTACTATTTCGACTGTGTCAATAAGTTCAATTCCACTAATCCAAGCTCCATCATCTGAAGTATCAAAGCTTAATTGTATGTTTTTAAATATACTCTTATAACCGCAAGCTCTAGATACGTAAACAAACTCTGTTTCATAAGCAATTTCAACAACATCTATGTTTGAATTTGTGTTTACATTTTCATCAAGTCTAAGGTTAGTATCTTTTTCTAAAATAAAACGCGATGTAGTTATTTCACCTTCATTTCCAATAATTAGTGGTAATTCTAATGATGTTGAATTGGTATTGTAAATAAGTGTGCCCTCAGTATTATCATTTGTGGGATTATCAGCTAGGCCTTCACCATAGGCTGTTAGACGCGTTACAGGTTTAAGATCTTCCTGCTCGTTAACATCATAAAACTCTACCAAAAGGCGAGGTGTTGTTGGTGTGGTTTCGGCACAAATATCGTCGCGTTCGCAACTTATAAGCACCACTAAAAGAAATAGGATTATAAATTTTAACTTTTTCATCAATTATTTTTCAAACAAAACCACAGTTTCAATATGCGCTGTATGTGGAAATTGATCCACAAGACTTAGCTTTTTTATCTCATAGCCAGCTTGCATTAATTGCTCTGTATCTCTGGCTTGTGTGGCTGGGTTACAAGATACATAAACCAAACGTTCTGCATCTAGGTTTATTATTTTTTTTAAGGTTTTTGGCGCAATACCAGCTCTTGCTGGGTCTAAAATAATAGTTCTAATTTTAGTTTTGAATTCTGGATGCTCTGTTAAGAACTTACCTACATCTGCAGCATAAAATTCTAAACCTTCTATATGGTTTCGTTTGGCATTTTCTTTTGCATCCTCAATTGCTGAAGCCACAATATCCACACCAACAATTTTTGCGTTATTAGATTTGCTCGCAACAATTTGTCCAATAGTTCCGGTACCGCAAAATAAATCGAGAACAATTGTGTTGTCTATAGCATCTTTGTTTTCTAAAGCGTAGTCCACTACTTTAGAATATAATTTTTCGGCACATTTTGGATTGGTTTGAAAGAAGCTTTTCATGCTAATTTCAAAATTAAGACCTAATAGTTCTTCAACGATTTTATCTTCACCGTAGATTAAACGGATGCTTCCTGTAGTAGCAATAGTTCTATCTCCAATTTCATCATTAATGGTGTGTAATAATCCAGCAACTCTATCTCCAAATAATTCAACTAAATACTTAGCAAATGCATCTAAATCAAACTTATCTAAATTATAAGATGAGGTTACTAAATTGAAAAGTAGTTGATTGGTTTTGTAAGATTTTCTAACCACAAAATAGCGAAAGAAACCTTCCTTTTTTGGAGCATGCCACGGTTCTAATCCTGTATTTTCACAATAAACTCTTATAGTTTTAAGGTGGTTTTCTAGCTCTGTATCAAATAAGCCCGAATCACTATTTAGGTTATCGCCACACCACCAAAGACCACGACGTTTAAAGCCTAAAGTAAACTCGTCTACATCTGTTTTGGCTTCACGATCGTATCCAATAGCAGAAAAACCATATTCCATTTTATTGCGATAATGAAACGTGTTTGGGGAACTTACAAATTCATCAAATTTGGTTTCAATATCTTTCACTTTACCAATACGCTTAAAAAGCTCTAAGGTACTTTGCTTTTTGTAGTCGTGCTGTTTATTAATTGGCAACTGAATATAAGGCGCGCCAGGAATATCTTGGTAAGGCATTTCTACTTCATTCTCCGAAGGTTTTAAAACATCAAGTAGTTTACATTCAGCATATTTTTTACTCGATTTTTTGACCTGAGCCTTTACCAATTGTCCTGGTAATGTATTGGGAACAAAAACTACAAATTCGCCATGTTCATTTCTTATACGGCCAATGCCTTTACCACCAAAGGCATAATCTTCAATTAAGATTTCAATAGTCTCTCCGCGTTTAACAAACTTGTTTCGTTCTCGTCTTGGCATTTATTGTGAATTAGTCTGCAAATATAGTTGCATTTTAGTAATAGCTTCAAAGAATTTGATATCAACTTTGAGATAGAAATTTCACAAATATTTATTAATTTGCACACATCTAGGGATGATTTCTCTCCCACGCTGCTTTTTCGAGACTTCACCATAACTTCTACACGTGGATGCGTAAGTCTTTGAAAGAATAAAGGTAGAGTAGGAAATCGCTAAGCGAGATTTGTAATTATTAAATCTTGGCTTGGTATTACGTTTAATTTTTTAAAGATTTTTTAAAATGGCTGTTTTAGACCACATTTCGTCGCAAGAAGCGATGGCACTAGAAAATAAGTATGGTGCACAAAATTATCATCCCTTACCAGTAGTACTTAGTAAAGGAGAAGGAGTTTTCGTTTGGGATGTAGAGGGTAAAAAGTATTACGACTTTTTATCGGCTTATTCCTCATTAAATCAAGGGCATTGTCATCCAAAGATTGTAAATGCCATGACAGAACAAGCACAACGATTAACGTTAACTTCCCGAGCGTTTTATAACGATATGCTAGGTCGTTATGAAAAATATGCAACAGAGTATTTTAAGTTCGATAAAATGTTGCCGATGAATTCTGGAGCAGAAGCTGTAGAAACAGCTTTAAAGCTTTGTAGAAAATGGGCTTATGAAGTAAAAGGAATAGACTTAAACAAAGCAGAAATTGTTGTTTGTAAAAATAACTTCCACGGAAGAACAACTACTATTATATCATTTTCTAATGATCCAGTAGCTCGTAAAAACTTTGGACCTTACACAGATGGTTTTATTAAGATTGAGTACGATAATTTAAAAGCATTAGAAGATGTGCTTAGCAGCAATCCTAATGTAGCAGGTTTCTTGGTAGAGCCAATACAAGGTGAAGCTGGTGTATACGTGCCAAGTGAAAACTACTTAAAAGAAGCAAAAGCACTTTGTGAAAAATATAATGTTCTTTTTATAGCAGATGAAGTGCAAACAGGAATAGCACGTACAGGTAGATTACTTGCAACTTGCGGTAATTGTACTTGTGAAAAGAAAGATTGTTCTGGTACACCAGATGTAAAACCAGATATTTTGGTTCTTGGAAAAGCTTTAAGTGGTGGCTTGTATCCAGTGTCTGCAGTAATGGCAAATAATGAAATTATGAATGTTATTCAGCCTGGAAATCATGGAAGTACTTTTGGTGGTAATCCAATTGCGGCAGCAGTTGCTATTGCAGCTCTTGAGGTTGTAAAAGAAGAAAATTTGGCTGAAAATGCAGATTTGTTAGGGAAGATTTTTAGAGAAGAAATGAATAAGTACATTAAGGAAAGTACTATTGTAAATTCAGTTAGAGGTAGAGGTTTGTTGAACGCTATTGTTATTAATGATGATGAAGATAGCGATACAGCTTGGAATATTTGTTTAAAACTCAGAGACAACGGTTTATTAGCAAAACCAACACATGGTAACATTATAAGATTTGCACCACCTTTAGTAATGACTGAAGATCAATTATTAGAATGTGTAGCAATAATTACAAAAACGCTTCAAGAGTTTGAATAATAATTATAGTGATTAAAAAAAACCACGATTTAATATCGTGGTTTTTTTAGCTTTTGTTTTTTATCTACAACCAGCTCTTTCTGCCGCTTCATAGATTTGCTCAAGACTTTCTTTAGGAATGTTAGGGTTGTTTTCAAATAGCCCTATATACCAATCAAAGAATTCACATGGATTAAGTAAAACCCATATAGTAAAGCCAAGTCCAATAAAAGAGATAAAAAGTGATACAATACCAAATATTCTGGCATTTTTCATCGCAACGCCATTACTGTATTCTTCTGGGTTGGCATTATATTTTTTAAGTTCTTGAGTAGCAATTATAATAGCCACAATTGCCGAAATTGTACCCAAACCATAGATGCAACAACATACTATTCCTACTACAGATAAAATATAAACTAATGTTGTGTTGAGTTTTTGCATGAATTAAATTAATTAGTTAAAAAATAGTTTTAAAATATAGTTAGTAACCGCAGCGATGAGTATTAAACTTGCTAAGCCTAGCTTCATTTTTTCACTATTCTCTATTTTTTTGAACATATCAAAAATAAGAAAAACAAAAAACAGTAGCATAGGATAAAGTGCAGGATACATTAAAAATGCATCCATGAACTGACCTTTTATAAAAAATAATGCTGAACGTTGTAAACCGCAACCAATACAGTCAAAACCATAGTGTTCTTTTATAACACAAGGTAGCATGTAATCTTCTAGACTTTTTATAAGTGGAAACATAAAGCTAAATTAACCATTTACATTTATACCAGATAATATAAAAATAACTATTGTTTGCCTTACTTTTGTATATAATTATTTCGTAAAATATGAATATTTCTAGGCTAATCAATCTTATTTTTATCATTGGAGGTGGAGTTATAGCAGTCTATGCTCAAGCAGGAGGAAATCAAAATACCTATTTGTTAATAGCAGGTATTGTATGCTTAATGCTTGGAATCTACAGAACATCAAGAAATATACCGAGCAAGTTTGAAAACCAGGAGGAAGATTCTTTTGTAAAATCAGAACCAATAGAGGACGATGAAAAAAGGTGATATTGTTGAAACTATTGATGATGCAATAAGAGGTGCTGTTACTAAAGTTTCTGGGACTACCATAACGATTGAAGATACTAATGGTTTTGAGTTTCACTTTGAAAAAAACGAATTAATGGTAGTGTCATCTAATCAAAAATTAGATAATGCTATATATGATGCTGATATTGAATCGGTAAAAAGAGAAAAGGAAATTCCTAAGCGTAAAATATCACCCTCAATTAAGCCAAAGGAGCGTCATGCACCTAAATTTGAAGTCGATCTACACATACATCAACTTACAGATTCTACAAAAGGCATGACTAATTTTGATATGATGAACTTGCAGTTAGACACAGCCAGAAGACAACTAGAATTTGCTATTCGTAAGCGTATCCCTAAAATGGTTTTTATCCATGGAGTTGGAGAAGGAGTACTGAGACAAGAGCTAGAAACACTTTTAGGGCGCTACAACAATATTCAGTTTTATGATGCAGACTATAAAACCTATGGTATAGGTGCTACAGAAGTCAGAATTTTTCAGAATATAGAACCTTAGTCTTCATCGTCTGGCAAATTAAACGAGTAGGTTAAAGTGCCAAAATCTATAGCATCAGAAGACAATATTTCAAGATTAAAGTCTATAATTAAGAAATTTATAGTTACTGTTCTTGTGTAAATATTAGTATCTGTTAAGCCAGGATTACCATGGTCTGTCGTTTCTAGTGTGTTCAAATAATGAGGTATTATTGTAACACCATCAGGACCAACATTAAGGTCGTTTCGAGGGTTCATATCTTGGTCTTCATCTTCTAAAATAGTATTTACACCATCACCATCGTCATCTTCATCTAAATAATCAGGATTACCATCTCCATCTGTATCTAAGTTGTTAGTTGGATCTCCATCACCATCAATATCGTCAGTATTTATCTCGTTTATAGTTGGTACATTGTCGTTATCATCATCTTGGTCTAAATAATCCGGAGTGCCATCTAAATCCCAATCTTGAGCATTTGGAAAATCACCATTTTCATCCATCTCACCTCTGCCCTCTAAATCTGAAGGGATACCATCGTTATCATCATCCTCAATAGTTACTGTTGCAAAAGCAGTTCCAGAGGGAGCCTCATAATCATTGGTAATTGTTAAATCAGATGCTGGTATAGCATCACATAACTCATCAGTAGTTAGAGTTCTGTTATAGGTTCTATATAAAAATCGAATAGATGATCCGTTAATAGTAAAAGGTATCGGTTCATCAATAGGTGTAGGCTCTGTAAACGGATATTCTTCACCGCTACTACGAGGTATTATTAAAGATAGCGATTCACTAGGATCTTCTCTAGTATCGTAGATTTGAAAAGACTCTGTGTTATTGGTACATATATCTAGTTCCTTGTCAAATACAAGGTCTACAGTAAAAATATCTCCATCGTCACAGGCAGTTAAAAGTAGAAGGGCAAAAACTATATAAAAGAAACGCGTCATAAACTTACATTTTGAACAAAAATAATGGATTTGTAAAATTATAACGTTGCATTATCTAAATAATTTTATTTGCGATATTTTTGCACCATGAAGCAAGTATATTTAGATAATGCGGCTACAACAGCCTTACGACCAGAAGTCATAAACCGTATGACAGAAGTGCTTACCAATAGTTATGGTAATGCCTCTTCTACGCATAGTTTTGGACGTTCATCTAAAGCATTATTAGAGCAATGTCGTAAAAACATTGCTGGGTATTTTAATGTTTCGGCTTCTGAGATTGTATTTACTTCAGGTGGTACCGAAGCAGATAACTTGGCTCTGCGAAGTGCTGTTAGAGATTTGGGTGTTACCGAAATCATTACTTCAAAAATAGAACATCATGCAGTTCTGCATACAGTAGAGCAATTACAAAAAGAGTACAATGTGAAGCTTAGCTTTGTTGAGTTTGATGAACTAGGAACTGTAAATTATACACATTTAGAGCGCTTATTAAAGGATTCAGAAAAAGCCATCGTAAGCCTAATGCATGTAAATAATGAAATAGGAAATATCTTAGAAATTGAACATGTGGCTAAGTTGTGTAAAGAAAATAATGCTTTGTTTCATTCAGACTGTGTGCAATCTGTTGGCCATTTTAAGCTAGATTTACAACAAATACCAATAGACTTTTTTGCAGCAAGTGCACATAAATTTCATGGACCTAAAGGTGTAGGATTCTGTTTTGTTAGAAAAGAATCTGGATTAAAACCTCTGATTTTTGGTGGTGAGCAGGAGAGAGGTCATAGAGCAGGTACAGAAGCTATCCATAATATAGTTGGTATGGATGAAGCGTTAAAAATAGCCTACGCAAATATTGAAGTAGAGCGTGAAAAAATATCTTCAATAAAAGCATATTTTATAGATCAAGTAAAAAAGATTTTACCAACAGTAGGTTTTAATGGAGCGAGTGAAGATAATTCAAAAAGCACCTATACTTTGGTTAATATTTGCTTGCCATTAGATCCATCTAAAGCGCCTATGCTTCAATTTCAACTCGATCTTAAAGGCATTGCTTGTTCAAGAGGCAGTGCTTGCCAAAGTGGTAGTAGTCAACAATCTCATGTGCTCACAGAAATTCTGGATGAGGAAAAATTGAAGCATCCTTCGGTAAGATTTTCCTTTAGCGTCTTTACAACAAAAGAAGAAATAGACTATGTAGTTAATGTTCTACAAGATATTGTTAATGCTTAATTGATAAGTTTTTCGATTGAAAAAATATCAAAATTTAGCCGACAATCTCAGATTAAATACACGAGGAGTTAAATAGTTAGGGATTGCAAATTGACGTTTAGTATATACATCTCTAACCCAGGTATTGGTTATAGAGTTTTGATTGTTAAACATGTTATAAATCTCAAAACCAAGAGAGAGCTCTCTAAACTTCTTTTTCCACCTTGCATTGTAAGTTTTTGTAGGATTTACAAGTTCTAAAGAAATACCTAAGTCAGCGCGTCTATAATCTCTAAGTCTCACCTGAAAATCGTAAGGATCTGCATAGCTTGGTGAGCCACCAGGAACACCTGTGTTGTAAACTAAATTAAGATACATCTTTAAATCTGGCATGTTAGGTACATAATCCTGAAATAAAGCACCAAACTTTAATCGTTGATCTGTAGGTCTTGCTATATAGCCTCGATTATCAATATTTTCTTCTGTTTTTAAATACCCAAAACTAAACCACGATTCGGTACCAGGAACAAACTCACCATTCAATCTCATATCTAATCCGTAGGCATAAGCTTTGGCATTATTATCTGCACTATACCTAATCCTTACGTTTTCTAATGTGTATGTGTTAACGTTAGATAAACCTTTGTAATATGCTTCGGTAACGAGCTTAAATGGTCTGTCCCAAATTTTGAAGCTATACTCATTACCCAAAACAACATGAAATGATTTTTGAGCCTTTACATTTGGTTGTACAACTCCAGAAGAATCTCTTAATTCTCGATAAAAAGGAGGTTGATAGTACAGTCCGCCTGCAACTCTAAAAAGCATATCCTTATCCCAATCTGGTTTTATAGCAAATTGAGCTCTAGGACTAACAACAGTTTGTGTATTGCTCTCAAGGTTTTCTCCGCCAACAGTCCAGTTGTGTAATCTTACACCAGCATTGTAAAACACTTCGTTATTTCCCCATTCTGTACGTTTGCTATATTGAGCAAAGGCTTGCACTCTGTCTATTTTTACTCTGTTTAGTGCTCTAATATCTTCAAAAGCAGTTAATGGACCTTCGTAAGGCTGATAAGGCTGAAGGTTTGGAATACTAAAATTTGGAGGACGAATAGAGAAGCCTGCAGAATCAATAATTTCGTATTCTACCAAACGGTCTCTAATATCTTCGTGTGTGTATTTTACAGACCATTCTACAGTAGATTCTTCATCAATTTTATAGTCTCCTCTGTGCTCTGCATTGACAATAAAGGCATCCAAGTCATTACGAGCGTGCGTTAACTGTGACCCAATACCTTCGCTAAATTCTACTTCACCTAAATTTTCATCTCCAATATTGGTGTTAACTTCACCAAGTCGGTATTGCGCAAAAATATCGAAGTACTCTTGCTCTAGTGTATGATACGCAGAACCAATAAATTTTAATGTAAGGTTGTCGTTTACAAAATAATTGGCCTTTAAAGCACCAAAATAAGTTTGGTATTGGTCTTCTTCATTACCGTCATAAAAGACTAGTAAAGCAACAGGCTCTTGTAGTGTACCGAAATTGGTTTGTCTGTTTTCTGGTTGAAAATTATATTGATTAAGAGAAATGTTTCCAAGAAAATTTAAATGAAACTTGTCAGAAAAACGATAGGTTAAATAAGTCTGAGCATCTGCAAAAACAGGCTCTACATTACCTTCGGTCTCAAGACTGTTGAGAATTAAACTGTTATCTCTGTAACGAACACCAGCAATGCCTGAGAATTTACCATCTTTAGATACGGCTTCAGCAGCAACACTACCACCTAGTAGGCTTAAATCTGCTCGCATTCCAAAAGCTACTGGATTGCGATACGTAATATCGAGTACAGATGATAACTTATCCCCATATTTAGCTTGAAAACCACCAGCAGAAAAATCGACATTAGACACTAGATCTGTATTTACAAAACTAAGTCCTTCTTGGTTTCCGGAGCGTATTAAGAACGGTCTGTAAACTTCAATTTCGTTAACATAAACAAGGTTTTCATCAAAATTTCCACCTCTTACAGAATATTGTGTGCTTAATTCGTTTGATATATTAACTCCAGGCAAGGTTTTTAGAATATTTTCTATACCAGGTTGAGCACCTTTTATGGTTCGTAGTGTTTTTGGATCAATATTTACAACACCATCGTCATTTTGTCTTGTGTTGGTCGAAATGACAACTTCAGCAATTTGTTCTGCTTCAATTTTCATAACAGGATTAAACTCTATTTCCTGCCCATTTTTTAATTGAAACTTTTGTACGATTCTACTATGACCTAAATGAGTGAATTCTATGGTTACTTCAACATCAGAAGGTATTCTAAGCTCATAAAAACCATTTTGATTAGTTGCTGCACCATCTCCAGAAGAGGCTTTTATATTTACACCTTCAATAGGCTCATTGGTTTCGTCAAGAATAACACCTCTAATTATAGAGGATTGTGAAAAAGAAAGTGCACTAAAAAGTAAGCCAAGGAGCAGTGTGAGTTGTAAGCGTTTCAATTAGTTTAGTTTTATTTTCTAAAAAAGGTTGCTTCAAATGTAGAACTATTTCCAACATTATCGGTAACAATTATCTTTAAATCATTCTTAGTGTCTTTAACGATATTATCATTAAAATCGTGTACCAACATTTTAGTTTTATAATCATACTCCATTAAAATCCATTTGCCGTTAACTGTTGCTCTGTACTTGCTTATTCCAGATAAATCATCGTCTATTTTTACTTTTAGGTAGCGGTATTTACTTAACCATTTTTTGTCTTTAAAATTTACAGGTGAAATTGTAGGTGCTACAGTATCCATTGCTAAGGTATAGGTGCCGAAATTTTTGCTACCTGCACTGAGAACATTACCTTTTCTTTTTGTGCTAACATAGCTTGGTCTTTTGTAATAACCATATAACTTGGCAATAAAGATTTTGTCGAGGTGTTCTGTTTTGTAATTGCTTAAATCATAATTGATATAAAAATTCTTTTGTAAAGGAATCTTGTCTTCATGGAGGTGAAGCGTATCAGAACTTACACTAAAATCTATATCTACATCTTCATAAACAGTGTTTTTATAAAAGTTAACTGTAATGAGACCAGATTTTAATTCTGTCGCTTGGTCAGAATAAATGGTGGTTTTATTAGAAAAGTCATTTTCTAATGGTTTTAGTGTTTCGTATTTGCCTCTAATAGGAATGTTTACCCAAGTTTCATTGCCTTTATAATCTCTTATTCTTGCTTTGTATACAGATGATGTACTGTCTTCAACGTTAATGTAACCATTATCATAAGCATCTTTATAGAGGCTTAATGGATTATTTTCTTCAATGAATAATTTCTGAATACGAGACTTTTTAGTTTTAAAGTATTCGTAATCGATAAGACGTTTTATATGTTTTGTTTCATCGAAGCTAAAACGCTTAAAGTCTATTTCGAGACTTTTATTACCGTTAAAAAAGGTTTGTATGTTACTAACACCATTATTATTGGGTGCTAAATCTTGCTTGTCATATGAGGTAACACCAAATCCAATATTACCATATGCTGTAATTTTTTCAACCTCGTAGTCTCCATTTTGTTGAGGAATTAGACGTAGAGGAACACGCTCATTTTTGCCATTAATTACAGCATTTTCATCTTTAGGATAAGCATACACAGCAGATACAAACGGACGTTTAGAGTCCTTTATATCAATGCCAAACATCATAGGGTTTATAGGTCGTTCTTGATTGTCTCTAATCTCAAAGTGCAAATGTGGTCCGCCAGAACCACCAGTATTGCCAGAATATGCAATAACTTCATTTGGAGCAACTAATAATTCTTCTGTACTAGGAAAAACTTCAACCTCATAGCTTTCCTTTTCGTATTGGCATTCCTTTATATACTTTTCTATACGATCAGAAAATTTCTGAAGATGTGCATACACAGTTGTATATCCATTAGGATGCGTAACATAAAGTGCTTTGCCATAACCATAATGTGAGATTTTTATTCTGCTCACATAGCCTTCTGCGGCAGCATAAACCTTTAAGCCTACTTTACGTTGCGTTTTAATATCTAATCCAGAATGAAAATGGGCAGATCTCAATTCTGCAAAAGTTCCAGAAAGTACCAAAGTGATGTCTAATGGATTTCTAAAATAGTCTTGAGGATATTCTGATTGTGAAAACAATGAACTCGAAACCAAAAGTAAAAGCAAAATTTTTTTCATAAAGAGCACTATTACAGCTAAAATATCAAATTGAACAAGAATTGCAAACCAGAAAACTGTATTATTTTTCTGAACGTTTTAATTTTTAAGTTGTTATCTCAATTAAAAATAATTGTAAAAGAATTGTGTTTTTTAAATAGGTATGTTAAATTTGTTTCAACAGTATTGAATTACTTAAATGAGTAAAATAGAAGAAATTGTTGATGCTTTAGAGAATAAAATCAGCAAGGTTTTACATAAGCAAGAAGTCTTAAAGCAAACCAACGCAAGATTGTCTCAACAGCTTGAAGAACAGCAACAAAGGCTTCTGGAGCAACAAGAAGAAATTGCTTCTTGGGCAGATAAGTATGAAACACTCAAAATAGCAAATTCAATGCTTGGTAGTGACGATAATAAACGAGAAACAAAGCTCAAAATAAATGCACTTATAAGAGAAATTGATCATTGTATAGGTCAACTCTCAGAATAAAGTTGTAAATTTAGACTAGATGTCAGATCAATTAAAAATTAAGCTTTCTATTGCCAATAGAGTATATCCGTTGACAATTAATCCTAAGCAGGAAGAAGGTTTACGTAAGGCCACAAAAAAGATAGAGGCAATGATTGGTCAGTTTGAGCAAAATTACTCTGTAAGAGATAAGCAAGATGTATTGGCAATGTGTGCCTTGCAGTTTGCAGCTCAGGTAGAGCAAAAATCGATAGATAAAGAATATGTAAACGAAGAGGTGCAAGAAAAGTTAGAAGCTTTAAATGACCTGTTGAATCAGCATATTTAACTCGTACGTTCTTTAAAATACAAAAAAGGTTACTGCCTACATTAGTTATATTTTTTGATAAACTCAACGTTAATTCTTTAAAAAGGGTGAGTTTAAATTGTAAAAGCATGCTGCTAATACATTATGTATTTGGGCAGATCCTTGATCAGTTTGTTAGCCCTAAACTTGTTTTTAAGGAGTTTATACAAAATCCAAAACTGATGTAGGCTTTTTTTATATACTAAACTAAACACAAATCATGGACACTAACACGATACTATTTATAGTTGGAGGAGTGGTATTAGGATTAATAATAGGCTACGTAATTGCTAAATCTTTAGAGAAGGGCAAAGCATCTAAGTTAATTGCTAATGCAGAGAGCGAATCCAAATCAATTTTAAAAAAAGCTAAAGCAGATGCAGAAGCTTTAAAAAAGGATAAAATACTTCAGGCTAAAGAGAAATTTATTGAACTCAAAGCTGAGCACGAAAAGGTTATATTATCTAGAGATAAGAAAATGGCAGAAGCCGAAAAGCGCATTAGAGATAAGGAATCTCAAGTTTCTAATGAGCTTTCAAAAGCTAAAAAGTCTAATCAATCTTTAGATGATAAGATAAAGGATTATAACTTTAGACTCGATTTTTTAGATAAAAAGAAAGATGAAATAGAAAAGGCGCATAAAAGCCAGATTAAGCAGCTTGAAGTTATTTCGCAGCTTTCTGCAGATGAAGCTAAGGAGCAACTAGTAGAGTCACTTAAGGAAGAAGCCAAAACAGATGCTATGGCTTATGTACAAGATCGATTAGAAGAGGCTAAATTAACGGCACAGCAAGAGGCTAAAAAGATTATCATTAACACGATTCAGCGTATAGGTACGGAAGAAGCTGTTGATAATTGTGTGTCTGTCTTTAACATAGAATCTGATGATGTTAAAGGTAGAATTATTGGTAGAGAAGGTCGAAATATTAGAGCTATTGAAGCAGCAACTGGTGTAGAGATTATTGTAGATGATACTCCAGAAGCTATTATTTTATCTTGTTTTGATTCTGTAAGACGTGAAGTAGCACGTTTATCGCTTCATAAATTGGTAACAGATGGTAGAATACATCCTGCAAGAATTGAAGAAGTAGTAAAGAAAACGCAAAAACAAATTGAACAAGAAATTATAGAAGTTGGTAAGCGAACTGTAATAGATTTAGGTATTCACGGATTACACCCAGAATTGATAAAGATGGTGGGTCGTATGAAGTATCGTTCATCTTACGGTCAAAACTTACTACAACACTCTAGAGAAGTTGCCAAGCTTTGTGGTGTAATGGCTGCCGAATTAGGTTTAAATCCTAAGCTTGCAAAACGAGCAGGATTATTACATGATATAGGTAAAGTACCATCTTCTGAAACAGATGTAGAAACTCCACACGCTATCTTAGGTATGCAATGGGCAGAAAAACATGGTGAAAAACCAGAAGTTTGTAATGCTATTGGTGCTCACCATGATGAAATTGAAATGACAACGTTGTTATCTCCAATAATTCAAGTTTGTGATGCCATCTCTGGTGCTAGACCAGGAGCAAGACGTCAAGTTTTAGATTCCTACATACAACGTCTTAAAGATTTAGAAGATGTAGCCTTTGGTTTTACAGGTGTTAAAAAAGCTTATGCAATACAAGCAGGTAGAGAATTGCGCGTTATTGTAGAGAGCGAAAAAGTATCGGACGATAAAGCAGCAAGCTTATCTTTTGAAATTTCTCAAAAAATTCAAACCGATATGACGTATCCAGGACAAGTTAAAGTTACAGTGATAAGAGAAACAAGAGCAGTAAATATTGCTAAATAAAGAATAACTAACTCAAGTAATGTAAAAGGGTGTTCTATTAGTTTAGAGCGCCTTTTTATTTTCTGGGATGAAACTTGTTTAAAACATCACTTAAGTGCGAACGATCTACGTGCATATAAACTTCTGTTGTTGTAATACTTTCGTGACCCAGCATCATTTGTATAGCTCTTAGGTCTGCACCATTTTCAAGCAAATGTGTAGCAAAGGAATGTCTAAAGGTATGCGGAGAGACAGTTTTCTTTAAACCAGACTTCTTAACCAGATTTTTAATAATAGTAAAAATCATGGCACGTGTTAGTTTGTTACCTTTATAATTAAGGAATAGAATATCTTTAGATTCTGGATTTACATCAATATGGTTTCTAATACCTTTCCATATTTCAATATATTTTTGTGTAGACTCACCAATAGGAACAAAACGTTGTTTATCACCTTTTCCTGTTACTTTTATAAAACCTTCATCAAAAAACAAATCAGAAATTTTTAATTCTATAAGTTCGCTAACACGAAGCCCACAACTGTACAAGGTTTCTATAATCGCTCTATTGCGCTCACCAAGATTAACACCTTGGTACTGGTAACTTAGATCAATAGTGTCTATTAATAAGTCAATGTCATCAATAGATAACGTATCTGGCAGCTTTCTGCCTATTTTAGGAGATTCAATTAAGTCCATAGGATTAGAATCTCTGTAATTTTCAAAAACCAGATAATCAAAAAAGTTTCTTAAACCAGAGATTAACCGTCCTTGAGATCTTGGATTAATAGTTTTAGATATTGTATAAATAAACTGTTTTATAAGATCATTGTTAATCTTATCTGGAGATATATCTATTTGGTTGTCTTCTAAATAGCTTATAAGTTTCTTAATATCATAGTTGTAATTCTCAATGGAGTTTAGAGATAAACCACGTTCAATTTGTAAATAATGTCTATAATCTTTAACTGCTTGAGGCCATTTCATGTTGTAAAAAAGAGATTTAAGGACTAAAAAGTAGTGAAAATCATACGTAATTCATCGTATTTTTTATAAAATTTGTTAATAACGTAAAAATTAAACAACTGATTATCAGTAAACTATGTTAAATTGTTCACAATATTGTTAATAACTCTAGTTCAAAATTTTAATATTATAAAAAAAACACTTTAATTTGAAAGTATTAATCAATTTTAAAACTTAAAAGATTATGAAAAAATTATTTTTAGCTGCTTTCGCAGTATTTGCTTTTGCAAGTGTAAATGCACAGGATGGTGAATCTAGTGCTTTATCTGAAGGAAGTTGGGTCGTTGAAGCTAATACCGGTTTTGGCGCAGGTCAATGGGGACATACTGCTAATACAGGTATTGGATTATATTCCATTGATGGTATGACTGTTTGGTCTGTTGGAGGTGAAGCAGGTTATTTTGTAATGGATGATTTAGCAGTCAAACTTGGGTTAGGTTACAATGATTTTGATGGAGCTTCTTCTTTTAGTTACAAATTAGGTGCAAAATACTATATTGATAGCCAATTTCCTGTACAGGTGGACTTAACAGGAGCTTCAGGTGATGATGTTTTTGGTGATGAAACTCCTCTTTGGCTAGGGTTTCAAGGAGGTTATGCATGGTTTGTAGCTGATAATATTTCTATTGAACCAGGTTTGAGATATAACTTATCAATGAATGAAGATTATACAGATGAAGGAATTGTTGAATTTAGAATCGGATTTGCTCTGCACTTTTGATAATCTAATCACAATTCTTAAATAAGATAAAAAGAGAGGCAAAGATGCCTCTCTTTTTTTAATATATTCTTGATTTAGAATTACCCTAAATAGTCTCAAACATATATAGTTTTAGACTATTTTTTTGCTTTTTTCAATATCGATAAAATACCTCTTTTGTTAACAATTTTTTAAGTTTTATATGTAGCCTATAACTTACATTTGCCGACCAAATTAATTTTAAAACTTAAAATAATTATGAAAAAATTACTTTTTACTGCTTTAGCAGTTTTTGCTTTTGTAAGTGTTAATGCACAAGAAGATGAGTCTAGTGCTCTAAGTAAAGGATCTTGGTTAGTTGAAGCTAACACTGGTTTTGGTGGTGGTGCTACAGGTGCTGCTCACAGATCAACAACTTCTTTTGGTTTAACTTCTATAGATGGAACAACTATTTGGTCTATTGGTGGTGAAGCAGGTTATTTTGTAATGGATGATTTAGCTGTAAAGGTAGGTCTAGGTTATAATGATTTTGATGGAGCTTCTTCTTTTTCATACAAAGTAGGTGCTAAATATTATGTAGCTAGTCAGTTTCCTGTACAGGTAGACGTTACTGGTGCATCAGGTGATGATGTATTTGGTGATGAAAGCCCATTATGGTTAGGTTTACAAGGTGGTTATGCTTGGTTTGTTGCTGACAACATTTCAATTGAGCCAGGTTTACGTTACAACTTATCATTAAATGAAGATTTTACTGATGAAGGTGTATTAGAGTTCAACATTGGTTTTGCTTTACACTTTTAAGAAGTCTAAAAACAAATAAATAAAAACCGAAGCTTTTGCTTCGGTTTTTTTATGCGCTTATTTTTCTATATTTACTTTATGAAGCAGCTGATTATAATTAATGGACCAAATTTGAATCTTTTAGGTAAAAGAGAACCAGAAATATATGGTAGTCAAACGTTTGAAGACTACTTAGAAGTACTAAAATCTAAATACAGTACTGTAAATTTAGACTATTTTCAGTCTAATATCGAAGGAGAACTTATTGATAAGCTACAAGAAGTTGGTTTTAATTATGATGGTATTATTCTAAACGCGGCAGCATATACACATACTTCTGTTGGTATTGGTGATGCTGTAAAAGCGATACAAACACCAGTTGTAGAAGTACATATATCCAACACTTTTTCACGAGAAGAGTTTAGGCATCAATCTTATATTTCGCCTAATGCTAAAGGCGTTATTCTTGGTTTTGGTCTTAAAAGCTATGATTTAGCAATAGAAAGTTTTATCTTTTAAGAATGAAAAAGGTAGCTTTCACTTTATTGGCAGTTTGTTTTTGCACTATACTTTCTGCACAAACAGAATTTGGTGTTAAAGGTGGATTAAATTTTACCTTTTTTAAAATTACAGAAGGCAATTTTGGTACAAATCCAGATACTGAGATTGGTTATTATGGTGGTATTACAGTAGATTTTCCTATAGATAGTGGTTTTCATATTCAACCAGAGCTACTTTATAAAGGAATTGGTGATTTTAGATTTTTAAATGCTCCTATTTATTTAAAATATGATATTTATGATTCGGTTCATATTTTGGTAGGACCAAGTTTAAATTACTTCTTTGATTTTTTCTCTAATAAATTTAAAGTACGTGCAGATTTGAGTTTAGATTATGATTTTTCTTCAGACTTAAGTATGCATATGAAATACACTATAGGATTAGAAGAATTATCTCCCAATGTACTTTTCCTTGGACTAGGATATAGATTATAAAAAAAGCGATTCTTTACGAATCGCTTTTTTATTTATTATGGATTGTATTATTATAGATGAATCACTTCATCATATGCATCTGCAACAGCTTCCATAACCGCTTCACTCATTGTAGGGTGAGGATGAACTGCTTTTAATACTTCGTGACCAGTAGTTTCTAATTTACGACCTAATACAGCTTCTGCAATCATGTCCGTAACACCAGCACCAATCATGTGGCAACCTAACCACTCACCATACTTAGCGTCAAAAATTACTTTTACAAAACCATCTTTGTTTCCACCTGCACTTGCTTTACCAGACGCAGAAAATGGAAACTTACCAACTTTAATATCGTAACCTTGCTCTTTGGCTTGCGCTTCAGTTAAACCTACACTTGCTACTTCGGGAGTACAATATGTACAACCAGGAATATTACCGTAATCTAAAGCTTCTACATGCATTCCTGCGATTTTTTCAACACAAAGGATACCTTCAGCAGAAGCAACGTGAGCTAAAGCTTGACCAGGAGTAACATCTCCAATAGCATAATAACCTGGTATGTTAGTTTGGTAATAGTCGTTTACTAAGATTTTATCTCTGTCTACAGCAATACCTACATCTTCTAAACCAATATTTTCGATATTAGATTTAATACCTACAGCAGATAATACAACGTCAGCTTCTAAAATTTCTTCACCTTTTTTAGTTTTTACAGTAGCTTTTACACCTTCGCCAGATGTATCTACAGATAATACTTCTGAAGATGTCATTACCTTAATACCATTCTTTTTGAAGCTACGCTCTAACTGCTTAGAAACTTCATCATCTTCTACAGGTACAATTTTTGGCATGTACTCAACTATTGTAACTTCTGTACCCATTGAGTTGTAGAAGTAAGCAAACTCAACACCAATAGCACCAGAACCTACAACAATCATTTTCTTAGGCTGCGTTTCAAGACTCATGGCTTGTCTGTAACCTATTACTTTTTTTCCATCTTGTGGTAAACTTGGTAATTCGCGAGAGCGAGCACCAGTAGCTACTATAATATGATCTGCAGAATATTCTTTACCATCTACATCAACTTTCTTACCAGTTTTAAGTTTTCCAAAACCATCAATAACATCTATTTTGTTCTTTTTCATTAAGAACTTAACACCATTACTCATACCTTCGGCAACACCACGACTACGTTTTACAACCGCATCAAAATCGTGTTCTGCATCTTTAACTTTTAAACCGTAATCTTCAGCATGTTTTAAATATTCAAAAACCTGAGCAGATTTTAACAATGCCTTTGTAGGGATACAACCCCAATTTAAACATATACCACCAAGATTTTCTTTTTCTATAATGGCAGTTTTAAAACCTAATTGCGATGCTCTAATTGCTGCTACGTAGCCACCAGGACCACTTCCTAATACTATGATATCGTATTTACTCATGAGTAATTTTTTAGTTGAATTTTGAGAGTACGAATTTACGAAACCAAAACGTAATATTAAAGGTCTTCGGTAAAATGTCTTTTGCCTTTGTCTTTTGCAAATTTTTCTTGATTGTAATCCTTTGATTTTCCTTTAGGTATAGATAAGGATTGCCAATTTTTTCCTTTGACAAGTTTACCTAAGAAAACAATTTGACCAACGTGGTAAGCGTAGTGCATCATTTGCCTGTTTATAGCTTCAACCACAGTGTGACCTTGATTTCTGATATAAATAATACGTTCTAAATCTTCATTTTTTAAGGACTTAATTGCGGTGAATAAGCATTCCCAACCTTTATTCCAAGCATTTATTAACTCTTCTTTAGAATGAAACGTATCTATAAATTCTTCATCACGCTGTCTCCATTCTTTCTCACCATCTTCGGTTAAAAAATTGGTCCAGCGGCTGAGCATATTACCAACAATGTGTTTTACAATAATAGAAATGGAATTAGAATCTTCTGCAAACTCGTTTTTTAATTCTTCAAAAGTTAATTGGCTAAACGTTTTATCACCAAGGCTTTTGTAGTATTCAAATTGTTTTATGCTACTTGCCAGATAACTATTCATCTTTTTTATTTTCCTCTGGAACAAAATTTAGAGCTACACCATTAATACAATGACGCTTCCCTGTTGTAGCTTTTGGACCATCATTAAAAACGTGACCTAAGTGTCCACCACATGTTGCGCAGTGTTCTTCGGTACGTGCATATCCAATCTCATAATCTGTTGAGAAGGCTACGTTACCTTCAATTTCTTTATCAAAACTTGGCCAGCCAGTACCAGAATCAAATTTATGTTCGCTTTTAAACAAAGGTGTGTCACAAGCTGCACAATGGTAAACCCCTTTTTCGTAATTTTTGTTCAATGGACTAGAGAATGCACGTTCTGTACCTGCTTCTCTAAGAACATAATATTCCATTTCGGATAATTCGGCTTTCCATTCAGCGTCAGTTTTGGTTACAGGAAAATCCTCTTTTTGTTTGTTTTCTTTTTTTTGGGCCGAAGAGTTACAGTTCATAAATAAACCTAAGGCTAATAATAATGTTATCTTTTTCATAGCTTAAATTTAAGGAATTTTATTCGTGTCTTGGGTCGAGTTAAGATAACTTTAATTACACAAAATGTAATATTTATTTTACGTTGGCATTAATGTTTAGTGGTTATTATTCGTTAACTTTAGGCATTAATATTTAATATAAATGCGTGTAATACATATAAGTGCAGAGTGTTATCCTGTGGCTAAAATTGGTGGTCTTGCAGATGTAGTTGGAGCTTTGCCAAAATATCAAAATAAACTAGTTGTTGATAGTGCAGTAATAATGCCGTTTTACAATAATAAGTTTACTCAAAATAACACTTTTAAAGCGCTTTATGAGTCTACTGTTAAGTTAGGGGAAAATCAATATCCTTATGAGGTTTTGGTCTTGAAGGATAATATTTTAGACTTTCCGGTTTATTTTATTCATATTGAGTCTTTGTTATATAAAGATTATGTCTATTCTGAAGATGATACAGATCGATTTTTAGCGTTTCAGATTGCTGCTATGGATTGGCTATTAACGTTAGACAAAAAGCCAGATTTTATCCACTGCCACGATCATCATACAGGTTTAATTCCTTTTATGGCGCAAGAATCATTTAAGTACGAATCTTTAAACAAAATACCAGTAATTACTACCATACACAATGCTCAATATCAAGGATGGATGCCTTATGAGCATTTAAGTAAAATACCAGAATTTAATTTAGACCATATAGGGCTTTTGGACTGGAATGGTACAATAAATCCTTTAGCAGCAGCAATTAAATGCGCTTGGCGAGTTACCACTGTTTCACCGAGTTATATGGAAGAGTTAATGCAAAGCGCTAACGGATTAGAAGCGCTATTGAGTGCTGAGAGACAAAAGGCTATTGGTATTTTAAACGGTATAGATACTGATGTGTGGAACCCGGAAACAGATGAGTATATTGTTAAAAACTATAAGACTTCTTCTGTTCTTTCTGGAAAGAAAGCCAACAAAAGTTGGTTATGTAAAGAATTTAATCTCGATGAATCTAAGCCTTTATTTTCCTTCATCGGAAGGTTGGTAGGAGAGAAAGGAGCAGAGTTATTACCAAGTATTTTTTACAAAGCATTACAATCAAAGGATATTTCTATTCTATTATTAGGCTCAGGAATGTCTCAAACTGAATCAGAATTACTATCTTTAAAGAACATACATATTGGTAATTACAATTGCTTTATTGGTTATGATGAAAGATTATCGCATATCATTTATGCAGGTTCAGACTTTTTATTAATGCCATCTCGTGTAGAGCCGTGTGGATTAAACCAAATGTACTCGTTGCGTTACGGAACAGTACCTGTAGTAAGAAGTATAGGCGGTCTTAAAGATACCGTAGTTGATATAAATGATAATGAAGGTTATGGTATTTGCCATAATGATGTGTCAGAAACCTCTATTTTAGAGGCTATCGACAGGGCAAAAGAATTTTACAAACAAGAAACTGAGTTTAAGAATAATAGAAAGGTAATAATGAGTATTGATAATTCTTGGGAAGTTTCTGCAAAAGCATATATAAATTTATACAATTCAATAACATAATATTATGGTTAATAGTAAAGTATTATCTATTATTCTTGGAGGTGGACAAGGCTCCAGGTTATATCCTTTAACAGAACAACGATCGAAACCTGCTGTGCCAATTGCTGGTAAATACCGATTGGTTGATATTCCAATTTCTAATTGTATCAATTCCGATATAAAACGAATGTATGTATTAACACAATTTAATTCAGCATCATTAAATAGACATATAAAGAACACCTATCACTTTAGTTTTTTTAGTTCAGCCTTTGTAGATGTACTAGCAGCAGAACAGACTATTAAGAGTGATAAATGGTTTCAAGGAACAGCAGATGCAGTAAGACAAAGTATGCACCATTTTCTTCAACACGATTTTGAATATGCTCTTATACTTTCTGGAGACCAGTTGTATCAAATGGATTACAATAAAATGATAGATGCTCATATTGAAGCCAATGCGGATATTTCTGTAGGAACTTATCCTGTTAATGCTAAGGATGGTACGTCTTTTGGAATTTTAAAAACAGACGATGAGAATAGAATTACATCCTTTACTGAAAAACCATCAGCAGATGTTATTGTAGATTGGAAGTCTGAGGTTAGTGATGAAATGAAGCAACAAGGCAGAGAGTACTTAGGTTCTACAGGTATTTATATATTTAATAAAGATCTTCTTGTTGAATTGATGAATGATGAGAGTACGGTAGACTTTGGTAAGGAAATTATTCCTCAGAGTATAGAAAAACATAAGGTAATTAGTTATCCATTTGAAGGCTATTGGACAGATATTGGTAACATAGATTCCTTTTTTGAAGCTAACTTAGGTTTAACGGATGATATACCTCAATTCAATTTATTTGATTTAGATAATAGAGTTTACACTAATGCGCGTATTTTACCAACTTCAAAAGTGTCTGGTACAACATTAAACAAAGCCGTTATTGCAGAAGGTTGTATAATACAAGCCGCAACCATTGAAAAATCCGTAATTGGTATTAGGTCTCGTATTGGTAAAGAAACTACAGTTATAAATACTTATATGATGGGTAGTGATACTTACGAATCTTTAGAAGATATAGAGTCTAAAAAGATTGATATCTTAATGGGAATAGGTGAGCGTTGCTTTATTAAAAACACTATTATAGACAAGAACTGTAGAATAGGAGATGACGTTAGAATTAACGGTGGCAAGCATCTGGAAGATACCGAAACAGACCAATACGTTATTAAGGATGGTATTGTTGTCGTGAAAAAGGATGCTGTAATACCTCACGGAACTATTATATAGTGTTTAAATAGAATTTAATCACCTTTGTTGTCTTTTAATCTTACTTATTTCGCAAGTTTCTCTAAAAGCTCGCGAACTTTCTCTGTATCTTGTATTTGGTACTTTGCTTTTGTTTTATTAAAACCAACTTTTATGGTATAAGCCGATTCAGGTGCTTCTTCAAACATATATTCGTCTGTCCAGTCATCGCCAAAAATGCTAACAAAATCATAGGTATCTTGAGTGAGTAGACGACTTACTACACGTCCTTTATTAACATTACTGCTCTTTATTTCTATAACTTTATTGCCTTTAAGAATTGATAAACCATTGTTAGCAACCATACTTGTTAATACTGTATTTAGTTCTATGGTACGAATTTTAGCCAATTCTGGGTCAGCTTTCCTATAATGCCAAGCTAAAGAATAGTTTTTAGTTTCTATGAATGTTCCAGGAGTTCTGTCTACAAAGGTTTCTAAGATTGGTCTTATGTTTTGCATCCAATCTGTTTTTAAACGCTCTAGAGCTTTCCATTCGTTGTTTTTGTACAACCAGACACCATGATCGGTAACAAGATTATAAGATTTGTGTCCAAACCAACGTTGAAAAGTATCTTTATCGCGTCCGCTTATAAGTACTAGAGTAGTTTTTTCATGTAGTTTGTCTAATAGATTAAATAAAGCTTCATCTGGTTGTGCATCTTGTGGATTGTCTTTAAAACCTACGAGTGTTCCATCATAATCTAAAAGCAGCAATCTTTTATTCTTTTCTTTAAATGTTGAAATTAAATCTGTTTCATAAGCTTCAGTAAGCTTTTTCGTAACATTTTGGTTTTTTAAGTTTTTGGTATCTTCTAATGATTTTAAAAACTCGTCAGCCCATTTTTCAACATCATAACGTTTTAGACGTTTTTGCAAGAATTTCATTCGTGTTTGTTGTTCTTCTAAAGGCATTGTTAATGCACGCTTTAGGCTAACAGCAAAATCTTCATGACTATTAGGGTTTATTAAAAGCGCTTCATTCATTTCTTTAGAAGAACCAGCCATTTCACTAAGTATTAAAACCCCATTGCCTTTTGTTCTGGTGGCTACGTATTCTTTGGCTACTAAGTTCATACCATCGCGTATTGGTGTAATTAAAGCTACATCAGAAGAGGTGTATAAATCAATTAAATTATTGAATGGCATGGACCTATAGAAATACCAAATTGGAGTCCAGCTAACAGTTGCAAACTTTCCGTTTATTCTACCAACAAGCTCGTCTGTTTCACGTTTCAGTTTTTGATATTGCGGCACGTTAGAACGTGAAGGTACAGCAAGCATTACCAATCTTACTTTTTCTTTGTATTCTGGGTAATTATCTAAAAAATACTCAAAAGCCTTGATTCTGTTTGGTATTCCTTTGGTGTAGTCCATTCTATCAATTGATAAAATCAACTTTTTATCATCAGAAATGTGTTCTTCTAATCGTTTTCTTAAATCAGATTTTTCTTCAGATTCATTATCGTGCTCTAGTGCTGCATTATGAAACTTATCATAATCAATTCCCATAGGGAATGAGTCTACCTTAATTATTCTATCACGATAACTTATTTCATTAAACTGAACTTCCAAACGCATTATACGTTTTACAGAACTTAAAAAATGACGCTCATAATCATATGTATGAAAGCCTAATAAATCTGCACCTAACATTCCGGTTAAGATTTCTTCACGCCACGGAAATGTTCTGAAAATCTCGTAAGACGGAAAAGGTATATGTAAAAAGAACCCAATTGTAGTATTTGGTTTTTTGTCTTTTATAAGTTGTGGTAATAATAATAACTGATAATCGTGAACCCAAACCGTATCGCCATCCTCTAAATTGTCAATAACAACTTCGGCAAATTTTTCATTCACACGTTTATAAGCTTCCCATTCATTTTGCTCAAAGTTTGAGTATTCCATAAAATAATGGAACAAAGGCCATAAAGCTCTGTTACTAAAACCTTCATAATATTCCTCAATATCCTCATTCGTAAGCGGTACAGAAACACATTTTGCATCTCTAATTTTAGAATCTATTTCATTAGATAGTTTTGAGTTTAGGTCATTTTCAGGAATTCCGGACCAACCAATCCATATACCATTGCCCTCTGCGTGTACAGATTTCATACCTGTTGCCAAACCGCCAACGCTTGGTACAACTTTAAAGGAATTATTTTGAATTGATACTTGAAGTGGTAAACGATTAGAAACAATTATGGTTTTATTCATACAGATTATTTGTGCTAGTTGAAAGGTTTTTGTTAATTTAAGGAAAATAAAAGGTTTTACATTTTAAAAAACAAAGATTTAATGAACAATTTAGATTATGGTGTTATTGGTAACTGTAGAAGTGCCGCTTTAGTTTCAAAAAATGGTTCAATGGATTGGTGCTGTCTGCCTCAGTTTGATTCACCATCAGTATTCGGAAAACTGTTAGATGAAAAGATAGGAGGTTCCTTTGGTTTTGAAGTAGATGATAGTTACCAAATACAACAATACTACATTGAAAATACGGTTATCTTGGTTACAAGATTCAGTAATGGATTAGATACATTTGAAGTGAGAGATTTTATGCCAAGATACCATAATAACAACGGTTCTTTTAATGCTCCTCCAGAATTTATTAGATATATAAAATATGTTTCAGGCAAGCCAGTTCTAAAGGTTATTTATAACCCAAAATTAGAATATGCGAAAGAAGAGACCAAAACGTATGTAAAAAATGATTTTGTTGTAAGCTTAACAGATAATGAAGCTTACGATACCTTGTTTATGTATACAGATTTTGATAAAGAAAAGGTCATAAAAGGAGAGGAGCTCGAAGTTACATCAGACCATTTTTTCTTAGTAGGTTATCACGAAAAATTGTTTGTTCCAACCTTAAAAATGGCATTTTTAGAGCACGAACGCACCAAAGTTTATTGGTTAAACTGGTTAGAACGAACACCTTCTTACAAAAAGTATAATAATGAAATAGCAAGAAGTGCTATGACACTAAAACTGCTGAGTTATGATAAAACAGGGGCAATCTTAGCAGCAATAACCACATCTTTACCAGAAACTATTGGTGAAGTAAGAAATTGGGATTACCGTTTTTGTTGGATTAGGGACGCTTCTATGGTTATTAAAGTAATGTCAACCTTAGGACATAAAAATATCGCGAAACGATACTTGAATTTTATCATTAACTTAATTCCAGATAAGGATGAAAAACTTCAGATAATGTACGGTATCAATGGCGAGAAAAAGTTGACCGAAACATTTTTAGACCATTTATCAGGTTACAAGGATTCTAGTCCTGTTCGGATAGGAAATGCTGCCTACAAGCAAAAGCAAAATGATATTTATGGTATTCTTATGGATATGATACATCAATTACTGGTAAATTTCAATAACGACATTGAAAATGGTGAGGCATTGTGGAATATTACTAAAGGAATTGTATGGACGGTAGATAAACACTGGCAAGAACCAGATAAAGGAATATGGGAGTTTAGATCAGAAGATCAACATTTTACATTTTCAAAAGTTTTGTGTTGGACAGCTGTCGATAAGGCTATTAAAGTTGCCAAGTTATTAGGAAAGACGTCCAAATTAGCACGTTGGCAATTATTAGAAGAAGCTATTAAAGCAGATATAATGGAAAATGCATGGAGTGATAGTGCGCAAGCCTTTACCCAAGCTTATGGCACTGACGATTTAGACGCTTCGGTTTTATTGATGGAATCTTACGGATTTATAGACGCAAAGCATCCTAAGTTTGTTAGTACTGTAAAAGCTGTCGGAAGAGAGTTATCTTATGAAGGATTGCTGTATCGTTATAAAAATCAAGATGATTTTGGTTTGCCATCGTCATCATTCACAATTTGTACGTTTTGGTACATCAATAGTTTGTACAAAATAGGCGAGGAGAAAAAAGCTGTTGATCATTTTGAAAAGTTATTATCTTACAGTAATCATTTAGGATTATTTAGTGAAGATTTAGATTTTAAAACTAAGCGATTGTTAGGTAATTTTCCACAGGCTTATTCACATTTAGCTTTAATTGAAACCGCTATAAATTTATCTAAGACAACAAAAGATGAAAAAGTAAAGGATGTTTTGTTTTAAGCGAAGAAAAACCATTAAAAGCTAAATTATAATTACCTTGCAATAAAATTTAGGATGTTTTATCCCTATATTATTTAACATCTTAAAACCTCAACAATTGGTTATGGCAGAAGTATCTGTACACAGTTTATTTACGGAATTCGACATTAATTTATTTAAGTCTGGTAAGCATTACAAACTTTACGAAAAATTTGGGTCTCACATAACTACAGTAGAAGGTGTTGACGGAACATATTTTGCTGTTTGGGCGCCAAGCGCTAAAGAGGTTTCAGTAATTGGCGATTTTAATTTTTGGAAAGAAGGAGAGCATAAACTCAATGTGCGTTGGGACCAAAGTGGTATTTGGGAAGGGTTTATACCAAATGTTGGTAAAGGCAATCTATATAAGTATAAAATTAAAAGTCACCATAGCGATATTGTAACAGAAAAAGCAGACCCTTATGCTAGAAGAAATGAGCATCCACCAAAAACAGCGTCCATAGTTTGGGAAGATGATTATAGTTGGCAAGATAAGGATTGGATGACTACCAGAAAGTCTAAAAATGCTTTAGATGCGCCATATTCTGTGTACGAAGTACATCTTGGTTCTTGGAAGAAAAAGGTTGAAGAAGGTCGTTTCTTGTCGTATTATGAAATGGCTGATGAATTGGTGTCCTATGTGAAGGAAATGAATTTTACTCACGTAGAATTAATGCCAGTTATGGAGTTTCCGTATGATCCATCTTGGGGTTATCAAATAACAGGTTATTTTGCGCCAACATCGCGTTATGGTTATCCCGAAGAATTCAAGTTGCTAGTCGATAAACTACATCAAAACGATATAGGTATTATATTAGATTGGGTGCCATCTCACTTCCCAGAAGATGCACACGGTTTAGGCTTTTTTGACGGTTCGCATTTGTATGAGCATCCAGATAGAAGAAAAGGCTATCATCCAGATTGGAAAAGTTTAATTTTTAACTATGGTAGAAATGAAGTAAAATCATTCTTAATTAGCAATGCCATATTCTGGTTAGACCAGTACCACGCAGATGGTTTGCGAGTAGATGCTGTGGCTTCAATGTTATTTTTAGATTACAGTAGGGAAGATGGCGAATGGGAGCCCAATATGTTTGGAGGAAGAGAAAATCTAGAAGCGATATCCTTTATGCGAGAAATGAACGAAGCAGTTTACGGAATGTTTCCAGATGTGCAAACCATTGCAGAAGAGTCAACATCATTTCCTATGGTTTCTAAGCCAACATCTATTGGAGGTTTGGGCTTTGGAATGAAATGGATGATGGGATGGATGCACGATACACTTCAGTATTTCGCAAAAGAACCAATTTACAGAAAGTACCACCAAAACGACCTTACGTTTTCTATGACGTATGCGTTTACAGAAAATTTTATGTTGCCACTAAGTCACGATGAAGTGGTTTACGGCAAGCGTTCCATCTTAGGAAGAATGCCAGGTGATGAGTGGCAGCGTTTTGCCAACTTAAGACTGTTGTACAGTTATATGTTTACGCACCCAGGAACAAAAATCTTGTTTCAAGGTGCTGAGTTTGGGCAAAATGATGAATGGGATTTTCAAAATAGTTTAGATTGGCACTTATTACAATACAAGCCACACAAAGGTGTACAAGAATTAATAAAAGATCTTAATACATTTTACAAAAACCAGCCTGCACTCTACGAAAAGCAATTTTCTAACGAAGGTTTTGAATGGATAGATTATAATGATTCAGAAAATTCTGTTTTAAGTTATTTAAGAAAAGGGAATAATTCTTTTGAAGATCTTGTAGTTGTAATTAATATGACACCAGTTCCGAAAGAAAACTATAAAGTAGGTGTACCAAGAAAAGGAAAACTGAAAGAAGTTTTTAATAGTGATTTAAAAAAATATTATGGTTCTGGTAAGTATAAAAACAAATTAAATACAACCAAAGCGGTACCTTGGAACTACCGAGATTTTTCCGTAGAAATTAATGTTCCTCCTTTAGGTATGGTTGCTTTTAAATATTCTGAATAAAGTCTTGATATTCGTATTATTATTTGCGATTTAAGCAAATTTTGTATCCGAAAACGTTATAGTTCACAATTCTATATAATTACAATGTTAACCGCTTTCTTAAGTTCTAATTTTTCCGTTTTTTTACATGCCCTTTTATATTAAATCATGCTATGATTACAAACACAGAATTAGAAAATAAAGGAAACCAATTTCCTTCAAAAATAATAAGCTTTGAGAAAGATGTAGATAAGCTTTATTTCTCAACAGATAACGATGTTATTCTTCAGTTAACTGTTGTACGCGATAGCCTTTTAAGATTTAGATACACAACAGTAGGTACTTTTGATAACGATTTCTCTTACGCTATAACCAAGTATGCTAGTATTGGATATAATAAACTAGAAATTGAAGAAAATGAGGACTGTTATGTAGTAATAACTTCAAAATTGCGATGCGAAATTTCTAAAGAAAGTCTGCGTGTTTCTCTATACGATATTAAGGATGGTATTTTAATTAATCAGGATGAAATTGGGTTTCATTGGGAAGAGAGTTATGAGTTTGGTGGGAACATCGTTAAGATGAGTAAAATATCTAATGATGGAGAAAGTTACTACGGACTTGGAGATAAGCCAAATCACTTAAATTTAAAAGGAAAGCGTTACACCAATTGGGTAACGGATTCTTATGCCTACGGAAAAGATACTGACCCAATTTATAAAACAATTCCTTTTTACACAGGTCTTCATCATGGTAAGGCCTATGGAATTTTCTTTGATAATTCTTTTAGAAGCTCTTTCGATTTTGCTCAAGAAAGACGAAACGTTACAAGTTTTTGGGCGCAAGGAGGAGAGATGAACTATTACTTTTTCTACGGTCCAAAAATGAATGATGTTGTAGAAAGTTATACAGATTTAACAGGAAAGCCTCATCATTTACCACCTTTATGGGCTCTTGGCTTTCATCAATGTAAGTGGAGTTATTACCCTGAAAACAAGGTTAAAGAAATAACATCAAAGTTTAGAGAGCTTCAAATTCCTTGTGATGCTATTTATTTAGATATCGATTATATGGATGGCTTTCGTTGCTTTACATGGAATAAGGAATATTTTCCAGATCCAAAGCGAATGGTAGATGAGCTAAAGGAGCAAGGTTTTAAAACTGTTGCAATTATAGATCCAGGTATTAAGATAGATAAGGAGTATTCTGTATTTAAAGAAGCCTTAGAAAATGATTATTTCTGTAAACGTGCAGACGGTCCTTATATGAAAGGAAAAGTTTGGCCAGGTGAGTGTTATTTTCCAGATTTTACAAATCCGGAAGTTAGAGATTGGTGGTCAGGACTTTTTAAAGAACTAATCGAAGAGATAGGTATTAAAGGAGTTTGGAATGATATGAATGAGCCAGCCGTAATGGAAGTGCCAAACAAAACATTTCCAGATGATGTAAGACATGATTATGATGGAAATCCTTGCAGCCACAGAAAAGCGCACAATATTTATGGAATGCAAATGGCTCGAGCAACATACCAAGGCTTAAAGAAATATTCATTTCCAAAGCGACCATTTGTAATTACAAGAGCGGCATATTCTGGTACGCAACGTTATACTTCTACCTGGACAGGTGATAACGTAGCGACTTGGGAACATTTATGGATAGCAAACATTCAGGCGCAGCGCTTGGCAATGTCTGGTTTCTCATTTGCAGGAAGTGATATAGGTGGATTTGCAGAGCAGCCGCAAGGAGAACTTTTTACGCGTTGGATACAACTTGGTGTTTTTCACCCTTTCTTCAGAGTTCATTCATCTGGTGATCATGGAGACCAAGAACCATGGGCTTTTGATGAAGATGTTACAGATATAGTACGTAAGTTTATTGAGTTAAGGTATCAACTTTTACCTTATTTGTACACAGCTTTTTGGAATTATGCTGACCACGGAACACCATTACTAAAATCTTTGGTAATGTTTGACCAAGATGATGTTCAAACGCATTACAGAACTGATGAATTTATATTTGGAGAGCAGATTTTGGCTTGTCCCGTGTTAGAAGCAAATGCCAGAGGACGACGTATGTATATTCCTAGAGGAAGTTGGTATAATTTCTGGACAGATGAAATTATAAAAGGAGGTAAAGAAATGTGGGTAGATGCAGACATAGATAGTATGCCAATTTTTATAAAGGAGGGAGCAATTATTCCAAAATTTCCAATTCAACAATATGTTGGTGAAAAAGAAATAAAAGAGATTACTCTAGATGTTTATTATAAAAAAGGGAAAGAAGTAAGTGAATTGTTTAGTGATGCAAATGATGGTTACGATTATACAAAAGGACGTTATAGCTTAAGAAACTTTAGTCTTACAGGAAGAGTTAGCGAACTTATAATTAATCAGTATAAAGAAGGTAAGTTTATCACTGAATATGAAACATTTAAAATTATTATTCATGGATTACCTTTTGATATTGCTGAAATTCAGATTGACAACCAGGTTATTTCTCTAGAGCATTTAAAATCAAATGGTACAAATTCTTTTGTGGTAGATAAAAATTTCTCAGAACTTCATATTATTGGTAAAGAAGTAAAATCTAAGTGACCAACTCATAAAAGAAGTGTCTTATAGTTACGAATAGATTTTCGTATTTTAGTAAATACATTTTTAAAAAAATATAAATTATGACTTTTAAAAAAGCATTTTCAATATTAGCTATAGTGGCAATTGTTGTGTCTTGCGCTACTAATCCTTTTACAGGAAAAAAAACAATGGCATTTGTATCTAATGATCAGTTGTTCCCTTCATCATTTGCTCAATATAATCAGGTGTTAAGTGAAAGTAAAGTGATTACTGGAACTAAAGATGCAGAAATGATTACCAGAGTAGGACAGCGTATTGCTGTAGCAGCAGAGCGCTGGTTAAATGCTAATGGTCACCAAGGCTATTTAGACGATTACAAATGGGAATATAAACTAATCGAATCAGAGCAAGTTAATGCTTGGTGTATGCCTGGAGGTAAAATAGCTTTTTACACAGGAATTTTACCAATTGCACAAAATGAAACAGGAGTAGCTGCAATTATGGGACACGAGGTAGCCCATGCTTTAGCCAATCATGGTCAGCAACGTATGAGTTCTGGAATGTTACAGCAGTTAGGTGGTATAGGAGTTGCAGTTGCAACAGGAAATGAGAGCCCGGAAAAACAGCAATTATGGATGCAAGCTTACGGATTAGCAAGTAATGTAGGAGGCATGTTACCATTTAGTAGAGCACATGAAACAGAGGCTGATAAAATAGGTTTATATTTAATGGCAATAGCAGGTTATAACCCAGACGAAGCGGCAGAATTATGGAAACGTATGAAAGCGAATAGTGGAGGACAAGCACCACCAGAATTCTTAAGCACACATCCAAGTAATGATTCTAGAATTAAAAACTTACAATCGCTCTCTCCAAAAGCGAAGGCAGAAGCGAAAAAATTTGATGTTACATCATTTAGACCAATAAATTAATATTTGGTTAAAGAATATTTATTTACTTTAGGAGCTGCTCAATTTGAGCAGCTTTTTTAATTTATATCTATGAGCGAACTTAAAAAAGGAAGTAAAAAACTTCTAAATGCCTGGGCATTTTATGATTGGGCAAATTCTGTATACCCATTAGTAATATCATCTGCTGTTTTTCCAATTTTTTATGGAGCACTAACAATTATTAAAGATGAAGAATCTGGTAAAATATTGAGTGATACTGTAAACTTTTTAGGCTATGAATATAATAACGACTCTTTAATAAGTTACGTTACAGCCTTTAGTTTCTTAATTGTTTCGTTTTTATCACCAATATTATCTGGTATTTCAGATTATGTAGGTAACAAAGAGTCATTTATGAAGTTCTTTTGTTATTTAGGGGCGGTTTCATGTATTGGTTTGTATTGGTTTTCCATTGAGAATATTGTTTTTGGTATGGTGTGTTATGTTCTGGGTTTAATAGGATTTTGGGGCAGTTTGGTGTTCTACAATTCTTATTTACCAGATATTGCCTATCCAGAACAACAAGATAAAGTCAGTGCTAAAGGGTTTTCCTTGGGCTACGTTGGCAGTGTAATATTACTTTTAGTTAATTTGGTAATGATACTTAAATACGACTGGTTTGGTTTTGAAAATGATGCTCAGCCGACTAGGATAGCTTTTATTATGGTTGGAGTATGGTGGATATTGTTTGCGCAATATACATTTAAGCATTTACCAACAGGAACAAATGAAGGACACAAAGTAACTAAAACAGTACTCGCCTCTGGTTACAATGAGTTGAAAAAGATATGGAATGCTTTAAAATCTAATAAGATTTTAAAACGCTATTTATCTGCATTTTTTATCTACAGCATGGCAGTACAAACTATAATGTTAGCTGCTACTTACTTTGCTGTGGAAGAGTTGGATTGGGGAACTCAAGACTCTACTACAGGATTAATAATTAGTATTCTACTTATTCAGCTAATAGCTATTATTGGTGCAAATTATACAGCAAAACTTTCTGATAAAATAGGTAATATAAAAACCTTAATATGGGTAATCTTTATTTGGATTTTAATTTGTGGTTTTGCATATTTTATCACCACTCCAATACAGTTTTATATTACTGCTGCGTCTGTTGGATTAGTTATGGGTGGCATACAAGCTTTGTCTAGATCAACATATAGTAAGTTAATTCCAACAGATTCAGAAGATACTGCGTCTTATTTTAGTTTTTATGATGTAGCAGAGAAGATCGGTTTAACAATTGGTTTATTCCTTTATGGTTTTGTAGCTCAGATTACTGGTAGCATGCGATATTCTATTTTATTCTTGATTACTTTTTTTATTGTAGGTCTTGTAATTCTAAGCACAATAAAAAATGAAAAAATTACAGAAAGCTAATTAAGAGATTTTGTATTGTAAAATTTCTTAACTTTAGCATGCTATGGTGAAGAAAATATTTATGCTTTTTGCATTTGCCATTCTGTTTATGGCTGCAAATTGCGATAATGAACCTTATGAAGGTGAAATTATCTTTGAAGATACTGCGTGTATAGAGGCTATAGAGACTACATCTATGGCTCTCGGAAACTTTTTAAATGCTTCCGAAGAAGACTACTTTGAATTTTGTTCAGATTACAAAGAAGCACTATTAAACCAAATAGAAATCTGTGGTGATGAGGATGGTAGTTTGCAATTGTTGTCTGATAGTCTAGATGATTGCTATGACGATGATTTGTGCGCTGAAGCCATTGAAGCTTCAGAAATTGCTGAGGCCAATTATAACAATTATACTGAAGACGACAATTACCAACAGTTATGCGAAGCCTACAAGTCTGCCTTAGAGTACCAACAAGAGGTTTGTGGGGAAAGTGTAGTTTTGGAATCATTAATTTTAGGATTAGGAGATTGTCAACAAGAATTTGTTGAAACACCGGGTGATTGGATTCTAGTCGGTTGGGTTACTGATAGTTTAAGAGATATTGATAACGATGGTGTTGTTACCAACAATTATTTAGATGAAATAGACTGTTATAATAATGAAACTATAACCTTTAATACAGATGGAACAGGTACCATGTTTTTAAGATCTTATGCAGACATTACTTTTACTCCCAATGAAGATGGAGAAGATTTTTTTATAGACTGTAATACTATTATAGAAGATATAGCATTTACTTGGTATCAAGAAGGTAATTCTGTTTTTATAACCGATAGTAACGGTGTTACAACTCAATATTTTAGAAATGGTAACTCGTTATTTGTAGCTATAGACGATGCTTTTTATGCTCAAAGTACGGTTGACGATACCTTTATTGCAGAGCGTATTACGTTTGTTTACAATAAACTTTAGATTTTTATTACTATTATTTTCATTTAGGATATATACTTCATAAATATTCTTATATTGCCAGTAACTAAACAATCTCTAATGAAAAAACTATTCATTCTTTCCGTTTTTGCGTTAACTATTTTATCATCCTGTAGTAGTAAGGTCGATTTAGCTATTGACAACCCAACTGATAATTCAGTAGAAATTGTAGTAGATACACTACGCGTTTTAGTACCACCAAAAGATGTTGTTTGGGTAGAAATGGGACCAGGTGAGCACCAATTAACCTTAGAGAATGATAGTATTATAAAATATAACTTTACAGAGTCTGTATACATGATTAACCCTTCGTTATCTGAGTACTTAGTAGCAGACGAATACTATGGGCCACCAGCATTTCAAAATTCTTATGCTTCTACATTGCCAAGTAAAGAAGTAACGTTTTTAGGTGTGCCTATGGAAGGCAACTACGATGTTTTAAAAAACGTAATTAATAAGGTTACTTGGGATTATGGTCCAAGAGAAACACTACCAGAAATGGTAGAAGTAGATGCAGATGAATCTTATACGACGCTTGTTAAAGTCTACGATTCTTACGAATTTATAGACATGATGCAAAGTGCTTACGACTCATATTCTGAAGAAGAATAAAACTTACTATTTTTGAAAACCTCTCTGGGCACACATATTACTTGGGATGTGTATAACTGTAATGCAGATACACTATCATTTATACCTACTATAAAAACAGTATTAAATGCTATAGTTGAAGAATTACAGCTTACCAAGGTTAATGAGTCATACAAACAGTTTGAGCCTATTGGTGTTACTGGTTTCATTCTTTTAGAAGAAAGCCATGTAAGTATACACACCTGGCCAGAACATCAGTTTGCTGCTGTAGATATCTTTTCATGTAAACCTTTTGATGCGAAAAAGATTCAGGAGCTATTAATGAAGTCTTTCAGTTCAGATAAAGTTGTTATTAGGCAGATTGAAAGGGGAGAGGCTATCTCTATTATTTCTCGTGATTTAATTTAGTTATTTTTATTGTTTTCATCATATTCAAAGATTGCGAATAAAAATCTTCTGAATTCGGTAGGTTGGTGTAAAAATCAAACACTATTTCTTCGTCATTAATAGTTGTCATAAATAAATTTCTGATTGTGTATTCATCAATCCAATCTCTGTGAATCGAAACTACACCAAATTTTTTATTTGCAATAATGATAGAATCAATTACTGTAAATTTATAGTTGGGGTGTTCTTCTGAATAATTTGTTTTTATATCAATAAGCCATTTTTTTATCGAAATGCTCCCAAATTTATTAGGAGGTATGGGAGTTTTAATTGTCAACTGCTTAAAACTTTTTGTATATTTTGGTAATATGCCATTTTCTAAAATAACACCTAATTCTGAATTCTGAATTCGGTAACATCTCCTGTCATCAGCAAAATTATCTTTATACCAATCCCATGTTACTAAGGTGTCAAATTCTTTGATGCCATTTATTTCTATCTGTTTAGAATAATGAGGTAGTTTTATGATAAATTCATTCTTGTTCTTTTTAGAACAAGATGTTAAGATTAGGAAAAAAGCTAAAACGAACCTTAAATAGTTCATCACTATTATTTTGAGAAAATAAATTAAATTATAAAATGCGACATAAACTCACAATCATCAGTAATAATCTTTGATTCTTGTGCTCTTAAGTTTATAGCAGACGCTCTTGATGTGTAGAACATCCCTAATTGATAAAAATAATTTTCTTCATCCTTGTTCAATGGATAGAATTTTTGAAAAACCATATCCTGATGTCCAAAATCACCTTTAGATGTGGCTTCAGAATTACCCATAGCTTCTATAGATATATTTTCACCCAAACGACCATAAACAGGTTTTTGTACATAATTGTATAAGCTAGGCTCTTTGCTCAAATACGTTTCAGCTAAAATGTTATTCGGGAAGTTCTGTGTGATATAAGCCAAAAACTTTTTATTCTGCCAAATAGCTGTATAAGGTGGATTTAAAACCACAACTTTATTGTTTAAGATTAAGTCTGAAAGGATGTGTGCCAATTCAGGCTCGTCATTAAACATCCAATCCCAGGGAATCATTTTAAAAAGCACATCAACATCTTCATATTCATCACCAATTTGATGAAACACACCTTCATCCGAAAAAATAACATATTCCAAGTCTGAATAAAATGGTTTATAGCCAGCTTCGTAAGCTATATCAATAATGCAGTTAACATTTTCTTTGTCTTCAATATAACCAAAAGAAGTACCCAGAAAAACAGGTTTGTCTTTACCTAAATAAGATTTTAGGTTAGACAAAGCATCTTTTATATCAAACTTAAGTGTATTAAAACTTTGAGGATTTCCCTTTAGTTGTTCTAATTGAAGTGGTTGCCACAATAAAGTCTCAGGCAATGTGCTGCATGTGTCTGCATTAAACTCGATAATGCGACCATAATCAGATTTTAAACCTCCATTAATATCAAAACGACCATAAAGAAATGGATGCTTATTCTTGCTTTTCCAGCTATGTTCAATACATTTTTGAAACGATAGGGGAATACCAAGTTCTCCTAATTTATGTTCGGCTATAATTTTGTCAGTGGCACGTTGAAATAAATAAAACGCTTCATCAGAAATACGACGTAGTTGCTCTACCTCAGAACGGTATATGCCAAGTAATTCTTCAGAAAAATAGTCTTCTTCTAAATACCAGTGTAAGCGATGTGGAACGTGTTTCTTTTTAAGACGTTTTATTTCTTTAAAACGACTATCCTCCAAACGATCTAAACGACTTTCCGCTGCCATATCCTCTAGATGATTTTCCTGGTACACTTACTCTTCGAGATGTTGCAGAGCTTCTTAAATCGTTTTTTAATCCTGTAGATTTATTATAAGCAGAAGCATTTTTGTAGTTACTTTGGTTTGGAGTAACGTTACGTAAACTTCTGTTAAAATAAGAAGCTGCTAACGAGTAGTACAGAATGCTTCTTAAACCCGAATGACGACTGTAAGATGACTCGTCATTTTTCATTTTTCTTAAAGATAATGTATCTGTTGTTCCCTCTAATGTGTGTACAATAGCAAGAGATTTATCTTTATCGTCAATTAAACGCTCGTCGATGATTTTATAATCATTTCCTGGTTCTACTTCTTCAACCTCAGTGATAACACCTTGTGTAGATTCGTAAACTGTTTCTTGCTGTGCATCTTTAATGCGTGGACTTGGATCGTCGTCGCCACAACTTTGAAGTGTTAACGAGGCAACAACAGCTGCAGTCAACGTTATTTTTTTAGTTAAAGCAAGACCAGTTATAATTTTTTTATTCATCTTTGACAGGTTAATTTGCTCAAACATAATCAATTTTTAATGAATAAAAAAGCACTAATTCCATTTGCTGTATTTATTGCAGGTTTATGCTCAATCATCTACGAATTATTAATTAGTACTACTGCAACTTATTTTTTGGGAGATGGTGTAAGACAGTTCTCTATTATTATTGGTGTGTATCTGTTTTCTATGGGAATAGGTGCCTTTTTGTCTAAATTTTTTAAGGACAAACCACTCACATTTTTTATCAATGTAGAGTATCTGCTTGGTTTTATTGGAGGTATTTCTGTGCCACTGCTTTATATGCTATTTGTGTACGTGTCTCCAATGATATTGCAAATTAGTTGTTTGGCTATCATTTTTGTAATAGGCTTACTTACAGGTATGGAAGTGCCATTACTAACCTTTGCTTTAGAGGAGAGTAACATTAAAAACAACCTTTCTAACGTATTGTCCTTAGACTATATTGGCGGACTTATTGCCACCTTAATTTTCCCATTTATTATACTGCCATTTGTTGGCTTGTACTATTCGTCGCTAATCTTCGGAATTGTAAATATTGTCTTAGGTATTCTTTTGAATTATACCTTACTCAAAGACAAAAAACGAAACAGCATTTTTGGCTTTTTGGCTGTTATTGCTTTGGTCGTTTTAGTGTTGTTTGGAGGCAAACTTTTAAAAGTTTGGGATCAGAAAATATACAAACGTCCTATTGTATTGAATGAGCAAACACCATATCAAAAAATTGTAATGACCAAAACACAAGGTGATGTTAGGTTGTATCTTAATAGAGTTATACAATTTTCATCTTCAGATGAGCATCGTTATCATGAGTCTTTGGTGCATATTCCTTTAGCTATGAATTACAATCCAAAGCGTGTTTTAATTCTTGGTGGTGGCGAAAACTTAGCGAGTAGAGAAGTCCTAAAGCATAGTTCTGTGCAGCGTGTAGATGTTGTAGATATTGATAGTACCATGTTTTATTTGGCAAAAGAGAATAAATATCTAAAGGACATTAACGCTGATGCTGCAAAAAATGAAAAAGTAAACCTTATACCAGAAGATGCGTTTACTTATCTTTTTAATAATACAGAAAAGTACGATGTCATTATTGCAGATTTGCCAGACCCAACAAATCAAGCATTGGCAAGATTGTACAGCAAGCAGTTTTTTTTAATGGCAAAGCGAAACCTTAAAAAGGATGGTGTTTTTGTAACACAATCTGGTGAAATTTATTTCTCAAACAAAGTCTTTAGTTGCATCAACAATACCTTGGCATCAGCTTTTGAAGACGTACAACCATATCACACGTATATACCATCGTTTGGAGATTGGGGATTTATTATTGCCAGACATGAAGGAAACGACAGCAAAGTAGATACTAAAGCTTTGCCAGAAGATTTAAAATATCTTAACCCAAACCAAATAGAGCAAGCCTTTATTTTTCCTAAGGACATTACCATTGCAGACACAAAACAGAATACTTTAGACAACCCAATTATACTTAACTATTTCTTAGACGAATGGGAAAAATGGAAAGTAGATTTTGAAGCTGGGACGAAGTAATTTTTTAAATTACTATGGCTAAGTTTAGCTTAGGGTTGATAAGAGAAATTAAAAAAAAATAATTATGAAATATTTTGTTTTTGTATCACTGTCAATATCTTTAAACTTTTTGATTGCCCAGAACGAAGTTAGTAACGAAAAAATACTTGAACTGTCAAAACGTGAAGTGATCAGGTTAAACAATTCTCTTGGTGTTATTGATTCTTCAAAATATCATTTGATTGATTCACTACTTTCAACCGATATTTTTAAATGTAAGTTTCTAAAGAGTGAAGGTTTTAAACTAAATATAAAGTTCGTTGAAGTATCCTTTTCAGAAGATGATTTTATGACCTTTTTGATTGATGATTATAACCCTGAGAATAAGTTAAATATTTATATGAAATTTGTTTTAGCGTATGATACTTCAACAAATAGATTTTATAGACTTAAAGGTTTTTTAAATAATGATTTTAAAATCTTTGTTAGAATGACATTCAGGCAATTCTTATCTAAGGGAAATAAAAAAATCAGAAAATCCAAAATAAAGAAATTCTTAAAAGTTGAATCTTTAGATATCAAGTGTCTAGCAAACAATATGAATAATATAAATGATTGGGAAAAGCCATGTTTAAAACCTGCACCATCTAGATTAATAAGTATGAAAAAAGGCCATTATATTATTCAGTAGTATGTTATAGATTCAATAGGAAAACATTAAAAAAGGACAAGCTAACACTTGTCCTTTCTTCTTTTTTGGTTGATTGATTGGGCACTAGTTGCTAACGCTACCAGAACCTGTTACTTTAGTGTCTTTGTTGGTTGGATTACCTGAATATTTTACATCACCAGAACCTGTAATTCTCACTTTAAGTTCACCATTGCAAACCACGTTAGCACCACCAGAACCTGTGATTTTTGCAGTAACATTAGTACTGTCTAAATCGCTGCCATCAAAATCTCCAGAGCCAGTTACTTTTGTTGTCAAATCTTTGGTAGAACCACTTAACTCTATATCGCCTGAGCCAGAAATACTGCTTTCAACAGAATCACAGTTAATCTTTAAATCTATATCACCAGAACCTGCAATAGACACATCAAAATGGTCTGATTTTATAGTCCCTGAGTTTTCAATATCGCCAGAGCCAGCTAAGGATACAGAGTTGATAGATTCATAAGGAATTGTTACAATAATAGTCTTTGTTGGTCTTAGATTAATTCCGTCTTTAACCTTTACAACAAGTTTACCATCTTCAACTTTGGTAACAATGTATTCCATAAGATTAGCATCGCCTTCAATCGTAATGCTTCCTTCTTTGCCTTGTACCAATTTAAAGTTCATTGGTCCTGCAGATTTTAAGCCATCATAATCGCCAGTAGATCTGTTTTCTGTAGTGATGTTTCCATCTCCTTTAACTTTTTTCCATTTTCCCCATTGTGCACAAGATGTTGTTACACTAAAGAGAAAAGCGACTAGCATAATTGATTTTAATAATTTCATGTTTTTGAATTGTTTGGTTACTGTTCGTTTTTTTTGATTATTGCTGTTTAAAGCTTACGCTTCCGTACTGAGACTTTATTTTTACATAGTTGCCAGAGCCTTTAGAGCCGTGATAACCATTGTATTTTTTTTCAAAAGAATCGACTTCCTTGTTGGTAAAATTAAATGCATCTGAATCTCTCAATGAGGCGTATTCTAAATTGATATCAAAATCAAAACTGTAATTACTATCATAACCAATAGTAATGCCCATAAACTCAGAATCAATATCTACATTATTTGCTTTAGAAGCGATGCGATCTATCTTTAAAGACCCATAGTTTGCTCTTACTCTCACATTTTTATAAACGTTACCTAACCTAAGCGATAAGTAGTCACCATTGCCACTAAGATTGTTAACGTTGTCAATTTTTAGAGAACCGTAATCACATACATATTCTATGTTTTCAGCAGCTTCAATAACAGATTTTGTATAGTCTGCATTAATTTTTAAGTTCTCGGCTTTTGCTACAGTATAGCCACTGTAATCTGCATTAATTCTTCCGCCTTTAATGTACTCAAAGTAACTGTTATTAGTATAATCAAAACGGATTTCATTATTGTCGGATAGTAGTTCTTTTGTGGTTATTTTGCCATAATCACAAATTATTTTTGCGTTACCTTCAAGCCTATCTAGATTTATAGAGCCATAATCGTTATTGAGGTCAACATTACCAGACATTGGCATTTTTACAACATAGTTAATCTCTAATTTAAGATTCATCTTTTTTCCCCAATTCCACCAGTTTTTACTGTTTTTTCCGATCTTGGTAATGGCAGACACATAATCGTTGCTCGATGAAAAGTCAACATCAATATTTTCTAAGCGATCTACAACTTTCTCTTCATTGTTACCAGTTACTCTTATGGTGATATCAAAATCTATTTTGTTTTGGTCCCAAGTAATCACTTCAAGGTTACCGTAACTATTACTGATTTTTAGCGTTGCATTAGAGGACACATTAAAGGACTTTTTAATGTTACGCTCTTTCGTGGTTTTTGCAATTTCAGCGTTTGTGTTTGCCAACGTTATAAATGGCATTAGCAATAGAAGAATTGCTATTCTAAAATGTATTTTTTGGTTCATCACTGTTGGTTTTTAATTCTTTAATAATTTCAATTTGTTCTAGAACTGTGTTTAAAACATCTATTCTGTTTTGAAAGTTGCTGATCATAGCATAAATAACACGTTGGTCTTTGTTGCTTTCAGTTAAATCTGTTTTTAGTTTTTGATAATCTTTTTCTAACAGTTCAATTCGGTTTAAAGCGTCTGTAATAACTTGCTCGGTTAATGGTGAACGCTCATTGTTTAGCTTTTTTAATTCAGCATTGATTGTGGTTGTAAAGAAATCTTGAGTTTCGGACATTTCAGGCGAAACACTTGCTAAGTCCATAACTTCTGGTTGTGCATTTGATGTTGTAAATACAGCTAAGCAAATCACTAAAGAAGCTGCTATGGCTAAAAATGGTTTCCAATTAAAATCAGAAGACTTCTTTGGCTCAGTAGAAGCTACTGTATTAGTATTAAGCTTATCTAAAAAACGATCTTGATGACCTGTGTTTGGTTCGTTGATATCAAATTCACCTTTTAAATTATCAAATAATTTGTCTAAAGTATCTTTTTCCATACATCAATCATTTAAGCTGTTAGCTCTAATTTCTTTCTTAAACTTTCTTTAGCTCTGGATATCATGGTTCTGCAATTAGCATAAGATATGTCCATAATATTACAGATTTCATCATAATCATAGCCTTCAATGAGATGAAGTGTTAACCCTAAGCTATAATTAGGTTTTAAGGTTTTCATCATACTTATTATTTGTTTCACCTTATCATTGTTTTGGCTATGCTCTTCAATGCCTTTATCATCTTCAACTTTATACATTACTGTTTCTAAAGGCACTTCATTTTGTTTTACGGTTTTGTTGTAATGTGCAATACTATTATTCACCACAATACGTTTTAACCATGCACCAAATAATTTGGTATCCTCCAGAGTTTCAAGTTTTGTAAAAGCCGTTAAAAATGATTCTTGCATAATGTCTTCAGCTTTATAAGAATCTTTTACAATTCTCAAAGCTGTGTTATACATGGCTTTGTTGTATCTATTGTAAACTTCTAACTGCGCACGTTGGTTACAAGATTTACAAAGCACTAATAACTGCTCGATATTTTGATTGGTTGATGTCAAAAAAAACAATTGCTTTATTCTATAGATGGAGGTGTTTGTACATTGTTACACTTTTAGTAAAAAAAACTTTTAAGATGTCCTAAAGGTAATGGCATAACAATTGAATTATTACAGGTGTGAATAACTTTGAATATCTTCTAATGCGTTGATATTCAGCATAAAGTTAATTATTAATACTTTTAAATAAATGCTATTCTGTTATTTTTTGTGACAGAATGGCTTAAAAATAATATGAAGAAATCAAATTTTTTAAGTCTTGACAGTTTGTCATTACAGGATTTTGACGAAAATTCAGAATTAATTCCATTAATGACTCCGGAGGATGAGGAATTAATTAATAACGAATCGCTACCAGAATCACTACCAATTTTACCATTGCGAAACACTGTGTTGTTTCCAGGTGTTGTAATCCCAATAACAGCAGGTAGAGATACATCTATTAAGCTTATCAACGATGCTAACAAAGGAGGTAAAGTTATAGGTGTTGTAGCTCAGAAAGATGAATCTGTAGAAAATCCTTCTGCCCAAGACATATACAAAACAGGTACTGTAGCGCGTATTCTAAAGGTGCTTAAAATGCCAGATGGTAATACTACAGTAATCATTCAAGGTAAAAAGCGTTTTATGGTAAATGAAGTTATTTCAGAAAAACCGTATTTAACCGCTACAATTTCTGATTTGGCTGAGACCAAACCAGACGCAAGTAACGAAGAGTTTACTGCAATTATAGATTCTATAAAAGACTTATCCTTAGAGATTATAAAAGAGAGCCCAAATATTCCTACGGAGGCTACTTTTGCTATTAAGAACATAGAAAGTAACTCATTTTTAGTGAATTTTGTGTCCTCAAACATGAATCTTAAAGTTGAAGAAAAACAAGAACTTTTAAAGATTAACGATTTAAAAGAGCGTGCGCTTCAGACTTTAAAATACATGAACTTAGAATATCAAAAACTTGAATTAAAGAATGATATTCAAAACAAGGTTCAGAGTGACATGAGTCAACAACAGCGTGAGTATTTCTTGCACCAGCAGATGAAAACGATTCAAGAAGAACTTGGAGGTGTGTCATCCGGACAGGAAATTGAAGACATGAGAGCTCGTGCTAAAGAGAAGAATTGGGATGACAAGGTAAAAGAGCATTTTGATAAAGAATTAGCCAAAATGCAGCGCATGAATCCACAAGTAGCAGAGTACTCTATTCAGCGTAATTATTTGGATTTGTTCTTAGACTTACCATGGAATGAGTTTAGTGAAGATCAATTCGATTTAAAACGAGCTAAACAGATATTAGATCGTGATCATTTTGGATTGGATGATGTTAAAAAACGAATTATAGAGTACTTAGCAGTTTTAAAACTTCGTAATGATATGAAGTCGCCAATACTGTGTTTATATGGACCTCCAGGTGTTGGTAAAACCTCGTTAGGAAAATCTATTGCAGAAGCTTTAGGTAGAGAATATGTAAGAATTTCACTAGGTGGTTTACGAGACGAAGCTGAGATTCGTGGTCATAGAAAAACCTACATTGGTGCAATGCCAGGACGAATTATTCAGAGTTTAAAGAAAGCAGGCACATCAAATCCTGTATTTGTTTTAGATGAGATAGACAAGTTATCTACTGGTAATCAAGGTGACCCTTCTTCTGCAATGTTAGAGGTTTTAGATCCTGAACAAAACAATGAGTTTTACGATAACTTCTTAGAAATGGGTTACGACCTGTCTAAGGTAATGTTTATAGCAACCTCTAATAGCCTTAATACCATTCAACCTGCATTAAGAGACCGTATGGAGATTATTAATGTAACAGGCTATACCATTGAAGAAAAAGTAGAAATTGCAAAACGTCATTTACTACCTAAACAATTAAAGGAACATGGTTTGGATAATAAGGCGCTTAAAATTGCAAAACCTCAATTAGAAAAAATTGTTGAAGGTTACACACGCGAATCTGGCGTTAGAGGCCTAGAAAAGCAAATTGCAAAAATGGTACGTTATGCAGCCAAAAACATTGCAATGGAAGAAGATTATAACGTTAAAATCTCTAACGATGATGTTGTAGAAGTGTTAGGTGCACCAAGACTAGAACGCGATAAATATGAAAATAACAATGTAGCAGGTGTTGTAACAGGTTTAGCTTGGACTAGAGTAGGAGGAGATATTCTGTTTATTGAGTCTATATTGTCAAAAGGAAAAGGTAGTCTTACCATTACAGGAAATCTTGGAAAGGTTATGCGTGAGTCAGCAACTATCGCAATGGAATATATAAAGGCCAATGCAGATAAGTTTGAAATAAATCCAGAGGTTTTTGACAAGTACAATGTACATATTCATGTTCCAGAAGGTGCAACACCAAAGGACGGACCAAGTGCAGGTGTTACGATGTTAACGTCTTTAGTGTCTTTATTTACGCAACGTAAAGTAAAGAAAAGTATAGCGATGACAGGTGAGATTACATTGCGCGGAAAAGTACTTCCTGTTGGAGGAATTAAAGAAAAAATCTTAGCGGCTAAACGCGCAAAAATTAAAGAGATTCTTTTGTGTGAAGAAAATAAACGCGATATTGACGAAATAAAACCTGAATATCTTAAAGGTTTAACCTTTCATTATGTGAAAGATATGAGCGAGGTTTTAGATATTGCGATTACAAATCAAAAAGTAAAGAATGCAAAAAAGCTCTAAGTTAGTTTTTGCAATTAGTATTGCCCTTTTCTCATGGCTAAATTGTTTTAGTCAAGAAGAAGGGCAATATAAAGATGTAATCTTAGATGGTAAACCTGCAAGACTTAATGTGATTACTGGAGAAATTACTTTAGTAGAATCTGATTCAGAAATAGTTAATTTTAAAAGCGATTCTATTACAAATCAATCTATTGGCGAAAATAAAGAGTACTCAGTAACTCAAATAGAAACAGAATATCATACTGTAAAAGAAAACGAGACACTTTTAGATATAGCTAATAAATACAAAACAACTTTAACAGCTTTAAAAGATGCTAATAGTTTAGAAACAACTCTAGTTGATCCTGGTCAAAAACTTAGAGTTAGTAATTTTGAAACGCAACCTGAAACCACTAAAAATATTGCAAAATTAGAAGATTCTGTTGTTACCGTTTCTTCCAAAAACAATTCTGGTGTTCATATTGTAGAAAATGGAGATACACTTTACAGTTTAAGTAAGCGTTATGGTTTTACTGTTGATGAATTAAAAAACAAAAATGATTTAACTTCAAACTTAATAAAAGTAGGTCAAGAGTTAAATGTGTCCCATTCCGACTACAAAAAAGTATCATCAGACAATTCGATTTGGACGGTATCTAAAGGTGATACTTTATACAATATTGCTAAAAGAAATGGACTTTCTGTTGATGAGCTAAAATCAATTAATAATCTTTCAGATAATCTCATTATAATAGGTCAAAAATTGAAGTTAAAATAGAAATAAATCACCTCGAAAAAATAAAAAAATCATATCATCGTTTTAAGATAGATTTGTTTATTTTGCACAATCTATGATAAAGAGGGTTGCCCAATTCTGTTTTATGCTTTTAGCGTTACCATTGTTTGCTCAATTGGGTGGCGAATCTACTTATCAATTTCTCAACCTTGTATCATCACCAAGACAAGCTGCATTAGGCGGTAAAATTATTACCAACTTTGATCATGATGTTACGGAAGCCTTGTATAATCCTGCATCATTAAACTATCAAATGCACAATCAACTAGCCGTCAATGTATCTAGTTATCTTGGTGGTATTACATATGGTTCGGCTGCATATGCATATACTTGGGACAGACATGTACAAACATTTCATTTTGGTGTAACATATATCAATTACGGAACGTTTGATGGATATGATGTTAATGGAAATTCCACAGGAACTTTTAGTGGAAACGAAGCAGCTATTTCGGCAGGTTACAACTACAACATCCCTTTTACCGATTTTTATGTAGGAGCCAATGTAAAGGTAATTACTTCTCTTTTAGAACAATACAATTCAGTTGGAGGAGCAGTAGATTTGGGTATCATGTACATAAATGAAAAGTTAGATTTTCATGCTGCATTAACCGTAAGAAATCTTGGCACTCAGTTTACAACGTATGCTGGCCAAAATGAACCTTTACCATTTGAAGTGAATTTTGGAATGTCTCAAACACTAGAGAATGTTCCTATTAGATGGCATCTAACAATGGAAAATTTGCAAGAATGGCCAATAGGTGTTTCTAATCCTGCTAGAGCTACGACTGATTTAGATGGTAATCAAACCCAAGAAAAAGTTGGATTTTTCAATAATGCTTTACGTCATTTAATTTTGGGAGCAGAGTTATGGCCAGAACGAGGATTCAATTTAAGATTTGGTTATAACTTTAGACGTTCAGAAGAATTAAGAATTGTAGATCAAAGAAATTTTTCAGGTTTGTCAGTTGGTGTGGGTATTCGATTAAATTCCATGCGATTTAGCTATACACATGCAAGATACACAAGTGCGTCTAACACTAGTTTTTTCGGACTTCAAATAGATTTAGACGGAAGACGAAGACGATAATAAAACATATATGAGTAAAATAGTCATAGCTATAGATGGATTTTCTTCAACAGGTAAGAGTACTATTGCAAAACAATTAGCAAAACAACTCAACTATATTTATGTTGATACTGGAGCTATGTACAGAGCAGTGACTTTTTTTGCTATGAAAAATGAATTGATAGGAAAAGACTTCTTTCACTCTGAAAAACTAATTGAACGACTCAATGAAATACATATAACCTTTAAGTTTAATGAAGTGTTAGGATTTGCCGAAGTATACTTAAATGGTGAAAACATTGAGAAGCAGATTAGAACTCTAGAAGTCTCAAAATACGTAAGTCCCGTAGCAACAATTTCTGAAGTACGTCAAAAACTGGTAGAACAACAACAGTTAATGGGTAAAGACAAAGGTATCGTAATGGACGGTAGAGATATTGGTACAGTAGTATTTCCTGACGCAGAATTAAAAATATTTATGACAGCTTCTGCTGAAACTAGAGCTCAAAGACGTTATAAAGAACTTTTAGAACGAGGTCATAATCTTAGTTATGACGAGGTTTTAGAAAATGTAACTACAAGAGATCGAATTGATTCTACAAGAGAAGACTCACCTTTGGTGAAAGCAGATGATGCTATTGAGATTGATAATTCAGATTTAACTATAGAAGAGCAATTAAAAACACTTTTAGAATTAGCAGCATCTAAAGCATAAAAAAAGCGACCAATCGGTCGCTTTTTTTATTATATATATCTAGATTATAGATTAGGAATTACTAATTCTTGATCTGGATGAATTAAATCCGGATTTTTAAGAATATTAGTATTCGCTTCAAAAATTTCTTTGTACTTCATTGCATCACCATAATAGTGCTTCGCAATTTTACCTAAAGTTTCACCAGATTTTACAGTATGTCTAGCATAAACTGATTCATCAGCAACTTTAATGTCTGCCATAATATCAGAAGGCTCATCGCCACCGATTTCTTTTATCTTATCCCAAAGTAAGTTCTTCTCGTATTGAGTTGCTGCTGTTCCCCAAACTTTAAGTTGACCGTTTTCTACTTCAACTTTACCATCTTGAATGTTTAATTGTTCCCCTAAGTCTAGAACGTCTTGGTATTTTGCTTTAACCATGATTGTTTTAATTTTTAAGTATTAATAGTATTGTAAATATACCAATTTAAATGCCAAAATATTGATTTTTAAAGCATCAAATTTGTATTCAATTTTAGGACACAGATATTTAAAAAGGGTCACAAATTTTTTATAGAATTTAAATTCCTTAAGTGATTTAGATTATAGGAGGTTATTTATATTGATATTAGTTTGTTAATTAATTGAAAATGATTAATTTTGCGCTCCTTTTTAGCGGACTTGGAAAAGTAGAAAAGGTTATACAAAACAAATTTTAATTAACTTCTGTAGATTTTTCCGCTTAGCTTTCAAAAAATGCAGAATACAAATTTTTAATCAGCAATGGCTGAAAACAAAACAAAACAAGCTGAGGTTGAAGCAACTGAAGCAAAAACAGTTGAAGCTCCAGTAGTTTCTGAAGCTCAGGCAAATCCAGAAAAATTCTTAAAAGAGTTCGATTGGCACAATTACGAAGAAGGAATTGAGCAGGTAGAGGACAAGAAACTTGCAGAATTTGAAAAATTAGTATCTGAAAATTTCGTTGACACTTTAGATGACGAGGTTGTAGAAGGTGAAGTAATTCACATCACTGATAGAGATGCTATTATTGACATTAACGCTAAATCTGAAGGTGTAATTTCTCTTAATGAGTTCCGTTACAACCCAGATTTAAAAGTTGGTGATAAAGTAGAAGTATTAATTGATGTACGCGAAGATGCTACAGGTCAGTTAGTATTATCTCACAGAAAAGCTCGTGTTATCAAAGCATGGGATAGAGTTAATAAAGCTCACGAAACTGGTGAAATAGTTAATGGTTTCGTTAAGTGTAGAACTAAAGGTGGTATGATCGTTGACGTTTTCGGAATCGAAGCATTCTTACCAGGTTCTCAAATTGACGTTAAGCCAATTAGAGATTACGACCAGTACGTAAATAAAACTATGGAATTCAAAGTTGTTAAGATCAACCACGAATTTAAGAACATAGTAGTTTCTCACAAAGCACTTATTGAGGCTGATATTGAGGAGCAAAAGAAAGAAATCATTGGCCAGTTAGAAAAAGGACAAGTATTAGAAGGTGTTGTTAAAAACATTACGTCTTACGGTGTGTTTATCGATTTAGGTGGTGTAGATGGTTTAATTCACATTACAGACTTATCATGGTCTCGTATCAACCATCCAAATGAGATTGTTGAGTTAGATCAAAAATTAAATGTTGTAATTCTTGATTTTGATGAAAACAAATCTAGAATTCAATTAGGTCTTAAGCAATTATCTAAGCATCCTTGGGAAGCTTTAGGTGAAGATCTTAAAGTTGGTGACAAAGTAAAAGGTAAAGTAGTAGTTATCGCTGATTACGGTGCTTTTGTAGAAGTTGCTGATGGTGTAGAAGGATTAGTTCACGTTAGTGAGATGTCTTGGTCTACGCACTTACGTTCTGCACAAGACTTCGTTTCTGTAGGTGATGAAATTGAAGCACAGGTATTAACTTTAGATAGAGAAGACAGAAAAATGTCTCTTGGTATTAAGCAATTAACACCAGATCCATGGACTGATATTACGTCTAAGTATCCTGTAGGTTCTAGACACACAGGTATTGTACGTAACTTTACTAACTTCGGTGTATTTGTTGAGTTAGAAGAAGGTATTGATGGATTAATTTACATCTCTGATTTATCTTGGACTAAGAAAATTAAGCACCCATCAGAATTCTGTAATGTTGGAGATAAATTAGACGTTGTAGTATTAGAATTAGATGTTGAAGGACGTAAATTATCTCTAGGTCACAAGCAAACAGAAGAAAATCCTTGGGATAAGTACGAAACTGAGTTTGCACTTGGTACATCGCACACAGCTGCAATTACTGAGATCGTAGATAAAGGTGCTACAATTGAGTTTAACGAAGATATCGTTGCTTTTGTACCACAACGTCACTTAGAAAAAGAAGATGGTTCTAAGCTTGCTAAAGGTGAAGAAGCAGAATTCAAAATCATTGAGTTCAATAAAGAGTTCAAAAGAGTTGTAGCTTCTCACACAGCAGTGTTTAGAGAAGAAGAAGCTAAAATCGTTAAGCAAGCTGTTAAGAAAGCAGAAGCACAAGCGGCAGAAGCTAAACCAACTTTAGGTGATGCAAACGATGCTTTACAAGCACTTAAAGACAAAATGGACGGAAAGAAGTAATTCGTTCCTAAATATATTTTTTAAAGCCTCTCAGAAATGAGAGGCTTTTTTATGCTGTAAGATTAGTTTGAAACTCTCATAATTTAGCTTAACTTTGCTAACCAACAACGTTTGGATACTACATGAGTCAAAAAGTATTACTCAATTCTAAGGAAGTCAACATTATACTACATAGATTGGCTTGCCAACTTATTGAAAATCATGATGATTTCTCGGAAACTGTCTTAATAGGCATTCAACCAAGAGGTAAGTTTTTGGCAGACCGTTTAGCACAAATGCTAAAAGAAGACTATAAGATTAAGAATATTCAAATAGGACATCTAGATATTACTTTTTTTAGAGATGATTTTAGAAGAGGAGATAAACCTCTTGAAGCAAATACAACAGAGATTGATTTTATTGTAGAAGATAAAAACGTTGTATTCATAGATGATGTACTTTACACAGGACGTAGCATAAGATCTGCACTTACTGCAATACAATCTTTTGGAAGACCAAATAACATAGAATTACTCACTTTAATAGATAGAAGGTTTAGTAGACATTTACCAATTCAGCCTAATTATAGAGGTAGACAAGTAGATGCCATAGATAACCAGAAAGTAAAAGTGAATTGGATTGAGAATGGAGGAGAAGATGTAGTGTATTTAATTGATAAATAGAAAATTAACTAGCAATGAGTGAACTAAGTGTTAAACACTTATTAGGAATAAAATATCTTACAAAAGAAGATATAGATTTAATTTTTGAAACTGCAGATCAGTTTAAGGAAGTTATTAATAGACCAATTAAAAAAGTTCCTTCACTTAGAGATATTACTATTGCCAACTTATTTTTCGAAAATTCTACGCGTACCAAGTTATCTTTTGAATTAGCAGAAAAACGACTTTCAGCAGACGTTATAAATTTTTCGGCATCACAATCTTCGGTAAAAAAAGGTGAAACTTTAATAGATACAGTTAACAACATTCTATCTATGAAGGTAGATATGGTAGTAATGCGTCATCCTAATCCTGGCGCAGGCGTATTTTTATCTAAACATGTTAATGCAAGTATCATTAATGCTGGTGATGGTGCGCATGAACATCCTACACAAGCATTGTTGGATTCTTATTCCATAAGGGAAAAATTAGGCTCTGTAAAAGGTAAAAATGTTGTAATTGTCGGAGATATCTTGCACAGTAGAGTAGCACTTTCTAATATTTATGCATTACAATTACAAGGTGCTAACGTAATGGTTTGTGGACCAAAAACTTTATTACCTAAGTATATAAAAGATCTTGGTGTTAAAGTTGAAACTAACCTAAGAAAAGCGTTGGAATGGTGTGATGTTGCTAATATGCTTAGAGTACAGAACGAACGTATGGATATTAGTTATTTTCCTACAACAAGAGAATATACACAGCAATTTGGAGTTAATAAAGAACTTTTAGATAGTTTAAAGAAGGAAATTGTAATAATGCACCCAGGACCAATAAACAGAGGTGTAGAGATTACAAGTGATGTCGCAGATTCTAAGCAAGCCATAATATTAGATCAGGTAGAGAATGGTGTAGCTGTTAGAATGGCCGTAATATATTTATTAGCTTCTAAAATAAAACAGTAGGTTATGATTGTAGATAGAGATGGAAATATTACCATTATTACGCAAGAAAAAGCTTCGGTAAAAACCTTGGTAAATAATATTGAACAAGCTTATGATAAGTACAAAAATTATCATATCATAGTTAATTTATCAAGTTTAGATAAAATTAGCTTAGAAGATATTATAGAGTTCTTAAGACTTAGTAATAATCACAGAGGTGATAAAAAATCGTTTGTTATTGTATCAGACAAAGCCGATTTAGATCAAATGCCTGATGAAATTGTAGTTGTACCAACCATTCATGAAGCCTACGATATCATAGAAATGGAAGATATTGAACGTGATTTAGGGTTTTAATATGAAACTCACCATTCTTGGCTGTCATAGCGCTACACCACGTACCAACACCAATCCTACGTCTCAGGTTTTAGAAATTAAAAACCACATGTTTCTTATAGATTGTGGTGAAGGGACTCAAGTAGAATTGCGAAGAAATAAAGTAAAATTCAATAGGATAAAGCATATCTTTATTTCGCACTTACATGGCGATCATTATTTTGGGTTAATAGGTCTGGTAAGTACATTTCGTCTATTAACTCGTGAGACGGAACTTCATATTTATGGACCAAAAGGTATAAAGGAGATTATAACTCTTCAGTTAAAACTGTCTGACTCTTGGACAAACTTTCCATTAATATTTCATGAGTTGACTTCAAAAGAATCTGAATTAATCTTTGAAGACGATAAGGTTAGGGTCTACACTATTCCTTTAAAACATCGAATTTATACTAATGGTTTTTTGTTTAGAGAGAAAGAGAATGAGCGAAAACTAGATATTGGTGCCGTTTTAAATGCTAACATTGATAGGGCTTATTACCAAAAATTAAAACAAGGAGCTGATGTTGTTAATGAAGATGGAGTATTGATAGATAATATATCTGTGACAAAAGATCCAATTCCTCCCAAAAGTTATGCTTATTGTAGTGACACAGCTTATAACGAAGATATTATTCCTATAATTAATAATGCGTCGGTATTGTATCATGAATCTACATTTTTAGATAAAAATGAGAATTTATGTGAACGAACAAAGCACAGTACAGCCAGGCAAGCGGCTATTATAGCAAAAAAAGCAAATGTAGAAACTTTAATACTCGGACACTATTCTACGCGCTATAATGGCTATGAAGGGTTTCTTCTCGAGGCTTCTGAGGAATTTGACAATGTTTTATTAGCTAAGGACGGCAAATCTTTTGATTTTTCTTCTTCATCTTTAGTGTAATTTGTTGCCCAAAAAAGCGCTTCTGGTAAGGACGTAAACTTTATAACTTTATTCTTAATAATAATTTGCTCTACGGTAGCAACTCTTTGATTATTTGCACTATAAGAAACAAATGCAGAAGCTTTTAATATAGGAAATTCATCATCTAGTATATTAAATACTACCGGTTCTGTAGAGTATGAGTTAACTCTGTTAGCAACACAAACAATTTGGGCAGTGTTTCCGTAGAAATTTGTTATTTCTTGAAATATGACTCTAAGTTTATTATAATTTAAATGTACACCTTCATTAATTTCAGCTACATAAAACTTCTTGAATAAATAGAAAGTTCCAAAAGATAATTTTAGCTTATGAGAACTGTTTTCTCTGTAGTAACGGGTTAATTCTATTTTCATATTGCTTTTTTTTAAGATTAATAACTAACATTTAAGGGGCTTAACTCTTATTCTTTTGGTACCATTTCCATGCGTACTTTACCACTAAGTTTACTTCAGTTTCCTGATCGTAAAAATCAAATTGATGGTGTGGACTTTCTAAATCTGTATCTATCCATATAAGTTCTTTATCTTTTACTGGTAGAGCGCTATAAAACTCTTTGGCATTATCCGGTAAAACAGCTCCATCTGAATGAATCATTAAAGTAGGTTTGTTTACTTTGCGAACATGCTTCATTGGATTGATAGATAACCAGTCTTCCCAGCTTGCTACTGCAAATTTGTCATTACTCCATTCTTCAATATTCCCTCTATCAGGATTTAGGTAATAGTCATAAGAACCATACATGGCGGCATCTTTATCAGTTTCTGATATTGTTGGGATGTAATCTGTTTCTCCAGTATTGGCATACTTTATTTTAGCCTTTTTAGCAGCTTTTATTTTAGATTTTACACCATTATCTCCACCATAAAAATATTTTATTGCTTCATTATCATGTAGCCATGAAACTACCGATACCACAGTTGAAACTCTCTCATCTTCTGCTGCTGCCAAAAATGTATACATAGCACCAGCACATACACCTAGTAGGTTTATATTATCTTTATGGATAGATTTATGATTATACAAATAACTAACCGCACTCTTAATATCTTCTTTTTTAAGTTTGGGACTTTCAAAAAAACGTGGTTCTCCTTCGCTTTCACCAAAATTCCTAAAGTCAAAAGCCAAAGCAATGAATCCTTTTTCTGCAAGCTTAGAGGCATAGAGACCTGCCATTTGCTCTTTTACTGTTGTCCAGCTACCAGAAACAATGATAGCTGAGTATTTTTTGGTTGCATCGAAGTCTTTGGGATAAAAAAGGTTGCCTTTTAGTTTAAGGCCATTACTATTAAAAGTAATTTTTTTATACATGTTTTTTTCTTTTTTGTAAAGCTCTATTAATCAGAGCTTTTAAAAGAAGTAAAAACAAATAATAAAGTATAGAAATCAAATATTATATTCTTTTCTATAATTGTTTGGTGTTTTTTTTGTTAATCTTTTAAAGAACGCACTAAAATTATTAGGAGACTCATAATGAAGCGAATATGCTATTTCCTTTATACTTAGATTGGTGTTTATTAATCTAGATTTTGCTAAATTAAGAACCCGTACTTGTATTAATTGTTTTGCAGTCTGTCCTGTAATTTGTTTTATAATTCTATTTAAATGATTAGGATGAATATTTAATCGATCTGCATAATATGATGTAGAGTGTAATTTTGAATTAAAACTAGACTCTTTATCCATATAAAAGGAAGTCTCAATTAACGATTGAAACCTTCCTAGTATTTTCAAGTCAGTTTTTCTAACCTCTTCTGAAACGTTTAATGACTCATCTACTTTTTTGAAGTACCGTTTAATATAATTTAATAATAACAAGACATTAGATTCTATAATCTGAAATTTATCATCATGATTACTGTGGTATTCCTCATAAATATTGTCATATATTCCCATTACTTCGTCAACTTGGTTTTGTTCTATTTCTAACGGAATATCTTTTTCGATTTTCAAAAAAGGAAATCGATCTAAAATATTGTGTAAAGCAGGCGAATTAGATATAAAATCTTGGTTAAAGAGAATATAATAGCCTTCCCAATCTGGTAAAATATCCCAATAAAGTATCTGAAATGGAGAATTAAAGAATATGGTATATCCTTTAGGGAAATCTGTATGATGACCAGAGACAGCCTTACCACCACCAGCTACTTTTATGGCGATACCATAAAACTCATGTCTAAAAGGAGGTTGTTTAAGGTTAATGGTTTTCATATTATCCTTAAACCTCCTGATATCAAATTCAGAGTGCTTAGGTTTAGATATACCAATCCCCTTACAATATGCTTCTATGGTTCTAAAATGATCCATTATACTGTTGATTAAAAAGACATTAAGTAGGGGAAAATTTATTATAAGTATAAGATTTTTCAGTCAAAAAAGCAAGTGAAATGAAAATTTTAACGTTTAGTTAAACTCTTCAAGTCTCTGTGCCCAATTTATAGCTTCACCTAAGCTATGTGCCCTTTTTAAAGGGATTTTAGCCATTTGCTTTTCAATATTTGCGTTTAGGTAAGTAGAATCTCTATAGCTAACTATAGAAGCAGCTACAAGTATGCTGTCATCCTTATCAAAATAAGACCAAAGCACTGGGTCTATAGAATAAGAATTTACTCGGTTAGCAATATAGGCAAGTGTTTTATGCTTTCCATAATAATCTCTAAGTGAGTCTAGAAGAATGTTTAATTTATCCCAGTTAAAGTGCTCACCTTCATTCATTTCAATAATAAAAAAATCATCTAATAGATAATAAGTACCAAAGTCTAGTGAAACTTTTTTGTACTTCAGTTGTTTTGAAAAATTTGAATCTTCAAAATACATGCTGTTAGGGTTGTTGTTTAATTAAGGGTATCCAAAACTACACTTTTTTTGATAGAAACAAAATATTGATTTAACTTCGTGAAACTATGGAAAAAGACTTAAGCAATTACAGAAAATCATACGAAAAAGGCGAATTATTACTAAGCAATGTCTCGGATAATCCTATTGAATTATTTAGAGATTGGTTTGTAGAAGTTGATAATCATTTTAATATAGATGAAGCAAATGCTATGACGATATCTACTATTGGATTAGATGGCTATCCAAAGAGTAGAGTAGTGCTATTAAAAAAATATACGTTTGAAGGGTTTGTATTCTATACTAATTATAATAGCGAAAAAGGAAAGGCTATTGAAGCTAACCCAAATGTTTGTTTGTCATTTTTTTGGCATGCAGCAGAGCGACAAGTAATAATTAAAGGAAAAGCCGAAAGAATAGCAGAAAATATGAGCGATGGTTATTTTGAATCGCGTCCAAGAGGAAGTCAATTAGGAGCAATAGTATCTAACCAGAGTGAAGTGATTAAAAACAGAGCTGTTCTTGAAGAAGAATTAAAAGCTTTAGAATTGGCATATGAGGGAAAAGATATAGAACGACCAAAATATTGGGGAGGTTATATCGTAAGGCCTGTTGAAATGGAATTCTGGCAAGGGAGACCTAATAGATTACATGATAGAATACGTTACAAACTTCTTGAAGATTATAATTGGAAAATTGAACGCTTATCTCCTTAGATGTTTTTAAATATCGATGAAATACATTTTTACTGACAATAATTATTCTTTTTCTTACAAAAAAAATGCATTTCATCCAAAAATTATACTTTTTAGTGTTGCCTGTCGATATTTAATGTAAATTGTCGACTGAAATAGCGATTTATTATTTGCCCCAAACTATAATTAATCGTTTTAAGTTAAACAATTTAGATCCCAAATCTAAATCCTAAACTAACCTACTTATGAAAGCTAAAAAGCTATTGCCATTATTGGCTATCGTTGCCCTCTTAGGCTTTACATCTTGTTCTACAGATAATGCTGCTGAGGACCAAATTAGTTCTATTGATGTACTTGAGGCACCTCAGGCTAAGCAAATAGAAATTGAAATTATGGAGCTTATTAATGCTCATAGAATCAACCAAGGTTTAAATGCATTAAATGACCATAGTACAGTAAAAGCTGTAGCTTACACGCATACAGATTACATGGTTGAAGTAGATAATGTTTCGCATGACAACTTTTTTCAAAGAAAACAAAGCTTACAGTTGAATGCGAATGCTAATATAGTATCAGAAAATGTTGCTTATGGATTTAGTTCTGCTGAGTCTGTAGTAAACGCTTGGTTAAACAGTCCAAGCCATAGAGAAAATATAGAAGGCAATTATACAGATTTTGATATCTCTGCCGAAAAAAACAATGAAGGTAAATGGTACTTTACTAATATCTTTATTAAGCGTTAGACCGCAATAAAAGTTGATTAATAGCCCCTAAGAGCCATGACAATAGTTGTGGCTTTTTTTATTTTACTTTCACTATGTTCTCAAATTTGATTTTAGAATTCAAATTGTTATTTAATATGATACTTTCAATATTAGTTCTTTCAACTTTGATGTCATCTAATCTATTGTTGTAACTGAATTTAAAACTCATATCAAATAAGCAGTTGCAAAAGCAATGAGATCCGTAAGCATTATAGATTATGTTTAATGTAGCATTATTAATAATTTCAGCTTCACACAAAAATTCAGAACAACAATTTTCAACAGTTTTAAAATTAATTGTAAAAGAATCATTAGTGAAGGTTAATACTCGCTATATTTTTATCGAATTTAAACAGGTCTTCATCAGTGTTAGAGTTATCACATTCTGATATATTTATTGCATTGAGTATATACCCATTTTTCCATTTTAGATTATAAAGTTTTTCACTGTTATCAATTATCTGATTTCCTTTAGGTAGAATAACCTCCTGTTCTTTTATTGCATCAAGAGTATCAATCGTTACTTTTTTACCAGGCTTTTTCGAGGAATCGTTCTTATGAGCGTTAGACTCGCAATTTATAATACAGTAAATACAAATAATAGCTGAAAAAGCTTATTGTTAAAAACAGATATATTCATCTTACTTTTAGCACTAAAATAAAAAAAGCAAGCCCAAATGAGCTTGCTTTTTAGTTATAATTTTGAGGGTAAAATTATTCGTTTACAATATAGAAGTAAGAACGTCTATTTAATTGGTGCTCTTCTTCTGTACATTTTACACCATTAGAGCATTTGTTAAGCAGTTGAGACTCTCCGTAGCCAATAGCACTTTCAATTCTTGAGGCATCAATACCTCTAGAGATTATATAATCTCTTGTGGCTTTTGCACGTCTATCAGATAGTTTCATGTTATATCTGTCACCACCACGACTATCTGTATGAGATTCAATTTTTATGATCATTGTAGGATGCTTGCGCATTACATCTACAATATTCTCTAATTCATATTGTGCGTCTGTTCTAATATTCCATTTATCAAAATCAAAGAATATTGGGTTAATCACAATTTGATTGTCAACAATTAAAGGTTCTAAACTTAAATCTACAGTATTGACTTTTTCATCTTCTGTAGTTGTAGTTATAGTTTTCTGATCGTCTTTATAATCTGGCTTACTACCAACTATAGTGTATGTTTTGTTGCAATCTATAGTAAATGTATATTCGCTACCATCTTTAGTAAAGATTTCTTCTACTACCTTGCCTGTTTCGTCAATTAAACGAACGGTAACACCAGATAGAATAATATTAGTTTTACTGTCTCTGGCAATACCAGTAATTACTTCTTTACACTCTTTAGCATTAAAGCTGTAGATGTCGTCACTTCCTTTACCTCCTGGTCGATTAGAAGAGAAGTAACCTTGTTCTGTTTCAGAATTTATAAAGAATGCAAAGTCATCGTAACCACTGTTGTATGGCGATCCCATATTTTCTGGGTCGTTACGTAGACCTTTTAAAACATCTGATTTAAAAATATCTAAAAGTCCTAGGTTTAAGTGGCCATCAGAAGAAAAGTAAAGCGTACTATCTTTAGCTACATATGGAAACATTTCTCGCCCTTCAGTATTAACTTTTTCTCCTAAATTTTCTGGTGTTCCATAAGTGCCATCTTCATTTATTGAAACGGAATAAATATCAGATTGGCCTAAACCACCTTCGCGATCAGATACAAAATATAATGTTTTGTTATCTGGACTCAATGCTGGGTGACCAGTGGAAAAAACTTCATCATTGAAAGGTAACTCAGTTACGTTAGTCCATTCATCATTTAACAAGGTAGCTTTATAAAGTTTTAAATGTGTAGTTCCCTTCTTGTCGTATTTAATACGATTACGTTTGTTAACATTATCTCTGGTAAAATACATCGTTTTACCATCATTAGTTATAGCTACAGATGCTTCATGATATTCTGTATTAATATTTTCAGAAAGCTCAATTGTAGATCCGTAGGTTACAACACCATTGTTATTAGACAAAGCAACTTCATATAAATCTAAAAACGGCTCTTTATTCCAATTGTATATTTTACCATCACCATCTCTTGAAGAGGCAAAATAGAGTTTATCATTAGAAATATATGATCCAAAATCTGAGTTTTCAGAATTAAAGTCTAAGTTTTCAACTTTTACAACGACATCATTTTTAGACGTTAATTTAGCATATAAATCTACTTCATCAGGATTATAGCCTTTAAGTCTACTATCACCTTGTTGAGCAGCACTAAGCTCTTTAAACCATTTGTCTGCTTCCTCATAGTTACCGATACTTCTAAGTGACTGAATGTATTTGTATAAATATTCGGCATCTATTTTTTTGTGTTCTTTTAAGGCTTCGCCATACCAATAAGCTGCTTTTTCTGAATTAGAATTGTTATAATAGGCATCACCTAGACGTGTTAGTACGTGTGCACTGTTTTCTCCATCTTCAACAGCTTTTTCATAAAGCTCAATTGCCTTGATATAACCGTAATTATCAAAGAATTTATCAGCCAACTTCGTTTGTGCATACGATAACGAACAGCTAAAAATAAGTGCTAGAATTAATATTCTTGTTTTCATAATGCGATTCTTTTAGAAGTATCTAGGAGATTTTATACGTTTACTTTTAAATACTTCAAACATCAATAAAACTTCGTGTGTTCCACTTGTATATGGTCTTATGTCAGAAATAGGGTATTCATAGGCATAACCAATTCGTAATTGTTTTGAAACCTGAAAATCTGCAATACCACCAATAGCAGCTGCATTTTCGTTGATTCTGTAACCTCCACCAATCCAAAAAGTTTCATTGAATAGGAAGTTGGCAGAAATATCAAATGATAAGGGTGCTCCATTAGTAGCTTTAAGTAAAACAGAAGGTTTTAATTTTGTTGTCTCACTTAAATCAAACACGTAGCCACCAGTAATGTAATAACTTACACGTTCTAAAGCGATATAGTCTAATTGACCTTGACGTCCATTATTATAGTCTGTATTTAAAATTCTAGGTGCCGAAAGCCCAACATACCAACGTTGAGAGTGCCAGTATAAGCCAGCACCAACATTAGGGCTCCATCTATTAGAAATCTCATTAAAGAAAGGATCATTAACGACTGAAGGATCATTTAATAGTTCCTCGTCTAAATTGTAATGTGTAAAACCACCTTTAATACCAAAAGCTAATTTAGAATTTACACCAGTTTGAATGGTATATGAAAAATCTCCATAGATGTATGAAAAGTTTTCATAACCTAATTTATCATTTATGAATGATAAACCTAAACCAATCTTTTCATTCCTTAACGGAGTATGAATAGATAAGGTTTGGGTTTCTGGCCCACCTTCTAATCCAACCCATTGACTTCTATGTAAGCCAACAGCGCTAAATGTTTCTCTACTACCAGCATAAGCAGGGTTAATAGAAATGGTGTTAAACATGTATTGTGTAAATTGAGGTAACTGCTGTGCAAATGCAGTAGAGACACCTAATATAAATATTACAATACTTAATGATTTAGATAACTTCATCTCGGTTAAGTTTATTTATCAGTTGCAACGTAGATAGGACCTGCAAAAGGTTTCAATCCACTATTTTTTAAATTAATAACATAGTAGTAAGTTCCGGTTGGGACTTTTCCAGAGTTTCCTACAGACGAGCCATGAGCATCGCCATTCCAATCATTTTGATAATTATTATTCTTGTAAATTTCAGCTCCCCAACGATTGAATATCTGTAATTCAATTACAAATCCACAATCTTCTACACCAGTTATAGTAAAGAATTCATTATAACTATCACCATTTGCTGTTACAGTTTTTGATATAACAACATCTTCAGCACCACATGGTAAAACAACACAATCATCATCAATAGTTACATTAACCTCTACTTCGGTAGGGCAAGGTCCATCAGTAATTGAATATATAAAGGTATATATACCAACTTCTACTGTTGATGGATCGAATAAACTTCCATCTATTGTAGCGTCACCAGACACAACACTCCACGTACCATCCATACTAAAATCTCCAGATAGTAAATCGAATAAATCAAATTCTGAATCTAGTACACAGCGATTAGCATCAAAGGCATTAATAACGTTGCTAATTTCTACAGTGATGTTTTGCGTGAACTCTGCAACATTACCACAATCATCTGTTACAGTCCAAGTTCTTATAATTGAATAATCTTCAAAGTCATTTGTTTGAGTTGATGCTTCATTAAATGAAACACTAATATTATTAGAGCAACTATCTTCAAAAACTAATTCAGGCACCTCAGGGATATCGTCACATGAAGTCAATATATTTTCATCAAACGGATTAACCAAATCTGGAGGCGTGGTATCCTGTACTGTTATAATTTGAATATGTATTGCGTCATTACCACAAGCGTCAGTAGCAATCCAAGTGCGTTCTATTATATAGTCTCCCATACAAGCACCATTTGTAATTTCTTCTTCAAAAGTTACCGTAGCATCACCACAGTTGTCATTGGCAGTTAAGGTATCAGCTGTAGGAACTGCATCACACTCAACCGTTAGATCTGTAGGCAGTGTTTCGTTAAAGGTTGGTGCCGTTGTATCTTGAACAGTTATAGTTTGCGTATGAACAGTTTCATTACCACAAGCATCCGTAGCTGTCCAAACTCTAGTTAATGTGTACTCATTATCACAAGTACCAGCCGTCGTGGTTTCTTCAAAAGTTACCGTTGCATCACCACAATTGTCATTAGCAGTTAACGTTTCAGCTGTAGGCACAGCATCACATTCAACAGTTACATCCGCAGGCAGCGCTTCATTAAATGTTGGTGCTGTCGTATCCTGAACAGTAATCACCTGAGTATGTACAGTGTCATTACCACAGGCATCAGAGGCTGTCCAAGTACGTGTTAATGTATAGTCATTATCACAAGTACCAGCAGTAGTAGCTTCATCAAAAGATACCGTAGCATCACCACAGTTGTCATTAGCAGTTAAGGTTTCAGCAGTAGGAACTGCATCACACTCAACCGTTAGA
>PBLD01000006.1 GCA_002722255.1 Winogradskyella sp. | reverse complement strand
GCTTGCACCCTCCGTATTACCGCGGCTGCTGGCACGGAGTTAGCCGGTGCTTTCTTGTGGGGTACACGTCAAACCGAAGTCTTCCTCCCCCACGACAGGGCTTTACAACCCGAAGGCCTTCTTCACCCACGCGGCATGGCTGGATCAGGCTTTCGCCCATTGTCCAATATTCCTCACTGCTGCCTCCCGTAGGAGTCTGGTCCGTGTCTCAGTACCAGTGTGGGGGATCCCCCTCTCAGGGCCCCTATCTATCGTTGCCATGGTGTGCCGTTACCACACCATCTAGCTAATAGAACGCATACTCATCTCTTACCGCCGAAGCTTTAACCTAAATAACATGCGAAATTTAGATACTATGGGGTATTATTCTTCGTTTCCAAAGGCTATTCCCCAGTAAGAGGTAGATTGTATACGCGTTACGCACCCGTGCGCCACTCGTCAGCAAAAAAGCAAGCTTTTTCCTGTTACCGTTCGACTTGCATGTGTTAGGCCTGCCGCTAGCGTTCATCCTGAGCCAGGATCAAACTCTTCATCGTTAAATTTTTAAGTCTTGCGACTTATTCTCTTAACAACTAATAGGAATTATCTCAGTACTCTAAATGATCTATTCTCTTGTTATTCATCAACCGTTTCCAGTTGATCTTTACGCTGTCAATTCAATATGTTAATGAACTTATTTCTTTACTTTTTCTTAACCTTATTTCGTTAAGCGGGTGCAAATATAAAACCCTTTTTTCATTCCCACAACATCTTTTTAAAAAAAATTAATTTTATTTTCTCAAGATGAATAAACTGTTAATGAACGTCCCAATATCTCTGCCTGTTTGGCCGTTTCGGGGGTGCAAATATATAACGGTTTTCGTTATTACCAAATACTTTTTGAAATTTTATTGAAGAAATATTCTACAAACCTAAATTACAACAGATTACAGTATATTTAATTTTATTAAAAACTTCACTTTGTCCTTTATATATATAGGTATATCTTTGTGGGCTAAAATTATATAGACAATTAAATGATAAAAATTACTCTACCTGATGGTTCGGTTCGATCTTTTAATAAAGAAGTAACTCCTTATGAAGTGGCTGTAGATATTAGCGAAGGTTTTGCGCGTAATGTTATTTCAGCTAAATTCAATAATACCATTATTGAAACTACCACTCCATTAACAACTGATGGTAGCCTTACCTTATATACATGGAAAGATGATGAAGGAAAGAAAGCTTTTTGGCATTCTTCGGCTCATGTTTTAGCGCAAGCGTTAGAGGAACTCTATCCGAACGTAAAACTTTGGGTTGGTCCTGCGATTGAAAACGGTTTTTATTATGATGTTGATTTAGGTGAAGATTCTATTTCAGAAAAAGACTTCAAAACCATTGAAAACAAAATGATAGAAATAGCTCGTGGTAAACATGATTTTAAAATGCGAGATGTTTCTAAAGCAGATGCTATTTCATATTATAAAGGTAAGAATGAATATAAAGTAGATTTAATCGAAAACCTTGAGGATGGTACTATAAGTTTCTGTGATCATTCTTCATTTACAGATTTATGCCGTGGAGGCCATATACCAAATACTGGTATCATTAAAGCTGTAAAAATACTTAGTGTAGCTGGTGCCTATTATAAAGGTGATGAAAATGAAAAACAATTAACAAGAGTTTATGGAATTTCCTTCCCTAAACAAAAAGAATTAACCGAATATCTACACTTACTGGAAGAGGCTAAAAAAAGAGACCATAGAAAACTCGGTAAAGAATTAGAGCTATTTACTTTCTCACAAAAAGTAGGTCAAGGACTACCTCTATGGTTACCGAAAGGAGCTGCATTAAGAGAACGATTAGAAAATTTCCTAAAAGCTGCTCAGAAGAAAGCTGGTTATGAAATGGTTGTTACCCCACATATTGGCAATAAGGATTTATATGTAACTTCTGGTCACTTCGCTAAATATGGTGAAGATAGTTTTCAACCAATAAACACTCCTGCAGAAGGTGAAGAGTTTCTCTTAAAGCCAATGAACTGTCCACATCACTGTGAGATATATAATAACAGACCATACTCTTACAAGGAGCTACCAAAACGATTCGCTGAGTTTGGTACTGTCTATAGATATGAGCAAAGCGGAGAGTTACATGGTTTAACTCGTGTTAGAGGATTCACTCAAGATGATGCTCATATCTTTTGTACTCCAGATCAATTAGACACTGAATTTAAGGAAGTAATAGATTTGGTATTATATGTGTTCGGCTCTTTAGGATTTGAAAATTTTACAGCCCAAGTCTCTCTAAGAGATCCCCAAAATCCAGAAAAATATATTGGTAGTGATGAAAATTGGGAAAAAGCTGAACAAGCGATTTTAAATGCAGCAAAAGACAAAGGTCTAAATTATGTAGTGGAAACTGGTGAAGCTGCTTTTTACGGACCTAAACTAGATTTTATGGTTAAGGATGCTTTAGGGCGTCAATGGCAATTAGGAACTATCCAGGTGGATTACAACCTTCCAGAGCGTTTTGACTTAACATATAAAGGTAGTGATAATGAGCTTCACAGACCTGTAATGATACACAGAGCGCCATTTGGAAGTATGGAACGATTTGTTGCAATTTTGTTAGAACACACAGGTGGAAACTTCCCACTTTGGCTTATGCCAGAACAGGTTATGATATTATCTGTAAGTGAGAAATATGAAAAATACGCCGAAAAAGTTTTAAATTTGTTAGAAAATAACGAAATTCGCGCCCTCGTAGATAACAGAAACGAAACTGTAGGGAAAAAAATTAGAGAAGCAGAAATACAAAAATTTCCTTATATTATAGTTGTCGGCGAGCAAGAAGAAAATGACAACACAATAACCGTAAGAGAACACGGTGGTGGAGATCTTGGCACAATAAGTGTTGTAGAATTTTCTGAAATGATCAATAATAAAATAAAAGAAAGCCTAAAAAGCTTTTAATAAATAAAGTTTAATTAAAAAATATAAGCCATAGCAATACGTAGAAACAGAAGGAGTTACAACAGACGAGAAGCCCAAGAGGACAAACATCGTATAAATTCTAAAATTAGAACCGAAGAAGTTCGAGTTGTAGGAGAAAATGTCGAAGTAGGCATTTACCCTATCAAAAAAGCATTATCCATGGCTGACGAACAAGGATTAGATCTTGTTGAGATTTCGCCAAATGCAAATCCTCCTGTTTGTAAGATTATGGATTATAAAAAGTTTCTTTACGAACAAAAGAAACGTGAAAAAGCTTTGAAAGCAAAAGCTTCTAAAGTTGTTGTAAAAGAAATTCGTTTTGGTCCTCAAACAGATGATCATGATTATGAATTTAAAAAGAAGCATGCTATAAAGTTCTTACAAGATGGAGCAAAGCTAAAAGCCTTTGTATTCTTTAAAGGACGATCAATAGTATTTAAGGAGCAAGGACAAATCTTATTATTAAGATTAGCGCAGGATCTTGAAGAGTACGGTAAAGTAGAGCAAATGCCTAAACTTGAAGGTAAGCGAATGATTATGTTCATTGCACCCAAAAAAGTAAAATAAAATACAACCTTAGCAATAGCTTTGGTGGATAAAATAAGCGAAACGTAAAATTAAAACTAGGACAAAATGCCTAAAATGAAAACAAAATCGAGTGCTAAGAAACGTTTCAAACTAACTGGCACTGGTAAGATTAAAAGAAAGCACGCTTTTAAGAGTCACATCTTAACAAAGAAGTCTAAAAAGCGTAAGCTTGCGTTAACTCATGATACAGTAGTACATAAGGCTGACGAAGATAATATTAAAACAATGTTACGTTTAAAATAACAACGTTTTAATCGGTTAAAACAATTTATAAACCCTGGAGTTAGGCAAAATTATTTAGCAAGTACCACTATTTGGTCGCCTACTACAAAAAACAATTAAAAGAAATGCCAAGATCAGTAAATTCAGTTGCAAAGAGAGCTAGAAGAAAAAAGGTTCTTAAGCAAGCAAAAGGATACTGGGGAAGACGTAAAAACGTCTGGACAGTAGCAAAAAATGCGGTTGACAAAGCGATGCAATATTCGTATAGAGACCGTAGAAACAAAAAAAGAACATTCCGCGCGTTATGGATTATGCGTATTAATGCAGGTGCAAGACAACACGGAATGAGCTATTCTAAGTTTATGGGTAAACTTAAAGCTAACAATATCGAATTGAACCGTAAGGTTCTTGCAGATTTAGCGATGAACCACCCAGAAGCTTTTGAAGCAATAGTAAACAAAGTAAAGTAAGGCTTTTAGCCAAATTAATAACAACATTTCGCTTAAAAAAATCCGATTCTCATGAGTCGGATTTTTTATTTACTAAAATTCTAATTTCCAAATGCGGTTATAATCAACTGTCTTCCTGAAGCATAATCTCTGTGCTCACAAAGGTATATACCTTGCCAAATACCCATATTTAGTTTACCATCGGTTATTGGAATTTGCACTGACGCTCCCATTAAAGATGCTTTTATATGTGCTGGCATATCATCTGGTCCTTCAAAGGTGTGTTTATAATACGGCTGATTTTCGGGTACCATTTTATTAATATGGCTTTCAAAATCTAATCTTACTGTTTGGTCTGCATTTTCATTAATGGTTAAACTTGCAGAAGTATGCTTAATAAAAACTTGTAATTGACCTATTCTTATCTCTTCTATTTCAGGAATTACATTTATTACTTTCGAAGTAATGAGATGAAAACCTCTTGGGTAAGCCTCTAGTTTGATTTCTTTTTGAAAGAATTTCATTCGATTTTATTTTGAACTATCAGAAATTTCATCAATAGCAAACTTAAATTCTTTCCAATCTATCAATTCATCGCCATCCTTATCATAACCCTCAATGAGCTTTGATGACACAATCCCTCTTAGAAAACCACTGATCTCTGCTTGTTTCAACAATTTTTTAATTTCATTTTTTGACAATTTTCTATCTCCGTCTTCATCAAAAAAAGCAAATGCTTCTTCTGGCGTTTTAAAGTGATTTGTAATTAGAATTTGAATCTTATTAAGTATTTGTTCTTTTGTAGACATTTTAAATCTTTTTGAAAGTCAATTATAGTTAAACTGCACTAGTAAATAATTAGAATCACGTCTTCTGCTTCTTCTTCTTAGCAGCTGGAAAAAGAACATTATTTAATATTAACCTATAACCAGGCGATGTTGGGTGTAAATCGAGTTCCGTTTTAGGATCTCCTACTCTATGTGTATAATCTTCTGGGTCGTGGCCACCATAGAATGTAAAAAAACCTTTACCCTTAATTCCGTGAATGTATTTTGCTTCGCCATTAGTCCTATTTTCTCCCATCACTAATACATTAGATTTAATTTCTTCTCTTGTAAATGATGTGGTTTGTCCCATAAATCCTTTAACCAAAGATGTATGATTTTGTGTTAGCATGGTAGGAATTGGATCCCATTTTGCTGAATATTCCATCAACGAGAAATAATCGGTTTTAAAAGGTATTTGACGTTTAGATGTCATATCTATTGAAGAAAATTCATAAACATTAGGATTACGCTCTAAGATAAAATCCTTAAACGCAAAAGTTTTAGAATAATCTATTTTATTTTGATACCCTGGATCACTTCCATCACCATCAAACATAGGCTCGCAAATATCAACATCTTCTGCTGATAAGGCAATATCAAAACTATCTGTTGCAGAACACATTGCAAACATAAATCCTCCTCCTACAACGTAATCTCTAATTTTTAGGGCTACGGCCAATTTTGCATCCGAAACTTTATCATAGCCTAGCTTATTGGCTAGTTCTTCTGCCGCTTTCTTTTCTTCTATATACCAAGCTGCAGAACGATATGTTCTGTAAAATTTCCCATACTGACCTGTAAAATCTTCGTGATGCAAGTGCAACCAATCGTAAAGTAACAATTCGTCATTAAGAACTTCTTCATCATAAATAGTCTCATACGGAATTTCTGCATAGGTCAAAACCATAGTTACCGCATCATCCCAAGGTTGCTTTCCATAAGGTGTATAGACTGCAATCTTTGGTGCTTTTTCTAACACAACTGCTTCTTGATTTACTGCAGGACTTGCAATTTCATCTAATATTTCTTTTGCTTTGGTGTCTGAAATCACTTCAAAAGACACACCTCTTATCTGACATTCACGCTGAATGATTTCTGCATCAGGTAACAAAAACGAACCTCCTCTATAATTTAAAAGCCAATTTACTTTGAGTTCGCGCTCCAAAGTCCAATAGGTAACTCCATAAGCCTTGAGATGATTTTCCTGAGACTCAGCGTCCATTGGTATTAATATATATGAAGCGTATGCATTAACACTGAGAAACAGTGTAAATAATATGAAAGTTAATTTTTTCAAGTTCATAGATTTAAAACGAAATATAACCAATTTTTAGTCTTTTTAGTCTTATTTTATCATTCTTTTAAGAGCTAAATAGTATACTCCATCAGTCTATTATAGTGAGGTAAACATTGCTCTAAGAGCGCATTTAGGTGTAGTGGAAAAGGTTCTGTTTTTGCCTTATATTTTTGAAATCCACTAGATTTATGAACACTGTGATACCAATAATCTGCCCAAACACCATCTTCTTCTCGCTTTTGTGGTTTCCAGGATAACATTGATTTTTCAAAAAGAATACCAGCAAATTCGCATAACTTCCGTAGTGTCACTTCAGGATTTTTAAGGACTTGTTTAGAGTTTATAACCTTAAAAGGAATACTTTGACTTTCAAAATAGTTTAAAAGATCGATATGAAGTTGATAACCTACATCATCAATTGTAGGATTATGAATCACTTTATCAAAGGATGGTAACATATCTACAGGATCTCTGGTTAAAATAATATTGATGGTATCCTTCATAAATGAACGATCTATATCTAAAAGATGATGCGTCATTTGTTTGAAAAACAAAACAGGCTTTTCAGTATTATTCAACATCATTTCTACCACCTTCTCTCCATCAGATTCCATTGTATTCATAATCTCTTCTGCACCTGGATGATAACTATTTGCATCTGGATGATGCTTTAAGTAATAGGCATAAAGTGGTTCATCAAACACTTTTGTATCTGTACGTTGTGCAAAAGAATACATCAGTGCCGTGGATATATTTCTTGGTCCAGACCACAGACATATACGCTTTATATTATCCATTGGCTATTGTTTTTTGGATTAACTTTTCATACAAATCGCTAAGTTCTTTGGCCATTTTTCCATAACTACCCCCTCCTATTTGTCGTCCATCAATTTTTGTAACAGGTGTTAAACCACCAAAGGTTCCTGTAACAAAAGCCTCGTCTGCTCCATAAACATCAAACAAAGAAAAATCTTTTTCAAAACAAGGAATATTGTTGGCGTTACATACTTCTATAACTTTAGCTCTGGTAATACCGTTCATACAATATTTTCTTGTAGACGTCCATACCTCTCCATTCTTAATTATAAAAAAATTGGTAGCATTACAAGTGGCTACAAATCCATTAACATCTAGCATTAAAGCTTCATCAGCACCTGCTTCAATCGCTTGAATAAGTGCCTGAACTTCGTGAAGCTTACTATGGCAATTTAACCTTGGGTCTAGATAATCTGGCGAACCTCTTCTAATGGTACTTGTAAATAAAGTAATTCCTTTCTCTTTAGATACTTTTGATGCTTTTTTATACTCAGGAATGATTACCACATTAGGTCCTGAAATGGTTAATCTGGGATCTTGAGATGGTGTTTTTTTAATGCCACGCGTTACCATAATCCTAACGTGTACACCATCTTTCATTTTATTCGCATTGAGTATGTCCCAGACTTTTTGGGTTAGCTCTTTCTTTGTAAATGGTAACGCCATACCAACTGTTTTAGCTGATTGCCATAACCTATTAAAATGATCTTCTAAAAAGACCAAGACACCATTATGTAATCTCAAGGCCTCCCAAACTCCATCACCTACTAAATAACCACTATCAAAAACAGAAATTTTTGCTTCATTTCTTGGAAAAAATTCATCATTTATGGAAATGAGAATAGTGTCGTTTCTGGAATCTTCTTGAGCATTGTGCGTACCGTGAACCATAATATTTTGTTTTATGGTATGAAGATACTTAAAAATTACAACGCTAAAAACGTTTAAAAAATTTTAATCTAATTTTGTCTCATTACCAGAAAGAAGGCTCGCAATGACCTTAGTACTTGGAAATTGTTCTAAAATAATCTTGATAAAAACAGTGATAGGAATAGCCATTATAAGTCCTGGAATTCCCCAAAGAAATCCCCAAAACATCAACATAACCAAAACTGCTATAATGTTTATTGAGAAAGATTTTCCCATAAAAATTGGTTCTAAGATTGCACCAAAAACAACCTGAACCATTGAAATTGAAACTATAAAGAAAAGTAATGTACTTGTTGGATCTAACTCTACAAAGGCAAAAATTGAAAGTAAAATCACCGAAATAAAGGAACCTACCATTTGCACAAAATTAATGGCAAAGGCAAATAAGCCCCAAAAAATTGGAAAACTCACATCAAAAAACACACACATTAAGCCAGTAAACAATCCTGTTAAGGCACTAACCAAAAATTTCACTTTTATAAATTTAATCAAGTCCTTTTCAATCTTCATAAAAGCTTTAATGGAAGTATGTTTTTGTTTTAACAGTGTGTTATTTAGCAGATTATGTACATTGATAGACTCACCTAACCAAAGAACAACAAAGAACGCTGTCATTAATAATGTGGTAAAAAAGGTTCGTAAAAAACCGAATGTAGAGCCTAAGTTTTCCTTTTCAAAAAACTGTGCTAGTATATTTTTATCTTGTTCAAATTCAATTCCGAAACTATTAGATAAATAGACTTTTAAATCTGCAATCTTCTCTTCAGCCTTTGGAAAAAAATCTGATTTAGTTGCCAAAATTTCCTTACTAGATAACTGTATCAATTCTACACCCAAATAGACACAGGCAGATACCAAAAGCAGTACAACTATGATGCTTAAAAATTTTGGAACTTTTCTTCTTCCTAATTGACGCATTAGCGGTAAAAATAATAACGCAATGAACATCGAAAATATTAATGGAATAAATATAAAAGATAGCACTTTAAGCAAATAAAATACTAATGGTATAACGATGATTAACAACAGAATATTTGTTGTACGTCTTTGATTTAACATGAGGCAATTTTTCTTCTTAGATAACGAAACGTAAAGATAGGTAAAATCTCAATTTCAATTATCTTCTTTGATCAAATTATAACCTAAAATCGGAAATACAGAAATATAAAAAAGTATTGATAGATTTGGTATCATGAATGGATAGTCAGAAACAAAGAAAGATATTATAGATTCTGTAAGAATAAGAATTGAAGTAATTACTAAAGCTCTTTTTACATTTCTATTTTTAATCATAAGCAATATATCACCAGATAATAATAAAAAAGCTAAAAAAGCAAATAGAATGAAAATAAATATAACTATATAAGCATAATCTAAGGGATCTTCATCTTCAATAGATATTGAAAAAAATGAAAAAGAGCACCATATTAACCCAGTAGAGGCAAGCAATAACAATGATAAATTATTACTAAAACTCTTAGAATTTAACACCATTAAACCAAAAGAGAAAACAATTATCAGTACGCCAATAAAAAAATAATTAAAAATTCTCACCCAAATACTTCCTTGTAATTCTAATATGTTAAAACAAAAAAGTGGTAACTCATCAATTACTTCATAATAAACTGAATTACTACTAAATAGAAGCCCAAAACTAATTACAAATAAAATTGGGATTAAGATTCCAATTATTGCTAGAGTTTTTTTTAGAAACATAATAAATTAAAAAGGCACTCCATCATTTTCTGGATCATCAAACGCATCAGATGCCGAAGGGAAGCTATCTGGCTTAAAGGTATCGTCATTAGCTGCCGCATTTAACTTAGATTGAAACTCGAAAGGTGTGTCAAAATCATCCAAGTTATCAAACTTACCTAAGTGACCGATAAACTTCAACCTTATGTTTTCTAAACCACCATTTCTGTGCTTAGCTACAATAAACTCACCTTGGCCTTCAGTTGGTGAACGTTCTTCATCATCCCACTCATCAATTTTATAATATTCTGGTCTGTAAATAAACGATACAATATCTGCATCTTGCTCAATAGCACCAGACTCACGTAAGTCTGACAATAAGGGTCTTTTACTTCCACCACGTGTCTCAACAGCACGTGATAACTGAGACAATGCAATTACAGGAACATTAAGTTCTTTTGCCAATGCTTTGAGGTTACGAGAAATCATCGAAATTTCTTGCTCACGATTACCTCCTTTTTGGCTACCACCAGCTGTCATTAACTGCAGATAATCTATCATTATCATCTTAATACCATACTGCGATGCTAGACGACGTGCCTTTGCTCTTAAATCGAAAATGGAAAGTGATGGTGTATCATCAATATATAAAGGTGCCTTTTCTAAGGTTTTTACTTTAACGTTTAGTTGTTCCCATTCGTGTTTTTCTAACTTACCAGTTCTCAATTTTTCTGAAGACAATCCGGTTTCACTAGATATTAAACGTGTGATTAACTGCACAGAAGACATCTCTAAAGAAAAGAAAGCTACAGGTGTATTAAAATCTACTGCTATATTACGCGCCATGGTCAGCGTTAAGGCCGTTTTACCCATACCAGGACGAGCAGCAACAATAATTAAATCACTTGGTTGCCAACCTGAAGTTAATTTATCTAACTTATCAAAACCGGTTGGTATACCACTTAAACCTTCCTTGTTTGATATCTCCTCAATCTTCTTTTTTGCTTGAATTACTAGGCTCTGTGCTGTCTCTGTCGACTTTTTAACGTTACCTTGGGTAACTTCATAGAGTTTTGCTTCTGCATTATCCAAAAGATCAAAAACATCTTTAGTTTCGTCATAGGCTTCTTCAATAATTTCGTTTGAAATCTTGATTAAACTACGTTGAATATATTTTTGAAGTATGATACGTGCATGAAACTCAATATGTGCAGATGATGACACACGTTGTGTTAATGAAATAAGGTAAAAATCACCACCAACCAAATCTAATTTTTCATCTTTCTTTAACTGAGACGAAACGGTTAATAAGTCAATAGGTTCACTGTTTTCAAATAATTTGAAAATAGCTTCGAAGATGTATTTATGAGCATCTTTATAAAAAGCATCTGGACTTAAAATATCAATAACCTCATCAACTCCTTTTTTATCAATCATCATTGCTCCAAGCACAACTTCCTCTAAATCAATAGCTTGAGGCGGTATTTTACCTTTCTCTAAGCTTATGATAGTGCTTTTATCGACTTTGTAACCTTGTATTGGGTTGGGTTGTTTCATAAATAACAAAAGTAGTTAAATAGTATCGATGAGATGTGTTTTATTTTGTTTGCAATCTCAACAGGTCTTCAACAATCTAACTGTTAATAACTTAAATATATTGTTAATAGTGCCAAAAAAAACTGAAGACTCAACTTCAGTTTTTTTTAGTTGCTTATGTTTAGTGGATTTAGTCTTTATAGACTCCCATTTCATCGTATTTACTCATACGATTTTTCACTAATTCTTTTGGTGATAAGTTTTTTAACTCTTCATAAGTCTTTACTATAGCATCTCTGACCGCTAAAAATGTTTTTTCTCTGTCTGTATGCGCACCACCAAGTGGTTCTTTTATGATTTGGTCCACGAGCTTCATACGTTTCATGTCCTTTGCAGTAAGTTTCAACGCTTCGGCTGCCTGCTCTTTATATTCCCAACTTCTCCATAAAATAGACGAGCAAGACTCTGGTGAAATTACAGAATACCAAGTGTTTTCTAACATCATAACCTTGTCTCCCACTCCAATTCCTAAAGCTCCTCCAGAAGCTCCTTCACCAATAATAATCGTTATAATTGGCACTTTTAAACGAGACATTTCTAAAATATTCCTTGCAATAGCTTCTCCTTGTCCTCTTTCTTCTGCTTCTAATCCTGGATAAGCACCAGGAGTATCTATCAAAGTTACAACAGGTATTCCGAATTTTTCAGCAGACTTCATAAGACGTAATGCCTTACGATAACCTTCTGGGTTAGACATTCCGAAGTTTCTATATTGTCTTGTTTTGGTATTGTATCCTTTTTGTTGACCAATAAACATGTATGTTTGGTCACCGATTTTACCCAAACCGCCAATCATAGCCTTATCATCCTTAACATTTCTGTCTCCATGTAATTCTAAGAAAGAATCTCCACAAAGTGCTTTGATATGATCTAGTGTATATGGTCTGTTAGGGTGACGAGACAACTGAACACGTTGCCAAGCCGTAAGATTTTTGTATATCTCTTTTTTAGTTTCAGCTAGCTTTTTCTCGATCTGTTTACAGGTCTCTGTAACATCTACATCACTCTCTTTTCCAATAATTTGGCATTTATCAAGCTGCTCTTCTAATTCTTTTATGGGTAATTCAAACTCTAAATATTCCATACAATTTGAAGTTAGTTTTTAGTTAATTAAGTCTACAAATATACAAACTTCAATTGTTAACAGGCATCTTTTTTCGTTTTCGAGCTTTATTGTTTTTCAACAAAGCATCAAACAGTACAATTACTATTATTAAAGTTGCTCCAAAATAAAACTGAGAAGACATCTGCTCGGTTTCAGGAAAAAGAAATAACGCTAATATTATACCATAAATCGGCTCTAAGTTGTAGGTTAAAATCACTGTAAAAGGACTTATGTATCGCATTACCTCAACTGCACCAATAAAAGCATAAGCTGTACATACCGAAGCTAAAATAAAAATGTAAACCCAATCTATTTGCGAAAGTGTGAAGAAACTTTCATTAAAATGAATTCCGGAAAAATGTATGAATAAACTTAAAAATAAAACTCCGCTTATAAACTCATAAAATGAAATTACTGTTGAATTATACTTTTCTATAAATCGTCCATTTATAACAGCAAACAACGTTGAAAAAAGCGCAGATAATAATCCTAATATGATACCATTGATATATTTTAACTCACTACTTGTAATTAGGAATACTCCAAGTATTACTATTAACCCAAAACCTATTTCATAAACCAACACACGTCTTTTAAAAAAAATTGGCTCTATAAATGACGCAAAGAAAGCTCCTGAAGAAAACATAGCTAACGCAATAGAAACGTTAGATTGTTTTATAGATTCAAAAAAGGTAATCCAATGTAAAGCAATTATAACGCCAGCAACAGAGAACTTTATAACTGCCTCTTTACTAACTTTAATATTGAGCTTTATAATCTTTATATAGATAAACATTAAAACAGCTGCTATTGCCATTCTATACCAAACAATTGCTGTAGCACCTGCTGAAATTTCCTTACCTAGAATTGCTGTAAAGCCAGCTATAAAAACCAGAAAATGTAAATGAAGATAATCCTTTAATCTAGCGTTTGGCATTTTGTAGGAGGTATACAGCTAAAATACCAAATATTATATTAGGAAACCATACTGCTATAACAGGCGAAAAATTGGACTGCTCTGCCATAACCCCAAATATTTTATCAAAAAAGACATAAATCATAGCTATAGCAATACCAAACGCTAAGTTAACTCCCATGCCACCTCTACGTTTAACTGATGACACTGCGACGGCAATAATAGTTAATATAAATATTGAAACTGGTAAACTCCATTTTTTAAGTTTTACCACTTCATACCTTCCTATATTTTTTGATCCTTTCTTTTTTTCAGACTCAATAAACCTTAAAAGTTCACCATAAGATTTTGTCTCTGCAGCATATTCAACTGGTGTTAAATCTTCTAATTCAAAAGGAAAGATGGTGTCCTTTCTACGAAGTTTTTCAACAGTTTCTACTCCGTTTTCAAATGAACGTTTTACATAAGAGGTAAGTCTATAACTACTATCTCTTTCAACATATCTAATCCTATCAGCAAAAATTTTATACTTTAGTTCGTTGCCTTCGAAATGCTCATAAGTGAAGTTTTGACCTATCTTACTTGCCGGTACAAAACTGCTCACATATATATAATCATTATCATTTATTTGCTGGTAAACGTGCCTTGTTTCTTGTATTTTTTTGTGCTTCTTAAGGTATTTGTATTTAAACTCATTAAATCCTTGACTAGCTATAGGCGCCAAATACATTCCCAAAACCAAAGCAATGGCAGCTACAATTGTTGCCCCTATTAAATATGGTCTTAAAAATCTAGTAAAAGATACTCCTGAACTTAAAAAAGCTACTATCTCTGTATTATTGGCTAGCTTAGATGTAAACCAGATTACAGATAAAAATAAGAACAAAGGAAATAACAGATTGGCAAAGTAGACCGTAAAGTCTATGTAATAGGCTGTAACCTCACTAAAAGGTGCTTCATTTTCTATTATTTTCCCTACTTTTTCGGCTAAATCTACTGTAATTCCTATAGGAATAAACAGCAATAACATCATTAAAAATGTTAACAAATAGCGCTTAAGTATGTACCAATCTAAGATTTTCACTTACTACAATCTTTTATCCATTTGTTTAACCATCTTTTCTTTCCAGATTTTAAAATCCCCTTCAATAATATGTTTTCTAGCCTCTCTAACTAACCATAAATAAAATCCTAAATTATGAATTGTAGCTATTTGCTTTCCTAACAACTCATTTACTGAGAATAGATGCTTTAAATATGCTTTACTATATTCTGTATCTACAAAGGTAATTCCCATTTCATCTATAGGCGAAAAATCGTCAGCCCATTTTTTATTTTTAATATTTATGGTGCCATGTGCTGTAAACAGCATACCATTTCTGGCATTTCTGGTAGGCATAACACAATCAAACATGTCTACACCTAACGCAATATTCTCTAAAATATTGATAGGCGTGCCAACTCCCATTAAATAACGAGGCTTTTCCTCTGGTAAAATATCACAAACTACTTCTGTCATAGCATACATCTCTTCTGCTGGTTCTCCAACCGACAAGCCTCCGATAGCATTTCCTTGCGCTCCGGCATTTGCGATATATTCAGCAGATTGCATTCTTAAATCCTTATAGGTACTGCCTTGCACTATTGGAAAAAATGTTTGTTCGTAACCATACTTAAACGGTACTTTTTCTAAATGCGACATACATCGCTCTAGCCAACGATGCGTCATGTGCATTGATCGTTTTGCATAGTTATAATCGCATGGATAAGGTGTACATTCATCAAAAGCCATAATGATATCTGCACCTATTGACCGTTGAATTTCCATAACATTTTCTGGTGTAAACACATGATAACTACCATCTATGTGAGATTTAAATTTTACACCTTCCTCTTTTATTTTCCTATTTGCGGATAAAGAATAAACCTGATAACCACCAGAATCCGTCAAAATATTGCGGTCCCAATTCATAAACTTATGAAGTCCTCCTGCTTGTTCTAAAATAGGAGTCTGAGGTCTAAGGTATAAGTGGTATGTATTCCCTAGTATAATATCGGGATTAATGTCATTCTTTAGTTCGCGCTGATGCACACCTTTTACTGTTGCTACTGTACCAACAGGCATAAAAATTGGTGTTTCTATATGACCATGATCAGTGGATATAACACCTGCTCTTGCCTTCGTTTCCTTGTCTTCTGCTACGCGATTAAATTTCATATATATAAGTCTGGTGGCAAATATAAATAACTCAAATACATTCGAGTCTTAATTAAATTCAAAAATTGTTAGCAATTCTTCAAAATCGTTAATAAGTGAGAGTTTAGGGTTTTTGAATAGGACTATTAAAAAGCTACTTTTGCAGCATTAATTTAAGCTAAAAAACATGTCTAATATTCAACAATTAGAAGATTTAACCACTCAAGTTCGTAGAGATATCCTACGCATGGTACACAAAGTAAATTCTGGTCATCCTGGAGGATCATTAGGTTGTGCAGAATTTTTCGTTTGTCTTTACAATGAAATAATGGAAACCAAGGACGGTTTTGATATGGATGGTATAGGCGAAGATTTATTTTTCTTATCTAACGGTCATATCTCACCTGTATTTTACAGTGTACTTGCACGAACTGGTTATTTTCCAGTTGAAGAATTAAACACATTCAGATTAATAGATTCTAGACTACAAGGTCACCCAACAACACACGAAGGTTTACCAGGTATAAGAATAGCGTCTGGTTCTTTAGGTCAGGGAATGTCTGTAGCTATTGGTGCTGCCGAAACCAAAAAATTAAACAACGATAACCATCTTATATATAGTTTACATGGAGATGGTGAACTACAAGAAGGTCAAAACTGGGAGGCCATTATGTATGCTGCCGGAAATAAAATAGATAATCTTATTTCTACTATCGACCTAAATGGACAACAGATAGATGGATCTACAGATACTGTTTTACCTATGGGCAACATAAAAGCAAAATTTGAGGCTTTTGGTTGGACTGTTGTAGAAATAGAAGATGGTAATAACATTGAAGCTATCTTAGAAGGTATGCAAAACGCAAAATCCTTAACAGGAAATGGCAAGCCAGTATGTGTATTACTAAAAACTGTAATGGGTAATGGTGTAGATTTTATGATGCACACACACGCATGGCACGGTAAAGCACCAAACGATGAGCAATTAGCAACAGGTTTAGCACAGAACGAAGAAACTCTTGGAGACTATTAAGATGAAAAAATTACTATTTATATTTCTTTTAACAACTTTAGTTTCCTTTTCGCAAGAAACTGTAATCGATATAGATTATACTGTTGACTACGCTATTCCTAATGAGCGAAAAAAAACAATTGACACAATTTCTATAGGTTTTGATAAAGATGGAAAGTACCTATGGACTAATGATGATTTACTAACAAATGAGTTTGGAAAATCTGTTTTTCTAGGTGGTGCTAATAAAATAGAAGGATCACAATTTAATTTAATCTACAGTGCTGAAAATGATAAACTAATTATTTTTTTCAAATTCGCTGAAAGCATAATATATGCTAATTTAGATATTGAAAACATACTACCAGTAGATGAAAAGGATGCAATAAATGAAAATATTAATCTTATTACTGAAGATATAAAAGAAGAAGATAGTGTTGTAGATTTTAAAACTAGTACCTACAAACTATATCCAGACTTCGAACCTTCTGAAGCAATTACTATTTCAGTAGCAGATAATCTAAACTGTAAGAATAACGTGTTTTTTTCAAAGTTTGTAGGTTTAATGCTAAGAATGACCTCTAGCAAAGGGCAAATAACAGTTGATTTACCTGATGGTCTAATTTTAAAAGCATTAGACGAGAAAGGGTCTGTTTTAATCGAAGCCATCAACGTAGATAACACTAAAAAAACACTTACTATTAATCATAGTTTCAAAATCACAGAATGAAAACATATACAAACACAGGAAATAAGGATACACGCTCTGGTTTTGGAGCTGGTTTAACAGAGTTAGGACAAACAAATGAAAATGTTGTAGCGCTTTGTGCTGATTTAACTGGATCTCTTAAAATGGATGATTTTAAAGCCAATCATCCAGAACGATTCTTTCAAGTAGGTATTGCAGAAGCTAATATGATTGGTATGGCTGCAGGTATGACAATAGGAGGTAAAATTCCGTTTACAGGCACATTTGCTAACTTTTCTACTGGTAGAGTTTACGACCAAATTCGTCAAAGTGTTGCTTACTCTCATAAAAATGTAAAAATCTGTGCTTCGCATGCTGGTGTTACATTGGGTGAAGATGGTGCAACTCATCAAATCTTAGAAGATATAGGCTTAATGAAGATGCTACCAGGAATGACTGTAATTAACACTTGTGACTATAACCAAACTAAAGCTGCAACTTTAGCTATAGCAAAACACGATGGCCCTGTATATTTAAGATTCGGTCGTCCTAAAGTACCTAATTTCACACCAGAAAATGGCAAATTTGAAATTGGAAAAGCTGTAAAACTTACTGACGGAAACGATGTTACTATAGTAGCAACAGGTCATTTGGTTTGGGAAGCTTTAGAGGCTGCAAAAGTTTTAAATGATAATGGAATTAGTGCTGAAGTGATAAACATTCACACTATAAAACCATTAGATGATAAAGCAATTTTAGATTCAGTTTCTAAAACAGGATGTGTCGTAACCGCAGAAGAACACAATTATTTAGGTGGTCTTGGAGAAAGTGTTGCAAGAGTATTAGCGCAGCACAACCCAACACCTCAAGAATTTGTTGCTACAAAAGACACATTTGGAGAATCTGGCACACCTGCACAGCTTATGGACAAGTACGGTTTAAACAGCTCTGCCATACAAGAAGCTGCAAAAAAAGTACTGAAAAGAAAATAACTTCATTTTGGCAACGTTTTTGATATTAGATACCTAATCTTAAAAACGAACAATATGAAAAATTTGAAAAAAGCAGCTCTACTAGCTGTAGTTCTGGCATTTGTTGGATTAAGTGCGCATGCACAAAAAGGTAGTGCCTTTGGCTTTAAAGGTGGTTTAAATTACAGCGCTAATGGTGATTATTTTGAATCCATTGGTGATAACGCCAAAAATCCAGACCGAAACATTGGCTATCATGTAGGACTATTTGGCAAAATTGGAAACCAGTTTTACTTTAGGCCAGAGCTTGTTTATACAGCAACAAAAAGTGATTACGATGACAACGCATTTAATATTAAGAAATTAGATGCACCTCTTTTAGTTGGAATTAAAGTTTTAGTACCTGTAAGTGTCTTTGGTGGTCCTTCACTACAATATATTCTAGACACAGAGTTTGAAGGTATTGATATTGACAATGTTGAAGACGATTTCTCTGTTGGATTAAATTTTGGTATAGGTCTTAATTTTAATAAAGTAGGGATTGACCTGAGATACGAAAGAGGTTTTAATGATAACGAAGCTACGTTTATAAATAATAATTTAGGCACCAGTGTTTCTAGTAGAATTGATACAAGACCAGATCAGTTAATACTAAGTTTATCTATTGCTTTATAAATTAGCAAACCATATAAATAGAAAAAGCCGCTAAAAGCGGCTTTTTTTATTTCTTAATGAAGCATATTTCTATTCCTCTTCTTCATTATAATTTATAGCAATGTCTTCTTGTAAATAGTCTGGTGTACCATTATTATCAGAGTCTACAGCTGTAACAGTATTTATTGTAATAATACCGTTGGAAGCAGATCTATTTAATTCATACTCATTACTTGCTAACGTTGGCTCTGTTTCTCCCATGTTTGTGTCAACAGTGTAAGTAGTAGGCACTAACTCATTAATAGTTAATACACCATCATTATCATCATCTTGATCTATATAATTAGGAGCTAAATCCTCATCTGTATCATCTTCAAATACATCTAAATTAGCATCTAAATCCTCCACATAAGAAGGGATACCATCTGCATCATGGTCTACTTCTTCGTATTGTAGCAGTTCAAACTTAAATACAAGATTAGAATAAGATGCTATACTACCAGAGCCAGTTCCTGAAAAATATCCAATTCCAGAAGGCACAAACATTACACCTAAACCAAAATTGTTATAGTTTGTTATACCACCTGAGTTCATAAAACTGTCCGCACAATTAAACATTGGTACAACTAATTGCCAAGCTCTGATAAGCCCTGGAGTAAACCCAGATCCTGTTAAAAATAAATCTTCAGGTGTAGCAAGGGAATCAAAAACGGTTCCATCTACTAGTGTAAATCCTTCGTATCGCATTCTTACTTGATCTGTAAATCTTGGAGAGTCACCAGCACCTTGATTTAATCTTAAAACATAGTAATCATAATCTGTATCTTCATAAGTAGTACTATGGGTTTCTACGGCATCTAAAAGTAAAGTATGTCCTGCTGGCACATCTTCGCCTGCTGCAAGCTCGGTAATAACTATATCTGAATATTTATGATTCGTTCCTGTAAGAAAGAAATCTGAATTGTAATAGTGCGTAGAAAGATAAGCTACAAGCGAGTCGCTATCTGCTAATTGCTGCTCTCCTCTATCTCTTACCACTACATCAGGAACAGTAACATCATCATCTTTACAAGAAATTACAAAAACTGTTACTAATAATAAACAAACTATAAATTTTATTGATTTCATATTCTAATTACTATTTTTTGATAGGATTAACCACAAATCCTATCAAATATTCATTATTGCTTTAATTATGTGGCGCAAGATACATTAAATTAATATTTTTATGCCAAAAGGTTAACGTAGATTTTAGTTAAAAATATATGCGAATTGATAAATATTTATGGTGTGTACGCTATTACAAAACTAGAAGTTTGGCAACGCAAGCCTGCAAAAAAGGACAAATTAAGATAAACAATAGTGTAGCAAAGCCGTCGAGGGAAGTCTACCCAACTGATAAAATTGAATTAAGAAAAGATCAAATCACTTATCAATTAACAGTTAATGACATACCTCCCAATCGGGTTGGCGCTAAGTTAGTAGATATCTACAGAATAGACACTACTCCTAAAGAAGCTTTTGCTGCCAAAGAACTTTTAAAGTACAGTAAAGACTACTACCGTAAAAAAGGAACCGGAAGACCAACTAAAAAAGATAGACGAGATATAAATAGTTTTTATAACGATGATGAAGAATAAATTTGACAAAGCTTATTGGGAACACAGATATGAAGAAAATAAAACTGGATGGAATATTGGATATGCATCACCACCAATAAAAAAATATATAGAACAATTAGATAATAAGTCTATTTCAATTTTAATTCCTGGCGCTGGTAATAGTTTTGAAGCCGAATTGTTATGGGGTAAAGGGTTTACAAATACTTTTGTCCTAGATATTGCCAAACAACCGCTAGAAAATTTAAGAAACAGGGTGAAAGATTTTCCTGACGAACAATTACTACATCATGATTTCTTTGAGCTTAATAGTAAATTTGATCTTATCATAGAACAAACTTTTTTCTGCGCATTAAACCCTGATTTAAGGAAGCAATACGTAGAAAAAATGTATCAACTATTAAAGCCTAACGGTAAGCTAGTTGGATTACTGTTCGATTTTCCATTAACAGAGTCTGGTCCACCTTTTGGAGGTAACAAAGACGAATACGAAGCAATCTTCAGTAAATATTTTAAAATTAAAATACTAGAACGCGCAACAAATTCTATAAAAGAAAGACAAGGTAAAGAACTGTTTTTTATCTTTGAACGACTGTAATTTTATTTACTTACTAAAAAACAACATACCTACCATGGCACTTACAAAGAATACTATTTTAAGCCATAAAGAAATTGAGCACAAAATAAGACGCATATCTTACCAGATATACGAGAGCAACGTAAATGAAACTGAAATTGTAATTGCAGGTATTGAAAGTAATGGTTACATCCTTGCTAAAAAAATAAAATCACAGCTCGATAAAATTTCTGATATCAATTCTACACTTTGTAAAGTTACTGTTGATAAAAACGAACCAATCAACCCAATTAAAACATCCATAAAAAGTGAAGACTACGCTAATAAGTCTATAGTTTTAATTGATGATGTTCTAAACTCAGGCAGCACATTAATTTATGGAATAAAGCACTTTTTAGATGTCCCTTTAAAACAATTTAAAACTGCTGTTTTAGTAAACCGTAATCACAAAAAATTTCCTGTAAAGGCAGATTTCAAAGGTATTTCTTTATCTACTTCTCTTTTTGAGCATGTACATGTCAACCTCTCTAAACAACCCTATGAGGCTTATTTAGATTAAAGTCTTAACAATTTCTTCTAAAAGCTCTTTTATAGATTTATTGTCTGATAAAATAATATTTGGCGATTGATTGTAATATTGTGTACGCTCAAATAGATGTTTACCTATAAATTCTGTAAGCTCTTCTTTAGTTTTAAGGTGACTTATTAAAGGTCTGCTATCTTTTTCTTTAAATAATCTTTCCGTAAGCTGTGGAATTGACATTTTTAAGTAAAATAACTTAACTTTTTCAGACTGTTTAAGCAACGTAATATTGTTACCATAGCAAGGAGTACCACCACCTAAGGCTAAGACTATATCATCCTTTGAAGTTAAAACATCATTTAAATAATAGGCTTCTTTTTTTCTAAAATATATTTCACCTTTATTCTTAAATAAGTCATTAATTGAACTGTTTTCTTGTCCAGAAATATAGTCATCTAAGTCTAAAAAATTGTAATTCAACACAGTAGCTAAATTCTTACCTATTGTAGATTTACCAGAACCCATATATCCCATTAAAGCAACTATCATAAGACTTAATTATTTAAAAATTAGGCACCAAACTTAATCAAAATAAAAAAACAAAAATTTAAATAAAAAAAGTGTTGTTTTATTAATTAAACATTATATATTTGCACCCGCATTAGAGAAGCACATTTAATGTTAGACCGGGTAGCTCAGTTGGTAGAGCATCTCCCTTTTAAGGAGAGGGTCCTGGGTTCGAGCCCCAGCCCGGTCACAAAAGTTAAGCATCATTGCTTAACTTTTTTTTTATATTTACTTTTCATTTTGCGCACGTGGCGGAATTGGTAGACGCGCTGGCTTGAGGGGCCAGTGACCGTTTAGGTCGTGGAAGTTCGAGTCTTCTCGTGCGCACAATTATTTTCTTATTTCTAAAAATTTATCATCTTCTACTCTAACTAAGATACCTTAACAACAAATTTTTCATTAATTTTTGTTAATTCTATTAATGCTATTATTTAAAATCTTATTTTTGTTTAACTTATTTTGAAAATAAATGAACAATATTAAGAGTCAATTTAGTATTAAAGATTTAGAAAATCTTACTGGAATTAAAGCACATACCATAAGAATATGGGAAAAGCGCTATAATTTACTACAACCTAAACGAACCGACACCAATATAAGATATTACGACTTAGCTAATTTTCAAAAACTACTTAATGTTAGCTATCTTAATAACAATGGATATAAAATATCTAAAATTGCCACAATAGACGAAGAACAAATACCAAACCTTGTTAAAGAGATTGCAAACGAAAACAATTTAGAAAGTCATGCCATTAATGCGTTTAAGCTATCAATGCTAAATTTTGATCAATCTTTATTTTACAAAACCTATGAATCTCTATTAAAAGATATAGATTTCGAAAGTATTTTCTACAATATTTTTATTCCGCTTTTAACTGAAATAGGATTGCTTTGGCAAACAGACACCATTACGCCAGCGCATGAGCATTTTATCTCAGGCTTAATAAGGCAGAAAATTTTAATTAACACAGAGCTAATACAAGTCAAACAAGAATATAAGTCAACAAAAACCTTTGTACTTTATTTACCTGAAAATGAAATACACGAACTTGGTTTAATGTTTGTCAATTACCTCTTGTCTAAAAAAGGGTGTCATTGCATTTATTTAGGTCAAAGTGTACCCATTACAAGCTTAAGCGATTTACAAAACTATTATGATGATATCATATTTATTTCATATTTAACAGTAAGTCCAAGCACAGAAGATGTACATAAATACCTTGAGAATTTTGAAGATACATTACTTAAAAATAATAACTCAAGTCTATGGCTTTTGGGTAAAATACTAGAAAGTTCTGATACAGAAAATTTACCAAAACAAATAAAAACGTTTAAGTCCATAAAATCCCTTACAAGCTCAATAGACTAATGAATAAGACCATATCAATAATCGGTTCAGGCTTTTCTTCGCTATCAGCGGCATGTTACCTTGCTAAGGAAGGGTATAATGTTTCCATATTCGAAAAAAATAAAACCGTAGGAGGAAGAGCGAGACAACTGATTAAAGATGGTTTTACATTTGATATAGGACCAAGCTGGTACTGGATGCCAGATATCTTTGAAAAATTCTTTAACGACTTTAACAAAAGTACCAGCGACTACTATGTATTAGATAAATTAAGCCCTGCCTATAAAATTTTCTTTTCGGATGATGTTATCACTATTGGCGACCACATGGATCAAATTTGTGAAGAATTTGAACGCATAGAATCTGGTAGTTCTAAACCATTGCGTAAATTTATTGCCCAAGCACAAGACCATTATAATATTGCTATAAACAAAGTAGTTTTAAAACCTGGTATATCACCATTAGAATTAGTTACAAAAGACACCATTACACGTGTGGATCGTTTTTTTAAAACAATAAGTACTGAGGTTAGAAAAAAGTTTAAAAATCCTAAATTAATATCTACACTAGAGTTTCCTGTTTTGTTCTTAGGAGCAAAACCTAGTCAAACTCCTTCATTTTATAGTTTTATGAATTTTGCTGACTTTGGCCTAGGTACATGGCATCCTAAAGGAGGTATGTACGAAATCATTAAGGCCATGAGAAGTTTAGCTGAAAGCTTAGGTGTAACTATACACACCAACAGTACTGTTGAAAAGATTAATGTTGAAAACGGAAAAACTACCGGAATTACTGTTAACGGTAAATTTGTAGCCTCAGATGTTGTTTTGAGCGGTGCTGACTATCATCATTCTGAAACTTTATTAGATAAAAACTACAGACAATATTCTGAAGCCTACTGGGACAAGAGGACCTTTGCCCCTTCTTCTCTGCTCTTTTATGTTGGTTTTAATAAGAAGCTGAATGATATTGAGCATCACAATTTATTTTTTGATACAGACTTTGAAAAACATGCTGAGGATATATATGATAATCCAAAATGGCCTGAAAATCCATTATTTTATGTTAACTTCCCTTCAGTAACAGATAAAAGTATGGCTCCAGAAGGATGTGAAACAGGTTTTTTTCTTATTCCTATAGCGCCAGGTTTAGAAGACACTGCCGAGTTAAGAACACAATATTTTGATATAATTATAAATCGATTTGAAAGCTTAACTAACCAAAAAGTAAAAGACAATATTCTATTTAAAGAATCCTTTTGTGTTAAGGATTTTATAAGTGAATACAATTCATATAAAGGAAATGCCTACGGTATGGCAAACACCTTGAGACAAACTGCTTTTTTAAGACCAAATTTAAAAAGCAAAAAAGTAGACGGACTCTACTTTACAGGACAACTAACAGTACCAGGACCTGGTGTTCCACCATCGTTAATATCTGGTAAATTAGTTTCTGAACTTATTCATAAAAAAAATGTTTAATCCCTAAGAAAAAGACCGCATTATGAAATCAATTTTTGACAACGTTTCCAAAGAATGTAGCAAGTTAGTAACCAATGCTTACAGTACATCTTTTTCTATGGCCACAAAGATGCTTTCAGACAGTATTAGACAAGATATATACAATATATATGGCTTTGTCCGTTTTGCAGATGAGATTGTAGACACATTTCATGATTATAACAAAGAAAAGTTATTCAATAATTTTGAAGCTGACTTAGAGGCTGCATTAGCTGATAAAATAAGTCTAAACCCTATTCTCAATTCTTTTCAGGATACCTATCATAAATACAATATAGACAAACATCTTGTTGAAGCTTTTATGAACAGTATGCGATTAGATTTGCATAAAAAAGACTATCTCACCGAAGAAGAATATAAAAATTACATTTACGGTTCTGCCGATGTTGTAGGGTTAATGTGCCTTAAAGTTTTTGTAAAAGGAGATAATGAAAAATACGAAGATCTTAAAGACTCTGCCATGAGTTTAGGCTCTGCTTTTCAAAAAGTAAATTTCTTAAGAGACCTAAAAGCTGATTTTGAAGATTTGAGTCGCACCTATTTCCCTAACACAGATTTAAATCAATTAGATGAAGCCTCAAAAAAAGCAATTATAGACGATATTGAAGCAGATTTTGCCAAAGGCTTACAAGGCATAAAACGTTTACCTCTCGAGGCTCGATTTGGTGTATTTATGGCTTATCGTTATTACAACAAATTGCTGCAAAAATTAAAGCAAACACCTGCTTTAGAAATAAAATCAGCTAGAATTAGAGTACCTAATTATAAAAAAATTGAGCTACTTACACGTAGTTACGTCAAATTTCATTTAAATTTATTATAACTCATAACCCAAGTATTATGCAGACTTTTTATTGGATATTAATCTTTTTAGGAACGTTTTTTATCATGGAATTTAACGCTTGGTTTACGCACAAATATATCATGCACGGATTTCTATGGAGCTTACACAAAGACCATCACCAAAAAGACCATGACAGTTGGTTTGAGCGCAATGATGCCTTTTTTATTTTCTATGCCGTAGTTAGTATGGCATGCTTTTACCTTTGGGGCTATGAAGACGTTTGGTACACGCTACCTATTGGCTTAGGCATTTTATTTTATGGTATTGCCTATTTTGTTGTACACGACATTTTTATTCATCAGCGTTTTAAATGGCTAAGAAATATTGATAACAAATATGCAAGAGGCGTTAGACGTGCTCATAAAATTCACCATAAACATCTAGGAAAAGAACATGGTGAAAACTTTGGTATGCTCATTGTACCTTTTAAATATTTTAAATAATTATTCAGCTAGCAATTGATCTAATTGGGCACGAATATTATCACTGTTCCAATCTACAGCACCTGATTTGTCTATAATGATATCTCCTTGTTTATTAACAATTAGGGTACGAGGTATAGACCTTGTAATTAATTCTTTTGGATAATCAGACCTTCTGATATAAACCGGAAACGTGTAGTTATTTTTAGTTTTGAATGCTTGTACTGTCTCAAAACTGTCGGTAGTAATAAATAAAAATTCCACCTTATCACCGTAATCATTATACAAATCCTGAAGACTTGGCATTTCAGCAATGCAAGGAGGACACCAAGTTGCCCAAAAGTTTATTAATACTACCTTTCCTTCAGCTTGCTTCAAATTATAAGTAGCTTTGTTTTCATTTACCAACTGCCAATCATAACTTTCTAGTCTAACTCTTTTATCTGGCGAAACCTCATTTACGGGATTAATTAAGGCGATTCCCTTATGAAGCCATATTTGAATAGATTGTCTCGTCTGCGGAATTATGAGCAATAAAATTAAAATTATAAATATAATATTGCTCTTTTTAAAGTTTTTATTCATTAACAACAAAATTAAACCGAAGTACTGAAAATTCTAATTTGCCTACGATTAAAATCTATAATATCTGCCTCTTTAAGTTCATTCATTAAGATATTTAATGTGGGACGAGAAATTCCTATTAGAGATGCTATATCCTTTTGTGTGTAAGGATGATTAATAATGTGGTCTCCCGTTTTCTCACAATCATAGCCATAATCAGAACAGAGTTCTTGCAAAAATTCCATTAATCGAGTTTTAGAATCTTTAAAGAGCAATAATTGAAGTCTTCGTTCTAACTTTTTAAACTTAAAACCAATAAACTTATATATTCTAAGACCAAAAGTTTTATTGTCTCTCATTAAATCGTGCATTGTATCTACTCCTACAGGACAAATTGATGTTTGATTATCTAAGGACTGAGCAAATTCATCGCGCTTTTCTTCACCTAGAATTGCTTTTTCCCCAAATAATTCCCCTTTTCTTAATATGGCTTTAACCACTTCTGTACCATCTTCATTATAATAGCCAATTTTCACTTTTCCTTTTTCTATAAGATATACCTTATTGGCGGCATCTTCTTCAAAATATATATAATCACTTTTTTTATAGGCATCAAATGTATGACACGCTTTATACTGCTTAAACTTATGAGGACAGAGTAAATTAAATAAATTCACATCTTCGAGTATCCAGATAGAATTCATGACTAAAGAAAGATTTAATTGAGTTATTATTAAAGTCGCCCCTTTTCTACAATCCTTTCAACTTAAAACAAAAAAAACTCTCAGCCAATAACTGAGAGTTTTCAATTTATCTATTAAGCTTAAACTAGTTAAGCATTTTGCTTCTTAATTAAATTAAGTGCAGAACCTTCTTTATACCATTGAATTTGTGCATCATTATAAGTATGATTTAAAGCGATTACATCTTTAGAACCATCTGCATGTACAACTTCTACGTGTAGTTGCTTATCTGGTGCAAACTCATTTAAATCTAAGAAGTTAAATGTATCATCTTCTTGAATTAAATCGTAATCTGCTTCGTTAGCAAAAGTAAGACCTAACATTCCTTGCTTTTTTAGGTTGGTTTCGTGGATACGTGCAAAAGATTTCACTATAACAGCAGCAACACCTAAGTGTCTAGGTTGCATAGCTGCATGCTCTCTAGAGGAACCTTCACCATAATTATGATCACCAACTACAACAGACCAAATACCATTTTTCTTATATACTCTTTGGGTATCTGGCACACCACCATACTCACCAGTTAATTGATTTTTAACGAAGTTTGTTTTCTTATTAAAAGCATTGACAGCACCAATTAAAGTGTTATTTGCAATATTATCTAAATGCCCTCTAAAACGTAACCAAGGACCAGCCATTGAAATATGGTCAGTTGTACATTTTCCAAATGCCTTAATTAATAATTTAGCACCTGTAACAGAATCGCCAATAGGCTCAAAAGGTGTCAGTAATTGTAACCTTTCTGAATCTGACTTTACAGTTACTTCTACATCACTACCATCAGCAACCGGCTCTAGGTATCCATTTTCTTTTACTTCAAAACCTTTTGGTGGTAATTCCCATCCTGTTGGCTCATCTAACATTACTTCTTCCCCATTCTCGTTGATTAATTTATCAGTCATAGGGTTAAAGTCTAATCGACCTGCAATAGCAACTGCTGCAACCATTTCTGGTGATGCTACAAAGGCATGAGTGTTTGGGTTTCCATCAGCACGTTTAGCAAAGTTTCTGTTAAACGAGTGAACTATACTATTTTTTGGTGCATTTTTAGGATCACTATATCTAGCCCATTGCCCAATACAAGGACCACAAGCATTTGTAAATATTTTAGCGTCCAATTTTTCAAAAACCTCAAGTATTCCGTCTCTATCAGCCGTGTAACGCACTTGCTCAGAACCTGGATTAATACCAAATTCTGCTTTAGTTTTTAATCCTTTGTCTAAAGCTTGTTGTGCAATTGAAGATGCCCTTGACAAATCTTCGTAAGACGAGTTTGTACAAGAACCTATAAGTCCCCATTCTACCTCCAAAGGCCAATCATTTGCAGTAGCCTTTTCTGTCATCTCTTTACCTGCAGGTGTTGATAAATCTGGAGTAAAAGGACCATTTAATAATGGACTTAGCTCAGAAAGATTGATATCAATTACCTGATCAAAATACTGCTCAGGATTTGCATATACCTCAGCATCTGCAGTAAGATATTCTCTAATTTTATTAGCCTCGTCAGCAACATCTGCTCTATCTGTAGCTCGTAAATAACGCTCCATTGAATCATCATAACCAAATGTAGAAGTTGTAGCTCCTATCTCAGCTCCCATGTTACAAATTGTACCTTTACCAGTACAAGACATAGATGTAGCACCTGGTCCAAAATATTCAACAATTGCTCCTGTACCACCTTTTACAGTTAATATTTCGGCAACTTTTAAGATAACGTCTTTTGGTGCCGTCCAACCAGATAATTTTCCTGTTAATCTTACACCTATTAGTTTAGGAAATTTAAGTTCCCAAGCCATGCCAGCCATTACATCTACAGCATCTGCACCACCAACACCGATGGCAACCATACCTAGTCCACCAGCATTAACCGTATGCGAGTCTGTCCCAATCATCATTCCACCTGGAAATGCATAATTTTCTAAAACTACTTGGTGAATAATACCAGCACCTGGTTTCCAAAAACCAATACCATATTTATTAGATACAGATTCTAAAAAGTTAAAAACTTCACTACTTGTATTATTTGCATGTTTTAAATCTGTAGCTGCACCCTCTTTTGCCTGAATTAAGTGATCACAATGTACAGTGGTAGGAACAGCAACTTTTGGCTTACCTGCTTGCATAAACTGAAGCAACGCCATTTGCGCTGTCGCATCTTGACATGCTACTCTATCTGGCGCAAAATCTACGTAATCCTTACCTCTGGTAAATGGTTTTGTAGGTTTACCATCCCAAAGATGAGCATATAATATTTTTTCTGAAAGTGTTAATGGTTTTCCAACAATATCTCTGGCTGCATCTACGCGCTCAGTCATGTTAGAATAAACCTCTTTTATCATATCAATGTCAAAAGCCATAAAGTATATTTAAAGGTTGATAATTATTTTAAATTTAAGTGTCACAAAATTACGAAATAGTAAGGGCTTTTGAAAATATGTAAAGAAATTACCAAAATGTTGAAAATAAATCACAAAAAGTTATTTTTCACATACATTACATTAACTATTAACATCTTAATTGCCATTTAAATAAAAATTTAACAATTCAGCTTATTTAGAATGAATATATATTTCTTATTAAACTTCTATATATAAGCATAGCTAATTAAAATGAGTATTGTTAACGATTTCATTCTAATACTTGATTCGTAACAAAGTATATTTTTTATCTAGTCAATATTAACAGACTATTTACTAACATATTTATCTCTAAGAGACAGTATCGGCCGCTCAAAAAACAGATAGATTATTTGCGCTATAATAATAGTTGATGACAAGAATAAAACTAAAAACAAAATCTTAGCAAAAAAAGATATTTGATCGACTTCATAATATCTCTGAATAGTTAATAAAATCAAAGAATAGTTCACTAAATAGATAGCATAAGACCTAGTACTAATAAAATAAAACACATTTTCTAAAATCCTATTTTTTTTTAAATCGATAAAATAAGGAAAAAGCAATGCACAACTTAACAACACTAAAGGCATATACAAAAAAACATAAAACCCTAAATATGTTTGAGGATACAAACTAAAGTAGTAAATCAGAAGATGAGTTGAACCAAAAACAACTAATGCTATGGCACTAAACAACTTTTTCTTTTGCATGAAGAATGTATTATATTTTTTAATAAAATACACTAAAAGAAACCCAAAATAGATAGCATCTATTCGGTATAAAACTACTTTTCTAAACCCTGAACTCCACTCTTTATAACTAGTAACATTAGCATTAAAATAATAACTTATTTTAAAAGCAAAAAGCGCAATTATCATAGCGAGCGTCAACTTTAAAAACAATTGCTTAAAGTGCCTTTTAAACATAAAAAAAGACAGGTACAGTAATAAAGGGAGCATTAAATACGCATACTCTTCAATAGATAAACTCCATGCTTCTGTAAAAAAATTAGGGTGTGGACTTATAAAGTTTTGTAAAAACGGAATGTAAAGCCATAGGTTTTTTGGTAGAGCATCATCAAGAATTAGCAGTAAAATGATATTAAGCACTAATACCAAAAAATAATTAGGCAATGTTCTAAGCCAACGTCGTTTCCAGAAGATTAGCAAATGTGATAAAGACGTTTTACCTGATTCTATATTCTTTAATAACAATCCTCCTATTAAATAACCACTTAGCACAAAGAACAAATCTACACCAACAGCTCCTAGTGTTCTTATAAAAGATAAAATGATAGTATTATTATTTGGATAAAGTAGGTATGTACAATGCGAAATTAAAACCAAACTAATGGCTATAGACCTAATAACATCTATACCATAAACTCTTTTGGAACGAATTAAAGTCACTTTTTCTTTTTAAAAAGAAGCAAATTACCGAATAATTAAATTCTATTGGACTTAGAAAAGACTTTTTATAATTTTTTCATCCGAAACACCTTCTGCCTCAGCCTTGTAATTTTTAATAATTCTATGCCTTAAAATACCTATCGCAACAGCTTGAATATCTTCTATATCTGGAGAAAATTTTCCTTTCGTACCAGCATGAGTTTTTGCTGCTAATATTAAATTTTGTGAAGCCCTTGGACCTGCTCCCCAATCCACAAATTCCTTAACTATATTTGCAGCAGTTTCTTCGTTTGGCCTTGTTTTAGAAACCAGAGACACTGCATATTCTATAACATTATCCGCAACAGGAATACGACGTATTACATTCTGAAAATCTATAATTTCTTGTGCAGAAAATAATGCCTTAACAGAAGTCTGTATGTCTGTAGTTGTAGCTTTTACAACTTCTACTTCTTCCTTAAAAGAAGGGTATTCTAATCTAATAGCAAACATAAAACGATCTAGCTGCGCTTCTGGCAAAGGATAAGTCCCTTCTTGTTCTATAGGGTTCTGTGTTGCTAAAACAAAATACGGTAAGCTTAATTTGTATTGATGACCAGCCACTGTTACAGCCCGCTCTTGCATAGCCTCTAAAAGTGCCGCCTGGGTTTTTGGTGGAGTTCTGTTTATCTCATCCGCTAAAATGATATTAGCAAATATGGGTCCTTTAATAAATTTAAAATTTCGATTTTCATCTAAAATTTCACTGCCTAGAATATCACTAGGCATTAAATCTGGTGTAAATTGAATGCGTTTAAAATCTAAACCAAGTGCTTGCGCAATGGTATTTACCATTAAAGTTTTTGCCAAACCTGGCACACCAATTAAAAGCGAATGTCCACCAGAAAATATTGATATCAAAATTTGGTCAACAACATCTTCCTGACCTATAATAACTTTAGCAATTTCCTGTTTAAGAGTTTTGTATTTGTTTACGAAGTTTTCTATTACAGCAACATCAGACATATACTATTCGTTTTTTAACCAATTATTAGCGTATTCGCAATCTCTGTACTCTCCATTAATCTTTACATAAGTCTCAGAAATCACCTGTTTTTGCCATTTTTCTATTGCTCTTACCTGCTTGTCTTGTAGTGCTAGTTCTTTAATCTTTAAATAGTCTCTTGCATAATCAGCTTCATGATCATCAATACGATCTGTTACCGTCATTATTTTAAACTTAATGTTGTTAATTCTGTCCTCATCTTGTATAACCTGACTAACCTCACCATCCTTAAGACCTTGTATTTGGGTGTACATTTCTGTATCCATTTTAGTCAACTCAAAATTAAAATCTTGAGTAGTTGGATTTGTTAAACGACCGCCTTCATATTTAGTTTCTTCTTCGTCACTAAACTCTCTTGCTGCTTCTGCAAAAGTAGTTTTACCGCTTACAATTAATTCTCTAACTTTCTCAATCTTTTCTTGTGCTTTTTGAATAGTTTCAGGAGATAATTCTGGGCGCAATAAAATGTGTCTTACTTCATATTCCTGACCTCTAATTTTTTCTAAATAGATGATATGAAAACCAAAATCCGTTTCAAAAGGTTCTGAAATTTCCCCTTCTTGGAGATTAAAAGCGACATCTCTAAATTCCTTTACCATTCTTGGCTTTTTTCTATTCATGGTTGGTAATAAACCACCATTGTTTTTAGATCCTGAGTCTTCGGAATAGAACAATGCTTTTGTTGCAAATTTGGCACCATTTTCTTCTATATCTTTTTTAAATCCCTTTAATTTATCAATTACCGCTTGTTTAGCTTCTTCTGTAACCTCAGGTATTACAACTATTTGTGCAACTTTTAGCTCTGTTCCAAATGTTGGCCTCTCATCTTTTGGTATTTCATTAAAAAATGTTCTTACCTCTTCTGGTGTTATCTCAACTTCATCAATAACTTTCTTACGCATTTCTTGTTCGAGGTAACCATTTTTGTTTATCTCGTACATCTCATCTCTTAAGGCTTGTTCTGAATCTTTTTTGTAGAAGTTTAATATACCTTCCATATCACCTCCAGTTTGCGCCAAAATACCTTGTAATTGCTGGTCTACCATAGATTTGATATAAAGCTCATTTACTACAATACTGTCTTGGATAGCTTGGTGGGCATATAATTTTTTCTCTAATAGAAGACCAAAAAGCTCGCAACGTGTTACTCCTCTTAAGTCGGCTCCTTGTGCTTCGAGCTGAGCTATCTCACGATCTAAGTCGGACTCTAATACAATAAAATCACCAACAACAGCAGCTACACCGTCAGCTTTTACTCTGGTTGTATTAACTACAGAGTCTTTTACTTTTTCCTTTACAACCTCATCTTGTATAATTTCTTGAGCACCTATTGTGCTTACATACAGAAAACAACAAAGGCTTAAAGCCTTAGTTATAGATTTGAAATTTATTGTTCTTAATTGCATCTTTTGAAATATCTTTTTCTAGTTGTTTAATAAGCTCTAGTTTACGCTTATTAATTACAATTTGTTTTATGGTTTTACTAACATACTCTAATGGCGCATAATCGTTCTGCAGACGTATGTCATTAACATGCATCAAATATAGGTTTATTGAATCTTTGAGCTGTAAGAAATTAGATTTTTTTAACAGTTGCTCTTTACTTTCTTGTGTTACCACAGGAACTTTATCTACAACCTGACTGTATTTTACCCAAATAGAATCATTTAATGAGTACGATTTAAACTGCATAGATATTGAATCTAAATAGCATTTGTCCTTAGCTTCATAACGTTTAAATCTCTTTTTTATGGTGTCTAAATCTATTGGGTTTAACGGAAGACTAATGTACCGCAACTGCAACAAATCATCATTTAATTTAAAGGACTCTTTATTAGATTCATAAAACACTTTGGCTTCCTCTGGATTAACTAAAGTGTCTATATTTTTTTTCACTAGGCCTTCTAAATACGCTTTGGTATATAAATCACTCTTATATTGAGCTACCAGTTTTGAGAATTCTTCTTGCTTTTCTTCAGAAAGATTTAACAACGCACCATCCATAAGCAACAATTGGCGCGCCCAGCGATTAATGTAGCCATTAACAATAACTAAACTATCCTCTCTACTTGTTCCTTCAGGCACCAAGCCTTCTACATCTTCTTTATATAAATATGTTTCATTAACCCTTGCAATGGGCTCTCTATCATCTGTCTTTTTAAAAAAATCACAGCTGAAATGGCCTAAACATATAACTAATATACAGAACGTCTTCTTCAAGAAAATTTATTGATTATTTATTTTTGCCTTTACCCTTTCTAAGGCCTTTTCGTTCACTTCTACCTTAAAGCGTTTATAAAGACTATCAATCCAATTCGCTTCAATCTCATTTTGATAATCATTTATCACGTTACCTTTTGCTTCTTCTAAAGTTTTATGTCCTGCTGGTAGTACAGCTTTAATATTTATAACATGAAACGCGTCGTTGTGGGAATAGATTTCAGAAACACCCTCTTCTATTTTAAGGGTTTCAGGAAGTTTAGGGTCATTTGTATTAAAAATACCTTTTGTAAAAATGATGTTTTTCTTGCCTTGGGTATCCAAAGCTTTTCTTATATCTTCTTCAGACTTATCTTTCTTCATCATTTTAGAGGCTTTCTTAGCAAAATTCTCATCAGCTGAAGTTGCTATCACCACATCTATACGGTCACTCCATTGGTACTTATCTTTATGCTTTTGATAATATTCTTGCAAGCCAACACTATCTTTAGAGGCTTTATTCCAGATTTCCTTTTCCATTAAATCAAACAATAGTAAACCATCTCTATATTCCTTTAGGATATTTGCAAAGTCTTCATTCTCTGACTCTAGGTTATCTTCTCTGTACTGTAGAATTGATTTTTCGAAAAACTTTTCAAACTCTTTGTCTACAACTACAGAAAAGTCTCCCTTTTTGTTTGCATAGTTACGCTGTGCCGACATAAGATGACGGCCAAATTCTGAATAAGAAAATGATTGGTTACCAATAGTAAAGACTGTTTTATCGTTTTCAAAATCTTCTGGCAACCTCCAAGAACGTGTAAAGTAATTACCATCTAATAGCGAAGTAAAATATTCTTTAGCCTCTGGATTGTATGAAATTTGATAACGCTTCTTTAAGGCATCAACCATAGCTTCATTTATAAGCTGAGACCTAGAGTCTCTTTTTACTTTAGACTCTATTGAAGGCTTTAATTCTTCAAAAGATTGAATTGGCTGTAGCTCTATACGTTTAACAATATGCCAGCCATATTCAGATTTAAAAGGTTGACTTATATCTCCATCATTTTTTAAAGCAAAAGCTTGATCCTCGAAAATTGTTGAACTTAACTGACCACTTTTAAAAGCAGATAACTTTCCACCATTTCTAGCAGAACTTTTATCGTCTGAAAATTGTTTTGCTAAAGACTCAAACTTTTCACCTTGTCGTAGTTTTTTATAAATATCATTAATGCGCTCTTCAGGATCTAAAAGTGTATCTTTTTGCTGTAAGGCTATCATGATATGAGCTGCAGTAATGGTTCCTCTAGATTTGCGCTTATCGTTAACCTTAACAACATGGTAGCCAAACTGTGTCCTAAAAGGCATCGAAATTTCACCTTTTGGTGTATTAAACGCTGCTGTTTCAAAATCATAAACCATTTTAAAGGCTGAGAAATACCCCAAATCTTCTAAGAAAATGGTTTTTCCGTTATGCACATCTGCTTTTACAGCATCAAACCCTTCTTGTAATACACGTTCTCTTAATTTTAAAACCTGATTGTATGCATCTATTGTATCCTTTGCATTACCATCTAAACGTACTAAAACATGTGAGGCATTTATATCATAACTATTGCGCTCATAAGCTTCCTTTACCAAAGCATCTGTTACTTTGTTTTCTGAAAGATAATTTTTTGTTAACTGCTTCTTATACCTCAAAAACTCTCGTTGGTATTTTGCATCTTGGTCTAACTTAAGTCGTTTTGCTTCTTTAAGCTTTAATTGATATTCTGTAAACAACTTTAGATAACCATCAACATCTTTTTGACTTTCGTCCTTTACTAAATCTAAATTCTTATTGTAAACCCTTAAAAATTCTGAAGTCATTACAGGTTCTCCATCTACTTTTAGTAACACCTCATCTTTTTGTTGAGCAAAAGATACATTGAGCGTTATTAAAACTAAGAGCAAGCATTTAAATCCAAGTTTCATGTTTATAAATTTTCTGCGTTAAATCTTCCTATTTATCAAATAAAGTCCTCTAATTAGAGGTTGAGCAAAAATAACATAAATCGCTTATTTCGCAAGTTATAGCACTATCTTAATTTGTTAATACAAAACTACATCAAAACAGTTATTACAACTTATAAATAGGTTGAAACGTCGATAAATTAAACTTAGTATAGAGCTTTTATCTATCTTTAATCTTATAGCTAAATTCTAAATGAAATATACAACCGAAATCATTATTGAGAAGCCTCTACAAGAGGTAGCCAAGAAAATGAACTCTGCAGAAAACATGAAACATTGGCAAGAAGGTTTAATAAGCGCAGAGCATATTTCTGGCACTCCTGGAGAGTTTGGTGCTAAAATGAAACTGAAATACCAACTCGGAAAACGTAAAATGGAACTTATTGAGACCATTACAAAACAAGATTTTCCAAATGAATTTCATGCTACGTATACAACGAAAGGAGTTAGGAATATTCAGCAAAATTATTTTGAAACTACACCTGAAGGACACACCAAATGGATTAGTAAAAATGAATTTCAACCAACAACATTTATGATGAACGCTATGTTGTTTTTAATGCCTAGAGCCTTTAAAAAACAGACTAAAAAATACATGGATAACTTTAAAAATTTTGCCGAAAAGGGTATTTCTGTTTCTGATGCGTAAAATAAAATTGATCTGGGACTTTAGAGGTCCTGCCAGCCAAAAAACAGCAGAACATCATTTAATTCATCTTAAAGAATATATTGCTATAAACAAATTAGATATTACCATTGCAGACCTTGAAAGCTTTGGAGATATGCATAATACTGCTTATATGGTTGTTGACGAATCTGAAATGCAACCATTAAGAGATGCTCTAAAACCACATAGAGGACAAGTTTATTTAGATGCTTAGATAAGCTTAGACTCTTAGATTGGTTAGATTACTAAAGTTCTGTAGATTTAAAATAGCCGTTTTAAAAAGGCTTGAATAAATCGTTTTGGTGGCACAGACAAGATAATCTTTAAATCTTCTAACCTTGTAGATTCTTCATCTAAAAACTTAAAGATAGTTTTTACATCTGCTTTTTTAAACATAGATGCAAACAAAGCTGCACCCTCTTCATTATTATTTGCCAGCACGTCGAGGAATATCAAATCATAAAACCAAAATTTTGATTTAATATTAAATGCAAAAAGATAACTTTCTTGCTTTAAAAACATTATAAGTTCTTTAGTTTTTTTTGACGTATTTCTAAAGGTATATCCAGTACTTGCTTTAGTCCAACCACCAGCTGTGCCTATATTAAGTACATGTTTTGAATTTAGTTGAGAAAACTTAAAAGCTGTCATTGGTATGCTACCTTTTTCTTTTTCTTTTATTTCAAAATCATTAATCCCTCTTTCTTTTAGATAGTTTATTATAGCTTCTTCGTATTCTTCAAGTTGAAGCAACTCTTTAGAAAATAAAGTGTATTCAAATAGTGCAGTGTATTTGTCTATTGGTAACACATACATAAAACGTGTATTTCCGTTTTGTGGCACAGTAAAATCCATAAAAGTTGCTGTTGAATCATCAAAGACAGCATCTTCAGTTTTTACAAACCAACCTACAAAGTGTTGCTGAAGTACAGGATACTTTTTTTGATTAACATACAGATTTGCATCATGTATGCTATTAAAAAGTTTAGAGGCCACATAACTTCCTTTACTGGTAATGACTTGTACACAATCGTTAAGCTCAGTAAAATTACGGACCTCATCATTATGAAATGTGATGTTGGTTTTCTTTTCAATTTTTTGCCAAAGTGAATTATAAAAATCTTCACTTCGTATCATTTTATATTTATATGGTAATATGTCTATGTCGCCTTTATAATTATCACTTCCAAAATAGATTTTAGACCAGGTTTTAGTCAATATATCATCCCACTCACCTTCACCGTTTTCCCAAAAGCACCAAGTTCTATCATTGCCTTTTTGCTTTTCTTTATCAATAATTAAAATCGATTTATCATCAAAAAAAGTATCTGAAGCCATACGATAAGCCAACATAAGACCTGAAGCACCTGCACCCAAAATGATGTAATCGTAATTTGTCATTCTAAAAAATTGAAATGCTAAGTTAATAAACATAAAAAAGTCCCACTATTTAAGCGAGACTTTTAATTATTTAAAATCTGAAATACGTCTTATTTTGTATCCATTAATTCTACATCAAAAACCAATGTAGCGTTTGGTGGAATTACACCTCCTGCACCTGCAGCACCATAACCTAAGTCGCTAGGAATTACCAAACGTGCCTTATCACCAACACTCAATAAGCAGATACCTTCATCCCAACCAGGAATAACCTGACCAACACCAACTTGAAAATCTAAAGGAGAATTTCTCTTGTATGAAGAATCGAACACAGTACCATCTGCCAACTGACCTTTGTAGTGTACAGATACCATATTGCCTTTTTCAGCTTTTTTACCATTACCTTTTTGAATGATCTTGTAACGCAATCCTGAAGCCGTTTCTTCAAAACCTGCAGCTAATTTATCTAACTCAGCTCTTGCCGCTTCACGCTCTGCAGCAATACGTTTTTCGCGTGCACCTTCAAAAGTTCTAAACGCTTCAACAGCATTAAATTTTTCAGCAGCATCACCTACTCTTACAATCTCTAAGCTTTCAATTTTATCACCTTGCGCTACAGCATCAACAACATCTTGCCCTTCTACTACGTTACCAAAAACGGTATGCTTACCATCTAACCAAGGAGTTTCAACATGCGTAATGAAGAACTGGCTACCGTTAGTACCTGGACCTGCATTTGCCATAGATAGTTTACCTGGCGCATCGTGTTTTAAATCTGGATGAATTTCGTCATCAAATTTATAACCAGGATTTCCTGTTCCTGTACCTTGAGGACAGCCACCTTGTATCATAAAATCTGGTATAACTCTATGAAAGTTTAAACCATCGTAATATGGTGTACCTTGAGGTTTTGCAGAGTTCTCTAAGTTACCTTCTGCTAAAGCCACAAAGTTACCTACGGTACCTGGTGTTTTTTCGAATTCTAAATTGACTAAGATTTCACCTTTTGAGGTGTTGAATTTTGCGTATAATCCGTCTTGCATTGTTTTTTCTTTTGTTTAAGGCTGCAAAGATACGAAGTAAAGTTGGAAGTGTGAAGTGTGAAGTGTGAAGTGTGAAGTGTGAAGTGTGAAGCGTGAAGTGGGATTTGGGATTTGGGATTTAAATAATTAAACCTAGTTTTGCCAAAATTTAATTTTATGGGTTTATCACTTTCTAAACTATTTAATAAAACTGAAACTTCTGAGGATACTATTGACGCTATTATAGCTTCTATAGAGCATGATGCTTATGGTGTTTCTGATAGCAATGTGCTTTTTTCTGGCCTTAATGAGTTGGGTGGCTATTTCTTTTTTCAGACTATTGTTGTGGGCTCATTAAAGGTGAAGTGTAAAAACGGTGCTCGCTTAACATTTAAAGGAAAGAATTTTGAATTGACCTTAAACTCTGACTCGCTTGAGTTTGAATCTCACCATACTGAAGTAAAAGGACGATTTGTGACTAATATTGATTTTCAAATTGAAGAAAAGGATATTAAATCTTTGCAAAATGCTACCTTATCTGAAATTGTATTGCATGTGAAGAAAAAGGAGTTGTTGTTTACAAAGTACAACTCTGAGAAATAGCCTTATCTACTGTAGTTTTTATTAGACATCGTTATTGACTTCAATCCAATAGCCGTCTGGATCTTGAAAGTAAACTTGTTTTATTCCATCATCTCTGATGTAGTCTTTGTTTGGTGTATCTTTCCAATCGGAATACTCAATATTTAAGGTTTCTAAATGGTTTACAAATGCGTTGAAATCTGTTGTTGCTAATGCAAAATGCACGGCTTTATTGGTCTTTATTTCTGCATTCGGTCTTGGTATTAAATGCAGTTGGGTGCTCTCTGTGAGTTGAAGCCATCTGGTTTTAGAATTTGAGGCTGTATTTTGTATCTCTTTTAATTGAAATACTTTTTGATAAAAAGCAACAGATTGATTGACATCTTTTACTGACAGCGCGATATGATTGAAAGTGAATGTTTGCATCTATACAAGGGATTTAAAACCTCCATATACCATTCTGCTGGCATCAAAGACTAATTTCTCTGGGTTGATTAAAGGTTCTACCAATGCTGCCATTCTTGGATCTTGAGGTACTTTTTGGTTTGCCAGATCTCTTACTTCTTTTGAAGGAAAGACTACCCAACCAAATATAATGTCCTCGTCTTCTCTGGTATTGATGACGTCTGTAAAGGATTTAGTGCCTTCTAGGTGCATATCGTCGCCAACGAACTCTTGGTAGGCTATAGCTCCGTGTTCTTTCCAGATTTCTGCAACTTGCTGTGCTACTTTTTGATATTGATCTAAATGAATATGTTGTATGGGAAATACAAAGCCGTCGATGTAGTTTTTCATTGGTTTTGTTTTTATTTTAGATGGTATGTTTTATTCTTTAACAATTCGATATTTTGGCTTTAGGATGTGCTTCGTATCCTGATTTCTTCCCTGACTATTTATTTTGTTCCCTTTGTTATCATACTGGGCAGGAGTATTTTCAAGTCCTTTCTGAATTGTTACAATTCCACTGACCTCAATTATTTTTTTATCTAGTTTTTTCAAGTCTTTGCATGGTATATTTACTATAAAACCTTTCAAACAAATTCCATCTTTAGTCGCGTCTTTGAGCTCAATATTAGCTTTAAAACTAACCGAATCAATTTTGGTTTCGGAATTTTTAGATTGAGAGCTTCCAAATAAAAAACTAACTAATAATAGCGTCAATAATACTATTCTCATAAAAAAACAATGGCTTATATAACTATCCGTGACTGTTTTAGAGATACTGCTTTTAATATAACACTGCTGTTAGCAATAATGTAAATTATTGTTTGATAGGCTGGTGTATTTTTTCAAATGCGTTATAAACAGCATTGTGCAATGCATCTCCATGTGTTTTGTCTTCTAAAAAATCGTAAAAGAGTTTTGTGTTTTGTGTTTTGCTCTTTTTGAGCTTATTAAACAATTCTTTAGCGGTTCTTTCCATAACTTCTCCTTCTTTTCCTCCAGCTATATAAATGGCTTTTGGGGAAGTGTACGGAACAGGTTCTAGATCTAGAAGTTTTTCATCATCCCACCACAAGCTTGGACTTACAATGATATAATTATCGAAAAGTTGTGGATTTTTGAATAAAATCTCAGTTACTAACAATCCACCTAATGACTGCCCAATGATTGTTTTGTTTGTAGTTGTGTTGTATGTGGCGTCTATAAAAGGCTGAAGTTCTTTTTCTATAAAATCTATGAAAGTTTGTGATTTTCCTGAAGTAGGAAACTCTTTTAGATCTAACTCATTTTGAGATGGATATGTAAAATCTCTTTTTCGATCTACATTACCAATTCCTACAACTATAGACTCTGGCAACATATTGATCCACGAGAAAGAACCAAACTGAACAATCCCTGAGATGTGGATAAAGTCTTCGTCTTTAGAGCCATCTAATAAATAGATTACAGGGTAAGTTTTTAAACTATCTGCGGCATAACCTAAAGGTAAGTATATGTTTAAATCTCTGGTTTCGTTTAAAATCTTTGACTCTATTTTGATTGATTTTCCTATTGTAAAATCTGATTCGCTAATTTTTTCTGGCAAATCTTGCGCAAATGCTACAATAGTTATGAATTGAAATATTAAACCTAAAATACTGTACTTCATGTCTATGTTTATTATTGTTTTTAAATTGTTGGTTATGAGATTACATCCCTTTATATTTTATTACTTTTTACTATGGATTAAAATTAATGCTTTTAATTAGAAATTAGTATTGTACTTATTGAATTTTAAGCTTAAAACCTAACCTTTAGCTTATTAGATGTATATTAGAGCTTATCTTAATTTTTGAAAACGCATGCTAGGTGTCCTTGTTGTTTTTGCTATCTCATGGTTGCTCCTTTGGCTTATTGAAAGGGAGCATATAACCGTTTTAGGTATACTGCCTAACAGCAAACGCATGAAAGCGTTTTCTATTGGCATGATTGTAATGGCTGTGTTTTGCTTGATTAATTTGTTGGGACAGGCTTATTTTAAGGAATTTAATTACGTTCGAAATATAGATTATGGCATCAAGGAGAGCCTCAATGGTATCTGGTGGACGTTTAAGGCTGCTTTTTTTGAAGAACTTATTTTTAGAGGTGCATTACTCTATCTACTTATTAAACGTTTAGATATTAACTGGGCTTGTATTATTAGCGCTATTGCTTTTGGGATTTACCATTGGTTTAGTTATCAAATGTTTGGACGTGGCTTTATACCTATGGCATATGTATTTATATTGACTGGTGCTTCTGGATGGATGTTTGCTTATGCCTTTGCAAAAACCAAGTCTATATTAGTGCCTTTAGGCTTGCATTTTGGATGGATTGTGATTAGCATCGTTGTTCTTTCAGCTGGTCCGTTGGGAGACTCATTATATGTTGCTGATAGTAAAGGCGTTGATTTAAATGGCTGGGAACAGCTATTGTTTTTTCTGTTTCAGGCTTTAGTAGTTCCTGGAATTATTACATGGTATATCTTTAAGAATTATAAGAGAAGAGAGGTTTGAGTTAAAAAGACTTGGTTTTTGGCTAATATGATTTATTTAACTCTCCATTTTTGTTTTCAAATCGATAATCGATTTCCATAAAACTTATTTTTCCTTTTTCAAGCTTAGTTATCAGCTTTGGTGCTGATACAATTCCTTGAATTATTATAAAGCCGTTAAAATCTATTATTTTGTATTCGGATTCCCACTCTGAGTCTCTTTCCAGAGGTTTTACTTTTACTAGTCCATTTTTTTGATATGTAAACTGATATTCTTTAATGCCTTCAACAGACTCAATTAAAGGTTCTTCTTGTAGTGTTGACTTAAGTTTTTCTAAATCAATTTTATTGGATTGCAGGTCTAATTTGACGTAAGGCAACGTGTAGCCATTATATTGTATTGTTAAAGAATCTCTAGAATGTAAGGTAAGTGTTTCTTTATCGCTTAATTGATAAGTATTGCTATCGGAAGATTTTAGATTTAAAGTATCTCTGTAAACGAAAACTTTAGTTTCTCCTGTTTCCATGTTTAGCCTGTCTTGTGTTCTTAATCTGAAAAACTGGTCAGATTTTGAACTAAAGAGAAAGCTTTGAATTTTTGCTCGTTCAATAAAATTACCTAAAGAGTCATAAACCCCTTTGGTTCTCCATAACTTTTCTTCTTCGATTTTTTGCCCAAAGCTTAGAGTTGAAACCAATACGATTAATAATGTAAGTGTGTTTTTCATGCGTTAGCTTATGGTTTCTGTATGACTAAGCGTGTTAAAATCCTCGCTGACTTCAAATGTAGGTAATAATTTCTTTACTACTAATCCACTCGTTACAAACGACCGCTAGCGAATGGAGATTATTTATAAGGTTGTTGCAATAGTTTTTCTTTCAATATTTTGCATCAAAAGGATTTGTCAAAACCTTTTTCATTGTACTATAATCATCTTCTTTTCCGCCTTCAACTTTTATGAATAAAGTATCTTTAGTTTCGTTTAATTTGTATTTGTAATTTATCATTTTTTTCAAAATGGTATCTTTCAAACGCACATTTTTAAAGTAGATTTTTTCTTCGTCTATATTCCATTTTGAATTTGTGTGCATTTCTCCTCCCAGATATTCTGTTATTACCGAATCTTTGTAAAAAATCAAGACCACTTTGGAATGATGAGTTTCATATGATTCCCAAATTCCAATTAAATTCTCTTTACGCTCGTTTGTTTCACAAGCAATCAGCATTATGAATCCAATTATGAATATGAAGATTTTCGTGTGCTTCATTAAATTATTGCTAACGGTTTTGGCTATGGTTTCGTTGTTGAAAAATCCTCTCTGGCTTTCAGATTAGTTGATAATTTCCTTACTATTGTGTGCACGCGTTGCAAACGAGCGCTAGCTAGGGAATTCCACCGCAATGAGCTTATACACGTTATTACCAAACGTTTTTATTCTTTCTTATTAGGTAAATATGTCAAGATTTCAAAGAATGATTCTTGTTCAAAATCTTCAATCAAATCCAGCAGTTTTTTTGTGCTCACAGCGTACAAAAATCTTTTCGAAGAGTCATCCATGAAATAGTCAAACATAAAAGCAACTATTTCATATCCTGATTTGTACAACTCTTTAAGCCATAAACCATTTTTTTGTATAATCAATCTCGCTTGTTTAAAAGAATTAGTTTTACTTAATTCATCATAGTCTGAGAAAGTTAAATCAAAGTAATTGCCTTCAGGTTTATCAATTTCCACTAATGTATGAACACCGATATAGTTTTCCTCAAAGGAACATTTCACAACCATATTCTCGTCGCCATAGGATAGAGCTTTAATTAGTACTTGCTTTGCAACTAACACAGAGCTGTCTAATTTTTCTTCTTTTTGCGTGTATTCTTTGGGATAAATCTTTAAAGTCTCATTTTCAAATTCCACTTTTCCTAACTTGTTAAGTGCAGATAAACCAAGAAGAAGAGGTGCGTTTTGATTATAGACTATAGTCGCTTTAACATCATTTATTATAAAATCAGAAATTTGTATCTCCTTTAAATTTATTTCAGTGCCTTCTTCAACCTCTCCATTGGCAATTTGATATTCAACACTTTTCCCGATATCTTCTTTATCTAATAAACCTTGTTTTAAAAGAAATTTAGCTTCAGTTATAGAAATTGTTACATTGGTCGCACCAGTATCAAAAATAAATTCCATTGGAACTCCATTTACCTTACAAGGAATTTTATAAACTCCATTTTCCTTGTCAATTTTTATAATTGTTTGAGAAAATAAGTTTATTGAAAAAAGGATTAAAAATAAAGTGATATTTTTCATTTTGTTCAAATGTTTGGTAACGGTTTTGGCTATGGTTTCGTTACGGAATGGTACGAGGGTATCATTCCGCCGTAGCCATAAATTTAGCAAAAAGGCTTGAAATTCCGATTAGGAATTTCAGCCGTAATGAACTATAGCCGTTGTTGTGTGTAGTTATTTTTTTAAAATCCATTAATATTTCCAAATTTGTCTTTCAGAATGTTATTTTCGATCACGAATGTTTTTATGTCAATTGTGTCCTCAACTATCATTCCTTTTTCTTGAATAAAGACTTTTCTATTATTTGTTTCAAAATAATTTTTATCAAATTGATAAACGTATTTCTTGTCACTTGAAATTCCGTGACTGCCCTTGTAAACTCTTATGTTTTTGTAATCATTCGATGGGACTCTATAATTGTTATAAAAATAATGACATCCATCCTTACTCCATCTTCCTAAAACATTATCCTCATTTGGGAATACAAAACTAAAATTGTCGACAGAACAGACGTTCAGTGATTTAGTTTTGTAGAACACGTTTTGATGATTTTTTGAAAAATCATAATCTATGACTTTAAATTCTTTTGGGTTCGAATTTTCTATTGAATCCTTGTAGTAGTAGGCTCGTTTGGCATCAATTGCGAATCCTTTTTTTAGTATTTTAAATGTTTTCGGGTCAGCTCCTGGGATAATTTTATTTTCATAATAGACATTGAATTCATCCTTTCCATAAGTGTTTTCATCAGACTTAATTTCAGAAAAAGATTCTAAGTCGACATTTTCTAAAACTTTCTCATTCCAACCTCCTTGACCAAAACTCCAAAATCGATAATAAACTTTGTCCTCTCGTTTTTCATATTCTGAGCTACAAGAAAAAAAAATCAATATTATTAATATGGTGAACAGTTTTTTCATTATTACACACAACTGGTTATATGTGGATAAAAATTCCTCTTACCTCATAACAAATAAGAGATAAGAGGAATTATATTCTTTTACAAAATGATATGTTTAATTCGCTACTTCGCTAATAAACTTAATGCGGTAAAGACGTAATTCTTCATCGTCATAGTCACCATCAAACTCTTCTATAGCATCAGAGATTTTATCGCTTTCAGAGTCCATAAAGTAGTCATGGATTTCTTCTTGCTGGTCTTCATCTAATAAATCATCTAAATAGTAACTAATATTTAGTTTAGTACCAGAATATACAATGGATTCCATTTCTTTAATAAATTCTGGCATTTCCATTCCTTTTGCAGAAGCAATATCGTCTAATGGTAACTTTCTATCCACGTTTTGTATTATGTAAAGCTTAAGCGCAGAGTTGGTTCCTGTAGATTTTACAACCATATCGTCTGGTCTCATAATATCATTTTCCTCAACATAATCTGCTATAAGGTTTACAAAGTCTTTACCATATTTTTTAGCTTTGCTTTCTCCTACTCCATGTACATTAGATAACTCTTCAATATTTACAGGATATTTTAACGCCATATCTTCCAGAGAAGGATCTTGGAAAATAACAAATGGTGGTACTCCTAACTTTTTAGCATTGCGTTTGCGTAAATCCTTAAGCATGGTCATAAGCTGCTCGTCTGCTACTGCTCCACCTCCTTTAGTATTGGTAATAATATTATCGCTAGACTCATCATCGTATACATGGTCTTCTGCCATCATAAACGATTGTGGATTTTTTATGAAGTCTTTTCCAGTGTCGCTTAATCGCAGTACACCATACGTTTCTATATCTTTCTTTAAAAGACCTGCAACAATCACTTGACGAATAAGTGCCATCCAAAAACGGTCTTCTTTGTCTTTACCAATACCAAAAAACGGTTGTGTATCCGTTTTATGAGAAGAAATTAAGGCGTTAGATTTACCAATTATCACTTGTACTAAATCTTTGGCTTTGTACTTTTCATTGGTCTTATCAACTGTATCTAACAAAATTTTTACCTCATCTTGAGCTTCTACCTGCTTTTTAGGATTACGAACATTGTCGTCCATATCTCCACCTTCACCAGTCTCATTATCAAACTCTTCACCAAAATAGTGCAAAATAAATTTTCGTCTAGACATGGAAGTCTCTGCAAACGCTACAACTTCTTGCAACAAAGCATGACCAATTTCTTGTTCGGCAACAGGCTTACCAGACATAAATTTTTCTAGCTTTTCTATATCTTTATAAGCATAGAATGCCAAACAGTGACCTTCACCTCCATCGCGTCCTGCTCTACCAGTTTCTTGGTAATAGCTTTCTATACTTTTTGGTATATCGTGATGAATAACAAAGCGCACATCTGGTTTGTCTATTCCCATACCAAAAGCAATGGTTGCCACAACCACATCTGTATCTTCCATGAGGAACATATCTTGATGCTTTACTCTGGTTTTAGCATCTAAACCTGCATGATATGGCACAGCTTTTATACCATTAACCTGAAGTACTTGCGCCAACTCCTCTACACGTTTTCTGCTTAAACAGTAAACGATACCAGATTTTCCTTCGTTTTGCTTAATGAAACGAATGATATCGGCATCTACATTTTTAGTCTTAGGACGTACTTCGTAAAAAAGGTTTGGTCTGTTAAAGGATGCTTTGAAAGTAACAGCATCTGTCATGCCTAAACTTTTCAGGATATCTTCCTGTACTTTAGGTGTTGCTGTTGCTGTAAGTCCAACAATCGGAATATCGTCACCAATACGTTTTATAATATGACGCAGGTTTCTATATTCTGGTCTAAAATCGTGTCCCCATTCACTAATACAATGTGCTTCGTCCACAGCCATAAATGAGATTTTCTGAGACTTCAAAAAATCTACATATTCTTCTTTAGTTAACGATTCTGGTGCTACATATAATAGTTTGGTAACACCGTTAATTATGTCATCTTTTACACGCTTTACCTCTGTTTTATTCAAGGAAGAATTTAAAACGTGTGCCACACCTTCATTCTCTGACACTGCTCTTATGGCATCTACCTGGTTTTTCATTAATGCAATAAGTGGAGATACCACAATCGCTGTTCCGTCTTTAATTAAAGCTGGTAGTTGATAACAGAGCGATTTTCCGCCGCCTGTTGGCATAATAACAAAGGTGTTATTACCTTCTACCACATTTTTAATAACTTCTTCTTGTAGACCCTTAAACCCAGAAAAACCAAAGTATTTTTTTAGTGAGGAGTGTAAGTCAATTTCTGCAATACTCATTAATCCCTTTTCGTATTTATTTCTTCTTTTATAATGCTAAAGTAATCTACAAATATAATATGTAGAACTTAGCCTTGCATCTATAATTACTCTGTTTAGTACTTGTAATTTTTTCATAGCGATTTGGGAATATTTGAATGAAAAAATTCACGTACTTTTGCATAACCTTAAAGATAAGAAAATCTTTAAATCTAAAAAACACAATAAAAAATTAGTTTTGAACACTGTTTCATCGATATTAAACACCGCGAAAAGTACCATAGAATTAGAAAGCAATGCTATTAGAAATCTGTCTGATTTGCTTACAGATGATTTTCCTAATGCTGTAGAACTCATCTATAATTCTAAAGGAAGGGTTATTATTACAGGTGTTGGTAAAAGTGCCATTATTGCCAACAAGATTGTTGCTACTTTAAACTCTACTGGTACACCAGCTGTATTTATGCATGCTGCAGATGCTATACATGGCGATTTGGGCTTAATTTTAGAAGATGATGTTGTAATTTGTATTTCTAAAAGTGGAAACACACCAGAAATTAAAGTTTTGGTGCCTCTTATTAAGAATGCAAAAAACAAAATGATTGCTATAACAGGCAATAAAGATTCGTTTTTAGGACAACAATCAGATTATGTTTTAAATGCTTATGTAGAGCAAGAGGCTTGCCCAAATAATTTAGCACCAACCACAAGTACTACAGCTCAACTTGTAATGGGAGATGCATTAGCAATTTGCTTGTTAGAATTAAGAGGGTTTTCTAGCAAGGATTTTGCAAAATATCATCCAGGTGGAGCTTTAGGTAAACGCTTATATTTAAGAGTAAATGATTTATCGTCTCAAAATCAAAAGCCAGAAGTAACTTTGGATGCCAGCTTAAAGGAAGTGATTGTAGAAATTACTGAAAAAATGCTAGGTGTAACTGCGGTTATAGAAAATGACAAGATTGTTGGCATCATTACAGATGGTGATTTGCGTAGAATGCTAAGTAAGAGTGATGATATTGCCAATCTTACAGCAAAAGACATAATGAGTACCAACCCAAGACGCATTAATGAAGATGCTATGGCTGTAGATGCTAAAGAACTTATGGAACAATTTGGCATTTCACAATTATTAGTTGAGCATAACGGTAAATACGCAGGAGTTGTTCATTTACATGATTTAATAAAAGAAGGCATTATATAATGACGAAGAAGAGTGTAGACGAAATGTCTTTTTTAGACCATCTTGAAGATTTAAGATGGCATTTAATCAGAGCAACATTAGCTGTTGTAATAGCTGCTGCCCTTGCCTTTGTTTTCAAAACATTTATTTTTGATGTCGTTATTTTTGGGCCAACTCTAATGAGTTTCCCTACTTATGAAGGTCTATGTAAAATGTCTCAATTTTTAGGTATTGAGGACACTACTTTTTGTGCTGATAAATTTCCATTTATTATTCAAAACAGAACTGTTGCTGGGCAGTTTTCTGCTCATATATGGACATCAATTTATGCTGGTTTTATAGTAGCTTTCCCATATGTACTATACCAGTTATGGAGTTTTATTAGTCCTGGATTAAATCCTAATGAGCGTAAAAATTCCAGAGGATTTATCATAATTGCATCATTATTATTTTTCCTTGGTGTATTATTCGGGTATTATATTATAACACCTTTATCTATCAACTTTTTGGCTAACTATCAAATTAGCGAACAAATTTCTAATGAGTTTGATATAAGTTCTGTCATTGCCATTGTTAGATCTTCGTCCCTAGCATCTGGCTTTGTATTTGAGCTGCCAATAATTATCTACTTTTTAACAAAAGTTGGTTTAGTAACACCTCAATTTTTAAAAAAATACAGAAAGTACGCTTTAGTAATCGTACTTATATTATCTGCTATAATAACACCACCAGACGTTGCTAGTCAGGTTATTGTAGCTATACCAATTTTAATACTATATCAAGTTAGTATTTACATTTCTTCTATAGTAGTAAAAAATCAAAATAGAAAAAGAAAACATGTCTGATATCGTAAAAGAATTTAATGAGTATCGTTCTAAGATGAACGATAAAATCCTTTCGGATAATAATAAAATTGTAAAGCGTATTTTTAATCTAGATACTAATGCTTTTGCTGAAGGTGCGTTAGATAAAAAGACAAAAGAATTGCTTGGCTTGGTGGCTTCAACAGTACTTCGTTGTGATGATTGCGTGAAATATCATTTAGAGTCTTCTTATAAAGAAGGCTTAACAAAAGCTGAAGTTAGTGAAGCGCTAGGCGTTGCTACACTTATTGGTGGAACTATTGTGATTCCGCATTTAAGAAGAGCTCACGAATACTGGGAAGCTCTTGAAAATCAAGGTTAAACTTTTTATAAATATTAGCTACTAATAAGCGATTCTATATGAATTTATTATTTTTAGCGTTCTTAGTTATAGTATGAAGTTACGTGCAGAAAATTTAATGAAGTCCTACAGCGGACGAAAAGTTGTAAAAGACGTTTCTCTTGAAGTCAATCAAGGAGAAATTGTAGGTTTACTTGGCCCTAATGGTGCTGGTAAAACAACTTCATTCTATATGATTGTTGGAATTATAAAACCTAATGGTGGAAATATTTATTTAGATAATACCGACATTACAAAATTCCCAATGTATAAACGTGCACAAAATGGTATTGGGTATTTAGCACAAGAAGCTTCAGTTTTTAGAAAGTTAAGTATTGAGGATAATATTTTGAGTGTATTACAATACACAAAATTGAGTAAAAAAGAACAGCACGATAAAATGGAATCGCTTATAGAAGAGTTTGGTTTGGGACATATTAGAACCAATCGTGGCGACTTACTTTCTGGTGGCGAGCGTCGTCGTACAGAAATTGCTCGTGCACTTGCTACAGACCCTAACTTTATACTATTAGATGAGCCTTTTGCAGGTGTAGATCCTGTTGCTGTAGAAGATATTCAGCGAATTGTTGCCAAGCTCACCAAAAAGAACATTGGTATACTTATTACAGACCATAACGTACAAGAAACTCTTGCAATTACAGATAGAACTTACCTGATGTTTGAAGGTGGCATTCTTAAAGCTGGTAAACCTGAAGAACTAGCCAGTGATGAAATGGTGCGTAAAGTTTATCTAGGACAGAATTTTGAGCTACGTAAAAAGAAGCTAGAATTTTAATCTAAGCCAGTTTCTTTATCTTTCTTCTTACCCTTTTTATGCCTAAAATCAATAAATAGATTACTGCCGATTGTATAAATAAATTTACTAACCAATACACTGCTCTTACATACAGGCTTTCGTTAACATAAAAGGGTAAACTCCTATGAATACCACTTATAGGCAAACTAAAAATTGCAATTATTGGATTGGTAACTGCAGTTAAATCACTTTTACTTTTTGTTAATTGTACATCTAAAAAGACAATTAAAAATTGAATCACCATTAGTGCGAAAAAAATGATGAGAAACGGTCTAAGCTTTAGTTTTTTCATTTTTTTGTGATTTCTTGATTTATTAATTTTTTCTGATAACGTCCTTGTACAATATCTACCACTACCAATACAGCTATAACAAAATAGAATGTTGTTTTGCTCATTGGTACTATCTCATTTCCAAATATTTTAAGATGCGCTAAATGCCCTCCTTCTGTAACTAACATAATACCAACGATAAATAAAATAAATAATCCTAATACTTCGTACATTCTATTCTTAGCCAGAAAAGCAGAGATTTTATCAGCCAGTAATAACATTAATAATCCGCTAAGTACAATAGCTATTGCCATAACTATAAATGCTGTTGTAGAGTTTTCTATATCACTGGTTAATCCTATTGCTGCCAATATAGAATCAAAGGAAAACACCAAATTCATAATAACTATACTCACTACGACAGCATTGGCTGATTTAGAACCCTTACCTGACACCATTTGATCTACTGTAAGATCTTGCGTAGAAATCATATGCCAAATCTCTTTAATTGCCGTGTAAATAATAAAGCCTCCACCAACTAAAACTATTAGACTATGGCCATTAAACGCAAAATCTATAACGTCTTCTACATGACCTGTTAAAAATGAAAATGGCTCCTGAAAATATTTTATTAAAGACACCAATGCAAACAACAGCACAATTCTTAATACAATAGCTATTAATATACCAACTTTTCGTACTCGTTTTTGCTCGCTAACAGGTGCTTTTTTAGACTCTAATGAAATATACAATAGATTATCAAATCCTAGTACTGCCTGAAGCATTACTAGCATTAAAAGGGTAAAAATAACTTGGGCCATTTTTTATTATGTTGTGTTTATTAGTTTATGTTCTTTTTATCAATTAAGGACAAAATAATATAGAGAATAATTATGACAGGTATTGCTGCAAAGTGCAGTACCACTAGCATCACCAAACTTATAATTAAAAAGATATATCGCATTACGTTGTTCTTAAAACTCCAATCTTTAAATTTTAACGCAAACAATTTTATATTAGAATTTAGGAGATAGCAACTTATAAGTGTTAAACCAATTAAAAGCCACTTGTTAATAATGATGGTATTCATTAAATCATTATTCTGATATTCTAAAATAAGTGGTAATGATAAAATAAGTAAGGTATTTGCTGGCACTGGCAAACCTTTAAAATAAGTTTGCTGATCTTCGTCTAAATTAAACTTTGCTAACCTGTAAGCTGATGCCAATGGAATTAAAAGCCCTATTAAAGGCAGCACAGACATTTTAAAACCTTGCCAATGAAAAACAGAGTTCCAGCTATCAGAATATGATGCATAATCAGGACTATCGATAGTAAGAGATATTAGCTTAAACATAATAACACCAGGTACTACTCCACTTGTTACCAAATCGGCTAATGAATCTAACTGAATACCCAAAGGACTTTGTACATTGAGCTTTCTTGCCAAAAGACCATCAAAGAAATCAAAAAAGATACCTAGAAACACAAAAAAAGCAGCCACAATAAAATTACCGTGTACTGCAAATATTAAAGCAATACATCCTGAAAATAAATTTAGAAGTGTAACTATATTAGGAATGTGTCGCTTAAAACTCATGAATATAATTTTTGTAAAAATATAAAAGTATTTGAGCTTAGCTTATTATTTTTTTCAAATTGTAAGTAATACAAAACAATAAGAAGGTCTTTTTAAAGTTAAATACATAGAAAAATTGTGCATATTTGTAAAAAATTTTGCTGTTGAAAAATTACATCGTAATTCTCTTAACACTTATAACCGCTATAGCTTCAGCACAATCTACCAGAAAATATTCTAATGAATTTATGAATATTGGTGTAGATGCTGCTGCCCTAGGAATGAGTAATGCAGTGGTCTCGCAAACTGCAGATGTTAATTCTGGATACTGGAATCCGGCTGGATTAGTGCATCTTGAAGACAACCAACTCGCATTAATGCACTCTAGTTATTTTGCCAATATTGCTAACTACAACTATATTGGTTATGCTATGCCATTAGATAATCGGAGTGCTGTTGGTGTTTCTCTTATAAGGTTTGGTGTAGATGATATTTTGGACACCACACAATTAATTGATGATGAAGGTAACATCAACTACGATAGAATTAGCACCTTTTCTACAGCAGATTACGGGTTAACATTTTCTTATGCCAGAAAGTTACCTTTAGATGGATTGAATTTTGGAGTAAATGCTAAAGTAATTCGTAGAATTATTGGCGACTTTGCCTCGTCTTGGGGATTTGGTTTAGATGCTGGCATTCAGTTTGAAAATAATTCTGGTTGGAAGTTTGGAATCATGGCAAGAGACATAACAACTACCTACAACGCTTGGTCTATTGACGAAGAAAAGTTTGAACAAATTAGTGGTGCTGTTGATGGACAAAACCAAGAATTACCAGAAACTACTGAGATTACCATTCCTAAGTTAGAGATTGGTATGTCTAAAAAATGGATTTTCAACTATGATTATTCTTTATTAGCAGCTGCAAATCTTAACGTTCGTTTTGAAGAAAACAATGATATCTTTTCTACGTCTTTTGCAAGTATAAATCCTGCTTTAGGGTTTGAGTTTGGATATACCGATTTAGTGTTTCTACGTGGTGGTGCTGGTAATTTTCAGAATGAAAGACAAATTGACGATTCTGAGAACTTAACGTTTCAACCAAATTTTGGAGTTGGTTTTAAATATAAAGGTATTCAAATTGACTATGCTTTTACAGATATTGGAGACCAAAGTGCCGCACTATATTCTAATGTATTCTCTTTAAAAATAGATTTTAGTATTTTTAGATAGTTAACCCTATACAATGAAAATAAAACTATCGCTTTTAGCATTCCTTTTTGTTAGTGTTTCGTTTGCATTTCAATTTCAATTATCTCAAAATGCAGAAGCTTCTGTTTTAACCTTTGGACCTGGCAATTCTCTTAATGACGCTTTCGGTCACAATGCTTTTAGAATAAAAGATGAAACCAAGGGTATTGACATTGTGTATGGTTACGGTCAGTATGATTTTGATGCACCTTTTTTTGTACTAAAATTTGCAAGAGGAAAACTAAACTACCTTATAAGCAGGCATTTTTATTCTGATATTTTCAATTATTATTCTCGAGAAAACAGAACAATAAAAGAACAGGTTTTAAATCTATCTACAGCGCAAAAACAACAGCTCTTTAACTATTTAGAAAACAACTATAAACCTGAAAACAGAAAATATCTCTACGACTTTTTCTACGACAATTGTGCTACAAAAATTAGAGATGTGCTTTCTACTGTAACTAACAACTCTATAACTTTTGAAAAACCAGAAAGTTTTGAGCCAAAAACCTTTAGAACACTTATTTACGAACATGTTAACAAAAATTCTTGGGGAAGCTTTGGGATAGATATTGCACTTGGCTCTGTAGTAGATAGACAAGCTTCTGCTAAAGATTTTATGTTTTTACCAAAGTATATACATGCCTTTTTTGAAGTTTCTAGAATTAATGGAAATGAAGATTTAGTAAAGTCTTCAAAGGTATTATATGAGAGAAAGACTGATAATTCTTCTTCAGGCTTTATTTTTAGTCCTTTGGTAATTTTAGGATTGCTTTCTGTTGTTATTCTATTTATTACTTACAAAGACTTTAAAGCGCAAAAGCGATCTAAGTGGTTAGATGTTACCTTATTTTCTTTAACTGGTATTATTGGTGTTCTTTTATTGCTCTTATGGTTTGGCACTGATCATACAGCCACTTGGCAAAACTACAATTTGCTATGGGCTTGTCCGCTCAATATTTTAGCAATAAGACAATTACTAAAAAATGATGTTAAAAACTGGGTAAAAAGCTATCTGAAATTTTTAATTATAATGCTCTGCCTTATGACTTTGCACTGGCTTATTGGTGTACAAGTTTTTGCAATTGCTTTAATACCTCTACTTATAGCACTGGTAATACGATATATTTACTTAGTAAAATCTTTTAATAGCTAAAAACAGCTACTGACCTCTGTAGTATAAAATTGTACTAAGCGTTTTTATGGCAATATTGAAGTCTAAGAACACGCTTCTATGTTTTATGTAATACAAATCGTATTGCAGCTTTATAAGACTGTCGTCTATAGAAGAACCATACCTTGTTTTAACCTGAGCCCAACCAGTTAGACCTGGTTTAATAATATGCCTGGTTTCATAAAACGGAATAATCCTTGCCAATTCATTAACAAAGAATGGTCGTTCTGGTCTTGGACCAATAACACTCATATCTCCTTTAAGGACATTATAAAATTGAGGCACTTCATCTAATCGCGATCTTCTTAAAAACATACCGAATTTTGTAATTCGTTTGTCGTTCTTTTTTGCCCACTTTACTCCATCTTCCTCAGCATTTACAATCATTGTTCTTAGTTTTATAATCTGAAAGGGTTTTCCATTTCTACCAATACGCTCTTGTGTGTAGAACAATGGACCTTTGTTTCCAAACATATTTCCTAATATGATAAATGGTAGAATTAAAGCACCAACGGCTAAACCTATAACAGCAAAAAACACATCAAAAGTTCTTTGAAAAAAGATATAAAGCTTATTCTCATTGCTTCTACTAAAAGGAAAATATTTGTAGAAATCTTTACCTACAAATTGAATTGGCACTCTATGAAGCAACTCTTCATAAACTTGCGTGTACTCTCTTATTTTAAACCCTCGCTCTAATAACATCATAAGATTATGATACACCTCTGCTATTATAGCTTCAGAGTTAAAACTAGCTACCAAAACCTCTGATATTCGTTCTTTTTCAATGACATTTAAAAAATCGGTAGATTGAAATTCTTTTAAACCCTTAAATTTTACAGAATCTGTACCAGTTGCTTCACTATTTATAAAACCAACAATTTTATAGTTAGGATCAGATGTGTTAAGCGCTCTTACTAACCCATCTATATTTGATATTTCGCCAACTAACAGAACACGCTTGTAAAATCTTGGAGATTCAATGAGATTTATATAAAACAACCTCCATAATAAAATAGATACAATTATCGCAAAGTAAACATAAACTATCTGAATACGTTCTTCTGGCAAATATGGTGATAAAAAAGGGGTTAACAGATAGAAAAGTACTACTGTAGATGTTGTAATTACAATGTTCCTAAAAGTTGAGTCTAACTTACTGGCTTTCTGTAAATCATAAAGCTCAAAAATAGTTCCGAAAATTATAATATATACAGCTAATAAGGCAAGAGCTATACCATTTGACATTTCGAATTGGATATAGTCAAATTTTGGATATAAATTTAAAAAGTAAATTGCCAAAAAAACCATGACTATGTCCATGATTCTTAGAAGAATCTTTCTTTCTGAAACTTCAAAGTGGATACCTTTTTTCTTTGTCATTGTTGGTTTAGCTAGCGTAAATATAGTAACATCAATTAATTTTTATATTTTTATTAAGATAAAAGCGCTTTCCATCGATGTTTTACATTTTGCCAATCGAACTGCTTTACTTTTTTCTGCATACTTTTTATAATCCTTTCTCTTAATTCATAATTGTCTAAAATCTCTGTAACTGCATCAGACATTTCATCAACATTATTAGGTTTTACCAGTAATCCATCAAGACGATCTTTTATTAAATATGGCATACCTCCTACATTAGTAGACACAACTGGCAAACCCAAGGCCATTGCCTCAATAACGCTTAAGGGTGTGTTATCAAAATTGGTTGTATTTATAAATATATTATATTCTTTAGCAAGTTTTAACCACTCTTCCTTAGGGAGTTTCCCAGTAAATTTTACATTTAAATTTAACTCTTTTACCAATTGTGTTACTTCTGTTAAGGTACCATCACTATCTGGTCCTATCATACACAATTCGGCCTTATATCCTTTCTTTATTAAGTTATCTAATAACAATACTGCTAATCTAGGATTGTAAATTTTAGAAAATGATCTCACCCAAAGCAATTTTGGTCTTTGAAATTTTTTTAACGAAAACTCATAATTTTTAGTTTCAATGGAGTTAGGGATGTATTCAATATTATGATAACCGTAAGCATTAAAAGTATCTTTTAAAAAGTCTGAAGGTGTTACTAATTTATATGCATTATCAAATAGCATTTTACTCATTTTAGGACTTTTAGCCAGTCTGCTTTCAAGATTACCACCATGCAAAATGGTTATATATTTAATGTTAAGCAACCTAGAAAGTTGCCCGATTAAAAATGCGTAGTAAAAATTAAGAGTACTGTAGGTGTCGATTATAATATAGTCTGTACTTCTACTGTTTTTTATAACAGTCAAAACCATATCTAGTAATCGTAAAACTTGATTCTGCTTTTTAGAAGCAATTTTTACAGCGCAAAACTCTCTTAAGCGCTCACCCAGCACTTCTATAGAGGTTACGTTTTTACCCTTTTGAGATAATGCGTTTCCTATGTATAGGACGTTTTTCATACTTAATGTTTAAAAGTGCTAAAGCATAAATAAATCCTGGTGCAGCAATACGCATGGCCGAATGATTTATTGTGGCAAACCAAAAAATTAAAAAAGCATAGAAAAAATAATTCTTCTTGTTGTTAACTCTATAAATAAGTGGAATTACTATTAGTATTATAAGCATTATGATACCAAGTAAACCATGCTCAGAAACAACTCTACTAATTTCATTGTGAGTAGCAACAGTAACACCTGTTTCTCTAAGTCTTCTTTCTTTCATAACACCTGCTCCAACACCAAGTAAAGGATTATCAACAAAACCTTCGAGCTCACCAAGGAAGATATCTACTCGACCTGTGGATATATCTTCTTTTTCTCTACCTCTAGCATCTTGATTAGAGTAACGCTTATCTATTAATCCACCTGTTTGATTAGAACTTATCACCCAAGTTACTGAAGAAGCAATAATAAGGATAACTAATGAAATACTTATAACACGCCTATTTCTATTACTTGATTTAAAATAAAAAACAGCTAAAAAAGCAAATATCATTAATATAGCCGTAATAATACCGCCACGGCTAAAAGTAATAATACCTCTATAGCTTATAACAGCAAAAATTAATACACTTACAATTCTTTCAATGAAAAATTTTGATTTGAGAAAAAAATTGATGCAAAACACAAACATTCCAATCCCTAAAACAGTCGCTACTTGATTAGGTCCAAATCCACCTGAAGCTGCAAAATTAGATTCTGTTCCTCTAAAAATATCCTCTAAACGAACTGTGTATAAAAAGAGGTAAGTCGTTAAACTTATAATGGGTAAACCCAAATAAAAAACTACATTATTAAGTTGATTGACTTTAATTGATTTGTCATAACAAAATAGGGCTGAAATACCTAAACAAACGGGACCGCTCAACACAAAAGCTATATTCTTTCTTAAATCAGTGTCTAAACCAACGTTAGTTGAAGCAATAACAATAGATGGTATAAATAAAAAAAGATAAATTAAAAAAGGAAATGATCTATTAGACAAACCTTTAAACACCATTCCGATGAGCATAAATAGTATAACCAAATACTTTGAGGATTCATAAAATAAACCGGCTTTTGTCATTCTAAACAAAACCTCAATACCAACAATATAGGCACAAGCAGTAAGAATCGTAAATGTCTTTTCTCTTGGTGAAGTATTAAAAATTTGAAACAAAAAATAACCTATAACACCAAAAAAGTAGATTCTAGGAAAAAAACCAACATAATAAAATAGAAGCCCAATAACAATGTGTAATGCTATTGCGGTAAGGTAATTAAATCTCAAAGCTTAAATTTTATATTATTGATTTATAGATACTGATTATATCTGACAAAACGTGTTTCTCAGAGTATTCTCTAGTTACTTTTTGATTAAGATTATCTGCACAAAATAATCTATAGTCCTTGTCTAAAATAAGCTGTTTTATAGATTCTGCAAATTGCTTGTAATCATTTTTATCAACTAATTGCCCAAAAGACTTATCATTCACCAACAAACTACAATCACCAACATCAGTAACAACTACAGGAAGTCCAGACATGCCATACTCTAACAAGGCTAAAGGTAATCCTTCTGATTTAGATGATAATAAGCCGATTTCACATTGGCTCATTATATTTAAAATATCTGTTTTACTATCATAAAAATGAACACTTGTGTTCAACTTTAGCGATTTAATTTTAGAAAAAAATTGCCTAGAACACTTATCATCAAAGTCTTTACCCACACAATGCAAGGACCAATCGGGAAATTCGTTATTCACTATTTTGAAGGCATCTAAAAGCATTGAATGATTTTTTTGATCTCTTAGATTTGCTAAACACAGTAAACGCTTCCCTCCCTCTCCGTTTAAAACCGTTAGGTTTTTTTGACTTTTTAGTAATACAGGAAAATTCTTAATGTATTTTATCTTCTTAACAAACAAATGCTCTTTATTCCAAGCTTTTAATTTTTGATTGACACAAAACACATAAGAGAACCCTAATGAACAAAGACTTAGTACTCTTTTTGGTCTTTGACTAAGCAATTCACTATTACCATAATGATCATGCCAAACAATTTTAATTCTTGGTAAAGTTACCTTTACTAATGTTGCAAAAAAACACGAAGAAGCATGCGCGTGGATGATTTCAATTTTATTTAAAATTAAGTAACTCCTTAACTTAAAAATTGCTCTAAAATCGATTGTTTTAGACCGATTTAGGAACAAATACCCTACGCTTTCATCGATGGTATTTAATAATAATCCTTCTGCCCTAGTCGCACAAATATGAGAATCTACACCTAATCTTGACAAACCATTAGCGTAGTTAACTGCCAGTCGTTCTGCTCCACCAGTTTGTAATGCATCTATGAGCTGAAGTACTTTCATTTTTTATGTAGAAGCTTTTGTATTTCTTTATCAAAATAGTCTAACGTATAGCGTTGAGACCAAGATTTAGCTTCTTTAATTACAGTTTTAAAATCTTCCTTTTCTATAAAATCTATAACTTTTGCGGTTGCTACTTCTACATTATCATCTACTAAAATACCTCGTTTACCATCGTTTAACATCCATGGCACACAAGATACTTTTGTTGCTATAGGAATAACTCCAAAAAACATAGCTTCAGCTATTGCTTTGGGCCAACCTTCACTTTTAGATAGTAAAATACAAAAGTCAGAATTATTGAAGGCAGTTTTTATAGTTTCCTTATCTACGTTACCATGAAAATGCACTATGTGTTGTAAATCATTATTTGCAACATAGTTTTCAAGCGACTGTTTTAAGCTACCATCTCCATAAATATTTAAAACAACATCATAACCTTTATGCTTTAGAGCTTCGACTATTTTAATAGCTTTAAGTGGTTGTTTACCTTCAACTAAACTACCTACAAACACAAAACGGTATGTATGTGCTTTTTCTTTTTTTGATACCTTATTTATTTCTGAATCATAAAAAGATGCTGTAAAAAAAGGAAGTACATTTTTGGTCTGATTTGGCCATCGTCCATACACCAAAGCACTTATATTTTTTGATAAAAAAGTGTTCTTTAATATCCATTTTTGAATTCTATAGCTGACAGGTTGTTGACTCTTAGGATCCCAATTACCTGCATATTTTGCTGTTTTTATCTTATTTGGAAAGAATATTTGCACAAAAACACCCAGCAGCCCAATATTACCAGGACACCTAAGATGAATATGATCTGCGCTCTTGCATGCTTTAATTATTTTAAATAGTATTATTGGTAACTTAAAAAAAGAACTAACAATTAATTTTGCAGAGGTGAATTCTATACTTGGAATCGCAGAAAATTTTAGATTAGAATGTTGGTAAAATGTTTCTATTGCCGAAACCTCACCTTGTTTTAATGGTGCTATAACCTCAACATCTTCCACATGACTTAACCATATATTCATCTCGTTAATATATGGTGCATAACCATAATATTTCCCTTCGTTTAATACGTGTTGTACATGTGTAATTATGAGGAATTTCATCCTAATGATTTATAAAAATCTATATTCTTTTGAACTAAAGTATTTAAATTGTAATTGTCTTCCACATATTTTTTAGCCCTTTTTGCTATAAGGCTGCTTTCATTAGGATTATTTAATACCCATAATATACTGTTGGAGATAGAATCTATATCGTACGGGTTACAAAGTAACCCTGTTTCTTTATCTATTATGGCTTCTGGTCCAGGACCTAAGCTAGTAAATACAACTGTCTTTTCCATTGCCATAGCTTCTGGCGCTACCAAACCTTGTGTTTCCATTAAGGATGGAAATACACAAACTTCTGCCTCAGCATATTTTAGAGCCAACTCTGTTAAAGATAAACTTCCCATAAAATTTATACTATCGTCTTTTAGCTCTAACTCTGGTATTACTTCATTTTCTAAATACGCTATATATGATTTCCCATCCTTAAAATACCAGTCTCGTCCGTACAAATACAACTTAACCTCTGGAAAAGCCTCTAAGACTTTAGGCATTGCCTTGATTAATTGAGCAACACCTTTTTTCTCGCAAATAGTACCTGCAAATAAAACGGATTTGGGTTTTACTTTAACATCTGGTTTGGGTTTAAATACTTCTAGATCTATGGAGTTTGAAATGATTGATATTGGCTTATTATGATAACTTAAATACTTCTGCGTATGTGATTTTACAAATTTTGAAACGGCTATAAACGCATCTGCCTTTCGGAAAGATCTTTTTTCTTGAAAACCTTTCCACCAATTAATCTCTCTTTTTTCTGATTCTGCAAAAAAATGGTGTCCACCATGAAGCCTGATAACATATTTTATTTTAGGAATCTTTTTTATAAATGCCAAACCTAGCTCTGGAGTTTCAATGATATCTATCGGGTTTGTTTGATGAAGCGCTTTGATTTTTTTGTTAATCGCACTATAGTTAAGATACCATGTAATTCCTTTTACTTTTTTTATTCTCAGCCTATATACATCCACACCTTCGTCATTACACACCTCATCTTCGTTGGTATATTGATTTACACCTATAACAGAAACTTTATAAGCTCTCTTAACTAAGGCTTTTGCAAACGTTTGGATAAAAGTACCAATACCACCATGAGGATAGTTTGTTTTTGGATACTCGTGTGTGATAAAGCAGATATGCATATTTTTAGGCCATTAGTTCTTTTGCTATCTCTATAGAACTGTTTTTAGTATTATCGTTAATAACATTAAACCATTCTTGAGTAACTGAGTTATTTTCTGCCATTACAGCCTTTATAATAGCGATAAAATCATCTTTAGAATTAATCCAATAAACAACATTCTTATTAGGCATAGATCTAAAATGTTGATACTTATAGATGGTATTTACAGACCAATTTTTATCTGGCTTTACATCATAGTTTAGATAAGCAGCTGCATTCTTAAAATAGGCAAAATCATGCGCCATAGTAGAACCTACATTTATAACAAGGTCACTATGTTTACAAATATTGGCAAGTAGATTTACATCGTCGTAATAAGGATAAATTTGTGTCCATTGAGATTTTGTATTGCTCCAATTTGGTACGATAGAAGTAATTAAACCGTGATGCTTCTCTATAACGTTGTCATATCTTCCTGATAAATCTACAGGACTTCTTCTAAATATAATTTGAATTTTATCTTTATAAATGCTCTTATTTATAGACTCTGCCAAATGATCTAAATAATAAGGATCGTATGGCGAAGTCCGTAAATCATCTCCTGAAAAACATATCGTAAACTTACTAGTATCTAAATCGTGTTCTTTAAAAAATAGTTCTTTTGAAACTATTTTAGCTTGCTCATAAAGACTAAACTGAGGTGTGCCTGTAATTATAACATTTTCTTGTGGTATCTCTGGGTAGTATTTTTTAAACTCATTTTTCATATACTGAGACCACACAAAATATTTACTTGTTCTTACTGTTAATCTTGCTTTTGGTAAGTTATCCCAAGAATATATGGCTCCATAAGTATCAATCCCTAATACTTCTGCGGCTTTAAAAACAGCTGTTGCATTTACTGCTCTTTGATGCGTACAAAAAATAACATCTGGTTTGTATTGCTTTAAAAAATCTAACTCTCGCGAGATATTTACTGCTAAAGCCTTTTGATACCTTTTTTCTAGTTTTTGAATATTATTGTAATTAGAGTAATTTATTCTTCCGAGTAATTCTACAAGTTTATAAAACCACTTCTTTTTGCCTTTATGACCCTTTTTCCAAGTAGCTATTATAGAAGGGTTATTTTCTAATTTTATATTGTGTAATAAACGAGCAAAACCAATACTTTCTCTATAAAACTTTTGTTTTATTGTCTCTTTATATTTTGGAAGTTCTTTTGTTTTTAAGGTAATATTATGTAATTGCTCCACTTCCTTTATTGCTTCTTCTGATAAAGAGTGATAAATAAGTAGCTCTGCTTGTTCCTTTATAATAAGTGGTAAAATTTGAGAAAACAGATAATTTCTAATTCCTGTACCATCAGGTACTACAAATATTATTTTTTTCTTTTTCAAAATTGTACTATTTGTATTGTTTTCTCTTGGCAATGTACTGCTCTGCGGCTTTCCAATCTTCTAGAGTATCTATATTTATATCTACTTGAGATGGTGATTCTATATATGTGATTTTTGATCCGTACAGCGAATTTTCTTCTAAAACAGTACTTGCTTTTGTAATGTATATACTACCATTTCTATGATATGCAACTGGTAACTCCTGTCTTCTACTTATTATTTCGTCATCGCCTGTAGCAATATCAAGAAAGCCTTTATCATTTGCAACAAATGCCCAGTGCGGATTATATACATGTGGAATTTTTGAAACAGAAACCAAAGCGTCTGCTTCTGACGCAATAAATTTGTCTATAGCTTCATTTAAAAATTGTACTTGTCTAAAGGGATAGGTTACTTGTAGCAAACAGACAGCATCAAAATTGATTCCTTTTTCTTTATAAAAATTTAAGGCGTGTTGCACAACCGACAGCGAAGATGAGTTATCTAGAGCTAACGCTTTGGGTCTAATAAATGGAGTTTCTACACCGAGATTTTTAGCAATTCCCAGTATTTCTTCATCCTCAGAACTTACTATTACTTTACTCAATTTATCTGCTCTCTGAGCAACTTCAATTGTGTATTGTATTAAAGGTTTTCCATCTAAAAGTTTTATGTTTTTCCTTGGTATTCCTTTAGATCCTCCACGAGCAGGTATTAGTCCTAAAATTTTCATTAATAATAAATTGTTTTATGAAACTTTAAGTCTATCCTAGCTAAAACATCTGCAATTTTTTTTCCAGAATCACCATCTCCATAAATTTGCTCACCTTCCTTTTTAGTGGTTTCAATCTGTTTTTGAATTGCTTCTTTAATATGAGTTTTGTTATAATCTACATCTATAACATTTGTTCCCCTTAATCTTCTGTTTTGTCGTGTTCCTATATTTACAACCGGAACTCCTAAAAACGAACATTCTCTAATACCTACGCTAGAATTACCGATAAGACATTTAGAATTAAATAATAACTTTAAAAAGTCATCGGACTCCATATTTTTAAAGAATCTAATATTTCTTGGCTTTTCTATTTCTCTAAAGGAGCGTATTCCGTTAGATGTACCATCTGCACCTGCATCTACATTTGGCCAAAACCAAAACGTTGGAATATCTAACTCTTTTATAGTATGAAGTGTTTTTAGAATATCATCTTTCGCCTTGTTATACTCGTTGGTAACTGGGTGTTGCATAACAACTATATATCCATTTTTCCAATCTCCTATCTCACCAACTCCTCCGTATTTTTCAATAGGATTAAAATTTAGTTGTGGACTTTCTAAAACCATTTTTGCGATGTCAATAGATGGGCAACCTGTATTAAAAACAGTTTTTGGATCCTCACCCATTCTTATAACACGTTGTTTTGCATCTTCAGAGGCTACTAAATGTACATCTGCTAACTTGGTGTTTGCATGTCTTACTTTCTCATCAATATTGCCTGTTACCTCACCACCTTGTATATGAATTAAAGGTATGTTTTGGTATGCTGCTGCTATGCTTGTTGCTATGGTTTCAAATCTATCTGCTATGGTAATTACAGCATCTGGTTTTAAATTGTAAAACACGTTAGAAAGTTCCATAAGTCCTAAACCTGTGGTTTTTGCCATGGCTGTTTTGTTTTCACCTTCTAAAACCATAAAAACTTTTTCGTCGATACTAAAACCGTCTTTTTCAATAAAGTTAATTGCATTACCATATCTATCTAACAAGGCAGAACCAGCTACTACTAATTGTAATTGTAGGTCTTTATGCTTTTGTATTGCCCATAATGCAGTCTTTATTCTACTGTAAGATGGTCTTGCTGTTATAACAACACATATCTTTCTTATACTCATGCTAAATCATTGTAATTCAAAAAATCCCATTTCTTTTTGTCGGTTATTAGCTTTTTTCCAAGTATAGTTTCAAACGCATTTGCTGAGATACCTTGCGCCTTTGGCTTTTTAGCTTCAAGATCATCAAAAGTAATTGTATCTCCTATCTTAAGATCCTTGTTAACTGCTAGAGATTTTTCAAAAATTTGCTTTAAATCAAAATATTTTGAATTATCGTTTTTATCTACTGGATTTTGCATTGCTGTTGAAATCTTCTTTACAGACGCTACAAGTGTTTTTGTTTCTTCTATTGTTAAAGACGATTTTGCATCTGGCCCAAACATATCTTTATGAAAAACAACATGAAATTCTAATATTTCTGCACCTAATGCTGCTGCTGCAATACATGTTGATATGTCTGATGAATGGTCTGAAAAACCAACTGTAACTTCATACCTTTCCTTTAGCTCTTGTATAACATTGAATCCGTAATTTTCTGGTGATGTTGGGTATGAAGTTGTACACTGTAATATTGAAAACTTAACGTTTTTTTGTTTTAAAAAATCTACAGTTTCGTCTAATTCTTGAAAGGAACTCATACCTGATGAAACTATAACGTCTTTGCCAGTATTTGCTATCTTAGAAAGCATCAATAGGTTGTTGACCTCTCCCGAACCTATTTTATAACACTTTACATTAAGTTCTTCTAACCAATCTATGGCTAGATTACTAAATGGAGAACAGATAAACTCTAGTCCGACTTCATCACAATGCTTTTTTATATCTTTCCATTGTTGTAATGTAAAACTTGTGCGTTTCCAATACTCTAGTCTTGTCTTATCTTCATAAGAAAAATTAACTCTAAAAGGCTCTTGTAAACTACTTTCTGCTTCCGCTATGTGCATCTGAAATTTTACAGCATCCACACCTGTAGACGCTAAAGCATCAATATAAGAATGAAGTATACCAAGACTACCATCGTGAGCTTGTGCAATTTCTGCTATTATATAAGGTTGTTTTTTCATTTAAAAACTAAAATACAAAGTTTACAAGAATGTTATGTCGTTTTTATGTAACTCTTATTGAGTCCTACTGATATTATTTCGTCAAGTGAATTGATTTTAATAGGGTTGATTAACTCCTTTTAATTTAAAATACTGTTTTCTATACTTATGAAAAAGTACTTTTCTTAATAATTTCCCTATTTGGTATTGTAACTTATTAATCGGTTTTGCTTTAGGGAGGTTATCCAGTAAAATCATTTCAGAAGAATTTTCAGATAATTTATTTATTTCTTGATCCATCCATGGCTCAAAAACATTGCCCAGATGATATGCAAAATTACCTTTTGTTGCTAGACGTAATAAACCTGCTTTGTCATTAGGTATATCGATATACTTATTTACACTACCACCACCTATTTTATTAAGACTGACTTCGTTAGGTGCATTCTTAAACACCTCGGATCGTAAGGTTGCTACAAAATGACCACAACCCATAACCGCAGACCCTTTATCATTAGAGATTGTAATATACTTTTCTAAGTGGATATCATCATACATCTTTCTGCCTATACTATCTTGAAATGCCATTAATCCTTCTGGTGATACTACTTTTTCAAATTTAACTCTACCCTTAAACAAACCATAATAGACTGTACTATTAAGAAAACTATTTCTATATGCCATACTATTGGGCACAGGAGATACCATACCAGCTTCTGGAAAATTAACAAAAACCTTTTCTATTTCTGTTTGCCAGTTTGGTAAAAACATAACATCTGCATCAGCAACTGTAATTAAAGGCTCTAGGTTGCTTTTTATTACTGAATACAAGGCATTAATTTTCCCTAAATTAACTTTAGACAGTAGCAATTGATCTATGCATTTATAATCTTGATGGAGACTTTTTAAATAATCAGAAACTTCAGTACAACATCCATTGTCTATAATAGAAATTTTTGTTTTAGAATGTATTGTTTTGAGTAACGACTGTGTACACAACTTTAAAATTACAAGAGCTTCCTTAAAGTAATCTTCTGTTAAATTTGGAATATAAACAGGTATTATCACTCTGTGATATTGATCTATATCTAGCAGATTATCTTTTTTTTCTGGATTTGTACCTTTTCTCATAAAACCTCTTTTGGATAAATTCTGACTTTAATCAAATATTATTCTTAAAACTCTTCTTACAATAAGTTTCCAAATTCTGAAGTTAATTATCCAAAATGGATTAAGCTTAAATAAATTAACGAATGTTTTTATTCCATTTATCTTTAAATGCTTGGTCTGAGAAAAACATACATTAAGCAATAATTTATTATACGATTGTTTTGAAAGATTTCCTTTTTCTTTTTCTGCAACAATTATATCTTTTAAATACAAGGGTAAATCTACATACTTATGTTTGGCGTTCGAAATGTTCTCTCCATGCAATCTATACAATGCCAGAGATTCATCCATGTAGTAAAATTTAGTATAAAAACTGCATCGAGTCCAGTATTCAGTGTCCTCTAATGCTGCCGGAATTTCTGTATTAAACAATCCTACTTCCTCTATTACTGTACGTCTTACCAATGGTGTTGGCATTTTTAGAGTCCAATTACCAATCATTCTATGGCTTACATCTCCATGCTTAACGTCCAGACTTCCTGGTCTCCCTATAGATACTCCGGTTGGTTTACCTTCTTTATCTATAACGTCACAATAGCTATGAGCTATTCCAAAGTCAGGATTTTCCTCTAATACCTTAACTTGCTTGCTCAGCTTATCTGGCAACCACAAATCATCATCATCTAAGAATGCTATATATTGTCCTTTAGACTGTTTAAAGCCAAAGTTTCTGGGTGTTGCGGGTCCGCCACTGTTTTCTATTTTATAATATGCTACATTCTTATAATGCTGACATAATGTTTGTGTCTTAGTGTTTGGTGAGCCATCATCTACAACTATAATTTCTGTAGCTGGGTAGGTTTGATTAATTACACTTTCTAGAGTATACTTTAGATATTCTGTACGGTTATATGTTGGTATTATTATTGAGACTAAAGGTTTCAAAATAAGCGTTTTATTTTTTTTATGACTCTTTTATAAATGCCGTTAATTGTTTTTCTTTTTGTAATGCTTAATTCTCTTTTTAGTCTGAAAAATTCAACATAATCGTCATAAAACAAACCATAGTGAGTTTTAAATGCTCTATGATCTTCTTCAAGTTTTTGCGCTCTAAACTCTGGTGCATTACTTCTTCCTGTTAAATCGAACATAGCCACAGCTACCGGAATATGATTAAATATAAATTTATTACTAATATATGCTCTCAAAAAATGCTCTCTATCTCCAACAATTTTATAGCTCTCATCATAACCACCAATTATTTTGAAAACACGATTGTGTATTAAGGTACTTTGATGAGGCAAAGAGGATCTCATAAAGTATTCTGGTGTTAAGGTATCTGGATAAACTTTACCTCCCTCACTAAATTTATAATCTCCATAAATTATATCTCCTTCAAAATTTGGATGATTAATAAAATCATTCAGTACCGTTTTTGATGTAAAAACATCTCCAGAATTTAGAAACAAAAGATAATCTCCTGTTGCATTTGCAATACCTTTATTCATGGCATTAAAAATACCTGTATCTGTTTCTCTTATTAATACATTAATACTTTCAGCTTCATGGTCTAATATTACATCACTTCCGTCATCAGACATACCATCTACCACAACATACTCCATATTGGGATACGTCTGATTTTTAACAGACAAAATTGTTTCTTCTAGACCTGAAACATTATTATAATTTATGGTAATTATTGATATTTTTGGCCGATTCATTCTCTCAATTAAGAAGTTGATTATATAACATTATGTACTTTGAAGCTTGATTTTGATATGAAAAATTATCATCTGCATAGCTTCTAATTTGCCTAGAATCAAAACTATCCTTTATATTGAAAAATTCAATGATAGTTTGTTTTAGAGCCTCTGAATTTATTTCATTTACTAACATACCATTTACCCTAGTTTCTATATGCTCTTCCATTCCGCCTACTTTAAAACTGACAACAGGAGTGCCATTAGCAAAAGCCTCTAACATTGTATTTGGTAAATTATCTTCTAAACTAGGCAAAAGTAAAACATCTGCTGCTCTGTAGGCCGCAGTAATTTTTTCGGTATCATTTATAAAACCTAAAGACCTTACCTTAACATAAGGATTTTCTATTCTTATCTCTCCTTTTCCTATGGTTAGTAATGTTATTGGCTCTTTTATGTTTTCTAAAGCTTGTTTGGCTTCTTTAAATCCTTTTCTTTCTATTTCTAGGGCATTAGAAACAAACAAGATAACATTTTCGTCTTCTAACAAGCCAAAATCTACTCTGGCGCTTTCTTTTGTAGGTAATACATTTTCCTGCTCTATTTCTATAGAATTCTGAATTACTGTATGAATTTTAAAATTGGAAAACATATCAACTTTTAGTGCCTCATCTAAAAGCCATTGCGATGGGCTAACTATTGCACCATTACTTACATTTTTTAACGATTCCTTTTTTAAGTTATACATTTCATTTTCCCAAAATTTAAAGTTGGGGTTTTTATGCATATCTATATTATAATGAAATATCCCTTTGAACGGATTCATATCATGTAATGTAAATACTATTGGTTTTGAAACTTTGTTAAAAAAACTTGAGTAATCAACAAAATCACCTATCCAATGTAGATTAATAACATCTGCCTCTTCTACCAGTGGATGATTATGCAATTTGTACAACGAAACTGGAAGTGACACTATTTCACTTTCAATATTTGTTTTAACACTACTAAAAGTTCTTATTAGTTTTCTTTTTTTAGATGGAAATAATTTTGTTATTAGCCTATTGAAAATTGTTGGTTTTTTATAATGAAATGTAGGATCTTTAATGATAAAATCATTAAAGTTTAAGGTAAGTCCTTTAGATATAAATGCTGACTTTATTCCTTTATTTATCAAAGCTGTATGCAATCGCAAAGCAGCAATACCTGCACCTCCTCTATTTGTTGTATTGATGTGTAATACTTTTATACTCAACTTTTCAATAATATTTTGTGCGCAATTTTTCTTGAAAATTCCTTAAAATAACGTTTAAAATAGGCTTTTGGATAATTGAAAAACAAATAATCCACTAACACAACTTTTATTTTCTTGATGAGAATCCATAATGTTTCTTTTTCTTCTTTTTGCTCCCAAGAATGATCCCATAAATGTACTGCTATACTGTTTATGGTTACATACTTTTTAAATTCCTGTTCTCGGTTTTGATATGTCAACGCATAAAAGAAATCTGGATCTAATATAACTTCGTTTTCCTGTAATGTTTCTTCATTTATTATTGGCGAAAATGTGTGAGTTATTACTGGTAAAGAAAATTGATTAAAAGGTGTGGTCTTATAAAATTGATGCATAGACTTAAAGAATCGGTGACCTTTTATTCCTCCAAAAAGTGCAAAATTAACTCTATCCTCCACCTCATATCCACTAAAAAAATCATAAATAAGCAAATGGTTTATTGGCTTTAGCAAAAGCATATCTAAATCCATGTAAATCCCTCCATGTGTATATAATACAGACGTTCTTATTACATCTGCAACAAAGGCATATTTTTTTTTTCGGTAAGCATCTTTGTAGAACTTATTTTGAAATTGTTTCGTATTACTTTCGTTCCATTCTTTTATTTCAAAATCTGGTGCATAGGTTTTCCAGCTATCTAGGCATCTAAGTGCCGTTTTACTTTTTGACTTATTACCAAACCAACAATAATGGATAATTTTTGGAATCATTATTTTAATTGTTTTGGTGTCTTGCCTTTAACAACAATTAATAATATATGCAGCCAAATAGAATTTAATTTTCGAGTAAAACTATAACGCTCTAAGGCTCTCAAAGCTTTAAATCGATTTAGCTTAAAATAAGCGAGATTTTTATAATCTTCATTGAAAATACTGTAGTCTTCTTTTAAGATAGCTTGCCTTTCTTTTTTTCTTATGAGTGTACCTTCTTTCGTGGCACTTACACCGTCTAAAACACAATAGCTTAAGATTTCTGGAATTCTTTTGTAAGAGGCATTATGCCTAACTACTGCGTCTATAAAAAACTTCCAATCACTTACTATTTTTAACGTTTCATCATAATAACCAACCTTATCAAACAGTTCTCGTTTAATAAATACTCCTTGATGTGCGAAAGTCTCATTATATAAAAAAGAAAAATGTAAATCTTCAGGATGTGAATGTCGCTTTTCACCAACATTTGGAATATTATGCATCACATCAAACGCTACAAAATCTTTATTATCAAAAACCTCTAAGTGCCTAGAAATAATATTGTCATCAACTAAATAGTCCCCTCCGTTTAAAAAAAGAAGATAGTCTCCTGTAGCCTTGGCAATCCCTTTATTCATTGCATTATATATGCCATTATCGGGCTCACTAATCCAGTAACTAATATTATCTTGATATGTTTTTATGACATTAGGACTTTCATCTGTAGACCCACCATCAATAACAATGTATTCCAATTCTCTATAACCTTGTTTCACAACACTTTCAATGGTGCGCTTTAGGCCTTCTGCATTGTTAAAATTAATAGTTATAATCGAGATGTGCTTCTTCATAAATATTAGTGCTGCTTCACTCTAATTAATTATTGTAGGTTTACCAAAATATCTATTTTGAAATTTATAAAATGTATTACGCAGGCTTTTAATCTTTGTCATAAATAATACTTTTCGAATGCTCTTAAGTAGAAAAATATTCAACTTATCTTTAAGAAACAGTCTCTTTTCATTGTCCTTTACAGATTTATTGGCTTCCGAAATATAAATATCTTGATTTTCTGATTGTTGTCCTTTTCGTTTTCTAAATGCACTTAATTGCTCTTTGTAGAAATATAATTTATGATTTCTAAAAAAACGCAACCAAAGATCAAAATCTGCTGCTAATGAATAGGAGGTGTTTAACCGACCTCCTGCTTGTTCCCATATACTTCGTCTCCAAAACGTAGACTCTTGCTGAATAAATGAGAAGTCCCTAGCATGATTATGCAAATAAAAGAATAATGGATTAAACACTTTTGCATCTTGCCCTTGCCACGTTACTTCATTTTGCTCATTAATAATCGTTGGATAGCCCATCAACCAATTGACATTTGGATTATTATTAAAAACTTCAGCTACTTTAAAAAGAGATTTTTCCGCTAATAAATCATCACTATTTATCCAACACATAATACTTCCTGTAGCTTTAAGAAAACCTTTATTAATAGCATCATACATCCCATTATCTTTTTCAGATATCCAATAATGTAGTTGTGACTCGTATTTTTTGATAATAGCTACGGAATTGTCAGTACTTTTACCATCAATAACAATATATTCTAGATTGGGATAACCTTGATCTAACACAGATTTTATGGTCTGTTCTAAAAACCTATCTTGGTTATAATTAGGTGTTACTACTGAAATTTTAGGGTAATCTTTATTCATTACACTTTTTACCATATGCTTAACCCACTAAATTCTTTAGCAAATAGCAACCATTAATTTATTATCTCTTATACTCATCTTTTGCAAGATAAACTGAATTATCAATTTTAAAAGTTGATATTTGTAAATATAAATCTATTTATTACGAATCAAAAAGTGTTGAGATATTAATTCTTTTGCATATGATTTCTAAAGAACATAAATGCATTTTTATCCATAATTTTAAAACTGGAGGGACAAGTATCGAAAGAAAACTTGGACATTTTGATGAACTTAAAAGAGATGTTCAAGACCATAGAACAATAAAAGACATAGAGTTGATTTTTGATAAAAACTATCACTTAAAAAAATGTCTTTATGCCTTAAAAATAGGAAAACCTAAAAGCAGTTATTCTTTTTTTAAAAACCTTACAAATCCTGAAATATCAAAAAAAGAATACAAAAACTACTATAAATTTTCTTTTGTTAGAAATCCTTGGGCAAGATTATTTTCGTGGTATAGAAATGTAATGAAAGATGAATCTCATAGGCAGGCATACAACATAAAAGACTTAGAGTACCCGTTTCTAAAATTTTTGCAAGAAAAAGTACATCATTCCACCTTTTCTCAATGGCATTTTATAACAAACAAAAAAGGAGATATACCATTAGACTTTATTGGTAGATTTGAGAACCTTCAAGATGATTTTAATATTGTTTGCAATGAATTAAATATAGATGATGCAATTTTACCAAAATTGCTATTTAGACAATACGACCATTACACAAATCACTACACCCCAGAAACAATAGACTTTATTAATAAAAATTATAAAAAGGAAATTGATTATTTTAAATTTGAGTTTGGCGAATAAGCTTACAACTATTTTAATGCAGCCAACAAATGTTCTTCAATTTTTGCGACCGCATTATTGCCATTAAACTTAGAGTTAGCTAACTCAACAGATGCTTTTTCTAACAAAGACTCTCTTTTAATGTGATCTAAAACAGTTAGCATACTCTTAACTATTTCATCTTCATTCTCAGGATTAAAATACAAAGCGCCATCACCTAACTGCTCTCTATGACCTAAAAAGTCTGAACACAATACTGGACAGCCCAATACCCTTGCTTCCAAAGGTGGCATATTTGTAGGACCTAAAAGTGAAGGAAAAACTAAAGCTAATGCCTTTTTATATAAGGTATACAACTCTTCATTAGAAACAAATCCGGTATAAATAATGCTAGACTCTAATTGTTTTGCTTTTATTAAACTAAGTATATTTTCTAACTCGCCCTTATCGCTTCCACTTAACACTAGTTTTATACTTGGATAATTTTTTAAAACACTCTCAAAAGCAGAAATTAATATTTCATGATTTTTATGTTTCCAAAATTGAGCTGGATACATAAAAAACTTATTTTTCTCTAGTTTTAACTTATTAAGAATTTGTGATTGAGTCTCTTCTGAAACATTGAGATGTACAAGATTTCCAGGAAAAATTGGAACAACTTTTATTTTGTCCTCTGGTATTGCAAGCAAATCTATTAATTCTTTTCTACCTGCTTCTGATTCTGTAAATATATATTTTGCTTTAGGTAATACACATTCATACCAATTAGTACGAGTCATTAACTCTTTTGGTTCCGTGACTTCAGGAAAAGGAGGTAACGTTAAATGCCCTAAATCCCAGTTAGTGGATATAAACGGAAATCTAGGAATATAGCATTGCATTGGTGAAACATAGTATATTAAATCTATCTTATTTTTTTCAATTTGAAAATGCAACTTTTGTATGACCTCGTTATTGTGCTTTTGTTGAATTACACGTTTTAATCTTTTTAGAAAACCAGTTTTACGCGATAACTCAACTATTGCATTTTGAAAAAAAGAGAGCTTTTTTCCTTCCGTATTAATAACAACATAAGGTTTTGTAAACTTGTAATTACTGATATTAGCACTAATAAAGCATACTTCTAATTTGGAATTAAATGTTTTTTTATCGATTAATTCTACCAACTTAGAGTTATACGAAAACCCACCACCAACAGAGGGTACCATTGCACTATCAATCCATACAGCTACCTTCATTATCTATTCTTTTTTGCTACAACAACTACATTCCAGGTGGATGCTGTTGGTTTATCTAATGTCATCCAGGTGTAATAATTCTCTAATTCAAACCCATTATTATTTAGCATGTAACGTAACTCAGGAATAAAAAGATATCTCATAGTATGCTTCTCTGAAATATTTTCATACTCATTTTTAATTTTATCCTTAATAGCAATATCAAATAAGACATTTACAACATTATCATTTACAAAAACTTGAGGTGTTGCAGTTCTATGCACTGAAAGCTGTTTATTCTCCAATTTTTTTTCTCTTACTACTGGAGGATCCGTTAGAACTCCAGGACCGTACCAAAAATCGAAAATAAAAAGTCCATCTGGTTTTAAATGATATTGAGCTGTTTGTAGTGTTTTTTGAATTTTTTCGTTCGTATCCTGATAGCTAACCACATGAAAAAGACTTAATACAACATCAAATTTTCTTTTTGATCTGTAGTTAATTATATCGCCTTCAAAAAAACAGAGGTTATCATCTTCTCTGTTTTTTTCTTTGGCTATTTTAATCATTTGTGAAGATAAATCGACTCCCTCAACAAAATACCCTTTCTCGGAAAAAATCTTTGCATGATTACCTGTACCACATCCAAGTTCTAATAATGTTAGTTTATCATCAGAAAAACTTTGCTTTATTAACTTTTGTAAATACTCTACCTCTCCATTATAATCCTTATCTTGATATAATAAATCATAATATTTAGCGTAAAGATTAAACCTATCCATTAGCTATTATTTTTATCAAATTTTCAGCTACTTCGTCTATTTGAGTATTGGTGATTCCTAAACCCGATGGTATGTAAAAACCATTTCTTGCTAATTTTTCTGCAACAGGAAATTTATTAGAATTAAAGAAACCTAAATTGTTAAATACTGGTTGCTCATGCATGCACCAAAAAAAAGGTCTTGTTCCTATTTTTAATTTACCTAGTTTTTTTTGCACTCTAACAGACTGTTCTTCGGTCTTAGCTATTAGTCCGTAAACCCAATATATATTTTCAGCATACTCAGTTTGTGCTAATGGAAGGCCCAAGTCTATTTTATTACTAAAATGCTCATTATATTTTTTTCCAATAGCTCTTTTTCTTTGTATGATAGTATCTATCTGTTCTAGCTGAGCTACACCAAGTGCTGCTTGCATGTTTGTCATTCTGTAGTTCCACCCAATTTCCTTATGAACAAATCTTCTTTCCTTTTCAAAACACAAGTTTCTTAAACTTTTGCAGCGTTCTGCTATATTCTCTTCAGATGTAAGAATCATTCCTCCTTCTCCTGTAGTGATATGTTTGTTTGGGTAAAAACTAAAAATACTTACATCTCCTAAAGCACCACATTTTTTACCATAATAGGTTTGACCATGCATTTCCGCTGCATCTTCAATAATCTTTAAGTTGTACTTTTTTGCTAATTGAAGTATAGGGTTCATATCTACTGGTAAGCCATAAATATGAACAACAAGTATTGCCTTTGTTTTTGAGGTAATCTTAGCTTCTATTTGATGTACATCCATATTCCAAGTATCTTCATTAGAATCTACCAAAACCGGAACCAAACCTTGACTAATAAGACTCTGTACAGGCGATATTATTGTAAAGGTTGGACATATTACCTCACTTCCCTTTTCAAAATTCAGTGCTTTTATAGCTACGTCTAATGCCGCAGAGCCGTTAGAAACTGCAATACCATAGTCTTTACCAACATATTTAGAAAATTCATTCTCAAAACGAGATACAAAAGGGCCTTCTGAAGAGATCCATCCTGAGTCTATACACTCTTCTAGATATTTTTTTTCATTTCCATTAAGTAATGGGACATTTACAGGAATCATTCTATTATTTGAATTTTTTTTGAATCTACTGGCTCAAATCTAGTTTTATCTTTATCGCCCGAATATGGCCCTTGTTTTACTTCTATAATTTCACTTTCTTCAAGCATTTCAAAACCATGTCCTCCAGCCGCTAAAAGAATGATGTCACCTTTTTCTAGAACTCTACTTTTTAGATATATTTTTTCTTCATCATAAAAATCAACTCGAACTTTTCCGGATTTAATAAACAAAACTTCTTGAGTCCAAACAACTTCTCTTTTAACTGGGTTGTGTACATGAGGCTCTATAACATAATCCTTTTCTCGTTTCATGTAACCTAATTGCTGTGAAAAACTATTAGGTGTAAAAAATGCAATACCTTCTTTTTCAAATTTTGAAGACACAATGATTGCAAGCAAATTATTTTTATATTTTATTTCTTCTACCATTATGAGATCTTGCTTTGTAGTTTTATTAAAACTCTCTTTTTTATCAATTGAAAAGTACTTAAATTTTCTTCTTTTTGGGATAGTAAATTAAATGGAATTGAAAAATAATGTTGCCTCTTTGTCATATGGTTCTCTAATTGATTATAAATATCTCTCAGGTTATAATTAAAATATGGGTTATCAAGTCCTAGTTTTTTTAGATATTGCTTTGCTAGCTTTTTTTTTTGTTTGGTATCTATTACGGATTTCCATGAATCCAAATAACTTTCAACTGGTTCATTGTGCTTATTCAAGCTTTTTGTATCTACATGTTGCGAATTGGAAAAAGCGCCTTGAATTTTATATTCTTTCTTAATTGATTGTTCAAATCCTAAATAATCAAAGAGATTTTTCAGTGTCTTATTAGTTGTTTTTACAATATCCTCATACCGAATTAAAATAGCGTTTTCATGCCTTTCTATGCTACGTTGAATGAATTTTGGAGCCAAAAATAGATCATCTAACCTATCACTAGATTTAAGGAATTCAATAAAGTCACCTTTGAAATTATAATCTAATATTGAGGCAAATACTGAAAGAGGATTCCTCACCAAGAAAACGAATTTTGCCTCAGGAAACATATCATAAAGTTCTTCAATAATATGATAATATCTTGGTGTTTTATCTAAAAAATATTGGCCATCTTCAACTCTATCCCCATAAAGTTTTAGCGCTAGATTTTTAATATTGTGTTTGTAATCTAAAAGTCCACCTTTAAGCTCAGAAAGATAACGTGTAAAATTTATTGAAGCATAATTAGGATTGAAACCTTCTTTATTTTCAGTAATCTTAAATGTGTGAATTAGTGATAGCATTTGCCATGGCTCAGGAGAAGATACAATTTTGCCATTACTCAAAATGAGCTGCTGTAGCATTGACGAACCAGATCTAGGTTGGGAAATAAGAAAGATTAAGTTTTTGCTTTCCAAATATTATTTTTTTTAATTGTATTAAACTAAGATATATTTACGGCATTGGACTAATGATAAAATTTTTGATTATTTAAGATAACCATAATGAGTTAACATTTGTTTTGATAATTCAACAAATTGCTTTAAGGAAGAATCATTAACAGCCTTATCTTTTTTAAATCCAGACGTTTTGCCTTCTCTAACAAAGCTACCTTCCTTCTTCCATGTTCTATAAGACCTAACAACCTGCCAGCTATAACTATTTTCCATCTTTTTCATATTTTCAAAGCTAGTTGCGTCAAAAACTTTTACAATATCTTCTTTAGATCTTTCTAAATTTAAGAAATTACAGATTTTCAGTATTTCAGTAGTTTTATCTTTTATTAGATCTTCATATTTTAAATACAAAATAGAGGCATTATAGGGATTTTTATGCCACATAGCCAAATGATTATTCCATGTACCTACAAAAGAGTCACCGCCTGACAGATACATTTCATCAAGAGATGCTTTTTCGTTTAAATTTTTTCTCATATAATAATACGAACGTATAGACTCTCTTCCATCACGGATAATGTAGATTACTTTTTTAAATTCTTTCTTGGGCAGCTCGTGTGATTTAAAAAAATGTCTCTTATCGTGCCTAAAGAAAACAGGATTATTGTAGAATTCGGTCACACAACTATTTATCAGCGATTTGGGCGCGTCATTCCTAAGACCATAAACTAAATGCGCAACAATATGTTGCAATAATGTGTTACCCGATTTTGGGTAACCAATTATAAAGACATCTTCGTCATTGAAAGTACCAAAGTTCTCAAATCCATACTGAGCTAGTTTTTCTAAATCTGATAATTCACCAGTAAGTTTTTCAGGGTTTATCCCAAATGTTTTACTAAAAAAATTTTTGATTCGCGCTTTCATCTGATATTCCAAGTGATATTTGGTGCTATTACTCCAGGCAATACAGTAGAATAAGTAGTTCCTGAAGATGTTATCTTTTCAATTGAAAAATTTAAAACTTTAGTTGAAAATAATATTTGCTTTATACCTGGCATACCAGCTTGAAGAGCAATTTTGTATGTATCATGATTTAACAAATTAGGTGGTATTACGATTTCATAATTATATATGCCTACTCTTTTATTAACAGCCTCAAATTGATGAGAGCTGGTAGAAAAAACAATTATTTCATTGCTATTATAAAGTTTAAAATTGAGTCTCATGTTATTTAGATCTGAAAGTAATTTGGTTTCAATACAAATGTGAACACTTTCATTATTTAAAAAAATGCTTTTAATTTGACCCTTATGATTCGTGGTTTTCACACCCAATAGAATAAAATCTTCAGAACCTGGTGCTTCATTTTCCGACCAAACTACTTGAGCTCTATGCTCAGTACTTTCATCATGCTCATTCAAATATTCTTCAACACAGTCTTCTATACCACCAGAAAACAAAACTTTTCCATCTTTTAAAACAATTCCTCTATCACATAACTGTTTTACACTAGCCATATTATGGCTAACAAAAAGTACAGTACGCCCTTGTCCTTTAGAAATATCCTGCATTTTGCCAATGGCTTTTTTCTGAAATTCTGCGTCACCAACAGCTAAAACCTCATCGATTACCAAAATATCGGGTTCTAAATGTGCAGCAACAGCAAAAGCTAAACGGACTGTCATTCCACTACTATAACGCTTAACTGGTGTATCTATGTATCGTAAACATCCTGAAAAATCTATAATCTCATCGATTTTTCTGGAGATTTCGGCTTTTGTCATTCCTAAGATCGCTCCATTGAGATAAATATTCTCTCTTCCTGTCATTTCGGGATGAAACCCTGTACCTACTTCTAGTAAGGACGCTATTCTACCCTTTGATTTTATGGTTCCTAAGGTTGGGGCAGTTACTCTAGATAGTATTTTAAGCAATGTTGATTTACCTGCTCCATTCTTCCCTATTATTCCTAAAACCTCTCCTTGATTAACTTCAAAATTAATATTCTGTAATGCCCAAACATAGTTAGAACTTCCTTGTTCTGATCTTATGTTTGTATCGCCGATTTTAAGATAAGGATCTTCTTTTCCCCTAACTCTACTCCACCAACGATTAAGATCTTGAGTAATGGTCCCAGTTCCTACCAATCCCAATCTATATTGTTTACCTATGCCTTCTACTTTTAATATCACATTTGAATGCATCATACTGTATCAATAAATGATTTTTCTGTTTTATTAAAAATCACTAATCCTATTAAAAATGTTAGAATACAGATAATTAATGTAATAAAGATTTTACTGACCTCTATACTTCCAACATTTAAAACTACAAATCTAAATCCTTCTATAATTTGGGATAAAGGGTTGTATTCTACCAAAGTCGCAACAGTAGTTGGGAATTTATCTTTAGCTTCACTTAATGGATAAGGAACTGCTGACAAGTACATTAGTAACTGAACCCCAAACCCGACCAATACTGTTAGATCTCTGTATTTTGTAGTCATAGCAGATAATAGCATACCAAACCCTAATCCGAATAATGCCATCATAAAGACATATAATGGCAATAGCATTAAATAATTGAATGATACTGATAAATTATCTCCCTTAATTAAATAGAAAACATAAAAACCTACAAGTATTAGAAATTGAATACCAAACTTCACTAAATTAGAAATCGTAACAGATAATGGCATTATAGCTCTAGGAAAGTAAACTTTTCCAAAAATATTCTGATTCTTTGTAAAAGTATTAGATGTACCTGTTAAGCATTGCTTGAAATAATTCCAAAGTGTGATTCCTGTTAAATTAAATAGAAATGGATCTACATTTCCTGTTTTTATTTGACCTAAATTATTAAAGATTAGTGTAAATATTACAGAGGTAAATAATGGTTGAATTACATACCATAATGGTCCTAGGATAGTTTGCTTATAAGCTGTTATTATATCCCGTTTTACAAAAAGAAAAAGCAAATCTCTATAGCGCCAAATTTCAGTAAAATTAAAGCTTACTAATTTTTGCTTCGAAGAGATTTCAAATAACCATTTATCTTGAGTTGTCTTCAATTTATTCTTAATTACTTTGACGAATATAAGAAATGAATTAAAGCTTTTATATAAAACTAGAGCCTTTTATCACAAGAATAAAAACTCAGAAAAACTAAATCAAATAAAATTCTTCAAGAAATATATTAGAATTTAATTAAAGTAATCCCAAGTAATTTTTAAGCCTTCTCTAACTGTATATTTAGGTTTATAACCTAAAAGGTTTTCTGCTTTAGAAATATCTGCCAGAGAATCTCTTACATCTCCTTGTCTTGGTGGCCCATAGACTGCATCTAGATCAGAGTCTGCCGCAGCTTTTAGTGAATCCCAAAGGTAATTTACTGTAATACGCTCACCACAAGCAACATTAAACACTTCGTTTGCTGCTTCTTTAGGAGCAAAGAACCCTCTAATATTAGCTTGAACTGCATTATCTACAAATGTAAAATCTCTGGTTTGCTCTCCATCACCATTAATTTTAGATGGCTTATTATCCTTAAGTGCTTGCATAAATAATGGAATTACTGCCGCATAAGCACCATTTGGACTTTGCTTTGGTCCGAATACATTAAAATATCTTAAACCAATAACATCTGTACCATAAGTTTTTCCAAAAACATCTGCATACAATTCGTTTACATACTTTGTTACCGCATAAGGTGACAATGGTTTCCCTATAGTATCTTCAACTTTTGGTAAGGCTTTACTATCTCCATACGTTGAACTTGAGGCAGCGTACATCATACGCTTTACAGTCTTACTTTCTTTTAAAGCAATAAGCATGTTTAAAAACCCAGAAATATTTACCTCATTTGAAGTTGAAGGATCATTAATAGATCGTGGTACAGATCCTAATGCCGCTTGATGTGTTACATAATCTATACCATCCATTGCTCTTTTACAAGTTTCCAAATCTCTAATATCCCCTTCTAGTAATTCAAAAGAAGGNTTATNCATAAANTCNGTTAANTTTTCGCGATAACCNTTAGAAAANTNATCTAGTACTCTAACTTTTTTNGCACCNTANTTNAANAAATANTCTACAATATTAGAGCCTATAAAGCCNGCTCCACCNGTAACTAAAAANCTTAATTGTGATAAATCTTGNTTATGATATTGATTTGAGTACATNATAAGGTTGGTNTTTAANATTTANAGACGAGCATCTACNGNATNGATTGGNAANAANGANTTNACATCAAANACTACACANTTATCNGATTTAAGNTTATCNATAGATAATTCTAAAAATTCATTATGAGATACTGCNAAAATAATAGCATCNTAANTAGATTGTAAATNNTNNANAGANGATTTTAANTCTAGATTGTANTCNTGCTTTACTTCTTCNNNTGAAGCCCANGGATCGTAAACNTCNACATTAACATGNTANGATTGNAATTCTTCAATAATATCAATAACNCTAGAGTTTCTAATATCTGGACAATTTTCTTTAAAAGTGATACCTAANACNAATGCGTTAGAGCCTTTAATAGTTGCNCCTTTATTAATCATCATCTTAACNGTTTCGGTGGCAACATAGCTTCCCATACTGTCGTTCATCTTACGACCTGCTAGAATAATTTCTGGATTATAACCAGATTCTATAGCTTTTTGAGCTAAATAATAAGGATCTACGCCAATACAGTGACCACCTACTAAACCAGGCGAAAACTTTAAGAAGTTCCATTTTGTACCAGCAGCTTCTAAAACCGCTTTAGTATCTATATCTAAAAGTCTGAAGATTTTTGATAACTCATTAACGAAAGCAATATTTATATCACGTTGCGAATTTTCAATTACTTTGGCAGCCTCAGCTACTTTTATTGATGGAGCTAAGTGGGTACCTGCTGTGATAACCTTTTTATAAAGTTGATCTACTTTTTCTGCGATCTCAGGAGTTGAACCAGAGGTTACTTTTAATATCTTAGTTACCGTATGGTGCTTATCGCCTGGATTAATTCGCTCAGGCGAATAACCTGCATAAAAATCCTGATTGAACTTTAGACCTGACGCTTTTTCTAAAACCGGAATACAAATATCTTCTGTTGCCCCAGGATATACTGTAGATTCATAAACGACAATATCATCATTCTTTAAAACCTTACCTACGGTTTCACTTGCCTTTATAAGAGGTGTAAATACTGGACGTTTTAACTCGTCCGTAGGAGTTGGCACAGTAATAATATAGTAATTAGCCACTGCTAAGGCCTCTAGACTATCTGTTATATACAAACCTTTATCGGCGCTTAGACCTGAAGTTAAAACAGATTTAAGGTTATCATTATCAACTTCTAGTGTTTTATCAATACCAGAGTTTAGCTCATTGATTCTTTGTTTATTAATATCAAAACCAATAACAAAAAATTGCTTTGCAAATTCTACAGCAAGTGGTAAACCAACATAACCTAATCCTATGATTGCAATTTTATCTTCAGAATGTGTCATTTGTCAAAAATAGATTTTATAATGAGTTTCAAATCTAAATAAAAACTATAATTCCTTACATAGTTTTTATTGATTTTCACTTTATCTACCCAAATAATCGTTCTATTGTAGTGATCTGGATCTTTTGTCGTTCTAATACCTTTTCTTCTTCTTTATACTTTAGGGTTGCCTCACCCGTAACACCAGGCTTAACTAATAACACTATCCTGTCTTCACCTTCTAGTTTATCAGCAAAACCTTCAACATCTGGTCGAGGTCCAACAAAACTCATATCCCCTTTAAGAACGTTAAACAATTGAGGGAGTTCATCTAATTTTGTTCGTCTTAAAACTTTACCAAATGAGGTTGCGCTTTTATCTAGGTGACCTAATCGGTGTTTTCCTTCTTTGAGGGTTCTAATCTTATAAATTTTGAAAAGCTTACCATGCTGCCCAACCCTATATTGCGAAAAAACACCAAACTTCTTTGTATCTATTGAAGATATAATTATTAATAAACAAATTGGCACAATTAATAATGGTAACAATATTAAAACCAAGATAATGTCAAATAATCGCTTACATTGAAGTTGCCGTCTTGTAATCAAAATCTAGATGTTAGATTATTTGAATCGTTTGAATATATTCTTGATTTTTTGAAACCATGTTTGATTATCTTTTTCATGATAGGCATTTCCGTAAACACCATAACCGTAACCATAGCTATAACCATATCCATAATTATGCCCACGCTTATATCTATAAAAGTTCAATAAATAACTTATATTTTTAAGTTCACCTTTCTTATACTTATCATCAACCAAACGTAACATACCTTTTTTAGTATAATCTAATCTAACCATAAAAATGGAAGCATCTGCAAACTTAACAAGTTCTAAAGCGTCGGTAACCAAACCTAAAGGTGGTGTATCAAGAATTATCATATCATAATCATTCTTTAAAATCTCTAAGAGATCTTCAAGTTTGTTACTCATTAATAATTCTGATGGGTTTGGAGGTATTGGACCAGAGGTGATTAAATCTAGATTTTCAATATGTGTTTGTGTTATAACCTCATCAAGGCTTGACTCATCAATTAAATAATTAACCACTCCCTTTTCATTCTTTATCTTAAAATCACCAAATATCTTAGGCTTCCTTAAATCTAATCCTAATAGAATGGTTTTCTTACCTGACATGGCATATACTGTTGCTATATTTATAGAAGCATAAGTTTTTCCTTCTCCACTTACTGAAGATGTTATTAGCAATGTTTTAGCATTTGCAGATGCACCATTGCTTTTTAACACAAACTGTAAACTCGACCTTACGGATCTAAATGCTTCTGCTACTGCAGATTTTGGCTTCTCATAAGTAACCAGGTTATTATGATAGTTGTACTTACCAATTAATCCCAAAATTGGAACCTTGGACATCCTACTAACTTCTTCTGCACTATTAATGGTATTATCTAAAAGATAAAGTATGAAAATTATAAAAATAGGCAGAAAAAAACCTATTAATAAAGCCATTATATAGTTTAATGAAGTTTTAGGGCCAATTGGTCCATTACCAATATCTTTAGCTTCATCAATTACAGTTATATCAGAAACATTAGCAGCCTTAATAATTGCAGCTTCACTACGCTTTGCTTGATAAACCTCATAAGCCTCTCTACTAAGATCTAGCTTTCTTTGAATCTTTAAATACTCTTGTTGATCTTTTGGCAATCCTAACAATTTAGACTCAAGATTAGCTATCTTTTTGTTAATTCTATTTAAGTTTTGAGATATTGTTTGTTTAGTTACTGCAATTGCCTCCAAAAGAACACTTTTTTCTGTATCTAGTCTTCTGTCTAACTCATCAAATAATATGGATCCTTCCTTAGTTGAATACTCTAAGTTTTTACGTTCAATAGATAATGAAATAATTCTACTTACACTTGTAAGTATGTTAACTTCTTCTATTCCTACAGAGGTTGGCGCAGCAATTTGAGAATAATCTGTTTTAGTCCTTAAATAATTTTCCAGATTATTAAGATAACTAAGCTTAGATTGTTCTTTTAATTTTTCTTGATCATATGTCTTTAATTGCTCTGAATATTGACTCATCTCCTCCTCTACATCATAAACTCTATTAGTCTTAATAAAGTCATCCATCTCATCAGTTACATTATTAAGCTTAATATTTACGGCATTAAGACTGCTATCAATAAACTTAATAGTATTTGTGGCATAAAGATTTTTTCTTTCTAACTCTGTCTTTTTTAGAATATCTGTAGTTGCATTAAGAAAATCTACGATTTTAGTTTTATTTAACCCTACTAATGACAGCCTTAAAACAGAGGATGCATCATTAGAAGATGTACCAATATTTATCGAATTTTTATAGTTATCAACAACCGAATCAAAATTTAAATATTTCACAAAATATTGATTGTTTGCTATGTATGGTCTCTCTTTTAGACGATTAATTACACCACTAAAAAATGGTAAGTCAATTTTTTCACCAAACTTATAAGTTTTTGAAAACTCACCAGGTTTAGTTACAACCTCAACTTTGTTTTTGGTTGCATAAATTTGACCTGTACTTGTATTTGATGTAAAAAGACACGATAACTCAAAATTTTCTTCATCAAGAATTTTAATGCGTAAAGGGAGGCCTAAAACCTGTGGTTTTGTTTTATCTGTAAGGACTTCAAAAGGTGATAGTCCATAAATATCTTCAAGATGATATTCACCTTGCTTTAGATATTGTTTGTAATACTCTAAAGAATCTATTACCCGTTCATTGTGTGTTCTTGTTTTAACTTCTGTAATGATACTTCCGACTTTATTAGAAACTCCTCCCCAATTAAATGAAATGCTTGTATTGGATGTAAAAAAAGGATTCTGATCGTTATCTACAGAAATTAAGGATTCTAAGCGATATATATTTTGTTTTCTGACATTTATAAAATACGCTACTGTTAAACCTGCAATTACACAAATTAAGATTAAAGGCCAATAACCTAAAATCCTAAAAAGCAATCCATTAAAATCAAAACTTATTCGATTTGACTCATTTAATTCTATGTCGTCATATTGATTACTCATGTACTAAAGCCTTGTAAATATCAAAATACCTGAAGTTATAAGAGATGCAATTGTTGCTATTGTTGCCAAACTAGAAACGGCAGTTTCACCTGTTCCTATAGACTTTTGTCTTAAAGGCTTTACATAAATTATATCATTAGGCTGAATATAATAATAAGGTGACTGCATTACTTTTACATCTGTTAAATCTAAGTGATGTATTTTTTGCCCTTGCGGATATTGCCTTATAATCATTACATCTTTTCTGTTACCAGTCACAGGAATTTCACCAGAATTGGCAATCGCTTCAAAAATATTCACGCGCTCTTTAAATAGAGTTACTGTTCCTGGGTTATTGATTTCGCCTGTTGCTGTATATCGCAATCCAGAAAGCTTAACTGTAACAAAAATATTAGCCGTTTCTTTAAATTGTTCATCAAGTAATCTTTGCTCTATTAGCGCTTCTATTTCTTTAACGGTATAACCTAAAACATTAAAATAACCAAGTGTTGGTATTCTAATATTACCATGGACATCAACCGTAAACCCATCAAAATAAGCACGTTCGGCGCTGCTAGCTTCTAATGTATTGCTTTGACTTATAGGATTAAAAATCTGCACATTATCTTGATCCAACACCTTTATTCTTACATTCAAAATATCATCAATTTGTATGCGGTAAGGCTTCTGAACTTCAGATAAATTGTAAGGGATAGTATCATTCGTTCCCGCTTCTTTGTTCTGCAAATATAAGGTGTCTTTATGCGGAATACATGATGAGACAAAAACACTGCTAAGAACAATAATCAAAAGCTTGATGCTTCTCATAGATATTACATATGTTTACAGACAAATATAATGTATCACTACCAATAACAAAACTATTAGGTTTCTTTTTGGTTTATTTACGTTCTTTGTATAAAATTTTATAAAGTTTGAATTACCTCAACGTAGAAAACATATCAAAATCTTACGGAGAACTAGTACTTTTCCAAGATTTATCATTTAGTATCCACAAAGACCAAAAAATTGCTTTTGTCGCTAAAAACGGAAGTGGAAAAACATCTATTCTCAATATCCTTTCTGGAAAAGACACACCAGATGAAGGGCAAGTTGTTATTAGAAAAGGACTGCGATTAGCATTTTTAGATCAAGAACCAGACTTAGACCCTAAACTAACTATAGAAGAAACCATCTTTGCTTCAGACATACCTATTTTAAAGGTTATTGAAGCTTACGAAAAAGCACTTAAAAACCCTGAAGATACCGAAGCCTACCAATTAGCTTTTGAAGCTATGGATAGAAACAATGCCTGGGAGTTTGAAACACAATACCAACAAATTCTATCGCAATTAAAACTAGATGATTTAAACTTAAAAGTTAGTGTACTCTCTGGTGGTCAGCGCAAACGTTTGGCTTTGGCCCAAGCGTTATTGAGTAAACCAGACATCTTAATCTTAGATGAGCCTACCAACCATCTCGATTTAGAAATGATAGAATGGCTAGAAGACTATTTTGCCAAAACCCAACAAACCCTCTTTATGGTAACGCACGATCGTTACTTTTTAGAGCGTGTGTGCAATGAAATTATTGAGCTAGACCACGGTCAGCTTTACACCTACAAAGGCAATTATTCTTATTACCTGGAAAAAAAAGAAGCCCGAATTGAAAATGAGGCTGCCGAAGTAAGCAAAGCCAAACAACTTTTTAAAAAAGAACTCGATTGGATGCGTCGCCAACCCAAAGCACGTACCACAAAATCTAAAAGTAGAATTGACGACTTTTTTGAAATAAAAAAGAAAGCGCATCAGCGCAGAAAAGACCATCAAGTACAGTTAGAAATTAATATGGAACGCCTTGGCAGTAAAATCATTGAGTTTCATAATGTATCCAAAGCATTTAAAGACAAGAAAATTTTAGATGGGTTTGATTACACCTTTAAAAAAGGCGAACGCATTGGTATAATTGGCAAAAACGGTACAGGAAAATCAACCTTTTTAAATCTCTTAACAGGAAGTCTTGTTACTGATGGAGGAAAAATAGTTATTGGTGAAACTGTAAAAATAGGGTACTATACACAAGGTGGTATCACAGTAAAACCAGAACAAAAAGTTATAGATGTTATCCGTCAATATGGTGATTATATTCCATTGGCAAAAGGCAGGCAAATAAGTGCGCAACAACTTTTAGAACGCTTTCTTTTCGATAGAAAAAAACAATATGATTTTGTTGAAAAACTAAGTGGTGGCGAGCAAAAACGTCTTTACTTATGTACAGTTTTAATTCAGAGTCCAAATGTTTTAATTCTTGATGAGCCTACGAACGATTTAGATATTGTAACACTCAATGTCCTTGAAGATTTCCTTATGGATTTTCCTGGTGTGCTTTTAGTGGTATCTCACGACCGTTACTTTATGGATAAAATTGTAGACCATCTTTTTGTGTTTAGAGGCGAAGGTATTATTGAAGATTTTCCTGGGAATTATTCGGACTTTAGAGCTTACGACAGTAGCCAGCCAAAACAAGTAGAAAGTACAGAAAAAGCAGACAACACTGAAGCTGTTAAACAAAACAAAGCTGCAAAACTATCGTACAATGAACAAAAAGAATATAAGAATCTAGAATCTAAAATTCGCTCGTTGGAATTAGACAAAAAAGCTATGGAAGCCAAATTTAATAATCCAGATTTATCTCAAGACGATATCAATAAACTTTCAGCAGAATTGCAAGTTATCATCGATACTATTGAAGAAAAAGAACTACGCTGGTTTGAATTGGCAGAACGATTGGAAGAATAAAGAGATTTCTCGCGAAGTCGCTAAGACGCAAAGATGTACTGTTAACTTAGCGACTTAGGGCCTTTGCGAGAACAGAATTGAAAAAATGTACCAAATAAAACAATACATAAAATTCCTTTTAAAATCCACCAATCAACATGGCGTACACTCGCCTTTTGTGTATCAGTTTGTAACCAAATGTCTATACGACAAGAAGAAATACGATGCCTACAAAAAACTTCAGAATTATAGAAAAACACTAAAAAATTCAAAAGCAGAATTAGATATTACTGACCTAGGAGAAGGTTCAAAAACTTTAGGAAATGAAGTAAGAAAAGTGAGTCAAATGGTCTCAACGTCTAGTAGTACAAAAAAGGAAGCCAGACTATTATATCGAGTTGCTAAATATTTCAAATTAAGTTCTGTTTTAGAACTAGGCACTTCTCTAGGAGTGGGAACTTACGCTTTCGCACTGGCTAATGAAAACTCTAAAATCATCACAATTGAAGGCTGTAAAAACACCTCTAACTTTACACAATCTCAATTTCAGGATTTGGGCATCGATAATGTCTACTTCAACATTGGTACTTTTTCTTTTGAAATTGAAAAATTAGAACAGAAGCATTTCGACTGTATTTACTTTGACGGACATCACAACAAGGAAGCTACAATTCAATATTTTGAAGCACTTATACCCAAAGTACATAACGATTCTATCTTCATTTTTGATGACATCTATTGGTCCAAAGAAATGACCGAAGCTTGGGATTACATCAAAGCTCATAAAGCTGTTACTGTTACTGTAGATTGTTTTCATTTAGGCTTTATATTCTTTAGAAAAGAACAAGCCAAAGAACATTTTAGAATTAGATTGTAACAAGCCCACAACTTTAACGTCTTATTGACAAACTGATTTTTAAATTCTTTATCTTGCAGAGGATTTAAGCAACCAACAGAATTTTTATATGAGTGACAACGTCATTGAGATTAGAGGCATTATAAGAGATTTTAAATTAGGACAAGAAACCGTTCATGTTCTAAAAGGTATAGATTTAGACATAAAACGTGGCGAATATGTTGCCATTATGGGACCATCTGGTTCTGGCAAATCTACACTAATGAATCTATTAGGTTGTTTAGATACACCTACTGCTGGCTCTTACAATTTAAACGGTAAAGACGTTAGCCAAATGACAGATGATGAGTTGGCAGACATTAGAAATACCGAAATAGGTTTCGTTTTTCAAACCTTTAACCTGTTACCAAGAACCACAGCTTTAGACAATGTTGCCTTACCAATGGTCTATGCAGGTGCCACAAAAAAAGAACGTGTAGACAGAGCTTCCGAAGTCTTAACCGATGTTGGTTTGGCCGACCGTATGGACCACAAACCTAATCAGCTATCTGGTGGGCAACGACAACGTGTTGCTGTTGGTCGTGCTCTGGTAAACAAACCTTCTATCATCTTAGCCGATGAGCCTACAGGTAATTTAGATTCCAAAACTTCTTTGGAGATTATGGAATTGTTTGATCAAATCCATGCTTCCGGCAACACTGTCATTATGGTAACCCACGAAGAAGACATTGCCGCACATGCCAAACGCGTTATTCGTTTACGTGATGGTATGATTGAGAGCGATACTTATAATTAGTGATTAGTGATTAGTGATTAGTGATTAGTGATTAGTGATTAGTGGAGCTAAAAAATCGAATAAATCCATCAACTTCTCAACACCTAACTAATAAACAACTACACAAATAAACGGTTAATCAATTCCACTAACTTTGCACTTTACAACTTTTAACTCGTAAATTTGTTTTTATGAAAGTATACACAAAAACAGGAGATAAAGGTACTACTGCCCTATTTGGTGGCACACGTGTTCCTAAACATCATATTCGTATAGAAAGTTACGGTACTATTGATGAACTTAACTCGTATATAGGCCTCATCAGAGATCAAGACATTGATCAGTTGTACAAAAATACTTTAATGCATATTCAAGATCGCTTATTTACTGTTGGTGCCATTTTAGCAACCGATCCTGAAAAAGCTACTTTAAAAAATGGTGAGCAACGCTTAAAAATCCCAAAAATATCCAATGAAGATATAGAACGTTTGGAAAAAGAAATGGATGCCATGGAAGCAAGTTTACCACCTATGACACATTTTGTTTTACCTGGTGGTCACCAAACCGTGTCATTCTGTCACATAGCACGTACAGTGTGCCGCAGAGCTGAGCGAATAGCCTCGCACCTTAATGATTTAGAGCCTTTTCAACCAGAAACGCTAATGTACATAAACCGCCTTTCTGACTACCTTTTTGTGTTGGCACGGAAGTTGTCTCATGACTTACACGCTGAAGAAATAAAATGGATTCCTCAAAAAGAATCGTAAAAATTGTAGCCATTGCAAACAAAGCGTGGCAATCTATTCAGAATAGGATTATGACAGCAAATTAATAGTCTGAAATAGTTAAAAACAACACGTTCTTTTTAATAATGAATAATTAATTTACTTTTTTCTTGAATAATTCAGTTAAAAAATTATTTTTGCAAAAAATTAAAACACACAACGCAAATGTATTGGACATTAGAATTAGCATCGTATTTAAGTGATGCACCTTGGCCAGCAACAAAAGATGAGCTTATAGACTACGCGATTAGAACAGGAGCACCTCTTGAAGTTGTAGAAAATTTACAAGCAATAGAAGACGAAGGAGATTCTTACGATTCTATCGAAGAAATTTGGCCAGACTATCCAACAGATGAAGATTACCTCTGGAATGAGGATGAATATTAACATATAATAAAATCTCAAAAAAAGTCTCTTGCGTTATCTTAACTGAGAGACTTTTTTTATTTTCGGATTCTCTTAAACGAGAAGACCGTAGCGGCTGTTTAGCCGTTAAATTTTACTGAAATTAATACACAGATTGAGTATCAATCAATCTGAAGCAAAACATACAAAATGGGCATATTAGATAAAGTACTAAAGGTATTTGTAGGAGACAAATCTAAACAAGACGTTAGTGCCATTAAACCAATCGTAGACAAAATAAAAACATTTGAACAAGCACTTGAAGCCTTATCTCATGACGAGCTAAGAGCAAAAACTGTTGAGTTCAAAGAAAAAATAGCAGAAGCACGTAAACCACTTCTAGAAAGACAAAACGAACTTTTAGCTAAAGCTGAACAAACAGAAGATATAGACGAGCGTGAAGACATCTACCAAGAAGCAGATAAAATAGAAGATGAAATCTACGAAGTTACCGAAGAAGTACTTAACGACATCCTTCCAGAAGCCTTTGCTGTAGTAAAAGAAACTGCTAAGCGTTTTGTTCACAATACTGAAATTCCGGTAACTGCTAATGCTTTTGACAGAGAAGTTTCTGGTGATAAAGATTACGTTACTCTAGATGGTGATCAAGCTATTTGGGCAAACTCTTGGGATGCGGCTGGTAAGCCTATCACTTGGGATATGATTCACTATGATGTGCAATTAATAGGTGGTATTGCAATGCACCAAGGAAAAATTGCAGAGATGCAAACTGGTGAAGGTAAAACCTTAGTAGCAACACTTCCTGTATATCTTAATGCTTTAGCTGGTAAAGGTGTTCACCTTGTAACGGTTAACGATTACCTAGCAAAACGTGATAGCGCCTGGATGGCACCAATTTTTGAGTTCCATGGCTTGAGTGTGGATTGTATAGATTACCATACACCAAACTCAGATGCACGTCGCAAAGCGTATAATGCAGATATCACTTATGGTACTAATAACGAATTTGGTTTCGATTACTTACGTGATAATATGGCGCATTCGCCAGAAGATTTAGTACAACGCCGTCATCACTATGCGATTGTCGATGAGGTCGATTCTGTATTAATTGATGATGCACGTACACCTTTAATTATTTCTGGTCCTATTCCAAAAGGAGAGGAACACGAATTTGACATGCTTAAACCAAAGGTTCAGCAAATTGAAGAAGTACAACGCAAATACTTAGTAGGAGTTTTAGCAGAAGCTAAAAAACTAATTGCGTCTGGAGACACTAAAGAAGGTGGTTTCCAACTTTTACGCGTGTACAGAGGTATTCCAAAAAATAAAGCTTTAATTAAGTTTTTAAGTGAAGAAGGAGTAAAACAATTACTTCAAAAAACTGAAAACTTCTACATGCAAGACAACAATAGAGAAATGCACAAAATTGATGCAGAACTTTATTATGTTATAGATGAAAAAAACAATCAAGTTGAATTAACCGACAAAGGTGTTGAGTACCTTTCTGGTAAAGACGATCCTAATTTCTTCGTGATGCCAGAAATGGGAACCGAAATCGCAAAGATTGAAAACAAAGGACTTTCATCTGAAGAAGAAGCGGTTCTTAAAGAAGAATTATTCAGAGATTTCGGTATAAAATCTGAACGTATCCATACCCTAAACCAATTACTAAAAGCTTACGCACTTTTTGAAAAAGACGTACAATACGTAGTAATGGACAATAAGGTAATGATTGTAGACGAGCAGACTGGTCGTATTATGGATGGTCGTCGTTACTCAGACGGATTACACCAAGCGATTGAAGCAAAGGAAAATGTGAAGATTGAAGCTGCTACACAAACGTTTGCAACGGTTACACTTCAAAATTATTTTAGAATGTACCGCAAACTGTCTGGTATGACAGGTACTGCGGTTACTGAAGCTGGAGAGTTCTGGGAAATCTACAAATTAGATGTTGTTGAAATTCCAACTAACAGACCAATTGCCAGAGACGACAGAGAAGATTTAGTTTATAAAACTAAGCGTGAAAAATACAACGCTGTTATTGACGAAGTTGTAGAATTATCTAACGCAGGAAGACCAGTGCTTATTGGTACAACCAATGTAGAGATTTCTGAGCTTTTAGGTAAAATGTTGAGCATTCGTAAGATTCCACATAACGTTCTTAACGCGAAGCAGCACAAACGTGAAGCAGAGATTGTAGCGCTAGCTGGTAATGCTGGTCAGGTAACAATTGCTACCAATATGGCTGGTCGTGGTACAGATATTAAGTTGAGTGACGAAGTTAAAGCCGCTGGAGGTTTAGCCATTGTTGGTACAGAGCGTCACGATTCGCGTCGTGTAGACAGACAGTTACGCGGTAGAGCTGGTCGTCAAGGAGATCCAGGAAGTTCGCAATTTTATGTGTCTCTAGAAGACAATTTAATGCGTCTATTTGGTTCTGAGCGTATCGCTAAAATGATGGATAGAATGGGACTTAAAGAAGGTGAAGTGATTCAGCATTCTATGATTTCTAAGTCTATTGAGCGTGCTCAGAAAAAAGTGGAAGAAAATAACTTTGGTGTTCGTAAGCGTTTGTTAGAGTATGATGATGTTATGAACGCGCAGCGTGAAGTGGTTTACAAACGTCGTCGTCATGCCTTACATGGTGAGCGTCTTCGTGTGGATTTAGCCAACATGATTTTTGATACGTCGGAAGGTATTGCAATGAGCAACAAAGCTGCTAACGACTTCAAAAACTTTGAGTTTGAATTAATCCGTTACTTTTCAATGGCATCGCCAATTACTGAAGCAGAATTTGCTAAAATGGGTGAGCAGGAAATAGCAGGAGTTATCTACAAAGAAGCCTTTAAGCATTATCGTGAAAAAATGCAACGTGCGGCTGACTTAGCCTACCCTGTAATTGAAAATGTGTACAACACGCAACGCGACAGATTTAAGCGTATCGTTGTACCTTTTACAGATGGCGTTAAGAATTTACAAGTTGTAACAGACTTAGAAAAAGCATACGAAACAAAAGGTAAGCAGTTAATTAATGATTTTGAAAAGAACATTACACTTGCCATTGTAGATGATGCTTGGAAAACACATTTACGTAAAATGGATGAGTTAAAGCAGTCTGTACAGTTAGCAGTACATGAGCAAAAAGATCCGTTATTGATTTATAAGTTTGAAGCTTTTGAATTATTTAAAACGATGATAGATCAGGTGAATAAAGATGTGATTTCGTTCTTATTTAAAGGTGAAATTCCTCAGGAAACTGCCAACACCATTCAAGAAGCAAAGCAACGTAAGCAAGAAAAGCTTGAAACGCAGAAAGAGGAAATCCCTAATATGGACGAGCGTGCTGCACAAAGCAGAGCTGCAGGGCAAGGAGCATCTCGCCAACAGCAACAAGTGGTAGAAACTATTGTTAGAGAGCAACCAAAAATTGGTCGTAACGATAAGGTAATTATTAAGCATGTTATGAGTGGTGAAAGCAAAGAAGTAAAATACAAACAAGCTATTCCTTTAATTGAAAAAGGAGAATGGGTTTTGGTTAATGATTAAACCTTAAACAAAGATTGTCATCCTGAATTTATTTCAGGATCTAAAATCCTGATGTAAACCATCAGGATTTTTTAATTTTATTACATGAAGTTAATCAAAATCATAATCATACTTGGAGCAATATTCATAGGTCTTTCATGCTCTAACCCAAAAAAAGAGCTAGCCACTAATCTAACTCAAAATAATGACATTACCTGCACAAACAACAATTGCGAGGGTACATACATAGGTAAAGAATTTATAAATGGCAGTGATGTAGCACATCAATTCTCTAATACTATGTCTGCTAAAGTTGGTGACCATCTAAAAGCTTTATATAAAGTCGAGAAGTATAGTAAAGTGGATTTCTCTAAGATAGAAATGACTACAGAGGGTATGGGTTCTGGTACAGTAACTTATTATTTAAAAATTCCGTTTGTGAGGGTTGCCAAAAAATGTGATGCTTACACCTCTTTTGATCATGTTGGTGGTTGGAACCACACTCCTGCCCTTTCCCAAAGAAAGAAACAACTCAAAGGAGCTTTAATGAATGGGCAAAAATTAGACATCAGTGACTTAAAAATCACAAAAGAAGGCTTACAGGAGTATTGGATACAATGGAAAAATAAAATCACTCAGGCTGAGTGTGAATAAACATTAATTTTTTTATTCTATATTTACATTATAACCTACTTATAATTAATTTATTATGAACCCAAATCTATTTCGCATACTTACGTTAGTGCTATGTATAGCATTTGTATCGTGTTCTTCGGATGATACAAGCTCAATTCCAGATGAAACCAATAATGCGTTTACTTTTAATGGAAATACTTATGATTTAATGTCGGTAATAATTGTGGACGAAAATACCGCAAATAATGACCCAAGTGACATAAGTATTAGTCTTTTTAACAAAACCAGTTCTGAAATTACAAGCAACAATGATTTGAGCGATATTAACTATGTCAACTTTAAAATTGTTGATCCCACCATTCAGAACACCACTTATAATGAGATTGACAGCTACGATGTTTCCATAAACAGCAGCATAACGAATAGTGAATTTACAGCTGGTACTGTTTTACTTTCTGATGATGATTCACAATCAGATGTGTATGCACAGTCTGGTTCAGTAACCGTAACTAACTTTACGCAATTCAACATTGTTTTTACATTTAGCTTCACCAGAAACGACGGACAGGTTATTTCTGGTAGCTATGATGGTAATTACTATATGCCTAATTAATAGGTTAAACTATTAAATGACATAAGGAAGTGCTCTTTGGACATTTAAAAAACAAAATGATATAGTCAGTTCGAGTGATTTTGAGATTATCGAAAACAAAATATTTTTTGTTTGAAGATACCTAAGCGAAGCTTAAAAAATTGTATCGAGAACTTGTTTATTGAAAAAATTCAGCTTCTCGATACAAATTTTTCTCATTTCAATCGAAAAATCCACTCGAAGTGACGAATTTTATCAACCTGATCTCGTTCCAAATTCTAGAATAAATACGCAGAACTACGTATTCCGAAATAGAAATAGCAATTGTAGTTTTACTTTTTAACTTACAAAAGAGATATGTCTATACTAGCCAGCATTGTAGCACAACCCAAGAAACATCTTAGGGAATGGGATTTTTTAATTTTCGCACTACTAACCGCTTTATCTATTGGCTACGGACAAACAACAGTATTTTATGTCATTTACTTTTTTTGGTGGAATGAGTTTATTAGAATAGTTGTTAGACGTCTTTTTTACAGACACAACAAAAGCAATAGCGACAACCAAATAGGTTCTAAATTTATGTTTGGCTCTTTGTTTATGATGTTCATCTATTTGGTATTCATTATTGTATTTTTTGGGTTGATTGCCAACTGGAACAACTCTGATATTACATTAATCAATATGGAAATTCTGTTTTTTAAAAATTGGTTTTTCAATATAAATTTACTGTTTGTCCTATTTGAGCATATCTACATAAATCTCAACGAAGACAAAACAATAGCTAGTTTTGGACAATTTACATCTAACATGCTGGTATTGCATATTTCAATAATACTGGGAGGTATCATAATGTTTTTTATTGTGAAACCTTTTCCTGAGACATTTTCGCCAGATAATCTATGGACTTCAGTGTTGATTATTCTACCTTTTTTATTGCTTAAAATAGGTATGCAATTTATCTTTTCACCAAAGAAATTGACTGTGAAGTAGAGTTATCAGTTTTAGTTTTTAGGAAAGCGTATTATTTTTTTGACTACCTTAAACCCACTAACTAAGACAAAACTTAATGAAAACGTTTATTGCTACGCTCTTCTTTTGCACTACGATACTATTTAGTTTTTCTCAAACCAAAACAAACTTAGAAGACATCAATAAAACTTGGGAAAAGTTCTACAAAGCTTTTGAAACTCTGGATTATACTTTAATGGCAGAAATTCATTCTAAAGATTTGGTACGAGTTTCTGGTGGAAATCGGATTTTAGATTACGATACTTATATAAATAATTATAAAACTGGTTTTGAACGTGATAAAGTAGCAGAACAAACAAGCACTATTTCACTCCGTTTTTTTGAACGCATAAACAACGACACTAATGCGAGCGAAAGAGGCATTTATAAATTGGTTAGAAATAAAGGAACAGACAATGAACAAGTCTACTATAGTCAGTTTCATGTACTTTTAAAAAAGAGCGATGGTATTTGGAAAATAACTATGGATTATGATTCTTCTGAAGGAGGAACAATTGGTGAAGAACAATACCAAAATGCTTTTGCAATTAATGATTTTGAAAAATTTTAAACTTTTATGTCAGATAAAATAGATTTAAAAGAAGCCATATCTATAGGTATAGGCGGTATGGTTGGTGGCGGTATTTTTGCTGTTCTCGGCTTGGCTGTGTCTATTGCCCAGGGTGGTACTCCAATTGCCTTCTTATTTGCTGGAGCTTTGGCTTTAATAACGTCTTACAGCTATGCTAAGCTTTCAAAAAAATATCCTGACAGAGGCGGAACGGTTAAGTTTATTAATCAAGGTTTTGGTATTTCTATATTTAGTGGTGCTATTAATAATTTGTTATGGATTAGTTACATAATAATGCTTTCATTATATGCATCAGCATTTGGTTCCTATGCACCTAATTTATTAGAAATCACTTCAGACAAAACAGTAGACTTTCACATTTATGCAAGCTCTATAATTATCCTTGCAACTGCTATTAACTATTACAGTATTGCTGTTGTTGGTAAAATTGAATCGTATGCTGTTATCATCAAATTAGTAATACTTATAAGTTTTATAGGTATTGGAGCTTATGGATTAATTGGAAATGAAAATTTATCGCAACTTGCAATTTCTAATTGGGAAAACCCATTACAACTCTTTGCTGCCGGAATGGTAATTTTTGTAGCTTATGAAGGTTTTGAATTAATCGCCAATGCAGCACCTGACATAACAAATCCTGAAAAAAATATTCCAAAAGCTTACTTTTATTCAGTGATTTTTGTAATTATACTCTATATCATAATTGCTATAGTCACCGTAGGATCACTGGCTTTCGATAAAATTGCTAAAGCCGAAGATTACGTATTAGCCGAAGCAGCTAAACCCATGTTAGGACAAATTGGTTTTACCATTATTACTATTGCTGCCTTGATTTCTACATTTTCTGCCATAAACGCATCTTTATATGGAGGAAGCCGTGTAAATTTTGAAATAGCTGAAGATGACGAATTACCAAATCACTTTTTATCAAAACTATGGAATAAACCAATTGGGTTGTTAATTACGGCAATGGCAACTCTAGTTTTGGTTAACATTTTAGATTTAGAAAGTATATCTACTGCTGGAAGTGTTGGCTTCATTTTAATTTTTGGCATTGTAAATTTGGTAGGTTATAAATGCTCAAAGGATACCAAAAGCCTGAAAATAATTCCACTTTTAGGATTTATATTATGTCTTATAGCATTGGTCATTCTTATTCATCAGCAATACAAATCTAACCTTACAGGTGTATTGGTATCTGCAGGTATAATAGTGTTGTGCTTTGTTATTGAATGGATTTTTAAAGCAACAGAAAAAGCAAAAAACAACTAAACTTTTAAAAGTAAATTCGGGTTAGGGCAATTCGTTTTATAAAATTCTAAATCGAGTTGATTGCTCACACCTGGATAATCGCCTTTGTAATTCTGAATATCCTTTATAATCTGAAAATGCAAATGTGGCGCATAATCACCATTAACTTCAGCAGTGCCAAGAGTTGCGATTGTGTCTCCTTGCTTTACTTCTACTCCAACTTTTAAATTACTAATGGACTCTAAACTTAAATGACCATATAAAGTGAAAAACGTTTCGTTTTCAAAATGATGCTCCAAAATTAGTGTTGGTCCATAATCACCATAATTAGTATTATTTTTAAAACTATGGATTTTCCCATCTAAAGGAGCATTAATTTCAGTGCCTGCTTCAATCCAAAGGTCTAATCCTAAATGAATATTGCGTTCTTCTTCTGGTTTGGCTGTATTAAAATAATCACTTCGGTTATAGATAGCACGATGCTCTAAATACCCACCAAAAGCAACTTTAGCGTTATTAGCATTTAAATGATTCCAGATATATAATTCCAAAGCATTAGAAGATGATACCTCAACACTATCTAATTCCTTATTATGAATAGATAAATCCAGTGGCACATAAGCATTATGAGAAACACTAGGATGAATTAAAGGGTGTGCTTGAAGTGATTTTAGAAATTCTTCAAAAGAAGATAAGGTCATAAAAAACAAAATTTCCACAAAAATAAGAATCTATTTTAATGGAAAATAGGAAGAAAAGCTACGATGCCTAGTTGCAACTAATAAACATTCTGAAGTACACTTCGACTGCGCTTAGTGGAACAATTCAGAATGACAGATTTAACTTTTAATAGTTAATTCATAATAACATTACTAAACTTGGCGTTAACGACAATGCTTCTATTAGAGCTTTGGCTGTCTTCACCGTTTCTAATGGTCTTTTGTGAAGTAGCTTTATTATTGAATTTAGATCTACTACCCTTAAAATACATGTTATAATCTACATTTTTTGGCAGGTTAACAAAAGCATCACTATTTTCTAAAACCAAGTTTAGATTTTTAAACGTCTCGGCAAGATTTGAAATCGTAAGGTCACCAAAACTTCCATCTATAATGCCTGTATCAGATAATGTTTCAATATTAATGTTTGAAGACTTAGCATTTAACACTAAATTCTTAACATTTTTAATCTGTGCTTTATCCACATAATTTAGATTTAAAGTTCCTAAATTCCATGAATTAATTACTACAGGCGAATAAGAAACATTAATGGAGGTCTCACCTCCATCAATGTTATCTGCTACCAAAAAGGCGTGAGAGATATCTCCTTGTAGGTTATGAATAACCGAAGATATTTTTAACTCACCATGTCTTATGTTAGTTTTTAGTTTCGCTTTTTTAGGGATTTTAATTTTAATCACCTTACGAACTTTGCTATTGCTGCCAGATTCTAATTTTCTAGCATATCCTATTGCTGCTTTTCTTTCTCTCATTTCCTTTCTGCGTTCTGCCATTTCTTTAGAGCGTTCGGCAGTACGCTCCTTCATACGTTCTGCGCGTTCTACTTGTCTCTCCATAAGCTGAGCTTGTCTTTCCATTTGTTGGCCAAAACGTTCTCCCCAAGCTTCCATTTTCTCTTCCCATTCCTTGCCAAACTTCTCACCAAATTCTTCTCCCCATTTTTCCATCTCTTTGGCATATTTTTCGCCGAATTCCTCGCCCCATTTTTCCATGTCTTTAGCCCATTTTCCTTCAAAGCGTTTACCGTACTCTTCGCCCCATTTAGCCATTTTTTCTTGGTAACCAGATTCTGCAAATTTCTTAGCCCATGCTTCCATACGGTTTTGTAGTTCTTTACCACCTTCTTTTTCGTAGCGTTTACTCCATTCACTTAAATACTTCTCACCTTCCTTTTGGTATTTATCATAATCAAACTTAATAGTTTTTATACCCTCTGGTAATTCCGGAAGCTCGGGAAATTCTGGCATTTCTGGTAACTCTGGCATCTTTGGCATAGCAGCTAATTCTGGGATTTCAGGCAGTACAATAACTTCAGGTATTTCTGGTAAATCTGCCAACTCAAACTCTAAGTCTTTTAATATTGCAGTATAATCTCCTTCTCCATACAAACCTATAGCACGCGCACCATGAGAGGAAATCACTACTTTATTATTAGAACCATCAACTTTGAGATTCCAAGCCTCTAAGGCTTTTTCTAATTCTGCTTCAGATAGTTTATCGCTTTCTAAATAGGCTTCAATTTCCACGATATCTCTGTTCCATGTATCGATTTCAATTTCGGCATAACTTGTATTTAAGTCTACTACAACATCCTTATCTACCTTTATAGACTGCGATATTTTACTTAACTTTTTTTGTGCATAACCAAAAGTGGTTAACAAGCACAACACTAAAATTCTAATTGTGTTCATGATTTTTTGATTTAACTGTTCGTTTTTTGATTTATGATTTTTGATTTGATTACGTAATTTCTTGTTCAAAGGCATCGTCATTAAACTCTTCTAACTTGTCTTTTAGACGCATTACAAGGTTTAATCTCAGCTTTAAATTTTCTATAAGAGCATCTAAGGTTACAGAGTTTGGTCCATTTTCATTAAGCTCTTCTAGTAGTTTATCGTATTCTTTATTTAGCTCCTGCAGTCTTAACACATAGCCATCAAACAATTCTTTGTTTTGTGGTGTTAACTCTACTTTAGACAATTCTAAATTGATACTTGCTAAATAATAATCTTCTACTTTTTTGAGGTCTGGTGATACATCGCCAAGCGTCTTCAAATCTGTATCTACAATTTCTTGTTTTGATTCCACATCAATAGGAGTTTGAAAATACTTGTAAGCACCAAAACTTAAACCAAGTAAGACTACTACACTCGCAGCAATATTTAAGAAACTAAATCCACTAGATTTATTCTCAATTGGCAATTCTTTATCTAGCTTATCTAAAAAGCGTGCTTCATGATCTTGAGACATTTTTGCGCGCTGTGTCAACCTATCTTTCTCAAATAAATTTCTAAGATCTTGTGCCATTTCTTTCTGTTTTTAATACGGTTTGTAACTTTTGTTTTCCTCTGGATAATTGTGTTCTTGAAGCCACTTCAGAAATATTTAATATCTCTGAGATTTCACTGTGGTCATAACCTTCAATTAAATAGAGCATGACGACATATCTATATTTTTCGGGCAATTCTTCAATTGCTGATTTTACATCTTCAATAGTAATATCATCATCAACCAACCATTCATTTTCATCTTTTGCATCAACCACATTAAGATGATGCTCTTCTAATTCTACTAATCGTTGTTTTTTAGATTTTAATACATCAATACATCTATTCACTACAATGCGCTTTAACCATGCACCAAAACTTACTTCAGCTCTGTATTGATCTAATCTTGAAAATGCTTTTATGAATGCTTCCTGCACAATATCTTCTGCTTCCATAGTATCTTTTACAAATCGAAGTGCCACGATAAGCATGCCGTCGCAATATTGTCTATACAATTGCATTTGCGCCTGCCTGTCATTCTGTTTGCATTTTTCAACAATATGAATCTGGAACGTATTAATGACTAATTAGTTTTTTTTTGATTGGTTCACTTTAAAGACGACATAAATTTTTGAGTGTTGCAAAAAATTTCAAAAAAAATTGATTTTATAAGATTTGCTTAAATTTCTGCGTTCTGTTCTATAAATTTAGGGAATTGAATTATCTTTATTTTTTAAAATTTGCTGAAGTATATTCAGCACATATAAATTAGCTAAAAACTGCTTAAGAAAACTCACTATGCTAAAACGCATTCTTATTGTATTATCAATAATAGCTTTAGGTCTGTTATTGTATTCTGTTTTTGTTGAAAATATTTTTGCCTCACGCTTAAGTCCAAAAGACACTGCAAAAGTTACGCTTAATGATTTAAAGTTAAAGGTTGAATACAACAGACCTTCTAAACGCGAACGTGATATTTTTGGTGCACTTGTACCATTTAATGAAGTTTGGAGGACTGGTGCAAACGAAGCTACAACTTTTGAAACTAACGAAGACTTAATGATTGATGGTATGCGTCTTAAAAAAGGAAAATATACCCTTTGGACTGTGCCAATGGAAAATTCTTGGAAGGTAATGTTTAATACCAAGCAGTATGAATGGGGAGTTAACGAGAAAATGGAACCAATGTGGGATCCTAATTATGATGCTATTGAGATTGAAGTTCCTAAGCAAAAACTGGAAGAAGTTGTAGAAAAATTCACTATTGCCTTTGATAATAAAACAGGTGATTTAAAGCTTACTATGGCTTGGGATAAAACATTGATTGAAATACCAATGCAGACCTATCCAAAATTAGATTAACCTTAAATATTGTGGCTAAAAAAAGTGAACCATATAAATCTGCTTTACACGAACAAGACGGTATTGAGCCTCCTAAAACTTTTAGTTCTAACTCTGCTAAATTTATAAAAGCTAAACGCAAAAAACAACCATCTGTTGAGGATTTAGTAAAAGGCATCACTGCAGGAAACATTACTGACCTCAGCAGAGCTATTACCTTAGTAGAAAGCACAAATCAGACTCACACTCAAAAAGCACACGATATTATTACTGATTGTTTGCCATATGCTAACCAATCTGTAAGAATTGGCATCACAGGAGTTCCTGGTGTTGGTAAGAGTACATTTATTGAAGCTTTTGGTAGTTATCTAACAAGCATTGGCAGAAAAGTTGCCGTACTTGCTGTTGACCCAAGTAGTAGCCTCAGTAAAGGTAGTATTCTTGGTGATAAAACCAGAATGGAAGATTTGGTGAAAGATAAAAATGCTTTTATTAGACCTTCACCTTCTGGAGACTCACTTGGTGGTGTCGCAAGAAAAACCCGAGAAACTATTATACTTTGTGAAGCTGCTGGATTTGACACTATAATTATTGAAACTGTTGGTGTAGGCCAAAGTGAAACTGCTGTACACAGTATGGTCGATTTCTTTTTACTTTTAAAACTTGCTGGTGCAGGTGATGAACTGCAAGGCATAAAACGAGGCATTATAGAAATGGCAGATGCCATTGTGATTAATAAAGCCGATGGAGATAATCTCAAAGCTGCCAAGTCTGCCAAAGTAGAATTTAATAGAGCCTTGCATTTGTATCCCGAAAAAGATTCAGGTTGGTCACCAAAAGTATCGCTTTGTAGTGCTTTAAAACAAGAAGGTATTTCTGATGTTTGGGATGTAATACAAGAGTATCTTAAAATCACATCTTCTAATCGTTATTTTGAACACAATAGAAATAATCAAAATAAATTTTGGTTGCTTCAAACTATTGAAGAGCGTCTTAAATCTGACTTCTATAAATCTGAAAAAATAAAAAAGGAGCTGCCAACTCAAATTAAATTGGTAGAAGAAGGCAAAACAACACCTTTTGCTGCTGCTGAGTATTTACTTAAAATTTCAAGTTAGTTTAATTCACCCTAAAACGTCGAGAACACCAAGGTTTCTCTGTAATATTAAAAAAGCATACTTTTGTGCCAGAAATTCTAACAATAGATGAACTACAAGTTAACCATCATAGTCCCTGTTTATAACGAAGAGGATAATCTTGAGCGTGTAGAAACAGAGCTTTTAAACTATATAAATATAGCTTCGGTGCCAACATGTATATTGTTTATTAATGATGGCTCTAAAGACAAAAGCCAAACTATGATTGAGGATATTTGTAATCGTAACGACGCTTTTGACTATGTGCTTTTTAAAGAAAATAGAGGTTTAAGCGCAGCAATAAAAGCTGGTTTTGATTATGCAGACACAGAACTTGTTGGTTACATAGACTCGGACTTACAAACTTCACCAGAGGATTTTAATCTATTACTAGATCATATTAATGACAACGAACTCGTAACAGGTGTACGTGCAGACAGAAAAGATTCCTTTGTAAAAAACATGTCTTCTAAAATTGCCAATGGTATAAGACGTGCGTTTACCAAAGATGGTATGGATGATACTGGTTGCCCTCTTAAAATTATTAAAACAGAATATGCTAAACGTATTCCTATGTTTAGAGGTTTGCATCGTTTTTTACCTGCAATGATAATGCTGCAGAATGGTAGAGTTACCCAAATACCTGTACGTCATTTTCCAAGGATAGCTGGTACCGCAAAGTTCGGACTTTGGAATCGTCTTCTTGGTCCTCTTATGGATTGCTTTGCATACCTATGGATGAAGAAAAAGTACATTAACTACGATGTTGCTAAAACCAGCAAATGAAACATCAACAATTAATTATTAATTACAAATAGAAATGATAATAAGATGTTCCATGTGTCCATTAAAAGGCAATAGATATTAGCACATGAAAGACTGGATTATTTATAGCATAGGTTTTTTAGCGCAGATTCTGTTCTCGTCAAGACTACTCATTCAGTGGGTTACATCTGAAAAGCAACGTAAAGTTATAACACCAACAACGTTTTGGACCCTTAGCTTAGTTGCATCATTCTTATTATTTATTTATGGGTATTTACGTTTAGATTTTGCGATAATGCTTGGTCAGAGTTTAACGTATTTTATTTATATCCGAAATTTGCAGTTACAAGGCCAATGGCAAAAGTTTCCGAAGCTGGTTCAGATATTATTGTTCACTGTCCCTGTTCTAATTGTGATTTTTTATTACAATAATAATAAGATAGACATAGAGCTGCTCTTTAAAAATGAAGCCATACCAACATGGCTACTTATTTTAGGCATAATAGCTCAGGTTATCTTCACGCTACGTTTTGTATACCAATGGATTCATGCAGAACGACATAAAGAATCTTCTTTACCAATGGGTTTTTGGGTACTGAGTTTAATCGGTGCATCATTAATTTTAACCTATGCGGTTATTAGAAAAGATCCTGTATTGTTTACTGGTCATCTGTTTGGCATGTTGATTTATGCCAGAAACGCTTATCTAATTCGAAAAACCAATGATTAAGCTGATAGAAAAATATCCAATTACCAGCCTTTTACTTTTTGTATTGGTTATGCTTGGTTTTACCATAGATGCCATTCCTGTTAGTATTATGGAAGCTCGAAACTTTATTTCGGCCAGAGAAATGCTTACTGATAACAACTGGATTTTAACCACTATGAATGGTGAAGCGCGCTATGAAAAGCCACCCTTGCCAACATGGATTACAGCATTTTTCGGTATGCTGTTCGGAATAAAATCTGTACTCGCACTTCGCTGGCCAGCGCTTTTGTTTTTGGCAAGTATTGGCATTTCAACATATTTAATATCGAAGAAACTAGAACTGACGAAATCGCACAGCCTAGTCAATGGATTTATAGTATTGAGTTCATTCTATGTTATAGGTATTACTATTGAAGCGCCTTGGGATATATACACACATGGCTTTATGCTTATGGCTTTACTTCAGCTTTTTATTATGTTGAAGCATCAGAAAACGAGTATACTTAGTAGCCTTCTCTTTGTGTTGTTTATAGCAGGTTCTGTGTTATCTAAAGGTCCTGTGTCTTTGTATGTATTGTTTTTATCCTTTGCTATTGCTTATGGCATCGCTCTAAAACCAAAAGGCAATCTGTTGCACTTCTTAAAACTATTCAGTTTATTGATATTTGGTGTTGTACTTGGTGGTTGGTGGTATATGCATGTACGCATCGCAGATCCTGAAACCTTTGCTGCTATAGCTGCCAGAGAAACATCTAATTGGAGCAGTTATAATGTAAGACCATTTTATTATTATTGGAGCTTTTTTGTGCAAAGTGGATTATGGACTATTCCTGCATTTATAAGCTTATTGTACCCTTATTTAAAATCTCGTGTCACCGATTTAAGAGCTTATCGTTTTAGTTTCTTCTGGACTATAATTGCGGTAGTTTTATTATCTGTTATTCCTGAAAAGAAATCGCGATACCTTATGCCTGTATTAATTCCACTTGCTATAAATATTGGCTTTTATATTGAATATTTAATCCGTGAATTTAAAAACCTAAAAGACAAACGCGAGACTATTCCTGTGTATTTTCAGTTTGGATTGATCGCTTCTATTGCTTCTCTATTTTGGGTTATCTGGTTTTTTTCGAGTTCGGTATTATATGGTACTGTACTTATCAGATTTATTGTTACAGCAATTATTTTATTAATTATTGGAGTTACAATCTTTAAAAATTTAAAATCGAAAAACATTAAAAATGTATTCTATTTGGTAATAGCTTTTATGCTTAGTGTTGGTCTATTTGCGTTACCAATAGCAGAGACACATACAACGACTGACTACAAACCTATTTCAGAATTACAAGACAAGAATCTTAATTTGTATCATTTAGACTATGTAGCACCAGAAATGATATACAATTACGGTGATAAAATACCTAGTCTTAAAACAGATGAAGGCTATAATATTCCTATTGAAAAAACTTTCCATTTGCTAACTAGAACAAAGCAACCTGACACTATTAAAGTGTTGTCAGAACTATATAAAATGGAATTTATCGATACTTACGACCTTAATCGTGCTTCAAAAGATTCTAGAACGTACAACAAACGATTGTTTAACCAATTGTACAAACTTACTCGGAAATAAAACGCTTAAGGATATATTGATTAAGCTTATAAAAACCAAAACCAGCCAAGGCACCAAAAGCCATTCCGCATAGAATATCTATTGGAAAATGTACACCAACATAAATACGACTGTAGGCCACTAAAAATGCCCAAAAAAGCAGAATAAAAATAAGATTTTTAAAGTACGGTCTCAATACTAAACCGCCAAAAACAGCTGCTGCCATTGAGTTAGATGCGTGGCCAGAGAAAAAACTTCGGTTACTACTGCAACGTTCTGCTATAAAACGAATACTGTCCTTTATCTCATCGCAAGCGCATGGTCTAAAACGCAAAACTGTACGTTTAACAATATTTGTGGTTTGGTCTGTAAACAAAATCATTAATGCTATAGTCACAATGATAAACAAAAGGGCTTTCCACCCTAACTTTCTGTAAATTAAGAACAGTAATAAAGCGTAAAGCGGAGCAAAGGTAAACTCATGCGTAATAGCCAACCACATACTATCCCAAGTTGGCGAACCAAGGCCATTGAGATATACAAATAATTCAGTATCTAGGTCTAAAAGTTTATCTAGCATTAGTCTTCGTCGTAACGTGCTACTTCTCTATCGTAGAATTCTGTAGCCTCTCTAATATAGTTTTCGGCTTCGGTTTCAAGCTCTTTTTGGTCGTGTTGGTCAAATTCTTCAAACCACTCTACCTCATCGTTTTCAAGATTAATAATAAATCTAGGAAACTCAGTATGTATAACGAATATAGCATCAGGATAGTCTGTGTTATCGCCTAAAATGAATTTTGGAAGTTCCATTGGTTTAATTTGAAGTTTGAAGAACAAAAATACAAATTTAGTTATGAGTTCTTCATACTATTTTTAAGCTTTGTTATTACAATTTCCATGCGCTTCTGACCTCTCAATAAAATTCCTTACAACTCCAGAAGCACTAGAAGCGACTTAACTATGATAAATCATATAAGTAGAAATAACAACGATTCTTAATTTCATATTAAAAACGTTTTCAAAAACACTAAAAATTGTAAATTCGCCTTCTATGATTCAAACACAAATTCCAGAACTAAAAACATTGCTTAGCACACCACAAGATATTGTGATTGTGCCACATAAAAATCCAGATGGAGATGCCATGGGTTCTACGTTAGGCTTGTATCATTATTTAAAAGCCTATAACCATAAAGCAACCGTTATTGCACCCAATGATTATCCAGATTTTTTAAAGTGGTTACCTGGAGATGATGCTGTTTTAATCTTTGAGTCTAATCGAGACCAATGCGAAGCGTTAATAAACAAAGCGCAACTAATTTTTACGTTAGACTTTAATGCTTTTCATCGTACTGGTGATATGGCAATGCCTTTAGAGCAGTCGTCAGCAACAAAAATTATGATAGATCATCATCAGCAACCAGACAATTATGCCAAGTACACTTATTCTGATGTTAGCATGTCTTCTACCTGCGAAATGGTTTATAATTTTATTGAAATGCTAGATGATGTTGAAAAAATAAATGCTGACATTGCGACCTGCTTGTATACAGGAATTATGACAGATACTGGCTCATTTCGTTTTCCGTCTACCACTAGCAGAACACACCAGGTTATTGGAGATTTAATGAAGCGAGGTGCTAAAAATTCTGAAATTCATAATAACATCTACGACACCAATAGCTACAGTCGTTTACAACTTTTGGGCAGAGCCATGCAAAACCTAAAAGTAATACCAGAATTACGTACAGCTTACATTACATTGTCGCAAGCTGAATTGGATGAATTCAATTTTAAAAAAGGAGATACCGAAGGGTTTGTTAACTACGGTCTGTCATTAAAAAACATCAAATTTGCTGCCATTTTTATAGAAAACGAGCAAGACAATATTGTAAAAATATCGTTGCGTAGTAAAGGCACTTTTTCTGTGAACGAATTTTCTAGAGCACATTTTAATGGTGGTGGACACACCAATGCAGCTGGTGGACGAAGTGAAGATGATTTACAAACTACGGTTGAAAAATTTATTAGTATATTACAACAATATAAAAATGAATTGTCCCAGTAATGAAACACCTGCTCTACATACTAATTGCAACTTTTGTTTTAGTGGGTTGTAAATCTCCAGAGGCCAGAATGCCAGAAACGGTACAATCTGGTTCTTTTCTAAAAGAATCTGCAGAGCGCAACAAAAAACTAAACGAAAAGGAACATGAAATTATTCAGAATATCATAAAGAATAATCCAGAAAAAGACTATATCGCTTCAGAAAGCGGATTTTGGTACTACTATAATACCAAAGCACAAAATGACACCATTCAACCAGATTTTGGTGACATCATTAATTTTGAATACAACGTATCTGACCTTAGCGGAAATGAAATATATGCAACAGCAGAAAGAACCTACGTTATGGACAAACAAGAACTTTTTACAGGTCTGCGCGAAGGTTTAAAATTAATGACAGAAGGGGATCATATCACCTTCATTTTTCCATCACAAAAAGCCTATGGCTACTATGGTGACGAAAACAGAATAGGAACAAACGTTCCATTAATATGCGAAGTAACTTTAAACACTATAACCCAAGAAAATGATTAAAAAAGCACTTACAACGTTAATAATATTAGTTGTATTGGCAAATATCTCTTGCCAGGAGAAGTATCCTAATTTAGAAGACGGACTTTATGCAGAATTTGTTACCAATAAAGGTACAATGCTTGCCAAACTACACTATGACAAAGTACCTGTAACTGTAGCTAATTTTGTGGCTTTAGCCGAAGGTAACCATCCAATGGTAAAAGATGAGTACAAAGGAAAACGATACTATGACAGTATTACGTTTCACAGAGTGGTAAATAATTTTATGATTCAAGGTGGTGACCCTACTGCTTCAGGAATGGGAGATCCTGGTTATAAATTTCCAGATGAGTTTCACCCAGATTTAAAGCATGATAAACCTGGCGTTCTATCTATGGCAAATCCTGGTAGAGATGCAAACGGAAGCCAATTTTTTATCATGGAAAAAGAATGGCCAAGTTTAGATAACAGACATGCTGTTTTTGGCCAAGTTATAGAAGGTATGGACGTACATGATTCTATCTCTAACGTTAAGGTAATTGATCCTGCAAGAAGAAATCATAAGCCTGTTGAAGATGTAGTAATTACAAAACTTAACATCATCAGAAAAGGTAAAGACGCTAAATTCTTTGATGCACCAAAGGTATTTGAAGAAGAAATGCCAAAAATATTAGAAAAAAGAAAGCAAAAAGAAGCTGAAGCCAAGAAAAAAGCTGAAGAACTAGCTCAAAAAGCTAAAGAAGAATGGCTTAAGAAAAACGAATCTTTAGATGGTCGCCGTATAGATTCGCCTACAGGAATGGCTATGATTTTTACACATGAGAGTGATGGTGTACAACCAAAATCTACAGATCGCGTAAATATAGATTGCGCTGGATATTTTGAAAACGGAGAGTTATTCTGGACAACTTGGGAAGACGTTGCTAAGAAAAACGGAAAATTAGATGAAAGACAAGCGCAAGCTGGGCAATACAAACCATTTGTAATGCCTTATAACGAAACCGCTAGTCTAGTAGCTGGTTTTAGAGAAGCGATGTTAAACATGAAAGTTGGTGATAAAGCCAGAGTATTTATTCCTTATTATTTAGGGTATGGAGATACTGGTAGAGCACCTTTAATTCCACCAAAAACAAATTTAGTTTTTGATATTCAGATTACAAGTATTGCTGAATAAGCAAACCTCAAAAAGTAATAAAAAAGGCAGTTGGTCACTGAGCGTAGTCGAAGTGCAACTGCCTTTTTGTTTTTATAAACCGTGATGAGATGCTAAAACAAGTTCAGCATGACAAATACATTTTAAGCTTTCTTAGGAATGTTTTTTAAAATCTCTAAAACAAATTCCCAGTACTTCTGTGCTGATGAAATCTGAGCACGTTCATCTGGTGAGTGAGCACCTTTAATATTTGGCCCAAAACTAATCATATCCATTTCTGGGTAATTTTGCCCTAGAATCCCACACTCTAAACCTGCATGGCAGGCTGCTACATGAGGTTTTTCTCCATTATTAAGACGCTCATAAATTGGCACCATTACTTTTAAAATGGCAGAATCCATATTTGGCGCCCAACCAGGATAACTTCCTGAGAATTCAACCTCACAACCTGTTAACTCAAAAGTTGCGCGAAGTGTATTGGCCAAATCCCATTTAGAACTTTCTAAAGAACTACGTGTTAAGCATCCTATTTTTATAGCTCCATCTTTTACAATAACTCTGGCAATATTGTTAGAGGTTTCTACCAAATCTTTAATGTCTGGACTCATTCTGTACACACCATTTAAGGCTGCATATAAGGCCCTAGTTAATCCTTCTTGCACACCTAAGTCCATGATTTTTTGAGGTGTTTCTGATTTAGAAATTTTTATTTCTAAGTCTGGCTCCATGGTTTTATATTCATGCTTAATGGTATCTGCCAAAGTTTTCATTTCAGTTTCAAAAGTTAATTCATTAACTGCATCTATCGCAACAATTGCTTTACTTTCTCTTGGTATAGCATTACGTAAACTACCTCCATCAATTTCAGAAATACGTAAACCATAGTTTTCAAAACCATCAAATAATAATCGGTTCATTAACTTGTTTGCATTACCTAAACCTTCATGGATTTGCATACCAGAATGACCACCTTGTAAACCTTTCACTTCAATGGTGTAACCAATTTTAAACTCTGGTGTTTCCTCTTCATTGTATGTGCGCGTAGCCGTTACATCTACTCCACCTGCACAACCAACACCTATTTCATCATCTTCTTCGGTATCTAGATTCAGTAGTATTTCACCATTAAGCAAACCGCCCTTAAGTCCCATGGCTCCAGTCATACCAGTTTCTTCATCTATGGTAAACAAAGCCTCTAAAGCAGGGTGTGCTATACTGTCACTTTCTAAAATAGCCATAATTGTAGCCACACCAAGACCGTTATCTGCACCAAGTGTTGTGCCTTTTGCCTTAACCCAATCTCCATCAATATACATATCGATACCTTGTGTATCAAAATCAAAAACAGTATCGTTATTTTTTTGATGCACCATATCTAAATGCGATTGCATAACAATAGCTTTTCGGTTTTCCATTCCTGCAGTCGCAGGCTTTTTAATGATGACGTTACCAACCTCATCTTCTATAGTTTCTAAACCTAATCTTTCACCAAAATTCTTCATAAATTTTATAACACGTTCTTCCTTTTTCGAAGGACGAGGTACTGCATTAAGATCTGCAAATTTGTTCCATAGTGCCTTTGGCTCAAGGCCTCTAATATCTTGACTCATATTACTTACCCACGGAAGTGGGTATCTTTTTAAATTAATACTTGATTTTTCGATTACAAAAGTACAAAAAGACTTATTGTTTTTTGTCATCCTGAACTTGTTTCAGGATCTCATATAGATATTCAACCTTCTGCAAATATAGATTCCGCATCAAGTGCGGAATGACAAGTTTTTCCTATTTTTGAGTCATGCTGAAAAACAAAAAACTCATCATTGCGCTTTTCTTGATTGTTCAGATAGTTGCCATTCAAATCTTAAAGCGATTCCCAGAATTTGTAGAGCAATTTTACAGTAATGGTGTTTATGTTTTTACCTCTAAATTAATGCGCTATGCCTTTGGTTGGTTGCCATTTTCAGTAGGTGATGTGTTTTATACTTTAGCTGGTATTTATATTATTCGCTGGATTATCATTAACCGAAAACGCATTTATAAGGATACTAAAAATTGGTTATTAGACATTTTAGCAACCTTGTCCTTGACTTATTTTGCGTTTCACGTGTTGTGGGCATTTAACTATTACAGACTTCCTCTTTATAAGTCGTTAGATCTTGAAGCGGAATACACCACAGAACAGTTGGTTAGTTTCACAAAGCAATTGATTGAAAAATCAAATAAACTCCATAATCAATTAGCCCTAAACGATTCTGCAAAAGTGGACATGCCTTTTACCAAATCTGAAGTTTTTGATATGGTAAAAGACAGTTACAAAACATTGTCTGAAACCTATCCGCATCTAGATTATAATCCTATAAGCATTAAAAAATCCATTTACAGCCTGCCTTTAACTTATATGGGATTTTCTGGATATTTGAATCCTTTTACTAATGAAGCACAAGTTGATGGATTAATACCAACCTATAAATTTCCAACCACATCGTGCCATGAGGTTGCGCATCAATTGGGCTATGCAGCAGAAAATGAAGCTAATTTTATTGGTTGCTTAGCCGCTATTCATAACAAAGATCTTTATTTTAAATATTCTGGTTACACCTTTGGTTTACGCTACTGTTTGGTAGAAATTTTTAAACGCGATAAAGATTTATACTACGAGATTCTTGCTACAGTAAATAAAGGCATTTTAATGAATTACCAAGAAGTTCAAAACTTTTGGAAATCTTACGAAAACCCAATTGAACCTCTTTTTGAAAAAACCTTTGATAATTTCCTAAAAGCAAACAATCAAAGCGATGGTATGAAAAGTTACAGTTATGTTGTGGCTTTACTGGTAAACTACTTCGAAAACCAGTCGCTATAAACGTTAAAAAAACTGAATTCAATTTCAAAATTGTCTTTAATCATTATCTTTAGAATTCTAATTAACTAACCGTTTTATGACAAAAGTATTTTTACGGCTGCTCATGCTTATGTGCAGTTTTTCGCTATTTGCGCAAGATTACTTTCCAAGTAACACTGGTGTAAAATCTAAAAACACTAATTACACTGCGCTTACAAATGCAACAATCCACGTTTCGCCTACAGAGGTTTTAAGCAATGCCACTTTATTAATTAAAGATGGCAAAGTTGTAAACGTTGGCACTTCAGTAAACATTCCGAAAAACACCACAACGATTGATGTTTCAGGAAAAACTATTTACCCTTCTTTTATAGACATCTACACGACGTTTGGTGTTAAAAATCCTGAACGTGGTGGCAATGGTCCAAGATATGGTGCCAGCAGAAGCGGCTTTTACTGGAATGACCATGTGATGCCAGAGCAAGATGTGATGGCCAGTTTTAAGTATGATTCTAAATCAGCAACAGAACTGCACAAGCTTGGTTTTGGTGTGGTTAATACACATATGCCAGATGGTATTGTAAGAGGTACTGGTGCGCTTATTGCTTTAAATAATGATGCGGATAATTCACTACGCGTTGTAGATGGTGAAACCACACAGCATTTTTCGTTTCGTAAAAGTGTAAAATCGCGTCAATCTTACCCTTCTTCAATTATGGGAAGCATGGCTTTATTGAGACAGATGTACAACGATGCCAAATGGTATGCTGGTGGTAATGTAGATACCAAAGACTTATCATTAGAAGCCTTAAACAAAAACACTTCGCTTTTACAAATTTTTGAAGCTGACAGTAGAGCTAACCTTTTAAGAGCTGATAAAGTTGGTGATGAATCTAACGTACAATATACCATTGTTGGTGGTGGTGATGAATACGAACGTATTAACGAAGTAAAACAAACTAATGCTACAATTATTCTCCCAATTGACTTTAGATTGGCTTACGATGTAGAAAATGCACACTTAGCTTCAACATTATCACTGAGCGATATGCGTGCTTGGAATCAAGAGCCACATAACCCAAGATTATTGGCTGAGAATGGTATCAATTTCGCCTTAACAACACATGGTTTAAAGTCTAAAAAATCATTTAAATCTAATTTACTAAAAGCCATAGAAAGCGGACTTTCTAAACAAAAAGCACTTGAAGCGTTGACTACAGTTCCTGCTTCGTTATTAGGAAAATCTGATGTTTTAGGAACATTGAAAGCTGGTAGCTATGCCAATTTTTTAATTACTTCTGGAGATATTTTTGAAAAGAACACAAAACTCTTCGAAAACTGGGTACAAGGAGAAGCGCATGTAATTGAAGACATGAACACCAGAGATATTGATGGTGATTACACATTTAAATTAGCAGGTGAAGATTACAAACTCTCTATTTCTGGGAGTACATCAAAACCTAATGCAAAACTTGAAAGTGGAGACCATCAATTAGGCTCTAAATTAAACTACTCAAATGATTGGGTTAACCTCACCTTTAAAACTGCAGATAGTACAAAAAGTGAATTTATTAGAGTAGTAGCCAATGCTGCAAACAGCAACAGTCTTAATGGTAAAGCCATTTTACCAAATGGTAACGAATTGTCATTTTTTGCGAGTAAGGCTAGTTCAAACGAGCAAGACGACTCTAAGAAAAAGGATAAGAAAGCCTCAGAAGCTTCAAGCGAAAGTATGCATCCTATTACCTATCCTAATCTGGCATTCGGATTTAAAGAACAACCAAAATCTGAAACCTTATTATTCAAAAATGCTACGGTTTGGACCAACGAAAATGATGGTGTTTTAGAAAATACCGATTTACTAATTAAAAATGGTAAGATTTCTAAAATTGGTAAAAACCTTTCAGACAAAAGTGCTACCGTAATTGATGCTACAGGAAAACACATTACTGCTGGAATCATTGACGAGCATTCACACATTGCTGCAGCTTCTATTAACGAAGGAGGACAAAATTCTTCTGCCGAAGTGACTATAGAAGATGTTATCGATGATGAAGACATTAACATTTACCGTAATCTTGCTGGTGGAGTGACATCGATTCAGATTTTACATGGATCTGCAAATCCTATTGGTGGTCGTTCGGCAATTATTAAATTAAAATGGGGAGAATCTGCGGATAACCTCATCTACGATAATTCTCCAAAGTTTATAAAATTCGCTTTAGGTGAAAACGTGAAGCAATCTCGAATGAGTAGAAATGAGCGTTTCCCGCAATCTCGTATGGGAGTTGAGCAAGTGTTTGTAGATTATTTCACAAGAGCAAAAGCTTATGACGATGCCAAAAAAAGTGGTAAACCTTACCGCAAAGATGCTGAAATGGAAGTTTTAGCTGAAATTTTAAATAAAGAGCGCTTCATTTCTTGCCACTCTTATGTGCAAAGTGAAATAAATATGTTGATGAAAGTTGCAGAGCAATTCAACTTTAATATTAACACATTCACCCACATTCTTGAGGGTTATAAAGTTGCTGACAAAATGAAAGAACATGGTGTTGGTGGCTCAACCTTTAGTGATTGGTGGGCATATAAATATGAAGTTAATGATGCTATTCCATATAATGCTGCTATAATGCACAGCGTTGGTGTTACTACTGCAATAAACAGCGATGACGCAGAGATGTCTCGTCGTTTAAATCAGGAAGCTGCGAAGTCTGTAAAATATGGTGGAGTTAGCGAGGAAGAAGCCTTAAAATTTGTGACTTTAAATCCTGCGAAACTACTTCATTTAGATGACAGAGTTGGTAGCCTTAAAGTTGGTAAAGATGCAGATGTTGTTTTATGGTCAGACCATCCACTTTCGGTGTATGCTAAAGCTGAAAAAACAATCATTGAAGGTGTAACTTACTTTGATTTAGAACGCGACAAACAAATGCGAAAAGCCGTTCGAAAAGAAAAAAGTGAGCTTATTAACAGTATGCTTCAAGAGAAAAACAAAGGGTTGAAAACACAACCTATTCAGAAGAAAGACAAAGAACTATTGCATTGCGATTCTATGGATGGAGAGCATACAACACATCACCATTAAAACTTATTAAAATGAAAACATTAAAATCTATAAATATTGTTCTTTTAATGCTGTGTGTTACTTTAGGTTTTTCACAGCAAACACCTGCTCCAAAACAAACTAAGGATTTTGCTATTGTTGGTGCAACAGCACATATTGGCAACGGAGACGTTATTGAAAACAGCATCATTGTGGTGAGCAATGGTAAAATAACAACCATTGGTCCTGAAGCTTCTACTCCACTGACCAGACAAGCCATGGATATCATTGACGCCAAAGGTAAACACGTGTATCCTGGATTTATAGTGTCTAACGGAACCTTAGGTTTGGTTGAAGTCGACGCTGTAAAAGCCTCTAGCGATCTTTCGGAAATGGGAACTTTTAATCCTAATGTTCGTAGTATTATTGCTTATAATGCCGAGTCTAAAGTTGTAGAATCTATGCGACCTAATGGTGTTTTACTTGGGCAAGTAGTGCCTCGCGGAGGACGTATTACAGGAACTTCTTCTATTGTACAATACGATGCCTGGAATTGGGAAGATGCGTCAATTAAAACTGACGATGGTTTACACATTAACTGGCCAAGTAGTTTTAGTCGTGGTCGTTGGTGGCTGGGTGAAGATCCTGGATTAAAACCAAACAAAAACTATAGCGCTCAGGTTAAAGAATTATCAGACTATTTTGCTGAAGCTAAAGCTTACAATAAAGGCAGTAAAAAAGACAAACACTTACCATATGAAGCGATGTCTGGTTTATTTGATGGTTCTAAACATTTATATATTAATGCAGATGATGCTAAAAGTATTACAGACGCTGTAAACTTTGCAAAAAATCAAGGTATAGAAAAGTTAACTATTGTTGGTGGTTACCAAGCTGGCGATGTTACCGATGTGTTAAAACAAAATAATGTATCAGTAATGTTGCAACGTGTACATTCATTACCAGAATTAGAAGACCATGATTATGATTACACCTTTAAGCAAGCTAAAATATTAGTGGATGCAGGTGTATTGGTATCTTTAGAAACTAGCGGACAAATGGAACGTATGAACTCTAGAAATTTACCATTTTACGCAGGTACTACAGTAGCTCATGGCTTAACGAAAGAGCAAGCGCTTAAATTAATAACATTAAATGCGGCCAAAATAATGGGTATTGACGATATGTATGGAAGCTTAGAAGTTGGCAAAAGCGCAACACTCTTTATTAGCGAAGGTGATGCCTTAGATATGCGAACTAACAAATTAACTCATGCATTTATTGATGGTAGAAACATTAGTTTAGAAACACATCAAACTAAGCTCTGGAAGCGTTATTCTGAAAAATATGAGAATCAGGAAGTCAAGCAAAAGTGATTTATATTAAAAATGCAAAACGTAATTAGTTTCATTTTAGATCTCTTATCTCAAGTTTTTGAAAGCAATACTAAAATAGCCATAACTGCAGCCATTTTAATAATTATCATTTTTATTATAGTTCTTGTTTAACCATAAGTTTCTAAAAGTTAAAACTAAAAAAGTGAGCTGAAAAGCTCGCTTTTTTTAGTTGATGTAATTCTGAACGCGTTTCAAATCTAGAACATAAATGAGAATCTGAAACAAGTTCAGATTGACAAATTTTTATCATTTTACTACAGTTGCTCCTTCTGGCATTTTAAACATTGTGCTATCTGGTGCTTCTTCAGATAACAAAACATCAATAAATTCTACTGTATTTCTTTTTTCTGTTGGCAGGTTGTTTTCGTACATGTACCAATCTACTGATTTAGGTAATTTCAAACCATTAATGGTTTGCCAATTGTTATAGCGAATAAAATGAAAATCTTTACTCTTTTCATCCTTACCAAAAGTTACCGTATATCCTAACCATGCCATTTCAGCTGTGGCTTCATCGTAGTAAATTTTATATTGATCATCTGGTGACTCTCCAATTCCTGATTCGTAAGAAATTAGAATTCCTTTGTAGGTTTTTCCTTCAAAAGTAAGTGGTTCAATATCTTCATACATAATACCATCATCTCCTAAAACAAAAGGCATCGCATAAAAATAAAACATAAGTCCCTTGTAAAACTTAGCATTGCCCTTGTATGGTTTATTATCCTTTTCTAAAACCCATTGCGTTGTGCCATCGTAACCCATTTTATAATCAGGAGTTTCAATAACTTCGGCTCTGGTTTGTAGATTTAGGGTAGTTACTTCTTTTCCATTTGGTTTTTCCATTGTAAAGGAAAGTGACTTCATAGTATTCCAAGTATCTATTCCACCGTGTGCATTAAACACTTTAGTAATTGACTCTGGATAAATACTTGTTGTAATGTCTTCTTTTGCTACTTCATTTATAACTGTAGATTCTGTTTGTTTTTCGTTTTTACAAGCTGAAAATAATACAGTTAAAAATAAAAGGTAAATTGCTTTTTTCATGGTTAGTTTTATTAGTTGGTAATTTGGACGAAACTCAAATCTGTACATTACAAAAAAAGCTTCAGAATTAATCTGAAGCTTTTAAAACATATTATATTCTATACTTTATTCAACAATCAGTTTTTCAATAATTAAGTTGTTTCCGTTTCTAAGCTGGATAAAATACAAACCTGCATTTAAAGAGGATACATCTAATTCCACAGTACTATTAAATTCCTTTTTCGGAATATTAATCGTCTTACCTTGAATGTCTATTAAAGAAATATCTGTTGTATTCAATATATTTTGACTCAATGTTACTGTTACCATATCTTTTGCTGGATTTGGATACAACTTAAAAGACAATTTATGTAATGATTCCAAACTAAGGGCAACTGCTGCTTCAAGATAATCCGGAATCATATTAGAGTTGGTATCATCATCTGTTGGGTCTCCGTTATTATTATAATCTTCATCTATGGTAAGCACACCATCGCCATCATCGTCATCATCTAAATAGTTTTCAATCATATCATTATCTGTATCTACAAAAGGATGTGTACCAGAGCTATTGCGACCTAAAAGCTCTGCAATCTCATCTTCGGTAGAGACATTATCTCCGTCATCGTCGTCATCTAGATAATTTGGTATACCATCACCATCAGTATCATCATCATCTAAATTACCATTGTTATTAATATCTTCTTCACTATCATCTACACCATCAGAGTCGGCATCTGGACAAGGCAATTCTGTTACCCAAAACTCTGTCATAACACTACAAGAACTCTGAAGATCTATTACCTGAACCGTGTAAGGTCCAGGTGAATCAACTGTTAATGTTGGTAAAGTTTCTCCTGAAATAATAAATCCATCGACATACCAAAGAAAAGCGTAATCATCACTACTTAAACCTGTGTCGATTGTTACAGATTCGTCTACACACAATATCGTATCTTCTATAGACAAATAAGGTATAGGAGTTACCATCAAGGTAGCTTCTGCGATATCGTAACAGCCTGTTGAATTTTCTACTTTGGCATAAATAATCTGAGGGTTCGTTGTGTTTTGATATAGTGTTGGCAAAGGATTTACACCAGCCTCAGCATCCATTAGTGTTGCAAAATAACTTAATGTGTATAGTGAAGGAGACTGACCATCTAGAATTTGAAAATCAAAAAATGATAAATCAAATTGAGAACTATCATCACTTGGGTCACCATCTGTTTCAATATTATCATCGCATTGCTGATAGACAATTGTTTGTAAGTCAGGGTTTGCTTGCGCTGCTTCATTAACTACTAAATCAAAACTTATTGTACTAAAACAGCCTGTTGAATTGTCTGTTATGGCTGCATATATGGTTTGGGGATTGGTATAGTTGGTGAAAGGACTAGGTAATACATTCATTTGTAATTCTGCTTCTACTACACTAGCATAGTAACTCACACTAAATAAAGCTGGATTTTGCCCATTTAAAATCTCTGCATTTTTTGTGGTTAAATCGAATTCTGCATAACCATCTGAGTTAATCTCACAAATTTCATAATCTGAGATTACTGTTGTTTCTGGCGTCAGGTTCACCACCAAATTAACAGAAGTGGTTGCTACACTACCAGAACTTAAATCTTCCACTCTTATATAAATCACTTGCATATTAGGAACAATATTAACGTAAAGAGATGCAATAGGATAATCACCAATAATAGCATCTGTTTGGGTTTCGTGATACGAAACACTGAAATCCAGTGAACTTTGACTACCTAAAACTTCCGGCTCAGTAATTGTTAAGTCAAATTCGGCATAACCATCATTATCGTCATCACAAACCATTAAATCTGATGGTTGATTTGCAATTTGAGAATATGAATTCAATAAAAAGAAGCAAAAAGAAAATGCAAGTAAAAGTTTTTTCATAATTGATTGGTTTAATAGCATAGTGTGTATGTACAAACTGATTAATGGTTACGCTTCAATTGAGCTAAAATTGAAACACCTTAATAATTTAAGGCGTAAATTTGCACTTATCAAAGACTCTCAAATATATGACAAAATCAATAACCAGCCCACAAAACCCTCTTATTAAACAACTTAATCAATTAAAAGACAAGTCTAGACAACGCAAAAAAACAGGACAATTTTTAATTGAAGGGAAACGCGAACTGTCTTTGGCGATAAAAGGTGGCTACAAAATTGAAACACTTTTATTTTTCCCTGATTTGTTTTCTGAAAGTGAGGCAAAAGCCATGTCGCAATATGGTATTGATATTATTGAAATTTCTAAAGAAGTTTTTCAAAAATTGGCACATCGAGACACCACAGAAGGTGTTATTGCTGTCGTAAATAGTAAAGCACACCAACTTGAAGATTTAAAACTCACTAACAAAAACCCTTTGATTTTAGTTGCTGAAGCACCCGAAAAACCAGGTAATATTGGTGCTTTATTAAGAACTGCTGATGCTGCTAATGTAGACGCTGTGATTATTGCCAACCCAAAGTCAGACTTGTACAATCCAAATATTATACGCTCTAGTGTTGGTTGTGTCTTTACAACACAAATTGCGATGGCAAGCACTACTGAAGCTATCGATTTTTTGAAGCATTACAATTTCAACATTTTCTCTGCTATTCTGCAAGAATCTGAGCCTTATCATACGCAAGATTACACCTTACCAACAGCTATTGTGGTTGGTACAGAAGCCACAGGACTAACCCAAGAATGGCGAGATGCAGCTACACAAAACATTAGTATACCAATGCAAGGTGTTATCGACTCTATGAATGTTTCTGTTGCTGCAGGAATTCTTATTTTTGAAGCAGTTCGCCAAAGGCGAATTAATGAATAATGATTGATGAAGAATTAGTAATGAAAGAGAATATAATTGCAACCAAGTCCTATAATTTTGCTATCAAAATAGTGCATCTCAGTAAAACGCTAATTACCAATAAAGAGTACGTATTATCAAGACAACTATTAAAATCAGGAACCTCCATTGGTGCCAATGTTGAAGAAGCTATTGGAGGGATTTCTAAAAAAGACTTTAGAGCAAAAATGTCTATTTCATATAAAGAAGCGAGAGAAACTCACTACTGGCTTAGAATACTAAAAGACACTAGCTATATTACCATAGAGGAATTTGAAGAATTAGAAAAAGAACTCTTAAGCATCCTAAAAATATTATTTAAGATTATACAATCTTCAAAGGAATAACTAAATTATTAATCATTCATTATTAATTACTAATCATAATGACAGCGCAAACCCTTTTCTACATCATCATAACCATAATCCTTATCAACTTTATAAAGGATAAAATTCTAGATGCGTTAAATGCCAAACATTTTAACGATGTTGTTCCTTCTGAAATAAATGATGTTTACGATGAAGACGAATACAAAAAATCGCAAGCTTACAAAAAAGTCAATTATAAATTTGGTATTTGGTCTTCTTCATTTTCATTAGTATTAACCTTAGGTTTTCTGTTTTTAGATGGTTTTGAATATGTAGACAATATAGCCAGAAAATATTCTGATAACCCTATCATTATTGGATTAATTTTCTTTGGAATTATTATGATTGCTAGCGACATAATTACTACACCATTTGCTTATTACAAAACCTTTGTGATTGAAGAAAAATTTGGCTTTAATAAAACCACAAAAAAGACATTTATCTTAGATAAATTAAAAGGCTTAGTAATGATGGCCATATTAGGTGGTGGTATCATTGCCTTAATTATTTGGTTTTATCAAATTACAGGAAATCAATTTTGGCTGTATGCTTGGGGAATTGTAACCGTATTCACGGTATTTATGAACATGTTTTACTCTAAGCTCATTGTGCCTATGTTCAATAAGCAAACACCTCTAGAAGATGGAGATTTACGACAAAAAATATCTAATTATGCTGCTTCTGTTGGTTTTAGCCTGAACAAAATATTCATCATTGACGGTTCTAAACGTAGCACTAAAGCCAATGCGTATTTTTCGGGTTTTGGAAGTGAAAAGCGTGTTACACTTTACGATACTTTGGTCAATGATTTAGACGATGAAGAAATTGTCGCAGTTTTGGCACACGAAGTAGGGCACTATAAGCGCAATCATATTATTTTCAATTTGATTGCTTCTGTTTTACTTACCGGATTGACATTATACATTTTATCGATTTTTATTTCAAATCCATTATTATCTAATGCTATTGGTGTAGAGCAACCTAGTTTTCATGTTGGGTTAATTGCCTTTGGATTGCTCTACTCGCCCATTTCAGAAATTACAGGTTTGATTATGAATTACGTTTCAAGAGTTTTTGAATATCAAGCGGATGATTATGCCAAAAACACCTACAAAGCTGAGCCACTAATTACGTCTTTAAAAAAGCTCTCAAAGAACAGTTTAAGTAATTTAACTCCTCACAAAGCTTATGTGTTTATGCACTATTCACATCCAACGTTGTTAGAACGTGTTAGAAATTTAAAGAAAATTTAAAACTTGATTTTATAACAGAAAAAGCCGAACTTGGTTATCTTATAATTAAGCATTAATCAACAATCTGAGGCTAACAATGATAAAAGAAAATCATATTTCGAGAATAATACTAACTGTTTTAATTACACTTTTCAACTTGAGTTTAGTTAGCATTTATGCTCAAGTTGCTAAAAACCCTGTTATATGGGCAGATGTTCCAGATGTTAGCACCATTAGAGTTGGTGATACTTACTATATGAGTAGCACCACAATGCATATGAGTCCAGGGTTACCAATCATGAAATCCAAAGATTTAGTCAACTGGGAAATCGCTGGTTATGCATACGACCGTTTAGTAGAGAATGATAAAATGAATCTTGAAAATGGTCAAGAAACCTACGGAAAAGGGTCTTGGGCAAGTAGCCTTCGTTATCATAATGACACATTCTATGTTTCCACTTTTTCTGCCACATCAGGCAAAACTCATGTTTACAAAACAAAAAATATTGAAACAGGACCTTGGGAGTCCCATTCTTTTGAACCTGTTCTTCATGACAACTCTCTCTTTTTTGATGATGATGGTAAGGTATATATGCTTTACGGAGGTGGAACTATAAAGCTTATTGAATTACTTCCAGATGCATCAGCAATAAAACCAAACGGTATAGAAAAAATAATTATAGATAATGTCAACTTAGTTTTTGGAAAAGATGAAGTTGGAGGTTTGCCTGGTGAAGGCTGCCAAATACGTAAAATAAACGGAAAATATTACCTTTTCAATATTGCCTCACCTAAAAGTCATTGGGCACGCACAGTAATTGTGCATAGAGCTGATAAAATTACAGGTCCTTATGAAGGTCGTGTGGTACTTCAAGACCAACATATTGCACAAGGTGGATTAATTGACACTCCAGACGGAAATTGGTATGCCATGCTTTTTGGAGACCGAGGAAGTGTTGGTAGAATTCCCTACTTAGTTCCTGTTAAATGGGAAAATGATTGGCCTGTTTTAGGAACTGATGGCAAAGTTCCCGAAACCCTAGATTTACCAGATAATTCAAATGGTATTTTTGGCATTGTAGCTTCTGATGAGTTTGAACGAAAAGAAAATGACCCAAAACTTCCGCTAGCATGGCAATGGAATCATAATCCTGATAACAAAAACTGGGCTATTCTTCAAAATCCTGGTCGACTGCGTATTACAACAGGTCGTATAGACAAAAATGTATTATTCGCAAAAAACACACTTACCCAACGTACGTTTGGCCCTAAATCTTCGGCAACAACCTTAGTGAAGGTTAGTAAAATGAGAAATGGCGATGTTGCAGGTCTTATTGCTTTTCAAAACAAATTCGGTTACGTCGGTGTAAAGAAAGAAAATGATAAAATGTTCATTGTAATGACGCAGTCTAGATTGGGTTTTGAAGATGAAGACCAAAAACAGGGCATCAAAATGATAAACAAACTAAGTGATTCGTTCAAAGAGATAGAACGAATTCCTCTTCATCAAGAAAATGTGTATTTTAAAATAGATTGCGATTTTGAAGCTGATGAAGCCTATTTTTATTATAGTCTCGATGGTGAGAACTGGCAAAAAATAGGCAATACTTTAAACATGGTATATACCTTCACCAAGCACTTTATGGGTTATCGATTTGGGTTATTTAATTTCGCTACAGAAGAGGCTGGTGGTTATGTTGACTTTGATTATTATCGTGTAAATAAGATTGATTAAAAGTTTACAAAGCTTTACTTCATGCAGAACCAATAGTCAAACTTCATTAACTTAACACATAAGTTATTTGATTGAGGTGAGACGCTCTATGTAACAAAAACACACACCTTTCGTCTCTATAAAACAAACCAATCAGAAAACCAAATGCTTAAAAATCCATCTGAAAGAAAAGAAGTTTGGAAAACAATCTTTCTATTTCTTGTTTTAGTTGTTGCCCTTACATCACCTTTTCATTATGCCATAGTAAATTTTTTTCCCTCAAGAATATATGTTGGTGCCATAATGTGGTGTCCTGCAATAGCTGCATTTATTACCTTAAAAATAATAGGGCGCAAAATTTCATCTTTAAATTGGAATTGGGGAAATTGGAAATACATCCGACTGTCATATTTAATTCCTGCATTATATGCCATAATCACTTATTTACTTATCTGGACTTTAGGCTTTGGAAGCTTAGCCAGTAAAGTATCCATTACAGAATGGGGTAAAGAACTTGGTTTGTTTGGTATTGGCACATTAAGTCCAACATCTATCACAATCATAGCTATCCTCTTATTAGGAACCGTAGAAGTAATAAGAGCATCGGCAACAACATTAGGAGAAGAAATCGGTTGGAGAGGCTTTTTTATCTACGAATTAAGAAAAGTACTTTCCTTTACAGGTGTATCCATTGTTAGTGGAGTTATTTGGGCAGCATGGCACTGGCCGCTACTTGTTTACTATAGCAATAATGTACTATTAGAATTTATAACATTCTTTATCGTAATTATTTCTATGTCGTTTATAATGGCCTACTACACTTTTAAATCTAAAAGTCTTTGGCCTGCAGTACTATTTCATGCGGTAAGCAATGTGTACATACAAAAAATACTACCACCTCTAACAATTAAAACCCAAGGTGCAGAACATTGGCATGGCGAAAACGGAATTATGTTCGCTATTGTTACCTGTGTTTTTGGAATTTACTTTTGGCGAAAAGCCATTAAAGAAAAGTTGTAAAAAAAATATTACTTAGCTCATAGACTTGACTTTATGAAATAAAAAGTCGTTCTTCGTTATTAGTGATATATATCACTGAAATGGATTTATGTTCTATAACACTTACCAACAATAAAAAAAAACACTGAAATGAATAGACAACTTTTAATATTAGGAATACTAACAATCTTTTTTTCTTGCTCAGCAACTAAGGAGGCTTCCAAAAACTCAGCTCAAATCCTTCGAGATAATAGTACATTTTTAGTTACAGAAATATCTACAGATAAAACCTATGGCTACTCACCAAAAAACCCAGTTGAAGTTGGAGGAGCTAAAAACTCTGAAGGTCCAAGAAACGAAAGAAGATTTCTTAATGCACTGGCAGGACCAAATGGCGAAAAAATATCATACTATAGAGCTGGGAGTTGTTGCCCTGTTAAAAGTGATAACGATCCTTTTGGATTTGGTAGCGTAATGCTAGACAATTATCGTGTTACTTGGGAAAACGCAAAAGATACCGTTTCAATATACATTAACATGTATGACTCTTCAAAGTTAAAAGCACCAGTTGGGTTTACTATAAAGAAATAAAAAAGATGAAAAAATTAATAAGTATAATTTTAATTGGTATTTACTTTATTAGCTTGAATGACACTTTAGCTCAAAATCAATACACAATGGAATGGAGCCAAGAAAACAATTCTCAAGTCATTCCATACACTTCAGATTGCGCTAATGTCTTCTCGTATGAATGTCAAAAGATTCGATTAGATTCAGATAATAATGTAATTGTGGGCGGAAACTCTTTTGAGAGTGGCAATTCCAATTTTTTGGTAATTAAATATTCTAATAACGGTTCTTTAATTTGGAAACAACTAATTGACATTTCTAATCAAAGTGACGACTATATGACTGGAATCTTTATTGACAACAATAACGATATTATAGTTACTGGTGTTAGCGAAACAAGCGACCAAGAATCAAAAAGTGTTATAATAAAATTAAATGACGATGGAAATATTCTTTGGGAAAGTTTATACTCAAACGAATATGACTGGAGTGTTCCCCAAAATTTAGCTATTGATTCTAACGGAAATATTTTTCTAACAGGATATGTCAACTGGGAGTGGAATTCAACAGAAATGTTTGTCTGCAAATTTGACTCTGCTGGTAATTATATTTGGGACTATGTTCATTCTTCGGATAATTTAAGTAGACATCGAGGTTTAACTACAAAAATCATTGATAACTCAATTATATCTCTTGGTTTTGCATATAGCACCTATCCAGAACCAGGCAACAAACTGCTAATCCTAAAGCACACACTAACAGGAGAATTAATATCTTCTAGCGAAACTTCATATGAAGGAAATTTAATCAGAAGCCATATTGATAATATTGGAAACTCTTATATAGGGATGTTTGGAGATTTTAGACTATTTAAGTACGACCAATTAGGCAACCAAGAGTGGGTATTTGAAGTTACATCTGACCTTCCTGACAATGTAACAGCCGATCAAGTACACGATATTATTTCAGACGAGAATGGCAATATCTATATAACAGGACGGCATTATGGAGAAGGATATGGTACAACAAATTACACTAATGCAGATATACAAGTTAACAAAATCTCACCCCAAGGAGATTTAATTTATAATTACAGATACGAAAATTTAGGCACAAATGCTGCAGATGTAGGTAATAAATTATTTTTAGGAAATAACAACTATATAACAGTTGGAGGACAAAGTCAAGACAATTTAAGTGGTGGTTATAATTATTTAGCGGTTGTTCTTGATGATTTAGGAGAGCCAATTGATACTTTAAGATCTCAAGGACTGGGAGGAGACTCGGTAATTAAATCGGTAACAATGGATGAAAACTTAAATTTGTACGTAACAGGAACCGGAAATGGAGATACACTAACGCAGAAATACTCTTTTTCGAATACAATGAATATAAATGAAGTTCCAGAAACTGAAGCCAAATTAAAGGTTTATCCCAACCCATTTTCAAACGAACTTAAAATTATAACAGAGGATATTCAGGAGTTAAGTGAGTTTATTCTTTTTAACTTAAATGGTGCAATTGTTTACAGAAAATCAATAGAGAATGAGTCTGTTTTAAATTTCGAAGCTATTACAATTCCTAAAGGATTATATTTCTATAAAATAACTTATAAGAATAATTTCCAATTTGGAAAACTAATTAAGGAATAAGAAACTGCTCACAACAACGTTATAATAAATTGCAAGTTAGAAGCTACTTATGAAAATCGCCACTGATTTTCCACCTTTGACTTACTTGGTATTTTTAGTACTTAAGTAAGCAACTAACCTGTAACAAACCATCAAAAAAATCTTCCAAAAAACCCATTGCCTATCTCATAGACTTTGTTTACTTTAGTTCTTATGACAGAAGTAGACATTGAAAAAGAAAATGCAGCCATTGCAAAAGCCTACAAAGAGTTACTCAGAGTAAGCTATCAGACCTTAAGCAAAGACGATAAAAAACTCATTCGTCATGCTTTTGAGGTAGCACTAGATGCGCACAAAGATCAACGTCGCAAATCTGGAGAAGCTTATATTTTTCACCCAATTGCTGTGGCTAAAATTGTGGCACAAGAGATTGGTCTAGACGCTACGTCTATTGCTGCAGCTCTACTTCATGATGTGGTTGAAGACAATCCTAACTACACCATTGATGATATGGAGCGTCTTTTTGGCGAAACCGTTGCTCGTATTGTAGACGGACTTACAAAAATATCTGTTCTTAATAAGGAAATGGACGTATCTCTACAAGCAGAGAACTTTCGTAAAATGCTGCTAACGCTAAACGAAGATGTGCGTGTTATCATCATTAAAATTGCAGACCGTTTGCATAATATGCAAACTATGGACTCTATGCGTGCAGATAAACAAGTAAAGATAGCATCAGAAACCTTATACATTTATGCTCCATTAGCCCATAGAATTGGACTTTACAATATTAAGACCGAACTAGAGGATTTAGGATTAAAATATACCGAACCCGAAGTCTACAATGACATACTAGAGAAAATGCAAGAAAGCAAGGAAGAACAAGATGCTTACATTAAAGCCTTTTCTAAAGTCATTGAAAAATCCTTAAACAAAGAAGGTCTTAATTACGAAATTAAAGGACGACCAAAATCCATTTTTAGCATACGTCGAAAAATGGTAAAACAAGGAGTTTCGTTTGACGAGGTGTACGACAAGTTTGCCGTTAGAATTATCTACAAATCAGATTTTGAAAACGAAAAGTTTCTGGCTTGGAAAATTTATTCTATCGTTACAGACCACTTTACACCAAACCCAATTCGTTTGCGCGATTGGATTTCGTCACCTAAATCTACAGGCTACGAAGCGCTTCATATTACTGTTGTAGGACCAAAAAGCCGTTGGGTAGAAGTACAAATTCGTAGTGAGCGTATGAATGAGATTGCCGAAAAAGGCTATGCAGCACACTACAAATACAAAAATGCCAACGATAAAGAAGATAGTTTAGACCTATGGATCAACAGACTTCAAGAAGCTTTAGAAAACAACGAGGCTAATGCTGTAGATTTTGTTGAACAATTCAAACTAAACCTCTACTCAAAAGAAATCTTTGTTTTTTCTCCAAAAGGAGATTTAAAGTCATTACCAAAAGGAGCTACTCCACTAGACTTTGCATTTAGTATTCATACCGAAGTTGGAATGAAAACTCGTGGTGCAAAAGTCAACGGCAAATTAGTACCTCTTAGTCACGAGCTACAAAGTGGAGACCGTGTAGAAATATTAACCTCAGAAAACGCCAAGCCAAACGCTAACTGGTTAGACTACGCCACAACTGCAAGAGCACGTAGTAAAATTAAATCGGCATTAAATGCACATACCAAAGAAATAGCCGAAGAAGGCAAGGAAATTCTTAGACGTAAGTTAAAGCAACTCAAAATTACACTCAATGAAAAAAGTGTGAATGAGTTGGTCAATTATTTCAAGCTTAAAACATCTTTAGATTTATTTTATCGTGTTGGTATTGGCACTATAGATAACGCTAAACTCAAGGCCTTTGCTTCATCCAGAAGCAACGCCTTTATGAGCTATATAAAAAGCAAAATCCGTAAACCAGATGCGCCAAACAAGGATATAGACAAGGAAGAGATTACTTCCAAGTACGATATGTTGGTTTTTGGTAAGGAAGAAGAGCGTCTCAACTACACACTTGCTAATTGTTGCAACCCAATTCCTGGAGATAAAGTATTTGGATTTGTTACCATAAATGACGGAATAAAGGTTCACAAAAAAAACTGTCCAAATGCAGTAAGTTTGCAGTCTAACTATGCCTACAGAATACAATCTGCTAAATGGATAGATTCTAGTCAACGCGTTTACACTTCTCATATTAAGTTATCTGGAATAGATAATCTTGGGTTAGTAAACGATATAACAAAACTCATTTCCGAAAACCTTCATGTTAACATGAAAAGTATAAGTTTTTCTAGTGACGATGGTATTTTTAACGGCGACATAACGGTTGAAGTAAAAAACCAAGCTATGCTTAAAAATCTCATAGATAAACTTAAAACAATTAATGGCATAGACAAAGTAGTAAGAGTTTGATTTTTACAGATTAATAGTCTTGAAAACTTGTTCATTTCTTTCAACTATAATCCAAAATTAAATCATTCTTATCCTATATTTTTATGTAAATTTGCACCTTAATTATGAATGCAACAACAGAAGAAAGTAATCAGGAAATTGTAAAACGAGTTTTTACACAATTCCTTGAAGATAAAGGCCATAGAAAAACACCTGAACGTTACGCCATACTTCAGGAAATATACGATAGCGAAGAACATTTTGATATCGAGTCTTTATACATTAAAATGAAAAATAAAAACTATCGTGTAAGTAGAGCTACACTTTATAATACCATAGAATTACTTTTAGAGTGCGCATTGGTACGCAAGCATCAATTTGGCCAAAGCCAGGCACACTATGAAAAATCATATTTTGATAAGCAACACGACCACGTCATTCTTACCGACACAGGTGAAGTTATAGAATTCTGTGATCCACGCATTCAATCTATTAAAAAGACCATCGAAGAGGTTTTTAACATTGAAATAACTAATCATTCACTATACTTTTACGGTAACCGTAAAAAAGAAGACTAACTAATTTTTTAAAATGGCAGTAGACTTACTACTTGGATTACAATGGGGAGATGAAGGCAAAGGTAAAATTGTCGATGTATTCACCTCTAAATACGATATTATTGCACGCTTTCAAGGTGGGCCAAACGCTGGTCACACCTTAGTTTTTAATGGCAGAAAGCATGTTTTGCACACTATACCTTCTGGTATTTTTCATGACGACACTGTAAACCTAGTTGGTAATGGTGTAGTTATAGATCCTGTTATTTTTAAAAAGGAATTAGACAAGTTAGATGAGCAAAATGTTGATTATAAAAAATCCCTTTGCATCTCGCGTAAGGCACATATCATTTTACCTACGCATCGCTTATTGGATGCTGCGAGTGAAGCTTCAAAAGGAAAAGCAAAAATAGGTTCTACTCTTAAAGGAATTGGTCCAACATATATGGACAAAACCGGAAGAAATGGTATTAGAGTTGGAGATATTGAATTAGCTGACTGGAAAGAAAAATACAGAGCTTTGGCAGATAAGCACGAAGCTATGATAGACTTTTATAATGTAGACATTCAATACGATTTAAAGGAATTAGAAACTGATTTCTTTGAAGCTATAGAAACTCTAAAAACACTAAAGTTTATTGATTCTGAAGAGTACGTTCACCAAGCACAACAGTCTGGTAAAACTATTTTAGCTGAAGGTGCTCAAGGATCGCTTTTAGATATTGATTTTGGAACGTATCCGTTTGTAACATCATCAAACACAACTGCAGCCGGTGCATGTACAGGTTTAGGTGTTGCGCCAAATCAAATCGGAGATGTCTTTGGTATTTTTAAAGCCTACACAACACGTGTTGGTTCTGGTCCTTTTCCAACGGAATTATTTGATGAAGATGGAGAAACTATGGGACGTGTTGGCCACGAATTTGGAGCAACAACAGGTCGTGCAAGACGTTGTGGATGGTTAGACTTAGTAGCACTTCGCTATGCTTGTCAAGTTAATGGTGTTACTCAATTAATAATGATGAAAGGTGATGTACTGTCTGGTTTTAAAACCTTAAAAGTATGTACAGCCTACAATTATAAAGGTGAAACAATTACACACCTTCCATACAATATTGAAGAAGAAAACGTATCACCAATTTACACAGAAGTAAAAGGATGGTCTGAAGATTTAACTGGTATGACAGAAGCATCTCAATTACCTGAGGCTTTTAATGCTTATGTTGAGTTTTTAGAAAAAGAACTTAATATCCCTATTACAATAGTATCTGTTGGTCCTGATCGTAAACAGACGATTGTTAGAAAAACAGTGTAATTTTTGAATTATAGATTCTGTTAAAAAAACTGTTAACCCATACTAAAGCTAATCTATTAGTGTTATTTTTTAAAAACCATATGGCTTTGAATAGTTTAAAGAATCTAATTTTAATTATTACGCTTTGTATTTCTTCGTTTAGCTTTGCTCAAGACAAGCAAAAAATAGTCGTAGAATACTCAGGTATTACAACATCAAATCCAGATGTAGAAGATGGTGCTTTAATTTTTCTTAGAGATGATTCTCAGCAAGTACATTTTATTCACAAAGGTGTTAATCTTTGGTGTGATAAAGCCGTGTACTATCAAGACCAAGATTATATTGAAGCCTACAGCGGTGGTTCTGGAAAGGTATTAGTTAAGCAAGGCGACTCTATTAATATGGTTGCCAAATATGTAGAATACAGTGGTAAAACCGAGTTAGCATTTGCTCAAGGAGAAGTAGTTTTAACCGAGCCAAATTCGGTATTAACTACAGATAAATTGTATTTTGACAGAATCCGCCAACTAGCCTATTATGACACTAGTGGTAAAGTTGTGAGAGATTCTTCCGGAACCATTACAAGTCAAATAGGTCGTTATTACATGAACAGTAAAAAGTATCAGTTTACTAAAGATGTGGTACTTGTAAATCCTGATTATACTTTAAATACTGAACGCCTAGATTTTTTCCCTGATAATGGACATGCATATTTATTTGGACCTTCTACCATCGTAGGAGAGGAAAGTAAAATCTATACAGAGCGTGGTTTTTATGACACTAATGACAATACAGGCTATTTTCAACGAAATGCAAAAATAGACTACGACAACAGAAGAATTGAAGGCGATAGTATCTATTTTGATCGTGACAGTAGTTTTGCATCAGCAACCAATAATATAAAGGTTACAGATACCATAAACAATAGTATTGTAAAAGGTCACTACGCAGAGGTTTGGCGCGATAAAGATTCTGTTTTTATTACCAAACGTGCTTTAGCTATCACTGTACAAGAAAAAGATTCTGTGTATTTGCATGCAGACACCTTAATGGTTACAGGCAATGAAGATAATCGTATTACTAGAGCTTATTACAATGCCAAACTCTATAAAAGTGATTTGGCTGGTAAGGCAGATTCTATTCATGTAGACCATAAAACTGGATTAACTGAACTCATAAACCTAAGTAGATATAGCTCAACAGATGCTTTTGCAACAGCTCGCAAACCTGTGTTATGGAACATTGGTAACCAAATGACAGGAGATACCATTCATCTAATTTCTAATACCGAAACTGAGAAACTAGACTCTCTAAAAGTATTCAATAACGCATTTTTGGTGAGTAAGGATACTATTAGTGAAGATGGTTATAACCAAATAAAAGGTCAACAATTAATTGGTCTGTTTAGAGATAATGAACTCTATAATGTAGACATCATTAAAAATGCCGAGACTATTAGATACATGCGAAATGAAACCAATGAACTCATAGGAATTCAAAAATCTAAATCTGGTAGTATTAATATTCAAATTGTAGAACAAGCTATTGAAGAAGTAAGATTTATCAATCAGATTGATGGTAATATCTTTCCAGAACCTGATTTCCCTAGAAACGCCAGGAGATTAAGAGGTTTTGACTGGAGAGGTGAAGAACGCCCAGGATCTGTAGAGGATCTATTTAAAGATGATCCGCCTCTAGACTTACCAAAAATATCTGGTTTAGATGATTACGTGCCACCAGAAGATTTCTTTGATGATAGTATTATTGAACGTGTTGAAGAAGCAGGCAAGGACACACCTAATAAACCAAATAAGGCTGCCCGAAATCTTCCTAAAGAAGAAGATAAAGGAGCGACTAATCCTAAAGGAATTAAGCAAAAAGTAGAGTCACCTGCAATGAAAGCAAAAGCAGATTCGATACCAAAAAGCAAACCTGCAAAAGTTTCTGATAAGACTAAAAAACTGAAAGCAAAAGGAGGTCAATAATTGCAAAACGAATTTTTTAAATATCAGGCTCAAACATCTCCTCATCCTTTGGCTATGGAAATAAGCCATGCTAAAGGCTCGTATATTTTTGACAAAAACGGAAAGTCATATTTAGATTTTGTTGCAGGTGTATCAGCATGTTCATTAGGACATTCCCATCCTAAAGTTGTTAACGCTATAAAGGAACAAGCAGACCAATACCTTCATGTAATGGTTTACGGAGAATACATTCAAGAACCTGCTTTAGAGCTTTCTAAACTTATTGCCAGCCATTTACCAGAACCATTAGAGAGTACTTATCTTGTAAATTCTGGTACTGAGGCCATAGAAGGTAGCTTAAAACTTGCTAGACGCTATACAGGTAGAACAGAAATTATTGCAGCAAAAAACTCCTATCACGGCAACACTATGGGTTCGTTGAGCCTTATGGATTATGAAGAACGTAAAGCTCCTTTTTTACCTTTAATACCAGATATTAAGCATATATTTTTTAATTCTGAAACTGACCTAGAACAAATCACTGATACAACAGCTGCTGTAATTTTAGAAACCATACAAGGTGGTGCTGGTTTTATTGAACCAAAGAATAATTACCTTCAGAAGGTTCAAAAACGATGCAATGAGGTTGGTGCTGTTTTTATTTTAGATGAAATTCAACCAGGAATTGGTAGAACAGGCAAACTATTTGGTTTTGAAAACTATAATTGCCAGCCAGACATTGTTGTTACAGGCAAAGGTCTTGGAGGAGGATTACCAATCGGAGCGTTTACTGCATCTAAAGACATGATGCTAAGTCTAAGCGATAATCCAAAATTTGGACATATCACAACCTTTGGAGGCAATCCTGTAATTGCTGCTGCAGCACTTGCTACCTTGAAAGAAATCACAGAATCCAACCTTATTAAAGAAACTCTTGAAAAAGAAAAATTAATAAGAAAACACCTTAATCATAAACATATTAAAGAAATAAGAGGAAAAGGATTAATGCTTGCTGCAATAGTAGAAAATTCAGAAATTGCTAACGAGGTTATACTCAAAGCCCAAGATGAAGGCTTGATTCTATTTTGGCTACTTTTTGAACCTAAAGCCATAAGAATTACACCTCCACTTACTATTTCAAGCAAAGAAATTATTGAAGGATGTAAAATAATCACGTCAATTTTAGATAACATTTAATATTCCCACCTTAACACAAACCTCTGATTTACAAGCAAAAACAAACTTTAACCTAAGTTTAAATCAATGTTAATTAATTTGTTAAAAACAAAAACGCATTTAACAAAGAACATTTGATGATAACTGTAATTTAGAGTAGTGAATCTTAAAACCGCTTATGAATTATAGTCACGAAGACGAAAACTATCCGCTTACAAGATTTGAGTCCATGCTAAAGACAAATGATATTTTGTTTTTCGATTCAAATGAATTTGAGAATATTATTCATCATTATCTTGAAAATGGTAAAATTGCCTTAGCAAAACGCGCCATTAAACTTGGATTAGAACAACACCCAACTTCAATCAACCTAAGATTATTCCAAGTAGAAATATTGGTTATTGAAAATAAATTCTCAGAAGCAGATGAAATTTTAGATATGCTTCATGATATTGAACCTAATAACGAAGAGATTTACATTCAAAAAGCCAATGTACTTTCTAAACAAGATGAGCATGAAAAAGCAATTAACACGCTTTTAATTGCCATAGACATCTCTTCTACTCCAGAAGATGATTCGGATTTATATGCTCTTATAGGTATGGAATATTTATTCTTGGATCAGTTTGAAAATGCTGTGATTTACTTCAAAAAGTGTTTAGAAAGTGACACTTCTGATTACTCAGCATTGCATAACATTGTTTATTGCTATGATTTTTTAGACCAGAATGAAGAAGCTATAAGCTATCTCAATAACTTTTTAGATTCTAATCCTTATTGCGAAGTGGCTTGGCATCAGTTAGGACGTCAGTATTTCACCATTAAGGATTATGCAAAAGCAAATGCAGCTTTTGATTTTGCAATCATCTCAGACGATACTTTTGTAGGCGCTTATATTGAAAAAGGTAAAGTTTTAGAAAAACTAAAGCAATACGAAGAAGCTATAGAAAACTACAAAGTAACTTTAGCCCTTGATGAACCTACATCATTCGCTTTACTTAGAATTGGATATTGTTATGAAAAACTTGGACAAGATGATATGGCAGTACAANTTTTTAATAAAACCATTAAAGATGATGCGTTATTAGACAAAGGATGGATTGCTATTACTAAGTTTTACATGAAACGCTTAGACTACAACAAGGCGTTGAAGTTTATCAGCAATGCCGTAAATATTGATGGTGAAAATGTGTTGTATTGGAAACTTTATGCCACAATTAATAAACGTTTAAACTTCCTTGAAGAAGCAGAAATTGGCTACAAACGAACCTTGGAGCTTGGTAATTACGAACTAGATACGTGGTTGGATCGGTCAGATATTTTAATTGCTTTAGGTGAATATGAAGCTTCTATTTATAATCTTCTGCAAGCTGCTGAGTTCTATCCCGAAAATCCAGAAATTGAATACAGACTTGGTGGCTTATACTTTACAACACATCAAACGCAAGAAGGTCGTTTTCATCTAAAAAATGCATTGAGACTTAATATAGATTATAGTTTTATTGTTTCTGAACTATTTCCTTTGCTTGTTGACAGACCAATGGTTAAAGCCATAATTTCGGAAGCAAAGAAGGCTTCCGACTAAAAAAATCCATACCTTAGCGTTTCTTATATTTAAAGAAATGCAACGACGTTTTTTAGACTATCTTATTATTGCTTTTAAAGGTGTAGCCATGGGAGCTGCCGATGTTGTACCAGGTGTTTCTGGTGGGACTATAGCCTTTATTTCTGGTATTTACGAAGAACTTATTGAAAGTATAGNTAAAGTAAATCTAGGTGTTTTTAAAGTATGGAAACAACAAGGTTTTAAAACCGCCTGGAAATCTATCAATGGCTCATTCCTTTTGGCATTATTTTCTGGAATTGCCATTAGTATTTTATCCTTAGCCAAACTTATAAAGTGGCTTTTGCACAACGAACCTATTTTATTATGGTCTTTCTTTTTTGGATTGGTACTAGCAAGTATTCTATACATAGCAAAACAAATAAAAGGATGGTCACCAAAAATAATCATTGCTATTATAGCAACTTCTGCTCTATCCTATTACATAACGTTAGCAGAACCATTTGCCTCACCAGATAGTCCATTTTATTTATTATTCTGTGGATTCATTGCCATCATTGCTATGATTTTACCAGGTGTTTCAGGTGCATTCATCCTACTTATTTTAGGTGCTTATCAGACTGCAATTGACACCATAAACAATTTACGAGATGGATTGGTTACAGGTAATATGGAATTATTTAAAGATGCCTTTTTAAAGTTTGTATTGCTTGCTATTGGTGCAGTTGTTGGATTAAAAGTATTTTCAAAAGCACTTAACTGGATGTTTAAACATCAAAAAAATCTTACGCTTGCCATTTTAACCGGCTTTATGATTGGCTCTCTCAACAAAATTTGGCCATGGAAAAAAGTTTTAAAAACCAGAGTTAATTCCGAGGGAGAAGTAGTGACGCTGTTAGACCAAAGCATCTTACCTTCAGCTTATGAAGGAGATAATCAAATAATTTTAGCCATCATCTTTATTGTAGTTGGTTTTGCTACGATTTTAATTTTAGAGCGACTAGGAAATCAAAAAAATAAAATCTAATGCAAAGCACCAGAACTTTTAAGGATCGTATTTTTTTGGTCATAAAAGGGCTGGCAATGGGTGCTGCAAACAAGGTTCCTGGTGTTTCTGGTGGAGTTGTTGCTTTTGTTGCAGGTTTTTACGAAGAGTTTATCTACTCACTTCAACGTGTTAACAAAACTGCTTTCAAACTACTTTTTAATGGTCGATTTAAAAGTTTCTATCAATATATCAATGGTAAATTCTTAGGACTTTTATTTCTAGGAATGATTGTTAGTTATTTTAGTGTCTCTAAAATTTTAGACTACCTTATTGTTAACTACGAACTTTACGTTTGGAGTGCTTTTTTCGGAATGATATTAGGCTCCATCTATTACATAAGCAAAGATTTTAAAGCTTGGAATGGTAAAACTATAATCGCTTTAATCCTTGGAGCTGTAATAGGTATAAGTATTAGTTTTTTAGATCCTGCAAAGGAAAACGACAATCTTTGGTTTGTATTTTTCTGCGGTATTATAAGTGTTTCTGGCATGACACTTCCTGGTTTTTCAGGTTCGTTTATTTTAATTCTACTCGGAAATTATGTTTTACTTCTAGTAGACTCAGTCAATGCACTTTACGATACACTTTCAGATATATTTACAGGTAATTTTGAGTTTATTAAAAATGAAGCCAGAATAAGAATGCTCAAAGTTCTTAGTGTCTTCACCTTAGGCTCTGTAGCAGGCTTGGTAACATTTTCGCATGTTCTAAATTATATTTTACACCATTACAAAAATATTACGTTGGCAACCATTGTTGGTTTTATTATTGGGTCGCTTGGTGTGGTTTGGCCTTGGAAAGAAACCATTTACAAAACCACTAGTGATGGTAGCTATATTTTAGATTCTACTGGTAAACAAGTCATTGCAAATTACGAGCGTTTTTTNCCTGAAGCAACNACCGAAACTTATATTGCAATTGCGTATATTGGCTTAGGAATTCTCATTGTTTTGGGATTAGAATGGTATGGACAACGCACAAGACAAGTTAAAGCTTAAATTCGGACTGGTAGGAAAAAANATTTCCTATTCATTTTCAAGAGGNTATTTTGCCGATAAATTTAAAAACGAANATTTACCACATTCTTANGTGAATTTTGATNTANAATCAATTGACGANCTAAAGGANATTATTNAAAANACTTCNAANTTAAANGGNCTTAACGTNACNATTCCNTANAAAGAAGANGTNATTNCNNTATTNGACAANNTNAATAAACGNGCNAAAAANATNGGTGCNGTNAANACTATAAANNTNAAAAAAGNCAANNTNATTGGNTTTAANACNGATTANNATGGTTTNAANAANTCATTAAANCCACATTTAAANAAACATCATAANNNNGCNTTAATNTTNGGTACAGGNGGNGCTTCTAAAGCNATNGCNNATGCTNTAAAGAAANTNNGTATTNANNATCATTATNTNTCNNGNACNAAAAAAGAAGGNGTTACCTATACCTATTCTGAATTGACNGAAGACATCATTNCNTCATTTCAAATNATTATAAANTGTACACCAATNGGTACNTTTCCNAATNTAAATGAATGTCCTGANATTCCNTACGATGGNNTAACAGATAAACATATTTTGTANGATCTNATCTATAATCCTGANGAAACAAAGTTTCTTAATTGCGGAAAGATTAAAGGCGCAANAATCATTAACGGCTTGGAAATGCTAAAACTACAGGCAGAAAAATCTTGGGAAATCTGGAATAAGTAGTGATTAGTGAAACTAAATTCTAAAAACCTTTATTCAAAGCCTTCAACATTCTTATTATCCAACGATTAAATAAATCAACGACTAAACAATTACACAAATAAACTTCACCCCTTTATTTGCTTTGTAATTCAACGAGTTGTTAGTATCTTTAACCTCCTAATAAATATTTTGACATATGTCTGAGAATGATAACCTGCAAGATGCAGACGGAAAAAAAGAAGTAGAGTTACAAAACAATGCTCCGCACGAAGAATCAGCTCCACAAGTTGAAGAAACTACTGAAGTGAAAAATGAAATTGAAACTGCTGAAGATTCAGACAATGAGCCTAAAGTAGACGCTGATGCACATTCAGAAATTGAAGCTTCTAATGCAGAGGATGCTGAAGATGAATCTAATGCAGAGCGTCATGAGGTAGAAGAAAAAGACTACNATGCTATGTCTATGCAAGATTTGGCAGAAGAGCTCAACAGACTTTTGAAACATCATAAAATTCAGACTATCTCTAAGCAAGTCAATGAAATCAAAGCTGAATTCAATGCAAAATTCGGTGAGCTTTTAGAAGAAAAGAAAGAAGAATTTATAAACGATGGTGGTAACGAAATAGACTTCTACTACACCAACGATACCAAAAAATTATTCAACCAACTTTATAAAGATTACAAACAATCTATAAGTGCTTATTACAAAGAACGTGAGCATAACCTTAAGCAAAATCTCGAAAACAGATTAGCTATTATCGAAGAAATTAAAGACCTACTTTCCGTTGAAGAAAACATGGGAAGTACTTATAAAACCTTTAAAGAGCTTCAAGAAAAATGGCGCAATGCTGGCCCAATTCCAAGAGATAAGTACAATAATGCATGGAACACCTACCATCATCATGTCGAGCGTTTTTACGATTTCTTACATCTTAATAACGATCTAAGAGATATGGACTTTAAGCACAACTATGATCAAAAATTAAAGATTATAGAACGTGCCGAAGAATTGGCTAAGGATGATAATGTAAATCGTGCTTTTAGAGAACTGCAAGTACTACACAAACTTTGGAAAGAAGAGCTGGGTCCAGTAGCTAAAGAACACAGAGAAGAAATTTGGGAGCGTTTTAGCAATGCTACAAAAACCATACATGATAAGCGCCAGGCTTACTATGCTGATTTAGACAAAGCTTATGAGAAAAATCTTGAAAAGAAAGAAGAAATCATAGCAAAAATTCAATCTGTTGCTGATGACACAGTTAACTCTCACAGTGCATGGCAAAAGAAAATAAAAGAAGTTGAAGCACTACGCGAAGCATTTTTTAATGCAGGGAAAGTACCTCTTAAAGTAAACGAAGCTACTTGGGCAAAGTTTAAAGATACCGTTAGAAACTTTAATCGAGGTAAAAACAAATTCTACAAAGATTTAAAGAAAGACCAATACGAGAATCTTCAAAAGAAGAAGGAACTAATCAAAATTGCTGAAGAAAACAAAGACAGTGACGACTTTGCAGTTGTTACTCCTTTAATGAAGAAAATTCAAAACGATTGGAAAAAGATTGGTCATGTTCCAAGACGCGATAGCGACAAAATCTGGAAACAGTTTAAAAATGCTTGCAACCACTATTTCGATAGAATGCATGCACAACGTAAGGCTGAAAACCAGCATTTATACGATGCATTTGATAAAAAAGTGAAGTTGCTTGAAGACTTAAAAGCTATGGAACTGAGTGGAGACAACAAAGCTGATGTTGAAACTTTAAAAACAAAAATTGCTGAGTGGAAGGAAGTTGGTTATGTACCACAAAACAAACGCTACATAGATGGCAAATTCTACAAAGCAATTGACGATGCTTTTGATAAACTAAAAATGGAGAAGTCTAAGTTAGAAATGGTAAAATTTGAAAGCAAGCTTGAAAATTTAGCCAATAACGATAATGATACCAGACTTTTAGATAACGAACAAAACTTTATCCGTAAGAAAATTGGCGAAGTAAAATCTGAAATAACGCAGCTAGAAAACAACTTACAATTTTTCACCAATGTAGATTCTGATAATCCATTGGTAAAAGATGTACATAAAAACATTGCCAAGCACAAAAAAGAACTAGAAACCTGGAAAGCTAAGCTTACCAAGATTCGTGGGATGTATTCTTAAGATTCTTATAATCTCTTTTTTTATATAAAAATCAAAACCCATCTGCTACTAACAGATGGGTTTTGCCCTAACTAAACTAAATTAACCTTAATTACAACCGCTTAATAATAATTAAGATTTCCTACTAAGAATATAAAAACGTTGTTGTCTTTATATACCTTATTTACGTGAGAAATTTCTGTTTGGATCTTAAGGATTTTGATTTAGGATAATTTTAACATATCTCTCTTTTGTCATTGCTGCGAAGGCAGGAATCTAAAAATCGGTAGTGTAAAGGTGGATTCCGCATCAAGTACGGAATGACAAAATATAAACTAAAGAGATTTCGCCTCTTCCCAAAAGACATCCATCTCAGATAAGGTCATGTCTTTTAGTGGCTTATTAAGTTCTTTAGATTTACTTTCTAAATATTGAAAGCGTTTTATGAATTTTTTATTGGTACGCTCTAAAGCATTTTCAGGATTTACTTTTAGAAAGCGCGCATAATTAATCATAGAAAATAAAACATCACCAAACTCACTTTCAATAGCATCTTGGTTACCTTTTGCTATTTCTACTTTTAATTCGGCTAACTCCTCTTCTACTTTTTCAAAAACTTGTTCTGGTTGTTCCCAATCAAAACCTACACCTGCTACTTTGTCTTGTATTCTATTAGCTTTTACCATAGCAGGCAAACTTCTTGGCACACCTTCTAGAACGCTTTTCTTACCTTCTTTGAGTTTTAATTGCTCCCAATTGCGTTTTACCTCTTCCTCGTTTTCAACCTTAACATCTCCATAGATGTGAGGATGACGATCTATAAGTTTATCGCAGATGCTATTACATACATCTGCGATATCAAAATTGTTTGTTTCACTTCCTATTTTAGAATAGAAAACAATATGCAACAACACATCTCCCAACTCCTTTTTTACCTCATCTAAATCATTATCTAAAATAGCATCACCAAGTTCGTAAACTTCTTCTATAGTGAGATGACGCAACGACTCCATAGTTTGTTTTTTATCCCATGGACATTGCTCTCGCAATTCGTCCATAATAACAAGCAAACGTTCAAAGGCTTTTAGTTGAGCAGTTTTATCCGACATTATTAATTTATAGCAATATAAAATTCGTCAATTCGAGTGAATTTCATAATTGAAATTAATGAAATTTTTATCGAGAATAAGAATTTCTAACTTTGAAAATGTTCTCGATACAATTCCTCATTCTTCGGAATCACTCGAACTGACGTCTGTAATTATTCTTCTTCGTCAGAAGCAGTTACTTCTTCTTCAGTTTCAAGAGATTCTAAAAGATTGTTTTTATGAAGTAAATTGTACCACTGAACCACCTTTTTAATGTCTGAAGCATATACACGGTCTTCATCATAATCTGGTAAAACTTCGAAGAAATATTCTTCTAAAGTATCTTTTCCATCTTTATGGCTAATCGATGTTTGTTCGCCATTCTCTTTGTCTTTAATCTTCTTAAGCACATCTTTTAGAGGTACTTCTTCTGTTAAAGTATAAATAGCGATTTCACTTAAGATACTAATGTTACTGTGTGCTCCTACAGTGATTCTCTTTTTATCAATTAAAGATTGTACAACAGCACCTGTTCTTGTTTGTGTTACAATTTCGTATAATCCTGGCTTACCAGAAATAGCTAATATTTTATCTAAGCTCATATATTTTGTATTAACGTTTTTTGCTCATTGCAGGAAAACGCATTTTATAATCTATTCTTATTTTTCCTTTTGAAATATTTGTCAATTTACCTTTAATCAAGCGCTTTTTAAACGATGATAGTTTATCTGTAAACAAAATTCCTTCGATATGATCGTACTCATGCTGAATGACTCTGGCGATTAAACCATCATATTCTTCAACTTGAGTTTCAAAATTTTCATCTTGATATTGAATCTTTATTTTAGGCTTTCTAAATACATCTTCTCTAACATCTGGAATGCTTAAACAGCCTTCATTAAAAGCCCATTCATCTCCTTCTTCTTCTAAAATCTGTGCATTGATGAATGTCTTCTTAAAATTCTTCATTTGTTCTCTATCCTTTTCAGATAAATCTTCATCATCAGAAAAAGGCTCTGTATCTACAACAAACAAACGAATAGGCAAACCAACTTGAGGAGCCGCTAAACCAACACCATATGCACCATACATGGTCTCGTACATATTTTCTATCAACTCATCAAGCTTAGGGTAATCTTTATCGATTTCCTTCGCTTCTTTCTTTAATACAGCATCTCCATATGCAACTATCGGTAATATCATAATCTTGTTGTTTTCGGGTGCAAAAGTACAATTCTTATTTAAAAATTTGAAGCCAAATAACTCTGCAATATTAAGGTTGCACTTATTTCATCTACAAGTGCCTTGTTCTGTCTCTGTTTTTTCTTAAGACCACTATCTATCATAGTTTGAAAAGCCATTTTTGACGTAAAACGTTCATCTACACGTACCACAGGAATATTTGGAAACTCCTTAATTAACTTTTCTAAAAACTTTTGAATATGAACTTCACTTTCTGAAGCTGTATTATCCATCTGTTTAGGTTCGCCAACCACAAATTTTTCTACATCTTCGGAATTAACATAAGCTTTTAAATATTGAATTAATTCTTTTGTTTCTACAGTAGTTAAACCCGAAGCAATGATTTGCATTGGGTCCGTGACTGCTAAACCTGTTCTTATTGTACCAAAATCTATGGCTAATATTCTTCCCATATTTTGCAAAGATAGTGTAATAAAAAACGCTTCTTATAAATTAAGAAGCGTTTTCAAAAATTAGCTATTAATTAAATCGTTGATTTTATTCCCTCTATAAATAAATCACGTTAATTATATCTTTAAGACACTTAAAAATTTCTCAGGTCACATTTTCTTACAAAAAAAGAAAACTCCTCAAATTAAGGGGAGAGGAGTTTTCATAATTAGCTATTAATTAAATTCTCAGATAAACCTATATAAAATAAATTTACATTGCATTTAATACTGTTGAGACACAACTTTTTAGAATAGGTCACAATTCTTTTTAAAAATATTTTACAAAGGCTGTTTATCAACTTATCTTTACCAAAATTTAAGATAAATGAAACAACTACAAACCGTTATAGAAAATGCTTTGGACGACCGTTCTCAATTAACCAATAAAGTTACTATAGATGCAATAAGAAGTGTTATAGACCATATAGATGCTGGCACATTACGTGTTGCTGAACCAACTGAAAATGGCTGGCAAGTAAATGAATGGGTTAAAAAAGCGGTAGTACTCTACTTCCCTATTCAGAAAATGGAAACGCACGAGGTTGGTATTTTTGAATACCACGACAAAATTCCATTGAAGCGTAACTATATGGAAAAAGGCATTAGAGTTGTTCCACATGCTGTTGCAAGACATGGTGCTTACATTTCTAAAGGTGTTATTATGATGCCAAGCTATGTTAACATTGGCGCTTATGTAGACGAAGGTACTATGGTAGATACTTGGGCAACTGTTGGTAGTTGTGCACAGATTGGCAAAAATGTACACCTCTCTGGTGGTGTTGGTATTGGTGGTGTTTTAGAACCACTGCAAGCCTCTCCTGTTATTATTGAAGATGGTGCTTTTATTGGTAGCCGTTGTATTGTTGTAGAAGGAGTACATGTAGAAAAAGAAGCAGTTCTTGGTGCTAATGTGGTATTAACCATGAGCACTAAAATTATTGATGTTACTGGTGATGAACCTGTAGAAATGAAAGGTAGAGTACCTGCGCGTTCTGTGGTAATTCCAGGAAGTTATACTAAGAAATTTGCTGCTGGCGAATACCAAGTACCTTGCGCTTTAATTATTGGAAAACGTAAAGAGAGTACAGATAAGAAAACTTCTCTAAACGATGCTTTACGAGAATATGATGTAGCGGTTTAGAGTCTTTAAACTTTAGTCATTTCCAAAAAAGGTAAAATGACTATGGTACATTTTAATTTTTCAGAATGAAAATTTTAATTATACAACAGAAAATGATCGGTGATGTTTTGGCTTCAAGTATTTTGTTTGAAGCTATAAAACACCAATATCCTGATGCAGAGTTACACTACCTCATTAATACGCATACGTTTCCTGTTGTAGATCAAAATCCTTATATAGATAAGATTCATTTTTTTACACCAGAACATGAAAAAAGCAAATTGAAGCTTATAAAATTTGCCAAACAGCTTAGAAAAGAGAATTACGATGTTATCATTGATGTTTACTCTAAATTATCGAGTAATCTTATCACCTTACTTTCTAAAGCAAAGATTAAAATTTCTAAGTATAAACCTTATACATCTTTTATTTATAATCATACCTATAAAGATGCCAATAAAGTTATCTCAAAAGCTGGATTAGCTATAGAAAACCGGTTACAGTTGCTTATACCATTAGGTATTGATATTAGCAATATTGTTAGACCAAAAATTTATTTAACAGAAGAGGAAAAATCTAAAATTAAAGTTTTTTTAGAATCAAATCGCATAGATACCAGCAAACCACTATACATGATTGGTGTTTTGGGTAGCGGACCTAATAAAACCTATCCGTTTGACTATATGGCTTCAGTGATTGATACGATTGTAAAAACACAGCCCAAAAGTCAGATTTTATTTAATTATATACCAAACCAAGAAGCTGATGCCAAAGCCATTTTAGATTTGTGTAAATCTGAAACTCAAAACAATATTCATTTTAACGTTTTTGGTAAAAGTTTGAGAGATTTTTTAGCTATTACGCAACATTGCGATGCACTAATAGGAAATGAAGGCGGAGCTATAAACATGGCGAAAGCTTTAAGTATACCTACATTTACTATTTTTTCACCTTGGATAAAAAAAGAAGCCTGGAATATGTTCGATGATGGTAAAAAACACGTTTCGGTTCACCTCAAAGATTTTGATAAGAATATTTACCAGAATGTGAACCACCCAAAGGAATTAAAAGACAGGACAAAGGAGGTTTATAAAAATTTTAAACCTACTTATTTTGAAAAGCTACTTAAAGATTTTTTGAATCGATTAGATTAGCCTTTCTTAATACCAAATGCTGTACGAATTAATTTTTCTTTTTTTGTTACTTCCCTAATAGCGCGGTTTTTTTCTATCATTTCTGGCTTTACATAGCCTCTCTCGTGATATAAATGTACGCAAATCGCACTGTAACGCAATTGTTTTGCCGTAATGCCTTTATTGAATAAACGCTCGCCCAACTCTCTATCTTCGCCTCCGTATTGCATACGTTCATCAAATCCATTTGCTTCTAAAATATCCGTTTTCCATCCAGAAGAGTTATGTCCATTCCATGTCGCTTTAGTTGGTGTTAATATATTTAAAATTTTAGCTTTTAATCCTTTTGAAGTTAGTTTATTGTTTTTAAATGAAGATTTTAAACCATTTTCTTTAAGCCAATTAATATCAAAACACTTTTGATTTTTAATAGTTTCCTTTGTTATTAAGGTGCTAATATGCGATGTCAATTTGAAATAGCCTCCAGATAAAAAACAACCTTCTTCCCTGTGCTTTAAATGAGTTGCTATAAAGTCGTTTCGTAAAACACAATCACCATCTGTAAAGACTAAATAATCGGTATTGGTTTGTACTATTGCTTTGTTTAAAATTATGGTTTTTTGAAATCCATTATCTTGGTGCCAAACATGTTTTATTCGTAACTTAGACTCTTTCTTAAAAGCTTCAACAAGCTTTTTTGTATCATCTTTAGAACCATCATCGGCTATGATAATTTCAAAATCTAACTCTGTTTGGTTTTCACAACTCCACAATACTTTTTCCAACCATTTTGGTTGGTTATAAGTACTAATTATCAATGATGCTTTTGGTGATTTCATATGGCACAAAAATACTATTTTTACCAACTTAATACTTAAAAATGATTAAACTCTCTGGTGTTATTATTACCTTTAATGAAGAACGAGACATTGAGCGGTGTTTACAATCCTTAGTTAATGTTGTTGAAGAAATTGTTGTTGTTGATTCCTACTCTACCGATAATACAAAAAGCATTTGCCAAAAATATAATGTAACGTTTATTGAGCAAAAATTTTTAGGCTACATAGAGCAAAAGAACTTTGCACTACACCAAGCTACACACAACCATGTTGTTTCTCTTGATGGTGATGAAGCGCTTTCTGAAGAACTTCAAAAATCCATAATTGCATTAAAAAATAACTGGAATTTTGATGGTTATTATGCCAACCGTTATAATAATTTTTGCGGTCAATGGATAAAACACAGTGATTGGTATCCCAATAAAAAATTGCGTGTTTTTGACAAAACCAAAGCAGAATGGAAAGGTATTAATCCGCATGACAATGTTCAATTTCTCGACAGCAATACCAAAAGTGGTCACTTAAAAGGAGATATTTTGCATTGGACCTACCAAACCTACTCTGAATTCAATAAAAAAACCGAACATTTCTCAACCATCGCTGCTAAAGCTTATTTCGATAAAGGTAAAACTGCTCCTATTTGGAAAATTATCTGGAATCCAACTTGGGCTTTTTTTAAATCTTATGTTTTAAGACTTGGTTTTTTAGATGGTTTTAACGGCTTTGTAATCTGTATACAAACTGCAAACATTACTTTTTTGAAGTACTCTAAGTTGCGTGAAATTTACAAGAAGAAGTAATAATTTATTTCTTCAAGAATTTTAGTTTCTTTTTTAACCGTTTTTTTTTGTAATATTTTTCCTGAAAGGCTTGCGTTGAATTCCACATAAGATTAAACACTTTCTCATATGGCTCATTACAACATTTTGAATATTCATCACTCATTACCTTTATCATAGATTCGTGTATAGTTAGTTTTGAAAAGTTTTTAATCCTAGTTTCAAAATCCATAGGTTTAAATTGCATTCGGTTTAAGTCTACTAAGTAAAACTCATATTTATCTTCATTTTTCTTTATAAGAGTATTACCTGGAGAATGATCTAAAAAATTGATGTTATTTTCATGTAAATTATAAGTAAATCTTGTAAATAATCTTAAAATTTTTTCATGTTCCGGGTAATCTAGGTCTAAGGTCAATTCCCTATAAGTTAAATCATCATCTAACTGTTGAGATATATAAAAACTTTTTTTAAAAAGAAAATGAGTTGTAAATTCATAATATGCAATTGGTTGTGGCGTACCTATCCCTAAGCTCAATAATTTATTAGCATATTCAAAAGACCTTTGGGCCTTACTCTTTCTAAAAAATCGGTAAGTTATTTGATTAACAAAATTTGGTATTCGAAATGATTTTATATTTATGGTTTTTCCATTGAGATTAAAAATCTTTAAAGAATTTCTATCTTGATTTCCAAAAGGTTCTCCTCTAGAATCAAAGTTTAAGATTATATCATCAAAGAATTTTTCAGTTGATTTAAACCTATCATTTATTTTTTTAACCAGATTCACTTTTAAGAAAATTTATGCTCATTTGACCGACACAAATCTACAATAATTAAAGTTTTAATCTGTAAGTTAATGGATATGTTTATTTGTTTTTTAGTTTCTTTGTAAATCATTTTTGATGTGATTTTTAAACAAATAACTTTTAATGGTTTTATTACAATTTACTGCATCAACGGTCTGGAGAGGGCACGAACAAAAAATTATTTATTTGTATGAATATTATAGAGATCAAAACCTAATAGAAGATCAATATATTATTTGTGCCAAAAATACTCCGATATATGAAGTGGCTAAACAAAAAAAAATGAATGTTATTGGTTTTGATTTTAAATCTGAGTATGATTTTAAATTTGCAAAACAGCTTTCAAAGATTGTAAAAGAAAAGAAAATTGATGTTGTATTAATTCATAATAGTACAGCCCACACTATTTCTGTAATAGCTCATAAGTTCTATAATCTTCCTGTACCATTGGTACTTTGTAGAACTCTTATAAGGCGTGTGGATACCAATTATTTTAGGAAGTGGAAATACAACTACAAAGGCATAGAGAAAATAATATGTGTTTCAGACGCAGTAGTAGACGTACTGAAATTTGCTGTAAAAGACCATACTAAATTAAGGATTATAGGTAGTGTTACCGATGTTAAAAGGTTTAAAAAGCAAGAAGCTACAGGTTTATTACATAACCAATACAATCTCGCAAAGGACTATAAAATTATAGGAAACATTGCTGCATTTACTGGCTTCAAGGATCATTATACATGGGTAGATACAGTAGAAATTTTAGTAAAACGAAATAATATTAAGGCAAAATATGTTCTTGTTGGTACGGGTGAATTAGAAAATGACATTAAGAAATACGTAAGTGATAAAAATTTAAATAACGATATAATTTTTATGGGCTTTAGAAATGATATACCTGAGATCCTCCCAGAGTTCGATATATTCATGTTTACTTCAAACAACGAACCAACAGGCGGAGTCTTGTTAGAATCTTATGCTTGCAAAGTCCCTATTGTTGCCGCAAATGCAGGTGGAATACCTGAAGTTATTATTGATAAAAAGACTGGACTTTTAGCTGAAGTAGGAAATCCAACAGATTTTGCAAATAAGGTAGAACTCTTATTTAATGATAATAATTTGAGAACTAATTTAGTAAGTAACGGTTATAATCATTTACTTGAAAATTTCACAAAGAAAGTTATTGCTGAGAAATTTTACCAAGAGCTTCTTTCGGTCGTTAAAACCGTCAGCTAAACTTATATTTTTTATACCCCAAGGCCCGCTTAAGTTTAATTTCAAAAATCTTAGATTTAAAATTTTAGTTGTGCCTTATGGTATAAAACCAGGGATTTCTCTTTCTTACATCTCCATCAATAAACTCATAGTTTGTAAAATTATGTTTCCAGACTACATAATTAAAACATAACTGGTCTCTCTTACTCTCATTGAGTACAATTTTCCACCAAGCCTCCATCACTTTAATTATTTCAGGATCCGAATGTTTTCTTATTAGTATTGGTGCTGTTATCAGGCCATTATTTTTGGGGTATCCCTCTTTCTTAAAACGATCTATCTGTTTTCTCATGACCTCGGGATGGTCTTTTTGTACTCCTTTCTTTTCTTCATAATCCAAAATCGCCTGATACTCTTCATATATACAATTACGCTTTCCTATAGCATTACGATTATGGTCAAAACATGCCATTTTAGCCAAGAGCATCTTTTCTTTAATGAGATCATTTATATCTTGATTATCCAAATATTAGCATCAATATAGATACTAATTTTATAATTTCCAGAAAGGTGCTTATGAGGTAATAGTTTATAGTATCTGTTACTTCTTGTATTATCATTATCTATCGGAGGTTCAACTTTTACTATGTCCCAAGAACTTGATTTGATATTTTGGTCGGTATAGCAAATAAAGTCATCTCTTTTAATTTCGGCTGAGGCATTAAATCACTATAATCACCAAATAACGCAGTGTAAACAACTATTTCGTTCTTATTATCTATCATTTAAAGATTAGATTTGAGAATACAAAACTAATATTTTATTTTACGATGGGATTTTTGAGTTTTGTTAGCAACAAAATTATTTTAAATAAGCATAAAATAATATTTTTGTTTCTATGCAGAAAAACCGGGTACTCTTTATTACTTACGATCTAAGTGGATATTATAAAAACATTCCAAAGGGTCTTGAAAAACATTTCAAAACGGTTGAATCCTTTAATATTGCAACATTACACTTTAAGTACAAAAATATATTTCAACACTTGTACTCTGCACTGTATAAAATTTTCAAAAAGCAAAAGCTAAAAAATTATTATAAACTACAACCAATAATAGAATCTACAGAAGGTAAAACCTATGACTACATTATTATTGTAAGACCAGATTTATTCTTCGATTCCCAGCTTTTAGAACTCAAAGAAAAAACCGATAATTTTATCGCGTATTATCACGATTCTATAAATAATATCCCTAGAAAAAAAGATGTTATAAGTTATTTTGACAGGGTATATTCCTATGAAAAAAAAGATGTTAAAGAATATGGATTACAGTTTCTTCCCAACTTTATCTATTTAGATAATTATACTAAAAGCGATAAAATCTCATTTGATGGTTTTACAATATTATCTAAAGATTATCGCTTAGAGTTATTAAAGAAAATAGCTCAATTTTTTAAGCAAAAAAATCTATCCTATAAATTTCTGGTACAATCAGATAAGGAACAGAAGGAGTCTGATTTAGTAGATTTTATTGTGGAAAGGCAAAATAATGAACAGGTTCTAAAGCAAATTAGTGCATGTAATTTTATCATAGACGTCCATAAATACGGAATTCAAGATGGTTTAACCTTTAGAGTTTTTGAGAGTTTGTTTTTTGAAAAGAAACTTATTACTTCAAATAAGGATATTGCATCGTACGATTTCTACGATCTAAATAATATTTTCATAATTGATCCAGATCAAGAGGTATTTATTCCAAAAACATTTTTATCAGAGCCCTATAAAGAATTACCAAAGTCAATTTATGATCAATATCATTATAATAATTGGATAAAAGCAATCTTAAAGTAAACTCGAGTTTTGAGCAATAACGTTATTATCGATTTTCATTATTTACGAAATACTAACAAAGGTTTTGGGCAATACTGCCTTAATCTTGCTCAACATCTTCAGCATGAGGAGTTCTCAGACTTAAATCTTACTTATTATGTTCCAAAACAGTGGAGAAAACATTTTGGTAATTCGGTAAACTACAAAACCTATTATAGTTTTCATAAACATTTCAATTTTATTAAAAATTATGATATTTTTCATGGTATCACGCACCTAAGCAAAATTGAACCTACAAACTCGAGTAATACTAAGTTTGTATACACTATACATGATGCAATATTTTCATTATTTGAACGAGAAGATGAGTCTACTAAAATAAGATATAAACAGCTACAAGAAAAAATAGATAAAAGTTCTGCACTGGTTTATATATCAGATTTTACTAAACAAAATATTCAAAATAAGTTTAATATTCCAGAACATACAAAAGAATATACCATTTATAACGGTAATCCTTTCGAAGGTCTAAAACCAGTAAAATCCAAACATTTCAGTTTTCGTTATTTACTCTCTGTTGGTGAATTTCGGGGTTATAAAAACCAAGATAAATTAATACCCATGTTAAAATATCTAGACAAGGATATAAAACTAATATTTATTGGAAAATGCTCTAAGGAAAAAAAGGATGAAATAAATAAACTGGCTAATAGTAATGACGTGTTGGATAGAGTGATTATCAAAGGAATTGTAAGTGAAAAGGAAAAGATTGAGCTTTATAGCAACGCTCTAGCTTTATTACATCCGTCGTTAGCAGAAGGTTTTGGATTACCAGTAGTTGAAGCCATGACATTTGGCATCCCTGTTATAATTTCTAATAAAACATCTTTACCAGAAGTAGGTGGAAATGTGGCATATTACATGGAGCATTATAATCCTGAGTATATGGCAGATATCGTTAAAGAAGCTTTGAATCAATTCCAGCAAAACCCAAAAGAAAGAGCAATGAAATTAATTTCTCAAGCAGAAAAATTCTCTTGGAGAAAGAGCGCAAAACAATATCTCCAAGTTTATAGGGATATCTGAATTTAAATTAGAAATCTTTTCAAAGCATTGGAATAAATAGCTCTATAATTTTAAAATCATTACTTAGCGTTTGTATCTTTGCACATCCAAATAAATTCAACTCTTGTTATAATGACATATAGACAAGCCTTAAAGCACCATATTTTTAAAATCATTTCGCATTCAGCCGAAGAATTGCAGATAGAATGTTATGTGATTGGTGGCTTTGTACGCGATTATCTTTTAGAGCGTGGAGATGCCAAAGACATCGATGTGGTTGCTGTTGGTAGTGGTATTGAATTGGCACAACAAGTTTCTAAAAACCTAGAAACAAATCCTAAGGTTCAAATATTTAAAACCTATGGTACAGCAATGTTGCGCTACGATGACATTGAGGTTGAATTTGTAGGTGCTCGAAAAGAAAGCTATCATGAAAATAGTAGAAATCCTTTTGTTGAAAACGGAACCCTACAAGATGATCAAAACCGTCGTGACTTTACCATTAACGCTTTAGCATTAAGCCTCAACAAAGCTAATTTTGGTGAACTTTTAGATCCATTTAATGGAATCGAAGACTTGGAGAAAGGCATTATAAGAACACCTCTAGACCCAGACATAACCTACAGTGACGATCCGCTACGTATGATGCGTGCTATTCGATTTGCTACGCAATTAAACTTCAAAATTGAAGAACAGTCTCTCAAAGCTATTGCAGACAATAAGGACCGAATAAAAATCATAACCAAAGAGCGCATTGTTACAGAGTTAAACAAAATTCTGGAAAGCGATAAACCATCAATAGGATTTAAACTTCTGGAAAAAACAGGACTTTTAGATTTTATTTTACCAGAACTCACAGCACTCAAAGGTATTGATGAAGTAGAAGGCCAACGGCACAAAGATAATTTTTATCACACTCTAGAAGTCGTTGACAATATTTGCGAAACCACAGACAATCTTTGGTTGCGTTGGGCTGCATTGCTTCATGATATTGGTAAAGCTCCAACCAAAAAATTTAGCAAAAAAGTAGGCTGGACCTTTCATGGCCATGAGTTTGTAGGTTCTAAAATGGTTTACAAACTTTTCAAAAGATTAAAAATGCCATTGAATGACAAAATGAAATTTGTTCAAAAAATGGTACTCATGAGTTCTCGTCCAATTGTTTTAGCCAGTGAAGTTACTGATTCTGCCGTGAGACGACTAGTGTTTGATGCTGGTGAGCATGTTGATGATTTAATGACACTTTGCGAAGCAGATATTACAACAAAAAATCCTAAAAAGTTCAAGAAGTATCATAACAACTTTAAACTTGTAAGAGATAAAATTGTTGAAGTTGAAGAACGTGATCGTGTGCGTAATTTTCAACCTCCTGTTTCTGGCGAAGAAATAATGAAAGCTTTTAATTTAAAGCCTTCAAAAGAGATTGGAATTATAAAGGAAGCCATAAAAGAAGCCATTTTAGAAGGTGATATACCAAATGAACATGAAGCTGCATATCAATTAATGATAGAAAAAGGAAAAAAATTAGGACTTACTGTAGCGGTATGATTAGGTTAAAAAGAACTGATTCTTCAGATAAAGATTTTGTTAATCTAGTTAACCAGCTCGACGCCTATTTAAGGATTACAGATGGAGATGAACACGATTTTTACAATCAGTACAACGCTATAGAAAATCTTAACCATGTTGTTGTCGCTTACACAGAAAACAAATCTGTAGGCTGTGGAGCTTTTAAAGGTTTTGAAAATAATAGCGTTGAGATAAAACGCATGTTTACTTCAGAAAAACATAGAGGAAAAGGCATAGCCTCTTTACTCTTAAACGAACTTGAAAAATGGGCTTCTGAATTAAACTATGATTCATGTATACTAGAAACAGGAATTAGACAAATTGAAGCTGTTGAATTTTATAAAAAGAACTTATACGCTATAATTCCTAACTACGGACAATACAAAGGAATAAAAAACAGCCTTTGTTTTATGAAAAATTTACAAAATGAAAAAAGATAATAAAGCCGTAATCTACTGGCTACTTACAGGTTGTATTTTAATTTTTATTATGGTTGTTGTTGGTGGTATTACCAGGCTTACACATTCTGGTCTTTCCATTTCTAATTATAAGCTAATATCAGGAACAATTCCACCTATGAATGAGGTTGAATGGAATGAAGCTTTTGAGCTTTATAAGCAATATCCTGAATACCAAAAACTCAACAACCACTTTACTTTAGAAGACTTTAAAGACATTTATTTTTGGGAATGGATTCATCGTGTCATTGGTCGTTTTATTGGTTTGGTGTTCATTATTCCGTTTATTTATTTTTTAATTAGAAAACAACTTTCTAAACCAACCATTAAAAAATCCATAATACTTCTCCTTATGGGAGGTTTTCAAGGATTCCTTGGCTGGTATATGGTAAAAAGTGGTTTGGTTGATAGACCAGACGTAAGTCATTACAGGCTGGCCGCACATTTAACAACAGCATTTTTAACCTTTGCCTATACATTTTGGGTCGCATTAGATTTAATGTTTCCTAATAAAAAAGCTATAGACACTAAACTTAGAAATTTTATCAGAATAGGTCTAGTTGTATTAATCATTCAGATTATTTATGGTGCTTTTGTAGCTGGGTTAGATGCAGGTTGGATACACAATCACTGGCCTTTTATGAGTGAAGGCAAACTTATTCATGAAACTGTTTACACAGAACATAACCCAACATACCTCAACTTTATTGAAGGAAAAAGCGGTGTACAATTTATACACAGAACATTAGCATATGTTGTAGTGATTTTCATTTTATCAATATGGTACAAAGCCACTCGAAAAGACATTACCAAATGGCAAACTAAAGGTGTTAACAGTCTTCTACTTGTGGTTGGTATTCAGTTTTTACTGGGTGTACTTACGCTATTATTGGCTGTGCCAGTTTGGTTAGGTGTTTTGCATCAGGTTGTTGCATTTATTTTATTGAGTTGTATGGTTTTTACACTGCATCGTTTTAGTAAGTAGTGAGAAGTGAGAAGTGAGAAAGTTATTATACTCACAAAGAATTCCACGAAAAACATGTAAACTTTTAAACAATTCAACAAATAGATTCCTGAATAATCAACACATAAACTAAATACTTTTCACCGTATAATAATTACGTTTTAAAATCTATCTTTGCAGCATGATTTACAGATTTAGAGTCATATTAGACAACGACACAGAAGACGATGTGTTTCGCGATTTAGAAATCCGTGAAACCGATACAATGGAAGACCTTCACAACATCATTACTCAATCTTTTGGTTTTGATGGTATGGAAATGGCTTCTTTTTATATTAGCGATGACGAATGGAATCAAGGTGAAGAAATTGCCATGATGGATATGAGTGAAGCTGGCAATGAGGTTAAAATGATGAATGAAACCATCATTAAGGATATTGTACATGAAGCTTCACCTAAATTGATATACGTTTACGATTTTTTAAGTATGTGGACATTTTATGTTGAACTTGCTGAAATTGTAGAAGAAGCGCAAGGTACAGACTATCCAAACTTAATGTTTGTACACGGACAAATTCCTGATGAAGCTCCAGATAAATCTTTTGAAGCTGAAGATGATGATGCCTTTAACGAGTTTGATGATGATCTAGATATTGATGATTACGAGAATCTAGATTTTGACGAGAACTGGAACTAAAAAGACTAAAAGAAATTTTTCATATTAATGCCTTGGTAATTTCGTTTTACGAAATCTAAGGCATTTTTTAATATACCTCCCATATTTTGGCAGCGTCTAAACTCTACATCGTTTGTGTAGTTATAAATTTCCTCTTTCAATAAGTCTATATGTTTTGGAATAGAAATTATATCGTTTTCCATGCAATCTAATAACTCATCAATTCTATTTTGGTAACTTATCATACGCTTAGCAATAATAGATCGCTCTTCTATTTTGTATTGGTCTATAGACTCTTTCTGAATACGATCTCGTACTAATTCTACCATCTTGTAGTTTTCTTTAAAAAATTGAGGTCTGTAAATTTTTAATTTTCCTTCATAGCTCTGTTGGTCAAAATCTATGGCTCTTATTTTATAAACCACATGGTCAAAATCGTGAGTAGGTACTATAACATAGTTGTAAGAACGCATATCTCCTAGTAACCTAATCATACAACGTTCATTAAACTTCACAAACTCTTTTGCTATTTGGGATTTTTCAGATTCAGTACGTTGTGGCAACATATTTTTTATAAATTCATCACCAGGAATACCTGCAATATGCTCTTCTATTAAAGTATCTTTATAAACTAAAAAGTTTAAATTGTATGGAGATAGCATGTGCTCTAACTCCAATCCATAAACTCTAGAGGCATCGCCTTTTTTAACATAGAAGTACGTGTAATTATCATTTAATATATTTCTTACCTTAACTCTAAAAGGTTTAGAATTTCCGAACGTGCAATAATCTACAGCATCTACATTAAGATATTTAAAAATGTCTTCATTACCATCAGAAATCAAAATAGAATATACAAGCTTTAGACTTCGATCAATTTCTTCACGTTCAAACTCATTGTAATAAACACGCACCCAAAGTGTGTCTTCATCATTTTTATCATAAACCACAACCGAACCTTGAAAACGCAACAAATCATCATAAAAAATAGGCAATCGTATATTTCTGTTATAGAATTTCAGATAACTATGCAACTTATCGCTAATTGGATAAGATGGTTTCTTTTTAGAAATTTTTAAATCTTCCATATCAACTAATTAGTACTAAAATAAGGTTTTATATCGTTATCTTGTAACAAATATTTTAAACGCTCGTCTTACTTACATAACCAATCAATGCTGCATTTTCAGTATTAAAAACCAATCAATTTTGGAACAACCCATTCTTACAATTAGCAATCTTACTAAAAAGTTCGGTTCACTTACGGCTGTAAAAGATTTAAGCTTTACAATAAATAAAGGCAATGTATATGGCATTTTAGGACCTAATGGAAGTGGTAAATCTACCACTTTAGGCATTGTACTTAATGTTGTTAATAAAACCAGTGGAGACTTTAAATGGTTTAACGGAAACACATCTACGCATGATGCTTTAAAGCAAGTAGGTGCTATTATTGAGCGACCTAATTTTTACCCTTACATGACTGCAGAACAAAACCTAAAATTGGTCTGTAGAATAAAAGGTGTTGACCATAGTAAAATTGATGAAAAACTTGAAATAGTAGGTCTTTTAGAAAGAAAACATCATAAGTTTAAGACCTATTCCTTAGGAATGAAACAGCGTTTAGCAATTGCTTCTGCCTTACTTAACGATCCTGAAATACTAATTTTAGATGAACCTACTAACGGTTTAGACCCTCAAGGTATTCATCAAATTCGTCAAATCATTAAAGACATAGCGGCTGGTGGAACAACCATTCTATTAGCTTCTCACCTTTTGGATGAAGTTGAAAAAGTATGTTCTCATGTTGTAGTCCTTAGAAAAGGTGAAAAATTATACTCTGGCCGTGTTGATGAAATGATTAGTAGTCATGGCTTTTTTGAGTTAAAAACTGACAAAAAGAAAGAGCTCGTTGCAATTCTAGAGTCTCATCCAAATTTTGGTAAACTAAAAATTGAAGACCAATTAATTACCGCCTTTTTAAACGAACCTATGTCTGCATCTGACTTTAACAAAATGATGTTTGATAAAGGTATAATCTTATCGCATTTAGTAAAACGAAAAGAAAGCCTTGAAGAACAATTCTTGCAACTGACAGATGAAAATGAGATTAATCAAGAAATAGGAAAATTAAATTAAAACTAAGCACAACCAACCACATCATGTTAAGATTATTAAAAATAGAATTTGATAAATTAAGATATAATAAAGCAAGTAGAATACTTATACTTACATACTTCATTTTACTTGTACTCATAGCTCTTTTTGCTGTAATAAAGTTTGATATTGGTCCTGTTAAATTTCATTTAGCTGAAATGGGCATTTTTAATTTCCCATATATTTGGCACTTCAACACTTTTGTAGCAGGATTATTAAAGTTTTTCCTATTACTGGTTATTGTCTCAATGGTATCCAATGAGTATAGCAATAAAACCTTAAAACAAAACCTCATTGATGGTTTAAGTAAAAAAGAGTTTATACTGTCTAAGTTTTATATGGTTTTAGCATTCTCGCTAATATCTACAGCTTTTGTATTTATTGTATCATTAGTACTAGGTTACATCTACTCAAGCTATACAGAGTTTTCTATAGTTTTTACAGATTTAGAATACCTACTCGCCTTCTTTGTTAAACTTGTTGGTTTTTTCTCTTTTGGTTTGTTTCTAGGTGTGCTTATAAAGCGATCTGCGTTTGCAGTAGCAACAATGGTTGTTTTATTTTTAATAGAGTTTATAAGTTGGAGTGTAGTCTCTGCCTATAACAGAGGTACTGACCTTGCTGATAATATTTACCAGTATATGCCTTTTAAATCCTTATGGAATTTAATTGACGAGCCTGGCTCTAGATTATCAGCCGTACAAGCATTAGCCAATCAAATAGAAGAAGATTTATCTTATGATTACGCAGTACATTGGTACGAAATTGCAATAGTATTAGGCTGGTCTGCACTTTTTATCTTTTTATCTTATCAATTATTAAAAAAGAGAGATTTATAATAGCTTTGTAGTAATTGCTATGTTATTTTAATACTAAATCTAGGAGTTTTTGAGTTCTAGTTGTTATATTGTATTAAAGTGTGTAGTGTACATTAAAGCAATTATGAAAAAGAAATACGCCTTACTGTTTGCATTTTTTTATTGTGTTTTTGCATATGCACAAGAAGAAACTACAAATTGGGCTTTTGGAAACAATGCAGGTCTAAATTTTAATCTAGCAACAGGAAATGTTGTACCCATTTCAACATCAATAAGTACTAACGAAGGCTGTTCTACTATCTCTAATGAAGATGGTGTTTTACAGTTTTACACAGACGGACGTACGGTATGGAACCGTAACCATCAAATTATGCCAAACGGTAATTATTTTGGTGGTACAGGTCTACTTGGTGATCCATCCAGTACATCATCTGGTGTCATTGTGCCACATCCAACAAACAATAACTTATACTACATTTTTACTGTAGATGAGCCTCATCATAATAATGCTTGGGCTTCACCTAACCAAGGTCCAGCAGACCAAAATGGGAATCCAATAAATTTTTACGAAGAAACCTTTGGAGACTTTCAAACTGTACCTAATGATGATGATGGCTTTAATAATGGTTTTAATTACTCTTTAGTAGATATGACGCTTAACGGAGGTTTTGGTGATGTCGTACCTTCTGAAAAAAATGTTCATCTTATAACTTATGACACTTCTCAACCAGACCAAGAACTATATAAATGTGCAGAAAAAATAACCGCTGTTCAAGGAGCAGATTGCGAAACAATGTGGGTTATAACCCAATTTGTAGACACGTTCTATGCTTTTAAGATTGATGCAGACGGCTTTAATAACTTAACGCCTGTTACCTCAACTGTAACACCCAATATTAGTACACTTGGCTATAGAAGAAATGGAATTGGTTACATGAAATCCTCACCAGATGGTGATAAAATAGCAGTTTGTCATGCTCAAAACGGTGTATTACCCAGTGATGACAATGCAGCACCCAATACAGGTAGCTTTTGGATTTATGATTTTGATAATGAAACAGGGCAAGTTAGCAATCCTGTAAATTTAATTTCCAATATTCAAAGCTATGGTACTGAATTCTCTGCTGACTCTAAAAAACTATACGTAACAAATGGTACTGTTGTAAGACAATTTGACCTAGACAATAATAATGCAGAAACTATAGTTTTTCAAGGAACACAATTTATTTCATCGATGCAATTAGGACCTAATAACAAAATTTATGTTTGTAATGGAGCAAGTCCAAACAGCCTTGATGTTATTGAAAATCCTGGTGAAGCTGGTTTAGCTTGTAATTATAACCAAGGTGGACAACCCTTAGCCAACGGCACTACTGCTGCTCTTGGCTTACCACCTTTTATTACATCCTTACTCGGTTTTGAAATAGATATTATTAGAAACGGAATTAGTACTTCGGAATTAAACTTGTGTGTTGGAGATAGCTATACCTTACAAGCCGATGAGATTACAGGTGCCGATTATGTTTGGTCTTTTGACGGAACACCAATTACCGGAAATAACCAAGCGCAATTACTAATAGATGCTCCTGGTTTTTATGAAGTTTATATAGAACCCAATAACGGAGATTGTCCAATAGAAGGTAGTGCAGTAGTTGGTGTTTTTGATATTCCTGTAGCCAACACCATATCTAATCTAACCGTTTGTGACGATTTTATTAACGATGGTATTGTTAGCACTTTAGATTTTACAGATCAAAACGAAGAAGCACTCTTAACGCAGTCACCAGCCCAGTACAATGTGCGCTATTTTGAATCGATGGATAATGCCATTAATCTCGAAAATGAGATTAGCTTTCCGTATACAAATATTAGCAATCCACAAATCATCTATGCAAGAGTAGAGAATTCAGATAACACCAACTGTTTTGACATTACCAGTTTTCAGCTCGAAGTGCTTAATACTCCTCAGGTAGTTCAACTCAATAATATTGAATTTTGTGATAATGAAGGAGATCCAACTGATGGAATTGCCACTGTAGAATTAGATGATTTAATTCCATCTATAAGAGGAGATCAATCTGAAACAGATACAAATGTTACTTTTCATTCTACACAACAAGATGCTAATGACAATACAGATCCTTTACCTCTAACCTATACCACAAGTTCTGGTGAAATTTTTGTGAGAATAGAAAACACAACTAATCCTGAGTGCTATAGCACAGGAAGCTTTCAACTTGATGTTAATGATGCTCCTATTGCAAATGACATAAGTATTGTACAATGTGATGAAGATGGTATACCAGAAGGATTTACGTCTTTCAACATTAATCTCTTTAATGATGATGTTGTCAACAACGAACCAGACCGGAATGTAACATACTATTTATCTCTCGCAGACGCCGAAAATGGAGACAACCAAATTAATGCAGATAATTTTGAAAACTTCTTTAATCCACAAATCATTTATGCAAGGGTTATCAACACATCAACTGGTTGTGTAAGCTATAGTGAAGTTTCCTTAGAAGTAAGTACAACATCATCAAACGATACGAGTTTAGTTGCTTGCGATACAGATGGTACAGAAGATGGTTTTATGGCATTTAGTCTTATTGCATCAAACCCAATAGTCTTGGCTGGCGCACCTGCAGGACTAGACGTGCAATACTACGAAACCTATGAAGATGCTCTTTTAGAAAATAATGCACTTAGCGATACTTACACTAATACAACTCCTTATAATCAAATTATATATGCACGCGTAGAGAATTCTAACGCATGCTATGGAATAAGTGAAATAGAACTTATCGTCAATCCACTTCCAAATATTGAAACTGAATTTGAAACACTATACTGTATTAATAGTTTCCCTGAAACCATTGTATTAGATGCAGGAATTATTGACGACTCACCGAGTAACTACACCTATTCTTGGTCTACAACAGAAACTACATCATCAATTGAAGTTAATGAGCCTGGCACGTATACTGTAAATGTTTTTAATAGTAACAATTGCAGCAAACAAAGAACCATAACTGTTTTACCATCCAATATTGCTACTATAGATAATATTGAAATTGTTGACGCCTCAAACAATAATTCTATAACCGTTTTAGTTTCTGGTGAAGGTGATTACGAATATGCTTTAGATGATATTAATGGCCCTTATCAAGATTCTAATGTGTTTGAAGATATTTCACCAGGTCTCTACACCGTATTTGTTAGAGACAAGAACGATTGTGGAATTTCAGAAGAGCTAGTTTCAGTTATTGGTTTTCCAAAATTCTTTACACCAAATGGTGATGGCACTAACGAGTTTTGGCAAGTCAAAGGCATTAATAATCAATTTCAAGCTAATTCTTTAATTCTTATTTTTGACCGTTACGGAAAACTTATAACAAAACTTAATCCTCTTGGTCCTGGTTGGGATGGTAGATACAATGGTGCTAACATGCCTGCAAGCGACTACTGGTTTAAGGTAGAATTAGAAGATGGAAGAACTTTTACAAGTCATTTTGCATTAAAACGATAATATTGAAACCAAATCTATCCTTTTGTAAAAATCTATTAGCTCTAGCTATATCATGTTTTAGTATCTTTTGCTATAGCCAAGAACCAAACGATTGTGTTAATGCTATTACAGTCTGCGGAAACTCAACACTAGAACTTGATGCTCAAGGTATTGGTGTCCAAGAAGTAGAAGGCTTGAATTTATGCGGGAGCAGAGAAAATAACAGTATATGGCTCGAAGTGACTATAGCTACATCAGGAACTTTAGCATTCACTCTAACACCTGCAAGTACAAACATTTCCGAGGATTATGATTTCTTTTTATTTGGTCCAAATGTTACCTGCGGAAATATTGGACAGGCTGTAAGGTGTTCTACCACGAATCCTCAAGCCGCAAATCAAGGCAATAATCTAACAGGAATGAGTCCCAACGACCCAGATCCTGATGAAGGTCCTGGAGCTGATGGTGATAGTTTTGTAAGCGATTTAGATGTACAGGCAGGAGAAACCTATTTTTTAGTTATTGATCGTCCAATAGGAAACAGTCCTTTTTCCATAGAGTGGACTGGTACAGCTTCATTTCCAGATAGTCCTTCAAATCCGATTTTAACAAATCCGAACATTACAAGTTTACCACCATTAGAACTTTGTGATAATGTTGCTCCTTTTGATGATTTAATCACAGAAATTGATCTTACTTCACTTAGACAAGATATTATAAATGGTGAAGGTGATGTTGCTGTGAGTTATCATAACAGTGAAAATGATGCTAACATTAACATTAATCCATTAGGAGATATATTTACCAGCTTTTTTAGTACACAAATTGTTTTTATTAGAATTGAAAATACAACTACAGGATGTTTTATTGTTAATTCTATGGTTGTAAATGTTACTGCGTTTTCAAACTATAATACACCTACAACCTATGAACTATGTGATGATGATACAGATGGTGATGACCAAAATGGGCAAGCCACTTTTGATTTTGATGTAAAAACTCAAGAAATAACTAATGGCATTTTGGGTGGAAACTTCAATATAAGCTATCATTTGTCTCAAGCAGATGCAGAAACTAATACTTCTGCTTTACCTACCATTTACACGAACACTTCGGCAACACCAACTGAAATTTTTGTACGGATTGAAGATTTAGTTGGTGGCTGTGTTGGTTTTACTTCATTTGACATTGTAGTAGCTGCCAAGCCAATTGCAAATGATGTATCGCTAATTCAATGTGATGAAGATGGCATCCCAGAAGGCTTTACCACCTTCAATCTTAATGAAATATCTAGCGATATTACCAACGGAGACCCAAACGCTGACGTATCCTATTACCTATCTCAGTTAGATGCAGAAAATGAAGAAAATGAAATTAATGCTAATGCTTTTGATAATTTCTTCAATCCACAAATTGTATACGCTAGAGTTACCAATACTTCAACTGGTTGTGTAAGTTTTAGTGAAGTTTCTTTGGAAGTGAGTACCACATCTTCTAACAATGCCAGTATAGCTGTATGTGATGACGACGGTAATGAAGATGGTTTTGCTGTTTTTAATCTTAATGACACCAATGCCATTGTGCTTGCTGGCGCACCTGTTGGCTTAGATCTTCAATATTTTGAAACGTATGAAGATGCTTTAGTAGAGTCTAATCCGCTTAATGCTAATTTTACCAATACCATTCCTTATAATCAAACCATCTATGCTCGTGTTGAAAATTCAAATGCTTGTTACGGAATAAGTGAAATTGAACTTACGGTTTACGAACTTCCTGATATTGAAACCGAATTTGAAACGCTGTACTGCCTTAACAATTTCCCCGAAACCATTGTTTTAGATTCAGGTATCATTAATGACTCACCAAGCAACTATATTTTTGATTGGTCAACTGGTGAAAATACAGCAACCATAGAAGTTGATACGCCAGGTACATACAATGTTAGAGTTAGCAATGTTAATGGTTGTTTTAAAGACAGAACAATTACTGTTTTGCCATCTAATATTGCAACTATTGATGCTATTGAAGTTGTTGACGCTTCTAACAACAATACGATTACAGTTTTGGTATCTGGTGAAGGTGATTATGAGTATGCTCTAAATGATGTTGATGGACCTTACCAAGATTCTAATATTTTTGAAGACGTATTACCTGGTTTATATACCGTTTTTGTAAGAGATAAAAACGACTGTGGCATTGCCGACGAATTAGTATCGGTTATCGGTTTTCCTAAATTCTTCACACCAAATGGAGATGGTACAAACGAATTTTGGCAAGTCAAAGGAATAAGTAACCAATTTCAATCTAATACCACCATTCAAATTTTTGATCGTTATGGTAAATTGCTGGCAGAACTCAACCCTCTTGGTGGTGGTTGGGACGGAACTTACAATGGAAAAAAAATGCCAAGTAGCGATTATTGGTTTAAAGTGCAGCTAGAAGATGGTCGAGTCTTTACCAGTCATTTTAGTTTGGTGCGATAGATTTTAATCGTAATTTAGGGCTAACCAATCCAAGCCATTTGAAACAAGCACATTACATACTCTTTCTGCTATTTTTGGGCTTAGTATTACCGTTATCTGCTCAAGATATTTCTTTGTTTGAACAATTTAACGGCAGATACGATTATACTGCAATTGGGAACACTTTAAATCAGGCTGAAAATAACATTGATCAGAGTTTTTGCTCACTTTTAGAATCCTCTAGTGCTAACTTTACATTAGATGCAGATAATCAAATCGTAAAAGCATATTTGTATTGGGCAGGCTCCGGATTTGGTGATACAGAAGTTACGCTAAACGGCACACAAATAACGAGTGAAGAGATATATACCGTAACCTACAGTGATTTTTTTAATGGACAATTAGAATATTTTTCTTGCTATGCAGATGTAACCGATTTAGTTATTAGTGAAGGTAATGGGACCTACATGTTTTCAGATATGGATATAAGTGCAGACTTAATGTCTAATCCTGGTTATTGTAATAATAGAACAAATTTTGGTGGTTGGAGTATTTATGTTATCTATCAAAATGAAGACCTCCCTTTAAATCAAGTTAACCTATACCAAGGTCTAGAAATCATAAACCGAAACGTACAAGAAAAAGAAATTATTCTAGATAATATTGATGTTATTGATAATATCGGTGCAAAAATTGGCTTTCTGGCTTGGGAAGGAGATAATAGTTTAAACTATGGTGAATCGTTATCTGTAAACAATAATGTATTATCTAACCCTCCTTTAAATCTTTCTGACAATGCGTTTAATGGCACCAACACCTTTACAAATTCTACCACATTTTACAATGCAGATTTAGATGTGTATAATTTAGAAAACAATATAAATATTGGCGATACTTCTGCTTCTATAAAGTTAACAACAGGAGGTATCAATGAAACTGGAGGTTTTAGTGCAGACCTCATTATTCTAAACAATATTATAACAGTACTTAATAGTCAATTACCAGATGCTACTATAGAGGTTAATGACTATATAGTTAATTGTGGAGATAATAGCGTTGAGTTATTTTATACGGTCAATAATTTTAATAGTACAGATGTTTTACCAGCTAATACACCAATTGCATTTTATTTAGACAATCTTCTGCTAGGCCAAAGTCAAACCGTTAATAATTTAGATATTGGAGAGTCAGAATCTAGCTCCACTATTGTAACCATTCCTGAAGATTCTGACCCAAATTTAACCATAACAGCTATTGTTGATGATGATGGCACTATGTCTGGAGTTGTAACAGAAACTAACGAAGACAACAACATTAACTTTGTTGATATTGAATTATTAATAATACCAGATATTATAACTTTATCAGGACTTATTGGTTGTAACGAAGGTTTTGAAACAGCAACTTATAACTTGTATGAGGCCTTGGTTAATCTGCAATATGACGAAAGTAACGTTTCTTTCTATAAGTCGCTCCAAGATTTAGAAACAGCAACCAACTCTATTTTAATACCATCTAATTATAACAACACATCAAATCCTGAAACCATTTATGTAAGGTTAGAAAGTCCACCTTGCTACGAGGTATATCAATTTCAACTTTCTATAGAAAATTGTCCACCTTATATACCTGATGGATTTTCTCCAAATAACGACACATTTAATGATTGGTTTAACATACAAGGTCTTTACGACATTTTTACCGAGCATCAATTAAAAATATATAACCGCTATGGTGACATTATTTTTGAAGGCAATAATGATAAGCCTTGGTTTGGAAAAATAAACAGAGGATTAAACAATCATGGCAATATTGTCCCAGTCGGAACATACTATTACATTTTAAATCTCAATGATCCTGACTATCGACCAATGGTAGGTTGGGTGTACGTAAATTACTAGATTTGTTAAGATTTTTGTCCGTTTATCTTTTTCATTTGCAGGTAAGATAATCATCAATTAATTTTAAGTAGTGTGCATAGATTTCAATCTCCCTCTAACCCATTATAATTGCACACTTCCCTCTAAATATTATTATCGAAAGCTATGTTTTTCCAATTTGGAAAACAACAATACGGAGTTTCAGGTTAAGAAACATTATTTGTTGAGGCTGTAATGTTTTTCGAAATTTCAATTTGGGAGAAAGACCTCTTTTTAGAGGTCTTTTTTGTGCGATTAAGAATACAAAACGACTCAAAAATGTTAACATTTAGTGTTATTCGTCGTATTTTTTTGTATTTCGTCTTTATTAGATATACTTTTCGGCAATATAAGGTACAGAATATCAGCCCCAAATAGATAAACTTGTACAGTTTAAACTTAACCTAACTTATGAATTTTATTAACCGCTCCCTCCTACTAGTCTCATGCTTTATTAGCAGTTTATCTTATGCACAGCAAATCACCGTAGATAATTCAGTTAGCCCTCAAAGCCTAATAGAAAATAATCTTATTCAAGGTTGTGTAGAAGTTTCTAACATTAGTTCTCCTTCCAACGGTAGTGTTGTTGGTTTAGGTAGCTATGGCTATTTTGAAAGTGGTGGCTCTAATTTTCCTTTTGAAAATGGTATTATTTTAAGTACTGGAGATGCTAACTCGGCAGGAAATTCTCAAAATGCTGCAACGCTTAATGAAGGTAACAGCAGTTGGGGAACTGACACTGATTTAGAAACTGCACTTGGTATAACAGGTACATTAAACGCTACTTCTTTAGAGTTTAATTTTGTTTCCATTTCAAATCAAATTCAATTTAATTACATTTTAGCATCAGAGGAATATTTTGGAAACTTTCCTTGTCAATATTCAGATGGGTTTGCTTTTTTAATTAGAGAAGCAGGCACTAATGCACCTTATACTAACATTGCTTTGGTACCTGGTACAACAACACCTGTAAACACAAATACTGTTCATGATGAAATTGTTGGATTCTGTGAAGCTTCAAACGACCAGTATTTTGAAGGCTATAGTTTGGGAGACACCAATTATAATGGTAGAACAACAATAATGTCTGCAACAGCTTCTATACAACCTAATGTAGAGTACCAGATAAAATTAATCATTGCAGATCAAACCGATGAAAATTACGATTCGGCAGTTTTTATTCAAGGAAATAGTTTTAATGCTACTGTAGATTTAGGTGAAGACTTTTCAACTTGTGCAAGCGAAGTTACTTTAGATGGAGATATTGGCAATCCGCAGGCAACATACAATTGGTATTTAAATGATGTCTTAATTCCTGGAGAAAACCAAACAACACTTAGTGCAAATATTACTGGCAACTATCGTGTTGAAATAGAAATCCCTTTGTCTGGAAGCTCTTGTACCATTGAAGATGATATTACTCTTACTCTAAGTTCAACTCAATCTTCAGACCCAATTTCGGATTATGAGCTTTGTGATGATACCAGTAATGATGGTATAGAAACTTTTGATTTAACAACAAAAAATACGGAAGTTTTAGCTTCTGTGCCTTCTTCAAACTATACTATATCATATCACTATTCTAACATCGAAGCTCAGAGTGGCGTTAATTCTATCACCAACCCTATTCAAAATACAACAAATCCTCAAACTATACATGTTAGAATTGAAGATACTAACAATGGTTGTTTAGCATTTTCTACGTTTAACCTCATTGTTAATGCCTTACCAAACATTAATGATCCTTCACCTTTAGAGGTTTGTGATGATCAGGTTGCTAACGGATTCACTGCTATAGACCTAAACATTAAAAATGATGAAATTACCAACGGTCTCACCAACTTAATAGTTACTTATCATAGTACACCTACAGATGCGTCTAATGGCACAAATCCTCTACCAATGCCTTATGTAAATACTAATACAAATGAGCAGGTATTTGTAAGCGTGAGAGATGAGTTTACAGGCTGTATCAGTACAACAACCTTAGATATTACAGTTTTAGACAATCCTGTTATAAACACAGAAGATGTGTACATAGACGCTTGTGACGAAGACCATGATGGTTTTGCCAGTTTTGATTTAACAAGTATTGTTTCAGATGTGTTACAAGGTTTAACTGATGTTACTGTTACATTTCACGAAACCAATGAAGACGCTTTATCTGGAAGTAACCCTATAATAGATGACACCAATTATACAAACATCACTTCTGAAGAACAAACCGTTTATATTAGAGTTGAAAATAATACAACAGGTTGTGCTACTATAACAACTGTAGAACTACACACCAATTTGTTATTAACCGCTACAGCCATTAATGATGTGTCACTTTGTGATATTGATAATGATGGTGTTGAAGAATTTAATTTTTCTGGAATTGCTACTAATATAATTAATGAACTCCCTGAAGAATTTGACATCTCTATTGATTTCTATTTAACTGAAAGTGATAGAGATAATCAGATAAATGCATTAGATCAAACCACACCATTTATACCAACGAGCAATCCTCAAACTATTTATTTAGGTTTAAGTAGTGCTACCTGCTATGATGTAGAGCAAATAGATTTAATTCTAATTCCTGTCTATGAGTTTGAATCTATTATTAGTCAAACCGTTTGTGATGAAGACCAGGATGGTTTTACAACAACAGATTTATCTCAATTTGACACACAAGTTACAGATGCTTTAGATGGATTTAGTGTTACTTACTTTTTAACTGAAGACGATGCCAGAAACAACACTAATGTTCTGCCAAACTTTTACACCAACACTACAAACCCATTTACCGTTTATCCGAGAATAACCTCAAATGAAACAGGTTGTTCTGATGTTAACTTTTTTGAAATTACGGTTTTAGAAGCTCCAATAACTTCTACTCCATCAGACATTGTTATCTGTGATGATGATCAAGACGGTTTCTTTATCGTTAATTTATTAGATGTTATTCCAGAAGTTGTTAGTAGTACTACAGATAGACAAATAACATTTCATCATAGCCGAAATCAAGCCAATAATGGTACCAATACAATAAATAACGAAAGTAGCTACAACGCTCAAACAGAAACTGTTTTTATCAGAGTAGAAAACACAAATACTGGTTGCCATTCTGTTGAAGCTTTAAGCATAACAGTAAACACATTACCTGTATTTTCGGCAATTGAAAACTATAAAATTTGTGAAGACAATAGTGATGGTTTTGCCGAATTTATTTTCAATACTAAAGATGCGGAAATTTTAAACGGACAAACAGGAAAAGAAGTGTCATACTATTTAAATCAGGACGACGCTGATAATAGAACAAATGCAATAGACAAAGATGTAGCATACCAAAACACCACTACGCCACAAATAATTTTTGCCAGAGTAGAAAACACTTCAGACCAAGATTGTTATGGTACTACAAACTTCATAATAGAAGTAGGAACAAACCCGCTTTTTAATGAACCTGCGGATTGGTTTGTATGCGATGACATCTCTAACGATGGTTCAGAAACTTTTGATTTATCAACTAAGATTACAGAAATATCAAATGGTATTTCAGACAACCTAACTGTAACGTTTTACACCTCATTAAATAATGCTGAAAACAGCATCGACCCATTACCTCTTGAGTATACTAATACCGTAAATCCTCAGACTATTTTTGTTCAAATTGATAATGGAACAATATGTAACTCTATTACGTCTTTTGAATTGAATGTTGTACAAGTTCCGGATGTTAATCCTTCAGTACCTTTAATTGGTTGCGATACAGATTATGATGGATTTACTGAGTTTGATTTAACCAATGCTGAACTCGACATTTTAGATGTAAGACAAGATAATATCGAAATTACTTATTTTGAAAACTACGAGGATGCCGAAACTAATAATAATGCTATTAGTAATCCTGAAGCTTACACTAACACAAGTAATCCACAAACCGCATACGTTAAAATAAATAACACCATCTCTAACTGTTATGTATTAATTCCTTTAGATTTAAGCGTGAATTTACCTCCTATTATTAATGATTTTCAGTCTTACGATATCTGTGAAAATGAAAATAATAGTTTCGACTTAACTGAGATTGACGAAGTTATCATGGACGAAAGTTTTAATGTATTATTTAGTTATTACTCAAATGAAACTGATGCTTACGCAAACGCAAACGCATTAAATACAGATTATACATATGTAACCAATAACGATACTCTCTATGCACGAGCTGAATTCAGTACAACGCATTGTTTTACGGTGTATGAATTTAACCTCACTGTAAATCCGCTTCCTGTTGCCAATCAACCAAACAATTTAGAAGCTTGTGATGATGATTATGATGGATTGTTGGATTTTGATTTAACACAGCAAAATGCTGAAATACTAGGCACGCAAAACCCTTCTAATTTCACAATAACCTACTATAATTCTGAAGATGATGCCAACACTAATTTATCGGCTGTAGACACAGACTACATAGCTTTTGATTCTGAAATTATATATGCTAGAGTTGAAAATAATACAACAGGATGCTACTCTGTGACTCAGTTTTCGGTTATTATTCATCCGTTACCTGTTATCGATATTGAAGATCAGGTTATTTGTTTAGATAATTTACCATTAATTGTTTCTGCAAACACCAACAACCCTACAGATCAATATATTTGGTCTACAGGTGAAACTACACCTGAAATTACAATACCTGAGATTGGAACTTATTGGGTTACTGTTACGACACAATTTGGTTGCGAAAACACAAGAGTTTTTAGTGTGGCAGAATCTGAAGCAGCAACTATAGAAGCGACTGAGATCATAGACTTTTCAGATCCTAATAATATTACAGTAACTATTAGTGGAATTGGTGATTACCTATATCAATTAGACGATGGAGAACCACAAGAATCTAACTTCTTTGATAACGTTGGCATGGGTTACCACACAGTAACAATTATAGATTTAAATGGTTGCTCAGAAGTAACGAGAGAGGTTTTGGTAATAGACATTCCAAAGCATATGTCTCCAAACGGAGATGGTCGTTATGACACCTGGCATATTGTTGGTGTAGAAACACTTCCAGGAACTATCATTCATATTTTTGATCGTTATGGCAAACACCTAGCAACTTTAAGACACGACAGTCCTGGTTGGGATGGCACTTTAAATGGACTAAACTTACCTGCAAGCGACTATTGGTTTGTTGCTAATGTGGCAAGAGGCAATCAGTCTTTTGAGGTAAAGGGTCACTTTGCTATTCGTCGCTAAATAGTTAATCAATACTAAAGAAAGCATAAGATTTTTCCTATCTTTGATTATAAGAGACTTATTATAAGTCTCTTATAATTAGCTATGACAAGGAATAGAACACATACTCTTCTCCTCTTTTTGTCGTTTGTGAATTTTTTGTTTTCGCAACAGATTATTACAGACAACACGCTAACTCCGCAACAACTTATCCAAAATTTAGTAGGCGATAATTGTGCTACAGTCAACAGTATTTCTTCACCTTATAATGGTAGTGTAAACAATATTATAAGCTATGGAAATTTTGACAGAGGCTCTTCCAGTTTTCCTTTAGAAAGTGGTATCGTTTTATCTACCGGAAGCATAACTAATGCTGGAAACTCAGTTATAACAGATAACCTCAATGATGGTAATATCAATTGGGAAACAGATCCTGATGTGTTGAATGTTCTTGGTATAGACCAAACCCTCAATGCGACTTCTATTCAGTTTAACTTTAGTACTGCCAACAACTTTGTTGCCTTTAAATACCTCTTTGCTTCCGACGAATATCAGCAAGAATACCCTTGTAATTTTAGAGATGTTTTTGCCATTCTTATCAGACCTGCTGGTAGTGCGGATCCTTTTGTAAATATTGCTTTAGTTCCAGAAACCACAACAGAGGTGAGCACCTACAACATTCACCCAAACATCAATGGATTTTGCGAGGCTATTAACGAAGATTATTTTCAAGGTTACAACTTACCTGGTACAAACTTCAATGGTCAAACTACTGTACTAATGGCCAATGCAGAGGTTATTCCTAATGAGGTTTATGAAATTAAATTTGTGATTGCAGACCACATCGACCAACGTTTTGATTCTGCTGTTTTTATTGAAGCTGAAGGCTTTGGTGGTTCTATAGATCTTGGTCCTGACCAATCGGTTTGTGGTAGTAACTTAACCTTAGATGCTGAGATCGATAATCCTTCTGCCGTGTATTCATGGTTTTTAGATGATAATCTAATTACTGGTGAAACAAATCCAACGCTTCTGGCTGAGCAATCTGGTACTTATAGTGTTGAAATCTCAATTCCTAGCCCTACCAACAACTGTATCTTAGAAGATAGTATTGAAATTGAAATAATTCCTTATCAAGAAGCAGCTCCTATTGAAGATCTTTCGGTTTGCGACCCTACTCCTAGCGATGGAATTTATCAGTTTGATTTTCCGTTATTGAAAAATGATGAGATTTTAGCAGAATTGCCTTCAGACAATTACAACATCTCTTACCATCTAAGCTTGGAGGATGCTCAAAACAACGTTAATCCTCTGGTTGGCATATACCAAAACACGGAGCAGGATGAAATCATTTTTGTTAGAATTGAAAGCTTAAATGGAGACTGTCTGCAAATTGGCAGTTTTAATATTTCTGTATACCTATCACCAGAAACTAATGAAATTACGATTGAAGTTTGTAATGGTAACATCACAGAAATAACGTTCACAGACCTAAGCTCTTTAGATTTTGTTGTATCTAATTATCAATTTGAGACAACAGTTACCTATTACGAAACTGAGAATGATGCTATAAACACTATAAATTCAATTACAGATTTTCCTGACTTAGAAAATGAACCTGAAGGCTTTTTTGCTAGAGTAGAAAGTGATTTTAATGGTTGCCCATCAATTGTTCCTGTTAATTTATCCTATGTATCATCTCCAGAGATAACCAATGTCATAATTAATCATTGTATAGACCCTAATTATAACGAAACTGTAAATGGCGAAACTTTTGACTATTATAGCTTAACAACAGATTATAATGCTATTGATATGAGAGATGCATATATAAACGCTAATCCTGAATATGAAGCTATCATTTCTCTAGATATAATAGAGCATCCTGATTTTCCTGTTTTACATATTTCTGATCCTGCGTTTAATTTACCTATCACTGTTAGATATGTTGATGAAAATTGTCCAAAAACCATATCCATAGAGATTCATAAAAACCTACTTTTTAATGTTCTAGGAGAAGAAACTCTAATTTCTCAATGTGATGACGCCTCTAATGATGGAGTTATTGATGTAGATTTAGCTGAAATTACTGAAGATCTAAAAAATGGTTATGAAGATATAGAAATTACATTTTACGAAACAGAAGAAGACAGATCCTTATTAACAAATGCATTAGATCAGAACGCTCTAACATCTGTATCTAACGATCAAAGCCTTTACATAAGATCTACCTACCAAGGTTGTACATATAATACAAAAATTACTTTTGAAATTGAACCACTTTTTATTCCTGAGCCCGTAACAATAGATTATTGTGGAAATACCAACTTGGATACAAATACCACCACAATCTCAATTCCACCTTTGATTGATGAAATTCGTTTAGGTTTAAATACAAGCCTGAACTCCGCTACAACTGTAGAATTATACTTAACTCAAGAAGATGCGGAAAACCAAGAAAACCCTCTTGAAGAAGAGTATGAAATTAATGGAGATAATCATTTGTTTTATGTTAGAGTTACAGATATTTTTTCACCTAATCAATGCTATAATTTTACCACAGCACAAGTAAACATAAGCAATTCAATAAATGCTGTAAATCCAAGCCCAATTGTTGTATGTGATGAAGATCAAGATGGCTTTTCTAACGTTAATCTACTAAGTGTCATTCCAGAAATAACAGACGGAACTGATAACCTTGTATTTACCTTCTTTGAAAGCTATGACAATGCTACAGATAATCTAAACCCAATTTTAAATCCTGATAGCTACACTACAGACTCTAAAGAAATTTTTATTAGAGCCGAAATAGATGGAATGAGCTGCTTTACGGTATTCCGATTCGACGTCCTCATCTACGCAGACCCACAGTTAGATAGCGTTTCCAATTTTATAAATTGTGAAGTCAATCCTAATGTACCATCTGAGTTTATTTTTGAAGATAATGACGCCTCCATCATAGGCAACCAACAAGACATGCAAGTCCTCTATTTTGAAACTGAAGACGATGCCATTGACAGAGAAAATGCTATTGATAAAACAGCACCTTATTTCAATACTTCAAATCCTCAGACCATTTATGTTAGACTTGAAAATGAAGCTAAAAACAGTTGCTACAAAGTAGCTCCTATGGTAATCGAAGTGAGAGAAACACCAGACTATAATATTCCTACCGATATTTTTGAATGCGATGTTAATAATACTGGTCTGGCAACAACTGACCTTAGCAATACAATCAACGAAATTGAACTTGGCAGTACCACACCTCTCAATGTGTCCTTTCACCTAACACCTCTAAATGCTGAAGTTGGCACTAATGCCATTGCCTTAAATTATACAGCGACATCGAATCCTCAGATGATATATGCCAGAATTGAAAATGCCAATTCCGGTTGTTATAATGTGGAAACATTTAATCTCAATACGCTTTCCTTGCCTGAGGTGACCTATGGACAATCCTTGGTGGCTTGTGGTAATAATTATGATACTTCTGTAGAGTGGAATTTAACCGAAATTGAACTCAACATCTTAGATGGCAGACAGTACAATATTGATTTCACTTATTTCAATTCTGAAGATGATGCGCAGAATAATGTGAATGCTATCGACAATCCTACGGCTTATACGAATACCAGCAGTCCAGAAACAGTATATACCAGAGTTCGTAATGCCACAACGGATTGTTTCTCGGTTGTTCCTTTTGAACTGATTATCAACTCACCTCCTGCTATCAATCAGTTTGGTGTTTATGATATATGTGACAACGTTGACAATACTGTGGATCTTCACGATATTGATTTGATTTTGGTTGATAACACCTTTAATGTTTTGATTAGCTATTATCAAACTGTAGACGATGCCGAAAATGATAATAATGCTTTAAGCACAGATTACATCTATACAAATAGTATTGAAAACTTGGTCGCTCGAGTTGAATATACCACTACTGGTTGTTATGCGATATATCCTTTTGAATTGCATATCAATCCGCTTCCTGTTGCCAATCAGCCTGACAACATTGTTGATTGTGACGATGATTTTGATGGACAGTTGGCTATTGATTTATCGCAACAAGATGCTTCTATTCTTTTAGGTCAAAATCCGGATGAGTTCTCGGTGAGTTATTTTACTTCTGAAACTGATGCTATTGAAAACAGTAATGGTTTAGCCAATTCATACATAGCGTCAAACAACGAGGTTATTTTTGCAAGGGTTGAAAATAGTGTGACGGGTTGTTTCAGTATTACGCAATTCTCGGTCATTATCAATAGCAAGCCTTTTGTGGATATTGAGGACCAGGTGCTTTGTCTTAATGATTTTCCTTTAGTGGTCTCTGCGGAAACCAATAATCCTTTGGATAGCTATGAGTGGTCTACTAATGAAACTACTGCTGCTATTGAGATTACTGCTATTGGGTCCTATTCTGTAACGGTTACCAATGAATTTGGTTGCCAAACCACATCTACATTTTCTGTAACAGAATCTGACTCTGCTGAAATTGATGTTGTAGAAACCGTTGATTTTGCTGATCCTAATAATATTGTTATTACGGTAACTGGTATTGGTAATTATCTTTATCAATTAAACGATCAGCCTTTTCAGACTTCTGGAACTTTCTACAATGTACCTATTGGCTACAATACCGTAACCATTATTGATCAAAATGGTTGTGCTCAGATTACCAGAGAGGTCTTGGTGATTGATACTCCTAAGCACATGTCTCCTAATGGTGATGGACAGTACGACACTTGGCACATTACTGGTGTAGAAACGCTTCCTGGTACAGTCATCTATATTTTTGACAGGTTTGGAAAACTCATAAAAACGCTTCTGCATACCTCTCCTGGTTGGGATGGATCTTACAACGGCAATCCTATGCCTGCTGGTGATTACTGGTTTGTTGCTAAAGTGAGACAAGATGACAACGTCTTTGAAGTCAAAGGGCACTTTGCGCTGAGACGTTAAAAAAACTCTCTAGCCACCTATTAACCTAATTATTAAGCATTTCAGCATTGAAAATACCCACTGTTGGGGATTTTTTATAATTTCATTCCATTGTATTTTGCAATAGCTATTAATCAACCTACATTATTAATGAAATTAAAGAAATACTTAGCTTTAATACTTACAACGTTTTGTTTTTATTTTGCTATAAGTCAACAGATTACTACAGACACATCTTTATCTTTAGAACAGTTAATTCAGAATAATCTCGGACAAAATTGTGTAGAAATTTCTAACATCGTTTCGAGTGTTAATGGTTCTGCAAATGGATTTTCGAGCTATGGAAGTTTTCAAAAAGAAAACTCTAACTTCCCTTTTGAAAACGGTATTGTTTTAACAACAGGTAATGTAGATTCCGCTGGAAACATCTTAAACACAGATGTCTTAAACGAAGGTGACGAAACTTGGCTAACAGACTCAGATTTAGAAAATGCTCTTGGCATAACCGACACACATAATGCAACATCTATTCAGTTTAATTTTATATCTGTTGCCAACCAAATTCAGTTTAATTACATATTAGCCTCAGAGGAATATGCACAAAATTTTCCTTGCACCTATTCTGATGGTTTTGCTTTTTTAATTAGAGAAGCTGGCTCTACAGATCCGTTTACTAATATTGCCTTAATTCCAGGAACTACGACACCTGTAAACACCAACACTATTCACGATGAAATTATAGAATTTTGTCCTGCCGAAAATGAAGAATATTTTGAAGGTTATAATGTAGGCGACACTAACTATAACGGAAGAACCGTAGTCCTAACGGCAACCGCTGCAATACAACCTAATCAAGAATATGAAATAAAGTTAGTGATAGCAGACCAGGATGACGATAATTATGATTCTGCAGTTTTTATAGAAGGTAATAGTTTTAATGCCAGTGTAGATCTTGGTCCCGATATTACAACGTGTGGAGAGTCTGTAACTTTAAATGCAGATATACAAAATCCCTTAGCATCCTATCAATGGTTTCAAGATGACATCCTAATTGCAAATGAAAATGGAACAAGTTTAGAAGTTACCTCTTCTGGTACATACCATGTCGAAGTAACCATTCAGCTAAACCAAACCTCTTGTGTTATTGAAGATGCTGTTGATATTACTTTAAATTCTGAGCAATCTTCTGGTACGATTTCAGACTTTCTACTATGTGATGACATCTCAAATGATGGTGAAGAGGATTTTGATTTAACTTTGAAAGACTATGAAGTTTTAGCATCAGTTCCGCCATCAAACTATAATATAAGTTACCATTACTCACAACAAGATGCGCAAGATAATAGCAATGCCATTACAGGAACAATTCAAAATACAAGCACTCCTCAACCTATTTTTGTAAGAATAGAAGATGTAGACAATGGATGCCTTGCATTCTCAACATTTAATCTAGTTGTTAACTCCACACCAGAAGTTACAGCGCCAGACCCTATTACTATTTGTCAAGATCCAACTCTAGATGGTGTAACTTATGTAGACTTAACGGAAGCTAACAACCAAATTACGGATGGCAACCCAAACTTATATGTATCCTATCATAACTCGCAACCTGAAGCAGACTTAGGTATTAATCCTATTTATTCTCCATATCCAAACAACAATGTTTCTGAAACGTTGTACATACGTGTATATGATGCTACAACAGGTTGTTCTAACACATCGTCCTTAGATATTGTTTTTCAATCTGGACCTGCCGTCAATACCGAAAATCAATGGATAAATGCCTGCGAGCAAGATTTTGATGGATTTGAAGAATTTGATTTAACCAGTGTTGTAGATAATATTCTTCAAGGTTTAACTGGTGTTGAAGTTAGTTTTCATGAATATTTATACGACGCACAAAACAACATTAATCCTATTGCAAACCCAGAAAACTACCAAAACATAATTCAAAATTTTCAACTAATTTATGTTAGAATTCAAGATGAAACTACTGGTTGCTACACCATAACCAACATAGAACTTCATGCTAATATTATTCAAAATGTATATTCTAATGAAGCATTTTTAGAATGTGACGACCCTAGTAATGATGGTATCGCAGACTTTGATCTTGCTGCTATAGAAGTTGATTTAGAGGATGGTTATGACGAATTTGAGACTACGTTTTACGAAACTGAAGAAGATAGAGAAAATGATGTTAACGCCTTAGATGAAAACATACTATACACAGTATCTAACGGTGGCACAACCATATATGCCAAAATAGTTAGTGATGATTGTACAGAACTTGTAGATATTGTATTACAAGTTGCACCTGCTATTATTTTAACACCACAGGTAGCTGAATATTGTGATGATGGTGCTAACGATGGATTGACATATATAGAAATGGATACATTTTATAGTATAGCCAGCCAAGGTATTACACCTGCTAACGTAAAGTATTATTTAGAAGAACAACATGCCATTGATGATGTTAATATTTTAGCAGATAACGTTTACAACAGTGCTAATCCTCAGCTTTTTTATATTAGGGTTACAAACACACAAACAGGATGTTACGGTATATCAACACTGGAAGTAACAATTGTAGATGCGCCTGAGATTATGTACCCAGACCCAATAGTGGTATGTGATGATGATCAGGACGGAATTTCTACGGTAAACCTAGAAAGCCAAATTCCAGACATAATAGCGTCTTCAGATGGGTTTGAAATTACGTTTTACACAGACTATAGTAATGCGCTCAGCGCAACAAACCCAATAGAAAATCCTGATAATTATACGACTTCTACACAGTACATTTATGCAAGAGTAGAAAATGAAACCACAGGTTGTCATAGTATCTCTGAATTTTATGTTTATATAAATACACTTCCTGAATTTGCTCCGATTTCAAACTTTGAAAATTGTGAAGCAGATATATCTGGAGTGGCCGATTTTTATTTCTATCTTAAAGACACTGAAATATTAAATGGACAACCAGATAAATTTGTAACGTATTTTGAAACTGAGGCAGATGCCATTGCCAACACAAATCCTATCGACAAATACTCTGCTTATCAAAACACTTCTAGCCCTCAGACCATTTATGTTAGAGTTGCCAACTTCACAGACGAAAATTGTTTTGGTACTTCCTCTTTTGAACTAGAAGTTGGTGCACTACCAATTTACAATGCAGCTGAAAGCATATACATATGTGATGATATTAGTAATGATGGATTAGTTACAGTAAATCTTAATGAAACGATAACAGCTATGGCTGATGGAAGTCCTGAAACCTTAGACATTACGTTTTATACTTCAGAGTACAATGCCAATAACAGCTTAGATCCTGTAGATTTAATTTACACAAACAGCACCAATCCTCAACAATTATTTGCTCGTGTAGACAATGGCAATTATTGTCATGGTATTTCAGCTTTTGAAATTAATATTATATCAGCTCCAGTTGTCAATCCTGCACCTCCATTAGTTGCTTGCGATGATAATTACGATGGAATCCTAACATGGGATTTAACACTTTCAGAAGTTGATATATTAGATGTAAGGCAAGATGATATTGTTGTCTCTTACTTTGAAAGTATAGAAGATTTGGAAGATGATCTTAACCCTATTTTAAACCCAGATAACTATACTAATCTTACAAATCCACAAACGGTTTATGTAAAGATTAACAACACAATCAGTAATTGTTTTGTAACTGTTCCTATTGATATCATTGTTAATTTACCTCCTCCTGTAAATGATTTTATGAATATTGAGATTTGTGATAATCCGATGTCAAATTTCGATTTAACTACTATTAATTCTATTGTTACAGATGATACTACTGGCATCAACTTTACCTATCACAACAATCAAACCGATGCTAATAATAATGCTAATCCAATAGACAATAATTACATTTACACAGGCTCGTCGCACACAATTTACGCAAGACTAACCTATACTGACACAGGTTGTTTTGCTACATATCCATTTGAGCTTATAATAAATCCTTTACCAATCGCGCAGCAACCTCAAGATTTAGAAACCTGTGATGATCTATCTAATGACGGGTTTGAAGTGTTTGATCTCTCCAGCCAAAACGCAACTATCTTGCAATCTCAGGATCCTAATATATTTTTAGTGAGTTATCATAACAGTATGACAGATGCTCAAGAGGGAGAGAATAGTTTACCAACAGATTACAATGCCCAAAATAACGAAACCATTGTGGTCAGAGTTGAAAATAGCATTACAGGTTGTTTTTCTACGACATCATTTAACACTATAGTGTATCCAGCTCCTTCAGCTGTAAGTCCATTAGTTATATGTGATACAGATTATGATGGTTTAAACACTTTTAATCTTACAGAAGCGGAGTCAGAGTTGTATACTACAATACCTGATAATGTATCTATTTCCTATTTTGAAAGTATTGAGGACTTAGATTCAGATCTAAATAGTATTGCAATTCCAGATGCTTATAACAATACAAGCAATCCTCAAACAGTGTACATTAAAGTGTTTAATAATGCTGCAAATTGCTATAGCACAATTCCATTAGAATTAAATGCTGTTTTACCACCTGCCACCAATGACTTTGAGGTCTATGAGATTTGTGATAATTCGGACAGCAGTTTTAATTTAAGTGAAATTGAATCTGTTATTGTTGATGACACTACAGGATTAGTGTTTTCATATTTCACAAGCTTAAACGACGCTAATACAGACCTTAATCCACTTTCTGTAAACTATACTTACACAAGCAGCAACGATATATTATTTGTGAAAGTCACCAGCGCAACTACAGGTTGTTTCTATATTTATGAATTTACTCTTCAGGTTAACCCTTTACCAATAGCTAATCAACCTGAAGACATGGAAGTCTGTGATGATGACAGTAACGATGGTTTTGAGATTTTCGACTTAGCTTCCCAAACCAATACTGTTTTAGGGACACAAAGTACTTCAGAATTTACAGTGTCCTATCACTTAAATACGATTGATGCCTCTAATGATGAAAATGCGTTAGACGATTTATACAACGGCAACGATAACCAAACAATTATTGTTAGAATTGAAAATAATGAAACACAGTGTTTTAGTCTAACTCAATTTGCTTTATTTGTCAATCCGTTTCCAAATGAACCAAGTCCAATAACAGAATGCGATATTGATTATGATGGCATTACCAATTTTGATTTAACAACAGCAGAAGCTGAGTTATTTGCCACTTCAGATCCAGATGATATTATTACATATTTTGAATCTATTGATGATTTAAATGCTGATATCAATCCAATATCTAATCCAGATAATTACACTAATTTAAGTAATCCACAAACTGTTTACATTAAGGTTTACAATACAGTTGCAGACTGTTACAGGTTTGTACCACTGCAACTGAAAGTTAATTTACCTCCTGCAATTAACAATTTTGAGGTATTCGAAATTTGCGAAAATGACACCAACAGTTTTGATTTAAGCACCATAGATTCAGTACTTGTCGATAACACCTACAACATACTTATCAACTATTTTACAAGTGAATCTGATGCGCTTCAAAATGAAAATGCGCTAGAAAACAATTACACGTACACTACTACAAATGATATAATATATGTACGTGTAGAATACAGTACGACGCATTGTTATCATGTGTATCCTTTTGAATTACGCGTAAATCCATTGCCTGTTATCAATCAGCCTGATGACTTGATGGATTGCGATGATGATTTTGATAGCTATTTAATATTTGATCTGGAGTCTCAAACCTCATCGATATTAAACGGATTAAATCCTTCAGACTACAACGTAACGTATTACAATGATATAAATTTAGCCGAAGAAGGAGAAGGATGGGTAAATAGTGAAGCATATAATGCAAATGATGGTGAAACTATCATCGCAAGAGTAGAAAACAACACAACAGGCTGCTACAGTTTAACGACATTTAACACCATAGTGTATCGCAAACCATTAGTGAATATTCCTAATCAAACAATTTGTATAGATAATTTACCATTAATAGTTTCGGCAGATACAGGCTATGATAGTGATAGTTACTTATGGTCTACAAATGCAATTTCAGAGAGCATTGAAATAACTGAGATAGGTACATATTCGGTTACAGTAATCTCTGAAAATGGTTGCGAAACCACAAGCACATTTAATGTTATAGAATCTGAGTCTGCAATTATCGAACTCACTGAAGTATTAGATTTTTCAGACCCAAATAACATAACCATAACCATAAGTGGTATTGGTAATTATCTCTATATTTTAGATGATGGAGATCCTCAGGAATCTAACATTTTCGAAAATGTTTCTCATGGTTATCACACCATTACCATAATAGATTTAAACGGTTGTGCAGAAGTTACCAAAGAAGTTGTAGTGGTGGATGCTCCTAAATTCTTCACACCAAATGGAGATACCATCAATGAAACTTGGCATATAGTAGGCATTGAAACCTTACCAGGAAGTATTGTTTATATTTTTGACAGATATGGCAAACTAATTAAACAATTAGGTGCTAATACTTCTGGTTGGGACGGTAGATATAATGGTAACAATATGCCTGCAAGTGATTATTGGTTTCTTGCAGAAATCAAAGGAGGTGATAAAGCTTTTAATGTAAGAGGTCACTTTGCCTTAAAACGTTAGTTATAACCTATACTTAACACTTTTTAATATTTTCTATGCGTATCTTTGCACTCTCTAAAAATTGAGATGAAGAAAATATTAAAATTTGTTGTATTTCTTATATCACTATCTACCTACTCCCAGAATATTGTTGTAGATAGCCAAACCTATACTCCACAGCAACTTATAGAAGACATATTGATTGATAGTGATTGTATTACCAATATTAATGTCACTAATGCTGTCGGTGGCAATTTTGGTGGTAACGATCAAAGTTATGGCTATTTTGATGCCACAGGAACAAGCTTTCCTTTTGAAAGCGGTATTGTTTTAAGCACTGGCAGACTTATAAATGTTCCAGGACCAAATGATAACTTAAGTGATGATGACGCAGCAAACTGGGCGGGAGATATCGATTTAGAAATTGCATTAAATGAAAACCAAACGTATAATGCCACAATATTAGAATTCGATTTTACTGCTGTTGCATCACAGGTTAGTTTTCGTTATTTATTTGCTTCAGAAGAATACCAAGAAAACAATCCTAATAGTTGTGAGTTTTCTGATTTATTTGGGTTTTTAATAAAACCTACAGCTGGTGATAACCCTTATCAAAACATAGCATTAGTACCAGACACTACCATTCCAGTAAAAGCAACAACTGTAACTCCTGGTGTTCCTGGATCTTGCCCTCCACAAAACGAAACTTACTTCGGGTCTTATAATGGTGTCAACTCGCCTATAAACTTTAATGGCCAAACAGCTGTTTTAACGGCAACGGCAAATGTTATTCCTAATCAGTCTTATCATGTAAAACTGGTTATTGCTGACGAGCAAAACTACCGCTACGACTCTGCAGTGTTTCTTGAGGCTGGTAGCTTTCAACTATCTACCGATTTAGGTCCAAATAGGCTTCTTGCCACTGGCAATGCATTATGTGAAGGAGAAACATTAGAGCTCAACGCCAACCATCCTGCTTTAAGTTCTTACAGTTGGTACAAAGATGGTGTTTTACAAGAAACAACACCTAACTGTTTAAACTGTGGGTATTACACAGTTACAGAACCAGGAACTTATAATGTTGAAGTTACTATCTTAGATGATTGTATTTCTTATGGAGAAATTATTGTTGAATACGCTCCTGTCCCACTCGGTCAAGATTCAATTCTAACGGAATGCGATGTAGATACTGATGGTTTAACAATCTACAATTTGTTTGATGCCGAAAATGATTTAACCAATAACAATACTGATTTAATCGTTTCAAATTTTTTCTTAACAGAGGATGACGCCATAAATAACAGCAACCCTATTACTGACCCAATAAACTTTCAAAATACGGAAGCGTTTCAAAATGTGTTTGCTCGTGTAGTTAATACTGCAAATTGTTTTGATGTTGTTGCGCTAGAATTGCAAACTACAAACAATACAATTTCAATTCCAGATTTGGGAGCTTGTGATGGCATGGAAATGGATGGATTTGCCACATTCACGTTGAGCAATATTGAAGCTTCCATTATCGCTCAAATTCCAACAGGATCTCAAGTAACATACTATGAAACCCTCGAAAATGCTTTAAGCGAAAGCAATTCTTTACCAAATAATTACACCAACATCACAGCTGATACACAAACCATTTTTGTAAAAATTAAAAACGACAATCAGTGTTTTAGCATTTCAACAGCAAATCTTAATGTGCTTTACACTCCTGTTTTAGAAGCAGACGAAACTTTAATTTATTGCACAAATACGTTTCCTGAAACCATTACACTTCATGGTGGAGTTTTAAATGATTTACCAAACAATTACTACTATGAATGGTACTTTAATGGTGCTTTAACAGACATTGACACCTCATTCAATGAAATTAATGAAGCAGGAAACTACACCGTAATTGTTACCGATCCTAACGGTTGTTCTTCAAGCCGAACAATAACAGTAAATACATCTGAAACTGCTATTATTGAAAGTATTTCCATTGAAGGTATTTCGCCAAATAATACAATTACGGTTAATGTTACTGGACAAGGCTTTTACGATTATGCCATAGACGATATAAATGGCTTTTATCAAGAAAGCAATGTATTTACTAATGTCCCTGAAGGTGAGCATACAATTTATATAAACGACAGGAATGGTTGTGGTATCGTTGAAGAAACCATAACAATAGTTGGTATTCCAAAATTCTTTACACCAAATGGAGATGATGTTAATGATACTTGGCAAATTGTAGGCACCAATACAAATCTCAACCAAATTGAAAGCTTAGAGATTTTTGATCGCTACGGAAAAATAATGCTGCAATCCTATTCTGGTGGTTTTAGTTGGGACGGAAATTATAAAGGCAATCCTATGCCATCAAGCGATTATTGGTATATCGTAAAATTTAAGCAAGATGCTAAAGACTACGAAATTAAAGGTCACTTTGCTTTAAAGCGTTAATTGATTACTGCCAATCTTTATCGTAAATTTGTGCTATGCGCTTTAAGATAGAATCAGAATTTAAACCTACAGGAGACCAACCCGAAGCTATAAAACAATTAGCTGGTGGCATCACACAAGGTGAACGCTACCAAACTTTACTTGGTGTAACGGGATCTGGTAAAACATTTACCGTTGCTAATGTTATTGAAGAAGTACAACGACCAACCTTGGTATTGGCACATAACAAAACCTTAGCTGCGCAATTGTACTCTGAGTTCAAACAGTTTTTCCCTAATAATGCTGTTGAATACTTTGTATCGTATTACGATTATTACCAACCAGAGGCTTACATTCCTGTTTCTGGTGTTTATATTGAAAAAGATTTATCTATAAACGAGGAAATTGAGAAGATGCGATTGAGCACAACCTCTTCTCTACTCTCTGGACGTCGCGATGTTCTCGTAGTTGCATCAGTATCTTGTTTGTATGGTATTGGTAATCCAGTTGAATTTCAGAAAAATGTAATCACACTAGAACGCGATCAGGTCATTTCAAGAACTAAACTTCTACACAAATTAGTACAAAGTTTATACTCGCGTACTGAAGCTGACTTTAAAAATGGGAACTTTAGGATAAAAGGAGATACTGTAGATGTGTTTCCTGGCTATTCAGACAATGCGTTTAGAATTCATTTTTTTGGTGATGAAATTGAAGAAATTGAAGCTTTTGATCCGTATTCTAATGAAGTGATTGAGCGCTATGACAGACTCAACATCTATCCTGCAAACATGTTTGTAACATCGCCGGACGTACTTCAAAATGCGATTAGAGACATACAAGACGATTTGGTAAAGCAACACGATTATTTTAAAGATATAGGCAAACATCTGGAAGCCAAACGTCTTAAAGAACGTACCGAATTTGACCTAGAAATGATCCGTGAGTTAGGCTACTGCTCTGGTATCGAGAACTATTCAAGATACTTAGATGGCAGAGCTCCTGGCACAAGACCGTTCTGTTTACTCGACTATTTTCCAGATGATTATTTAATGGTTGTTGATGAAAGTCATGTTACTATTTCGCAAGTACATGCCATGTATGGTGGAGACAGAAGTCGTAAAGAAAATTTAGTAGAATATGGTTTTAGATTGCCTGCAGCCATGGATAACAGACCTTTAAAATTTGAAGAGTTTGAAGCGTTGCAAAACCAGGTGATTTACGTTTCTGCAACTCCAGCAGATTACGAAATGCAAAAAACAGATGGAGTTTACGTTGAGCAAGTTATTAGACCAACTGGCCTATTAGATCCTATTATTGAGGTGCGTCCGAGTTTAAATCAAATTGATGATTTAATAGAAGAAATACAGGATCGTGTAGAGAAAGACGAACGTACATTGGTTACCACATTAACCAAGCGTATGGCAGAAGAATTGGTAAAATACTTAACACGCATTGCTATTCGCTGTCGCTACATTCACAGTGATGTAGATACGCTAGAGCGTGTAGAAATCATGCAAGATTTACGCAAAGGTTTGTTTGACGTGTTAGTTGGTGTAAACTTACTACGTGAAGGTTTAGACTTGCCAGAAGTATCGTTGGTGGCTATTTTAGATGCTGATAAAGAAGGTTTTTTACGTTCTAACCGTTCGCTTACTCAAACTGTTGGTAGAGCGGCGAGAAACTTAAATGGTAAAGCGATTATGTACGCAGATACTATTACCAAAAGTATGCAGCAAACCATAGACGAAACGAACTATAGACGTGAAAAGCAGATTGCTTATAACACCGCAAACAATATCACTCCAAAGGCTCTTAATAAGAGTTTAGATAGTGCTTTGGCAAAAAATTCTGTGAGTACGTACAAAACAGAACTCGATGCTAAGCTTGCTGCAGAACCAGAAAGCGAATATCTGACAAAATCGCAACTCGAAAAGAAAATTAGAGAAAAGCGTAAGCAAATGGAACAAGCCGCAAAAGCTTTAGACTTCATGGAAGCGGCTAAATTTAGAGATGAAATTACAGCTTATCAAGAAAAGTTAGAAAAGCTAAAAGTGAAATAGTGATTAGTGATTAGTGATTAGTGATTAGTGATTAGTGAAACTAATGAGTTTAAAATCAACTTAAACAACACACTTCTTAAAATTCAACCAATATACACTTTAACCAATAAACTTTAAGTATCTAATTATACTGAACCTTAAAAATGTCGATTAAGAAGTCTGGTGGCACAATTTTGTTAGGAAAACTATCCATTAAATCTAAAACTCTGTTAATAGACTCATGGCTTAATCCCATACGTAAACCAAAATTATGAATTTTCACTAATTGCTTAGGTGATACTTTGTGATCTAAGTTCATTAAAAGTACTAATCGATGAAACTGAACAATACGCTCGCTATGTGTTTTTAAATGCACATAAGTAACAGGATGTCTAAAAAGATATTCAAAATCTTCTTTAGAAATATCCAATTGCTTGGCGATACTAAATAAGAAATTATACTCAATAGTCTTCATATTTTCATCTGTCTGAGCAAAGGCAATCATCTCAGAAAGCAAACTCAATTTTTCAGCACGATTAATCATCTATATAGGGAATTAGGGTGAATTAATTATCAATGTAAAGTTACAGAGGTACATTATTTTATTGTCGTTGATATAATGTATCTTGTCGAAAAATTAAATGTACTTAGTCGGTATTTTTAAACTTTTGTCAAGCTCTAAAGCCTATAATAGTATGCGTTTCAACCATTTTTTAATATTTTTTTGGCTATTAATTTGTTTTAAAATTAATGCGCAAAACACTGCTTCTAAACAGGTTACAACTTTTACAATTGCCGCACCTCAACTCGATACTCTGAAAACAATTTGGGTGTATTTACCGAAAAATTACGAAAATTCTGAAAAAGCATATCCTGTCATTTATATGCACGATGCTCAAAATTTATTTGATGATAAGACTTCTTACGCAGGTGAATGGAAAGTAGATGAATATCTAGATACACTTAATCAAAATGAAAGTATAATTATTGGAATAGCGCATGGCAATGAAAAAAGAATAGACGAATTAACACCTTATAAGCATGAAAAATATGGTGGTGGTCGAGGTGAAAACTACGTAAAATTTATAAAAAACACCCTTAAGCCACATGTAGATGTTGCATACAGAACAAAGCCTAAAGCAGAGCATACTACTATTTTTGGAGCTTCACTCGGAGGCCTTATATCCTTTTATGCTGCAATAATGTATCCTGAAACCTTTGGTAAGGCAGGTGTTTTCTCACCTTCATTTTGGTTCAGTGAAAAAATTTTTGAACTTGTAAATTCTGTAAATATACCTACAACCTCAAAATTCTATTTTCTAGTCGGTGATAGTGAGAGTGACACCATGGTACCAGATCTAAAAAGAATGGTAAATTTATTAAAGACTAAAGGCGTTGACGATTATCAAATTGAATACCACATTATAGAAGGTGGCCAGCACAATGAGAAACTATGGTCTGAAAATTTTTCAGCAGCATATGAATGGTTATTTACTAAAGCAAACTAAATTATGACGAACAACGATATTTTTAAAAAACTAAGAGTCGCCCACAAACTCAGAGACGAAGACATTGTAAAAATCCTAGAACTTGTAGATTTTAGAATTACTAAAAGTGAGCTTAATGCCTTTTTTAGGCGAGAGGATCACCCTAAATACATGGAATGTGGAGACCAAATACTCAGAAATTTCCTAAACGGTTTAATTATTCATTTAAGAGGTCCAATGCCAAAAAAGCAAAAAAAGACGTCTTAAGCTAAGAATTTCATAAAAATAATTAAATTCCTTTTTTGTTATATTCTTTGCTTTTAAATTGCATAATAGAAATTGATTGATAGCATGTTTGAAACCTCTTCAAATTACACTCCTTTGCTAAACATTTCTGCAGAGGAAATTAAAGCACTTAATAAAAAGCACAAACCTTTATCTCCAAGTGAACGTATAAAGCAATTGTACTTAGATTTTGATATTGCAGATGTAATGCTAACCAGTTCTTTTGCTGCAACGTCGGCATTTTTATTAAAGTTGGTTTCTGATATTAATAATAAACAAGAAGTGTTTTTTATTGATACAGGCTATCATTTTGACGACACCTTAAAATACAAAACTACCTTAGAGAAAAAATACAATCTCAATGTTACTTCTATTTCTGCAATTAAGGAAGAACACGAGTTTACAACCAAAGATGAAACCTGGAAAAAAAACCCTGATTTCTGTTGTTCAATCAACAAGGTTCAACCTTTAGAAAAAATAAAGAAAGAATACAAAGTTTGGATTTCTGGTTTAATGGAGTGGCAAAGTGACCATAGAGCAACCTTAGATATCTTTGAAGAGCGTGGTAATATTTTAAAGTTCTACCCTCTTTTGGATGTTAGCAAAGAAGAGCGAGATGCTTTTATAGAAGAGCACAACCTTCCTTTCCATCCTTTAGTAGCTAAGGGCTATCATTCTATTGGTTGTACACATTGTACAGTTCCAGGAGAGGACAGAAGTGGCCGTTGGAACAACAACCCTAAAACCGAATGTGGTTTGCATTTATAAAAGACACATACTAACTAAAAAAAATAATTGTTTTTTAGTTTTTTATCATAAAAAAGCGCCTTAATTAAGGCGCTTTTTAATTCTATATTTATTGTTTTCTTAAGAAAGAACTTCTTGTACTTTATCAGCAGCTTCTTGGAATTCTGTAGCACTTAGTACGTCTAAACCAGAATTATCAATTAAGTCCTTAGCAATATCTGCATTGGTACCTTGTAAACGTACAATAATTGGTACGTTAATGTTACCCATGTTTTTATAAGCATCAATAACACCTTGTGCTACTCTATCGCAACGAACAATACCACCAAAGATATTAATTAAGATTGCTTTTACGTTAGGATCTTTTAAAATGATTTTAAAAGCAGCCTCTACTCTAGCAGCATCTGCAGTACCACCAACGTCTAAGAAGTTAGCTGGCTCACCACCTGCTTGCTTAATTAAATCCATAGTAGCCATTGCTAAACCAGCACCATTTACCATACAACCAACGTTACCGTCTAGGTCTACATAGTTAAGGCCTAATTCACCAGCTTCAACCTCAATTGGGTTTTCTTCACGCTTATCGCGTAATTCAGCTAAATCTTTATGTCTGTATAATGCATTAGCGTCCAAAGTAACTTTAGAGTCTACAGCCATAATTTTATCATCACTTGTTTTTAAAACAGGATTGATTTCAAATAAAGATGCATCAGATTTTACATATGCAGTGTAAAGTGAAGACACAAACTTGGTCATTTCTTTAAATGCAGTACCAGATAATCCTAAATTAAAAGCTACACGACGTGCCTGAAATGGTAAAAGACCTAAAGCAGGATCGATTTCTTCTGTAAAGATTAAGTGAGGTGTTTTCTCAGCAACTTCCTCTATATCCATACCACCTTCAGTAGAATACATAATCATATTTTTACCACTACCTCTATTTAAAAGTACTGACATGTAGTATTCTTCTGGTTCGTTATCACCTGGATAGTAAACATCCTCAGCAACTAAAACTTGGTGTACTTTTTTACCTTCTGCAGAGGTTTGTGGTGTTACCAAATTCATTCCGATGATTTGACCAGCAAGATCTTTAACCTCGTCTAAGTTTTTGGCAAGTTTTACACCTCCACCTTTTCCACGTCCACCAGCATGAACCTGAGCTTTAATAACATGCCAACCTGTGCCTGTTTCTTCAGTTAATTTCTTAGCTGCTTCTACAGCTTCGTCAGCAGTTTGAGCCACAATGCCGCGTTGAATGCGTACTCCAAAGCTGTTTAGTAATTCTTTTCCTTGATATTCGTGTAAATTCATGTGTGATCTGAAATTAATTCGTTACGCAAAAATACATATACGCTTAGTTTAAACCAATAATTTTTGGGTTGAATTTTTAATCCTTGTCTTTAACTGAAAACTTTACTTTTTATTCAGGTTTTTTATAATAGAAAATGCACTATCTACATAGGCATCTTCAACTACAATTGTAAATTCGTTGGTTGTAGAAATCACTTCATATAAGGCCACATTTTGCCATGCCAAACGCTTTAAAATTTGATAGTATAAACCAGCAACAGTCGTATTACTCTTTGGTAATGTTAGACTGATGGCAGATAAATTTTCTTTTACAGCGATACACTCTTCATTCTTAAAACTTTCTTGTACAGAAGACTTTTCTGAACTAGAAATGATGATATTACTTTCTAAAATACCTCTGGTGAAAGTGTAAAACACATTACTCTTATCTTTTATTTTAGTGAGAATTGCTGCCTGACTATCTATTAAGGTGTTAGAGTTCTTATACGTAAAGTCACTTAAATTAGAACGCAACGTAATATCACCTAACTGCCCTAGAAGTGTATCTAGTTTATAATAAGGTTTACTGACCGCCAAACGATCTTTAAAGCGTCGTAATGCCATCATTATAGCCCCTGTTTTTACTGGTTTCCCTAACTTCTTGGAGACTTCATCTTGTAAGGCCTCTGCTAGTGCTGAATAATTAATAATTTCTTTTGCCAGACCTTCTTCTAAAAAAGGCTGCTCTAATACAATACGCTCTACACAAGATGCAATTGTCTTCATTTTGTTAATTATTTAACTTAATGTGTAAAATTAGTAAATATTCAACAATAAATTCCATTATAAAGTATCTAACTCTATGTTTGTGACTTTATTTAAAAAAATTGATGGACAACAATACGTTATTACAAATTGCCAAAGAATACGGGAGCCCAGTTTATGTATATGATGCAGAAAAAATTACAGCACAATACAAGCGCTTAACCAAAGCATTTAATTCTGTAAACAACTTAAGAATTAATTATGCTGTTAAAGCACTATCTAACATATCTGTGCTAAAGCTATTTAATACTATGGGTTCTGGATTGGATACAGTTTCTATTCAAGAGGTTCAACTTGGCTTAAAAGCAGGTTTTAAACCAGAAAATATTATTTATACTCCTAATGGTGTTTCTCTTGAAGAGATTGAAAATGTAGCAGAATTAGGTGTTCAAATTAATATTGATAATCTTTCTATTTTAGAACAATTTGGCTCTAAACATCCAAAAATCCCAGTTTGTATAAGAATAAATCCGCATGTTATGGCTGGTGGAAACACTAACATTTCTGTTGGTCACATTGACAGTAAATTCGGTATTTCAATTCATCAGATACCTTTATTGCTTCGTATTGTTGAAAATACAAACATGACCATAAACGGTATACACATGCATACTGGTAGTGATATTTTAGACATTGATGTGTTTTTGTATGCCAGTGAAATTTTGTTTGAAACTGCTAAGAATTTTAAAAATTTAGAGTTTATTGACTTTGGTTCTGGTTTTAAAGTCCCTTACAAAAAAGGAGATATAGAAACCAATATTGAAGAACTTGGTAAAAAACTATCAAAGCGATTTAATAGTTTTTGTAAAGAATATGGAAAAGACCTAACCCTTGCATTTGAGCCAGGTAAATTTTTAGTGAGTGAAGCTGGTGTGTTTTTAGCAAAAGTGAATGTTGTAAAACAAACAACATCTACAGTTTTTGCTCAAATAGATTCTGGCTTTAATCATCTTATTAGACCTATGCTTTATGGATCTCAACATGAAATAGAAAACATCTCTAACCCAAAAGGCAGAGAACGTTTTTACTCTGTTGTAGGCTACATCTGCGAAACCGACACCTTTGCCAATAACAGAAGAATTTCAGAAATAAACGAAGGTGATATTTTGTGTTTTAAAAATGCTGGTGCCTATTGCTTTACCATGTCTAGCAACTACAACTCACGCTACAGACCTGCTGAAGTTTTAATATACAAAGGCAAACCTCAACTCATACGACAACGAGAAACCTTTGAGGATATCTTAAGAAATCAACTTGAAATTGCTATGTAAAAGTTGAGAAGCGTTGCAAATTGCAGCGCTTTTTTTATACCTTTAAGCAATAGGTAATTCATCAATTAAAAGTTATATGAGTGGTTTTGATATTGTCATAGTTATTTCGGTAATCTTATTTGCCAGACTCGGAGTCCGCTTAGTATCAAAATACTTACAGATGAAGAAAGAAAAAAAGGATGATAAATAAAAACTATGATTCGTGTCTTTAGAAAAATCAGAAAGAAGTTCTTCGCCAACAAAGTAAGCAGCTACTTAGTATATGCCATAGGCGAAATAGCATTGGTAATGATTGGTATTTTATTGGCACTTTATGTCAATAACTGGAACGAAAACCGAAAGCTAAAATCAGTAATCAACAACACACTTAGCACAATTTCTTATGATCTTGAAGCAGACACATTATCTGCTAATACCATTATAGAATTTTACAAAAAAAACCTTGAAGACAGTAATAGAATATTAAATAATGAAATTACGCCAGAGAACTATATGGACTGTTTAAATTGTTTTAATCTTGTAACGGTTTACCAACCTTTTGCCATACAAACCAAAGGTTTTGAGCAGTTAAAGCGACTAACAGACGAAACTAACACACAAAAGGACAGCCTTATTTCTGATATTACCAGACTATATTCTGTTTACACTCCTATAATTGACAAGAATAATGACAGAATGGAAACCATTGTGATGAAGAATTTTTATGAACTTGAAAAATTTCCTTGGTTTATAGATTTAGCCACCAACAAATTAAGTGAAGAAGTCATAAAATATTACACAACAAGTGAAGATTATAAAAAACGTGTAGCATCTCATAGAATGCTCGCTGTCGGTAACCATTTAGGCGCAACACAAAAATACAAGGAAGATGCGATTGAACTAATAAACAGAATAAAACAAAGGCTTGACAAATCTCAATAGCTCTGTTTTAATCCTTTATCTCTTTCATTTTTAACGTCGTTTCCACACCATACTTATCTACCAAATACACCAAAGCTGTCATAGTTGCCGCTCCAAGTTCTAGTTCGCGTTTATTAACGTGTTCAAAGGTATCATTGGCAGCATGATGATGGTCAAAATATCGTTGCGAGTCTGGTCTTAAACCTGCTAATAAAATACCGTCATCTTTTAGTGGACCAATATCTGCACCACTATAACCTTTTTCAAAATAATGAATTAAATATGGTTTAAAAAGTGGTCTCCATGCATCAATTTTTTGCAGCATTAATTCACTACCATCAAAGCTAAAGCCTCTAGGTGTAAAACCACCTGAATCGCTTTCTAGTGCAAAAACATGTTTTTCGCCTTTTGCTTTTGCAACTTCTGCATATTTACGTCCTCCTCGCAGTCCGTTTTCTTCATTCATAAAAAGCACAACTCTAATGCTTCGTTTTGGTTTAATGCCACTTTCTTTCAACAAACGCAACACATCCATAGATTGTACGACTCCTGCACCATCATCGTGTGCTCCATCACCTAAGTCCCAAGAGTCTAAATGACCACCAACAACGATATATTCGTTAGGAAATTCGTTTCCTGTAATTTCACCAATGACGTTATAAGATTGTACATCATCAAACTGCTGACAGCTCATCTCGAAGAAAAATTCTAAGTCTTTATTTTGTTTTAAAGCTTCACTGAGCTTTACAGCATCATTGGTACTTATTGCTGCAGATGGTATTCTTTTTTCTATTGGCAAATCGCCGTAACTCATACTACCAGTATGTGGATAATCGTCTTGCCTAGAACTGAGTGAACGTACAATAGTCCCAACAGCACCATATTTTGCTGCTTCTGCCGCGCCTCTGTAACGCTCCACAGAACAACCTCCATAAGCTTCGAAGGTATTTATCAAATCTGGCTGTAAAGCTCTATTAATGAATACAATTTTGCCCTTAATCTTCGCCTCTCCAAGATCCTTTAAATCTTCATAACTACCAACCTCAATAACCTTTGCTTTTAATCCATTTTCTGGTGTAGCAACAGAGCCTCCTAAGGCACAAATATTAACCTTATTAAATTCATTATTAGAAACAAAGTAAGCCATTTCCTTTTCACCTCTCACCCATTTTGGAACCATTACAGGTTGTAGCCACACTTTATCTAAGCCAAGTTTTTCTAATTCTTTTTTAGTGTATTGCACTGCAAGTTCTGCATTGGTTGAACCAGATAAACGACCACCAATAGTATTGGATAAATAGCCTAACCATTGGTAACTTTTACCATTGGTTAAAGACTGTTTGTAAATGGTTTTTAATGCTGCTTCGTCTGTTTGTGCTACACAAAAAGAATATGAAAACAATATTAATATGAATGATAGTGAGGTTTTCATCTTAATTAATCTTCGGTTAAAACTTTTTCTAAAATTGAACTCGGTAATATGGACTTTAGTAAGAACGGATTTCCTTTTTCAACAACTAAAAATTTCCATGTCTTTTCGTCCTCATCATAAATAGCAATCGCTTTTTTTATAGCTTTTATATCAAAAAATTCAGTAGATTCATTGTAGGTCACATTCCCTTTACCAAACTGCTGTTCTAACAGTGACTGCGTCATCAATTGAGTTAACTTTTTGTCTTCTTCAGAAGTTTCTTCTTGTTGCTGCGTATATTTAATAGACATCTCATTCTCATAATTAAGAATAACATAAGAGGTGCTATCAACAACAATAGGTTCTTTTATTTCATTTATAACAAAATCTCCAAAAGTAAACTCCACGCCCTCAACATTAAACATTTGCTCCATTAGAGTTAGCATAGTTTCCTTAGGAATAATTTCGAAAACATCTTCTACCAAATAATCTAAAGAGGTTTCAAAATCCTGAGTCTTTATGGCTTTAAGATAGTTTGCAAAATCAGATTTAATGGCTTCTGAATTATCTTGCGCAAACAATGCAGAATTAAAAGCCAGAAATAACAGCAAAATAATGCTTTGGGTAACCTGCTTTGTTTTACTCATTTTCTAATTCTTGTTTATACAAACCTATATTAGCTTTTTCCTCTGCAGGAAGTTCTGGCTCTTTTATATCTGTGTAAGTTTTTAACGTATCATACAAAATTTTTGCCACCAAATATCTTGCTGTTGGTTTATCATCAGCCGGAATATTAAACCAAGGTGCATGAGGCTTTGAACTTTTGTTTAAAACTTCTTCGTAACATGACTGGTATTGATCCCAAAGTTTGCGTTCGTCTAAATCATCCGCAGAAAACTTCCAATGCTTAGAAGGCTTTTCTAGACGTCTTAACAATCTATTTTTTTGTTCATCTTTTGAAACATTCAAAAAGAACTTAAAAATAATGGTACCGTTATCTGCAATATGCTTTTCAAAATTATTTATTTCTTCAAATCGCCTTTCCCAAAAAGCTTCATCGACATCATCAACACTATTAATATCTGGCATATTTTCATACATCAAATACTCTGGATGAACTCTAGTCACTAAAACATTTTCATAATGCGTACGATTGAAAATCCCAAACTTACCTCTAGCTGGTAATGCGATATAATGCCTCCATAAATAATCATGTTTTAATTCAATATCTGTTGGTTTTTTAAAACTGTGTGCTACAATTCCTCTTACATTAAACTCCTTAAAAACTTCACGAATTAAACTGTCCTTTCCTGCAGTATCCATACCTTGGATACACATTAAAACCGCATATTTTCCATGAGCATACATGGTGTTTTGAATATCTGCCAATTCTTCACTTACCGTTCTTAGTTCGCGTTCGGTTTTCTTTTTGTTAACACCTAAATCTAATGTTGTTGGTAAATCTTTAATGCTGACTTGGGACTTAATCCTAAAATCTTCTATGTTTATTTTTTTCATATTCAAATTGATTAAAAGATAAAAAATAAATGTAATGGCATATCACTTAAAATAATAACTACAGTAGAAATCATTATTCCTAAAAAAGCCTTTTTTTTATTTGATTTAAAACTATAAATATTAAAAAAGAAACCTATTACACCAACAAACAAGGCTATTAACTTCAAGTTTTCTTTATAATCAAATGGCATAGGAAAATTAATATTCCTTAAATTTTCTTGATAATAAATATAATAATCATAATTAAGCCAAATTATAAGTAATAGGCCCATCAATGCAATACTTAGTCCTGTAGTTATTGATTTCAATACATCCTACTTTGAAGCAAAAGCTTTTACATCTGCCTCACTAACTTCTTTACCTCCTAAGATAATTAACCTTTCTACTACATTTCTTAACTCTCTGATGTTTCCTGTCCAGTCATAATTTTGAAGAAGCTTTATTGCTTTGTCAGAAAAGGACTTCTTAGCATTACCTTGTTCTCCTGAAATTTTATTAGCGAAATAATCTACAAGTAAAGGAATATCTTCTCGCCTATCATTTAACGCTGGAACTTCTATTAAAATCACTGCCAATCTGTGGTATAAATCTTCTCTAAATTTACCATCTGCAATTTCATTTTTTAAGTCTTTATTTGTTGCAGCAACAACTCTTACATTTACCTTAATATCCTTATCGCTACCAACACGTTGAATTCTGCTTTCTTGTAAAGCACGTAGCACTTTAGCTTGCGCAGAAAGACTCATATCTCCAATTTCATCTAAGAAAATAGTGCCTCCGTTTGCTGCTTCAAATTTACCAGCTCTGTCTTTATTTGCAGATGTAAAAGCACCTTTTACGTGTCCGAATAATTCACTCTCTATTAACTCACTTGGTATAGCAGCACAATTTACCTCAATCATAGGTCCTTTAGAGCGCTCACTCTTTTGGTGCAACCAATGCGCTACCAACTCCTTACCTGTTCCGTTTGGTCCTGTAACCAAAACTCTGGCATCTGTAGGCGCTACTTTATCTATCATGTCTTTGATGCGAGCAATAGCAGCACTCTCACCAATCATTTCATAGTTTTTGCTTACTTTTTTCTTTAGTCGCTTATTTTCTACAACAAGTTCCTTTCGATCTAAAGCTATGCGAACGGTATTTAATAATCGATTTAAATCTGGTGGCTTTGATATATAATCAAAGGCACCCAAACGCATGGTATTTACGGCTGTGTCTAAATCTCCGTGACCAGAAATCATAACCATTGGTATTTCTGGCTTTAGCTTTTTAACAGCTTCAAGAACTTCTACACCATCCATTTTTGGCATCTTTATGTCACAAAGTACCAAATCGTAGTCATCTTTTTTAATTTTTTCAATTCCGACTAAACCATCTTCAGCTTCTTCAACTTGGTATGTATCACTTTCTTCAGAAAGTATCTTAACCAATACTCTGCGGATTGCAGCTTCATCTTCTATTATTAATATTTTAGACATATCTATATTTTAAATTTTAATCCTGTTCTCAAATAAAATGTATTTACATCATTTAACTTAAAAACTTCTCCTCTATCTTCGTTTCTTAAGGCATTATTTAACCTGAATGTGTAACCTGTATACATATATGCTACTAAGTGTTTTGTAAAGCAATATTCGTACCCAAGTCCACCAACAGCTAAAGATAATGATATATTATCTACTTGTTTTCCATTAACTTGTTGCGGACGTTGTATATGTGCAAAATAGCCATCTAAAGTAACAAAGGTTTGAAGCATATTTTTTTCATTGAAAAAATACTTAATATTAGATTTTGGTACACCTGCATTAAAGGACCATTTCTCGTTAACTCGCCTGTAATAGCTTATAAAAGGCAAAGGAATAGGCAGACCTGTTGTAGAATTGTAAGTAAGTCCCAAAACTAAACGATACGGTTTTTTAGCACTTTCGTCTTTTGTTCTATCATTTATTGCAAAAACTCCGCCATTAAGAAAAAAGTCATCAGACGTTAATCTTTCTGTTAATGTAGATGCGATTCTTGGATTAAATTTTAAACCTAAACGCCATTTGGTACTAGATTTAAAAGTATATCCAATACTTACATCAATAATATTTATAGTCTCTAAAAGTGACGTATCAAACGGATAGTTATCTTCTAAATTTAGTATAACACGGTTATATTCTGCACCTAAAACCAAATAACAATCTTTACTCGTTTCAATAGGATAATTAAACAGCGCCCTAAGTCTTGTATATTGATCTTCAGACTTATTATTAGGAATAAATGAATATTCTAAACGTGCTAAATCTGTAAGTTGTGCTTTTGCAGAATACATACAACATACTACAACAAGAGCTAATATTGTATGGCATTTCTTAAAGCGTAAAATCATATATTTTTATTTCGTTTCTATTATGTGAACATCGCGCTGAGGGAACGGAATGGTAATGTTATTTTCTCTAAAGAGTCTATCAATTTCAAAACGAATATCACTCTTAGGGAAAGAGGCTTTAAAACTATCGTTTAACGTAAATACTAGTCTAAAATTAAGGGCACTATCCCCAAAGTCTCTAAATAAAACAATAGGCTCTGGTTCTGAAATAACGTCTGGATGTGTGCTTGCAGCCTGTAACAATAATTTTCTTACCAGCTGTACATCACTTCCGTAAGCTACACCTACATCAACACTTTCTCTGGTTAATGTCCCATTTTGTGTCCAATTGTATAACGAATTGGTTAAATACAAATGGTTAGGAATTACCAGCACTTTATTATCTATAGTTACTGCTCTGGTTGTTCTTAGTTTAATTTCTTCAACTCTACCAACCTTACCTTCAATCTCAATGATATCTCCTACATGCACAGACTGATCTATAAGTATAAAAACACCCGAAATAATATCTTGAAACAACGTTTGCAATGCCAAACCAACACCAATTAAAAGTGCTGCTGAAGCTGCAAACACTGCAGTAACATTAACACCTACAGAGTGTAATGTTATAAGCAAAATAATGATATAGATTAACCATCTAAAATAACCATAGACAACATTAAATTTTCCCTTATCTGCATCTGGCAAGTTTCTGGTAATAATTCTTAAGAAAATTTTTAATACAACTGTTGTTATTACAATAGCCGTTATAACAACAAGCATATCAAAAATTGAAATACTAATATCCTTAGTAAAATCTATATGCAGACTTAGAAACTCTTTGGTATTTTCCCAAGCTGAACTTTCCGTTATTTTTTCCTCTATTTCACTAAGTCCTTGCATAATGCTATTAATACTTCAACCATTTAAATAGCTCTTTGTAGGTTGGCTTCTTGCCATACATTAAAATACCTACACGATAAATTTTGGCAGCAAACCAAACCGCAAACATAAATGTACCAATAAGAAGTAACAATGACAAAATTTGTTGCCATGGTGGTACTCCAAACGGAATACGCATTAACATCACCACAGGAGACGTTAATGGTATAAATGAAAACACTGTTGAGACTGTACCATGAGGATCCTCAATAACCGTAAATACACCAACGTATACAGCCAAAATCAACGGCATCAAAATAGGCAACATAAATTGCTGTGTATCTGTTTCGTTGTCCACAGCGGCACCAATTGCAGCATAAAGCGAGCTATACAATAAGTAACCACCTATAAAGAAGAAAATAAATGCAATTACAAGGTTTAATAGAGGTAAGTTATTAATACCGTTTAAAAGATTTTCAGCCATGGCTTGAGCACCTTCTGCCTGCATAGCTTGGTTCATTAACTCTTGTTGTGGAGTTGATGTTTGAGCTAAATCTATTCCAAATATTGTAGAAACAACAATCATTAAAACACCACCTAAAACTACCCAAATTGCAAATTGGGTCACACCTGCTAATGATGTACCTATAATTTTCCCCATCATTAATTGAATAGGCTTAACTGAAGAAATTATGACCTCTATAATTCTACTTGTTTTTTCTTCAATAACACTTCGCATAATCATGTTACCATAAATTATGATAAACATAAATAGTAAATAACCTGCAACACCACCAAATGCTAGTTTTATAATATTGTCTAATTTAGAACTTTTTTGACCATCAAAACTCTCTTGAGCAATATCTACATTTGTTTTGGCTGCCTCTATTTGTGTTATCGAAACACCATCTTGTTGAAGCTTCTTGTCTCTTAAGAATTTTTCTATTTTACCTTCTAATCCAGAAATAACCGTCAAAGAAGGGGTTTCTTCTGAGTAAAATTTAATCTTCTCAGAAACAGCATTTAACGAATCAACTTTCTCTACATAAAGTAACCCATATCCTTCGGTTTCTTTAACCAAGGCGACCGCCTCTTCCAAGCTAAAATCTTCTAGGTTATTATAGGTTGTATTCTCTGTATTCTGAAAAATATCTTTTAAAAATCCAGATTCATCAAGTACTGTTATTGTTCGTTTTTTATCATTGTTAAGTTGCGACAAATAAGCCACCACAGCGATAAGCGCAATCATAATTAACGGACTTAAAAACGTCATTATAATAAAGGACTTATTCTTTACCTTAGTTAGGTATTCTCGTTTTATAATGAGTGGTAAATGATTCATTTTTAGTTATTTTGAACAGTTTGAATAAAAATATCATTCGCTGTAGGAATCACTTCTACAAAGTGATGCACCTCTGCTTTTGAAGCTAAAAACGATAGCAAATCGTTGGATGATGTTGACGCATCAATTTTAATATTCAGCTTTACATCATCATTTAAATTCTTGAAGGTTGCGGGCAAGACTTCAAACTTATTTTTTATTTCTGCAATAACAGCTTCGCTATTATTAGACTGTAAACCAACCTCAAACGTATTGGTTTTGTACTGACGTTTTATATCATTTAATTTTCCATCTAAAATTTTATTTGACTTGTGAATTAATGCTATATGATCGCAAAGCTCTTCTACAGACTCCATTCTATGGGTAGAAAAAATAACTGTTGCTCCTTCATCTCTTAATTGAAGAATTTCATCCTTTATTAAATTAGCATTTATAGGATCGAATCCCGAAAACGGTTCGTCAAAAATTAAAAGCTTTGGTCTGTGCAAAACTGTAACTACGAATTGTATCTTTTGTGCCTGACCTTTACTTAACTCTTGTATTTTTTTGTTCCACCAATCTCCTATTTCAAGTTTATCAAACCAATACTTTAATCGGCTTCTAGCCTCTGATTTAGACATACCTTTTAACTGGGCCAAGTACAAAGCTTGCTCACCAACTTTCATGGATTTATACAATCCACGCTCTTCTGGCAGATAACCAATATCTCTAATATGCTCAGGTTTTAAAGGCTGTCCATCTAATTGCACTAAACCTTCATCTGGCATTGTTATTTGGTTAATAATACGTATTAGAGTGGTTTTTCCGGCTCCATTAGGGCCAAGTAATCCAAAAATACTGCCTTTAGGAACAGCGATTGAAACTTCATTTAGTGCTTTAAAATTTCCGAAGCTTTTAGATACGGAATCAGCAACTAATAAATCGTTCATAGGAGTAGTAGTTTTTTACAACGGTTAGTTTGTAAATATATTAAATGTTAAACATTTTGTTGCATTTAGACCTTACTTATTAAGTGTTTTTTTACTGTACAAATAACATGTTGTGCACACAAATAATGTTCTGTATTGTCTAAAAAAACAAAACCCACCCTTATGGTTAGATAAGGATGGGAAAAAATTGCTATGAAAAAGAAAAATTACCGCTAATAAGAATTAGCGATAATTCAAAGATAGTATTTTTTATTTAACATTTAAGGTTTTATGAAAACATATCTTTAACCTTTTCGAAAAAAGACTTATCAGAGCTCTCTGGCTTAGGCTCAAAGTGCTCGTCATCTCTCATGTTTTCAAAAAATTCTTTCTGTTTTTTATTCAAAGTCTTTGGTGTCCAAACGTTTACATGCACCAATAAATCTCCTTTACCATAACCATTAATACTTGGTATTCCTTTGCCTCTTAGTCTTAAGATTTTGCCCGATTGCACACCTGCATCAATCTTAATTCTTACCTTACCAGTTACTGTATCAATCTCTTTAGAAGTTCCTAAAACAGCATCTGGCAAACTTACATACATATCATAGTGTAGGTTATCTCCTTCGCGCTTTAATGTTGGATGCTCTTCTTCCGAAATTACAACCAAAAGATCTCCTGCAATTCCATTTCCTGGCGCATCATTACCTTTTCCTGTTACTTTTAACTGCATACCATCTACAACACCTGCTGGTATTTTTACAGAAACAGTTTCTTCAGATACTTTTAAGCCTTGAGCATCTGCATCAGAAGGTTTTTTGTCTATAATTTGACCTGCACCACCACAGGTTTGGCAGGTAGTTGCAGTTTGCATTCTACCCAAAATAGTATTGGTAACTCTCATTACCTGACCTGCACCATTACATGTTGTACAGGTTTTATAGGTTGTACCTGGTGCTTGTATTTTTCGCTTTACTTTTATCTTCTTCTCGACTCCATTAGCAACTTCTTCTAGAGATAATTTAACGCGTATTCTAAGGTTACTACCTTTTACCATTCGTTGTCTACTGCCACCTCCACCGAAGCCGCTAAATCCACCTCCTCCAAAGGCACCACCAAAAATATCACCAAATTGGCTAAAGATGTCATCCATATTCATGCCACCTCCGCCAAAGCCACCTCCACCTTCAAAGGCTTGGTGACCAAATTGATCATAACGTGCTTTTTTGTCTGGATTACTTAAAACTTCATAAGCTTCAGCTGCTTTCTTAAACTTCTCCTCTGCCTCCTTATCATCTGGGTTTTTATCTGGATGATATTTTAATGCCATTTTACGGTAGGCTTTCTTTATCTCTGCGTCTGAAGCACCTTTACTTACTCCTAGTATGTCGTAATAATCTTCTTTCATGTTTTTTGCCCAAAAAATTGGGTATCTTTTATTGTTCTCGATACAATTTTTCGTCCCTCAAAATCACTCGAACTGACGAATCGTTAATACTCTCTATCTACTAAGCCTGTCCGATAACCACTTTTGGGAAACGGATAACTTTATCACCTAGCTTATAGCCACGTTCTACCACATCAATGATTTTTCCTTTTAAATCATCACTTGGAGCTGGTATCTGAGTTACCGCTTCGTGATCGTCTGCATTGAAGGTATCGCCTTTATTGACTTCAATTTTAGATAAGCCTTTTTGCTCTAATGTGTTTAATAATTTGTTATAAATTAAAAGTACACCCTTGCGCAACTCTTCAGCTTCTTTGTCTTCTTCGATATGCAATAGAGCACGTTCAAAATCGTCTAAAACCGGTAACATAGCCAGCATTACACTTTCGCTAGCCGTCTTAAATAATTCTACACGTTCTTTGTTTGTTCTTTTTTTATAGTTTTCGAACTCAGCAAACAAACGCATAAACTTATCTTTCTCTGCTGCTAACTGGTCTTGCAACTGCTCTTCAGCAGTTTTTTCTTCTTTTTGCTCTTGTTCTGCTGTAGCTGTTGCTGTATCTTCTACTTGTGGCTCTTCTGCCTCTTTATTTTTATCTTTTTTACTCATCTTGAGTTTATTTTATTTTGAATCTGAATTTAAATCTACGATTTAGGGTTGCAAAAGTACTGCCATTATTATAATAATGTCAAAATGTCATTAACATTTTTTTATAATACTAGCAACTCCTATATCCTTAACTTTGCTTTTCAACAAACAAATTTTAAAAAAACACTAACATGAAAACAAATTTTTTAAAAATTACCGCTTTAGTTGCCTTTGTAGCTTTCTCTAGCTGTAAAGACAAAGCCGAAGAAGCAGAAACAAAAGCCGCTGAAGAAGCTGCTGTAGCAAAATCTACCGCTGTAACATTTAAAGCAGACACTGACAGATCTACTATTGTGTGGAAAGGTTTTAAACCTACAGGATCTCATGAAGGTACTATAAGCATTAAAGAAGGAAATATTGCAGTAAATGACAAGACTGTAGAAAGTGGTAAATTCACTATAGACATGTCTACTATTGTTGTTACAGATATTCCTGAAAGCGAAGAAGGTAATGCTAAATTGCAAGGCCACTTATCTGGACCTGATTTCTTTGACGTTAAAGGTTTCCCTACTGCAGAATTTGAAGTTACTGGTTTAGAAAACAAAGAGGGTAAAACAATGCTTTCTGGTAACCTAACCATGAAAGGAGAGACAAACAACATTAGTTTCCCTGTAAAAACTTCTTTTGATGAAGATATGATGACTCTTAAAAGTGAGACCTTTACGATTGATCGTTCTAAATGGAATATAAAATATGGCTCTAAGTCTTTCTTTGATGACTTAGGTGATAAATTTATAAATGATGACATTGAGTTAACTGTAAATCTTGTGGCTAAAAAAGCATAATACTTCTAGATAGTTTAACACTTCGACTGCGCTCAGCCTGACAAAACTCGAAGTGACAAATCAACAAATAACAAAAAGCACTTACGTTTCCGTAAGTGCTTTTCTTCTCCATAGCAATCTTATCTCTAAAATTGCTTCGCTATTAATCAACAATCATCAACCAAAACAATGATTAATAACGCTGTAGTAATGCGCTAACTATTAACACTAAAACCATATTACGGCATTACTACTGTATCAATGACGTGTATTACACCATTGCTACCTTTTACATCTGTCGCAGTAATCTCACTATAATTACCATTTTGGTCTTTCAACCAGATTTTACCGTCTTTTTGCATTACAGTTAAGATCTCTCCTGCCAAAGTCTTTACCTCTACTGTTCCTTTGTTCTTCTTTAAAGCAGCTACAACATCGCTAGCCATTAATTTTCCTGGTACAACGTGATAGGTTAAAATCTTAGTTAAGGTCTCTTTGTTTTCTGGCTTTAATAAATTGCCTAAAGTTTCTTTGTCGATTTTTGCAAAAGCATCGTTGGTTGGTGCAAATACAGTAAAAGGACCATCGCCTTGTAAAGCTTCAACTAATTCTGCTGCTTTTAAAGCTGTAACTAAAGTTGAAAAATTCTCATTGCCTACTGCTGCGTCTACAATGGTTTCTTGTGCCACAGTCTTTTGTGAGAATGTTAAGGCTACAATTGTCGTTAAAACAAATACTAACTTTTTCATGATTTTTTTAAAATTTTGGTTAAACTATTGCACTTATTTCATTTTTGAAGTGCTTTCATTTATATTTACACAGGCTTGATGCTACTGGATGAGCAAGCCTTTATTTTTTGGGAAATCTTTAACATTAATGCAAAACGATAACTTTCTTATTCAACAACTCAAAGACAAGGATGAGCGTGCGTTATCGTTACTCTACGACAAATATGCTGGTGCCATTTACAGTGTTATTATTAAAATGGTACGCGACGAAGGCAAAGCCCAAAATCTACTCCAAGATACCTTTATGACCGTTTGGGATAAAGCCGAAAGCTACGATGCCAGCAAGGGCCGTTTTTATACTTGGGTATTTAGAATTGCAAGGAACAAAACGTTAAATTTTCTCAGAAAAGTAGAACCTCTCATCCAAACCGATGATTTTAGTGTACATGATAGTAAAGAAGAAGCTATTAGTATAGATGCTAAGTATTTAGAACTTAATGGTGCTATAACCACGTTAGAAGAACACCATAAAAAAGCTATAGAACTGGTTTATTTTAAAGGCTTAACGCACAAGGAAGCGCACCAGCAGATGGATGTGCCACTTGGCACGTTTAAATCTTATGTGCGCCAAGCTTTAAAGCAATTGCGAAAAGCCTATACCAAAACCCTGAGTGTACTTTTACTAATACTAAATGCGCTGTGATGATGGATAAGAAAACGATATTAGATAACGGACTATTAGAGCAATACCTGCTTGGTGAACTCAATGCGCAAGAGTGCGAACAGATTGAGCAAGTTTTAGCATCTGATACCGAACTAAAAGCGCAGTTTGATGCTATTGAAAAAGACTTTGAAACGCTTGGTTTAGAAAATGCCATTGAGCCACCAAAAGGCATTAAATACCAATTAATACAAGATATTAGAGAAGCCAAAGACACTAAAAATAATAAGAATAACACCAACCTTAAGTATTACTTAGGTATTGCAGCCGCTATTGCAGCATTATTAATGCTTGGTAATTTTTGGATGTATAACGAATTAAACGTGGTAAAAGACCAACTACAAACCGTTGAAACCGAAAAAACCGAATTAAACGATAAACTCAACAACCTCAACAAACAAATAGATGAGGAAATCGCACTCTTTAGTACCATAGCACATCCTGATACTGAGCAGTACGTATTAAAAGGCAACACCTTAATGCCAGATGGTAAAGTGGTAAGCTATGTAAACCATAGCACTAAATCTGTGGTGATTAACACCGAACGCTTACCAAAATTAGATGCTGAACACGACTACCAAATGTGGGCAGATGTAGAAGGCGAAATGATAAACATGGGAGTGATTGCCAAAGACCAAAACCTTATGGCTATGAACTACATAGACCATGCCGAATCCCTAAACATTACCATTGAACCTGCTGGTGGTAATGACCACCCAACCGTTTCTCAATTGGTAAGTAACGTTTACCTTAACTAGTCTGAAAAATACGTAAGGTTACGTATAGTTTGTTTTATTGTATTTTTTAATTTTAGAGTTTTAAGTTAGGCTAGTATTTGTTTTATTCTGCTTAAGTGCTGGGATAACCTAATATTTTGCTTAGTTAAAACTAGTTGTAAAACATATGAAAAAAGTCCTGATAACATTCATAATCGGAATTTTAATTTGCTCTTGTTCTGCCACTAAAACTGGAAAAGACAAGACAAGATATTTCGATGAAAATAATGTAGAAATAAGTAAATCTAAATTCAACCGAATTCGCTCAACGAATAAATTGTTGGATATTCCCGGAGATTCAATTAATCATAAAAAATTGACTTTAAGAGAAAAACGAGGAAAAATAAATGATAGAAAAAGTCTTGAATTAATGCTTGAAAAAGCAACAAATCTTGAATTGGATTCTGACAAACCTATCGTAATAATCTACTATCCAGGTAAAGACCGTTGCAACAGTAGCGGAACAACTGACAAAGAATGGATTAAAAGTTGGTACGGACAATTAGAAGACGGATTAAATCAAGTGGCTGAAATAAAGCCTCTATACATATTTAAAGATAACGAAGGTCTCGAAAAATATGATGGAATTTTAAATTGGCATAAAGACCCTGAAAAGACAATTGAAAGATTGTTTTTTGAACATCATTATCCTTGTAGCAGTTTTGTAGCTATTTCTAAAAATGGAGATTATATAAGTTACTTTGGAGAATTTGGAAAAGAATATGTTTGGGAAGCAACTCAAATTATGAATAAATAAATACGTTTTACAACAATGGCTATAAGTAATTGCTTGTTCTCGCCTACTTCTGAAAATCCTCGCGGATTTTCAGTTTGGTGTGTACTTGCAAAGTTATGTGCTAACCCACGCAACTACTCATAGCCGAGACCGTTATGCGCAAGTTGAGAAAAAATGACAAACAAAATCGACTATAAAAAAACACTTGACGAAATCCAAAAATTAGTTCATTTGGAATTAAAAGCTGATGGATTTAAGAAAAAAGGACGAACTCATAATAAAACTCTTGAAAATGGACTAATTCAAGTCGTGAATTTTCAAATGGCTAAATATGAGTTTGACAGCGTAGTTGAAATCCCAGGAATAAGAACCAATCTATACGGAAATTTTGCAGTGAATATCGGAGTTTTTGTACCTGAATTATATGAATCAACTTTTAACCAAAAACCAAAAGCATTCATACAAGAATATGATTGTGAAATACGAGAAAGAATAAATGACAAGGCAAGTGGAAAAGAATATTGGTTTTCATTAGGTGCGGATTATCCTAAAACCGCTGAATTTATAATCAGAAAACTTAAATCGGATGTAAAAAATTGGTTTGACCGATTTGATGAACGCAGAAAAATTGTGTCTGAATTAACCGAATCTAACGAAATTATGTTCTCGCCAAGAGAAAAACTTTGTGGAGCAATAATAGAATTGGAAATTGACCGTGAAAATGGCGAGCGAATTTTTAATGAATATTATAATTCGGTTGAGGAAGGAAAACCTCATAAAAATTATGTTAAGCAATTAGCAAAACAACTGAATATAAAATTAACCGAAAAAACCAGCACATAACAATGGCTATAAGTAATTGCTTGTTCTTGCCTATTTCTAAAATCACACCAACAAATCCTCTAAAGCCGGTCTTAAATTCGCATATGTAAAATCAAAACCTTTATCTTCAATTTTTTGTGAGCTGACACGTTGGCTTTCAAATAAGAGAATATGCATTTCACCAAGCGCTAATTTCATTACAAATCTTGGGATATTTGGTAAAATTAAAGGGCGTTGCAATACACTTGCAGCTGCTTTAGTAAGCTCTTTATTGGTTACAGCATTTGGTGCCACACCATTGTAAATGCCTTCTAGTTGGTATTGTAATACATACATAAAAATACTTGCAAGGTCTTGTACGTGTATCCAGCTTTGCCATTGTTTACCATCACCAAAAGCAGCGCCAGCACCAAACTTAATAGGTTTTACAATTTCTGGTAAAGCACCACCATCTTTGGCTAACACCAAACCAATACGCACTTTAGCTACTTTAGAACCCAAAGTTTTAAAACCATCTACAACTCTTTCCCATTGCTCTACAACCGTACCTAAAAATGTATCAGAGACTTGTTTAGTGTCTTCCTCGTAATAGTTCGTTAAACTTGTAGGATATACACCAATAGCACTTGCAGACACAACAAATTCAATCTTGTAATTATGCTTTATGATGGTGTCTTGTAAGAGTTTTGTTGTTTTGGTTCGGCTTTCTAAGATTTCTTTTTTGTAGCTATCTGTCCAGCGTTTTGAAATACTTGCTCCTACCAAATTGATAATTGCAGATACACCTTTAAAACAGTTGTGGTCTATCTCGTTGGTGTTAGGATTCCAATAAAAGCCTTTGTAATTGGCTTCGGTACTTAATTTAGATTTTGATGTTGTTAAATAATGGACCGTGATTTCTTGTGCATGACATTGCTTTACAATTTCCTGTCCAATTAATCCTGTTGCTCCGGTTATTAAAACTGTCATTGCTCTTTTCTTTTTCTTTAGCTTTTTGTTCTTAACAAAGATACGATATGCTTTAGGGCTTCAAGGAGACTTTAATTTGGTTTTAACGTTTGGTGTGCTCAATACCAGTTCGAGTGGATTTTAGATACGAGAGCAGATAAAATTTGTATCGAGAACTATTTGAACTCACAAAACTTCTCGATACGATTGCTCATACCTCGCAATCACTCGAAGTGACGTTTAGTGAGCATTTGGCACTCTACGTTCGCTGAATGTTACGAGCGCATGCTTATAAAAAGCATTTAGCTCACTACGTTCGCTGAATGTTACGAGTATATATTGCGCGCTCGTAACATTTCCCGCTTACCAGGTGGACCAGGAAGTCGCTCAACTTTAAAGCCAACGGCTTGCATGGCACGTCTTACACTTCCTTTGGCTGAATAGGTAACCAAAACACCTTGGTCTTTTAATGCTTTGTACATAATCTTGAAGATGTCTTCTGTCCAAAGCTCAGGTTGTACGCGTGCACCAAAGGCATCAAAATAAATGATATCAAAATGATTTTGATCAGTGATGTCTTTAAAAAATTTTTCTTGCTTTTCGAGCTTGAAAGTTGGACTTATATCCTGCTGCTCTTCCCAAGGAATTAAATGCATTTTCTCGAATTCAACTTTATGCTGTTTAGAAATTAACTCAACATAATTCAACTGCTGAATTTCTTCGGTTTTTACAGGATAAGCCTCTACTCCAACATAATTTATGGATAGCTGAAGTTCTTCAGTTTTTAAAAAAGTAAGAAAGGCATTGAGTCCTGTCCCAAAGCCAATTTCGAGAATGTTGATTGGGTGAGAATCTGAATCAAGTTTAGGATGACAAGATTGAAAATAAAAAAGCAAACCATGTTTAATAAACACATGGTTTGCTTCTTGTATAGCACCATGAATGGAATGGTATTGTTCATTCCAATCTTCTATCTGTATGGTTTTAGAACCATCTGACGTGGTGATTATTTTTCGCTTCAACTACTGAATTAAAAGTTTTTTAATCTTCGGTATTGGTCCTGTACATTCTGTTTTATGACAAGCCAAACAATTGCTTATAGCAGTATTATAACGTTGTTTTAATTCAACATTAGATAAGGTATCTACAATAATAGTTTGCTGCGCTTCTATAAAACCATCTATCTTGCTATTCCATACAGATGTTCTGGCATGTCCATTACTCATGTCAGCAGAATGTAACTTCATAAGATCTAATGGCATAGACACTGGGACTTCGCCATTTATTATTTGTTGTCTTATCTGCAAATTGTATGCATACATACCGTTCATAAGATTTGCCATCTCAGACGGTTGATACATAATAAGTTCTTCGTTTTGCTCTTCTTCTAAAGGTTTTGGTTCAGCTTCATTCTTACAACTGAAACATATTAGCAGTATTACTGCAAAGACAAAAACCTTATTGTTTAAGGAGAACTCCATCAGCTAAGAACTTATATTCAAATTTAGGTTCTGTGATTGCAGCAATCTCTTCTTCAGATTTACCAGCATCTTCTGCATAGTGTCTTAATTCGTCTACTGAAGTTTCTTCAACAAAAGCTTTTCCGTTTACGACTACTTCACCCTCAGCATTTAAAGGCATAAAGAAACCGTAATCTTTAAAACGCACCATAACTTCCTTGTCGTTACCCATGTCTAAAGTCATCCAACAGCCTTTTTTAGAGCATACTTCGTTGATTTTCCCTGTCATTTTAGCATTGATTGTATCACCTGCTTTCATCCCTTTATAATGCTCCATCATACCATCAGAAGATAATGCGTCAGCATCATTAATTTCCATTCCGAAAGAGGCATAAGCAATCTCTTCTTTTAGATCTTCTACCTTGTTTTCAGTAACTTCTTTTTTGTTTTTACAAGACGCTAAGGCTAAGCTCATTGCAAAAAATAAAACTATTTTTTTCATTATTGATTTGTTTAGTATTGTTTACATTAGAATTACAAAATTACGAATTTTAAGATAATATTACCTTTTATTAACCACATTGATTTTGTACTTTTGCACAAATTAAAAACACCTCATTAATGGTAGAAACTAACCCTAACGAAATCGTTGTCGTAAAGTCTGAAAATTCAAAAATTAACACTGTTGATTTTGACAATTTAACATTTGGCCGTGTTTTTACAGACCATATGTTTGTATGCGATTTTGAAGATGGTAAATGGCAAACTCCAAAGATTATGCCTTACCAACCAATGACGATAGAACCTTCTGCACGTGTGTTTCATTATGGACAAGCAGTATTTGAAGGTATGAAAGCCTATAAAGATGAGGATGGCAAAATATTTTTGTTTAGACCTGAGCAAAATTTCCATAGAATAAATAAATCTGCTTCCAGACTCGCTATACCTGAATTTCCAGAAAACTACTTCTTTAATGGCTTAGAAACCTTATTGAAAATGGAAAGCGACTGGATAAAACCAGGATTAGGCAACTCATTATACATTCGCCCTTTTGTTATTGCTACTGAGCCAGCTATTTCGGCTTCACCTGCAGCAACATATCGTTTTATGATTATATGTTCGCCTGCAAAGGCATATTACAATAAACCAGTGCGCGTATTGTTTGCTGAAAAATTTAGTCGCTCTGCAGATGGTGGTGTCGGATTTGCAAAAGCAGCTGGTAACTATGCTGCTCAGTTCTACCCAACCGGTTTGGCCCAGAAAAAAGGATTTGATCAAATTATTTGGACTGATGCTTCTACTCACAAATACTTAGAAGAAGCTGGCACTATGAACATATTTTTTAGAATTGGAGACAAGCTTATTACAGCACCTACTAGCGATAGAATATTAGATGGTGTAACACGTAAAAGTGTAATACAGCTCGCTGAGGATTTAGGTATTGATTGCGAGGTACGACCTGTAAGCGTTAAGGAAATAAAAGAAGCAGCAGCAGATGGAAGCTTAAAAGAAATTTTTGGAGCTGGTACTGCAGCAGTAATTAGTCCTGTTTCTGCATTTGAACATGCAGACGATGTTTTTGAAATTCCGCAGTTAGAAGCTTCATACGCTTCTTTATTTAAAAAGACACTCACAAGTATTCAACATAATCTATCTGACGATAAACATGGTTGGAGACACGAAGTAAAGTAATTAAAAAAGCAGCCGATTGGCTGCTTTTTTTTATGATTCTAAAATCTCTTTAATGTTTGGTTTAAAGTAATTAGGTCCTTTAAGAACCTTACCATCTTCTCTATAAATTGGTTCACCATCTTCACCCAGTTTGCTCATATTGCTACGTTGAATTTCTTCAAAAACTTCTTCTATCTTATATTGAAGTCCATGCTCTATAATTGTACCACAAAGAATGTACAGCATATCACCTAGCGCATCTGCAACTTCTACCAAATCATTATCATTAGCAGCTTCGAGATATTCTTCATTTTCTTCGCGCATAAGCTTGTAACGCAGCATATTTTTTTCTATTCCTAAATCAGCTTTTGGTGTTTCTCTGTGTCCTATTTTAAAAGCGGCATGAAATGCTTTTACCGCATTAATTTTGTCTTGCATATTACTAAAAAACTAAGGTTGTTATTTTTTCGTATATAAAATTAGTCAATATCATTTTGTGATGATTTTGCTCTAATTTTAATTATTTTTGTATAAAAATACACTAATGTTTACAACTGGTCAATGGATTTTCGGGATATTATTTTTTATAGCTTTTGTTATAGCTGTCGCCTACCAATATCGTAAAGATTTAAAAATTCATAAAGCCTATTACAAAGGAACTGTTTGGATTCTTATTGCCTTTATTGGCTTTATTGGTATGATTGCCGCTGTTAAGTTTCTTTTAATGTAGCTATTTTTTTAGGCTGTTTGACCTAATTTTCTTATCAATTCACATTTATTTTATAACTTATTGACTGAAATATACCTCTTATTGGGTATGTTTTGGTGTACTCCTACTTGGCATCTTTGAATCAAGGAATTACAGAATGGAATATAAATTTTATTGTTTTAAAGAACTGAAATATATGCCTCAACCAGAGTCTTCATACTGGTGCTGGGCAGCCTGTCTATCAAAAATGGTGATTGGTCTTAAATCTCCATCAACTTTTGGAAGAACACAATGTGAAATAGTAAGTCAGTACAGGTCTAATTTTATTGATAACTCTAGATTTAATTGCTGTACTAAAGACAACACTATACCTATTGGTTGTGATTTACCTTTAAAAGAAACTGACCTTGTAGAAGTATATGATAGAAGTGGATTTGACACAGAAGAAATTCAAATATTTAATTTAGATAATTTTGAATATATAAAAACTACATTAAAAAAATGCCAATCACCAATTGTATTAAAAATAAGGATAGACCGTAGTGCTCACATGAACCTTATAACCGGTTACGGTGAAAAAGGTGATTGCAAATATATACTAGTTACAGACCCTCAAAATAGCATTGGAGAAACTTACTACAAAATAAATGAGTTTCGGCGAAAAATTAACGTCGAAAGTGCATGGGCTACTAAAGTTAAAGATAATAATCTAGATGAAGACAAAGCACTACAGCGAAGTTTGAATTTCATTGACGAGTTTATAGAGAAATTCCAAGATAGTATTTATGATTTTTCTAGAGATAGTATTATCGATAGAACTTTACTTCTTGACCCTTGGTCTTATTTGTCATACAAAGACCCATCAATATTAGCTCAACTTATTAATGATTTACTGAATAAAAAATCTTACAACGACGATACAGAGTTAAAAGAGGTGTTCAAATTAATAATTGACAATATCCAAACAAAGAACATCAAAAATAATCTACAAAAAACGTTTTGTTGGCCTTACATTAACAAGACAATTTTTAGATTGAAAGACCTAAATTATATTGACGAAAATTTGTTGGGTAATAAAATTGATAACGAAGGAATTAATCTTTCTGTCTTTAACAGAATTAAACGAGGAAATGCATTCACTGTTTTAAAGAATTATGCAATAACAATTCAACTAGAACTAAAAGAAAACATAATTTATGTAAAACCTGTGAAATTTCCTTTTAATTATTCCATAAACACAGAATGGCAAAATTACAACGATTTTATGACCTCCCTAGTCTCATTACCTACAATCGAATATTTTGCTGAAGACCGAACACGACCAATGGGTGATGCAAAATTAAATATGTAATCAATAAACCGTAATTATATGGCACACGAAAATTTAAAATTCACTTTAAACCTAAAAAAGAACGATACATGGCAGCCCGTTTATGGCGGACAACACCATGGAACTTTTTATATGATTTATATAATGATTCATAACTATGAAGAAATAGAAATAGTTAAAGGCCAAAAAGCTTATAGTTTTGAATGTAGTTTTAGACTTCAAAACTTTAGAGGTGCCATTACAATTGGCTTAAATGATTTTAGAAACCATAAATTTGCTGTTGAAGAGTCAGATGGAAATACAGAGAATATTTTAAATTTTAACCTAGAAGTAAAACCTTTTAAAAAACAAGATTATTTAAATAATATACAAATCCCAATAGAAAAACCAATAGAATCAGGCCTTATTGCAGTATTCAATGTCTTTATTACTGCACCACCTGATTTTCTTTTCAATCCTGAAGACTTAGATAATTCAACATATATTAACCCATATACACACTTAAGGGATGGTGATCAATATATAGATGTAGCATTTAGAAGAAATGGATCAGAGGAACAATTTAGACCACCAAAAGATATGGGTTGGGGTAAATATGGATTCTGTATACCTGATGTTTGTGTTTTTGAGTAATCTAAAAAAACATATTAGTAAAAGTGTTTTATTCTTTTTGTTTCCTTTTTTTTTATTTGGTCAAACAGAAGAAAGCACTTTTTTGAGTTTATATAATTCAGGTGAATATGAAAAAGCTAAGAATTACGCCAATAAAGTTGAGAATAGTCAATTAGCACTTGAATTTATTAAATTTCTTGACGTCATTCAATATGGCGAATTTGATCAAATAGATTTAAAATACATTCCTGATTCAAAAAAAGATAAGCGGATTATTGTTTTTAACAATATCAATAAAGCCTTAAAATATTACTTAAAAGACGGCAGTGAATTAAAAGCTTATACACTTTTAAAAGAAAGTTTTAATATCTCTGAGAAGATTGGCAACAAAAGTTTAATCTGTTTAACTTCTAAGTTACTTCTCGAGATCTATAGTAGAACACTATTTACTTTAAATGACAAATCCTACAAATATGTTATAGAAAATTACAAGAACTATGCTAATAACAACTATGACAGGAAATTGGCTGAGTACTATGACTATAAAATAACAATGAGATTCTTTTTCCAAGATTCAACTGAAACATTAAGAAGAAAATACAATAAAATCAATTCACTATATAAAAACGATGGTTTAAATTTTAACACAGCCAAGCTTTATCTTAGTAACTCAGCTTATCATAATAGGATAACAAGAAATACCGATAGTAGTTTTTATTTTTTGAATAAAGCTAAGCCGTTTTTTGCAGTTGAAAAAGGATATTTTGAAAACGAAAAAAGTATAGCTCTTAAAATAAATCTAGCGTCATTATATTTTAAAGAAAATAAATTTAATCAATCTCTCGATGAACTTAGTCAAGTCAAGATTAATCGAGACGATTATATATATCGCATTTTAGATTCCTATGTCAATTTATATAAATACTACAATTATAATGCTTTAGGCGATTCTATAAATGCATTAATATTTCATAACAAAGCACTTAATCAACAATTAGTACAGAACCAAACTAGAAATCTACAATTAGTCTCGGAATACGAAACGAAATACGAGTCAGAAAAAAAAGAAAAACAGAATCTTCTACTAGAACAACAAAAAACCAAAAACCAAAATATCGCCATTGCATTAGGTGGCAGTCTGGCTCTAGGAAGCATTATCGCTTTTTTAATCTTTAAAAACACCAAACGCAAACAAAAACTTGCCGAACAAGAAAAAGAAATAGAATCTCAAAAATTAGCAACTGTTTTAAAAGAACAAGAGCTAACTGCTATTGATGCCATGATAGAAGGCCAAGAAAAAGAACGCCAACGGATTGCTAATGATCTACATGACGATTTAGGAGGCCTTATGGCAACAGTTAAACTACATTTTAATGCGCTTAAAGACAAGGACTCACCAGAACTTTTTGAAAAAACAAACTCGCTCATAGAAGAAGCTTATCAAAAAGTACGCACTGTTGCTCATGCTAAAAACTCTGGTGTTATTGCAAAGCAAGGTTTACTTAAAGCTGTAGAAAACATGGCTGAAAAAATATCAGCTTCTAACAAAATACGGATAGAGGTTATTGATCATGGATTAGATAATCGGTTAGAAAATAGTTTAGAATTAACCTTGTTCAGAATTATTCAAGAGCTCATTACCAACGTTATAAAACATGCTGAAGCCACAGAAGTTACAATTCATTTAACCAATCATGACGATACTATAAATATCATGGTAGAAGATAATGGTAAAGGGTTTAATCCAAATCAGGTCACAAAAACTAATAAAGGCATGGGCATTAGCAGTATTGATAAGCGCGTAGAACATTTGGATGGGAAACTGACTATTGAGTCAGAAAAAAATAAAGGAACAACTGTAATAATTGATATACCAATTTAAATAATGAATAAACTCATTCTAAATTTATTAATGGTCTCTCTTACCATTTCATCATTTGGCCAAGAAGAAACTAAAGCTAATCTATTATCAAGTTGGAAAAATACTCAACTTAATGATTCTAATAGAGCTGAAAACTATTTTAAATTAATCTCTAAATATTATCAACAAGAAGATCCAAGTCTAGCAAAAACAATGGCAGACACGCTTTATCAATTTACTCAAAAAAAAGAACTGACAGATCAAAAAACAAAAGTTGAGTTGATGCTAGGGAATTTAGAATATAATAATTCAAACATAGAACTTTCACTAAATTATTATAAAAAAGCCTTAGAGTCCTCAGAATCAAATTCTGATTTGAAAAATAAAGCTAAAGCCTTAGCTAATATTGGTCAAATATATTCTCTTTACTTTAAATACGATAAGGCCTTAGATTACTTAGAAAAAGCAAAAAAATCAGCAAAACAATCTAAAGACACATCCGCTATAGCCGCAATCTTAATGAATATTGGCAATGTATATGGTAATAAGTTTCAATTTGTAACGTCAAATGAGTATTACAGTCAAAGTATTGAATTATACAAGGCTTTGAATGATGAAATAAATCAGGCGAAAATATATAGTCTCATTGGCGATAACGAGGACCGAAGTGGCAATTTTAATAAATCTAAGAAATATTATTTCAGGTCTTTAAAAGTTTTCAGAGAGCACAATGATATCCAAAATGAAAGACAAGTACTATTCTCCCTTTCTAGTTCTTATTTAAGTCAGAAACTCTACGATTCATGTATTTATTATGGTAAAATCAGAGAAAAAATAGACCAAAAACTTAGTCCTAATATTTATTCGGTGACCAATTATTACAATCTTTCTGATGCTTATAAGGCCACAGGAAAACTTAAAAATGCATTTGAATATTTAGAAAAAGCCACTAGTATTGAAAGCCAACTGCAACAATACAATGCAAACAAAAAACTTCAAAATCTTGAAATAAAACAAATAAAAACTAAGGACAGCCTTATAAATGTTGCCAAAACATATCAAACTAACCTTAAACACCAAAAAGAAAAAACAACTCTAACTTTTTTTTGGGCATTAGCCTTAGGTGTTGTTTTATTAATTGCCTTCTTAATCTTCAAAAATGTAAAACGTAAGCAACGTAAAGCCGAAGAAGAGCGTCTAAAACAAATTGAAGAAAAAGAAAAAATCCTTAAAGACCTAGAGTTATCAACAATTGATGCAATGATACAAGGCCAAGAAAAAGAACGCCAAAAATTAGCATCAGACCTTCATGATAGTGTTGGCGCTACGCTATCTGCAGCAAAACTTCAGTTTGAGCACTTAATAAAAGATGAAATAGACGCTAAAATGAGAGAAGAACTCATAAAAAAGACAAGTACATTATTAGAGGATGCCTATGTAGAAATAAGATCTATGGCACACTTAAAAAATTCTGGTGTAATTGCCAAAAACGGTCTCTTACCTGCTGTTATAAAACTTGCTGAAAACGCATCAGGTGCAAACAGTCTTAAATTTGAAGTACAAAGTCATGGTTTAGAAGAAAGAATAGATAACAGTTTAGAAATCTCAATTTTCAGAATCATTCAAGAATTAGTTACTAATGTCATTAAGCACTCCAATGCTACTAAAGGTATAATTCACCTCACCAATCATGAAGAAAGCATCAATATCATGGTAGAAGATAATGGTAAAGGGTTTAATCCAAATCAGGTAACAAAAACCAAAGCGGGAATGGGCATAAGTAGTATTGACAAACGCGTAGAACATTTAGATGGTAAAATGACTATTGAATCAGAAAAACTTAAAGGAACAACTGTAATAATTGATATACCATTATGATACGACTAGCAATTGCAGAAGATCATCAATCATTGATTGATGGTATAAAACTTCTATTAGAATACGAAGATGACATTGAAATTGTTGGCACTGCCAATGATGGTGAAGCGTTATTAAAACTTGTGAGACTAAAGCAACCCAATGTTGTTATCACTGATATTAGGATGCCAAAGGTCGACGGTATTTCTGCAACAAAACAAATCAAAAATGAGTTTCCACATACCAAAGTATTAGGCTTTACAATGTTTGACCAACAAGATGCTATCAACCAAATGCTAGATGCTGGTGCTTCTGGCTATCTTTTAAAAAACTCACCCCTTGAAGAAGTATTAAGTGCTGTACGCTCTGTTTATGAAGGCAAAAGTTACTACGACGCTAACATAAAAGTAGAAGACGACGACAACACCAACAAAAAAGCAAAAGGAAAATTAACCAAACGTCAAATAGAAATTTTAGCACTCGTTGGGCAAGGTAAAACCTCTCGCGAGATTGCAGACGAATTATTTATTGGTGTTCATACCGTAGACACACATCGCAAAAATATGATACGTATTCTTGGCCTTCAAGGCAAAGGTGAATTGATGCGCTATGCTTTAGAAAAGAAATATAAATTCTGATATAAATAAAAAAATACCCAATAAAGGGTATTTCTTTGCTAATGAATGTTTTATAGGTTTACAAGGACTATTAATCAATTCTTGTTATTATGAGACGACTATTACTATTTTTATTATTAACCTTAACCTCTCAATTTACTTACCCACAAGATCCGAGTAATGATACTGTGGCCACAGCTACTGAGCTCACTGACCTTAATTATGTTGAAACCAACATTAGACTAGACTTAGCAGATGTAAATACAGGTACTCCTGTAGGTTGTAACACTAACGGATTTAGTGGTGTTTATTATAAATTCACAGCTACAGAGAACAATTATGTGAATGCCTTTATACAATCCAACTCTACAATTACAAACTCGTTCGTTATAGCATATACTGCAAACAATCTCAATGCTACGTCAATGAGCGAGCTTACCCATTTGCCGGAATCTGCATGTGCATTTGGTATCCAGACCAGTTTTACAATAACAAGTGGGCAGTCCTATTACATTATGGTACATCGCAGTGATGCCAATGCATTAACCGATTTTACTTTTTCTGAAGTGCCAGACGTTCCGCAGTCAGAGCGAGATGCCTTAATTGCCTTTTATAATGCGACTGGTGGTGATAGTTGGACTAATAATACCAATTGGAACACGGATGCCCCTGTGAATACTTGGTTTGGGGTGTTTACGACAACTACTGATTTAAATGGCTTACCATATTCTGACGGTTTACCACATGTTTGGGGCGTCAATTTCTTTGAGAACAATAATGTTACAGGTACTCTCCCTGTTGAATTAGGTAATCTCACCAAATTGAGAAATTTAATAATACGAGACGGTTCACTAACAGGAAATATTCCTGAAGAACTATATGATTTACCAGATATGCTTCAGATTCAATTATTTAATCACGGATTGACTGGTAATATTTCACCGAGCATACAAAATCTTACCAATCTACAAGTACTAGACATAAGAGGCAATAATTTTTCTGGCACACTTCCAGACCTAAGTATTCTACCAAACTTAAATTGGCTTGATATAAGTAACAACAACTTTATTTTTAGTGATTTTGAAAATCAATTTACAACTTATCAAAATAACCTTAGCACCTTTCAATTTATCCCACAAGCTAATGTTACTGATAATATTATTGAAATTATAAATACAGGCGAAAATTTAATTTTAGACACAGGCCTAACCAGTGCAAACAATCAATATACTTGGTTTTTTAATGGCGCACAATTGGTAGATGAAACTGGTCCTTCTGTGACATTAGATAATATACAAGCCGAACAAATGGGAACTTATTTCTGTCAAATAACAAATTCTGTTGTTTCTGGATTAGCTCTTTTTACAGGTGAGTTTGTTGTGGGTCAAGACCCTACGCTTAGTCCCGATTACAATATATTAGTTGATCTTTACAACAACACAGGAGGCGATAATTGGACTAATAATACCAATTGGCTCAATCCTAGTATTCCTTTATCTGGCTGGCATGGCATCACCGTAGACGGTAATAGTGTATTGCGTATTGCTTTATTTAATAACAACCTACAAGGAAGTTTACCATCTTCAATTACTAATTTGTCTAGTGCCACAAGCTTATCATTTGGTAATAATAATCTTAGTGGTTTAATCCCAGATTTTAGTGCAATCTCTACATTAGAAGTGTTAGGTCTCAACAACAATGATTTTAGTTTTTTAGATTTTGAACCTAATTTCACCAATAATTCAGCTATTTCATCTTTTATTTTCAGTCCGCAAAATCCTTTAGATAATGAAATTATCTTAGATGCTATAATAGGAGATGATTACACTTTTAATATGACCAGCATTGCAGGTAGCAACGTTGAGTACCAATGGCATACACTTAGTACTTTTGATCAGAGTGTAACAGCCGTTAGTGGTCAAAACACGAACCAATTAAATTTAAACAACATTCAAGCTAACCAATTAGATGCCTACACATGTATTGCGACTAGTCCCTTAGTTCCTGGACTTGAAGTTAGACGAAATATGATTGAGTTAAAAGGACCAGTGAGCCAAATTGAAAGAGATGCGTTAATAGCGTTCTACAATGCTACTAATGGCCAAAATTGGACCAACGCAGAAAACTGGAATACCGCTGCGCCTGTATCGACATGGCAAGGTGTTACCACTACAGGAAATAAAGTAACACGTTTAGCGCTTCAGAGTTTTAATCCGAACGGTGATTTTCCAGATGACATTGGCGATCTCACCAACCTAGAAGCACTTTATATTGGGCTTGCCGATTTAAATCTTACTGGTAACATACCAGAAACCATAGGCAATCTAACTAATTTAAAGGTATTATGGTTTCAAGCCACTGGAATGAGTGGTGAAATTCCTGAAAGTTTTGGAAACTTAATCAATTTAAGAGAAATACGATTTTTAGCTAATAGCTTTACTGGCACCTTACCAGCTTCAATGTCTAATCTTACTCAATTAGAGAGTGTACTAATGACAGGAAATGAATTTTTTGGCAATGGCAGTAGTTTCTCTGGACCCATACCTTTTAACGCTCCAAATGCAACTATAAATCTTCAAGAAAACAACTTTGATTTTGGTGATTTAGAACCTTTTGTAACCAATGGTAATTATTTAAGTTTTAACTACTCTCCACAAAACACAGATGATGTGGAAGAAATGATTACATCTGGAGTCGGATCGGATGTCACTATAAGTGTAAACGATGGTGACCTTAATAGAACTGGTGAAGCTATGAATAATCAGTACCAGTGGTTTAAGGACAATGTGGCCATTACTGGCGCTAATGCTTCTAGTTATACCATTACCAACGCGCAAACATCAGATAATGGTATTTATTATTGTGAGATTACCAACCCTGTTTTACCAGATTTAACTCTTATTAGGGCAGATATTACCATTACAATAGACTCCAGTTTATCTATAGATGAAACAGAACAGCTAAAATTATCAATTTACCCCAATCCGGTACAAAATTGGCTTCATATATCTACTCATCAACTGCAGGACGGTCAATTGTTTATTTACGATTTACAAGGTAAACTAGTTATAACTAAATCTGTGAGCGGAGAAACCAATGTCCTTAATTTAGAAACGTTACCCTCTGCCAATTACATTGTAAAAATTATAGACCAAAAATTAGGTATTTTAACACAGCAATTTACCAAACAATAATTTGCTAAATACAAAATTTGAAGGTTTTTAAGAGAACCAGAGACTAAAAAATCCCCAGTATTGGGGATTTTTTTATGTCCATAACTCAGCTAATTTGCCTTTAGTTATTAACCAATAATTTTTTTAGATTATGAAAACTTTTACAACCGCTATTAAAAAAGCTTTATTTATTTGTTTTGTTTTGGGAACTTCATTTCTATTTGCTCAAACAACCTACATCGTAAACAATAATGCTGGCACTTCAGCAGATTTTACCGATCTACAGACCGCAATCGACACTGCTGTCGATGGCGACATTATCCACGTACAACAATCTTCAACAAGCTATGGCACCATAAATTTGAACAAGTCATTGACTTTAATTGGGCGTTCTCACAGCGACGCATCATACAAAACAGAACTTTCCACGATTAATTTTGCCGAAGGTGCTTCTAACAGCATTATCAAGGGGTTCAATATTACATCTGGTATTTTTGATGCTTATTTGAATTCTAATATTATTTCGGATGTCGTTATTCAAGATTGCTGGATCCAACAATTATCTCTTGGCAGCTCTGAAACCTACAATAATCTACTGGTACAAGGTAACGTCTTTCAATCCAGTGTAACTATTGGTGCAAACACTTCCAACGTTTTAATTGTTAACAACATTATTAATGCCTCATCATTATCATTTTCAATGGTAGATACATTGTTATTTGCTAATAATATTTTTGGCTATTACTTTGGTATTTCTATTTCAAATAGTACACCCGATTTAATGAATATTAGCAATTGTATCTTTGCAGCAGATTATTCTATTGACCTTACAGTGAGCTTAAGTAGCAGTCAAGGTACTTTTCAAATCACCAATTGTCTAACCTACAATTATGATGCAACAGCAAATTATAATTTTGCAACAGACAATAATATCACAGTAAGTAATAGTCAGGAAAATATTGATCCGTTATTTACTAATAGGGACGGTACGTCTGGTAGTATAGGTACATCTGGCACCTTTAATCCTTCTTTAGACGATCTAACTTTACAAGCAGGCTCACCATTTGGTAATGACGGTCTCTATGAAGGCTACATCTTTAAACCTTTGGGTACACCTACTGGTTTACCTAGCCTCAAAATAGATAGCTATGATCCAACAGTACCAAAAAATTCTGACCTTACCGTAACCATTACAGCTAAAACCAATTAACAATCAACAACTTATTATTATGAAAACGCATATCACATTACTGTGCTGTCTGTGTTGTTGGTTAGGTTTTGGGCAGTCTATTAGCGAGGTTGAGTATTTTTTTAACACCGATCCTGGTATTGGCAATGCTACAACGCTAAGTGTCAATGCTAATACAGGAGAGATTACACAAACATTTTCAATTAATGTTCCAACAAATGCTGTTGGCTTTAACACGCTTTATTTTAGGGCAAAGGATAACACGAATGTCTGGAGTCTATACGACAACAGATTGTTTTACATTACGGACACCCAAACAGGACAAACCGCAACAGAGATTACAGCTGTAGAATATTTTATAAATTCAGATCCTGGCTTTGGTAATGCAACAGCCTTGACTTTTAATTCCAATACAGGAAATATTACAGAAAACTACGCCATACCAATTGGCTCTGATTTAAATGGTTTTAACACCCTATATATCCGAACTCAAGATGATTTGGGTAATTGGAGCCTATACGATGCAGTAAAATTTTATGTCACTGAAGAATTAGGAACCGGATCTGAGTCAGTTACAGCCATTGAATATTTTATCGATACAGATCCAGGATTTGGCAATGCCACCACCATTAATGTTGGCTCCAATTCCGGAAGTACCACTGAGACTCTTGCTATTCCCTTAGGCACTTTAGAAGAGGGATTTCATAATCTTTATATAAGGACTCAAGATGACTTAGGAGAATGGAGTTTGTACGACAAACGTCTGTTTTTTGTGACGCCAGTTCAAGAAGTTTCACCTATAGTTGCTGCTGAATACTTTTACGATTCAGATCCTGGATTGGGTAACGGAACATCAGTGGCCTTAACACCAACTGGAAGTTTAAACGAGTTTACTGTAGACTTAAGTACTGCAAATATTACCTGTGATTTTCACGATTTTTACATTCGCCTAATCAATGAAGACGGAAGTTGGTCATTATATGATTACGGATTGCAAATTGAAGTATTTGACAATGCCAACCCAACCATAGTGGTATTTGATAACATCACCGTAGAACTTGATACCAATGGCGAAACAAGCCTAACCATAGCTGACGTTGACAATGGTACATTTGATGATTGTGAATTGGCATCAGTAGTTTTAAACCAAACACAATTTAATTATAATTGTGATGATCTTGGTGCAAATATGGTAACAATTACAGCCACAGATGCCGAAAATAAAGTAAGTACGCAAGATGTAACTATTACTGTCGTAGACAACATTAATCCTATTGCAGTTGCACAAGATATTACCGTTCAGTTAGACGTAAACGGTACAGCAACAATTACGGCAAACGAATTAGAAAATGGCTCTACAGATAACTGTAGTATTGCCAGTAGAAGTATCGATGTGAGCAGTTTTGATTGTTCAGATTTAGGTATCAATACTGTAAATTTTACAGTTACGGATACTTCTGGTAATACCAATAGTATCACTGCTACAGTAACTGTTGAAGATTCTGTTTTACCAACGGCTGCCACTCAAAACCTGACTGTGCAATTAGATGCTAGTGGTAATGCTTCAATTATTGCGGATGATGTTGATGTATCTACTGATAATTGTTCAATTGTGTCAAAATCATTAGATATTTCGAGTTTTGACTGTACTAACATTGGCACAAACACGGTGACATTAACTGTTACAGATCAAAGCGGAAATTCGTCTGCTGAGACAGCAATAATTACAGTTGAAGATACTATTGCACCTACAGTAGTCACTCAAAATATTACAGTACAGCTCGATGCAAATGGCAACGCCAGTATTAATACTGCTGATGTTGATAATGGCTCGTCAGATAATTGTGCTATTGCGTCATTGGCTTTAGATACGACATCATTTACTTGTGATGACATTGGCGCCTTTGATGTAGTATTGACGGTTACAGACCAAAGTGGAAATACAGATACTGCAACTGCCACTGTTTTTGTAGAGGATAATGTAGCTCCGTCTTTAACTACACAAGATATTACCGTTGCACTTGGTGCAGATGGCACTGTAACAGTAGATGCTTTTGAACCTGTAATGGATGCTGGTGACAATTGTTTACTTGATGTATTTTTGGATAACGATTTTTTTGATTGTGATGATTTAGGGGCCAATAGTGTTACCCTAACAGCATCTGATGGAAGCGGCAATAGTATAGACGTCTCGGCTACAATTACCGTTGTTGATAATATAGATCCAATAGCTTTGGGACAGGATATTACATTAGACCTAAATGGACAGCCATCGGTTAGCATCGTTGCTGCAGATATAGATAATGGTTCGTCTGACAATTGTAATAACACGTCTCTGAGTATAGACCAAGATACATTTACCATGCCTGGCACATATACAGTTACCTTAACTATTACAGATAGCTCTGGCAATACAGATGCTGTAACCGTGACCGTTACGGTAACAGATAGTACGCTTAGTATAGATACTGTAGAAACTAATGATAAGGTAATTGTTATATACCCAAACCCAACGGATGCAATACTTCATATTAAAACAGACGCAACTATTAAGCAAATAAATGTATTTGATATATCTGGAAAACAGATCCTAAAGACGACACAGTCTCAGAATACAATTGATGTAAGCCAGTTTAATAATGGTGTTTATTTTATTCAATTTAAAACAGAAAACCACACAATAAACAAACGCTTCATAAAACATTAGTTAGTTGTTAATTAGGATAGTTAGGTTGCTATAAATTTTAGGGTAAAAATATTAGCCAGCTATCTTTAAAAATCCCCATTACTGGGGATTTTTTTATATACTTCAGACAAGTACTTTTATAATATGTACTACCCATCTAAAACAGCAAAAAATCAGCTTTTAAAACTAATTTCAAATATTGAAAATGAAGGAAAAATGCTGACCACAAATGAGTTAATAGAAGTATTAGAAAACATGAAATACATCTGTAAAAGTCCTGAGATTGTTTCAGCACTTACAAACTCTATAAAACTAAAGTCTAACAATAATTCACATAACAGAAACAACCTTACGAATCGCGAAAAGCAAGTGGTATTACTTATTGGTCAAGGCCTACCAAATAAAGATATTGCCCATGAACTCAATCTAAGTAAATCTACCATAGAAACTCACCGTAAAAACATTAGAAAAAAACTAAAAATAAAAGGAAAAGACAGCCTTATGGTTTTTGCTATAATCTATAAACTACAAAATGAAAATAAACCATAATCCAATTAATAGTACTCTGTTAATTCATCAAGATTAATTTTTAATATTAAAGGAGTAGGACTTTCCGGTTTGCAACTGTTATATATATAAAAGCTATGATAATTTTATACTCTATTTTAATTCTGTTAGCAATTAATGGTCTATTGCTATTTTTTAGCACAAACAAAAAGCAGCCTAAATAGGCTGCTTTTAAAATCTTATACAAACGTATATTTAGTTTACTTCTGGTAAAAAACTATACGTTTTACTGTACTCTAACATTTGCTCTGGGAATCCTGCTGGCTGCGTTACTTTTATGGCAGTAATTTCACCGTTTTCATCCATCTCTGGCACTAAAACAGGATTTACAAAACCACTGTAAGGTGGATCTGGGTAAGCTTCATTACGCTTTAAAACTTCTGCGTGAATAGCTTGATCTACCTTAACTCCATAACCTTCTACTAAAGCTTCAACGGCAGCATAATCTCCTTCAGATTTAATACGCTGTGTTTCTCTTAATAACTGACCAAAAAGTTCATGTAACTTATCGTAATCATTAATATTAAAATATGTTTTTCCGTCTCTGGTAACCTTTTCAATAACGTTGTCTGCTTTTCCTTTTTCGAATACCCAAGCAGAAACCCATTGACGGTTTCTCATATGTGCTTCCTCTACGTCGTCACCTAAATTCAAACGAACTAGCTGAGTCATAAGTCCATTTCTTATGTAACCATCGTAAGCTGCTTTTCCTACAGATTTCCAATCGTCAACTAATCCTAAATCTTGAAGTTTAGAATCGTATAAATAGTATAAACCTACTAAATCTGCACGTCCTTCTTCTAGAGTAGATGCATAGTTCTTTAATGTTTCTTTAGTCTCTCCTACTCCAGGATTTAACTGACCAGATGCATGACCTATAACTTCGTGCAATGCTGTGTGAAGCTTGTCTGCTAATTGTCCATACTTTTCTTCAAGTTGTAATTCTTCTTCATCGTGTACAAACTCTTTTAATCGACCAGAACCTTTTGAATTTGCATAAGCTTCAATAATGTTGCCAAGAGATACAGATTTACTTCCAACTTCTTTTCTTATCCAATTGGCATTTGGTAAATTAACACCAATTGGTGTACTTGGAGATGCATCACCTGCTTCGCCTGCAACCGTTACTACTTTGTATGTAACACCTACTACATTATCTTTTTTATGCGCATCCATTAAAGGAGAATTATCTTCAAACCACTGTGCATTATCCGATAATACTTTCATTCTTTTAGACATTTCAAAATCGTTGATTTGTACAATTGTCTCATAAGAACCTCTATATCCTAATGGATCGTTATATACTTCAATAAAACTATTAATGTAATCTACATTACCTTCAGTAGCTGCTGTCCAAGCAACATTGTAATCATCCCAAGTTTGTAAATCTCCAGTTTTATAATACTGAATTAATAATCCTAATGCATCGCCTTGTGCTTTATTTTCTGCAACACCTTGTGCTTTTTCTAACCACTTAACGATTTCATCTATTGCAGAACCATAAAGCCCACCGGATTTATATACACGCTCTTTTAATACACCATCTTCCTTTACTAACTGTGAGTTTAACCCATAAGATAAAGGCTGGTTAGGATTTGGTGATTTTTTTGCTGCATAGAATTTTTCTACATCAGCATTAGTTACATTTGGTCCGTAAAAATTTACCGCAGATAATGCAACGTTGTCTACACCTTTAGCTTGATTTACTTTCTTAGAATCCTCATCATTAAAGATCACATCAAAAGCAACACCATCTAATTTGGTGCTTGTTACTTTTAATAATTCATTTAAGTAATCTTTAGAAAATGCAGGCTTTAACTTGTCGTTAGAATAGTGATGATGAATACCATTACTAAACCAAACACGTTTTAAGTATTCTTCAAAAGCCATCCAATCTTTAGAAGTTTTATCACCAGAATAGTTACTGTAAACGTTCTCTAAAGCTTTACGGATTTTAAGGTTGTGTCTGTAGTTTTGATCCCACATAATATCACGACCAGCCAAACCAGCTTGGGTTAAATAGTATACTAATTTCTGTTCTTTTAAGCTTAAATTGTCCCATCCTGGAATTTGATAACGTAAGATTTTAATGTCAGCAAATTGCTCTACATTAAAATCAAATTCTTCTGATACCTTCTCTGTAGTATCGTCCTTTACAGGCTCTTTGCTGTCATTTTTACAAGACCATGCAAAAACCGCTATAAGGCAAATTGCAAATATTGATTTTAAGTTCATATTATAAGTTAGTTTTTTTGAATTCTCACAAATGTAACACATATAAGACAAATTACTATCTTTGGATAACTACTAAATCATACTAAAATGAAGGCTCTTAAATATATTCTTCTGTTGCTGCTAATCCTTATTATTGGATTTTCAATTTACATTGCGGTACAGCCAAATTCTTTTGAAGTTACACGAACCCGAAACATAAAAGCACCTCAAGAAGTACTGTATAATAAAATTATAGATTTTGAAACTTGGAAGGACTGGTCATCTTGGATTGAAGCCGATCCTGAAATGAAACTAACTTTCCCTGAAAAACACGAAGGTATTGGAGGCTCATATTCTTGGGAAGACAAAGATGGTGTTGGCACTATGACAACTGTTGCAGCCAATCCTCACAACTCTATTACCCAAGAAATGCAGATTGCAGAATTTCCTAAATCTGATGTATCATGGAAACTGGAACCTAAAGAAGATGGTTCTACAGATGTAACCTGGTCTATCTCTGGAAAAAATTTACCATTTGGTTTTAAACTTGTTTCCACACTTATGGGAGGTATGGAAAAATTAATTGGTCCAAATTACGAACGTAGTTTAGAAAAATTAGATAGCATTACACAAGAAGACATGAAGCGTTTTGAAGTTACAATAAATGGCATTACTGAATATGGTGGTGGCTACTACCTATACAAAACTACCAATGCTAATTCTCAAAATATAAGTGCCAAAATGGGCGAAAATTTTGGATCTATAATGATGTTTATGGGCAAAAACGGTATTAAACAATCCGGAATGCCACTAACTGTTTACAATGACATGAGCTCCGCTGATGTCATAATGAGTAACGGAATTCCTGTAAAAGAAAAAATCACATTACCAGAAGGTTCTGATGTATCTATTAATTTTATCCCAAATATCAAGGTTTTAAAAACGACCTTAAAAGGTAATTATACCAATCTTAGTAAAGCTTGGGAAGAAACTATGGCTTACTTAGTTAAAAACAATTTAGAGCAATCTGAAGAAAAGCCTTTTGAAATCTATACCACTGACCCAGGAAATTATCCAAATCCTGCCGATTGGATTACTGAAATCTACATTCCTATAAAATAAATGAAACAACTCATTCTCGTTTTTATTGGTGGTGGATTTGGAAGCACACTTCGTTACCTCATTGGAAAATGGCTGAACAGTGACCAAACTGGAATTCCTTACGGTACATTTGCAGCTAACATTCTTGGTAGTTTATTAATTGGGATTATCCTTGGACTTGCTGCCAAAAACAATAGTCTTACACAAAACCAAACCTTGCTACTTGCAACCGGTTTTTGTGGTGGTTTTACTACGTTTTCAACCTTTGCTTATGAGAATCATGTGTTTTTAAAATCAGGCGATTTTATGACTTTTGCGATTTATACAATTGCTAGTTTTATTGTTGGCTTTTTAGCTGTGTTCTTGGGAATGTATTTGGTTAAGTAGTATTTAGTTGCTAGTAAATAGTTTGTAGTATTTGGTGTTTGGTTTTTAGTGCTTCGGCTGAAGTGCTATGATCAATTGGTTATTTCAATACAGAATTCTAACCTCTAACCTCTAACCTCTAACCTCTAACCTCTAACCTCTAACCTCTAACCTCTAACCT
>PBLD01000005.1 GCA_002722255.1 Winogradskyella sp. | reverse complement strand
TACCCGTTGTAAGTTCGTCTAAAATTTTCAGTTTAAAAGGTTCTGAATACCGTCTGATGACTTTGTCGTTTTTGTACATAATGTTTAAAATTATGTAGCCTTTATTCAGGACGGGTCAATATTAAAGCCAACGGTCTTGTATATGAAAAGTAGCGGATTTTATACACTAATTTTTCGGATTATAACGTACCTCTAATTTATTCATTTTGTTTCGATTAAGCGATTAAACCGCTATTTTTTATATACGTTGTTGTGCATAGTGCTTTTCACGTTCAGCTTGTTTTTCCGATGTTTATTATTTAGTTCAGATTTAGCCTTGGCAAGACATACTCTTTTACAGTTTTGGTGTAGCGTTGGCTTGTGCGACTGTAAATGTGTATGGCTTTAAGCGTTGGCAATTCAATTCAAACTATTATTTATTATTTTCCCAAAATTGGGCAATTTTAAATAGTTTTCCTTTGTCAAATTCTTTCATATTAGATATTGCTTGACCTTTCGAAATCTTCTCTAAACTTCTTGCACTTGTAATACCTTCTTTATCACTCAATCCTAAAAATTTGTTTATTGCTTTTGAATTAGTTTTATCTTTTATATTAAGTAAATAAGAAATCTCACAATTACTTGAAAAATCAAATCCTGGTTGATTAAATTCTGCTATACCTTGTGAAAGTAAAACAGTAGCAACTCCTTTAGAACGGAATTCTCTTAAAATCTTATCAAGTATTTCTTGATATTTTTTCTCTTTAAAGATAACGTGAGCTTCATCAATAAGCAACACATATCGCATTCCTCTATAACCATTTTCAGTTGGTGTACTTTCCATATTTGCAAACGTATTGTAAATATAATTTATGATAAGGAAAAGAGAAGTAAAACGAACAGAGTTTGAAAGGTCGCCAGAAAGTGAGAGATAGATATTTTGATTTAAGAACGATTTACCTTTTTGTTCTTCCTCAAAAATATTGTAGCTACTCAACTCATAGATTATTTCTGTAAGTGTGTCTCTTTTGTCTCCAACACTTTCTAATAGTTTTTCGTTTATTTCAGGTAAAGTTGGGTATTCTCCAGCTTTTTTCTCGTGAAAACATTCTAAAATAACGTCTCTCAATTGACCACGTTGTTTAGGACCAAGATTTGAATATTTGCATACAATATCTACAAATTTATCTATTCCCATTTGTCTGTCCGTTTCATTAATACTGTCAATAAATGAAAGTGGATTTACTGGAAATGGAATTGAAGGTACATCAACAAACGTTGCACGAGTTTTATCAAAAAAAGGTTGATATTCTTTAAGGTCGTCATCTTTTAGACCTTTAAAATCCAAATAAATATAATTAACGTGATGATTTGATTCTTGACTAATTTGATTTAATAATTCAAGTGCAAATTGGGTTTTACCTGTACCAGATGCACCTGCAATTGCAATATGCGAGTTATTGTAAACTTCGGTATTGTTGAATTCTAATATGATTGATTCTTTTTCATCGATTTTAGAGCCAATATTCAATTTAATTGGTTCTTTAAAATATGTTTTTTCAATGTTTTGATTATTGTTTCTAACAGCGTCAAGATTTACTTCAACGCTATTTAGCATTTCAATACCTTTATCTAAATGGCCAATTAAAAAGTCAAAAAAAGTATAGTTTTTACTATTAGAAAACAAATTGTCCATTAATTCCAAACCGTGGTCAATATGCAATTTTACAAACTTGGGAATATTTTCATCTGTTTTATAAATACCATAATATTGACAAATACTTGCGATATAAAAGTCTCGATGTTTTGCGTCAAATAATATATGGTCTTTATATTCTTTACCTTTTGAATCGTAAAGAGTAAAATCATTTGTAGTAAATTTTTTACCATTCTGTAGAGAATAACCAAGTGCAATACGTGCAATTACATTTTCTTTTGTACCAGTAGGTAATTTGCTTGTTAAACTGCGAACGATGTCTTGGTTTGCTTCTGAAGTTCTAATATTAATTTGCATCGAGTTCGTCGTATTTTGTTAATAGATTATCAGGTGTTGCTTCCACGAATTTTGAAGCATCTGTACTATAATTGTGAATTAAATATGCTTTGCTCATTTTTGGCTTTAGCAAATTAAATTCAGGTACTGTTAATTCTTTATGTAGCAAAGGAAATAGCACAACTTGTTTAGAAACATTTGGGTAGAATTCTTTTATCACATTTTGGGCGTGGTCTGCATCAAATTTTTGCATTGGCGAATCTATAAATACAGGAAACTCAATGTCAGATTCGTCAACAAGCGCTTTTAGTAGGGCAGAAGCGTACATTTGTCGTTCTCCCATAGACAAAGAGCCTTTGTCTATTTTTTCATTACGAGAGTTAAAAAGACTTATATCAACATCATCTCCAGCTTGATTTATATCAACAGTAACCTTTTCAATGAAGTTTTTCTTGTGAAGTAAGATGTTTAATTCATTTAAAATATTTTCTTCAAGAGATTTTTTCTTTTCTTCCTTAAATGATTTAATGAATACTTTTAGTTTGTTGATTATCTCTTGCGCTTTGGCATCCTTGTCTGAATATTTGCGAGAATTATCAATTTTCTTTCTTAATTCCTCTTGTCTTTGCTTCAAGGTTTTCTTCGTGTTTTTAAATGTTCCAATTTTTTGGTTTAAATCTCTGATTTCTGATTCTATGGTCAAAACTCTTGTATCCAACTTTTCTTTATCGGCTCTTAAACTTGCAATATGCTCATCTTCTGCATCTTTTTCAGCATCACGAATTTTTCGGCGAATACTATCAATCGAGTTTTTTGTTCTTAAATATTCGTCGTTCAAATTTGTAAATGAACTTTTGAATGAATGTTTAAGCGTATTAATTAGGGTATTAAACTCATTTGTTTCAGTATCTGAAAAGTCGTGCAACGTTTTAAAATTACTTGGTAATTCTGGTGTGTCTGAAAAGAAATGTTTTTTGACTAAAGCACTTATCTGTTTTTCATAAAAATTCCGAATATCCGTTGGAATTACAATTGGAAAACTTCGCTTTTTATCCTCCAAATCGTCCAAAATATTTTTGGTTTTTACATCAACATCTTCTTGAATAAATTTTGAATCTCGATAATCTTTTTCGTCTTTTAGTTGAGTTGAAACTTCCATTAAAGTTTCTCCAGCCAATCCAAAAGGTATCAAGTCAAAAAGGTCTTTTAGTCCATCTTGCAAACCAATCATTTTATTGTTTAGTTCGCTTTCCTCTACTTTTAAATTATTTAGTTGCTCCAAAGTCATTTTATTACCTTCGGTAATTAATTTTCTTTGAATATCATTAGAAGCGTTAGCTTTCTCTATTTTCTCTTCGTCAAGTTCCGAGATTTCTTTTTCAAGGCTTTCAATTTCTATATCTGCATTGTCAATATCTGCAATTATGGAATTTAACTCTGTTTTTTCCTTTGGTTTAGCAGATTTTTTACGATAATCATCTTGAATATTTTCTAATTGTTCTTTTAAGTCTTCGTACTTTTTGATTCCTAAAACTTCTGTGTAGGCTTTACTTAAAAGTCTTCTTTGTTCTGGTGAATTTATTTCAGCAAGTGCAACAATTTTTTCTGCATCAAAAAAGAAAAATTTAGCAATTTCAATTGGTAGAATGTAATCTCTAATAAATATTTCTTCGCCTTGTTGTCCGTCTGTTGTTAAATCAAGTATTAATTCGTTTTCAAAACCATCGACCAATACTTCAACTTTGTCGCTCGTACTTGAAATAGTATTAAATGAACGAGTTATTTTGATTTCTTTACAAGGAATTTCTTGAATTTTGACATCATTAAAGGTTACAGAAACAGAAAATTTATTTTCTCCTTCAACCTTTGCAAGTCTGTTTAAACTATTTCCAATATATTTAGGATAACCACCTTTGTCCGAGATTTCTTTTAGATAAAGTTCATCTACATTTTGCATTTGTTTGCCATATAGACACCAAACCAATGACATTAAAAAAGTGGTTTTACCAAAACCATTTTTACCACTTACAAGAGTAATGTTTTTGTCAGTTTCAGGCGAAAGGTTTATCGTATTTTTACCTTTATAGATTCTGAAATTATTGAGTTCAATTTCTTTTATAAACATTTATTTATCTTTCTTTAAATATTCCTCAATCTTGTTTTCAATATCATTTTTAAGTCCTCGTTTCTTGTTTAATAAGGATTTGTTTTTTTGAAGCATTAGCAACTCTTGTATGAGTTCAAAATCTTCTGGATTTTTCTCGCAGGATTTTTTGAGTAATTCCAATTCCTTTTCCTGCTTTTTATTTTGTTCTTCCATATTTATATTGGTGTTGTATGCAGAGTGATAAATGTTTGAAACTTTATAATTAAAAATCAAATCTCTGTACCAAATTGTTTGAATAGCAACTAACTCTTGATTTGTAATTAGTTCAACGTGTGGTCTGTCAATTTGAATTTCTTTTTGAGCAGTAATTACTCTCTCTAAAATAGATGCTCTATATTTTGGTGTATAAGGTCCCATTCCATTTATTGCATCTGTACCATTTCTTCTTTGTGGCATCCTATTTTCTTGAATGTTTCGCTCATTGTAAAGTTGATTTCTGAATTCAAGTAGTGGTTGTAACCAAGTAAGACCATTTTCAATGAGGGCACTCATAGATTTATCTTTTTTTACAACTGTACAAACCCAACAACCAAACCTACTTTGACCACAAGATTTATGCTCTTTTGAGGTTACAACAGTAGGACATTCATAATCGTCAGCACTTGCATCTGAATAAATTTGAAATAGTTCTGAATTGTCTGCTTTCCAAGGCGAAGGCATTGTATTTATTATATACCAAACTTCTTCTAATGATAAATTTCTAATTGGGGCATACATATAAGTATTTGGCTGTGTTGGATGCTTTGTAAGTCTTTTACCTTTAATAGCGTGCTTTTTCATAGATTTTGCACGTTGAGCACTTTCAGCAGACCTTGTACCAATAAGTATGATTGCCTCTCCAACTTCATCAACTTGTTCCAATATAAATCTTGAAGTTGGTCTAATTTTTAAACGTTCAGTACACCAACGAAATGCGTTATTTGGTGCTGGATAACCTCTCCCAATTAAATTTACCCAAAATGAATCTTCTAAACGTGGGATTGTTTTAATTACACGAATAGGGATATCTTGGTCTCTTGATGCAGTTTCTATTTTGTCTAAAACTCTGTAAACGTATTCAGTGATTACAGGATTTTCTACCATCGTATCATTGCAAACCACATAGATGTCACGTTTTACTATTCCAGTTAATTCTTTTATCTGTGAAATTGCTTCCCAAACAAGTTGAAGCATTACAGTAGAATCTTTTCCACCACTAAAGCCAATTATCCACGGACGCTTTGTTTCGTCAGCGTACATATATTGGTCAATTATTTCATCTATTAAGTGTTGTATAAATTTTGCCATATTTGGGCATAAAAATAATTAATTCAGATTGAGCGTTGGCAGGAAACAGCTCTTTTATTTTTTTAAGCGTTGGAATTTCGCATTGGCAAAAAATAAATGTGCTGTTTGTGCGTTGGCTTTTTTAGTTCAAATGTTCATTTTCAGTACGATTTCTGCATTATGCACAACTTGTTATAATACAATAAATATAACAATTATCCCATCATATTTTAGGGATAACAAAAACTAACCTTTATTCTACTTAAAGCTATTCCAAAAAAAATCCTGCTTTCGCAGGATTAATTTGTTTTACCATTTTATAATAACGCTTCCCCAAGTAAAGCCACTACCAAAGGCGGCTAAAACTACGGTATCGCCTTCTTTTATCTTACCTTCTTCCCAAGCTTCGGTTAAAGCTATTGGAATTGAAGCTGCTGTGGTATTACCATACTTTTGTATGTTATTAAACACCTGGTCGTCACTCAACTGAAATTTCTTCTGAATAAACTGTGCTATTCTCAAATTCGCTTGGTGTGGAATAAGCATATCAATATCTTTTGGCTTTAATTTGTTTTTCATTAAGCCTTCCATAATCACTTCACTAAAACGTACCACTGCATTTTTAAATACAAATTGGCCGTTCATGTAAGGAAAATAGCTTTCGTCATCTTTATTATCATCTTCAATAATATCGGTAACCCAACGTGTTCCCATTCCTGGGGCTTTTACCACCAATTCTTCGGCATGCTCACCTTGGCTATGCAAATGTGTAGATAGAATACCTTTGCTTGTATCTTCTTCTCGTGTTAAAACTGCTGCTCCTGCTCCATCGCCAAAAATAACAGACACACCTCTACCACGAGTGGTTTTATCTAATCCGTGAGAATGCAATTCGCTACCAATAACAAGCACATTTTTGTACATGCCTGTTTTTATAAAATTATCTGCAACAGAAATGGCATATACAAAACCAGAACATTGGTTACGTACATCTAAAGCTCCAACCGTTTTTATATCTAAAGCATGTTGCACTTGCACACCTGGACCAGGAAAATACATATCTGGACTTAGTGTTGCAAAAATGATAAAATCGATATCGTCTTTATCTATTCCGGCTCGTTCTATAGCAACTTTTGCAGCTTTTACACCCATAGTTGCCGTAGTATCTCCATCACCATCCTTTACCCAACGACGTTCTTTAATACCTGTGCGTTCTTGTATCCACTCGTCACTGGTATCCATGATTTTAGATAAATCATCATTAGTAACTACATTATCTGGAACATAAGTTCCTAAACCTATTATTTTTGAATTATACATAGTATTTTTTTAAGTATTGCAATTTAATCTATAAGATACGATTTCGTTTGCAATAAAATTTAAATTCGTTATGCATGCATAATATTTAAAATTATGTCATCTTGTCACAATTTTTCGATTGGTATTTTATTTGAATGTAGCTGTCCAGAAATAAATTGACTAATAACGTCACTTCGAGTGTTTCGAATTTATTTCGAAATGTATCGAGAAGTTCTCGATATTTCGACTTCGTCTCAACTCGAACTGACATAAAACTTAAAATACAATGGCAAAAGGAAGTATTAATGTATCGGTAGAAAATATCTTTCCGTTAATTAAAAAATTCTTGTACTCAGATCACGAAATCTTTTTACGTGAGCTGATTAGTAATGCAACTGATGCAACTTTAAAACTAAAGCACTTAACTAGTATTGGCGAATCTAAAGTTGAATATGGTGAGCCAAAAATTGAAGTTAAAATTGATAAGGAAGGTAAAAAACTTCATATTATAGATCAAGGTTTAGGTATGACAGCCGAAGAGGTTGAAAAATACATTAACCAAGTAGCGTTTTCTGGTGCTGAAGAATTCTTAAACAAATACGAAGATACTGCTAAAGATTCTGGTATCATTGGTCATTTTGGTCTTGGGTTCTATTCTGCTTTTATGGTAGCTGAGAAAGTAGAAATTATTACAAAATCGCACACAGATGCACCTGCTGCACACTGGACATGTGATGGTTCACCAGAGTTTACTTTAGAAGAAGCTGATAAAACCGACAGAGGTACAGAAATTATTTTACATATTTCTGAAGGTGAAGAGGAATTCTTAGAAGAAGGAAGAATCCGTGAGCTCTTGACCAAGTACAATAAGTTTATGCCTATTCCGATTAAATTTGGAACTAAGGAAGTAAACGATCCAGATTTTACACCAAAAAGAACTAAAGACGAAGACGGTAAAGAAACAACTGAGCCTCACAAACAAATTACTGTAGACAATATCATTAATAACCCTAATCCTGCATGGACAAAACAACCTGCAGATCTAGAGGACGATGATTACAAAAACTTCTACAGAGAGCTGTACCCAATGCAGTTTGAAGAGCCGCTTTTCCACATCCATCTTAATGTAGATTATCCGTTTAACTTAACAGGAATCTTGTATTTCCCTAAGATGACGAATGATCTTAACATTCAAAAAGATAAAATTCAACTATACCAAAACCAAGTTTTTGTAACCGATAATGTTGAAGGCATCGTTCCTGAATTCTTAACCATGTTAAGAGGTGTTATAGATTCTCCAGACATTCCACTAAACGTTTCGCGTAGTTACTTACAAGCTGATGGTGCAGTGAAAAAGATTTCATCTTACATCACACGTAAGGTTGCTGATAAATTAAAATCATTGTTCAATAGTAATCGTGAAGATTTTGAAAAGAAATGGGACGATATTAAAATTGTTATTGAATATGGAATGCTTTCTGAAGAAAAATTCTTTGAAAAAGCAGATGCTTTCGCATTATACCCAACAGTTGATGGCAAATACTTTACGTTTGAAGAATTAACCAATGCTATTAAAGCGAAGCAGACTGATAAGGATGATAAAATGGTAATTCTTTATGCGTCTAACAAAGATGAACAGCATGCTTACATACAAGCAGCTAAAGATAAAGATTACGAGGTGTTATTATTAGATTCGCCAATCGTAAGTCACTTAATGCAAAAGTTAGAAACCACTAAAGAAAATATATCTTTTGCACGTGTAGATGCAGATCATATTGATAATCTTATCAAAAAAGATGACACTACAATTTCCAAGTTATCTGAAGACGAAAAAACTAAGTTAGATGAACTTTTAAAAGAAGTTGTGCCTTCAGAAAAATTCATGGTACAATTAGAAGCTATGGATAGCAGTGCGTCGCCATTTATGATTACACAACCTGAGTTTATGCGTCGTATGAAGGAAATGCAACAAACTGGTGGAGGCATGTTTGGTATGGGCAATATGCCAGAAATGTACAATTTGGTAGTTAACACAAACCACGACTTGGTAAGTGAAATATTAAATACCAAAACCAAGAAAAAGCAAGAGCGCTTAATTAATCAAAGTTTAGATTTAGCGCGTTTATCGCAAGGCTTACTTAAAGGTGAGGAGTTAACAAACTTTATTAAGCGTAGTTACGAGATGATAAAGTAATAAATTCCTGCAAAAGCAGGAATCTCATAATTAATTTCAAAAACCACTTAGAAAATCCTAAGTGGTTTTTTTGTAACTTTAAATCTGAGACGTCGTCTTATTAAAGTAACAATCAATCAAACTATGCAATGAAAACAAAGATTTCTCTAATTGTTGTTGTATTTAGCTTCCTTTTTACAACAGCTCAAGATCAAAATTTAACCCAACAATTCGATGATATTGTAGCCCAATATTACACTGATTCTAATGCACCAGGAGCGACGGTATTAGTTGCAAAAAATGGAAAAGCTATTTATAGAAAGGCTGTGGGTAAATCTAATTTGGAACTAGACGTAGATATGATTCCTGAGAACGTATTTATGTTGGCTTCAATCACAAAACAATTTACAGCAGTTTCTATTTTAATGTTAGAAGAACAAGGCAAATTAAGTCTGAGCGATCCAATAACTAAGTTTATTCCAGATTACCCTACACATGGCAAAACTATAACTGTACATCACCTTCTTAACCACACCTCTGGTATTAAAAGCTACACAAGTATAGGAGATCTAAGACAAATCGCTAGACAAGACAAAACCTTAGATGAACTTATAGATTTCTTTAAAAATGAACCTATGGATTTTGATCCAGGTGAAGATTATCGTTACAATAACTCTGGCTATGTATTACTCGGTAAAATTATAGAAGTAGTATCTGGCGAAACTTATGCAGATTTTATTGATAATCACATTTTTCAACCCTTAGGTATGACAGCTTCGCAATATGGTAGTCACAGCAAACTCATTAAAAACAGAGCAATGCCTTATGAAGAAGGAGATAAAGGTTATGTTAATGCAAGTTACCTCAGCATGTCTTTACCACATGCAGCAGGTGCGCTTACCTCAACTATTGACGATATGCTAAAATGGCAAAATGCTTTAGCAAATAACACATTGATAAAAGCATCTACATTACAAAAAGCAATTAATGGTTCTAAATTGAACAATGGCGAACACATTGATTATGGCTACGGATTAGGAGAGCTAACGCTTAAAGGTTCTAAAGGTTATACACATAGTGGTGGCATTTTTGGTACCTCTACAAATGGCATCTATTTAATAAATGAGGACGTCTATGTTATAGGTCTAAGCAATTGTAGCTGTAATAATATTGACGCTGTAACAACACAATTGGCTGCTGCTGCCATAGGCAAACCATATCCTTCAATGAAGGATGTAATACAATTAAATGAAGATCAACTAAAAAAATGGGTTGGAGCTTATCAATTTGAAGATGGTACTGTAAGACATATTTTCTTTAAGGATGGCGCATTAAAAAGTATGAGAGAATCTACCACAAATACTGTCTTTGATATTTTCCCTTTGTCTGAAAACCGTTTCATGTTTGCCGATGGTAATATTGAGTATGAATTTTCACAGTCTGATGATGGTAAAAAGCAAGCCATATTTATTACTGATTCTAAAAATATTGGCAAGCAAATAGACAAGGCTATGCCAGAAGCAAGAAAAGAAATCACACTATCTAATGACATTTTGAGTCAATATGATGGCAAGTACCAATTAGCACCAAACTTTAATGTAGTAATTACTGTAAAAGGAAATGAAATTTATGCACAAGCTACAGGACAAGGCCAATTTCAGCTTTTTGCTGAAAACGAAACTACCTTTTTTGCAAAGGTCGCAGCTCTTAAAGTGGTATTTAACAAAAATGCCTCTGGAAAGGTAGAAAGTTTTACGTTGCATCAAGGTGGCCAAGAAAGCATTGCTAAAAAAATAGAATAGCTTTCCCTCTATTAAAAAAATAAAACCACTTAGGATTTTCTAAGTGGTTTTTTTCTTATACAAAGACACCTTTTAACTTCTTTTATTAACCAATATCGAATTTAACTTAGTTTAAATTATGTTTTATTTAATTTCATTCAACTATTTATCAAATCAAAGGTGAAATCTGATAATTCTATAATTAAAACTATTTTTAAAGGGCTTGTTTTTACAGATGAAGAAATAAAGCTTATAGAATCTCTTTTTCATAAAGTTAGTATTAAAAAAGGTGAGATTCTCATTCATCCTGGTGACAATGTAGATTCACAATACTATATTTTAGATGGTTGTTTAAGAGCGTTTCATACAGACCAACAAGGAAAAGAATATACAATTCAATTTGGAATAAAAGATTGGTGGATGAGTGACTTTACAGCTTTTTTTTCTGGGGAAAAAGCAATACTTACTGTTGAAGCGCTTAAGGACTCTATCATCTATGGTATCAATAGAAAAAATAAAGAATATTTATATCATCAAATCCCAAAGATAGATCGTTTTATCAGAAAAAAATTAGAGCGCGCTTTTGCTGCTTTTCAAAAGCGCATTTTAGCAAGTTTTTCCAAATCTGCTAAAGAACGTTATATAGATTTTTTAATTACATACCCAGACATAGAAAAGTATCTAAAAAATTACCACATCGCATCATTTCTAGGCATTACTACAGAAAGCCTTAGCAGAATTAGAAAAGAAATGTGATAATCACATATTTATTAACATACATCAATTTTTTATTGCGCTAATAAGTATAATTTTACAGTCCCTAACAACGATTTAAGTAATCCCTAAGGATTAATAGCCAAAAAGCGCAAGTTTAATAGACCTGCGCTTTTTTTTATCACATTCATAGCTTGAAGATTCTATATCGTTTCATTTATATTTGTTCTACAATAGAATTAAAATTGAAACCAGAGAACGACCTATCGAAAATAAAATCGCGACTGCATCCCAGAAACAAGCATAATACACGTTATGATTTTTCTAAACTCATTAAGAGTTTACCTGAGCTATCGCAATACGTTTCTAAAAATAAATATGGCGATAACTCTGTTGATTTTTTTAATCCTGATGCGGTTTTAACACTAAACAAAGCTTTGTTAAAACACCATTATGATATTAATTTTTGGGAAATACCGAAACATTATCTATGTCCACCAATTCCTGGTAGATCTGATTACATTCATTACATATCCGATTTACTAGCTGAGAGCTTCTCAGAAATCCCAAAAGGTTCAAACATAAAAGGTCTAGATATTGGCGTAGGTGCTAATTGTATTTACCCAATTATTGGACACCAAGAATACGGTTGGTCATTTATTGCTTCTGACGTTAGCGAAAATGCTATAAAATCTGCTAAACAAATTGTTAATCAAAATTCAAATCTTTCTTCTTACATAGAACTTAAGCTTCAAAAACAACGCAAATCGTTTTTTAAAGGCATACTTTCTGAAGATGATAAAATAGATTTCAGCATTTGTAATCCGCCTTTTCATGCATCAAAAGAAGAAGCTGAAAAAGCTAATTTACGAAAGCTTAAAAACCTCAAAGGAAAAACTAAAGGCAAAACCAAATTGAATTTTGGCGGTCAACATAACGAATTGTGGACCAAAGGTGGCGAAGCTCGTTTTATAAAAGATATGATTTTTGAAAGTAGAAACTTTAGTAAACAATGTCTATGGTTTACAACATTAGTGTCTAAAGAAGCTACTTTAAAACCTACATATAAAATCCTTGAAAATGTTGAGGCAACGGTTATAAAAACTATAGAAATGGGACAAGGTCAAAAAACAAGTCGTTTTATAGCTTGGACATTTTTAACGGAACACGAACAAAAACAGTGGGCAAAAAACCGTTGGTAAAATTTTATTCTACCTTTGTTTCTTTATTGTCATTCCGCACTGTCTCATTGAGCGCAGTCGAAGTGTGATGCGGAATCCACTTTTTTGTTATTGGTTTATGGATTCCTGCCTACGCAGGAAAGACAAAAAATTTAAATTAAATACATGTCATTTAAGGATCTAAAACTCATTAAACCACTTCTAAAAGCTATTGAAGCTTCTGGTTATACAGAACCTACTTTAGTGCAAGAACGTACTATTCCTGTTATTTTAAAAGGTAAAGATGTTATTGTTTCTGCCCAAACCGGAACAGGAAAAACAGCAGCTTTTGCATTACCAATTTTACAGCAGTTGTTTGATAAACAAGACGCACCAAAACGTGGTAAAAAAATTAGGGCATTAATCATAAGTCCAACCAGAGAATTAGCATCTCAAATACATCAAAATTTTAAAACTTATGCCAAGTTTTCTAACCTAAGATCGTTTACCATTTTTGGTGGCACATCTATTGAACCTCAGGTTGATGTTTTAAAAAAAGGGGTCGATATTTTAATTGCAACTCCTGGTCGTTTGCTAGATTTGCACAAACAAGATTATATCAACTTAGACCACATAGAAACTTTTGTTTTAGATGAAGCAGATTTAATGCTGGCAATGGGTTTTATAGATGATGTAAAAAAAATAGAACGGCTTTGCCCTGAGGAAAAACAGACCTTATTATTTTCTGCCACGATTCCTTACAAAATAGAAGAGCTTGCAAATTCTATTTTAAAAAATCCTGAAAGAATAGATGTCACTCCAACGCAATCTGTAGCCCAAGATGTAAGCCAGGTCTTATATTACGTGCCAAAACGCAGAAAAATAGAATTGTGTTTGCATCTGTTTAGAAATACCATAAAAGGTAACGTCATCATCTTTAGACGCACCAAATTTGGCGTAAAAAAGCTCGAAGAACGCTTATTAGAAAAGGGCTATCGTGTAGACAGTATTCATGGTGACAAAAACCAAAGCGATAGACAAACTGCACTTAATAAGTTTAAAAATGGTTATGTGAAAATTTTAATTGCCACAGATGTTGCTGCTCGTGGTATTGATATTAATGAGCTAGATAATGTCTTTAATTTTGACATGCCAAACCAAGCCGAAACCTACTTACACCGTATTGGTAGAACTGGTCGCGCTGGTAATATTGGCAATGCATACTCTATGTGCTCTGCTGATGAAAAAAACTATATAAAGACTATTGAAAACTATATCAATGTTCAGATTCCTGTTGAAAAGGAACATCCTTATCCTTTAGACCCAAATGCAAAACCTACTGTACACAAAAAAAAGGGTAGCAAATACAAAAAGGGACGTAAAAGTGAAGCTTCTAAGAAAAAGAAGAAACGCTGGTATTGATTATGAGAATTTAGACGTTAGAAATAGACAAAAAAGCACTTAGAAAACCCTAAGTGCTTTTTTATTTTACAAACTTAATAGACTTAATCCTCGCCAAAGTCAATAAAATCTTCACCAAAACGAATAATACCGTTTGTAACATGAATTTTTATTTGGTTAGGATTGTCTTCCTCACCAATAACCATCATTTTAGAATGCTCTTTTTTTCTGCTTGGAGGAATCTCCGTGATTAGTTTAGCCNAATAATGCACTGTATTGTAGCCATACGTTTCGATGAAGTATTCTGATTTTTCAGGAAAAAACAGATTGATTTCGGAATAATCTGATGCCATCTGGAATTCTCTGAAGTTTTGAGAAAAATTATGGAACCAAAACTTACTATTAAAATCTACTACCCTAACCTTTTCAGCTATTTCGCCAACTTTAATATTGCTAAACTCGGTATCAACATCTACTTTTTTTAACTGTGCTACTTGTACCTCATCAACATGTGTAAATTTATAGTTTCCTCCTTCTAAAAAATTTGCTCTAAAACTTCCATTTACTACATCAAAAACATTGAATGGGTTTTGAATATTCTGAAACTTCAATTTTGTAGTTCTGGCATTAACAACCAATTGGTTATTTATATCATTCTTAAAAATTAGGTTAGAATTTTCTGCCATTACTCGAAGCTTAATTTCTGAGGGTAATTTTATAGAAAACTTTGTTCTTAAAATCTTTACGTTTTTGGTGTTGATTTTTTTCTTGTTTCCTTTCTTATCTACTTCTCGTAAATTCTTTAAATACTCCTTAAGGCTTTTCCCTCTTGAGCTACTGTTTATGTCCAAAAAATACTGCTTAGACTTTCTAAAAACTCGGTTCGATTTTTCCTTGAAATTTATAAAATCACCTTCAAACTCAATTCCATAAAGTGTTTCAAGACTATAAGACACATCATTTTTTGCGTCACTACCACTTGTTTTAAATTCTAAAACACCATCTTTTATTCTTGCTTCGGTTTTAATCTCGTTAAGTTTACTTTCTACCTCCTTTTTTGAATAGTTTTCAAATTCTAATGTGTAATCAAAATGTACTTTATCATCTTCTGATTCTGAAAACTCTACATACGTGCCATTCAGATGGAGGTAAACAGACGCTAAATCTGTTGTATCATAGTTTTTCTTGAAAATTTCATTTACTTGTGTGTTACCTATTGCTGATGTGATGAGCATCAGCATTAAGAACTTAAATTGATTGTTCATACTGTTCGTTTTTTTGATTTAAGATTTTGATGTGCTCTTGTATATCCTTTAATATCTGAAGTCTTGTTTGCAAGTTCTCAACCAAAGCCTCTACAACCTGTATGTTATTAGCATCACTTTTGAATTGCTTTGAGATTATTTTATAATCATTATCTAATTCATCTAGTTTTTTCTTGAAACGCGCTACCAAAACCTCATCATCTGCTAAGGCTATAAAATTTTGCCACTCGGTTTTTATTTCTTCTAAATACTCAGCTTCTACTGCTTCGACTTGCGCTATAAATGGCGAAATATTTTCTGTTGGTTGTTTAGTGAATAATGCAAAACCAATGGTTAGCGCTACAACTACTACAGCTACAGCTCCTATCCATGTATATCTTTTATTTTTAGATTGTTTTTGTTTATTTAACTTATCCAAAAACTCAGCTCTATGATTATCTGGAAGTGTTTTTAAGTCCTCTTCCTCCTTAAATAAATTTCTAATATCTTGCTTCATTATACTTAGGCTTTAAGAATTCTTGTAATTTTAGTTTGCCACGTCTTAAGTGCGTTCTAGAGGTTTTTATCGGAATCTCTAATATCTCTGAAATTTCTGCATGATCGTACCCTTCTATGAGATAAAGCTTTATCACTATTTTGTGCTTTTCGTTGAGTTGCTCAATGGCATTGAGAATGTCTTTTTTACTGACATTGATATTAAAATTCCAATCGTCTTCATTGGTTATTTGTAGTTCTGAAACTTCAACATCAAAAAATTCAATTTGCCTTTTCTTTAAAACATCTAAACATTGATTGATTACAATACGCTTTAACCACGCTCCAAACGTTGCTTCTGGTTTGTAATTATTTAGGTTTATAAATGCTTTTAAAAATCCTTCTTGCATAGCGTCTTTTGCATCTTCTTCATTATTAAGATACCGACTAGCCACTGTAAACATAGCATTGCAATACGTATCGTATAGTTGCATCTGTGCAATTTGATTGCCTTTTTTACAGGCTTTAATTAAGGATTCTGTTTGCTTTTGCATTTAGTTAGTTAGCGTCTTTGTATTTAAAAACGAAGAAAAATGATAAGGGTTTCAAATTTTAATCAAAAAAGTAAAAATTAATTGAATATAATTAACTTTAGACTTAAATAACACCAACTAAAGAGCCATGAGTCAAGATTATAACAATCCTGCGTTTAAAAAATTGCTTCAAAAATTACAGGAAGAAAGCTGGCAANTAGAGTTNCTTATTTCTGGTTTTGCCATATTTGGTTTNTTTACNGCATTTCCTCATATAAANATTGCNGTAAAGGCNGCACAGAATGATGGTAAAATCTATTCNTGGATNATATTATCCGTTNCTTTGGTTTCTTGTGCTATTTTAATTTTNAACTTANTNCTTCATGTTGTTTTACGNGGNCTNTGGATTGGNGCNTTGGGATTNCGATANGTNTCTGGNGATATTGANTATGAAGNNTTAAANTACAGNCCAAAATTNACNANNTANCTAAANAAGAAAGTTGGNTCNTTNGANAGATATATTGCAAGNNTAGANAACTATTGTAGTNTNATNTTTGCAATTTCATTNCTNTTAATTTTNTATGTATTAGCCTTTACGTTTACAATTTTATCTATTGTTTTAGTCGTAAAATTATTTCTAGATAATGATACAATTAATGAAACACTTGGTTTATGGATTGGTGTACCTCTTATAATCTTCATTGTGCTAGGTATGTTATTCACTTTTATAGATTTTGTTACTCAAGGATGGCTCAAAAAAAAGAAATGGATAAGCAAGATTTATTTTCCTATCTATTGGGTTTTTAGCAGAATAACATTAGCATTTCTGTATCGTCCTCTGGTCTATAATTTTTTAGATAATAAATTTGGAAGACGCATTAGCCTTTCCCTTGTTCCTATTTATATTTTAATCTTGGTTGGCACAAGTGTGAAGTATAATACATCTAACTACTTTAATATAGACTTATACTCTAGCAGTATTATTACAGACAATAGACATTATGAAGATTTATTAGAAGATGATGATTTTATTGACGAAGTAGCCATTTCATCTAAAGTAGTTACTAATAACTTCTTAAAGGTTTTTATGGTCTTTGATGATGACATTGATGACTATATCTTTTCTTACAATAAAAGTTTAAAACCAAAAAAGGACATGAGAGGTTTGGATACTGATATTGTAATATCAAATAACATTTCTTGGAGAAAAAGAGACAGTATTAGATTAGCCTATATCAAAACACTTAATGATGTTTTTACCATAAAAATTGACACAACTTACCATTACAGTGAGTTTGTACTGAGCAAAAGCAGTAAAAGGCAAAAAGGTTTTGAAAATTATATTGGTATTAAAGACCTTAGCGAAGGAAAACACATATTAAGAGTAACAAGAAAACGCATTAGAGAAAAAGACACGCAAAGGGTGGTTTATGCTACAATTCCGTTTTGGTACTACCCAGATTAATACGATAGTTTCTGATTAAAATACTGCTTTAATAACGGAATTTGTATGGCAACCATTACAGCTAACAATACCGTTGCATACATTAATGTATTTGAAAAATCTACAGATAAGTTATTGAGTAAATCAAACGATATGTCTAGCAAATTATAACGGTCTGTAAGGCTTGAAGAATCACTAGATTTATTTAAAACAATATTGACAATTAAAGCCACAAAACCCAAACCTAACAACCACCAAATATATTTAGGAATTAGTGGTTTATAAGCAATTGTTTTAGTTTCTGAAAGTGCTTCAATTTTAGACATTACTCCTTCAGTAAAATTTGTTGGAGCAGTTTCTAAACTATCATTAGCCATTAACTTATTGACTAATTCTTCTATTCTTTTATCTTCATTTTCCATCTTTCAAGCTGTTTTAGGTTGAAAATATTGTTCTAAAATTACGGCTAATTTTTTTCTGGCTCTAAAAAGCTTCACCTTAACCGTATTGGCTTCAATATTTATAATTTTTGCTATTTCTTCTAAAGATAATTCTTCAAAATAAAATAAGGTTAATAAGGCACTACTATCTTCGGGTAATTTGTTGATACAATCTTTTATTAAAGTGCTTTTTTCCTCTTTAATAATATTATCTAATGCATTATCGATAGTATCTAATTTATTAAAAGTAAACTCATCTATAGCAACATTTTTTAGATGCTTTTTGTTCCTCTTAATAGTATCTAAACAGGTATTATAAGCTACTCTGTAAATCCATGTAGAGAATTTTGAATCCCCTTTAAAATTATCTAAAGACTTAAACACCTTTATAAACGTATCTTGCGCCACTTCCTCCGCCTCTTCTCTATGCTTTAACATGCGCAAGGCTAATGTATACACCAAGTCCTTGTAACGATCTACTAATTGCGCATAAGCCTTAGTATCGCCATTTTTAATAGCTGCAATTAATATGTTTTCGTCGTTGGTGGTCATTTTTAAGTTAAGACGACGGTTTGTTTCATTAGGTTACAATTAGATTGAAAAAAAAATTTTAATAAAAAGTGTAACCTAAAAGTTTAGCTTGTCGTCATAAGCTAAGAATCATTTAAAATTAATCAATTAAAAAAACAAACATTATGGACGCAGAAATATTAATACCAATCAGTCTTTTTGCAGCAATTTTTGGAATGGTATACTTATACTTTTCTACCAGAAACAAAGAGCGTCTTGCGCTTATAGAAAAAGGAGCAGATGCCAGTATCTTTAACATTGGTAAACGCTCTGGATCTTCATGGAAAGTTATCGTTTTAAACTTAGCGTTTTTACTAATGGGCATAGGATTAGGCGTATTTATTGCGCATATTTTAGAAACTTACACAAGTTTAAACGATGGTACTGTTTATCCTGCAATGATTTTCTTAATGGCAGGACTAGGACTTTATGTTGGCTACACCCAAACCAAAAAAGCTTTAGACTCGGAATAACACTCATTAATCAATCAGATTATCAACGCTTCTTCCTATTTATATGGTGGAAGCGTTTTTTTATACAATTCATTTAATTATTTGTCATGCTGAATTTATTTCAGCATCTTTATAATCTATGAGTTCCAAATTTTATATAACCTTATTTTCTATCGTTTTGGGATGCTACGTAAGCTTTTCTCAAATCAAAGTCTTAGATAGCATTTCGCAATCACCTGTGAGTTATGCAACCGTATCTTTTGGTAACGGCCAAGGCATTTTTGCAGATGATGATGGTATGTTTTATTTTACAAAAAAACTGTATCCAGATGTAGATTCGCTATACATTTCTTCTATTGGTTTTAAAAACCTCAACATAGCTACAGAAAACCTACCAAAAGAATTGTTGTTGCAACCTCAAGTAGATGCTTTAGACGAAGTGGTTCTTAGTACCAATTTGAATCGAAAATTTAAAGAAGAAACTTTAAAACCATATCTCGATGATGATTATTACAACTGTTGGCTACCTACTATAGAATCTGAGATTGCTGTATTTTTCCCAAAATCTTCTGAGCAAGATCAAAAGTTAAGCAGCGTTACGTTTCCTATTGCACTAGAATCTAAAGATTGGAACAAACGAAAACGTGCCAATAGCGACAAAAAGAAATTCTCAACATTATTTAAGGTTCAGTTTTATGCCAATGACAATGGCAAACCTGGTAAAGTACTCACCTACGAAACTATAGTTTTTAGAGCTACTGAAAAGAATGGAGATGCTTACAAACTGAATGTTGAAGACTACGATATTTACATTCCTAAAAATGGTTTTTTTGTATCTATTCAAGTGATGGGCTACACCGATAAAGAAGGAAAACTTTTGCCAAACAAAAAATACAAGGAAATAAAAACTAAAAACGGTATAGTAAAAATCCCAACTAATTTTAGACCACTTTTACCCTTTACTGATGAGATTGAAAGTAAAAACACCTACATAAAACGCATATTTATAAGTGGTAATAATTGGGTGAAGTTTGAAGAAGGCAACGGTTTTAAATCTAGCTTACTCGACAAAAATCTTTTTAATTACGGCATTGGTATAACCTATAAAACATTTAAAGATGAATAACCCAATTGGACTATACATTATGGCTGGCATGTATATTTTGGCAGGCCTTATGCACTTTGTAAAACCCAAAATGTATATGCGTATTATGCCAAGATACTTACCAAACCACAAATTTCTTGTGCTACTGAGTGGTATTGCAGAAATTGTTTTGGGTGTAGCTTTGTTATTCTCAGAAACCAAAGCTTTTGCCATTTATGCTATCATAGCAATGCTAGTTGTATTTCTGTTAGTTCATTTTTATATGTTATCTGGTGAAAAAGCTTCTGCAGGCATCCCAAAATGGATATTAATTTTAAGAATTCCACTACAATTTTTCTTGATGTATTGGGCTTGGATTTATTTGAATTGAAAATGGATAATTTTGAAATTAAAGGATTTGGTGCTCATCTAAAAGTTGAGGTTGTTGAAGTTATTGGTTTTCCCAATAAGACTCACTTCGATGGTGGCTTTTATTGTAAATTAAATATTGAAATTAAAGTTGAGGATATTTTACTTAACTCGTTTTTCTATGCTACAACACAAAATCTATTAGAATTAAGAAGTAGTCTTAAAAAATGTTATGAATTAATAGATGGAAAAGTAGATTTCTTCCATCGTGATTCTAATTTAGAATTAACTCTTATCTTTCTAAAAAATGGTGGTATTCATATTTTTGGTAGATTCCAAAAATACCTGTCAACCGATAATACTCTAAATTTTGAATTTTATAGTGATCAGACCTATATATACCAAACTCTCGAACAAATGGATTTTTTAAACAAATACAAAATTTAGTTATTCAATCTCAAAATCAAAATAAGTCTTAGGAAAAGGTTCCCAACGCAATGTAAAATGCCACCACTCTTTTGGGTAATTTCTAAAATTATGTTTTAGCATTACACGTTGTAGCAATTGACGATTCATTTTTTGGCTTTCAGTAATACCATCATAATCTACCCAAGACTGTTCACCAAAAAAATCAAAAGGACTTCCCATATCTAAGGGTTTACCTGTATTGCCATCTATAACAGTAAGATCAACTGTGCTTCCTCTGCTATGTCCAGATTTAGAAGCTATGTAACCANTCTTCTTTAAATAAATTTCNTTTNNNNACATNNGGATAAAANNCAGATTTATTNANNGTGTCNTTNAGATACTNTTGCCCANCGNANAAAATGATTNACAGNACGNTGNGGNCTNTANCCATCNTNAACNNNNAANCANAAATTNTGTTNTTGNANCTCNTCTTGCACNANCTTTANNTTTTCAGCNGNNNCTTTNGTNANNATNAGTTTATTAGANTTATANCCATCAATNGTATCACCAACAAANTTNTNNGTNGTANAATATNTNAGNTCTACATCNANATCTNGTATNANAGACNTNACNTANACAAACCCTTNTGGTAACNCTTGTTTNTGNTAAAAACCNAANCACAAAANANNNAAANCAATTATTGATATGAGAATTTTATTTTTCATGACGATGCACTAATTTAGAGAAAAATTATGCTATGGACTTGTTTTCTNCAGAGAAACAACATTTTATTTTACCNAATGCNGANCTNATCTATGTNCCNNANTTTTTCAATTNTCANGAANCNGANAACTATTNTANAATTATAAAAGACCAAACCAACTGGCANCANGATGATATTAAAGTGTTTGGNAAANCCTANAANCANCCNAGATTAACNGCNNTNTNNGGNGAAACAAACCAAACNTACAGTTACTCTAACATAACNATGCATCCTGAANCNTTNACNTCAAANNTTNNNAGANATTAAANCTAAAGTTGAAANNTTNTCANANGAAAANTTCAACACNCTNTTNNTNAATCTNTANNGNGATGGTAATGACAGNAANGGTTGGCATGCAGATAANGAAAAAGAANTAGGNANAAATCCANTNATTGCNTCAGTNAGTTTTGGNGANGAACGACCNTTTCACTTTAAACANNGAANTATTAANANNCGANCGACANAAACTTANTNTAGNACANGGNAGTTTACTNCTAATGAAAGGNGAAATGCANNANTANTGGCTNCATCANATTGCNAANACAAAAANGAANNTTGANCCNAGAATAAATCTTANCTTNTAGAAGAATTGGTAANNNTATAAAAANAAAAAACCGGGTTCCCTCAAACCCGGTTTTTCTAATTTGCTTTTTTATTATGATAGTAGATTTAGGGTCTCTAAGTCAACATAACATAATGCAAATATTAATTAATTAATCCATTGAACTAAAAACTAAATTTTAGTACACTTCAAATATATAATTAGGTTTTAATTTTGTCGCTTAAAAACACTATTAATCGATGAAATGCATTTAATTTTAACATTTAAAGACAAAAACATGCATTTCGTCGATAAAATGCACACTTGTAAAAAATAAAATTGTATGGAAAATCATAATAAAAGTTCTCTAAAAAAGTTGAAAAACTATACTTAGAAAGTATTATCAACTACCTTTACTGTATAAATAAACCGATATGAAATATTATTTATTAGTCCTTAGCTTTTTATTGGCTTCGTTATCTTTTAGTCAAGAACCTAGATTTAAAATAGAAGACCTAACTATAACAAAATGGATTGACGGTACTTTATTAACTCCAATAGATGTGGATAAACCTAGTTTAGTAATAATTATTGCTGGCTCTGGTCCTACAGACCGTAATGGAAACCAAAATTTTCTTAAAAATAACTCTTTAAAGAAACTCGCCGAAAGCATATCTAATAAAGGTATTGCAAGCTTTAGATACGATAAACGCATTGTAAAACAAATAAGAAAAGGAGATGTAGATAAAGACATAATGTTTGATGACTTTGTAAGTGATGCCGAAGATGTTATTAATTATTTTAAAGAAAAAGAAGCATATTCAAAAATCTATGTTATTGGTCATAGTCAAGGAAGTTTAGTGGGTATGATTGCAGCAAAAGAAAATGCAGATGGCTTTATTTCATTGGCTGGTGCAGGTCAAAACATTGGAGATGTTATCGTGGATCAGGTTACAAAAATGGCACCTAAACTCGGTGAAGAAGCCCAAAAAGTAGTGAACAAATTAAAAAAAGGAGAAACCACTACAGAGTATCCGCAAGCATTAGCTTCGGTTTTTAGTTTAGACTTACAACCATTTATGATTAACTGGATGCAATACAATCCTTCTGAAATTATTAGCGAATTAAAGATTCCGGTACTTATTGTTAATGGCACAAAAGATCTTCAAGTATCAGAAGAAGAAGCACAATTATTAAAAGATGCTAATGAAGATTCCGAATTAAAAATTATTGAAAACATGAATCATGTCTTCTTCGGAATTAAAGGAGACGATTTAGAAAATTCTAAATCTTACAATGAAGCTTTTAGACCAATTTCTACAGAACTTGTTGATGCTATTGTTGCTTTTATAAACGCTTAAAATCTACTCTAAATACTGTAAAATCAAAAAAGCATCTCAAAAATGAGATGCTTTTTTACTAACTAACCAACCAAAATGTAATGTCACGATTTTGTAGTATTGTTACGATTGTAACTATCGCTGTAACCATTACACCTAGTATATAACAAACCACGTGCCAAACTCTATTTTTTATTTTTTTTCATAAATATTGTAACAATTATTTGGAAGCAGACACTAATCTTATATATCTTTATGATATCATTTTAATATCATATTGATTTTAATGATTAACCAATTAAATTTTTTAACATGAAAGAAGAAAAAATCATCGTCCCTGCAAATGGCTACTTTATGCTATTTCTGTTTTTATTAGTATTTTTTGGAAGCATAGCTACTATGATTACTTTAAAAACACCTTGGCCAATTATTACTATTGTATTATCGTTGGTTATGGCATTTGGTTTTGTCATGGTACAGCCAAATGGATCTAGAGTATTACTATTATTTGGTAAGTACGTTGGTACTATTAAAAAGAATGGGTTCTATTGGGTAAACCCTTTTTATACCAAAAAGAAAATCTCTCTAAGAGCGAGTAACTTTGATAGTGAGCGTCTTAAGGTAAACGACAAACTTGGTAACCCAGTTATGATTAGTACAATCTTAGTATGGCGTGTGCAAGACACCTACAAAGCTGCTTTTGATGTAGACAACTACGAAAACTTTGTAAGAGTACAAACCGATGCTGCAGTGCGTAAACTGGCTAGCATGTATCCTTACGATAACTTTGCAGATGAAGGGCATGATGAAGACATTACTCTTCGCTCTAGTGTTAACGAAGTTAGTGAAGCCCTAGAAAAAGAAATTGATGAGCGTTTATCTATTGCTGGAATTGAAGTTTTAGAAGCTCGTATTGGCTACCTAGCTTATGCGCAAGAAATTGCAAATGCAATGCTAAAACGTCAGCAAGCAACCGCAATTGTGGCTGCCAGACATAAGATTGTACAAGGTGCTGTAAGTATGGTAGAAATGGCAATTGAAGAACTAAACAAAAATGAAATTGTTGAGCTAGATGAAGAACGTAAAGCTGCAATGGTAAGTAATCTTATGGTTGTACTTTGTGGAGACAAAGAGGCTGCTCCTGTAGTTAATACCGGAACTTTAAGTCATTAAGCATGAAAGAATATAAAGTTATAATACCAAAACTTGGTTGGAAAAACCATACGGATCGATTAGAAGAAATTCTAAACAAGTACGCAAAAGAAGGTTGGCGATTGGCAGAAATCACACCAAACCAACATATGATATCGTTTATAGTTTTTGAACGTGACAAGAATAGATAATGCGAATTTTTAAAGAAGAACAACGATTTAACCAAACATGGATTATTGTACTNATNNNTGTGAGTNCAATAGTTCCTTTGTTTGTNATTACNAAAGAATATCTAGANAATCCAGANTCTTTTNCNACTTNNGAATTTATAGGTANTCTNGCTNTNATNNTNGTTGCNTCTTGTTTTATTTTCGTTNTTAAATTATATACCAGAATTGATGANNATGGTATTCGTTATAAATTTTTTCCGTTTCAATTAAAATTTAAATTATTACCATGGAATGAAATAAAAACTGCCAATGTTAGAACTTACGATGCTATTACAGAGTTTGGTGGTTGGGGATTAAAAGGTGGCGCACTATGGAATAAATCTAAAGGAAGAGCCATCAATGTATCTGGAGATATTGGCATACAACTCCAACTAAAAAATGGTAAAAAATTACTAATTGGCACTCAGAAAAAAGAAGAAGCCATACGCGTATTAGAAGCTTACAAAACAAAATTAAATACTGATGTCTAAGAAAAAAGCCTTTGCATTACGAATAAATGAAGATATGCTAAAAGCCATTGAAAAATGGGCTGCAGATGAGTTTCGTAGTACCAACGGACAAATAGAATGGATGCTAATGCAGCATCTAAAAGAACACAACAGACAACCCAAAAAGAAAGATAAACCTCATGAAGAAAAGTGATTGGAAACAGTCACTTTTTTATTGCCCTTTATTTTGGTATTTTGCACGCAACTAATAATCCTAACTATGGACAACACTCCTATTTTTACTAACGATACAATTGTATTTGGTCTCCTAATGCTGGCATTAGGTTTAGTCTTTATTACAGAATCTATAAAAACTGGTTTTTGGGCAAAATTCTACAAAATAGTGCCTGGCTTATTTATGGCATATATGTTACCAGCTGTTTTAACAACAACAGGACTTATTGCACCAGAATGGATTACAGTTTCTGAAACTGGTGTAGAAACAGAACACAGCTCTAATTTATATTACGTTGCCAGTCGCTATTTGCTACCTGCAGCTCTAGTATTAATGACTTTAAGTATAGACTTAAAAGCTGTTTTTAATTTGGGTTGGAAAGCGCTTGCCATGTTCTTTACAGGAACAATAGGTATTGTTATTGGAGGACCAATTGCTATTTTATTAATTTCTATGATATCACCAGAAACCGTTGGAGGTGTTGGTCCTGATGCTGTATGGAGAGGCCTTTCTACTTTAGCAGGAAGCTGGATTGGTGGTGGAGCTAACCAAACAGCCATGCTAGAAATTTATGGTTATAATCAAAAACTATATGGAGGTATGGTTTTCGTAGATATTGTTGTTGCTAATATTTGGATGGCTATTATTTTATTTGGTATTGGTAAACGCAATGGCATTAATAAGTGGTTAAAAGCCGATACATCTTCCATAGAAAGTTTAAAAGAAAAAGTGACTCAATTTTCAGAAAAAGTAAAAAGAAATCCATCACTTACTGATCTTATGATTATTGTTGCTATCGCTTTTGGAACCGTAAGTATTGCGCATTTATGTGCTGGATATTTAGCTCCATTTTTTGAAGGCATAGTTAGTAACATTCAGTCTGAAACGACAAGAAATGTATTTACATTCTTAGGTTCTTCATTCTTCTGGATGATTAGTATTGCAACGCTTATTGCAATTCTTCTATCCTTTACTAAAGCTAAAAATTATGAAGGTGCTGGTGCCAGTAAATTTGGAAGCGTTTTTATCTATATTCTTGTTGCAACCATTGGTATGAAAATGGATCTGACTTTAATATTTGATAATCTTGGACTAATTGCTATTGGTGTGGTTTGGATGACAATCCATGCACTATTATTAATTCTTGTGGCGAAACTAATTAAAGCACCTTACTTTTTCTTAGCAGTCGGTAGCCAAGCCAATGTTGGTGGTGCTGCTTCTGCTCCAATTGTAGCATCTGCTTTTCATCCTTCTTTAGCTACTGTTGGTGTTTTGCTTGCTGTTTTTGGCTATGCTGTAGGGACCATAGCTGCAATTGGTTGTACAATTTTAATGCAATTAGCCGCAGGTGGCTAGTATATTTAATTTCAAAATATGATATTTGCGCACCTAAAAATTTAATCTAAACATGACTAATTTATATAAAACACTAAGCCTTTTCACTTTACTATTACTTGTTGTGTCTTGCGGAAGTGATAATGATACTAACTTCACTTTAAAAGGAACTATTAAAGGATTAAAAAAAGGTGTTGTTTATCTCCAAAAAGAAGGTGACTCTACTATTATAAACCTTGATTCTTTGTCTATTTCGGGCCAACCAGAATTTACATTGAAAACAAATATAGAAGAGCCTATACTACTCTATCTTAAATTATTTAAGAACGATGGTGAAGAGCATTATATACCGTTTTTTGCCGACAAAGGTGTTACTGAAATAAAAACTACATTAAAGAATTTTAATTACGATGCCGAAATTAATGGTTCAGAACAGCAAGATTTACTCAACGAATACACTAACATAATGTCTAGATTTAATGATCAGAATTTAGACTTAATAGAAGCTAATTTCTTGGCGCAAAAAGCTAATGATAGTATAGCTGTAGACTCATTAAATAAAGCTTCTGAAACGTTGTTTAAACGCAAATATTCTTATACTATTCAGTTTGCACTAAACCACAAGGATAATATCATAGCACCTTATTTAGCTTTATATGAAATTCCTTCTGCAAATCCTGTTTATATAGATTCTGTATATAATAATTTAACCGAAAACATTAAAAATTCATTTTACGGTAAAAAACTGGGTGAAATTATTGCTGAAAGAAGCTCTAAATAGAAATAAATAATCTGTTATAATCAAAAAGCTCTAATTAATAATTAGAGCTTTTTGATTTTATATTCTTAAAAAAAATCTAATACATATATTGAGAATTTAATCTTATAAAACAAAAAACCCTAACTACGAAAATCGTAATTAGAGTTTCAATTTTAGAGCCGATGGAGGGACTCGAACCCACGACCTGCTGATTACAAATCAGCTGCTCTAGCCAGCTGAGCTACATCGGCAAAGCGGTCGCAAAATTAAACCTAAAATTCAATTTTGCAAACACTTTTATTTTAATTTATTAATTCTTTCAATTAATGATCTACCTTTAGATTCAAGGTCGTTGTTAATTGCTTTAAAATGAGCCTTTGTGTTCTCTACGCTTCTATCATTTACACGAGCAATTAATTCGTCAAAAGATGCAATTGCCTCATCAATAATAGCTTCACTCTCCTTAGTCGGCTTTTCTGAATTTTCTAATTCCCAGTAATAAACTGCTTCAATAATATCACCAAAAACGTAATTGATATCTTTTTTTAAATCTCTCTTATTTGCCATAATAATCTATGTTAATTTGCGTACAAATGTACGGAATACTTGAATTATTTTCATACTTTTTTAAACGTAAACTTCGAGCAGTTTAGCACTATGACTGTTTAATTTAAAATGTTTAACTGATGCAGGAACTAAAATAGTTTCTCCTTTTGAGATTATCTCTTTTGAATCCTCCGCCACAACTTCTACTTTTCCATCAACGCACATGTATATTAAAAATGAATCATAGATATTTTTCTTTTCTAAATTTGAATCTAAATCAATAAAATTTGTCGTAAAAAAAGGACAACTTATCATTTTATTAGAGACATTCTTTTCTTTACTATAATTAACTCTGAAATCATCTTTTAAATCAAACTTAAAAGCATCTATAGCTATATCATTATGCAATTCGCGTTCGTTACCCTCTTCGTCAATTCTATCCCAATCATAAACACGGTAAGTGATATCACTTGTTTGTTGTATTTCTGCAAGTAATACCCCAGCACCTATGGAATGAACTCGACCTGCTTCAATAAAGTAAGTATCACCTTCTTTTACGTTATCGAAATTTAAAATTTCGGTTAGCGTCTTTTCGTTAAGATGTTTCAGATACCTATCATTATCCATCTTTTGATTAAACCCTACAATGAGATTAGCATCTTTGTCCGCTTGCATAACATACCACATTTCGGTTTTCCCGAAAGAATCATGACGCTCCTTTGCAAGATTATCATCTGGATGCAATTGGATGCTTAAATCTTGTTTGGCATCTATGAATTTAATAAGTAAAGGAAAGCTATTACCAAACCTCTCATAGTTCTTCTCGCCTATTAATTCTCCTTTATATAGCTCTAATAAATCCTGTAGGTTTTGAGTTTTAAACTCACCATTTATAACCTGAGAAACATCTCCTGGCACAGTACTAATTTCCCAACTTTCTCCTAACTGTTTAGAATCAGATAGTTTATTAAACTGTTCTGAAAGTTTGGTGCCTCCCCAAATTTTATCTTTTAATATGGGTTTAAATTTTAAAGGATAAAGTTTATTCTTCATTAATTATTCTCCTGAATAGGTTACAAAATTACGTGGTGTTTCGTACAGTGTAATTTCTAAGTGAAATTTAGGGTCTAATTTGGCTTTTACTTTATTATAAATAACAACAGCTATGTTTTCAGCAGTTGGATTTAAGTCTTTAAATTCTGGCACTTCAACATTTAAATTCTTATGATCAAAAGCATCTTCTACTTCAGATTTAATGATGTCTTTTAAAATCTTTACGTCTATAACATAACCTGTTTCAGGATCTATTTCTCCTGTTACACTCGCTATAAGTTCGTAGTTATGACCATGAAAATTGGGATTATTACACAAACCAAAAACAGCATCGTTTTTCTCAAAGCTCCAGTCTTTTCTGTAAAGTCTATGTGCTGCATTAAAATGTGCTTTTCTGTGTACTGTTACTTTCATGATTTTTTTACGTTTATAAATTCATAAAATTTATCGAAAATAATTTTAAACCAAGCTGTATATTTCTCAGGATGTAATGCTATATCAACTTTGACATCTTCTAAATTCATCCATTTCCAATCGGCAACTTCAGCTTCATTAATATTGGGCTCATCGTTGTAATATCCAATCATAATATGATCGTACTCGTGCTCCGTTAATCCATTGTCAAAAGGTGCTTTGTAAATAAATGAGGTTGTCTCTTCCAATTCGGTTACAAATCCCATTTCCTCTTGTAATCGTCTTTTACCTGCTTTTAAATTAGTTTCGCCATCTCGTTGATGACTGCAACAAGTATTAGTCCATAAACCTGGTGAATGGTATTTATGCAATGCGCGTTGTTGAAGCATTAATTCGTTATTATCATTAAAAACAAAGACTGAAAAAGCTCTATGAAGTAATGCTTTTTCATGTGCTTCCATTTTTGGCATTAAGCCAATTTGATTATCGTTTTCATCTACAAGGATGACTTGTTCTTCTATCATAAAGCAAAATTAACTCCTAAAGGTCTAAAAAAGGTAAAGGATTTCATAAAAAATAGCCGTTTAATTACTTAAACGGCTATTTTTTTTATTTCTATATCCTTGAAATCTTATTCCTTATCATCACAAGATTTACCATTTATACTTGTAATAATAAACTCACTTCGTCTGTTAAGTTGGTGTTCTTCTTCAGAACAACTAGATTCGTTTGTAGGCTCGCAACCACAATCATTAACAAGTTGCGATTCTCCATAACCCTTAGCTGTTAAACGCTCTGCAGCGATACCATTATCTATTAGATATTGACGTGTAGATTTTGCTCTTCTATCAGATAATTTTTCGTTATAATCTGCAGGTCCTCTACAGTCTGTGTGTGAACGAATATCTATATTCATTGTTGGATATTTATTCAGTACAGCTAACACTTTTTGTAGCTCTATTTCGGCATCGTATCTTATGTTTGACTTATCGAAATCAAAATAAATAATTGGAATGTCTAAAATCTTAGCTAAATCATCGCAAGGATTGATTTCTTGTACATCTTTTTCTAAAAGTAATTGCAATTGTAATTCTTGTTTTTTCTTTGGAGTAGTAAAACGTTTTTCATCAGAGATGTAAGTCTCTTTCTCACCTCTGATAAGATATTCCATTTCACAATCTAACTCAAACTCAAAAGCTGCATCTTCACCAACCGTTTTGCGTTCTATTTCTTTTCCTTCACCATCAAATAAAATAACTGTTGCATTAGATATAAGCTCGTCTGTTTTTTTGTCCTGAACTGTTCCAAAAACTAATTGCTCACATTCTGGTACTTCAAACGTATAGATGTCATCACTACCTTTACCACCTTCTCTATTAGAACTAAAATAAACACGCTTAGTAACTAAATTCTCATAATAACCAAAATCATCTGCAGAACTATTTACTGGTTTTCCTACATTCTCAATTGGAAAATTTCTATTAGAACCACCTTCAACTTTTTGGTCTAATTCTTCAGATTTAAAAACGTCTAAGCCTCCTAATCCCGGAAAACCTGTTGAGGAAAAGAATAGATTACCACTTGTATCCATAAATGGAAATGATTCTTGCCCTTCAGTATTTATTGAAGGTCCTAAATTTTCTGGCTTACCAAGTGTACCATCATCATTTACATCTACCACAAAAATATCGGACTGTCCAAATGTACCTGGCATATCTGAAGCAAAATATAAACGTGTTCCTGTTAGATTTAATGTTGGGTGCGCAACACTGTAATCTTCACTGTTAAAATGTACTTTGTGAATTTCGTCCCAAGTACCATCTTCACTCAAAGTAGCTCTATACAATTGCAATCTATTAACTCCTGTATCATCTTCTTTATACTTTAATCTATAAAAGTTATTTCTTGTAAAGAACATATATTTTCCATTTGGTGAAAATACTGCACTAGACTCATGATACTTTGTATTTATTTTTCCTTCGATTTCTTTTGCTTCTCCAAAACCACTTTCTGTTTTCTCAGCCGAATACAAATCTAAATATGGCTCTTCGTTCCAACGATATTTACGACCACCTCCTCTAGCTGAGGCAAAAACGATTCCGTTTTTATATTCAGTAGTACCAAAATCTGAAAGCTCTGTATTAATCTCTAAATTATGAGGCTCGATATCATCTCTACTCAACTCTTCAATGTTAGATTTATAATCCACTTTAGAAAGAAAAGCTCTTCCTCTCATATCATCTGGTTTGAGCTCATTGAACTTCTTCATCCATTTATCTGATTCTTTGTAGTCTTCTATTCCCTTAAGAGCCATAGCATATCTAAAATAGTATTCTGGATCAATCACATCATTCATAGTAAATAATTCACCATACCATTTAGCAGCGTTTTCCATATCATTTCTAAAGTAATATGAATTTGCTAACTTCTGAAAAAGCTCTGCAGACTTATAGCCTTTATTAGCTACTTCGAGAAGGACTTCACTTGTTTTTACATAGGCAAAATCTTTGTAGTCATCCTCAACACTTTTTATTTTACCGTTTTGAGCAAAGGCAGATAAAGCAAACATACCTGCACAAACTAAACTTATATATCTTGAAATTGTTCTCATAGTCTTATTTTTAGAAGAAACGTGGTGATAAAATTCTACCTAAACGTTTCACTTCAAATCTTAAAGTTATTTCGTGAGTTCCGCTATTATAGTTATTTAATCCTGTTGTAGTTAAATCATAGCCGTAACCAATGAACATTCCTGGTGTAGCTTGAAAACCTACAAGTGCACTAACAGAATCATCCCATCTATAAGCTAGACCAGCAGTTAAATTCTTTTTATACCAAAAGTTTGCCGATACATCTGCAATAATAGGTGCTCCTGAAACCGCTTTTACCAAGAAAGCAGGGTTCAATTCTAGTGTTTCACTTAGGTTGAACACATAACCACCTATAGCATAAAAATGCATTTTCTCTGTTGCTTTTGACTCTTGAAAATCATCATAATGATCTGTCTCTAAAAAGTTAGGAACTGCAAGTCCTAAATACCATTTTCTGGTGTGCATGTATAATCCTGCTCCAACAGTTGGTGATATTAAATTTACATTTTCATTAAACACATTATCTGGGTCTCGATAACGTCCTTTACTCCAATCTAAATCTAACATGTGTAAACCTCCTTTTACGCCAAATGATAATTTCAAATCATTAGCATTTAAAGGAATGGTATATGAGAAATTAGCATCAATAAAATTCTCTCTGGCTGGTCCTAATGCATCACTTACAATATTTAGTCCTAAACCTATACGCTCATTACGTAATGGTGAATGAATGCCTAAAGATTGTGTTTGTGGTGCGCCATCAATACCAACCCATTGTGATCTGTGCAAACCCACAACACTCAGCGTTTCCCTCTGGCCAGCATAAGCTGGATTTACACTCAATGTATTATACATGTAATGCGTGTACTGAGGGTCTTGCTGCGCATTTAAATCAGTTGCTAATAGTGTAGTAAACACCATTAAAATTAAACTTGCTTTTGATAATATACGTATCATCTTTCTGTCTTTTTTCTATAGTTGTTTACTTATCTATTTATATATAACCATCCTACTCTTGGTTCTGATCCATCACCTAAATCAAGGACATAGTAGTATGTTCCTACAGGTAACTCATCAGATTGTCCCATCACTGCTCTTCCATTTGTAGTACCACTCCAATCGTTGAGATATCCTCTCTTAGAATAAACTACATTACCCCATCTATTGTATACCTCTAACTTATTATTAGGGAATCGCTCTAGACAATCAATAATAAAGGTCTCATTGACACCATCACCATTCGGTGAAAATTCATTATAGATGGTTAAACATATCGGATCTACGGAAGCCGTTCCTTCATCGTTTACTGGGTCTATATCTACACCTCCATCAGCACTATCAACAAATGCCGTATTTGCATAGTCACCAAAGCCTAATACTTCCACTGTTATTTCTAAAATTTCAACTTGATCAGGATCTAACTGCCCAACTGTCCATTCACCATCAAACTCTGAATATGTTCCTGCTGTAGTTATTGCTGATACAAATACATAACCTGTAGGTATTTGTTCGCTGATAACGACGTTAGTTGCAGTAACATTTCCAATATTAGCTACTTCAATAGTGAAGACAACTTCATCTCCAACTACAGGTCGAATTTCATCAACAACTTTAGTAACTTCTAAATCAAAGATTGAATTAACAGGTGTAACTGTTGGATCATCTGGTTCACCATCACCGTTATCATCATTATCATTAGTATCGTTAGGGTCATCACTTGTATCTCTTACATCATCTGTTGGATCGCCTAAATCTCCACCTGGACTCTCAGCTGTTACGTTAGCAGAATTTATTACAAATCCTGTATCTAAATCAACTTGAGTAATCTCATATGTCGCAGTAAATGTTGTACTGTCAACTTCACCTGGAAGCAACTGTGCAATAGGTCCACCAACTAGATTTATACCTGGTAATAAATCTTCAACTTCAATATTAGTTAGTGTAACATTACCTGTATTTTCAACAACAAATACATAAGAAATTATATCTCCTAGACTACCTGCAATACCATCACCATTTGTATCTTCAAGTGGTAATGTTGTCTTAATAAGACTTATCATTGGTACTTGAATTATTTCAGTATTAGTTACATCATCTTCTGTATTACCATCTATATCATCCCCATCATCACTATCATCAGATACACTACCTCCTAAAGGATCTGTTCCATTAGCAACAGCTTGATTAGTAATAATTCCTGCATCGATATCAGCTTGAGTTAATGCATAAGTTGCTGTGTAAACTATCGTTCCTGAACCTACTATCATATCTTCTAGATCTGCTTCACCATCTTCATCACTACCACCACTCACATAAGTTGGTGTTGGTAAAATTCCTGTTCCCGTGAAGTCTGCAGCGTCCTCTGTAACATTTATATCAAATAATGTTACATTTCCTGTGTTTGTAACAGTGTATGTATATGTGATAATATCACCAACATCAGCAACTCCATCTGATCCAGTATCTAAACTACTTGTCTTCTCAATATCCATACTTGGAGATTGTGGAATACTAGTATCTGTTGGATCGTCCGTACTTGTTGGATCCATTGGATCATCACTATCATCACTAACTCCACCACCTAATGGGTCTGTACCCATAGCTACAGCTTGGTTAGTTACTATACCAGCATCAATATCCTCTTGGGTTAATGCATAAGTTGCTGTGTAAACTATCGTTCCTGAACCTACAATCATATCTTCAAGATCAGCTTCACCATCTTCATCACTACCACCACTCACATAAGTTGGTGTTGGTAATACTCCTGTTCCTGTGAAGTCTGTAGCATCCTCCGTTACATTAACATCGAAAACTGTAACATTACCTGTATTAGTTACTGTATAGTTATAAGTGATTACATCTCCTACTGTTGCTATACCATCAGCTCCTAAGTCCAAACTACTTGTTTTTTCTATAGATAATGTTGGTAATTGTGGAATTACAGTATCTGTTGGATCATCATTACTTGTTGAATCAGTTGGATCATCACTATCATCACTAACTCCATTACCTAAAGGACCTGTCCCACTAGAAACAGCTTGATTTGTAATTATACCTGCATCAATATCAGCTTGAGTTAATGCATAAGTTGCTGTGTAAACTATCGTTCCTGAACCTACAATCATATCTTCTAGATCAGCTTCACCATCTTCATCACTACCACCACTCACATAAGTTGGTGTTGGTAATACTCCTGTTCCTGTAAAGTCTGTAGCATCCTCTGTAACACTTACATCAAAAATTGTAACATTACCTGTGTTAGTAACTGTGTATGTATATGTTATAATATCGCCAACAGTTGCTATACCATCAGCACCTAAGTCCAAACTACTCGTTTTTTCTATAGCTAACATTGGATCTTGGGATATAACAGTTTCTGTTGGATCGTCTTCCGTGTTGCCATCTGTGTCATCTCCATCATCACTCGTGTCATCGACATTCGTGTCCGCTGGACTGTCTCCATCGGCTAACACACTATTACTAAAGCCTCCGGCATCTACAGCCGTCTGCTCGATCACATAAGTCG
>PBLD01000004.1 GCA_002722255.1 Winogradskyella sp. | reverse complement strand
TGTTTTTGATCTTAATTTGTTGATTATTTTTTTTATTCTTGAATTCATGACTAAAATTTAAAGTTATACGTTATTGATGGGATAATACCAAAAATCGAAGTTCTTAAGGCCTCATTTACACCAGTATTATAATTTTGACTGAAAGTAATCGACGCTGCATTCATTCTGTTATATAAGTTATAAATGCTAAAAACCCATTCTCCTTTCCATCGTTTATCTGGTCTGCGATTGGGTTTGTAGGTTGCTGCAATATCTAACCTATGGTAGGCAGGCAGTCGATTAGCGTTCCTCTCGTCGTAGATGACAATAGAAGATCCTTCGTATTCAAATTGACCAGAAGGATAGGTAACCGGGCGACCCGTTTGATAGACCAAGTTGGAACTAAATGTCCAATTATCGGATAATTTATAGACTCCTGATAGAGATATATCGTGTGTGCGATCATAAGGTGTATTGTACCAATTGCCGTTGTTAATACCAGGACCTCTGGCATTGCCCCCAAATGAGCGTTGTTCAGATTTAGCTAGTGTATATGCCAGCCAACCCGTAAAACGACCTTTGTTTTTTCTTAAAAGAAACTCTAAACCATAGGCTCTTGCCTCCCCATTTAAAATTTCCGTTTCTATGGTATTATTTCCTAATAGGTTGGCTCCGTCAATATAATCAATACGATTATCTGTTGTTTTATAGTAGGCTTCTACTTCAAATGAATATTTGTTATCGTTGGAATTGCGGTAGTACCCTAGGGCGTATTGGTTTGATAGCTGTGGTTTTATGTAGGGTCCGCTGGGTGTCCAAACATCTAAAGGGGTTACAGATATTGTGTTTGACAGTAAATGTAGATATTGAGCCGTACGCGTATAGCTTCCCTTTACTGATGATTTATCGGTTAATTTATATGATAATCCCAATCGTGGTTCTAAATTCCCAAATTGCCTGATTGTTTGCCCTCTTGAATACGGTGTGCTACCAACCGCTGTACCGCTTTGATAAATCCCTAATTCTTGATTGTAAACTACGGGCTGGTTATTGGCATAATTAGTGATAGTCTGCCGGCCTAGTCTGTTGAACGTACTATATCTCAATCCGTACCTTGCGGTAAGCTTATCTGTAATTGTATGCTCTGCACTTACATAAGCGCCAGCCTCAAAGGCATTTTTCTGGTCTAATATCAAAGGGTTAACTGAAGAACTTGGGGTAGACGGCACGATCTCTCCTGGATTTAAATTATAGGAAATACCATTTAGGCCAAAATCTATTTTTAATTTATCGGTTGCATAATAGTTAAGGTCGTACTTTACATTGAAATTCTCTATATCTGAAATCCAATCCAATTGATCAAAATCTAGTATTATTTGATAATCATACTTACTGTAAATAAGCGATAAATTAGAGAAAAGTTTGTCATTAAAAATATGATTCCAACGCAGGTTGGCAGAGGCATTGCCATAATTACTGTCTAAAAGACCAGAAATATTAAATACATCCCTACCAAAATACCCCGACAAATAGACTTTATTGTTTTCGTTAATTTCATAGTTGGTTTTGAGATTTAAGTCGTAAAAACTAATATTACTATTTCCCAAATCGTCCAACAAACCAGAAAAAAGCTGAGCATAAGTGGTTCTTCCAGCCAAAAGAAAGGAGCCCTTTTTATTAAACATTGGGCTTTCTACTGCAAGCCTACTTGAAATTAATCCAATACCACCATTGAGTTCCAGGTCTTTATTATTACCTTCTTTCTGTCTTACATCCAATACCGAAGACGTCCTGCCTCCAAATCTTGCAGGAATGTCGCCCTTATAAAGCTTCACATTTTTTATGGCATCATTATTAAAGACAGAAAATAATCCGAAAAAATGAGATGTGTTATATATAATGGCTTCGTCTAAGAGTACCAAATTCTGGTCTACTGCGCCACCTCTTACGTTAAAGCCTGCTGAACCTTCTCCATTGTTTGATACTCCCGGCAGAAGCTGGATGGTTTTTATAAGATCTACTTCACCCAATACAGCAGGTGCTAATTCAATTGTTTCCGCGTTTAAGGCAACAACTCCCATCTGCGGTTTTCTTACATTAAGTTTCTCTATGCCTTCATCTGCTGTAATAATTACCTCTTCTAAAGTGTTTAAAGCCTCTTCAAGCTCAAAATTTAACTTTATATCCTCGGTAAGTGATATTTCTTTCTTAATCTCTTTGTAACCTAAATAGGAAACAATTAGTGTATATGTCCCTTTTGGTGCTGTAATAGAATAAAAACCATACTCGTTTGTGGCTGCTCCTATAGTGGTTCCTTTTAAGTAAACCGATGCTCCCAATACTGTTTCGCCATTAATTACATCACTGATACTTCCCCGTATGGTATATTTCTCTTGGGCAAATAACGTGGTGTTAATTAAGATAAAAAGTAATGATAAAAATGGTTTCCTGAATAATTGAGTGGGATGTTTCATTTACAGTTTAATTGTTTTAAATTAGAATTATTTTACTCTGACACTAATCAGACAATAAAAATTAGACTATTGACTATTATGACGTGCTTAATAGACTATAAAGTAACGACAGGTAAGTGCACCAGATTATTTGCCTGTTGTCCAGAATGCTTATTCTGTACCGATGATCTTATTTTTAGGAATTGAATTCTTGAATTGTGTAGGCGTCAATCCCTTGACCTTCTTAAAAGTAGCATTAAATGAAGACTTAGAGCTAAAGCCAACTTCTGAGGCAATTCCGAAAAGAGTATAATGCGCATATTGGTCTTTCGCTGGAGATTTTTCGAAAACGATTGGCTTTTTGGCTTTTAGTGTGAAAACAACTATTAACTTCATACAACCTATTTTAGAAGATTGCCTCTTTGATTCTTTCTATTATCTCGCTTATTTTAACAGAATTAGTATCTAAGGGTATATTGTTACCTCCATAAGGCCCATAGGTTTTTGGGTTAGTAACATTAAACAAACCAAAAGTAGTCGTATTTGTGGACGATGATAAATGCATTATACCGCTATCTGCTCCAATGAAAACAATAGAATTTTCAATTACTGAGGCTATTTCTCTAAGGTTTTTACTATAAAAATGTGTACTCTTAAAATTGATTTGAGATACATTTTCAAAGGGCAATATTTCTAAAATGTTAAAATCGGTAAACTCAGTTTTTAGTTGTTTATAAAATTTTAACCACCATTTTTTCGAGAGACATTTATTTCCTGTAGCAAAAGTGAAAATGCAAATAGTTTTTTTGTTGCTATTAAATAAGGTTTTAATTAATTGATTTCCTTTTTCTATTTCTTGTCTAGACAGTTTTATTGATAGCTTTGGATACCTATCGGTGAGATATTCTGATGGATTCAAAAATTTTCTTATATTGTATACAGGAATTTTTGCAATATGTTTGGGTCTATTAAGATTAACGGTACCTGAGTTGTAAATCTTGAATTTAGCTCTTGATAACTTAACAAATATTTTGCCTGAATTCGAATCCTCACATCCAACAATGGCAATGTCATATTGATTTGAGATTAGGCTTATAGACTTTTTTAAATAGTCTAAAATATTTTTAAAGGGCTTTTTAGGAAGGTTAAAAATTGTCTCTACACAATGATAATTGGAGAGCAATATGTAAGAAAGGTTTCCATTGACTATCAAATGTATTTTACATTTAGGAAATTGCTTATTAATCTCTTGTATTAAAGGGGTTATTAAGAGTTGATTACCTAACCTATGATTTGGTCTTGTAATTAAAACTTTAACTTCTGAATCTCTAGGGATACTTTCCATTAGACTGATTCTTTTGGAGTTTCTAAAAGAACCTGTTAGCATAGCAAATATTCTATTCTTTAGCGGATTTAGCTTTTTAATTGACAATTTTAGAAGGATTTAAATTCCTTCAAAGAACGACATCTATGTGTACCAGATTATTTGCTTGTTGTCCAGAATACTTATTCTGTACTAGTTGCATTTTTTTTAGCAATGGAATTCTTGAATTGCGAGGGTGTCAATCCCTTGACCTTCTTAAAAGTAGCATTAAATGAAGACTTAGAGCTAAAACCAACTTCCGAGGCAATTCCGAAAAGAGTATAATGAGCATATTTGGTGTTTTGCAGGTTAACGACAAAGGCTTCAATCCTGTATCCATTAACAAAATCCTGAAAACTAATATTCATATGTAAGTTAAGAACTTCAGAAATATATTGCCTTGGAATATTTAATTTTTTTGATACGCTATGGATTGATAACCTAGGGTCTAGATAAAGCTTTTCTTTCTCCATTATCTGTATCAAAGCATTTTTATAGCTATTAATGGATTCTGGTTTTAAGTTTGAGGATTTGTATTTGGTAATCTTGGCGCTTGGTATAAGCTCTTTAGGTTTCATTATTAAATAGAACGTTATTGTATAAAACAAGAATGCTACGATGAGAATCAAATAGGTGTTAAAATAATCATCATCAGAAAACACTATAGGCTCCATTTCAAACAAATCGAGAACGCCATTTATGTATGAAATGCTCATTATTAAAATAATAGGAACAACAAAATATAAAATCCTATTAGCCCTTTTAATTCTAAACAAATTGTATAAGATATGGATTAAGTAGCCCAAAAACACAAACTCGATTAATGTCTCTATAATCTCTAAAAAATCGTTTTCCCGTTCCGAAAAAACTTCCAATGTTTCACTCAAAAACGAAAATATACTGGGCAAGAAAAACAAATAGTCCTTTTTTAGAAAAACCACTTTGTCAGAATTAAAATACTTGAAGTATAAAAAAAGAAATGTAAGAAACAGCGAGCTGTCAAAGAAGAACCAATCTGCATCTTCCACGAAAAGGTTATTATCGTCATCGCCAACTATGTATAATAGTACTGATACGATACTTCCACAAAAAAGCCAAAAGGTTATTTTTCTATATTCTCTTTTGTTCTTGTAAAAAACTAGTAGGAGGAAAAGGCCTTGTACCAAGGCAATTATTTGTATGATTTTAAGCATCGATTATAATTTAATTATACAATATTTGAAAATTTTATATCACAAGCATTTTAACGAAATCTTGGAACAGGATGCCTTTCACAAATCATTATGAGAGACATCTATTTTGAGATGGAAAATGTACCCTGAATTTCAATCTAATCTATCCTTATATTAAAAGAGGCTGCTTATCGAACATATGAAAAAACTGAATAGCATAAGGTGCCACTAAAGCTATTAGGAGTATAACTGCACCTATACTAGCGCCTATCAGTTTTTGTAATTCATTATTCTTTTTAACCTTTACTCTTAAAGTTGTATTCAATAAAACTGCTTATAATAAGTCTTACTCTTTTCTGAAATAATTTATCAATACACATCATCCAAGGATTTTCTATTTTGTATAGCACTCTTCTTAAACTGTGTAGGTGTCATTCCCGTAACTTTTTTAAACTGATTACTTAAGTAAGCAACACTACTATAGTTTAACTTAAAAGCTATTTCACTTAAGGTTAACTCGTCATAAACGATGAGCTCTTTAACACGCTCAATTTTTTGGTTAATGATAAATTGTTCAAAAGTGATACTCTCTACTGATGAAAAAAGTGAGCTTAAATATTTATAGTCTAGATGTAAGTTTTCACTAATAAAGTCTGCCCATTTAATATTCAAATCGTCTGGTGAATGATGAATTTTATCTATTAACAGGGTTTTCATTTGTTCTATTAGCTGACTTCTACGGTCGTTGATTAAACTGAAGCCAGCCTTTTGTAGTTCTATGGAAAACTTGTTTTTATTTTCCAAACTTAAGGGTTTGGTTAGTTCAACTTCTCCCAACTTTATTGAGCTATATGATATCTTCAGTTCTTGCAAAATATTAGATACCGCAGAGATACATCGTGGACATACCATATTTTTTATGTGAACTTTATAACTCATTTTTTAAAACAACTTTAACCCAGCTTTTGAAAGTGAATAGAAATACGCTGCAATAGCGGCTATAATAAATATGATGATTAGGGCCAATATTCCAATAATTCTATCTTTTTTAGTGATATTGTTCTTGGTTCGGCGCTTATTTCTTTCAGCTTTTCTCCTATTTCTTCTACTTTCACTCATCATCGCTCTTCTTACCATTGCATATATTCCTTTATGGAACTCTTATTTAAGGCTGACCTATTCTATGGTCTCCCTTACTTCACCACATTTTAACATTGCTTCTCCGTAATACGGATTGCGAATTTCTTCTTCAAGGCTTAACCAATAAGCACCTTTATTGTTATCTGCCATAGGGCAATACTCGCTATAGACTTTTTGGTTTACCCCAAAAAGTTGTACAGCACTTATCATATGTGCAGAAAGGTGCTTAAAATGTCCTCTTTGTGCCGCTATATCTGAATTGTTTTCAATAGCATTTGCAGAATTTTTTACCTCTTTTTGGATTGTCATCCAATGGTTATGTGCTTCTTCATCGGACAATAATTTCATATTTACTTTTGCTAAATTCTGACTTATTCTCTTTGCAGCAGTTTGTGCTTCTTCAGAGTTGTCATCAACTAGAGCATCCTTTAATAGAATATAGCCATCAAAAACCTCTTTTAATTGGCTCTGAAATTTATTAGGAACTTCAATTCTCCTGTTCATCTCTGAATGATTGGTGCTGTTCATCTTTTCCCCTGAACCGTCATTTTGCATTCCTAGATGGCCTTCGTGTCCTGTCATAGTTTTTCCCCCTTCAGCATTCATCATTGATTTTTTGCCTTGCAATTGTGCTGCTGCATCTACGGTAAATGTGCCATTGGTAACCACTTCATCTCCATTTTCAAGGCCTTCAAGTATGGTATAGGTGTCTCCATTGGCATTACCAAGTAAGACTTCTCTCATTTCAAAAACAGCCTCGTTAGGATTTGTTTTGACATAAACCACAGAACGTTCACCAGTCCACATCACAGCTGTAGCAGGAACTGTTATTTTATTTGTGGTGTTTTCTTGAGTACCTTCAATTTTACCTTCAACAAACATTCCTGGTTTAAATAGGTCGTTTTTATTATTTAGTACCGCTCGTACCACGATAGTTCGCGTTGCTGAATTTAATAGTGGGTCTATAAAAGAGACTTTTGCATCAAATACTTCGTTACGATATGCGTTGGTAGTTACTTTAATGGTCTGTCCTACTTTCAAGGAAGCAATTTGGTTTTCATAGGCATCAAACTCTGCCCATACCGTATTGAGGTTGGCTATTTTATATAAGGGTTGTCCTTGCTTAACGTAGTCACCTTCTTCAACCATTTTATGAGTTACCGTACCTGAAACAGTAGCAAATACAGGGAAATATTCTTGCACTTTTCCAGCTGACTCAATAGCGTTAATTTGCTTTTCGGAAAGCTTCCATAATTTCAGTTTATTCCTTACAGCCTTGTACAATTCGGGTTGCGACTCTTTTAAGGATGATGCGGTAAGCAATTCTTGCTGTGCTGCAACCAAGTCTGGCGAATATATCGTAGCCAAGCGCTGGCCTGCGCCTACACGTTCTCCAGTAGAATTAACATATAATTGTTCTATTCTACCTCCAAAATAGGTTACTTGTACAGCATTGGATTCTTCATTGGCTTTTATCTTTCCAGATAACTTTAGAAAATTATTCCCGATTTCACCCTCACCAACAATGGATGTTTGAATGTTGGCCAATGCCATTGCATTATCTGTCATTTTAAACTGATCTGCCATAAGACCATCTGCTCCTGCTTCAGCAGGTATTAAATCCATTCCACAAATTGGGCAGTCACCAGGTTCTGGTTGCATAATCTGTGGGTGCATAGAGCAGGTCCACATTTGATTAGAAGCAATTTCTTCTGAATGATTGTGATTCTCCGTAACCTCATTTGTTGCACCATCAGCAGAATCTCCACCAAAAATTAGAAAGCCACCCAATAGGCCAACAATCAACGCAACACCTATGTAAATGATGTTTTTATTCATAATATTTATTTTTTATTTTTTTTACTAATTTTTCTAATGGTCGGTGATGACGTATACCAGAGCAAAAATCCACTCAAAACAGTAATTAAGCCCAAAAGTGAAAATGCTCTTAAAACAATGGTGTTAAAATTATCTCGTCCTTGATAATCCATAGTATGTGTCATCCATAAAAAATCGAACCAACGCCAATCTCGGTGGCGAACTGTTTGAAACGCTCCATTTTCAATGGCCACATAAGCTTTAAGATTTTCATTAGTTTTATATGAAATCTCATAAGCTGGCAGAGGTCTTCCCCTGTATTCGTGGTGGTCGCTTACTGATTCAATTCTTTGTATTTTATCTATTTTTAAATCTGACAACATATAGCGCTCAGCCACTTTAATTGCTTCTTGCTCAGTAATCCCGTTCTTTTTAATGCCTGAAACCGCATTGTACAAGTATTCTTCATTTATCCAATAATAAGGTTCGCCAGCTATTTCCAACAGTTCTAAGTTTTGAATTGGTCTCTCTAAGTTTAGTTGAGCAGTACCTAACAGGTTATTGAAGGATGTTTGTTTAGGTTTCTCTTTCTTAAACTGGTCTCCGTGGATATCATCAATATCTGTCCAACTAAAATACAGACCACTAATCGTCCACATTAGGAATTGAATCCCAATAAAAAGACCTAAATATCTATGTGCCTTTCTAATTTTTAGTGCTGTTTTTCTACCTACCATTAACAACTACTTTTTGTTTCTTGATGAAGAATGTGTTTTAATAATTTTCCATTGGCCATCTATTTTCTTTAGAATTGAGGTTGCTACTCCTTTTTTCTTAATAGTTCGGGACTTACCTGTTTCGTCTGGATTTAATACGATGGTGTAAACATAGGTTTCTGTAGTAAATGCGTAGGGTGCATCTACTTTCACATCGATTTTATAATCTGAAAAAGTAAAACTTTTAAAGTGCCCCAGTTCTTGACCTAGATGGTGTTCTATGTAATGCTCATAGGTACCCTCAATACCGCCTGATTCATATACCTCGGAATCTTTTGCAAACAACTCAAATGTGCCTTTGGTAGTGAGATTTTGCAATGCATCTTTGTACGATTTCATTATTTTTAGAACAGCTTCTTTATCTGTTGTACTCCCTGCATTTTGGCTAAAGATTTGGCCAGTGGTAAACAGAAGTAGTATTAAGGTTGTTGCTAGTTTAAGTGTTTTCATTTTCAAAGTTTTTGTGATTATTTATTGACGTGTATTCTATTAATGTTGGCAATACCAAAAACCAAAACCAAAAAGCTCAAGAAAACCTCCATAATTACCAAGAGTTTACCAGGAATTGTTAATGGCACTATATCTCCAAAACCAACAGATGAAAAAGTGATTAGGCTGAAATATGTAAACTCAAAAAACTCTTTAAAAAATGAACCTTCAAGTGATGTTGCAGACTTAAAATTTTCTGAATTCAATACGTACAACGCCAGATAATCTGCCGAAAAGGAAACGATAATCAAGACAATTAATACGGCGAACAATGTAAGAACGTGTGTGAGTTGATGGCTTTCGCCTATTATTTTACTTAATTGTATAAAAGTGAGCCTAACAATGAATATCGTTTTGGCCAAGGCTAACCCAACTACTAATACTGGTAGAAACAAGCTGTCGGGGTTTTCATTAACCCATAATACATAACTTAAGGACAAAAGCGTAACTACACCAGCAGTGAACAATACTTTTTTAAAGAGCTGTTCGTAAAACCCCGTGTCTTTAGGTATGTTGGTTATATCGTCCATATTCATTGTGTTCTAATCAAATAGCTGAAGTGCCAACGCACCACCAATTATTACAATCAGTATTGTATACAGTATGTAATTAAACCATCTTCTAACAGCAGATTTTTCTGCTTTGTGGTGGCATCCGTCTTTACAACAGTCTTTCATCGTTTTAAATTCTAATTCTCACTGCAAATTCCAACTATTAATACTTGAAAATGAGAGTTAAACTCTATCCATCAATCAAAAAACAGGTTTCACTCCCATAATCAAGTACTTCTAAAAGAATTTCTCCTTTTCAAAAGTTTGTATTTTGCCCGATAAAGGAAGAGGGATACTATAATTCTAGGGGGATTTAATCCCTCTCCNTTCTTAACAGGCTGCTATTAACCAAATCAATCTTTCTTTTTCTATTATCTTGTGCCTGACACGGGAAGGAATTAACACTAACCATCAACATTTTCCTTCCCACGACAGGACTTTTTAACTATCCTGACAACCTAGTATCTTCTATCCTCTGTTAACTAATAAACCATCACGATAGGTAGATTGCTTGAGATAGATTATCTATTGAATAGTTTTTTGAACTTTTCCACATTTTAGCATTCGACTCCCGTAGTATGGATTTCTAACTTCTTCTTTAGTGCTTAACCAAGCACTACCCTTATCATACATTGGGCAAAACTGTTGGTACAGCTTATTCTTTGTACCCGTAATAGCTACCATATCGGCAATATCCTTACTCAACACTTTAAAATGCTCTCTTTGATGAGCTATTTCACTTTTTGAAATATGTTCTGCGTGCTCAATGGCATCTTGAATAATGTCAGCCAATTCTTTTTGCTCTTTAGCTGTATAGTTAGACTCGTCGAACGCTTTCAGTGAAGCCACCAATTTAGTGCTTGCCTCAACTGCTTTTTCTGAATCATCTGCCACCAAAGCATCTTTTAAGCTGAAATAATCACTTAAAATTGCCTCTGCTTTTGTATCACCTTTCATATCCATCATTTTATTGTGATTATGGTCGTGATTCATTTTTTCCTTTTCCTGTGCATTGGTAAAAGAAACTGTTAACAGTAACATTACTATTACACTGATTTTTAAATTTTTCATCTTATCTTTTTTTTTAATTATAAACTGTCTTTTAAATTTTCCATATACTTCACAACCTTCTGGGTTTCTTCTTCAGAAAAAGTGGCCTCCTTGTGAATTAAAGTATAGGAAGCCATAGGCATTTCACCGCTTTCAATCTGTTTGATGATGGACCTTAGCTTACTTGCTTTTCTTCGACTGGAAAGGGAATCCCATTCATTGAAGTTCAACTCTGCTTTTCCTTCTTTGATATGCCCTTCTAAAAACCAAGCTACAGGTTGCACCTTGTTATACCAAGGATACTGTGTATTATTACTGTGGCAATCATAACAAGAGACTTGCAGTTTGTTCTGAATATCACTTGGGACATCATTTACCAACATAAAGTCCGTTTTAGGAACACTATCGCTTTGATTGCGCTCCACGGGAAAAAACTGTATTCCGAGGAACGCAACTAATAAGACTATTGCTATGATTTTTACAATTTTCATTTAGTTAATTTCTCGCTGTACCTTTCCGCATTTCAACATCTTGCTTCCATAATATGGATTGCGTACTTCTTCCTTAGTACTCAACCAAGCTGTACCACCATCGTACATCGGGCAAAACTGCTCGTATAGCCTCACTTCTGTTCCTGTAATCGCCACCATATCTGTTATATCCTTGCTCAATACTTTAAAATGCTCTCTCTGGTGCGCNATATCACTTTCTGAAATATGTTCTGCGTGTTCAGTGGCGTCTTCAATTATATCATTCAGTTCACTTTGCTCATTACCTGAATATTTAGAAGTGTCAAAAGCTTTAAGTGATTTAGCCAATACACCTCCTAAATTTTTCGCTTTTGCGTTGTCATCGGCTACCAAAGCGTCTTTAAGATTGAAATAATCATTTAATACGGCCTGTGAGGTACCGTTGCCATTCATCGTCATTTCCTTTTTATCACCATCGTGATGACCATCGCTATTATCGTGATTCATTTTTGAATGGTCTCCATCTGCATTCATCTCTGAATGATGCTCTGTTGAATTATTCTTGTCTGTTTTAGCGTCTTTACAAGACACTGCTGTTAAGGTTACAAATGCTATTGCAACTATCCCTAATACTAATTTTAATTTGCTCATTTTGTTTTTNATTTAATTATTATTGATATATGTTAATCTTTATTTAAAATCTTGCTAAAAGACCGCCACCCCAACCATATCGGTTGTTATAGTTTCCTTGAATTGAAAAATTTCTAGAGAGGATGTATGAAAGACCTACCAACCATTGTGTTTCGCTTTCAAAAGAGCTATCTCCTAAATCATTGACCCATCCAAAGTCTGCTCTGTATTCATATTCGCCTTCCAGAAAAATTCTTGGAAAAATCAATAACTCTCTATCCAGACGTACCCTTGGGCGTAGCTGGTTATCCATACTCACATCTACATTGAACCTGTAAGGCGTAAAGTATTTTACCCCAATAAGACCCACTGTATTGAACTCATCGAAGGAATTTGGTATTTCTGTTTCGGTATTAACACCTACATAGAGACGTACCCAATCATTTAGGTATCTATCATAGTTCACTTCGGCTTCAAGATTTCTGTCATAATCGAACTCTGCCCGTAAACCAAATCCATTTCGGATATTGCTTGACATCAAAAAGAGTTCGTTAAAATTTGAGCCTGCACGCAACAATCCCCAAGAATAATAATGGTCTGTTTCGTCAATCAGTTTTTGAGCGGGAAAATCCTTCATCCTTACATCTCTTGGGGTATCATAACTAAACACTCTTGCCATACCACCCATCATATGATATAGGACGTGACAATGAAAAATCCAGTCTCCATATTCTTCGTTGTAGAACTCTATAACCACTTTTTGCATTGGCGGCACATTAACGGTATGCTTCAATGGTGAACGTTCACCATTTTCATTAATTACCCTGAAAAAATGTCCGTGAAGGTGCATTGGGTGATGCATCATTGTTAGGTTGTTAAGTGTAATACGGGTCACCTCGCCACCCTTGATTTTAATGTTATCGGTCTCTGATAGTGGTACGCCATTCATACTCCAAACATAACGCTGCATATTTCCGGTAAGGTTTAACAGAATATCATTTACGGGTAAATCAGCCTTGTAGGTGGTGTTTTCTTTCGCTTTTAAGAAATCATAGTTAAAATAGGTTTTACGTGTGCTGTAATCAAAGGATGCGGTATCCTTCTGCATCATAGACATATCGTGACCCATATGGCCATCCATCTTATGCGACGGTTGGGTGGATTTCATTGACATTGTATCTTTTTTCATTCCTGCCATAGCGTCCATCTTTTTATCTGTCTCCATATGCATATGATTTTTATTCATATCCATAGGTTTTTGGTCTTCCATTTTCATTTTATCATCCATTTGACCATTATTCATTGACATCTTATCGTGCATTCCCATTTGCATCTGCCCATCCTTCATATTCATCTTCATTCCGTACTTCTGCATCAAATATTCGGGTGTGTTCTTCTTTTTGTTGCCAGTCATTGCAGGTGCCCCCATTTTCATATCCATTTTGGCCATTTGCTTCATCATTGCGACCTTGTCTGGTCTCTCCATTCTTTTTGCTGGATATAGCGTTCCTTGACCCAATCGTAAGGAAGTGCTTCCAGAGCCATCCTGTGTTGTGGCGGTAACTTCTAAAGTACCATCGGGAATGGTTACGATAACATCGTAGGTTTCGGCAATGCCAAAAAGAAATCGGCTTTTGGATACGGGTTCCACATCGATACCGTCACTTGACACCACTATAGGGTTGCCACCACCAAAGTCCATCCAATAATAGGTAGAGGCAGATGCATTGATAAAGCGAAGTCGTACTTTTTCGCCTGGTTTGAATTCTGGATATTCTGCCAATGATTTTCCATTGGTTAGAAAGGCGGGATAGTAGATATCGCTAATATCAGCCCCTCCCATACGGTCTCTCCAAAATTTCAGTTGAGCACCAAAAGCACCTTCTGAAATGACTCTACTCAATGGTACTGCTGTACCTTTTTTAACTTGATACCACTCGTTACCTCTTTTAAGGTTTCGTAGCACGTTCAATGGTTTCTCGTTTGTCCAATCAGAGAGTAGTACCACCAAATCCTTGTCATATTCTAATGTTTTTTCTTTTGGGTGAATAATGATTGAACCATAAACACCTTTCTGTTCTTGTAGCATCGTATGAGAATGATACCAATACGTACCTGACTGGTTGATAGGGATTCTGTATTGAAAAGTCTCTCCTGGTTCGATTGGGGGTGTATTCAAATAAGGGACACCATCATAGAAATTTGGAAGTATCAACCCGTGCCAATGCACTGAGGTTTCTTTATCCATTTTATTGGTGACGTTGATGATGGCAAGTTCTCCTTCGTCAAATTCCAGAACAGGTCCTGGAATACTACCATTGATGGTCATTCCTTTGGCGGTTACACCAGCAAGTGTCATTTCATTTTCTTCAATGGTAAGGTTATACTCCCTTACCGGTCTCCCTTCTTCTTTTCTATCCTGTCCGTTGGTGCCTACTTGGGCGAATACTGTTGAAGAAAACAGCGATAGTATTATGATTTTTATTGTTTTCATTTTTATTGTGTCAAATAATTAATCAAAGCATACTGTATGTAATAACCTTTAATGGATTCTATAAGGTTTATTTGAAATTTTAATTGCAACTCTTGAACATCCAGTACATCGTTAAAATCAATAGTGCCCGTTTCATAATTCTTTATCAAGATTTCTTCGGCATCATTTGCTTGCTTGAGATTGTCCGATTGAATATTGAATTTTATTCTCGCATTTTCTCGGTTGTACTTCGCATCTGCTAATAGGGTTTCAAGTTTGTTTAATTTATCTTCTTTTTGGGATTGTATCTGCAACTGCTTTAACTGATTCTGTTTTGTTACAGATTTATATTTATTGTTAAAAATTGGAATTGAGATAGACACCATTGGCATTACGATATCTTTTCCATTGTCGGTAAAACTCATATCAGGACGCTCAGAAACTGGTACATAATCCAATCCAAAGCCTATATTGGGCGAGCTCTGTTTTTGATTCAACATCTCTGATTGCTCAACGGACTCATAAAGCTTATCATATTTAATGAGTTCAGGATTTAACTGAAGATTTTCCGTTAAGATTAATGCGTCCTCATCTGGAATAAACATATCCTCAACCACGGTTACGGCAATAGTCTCATCACGATTTAATAGATTATTGAAGGTGGCTTGTTCAGCAAGGTAATCNTGCTCTAANACTTCTTTTTGTTGTACAAGTTCATTTTGCCTAATTTGAAGACGAAGTACATCAACAGCTGATGCCTTATCAACTTCTACCGATGTTAATGCTAAACGTTCATAGGTTTCTAAAAGGTCGATATTTTTCTCAAGAACCAATTGTTTTGCTCTAATAGCATATAGTTTATAATAGGATTGAGAAACTGAAAGTGCCAATTTGCGCTTCATAATGACAATATCTACATATTGAGTTTCCGCTATTGAGCTTGCGTAATTTTCCCTTGCCGAAATAGTTCCAAACCAAGGTAACATTTGCTTGACAGAGAAACGTGCGCGTTGCGCTCCTGTACGGGTTTCGGGTTCACTTATAAAATAGCCAGCACTAATTTGTGTATCTGGCAAGGTATTAGCTTCATTAACTTTTTCTTCGGCTATGTTGTAGCGTAATTCAAAAGCTTGAATCTCGGGATTGTTATCTTGAGCTTCCTGAATGTAAGAGGCTAATTGTTGTGCATTAATCTTCGCGAAAGCGAAAAAGACAATTCCCAATAGAATTATATTTCTCATTTTGTAGCTTTTTTTAATTGAAGTTCGTGTTTCAAACTAAATAATACCGGTACAACAAATAAGGTTATTAGTGCAATTAACATACCTCCGAAACTTGGAATAGCCATTGGTATCATTATATCACTTCCTCTACCTGTTGAAGTGAGTACTGGTAACAAGGCAAGAATGGTTGTTGCCGTCGTCATCAAACAAGGACGGATACGCTTTTCTCCAGCCTCAATTACTGACGCTCTTATTCCTTTTCTGTCTTTAGGCTTGTTTTTATCAAAGGTCTGTGTGAGGTAGGTTGCCATTACCACTCCGTCGTCTGTAGCAATACCAAACAATGCAATAAACCCAACCCAAACGGCAACACTCAAGTTTATAGTGTGCATTTGGAACAGGTCTCGTAGGTTTTCACCAAAGAAGCTAAAGTTCAAAAACCAATCCTGTCCATAAAACCAAATCATTAGAAAGCCTCCTGCAAAAGCCACGGCAATACCTGTAAAAACCATAAGGGATGTTGCAACAGAACGGAACTGGAAATAAAGAATGAGAAATATAATTAGCAATGCGAGTGGCACAACTACACCAAGTGTTTTTTCGGCCCTTAATTGGTTCTCATAGGTTCCTGTAAATTGATAGTTAATTCCTTTTGGCACAACAAGCTGTCCATTATCAATCTTCTCTTGTATGAGTGCTTGGGCGTTTTCTACCACATCTACCTCGGCATAACCATCCAACTTATCAAAGAGCACGTAACCTACTAAAAAAGTATCCTCACTTTTTATGATTTGTGGTCCTTGCTCATAACGAATGGTAACCAATTCACTTATGGGTACTGGGTTGCCCTTTTCTACAGGAACATAGATATCTTTTAAATCATTTGGATTTGCGCGTAACTCTCTTGGGTAACGTACGCGTATTCCATATCTCTCCCTGCCTTCAACAGTTTGTGTAAGAACCATACCACCTATGGACACTTGTATCACTTGCTGTACCTGCTGTATGGAAATCCCATAACGAGCAAGCTTGTCTCTATCGATATCCAATAAAAGGTAAGGTTTACCAACTATTCGGTCTGCAAAAACGGCTTCATCCTTAACACCGTCGGCTTGTTTTAATATATCCTCCAATTGCACTCCAAAGGCTTCTATCTCATTTAAATCTTGCCCTTTCACTTTGATACCCATTGGCGCTCGCATACCCGTTTGAAGCATTACCAATCGGGTTTCAATAGGTTGTAATTTAGGTGCTGAAGTAACTCCGGGAAGTTTAGTTACCTTTACAATCTCTTTCCAAATATCATCGGGCGATTCAATTTCTGGTCGCCAGTTTCTATAATACTCACCATCGTCGTCTGGTATAAGTTGTCTATCAGTAATGTTAAAAGGGTCTTTTAATAAGGTGGCATCATACTTGCCTTCGTCTACTTCCAATTCAACATTTGGATTTGTAACCAAGCTACCATCCTTTAACATAAAGAGACCATCTTCATTAACTTTAAATCGTTGTCTTTCTCTTTTATCATTTAAAATGTATTCAGACTTGTACTGAATTACATTTTCATACATTGACAACGGTGCTGGGTCTAAAGCCGATTCTGTACGTCCAGATTTACCAACCACCGTTTCAATCTCTGGGATGCTAGCAACGGCCATATCTAGTTGTTGCAATACGCGCTTATTCTCTTCAACTCCAGCGTGGGGCATTGATGTGGGCATTAAAAGAAAAGACCCTTCATTAAGTGATGGCATAAATTCCTTACCCGTATTCCGCATTATCATAACACCGAAGACAACAATAGCAGTAGGTATCGATAGAAACAAGAGTTTATTGCGTAACGCCCAATTTAATATGCGCACGTAATAGCTCCTAAAAAGCGTAAATATACCCAACAGGCCAAAGCATATTAGGCCCACAAATATTAAGTTCCAGAAAATGCTTCTATCTACACCTAATGGTCTCCAATATTCCGCCAACAAGAATACAATGGCAAAGGCTGAAATAAATATGTTGATTATATTGGCTCTATCTGCCGATATTTTTTCTTTAATAGACAGTAAACCAACAATACCAAATGCAATCAGTATAAGCCCAAGGGTAAAGCCAAAAACTACTGCTAACAGACCCATTATTACTAAAGCAATATTGAGAATATATCTAAAAGAAATTTTCACATTACGCTTTCTGAAAAAATAGGCTGCAAAAGGTGGTATAAGAAATAATGCCACTATAAGAGATGCT
>PBLD01000003.1 GCA_002722255.1 Winogradskyella sp. | reverse complement strand
TGCCTAACAAAATCTATCAATAGGACCAAGGATCTAGTATGAGAACCAGGATTTGGTCAAAAAAGGATATAATTATCCTTTAAAAAAACTGAATTATGCCTGTGGTGGCTGTAAAATGGAAGTGGTAAAATCTTTTTTTATACCGTTTAAGTAGAGAAAATCTTGAGAAGAAATGTATTTAAACTCAAATTTTATTTCTGCGAATTTGAAATAAGTTACGTTTAAATGGCAACATTGGCAAATACAAAATGGGGAACATAAATCTGCATCTTGATGTTGGTGGTTATCACCTAAATCTTGAGAAATTTCTGTTTTAACTTCATTGTCAAAAGTACCTGTATCTTCACAAGGCACTAAATTTAGTGTGAAGATATAGATTGACAATATGAATGCTAAAAATTTCATTAAGGCAAATATAAGAATTTTTTAATGCAATGGTTGTGCAAAGAAAAAAGGCTTCGGATTATAAAAACCATAAGGTTTCTTGACCAAAAGGTGGTATTTCCTTGCTTTCAAAACGAGGTGCTATTTCTGCAACCATTTCAGGATATTTAATTGTTATTGGTACGTTTTGTTGACGTAAGGATTTCCAATATAGCCTACTAAATTGATACACTTGCTCTATTAGCTTTCTAATCATTTTACTATCATTTAAAGCCTCTGGTGTAGGACTTGATATTTTAAGTTTTATTGGAAATGAGTAACTTGAATGACTTGGGTATTGAACTGTTGTCTTATACCTTAAATTATTAAATAAAAGATATTTGTGTTCATCTTTCCTGCCTATATTTATAAAAGTACCACTCATAGGTATTAGCTCACCATTCCAATTTTGGTCGAAAGCAATTATATCTTGAGATTTTGTTTTATTGATATTTAGAATGTAAAGCGGAATTTTTAACCCTAATGTATGCATCCCTCTAATAATTGGTTTTAGTTCCTCGTAACTCATTTCCTTATAAAAGTGAATGACTACTTTATCTGCTTCTGCAACAGATGTAAAATCTCTAATGGCTTTACATATACTTCCTGCCAATAGGTCTGTTTCGCTTTGGTCGAAATACTCGAACTTTCTAAACAAGCCATTGTTTTGAAAGCTAAAGGCACTTGCTATATATCGTCTGTTTTCGCCTTGATTGGTAAAAGCACCAACACCAATTACTAATTCTTTTTTATCGGTTACTGCAAGTTTCCAAGGTGCGCCACCTAATTTGGCGTGAATAGCTAACGCCATATTTTGCAATGAAAATTGGAAGTTGTATTGATTCTCGATATTGACCACCATTTTTTCATAATCTACAACCTGTGTAACAATGCCTTCATTTAAAAACAATTCTTTTATTTGAATATAGATTTCTCGGTCTTCGGGATTTGGTGTAAACTTATCGAAAGGACTTATATAAAATGCTGCATACTTTACATTTTCGTGGTCAAAAGTTAAACTTTCAAGCTGTTCAACTATTTCGGGTATTGGGTCATTTTCATTAGTGAACTCAATAAAATGTTCTTTTGAAGCTGTTGCCTTAATATTTACATAGGCTTCCAATCCTTTATAATATTTCTTTTCAGTATTTACACCTTCTTTTAAATTTTGATAGAAAGACAACACATAATCTTTATGTGAGGTATGGCAAATGAAAAATATCTTGATATTTTGATTGCTTGGGCGTCTGTAAGGGTTTAGAATGTTCATTGCCTTTTTAGGCACTAAATGGGTTCTTTTGTTACCATATTGGTCTTTACCAAATTCTAATAAGCCCAAGTTGGGGTTAATGTGATTGATGCGATTGCCAGGAACATCTATAAAGGCATCTTGCTTAAAAGGAAACAAGGCTTTAAATTCTTCTGTAAACAAGTAGTTTTTAGCAAAAGTAGTGATGAGTGCTACATACTTTTGGTATCTGTTCTTTGGCCTGTCTGGTTCTTCAATAGGGATGTTTAAGGCTCTTGCCAATTGTAAATTGAATATTGGAAAGGCTTTACCAAATTCTATGCTATTGTAAAACTCTTCTTTGTCCTCTGTATCGAGGTTCATTTGATAATTAAACGTTTTTTGACCATACACACAACGCTTAATGTACTCTGTTTCCTCAATATCCTTAACTGATTTTGTGAGGACTTTTGACGTACCATCATACGATACCACAAGTTCTGGTAAGTCTGTTAGTGTTGCAAACAGTATTTTGAATGAGAATTTATAGTATAAATTATAGTCTGCTGTATTTCCTTTTTTTGAAGGCATCCAAACCTGTACATCACGTACAAAGTTTTTGACCACGATGTAACCCTTTTCTAAAAAGTAGGTTTTTAATTGGTGTTTAAGGAATTGTTTGTATATGCGTAGTTCTTTATCCTTTATTAAATTTATTTTGATACTTGGGGCATTGGGTATTTCTTGGGTAAATGTGGTGAAAATATGTTCTAAACTTGATAAATCTGTATCTGGAAACGCCTCTTTTACCTGCTTTGAAAACTTTGATCTATGGATTGGATGGCTACCTTCTATATCTTCTAACGATAGATATATGACAGGTGTACTACTTGGCCATTTAAAATTGAGTATGTTCGTCTTTAAGTGTTCTTGCATAAATAATGAGGTGTTTTTGTATTTACATATATGAGTGATTATAGGTTATAAATAGACATTGTACTTTTCAAGTTTTTCAAATAGACCTAATATATTTTCAATGATTTCATTAATAAAATTCTTGTTGTCAAATATCAAGTTGTAATAAACAATATCCCTATCTTTCTCCAATAAAATATATCTTCCTTTAGAAAAGGATTTTAGAGTATTATATTTTCTAATTTCATCACCAAATACTGTACTGTTATTGTGTACAATACAATTTCTCACTCTCCTTAAATTATTTATATATGACCAATGAGGTTCTAATTCTTTAATATCAACTTTAGCAGCTCTTGTTAAAAACAACTTTGCTTTTTCAAATTCACTATTACCACGTAAATCATCCAAACCAAACTCTTTATTATGCATTAAACAATAAGAATTACACACGTCTTGAATAGTCCGTTCTATCAAAGAAAACAATTGTGTAATCATTGAAGCCCTAAAACTTTGTACAAAATCCCTATCAATCTCGATAACCTTTTCAACCAATGTATCTTGTAAACGATTTAAATATTCATCCGCATACTTTTTAGGTTCAGCTTCAATTTTCTTCATTATTTCAGTATATTCCTTTTCGTGATTAGTCAAGGAACTATCAAAATGGTCTTCGACAAACTTTGCATAATTGCGAAAGGTTTGTAACTCCAAGTCTAAAAAGAAAATATTGTTATCTTTTCTGAAATTTGAAAGTGCGTTTATTCTTGACATTATTTATTATTCTTTTCAGTCTTACTGATTTTTTCTTCAGTCATTTTAAGGATTTCCGTATTGTCTTTTTCGTTTTTATCGTCTTATAAATCTTTGGCAAATGATATTTATTATTACTTCATAGTTTTGTATTGTTAAAATTAGTTTACAATTCAATAAAAATTCAATAAATAAAAAATAAGTATACAATAAAGAATTCTTTTTAACTCCAAAATAATAAATACTTAATAAATTAACTCTTTTATTAACTAATTCTCATTTTTGATTTGTTAGAATTAAAATTTTATATTATTTTGGACACTTTATACTAACTAAATACCAATCATATATGGCAAACGTTTTATGGTTACAAGGAGGTGCATGTAGTGGTAACACCATGTCTTTTCTTAACGCGGAAGAACCAACCGTTGTAGAACTCATAACAGATTTTGGTCTTAATATTCTTTGGCATCCTACAACAGGATTGCAAATTGGCGACCAAGTACAGGATTTGTTAAAGGATATAATTGCTGGAAAAACCCAAATGGATATTTTGGTTTATGAAGGTTCGCTCATTGAAGGACCTAATGGCACTGGAACAATGAACTATTTTGCAGATCGTCCAATGAAAGATTGGATTAAAGAACTTTCTGAAGTAGCTGGTTATGTTGTTGCCATAGGAGATTGTGCTACTTGGGGAGGAATTCCTGCTGTACCACCAAACCCAAGTGAATCAACTGGTTTACAATTCCACAAAAAAAACAAAGGAGGCTTTTTAGGTGCTGATTATGTTTCTAAAGGAGGTTTGCCTGTAATAAATATTCCTGGTTGCCCCGCACATCCAGACTGGATAACACAAATTTTAGTAGCAATAGCCGTTGGACGTATTGGCGATGTTGTTATTGATGATTACCACCGACCAAAAACATTCTTTACCGACTTTGTACAGGATGGATGTACGAACGTTACAAATTTTGCTCAAAAAGTTGACGGTAATTTTGGTAAGCGCGGTGGTTGCTTATTCTACGAAGTTGGCTGTAGAGGTCCAATGACAAGAGCAAGTTGTAATAATATACTATGGAATAGACAATCGAGTAAAACACGATCTAATCATCCTTGTTTAGGATGTACGGAACCTGGCTTTCCGCATCACGATTTAAAGAAGGGAAGTGTGTTTAATACAATGAAATATATGGGTGTATTCCCTAAAGAAGTTCCTACAGGGAGAAATAAAGTTGCATACTATTTAGAAGCTGGCTTCCAAAAAGTAATGCCTACGAATAAACGAGTAATGGAAACCTCTAAATAATTAAAACAACTAAAGATGTCAGTAAAAGAATTAAATATATCACCGGTAGGTCGTGTTGAAGGCGATTTAGACGTGAAAGTTTACATAGATAACGGAAAAGTAACCCGTGCACATACTCAAGCAGCCATGTTTAGAGGTTTCGAGAAAATTATGGCAGGTAAAGACCCACAATCAGGTTTAATTGTTACGCCTCGCATCTGTGGTATTTGTGGAGGTTCACATTTATATTGTGCTTCTTCTGCACTCGATACTGCTTGGGGAACAAAACTATCTCCAAATGCTCTTTTATTGAGAGCTATTGGTCAAGCCACAGAAACTATTCAAAGTATTCCGCGTTGGTTTTATGCCATTTTTGCCACAGATATGGCAAATAAAAAGTTTGCAGACAAACCGCTTTATAAAGAGGTAGTAAAACGTTGGGCGGCTTATGTAGGCGAAACATTTCAAATAGGCTTAACAGCCAGTGGATTACCAGTTCAAGTTTATGCTTTATTTGGCGGACAATGGCCTCATTCCAGTTATATGGTTCCGGGAGGTGTAATGTGTGCACCAACACTTAAAGATATTACCAGAGCGCATGCTATTATGACACAATTTAAAAACGACTGGTTAGAGCCAGTGTGGTTAGGTTGTACTATAGAACGTTACCTCGAAATAAAATCTTGGGACGATATGTTGGCTTGGATGGAAGAAAGCGAATCACATAAGAATAGTGACTTGGGACTTTTAATAAGAGCTGGATTGGAATTTGGTTTAGACACTTTTGGTAAAGGAGTTGGAAAATTCCTCGCCTTTGGAACCTATTTACATAAAGATTTATATAACAACCCAACCATTGAAGGAAGAAACAAAGCTTTAATCAGTTCAAGTGGATTTTTTGATGGGGAGAACTGGCACGAATTTGACCACTTAAAAGTAAGTGAACATGTAAAGCATTCCTGGTATAACAATCAGGAAGATGGTTTGCATCCTTGGGACGAACCGCTACCAACTCCAGCAAAATCGCAAACATTACACGATTCTGATTTTGATGGACAATATAGTTGGGCAAAAGCACCACGTTATGACGGTCACTCTGTTGAAGCTGGTCCTATGGCACGTTGTATTATGAATGGAAATCCAAATAATTTAGACCATCAAATAAAAGACCCATTCTTTATCGATGCCTATCGTAAATTGGGTGGTGCAAGTGTATTTACACGTGTGCTAGCACGTGTTCACGAAGCACCAAGACTATACAAGCTTATAGATCAATGGTTGTCTGAAATAGATTTAGACGGAGAATTTTATATCAAACCAGTAGAAAAAGACGGCAAAGGCTTTGGTGCAACCGAGGCGGCGCGAGGTGCTTTGGCACATTGGATTGAAATTAAAAATGGCGTTATAGAAAACTATCAAGTAATGGCTCCAACTACTTGGAATGTTGGACCAAACGATGCCAATGGCAATCCAGGACCAATTGAAGCAGCACTTGAAGGTACTGATATTGAGGACCCTCAAGACCCAGTAGAAGTTGGTATGGTAGCTCGTTCATTTGACTCCTGTTTGGTATGTACCGTTCACGCACATGACGAACAAAGCGGTGTTGAGCTTTCGAAATTCAAACTATAGATTATTAAAAATCAAATTATTAAAAAAACTTTCTTGAGGACTCAATCTCAAGAAAGTTTTTTTAATTTAAATTAGGCAAATCGATATGAAAACAGCTATAATGGGTTTTGGTAATCCAGTACGAAGTGATGATGCTATTGGGATATATGTAATTGAGGAGCTCAAAAAAATTATTGGAGATAATGACATTATAAGTATCCTTGATATGGGTACGGCTGCTTTTGAAGTACTCTTCGGTTTAAAAGGACATCAAAAAATTATTTTAGTAGATGCTGTCATTAATTCTAACGAACCCGTAGGAACTTTATTTAAAGTACCTGCTGAAGAAGTGATGCGAGCTCCACAAGATGACCCTTTGGTATTTTTACACGGAATGAAATGGGATCAAGCCTTGTCGTACGCTAAAAAAATTCTACAAGAAGAATATCCAGATGATATTCAGGTGTATTTAATTGCTGTTGAAAACACGCGATTAGAGGTGGAATTAAGCAAAGAAGTACAAGAGGCAGGCGATAAAGTAGTGCAACACATTTTAGAGGATTTGCAAATTTCGGTTAATTGATGATATCATTAAAATCTTCACATATCTATATTGATAATGAGTTAGTTAAAAAAGTATTTGGCAATATACATTACGCATATGCTGTTTATAATAGGGAACAAAAAAGGTTGTTGATTACTCCTGTTTCAAGTCAGTGGTTTGTAAAAATGAATGAAAAACCAGCGCAGTTTTTGTTAAAAGATCGTAATTTAAAAGGCGATAAAACATTGGCTATTCGTGAAATTTTAATTGATAACGATTTGGAGATTTATGACAGAGAATTAGACTATGAGGTTATAGAAAAAACGAACCTATTAAAAATTAAGGTGTGACGAAATCTAAAGACGACAAATGGCTATTGGATGCAGAAGTGCAAAGTAAAATAGAATATGTTAACGGATGTTGGCAGGTATCGTTAATTTTTATTGATACCAAAGACCCAAATCATATACTCATTAGAGAAATTGGAGATTTTCGTTCTGAAAGATTGGCAGAAATAGCTGCTTTAAATATGAAAAACACCGCCGCAAAAGATGTTCGTGGAACGCAAAAAGTAGATAAAGATGCTTACAATTTTAACAACAATTAGTCATTGGCAAGACGTCAAGAATGCAATAGCATCGGTAGACCGTTTAGATGAGTTAGTCTCTATTGTTACCAATGCTGACGATGTGCAACCATCGTCAAAATGGATTATTGTTGACAACAACATAATTTCAAAACCTTTAGATTGGCACGATACAGAGCCACCCTATATAATTGCTTCAGAAAACTATACAGATAACAATTTATTAGCCTTTGTTTTTTATAGTTTAGGGAACCATCAAAAAGCTTTTGAATATACTTCAGAGGGAAGTTCACTCTACAACAATTTGCTCACCGCAACAAACATCCAATTTGGATACGAAATAAGCGAGGAGGAATATGAAGATGCTTCCATAATGAAACACAACCAGTGCATTATAAACCACTACGGAAATTATGCCAATCGTGTTACTTTGGAGCAATTAGCACAAAAATATGAAGATGCTGTAGAGACTTCCGAAAATGACGAATTAAAAATATTTACGGCAAAACAGTACATCAATTTGCTCATAGATGTTCAGCAATTTTCAAAGGCAGAAGCCTTAATTCATTCATTAGAGAACAGTGCAATTTCAGAAGAAGCCAAAAACGCACTAAACGTACAATTGGCAACCGTAATGATGCAGCAGCTGGAAATGCCTTTTGACAATGAAAAGTTAATAACCATTCAAAACCTATTTCAAAATGGTATAACGTTTTATGAAAAACACCATTTAAAGGTTAATGCTGGATTATTATTAATTGATGCTTCAGAAATTGCAAATTACCAGCAAGATTTTGTCGCATCCAAAGATTACATCAATAAAGCCATACAATACTTTAAAGAAGAAAATATTCACGAATTTCTTGGTGAGGCTGGACTACGGAAAGCCACCCTACTCTATACTTGGAGTAAAAATGGACAACCCCAATATTATAAACCAGCAATTAATGCGTTTCAAGACACATTAAAAGTCTTTAAGCGCGACACGCACCCACAGAAATTTGCAGACATCCATCATAAAATGGCTTTGATTTATTCTGAAATTCCAGTATCGCCAGATGAAAAACCAATGTGGACAGCCTTTTGTGCTTCGTCTTTTAAAGAAGCATTAGCGTTTTACACTAAAGACGAATATCCTTATGAATATGCAATGGTATCCCACAATTACGCTACCGCATTAATAAATTTTCCAGAGGCGAAATTACACAACAATCTCGAAAAATCGTTTGGCTTATTTGAAGAGGCATTGCAAATACGAACTGCAGAACAATATCCCTTTGAGCGTGCTTCGACGTTAATTAACCAATTGGAATTGTATTGGTTATTGCACAATGAAACAGGTCATGAAATGAAAAGATTAGAAGAAATGAACGCCAAATTAAACGAAATAAAAACTTTGGTAAATGATGCTGATATGCTTGAAAAAGTAGCATTTCACGAAACCAAACTACAATCATTAAAAACACTATTATAATATGCACGAAACCTCTATTGTAAATAGTATTATGCGCACCTTGGAAATGGAATTTGAAGAAGAGAAACTCAATAAAATGAAATCCATTCATTTAAAAGTTGGGGTGCTGTCCAACATAGAACCTCGTTTATTGCATAATGCCTATGGGGCTTACAACTATTGCGGTTCAAAATATCATAATGTGGCATTACATATAGAATCTACCGATATAAAAATTCAGTGTGAAACTTGTAACCATATTACCAAAGTAGAAAACTATCGGTTTTTATGCGAAAACTGTGCGCGCCCCAGTAAAAACATAATACAGGGCGAAGAAATGTTAATACATAAAGTAGAATTTGAAGACTAAAAAATAATGAGCATAGAAAAATCAACAAAAGCAGCTCGCGGAACAGTACAGTGCGAGAACACCAATATCAATTTGCTTAAAGCAAATGATTTTGTAGCAGATATTATTAAAAAAGAAATGGCAAAAACCAAAACGCTGTTAGTTAATATTACCTCTTCCGCTGGTAGTGGAAAAACGACATTGATGCAAAAAACAGCCGAAAAGCTAAAAGACAAATTCACTATGGCTGTTATGGTGGGCGATTTGGAAACTGAACGTGACGCTGATCGTATTCGTGAAACAGGAATTTTTGCTTTACAAATTGTAACTGGAGGCATTTGTCATTTAGAAGCTCAAATGGTGCATCAGGTATTGGACAGGTTCGATTTAGAAAATATCGATTTACTGTTTATTGAAAATGTGGGTAATTTAGTTTGTCCGGCATCTTTTGATTTAGGCGAAGACTATCGCGTTACCTTAATGGCAACTACTGAAGGAGACGATAAGCCAAAAAAATACCCGCGTATGTTTCTAACGAGCGATATGATGTTGGTTTCCAAAGCCGATTTATTACCCTATTTACCATTTTCAGTAGAAGCAGTAACCAAAGATGCACGAGAAGTCAATCACGAGTTAGAGGTCATACAAATTTCATCTTTAACAGAAGAAGGTATTGATGCTTGGTGCAATTGGTTGATTGAAAAAGTAAAACAAAAGCAACAGGCATAATGTGCGTAATTTGGTGAGTAAAACATTTAAAATACAAATTAAAGGGCGAGTTCAAGGAGTAGGTTTTCGCCCTTTTGTTTTTAATCTAGCCAAAGAACATCAGCTTAACGGGTCTGTTTCAAATAATGAAGAAGGGGTCATTATTTATTGCAATACTTCCGAAGAGAAAGCAACACAATTTTTAGAACAGATTCTACTAAATAAACCAGAAATTGCTGTAATTACAGCGCATAGTACAGACGAAGTTCCACTAATAAAGTTTGATGATTTTTCAATTGTTATCACAAAAACAAGTGCGCAAATCAATCTACCCTTAACACCAGATTTTGCTATCTGCGAAAACTGTAAAGCAGAAATTTCAGATTCAGGAAACAGGCGTTATAACTATGCATTTACCACTTGTGTGCATTGTGGCCCACGCTATGCCATAACCCAAAAATTCCCTTTTGAAAGAGCACACACCTCATTAACTGAATTTGATATGTGTTCCACTTGTCTTGAAGAATATACCAATCCAACAAACAGACGTTTTCATTCTCAAACCAATTCTTGTAAGTCGTGCGGTATTCAATTACAATTAGTAACCAATTTGGGAGAAACCATTGCTATCAATCAATTAGAATGTATTGAAAAATCTGCTAAACGTTTAATCGAAGGAAATATACTCGCCATAAAGAACACAAATGGTTATGTATTATGTTGCGATGCCTCAAACCCTGAAGCCATTAAAAAATTACGAAAACGAAAAAAAAGACCTAATAAGCCTTTTGCGGTGCTCTACCCTTCTATGGAGTCTATAAAAAAAGATTTTAATGTTTCTAATTATGAAGCAAATGCCTTAAAATCCAGAGTAGCACCTATTGTTATTCTTCAAAACACCAAACACACTCGACTTTCTGTCGATACCATTGCCCCCAAATTCCGTCAAACAGGTGTTATGCTTCCATCTTCGGCATTATTGGAGTTAATCATTAAAAAATTAGGAATCCCTATTGTTGCCACAAGTGGAAATATCCACGGCTCACCTATTATTTCTAACGATAATGATGCACATAAGCAGTTAAATGAAGTTGCCGATTATTTTCTGCATCATAATCTTGACATCCAGTTTCCTCAAGACGATTCAGTAGTAACCTTTGCAGAAAGTAGTCAACTTATTTTAAGGCGTTCAAGAGGATTGGCTCCAAATTATATTAACACTACAATCAACTCTAAAAAGCCCATTTTAGCAATGGGAGGCCATTTAAAAAGCACTTTCACGTTTGTTCCAAACGCACAAACGTATGTGAGTCAGTACTTTGGAAATTTAGATAATTATGAGGTTTTAAAACGTTATCAAGCTACCATAGAAGACTATGTTGCATTGTTTGAAACAAAGCCTAAAACCATTTTAATTGATAAACATACACAGTATCAAAGTAGCATTTTGGGCAAGGAATTAGCTTTAGAATGGAATGCTGATATTCAAGAAATACAACATCATAAGGCCCATTTTGCAAGTGTTTTAGGCGAAAACAACTTATTTGCTTCCGAAGAAAAAATACTGGGCATTGTTTGGGATGGTACAGGTTTAGGTGATGATAACCATATTTGGGGAGGTGAATTTTTCACTTATCAAGGCAATAAGATAGAGCGTTTAACGCATTTTGAATACTACGATTGGTTAGCCAATGATAAAATGGCAAAAGAACCACGTTTAGCCCTGTTTAGCCTTTTAGATTCTGAACATAGAAGTTTTATAAAAGATAAGTTTTCTGAAACCGAGTGGAATATTTATTCAAGTATGATAAAAACGAACACTCTTAAAACATCATCAGTAGGTAGATTGTTTGATGCGGTAGCTTCAGCGTTGGATTTAGTTGACCTAAATACGTTTGAAGCAGAAGCTGCTATGCAACTTGAAACCTGTGCAAAAAGCTATTCCAAAAGTTATTATATTGATTTTTTGTATAAAAAGAATTATGGCAAAATCCCATCGAATCATATTGTTCAATCAATTGTAAAAGCCTATAATGAAGGATTTTGTAAAGAGCGGTTGGCATATAGTTTTATATACACATTGGCAAAATGTATATTAAATGTTGCTAAAACCAATGAAATCAAAACCGTTGCTTGCAGTGGAGGTGTATTTCAAAATTCACTATTGGTTTTTATGCTCAATCAAATGACAAAAAAAGAAAATATTAATTTAAAATTAAATTGTAAATTGTCTGCTAACGATGAGAATATCTCTTTTGGGCAATTAATGTATCATCAACATATAAAAAATTAGAACAATGTGTTTAGCAATTCCTGGAAAAATAAAAAGTATAGAATTACAACATAATGGTTTGGTCCGAATGGCAAAAGTTTCCTTTGGTGGTATTACAAAAGAAGCCAGTTTAGAAATGTTGCCAGATGCAAAAATCGATGATTATGTGTTGGTACACGTAGGTGTGGCCATTAGTAAAGTTAATGAGGAAGAAGCAAAAAAAACCTTCAAATATTTAGAAGAAATTGGAGAATTAGGAGAACTTGAAGATGTAGAAGATTATCTTCCTGAAAAAGATGAACAATGAAATATTTAAGCGAATACAGAGACCCTGAATTAGCAAAGCAGTATCTCGAAGAAATAAAGAAAACCGTAACACAACCTTGGTCTATAATGGAAGTTTGTGGCGGACAAACCCATAGTTTAGTAAAAAACGGAATCATAGATATGTTACCAAAAGAGGTCACAATGATTCACGGACCAGGTTGTCCTGTATGTGTAACACCTCTCAATTTAATTGATAAAGCCATTCATTTAGCATTAAACGAAAATGTTATTCTTTGTTCTTTTGGCGATATGCTACGTGTCCCAGGTTCTAAAATAAACCTTTTGGAAGCCAAGGCAAAAGGTGGAGATATCCGTATTCTATACTCGCCATTAGAAGCAGTAAAAATTGCAGAAGACAATCCAGATAAAGAAGTTGTGTTTTTTGCCGTTGGGTTTGAAACAACAGCGCCTGCCAATGCCTTATCGGTTATTCACGCGCATAGAAAAGGCTTGAAAAACTACGCTATTCTCGCATCACACGTACTAGTGCCACCTGCCATTAAAGCAGTCATAGATGACGAGGAAAGTAAAATAGATGGTTTTTTGGCAGCTGGTCACGTATGTACCATTATGGGAAATTCTGAATATCATCCATTGTCAGAACATTATAAAGTGCCTATTGTGGTAACTGGTTTTGAACCTTTGGATGTGCTACAAGGTATCTTAATGGTAATTAGACAGTTAGAAGCTAATAAGGCCAAAGTTGAGAACCAATATTCAAGAATTGTTAGAGAAGAAGGAAATACGGAAGCACAAAAAATGATTTTTAAAGTTTTTGAAATTAAAAACCAAATGTGGCGTGGTATAGGAGAAATTCCAGAAAGTGGATATGCCGTTAGAAAAGAGTATGCTGCCTTTGATGCCAATAAAAAGTTTAGTATAACCATTGAGGAAGCACCGGAACACCCAGATTGTATTTCGGGTCAAATTATGAAAGGGATAAAAAAGCCTTTCGAATGTGCCCAGTTTGGAAAAAAATGCAAACCTTCGTTCCCTCTTGGAGCACCGATGGTAAGTAGCGAAGGAGCTTGTGCCGCCTACTACCATTTTTCAGGTTTAATAGAAGCTTAATACATCTTAAATAATTATCAATGTCGGATTCAAAAAAAATACGAATGCAATTGCAATGCCCAATGCCAAAGTTAGATTTTGATGTAATTACATTGGGTCACGGCAGTGGAGGTTCTTTAACCAATAAATTATTAGATAGTGGTGTTTTTGACCTATTAAGCAATGATGTTTTAGATAAAAGACATGATGGTGCTTTTTTAGAATTGAATGGAAAAATGGCATTCTCAACAGACAGCTTTTTAGTATCCCCTATTTTTTTTCCTGGAGGTAATATTGGTGAATTGGCTGTTAATGGTACTGTTAATGATATAGCTATGTGTGGAGCAATACCAAAGTATCTATCATTAAGTTTTATTCTTGAAGAAGGTTTAAAAATGACTGAATTTTGGGAAATTTTAGTTGCTATTAAACAAGCTTGTGAAAAAGCTAATGTAAAAGTTGTTACGGGAGATACTAAAGTTGTAGAAAAAGGTAAAGGTGATAAAGTGTTTATTAATACATCTGGAATAGGTGCTATTCATCCTAACGCAAACATTAGTAAAGAGAATATTAAAATAGGTGATAAGATAATTGTTAGTGGCAATATTGCAACTCATGGTATGGCTATCATGTCAGTTCGTGAAGGCTTGGAATTTGATTCAACTATTGAAAGCGATACCACTAATCTTAATCACACTATCATTCACCTCATCGAAAAGTTCGGAAAAGACGTTCACCTTTTAACAGATCCAACACGTGGAGGTGTAGCTACGGTATTAAAAGAAATTGCATTATCGACAAATATTGGAATAGACATTTTCCAAAAGGATTTGCCTATAGATGATCACGTGGCCAGTGCCTGCGAGCTATTAGGTTTAGACCCACTTTATGTTGCCAATGAAGGGCTATTTATAGCATTTGTAGATGCTTCTATTGAAGATGATTTTCTTCAAACACTTCAAAAAGATGAAAACGGAAAAAATGCGAAAGTCATTGGAACTGTTGTTGAAGCACATCCAAAACAAGTCATTTTAGAAAGTGCCATTGGTGGAAAACGTGTGGTTAGTATGTTACCTGGCGAGCAATTGCCCAGAATTTGTTAATCTATGGATTATTCTACTTTAGGTAATAAAGTTGCTAAAGCATACACATTTAAAGGCTCAAAGCATAAACCCTTTTTAGCACCAAGAGGTGTGTTTGTAGCTAATAATATGCTGTTTGTTTCTGACACAGGACAAAATAGAGTGTTTATTTGGAATACGATTCCAACAACAGAATTTGCCGAACCCGATGTGATTTTAGGTCAGGAACTTATTAAAGATTCTGGTAGAAATTCCAATGCTTCAGTGAGTTCAAAAACATTGCATTACCCTTCTGGTTTATGGAGTAATGGTGAAAAATTAATAGTTGCTGATGCTTGGAATCATCGTGCATTAATTTGGCACACTTTACCAACAAAAAATGCGCAACCCGCAGATGTTGTTTTGGGGCAACCTAACTTTGAAACCAATCAACCTAATGTAGAAGGACAAGCAGCTAATCCCAAAGCCAACACATTAAATTGGCCTTACGGTGTGTTTTCGGATGGAAAAAGTCTTTGGATTGCTGATACTGGAAACAGGCGAGTTTTGTTTTTTAATGACATTCCAACAGTAAATTTTGCGGCGGCTAATAAAGTTATTGGTAAGCCCAATTTTAATACAAGAGATTATGAAAACAACGACCCTATTTGGCCGTATTCAATTAAAATAAGTGAAAATGGGGTTTTGGCCATTGCAGATACCCAATTTTACAGGATTTTAGTTTGGAACGATAAAAATAATGCTTTTAGTAAGCCAGCAAATATCATTATTGGACAGGATAATTTTGATGCTTGTGGGCAAAATCAATTTAGATTATCTCCCGAAGCAAATACACTAAATTGGACTTACGATGCTTGTTTCTATAAGGATGGTATTTTGGTGAATGATACTGGAAACAGTCGCGTATTAGGCTTTGATAGTATTCCTAAATCTAATAACGCATCAGCCGATTGGCTTATTGGTCGCCCAGATTTTCAAACCAGTAGTGAATACAAAGGCAATTTAACAGGAACACAAAGTGCTATTTATTGGCCTTTTTCCATAACTACGCAAAACAATCAATTATTTATTGCGGATACTGGAAATCACAGAATAATAATTTGTAATTTATAAACTTAAATACAACCAATATATTCCAATTACAATAGCAAACAATCCACCTGCGAACCGAATACCCTTAAAAAAGCTATCATTATGTTGATGCTTTGAATACGATGTTAACTTTCCAAGAATTAAAGCATAAGCAGACATTGCTAAAACCGTTCCGATAGCAAAGCCTAAAATGTATTGAAAGCCTTCAGAATTATCTTCAAAACCCAATACAGGCAGCAATAGTAAAAAATGTGAAACGCCAGCCAATCCGTGTAAAAAACCTATTCCCAAAGAAGATAATATATTTTGCTTTACAATTTTATCATGAGTATGCCCATGACCTTCATTATGATTGTGTACATGTTCGTGTATGTGAGCATAGGTTTCTTTTTCTCTATGCACATGTGGATGTAGGTGCTTCTTTTTCTTATTAAAAATGCGATAAAAGGCCCAGAGCCCTACACCAATTAACACTAAAGCCACCAATTGTTCACTATAAGCAGAAATAGCATCAACTGGAATAACATCTTTAAATAATAGAAATAACACACCTATAAGCAACATACCCAGTAAATGCCCAAGTCCCCAAAATAAGCCTATTTTCCATGCTCTTCTTTTAGTTTCAATCACCAATGGCGTAACGGCTGCCAAGTGGTCTGGCCCAGAAATAACATGAAGCATTGAAGCAAGAATTCCAGCAATGATTGGAATAGTTATGTTATGTTGAGAAATATCATGCACCAAAAATGCAAAAGTTTCTATAATAATTGGAATTTTTATCATTAAAAAATTTTTATAAGTTAAATTAATGAATAATTATTTGTATAAAATCATTAAAATAAGTTTTTTTTATATATTACATAAAACAATTGCCACTCATCAAATCTTTCTTTAAAAGCAACATCCATATTGCTATTTCCTTAATAGTAAATTATATTATTTTAGTGAATGAGTGGATATATTCTCTTAATTCTAAAGTAATAACATTAATTAGACTATTAGAATTTAACCAATATAATATATATAAACAGTTGTTAACAGCATTTCGACTGTGCTCAATGTGACATTTAAGGAAGTTTAGGATTTAAGGAAAAATCTACTTTAAATCCTTTGTTTCCTCAATTTCCCTGTTGTGATTTTGAGGGATTTGTATAGGTATTATGGGCTTCTCTATGTAATAAACCTGCTTCAACAAACTTGGTAATATACCCTTCTGCCGTTTTATGCGGAATATTTTGTTTGGTTGCTAATTCCAAATAGTCTTGTCTATTAAACTGTTTTGGTAAACTCTCTAAAAATCTTTCTTTACGATTTAGACGTTTTACAGCTTTTTGTTCTATTGGTAAATCATTAAACACTTTACTACTATGCTTTACTAAAATTGAAATGATTGCTAATGCATTTTGAAAATCAATATCCTCACATTCTTTAATAGTATTTACATCACCATCCTCCATAATGCGAAATGCTGTAAATAACATCATTAATCTAAAAGCAATTAAGCCTAAACGCCTAATTGTTGCAATGTATTCTTCGGGTTGTAGATTGATATATTTGGTTTGTAAGGATTCAAAAAATCTATTGAATTGTTGCTGTTGCGTTTCGGATAAACGTATTTCAATCTCTGGGTTATTCTTTAGTGTTTTATATAAGCCCAAAAATTCATCTCCAAGTTGGTTATAATAATCATCTAAACTTACATTGTTGTTATTTTGAAATACATTTTTCCAAGTGGGTTTTATATTCATATAATAGAACATAAAGCGACTGAACAATCCATTTTCTGCATTAGGTACTAATGTTGCCACCTGTTTTGGTGTACCAGATAATACCGTTGATAAACACGGTTTTTCAATATCTACATATTCTCTATCTGTTCTACGGTAATAGCTTATTGTTTCGTGATGAAATGCTTTACGAAAACCATCGCTATAGTTACCGTAATCGCTTTTAAAGGCTTGCGCTAATGTATCTCCTTCGGTTTCAAAAATTAATCCTTTACCCTCATTATCTGATATTAGTTGATATACTCCTGTTACACTATTATTGGCAGGGATAAACAACATCCTTTCAGGTGGTTTACTAGGTTTTTCTAAATTTTCATCCTTACCCTTATTCATATTATACGTTGCCATTTCTGTATTAAATTGTTGTTTTAATACTTTAGCTTGCTCTCGTTTTGATTTATGAACAGGGTCTACCAAATTTTTAATTTGGTTGAGTCTGCCTTTACCTGCAGAAGCAGGTGCGGTTACAAATAGGTATAGATTACTAAATACTTTGCGTTGGTCGTAGATACCAAAGAGTTTCGGAAAACAAGCACTAAATGCTGTTAATGCTCCTAATAATAAAATGTCCTTTTCTTCTTGACTGCTTGCAGGATTTACAACTTGTTGTAAAAACTGCGGTAGTGTTTCAAATACCTTTTTAGGTATTGTTGGCATAGATTGTTCTGGTGCATCAACAACCGTTGCAACACTTGTTGCAACATCGTTGTTGTTTTGTTGCTTTAATGGTTTTATACCTGCTTGATGCGTATAATGGTAAAATGTTGCAATAGTAATTCCATCCCCTTTGGCATTAAGGCATTTGTTAAACTGTTCGTCACATTCTTTTGAATCATAGCCTATAAAGTTTTTGCTTATTCGGTGGAAATAGTCTCTTCCTGTTTCACCATATTCTTCAGCTAAAGCAAATCCTAAATCTCTCCAAGTGGCATAATTTCCTGTTATGTCTATCCCTGATTGCTCAATTGCTGAAACGTAGGTTTCAATGTCATTATCAGCAACAACATTAGTTGTTGCGTTGTTGCTTATTGGTTGCGGTTGTTCTTCTAGAACTTCCAACCATTCTTTTGGATTAAATATTTTGGTCATATGTATTTAATATTTTATTAAAAAGGTCATATGCAATTCGCCTTCAAGTTTCTCAAAACTGAAAAACTTTTAGAAGCTCATTTCATAATGCTTGGTGTCTTTTATGTAAAAAGGCTGTTGGGTCGTATGGTAAAAAACACGCTCTGGAAACGTCTTTACCTGACTGGTCAACCACTATGTTATAAGTATACTTAATGTAATTGGCTACAGCCGTGAAATACTCTGAATGTGTTACTTCTGAAACATCTATTCTGATAATCCATTTTAGGCCATCACCAGATGGTGATGTAAATAGCATTTCGGTTTCAAAATATTCATCGTTTAGTAATTGTGCTTTTAACTCTTGAAGATTATCCAAATGGTCGAAATCAATAGTTAATAGATTGGAATGCTGTAATAAATTGTTATCGTTTCGCTTTTCAAACGTTCCTGAAAAAGTGACGTAATCAAAGCGATTCGCTTTGAATTTACGTGCTTCTTTCACATCGGTTATTGCTCTTAAATCTTCAGTGATCTTTTTGTATTTATCACTTGTGATTAATGCAAATACTTGATGTAATCGCATAGTTTCCGTAGGAAACACATTGCGAACTGGGGCTTTGAAAAAGCTACAATACCCATACCAGGTATAGTCTGGATTATTCAACCAATCTAATTCGTTTTTTTCCTTGACTTCTAAATTGAGATGCAACTCTTGGTTAATCTTGAGTAACAATTCTTCTTCATCGGTTATTCTGAAATGGTATTGTGCAAAATCGAATACATCACCGTTAAAGGTCTTTAGCTCTGTGTCTTTATGTGTTGCTATTACACCATCAATATGAATCCGTAAGGTTTCTTTACCACCATTAAAAGGGTTTCGGGTTATCCCGCAGTCCCTTCCTTTTACAAAAAGGACTGTTGTATCAGGATAATATTGTCTTAATACATAGGCATAAATTTTTATGCCGTAATGTGTTTTGTTTAAAATTGCCTCTCTACTTATTTCCATCTCTTTTAAAATTATGGTTGTAGTAGTTGTCTTGAAGCAATTGCTCTATATCAGACACCTTGTAATAAAACTTACCCTTTACTTTGCTATAAGGCACTGTTCCGTTATCTCTCAAGGTTTGTAAAGTTCGTTTGCTGATATGTAAGGTCTGCAATACGTCCTGATTGTCTATCCACGCATCTTTTAATACTTCTGCTCTCGTATGTCGTAACAACTCGATACGTGCTTTAATGTCCTTTATTTCTTGAGAGAGCGTCAACAGTAAATCGATTATTTCAGTCATAACTTCACCGCACCTTTCTTAATTAAGTAATCGGCAGCTTGCTGTTCGATTTCGTCTTGTGAGTCCATACGGTTACGAAGTAACCAATGGTCTAATTCTTCTCGTTGGAAATAAATCTTTTTACCATTCGGTTTATAGTGTGGAATGGCTCCCGTACTTGTGAGTTTATACAAGTNCGATTGAGATAATTCTAAATACTTGCAAGTTTCATTAAAGTTTAATACTTGCTTTTGCATTGTTTGTTGCTCTAATAAGAGTTTTTCAATGCGGTCTAACTTTTCGATGATNTTTGTGTCCATCGTTTATTTTGTTTTAAATAAATGAGAACATCTGGCCAAATGTCATTCTTGGTTTTCAAGAACAGGACAAAGGTTTAAAATGTAGATTTTTAAAAAGTTGAGATTTTCAGATAGGATTGAGATTACATTGATATTTATCAATGTTCTCAATGTTTTTTATTGCATTTGTTTGAAAATATTGTCAATGATTTCTTTTTCTTTGAAAGTAAACTGTTTGCTAGAAGATAAATTTTGAGCAGTTAATATATTATCGTTTTTCGTATAAAACTTATCAGATTTTTCAATAAGCGATAGTTTTAAATCTTTGAATTGATGTTTGAGTTTATCGAAAAAATATCTTACTGCTGTTGTATTTGCCTCAAAATATATTTTGAAATCTATTTTAGTAAAGTCATTGGTAGTTAAAACTTCCAATAATTGATGAGTTGTTGTCCGATAATCTAATAAATCTATTTTTAATTGAAGTTGCTCAATTATTTTAATAAGGTTGGTTTTATTATTTCCTTTATAACCAAATGAAGTTTTAGGCTTACTCTTCGGTTTGTTTGTTTTTTTAACTACCTCTTTTTTAACAGCTTCTAATTTCACAAATACATAAGTATCAAAATCAGTATCGCTAAAATACTTTTCGGCTATTTCTTGGATTGAGAATAAAGCAGTTTCGGAAAATTGTCCGTATTGTTCTTGTAGTTCGATGTATAAGCGAATTGCAGACACTTTTAAGTAATTGATGATATAATCGGTATCGTTGCCTAAATCCTTACTTATAGACTGTTTTTTGATATAGTTGGCAATGTCCTTTAAATACTTATCGTATTTATTAAATTGTCTTGTATATCTGTATTTGCTTTCGGGTTCTCCTGCATCGGTTGGAAATTCGGATTTTAATGCTGCTAATTCGGTTTCAGTATCATTTGAAATCAACTTAAAGTAATATTCTTTTTTACTGTTTAAAGGTCTTTTAAAGTTTACTTTAAAAACCGCATTATTAGCTTTTGGGATTTCCTTTAATTCAGAGTTCAGAATATCAAATTCTCTTTCTGATCTATTGTCTCTATGTAAACCGTTGGTAATCGATACCAAGCTTGCAAATACATTTCCTTTCATTATAAATCCAATTGAATACGGTTAGCAGCTTCTTTCTTTTTATCATCAATTACTTTGGCGTAAATCTGTGTGGTTCTTAATTCTTTATGCCCTAATAATTTTGATACCGTGTAAATGTCTGTACCCAAAGTTAATTGTAAAGTGGCATAGGTATGACGGGCACAATGAAAAGTAATATTTTTAGTAATACCTGCTTTTAACATCCATTGTTGCAATTTAAGGTTTGACCAGGCACTATAATGTAAACCTTCAAAAACTTTTGCTTCGGGTTTTCCTGCTTCACCTAATAATTCTCTTGCCTGTTCTGAAATTGGTAATGTTTCAGCACCTTTGGTTTTCTTTTGTCTGAAACGTATGTAATAACCCATTTCTTTAGAGTGTTGGATTTCTGACCATACCAATTTTTCAATATCTGACCAACGTAATCCGGTAAGGGCTGAAAATATAAACGCATTTTTTAATAGTGGTAACTCACATTCTGTGTTGACTGCCTTTTGTAATTCATCAAGCGTTAAAAATTCTCGTTGAGGTTCTCCTTGTTTGAAATAATCGACACCATTAGCAGGATTGACTTTTAAAATACCATCCTTAACCGCTTGCTTTAAAGCTGCGCAAAATTTACCATAGTATGAATATTTAGAGTTTTGAGACAATTTTTTACCTGCTCTTGCCATAGCATCTTTGTCTAAATACTCTTTGAAACGCTCAACAAATGATTTATCCAAATCTTGGAAACTTACATCCGTAGGACAAAAAATTTTCAAGTGTTTTAGCATACTGTTCCAATTCCCGTAGTTGCCAGAGCTGGTATTTTTCTTTTCAGCTAAAGNCGTAACATAAGTAATAAAACTGCCTTTTAATTTCTCAATATCCTGAAAGCCATAAATACCATTTTGTATTTCTATTTGACGTTGTGCGCAAATGGTTTCTGCTAATTGCTTGGTTTTCTTGTTAACCTCTCTTTCNGTTTTAGTTTTAGGATTAGGTGTAAGGTATAATCGCAAATACTCGGTNTTGCGTTTTCCTTTATGATAGTAATCTAAATACAGACTTATCTTATCATTCTTTTTGCGTTGTCTTAATGTTACTTTCATAGGATGTTAATTAAAGAGGTTTTCTATTTGCCATCTGACTACAATACGTTTTCTTCCAAAAGGGACTGCTTTTAAGCGTCCTTGTTGAATCATTCTTTGAATCGTCCATCTACTTACACCAATCAATTGTGAAGCTTCTGTCACGCTTAAAAAATCTTTGTTATTTACCGTGTTGAGGTTTGGAATTTGGACAGCTTCCTTTTGCTGCTGCATATCCTTTGTGAGAGTAGCTTGTACTTTTTCTTTACGCTTACGTGCCTTATAGGCTTTTTTAGCGCAAGTATCACCACAGTATTTAGTTACTGTTGTGCGTGCTGTAAAAGCATTACCGCAATGTTTACAGGTTTTTGGGATGTATAAATTACTGCTCATAAATGGTGCTTTATGTAGCGTTATGGTGCAACGTGGGGCAATATGGTGCATCATTTCGCCAATCTTTTAGCCAACAGATTTGGGCAACAAATCCGTATTTAAGGCAACAGATATACAACAAATTTAGTTAAAAAAGAGCAAAAAAGCAACAAAAAAAAGAAGATAAAAAACTGTAAAGTCAATAAAATCAATATATTAATAAATAAAAGAAAGTAAGTTACTTCCCGATGCAGAAATTAGCAAAAATATTTCCAAGCAAGTCATCGTTAGTAATCTCACCTGTAATTTCACCAAAATGGTATAAGGCTTGGCGAATGTCTATAGCCAACAAATCGCCTGAAAGCCCTGTTTCTAAACCATATTTCACTTTTTGAATCTCTTCAAAAGCCTTTAAAAGAGCATCATAATGTCGAGTATTGGTAACTATGGTTTCATTATTTCGTAAAGCACCAGTATTTATAAGATTTAATAATGAATTTGTTAATTGCTCAACACCAAATCCTGTTTTAGCAGAGAGTAGTAAAACATCTGCAATAGTAGAATTAATCTTTGCCAATTGAGTATCATCTAATTGGTCTATTTTGTTAGCTATGACCAATAATGGCTTTTGAGGGTATTTATTTCTAATCTTTTCAATCTCAATTCTTACTTCTTCTAGTCTGTTAATATTTTTACTAGCATCAAAAAGATAAATTGTAACTTGAGATTGTTCTATTTTTTCAAAAGTCTTTTTTATTCCTATACTTTCAACCACATCCTTGGTATCTCTTATTCCTGCTGTATCAATAAATCGAAAACCTATGCCTCCAATAGAGATTTCATCTTCAATAGTATCTCTTGTAGTACCAGCAATTTCAGATACTATGGCACGTTCTTCATTTAATAGCGCATTAAGGAGTGTAGATTTACCAACATTAGGCTCTCCTACAATTGCTACAGGAATTCCATTTTTAATCACATTACCAACAGCAAAAGAATCTATTAAACGTTTTAATACAAATGTGATGCGCTCTATTAATTCTTTAAATTGAGTTCTGTCTGCAAACTCAACATCTTCTTCAGCAAAGTCTAATTCTAACTCTATTAGAGATGCAAAGTTTAAAAGCTCTTCTCTTAATTTGGCTATTTCTGAAGAAAAGCCACCACGCATTTGTTGCATGGCAATTTGGTGAGAAGCTTCATTATCACTGCTTATTAAATCAGCTACAGCCTCGGCTTGACTTAAGTCTAATTTACAGTTTAAAAATGCACGAAGTGTAAACTCACCAGCATTTGCCATTCTACAACCTTGTCGCAAAAAAAGTTGTATAATTTCTTGTTGAATATAAGGCGATCCATGACATGACACTTCTATAACATCTTCACCTGTATACGAATTTGGGTTTTTAAAAACAGACACCAAAACCTCATCTATAGTCTTACTACCATCTATAATATGACCTAAATGAATCGTATGAGTAGATTGATTTTGAAGATTTTTACCAGAAACAGATTTAAAAGCTGAAGAGGCTATCGCAATAGCGTCTTTACCAGATAATCTTATAATAGCAATAGCGCCACTACCTGATGGTGTTGCCAAGGCTACAATGGTATCATTATGCATAGTCATTAGATTTATTACAAAAGTATTGTAAAATATGGGATTGTTAAAAAAGTTAAAGAATTCTATTTAAGATTTAATTCACATCGAAATCTTAGAATAATCAGCCTAGGTTGTTATATTTGCTAAGCAAAAATTGAAAATGATAAAAATGAAAAAATTACTAATCTTATTAGTTGTAACACTTGTATTTGCAAGTTGTAATGAAAGTAAAGAAACAGGATATGTTATAAATGGTAATGCTGAAGGCATACACAATGGTGTTAGAGTACGTTTGGCTCAAATTGATGAAAAAGGAAAACAAGTTATAAAAGACTCTGCCGTTGTAATGGATGGAAAATTTAATATTAAAGGTGCTGTTGAAGAACCTGGTGTATATTTTTTATCTGCCGATGGAACTCCGGGAAATATGGTTTTTATGCTTGAGAACAGCGATATAAATATAGATTTCAATTCTAAAATGCCAATGGATTCTAAGGTTACTGGTTCTGAATCTAACAAAAGTTATGAAGATTTTCAGAATGGAATGCTAGAATTTAGAAAAGAAGGAGAGGCAATTATGAAAAGATTTCAAGAACTAGGACAAGAGCCGGCACCAGAAACTAGAGATTCTATCAAGAAAGCTATGGATAATATGAGACAAAGACAATTGGCGTATCCACTTAGCTTTGTAGAAAACAATAACGATAGTTATTTTAGTTTAAATCTTATTCAATTAGAATCTAGCAGACCTACTTTTGATGTTGTAAAATACAAAGAGATTTTTGAAAGTTTTCCTGCCAATTTAAAGGAATCTAAAAGAGGTCAAATTGTAAAGCAAAGACTAGATGAACTTTATAAAGAATACGAAAAAATAGCTCATTTAGATGTAGGTAAGATAGCCCCAAACTTTGAGTCTAAAACACCAGAAGGTGAAACGGTAAGTTTAAATGACTTAAAAGGAAAAGTAACTATTATAGATTTTTGGGCAGCATGGTGTGGTCCTTGCAGAAGAGAAAACCCTAATGTAGTTAAGGTATACGAGCAGTACCATGATAAAGGTTTAGAAATTATTGGTGTCTCATTAGACGGTGCACCAAACCAAAAAGATCCTAAAAAANCGTGGTTAGATGCCATAGAAAAAGATGGATTAGAATGGAACCATTTATCTAGCCTAATGTACTTTAACGATCCTGTTGCTAAGCAATACAATATAAAATCTATACCTGCTACCTACATCTTAGACCAGGAAGGTAAAATCGTAGCAAAAAATTTAAGAGGTGCTGCGCTAGAGCTTAAAATTAAAGAGCTTCTTGGTAATCCTTAATTTGCGTGATTTTTTGATATAAAAAAGCCTGCACTATGCAGGCTTTTTCTTTTTAATGTAATTTGCCGGTTTTATAAAGCACAAACAAAATAATTATAGGAATGGCTAATAAACCTATATGAGCTAAATCGGTTTCAAACAAACTGGGTTTTAAAATTAAAGTCACAGCATAACCTCCTACAGCACCACCAAAATGTGCATCGTGGCCTATGTTTCCAACTCTGTTTTTCATTCCGTATATGGAATATAGCAGATAACCAATACCAAATATATAGCCTGGTATAAAATTAATTCGCATATTCGGTTCTAATAAAATAGCTGAGTATAAAACGCCAGTTACCGCACCACTTGCTCCAATAGCACTATACCAAAACTCTTCTTTGTGAAAATACAATGAGAGTAAATTTCCAAAAATTAAACTTGCCAAATAAACAGTTATAAAATTTATGTTTCCAAGGTCTTTTATAACGGTATGAGCAAAAAAGAAAAGCGTTACCATATTAAACAATAGATGCTTAGAATCTGCATGTAAAAAACCAGAACTAAACATTCTTATTTGTTCTCCACGTCTTATACTACCTACATTAAACTTATACTTTTCAAAAAATAAACGATCATCAAAACCTTTTAAAGACATTATAACATTAGCTGCAATAATTGCAACAGTAACGGAATCTAAATTGTACATAAACTCTAATCTTATAAATCAAATATAGCATATATTTGCTGTTGCAAAACTAACATACTTTCATGCAACTTATTGCCTATATTCTCATTTATCCTATTCTTTGGTTAATTTCTATTTTGCCGTTTAGATTACTCTATGGTCTTTCTGATGTATTATACATCTTTCTTTTTAAAATTTTCGGATATAGAAAGTCTACTGTAAAAGAGAATCTTCGTCTGGTATTTCCTGATAAACCTGAAAAGGAAATAGCTACCATTACTAGTCAATTTTATCATCATTTATGTGATATGATAGTTGAAGCTATTAAATCTTTAACTATTTCTGAGAAAGAAATGAAAAAGCGTTTCAAGTTTACCAATATTGAAGAACTACATAAGCTTGAAGAAAAAGAACGCAGCATTATACTTATGTGCGCTCATTATGGCAGTTGGGAGTGGATATTTATATTACAAACTTACTTGAAGTATAAAGGTTATGCTGTGTATAAAAGACTAGCTAATAAACATTTTGACAAACTAGTAAAGAGAATACGTGCTAAGTACAATTCACATTTAATTACTACAAAAGAAACCTTTGAGATTCTTGCAAAAGCCAAAAGAAATGGGGAACTTACTATTAATGGATTTGTCTCAGATCAATCTCCAAAAGCAAATAAAGCCTTTCACTGGAATGAATTTATGGGTATAAAAGTACCTATGTACACTGGTGCAGAAATGCTTGCAAAAAAACTTGATATGGCTGTTGTATTTTTTAGTGTAAAACGATTAAAAAGAGGATACTACGAAACCACATTTCAAACAATTACAGAAAACCCTAAAGAATATAAAGACTACGAAATTACAGATATCTTCTTTAAACTAGTTGAACAACAAATTAAAGAAGCTCCTCAATATTATCTTTGGACACATAAACGTTGGAAGCACAGAGACAAGGTTCCTGAACGTTTTAAATAAAATATAAGTTTGATGGTTATTAATCCAAATCAAACCAACCATCTACATTAGTCGTAGTACATGGTTTATCGATTAAAGATTTATGGATAAATTCGTTATTGCAACGAGAGTATTCATAGTCTTTAGCCCATTCCTCGTGATTTTTAGCTAAGTCAACAATACTATTACAAACATACTCAATCTCTTCATTGGTTGTTGTTGGGTGAATAGACATACGTATCCAACCTGGCTTGCGGACTAAATCTCCAATAGAAATCTCGTCTGTTAGCTCTTTAGATGTTTGCTGATCTACGTGTAATAAAAAATGTCCATACGTACCAGCACAACTACATCCACCACGTGTTTGTATTCCAAATCTGTCGTTTAATAATTTTACACCAAGGTTGTAATGCAAATCATCGATATAAAACGAAATAACTCCCAAACGATCTTGATGCTGACCAGCCAAAATATTAATGTTAGAAACCGGTTGAAGCTTATTGAAGATAATATCTATAAGCTCATGCTCGCGCTCAAGGATATTACTAACACCCATTTGTTCTTTCAGCTTAATGGATAAGGCTGTTTTTATAGTTTGAAGAAATCCTGGTGTACCACCATCTTCTCTGTCTTCAATGTTATCAATGTATTTATGCTCTCCCCAAGGATTCGTCCAACTTACAGTTCCTCCTCCAGGACAATCTGGTACCATATTATGATATAATTTTTTATTGAAAACCAACACACCAGAAGTACCTGGTCCACCTAAAAATTTATGTGGTGAGAAAAATATAGCATTAAGCTGTTCTTCTTCATCTTCTGGGTGCATATCTATATCTACATAAGGTGCCGAACATGCAAAATCCACAAAACACACACCTCCATGCTGATGCATAAGCTTAGCTGCCTTATGATATGGTGTTTGTATGCCTGTAACATTAGATCCACCAACAATAGAGCAAATTTTTAATGTTCTGTCTTTATACTGTTCTAGTAATACTTCAAGATTATTTAAACAGAATAAACCGTTATCGTCTGGTGGCACTACTTCTACTTTTGCAATGGTTTCTAACCATGAGGTTTGGTTAGAGTGATGCTCCATATGTGAGATAAAAACAACAGGTCGCATTTCATCTGGCACAGTTGTATAATCTCTTAGATTCTCAGGAATTTTTAGTCCTAAAATACGTTGAAACTTATTAACCACACCTGTCATTCCATTACCAGTAACAATTAAAACATCGTCCTCATTAGCATTAACATGATCCTTTATAATGTGTTTGGCTTTGTGATACGCTTTTGTCATAGCTGTACCAGAAACCGTCGTTTCAGTATGAGTATTAGCTACAAAAGGGCCAAACTCATTAAGTAGTTTTTCTTCTATTGGTCTATACAAACGTCCTGAAGCCGTCCAATCTGTATAGATTATTTTTTGTTCACCAAAAGGAGATACAAATGTCTGATCTTGACCAACAATGTGTTTTCTAAATTGCTCAAAATAAGCTTCAAGCGTAGATTTATTATGTGTAGTTGCTTCAGAAATCATAACTTAAAGATACTAAATATTAGCGATAGCTTTTATTTCAGCAATAAAACGATCTGCTAAATCGTCTGCAGCTTCTTGCGACTGAGCTTCGGTATAAATACGAATAATAGGTTCGGTGTTACTCTTTCTTAAGTGTACCCAACTTTCTGCAAAATCAATTTTTACACCATCTATGGTTGTTAATGTTTCGTGACTGTAATTAGCTTCCATAGTTTTTAAAATAGCATCAACATCTAATTGTGGTGTTAATTGAATTTTCTTCTTACTCATGTAGTAATTCGGATACGTTGCACGTAATGAACTTACCGACATCTTTTTCTCTGCTAAAAGACTTAAGAATAAAGCCACACCAACTAACGCATCGCGTCCATAATGTAACTCAGGATAAATAATTCCTCCATTACCTTCACCACCAATAACCACATTATTTTTCTTCATCAATTCTACCACATTTACCTCACCAACTGCACTGGCTTCGTAAGTTCCTCCATGCTTTTCGGTAACATCGCGTAAGGCACGTGTAGAACTCATATTACTAACGGTATTTCCTGGATTTTTACTCAACACATAGTCTGCACAAGCCACTAAAGTATATTCTTCACCAAACATTTCTCCTTTTTCATCCATAAAGGCTAAACGATCTACATCTGGATCTACCACTATACCAAAATCAGCATGTTCTTTTACTACAGCTTTTGCTAAATCACCCAAGTGCTCCTTTAAGGGTTCTGGATTATGCGGAAAATAACCTGTTGGTTCGCAATACAATTTTACAGGTTCAACACCTAAACGCTCTAATAATAGAGGAATCGCAATACCTCCTGTAGAATTTACGCCATCTACTACTACTTTAAAATTAGCGGCTTCAATAGCATCTTTGTTGACTAACGGTAAATCTAAAACCTCATCGATATGCAAGTCGATATACGCATCGTTTTTAGTAATCTTACCAAGGTCATCCACCTCAGCAAAAGTCATATCGTTAGATGCAGCAATATCAAGAATCTTCTTGCCTTCTACTCCATTTAAAAACTCACCTTTATGATTCAATAATTTTAAAGCATTCCATTGTTTTGGGTTATGGCTTGCTGTTAAAATAATACCACCATCTGCATGTTCCATTGGTACAGCAACCTCAACGGTAGGTGTTGTTGATAGGCCTAAATCTATAACATGAATTCCCATACCAACTAAGGTATTCATTACTAAACTCTGAATCATTTCACCAGAAATACGTGCATCTCTACCAACCACAACTCTGTAGTTGTCCTTATTGCGTTGTTGCTTTAGCCAAGTACCGTAAGCTGCTGCAAATTTTACTGCATCAATTGGCGTTAAATTGTCCTCAACAGCACCTCCAATAGTTCCACGAATTCCTGAAATAGATTTAATTAAAGTCATAGATTTTTGATTTTGAGCAAATATAAGATGTTAATCCTATTTTGTTATTACGAATTCGTAAATTCGAGCCTATGAATTTTCTAGCCCACATTTATCTATCTGGAGACGACGAGCTCTTAACCATCGGAAATTTTGTTGCCGATGGCATTAGAGGCAATAAATACAAAGCTTACCCTAAAAAAGTTCAAGCTGGAATTTTGCTGCACAGAGCTATTGACACCTTTACAGATGCGCATCCTACTTTTAGACAAAGCACCAAGCGTTTACACAAAAATTATGGGCATTATAGTGGAGTTATAGTTGATATTTTCTATGACCATTTCTTGGCAAAAAACTGGCAACAATATTCAGATATTCCATTAGCAAAATATATAGACGATTTTTACCAAAGTCTTAATGCTAATTTTGAAATTTTACCAGATCGCTTCAAACATTTAACACCAATAATGATTGAAGGCAACTGGCTTTTAAGCTATGCCACAGTTGAAGGTATTCAACTTGTATTAAATGGAATGAATAAACGTACCAAAGGCAAATCTAAAATGAATGAAGCTACTAAAGAGCTAAAAGAACATTACTCAGAATTTGAACATGAGTTTACCACATTTTTTGAAGAATTAAGAGCCTACAGCAACTCAAAACTAATTAAAATAAAAAAGCAATTCGAACTATGAAAAACCGCTTTCTAACATTATTAATTTTATTCAGTTTTATTGCTTGTAAAGATGTATCAAAACAGCATAAAACAGAGGTTAATACACGTGGGACTATTGCAGAAAAAGCAATGGTTGTTAGTGCCAGAAAAGAGGCTTCAGAGATTGGTGTACAAATTCTAAAACTTGGTGGTAATGCTTTTGATGCTATGATGGCAACCGAAATGGCTTTGGCTGTAACCTATCCTTATGCTGGTAATCTTGGTGGTGGTGGATTTCTGGTTTTTAGATTAGCTGATGGCACAAAAGGCGCATTAGATTATAGAGAAAAGGCTCCGCTGGCATCAACAAAAAACATGTATCTCGATGACAATGGTAATGTGATTAAGAACCTAAGCACTGTTGGCAGCATGGCTATTGGAGTTCCAGGAACAATTGCAGGTATATTTGAAGCCCAACAAAAATATGGTAAGCTCGATGTGAAAACCGTCTTAAAACCTGTTATAGAACTAGCAAATAACGGCTTCGTTGTAACCAAAAGACAAGCAAAACGATTCGCTGCTTACGATAGCATTTTCAATGCCGTAAACAAAAAGCAAATACTATTTAACAAATCTATTAAAGCCGGAGATACAATAAGAAACAAAGCTTTAGCACACACACTTCAACGTATCTCTGATCATGGAAGAAATGAATTTTATAGTGGCAAAACCGCGGAAACTCTCGTATCATTTCTTCAATCTGAAGGCAGTATAATTACACTTGAAGATTTAAAGAAATATGAAGCCAAATGGCGAAATCCTGTAACTTTTGAATATGACGATTTAACCATCACCAGCATGTCTCCTCCATCCTCTGGTGGTATTTGTTTAGGGCAAATTATGAAGATGATTGAGACTTTCGATTTAGATGATTATGGTCATAACTCCTTAAAAACTATTCAGGTTATCGTTGAAGCCGAAAAGCGTGCTTATGCAGACCGAAGCTACTATTTAGGAGATCCAGATTTTGTAGATATCCCAACAGAAACTTTATTGAGTGATGTCTATCTTCAAGATAGAATGAATAACTTCTCATTTGAAAAACCGACTCCTTCAGATGACTTATCACATGGTAATATTGTTGGTTATGAAAGTGATGAAACTACGCACTACTCTATCGTAGATCAATTCGGTAATGCCATTGCTGTAACCACGACACTAAATGGTGCTTATGGTTCTAAATTGTATGCTGAAGAATTAGGGTTTTTTCTTAATAATGAAATGGACGACTTTAGCAGCAAGCCTGGCGAACCAAATTACTTTGGCCTTATTGGAGCAGAAGCTAACAGCATTGCTCCAGAAAAACGAATGTTGAGTTCTATGACACCAACTGTTGTAGAAAAAGATGGAGAACTCTATATGACGTTGGGCACACCAGGTGGATCTACAATTATAACCTCTGTATTACAAACCATTGTTAATGTGCATGAGTTTGGACTTACAATGCAAAATGCAGTAGATGCTCCGCGTTTTCATCATCAATGGTTACCAGATGAAATACGAATGGAGCCAAATGTTTTTGATAACAAACTCATTAAAGAATTAGAAGCCTTGGGCTATACCATCAACTTAAAGCGCTCACCTGTTATTGGCAAAGTAGATGGTATTTTAATTTTAGATAATGGCACATTAGAAGGTGGTGCAGATCATAGAGGCGACGATACTGCTGTTGGTTATTAGTCATTCTAACACTCTTTAAGTACTCATACTATCTTGACATAACTAAGCATCCATTGCGACACTTATCTTTTTGTAATTCAACATTTTGAATATTGTGATAATTTTAATTTGTAATCAGACAATAGTCTTACCATAAAATCTGATTTTATTTATTTTTCAAAAAAAAAAGATTTGAAAAACATTAAAAAAATATATTAATATTGTTAAACCAAAAACACTTTAATATTAAACGTTGTACATGTAGTACAACACAAAACCAACTAATTTATGAGAAAATTCTACATTTTAATGCTAACAATTGTATTTGCATTTTCTGCAAATGCACAGTTCAGTGGTGATTTTGCCCCAGCCAATTGGACACTTACAGGTACATCTGCTTCTAGTGATGCCTCCGTTGACACCACAAATGCTCCTACATCCATTATTTTTAATGGTAATAACAGTGATTTTGGGGACTGTTGTGATTTACAGGACGACTACGCTGTTACCGTGACTTCTGATGGTCTTATTTCTTTTTCCTATGACTTTGTGAACAATGATGAGGATGAATATGAAGAGTTTTATTATGTTGTAAACGGCGTTGCAACCTTAATTACACAGCCTACAGCCAGTGGCACTATTATGGATATATCGGTTTCGAGCGGAGACAGTTTTGCGTTTAGAATCTTTTCAGGTGATGACTGTTGCGGTGCAGGTAGTGCCACCATCAGTAACTTTAGTTTCAGTAACACACTTGGTACTAATGAGAATAGTTTGTTAAGTAATACCGTAAAATTATATCCAGGTACAACCAATGGTACATATAATTTAGAATATAATGGTAATACGAACCTAGATAGCTTTAGCGTGTATAATACTACTGGTAAATTAATAAAAATTATTAGCCTTAAAGATATTGAAACCACGTCCATTATCGACTTAACCAACTTAAGCAGTGGTGTTTACTTGGTCAATATTACTTCTACGGAAGGCGTTATAACTAAAAAGATTATTCTGTAAATTAGTTTTAATTACGTTTAGTTTTAATTACGTTATAAATTAAAAGGAGCTTCTCGATGAGAAGTTCCTTTTTTTTAAACACAACTCAAAGATTTCCATTAATATCTTTTGCTTCAAAAAATTTGAATTTTGTTGTCTTGAAATTTCCGAAAAGATGGCCACTAATTACTTAACTGATAAAATGTCTCAAACTTGTATTAGAATTTTCATAAACCGTTTTAACGTTCTTTAAGAAAAAAATCAATTTGAAATTGTATCTTTAAGCTTCCCCATTACTACATGTTAATACACCAACAAAAACCAACCAAAAATGAAACACGTTATTGTTACTCTGGCATTCTGCTTCTCATTATTTACATTTTCTCAAGGCACACAATTATTAAGACAACCTACACTTCATGGAGATGATGTGGTCTTTGTATATGCCAACGATCTTTGGAAATCATCTCTAAATGGTGGCACAGCAATACGATTAACCAGTGATGAAGGCTATGAGTCTAATCCTCATTTTTCTAATGACGGAAAACTAATTGCCTTTACAGCGCAATACGACGGCAATGTCGATGTATTTGTTATGCCTGCTGAAGGCGGAGAACCAAAACGTTTGACCTACCATCCTGGTGGTGATTTTGTGCAAGGATGGACACCAGATGGCAAAGTATTATTCCGATCCGGAAGAGAAGCACAGCCAACCATGACCAATAAATTTTTCACAGTCTCTACAGATGGTGGTTTGCCAGAAGCTTTAGATATTCCCAGAGCTGCCTACGGAGAAATGTCTCCAGATGGCAAACATCTCGCCTATACTCCTATTACAGGTTGGGATGCTGAGTGGAGAAACTATCGTGGCGGACAAGCAATGCCTATTTGGGTTGTAGATTTAAAAACAAAAGACCTAGTAAGAACATCGCAACCAACAAAGGAGCGTCATTTAGATCCTGTATGGTTAAACGGACTGGTATATTTTATGTCCGAACGCGATTACACCATGAACATCTGGTCTTTTAACCCTTCAACTAAAGAAGAAAAACAAGTGACTTTTCNTAAAAAGTTTGATGTAAAAAGTTTAGATGCGAGTGATGATAAATTGATTTACGAACAAGGTGGTTATCTTCATGTTTTCAATCCTTCAACAAACAAAACAAAGCAATTAAAAATTGATGTTAAAGCAGATCTCAATTTTTACAGAACAAAATGGGATAATGTTTCTGCCAGACAGTTAATAAATCCTAATGTTTCACCAACAGGAAAGCGTGCTATTTTTGAACATCGTGGTGAAATCTTTACCGTACCTAAAGAAAACGGTACATGGAAAAATATTACCAACTCTCCTGCTGTTGCAGATCGTAATCCTATCTGGTCACCAAATGGTGATAAAATCGCTTGGTTTTCTGACAAAAGTGGCGAATACCAACTAATGTTAGCAGACCAAAAAGGTGATAATATCGAAGCAATTTCGTTGCCAAATCCAACATTTTACTTTCAACCAGATTGGTCTCCAGATGGTAAGCACATCGCCTATACAGACACACATTATAACGTTTGGATTATTAATCTTGAAACTAAAAAAACAAAAAAGATTGATACAGATCGATATGCGCATCCTAACCGTTCTATGAATCCTGTTTGGTCACCAGACAGCAAGTGGATAGCATACGCAAAACAGCAAGACAACCATTTTAAAGCCATTTTTGCTTACAACATAGACTCTAAAAAAGTGATTCAGATTACAGATCCTATAGCTGATGCCATCACGCCAGTTTGGGATGAGTCTGGTAAATACCTTTACACGTTAGCGAGCACCAACTACGGATTGCAAAGTGGTTGGTTAGACATGAGTAATTATGATCCTGCAGCCAATCTTACCAGAAGTTTATACGCAGTTGTTTTAAGCAAAGGTGACAAAGCACCTAACCTTCCTAAAAGTGACATGGAGGAAGAAAAGAAGGAAAATGATGATAAGAAAGATGATAAAAAGGACGATAAAAAATCATCTGATGGTGTTACGGTAACAATTGATGAAGATGGCATTTTTGATAGAGCTGTAGCATTAAACTTACCTGCGAGAAATTATGTAGCATTACTAAAAGGCCCTAAAAACACGGTTTTTATTGCCGAGGCTATTCCTAATGCTAGAGGACTAAAAGTACATTCGTATGATGTTGAAAAAGAAAAAGCTTCAGACTTTGCAGAAGGCGTTTCGCAAATGGTAGCATCTAACGACAGAAAATCAATTTTGCTTTCTCAAAATGGTAATTGGGTACTAACAGGTACTTCTGCTCCACCAAAACCAGGAAAGGACAACTTAAAGATTAACATCAAAATAAAGTTAGATCCAAAAGCTGAAGCGCATCAAATTTTTAAAGAAGGCTGGCGCTACATGAGAGACTTCTTATATGTAGATAATGTTCATGGTGCACCTTGGGACGAAGTATACAAATGGTATGCACCTTGGATAGACCATGTACGTCACAGAACAGACTTAAACTATGTTGTAGATATAATGAGTGGTGAAGTTGCTGTTGGACATTCTTATGTTTCTGGTGGTGATTTCCCTAATGTAGATCGTGTCGCTGTTGGGTTGCTAGGTTGTGATTTTGAAAAAACCAATGGCAACTTCAAGATTTCTAAAATTTACACTGGAGAACGTTGGAATCCTAATATTGATGCTCCTTTGGCAAAACCAGGTATTGACGTTAAAGAAGGTGATTACATCCTTGCGATTAACGGAACTGCATTAGATAGCAAAACCAATCCTTATGCTTTGTTAGAGCAAACTGCAGGCAGAGAAATTACCTTAATGGTAAATTCGCAACCAACACTTACCAATGCTCGTAGCGTACTTGTAAAACCTGTTAGTAATGAACGTAGCTTAAGAAGTATCGATTGGATTGAAGGCAACCGTCGTAAAGTTGATGAACTATCTAATGGTAAACTCGCTTACGTCTATGTACCAAACACTGGTGGCCGAGGTTTTACATCGTTCAACAGATATTATTTCGCTCAGCAGGATAAAAAAGGGGTTGTTATAGACGAACGTAATAATGGTGGTGGTTCTGCGGCAGATTATATGATGGACATCATGTCTAGAGAAATATACGGTTACTTTAACAGTAAAGCTGGCGATAAACGTCCTTGGACCACACCTATTGCTGGTATTTGGGGACCAAAAGTTATGCTCATTAACGAGCGTGCTGGCTCTGGTGGAGATTTACTGCCATACATGTTTAAAATGAGAAGCTTAGGACCATTAATCGGTACAAGAACTTGGGGAGGACTCGTTGGTACTTGGGATACACCTGCATTTATTGATGGTGGACGCATGGTAGCACCTCGTGGTGGTTTCTACGATGTGAATGGTGAATGGGCTGTAGAAGGTGAAGGTGTGGCACCAGATATTGAAGTGATTCAGCATCCTAAAGAAACTTCAAAAGGAAATGATCCTCAATTAGAACGTGCTGTACAAGAAGCTCTGAAACTTTTAAAAGGTAATGAATTTGAACTAAAACCAGAACCTAAAGCTCCTGTACGTTGGAAACGCCCTAAAGGATATAAATCTGATAATTAATAATACAACTCATTACGAGTAATGTTGTTCTGTGGCTTATTACAATTGCACTGAAAACTTATTACTCGTAATGAACAATAACATTACAATGCCAAAAAACTCAAAGACCAAACGTATTTTTAAAATCATAGGAGGGCTCATTGTGTTCTTTACATTACCTACGCTACTCTTCTTTGGGTTTATGTATTTGAAGTATAACGAGGACTTACCTACTGGAAAACTAGGCACTGAAGCTGACCAATTAGCGACTAGCATGTTAAATGCCTTAAACGAAGAAGCATATCTCAATACGGATTATATAGAATGGACCTTTAAAGGCAGACATCACTACAAATGGTACAAAACAGATTATACATGTGAAGTATCGTGGGATGCCATGACTGTTATTTTAGACTTTGAAAATTCTGATAATTCTAAAGTCTTTGCTGGTCAAGACGAATACAACGGTATTGAAAAACTAGATTACATCAATAAAGCTACAGACTACTTTAATAATGATTCCTTTTGGTTAGTGGCACCTTATAAAATCTTTGACAAAGGAACTGAACGTAGATTAGTAACAACAGAAGATGGTAAAAAGTCCTTGCTTGTAACGTACACCGAAGGTGGTACTACTCCTGGAGATTCTTATCTATGGCATTTGGATGAGAACGGACTACCTAAAAGCTTTCAAATGTGGGTAGATATTTTACCTATTGATGGCCTTGAAGCGTCTTGGGATCAATGGATCACAACAGAAAGTGGCGCCAAATTACCCACAACCCATAAATTCCTAGTGTTCGATTTGAATCTGGGAGAGGTTAAAGGATTAAAGTTTTAATCAATTAATTAGTACTGTTAGATAGAAGTATCAAATTACTGAGACTGCCTACAAAATACTGCGACTGAATACTATTTAGACCGCTGCCCAACAAATTGCTGCGTTTTCAGCTTAAATAATACATTAAAGCTTGTTAAGCTACCATAACTTCTGGTAATGTATTGTTGTAAATCTATCTTTTCTTGCTCTTCAAGATTACTTGAGTTTATCTTTTGCTCCATTACGCGCAAGCGATCACGTACCATGGTAATTTTATGAAAGAACTTATCTATCGGTAACTCACTAGGTTTTAAGTTCTCATCTCCTGGTTGCATTATTAGCTTTCCACCTTTCCATTTATCTGCAATAGTGACTACTTCTGATACGTCTGACCATTTTTTAAGAATGTCTTTAAGGCTTTTTTCAACCTCATAAAAGCTTACAGTATCTACATCATCCTCTGCTGCTTCAATAACCTCAAAGTCCTCATCGATCTCTAAGGTCTCTAAACCTTTATCTATAAAGGTCACCCAATAGTGTTTTGACGTGACATTAGTAACAACTCCTTTGCCATGTTCTGTATGATTAATTCGCGATCCTATTCCTAGTAATTTCATTATTGATTGTATTTTGTTATTGGTGTAACAAGTATACTAAATCTCTGTTAGATTTCCTCTTTGTAACTATGAATCTTCCTTCACTAACCCTATTTTGATTTTAGTCTAAAATCCACTACTTTTAAACATCCACTATAACCAACTAATTATTAGCCGTATCCCAAAACAATATACGATATGGACTACCACATTACTTTCTGGAATTTAGAAAATCTCTTTGATATAGAACACTCTCCTAGACGCACGGAGAAACTACAACGTGCTATTGGCAGTGATGTTAAAGGTTGGGGACCAACACAACTGAATCAGAAATTAGACCAGCTTAACCGTATTATTATTCAGTTAAATAATGGCAACGGTCCTGATATTCTTGGAGTCTGTGAGGTTGAAAATGCTCACGTGCTTCATCTGTTGATTCAGAAAATGGGTGTTTTAAATCGGAATTACTCCTTGATTCATGACGACTCGGATGATCGTCGAGGTATTGATGTAGCTTTTATTTATGACGCTGATATGTTCACTGTTGAAGAAGAAAACGGCGAGCCTAAAGTGTACGACCATTTTGTACTTAGACGAACAGCCACCAGAGATATTTTACAGGTTAACTTTTTAACCAACCATAGCCAAGGCCAACAGCGTTTGGTATTGATTGCTAACCATTGGCCATCTCGCAGTGGTGGACAATACGAATCTGAAGGATACCGACAGATTGCTGGTGAAACGCTGAGTTATTTCCATCAGCGTATTAGAGAGGTGCATGGTGATGCTACTCCGGTACTAGCCATGGGTGACTTTAATGATGAGCCTTTCAATGAATCTTTAACACGTTTTGCGCTTGCCTTACGCAGCAGAGCTCGTGTGGTACGTGGTCGTATTCCTTATTTTTTAAACCTAATGTGGCCTTTAATGGATTATGGTACTGCTAGTTTTTACTTTGGAAATAAGCCTAATATGCTAGACCAGTTTTTGGCCAATGAAAACATGCTAAAAAGTAACAGTGCTATTAAAGTAGTACCAGATTCTGTGAGTATTGAGCGTTTCTCTGAAATGATAAAACCTGGTGCTTATGGTGTGCCTAAGCATTTTGGTGGTATGGGTAAAAAAATTGCAACAGATGGTTATAGCGACCATTATCCTATTTCAGTGAAGCTGCGCGAATCTTAGACTATTTTTAGATTTTAAACTAGATGAACATAAAAGCATCATCGTCTTTAACAGTCTTATTAGCATCTTTAGCTTTAGGCGACACCTCCACCTTTGGCTGAGGTACACTTATGGTCTGTGACCTAGATTTTAGTAGTCTTAATCTTAATTTTTGAAATGAGTTCATAGCACTTGTTTTTATCGTTACTAAAGATACGATGCAAAAGGGACATTTAGACGTCTTAAATGATTAGTTTTTAAATATTTAGTGTTTTGTTAACATTCAAAATCTTCTAACAGAGCTATAATTCATCAAAATCACCTGCTTTTGTAGCTAATTCGTTTACGAATACCACCACTGGCACGGTGAATGATAACATCGGCATTATAGCGTTTGGCCAACGTTTTGGCTTTGCGGATCGCTGTGCCTTGCTTACGATGCTTAGAGGTAAAACGCTTGTTGCCTTCGCGACGAACTGCCCAGCCGTCTTCATAGGGTACTACATGTTGGTGCCAGGTACGCTTAGGAGTGCTGTGATAACCTAGGGCTTTTAGAATAGCGCTTATTAATTGCTGAATAGCGTCTGTTAGGGAATTTTGCTTAGGCATTGTAGTTTTGAACTATAAAGGTAAATTTAGTAAATAAAACTAGACCAACACTAATGATTATTGCGAGTGGTTAATATAATATGCAAAGTGATTCTACAGCCTAAATGTCTATAACAATTTAAAAACCTAACAATCTATCTAACCCTTAATGTACTGAAAACAGTTCAACTACCTGTGTTTTTCCTTTTAATTGAACTGAACCCAGACTGTTAAATTGATACCTATTTGAAGTTACTATATCAACAACAGCTTTGGATACTAATAGATCTACTCCATATGTTTGGCATTCTGATTGGAGGCGTGCTGCGGTATTGAGTACATCTCCTGTGAAAAATATGTCTTTTTTTAATGCACCTATTTCTCCTGTAGTTACTTCACCTATATGAATAGCTGCTTTAAAATCGGGAAACATACCATAGTTTTTTATATAATGAGATTGCCTTTGTTTTAAGTCTGCTTTCATGGCATAAAAACAATCTAAACTCAACTGTGCAAAACTATCAGTTGTACTTGGCCATGTTAATACAATCTCATCACCTACATACTGATACACCTCCCCTTTATGATGTAAAATAGCATCTGATAAATCGTTGTAATAGGATGCGAGAAACTGAAAATATACATCATGCCCTAATGCTTCTGCTATCTGAGTGGATGATTTCATATCGCTAAACATAAATAACCTAGTCTCTGTTTTTGGATGATGGTACCTCCCTGTGATAAAATTGGTTAAAACTGAATGGCCTAAATGCTCACTTACCTCTACATAAAATAAAGACAACAGCATGGAAAACGCTAACTGAATTAGTGTGGTGGCATGGGTTATACTATTAAAGAAAAGCAAATATTTTTCCCACACTTCATTTGAAAAGATGGATATATTTTGTTCTATACTTGCTGCAACAATAAAAGTCACAAACACAATAATCTCCATGAAAAACACATAGAATAGAAACTTACCCAACAACTTAATTACGAAGCGATAAGGTTTAAAAAGTGTATTTATAAATCTATACTCAATAAAACCAACTAAAAACCCAATAATAGTAACGCTTAAGCTTGCAAACAAAAATACTTTAGGTGTTAAAGAAATAGCTGAGTCTGGTGTATGTTCCTTTTGACCTATAATGGATTGCTCTGTCCACAAAAACACCCAACCTGTAATCAGCCATATAATAGCGATTGGTAGCGATTGACTTAGTAGTCGTTTATGTTTTGGAGATAACAATGTTATAAAATGTTGGTTGCTACTAATTTAAGCAACTTAATAGAATGTAACTTTAATTGATTGATAAAATAAATTACCTACTGTTATTTCGAGTGGTTCAGTGGTATGAAGATTTGTATAGCAAGCCTTTTTGGTTGTTAAAATTCTTATTCTCGATACAAATTTTTATCATTATACTCGAAAAATTTACTCGAACTAACGAATTTTATCTTGATGAGATTTCTTTGCCATACTTCATCATAATGATAGTGGACGAAAAACAATCTATTTCTTCCGACTACGATCGGTATTACAACGCCTACAACGTGACAAATAGGTCATAGATAACTCATACACTCCATCCGTGCGGCCTATATTAGATGTGTTCTTATCATATGAAAAGCCAAAACGAAAGGTTTGATACTCTAATCCTACAAAAGCATTAATGGAAGTTAGTAAATGAGCGTTCCCATCATTTCGTGCCGGATTAGTGGCCGCTGTAAGCCCTAATAGAATAGCATCAAGTTGAAAAATGGTACCAATATCTAAACGGTTATATGGGCCTTGTACCATAAAATTTGTTGTCATCATTATTGTATTCTCATATAAGAACGGAAATCTAACATTACCATGAAACGAATAAAATATATCTAACGGTAGCTTTTCGCCTTCAACAATTGAAATATTAGGACGATTAAGGTGTCGTACCGAACCACCAACCCAATAGCTAATATCATTAAAGGTTTGTTTTTCTACCAGAAACCCAGCATTGATATCTAAAAAAGGGTCTGCATTAATGCGACTTGCCAGAGGGTCTACTGATACCGGATTAATAACTCCTGAACTGATATTAATCTGATCTGCTAAGGTTAGGTTTCTAAAACGGTTACTCTTATTGCCTACTCCAACTTCTACCGCTGGTCTAAAGTACCAGCCATTATTAAGATTTATACGGTGTGCATAATTCAAATTAACCTGTGCGTAGTTGTAATTATTAAACGATTCGTACTGCCAAACAGCATTGATACCGACACCAAAGCCAAGGCTTGGCCCATAATCATAAGATTTATTCACATAGGCATATTGTGTATGAATCTGTAAATCGAGATTTGGCCATTGCACACGACTTAGTAGTCCAGCGGCTATACGGTCGTTATCTTCAAAACCAGAAAATGCTGGATTCAAAGTTTCTTGTATATAGTTGGATTGTGTAAAAACCGGATCTTGTGCCTGAGCAATGTAGCAACTAACAAGTACAATTATAGTGAGTATGGGTCTTAATGTCATGAGGTTTATTTTATAAATACAAATGCGCCTTGGGCAGTGATGGTTTTTCCGTAAAATGTTTTGGCACTAAAGGTGTAATAGTAATTACCGTTTTCGGCAATTTCGTCGTTTATCTTTCCGTTCCAACCTGTGAAGTTCTCATCGTCTTCAGTATAGATAAGACTGCCCCAAGTATCGTAAATATTTATCTCTAAATTATCGAGTCCTTCGTAAACAGGACCAAAGAAATCGTTGATACCATCTTCATTTGGTGTAAACGCGTCTGGCATAATTAACTTGTAGCCTTTTTCAACATACAAGGTAATTACGCGCTCATAGACACATCCAAATGGATAAGTAACTGTTTGCGTAACTACGTAAGAACCAACGTTAGCATAGGTATGTGTTGGATTTTCTTCACCTGAAAAATTACCATCACCAAAATCCCATAAAACACTGAGATAATCTCCTGTAGCCAGATTAGTAAAGGTAATTGGGTCTTCTATAGAATACACACCAAAATTGCTAAACCCAAAGGAAGACACATCAAAATCTGGATCTCCTAGCACTGGGATATCCACGTTAAGACTATAATTGGTGGTACAGCCTTGTGCATCGGTAACTTCAAGCAATACCAACCCATCTTCATCTGTAGTCATCAATTCATTATTAGCACCGCTGACTGTGCCACTAGACCAGTTATAGGTAAACGGTGGCACTCCTCCACTAGCCATAGCTACAAAGGTCTGGTTCACCGTTTTTGTATCACAATCCACTTCAGATTGGGTATCCACATCTAAAACTAACGGTTCAAAACGGTTGACATCCCAACTGCCTTCAATACTACAACCATTAGCATCAGTAACTGTTACCACATACGTATTTGGTGGAATAGCTGTTAAATCCTCAGTAGTCGCACCATTAGACCAAGCTACAGAGAACGGAGGTGTTCCACCTTGAATTAATAGATTGATTGCACCACTATTGGTGTCGTCACAATCTAAAGCATCTGTAACATTAGCAGACAATTGCAATGGTAAAATATTGAAAATAGTAAAACTCTCTTGAATCACACACGGAGTGCCATCTGTAATGGTAACACTATACGTACCAGGTGCTAAATTATTACGCTCTACACCTGCTGAAGCGTCATCATCCCAAACCACGGTTATTGGATCTAATCCACCTTGAAAATTAAGTTCAATACTGGCATCATTTTCACCTGCACAAGACATTTGCGTCACAACAGGGTCAATGAGGAAAATAGGTGCTTCATCAATTACGATTGGAAACTCGCGCACACAATCTTCAGCATCGGTAATGGTAATAGTGTACGTGCCAGCTGAAAGGTTAAACTGACTCATACCAGTACCAAAGTTACTCCAAGCCACATCATAAGGCGCTACACCACCTGATATATTATTTATGATTATAGACGCATCATTATCTCCGTAACATTCTATCTCTGTAGTCGTGACATCGATGGTGATTTGATCATTCTGAATGATTTCAACACTCAACGTATCAGTACAATTTGAGCTATCGGTTACCGTTAATACATACGTACCTGCAAACAAGTTAGTGATATTGGCTGTAGTACTTGTAAATCCATTAGGTCCATTCCAACTATAGGTATAGTCTGGTCTACCTCCAACTGTAGTAACTTCGATTGCACCTGTGGCATCTCCAAAACAAATTACATTCGTTTGATTTTGTAAACTAACATCTAACAATGGAGGTTCTATAATTACGAAAGTGGAACTGATAGGCCCACAATTATTGGCATCGGTTACTGTAACTTCGTATGTGCCAGGCTCGAGGTTATCAAGGTCTTCATTATTAGAAAACGGATTACCATTAAGCGTCCAGTTATAGGCATAAGGTTCTGTACCACCACTAATGTCTATAGAAATCTCTCCATCATTAGCTCCGAAACAAGAAATAGTTTCAGGATCGAAATTAACGGCACTAAAAACAAGTTCATCAGGTTCCGTAATGCTAAATGTTTCATTGTAAGGACAGCCACCATCATCCAAAATATCTAAAGTATAAGTCCCTGCTTCTAAGTTTGAAATCGTCGTTGCACTACTAACAAAACTATTAGGCCCTGCCCAACTTACTTGATAAGCATCGCCAGATGTAAAAGGAATGCCTCCAGTAATCGTAATTGCAATTGAGGCATCATCTGAATTGAAACAACTGTTATTGACCACTGTTGAAGCCACCGAAATGGAAGGGTTAACCGTTACCACAACTTCAAAATCAGTACCAATACAACCGTTAGCATCTGGAGTTACGGTATATGTCACTGTTGCTGGATTAACCGTTGTATTCTCTAAAAACTGAGATATTGTTGCACTTGGTGTCGCTTGAGCTGTTGCGCCTGTAATACTTCCTGCTGGATTTACAACAGGATTAGACCATGTATAGGTCGTTCCAACCGGAACTACATTACCTGTAATGTTTTCTGGTAAAAATTCAAACGTATTACCACTACAAATAAGGACATCACCATCAACTATACTTGGAGTATTATTTACAATGATTTCTGCCACATTTGAAATAATCTCAGAGCAACCTCCAGTATTAAATGTAATAACGACATAGTAATATGTTGTTCCTACTGTATCCACTAATGGTTGGTATGTATCTGTGGCTGCGCCTGCAATTGGTGTCCCTGTAGTTGTATCATTTACTGTGTTTTGGTACCACTGGTAACTCGGTGTACCAGTACCATTGGTATAAGACACGCTTAACGCAGCTGTTGTTTCACCCAAACACAACTCATCTGAAAGCGNTTGTGTGCTAAATTGAGCAGCTGCAGTTACCTCAACTGTGGCCACAGAACTCGTCTCCTCACAACCTGATACATCTTGCGTTACAATACAGTAATAATAAAAAATACCAACAACATCCGAAGGCGGTGTGTACGTTGCTGCTGTCGCTCCAGCTATTGGTGTTCCTGATGTGGTGTCATTTACCGTATTGACATACCATTGGTACGTTATATTTCCTAATCCTCCAGAAACAATAATATCTAAAGGATCTACAGTACTATTCTGACATACACTTTGCATTCCAAAATCTGGACTTGTAATCTCTGGATCGTCTACAACAACAACTTCAGCGACTGCACTTACCAATCCTGAGCATCCACTACCTGTAAAACTAATATCTACATAATAATAAAATGTTCCAGAAGTCGTAAAAACAGGAGGAGTATAACTTGCTGATGTTGCACCTGCAATAGCAGTACCACCTGTATTAGTATTTGCAGTATTACTGTACCATTGGTAAGTTACTGTTCCTGCTCCTCCAATAAGATTAACTGTAAGTTCTTCTGATGTTCCTCCTACACAAATAGACTGTGTTGGTATTGGCTCTGTATCAATTTGCGCAATGTCTTCTACAGTAATTTCAGCAGTATCTGAAATAATTTCGTTACAATCTCCAGTAGTAAATGTAATTACCACATAATAATATAGTGTACCAACACTATCCGTTGGTGGTGTATATGTTGGTCCATTAGCTCCTACTATGGCCGTACCACTTGTATTGTCATCAACTGTATTTACATACCATTGGTAACTTGGAGTACCTGTACCTTGGTAACTTACTGATAAATCATTTGGTGTACCATTAAGACATATGTCTTCCGGTTGCGGTTGCATATCTATAAAAGGTGCTGGTTCTACTGTTATTGTAAAACTTTCAGACGGTCCAACACAACCATTGATATCTGGCGTTACAGTGTATATGAGATCTATTGGTGTACCCAAAGTATTGATAAGTGTTTGAACCGGAATTGTATCACCAGTGCCATTAGGAATGTAACCTGTTAGACCCGCTGGATTATTAGACGTCCACGTGTAAGTGGTGTTCGCATTATCTGATGTAAGTACAATGGCATTACTATCATTACCCGAACATAAGGTTTGATTAAAATCGGTATTGGTAATCGTTGGACTTTCATTGACAGTGAAATCTTCAGTTACCGTGGCTGTACCACAAGCATTAGTAACACTAAAGGTTACGGTATAATCACCTGGCGTAGTATAACTAATCGTCCCTGGATCTAATTGATTGGAAGTCGCTGGTGTACCACCTGGAAACGACCAACTATATGTTATGGTATCTGTTGCAGGTGCACAAGTAGTTACCGTAGCAGTAGGATTAAAACTAGCTGTTCCACAAGCATCTGCTATTGTATTGATAGTTGCTGCTGGTGGGCGTTTTACATTAATTTGCTGAGTTGTTGTAAAATCACCACAAGAATTGGTAATCGTCATGCTTATAATATAGATGCCTGCATTTAAAAATTGAAACGATGGATTTTCAGAATTTTCATCGGTATTATTGGTAAAACTCCAAGATGCCGAAGTACCACAAAAGTCTGCTGCATAAGTAACATCCCAAAAATAGGTTTCTCCTCCACATGACTGTGATAAATCTGTTGTATTTGTAGCCGCAACATCAAAAGGAATACAACCGTCTGTATTGTCTAAAGAAAAATCGGCAATCAAATCTGGTTCTATACAAATGGTCTTAACCACAGGCTCTGATATACCACAAAAGTTTTCTTCTGTTAAAGTGACCGTATACGTACCTGGTGATGTATAAATATGTGTAGGGTTTTCTAGGTTAGACGTTGTGCCATCACCAAAATCCCAGTTATGTGCTGCTTGGGTTACGCAATTAGGTCCAAAACCACCTTCGGTAAGATTTGTAAATTGAACAGCAGTATTAACACAACTCGGACTCTCAAACTCGAAATCTACCTCAGGTTGTGCCAAAATTATTATTGGTCCAGCTGTTAATACAGTTTGTCCGCATGAGGTCGCAATGATTAAAGTAATTGTATAATTAGGATTAGGACAATTTGATTCTGTGTATTCATGCGGAATCGGGAAAGGATCTGCCAATTCTGGATTATTAGGATCATAATTGGCTACTGCAGCAATTAAATCGTCTTGGGTATAAGTCGCTTGTGTACCATCGCCATAATCAATAAAATACGTTGTATCTGGTGGATTGGATCCCCAAGAACCAATAGCAAATGCAAGTTCATTAGCTGGTAAACATAAGTTTACCGTGTTACCTGGGCTTATAATAGCACCTATAGGATTACTTGAATTTTTAACCAAAATGGTTTCTGTGGCATTACAACCACTATCACCATAACCAGTTATCACCATACTGAAAGATCCTAAATTTGCATAGGTATGTGATAATGGGAATGTAACGTTAGTCTCGGACGTACCATCTCCCCAATCTATATCGTAAGATGTGATGCATGCTGTTGAAGTTGAAGTATTACCAACATTAATGGTATAAGCAGGATCAACAGTATTATTACCACAATTATCAAAAGGTGGTGTAAACTGCGCATCTAAATCCTCAAAACTTAAATCTGGACGCTGTTCTACATTCACTGTCTCTGAAACTGAAGCCGTACACCCATTCACATCTGTGACTTCTAAAGTTGCTGTATAATTTGAAAAACCGCAACCAAAAGCATCGTAAATATGTAAAGGATCCTCATCTGTAGAGGTATTACCATCTCCGAAGGACCAGTTGTAAGTAAAAGGTCCATTACCTGAGGCTGTAGCATTAAAATTAACGCCATCAGCAGAGCAATCTCCATTATTAAATGTAAAATTCACTGTTGGAGGATTGGCCACTATTACAGTCGCTGTACCATTAACAGTTTCTGTATCACTATTATCATCTGTAACAGAAACTAATTCATATACAAAGGTGCCTGCTGTATCTGTATTAACTGGCAAAGTCGCAGAGTCATTTGTACCTGTACTCGATATCGTCTGATTGGCACCTCCATTTAAAGTATATGTAAATGTATAAGGCGCATCGCCATCTGTACCTGTAAATGTTATGACGGGTTGTGGTGTTTCATTAAGACAAACAGTTGTTGTACCAGATATACTAGCTGAAGGAGGTAGTATTACTTTGGTTTTTGGTGAAACCGTTACAAGTTTAGTTATGTTATAAGCAGCAGAGATACCTATACATAAATAAAAAAGCAATGCAAAGGCATGGCGTTTATGATACTTCATAATTGATTAATAGCTAATTAACGATTGTTAAAGTAGAAAAAAATATATAACATAAAATATCTAAACTGTTATTTTTCGTTTAGATTACTATAATTTCTTTAAACGGTAACTCTTTAAAGCTAAATTAGTTATAATCTTAGTGTAAAACTATACCCTTTAAAAGGGATATCTAAATTTAGAATAACTCACTGTTTTACAGATGAGGCTAACAAAGACAGAATTCAGACGTATCTCGGGTCCAAGCTGGGTTTAATTCGGGTAAAGCAACTTTTTTCTTACGTAATTAGCTATTAATTCTAATAAAATATTAAGTACTCTATTGAGCAATAACAGTAAAAACATCAAGTATAACCTTCACAACTATTTAACATCTAAAATCGTACCTTTGCAACTTTGCTAGAATTAAAGAAGAAGGATAACCATTTATGAGCCATTTCGACGAGTCTATTGAAGTAAAGGGAGCCAGAGTACACAACTTAAAAAATATAGATATTACCATACCAAGAGAAAAACTTGTGGTTATTACAGGTCTTTCAGGCAGTGGTAAATCGTCTTTAGCCTTCGATACTATTTATGCTGAAGGGCAACGACGCTACATCGAAACGTTTTCGGCTTATGCCAGACAATTTTTGGGAAGTTTAGAACGTCCAGACGTTGATAAAATTGATGGACTTTCTCCTGTTATTGCCATTGAGCAAAAAACCACTAGTAAATCACCTCGCTCTACCGTTGGTACAATTACCGAAATCTATGACTTTCTGCGTCTTCTGTTTGCCAGAGCTGCAGATGCATACAGTTACGAAACTGGCGAAAAAATGGTGAGCTACAGCGATGAGCAGATCAAAGACCTTATACTAGAATCTTACAATGGCAAACGCATTAATATCTTATCGCCTGTTATTCGTTCGCGTAAAGGCCATTATCGTGAGTTGTTTGAGCAAATTGCCAAACAAGGTTTTGTAAAAGTACGTACCGATGGTGAAATTGTAGATCTTGAAAAAGGCATGAAACTCGATCGTTACAAAACACACGATATAGAAATTGTTATAGATCGCCTTAAAATTGATAATTCTCAGGACAACGAAAAACGTCTTATGGAATCTATAAATACAGCCATGTATCATGGTGATGATGTATTGATGGTTATAGATCAAGACACCAATGAGCCACGTTATTTTAGTCGAAATTTAATGTGTCCTTCATCTGGTATTTCGTATCCTAATCCAGAGCCTAATAACTTTTCATTTAACTCACCAAAAGGTGCTTGTCCTAACTGTAACGGTATTGGCGAGCTGTATGTGGTTAATGATAAAAAATTAGTACCAGACGAAACACTATCTATAAAAAATGGTGCTTTGGCACCTCATGGACCTGAGAAAAAAAGCTGGATTTTTAAACAGTTCCATACCATAGCACAACGTTTCGACTTTACATTAAACGATCCTTGGAAAGACATTCCTGAAGAGGCTAAACAAATGATTCTTCATGGAGGAAAAGATAAATTTACTGTAGAGAGTAAATTGCTTGGTGTTACCAGAGATTATAACATAGATTTTGAAGGTGTTGCGAACTTTATAGAAAACCAATACAAATCAGATTCTACATCTTTAGTGCGTTGGGCTAAAGAATATATGGATAAGGTAGAATGTAATGTATGCGAAGGCTCTCGTTTGCGCAAAGAATCGCTCTACTTTAAGGTTGATGGAAAAAACATTGCAGACCTTGTAAAAATGGATGTTGTAGATTTAGCTGAATGGCTAAAAGATTTAGAAAACAGACTTTCTGAAACACAACGCAAAATTTCTGAAGAAATCATAAAAGAAATAAAAGCGCGCACGCAATTTTTACTCGATGTTGGCTTAACATATTTAACGCTTAATCGCAGTTCTAAATCGCTTTCTGGAGGAGAAGCTCAGCGTATTCGTTTGGCTACACAGATTGGGTCGCAACTTGTAGGTGTATTATACATCCTTGACGAACCGAGTATTGGACTGCATCAACGCGATAATGAAAAACTTATCAACTCATTAGTATCGCTTAGAGACGTTGGCAACTCTGTACTTGTTGTAGAACACGACAAAGACATGATAGAACGTGCAGATCATGTTATAGATATAGGTCCTTTTGCAGGTAAACATGGTGGCGAAATCATAAGTGAAGGCACACCAAAAGAGTTGTTATCCTTTAATACACTTACAGCCGAATACCTTAATGGAAAAAAAGAAATTGAAGTTCCGAAAGAACGTCGCAAAGGTAATGGAAACAAAATTATCCTAAAAGGCTGTACTGGTAATAACCTAAAAAATGTTGACGTAGAATTTCCATTAGGAAAAATGATTGGAGTTACTGGTGTTTCAGGTAGTGGTAAATCTACTTTAATCAACGAAACCCTCTACCCTATTTTAAATGCACATTTCTTTAATGGTGTTAAAAAACCGATGCCGTACAAAAGCATTAAAGGCTTAGAACATATAGATAAGGTTATAGACATTAACCAATCACCAATCGGCAGAACACCAAGAAGTAATCCTGCAACGTACACCAAGACTTTTGATGAAATACGTAAGCTTTTTGCACAAATTCCAGAAGCTATGATTCGTGGTTACAAACCAGGACGCTTTAGTTTTAACGTGGCTGGTGGACGATGCGAAACTTGCCAAGGAGGTGGATTGCGAGTTATAGAAATGAACTTTTTACCAGATGTTTATGTCGAATGTGAAACTTGCCAAGGCAAGCGTTTTAATCGCGAAACATTAGAAATACGATACAAAGGAAAATCAATAAGCGACGTGCTAGACATGACGATTGAAGAAGCTGTAGATTTCTTTGAGCACATTCCAAAAATACACCGAAAGTTAAAAACTATTAAAGATGTTGGTTTAGGCTACGTTACTCTGGGACAACAAAGCACAACGCTTTCTGGTGGAGAAGCACAACGAATTAAGTTAGCTACGGAGCTCAGTAAGCGCGATACTGGTAATACATTTTACATCTTAGACGAACCTACAACAGGTCTTCATTTTGAAGACATTAGAGTTTTAATGAAAGTTCTTAATAAATTGGTAGACAAAGGAAATACCGTTTTAATTATAGAACATAACTTAGATGTTATTAAAACAGTAGATTATATAATAGATATTGGTTACGAAGGCGGTAAAGGTGGCGGAAACGTTGTGGCCAAAGGAACTCCAGAACAAATAGTGAAAGACAAAAAAAGCTATACAGCTAAATTTTTGAAAAAGGAATTGAAATAACACTATATTGTAAAGCAATTAATTAAAAAGACATCAAATTATAAATGAGAAAAGAAAACAAACATAAAGGCTGGAATGAAATTAAAACTAACGACTCATGGGCAATTTTTAAAATCATGGGTGAGTTTGTTAATGGTTACGAAAAGCTGAGTAAAATAGGACCTTGTGTATCTATATTTGGATCTGCACGTACCAAGCCAGATCACAAGTATTACAAACTAGCAGTAGATGTAGCACAAAAAATAGTAGATCATGGCTATGGTGTTATTACAGGTGGTGGACCTGGTATTATGGAAGCTGGTAACAAAGGTGCGCATATTGCAGGAGGTACCTCTGTTGGCCTTAACATTGAATTACCATTTGAACAGCACGACAATCCATATATAGATAGTGACAAAAGCTTAGATTTTGATTATTTCTTTGTTCGTAAAGTAATGTTTGTTAAATATTCTCAAGGTTTTGTTGTAATGCCTGGCGGATTTGGAACGTTAGATGAACTTTTTGAAGCGATTACACTTATACAAACTCACAAAATTGAAACCTTTCCTATCATTTTAGTTGGAAAAGAATTTTGGGGAGGCTTGTTTGAGTGGGTAAAAACAACGCTTTTAGAAGCTGGTAATATAAGTCCTAAAGATTTAGATTTAATTCACCTTGTAGACACCTCTGATGAGGTAATAGATATTTTAAACAAATTCTACAAAGAATATGGCTTAAGTCCAAACTTCTAGAGATTTTCTATTTTAATGCTATGAAAAAGAAATTAATAGGTTTAGTGGCCACAGTATTTTTGGTATGCTTAAATGTTTCTGCACAAGAAACTTTTAAGGTAATGTTCTATAACTTATTGAACTATCCATTGGAAGATGCTGTACCAGGACGAGAACAAGATTTGGCCTTCATTTTAACAGATTACCAACCAGATTTGTTTTTAGTCTGCGAGTTAAATAATATTACCGGCGCTAACAACGTTCTTAATATTACCAGATCTGCTATTAATCCAAACTTTGAAATGGCTACTTACGTGTCTAACACATCTGATGATATTTTTGGAGACCAAAATGATCTTCAGAATTTACTCTACTACAACAGTTCTAAATTTAGCATTCAAGAAGAAACTATTGTACAAACAGATTTAAGAGATTTTAATGTTTATAGAATAAGATTAAATACTGTAGACCAAGACACAAATCCTGTTGACATTTATGTAATTGTCTGCCACTTAAAAGCTTCTAGTGGTACAGTAAATGCTCAGAGAAGATTTGAGATGGTTACAGAACTAGTGGCTTACCTTGATACTTTACCAACAGATGCTAATGTGCTTTTAGGTGGAGATCTTAATCTTTATACTGCTTCAGAAGCTGCATTTCAAGAGCTTTTAAGTCCTAATAACAACATTACTTTTGTGGATCCGCCAAACCGTGTTGGAAGCTGGAGTAATAACACTAATTATGTTGATGTATTTACCCAATCTACCAGAACCCAAACAGGGTTAGGAGGTACTACAGGAGGTTTTGATGATCGATTTGATTTTATTTTAACTTCTGAAAACATGCTCAGTTCTGCGGACATTACTTATGTTGCAGATTCTTTTCAGGTTTATGGCAATAATGGTTTAACCACTTGTTACAATAGTGCTATAAACACTGCGAATTGCGGAAGCAGTAACTCGGAATTTTCATTTGAGATTAGAGATGCCTTACACAATTTTAGTGACCATTTACCTGTAACACTTTCTCTTGAAGCTGATGTTACACTCTCTAACAACAACGATATTAAAATACAACAAAAAATAGCATTAGAAAAAACAATAATAAACTCAGAATTAACCATTTACATAAATTCACCTGAATTTTTAAATCAATCATTCAATATTTATAATCAACTTGGTCAGTTAGTCGAAGTATTTCAAACCAATACTAAGCAAGTACAAACTTTCAACATTAACAATCTTAGTAACGGTATTTATTTCATAGGGTTTTTAGAAACCCAAACAAGACCATTAAAATTTATTGTTTCGCATTGATAAAAAGACTCCTCATATCATACTTATTTTTTGTTTTTAGCGCATCAATGTATTCTCAGAATTACATTAATGTAAATGCAGATGTAGATGTAGAAACAAAAACTATCACAATATCTCAAGACATAATTTATAAAAACGAGACAGGAGATAACTTAAACGAAATTTATCTACACGATTGGAATAACAGTTACTCTTCTAAATCTACACCTTTAGCCAAACGGTTTGAAGAAGAGTTTAGCACAAAGTTTCATCTTGCCAAAAGTGAGCAACGTGGGTTTACCTTAGTTACATCTATAGCAGATAACAAAAACAAAGTAAACCTTAACTTTGAGTATTTAGACGAACATCCTGATGTTTTAAAAGTTACCTTAGCTGAGCCTCTAAAATCAGGGGAATCTTACAATATTAATCTTAGCTATATTTTAGTATTACCAGATGCTACCTTCACAGATTATGGTATTACTAAAAATAGAGATTTTGAGTTAAAATACTGGTACATAACACCAGCTATATATGATGGAGATTGGCATTATTATAGTAATAAAAACCTCGATGACCTTTTTATCCCTAAAGCTGATGTAAAAATTACGATTGAGCATCCAATCAATTACAGACCTACATCAGAGTTAGATCTTTTATCAGCTGATCCTGATAAGGATACAAAAAGACAAACTACAGTATACTTTGGTAAAGACCGAACAGACACCTACTTAGCGCTTCAAAAGTTTCCTTTGTTTCGCTCTATTCAAACAGACGATTTAATAGTAGTATCTAACATCAACGAAAGAGGTTTGCCTGGACCAGACAAAGCTATTCTTACAGACAAAATTGCCAGATTCCTTACTGAAAATTTAGGGGAATATCCTCATAAACGATTATTGGTCTCAAGAATTGATTACAACAAGAATCCATTGTACGGACTTAATCAATTACCTGATTTTTTAAGACCGTTTCCAGACCAATTTCAGTATGAATTAAAATTATTAAAAAGTGCCTTAAAAAAGTATATAAATAATATTCTGCTTTTAAACCCGAGAAAGGAACACTGGCTGTCTGAAGGACTTCAAATTTATTTCATGATAAAGTATGTTGAAGAGTACTATCCTGATATGAGATTATTAGGAACATTGGCTAATGTTTGGGGAATTAGAGCTTTTCATGCTGCAGATGTAGATTTTAACTTTCAGTATTTCCTTTACTCCATGGAAATTGCCAGAAAAAATAGAGATCAGCCTTTAAACACCTCTAAAGATTCATTAATAAAATTTAATGCCAATATAGCTGGAAAATACAAAGCTGGTGTAGGCCTTAACTATCTAGATAAGTTTACTGATGATATTGATTTATCTGAAACAATTACCGAGTTTTTAAAACAAAACAGACTGAACCAAAGTACTGGTATTGCAGATTTTGAAGCCTTTCTAAATTCAAAAACATCAAAAAATATTGATTGGTTTTTTACTGATTATGTAGGCACTCGTAAGAAGATAGATTTTAAAATTAAAAGTGTTGAAACTACTGAAGACTCTATAAAAGTTACTGTTAAAAATAAACGTAACAATAAAATGCCTATTTCCTTATACAGCATTAGTAATGACTCTGTAATTGGTAAACAATGGGTAGAAAACATTAAAGGCACAAAAACCATAAGCCTACCTAAAGACCAAACCGATAAGTTTGTTTTAGATTACAACAATGTAATTCCTGAGTTTAATCAGCGTGATAATTACAAGTCGGTTAATGGTTCGTTTATAAGCAATAAACCACTTCAATTTAGGTTATTTAAGGATATAGAAGATCCTTATTATAACCAAGTATTTTTTATGCCATTGGTTGAGTTTAATAACATTTATGACGGTCTAACATTAGGGACAAAAGTCTATAACAAAACCATACTAAGAAAACGACTTAATTATAGGTTTTCTCCACAGTATGCCACTAAATCAAAATCGCTTACTGGCTCTACCTCTATTTTTTATACGCATAATATTGAAAATAAAAACTTATATGATATTACTTACGGAATAAATGCTGGCTATCAATCCTTTGCCGAGGATGCTTTCTACACAAGAATTCGTCCTACATTGTCCTTTAGTTTTAGAAATGACAATGATTTTAGAGCTGATCAAATAGATAACATTACAGCTAGATTTGTAAGTATTAATAGAGATGTTGGTGAAAATGCTATTGTTGAAATAAATGAACCAGACTACAACGTATTTAATCTAAGGTATACGCACTATAATCCTGGTAGAATTAACTTCTCTAGCTTTAGTACAGATTTACAATTGGCTAATAACTTTAGTAAACTTTCTTTGAGTTATGAGTTTAGAAAGTTAACTCAAAGCAACAGAAATATTAATCTTAGATTATTTGCTGGAATATTTCTTAATAATGACACTGACCTAAGCTCAGACTTTTTTAGTTTTGGTTTAGACAGACCAACAGATTATTTATTTGACCTAAACTACTTAGGTCGCTCTGAGGCTGCTGGCTTATTTAGTCAACAACTTATTATAGCCGATGGTGGTTTTAAGTCTGTGTTAGATACACCTTTTGCAAATCAATGGATGACTACGGCCAACTTTAGCACATCTATATGGAGGTACATACAAGCTTATGGAGACCTTGGCTTGGTTAAAAATAAATTTGACAGCGCTCATTTTGTCTACGACTCTGGTGTAAGGCTTAATCTGGTAGAAGACTATTTTGAACTATATTTTCCAGTTTATTCTAATCTTGGATGGGAAATTGCAGAGCCAAATTATGGCGAACGCATTCGGTTTATTATCACTGTAGACCCTCAAGTACTTCTAGGTCTATTTAGACGTAAATGGTATTAACATATTCTTACTTAAATGTTAATTTTTTGTATTTTTTTAATTATAAATCAACAAAAAAGCACATATTTTGAGAATTATTTAAAATTATACTTATTTCAGCTATTGCATAAAAGGTCGATATTTAGTACATTTGTATCTCCAAAAATTCGACCAATATGAAATCAAATCCCAATACAAAAACAGAAATTACCTTCGAAGATTTTAAAGCAGAAGTAATCAATGATTACAAATTAGCTGTTACAAGTAGAGAATGTAGTTTACTTGGTCGTAGAGAGGTTTTAACTGGTAAAGCCAAATTTGGGATTTTTGGTGACGGTAAAGAAATACCACAAATTGCTTGGGCAAAAGCATTTGAAAATGGTGATTTTAGATCAGGCTATTACAGAGATCAGACCTTTATGATGGCTATTGGTGAATTAACCATAGAGCAATTCTTTGCAGGATTGTATGCAAATACAGACTTAAAAGAAGAACCAATGTCTGGAGGTCGCCAAATGGGAGGGCATTTTGCCACACATAGTTTAGATGAAAATGGGAATTGGAAGAATCTAACAGAACAAAAAAATTCGAGTGCAGACATCTCACCTACTGCTGGGCAAATGCCAAGATTGTTAGGTTTAGCACAAGCTTCTAAAATATACAGAAATGTTGAAGGTATAGACACAACTAACTTTTCTAAAGAAGGAAATGAAATTGCTTGGGGAACCATAGGAAACGCAAGTACAAGTGAAGGTTTGTTTTTTGAAACCATCAATGCTGCAGGAGTACTACAAGTGCCAATGGTTATTAGTATTTGGGATGATGAATACGGTATTTCAGTACATGCAAAACATCAAACGACTAAAGAAAATATATCAGAAATCTTAAAAGGTTTTCAACGTGACGAAAACAACAATGGTTACGAAATATTCAGAGTAAACGGTTGGAATTATGCCGAATTAATAGATACTTACCAACGTGCAGCCAAAGTTGCCAGAAAAGAGCACGTGCCTGTAATGATCCATGTTCAAGAACTAACACAGCCACAAGGACATTCTACTTCTGGATCTCACGAACGTTACAAAAACGAAGAGCGGTTAGCATGGGAAGCCGAGTACGATTGTAACGCTCAGATGCGCCAATGGATCATTGAAAATAACATAGCAACAGACGAAGAATTAACTACTTTAGAAAAGGACATTAAAAAAGCGGTAAGAGATGGTAAAAAAGCAGCTTGGTCTTCATATATAAATCCAATAAAAGAAGAAAAGAAAGAAGCTTTAGCATTAATAGAAAGTGTAGCCAAAACAAGTTCTAACAGTGTATTTATCTCTAAATTAAAAAATGATTTAGAAGCAATAGATGAACCTTTACGAAAGGATATTCTATCATCAGCTCGTAAAACCTTGCGCTATGTCATTTCAGAAGAATCTAATGAAAAGTTAGCGCTTCAAAACTGGATAAACAGTTACATAGAAAAAATACAACCTAAGTACAGCTCTCACTTATACAGTGAATCTAAACATAAAGCCGAATTTCAAAAAGAAATATTACCGACGTACAACGGAGACACTACAGAAGTAGACGGACGTGTAATATTAAGAGATAATTTTGAAGCCATTTTTAATAAGTATCCTGAGACTTTAGTTTTTGGTGAAGATGCAGGACATATTGGTGATGTTAACCAAGGTCTAGAAGGCTTACAAGAAAAGTTTGGTGAGCTTAGAGTTTCTGATACAGGTATTAGAGAAGCTACAATTTTAGGTCAAGGAATCGGTATGGCTATGAGAGGTCTTAGACCAATTGCTGAGATTCAGTATTTAGATTACATTTTGTATGCTTTACAAATAATGAGTGACGATTTGGCTACTGTACAATACAGAACCAAAGGTCGCCAAAAAGCACCATTAATCGTAAGAACACGTGGTCATAGACTAGAAGGTATCTGGCACTCTGGTTCTCAAATGGGAGGTATTCTTAACCTAATTAGAGGTATTCATGTTTTAGTACCTCGTAACATGACTAAAGCTGCAGGCTTCTACAACACACTTCTAGAGAGTGATGAACCTGCCCTTATCGTAGAATGTCTTAATGGTTACCGTTTAAAAGAAAAGATGCCAAGTAATATTGGTGAGTTTAAAACACCTATTGGAGTTGTAGAAACTATTAAGGAAGGTGAAGATATTACACTTGTGTCATATGGTTCTACACTGCGCTTAGTGGAGCAGGCAGCAAAAGAATTATTAGAAGTTGGTGTTGATGCCGAAATTATAGATGTACAATCTTTGTTACCGTTTGATTTAAATCAAGACATCGTTAAGAGTATTGCAAAAACTAATCGTGTTATGGTTATTGACGAAGATGTAAAAGGTGGTGCATCAGCTTACATTTTAGATCAAATATTGAACGAACAAAATGCATTTCAATATTTAGACAGCCAACCAAAAACATTAGCAGCTAAACCTCACAGACCAGCGTATGGTACGGATGGCGATTACTTTTCTAAACCTTCTGTAGAAGATATATTCGAAGCTGTATATGATGTGATGCACGAGTCAAATCCTGCGGATTATCNTAAATTGAGATAAACCCATTAAGAATATTATAAAATCAAAAACCATCATAATTATGATGGTTTTTTTATATTTAAGTACTAATATATTCTTCATGCTAACAAAATCAGATAAATCCCAACTAAGAGGTATAATTTTTCGTCATTTAGATGGTATAGCTACAGCAACTTCAGCATTTTCTTTGCACAAAAAGCAAATTCTAGAGTATATCTTAGAAAAAGGATCTATTAATTTAAAATCACTTTCTGACATTTTTGATGCTAATGAAGGTTACCTTAATGTTGCACTTAGAGTTTTGTGCTCTCAAGGCTGGCTAGAGCAAGACCTCAGTAATAAAGACAACACAGTAACATACGCTACCAACGAAAAGTCAAAGGAAGCATTTCAATTGGTGTACCTTTATGAAGACGCTGTAAACCTTTTGCGTTATTCTGATAGATTTGCTACCGAAAAAATGATAAGTACAGATGCGTTTATTGCATTAGAACGCATTTTTAAAAAGTTTGAAAATAACTTTGGCCTAGACATTTCGGATGAGACTTCAATAGAATACCAAATCTACAAACATATTGAAGGCACCATTGCAGGACCTATCATTGTTTTATTAGGTGTTAACGGATTGTTTCACAAGTATTTTATGGAAGCCTCCTTTACGGCTGAAGAATACCATAAAGATCCTGAAAGCTTTAAAAAAATCCTCGATTTCTTTTCACATCTAGGATGGTTTAAAAAGAAACGAGATACGTATCAATTTACTGACAAAGGTCTCTTTTTTGCAAAACGTGCCAGCGCTTATGGTGTAACCGTATCTTATTTACCAACATTTTTACAACTAGACGAACTCATTTTCGGTAACCCATTAGTACTTAAAACAGATTCACCAAATGATACTGAAAAGCACGTACATCGTGAAATGAATGTTTGGGGAAGTGGTGGTGCTCATGCCACATACTTTAAAGTTATAGACAAGGTGATCATCGATTTATTTAACAGACCTATTGACCTTCAGCCAAAAGGCATTTTAGATATGGGTTGTGGTAATGGTGCGTTTATAGAGCATATTTTTAATATTATTGAGCAACAAACGCTTCGTGGTAAAATGTTAGACGACCATCCATTATTTTTGGTTGGAGCAGATTTTAACAAAGCGGCTTTAAAAGTTACTAGAGCCAACCTGATTGCTGCCGATATTTGGGCAAAGGTAATTTGGGGAGATATTGGCAGACCAGATCTTTTAGCTTCAGATTTAAAAGAAGACTACAATATAGATCTCAAAGATTTACTCAACGTTAGAACATTCTTGGATCATAATCGTATTTGGGAAGCACCAAATAACAAATATGATTTTATTAGCACATCAACAGGCGCATATGCTAGTGCTGGTAATCGTTTAAACAATAATGATGTGGAAGCATCATTACTAGAGCATCTCAGCAAATGGAAACCTTATGTTGATAAATTTGGTTTATTAATCATAGAATTACATACCATTGATCCTTCTCTAACAGCTAAAAATATTGGTAAAACTGCAGCTACAGCTTATGATGCCACTCATGGTTACAGTGACCAATACATTGTAGAAGTTGATGTATTTAGAAATATCGCAGAAAAAGCAGGCTTAGCACCAGACGACATGCACTTTGCTAAATTTCCTGATAGCGAATTAGCAACTGTAAGTATTAATTTATTAAAAGGAAAAGATTAAATGTCAGAAATTAATAAAGACGAAGGTAAACCATTAATAACTCGCGATTGGCTTGCGATTGAGCGCACTAAGCTTGCTAACGAACGTACCTTTTTAGCTTACTTTAGGACATTTTTGGTAATTCTCGGTACAGGAGTCACTATTTTAAAACTCGAGTTCTTTTCAGATTTAAAATCTTATGGTATTATTCTTATCATAGTCTCTGCTTTTATTCTAAGTATAGGTGTTTACCGATTATTTAGAGTGAAACGCACCATACGCAAACACTATTAAATTTATTTTAAAAGATTATCTCTAAATGAAGATAGAATCTATCGTTACCATAAAAAAGAGCTTCAACATTTAACAAAAGAAGATTTATTAGAGCTTTGCCTTCGTCTTGGTAAGTTTAAAAAAGAGAACAAGGCACTACTCACCTATTTATTATTCGAAGCCCATGATGAAGATGGTTATGTTGCAAGCGTAAAATCTTCATTAGATGAATTGTTTGATGGTATAAACACAGATAGTTACTTCTACATGAAAAAAACCATCCGTAAGATTTTGCGTCAGATTAGAGTCTACAGTAGATATTCTAACAAAAAATCTACCGAAGTTGAGCTCCTACTCTACTTTTGCGAGCAATTAAACGAGCTTAGACCATCCATACATAGAAACAGAACATTGAGCAATCTATACCAAAGACAAATTCTGGCTTTAAAGAAAAAAATCAGTATACTTCACGAAGATTTACAATACGATTATAATTTACAATTAGAAGCACTACGGTAATTTTTCAATATACTATATTTGCCTTCAAATTTTATAGAATCAAAAATGAATAAAGCGAAACTATCTAACCTATTAAGGCAACTCAATCTTATCTACGTTGCTGATCTTATTAGATTTCGCATTCAAAAATTCAAAAATAGAAAAGCAAACGCTCAGTTTAAAAAAACAAATCCAGACGTTATACTTCCACCAGATTATTTAATGTATGAGTCATTCCAAATGAATTATGACAAATACTATAATGGTGGACAAAACATGGCAAAAACCCTATCAGAATACTTTAAAAAACACATAGAATTAAAGGATAAAAATATTCTAGATTGGGGCTGTGGACCAGGCAGAATTATCAGGCATATGCCAGAAGTTATTAATAATGGCTGCCAATTCTTTGCAACAGACTACAATAAAAACTCTATAGATTGGTGTTCTGAAAACTTACCAAACATTCAGTTTAATAAAAATGAACTAGAAGCCAAACTTCCATATGAAGACAATTCAATGGATGTTATTTATGGTATTTCAATTTTTACACATCTTTCAGAGCAAATGCATTACGATTGGTTTAATGAACTACTTCGTGTCTTAAAACCAAATGGTATCATGCTATTAACCATGCATGGAGATAATTTTAAAGTAAAACTAACTGAGGCCGAACTTTCAGATTATAACCAAGGTAAATTAGTGGTTAGAGGCAGTATTAAAGAAGGCCACAGAACTTATGCCGCTTTTCACCCAGAGGCATTTGTAAAGGATTTATTTAAAGCAACCACTGTTTTAGAACATATACAGTTGACTTCAGACACAAAATCTTGGGTGCCACAAGACATCTGGATTATTAGAAAACCGTAACTTACTCTTAAACTTGACAAATGTCATAGTAATTGTGATGTAGAATTTAGAACTTTAAGAACATTCTAAATTACTGCGTTATGAGAGTTTATTCAATAATTTCGGGATTTATATTACTACTGCTTTTTAATTGCGCTGCAACAAGCGAAGTAGTGTATGATTACAACTTAGATGTAGACTTTAACCAATACGATACCTATGTACTCTGTATTGAGGATTTTACTGTTGAGCACCTTAACTATCCGCAACTAGATAACGATTTGGTAAGACAAACCATTGGTGATGCTGTTGCTTTAGAAATGGAGAACAAAGCACACAAAACTAATGTTCTTAATCCACAATTGCAGGCTGGTTTTAGAATTATCATCAGCGAAGAAACCGTAGCGTTTGAAAACTGTGAGCATTCTAAACATTTAGAATATTGGGAAAGTTGTACCATACACGAAGAAACCTATGAAGAGGAAACACTAATTGTGTATGTTGCCGATTTTGAAACCAATAAGGTATTATGGCATGCTTCTGTGTTATGCGAACTCAACAAACCAGACAAAAAATTAACACCTTACATTAATGGCTTGGTTAAAGATTTGTTTGAAACCTACCCAAAAACCCAAGTAGGTCGCAATCCTGATGAACAAAAAGAGCTTTAATCGTTTTGTTTTTTGGCTTTTCGGCTGCCTTCGTACATTTCGTATTTAACTAAGCGCGATTCTAATTTTGCGTTAAATACTTTTATTTTTCGAGATGGTCGCAAACCAATGTACTTTAAAGCTTCGAGATTAGAGGTTACCAGCCATGCATCAGTATTTGGGTAGCCATGTTTTAGTGTTGTCCCAATATTACCGTAGAACTCTTCGATATTAAGATTTTCTAAACGCTCTCCATATGGTGGATTAAACACCATATGTAATTTAGATGAACCTGCTTTTTGAGTTTTAAAGAAATCTTCGTGCTGTATATGAATAAACTCATCTAAATGCGCATTCTTAATGTTTTCCTTAGCTTTTTTTACAGCAGAAGGAGATTTATCATAACCTATTATTTTATGATGAAAATCTCTAGTTTTCTTTAAAAGAGATTCTTCAATCTTTTCAAATAAATCAACATCCCAATCTTCCCAACGTTCAAAAGCAAATTCCTTTCGCATTAAGTTTGGCGGAATGTTACATGCAATCATAGCTGCTTCTGCCAAAATAGTACCACTACCACACATAGGATCCATAAAATCGGACTGACCATCCCATCCACTCATCATAATTAATCCTGCTGCCAAAACTTCGTTTATTGGTGCAATATTAGTTGCTGTTTTATAGCCTCGTCTATGTAAAGATTCGCCAGAAGTATCTAATGAAATGGTACAGCGTTGACGATCTATATGCACGTTAATTTTTAAATCTGGAAAACGTAAATCTATATTAGGTCTGTTACCATCTTGCTCTCTAAAACGGTCTACAATAGCATCTTTTGTTTTTAAAGCCGTGTATTGAGAATGTGTAAAAACACTGTGATGCACTGTTGCATCAACAGCCAAAGAACCATCAGACTTTAAGTAATCTTCCCACTTAATACTTTTCACGTTGTTATAAAGATCTTCCTCTCTGGCAACTCTAAAAGATTTTATAGGTTTTAAGATTTTTATTGCAGTTCTAAGTCCCATATTGGCTTTGTACATAAAACCTTTATCACCAACAAAGCTCACATTTCGCACACCCTTTTCAACTTGCATAGCACCAAGTTGTGTGAGTTCTTTAGCTAATATATCTTCAAAGCCAAATAAAGTTTTGGCTACCATTTTGAAATTATTGTCCATATAACACGTCAAATAGATTGCAAATTTAAACTATTTTTGCAGGACGTAATATGTTATGACAAATTCTACTAAACAATGGTACGCATCGTGGTTTGATACACCATACTACCATATTTTATATAAAGACAGAGATTATACTGAAGCTCAGCTTTTTATGGATAACCTCACCGACTACCTCAATATTCCAGAAGATGGAAAAATCTTGGATTTAGCTTGTGGTAAAGGTAGACACTCCATATACCTAAACTCATTAGGTTTTAACGTTACTGGTGTAGACCTGTCTGAACAAAGTATAAAACATGCTAGCCAGTTCGCTAATGATACATTAAAGTTTGCTGTACATGATATGACCAAACCCTATCCTGAAACTTTTGATGCTGTCTTTAATTTATTTACAAGTTTTGGCTATTTTGAGGATGATACTTGTAACCTAAAAACCATAGAAGCCATTAAAGAAGAATTAAACGATTATGGCTTTGGTGTTATAGATTTTATGAACGTTAACTACGTTACAGAACATCTAGTTGCTGAAGATATAAAAACAGTTGAAGGCATAGATTTTCATCAAAAAAGAAGTGTTAAAGACGGTTATATCATTAAAGACATTAGTTTTGAAATTGATGGTGAGCCATACCAATTTCAAGAACGTGTAAAAGCATTAACCTTAAACGATTTTCAAACTTTGTTTGAAAAAGCAGGTGTACATTTATTAGATGTTTTTGGAGATTATAAACTCGGTAAATACTACCCAAAAACATCTGAGCGTTTGATTATGATTTTTAAATAGAATGAACAAGTACCTTTTTCCCATATATGCTATAATAATTGGTGTTATCATTGCTTTTCTAACCAAAAAGCAAAAGTCAATATATACTAAATTACTTCTATCATTTAGTGGAGCTTTTTTACTGGCACTTACACTTTTTGATTTACTGCCAGAGGTTTATGAGCATTTAGAAGCCAAAAAAACCGGTCTTTTTATAATGTGTGGTATTCTGCTGCAAATTATATTAGAGTTTCTATCTAAAGGTGCCGAGCATGGTCATGTACACATACATAAAAAAGACAATGCTTTTCCTTGGTTATTATTTATAAGCTTATGTATTCATAGTTTTTTAGAGGGTTTCCCTATTCATCAGCATAATGATATGGTCTATGGTGTTTTAGTTCATAAAATACCAATTGCAGCACTATTAACATCTTTTTTATTACAATCAAAGTATACAAAAGTTCAAGCTATAAGTTTTATGTTGGTCTTTGCTGTAATGACACCTCTAGGTACACTGGTATCTAATACAACGTCTATTGGTACTACCCTACTTATGAGTATAAATGCTTTGGTAATTGGTATCTTCCTACATATCTCTACCACCATTTTATTTGAAACAGGTGATGGACACAAGTTTAATTTATCTAAACTAATAGCTATTAGTATAGGTGTATTAATTGCATACTTTATATAAATGTATAGTAAAGAAGAAAGCCGCCTATTACGACAAGAATTCTGGACCAGCTTCGGTAAATCATTTCCAAGAAAGTGGTTGCTGTATAATACTAAAATTAAAGGGCTTTCTTTTAAATTTCATTTCGACACAAAAAAAGCTCTTATATCTCTTGATTTAGAAGATGATCTCGAAAACCGTATTAATTGTTGGGAAAAACTAGAAGCACTCAAAAATATACTTCATACAGATTACTTACCTGATGCAATCTATGAGGAAGAATATTATTTAGAAAACGGTAAAGAAATATCGCGTATTTACCTTCCATTAGAACAGAAAGTATCTATCCATAACAAAAATACATGGAGAGCTGTTATGGAATTTTTTAATGTAAATATGATCTTATTTGAAACCTTTTTTGAAGAATATAAGGATATTATAAAAGGATCGTAAGCACTAAAACTCTTAAATTATAATTAAAAATTCTCTTTTTTTTGTTAATGTGTATCGATTGCAATAATTTTGGATGCTGAAATGAGAAACACTTTTAGAACATATCTGTATCTTACACTGGCTTTGTTACTAGGCTCCTTGTCTAGTTTCCATGCCTATGCAGTTACCTCTATAAGTAGTAATGAAACATATTCAAATCAGTATTTACAGGATTCTGATATTGATTCATTTCATTTCACAGGAGCTCATCAAACATCTGATAAAGATTACTTCGCAGAAGTACCAGAAATTGATGAATCTGAGAATGAAGAGTCTACTACAAAAACAAAATTAGACTCTACAATTTTTCACGCAACAGCATTTATTAATGCGCTTCTTTTTGAAAACTCCTCTAAAGAGCTTGAAAAGAGTGTTTTCCGTTCACCTAATACAATAACCAGACCTAAGGAAAGGTTATTTCTCTATTTTCAGGTTTTTATAATTTGATTTTGTACAACCGAAGAAGAACTCTAAAGTTCTTACTTTCTTAAGGAGTATTTTACTCCTAAGCACATTCCATCTGAGTACAGATGCTTAAGTACAATTATATCACATTATAAAAATTTCAAAAAATTGAAAACAAAATTTATTGTAACCATTTTTGCAGTATTACTTACACTACTATTTTCAAGCTGTGAAACCAAAAAAGAAAAACACGAAGAATCTACAACCTTTCTAGTAACGCACCCTGTTAAGAAAGACACCTCAACAACAAAGGATTATGTAAGTCAGATTCACTCAATAAGACATATAGAGCTCAGAGCTTTAGAAAAAGGCTATCTAAAAAACATTTATGTAGACGAAGGTCAATTTGTAAAACAAGGCCAAAAGATGTTTCAAATAATGCCAAACATCTATGAAGCTGAACTAAGTAGAGCTAACGCAGAATTGCATGTTGCTGAAATAGAACTACAAAACACGCAGTTATTAGCAGATGGCAATGTTGTATCACCTAATGAACTTGCTATGGCTAAAGCCAAATTAGACAAAGCTAAAGCAGAAGTAGCTCTAGCTCAAACGCATTTAGGGTTCACCAATGTAAAAGCACCTTTTGATGGTATTATGGACCACCTAGAAGTTAGAGAAGGTAGTCTTTTGGATGAAGGAGAGCTTCTTACAAAACTATCAGACAACAGTAAAATGTGGGTTTACTTTAATGTTCCTGAAGCTGAATATTTAGATTACATTACAAGTAAGGAAAAAGGTAATAAACAAAAAGTTTCACTTCTAATGGCTAACAACAAACCTTTTAATCAAACAGGTATTGTTGAAACTATTGAGGGAGAATTTAACAACCAAACAGGTAATATTGCATTTAGAGCAACCTTTCCAAATCCTGATGGCATTTTAAGACATGGCGAAACTGGAAGTATACTTATGACAGCACCTTACAAAGATGCTATTATAATTCCTCAAAAAGCAACCTTTGAAATACTAGACAAAACATATGTTTTTGTAATAGATAAAAACAATACTGTGATGCAGAAACAAATATCCATTGCTGCAGAACTACCTCATCTTTTTATTGTAGACAAGGGTCTCTCTGAAAACGACACCATACTTTTAGAAGGTATAAGGATGGTAAAAAACAAGGAAAAGATTAAAACCGAAATGGTAAATCCTACCGAAGTTTTATCCCATCTCGAATTATACGCAGAGTAACCTAAATCTACAAACATTATGTTTAAACAATTTATAAAAAGACCTGTTTTGGCAATTGTCATTTCGGTCATCATACTATTTATTGGTGGGCTTTCCATTAAGCAATTGCCAGTATCACAATTTCCACAAATTGCACCTACTACTGTAAATATTTTTATTGCATATCCAGGATCCAGTGCTGATGTACTGGTAAAATCTACATTAATACCTCTAGAAACAGCAATAAATGGTGTACAAGACATGCGCTATATTGCCTCTGATGCCACTAGTGCTGGTGAAGGCACAATTCGTATTATTTTCGATCCAGGTACAGGCCCAAATGAAGCTGTTGTAAGAGTAAAAACAAGAGTCGATCAGGTGATGCCATTATTACCAGAATTGGTTCAGCGAGAAGGTGTAATCATTACACCAGTTCAGCCAAGTATGCTAATGTACGTTAACCTTTTTAGCGACGATGATCATACAGACGAAAAGTTTCTTTACAATTATGCTTACACCAAAATTGTTCCAGAAATACAGCGTATTAAAGGTATTGCCAGTGCCCAGATATTAGGAAGTAGAAAATATGCGATGCGTGTTTGGTTAAAACCAGATCGTATGCGTGCTTACAAAGTATCGGCTGAAGAAGTATTAGAGGCTATGGATGAGCAAAGTATAATTGCACGTCCTGGTCGTTTAGGAAGAAGTTCGGGTATAAAAGCACAATCCTTAGAGTATGTACTCACCTACCAAGGTAGGTATAATGAACCTGAAGATTACAAGAATATCATTATTAAAGCTAATGAAGAAGGTGAAATTCTTCGTTTAAAAGACATTGCAGATGTTGAACTTGGTAGTGAGTTTTTTGATATCTACTCTAATCTAGATGGCAAACCATCTGCATCAATTGTACTAAAACAAACTTTTGGTAGTAATGGTAGTGACGTTATAGATGCTGTAAAAGAAAAGCTTAATGAGCTTAAGGAAGACCTTCCTCCAGGAATAAATTATAAAATAAGCTATGATGTTTCTAACTTTTTAGACGCTTCTATAGAACAAGTAATTCACACTTTGAGAGACGCATTTTTCTTAGTAGCCGTTGTAGTATTTTTATTTTTAGGAGATTGGCGTTCAACATTAATTCCAATAATCGCTGTTCCTGTATCACTAATTGGTGCATTTTTTATTATGCAATTATTTGGTTTATCTATAAACCTTATTACGCTTTTTGCCCTTGTTTTAGCCATTGGTATTGTAGTAGATGATGCTATTGTTGTAGTTGAAGCAGTACACGCCAAAATGGAAGAAGAACACTTAACTCCCTTCGATGCTGTTAAAAGTGTTATTGGAGAAATTGGTGGTGCAATTATTGCCATTACCCTAGTTATGGTATCAGTATTTGTACCTATATCCTTTATGACTGGACCAGTTGGTGTTTTCTACAGACAGTTCTCTATTACCATGGCTGGTTCTATTATTATTTCAGCATTAGTTGCACTAACACTAACACCTGTATTGTGTGCAATGCTCTTAAAGCACAATACTGGAGGAAAGAAAAAATCTCCTATAGATCGTTTTATGGACTGGTTCAATAGAGGTTTTGAACGTCTTACAGGCAGATACATAAAGGTGTTGAACAAAATTGTAGCACGTAGAGTATTAACTTTTGGTATTCTGGCTGCATTCTGTGCAGGTATATATCTAACAAACAAAGTTTTACCTGCAGGTTTTATTCCTAGTGAAGACCAAGGAATGATATATGCTATTATACAAACACCACCAGGTGCAACATTAGAACGCACAAATGAAGTTGCCAAAAAACTTCAGGAAATATGTGAAGAAACCGAAGGCGTACAATCGGTATCGTCGTTGGCTGGTTACGAAATTATGACTGAAGGCCGTGGATCTAACGCTGGTACATGTTTAATAAACCTTAAGCCTTGGTCTGAACGTCATCACTCGGTTCATGAAATCATGGAAGAGCTTGAAGAAGAAACTAAAAACCTTGGAGCTGTAATAGAATATTTTGAACCTCCAGCAGTTCCTGGATTTGGTTCTTCAGGAGGATTCTCAATGCGTCTATTAGACAAAACAAATTCTACAGATTACCATGAATTTGAAAAAATAAATAACAATTTCATGGATGCCTTACGAGAGCGCAAAGAAATCACTGGTTTGTTTACATTTTATGCTGCTAATTATCCACAGTATGAAATAAAAATAAATAACAAGGTTGCCATGCAGAAAGGAGTTTCTATTGGTAAAGCCATGGAAAACCTAAACATCCTAATTGGTAGTACCTATGAACAAGGTTTCATAAAATACGGTAGATTCTTCAAAGTATATACGCAAGCTGCTCCAGAGTACAGAGCCTTACCTACAGATTTAGACAAACTTTTTGTTAAGAACGAAGAAGGAGATATGGTACCTTATTCATCATTTATGACCTTAGAGAAAAAATTAGGACCTAACGAAATAACACGTTACAATCTGTACAATTCTGCTGCAATTCGTGGTTTACCAGCTGCTGGCTTTACAAGTGGTGATGCCATTAAAGCCATACAAGAAGTTGCAGAAGCCACTTTACCAAGAGGCTACGATGTTGCTTGGGAAGGCCTATCTTATGACGAAGCGTCTCGTGGTAACGAGTCTATTTACATTTTTGTAGTTGTACTCATTTTTGTGTATTTGGTTTTAGCCGCACAATACGAAAGTTTCCTATTACCACTTGCTGTAATTCTATCATTACCTGTTGGTATTTTTGGTTCATTCTTCTTATTAAAAGTCATGGGACTAGCCAATGATATTTATGCGCAAATAGGCATAATTATGCTTGTTGGGCTTTTGGGAAAAAATGCTGTACTAATTGTAGAATTTGCTGTACAAAAACGGAGTCAAGGTTCTACAATATTAGAAGCCGCAATAGATGGTGCCAGAGCACGTTTCAGACCAATTTTAATGACCTCTTTTGCTTTTATAGCTGGCTTAATTCCATTAATCATTGCCTCAGGTGCAGGTGCAATTGGTAATCGTACTATTGGAGGTTCATCCCTTGGTGGTATGCTGCTAGGAACATTATTTGGCGTTTTAATAATACCTGGACTATACTACATTTTTGGCAAGATGGCTGATGGTAAAAGTCTTATTAAGGACGAAAAAGATCAACCTCTTTCTGAAGAGTTTATTGAAAGAAGTGAAGCCGAAGATCAAACCAGAACTAATACTGAAAGCATCAATAGACTTCAAAAGTTAATTAACAAATTAAGAAAAAGTAATAAAGATGAATAACATCAAATTATATAACATAAAGACAAGATTTCTCTTTGTTTTAGTCTCGTTTTTAATCTTAAGTGCATGTGTACCTACACAAAAAGCAATTAGAGAAGAAAGCAAAATCGTTCCTGAATATTATCAAAATATAGAAACAGATACGATAAATTCTGCTCAGATACAATGGCGCGATTTCTTTTCTGACGAAAATTTAATAGCTCTTATAGATACTGCATTAGTCAACAATCAGGAGCTTAACATTATGCTGCAGCAAATTGCCATAGCTAACAACGAGATAAAAATTCGTAAAGGCGAGTATCTTCCTTTTGTTAATGTTTATGCTGGTGCTGAAGTAGAAAAGGTTGGCGAGTATACCAGAAATGGTGCTGTAGAACACAATTTAAACGTTCGTGAAGATGAAGAATTTCCTGAGCTACTTACCAATTTCACAGCAGGTCTATCCGTAACTTGGGAATTAGATATTTGGAAAAAACTAAGAAACGGCAAAAAAGCTGCTGTTTTAGAATATCTAAGTACCATGGAAGGCAAAAACTTTATGGTTACCAATCTGGTTGCTGAAATCGCAAGCACATATTACGAGCTTTTAGCCTTAGATAATCAATTAAGCATTATTGAACAAAATCTCGAAATTCAGCAAAATGCCCTAAAAATGGTACGACTTCAAAAGCAAGCTGCCAGAGCAACACAATTAGCTGTAAGACGTTTTGAAGCCGAAGTATTAAAAAACCAAAGCAACAAATACAATATTCAGCAACAGATTGTAGAAACCGAAAACAAACTCAACTTTTTAATTGGTCGTTTTCCACAACCTATAGAGAGAAATACAGATGGTTTTATAGAGCGAAATATCGATATAATTTATACTGGCATTCCATCACAATTACTTTCTAATAGACCAGATATTAAACAGGCAGAATATGAGTTGGAAGCCTCCAAACTGAATGTAAAAATTGCCAGAGCAAACTTCTATCCTTCTATTGGTATAAAAGCAGGTGTTGGTTTAGAAGCTTTTAAACCAAAATATATTGTAGACACACCACAATCTTTATTATATAATTTGGTTGGAGATGCTGTAGCTCCACTAATTAACAGGAATGCTATAAAAGCTGAATACAAAACAGCTAATAACAGACAATTACAAGCTGTTTTTGAGTATGAAAAAGCAATCTTAAACGGTTATATAGAAGTTGCTAACGAACTCTCTAATATTAATAACCTAAAGGAAAGTTACAAGCTTAAAGAGCAACAAGTAGAAGCTCTTACAGAATCTATTGACTTGTCCATTAAGCTTTTTAAATCTGCAAGAGCAGAATACACTGAAGTATTGCTTACTCAACGCGAAGCTTTAGACTCTAAAATAGAAATTATAGAAACCAAGAGAGATCAGTTTTTAGCCAACATCAAACTTTACCAAGCTTTAGGTGGTGGCTGGAACTAACCCTTAATACCCTTAATTAATTTCATAAGCCATTCTGCAATTCTTTGTAGAGTGGCTTTTTTTATTACACTTTCATTTATCTCCACAAATTCACAAATAAAACCATATATTAGTTGGTATATAACGAGTTGGCAATAATATGAAAAGACAAACTAGAATAATAATTGCAATTGTATTTCTTCTCACTTCATTGTTGAGTAGTTTTTATTTTTTACCTAAAGAATCTGAATTATACTTGAAAAGTGACATATCCGAATTACGCAGTTCTATTTTACCAATCTCAATTTTATTATCCATTGTTTTAGCCTTCATAATTGCTTTTCATAAATCTGAATTTAATGGTGGAAAATGGTCTAAAGCTATTTACATAGGATACATTGGAATTACAAGCTATCTGATTTTGAGTTTGACATCTGACTTATTAACGACCATTGCTCTGAAAACAAACAGAATAACTAAAAACGAAACTGTGAATAAAAATTTCGTTATAAGTACATTCACAGTAACTACCAATGGAGAATTAACGGAATCTGGACCTTGGGTTATTAGATCTGAAAACAAATATGAAGTTCGTGGAAGAATCAAAGATAAATCATATGAAGATGATGTTGACGGAATATTTATGGACAAAAATGACTATGCAAAAATTGAACATAAAGAAGAATTCAAAATCACTTTATCAAATGGACTTTTCGGAATTCCTTATGAACCAATAATAAATGACTAAATACTATTGCCAACAATGTATAACCGCAATTACGGCGGATTCGACTACGTCCGAATCCACTCGGAATTGCTAAAGTCAGTCCAAACCGAAAAGTTTGCGTACTTTAACCCGTAACTGACGGTTATACGAGACCGTTGGGGCAATTTGAAGAAAGACAAAAGAAACTATCAAGTAGCATGACAAATAAATCTTGACTTGGATAACATTGAAAAGAAAATTGAGAAATTCAAAATATAGACAATTAGGAATACCAAGTTTATTTATAGTTGGTGGTGGATTTGCAATATTGTTTTTAATTGGATTATTTGTTTTAAACTATAACAACTATCGTGAAACAAACGCTGGCTATTCATACTCTGACCTGAAAGATAGATACCCAGTTATTGAAGATATTGAAACCTATGACTTCATGAATCACACACTCTTTGACGGTGACAGTATTCTGACAGACTCAATGGAGTTTATGAAGCTAAACTGCTTTTCTTTGAAACACAGTTCAGATTTAAAATCGTTCATCAATTCAATAAGTGACAGCTTATTAAGTAGTTCTGACAAGAAATTTATGAGAAATCAATTGACAGATGAAGTTTACTTGTGGGACAATGAAAGATTGATAAATGCTTGGTGTCTTATTCCAAGTGACTTTGCTAAAATAAATCGTTCTGACACGACTGATTATTGGGAAGAGTTTAGAGCGAATTTTGGCAAGTATGGACACCACCACTATTCAAGGCCTATATTTAACCAAGACAAGAATATTTGTGTAATTGAGCATAGCGGACAAGGCGATTGGCTTATGGGTAGTGGAGACATTCTTTTATTCAAAAAAGTAAACGGAAATTGGAGACTGTTGAAAGAAGAAAATTTATGGATAAGTTAAAAAACAAAAACTGCCCCCAACAAAGTGTATAAATATAGGGCTGATAGGGGTTACGGAGAGTTTTCTGCTCTCAACAAACATCCTGCTCGCTGGACACTGACATAGTTCTAAAGCCCTACATTTCATACACAAACCGTTGGCTAAAATTTGTAAATGATTCGAATTTGGTGTATATTTACATCAAAATATGTAGTTATGTCAAGACAAAGTATATCATTTACAAAACCGAACGATGAATGGCTAAAAGCCCAAGTGGACAATAAAGAATATTCTAGCAAAAGCGAATTAGTTAACGATTTAATTAGACAAGCCCGAAAACAGCAAGTTCAAATTGACTGGATTCGAGCTAAAATTGAAAAAGCTGAAAATAGTGGATTTACGAATGACAGTAAAGAAAGTATTTTAGCTCAATCAAAGTCTTTGCTGAATGGCTAAATACAAACTGACAAATGAAGCGAAAAATGACTTGATTCGGATTCACCATTACGGAGTTAAAAAATTCGGAATGACCCAAGCGGACAAATATTTTGAGTCTTTTTTTGAATATTTTGACATTATCGCTGAACGTCCTTTTTCCTTTGAATCTGTTGATTATATAAAAAAAGGATACAGACGTTGTGTTTGTGGAGTTGATAGTATTTTCTATAAAGTCAATGAAAATAATATTGAAATAGTGACAATAGTTGGAAGACAAGATTTGAATGAAAAATTTTAATGAAATTAAAAAAACTGTAACCAACAATGTATAACTGCAATTACGGCGGATTCGACTATCCTTCGACTACGCTCTGGACAGGCTCAAGCGAATCCACTCGGAATTGCTAACGCCAGTTCTTAACCGAAAAACATTATCTTTAATCCTATAACCGAGGATTATACGAGACCATTGCCACACATTTGAAAAATCTGCTCGACATAATAATCTTAATTCTAATTTTGACCTCGTGTCAGAATGAAAAAAAGCTGAATGGAACTTGGATATCATCCTACAAATTTTCTGACAATGATTCCATTAAAAACTATGATGTTGGAGACTTTCCTTTCAATCAGCTAATAACATTTGATAATGGAACTTTCCACATAATAGAATTCAAATATGATTCTTACGAAAATAAAAGAACTGCTCAATTTGAACTTAAAGGAAAAAATTTATTAGATTTTGAAAATAAATACTTCGTAATTTCTGGAAATGAAGACTATAATTCCGAAATAATTGACCCATTGACAAAGGACAGTCTGGTATTCAAAAATTACAATCAAAATAGTGTTTATAAAAGATTAGTTGACTCTTTAAAAAATAAGTCGATCGACATAAAACTGAGAGGAAAAAAATTCGTACGGAATTTTAGAAAATGGACTGATACAATTCAATTTATAAATGACTCAGTTTATGTGAGTAATTCATGGAAATTTGGAGACTCTGACCATTTTATGTGGGAACGAATAAAACATAATGGATTTGATATATTATTCACCGAAAATTATGCACCATTCATATTAAAAAAACAAATTGGAGATGAAATTTATGTGTCAGTTTTAGGAAATAAAAAGGAAGATTATATTTTAAAAGAAATTGAATAAAACTGGTGGCAACAACATTTAAAGCTCATTACAACTGAATTCTTTAATAGCGCTACCTATACTATGAAAAAAATCGTTCTATTTACAATAGTCTTAATTTCGATTAACAGTTTTGCACAAGAAAAACGAAAAATGTTTAAAGCGGAATTTGCGTCGTTCACTATCCAATGCGAAAAGATTGGCAGACTATTAATTGACAAAACAATAGCGTCTGACCTATCAGAATGGTATGAAGGTAGTGATTTGGGAAAATTAAATTCTGAAATAGCAGCCTTTGAATCTGAAATTGATGGTTCTGATTTGGAGGTTACATATTACTTATCTCTTATGAATGAAAAACCGTTGATCTATACGTTTGATTTTCGTAATGCGGAAAGCGGAACACCATTTGGACAGATATTCATTCGATTTAAAAATGATGATAATACTTTAGTTGATAACTTAAGAATAGTCACTAAATCAAAAATTGAAGAAATAGAATCTGAATCTGAAAATTCAGACTTCCCAAAACTTCCACCACCTCCAAAACCTACCAAAGAGACAAATAAAAGTGGTAATTAAACTATGATATTTAAACAATAAATTTTGTCAGCTATATAATTATTAATCTTATTAATTATCTTTCAATCACCTAAAAAAGCCATACTAGAGACTTATAATTTTTATTTTAAAACTATCGGTAAGTAAATCATAAACCATATGAATCCTAAAGTTACTGCGTATTTAGACAATTTAAATAGATGGCAAGAAGGACTGACACTACTGCGTAAAATTATACTAGATTGTAACTTAACGGAAGCTTACAAATGGAAACATCCTTGTTACACTTATAAGAATAAAAACGTAGTTATCATTCATGATTTTAAAGACTACTGTGCCATTTCATTTTTAAAAGGCAGTTTAATAAAAGACACAGAAGGTATTCTAATTCAACCCACAGAAAACATACAAGCCAGCAGACAAATAAGGTTTACAAACCTCAATGAAATTAAAACACTTTCAACCATAATTAAGCATTATATTTTTGAAGCTATTGAGGTTGAAAAATCAGAACAAAAAGTAGCCTACAAGGCACTTTCAGATTACGATATACCTACTGAATTAGAAGAGCAGTTTCAAAATGATAATGACTTTAAAAATGCATTTAGCAACCTAACTCCAGGAAGACAAAAAGGATACCTGTTATTCTTTAACAAAGCCAAACGATCTAAAACCAAGACTAACCGAATAGAAAATAACAAACAACGTATTTTAGATGGCTATGGACTAACAGATTGTACCTGCGGACTCTCTAAACGAAAACCAAATTGCGATGGCTCTCATAAGCAATTAAACGCATAGAAGATGAACTCTGACATTACACTTTATAATCAAAACCAAGAAGATGGAGCACGAGAAATTTGTGAGCAATTATCTACTATTCTTTATCAATTATTGCCTAATGCCGAAAACAAAATATGGCACAGACATCCAGTATGGTTTTTAGAAGGTAATCCTATTGTAGGTTACAGTAAACTTAAAGCAGGTATACAACTTATGTTTTGGAGTGGCGCAAGCTTTGAAGAAGAAGGTTTAAAACCTGGAACCGGAAAATTTAAAGACGCATCTAAACTCTATACTTCTGTAGATGAGATTAATCTCGAAGACTTAAACCGTTGGATTGAAAAGTCTAAATTAATTCAATGGGATTATAAAAACATCTATAAACGCAAAGGTGTGTTACTTAGACTCAAATAATTAAAAAAACATTCTTGAATATCTATGAACTCAACCCAACTAGCCAACAGACTTGGAAAAGTTATTTTAAGTGGCACATGGATAGCTAACACCAACATTAAAGATCAAATAGAAAACTTAGATTACACCATTGCCAACAAACAAGTTCAATCGCTAAATACCATAGCAATTTTAGCGCAACACATACACTACTATGTGTCTGGTATAAAAAACGTTTTTATTAACGGCCACTTAGAAATAAGAGACAAATTTAGTTTTGATTTTCCTCCTATAACATCACAAAAACAATGGAATTCGTTTCAAAATCTATTTTGGAAAGACACCGAAGAATTAATTCAGCACATCAGTGATTTATCAGAATCTGAACTCCAAAACCCATTCGTAGATGAAAAATATGGTAGCTACCAACGCAATATTGATGGCTTAATAGAACATGCTTATTACCATCTTGGGCAAATTGTACTGATAAAGAAGATGATAGAATCGTCTTAAATCACTTTGACATCCTAAAATTCTCGTCGATAAAAAAGACCAAAACGTATAGTAAATAGCCTTAAACGTCTATTATACTTTATTAAGGTAGCCTTTTGTTTCACATTTGATGTGTAAATTAAAATACACGTCTGATGAAACGACTTCAAATTATATTAATAGTATTCATAGTGCAAATAGGATTTGCACAGACAGAAAACTCTTCAACAAAACAAATATGGACACTGCAAGACTGCATTGCTTATGCCATTGAAAATAACATTACAATAAAAGATGCCACTTTAAACAAATCTCAGGCAGATGTTAACTATTATGAAGCTAAATCTTCAAGATTACCAAACCTTTTTGGTTCAGCTTCTCAAAGTTTTACAAATGGCAATTCAATTGACCCTATTACTAGTGATTATGTAAGTGACCAAATACATAGTACCAATGTTGGTTTAAGCAGTTCTATAACTTTATTTCAAGGAAATCAAATTAACAATCAGATTGCACAAAACGCCTTACTGGTTACTCAAAGTCACTTTTTAGAAGAAGAAGCAAAAAATAATATTATACTCAGTGTTTTAGAAAATTACCTTCAAATTTTGCATGCTAAAGAAGGGATTACCATTGCAGAAAACAACTTAAAATCTACAGAGCAAGAAGTAGAACGTGCAAAGGCAAGATTAGATGCTGGTACTATTGCTTTAAGTGATTATACCGAAGCTCAAAGTCAGGCTGCAACAAACAAATATGCTTTAATCAATGCCAAAAACACACTCCAACAATATATCATAGCTTTAAAACAGTTACTAGAGCTAAACCCTACTCAAAATATAGAAATTGAAACGTTAGATGAAGGTACCGACTATTCATCCATCCTATTAGATAAAATTACGATATATAATAGAGCTCTAGGAATTTTACCAGAAGTTAATGCAAGTAACCTAAACATAGAAGCCAGTGAAAAAGGGCTAGATATTGCAAAAGGTGGCTACCTGCCAACACTATCTTTAACCTCTAGCCTTGGCTCTGGGTATACAAGTATAGATGATAATACATTTTCAGATCAGTTTAATGTCAACTTTAATCAGCGTATTGGCTTATCATTAAGCATTCCAATATTTAACAGAAATCAAACTAAAACAGCCGTAAAAACAGCTGAAGTTAATATAGAGAAAGCTAAAGTTGCTAAACAATCTACCGAAAAGGAAATCTACCTAAAGGTTGAAACTGCATACCAAAATGCATTATCGTCTCAAGAACAACTTGTTGCAGCAGAAGCATCTATGGAAGCTGCAAAGCAATCATACAATTTAGCACAAAAAAAGTATGAGTTAGGTGGATTAAGTACAACAGATTTAGTCATCAGTCAAAATACATATACAGGTGCACAACAGGATTATTTGCAAGCCAAATACCTGAATATACTCTATCATCAATTATTAGAATTTTATCAAGGAAATGCCATAACTCTTTAATCATAAAAATTATGAAAACAAATAAAAAAATAATTACCGCAACGATAACATTAGCTATTATTGCATTGGTCCTTTATCTTTTATTAAAACCAAGCCAAACAGTAATCGTTGAAGCAAAAACCATAGTAGCAACAACAGGCAATGTCACTAACTTAGTTACTGCAACTGGCACCATAGAACCAATAACACAAGTAGAGGTTGGTACTCAAGTCTCTGGAGTTGTAGAAAAAATCTATGTAGATTATAATAGTGAAGTTAAAGAAGGGCAACTTATCGCTGAATTAGACAAGACTAATTTAAAAGCTTCAGTCGTGCAAGCACAAGCCAATTACGACAATGCTTTGAGTCAAAAAAACTATACCGAAACTATTTACAACAGACAAAAAACTCTTTTTGACAACCAGGTAATTAGTAAAGCCGATTATGACGATGCACTTTACAGTTACCAAACAGCCAAAGGTACTGTAACACAACGTTATTCAGAGCTTCAAACTGCAAGAACAAACTTGGGCTATGCCAATATTTACTCACCAATTGATGGTGTGGTGTTATCGAGAGATATTGATGAAGGCCAAACCGTTGCTGCAAGCTATAGCACACCTACCCTATTTACTATTGCTCAAGATTTAAAAGAAATGCAGGTAGAAGCAGATGTTGATGAAGCTGATATAGGAAATGTAAAAGAAGGTCAACGCGTGTCCTTTACTGTAGATGCTTATATAGGAGAAACATTTGAAGGTGAGGTTACACAAGTTAGGCTCAACCCAACAACGACATCTAATGTAGTAACCTATACTGTGGTAATAAAAGCACACAACCCTGATTTAAAACTAAAACCAGGATTAACAGCTACAATCTCTATTTATACTTTAGAGCTAAAAGATGTATTAACAACGCAAGCAAAAGCAGTAAACTTTAAGCCAGAAACAGCATTAATGTCACAATACATAGAACAAAATAACTTAGAAACACCAAACCCATCAGACAATAACGCAACAAATAAAAAAGAAGAACAAACTATACTTTGGGTACTAAATAATGATAAAACCATAGAGCCTAAACCTGTAAAACTTGGCGCAAGTGATGGTGTAAACGTTCAAATTTTAGAAGGTATCTCTAAAGGAGAGAAGCTGGTGTATAGTCTTAAAGAAGGCAGCAGTACTGCAGAAATTACATCTGAAGCAACTAGCGAAAGCCCTTTTATGCCAAAACCACCTGGATCTAACAAAAAGAGTAAATCATAATGGCTAAAGAAATTATAAAAATAGAAGACTTAAAGCGTCAATTTACCATGGGATCAGAAACCGTACACGCTTTAAAAGGGATTTCATTTACTATTGAAGAAGGTCAGTTTGTAACCATTATGGGCTCTAGTGGCTCTGGTAAAAGTACAATGCTTAACATTTTAGGTTGTTTGGATCAGCCAACATCAGGAAATTATGAAATTGATGGAGTTAAGATGAAAGATTTATCTAAAAATGAATTGGCAAAAATTAGAAATGAAAAGATTGGATTCATCTTTCAATCATACAACTTACTAGCACGTACAAGTGCTATAGAAAATGTAGAATTACCCTTATTATATAACAGTAAAGTAACTTCTGAAGAGCGAAGGAAACGTGCAATCAAAGCTTTAGAGATGGTTGGTTTGGGCGAACGGCTGCACCACACTCCTTCGCAACTTTCAGGAGGACAACAACAACGCGTAGCCATTGCAAGATCATTGGTTAATAATCCTGTAATGATTTTAGCAGATGAAGCCACTGGAAACCTTGACACCAAAACATCTTACGAAATAATGACATTGTTTCAAGAATTAAACGCAAAAGGCATTACAATAACATTCGTTACACACGAGCCAGATATTGCTGCGTTTAGCAGTAGAACTGTTGTGTTAAAGGATGGGGAAATTTTACAGGATTACAAAAACCATAAGGTACAATCTGCTGCAGAACACTTGGCAAAACTATCTTTAGAAAATCATTAGTTATGAGACTATTAAACTTACTTAAAATAGCTTACAAAGCAATCATTTTAAATAAAATGAGAACCTTGCTTACGATGCTTGGTATTATCATTGGTGTTGCTTCTGTAATAACAATGTTAGCAATTGGAGAAGGCTCTAAAGAGAGTATTCGTACTACCATATCAAGTATGGGCTCTAACATGATTACAATAAGACCAGGCGCTGATGATAGAGGTCCAGCGCGAGGAAGTGGAGGAAATGTACAAACACTTACACTAAATGATTACGAAGCCATAAAAGAACAGAGTAAACTATTAAGTTACATAACACCAATGGTTAATAGTAGCGGACAGATTATTAGCGGTTCTAACAATTGGCCTAGCTCAATATATGGTGTTTATCCTGAATATTTAGACATTAAGGTTGTTGGTTTACAAAGCGGAAGTATGTTTACTGATGCTGAAGTAAAAACAGCTTCAAAAGTTGCTTTAATTGGTCAAACCGTTGTAGATAATGTATTTCCAAATGGCGAAGACCCTGTAGGTCAAATGATTCGTTTTAATAATATTCCTTTCAAAGTAATTGGTGTTTTAGAAGAAAAGGGTGAAAACACCTTTGGGCAAGACCAAGACGATATTGTCATTGCTCCTTTTTCAACTGTGCAAAAACGTATTTTAGCTATCGATTATTTAAATCAAATTATGGCTTCAGCTATTAGTGAAGATGATGCACCTGAAGCTGTAGAACAACTAACAGATATTCTAAGAATTCAGCACAAACTATTAGATAATGAAGAAGATGATTTTACAGTACGCTCTATGGAAGAATTAATTTCTACATTTAGATCCACAAGTGAAATGCTGACCGTATTGCTAGTTGCTGTTGCAGGAATTTCACTTTTAATTGGAGGTATTGGTATCATGAACATTATGTACGTATCTGTAAAAGAGCGTACTAAAGAAATAGGGTTGCGTATGGCTGTTGGTGGTAAAGGTTCAGATATTTTGATGCAGTTTCTAATCGAGGCCATTTTAATAAGTATTACTGGTGGTTTACTAGGCGTATTATTAGGTTTAGGCGCAACAGTTTTCATTGAAAATTTCTTAAATTGGCCTACAAGCGTAGCTATGTATTCTATTATTATTTCTTTTGCAGTATGTGCTATTACCGGAATATTTTTTGGATGGTATCCTGCTAGAAAAGCTTCTGCTTTAGATCCTATAACAGCTTTACGCTACGAATAAAATAGTCTTATGTCTAAAAACAATAAAATAACTCTATTTGCGCACTTATTAGTATGGTTGGTTTTATTTTCTACTCCATTTGTTTTGGCTTATGGACAAGAAGATATCAATAGAGTGATTGCTCATTTTATTGTACCAATGATATTTTATGCCGTAATTTTCTATACAAACTATTTTGTTTTAGTTGATCGGTATTTGTTTACTAAAAAAATGGTTCTTTTTATAGTATTCAACCTTCTGATGATAGTGCTATTTGTCTACCTTAAAGATGTTATAGAAAACACCTTTTTTGAACAAGTTAATAGAAAACGACCAGAAGGTGATGGTGAAGGCCCACCAGTAAAACTATTTATTTATGTACAAATGTTGTCGTATGTAGCACCTCTGCTATTTTCAATAGCTATAAAAACGACAAAACGCTGGGTAAAAACAGAAGCTGAACGTAAGGAAGCCGCTAATTTTAAACTAAAATCAGAATTACAGCATTTGCACTATCAATTGCAACCGCATTTCTTTTTCAATTCATTAAACAATATTTATGCGTTGGTAGATATTTCACCAGAAGAAGCAAAAACTTCTATTCACAGTTTAAGCAAATTAATGCGGTATATGCTTTACGAAACCAATGTTGAGTTGATTTCACTATCAAAAGAAATCGATTTTATGACCAAGTACATTGAATTAATGAAGTTGCGTGTATCTGATAAAACAACTGTGAGTTATAGTTTTCCTAAGGAAGAAATTGGAATAAAAATAGCACCTTTATTATTCATTTCATTGATAGAAAATGCCTTTAAGCATGGTGTTTCGGCTAGTCAAGAGAGTCAAATAGAAATTTCAATGGTATTGGAAGGCAAAACCGTAAGTTTCAAAACACTAAATAATAATTTTCCGAAAAAAGTAGATGACAAGAGTGGTTCAGGTATTGGATTACAAAACTTAGAAAAGCGTTTACAACTTTTATATGCAGATAATTATACCTTTAATACATCTGTTGAAAACGGCTTATTTTCAGTAACTTTAGAAATAGAAACCACATAATTTATGAGTACTCTAAAAATATCTTGTGTAGCTGTAGATGATGAACCTATGGCATTAAATTTAGTTGAAAGCTATATTGAAAAGACGCCGTTTTTAGAGCTTAAAACTAAATGTAGTAGTGCTATTGAGGCAATGCAATTTATTAAAGAGCATCCTGTAGACTTACTTTTTTTAGACATACAAATGCCCGATTTAACAGGAATAGAGTTCTCTAAAATGTTGCCAGATAACACACGTGTAATTTTCACAACGGCCTTTGATCATTATGCGCTAGAGGGATTTAAGGTTGATGCAATAGACTATCTACTAAAACCTTTTGATTATGCTGAATTTCTGGCTGCTGTAAACAAGGCACAAAAATGGTTTAATCTTGTTAAAGGAAAATCTAATGAAGCTCAAATTATTTCAAAAGAAAAAGAATTCTTATTTGTAAAGTCTGAATATAAGCAACTACGTATTAAGCTAGATGATGTACTCTATTTTGAAGGTTTAAAAGATTATATAAAAATATGGTTAAAAGATAACCCAAAGCCAATTCTAACCTTAATGAGTTTGAAATCTTTGGAAGAAGAATTACCCAGTACACAATTTATGCGTGTCCACCGCTCCTTCATTGTTTCTCTTAATAATATTGATGTTATTGAGCGTAGTCAGATTATCATCAATAAACAGCGTATAACCGTTTCAGAACAATACAAACCTAAATTTTTAGAGTTTATAAACAACAACTCACTCAATTTATAGCTATATCACATGATTAAAAATCATAAAGAAGTGGCAAATAGCACCTCCTAATACAAACAAATGCCAAATAACATGATTATAAGGAATTCTTTGGATTGCATAAAAGACAATACCTACTGTGTAAGACAAACCACCAGCAAATAACCACAAAACACCAGTTGGTCCAATCGCATCAGCGAGGTTAGAATAGTCAAAAACAATTAACCATCCCATTACAAGGTATAATAGTGTAGAAAACAACTCAAACCTTCCTGTAAAGAAAAGCTTTAAGATCAGTCCAAAAGCAGCAATTCCCCAAACCACCCAAAACAATGGCCAGCCATTACTATCTCTAAGTGTTATTAACAGCACTGGAGTATAAGTACCTGCAATAAGTAAATATATGCTTATATGATCTACAATTCTAAAATAATGCTTGCGCTTCTCCCCTTTTACAGCATGATAAAATGTAGATGCTAAAAACAGGATAATTATAGATATACCATAAACAATGACACTAAAAAGACTCCAAGGTTTTGTCTTGTTATCAGAAAACACAATAAGTAAAACCAAAGCAGCAATTCCCAGGGCAGCACCAATACCATGAGACCAAGCGTTTAGTTGTTCCTCTAGTTTGGTTTGTGTACGCATTAATTATTCAGATTTGTTAGATTTCTTTTTAGATTTAGACCATTTATTTACACAAGCATAATAGTCTATTTCAAATGCTGGTTCTTGTTTTTCTAATATGCCATTTTGAAACGCTCGTTGTAAAATATCTTCAATTAAATAGTCCTCTTCCACTACTAAAGGATCAAACTCTTCCTTTAAAGAAATATTAAACAATTTTGCTGTACTATTAAACCAAAAGGCACGCCAACCATTGCGCAACTCTTTAATAAGATCAAAGGTTGTTTTTCCAGTTTGTCTGTGTATAAGTTTCACCAGTATTTGTCCTTCGGTTTTTGTTAGCTTTTTTAGCTCAGCAGAAAACTCATCTTCAATATACCGTTGTATTACTTTAGCATACTTTTTTCTATCGCGTTTTCGCTCTAATAAATCTAATCGTTTTTGTAGAGTTTCTAAACGTTCTGCTGCTAATTTTGCATAAGGAAAAACCTTATGAGTTTTTCGTCTCAAAACAACATATCTAATACGTGCTTTTCTGTCTTTAAAACTAAGATTAGGAAGCATTAAAACTTCATCTAACTCAACTTCAGTAACAGGAATAGAATCCCCTTCAATAATCATGTAATGCACCGCTGTAGAATCTTGCTCCACAGGATCTTCCTGAGCAAAAACTAAAGCAGAAAACAGCAACATTATGTAAGTTATATACTTCATGTTGAAATTGATATCTAAAACCGTTCCAAAAAACAAATTTCAGGGAATTCAAAATTAACAATTATTACTTCCTTTAACCCTAAAATCGTATTAATATTATTATTTTTAAGGAAAATTTTTACCAATGGCTAAAAAGCAATTACTCAACAAAAAGTCGATGGACTTTTTAGAAAAATATTTAAATAATGCCTCACCTACAGGTTACGAATGGGATGGGCAAAAAATATGGATGGATTATCTAAAACCGTATGTAGATGAATTTATAACAGATACTTACGGAACTGCTGTAGCAGTTATAAATCCTAAGGCAAAATACAAAGTTGTAATAGAAGGACATGCTGATGAAATCTCTTGGTATGTTAATTACATCTCAGACAACGGTTTATTGTACGTGATAAGAAATGGAGGTAGCGACCACCAGATTGCACCAAGTAAAGTTGTAAACATCCATACCAAAAAGGGTATTGTAAAAGGTGTGTTTGGTTGGCCTGCCATACATACTCGTAATAAATCTAAAGAAGAACCACCAAAACCAGATAACATTTGCATAGATATTGGCGCAAAAGACAAAGATGAAGTTGAAAAAATGGGAGTTCATGTAGGTTGTGTTATTACATATCCTGATGAATTTCATATTCTTAACAAAGACAAATTTGTTTGTAGAGCACTAGATAATAGAATGGGTGGTTTTATGATTGCTGAAGTGGCACGTTTACTACACGAAAACAAAAAGAAATTACCTTTTGGACTTTACATAACCAACTCTGTACAAGAAGAAATTGGCTTACGTGGTGCGGAAATGATTACTCAAACTATTAAACCAAATGTAGCTATTGTTACTGACGTAACTCACGATACCACAACACCAATGATAGACCCTAAGAAGCAAGGTTTAGCAAAAATTGGTGATGGTCCTGTGGTTGCTTATGCTCCTGCTGTGCAACAAAAGTTAAGAGACTTAATTACAGATACTGCTGAAGAAAAGAAAATACCTTTTCAGCGTGCTGCATTATCGAGAGCTACAGGTACAGATACTGATGCCTTTGCATACAGTAATGGTGGTGTAGCTTCTGCCCTAATCTCTTTACCATTGCGTTACATGCATACAACGGTGGAGATGGTTCATAAAGATGATGTTGAAAACGTCATAAAACTCATTTATGAAACGCTTCTAAAAATTAAAGACGGAGAAACGTTTAGCTATTTTAAATAATTAAAAAAGACGGTCTGAGAAGTAGGAAAACTGTCATTCTGAATTGTCCCACTGAGCGCAGTCGAAGTGTATTTCAGAATCTGAAACAAGTTCAGATTGACAAAAAATGCTTTTCAGACCGTCTTTATTTTATATGGACGAATACATAGACATAGTTACTGCAACAGGTGAACCAACCGGTAAAACTGCCCTTAAATCTGAAGCCCATAAAAACGGTTGGTACCACAATACAATCCATCTCTGGCTATACACCAAAAATGATGAAATTTTATTACAACAACGCTCCCATAAAAAGGTAATTCATCCATTACTTTGGGATGTTTCAGCAGCGGGACATATAGATGCTGGAGAAACTTTTGCAGATGCTGCTCTAAGAGAAACAAAAGAAGAAATCGGACTGACATTAAAGCCTGAAGAATTGATTAAAGTAGGCACAAAACTTCATGAAAGTTCTTATGCTAACGGGACTATTCAAGATAATGAATTTCATCAGGTTTATATTGCAGAATTAAAAGTAAATCTATCGGATTTGAAGCCACAAGAAGAAGAGGTTGAGGCTTTAAAACTTGTTACTTTTGATGAGTTTGAGACTTTGTTAAGTCAAAGTGAAACAAACAATCACTTTATACCAACCAACAAATCGTATTATAGTTTTATCTTAGATGCAATTAAAGCCCAACTAGAACTATGAATTTAATTCTATGTGCTGTTGCACCAATATTTACGATAATCATTTACATTTATTTTCATGATAAATATGAAAAAGAACCAGTTGGGCTTTTAATTGCTAATTTTCTTTTTGGTGCAATAGTTAGCATTATTATTGTAACTATCCTTTATATTTTTACAGGACGCTTTATTCCTATTACGGATGAATATAGCGTTTGGCAACAATTTATTCAGGCTTTTGTGGTTGTAGCCCTTTCTGAGGAATTTAGTAAATATGTTATTGTAAAGTATTTTGCCCAACCAAAAAAAGCATTTAATGAGCCCTATGATGGTATTATATATGCAGTGATGGTATCAATGGGTTTTGCTTGTACAGAGAACATCATGTATGTTTTACAAGGTGGTTACGAAACTGCAATCTTAAGAGCTTTTACTGCTGTACCAGCACATGCAACCTTTGGAGTTTTAATGGGTTATTTTATGGGATTGGCAAAATTTTCAAACAATAGAATAAAACTCAATATGGCTGGTTTATTTTTAGCAGTATTGTTTCATGGCGCTTATGACTTCTTCCTGTTTATACGATTTATTCCTGGTATCTCAATTGGTGCCTTTGTGTCCTTAATTATTGGTGTTATTTTATCAAGAAAAGCGATTCGCAGACATCAAGATAACTCAACATTTAAAACCGATTAGAAAACACAATTTACACTGTCATTAAAATGTTATAATCTCTTAAAGTCTTTCTGTAAACATGATTTATTTCATATTTTAGAAGTCCATTAAAATATAACTTAGCAAAAGTTTAATAAACCTCTACATATGTATAAAGCAAAAGTTAATGCTTCTTATGAGTTTGATGTAACCGAAGAAGCAGTAGACCAACTTGATGCTGTTGAAACCTCAACAAATAAGTATCATATTCTTCAAAACAACAGTTCAATTAAAGCTAACATTGTTAGCTCAGATTTCAACAAAAAAACATACAGTGTTAAAGTTAATAACAACACTTATGATGTTGCACTAAACGATGCATTAGATCAGCAAATAGTTGCTCTAGGCTTTGAAATTGGTGCTTCTAAAAAAGTAAACGATATTAAAGCACCTATGCCTGGATTAATCTTAGAGATTAATGTAACAGAAGCTCAAGAAGTTAAAGAGAATGATCCGTTATTAATTCTTGAAGCCATGAAAATGGAAAACGTTATCAACTCACCTCGCGATGGAGTTATAAAATCTATCAAAGTCAGTCAGGGAAATACTGTTGAAAAAAATGCACTTTTAATCGAATTCGAATAAAATGATGAGTCAGTTCGAGTGTTTTGTGAAGTATGAACAAAATGTATCGAGAACTTCTCGGTAAGATTTTTTATCAAAAATCACTCGAAGTGACGCCAAAAGAAACTCATATGAAAAAAATATTAGTTGCCAATCGTGGCGAAATTGCAATTCGTGTGATGCGAACTGCAAAAAAAATGGGAATAAAAACTGTCGCTGTATTTTCTGAAGCCGATAGAAATGCACCTCATGTAAAATTTGCAGACGAAGCTGTTTGCATTGGTCCTGCACCATCTAATCAATCTTACCTTAAAGGAGATAAAATTATTGAAGTTGCAAAATCTTTAAATGTCGATGGTATTCATCCTGGTTACGGTTTCTTAAGTGAAAATGCAGATTTTGCTGAGTTATGCGAAAAAAATGATGTTATTTTTATTGGTCCACGTTCTAAAGCCATAAAAATGATGGGAGATAAATTAGCAGCTAAAGATGCTGTTAAAGATTACGATATTCCAATGGTACCTGGTGTAGATCATGCCGTTACCGACCCAAAAGAAGCTGTTGAAATCGCGAAACGAATTGGCTTACCTATTCTTATTAAAGCAGCTGCAGGTGGTGGTGGAAAAGGAATGCGTATTGTTGAAAACGAAAAAGATGTTGAAAGCCAGATGAAACGTGCCATTAGTGAGGCTACTTCTGCATTTGGTGATGGTTCTGTTTTTGTTGAAAAATATGTAACCTCACCAAGACACATCGAAATCCAGGTGATGGCAGATACACATGGTAATATTGTTCATTTCTTTGAACGCGAGTGTTCTGTACAACGTCGTCATCAAAAGGTAGTTGAAGAAGCGCCTTCTGCCATATTAACTCCAGAATTAAGAGAAAAAATGGGACAAGCAGCTATAAACGTAGCACGTTCTTGTGATTATGTTGGTGCTGGTACAGTTGAATTTTTAATGGATGCCGACCATAATTTCTATTTCTTAGAAATGAACACGAGACTACAGGTAGAGCATCCTGTATCAGAGTGGATTGCTGGTGTAGATTTAGTCGAGCTTCAGATTAAAGTAGCTCGTGGTGAAGTTTTAGACATTAAACAAGAAGACCTAAAAATTAATGGTCATGCCTTAGAGCTTCGTGTGTATGCCGAAGATCCTATGAATGATTTCTTACCAAGCGTTGGTAATTTGGAAGTTTATCAATTACCTGTTGGTGAAAATATTCGTGTAGATAATGGTTTCGAAGAAGGTATGGACGTACCAATCTATTATGATCCAATGCTATCTAAACTTATCACTTATGGCAAAACACGTGCAGAAGCTATTGAGCTTATGATAAAAGCAATTGATAACTATCACGTTAAAGGCGTACAAACTACATTACCTTTTGGTCGTTTTGTTTGTGAGCACGATGCGTTTAGAAGTGGAAACTTCGACACTCATTTTGTGAAGAAGTACTACTCACCTAGCCTTTTAGAAGAGCAGCATAAGGCTGAAGCAGAAATTGCTGCCAAATTAGCCTTGAAGCAATATTTAGCAGACCAAAAATTACTAAGACTACCTAATTAAGATACTATGAGTTCTAAAATAAAAACACTAAATGAAAAAATGGCCTTATCTAAATTAGGTGGAGGTCAAAAACGAATAGATAAACAACACCAAAAGAAAAAATTAACAGCAAGAGAGCGTATTCTCTACCTATTAGATGAAGGTTCTTTTGAAGAAATTGGCGCTTTGGTAACACATAGAACTAAAGACTTTGGTATGGAAAACCAAAAATTCTATGGAGATGGTGTAGTAACAGGTTATGGTACTGTAGATGGACGTTTAGTTTATGTTTTCGCGCAAGATTTCACGGTTTTTGGTGGTTCTCTATCTGAAACACATGCCGAAAAAATCTGCAAAATCATGGACATGGCTGTTAACGTTGGTGCACCAATTATAGGTCTTAACGATTCTGGTGGAGCACGTATCCAAGAAGGTGTACGCTCTCTAGGAGGTTATGCTGACATTTTTTACAGAAATGTTCAAGCATCAGGTGTTATTCCTCAGATTTCCGCTATAATGGGACCTTGTGCTGGTGGTGCTGTATACTCACCTGCCATGACCGATTTCACTATTATGGTTCAAGATACAAGCTACATGTTTGTAACTGGTCCAAATGTTGTAAAAACTGTAACCAACGAAGAAGTAACAAGTGAAGAACTTGGTGGTGCAAGTGTACATTCTACCAAATCTGGAGTTGCCCACAAAACTTCTGCAAATGATGTCGAATGTCTTGAGGATATCAAAAAACTATTAAGTTATCTACCACAAAGTAACAGAGAAAAACCAGAAGATTTAGAGTTTGAACTTAAAGAAGAAATTAGAGAAAGTCTTTCTGATATAGTTCCTGATAATCCTAATAAACCTTACGATATGCACAGTGTTATAGAAGGTATTATTGATGAAAATTCATTCTATGAGATTCATAAAGATTATGCTGAAAACATTATAGTTGGTTTTGCAAGACTTGGTGGAAAATCAATTGGTATTGTTGCCAATCAGCCGATGTTTTTAGCAGGTGTTTTAGGTGTAAAAAGTTCTAAAAAAGCCGCTAGATTTGTGCGTTTTTGTGATGCTTTCAATATTCCATTGTTAGTATTAGAAGATGTACCTGGTTTCTTACCTGGAACGGATCAAGAATGGAATGGCATCATTGTACATGGTGCCAAGTTATTATATGCATTTAGTGAAGCTACTGTACCAAGAGTTACTGTAATTACACGTAAAGCGTATGGAGGAGCCTATGATGTAATGAACTCTAAACACATAGGTGCGGATATGAACTTTGCTTGGCCAAATGCTGAAATTGCCGTAATGGGAGCCAAAGGTGCTGCTGAAATTATTTTTAAACGTGAAATTTCTGCTGCAGAAGATCCTGAAGCGAAATGGAAAGAAAAAGAAGCTGAATACGCAGAACTTTTTGCTAACCCTTATAGTGCGGCAGAACGTGGTTACATTGATGAAGTTATTTTACCACAAAATACACGAAGAAAACTAATAAAAGCATTTAGTATGCTTGAGAATAAAGAAGTTAATAAGCCTAAACGTAAGCATGGTAACATTCCATTATAATTTTTACTTACATTAATAAAAAAAACCCGATTTTTCAATCGGGTTTTTTTATACTATATACTTTAGAATTTAAGCTTCACAGCTTGCACATTCTTTCTTTTGCTTAAACTTCTGAGCAGCATTCATACTATGTTGATAGTATAGTGACTTTAAACCTAATTTCCATGCTGTAACGTGGATTTTGTTAATCTCCTTCACAGACATATCTGGATGTATAATTATATTAACTGACTGTCCTTGATCAATATGGTTTTGTCTATTAGCTGCTTGATAGATAATATCCATTTGATCGATTTCAGAATAAGTTTTAAAGACATCTTTTTCTTCCTCAGTCATAAAATCTAAATGCTGTACAGAACCATCGAAATCTCTAATACTTCTCCATACTTCAGTCGTGTTTTGACCTTTAGACTCTAAAAATGCTTCTAAATATGGGTTCTTAATCGTTGTCTTAATCTTTGCAATATCTTTTACATAGATGTTAGACCAGATTGGCTCAATACCTTGAGATACTTGTCCTAAAATAAACGCAGAAGATGTTGTTGGCGCAACAGCATTTAAGGTTGTATTTCTTCTACCATAGCCTTTTAAAACTGCTGGTTCTCCAAACTGAGCAGCTAATTCTTCAGATGCCTTGTAAGATTTCTCCTTTATAACTTTAAATATCTCACTATTCAAATTAAATGCCTCCTGACTGTTAAATGCTAACATCTTAGACTGAAGTAAAGAATGCCACCCTAAAACACCTAAACCTAATGCTCTGTTATCTTTTGCAAAGTTATAAGCACGCTCCATAAATAGGAATGTTTGCTGATCGTCTTTGTTTGGAGAATTCTTATAACGCTCTAATTTCTCTGTAAATTCAGTGATTATTGCATCTAAGAAATAGATCATAGTCTCTACAGCATCTGTATCTTTCCAATCTTCGTAATGCAATACATTTAGTGAAGATAAACAGCATACAAAAGACCAGTCATCATTAGATGGCAACATAATTTCTGTACACAGGTTACTCGCATAGATTGGCATCTTTTTGTCTTGATAGACGTCTGCAGCACCATTATTAGCATTATCTGTAAAGAAGATGTAAGGGTAACCCATTTCACCTCTTCTCTGTAATACTTTTGCCCAAACCGTACGTTTTTCTACATCACCATCAATCATTTCTTGCATCCAATCGTTAGTAACTGTAACACCATGTGTTAGCTCTTGGATTGGATTTCCTTCAGTACCTATTTCTAAGAACTCCATAATGTCTGGATGATCTATTGGCAAGTATGGTGAAAAACGTCCACGACGCACAGACCCTTGACTTACAACATCGACCATAGACTCAAACAACTGCATAATATGTACAGCACCAGAAGCCTGACCATTATTTTTTACAGCAGCACCACGATGTCTTATTTTACCAAAGTAACCAGAAGTACCTCCGCCAAGTTTTGACATCATACCTACTTCTGATTGGGTATATAAAATATTACCCATATCATCATCTACATGCGAGCCAAAACAAGATATAGGAAGACCTCTTTCTTTCCCAAAGTTAGACCATACTGGTGATGACAAGGAAAAGTAGCCTAGAGACATGTAGTTAAAAAACTTATCTGCATAACCAGGAATTCCTAAAATTTGTTCTGCTCTGTCTGCAATTTCTTTAATGCGCTCTTCTGCAGACACACCTTCAGTAAGGTAGCCAGATGCTAAAAATTTACGACTATGATCTGTTAACCAACTAAAGTCACCATCTGTTTTGGTTTTTAGTTGTTGTAACGATTTTTTTCTTGCGTTTATTAATTCGTTTTCTACTTTACTTTCTGTACTGTTCGCGCTATTAATCTGGTTTTGTTCTATCATTTTTAAAAAAGGTCATCACTGGTTATACTCTGGGTTCTTTTGCTGTAGTTGATTGATCGCTTCACGAAGAAATCACCATGTTTGGTTCCTATTATTTCATCATCAAACCATTCAGTCTCTGCTAATAATTTTTCGTCTGTATCAAATATTGTATCTATTCCAATACTATTTAAAGATCTATTAAATCTATCTTTAAGGAATTCATTTACAACTGCTTTTGGTAAGAAGTCTATTTCTCCTTTTTCAAAAATCCAGTCTACAATTTTACTTTCTGCATCAAAGGCCTCTCTACACATATCCTGAACAGTTGCATTGTAATCTTCATCAAACCATTCTGGGTTTTCGTTTTTGATAATTTTAATAATATCTATTCCGAAATCACCATGGATTTGCTCTTCTTTTGATGTTGCTTCAACTACATTAGAAACACCTTTTAATACATTCTTATGCTTATTGAATGCCATTATAATAAGGAACTGAGAAAATAGAGATACATGCTCTATAAATAATGAGAATAATAAAACTGCATCTGCATATGCTCTATTATCTTCACTTTTAGAATTCTTTAATGCAGTTTCTAAATACTGAACACGACGCATTATCACAGGTTTTTTCTTTAAGTCCTTAAATTCTTTGTTAAGACCTAAAATCTCTAATAGATGTGAGTATGCATCATGATGTCTTACTTCACTCTCAGCAAATGTTGCACCAACAGACCCTATCTCTGGTTTTGGCATTTTATGATAAATGTCTCCCCAAAATGATTTTACTGCTACTTCTATTTGAGAGATAGCAAGCATAGTGTTTTTAATTGCACTACGTTCTACGTCTGACAATCCTGCTTTAAAGTCCTGAATATCACTTGTAAAATTAAACTCTGTATGAATCCAATACGAATGCCTTATTGCGGGCACATACTCATATAAATCGGGATATTCATATGGCTTAAGGTTAATTCGTTTTTCAAAGATGTTTGTCTTACGTTTTCTTGCTTGTTCATCTCTATAAAGTATGTATGCTTTAGCAACATCAAAAAATTCATTTTTCATTAATGAATCCTCAACAGCATCTTGTATTTCTTCTACTGTTGGCACATACTTTGGCTCTTTTTCTTTTTGCTTTAATAACACATCTAAAACACTCTGAGAAATGCGCTCAGCATCTTCTAAACTTCCATGTTCTAGTGCTGTCATGGCCTTTAGAATTGCATTTGTAATTTTATTAAGTTGAAATGGTTTTGTTGAAAAATCCCGTTTCTGGATATGTGTTATTTGCATGAGGAAAATGTATTTAGATTAATATTTGGACGAAGTCAAATATCCAATTTATTCCTCCTTTTTTCGAGACTACATTTTCATTTTTTTTAACACTTTTATTAACATTGAGATAACGTTAAATAAACATCAATAAAACAGCCTATTTGAAAAAATATATTCAAAAAAATGGTTAATTTTTATCATTGTTTTGAAGATTATACAATGAAAAAATCACCTAAATATTTATGAACAAATTCTTAACAATCTGTATATAAAACATTTAAATTTCTTATGTGGATTATCGTCTTAAAACGATAGTAAATCTGTGCTAAACCTTTTAATCAAAGACCTTTCCGTAATAATTTAGATCAACCACTTCTCCTTTGGTCGTTTTGTAGTCTCTTCTTATGGTCCCTTCAAGTTCAAATCCATTTTTTACAATTACAGCTATACTTCCTTTATTTCTAGCATTAGCCCTACAGAGTAGCTTTATAAATTTATACTCTTTTACAATATGTTCAACTACAAGTTTAGCAGCTTCAGTCACTATACCTTTACTCTCGTAACGCTTATCGATAAATGATCCTAGCTCTGCTTTAGGTAGGTTTTTATCAATATTTTTTACATCAACAAGACCAATAAATTCACCTGTATTTGTATCCGTTATCATATAAGGTAAATAGTTGAAATTTTTAATTTTTTCCTGAATTTCTTCACAATACAAAAGTGTATCTGCCAAGGTTTTAGTTTTTGAAACTGTACCGGCAAAAAAATCCTCTAGACGACTTCTGTTATTCTCTATAAGATTGAAAAATGCCTTGCCTTCGTTTGGTTGAAGAAGTCTTATTTTAAAATTTTCAAATTCCATATTTTCTAGTCTAACAAACGTCTGTGATAATTAATCTGCCCTAAATGATATGCCAGATGCATAGATAAATGCAAAAGAAAATACTCAGTTGTCATCTTTTCTTTAAATGGATTTTTTTCGTATTCCTTATCCAAATCACTTTGCGTTAAACTACTCAAGGTGTTTTCTACAACCATTATGGTATCATTTATTTGTTTTATTAACTCTTCTACAGAAATATTTTTTAAAGAAAATTCTAAGTCTCTCTGCCTAACATATCCTGTATTTCCTAAGGCAGTTCCAATAAAATGGTTTAGGTTACCTACTAAATGAAGTGCTAAATTACCAGCTGAATTAGAAACTAACTTATCTGTAATCCAAAGGTTAGATTCTTTATTGTAGAGTTGAATTTCTTCTTTTAATTTGGTTAAATCCCGCTTGAATAATTTTATTAGGTTTTTGGTTAACATGGTAACAGTTATTTGAATGTTAATGTTGCGTTATTGTATGGTAACTCTTCAAAAATAGATAATAATTGACTTACTTTTGCCCTATGCAAAATGAAAACCAATCTCAATTAGAGTTTATTGTACTAATGGCTGCACTAATGTCTATTGTAGCATTATCTATAGATGCTGTATTGCCTGCTCTTCCTACAATTGGAACTCATATTGGAAGTCTAGGTGATACTGAAAATCAAAAATTAATTACAACTATATTTTTAGGTTTAGGTATTGGTCAGTTAGCTTTTGGTCCACTTTCAGATAGTTTTGGAAGAAAGCCCATGGTATATGTTGGCTTTTTTGTTTTTATCATTGCGTCTTATATCTGTATTACGACCAAAAGTTTTGAAATGATGCTTTTAGGTAGGGCATTGCAAGGTATTGGATTATCGTCCCCAAGAACTATGAGTATTGCGATTGTGAGAGATTCTTATAGTGGTGATCATATGGCAAAAATCTTATCTGTTGTGGTAATGACGTTTATTTTGGTTCCTGTTGTAGCACCTATGCTTGGACAGTTTTTAATGCAACATTTTGGTTGGAAATCTATTTTTACATTTAACTTAGGTTTTGGTCTACTAATAATGTTTTGGTTTTGGAAAAGACAAAAAGAAACTCTAAAACCTGAATATAAGAAAACGTTTAGACCTGCTATATTCAAAAGCGGAACTATTGAGTTTTTTAGAATAAAACCTGCCGTTATTTATACTTTATTTTCTGGTTTAATAACTGGCTCTTTTATGGTTTACCTGAGTACTGCTCAACAAATATTTCAGGTACAATATGATTTGGGTGAATACTTCCCATACATATTTGCAAGTTTAGCTGTTACAATAGGTTTAGCTACTTATCTTAACAGCACTTTGGTAATGCGTTTTGGAATGCGTAATCTTGTAAATGTAGCCTTACTCTCCTTTATTGGTATTTCTCTTACATATGTAATTTTGTTTGGTTTTTCTGGCAATCCTAGTATTGAAGTGTTAATAGGCTTTTTTATGTTACAATTTGCCAGCGTAGCATTTCTGTTTGGTAACCTTCGTGCTTTAGCTATGGAACCTATGGGACATATAGCAGGTATAGGTTCTGCACTAAATGGATTTATTTCTACAGTAATGGCTGTACCAATTGCTAATTTTATAGGTGGTTTCGTAAAAGAATCGGTGACACCTTTATTTGTTGGCTTTTTAGTTTGTGGTATTATTTCTCTTATTCTTTTTTACTCAATTAGTGCAAGAGTAAAAACAATACTAAAAAATATCTAGAGGTCCTTTTCCTTCTCTTACAACTTTAGGTGATTCATCTGAAAGGTCTATAATAGTAGAAGCTTCGTTTCCACCATAACCACCATCTATTACCAAATCAACTAAGTTATTCCACTTCTCTAAAATTAGTTCTGGGTCTGTTGTATATTCTATAATATCATCCTCATCTCTTATAGACGTTGATACTATTGGATTACCCAAGGCGTTCACCAACGCTAATGCTATAGAATTATCTGGCACCCTAATCCCAACAGTTTTTCTTTTCTTAAATGGATTTGGCAAACTTTTAGAACCTGGCAAAATAAAAGTATAAGGACCTGGCAAAGCACGTTTCAGAATTTTAAAGGTCGAGGTATTTATTTGTTTAACATAATCACTAAGATTGCTCAAGTCTTCACACACAAAAGAAAAGTTAGACTTTTCGAGCTTTACTCCCTTTATCTGTGCAATACGCTCAAGCGCCTTAATATTAGTAATATCACAGCCTAGACCATATACGGTGTCGGTTGGATAAATAACTAAACCACCTCGTTTTAAAACCTCAACTACTTTTTGAACCGCTTTTGGGTTCGGGTTTTCAGGATATATTTTAATGAATTCTGCCATAAATTAAAGATACGTATAAATGCTAAAAAAATTATAATCTTTTTTTTAACTGTAACAATTAATATGCATTTACAGTCTATATAGTATGCATCAATCAATCAAAATAATCATCGTACTCTTGTTTTTTGCAAAAAGTTTTGCAACAGAAACAAAACCTATAAAGGATGTTCCTCCTTTCTTTTTTACAAAAGCAGAATTTGTTAATGCTTCTACTACGCGTATACCTTTTAAGGTTATAGATCAACTCATAGTTGTTGAAGTAGAAATTCTTGATGAAGTTGGCGACTTTATTATAGATACAGGTTCTGAAGCACTTATTTTAAACAGCGTTCATTTTAAAACTACAAGAAATTATAGTGATGAAAGTGAGCAAAAAAGTGGAATAAATGATAACATTGAAGATGTTAAAGAAAAACATCTCAATCTACTAAGCATTAATGACATCAGTCTAGAAAAACTCAACGCTGATGTTATAGATTTATCTCATATTGAAAAAACCAAGAAAATCAAACTTCTAGGTATTATAGGCTACAGTATTCTCAAAAATTTTGAAGTCTTTATAGATATGCATTTAAATCAATTAACCATAACCAGAATTGACAAAAAAGGAAATAAACTCTCCGATAAAGTTTATGCAGAAACCATTGAGGACAGCATAGATTTTAATCTAAAAAAACACACTATAATTTTAGATGCCTACGTTGGTGATAAAAAGGTTGTATTTGGTTTAGATACAGGTGCAGAATACAATCAACTTAATAAAAACTTAGATTCAGAAATTTTAGATTACTTTTATCCAAGCAGAGAATTAAAGCTTACAGGTGCCAGTGGTAAGAAAAAAAAGGTTTTGGCAGGAAAATTGTACAGAGTAAAATTGACAGATTCAATTTACTTTGGACCAATGAAAACAGTAATTACTAATTTGAGAAAAATGAATACTGCTTTCGGCACTAATCTAGATGGTGTTTTAGGTTTTGAATTCTTCAAACAAAAGAGAACAATAATTAATTACAGAAAAAAGAAGCTTTATTTTATAGCAAATCCTATTACTGAACCTTGACAATAACAAATAAGATATTACTACCTTTTTTAGGTCTTTTATTTTTAACCATCAACATTAATTCCCAAAACAAAAAGGGTTACAAGATTGAAGGAGATAATCTTACATTTATATTTAATGTTAACGACTATCCAAACATAAAGAATAATGGAGATGATATAGAATACGTGTGCGTTTCTGGGGAATTTAATGATTGGACAAGCGACAATGACAAATGGAAAATGACCAAAGTCAGCGACTCCATATATGAATTAAAAAGAGATCTTTCAATCTTTACGTCAGATTTTGACTGGGAATTTAAGTTTATTGTCAATGGATTTCATTGGGCAGAACCATCTGAAGATTTTGAAAATATTGTAGACGCTAGAGATTACGGAGGCCAGAGATTAATGACTTACAACCTTAAACTTTATAGTGCTTTTGCAACTGATTATGGCAATGTTACCTTTAAACTAAAGGGATATAAAGACGCTAAACAAGTTATTCTTAGTGGCACTTTTAACCGTTGGGACGAAACTGGTTTTAAAATGAAGCCAATAGATGATGGCTGGGAAGTAACCTTGCAGTTAAAACCAGATATCTATCAGTATAAATTTATTATTGATAAAAACCTATGGATTACAGATCCTCAAAACCCTTCAAAGGTTGAAAACGAATTTGGCGGTTATAACTCCGTTATTGATGTTCAAAAAAATGTAACTTTTAGACTTTGCGAATTTAAAAACGCAGAAACGGTTATTCTCAGTGGAGATTTTAACGACTGGACAGAAGATGAATACAAAATGACTAAAGTCGATGATTGCTGGGTTTACAACAAAAGATTATCTGGCGGAAAATACCATTATAAATTTATCGTAGATGGAAAATGGATTACAGACCCAGCTAATACAGTAAAAGAATATGACGATGACGGTAATATCAATTCAGTATGTATGGTAAAATAACTTGTTGTTATTTAATCCTAGAATGAAATTTTATCTGCCATAGCTTCATTACCAAAATTAAATTTTAAACCAACATTCAATGTGTTATAAGTTCCTTCTTCAAAGAATGATTTCAACTCATTTGGCACCCTAATATCTGTCTTTATTTTTCGCCAATTGTATTCTAACAGTATATTTAAGTTTCTAACAAACTCATACTCTAACGTTACTCCAAAGTTTCTTAGTTTACCAAAATCTCTGTTACCATATCCAGATTGAATTGAATTTGTTAACGTAGCATTTCCAAAAATCGAAGTGTTAACACCTAACCTAACTTTAGGTAACGGAATAAACTCATAGCCGATTACACCAGAAATTTCTTCAACAGTACTCTCAGTATAATTACCCAACAATTCAGTATTTATATTGTTAAAATTGCTAAAGCCATAACTAAAACCTACAAAGAAGTTTTTGAACACATAAATCTGAAATTTTAAATTATAACCTCCTTTACCTTCAAATCCTTCGCCAATAAAATTGTCCCCATACGACATTGGATTTTGATATGCTATTGACATTGCTCCAAAATATTGACGTTCGTCATCAAACAAAAAAGGAATTTTTGAGTTTTTTTTATTTTGGCTTATACTATCGTTTTGAGCATTCAGCTGAAAACCAAACACAAGAATAATTAAAACTTTAGTAGCTAAATTCAAACGCATATTCAGCAGAATTAATGGTTATAATTTCAGAAATCACATCACCTTCATTAAGACTATAGGTAAACTCAACTTGAGATTGTAATGGGACAATAAAGCTTCTGTTTTCCACGTTGGGTGACAAATTATTTAAGGTAGATCCTATAAACCTCATGCCATTACAATTACTCTGAGTTTCATTTAAAACACCATCCTCATAAACCTCTACACAATCAGCGTCAAAATATGAAAAACTGTATTGCAATGTATTGTCCTCTCCACTTTCTCTTATAATATTATAATTGAAATTGGCAATCGCTTTTAGCTCTATTGTTTCCAGGTTGAAGGTAAGATCACCAGGAGTAAACTCTTCTGTGTTGGTTTGATAGCGATACGTAGAAAACTGATCACCAAACGAAATATCTACCAGAAATAATTCATTTGGTCCAAACAAAGACGTTACATTAAAATTACCTGAAGCATCACTTACTCCTTCACCTAACAATACACGGTCCGCACCAAAGGCATCTGCATCTGCATAAACTCGAATACTTGCATTAGCAATTGGTTGTGTGTTTTGGTCTGTAACATTACCTATTACCAAAACTCTAATGTTATTTTGTATTTCAGTGTCTTCGCAACTAAAAACAGCGATTAGTATTAACCAAATCGCAAAATGAAGCCTTCTAAGCATAATGAAACGTTTATTTTTAGATGAGAAAAACTACAAAGGGTTGCGTTAAAAGACTAAGAAATAATTTCTAGCTTAGCAAAACGCAAGAGCAACTTTTTAGTAGCACCACCTTCAAACTTAATTTCAGCTTTTAAGTCACCACCAGCACCTTCAATTTTAAGCACCTCTCCTCTACCAAAACGTTGATGATTCACTATATTTCCTACAGTTAATTTGGTGTCAAATAAATTGGCTCCAGTATTTGTCTGACTTACCGGCTTTAACTTTTTTGGTGTACTAATTTGAAATTTTTCAGGTTTCTTGGTCTCTTTCTTCTTAAACTTTGGAGACTTTGGTTTTGCAAAACGGACCTTATTGGGCTCAATGTCACCAAAAATTGAAGCATCTAACATTGGGTTGAAACGTTGCTCTTTTAACGGAGTTGTGATGTTTACAAATTCATCATCAATTTCTTCAATAAATCGGCTTGGTTCTGCATCAATTAGTTTTCCCCATCGATAGCGCGAAACTGTGTAAGTAAGATACGCTTGCTCTTCTGCTCTCGTTAATGCAACGTAGAACAGACGACGCTCTTCTTCAAGCTCACTTCTGGTATTCATACTCATGGCACTTGGAAACAAATCTTCTTCCATACCAACAATAAACACATGAGGAAACTCTAGACCTTTTGCCAAGTGAATGGTCATCAAAGCCACATGATTAGGATCTCCTTTATCACCATCTAAATCTGTTGCTAATGCCACATCTTCTAAAAACTCTGCTAAAGAACCTGTGCTATCTGCAACTTCTATCTGACCTTCAACAAAATCTTTAATACCATTCAACAATTCCTGAACGTTATCCATTTTGGTAACGCCTTCTGGCGTACCATCCTTACCTAACTCGCGTATAAGACCACTTGTTTTGGTAACGTGTTCTGCCAATTCAAACGCATTGGCATTTTGGTTCATAACCTTGTAACTTTCTATCAACGTTACAAAATCCTTTAGCTTATTTTTGGTACCATTATTAATATTGATAGATACGCTATCAATATCTTTCATAATGTCATAGATAGTCTTTCCTGTAGCATTAGCCGCAACAACCAAACGATCTACCGTAGTCTGACCAATACCTCGTGCAGGATAATTAATAACACGTTTTAGAGCTTCTTCGTCTGAAGTATTTAAAATTAAACGTAAATAAGCCGTTACATCTTTAATCTCTTTACGTTGATAGAAAGATAATCCACCATAAATTCTATATGGAATATCACGCTTTCTTAAAGCATCTTCAATAGCACGAGACTGCGCATTTGTTCGATATAGTACTGCAAAATCACTATTTTGTAATTGCTTATTCATTTTGGTTTCCCAAATGGTACTAGCCACATAGCGACCTTCGTCTGCATCAGTCATAGTTCTATGCACAATGACCTGTTCTCCAACATCATTTGCTGTCCAAACAATTTTATCGAGCTTAGTTTTATTGTGTTCTATAACAGAGTTTGCAGCCCCTACAATCATCTTTGTAGAACGGTAGTTTTGCTCTAACCTATAAACCTTTACATCGTCATAATCCTTCTGGAAATTAAGGATGTTATTGATGTTTGCACCACGAAAGGCATAGATACTTTGCGCATCGTCACCCACCACACAAATGTTCTGAAAACGATCAGACAAAGCTCTAACAATAAGATACTGCGAATGGTTGGTATCTTGATACTCATCTACCAAAATATATCTAAATCGATCTTGATATTGCGCCAAAACTGCAGGAAAACGTGTTAACAATTCGTTAGTTCTTAATAACAAATCATCAAAATCCATCGCTCCTGCTTTAAAGCAACGATCTACATACTCTTTGTAGATTTCACCCATTTTTGGCCTGCGTGCCATAGCATCTGCTTCCATGAGCTCTGGATTCCTAAAATAAGCTTTAACAGTAATGAGGCTATTTTTGTACGAAGAAATACGACCATAAACCTGCTTGGTTTTATAGATATCCTTATCTAATCCCATTTCTTTTATTATAGAACCGATTAGCTTTTGCGCATCTTGAGTATCGTAAATGGTAAAGTTACTCGGAAAGCCTAAATGATGCCCTTCGAAGCGAAGAATCTTAGCAAACACTGAGTGAAATGTACCCATCCAAAGGTTTTTAGCTTCGCTATCACCAACAATATCAGCAATTCTACCTTTCATCTCACGAGCCGCTTTATTAGTAAAGGTTAATGCCAAAATATTAAAGGCATCTACCCCTTGACTCATTAGGTAAGCAATACGATATGTAAGTACACGTGTTTTACCAGAACCTGCACCAGCGATAACTATCATTGGTCCATCTTTCTGTAATGTTGGTGCTAATTGTGCGTCATTAAGTTGACTGAGATACTTTTCCAAGACTTCATTTTTTCAAACTGTGAAATTACACATTGTCTTAGGCTTTTCCATACATAAAATTCAATAATTATAAACAAAATATCAAGAGTTTCATATCATCAATTTTCAATATCTTAGTCCAAATTTTTATTTCATATTATGGATTCCATTTTAGAATTCTTAGGCAATATACCTTGGTGGCTTTGGATTATCATTTTTTTAGCACTCGTAGCTATAAGAGACATCTTTTTTCAGCGTAAACATACTATTAGTCATAATTTCCCAATAGTAGGTCATTTACGATACTTACTAGAAAGCATAGGACCCGAAATGCGTCAATATTTTGTTGCTAACAATCGTGAGGAATTACCTTTTAACCGTATAGAACGTGGGTGGATTTATGCATCGGCAAAACAGGAAAACAACTATGAAGGCTTTGGTACAGATAGAGATATCTATGCACATCAGCATATTTTTATAAACAATGCTATGATGCCTTATAAGGTTGAAAAAAATCACCCAAGCGCACTAGACAAAACCTTTGCGCCTTGTGCAAAAGTAATGGGTGCCTATAATGAACGTAAACGACCTTACCGACCAGCTTCAATTATCAATGTATCTGCAATGAGTTTTGGTTCTTTGTCCGCAAAAGCCATAGAATCTTTAAACAAAGGTGTTAAGCTAGCTGATGCATACCATAATACTGGTGAAGGAGGTTTATCTCCATATCATAGTAACGGTGGTGATGTCATATTCCATTTTGGTACAGGTTATTTTGGAGTACGTGCCGAAGATGGAGGCTTTTCAATGGAAAAAATGGTAAAATTAGTTGAGGATAATCCGTTTATAAGAGCTATTGAAGTAAAACTATCTCAAGGTGCAAAACCTGGAAAAGGCGGAGTTCTTCCCGGAAAAAAAATCACTCAAGAAATAGCAGAAATTAGAGGTGTTGAAGTTGGTAAAACTGTATTATCACCTCCAAATCACAAGGCATTTTCTACGGTGCCAGAATTGGTAGATTTTGTGGAAAATATTGCCGAAGCTACAGGTTTACCTGTTGGTATAAAAGCTGCTATTGGAAAATTAGACCAATGGGAAGAACTTGCTGAGATTATGGAAAAGGAAAACTGTGGTCCAGACTTTATTACCATTGATGGTGGCGAAGGTGGTACAGGTGCAGCACCACCAAGTTTTGCGGATCATGTCTCTTTACCTTGGGTTTATGGATTTAGTGATTTGTATAAACTTTTTCAAAAACATAATCTTACCGAACGTATTGTTTTTATTGGCAGTGGAAAACTCGGATTTCCCGCAAAAGCAGCAATGGCATTTGCAATGGGAGTAGATTGTATTAATGTTGCACGCGAGGCTATGATGAGTATTGGATGCATACAAGCACAAATTTGCCATACCAACCGCTGTCCTGCTGGTGTGGCCACCCAGAAAAAGTGGTTACAAAATGGCATTAATGTTCCTCTAAAATCTGAGCGTTTAGCACAGTATTTTAAAACCTTTAGAAAGGAACTTATGGAAATTACGCATGCAGCAGGTTATGAACACCCTTGCCAATTTAATATGCGTGACATTGAAATGAACGTAGATGATCATAACCTAACAAAAGAGTTTAAGCACACCTTTAATTACGAAAAGACACCAGTTGCTTTTAAAAATATGCAAGAATTAAAAGATTGTGTTTATCTTGGCGGCAAAAAGGATAACTAATTTTATGGAACAACAACTTCTTAATCTTTTAATGTACACAATTCCTGCACTTATAACGGGTGCTATTGCCTATTTGTTTTTTAGAGAGCAAATGGATAACGAAAACAAAAGACGTCATTTTTTACTCACAAAAGATTTACAAAAAGAATCATTCCCATTAAGACTTCAAGCGTACGAACGCATGTCTCTTTTTCTAGAACGTATTAAACCACAGAGTTTATTAACAAGAACCAACCCAACATCTTCAAATAAAGATAATTACGAGAATTTACTTATAGCTACGATTGAGCAGGAATTTGAACATAATCTAACCCAACAAATCTACGTTAGTGACCAATGTTGGAGTATAATTTTAGCTGCAAAAAATGCCACCATTCAATTGATTAGAAAAGCAAACATGAATGAAAAAACAGATAGCGCAGACAAGTTGCGCGAAGTGGTTTTAACTGAGCTTATGGATAAACCTGCACCAAGCAATGCAGCGCTTTCATTTATAAAAGAAGAAGTTGGTGAGATGTGGTAATTACTCCGAATGCTTTTTCTCAGCATAATCATAGCCTTGTTCCCACCACTTTTCCATTAAACGCTTACTAAAAATTAGAGAATTTTCAGTTAAACTCTTAGGCGTATAATAAAGATTTAATTTTACGTTTCTGTTTTTTGCTGCAAGTTGACCTATAATAATATCGCTTCGCTCTACCTGGTCGAGTAAGTGCCCAAATAAATTCATCATTAATGAAAATGGGTTTTTTCCAAGCACACGTTGCTTACCAAGGTTTTCGGCTTCGAGAACAATAGCATCCACTTCTGTTGCACCTCTTAAAATAGCTTCTCTTATAGGGATTACACACCCCAATCCACCATCTGCATACTCATAACCATCAACCATTGCCAAAGACATAAAAGGAATATAATTACACGAAATCCATATCCAATTACAAAACTCATCGTAGGTACAATCATTTATAGACTTATACTCTACTCTATTCATAGACAGATTACTTACTGTAACCACCACATCATGTTTTTCACGCTTAATCTGTTGATACTCCTCAATAGTAAAATGTTTCCTTATATGCTTTCTAAGCGCCTTACTTTCGCCAAAAGTACGTTTCATTCTTACAAACTGCCACAATGAGTTTACAAAATCAATAGACACATACTCTCTATCCCCTTTTTTGCGCTGTACAAAGGGACTTACACTAAAAATATCTTGTTGCTGAACGTTAGTAAAAATATCATAAAGCTTACCGATTTTACCCAATGCTAAATGAGGCACTAACAGACTTCCTGTTGATGTTCCTAAAAACATATCATACTCTCGTTTTTCGCGCTCCATAAGGTATTGCGCTACTCCACCTGCAAAAGCACCTTTACTTCCACCTCCTGAAATTACTAATGCTCGCATTATTTTTTGTTCTCTAATTTTTCGGACATATCTTTTGCAAACTTAACCATTCTCCAGTTATGATGCGATTTAGCTTTTTCGAGATTAGATTTACAAGTATCATTACATGCATTCATAAGATTAAGATAATTAAAAGCATTCATACGCAAGTCTGCATTGTAGCGCTCATCTGTGTAGCTTACTAACTCTTCAAATAAGCCTTGTTTATTATCGGCCTGATAAAATGGTGTATTAAGATTTAAAGCAATCCATAGCAAACGCACATTCTTGTCATTAAAGCCAACTATATTTCTCGTTTTAGATAAGTATTTTGCTCTATCCTCAGGAAAAGTGTTCCAAAGATTATACAAAGCATTTTCTATAGTTACGTAAGACTTATCATCTAACAACGTTTCATAGTTTTCCTTTAGCTCTTTTGGTATTTGCCTTACGTATTGCGAAATTGCTTGCCTTACCTTAAAACCATGCTTAAAGGTATCATTTGTTACCAATTCTGGCATTTGAGAAATCACTTTAACCTTTGCTTCGTCTGAAACATAATATCTTAAATACTCTTTACACTTAGAGGTTTTTGCCTGGCAATCTACCATGAGATACTCGTTAATAAAAGTAGATTCATTTTGAAGCAATCCAAAAGCAGCATCAACAGGAAAATCCTTTTGCTTAATCCACACATCAACAAATCTATTTAGCGATTTACCATAAAAACGCTCTACTTCATTTATAAAATCTGAAGTTTTAACGTTTTTAAACTGGTGTTTATCCAAATAGGCTTTCACAGCCTTTTTAAACACATCGTCACCAACCAAACCCCTCAATGCATGAAGCACCCACGCACCACGCTGATAAAAGGTTAAACTACTCGACTTTGCATTTAGAAGCGACGTGCCATCACCTGCTAAATCTTGTCGTCCCAAATCTACAGCAGATTCATATAATTTGAAATAATAATGATTATCACCAAAAATATCGCGCTCTGCTAACAAGGCATAGTATGTCGCAAAGCCTTCTTGCAACCAATGATGTTCACCAGACGTTGCCGTTACCAAATCACCAAACCATTGATGCGCCAATTCATGCGCATTAACATTAACATAGCTTTTATCATTAAAACCTATATCATCTACCATAAAAGCATCTGAAAAAATGGTACAGCTTGTATTTTCCATACCAGCGTACAAAAAATCGTGTACTGGCACTTGTTTGTAGTTTTGCCAAGGATAGGCAAATCCAATTTCTTCCTCTAAAAAGTCGAACATCTGCTTAGAGTAACGATACGTAGGCTCAACTTTTAAAGAATCTTCCGGGTAATAGTAATACTCTAAAGGAATACCACTTTTTGAAGTTTCTTTTTTAACCTCATAATTACCCACAACAAAAGCAACCAAGTAACTTGACATAGGCTTTTGCATATTGTATTGATATTTCATACAGTTGTCTGGCAAAGGAACACTTAACGATTGAACACCATTCGACAAAAATGTATCTAAATCACAATCAATAAAACCTATATTAAATATGATTTTATCATTAACGTCATCTATACTTGGCAACCAATTACTGGTATACTTCCCTTGGCCTTGTGTCCAAACTTGCCACTTATCATTTCTCTCCAAAAAATACATCGCTTTTTTAGGGTAAGCTATATAATCAAAAAATATCGTGTATTTTTTTTCCTTTTCAAATGGGTATTTAAAATAAATCTTATCATCATAAAATCTAAAATCTAAAGACTCCTTATCGCCTTCTGTTCGAATATAAACATTGTCAAATTTCATATCTACAGCATCTAAAAAAATTGAATCTGTTGATTTTAAAATTTCCAAATTGTACCAAACTTTACCATATACTTTGGAAGAATCTGGAGTTATTCCTAAATATGTTTTAGCGCTTTTATAATCCACATAATCCGTTTGCTGTGCATTAGAAAACACCGAAATGAACAGCAGACAAACAACCAATAATTTTTTCATAATTCTGATTAAATCAAGGATTAGACCAAAGTAAAACTTTTAAAACAAACACTAAACCTAATAGATTAGAAATAACAAAATTTTAGAATTATCCCTTTATAAGAATTTGGTAAATTCGCAACTATGAGTGTGAACTTACAAACACCTATCGATTACCTTAAAGGCGTTGGACCTAACCGAGCTGATTTATTACGCTCAGAATTGGGTATTCACACCTATCAGGACTTGATTAACCTCTTCCCAAACCGTTACATTGACCGTACCAAATACTATAAAATCAACCAATTACAACGCAATAATGCCGAAGTACAAGTTATTGGACAAATAACCAGCTTTAGAGAGGTTGCTCAAAAACGCGGTAAACGCTTGGTTGCTGAATTTAGAGACGATACTGGAGTTATGGAACTCGTATGGTTTAGAGGACAAAAATGGATAAGAGAAAGCTTAAAAACAGGACAGCCTTACGTTATTTTTGGTAAAACCAATTGGTTTAATGGCAAATTTAGTATGCCACATCCTGAAATAGAACTGCTGTCAGATCACAAAAAAAACTTGCGTTCTGCCATGCAAGCCATTTATCCGTCTACCGAAAAACTATCAAATAAAGGGATAACAAATCGTGTTGTAAACAAAATAATGCAACAATTATTTTTGGAAACCAAAGGACGTTATGCTGAAACTTTATCGGATACAATTAGAGGAGAATTAAAATTATTATCAAAATCTGATGCACTTTTTAATGTGCATTTTCCGAAGTCTCCAGAGCTGCTTTCGAGAGCACAATTTCGACTAAAATTTGAAGAATTATTCTACATTCAATTGCAATTAATTCTGAAAAATTTAATCCACAAATCAAAAATAAAAGGCTTCGCTTTTGAAAAAGTAGGAGACTATTTCAACACCTTTTTCAAAGACCATTTACCATTCGATTTAACCAATGCGCAGAAACGTGTTCTTAAAGAAATTAGAGCAGATTTAGGAAGCAATGCACAAATGAACCGTCTTTTACAAGGAGATGTAGGATCTGGCAAAACTATAGTTGGGTTTATGTCAATGCTCATGGGACTTGACAACGGTTTTCAGTGCTGTTTAATGGCGCCAACTGAAATTTTGTCAGTTCAGCATTACAACGGATTATTAGAATGGTGTAATGAATTGAATATCAGTATTTCATTATTAACTGGTTCAACTAAAACTTCAGATAGAAGAATTATTCATGAAAATCTCGAAAATGGTAATTTACAGATCTTAATTGGCACTCATGCACTGCTCGAAGATAAGGTAAAATTTAAAAATTTAGGACTTGCTATTATTGATGAACAACATCGTTTTGGAGTAAAACAAAGATCAAAATTGTGGAAAAAAGGCCCTTCTCAATCTTCCCAAAGGGAAGACGCAAAAGTGGTTCTAAACAGATACCAAACTGCTCGACCTTCTACTTACAAATTGATGAAAGAATTACAGCAAGAAAACAAAAAAAACAGCACCGAAGCTGAACGGATTTTATGGGAGAGTTTACGAGGCAAAAACATAGGATTCAAATTCAGACGTCAACATATCATAGATGAATTTATTGTCGACTTTGTAAATCTAGAGAAGAATTTAGTTATTGAAGTTGATGGTGGTTATCATAATAAAATTGAGCAACAGGAAATAGACGAAATACGAACTTTAATTTTAAATGATCTCGGGTTTAAAGTTGTTCGATTTTCAAATGAGCAAATCATTGGAGATATCGACTCCGTAATCAAAACTATTGAGCAACACTTAAAAAGCCTCCCTTCTGGGGAGGTTGGTGGGGCAGTTATTCCACCACATATTCTAGTCATGACTGCTACTCCAATTCCAAGAACCTTGGCAATGTCTGTTTATGGCGACTTAGATATTTCAATTATTGACGAATTACCTGCTGGTAGAAAACCGATAAAAACAGTTCATCGATACGACAATAATCGACTGAAAGTTTTTCGATTTATGAAAGACGAAATTGCAAAAGGCAGACAAATCTATGTCGTGTATCCTCTCATTCAAGAAAGCGAAAAAATGGACTATAAAGATTTGATGGATGGCTACGAAAGTATCTCAAGAGAGTTTCCAACACCAGACTATCAAATTTCTATTGTTCATGGAAAAATGAAAGCCGAAGACAAAGATTATGAGATGCAACGTTTCGCCGAAGGCAAAACCAACATTATGGTTGCAACTACTGTTATTGAAGTTGGTGTTAATGTACCAAATGCTTCGGTTATGATTATTGAAAGTGCTGAACGTTTTGGTCTATCGCAATTACACCAACTACGTGGACGTGTTGGTCGTGGTGCTGAGCAGAGTTATTGTATTTTAATGACTGGACATAAGCTGAGTAACGACAGTAAAACGCGCTTAGAAACCATGGTACGCTCTAGTGACGGTTTTGAAATTGCAGAAGTAGACCTAAAACTAAGAGGTCCTGGAGATATCATGGGCACACAACAGAGCGGTGTTTTAAATCTTAGAATTGCAGATATTGTAAAAGACAAGGACATTCTTGAACGCGCCAGATATCATGCGAAGTCGGTTTTGAAGCTTGACCCAAGCTTAGCTTTACCTGAGCACAAAATGATTTTGAATACTTACAGACAAATGAGTAAGTACCGTAATATCTGGAATTATATTAGTTAAGGTTTTCAAATTGCTCTCAGCAAAAAGTTCTCGATACGATTTCTCGTAACTCAAAATCACTCTAACTGACGGAATTTGTGAAGATATGAGATTCCTGCTTTCGCAGGAATAAAAAAAGGCCTGGCACCAACAACAACCAGACCTTCAAAACATAACCAAACGTGTTTTGCTGATGAATATATTTTCAAGGTAGACGGTTTTTGAAAGCGAGGCTGTTAGCAACTTGTTAAAGAACAGTAACCAATTGTTAATTAACGTATTATTAAGACAAAAGAAAAGAGGCATGAACAAATCACACCTCTTCAAATTTTCAACTTTTACGCTGAAATAAACTTCTTTATTAATTCATAGCAACTTCAAAGGCTTTACCTATCAAGGTTTCACCTTCTAAAATTTCAAAAGTTTTGTTTTTAGGAGCATCGTCATGCAAAGCTCTAACCAACGTTTGCGCTACATCTGCTCTACTGATTTCTCCCTGTTTATTCAATTCGTTTTCTGCAATTTCAATTTTACCTTTACCTTCTTCATTTTTTAATGTTCCTGGTCTAATAATCGCATATTTCAAATCACTTTCTCTTAAATGCTTATCTGCATTTTGCTTGGCTTTCATATAATCTTTAAGGTCTTCAAACTTCGCTGGAGTATTAGCGCCCATTGAACTTAACATCACAAATTTATTAACATTTGCCATCTTGGACACATCTATTAGTCGTTTTGCACCTTCCTGATCAACCTCAAAAACATTCTTTCCGCCAGATCCTGCTGCAAACACCACTTTATCTACATTTTTAACAACATGGGTTAAATCCTTGGTTAAATCACCTAAAACGGTATCTATATTTTCATTTTTGAACTGCTCTAACTGCGACTCTTTTCGCACCATAGCAATCGGATTAAAATATTGCGAATTTTTTAAAAGGTTAACAACTTGTTTTCCTGTGGTACCATTGGCACCAGCAACTAATACATTTTCCATAAATTATTTTGTTCTTTTATCATGTTTCCTAAAGCTTCTTTTTCTGCTTTAAGTGTAACCACGTTATGTGAAATTACAAATCATTTTCATTTATTATAATTTAATATATCTAATTACAAATTGTGTTAAGGTTGCCCTAATTTATATGGACAAAACGCTAAAACAGTCTTAAAACCATCCTACAAATCAAAGAATACTTTGTTGAGTCCGTTTTTAAAATTCAATGTAAATTCCGATTTTTAGCAAAACAACACCAACCATGATTACCAAACTCGGTCAGAAATTTACGGATGCTTTTACCAAATACATGCCAAGTGCTTATGTGTTTGCGCTGCTACTTACACTACTTACTTTTGTTTTAGCCTTGGTATTTACAAACCACCAACCTATAAATATTTTACAAGGCTGGTATGATGGCTTTTGGAGTCTTTTGTCGTTTGGTATGCAGATTGTGCTTATTATAATTACCGCATACTGTATTGCGCAATCGTCACCTGTAAAAAAAGGGATTGACCATATCACCAAATACATAAAAACACCAACACAGGTTTATGTAATTATCATTTCGCTTGGTGCTTTATTCTCTTTAATTAGCTTTGGAATGGTCGTGGTTACTTCTATTTTGGGACGTGAATTGGCTTTGCGAATTAAAGGTATTCACTATCCGTTTTTAGTGGCTTGTGTGTACTTTTCTTTTAATGGTTGGGTTTGCGGTTTATCGAGTTCTATTGCCTTGTTGCTTAATACCGAAAACAACTTTTTGATACAAGAAGGTATTTTAAACGATACCATTTCTACAAGTTATACTTTAGGAGCGACGCTAAATATTGCGATGATTATTTTGTTTGTAGTAGTTTCTCCATTATTGATTTGGTTGCTAATACCTAAATCATATGAAGGCAAAGAACTCAAGGATTTACAAACCTCGTTAGATGACGAAACCGATTCGGTTAAGGATGAAGCACTCTCTTACAAATTACCTTACAAAGCACTATCTGATGCATTAAATAATGCTAGTTGGTTGCAGCTTACTGTTGCTGTACTTGGAATAGCCCATATTGTTTACCACTTTGCCACCAAAGGCTTTGACCTCAACTTTAACATTATGATCTTCATTTTTCTTATCGTTGGCATGCTCTTACACATTACACCAATGCGCTTTAGCATTGCTATGAAACGTGCCAGTAGCAATATTTCTGGTGTGTTGTTTCAATATCCGTTTTACGCAGGTATAATGGGCATTATGCTCGCTTCTGGTTTGGGTGAAAAAATCACTAATGCTTTGGTGACTATTGCCACTACCGAAAATTACGCTTTTATATCCTATCTATCAGGTGGCATCATAAATTTTGCAATACCGTCTGCAGGTGGTGAATTTGCGGTTATTGGCCCAAGTATTTTAAATATGGTACAAGAACTCGGCACCAACCTCTCACCTACTGAAGTTACAGCTATGACAGCCAGAGCCTCTATGTCTGTAGCTTACGGAGAAAGCTTAAGCAATTTACTACAACCCTTCTTTTTGCTCGTCGTTTTCCCTGTAATGGGCAAAGGAATTAAAATACAAGCCAGAGATGTGGTTGGCTATTTATTTATTCCTTTTGTGGTATTGTTTGTGGTGCAGGCACTTTTGGTGACATACTTACCATAACAACAAAACCCTATTTAAGCTTATAAAAGTGTGACATAACTCATTTTGCATGGTTATGACACAACTTACAATAAGATACTGAATAACAAATAATTAGGATTGTATTTACGTACTTTTTTGGCTAGGTTTGCATATATAATCGTTGTACGTAAGCTGAGAAAACCGATGAACAAACTAAAATTATTACTTGTCTTATTTCCAGTTGTCTTTTTCTATTGTGAAAGAGAATTTGATTATGGAAATTCTGAATTGTTCGAAAAGATTGACTTAACTGACATTAATATCCTAAAAGAAGATAGAGAAAATTTGACAATGACACCTTAAGAGTAATAGGCAAGGTTTCAATGTCGTTCGAGAACATCTCGATTGGAAATGGAGATTCTTGGATTTGGATTGATTCGTTTAAACCAGCTGTTGAATTTGATACAGTATATAATAATCTGAATTTTTGTGAAGTCCAATTAACTGGATTGTTTGATTCAAAAAACACTGGACATTTGGGACAATATAATGGAGGATTTAAAAAAATTTATGTAATAAAAACTGAATAAAGCCTACATACAACATTGCATAAACCAATTACGGCGTATTCGACTGCGTCCGAATCCACTCGGAATTGTTAACGTCAGTGCTTAACTGAAAAACATTATCTTTAATCCTATAACTGACGGTTATATGAGACCGTTGTGCAACATTTGACCAAACCATCCAGAAATATATGTTTACACCAATTATTAGAGTAATTCTTGTCATATTTAGTTTAATTGCTGCTGCATACTTTTACTCAAAAGAGGATTTTGCAAATATGTCAATGATGTTAATTGCTGGAGGACTTTTTATTTATGGATATTTCAAGTACGGAACTGTTTATACTGCTTTTCAGCATATGAAAAAGAATAATCTTAAAAAAGCAGAAGAACTAATTTCTAAAATTAAAAATCCAGACAAGTTAACTAAAGGACACAAGAGCTATTATTATTTTACAACTGGAATTATTGCTTTAGAAAAAAAAGAATTTGAAAAAAGTCATTTCGATTTAACTCAAGCTTTGAACATTGGCTTAAGAACCGAAAACGACAAATCAATTGTCTTACTTAATTTAGCAAATATTGAACTTTTGAGAAAGAACTTTATAAAAGCGAATGAATATATAAAAAAGGTCAAAGAACTTGATTTAAAACCTTTAGTTGAATCAGAGACCGATAGAATTGAAAAAGAAATAAACATTGCACAACAAAGTTTATAAGATTGCTCGTATTCCACTAAAACAAAGACATTGGAGACACAAGACATTAGAATTGGATTTAAAAAACTGTTCGGAAATGAAAAATATATTCATTTCGTTCTTACACTTTACGAGGCATTTCCATTGAGAAAAAGACTTTTCTTTTGGCAAGAACAGTTATTAAAAGACTTTACGAATAAATTTGACTTGGAACCAATAGAGATTGAACAAGTTTACGAGATATTTAACCATTGTCCTGTGCATAATTATGAATTAAAAGATGACAATGTTTTAATAGTCGATGGAAATGAAATTAGTTCTAAAGTCTCTTATGAGAGAGAAAAAGAACTTTTTCCAATGGCAAATATTAATGCACCAAGAGACTTGGAAAGATTTAATTATCCGAAAGATGTTAATGTTGTTTATTGTGAAAAATGTAGGGAATTAAAAAGAGTGTGACGAATAAAAAACGTTGCAAAATAATATGTATAATTAATTGCTGATTATGGCCTACTTTCAAAAGTCCTCGCGGACTTTCTATCCGTGATTTATTTACTAAATTTAGTGCTTAAACACGCTACAAAATCATACATGAGACCGATGGAACAAATTTGAAGAAAAAGTTGCTCATATCGAAAAATATTATCAAACTGATTTTAATTTTAGTTTGCGGAATTTCTTATGCACAAACTGAAATCATTGGAAAAGTTATTAGTGGAATTTCTGGAGAAGTACCAATTTCCGAAATTTATGTAAAAGAGCTAATTACTAAACAACCTTTAACAATGACAGATAGTTTGGGTAATTTCCGAATTGAATATTTAGAACCTAACAAAAGTTATGTCATAGAAATTTCAGCATTCGGGTACGGAAATCAAAAATTTGACGTAAAAACAAAAAGCGGAATTAATAACGTGATTTTTGAACTGAAAGCTGAATGTGGTTATAGTGCGGAACGTGCTGAATCAGATTGGAAAAACGGAAAAGCAAGTTTATTACTTATTGGCTCAATCGCACCAATTGCAAATTCACCAGCTGACAAACGATTTGAGAAAAAATACGGAATCAGATATTATGACTTTGGTTGTACACCACCAATTTCGGAATGTATAAAAGAATATAACGAGCGAATTTTTGAACTTATGGATAAAAAGTATGGAATGGAATGGCGAAAAAAAGTTCGTTCTGACGTCCAATATTTAAACTAAAAAAAATACATTTTACAATACCGAGTATAGCTCATTGCGGCCTAATTCCTAATCGGAATTCATTGCAATTTGCTATCTTTCGATTACGGCAGAATTATAACCAAACCATAGTAAGTAATTTTGATGACAAAGGAAACCATTTTTCGAATAATTATCACATTAACTATTGTCTTAATTACACAATTAAAAGCAATAGAATACTATGGAGAACTTTCTAGTTTCTTAATTATTATACTTTTAATATTTGACCTTTTTGAAAAAAATCATTTTAACGACTCAAAGCCCGAATTAATTTATTACTTATCATGGGGAACAATTGGACTGTCAACATTTTTAATTAGAAAAAGTTATATTGGACCTTACAGTCCAATTTTCTTAATATTAATAATAAAGCTTGTCACCTTACTTCTCTATTATTTAAAATATAAAAGCCTTTGTGTAACTAGAACAATTTTATCAAAGTTATGCTTAGCAGCCTTAGCTCTATATTTCATTGAGTTGCTAGCTAACTCTACTCACGGCTTAGGATCAACTACATTGTTTTGGACAAAACTATCTTCAGCCGAACTATTTTTGATTTTACTAACAAAAAAGGATAGAATTAAATATAAATGGTCTATCCTGGACTCTTCATGGAAAAAATAAAAACAATTTACAACACGGTTTATAGTATAATGCTTCTGATTTTCAGATACTTATCTATCAGCTTTATTTTATTATTTTATCGGCACTTTAGCAATTTTGACATTATTAAAAATTAAAATGTAACATTTTCTAATTTCTGCATCTAAAGGGAAATTTAAAACGCAGAATCATGAAAACCATAGCATTATTAATTCTCTCAACATTTTTCACTTTTTCATTCCCAAAAGATAAGACTCCTCAACCTATTCATGTGGAAGTTTCTGGCAAAGGAGAACCAATTTTATTAATTCCTGGATTTACAGTTCCTGGAGAAGTCTGGAATCCATTAGTTAAAAAATTAGAAAACAACTACGAATGCCATGTTGTAACCTTAGCTGGTTTTGGTGGCAAAGCACCTATTGAATTTCCTTGGTTATCAAAAGTAAACGATGCCCTAAACAACTACATAAAACAAAATGAGTTAAATAATGTCACCATTATTGGTCACAGCTTAGGAGGAACTATTGCTACTTGGTTAGCCAGTAGAGAAAACTCACTTGTCTCTGATATCATCTTAGTAGATGCTTTACCAGCCGCTGGAGCTCTAATGATACCAAATTTTAATCCAGATGACCTTGCTTATGATAGTCCTTACAACAATCAGCAACTCGCCATTAGCGACGAACAGTTTGAACAAATGGCAACAAGCATGTCACAAGGTATGAGTCTAAATAAAAAAGCGCAAGAACGCATTAAATCTTGGATATTAGCTGCAGACCGAAAAACCTACGTTTACGGTTATACAGATTACCTTAAATTAGACCTTAGACAGGATTTAAAAAACATTACAACACCAACCACTATTATTGCCGCAACAAAACCTTATGGTAAGGAAATGGTTATAAAAACTTACAAAGAACAGTACACTAATCTAGAGAATTATAATTTTATTTTAGCAGACAATGCTGCCCATTTTATTATGTTAGACCAACCAGATTGGTTTTTACAAACAATAAAAACAGTTCTATTAGCCCAATAATGATTTCAGAAAAAGACTTTACAGTAGTATACAATACGCATGCTGCAAAAATCCGGAGGCTATGCTTAGGCTATGCCTCTGGAGATTATGACCTTGCGAATGAATGGCTACAAGAAACCTTTATAAAAGTCTGGAACCACAGAAAATCGTTTAAAGGAGACGCTTCTGTTGACACATGGATATACAGAATAGCCGTAAATACTTGCTTAAGTGATTTGCGCAAATCCAAAAAAAATATTCCCATTAATGAAGACCTATTAAAAGACCATGAACCAGACAATACTATTGCTACGAAAGATAAGAAGCTCAAAAAAATGTTTCGATGTATAGATCAACTCACAGAACAAAATAAAGCTTTAATTCTTTTAGAGTTAGAAGACATACCACAAGCTACAATAGCAGAAACCGTAGGATTAGCGCATGGCACACTTAGAACACGATTAAGCCGAATAAGAAAATCGCTTTTAAAATGTATTACCAATGGAAAATAGCACACTAAACAAAATATGGGATAGTCAGGATAACACTGAAATAATTCACCCTGAAATCATTATTAAAAAAGCAAAAAAACAACGTAGAAGACAGTATGGCTCAATTTTAATTATGGGCTTAACTGTAGCAACACTCATTGGTTTTACCATATTTGTATCACCAAGTCAGTGGAATAATTTTACTTTAGGGTTATTATTGATGATTTTGAGCTTGGTATTTAGGATTACGTTAGAGTTAGGTACTATTTATCTAAGAGACCAAAAACTAGTAATATTAGATAACAAATCTTACAAAAGTTATTTAAAAAGGCATTACAAATCACGTTTATGGGTACACTACTTTGTAACTCCAATTTGCTTGCTAATATACATTTACGGCTTATATTTGCTCTTACCTTATTTTAAACGTGAGTTCTCTGAAGGCTTTTATCTATATATTTTAATTTCAGGTTTTGGATCCATTGCTGGTATAATTGCAATAATCATTTACAGTATCCGAAAAGAATTACGTTTTTTTAATAAACTAAATAACAATTAAATTATTCGTTGAGTAATTCCGCCACAAAACTCTCAAATTCCTTTTTGAATTCTGTATACTTCTCACCTGTTGCAGGTCCATTAAATCCTGTATGTATCTTTCTCACTTTTCCTTTTTTGTCTATAAAAATTGAAGTAGGATATGATAACACATGATTAAGCATTGGTAATTTTTTTTGTGCCTTAGATTTGTCAGCACCTCCGTACTGTGCTAAAAGTATCGGATAATCTATATCTATTTTGTATGCCAAACGATCTATACGACTAAAAGCAGTTTCTTTGTCTTTTGCATACTCAAATGCCAAGGCAATAAACTCTACACCTTTGTCTTTGTTTTTTTTATAAAAGTCGGCATAGTATTTACTCTCATCCAAACAATTAGGACACCATGTTCCCATTATTTGTACCACAACAACTTTGTCTTTAAATCGGTCATCCTTAAGACCTACCAACTCATCAGAGGTGTTAGAAAACACAAAATCTAAACTATCATAGCCTTCTTTTAGGTATGTTAATTCGTTAGCACTTGGCAGCTCAAAATCTTGGCTTCGTTTGGCCTCAAAAGGCTCTTTCCAATGGTTTCCAGAATAAAAATAACCGTTCATGGTTGAATCAGTGACTTTAGCTGTAAACAAAAAGGCATGTGCGCCATCAAAAGTTGATAGCTTTAGACGCGTCCCATCTAGCACTCCTTCTAAGTAACGATAATCACCAGTTGTGGTTCTAAATGTTCCTGTAATTTTCCCATTATCGTATTGCTTAAAAATACCTTTTGCAAGGTATTCATCTTCCTCAACACCTTTACTAAATACAGTTTCCCAAACTCCTTCAATATTATAAGCCGCACCTGTTCCTGTTCCAAATCTAATTGCATTTTTAAACGTAGCTTCAAACGGTACTTTTCTATTTCTATCAGGACTTATATAATAACCGCTTAAATTATTATCCTGATTAATTTTTGCCACTAGGTAGTCTTCAAATACAGGTAAGTTAATGTATACAGAATCATTTTTATATTCTATTTCATCTACTACAATCGTTTCTTCAGCATTGTAAATGTTTAATTTTTTATCAGATTCTACCTCAAAAACAAAAGGAATTTCCTCATTATCCTGAATTGAAATCCAAGCTCTGTAACTTCCTGTTTCTAATTTATTGTCGCTAAGGGTGTTGTTTTTTTTATCGTCTTTGCATGAAAATAGAAGACTTATCACTAAAAGACCAAAAATATATCGCATTGTAAATTGAATTTTATTTAAGTTCGAAATAACAACAATTACCTTACATAAAAAAGCCTATTCAAAATTCCTCTACTCAGATTTTTGTTTTTATAATAGCGAAATGCAACCTGTTTAAAATTTAATTAGGGATGTTTCATTAACATTTAAGTATTATTATCTTTGTGGCCTGAATAAAACAGCACATGAAGATATCTTACAACTGGTTAAAACAGTTTATCAATATAGATTGGAACGCCGAAAAAACAGGCGAATTACTTACAGATCTTGGTCTTGAAATAGAAGGTATAGAAACCTACGAATCTGTTAAAGGTGGCTTAAAAGGCATTGTAGTTGGCGAGGTATTAACTTGCGAACAACACCCAAACGCAGACCGATTAAAAGTAACAACTGTAAATATTGGTGAAGCAGAGCCGGTACAAATTGTTTGCGGAGCACCTAATGTGGCTGCAGGACAAAAAGTACCTGTTGCTACAATTGGCACAACACTTTATACTGCAGAAGGTGAAGCCTGGAAAATCAAAAAAGGTAAAATTAGAGGCGAAGAAAGCCACGGAATGATTTGTGCTGAGGACGAACTTGGTCTTGGCGAATCTCATGATGGCATTATGGTTCTTGATGCCGACTTAAAAGTCGGAACTCCTGCCGCTGAGATTTTTGAAGTGGAAAATGATGAAGTTTTTGAAATTGGTCTAACACCAAACCGTGCCGATGCCATGAGTCATTATGGTGTGGCTAGAGATTTAAAAGCTGGTTTATTACAACAAGATCTTAACTTGGAGTTGATATCTCCATCAGTAATGTCTTACCATGTAGATACGCGTTCTTTAAAGGTTGACGTCGATGTGCAAGACAAGGACAAATGTCCGCGTTACTGTGGTGTTACTATTTCTGGTGTTAAAGTTGAAACATCTCCAAGCTGGTTACAAAACCGCTTAAAAGCAATTGGCTTATCTCCTATTAATAACATTGTAGATGTTACTAATTATGTTTTGCATGAATTAGGACAACCATTACACGCTTTTGATGCTGCAAAAATAACTGGTAACAAGGTTGAAGTTAAAACCTGCGAAGCTGGTACAAAGTTTACAACTCTAGACGAGATTGAAAGAGAATTACATGAAGATGATTTAATGATTTGTGATGCCGAAAAACCAATGTGTATTGCTGGTGTTTTTGGTGGCATAGATTCTGGTGTTACCGAAACAACAACCAATATCTTTTTAGAAAGCGCTTATTTTGATCCTGTAAGCGTTAGAAAAACAGCTAAGCGTCACGGTCTTAATACAGATGCTTCTTTTAGATTTGAACGTGGTATCGATCCTAACTTTACAAAGTACGCTTTAAAGCGTGCTGCACTTTTAATTACTGAAATTGCTGGTGGTGAAATAACAAGTGACATCTCTGACGCTTATCCTAATAAGATTGAAGATTTTCAGGTTGTATTGAGTTTTGATAATGCTAAGCGATTAATCGGTCAAGAAATTCCGAAAGAAACCATAAAAAGTATTTTAACCTCTTTAGACATAAAAATTAATAATGTTACTGAAGCTGGTTTAGGACTTACGGTACCGTCTTTTAGAAATGATGTGCAGCGCGAAGCTGATGTTATTGAAGAAATTCTAAGAGTTTACGGTTACAACAACATAAAAACTACTGAAAAGCTTAACGCTTCTATTTCTAACACATCACGTTTTGAAGATTACAAACTTCAAAATGTTATTGGCAATCAGTTAGCTTCTCAAGGCTTCTTTGAGATTATGGCTAACTCACTAACATCGCCAAAATATGTTGAGTTAAGTGAACAATTGAATGCAGACCATAACGTAAAAATGCTAAATCCATTAAGTAATGATTTAGAAGTTATGCGTCAATCCTTATTATTTTCTGGATTAGAAGCTGTTTCGCACAATATTAACAGAAAACGTGATGACCTTAAGTTGTTTGAATTTGGTAAAACTTACCATCAGTATTCAGACAATAGAGAAGAACACAAACATTTGGCACTTTTTGTAACCGGAAACAAAGCACAAGAACGTTGGAATACACAAGCTACACCTAGTGATTTCTTTTACCTAAAAGGTACTATTGAAACTGTATTAGAGCGTTTAGGATTAAACCGACTAAAATCTGCACCTCATAAAACCGATATTCTTAGTGAAGGTATGAGCCTTTCTATAGGTAAGAAAACTTTAGTTGAATTTGGGTTGGTTAAAAAATCAGTTTTAAAGCATTTTGGTATTTCTCAAAACGTATTGTTTGCTGATTTTAATTGGGATAATGTGTTAGACATGGCACAACACAACAAAATTAAGTTTACTGCCATACCTAAGTATCCAGAAGTTCGTAGAGATTTTGCGTTGCTACTAGACAATAGCGTTACGTTTGACGATATCTATACAATTGCCAAACAAACTGAAAAACAATTGCTAAAAGCTGTAAATCTGTTTGATGTTTACGAAGGTAAAAATTTACCTGCAGGCAAAAAGAGTTATGCAGTAAGCTTTACGCTACAAGACGAAAATAAAACGCTTAACGATAAGCAAATAGACAAGATAATGAATAAGCTCCAATCTAATTTTAAAAATAAGCTTGGTGCTGAGTTGAGATAATCAAAGCTTTTATTTTATGCCACTAGCTAAACGCTTTTTTATATCACTGATATTCATTTTTTATTTTTTTGAAGACGGCTCTGCGCAACGTCTTTATAAAATAGATCAGGACAATGCTTCAACATGGTCATTACTAAAGTATGATATCAATACAACATGGCATGGAGTAAAATATTCGTTTAAAAGACCACTTCACTGGAAAAAAAATGATTTTTTAAAACTTGGTGGTTTAGTCTTTGGCACTGCTACTCTAGCCCTTGCAGACGAAGGTGTTGACAAATATATAGATAACCATAGGTCTAATTTCCCTAAAGTCGTTAGAGATTATGGTTGGTACTTTGGCAGTCCTCAAAATTATTTTATGGCTAACGCTGGTTTATATGGTTTTGGCTTAGTCACTAAAAACAGTAAAATTAGGCGAACAAGTGTGCTCATTATTACTTCATCTATTACAAGCGGGCTTTTGCAAACCATTTTAAAAAACGGACTTGGTAGAGCAAGACCAGGTACAGGCTATGGTGCATTTCATTTTAAGCCTTTTTCAAAAGAAGGAGGTCAACACTCATTTCCTTCTGGACATACTGTACTTTCTGTAACCATGGCACATTCTATTGCCAAACAATTTGACAGTCCATGGATAAAAGCAGGTGTTTACACCTTAGGTGCAATTCCACCAATGTCTAGGTTAATCGATGGCGCACACTGGCTATCTGATATAGGATTTGGTACAGTATTAAGCATCATAGTCGTGGATGGCGTTGATAAGTTTTTATTCAAAGAAAATGCCTTTAACATCGCAAAACCTAATAAAAATAAAATATCTTGGAGTTTTGCATTTACAGGTAACCAAATAGGTATTGTTGGTAGATTTTAACCAATTTGTACCACAACTTTATTATTTTTAATTTCTAAACATGAACGTTAACAAAGATATTTTTACCGTTTTAGATTCGGGTATTCCAACATTTATGGAAGCAGATTTTCCATTGGAATGGTCTATGACCAGAAATGAAAAGTTTTGCTTCATAAAGCTATTAGAAATCTTAAAACCTGAAGTTGCTATTGAAATAGGTGTAGATCAAGGAGGAAGCCTTCAGGTTATGAGTAAGTATGCTGAAAAAGTATACGCTATAGAAATAGATAAAAGGAAGGTAGAACGTTTACAAGGCAAGTTTAATAATGTTGAGTTTTTGGTAGGAGACTCCAAAACTATAATACCACAACTTTTAGATACAATTCAAAAAGAAGGTAAATCCTTAGAATTTGCTCTAATTGATGGAGATCATTCTGAAAAAGGTGTAAAAGCTGATATTGAGAATCTTATAAAATATATTCCACCAAAAAGTTTAAATATTATTCTACATGATAGTTTTAATCCAGATTGTAGAAAAGGAATGACATCGGTGAACTATACAACTAACAAGCATGTTCATTATGTTGAACTAGATTATATCTCTGGAACTTTTGAACCTGATGGACAAAGAAATGAAATGTGGGGAGGATTAGGTCATATTGTTTTATTGAATGAAGAACGAACTAAGCATTTGGATGTAAACCAAAGTCAAGAACGATTATTTAATATCACAAAACGTTACTCAAAACATTATTGGAAAAATAAATTTAAACTCCTAAAGCCATTCAAAAAATAATTATTTTCTAAAATACTTTTTACATAAGATTCAATTAGAAGAACGAATAAATAAAGTATTACTATTTTATAAAATTTTAGGTCTATTACGGTCGAGTAAGCGTCATTGTACCAATACTTAAATTATTCCATAAGCCTCCATCAGTTTCATGTGAATAATTACCCGAAAAACTATCAGTGCTTTCTTCATAAACTCCTTCAAAAATAAATGTTCTATCATCAAAGAAGAAACCAGAGGTGCTATATGTCCTTATTTCCATTCTTAAATTTACACCATCAAAATTGAAAGAACGCTCAAGGAAAACTTCTGTATTTGTATATACACCATCGTTATAAACAATTCCACAACTTATACTTGTGTCTTCACAATAATTATAATTTAAATCCTCGGAGAACTCTAATTCTAAACCTTCAAATGTACTATGACTAACGCAATCTGGATCATTGCTATTTCCTGCAGCATTACACTCACTCATATTTATATTTGAAATCCAAAATCCGGTTATATCAGGACCTGTAACTTCTTCAATACCAATACCAGTTACTGCAATTACATTATTTTCTGAATCCAAGTCATTATTTATAATAATGGAACCATTGTAATTTTGAACATTATTAGGACTAAAGGTAATATCAATATCTTGAGAACTTTGACCATTAATTAAGCCACCTGTCCAATTTGCAGTATAGCCAACAGGTAGATCTACTGATGAAACTAGCATAGGTACAATTGTATTATTCTGTACTGTTAAAACTCTCACTTCCTCCGAACCGATTTCCACATCACCAAAATTCATATCACCAGATAAGCTTATTGCATTTTGCACAACACCAATACCAGTAACAGGAATTAAATTATTAATGTCATCAACATCATTATTTACTATAATATCACCATTATAATCTTGTAATTCAGTAGGTGAAAATGTTACTACTACATCTTGCGTAGATTCAGCCGCTATTTGCCCACTATTCCAATTTACACTATACCCTTCAGGAATATCAATTGACGAAACATTTATTGGTGTAGAGTTCGGATTCTCTATTGTAAATGATATGTTCTCAGAACTTCCTATTTCAACTTCTCCAAAACTTAAATCACCTATTAAGCTTAATTCAACCTCGCCTGCATTTGATGTAAAAACTAACGTTTCACCTACCACATCACCTCCAGAATTTCTAATTTCAACATTTACTGCTTGTTCAGTTGTGAATGTTCCCAAAGTCCATATAACTTCCGCAAAACCTTCATCGTCTGTTAAGACACTAGTATTATCTACTTCACCATCACCTGGTGTAACTTGAAAATATACAGGAACGTTTGAGATTGGATCACCCATATTATCAGTTACTTTTACTTTTAAAGGCTCGTCTAATTCGGCTCCTTGTGTGCCCTCTTGCTGATTACCAGATACAATTTCTAATGTTTTAGGTGCTTCCCAAACAGTAACATTTGATGAGAAAATGCTTGTGTTGTAATCTACTAATGTTTCACCTAATACTTGAGCATCTGCTCCAACAACTATATTAAGCCCTGCATCTACCTTGGCATTCCAATCTGGATCTTCACCATCAAAATTTACTCCCAAGGTTAAATCCTCTGTCATTATAGGTGTACAATAAGGTCCCACTACATTGTAAAACTTAATATCAACTTTTGGTGTAATTGTAATATTTTGCATTATTTCAGCCACAGCGGAATTATCTACTGGTTTTCCTGTAGTATTTGATGAAGTTTCACCTATATAATCCCATACACCATTATTATAAGTTGCTCCTAAAGTTGTTGTATTTACCGAAGTAAATCCTCCAGTAAAACCAAACTGACCTGATGTTTCTATTGATAATTCAGCAACGAGTTCTGTTGACACAGTTACAACTACAGGAACAAAACCAACAAATGTGGTAAAAGTTTTATCATACTCAGCTATTGTAGTAGAAACATTTAATTGATCCTCAGAATTAAGTCCAAAAAACAAATCACAATCTATGGTTAAATTAGCATTTTCTGCACTAAATTCAAATTGCTGTAATGTTGAATTCTCAAAGTCAAAATCAAACTGAAAATTAGGATTAAATTCCGCTGAACCATCTGTAATATTAAACACAACTGGTCCATCTTGATATATGACGGTATTGGAAAAATCAAAAGAAAAACCTTCACCGTCTCTCTTACTATTTATATTTTGATTATTGTTATTTGTATTTCTTTGTGGAGTCTCTGATAAATCAGCATTAAAACTAAATTCAGCATTCTCAAAGACATCTTCCATATTAGCTTGCTCTACTTGAAAAGTTGCTTGATCACCTTCAATTGTTTTAGTGATAACTTTAACTAAAAATCCACCATCTTCTTGTCCTATCAATACAGAGCCAACTTCAACATCTTCTACCAAACTTGCTGGTTGCACAACTAAAGTGCCATTAAGTATTTCTGCAATTTCATTTGTAGTTTGATTATTGTCAGACAGTACAACTACATTATCTTTAATTTCTATTTCTAATTGTTCAATTAATTCAGGCTCTAAGGCTTCATTATTTTTATCACATGAACTTAAAATTATAAAAAATATTAGAAGTAATTTTTTCATTGTTCTCTTGTATTGGTTAATAGCTATTCAAAACTAAACACCATAAATAATAAATAAAATACCCATTAAACGGTATTTTATATGAAGCTGAATTTTTAAAAACATTATCATTTTATTTAGACTTTTCAGTATTGCTTTTTTTATTTTTAACAAAATTTAAAAACACTAAACCATGGCAAACGTAACACTAGGAGGAGCTCCAGTAGAAACAATAGGTGAATTACCAAAGGTTGGTAGTAAAGCACCGAATTTTAAACTAACAGATACAGATTTAAAAGATCATAATCTATCAGAATTTGAAGGTAGCCGATTAGTATTAAATATCTTTCCAAGTGTAGATACAGGAACCTGTGCTCAATCTGTAAGAACCTTTAATGAAAAAGCAAGCAAGCTAGAAAACACCAAAGTACTTTGTATATCTAAAGATTTGCCATTTGCTATGGCACGTTTTTGTGGTGCCGAAGGATTAGACAATGTTATCAGTTTATCAGATTACAAAACAGGTCAGTTTGGCAAAGATTATGGTTTGGCATTCTCTAGTGGCTCTTTTGAAACATTATTATCTAGATGTGTTGTTGTTATAGACTCAGATGGTACTGTATTATACACAGAGCAAGTTTCTGAAATTGCAGACGAACCAGATTATTCTAGTGCTTTGAGCAGCTTATCATAATTTTTAATGCAAAATACCAAAGAGCCTTTTATAATTAACAGACTAAAAAGTGTTGGCTTTGCTTTTAAAGGAATGCTTATTCTTATTAAAACCGAAGCCAGCATTAAAATTCAAGTCTTTATTGCTATAGTTGTTACTATTGCTGGTTTTTATTTTGATATATCAGCCACAGAATGGATGTTTCAAACCGCTATGGTAGGTCTAGTAATGAGTATTGAAGGTGTTAATACTGCCGTAGAATACATTGCAGATTTTATTCACCCAGATCACCATCCAAAAATTGGTTTAATAAAAGATATTTCTGCCGGAGCCGTTTTTATTGCTTCCATAGTCGCTGTGATTATTGCAGGAATAATCTATCTACCTAAGATTTTTTAAATACCAAACCTTAGCTTTATTACGTTACATGATTGAAAACTTAATCAGTCTTAGACCTATGCCGTGCTATAAAATGAAGCTATTTTCCATTTTACCTTTCTTTATTCTACTTCAAACTAGTTGTAATAACAAGTCCAAGGACATAACATCAGTTCTGGATACCAATACGGAAACAGAAGTAAAAACTAAGATTGAAGAAAATAGCACGCTAAAAGACACACTAAACATTACTTCTAATTTTGTTCTTGGGAAATTTGATTACAAATCAGATTCTACCTTTGTAAAGGTTGATAGCAGATATACAGCAAAAGATATTTATCTCAACTATATGACTTATAAAGCTTTTCTAGAAATGTCTAATAAAGCTAAAAGAGATAGCATTGATTTAAAAATAATATCTGGAACAAGAAATTTCTATGAGCAAAAAGCCATCTGGAATAGAAAATGGAATCTATATAATAACCTAAATCCAATCCATAGAGCTAAGAAAATTTTAGAATACAGTTCTATGCCTTCTACATCTAGACATCATTGGGGCACAGATATAGATTTGAATAGTTTAAATAATTCGTATTTTAACACCGGAAAAGGTTTAAAAACCTACCAATGGCTAAAAGAACATGCCAACAGTTTTGGTTTTTATCAGGTTTACACCAATAAAAATAATGGAAGAACAGGCTATAATGAAGAAAAATGGCATTGGTCTTTTGTACCTTTGGCGAGTAAATATTTAGAGTTTTATAATTCTAATATAAAAACTGAAGATATTTCAGAATTTGAAGGATCTCAACTTGCTAAAGATCTTCATATTATAGAAGATTACGTCAATGGGATTCCGAAAGAAGTAAAAAAATATAAACAACAAACACCTTAAAGATATAAAGGTAATTACCGAACAGTATTCGGCATAACATGGCAAAAAAGACAACTAAAAAGAAAAATACAACCAAAACCAATTCAAAGTCTAAAAAGACTTTCAAGAAACCATCACTAGTATTATCTAATCAGCAAAAGCTTATTTTTGGTAGTCTATTGATTATTTTGGGCGTGCTTTTATTTATTTCCTTTTTGTCATTTATATTCACAGGAAAGGAAGATCAAAGTGCATTAAGTAACTTCCCAGAACGTTCAGAAACCTATAAGAATTGGGCAAGTCAATTAGGTGCTTGGGTAAGTGAATTATTTATAAGCAAAGGATTTGGTATACCATCTTTTATTTTTTCTGGTTTAATTTTTCTTTCTGGAGTTTATGTAGCGCTTAATCTCAATAAAGCAAAACTTAGAAAACATTGGATTTGGGGAACACTAATAGTTATCTGGCTTTCTATCTTCTTTGGTTTCTTTACTCATAAATTCGATATACTTGGCGGTACTGTTGGTTTTGAAATGAATCATTTCTTTCAGGATTATATCGGAAAAATCGGTACCGCACTATTACTACTTTTTGGTCTTATAGCCTATTTGGCTCTACGATTTAAAGTTACTGGAGATACGTTTGTTAAACTTTTTAGTAGTGCTAAAAAGGATTTTCAGAATGACATGAATTCTAATACTGAAGATGATTCTCAAACAGCCATTGTAGATAACAGCCTAACCGAAGAAGCTGAAGCTATTAAATCTGCTTTCGAGATTTCTCTTGATAAACCAGAACCTACTATTAGCAACCATTCTAAACCAAAAGAAGACAAAAAGCCATTAAATATTGAAGTAAAGCCTCAACCTATAGAAGAAACAGAATCAGAACCAGAGCTTAAGGTTGAAGTAGAAACAGTTGAAGAAGAAAAATCTGAAACTGATAATCTTGCAGCAAAACTTGTTGAAGATTTTGGACAATTTGACCCAACTTTAGAATTAGGTAATTTTCAATTTCCTCACTTAGATTTATTAAAGAAATATGATAATGAAGGGATTTCTATAGATCAGGAAGAACTTGAAGAAAATAAAAACCGAATTGTAGAAACACTAAGCAACTACAAAATTGGCATTACCAGCATAAAAGCAACGATTGGTCCTACGGTAACACTTTACGAAATTGTACCAGATGCAGGTATTAGAATTTCAAAAATTAAAAATCTTGAAGATGATATTGCTTTATCGCTTGCTGCTTTAGGCATCAGAATTATTGCTCCAATTCCTGGTAAAGGTACCATTGGTATTGAGGTTCCTAACAAGAAATCTACTATTGTATCGATGCGCTCTGTAATTGCTTCGCAAAAATTTCAGAAATCAGATATGCAGTTACCAATAGCGTTTGGTAAAACCATTAGCAATGAAACCTTTGTGGTAGATTTAGCTAAAATGCCTCACTTGCTTATGGCTGGTGCAACAGGACAAGGTAAATCGGTTGGTTTAAATGCTGTTTTAACTTCGTTATTATACAAAAAACATCCTGCTGAAGTAAAGTTTGTATTGGTTGATCCTAAAAAGGTAGAATTAACACTTTTTAATAAGATAGAGCGTCATTATTTAGCCAAGTTACCAGATAGCGAAGATGCTATTATTACAGATAACACAAAAGTGATTAACACGCTAAACTCACTTTGTATAGAAATGGACAACCGTTACGAAATGCTTAAAAATGCATTTTGTAGAAACATTGCTGAGTACAACGCCAAATTCAAAGCCAGAAAATTGAATCCTAATGATGGTCATCAATTCTTACCATACATTGTTTTGGTGGTAGATGAGTTTGCCGATTTAATTATGACAGCTGGTAAAGAAGTAGAAACACCGATTGCCAGATTGGCACAATTAGCACGTGCTATTGGTATTCACCTTATCATTGCCACACAGCGTCCTTCTGTTAATGTTATTACTGGTATTATTAAGGCAAACTTCCCAGCTCGTATAGCATTTAGAGTTACTAGTAAAATAGATTCGCGCACCATTTTAGATGGCTCTGGCGCAGATCAGCTTATTGGTCGTGGAGATATGCTCTACACACAAGGTAATGATCTTATACGTCTGCAATGTGCTTTTGTTGACACACCAGAGGTTGAAAAAATCACAGAATTTATAGGTTCGCAAAAAGCCTATCCAGATGCTCATCTCTTACCAGAATATGTTGGTGAAGAAGGTGGCACAAATCTTGATATAGATATTTCTGACAGAGATAAATTGTTTAGAGAAGCTGCCGAAATTATTGTTACAGCACAGCAAGGATCAGCTTCATTATTACAACGAAAGCTAAAATTAGGTTACAACAGAGCTGGTAGAATTATAGACCAGTTAGAAGCTGCTGGTATTGTAGGTCCTTTTGAAGGTAGTAAAGCCAGACAGGTTTTAGTACCAGATTTAGTAGCTCTAGATCAATTACTAGAAAATGAAAAACAATAATATATTACACTTATATAAAATGAAACGACTATTAATTATAGCCTTTATCACTCTAGGTTTTACAGCTTTTTCACAAAATGACACAAAAGCCGAAGCACTATTAACAGAAGTAAGTAATAAAATAAAAAGTTACAAGAACATCTCTATAGACTTTAAATACGAACTTAACAATGTTAATGAAGAGAATATGAATCAGGAGACTCGTGGTGACGTTGTTATAGAAGGTGAAAAATATAAACTTAATATCTTAGGGATTACAAGAATTTTTGATGGAAAAACACTTTACACCATTAGCCCTGAAGATGAAGAAGTAACAATTTCTTCAGATAACTCAGACGAAGAAAGTACGATTTCTCCTAGCGACATGCTATCTTTCTATGAAGATGGTTACACTTATCAAATGGATATCATTCAAAATGTAAAGGGACGCAAAATTCAGTATGTAAAATTGAGTCCTATGGACACAAACTCTGAAATAAAGCATGTTTTATTAGGTATAGATGCTACAACAAAACACATTTATAATCTTATTGAAGTGGGTAAAAACGGAACAAAAACAACATTAACTGTTAATTCTTTTCAAACCGATCAACCTATCTCAAAAACCTTGTTTACTTTTGACGAAAGTAAATATGAAGATTACTACATCAATCGAATAGACTAAGGTTTTAATACTTAATGTGTGAAAATACTAGATAGGTACATACTTATCACATTTTTAAGGACGTTTTTTAGCGTCTTTATTATATTCATGTTCATCTTTGTGCTGCAAGGTGTATGGCTTTATATATCTGAGCTTGCTGGTAAGGATCTAGATGTTTCCGTGACTGCAAAATTTATTCTTTACTACATGCCAAAGCTAATTCCTTTGGTAGTACCGCTTACCATTTTATTATCATCTATTATGGTTTTCGGAAATTTTGCCGAGAACTATGAGTTTGCAGCAATGAAATCTACAGGCATTTCGCTACAACGAGCAATGCGTAGTCTAAGTGTTTTTATTGTTGCATTAGGTATAGCTTGTTTCTTTTTTGCAAACAACGTTATTCCTTGGGGAGAATATAACTTTTACAACTTAAGAAAAAACATAGCAAAAGTTAAACCTGCCCTAGCTATAGCAGAAGGCCAGTTTAATGAAATTGGCAACATAAATATTAAAGTAGATAAAAAATCTGGAGATAAAGGTCAATACTTAGAAAATGTAATTATACACGATAAAAGTTCTGCCAGAACTGGTAATTACAAGGTTATTGTTTCTGAAAAGGGTGAGCTAAAAAGTAGCAAGGACTCTAATGTTTTACAACTAGAACTTTTAAATGGTAACTATTACGAAGAAATTATAGATAAAGATATTCGCAAAAACATTAATAGACCACATGCCAAAAGCTATTTTGACAGCTATACCATTAATGTAGACTTGGAAATTCTTAATGATGAAGACCTTGATGAAAAGAACTATAAAGGGAAGCATTCCATGTTAAATATTGATCAATTAAATTATACCATAGATAGTTTAAAAGGTCAAAGAAGAGAAGACTACAAAACCTTATCTAACACATTATATAACAGAACAACTTACGCTGCATTAAACCTTAATATTAATACCGAAAAAGATTCTTCTTTTACAGGTAATGTAATCGATCTTTTTCCTGCAAGCAAAAAAGGACAGATTATAAACCTTGCATTAAATTCTGCAAATAGTACCAACCAAATTATAGACTCCAACAAAAAGAATTTTGAAACCAAGTCTATACATTTAAACAAGCATATTATAGCTTTTCATGAAAAATTTGTCTTAGCAATTGCCTGTATCATCCTGTTTTTTGTTGGAGCACCTCTTGGAGCTTTAATAAGAAAAGGTGGTTTAGGTTTACCAATTGTAATTGCGGTTGTACTGTTTTTAACCTATCACTTCTTTGGTATTTTTGCCAAAAACAGTGCTGAAAAAGGAAGTTTTAGTCCTATTATAGGATCATGGTTATCTACAGCTGTAATGCTTCCTTTAAGTATTTATTTAACCTCTAGAGCCACTAATGATAAAGGAGCTTTTGAAATTGAATCGATTCTTAAACCATTAAAAAAGTTCTTTAAACTTCAAAAAAATGAAATTAGAGACAAATCGTATTTAGATAAAACATCTGAAGATTATAAAACGCTATTAAGTTTTGAAAACTCAAAACTTATTCAAATTGTTAAAAATCATAGAGATTTTGACTATAAATATGAGCACAAGAACTCAGCAATCTCTATACTTAATGAAAGAGGAATTACAGTTCAAGAACTGAGGTTGGCAGGACATTTATCTAGCAGAAAAGATGATGAGATAATAAGCCTAAAAAATGAATACGAAGAAGATTCTAAATTAGCATTTATCTTTTACATCATAATGACTCCTCTTATTATTCTTGCTGGAGTATTCAATAATAATGGCCCACAATTTTTGGCATTTGTATTTTTTATACCAGGTATTCTCGCATTTTTAATTTGTGTAATTGCACTTATAAAATCTATATCAAAACATATAGATTTGTTTAAAGCACTTGGAAAATCTAGGAGTGCCAATGGAGCCATACTATATTTTCTTGGACTACCACTATATTTTATATTTTACTTTGTTCAAAAGAATCAAATAGAAACAGAGCTATTCAAAGTAAGGTCAAAAGAAGTAAGCAGAGAGCAACTTTCTGAAAATTCTCAAAGACTTCTAAAAGATTATAAAGACTATTCTAACACAAGTTTGGTGAGCTATCTTTTAAGTTTAGTTTTTATAGGTTTACATTTTATATTAAAAAACAATAAACTTCCAGAAATAGCGGAGTCATCTCTTAGCTTAGGGTTTATAGCTTTAGTATTCTTTATTATTTATGCTTTTGTAGATGCCTACTTCTATTTAAAGTTTTATAAATCTACCTCTAAAAAAGGTAAGCATCTTAGTGTTTTTATTTTAATAATACTATCTATTGTCTATCCTTTAAGATATATTCTTACACGAAACAAAATCAAGCAAGACTTCGGTTAACAAAACCGCGTTATCATACAAAATAACCGTATCTTTGCATAACTAAATTCTTAGGTATGACTATTAATGCTATGGACAAAAAAACCAAGTTAAATACTATTGAAGAAGCCATTGAAGACATTCGTCAAGGTAAAGTAATTATTGTGGTTGATGATGAAAACCGCGAGAATGAAGGTGATTTTTTAGCTGCTGCCGAAATGGTAACTCCTGAGATGATCAACTTTATGGCTACGCATGGTCGTGGTTTAATATGTGCACCTCTTACCGAGCATCGTTGTGAAGAATTAGAACTTAACATGATGGTTAGAAACAATACCGATCCTATGGAAACTGCTTTTACAGTTTCGGTAGATTTAAGAGGTAATGGTGTAAGCACTGGTATTTCTGCAAGCGATAGAGCTAAAACTATAAAGGCATTAGTTAATACTGACACAAAACCTTTTGAGTTAGCAAGACCTGGACATATTTTTCCTCTTGTTGCCAAAGAAGGTGGAGTTTTAAGACGTACAGGCCATACAGAAGCTGCTATAGATTTTGCGCGTTTGGCAGGTTTTGAGCCAGCCGGTGTTATCGTAGAGATAATGAACGAAGATGGTACTATGGCACGATTACCTCAACTCATGGAAGTCGCAAAAAAGTTTGACTTAAAAATTGTTTCTATCGAAGATTTAGTGGCTTACCGTATGGAGCACGACTCTTTAATAGAAAAGAAAGAAGATTTTAACATAGAGACACGTTTTGGTAAATTTAGACTTAGAGCATATTTACAAACTACAAATAATCAGGTACATATTGCATTAACAAAAGGCACATGGAAATCTGATGAAACAGTTTTAACACGTGTTAACTCTACATTAGTTAATAATGATATTCTTGGTACGCTAACCAATAATGCTGACCAAAAGTTAGATGATATGTTCAACGCTATCAATACAGATGGAAAAGGCGCTATCATATTCATAAATCAGCAAGCTCAATCTATGAACCTTTTATCACGTTTATCTGTTTTAAAAGAAAGTCAAGAAGAGGGTAAATTGGTAAAAGCACCGAGAATTTCTATGGATTCAAAAGACTTTGGTATTGGAGCTCAAATTCTTCATGATTTAAAAATCAGTAAAATCAATCTTTTATCCAACAGCTTACAAACCAAACGTGTTGGCATGATTGGATATGGTTTAGAAATCGTAGATTATGTTAATTATTAAGACTAGTAATTAAAGCTCTAAACTCCTCTGAAGTTTTTTCTTTGTAAATACTCTGAATAATTTCTTTATTCATTTCGTGATTCCTTGAGTTTCTCTTATACTTTTTATAAAACTCAGGATAATCTTTTTTTAGAAGTAATCGCATTTTTGTCCTAGTCATTGGATAAAATTGACCTGTACTTAAATCAAATAAAACTGTTTGATGTTCATTAGACATTAAAACTCCCAATACACCAAAGGCAAGAGACATGCCACTAACATTATCTTGATTTACAAATACATCTGAAAAAATTAAAAAATCATCAAAGCGATCTGTTTTTACATAATGACGTTCACCAGAATAAGTAGAGGCATTTAAATAAGTGTTCTCTCCATCATTATAAGCGAAATGCATAATTTTCTTATTAATTATGGTATCCTTTAAGTGCAATTTTTCGTCTGTGGTTCTATTCTGAATTTTAAAATTTATATCTCTTATTGGACTATTATTAGCCAATTCCATATAAGTTTCAAAAAAACCTTGTTTAATAGAGTCATTGAGAACTTTTACAGACTCAGGTGAAAAAGGATTCAATTTTTTTAAAACCAGTACTTCTCTATCCAAAGAATCGAATTGCATTAAACAATCTTTTAAAACTGCCCTTATTCTGTCATCATGTTTTCTGGTGACATCCATACTATTTTTGGATCTAGAAGCTTCAAAACTACCATAATTACCATATATTGAATCATTTAGTTTTACCAAAACATTTAGTCTTACAATGGCTTTACCTGTTTCCTTAAATGCACCTGTATGCTCTGATATTAAAAGTTGATTAATACGCAATGATAAAGCTGTTTTAGAAGAATCTATTGGTAAAATGGTTTCTAAATAATCAAGTATTTCACGATCAAAATCTTTACTAAAATCGGATAGAACTTTTCTATTCATTAAGCCCTTTTGAGCTATACCAATGTTAGATTTAATAATACGATTATCAATAATTTCTGAAATATAAAAATCTGTGGATAAAACCGTTTCCGTTTCATTTGGTAATAACTCTATTTCATGGACATCTTTATTTTGAGCATTTAAAGCGAACGAAACTAATAATGTAATAAAAAAGTAAAATGATATTTTTAATATCCTCATTATAAGCAAGATTCAATTAGTTTTTTCATTTTTTCTGCCCTATTCCCTACTTCATCTTCTGTCCAAGATAATTTTATTAAGCATGAAATATTTCTACCAATGTAATTATCTGATTGTTCGAATGATTTTGTTTGAAGATATTTTAAACCATCCTTTACGTCTTGAGTAATTGGAAATAAAGATTTCAGTTCTTTTAAATGATCCCACTTGCGTATGTAGTGCCAATTGTTGTCATAATAATTCCAACAAGCATCTATACCATTTTCTTTAAAAGCTTTAATAACTGCTCTTGTCGTTTCCAAATCTGGTAAAAAGAAATTAAAAAACGCTCCACTCTCCTCACCTCCTTCTGGCACAGTTCTTAAAGTTATTTCTGGTATTTGAGATAGTTTATCTTGAAATATCTTTAGATACTTACGTTGAATGTCTAGAAACTCTGGTAATCTCCTAACCTGCGCCAAACCTACAGCTGCATGCAGTTCTGAAATTCTAAAATTATAACCTAAAAACGGATGAGTTTCAGCACCTCTGTCATTTCCAATATGATCATGACCATGATCACTATAATGGTCGGCATTAAGGTAATAGTCTTTATTATTAGTTATTACCGCTCCACCTTCACCACAAGTTATAGTTTTTACAAAATCGAAAGAAAAACAACCTAAATCTCCTACACTTCCTAGAGGTTTACCCTCATAGGTTGCTCCTATCGCTTGGCAAGCATCTTCTACAAGAACAAGATTATTAACATCACATACTTCTTGAAGTGCATTTAGATTAGCCATACTACCACACATATGAACTACCATCACAGCCTTTGTCTTTGATGTTATTGCAGCCTTTACAGCTTTAGGGTCTAAAGTTAAAGTATCATCAATATCTACTAAAACAGGAATTGCTCCTAGCATCATTATGGCTTCAAAACTTGCAACAAAAGTAAATGTTGGCATTATAACCTCATCGCCAGATCCTACGCCAGCAGAAGCTAATGCTACAGAAACTGCTGCTGTTCCACTTGATACTAATTGTACATGTTTAGTACTAAAAGTTTTAGATAGTTCTAACTCAAGTTCTTTGGCTTTCCAATGTCCCTTGCGCATTCCGTCAAAACCATATCGCATTAAAACTCCATTATCTAAAACATCGTTAACTTCCTTTCGTTCTAAGTCACCAAATAACTCAAATCCTGGCATAAATTTTCTGTTTTTTTATTTTAAACAAATATAAGCTTTTGAAGTTCTTAAAAATCGTAATCTAAATTTCAATTGTAGTTTCTGATAAAGGTTTTCTTACTTTCTTAAGACTAGCAAACATATCATCTTTTGCTCTAAAACCTACTGGGAACAACAGAACAGAAGTTAATCCATATTTATCTAATTCTAAAACCTCATCTACTTGCTCTGCTACAAAACCTTCCATAGGACAGCTATCTATGTGTTCCATTGCGCAAACGGTCATTAAATTACCTAAGGCTATATACGCTTGCCTTGTTGCCCAATCATTTTTTTTGATTTTGGTCATACTTTGAATTGTAGACTTAAGTCCCTTCTTAAATGGATCTAAAATTTCATCTGGTGTTTGCCTTATTTCTTTTATAATATTAAAATGATAATCGACATCCTCATCATTAATTTCTTTTTGAATACAAATGACTAATAAATGAGAAGAATCAATTACCTGGCGCTGACCATAGGAATGCTGTACAAGTTGCTCTCTTTTTAACTTATCTTCTACAACTACCAATTTTAAAGTTTGTAAACCATAAGATAATGCAGTAAGATTAAATGCTTGTTTTAAGGTATTTATCTGATTTTTAGATAATTTTTTTGTAGTATCAAACTTTTTTGTTGCGTAACGCCACTTCAATTTTTCGATTATAGACATATTCTTTTTTATTGCAAAGATATGCCATAAACAAAAAAGAGTTCCTATTTCTAGGAACTCTTTGCGGAGAAAGAGGGATTCGAACCCCCGGAGGTGTGACCCTCGCTGGTTTTCAAGACCAGTGCATTCGACCACTCTGCCATTTCTCCAAATGCGGATGCAAATATAAAACCCTTTTTGATGTAGCCAAAGATTTTTATGTAGTTTTTTTAAAAATGTTTCTAATCCATTTTAAAATAAAATTAGCAACATTAAATAAAGCATTGTATTTTCGGCACAATATATGCTATATAAATCGTTATTATTACAAATCAATCTCTATGAAAAAATACGTTTTTGTTTTTACAGTTTTATTTGGATTGCACATAACAGCTCAAAATAATACAATTGCTTTTGGTGAAAAACTAGTTTTCTCTGCATCGTATAATATGTCTGGTATATTAACAGACATTGCCCAAGTTAAAATGGAAACAAGTGAAGTTAAAACTTCTAAAAGTACGCTGATGCGACTAAAGTGTACTGCTGCTACATATAAAAAATGGGACAACTTTTTTAAAATAAGAGACTTATACGAAAGTTATGTAAATCCGAAGACCCTAACCCCTTACCTATACAAAAGAGATATTAGTGAAGGTGGTTATTATAAGTTTATGCAATATAAGTATAACCATAAAGCTAATTTGGTAAAAAGTCTAAAACGCAAAAAAAATAAAGAAGGTAAAACCTGGGATGAAAATAAAAATGTAAAAATTAGTGCTTCAACAAAAGATATAGTAAGTACATTGTACCATATAAGAAATCTAGATATTCACAAGGCCAGTCCAGGGGATCAACAAGACTTTACGGTATTATTTGACAATAAGGAGACAACCATAACTTTAAAATATCTTAGTAAAGAGACAATTTCGACAAATATAGGTCCTAAAGAATGTTATAAGTTAGCATTATCCTTAAAAGGAAGTGATGTGCTAAAAGGAAGTAACTCTAATTTATTATGGTTAACTGCCGATAAAAACAAGATTCCTGTGTATGCAAAATTTAAAATTGCTGTAGGAAATGGAGAATTAAAGATTCAATCTGCAACTGGTTTAAAACATTAAAAAATCATGGGAAAGAAACTCATTATAATTTTAGGATTTATAGCTGCCGTTTTAGCTGTTATTTTAGCTGTAACACCATTTTCTAATCTTGCTGTAATACCAATTGTTGTAGCTTTTATTTGTGGTTTATCTATTTTCTTTATATCCAGAAAAGAAAAATCCAAACCAAAATCTATTCAATATATATTTTTGATGGTAATTATTGCTTTGGTATTAACCGTTTACAAAAGTGTTTATTATACTTCTGAAGTTGGAGATACTGAGCAATTAGAGCAACGCGATGAAGAAAACCTTGAAGACTCTAAAGAATTATTAGAAGACATAGACTTTGATGAAGATATTTAAATTTTCATTCTAACTGTAAGAAAATATCTCATAGTTTTAACTTATTTTTGCATAAATCAAATAGTTACAAACAAATTCTATTATTTAGCCCCAATTTTTCGCAAGAGAATAAATAGTAGAGTTTGATGAATATTTAGTAAAAACAAGTAATTCGTTAAATGAAAGTATTAGTTGCCTCTGCACTTATTCTTGTAGGATCTTGCGCTACATTAAGACACAGTGAAAAAATTGAACAATTAAAAGAAAGTATTTCTTACGACAACAAAAGCGTTGTTGAAAAGTACTTAAACACTATCACTACTGATGAGTTGAAACTCTATGTTGAAGAGGTGTCTTCAGAAAAATACAATGGTCGCATGACTGGCGAAGAAGGCCATAATGAAGTCTGCAACTACATAAGAAGATATTACGACTCTTTAGGAATAAAACCACCTAAGACTCATCCAGATTACTTCCAAAAAGTACCAAAATCGGTTTTACCTGATGAGTTAAATGATTCACAAAATGTAATAGCATACATTGAAGGATCCGAATTTCCTGATGAATATATTTACATAACAGCACACTCTGACCACGAAGGAGTTAAAGAAGGAGAAATTTATCCTGGTGCAGATGATAATGGCTCTGGTACTGCGGCAGTATTTGAAATGGCAGAGGCGTTTAAAAAGGCTGTGGAAGACGGTAATGGCCCTAAACGTAGCATTGTATTTCTTCATGTTACTGGTGAAGAAGTTGGACTACATGGTTCTAGATATTACACTAATAATCCTATTTTTCCTATAGAAGATACTGTAAGTACATTAAATATTGATATGATTGGTCGTGTAGATAGCAGACATAAAGACAATGAAGACTATGTATATGTTATAGGAGCCGACCGTATAAGCACAGAACTTCACTTTGTTGTACAAGAGGCTAATTACAATTTTGTGAATTTAGAATTAGATTACGAATTTAATGCTGAAAATGACCACAATCGTTATTACTACAGGTCCGATCACTACAACTTTGCTACAAAAGGTATTCCTGTAGTTTTCTTCTTTAACGGAGAGCATGAGGATTATACAAAACCAACAGATACAGCAGATAAAATTAATTACCCTTTACTTGCAAAACGCACAAAACTTATCTTCGCCACTGCTTGGTACTTAGCTAACGCTCCAGAGCGCTTAAAACCTGAAATCATCTAGTGTTAAACTTTGCTAAAGAAAAACATCAAAACAACTTAAGCTATTTTTGATTTTTGTAATTTAGTCCATAGTTATCAAGATTAAACAAATCATTATAAAATGAAACAAATATTATTGCTCTCTTTTACGGCACTTTTAATGACCAGTTGTGGTACTTCATCTCAAAGTAATTCATCTTCAATAAACATGAATGAAGCTAAAGTAGAAGACCCAACAAAATACGCAACCTCTATTACTGCAGAAGAGCTCAAAGAAATGCTTTACAAATATGCTTCTGACGAATTTGAAGGCAGAGAAACTGGTGAAAAGGGACAAAAAATGGCTGTTGAATACTTAAAATCTCAATATCAAGCATTAAACATACCAACACCTTTAGGAAACGATGATTATTTTCAAGAAGTCCCTTTAGAAAAGCAAAGTGTCTCTGAAGCAAAAATAACTGTAAACGGTAAAGATTTTAAAAGTTTTGAAGAGCATATAGTGTTAAGAGCTTCTGGCAATGTTAACGTCTCTACAAAAGAAATAGTTTATGTAGGTTACGGCATTGATTCAGAAAACTACTCAGACTACAAAGATCTTGATGTTAAAGGCAAAATTGTCTTAGCAAAAGCTGGCGAACCTAAAGATGACGACGGCAATTATGTAACAACAGGAAATGCAGAAGATACTAAATGGTCTAGTGGTCGTCAGTCTCTATCTAGCAAAAGAGATGCTGCCATAGAAAATGGTGCTAAAGGACTTATGCTTTTAGATTCTTACATGTTCGTTAGATATGCTCCTTATTACCAAAGACAGGCAGAAAGTGGAACTTCTGGTCGTTTATCCTTAAAAAGTAACGATGATGAAATGATGATGCTAATGATAAATGAAAATTTAGCTAAAGCATTGCACCCTTCAATACTTGAAGATGATAAAACTAAAACACTTAAAACCGATTTAAATTTAGAAATAGAAAATAAATCTGAACAAATAACTTCTGAAAACGTAGTAGCCTACATTAAAGGATCTACAAAACCAAATGAGATTGTTGTAATCTCAGCGCACTTAGATCATGAAGGTATTAAAAATGGTGAAGTTTATAATGGTGCTGATGATGACGGCTCTGGTACTGTGGCAATTCTAGAAATCGCTGAAGCTTTTAAAATAGCTGAAAAGTCTGGTCATGGCCCAAAACGTTCTATTCTTTTTCTTCATGTAACTGGCGAAGAAAAAGGGCTTTTAGGCTCTAGACATTATACAGATAATGATCCTATTTTCCCTTTAGAAAATACTGTAGCTGATCTTAATATTGACATGATAGGTAGATCAGATCCTAAAAGAAAAGAAGGAGACCGCAACTACATTTATTTAATAGGTAGTGATAAGTTGAGTACTGATTTACATAACATTTCAGAAGAAGTGAATAAAAAATACTGCAATGTAGAATTAGACTACACATACAATGATGATAATGACCCTAATCGTTTTTATTATAGATCTGACCACTACAACTTTGCAAAAAATAACATACCGGTAATATTCTATTTTAACGGTACACACGATGATTACCACCAGCCTAGTGATACTCCAGATAAGATTGAATACGACTTGCTAGAAAATAGAACTCGTTTAGTGTTTCATACAGCATGGGAAATTGCGAATAGAGAAAACAAACCCATTGTTGATAAAGCTACAGAATAACTACCGCTTTAAAATAGATAGTACAAAAAAAGCCTTTCATTTCTGAAAGGCTTTATCTTTTTGGGTGGAAGATGGGACTCGAACCCACGACATCTGGTACCACAAACCAGCGCTCTAACCAACTGAGCTACAACCACCATTTTTGATTAGGATTGCAAATGTAAATTATTTACTTATTTCTACAAAAGGTTTTCTCAACTTATTTTAAATCAAATAAAGAATCTACTGCAGGATAGCGTTCTACGGTATATCCTTCACCATATTCCGTACCAATTAATCTTCCGGCATTTCTTGCTCTGTAAATAATACTATCTGTAAAGTTTTTACTAGAAATTGGTGTTTCTGGCTCTTTACTTTCCGGATCAAAAAATTGAGTCTTGTAAGCCAAAACAGCTTCCATCTTCTTTTCAATATAACCAGTAACATCAACTATAATGTCTGGTTCTAAATCTTTCCACTGTATGTAATGATAAACCACCTTAGGTCTCCAAGGCTCTTGCCAATTGTCTCCATCATTATGTTTAGTATCAATTTTTCGTAATCCACTTAAAAAACAAGCATCACTAACAAGCTTACTCCCTTTTGCATGATCTATATGTCTGTCATCAATAGCATTACATAAAACAATTTCTGGTCTATACTTACGTATTTCTTTTATAAGTTCTATTTGGTGCTCTTTATTATTAATAAAAAAACCATCGGCAAACTCCATATTAGTGCGCATCGCTACACTAAGAATCTTAGCTGCGTTAAAAGACTCCTCATCTCTGGTATCTGCTGTACCACGTGTTCCAAGTTCTCCTCTTGTTAAATCTATAATTCCAACTTTTTTGCCATTTGCTACTTCTTTTGCAATTGTAGCGCCACAACCTAATTCGACATCATCAGGATGTGCGCCTATGGCTAAAATATCTAATTTCATACGTAATCTCTCTCGTTTTAATACTCAAATGGTATATCCAAAAATATCATTCTGACATCTCTTTAAGAATAAATAATGGATATTTTATATGGTTTTCACCTTTTTCGGATGTCAAAAATATTAAAAAGGATGTAGAATTTCATCTCCTTTCTATTTCGCAAACGGTTTCGTTTAAACTTTCTTTGAATTGCATCCCTTAAAACTATTAAAAATTGAATAATTGGTAAATCCTAAAAAGCATGACATTAGTCATAATTATTGGCACAGTTTGACTTTAACTTTACCCTAAGATTTAAAAGTACTTAACTTTATGAGCCTAATGCTTATCATCCTAACTGTTACAATTCTTCTTTTTATCTGGGGAAAATTCACTCCAGATATTATTGCACTAATTTCTATGCTAAGTCTATTTCTATTTGGGATTTTAGATTTACAAGAAACACTTAGCGGCTTTAGCAATCCAACGGTAATTATGATTGCTTCATTATTTATTATAGGAGAAGGATTATCTCAAACTGGATGGACAGCTTTGGCAGGACAAAAATTTATTAAAATGGCTGGTAAGAGTGTTACAAAACTTTTACTGATTACAACTTTAGGCTCTGGCTTACTTTCTGGCGTTGTAAGTAATACTGGTACCGTAGCAACGTTAATGCCTGTAACGATATCTTCTGCTTGGAACATTGGAACGCTTCCTTCTAAATTGCTAATGCCTGTTGCATTTGGTTCTAATACTGGTGGATTACTCACATTAACAGGTACTCCACCAAACATTATTGTTAATAATACCATGCTAGAAAGTGGTTTAGAAGGTTTTTCGTTTTTTGAGTTTGGGTTAATTGGCCTTCCTCTTTTATTAATTGCTCTACTCTACTTTAGATTTGTTGGGTACAAATTACTTCCTAAAAACAAGACTAATAACAAACCAGTGGATATTAGTACGACGCTTCATAAATGGATTGAAGCTTATAAAGTAGAAGGTGATTATTACCGATTAAGAGTACGTTCTGTATCTCCTCTACTCGGTACACATATTGGAGAGTGGAATTTTGAAGATAATCATCAAATCTCCATACTTAGAATAAAGCGTCGTCACCCTAATGTTTTAAAGGGAAACGAACCTTTTATTGAATTTCCTTCAAACGAAACCGAATTTAAATATCATGATATTATAACTGTCAAAGGAAGCACAGAAGCTATTAATGCTTTAATGATAAAATTTAGATTAGGATTGTTACCTCTAGAGTCTATTAAGGACGAGCTTCGTAATAACTTAATTAATCAAGAAGTTGGTATGACCGAAATTATAGTAACACCAAACTCTACTTTAGTGGGTAGAAAATTAAGAATTGGTAGATACTTTAGAAGGTTTGGTGTTCAACTTATGGCTGCTTCTAGAAATAATAAACCTTTTACAGACAGAGAAATTGTTGTTAAAGCAGGTGATGCGTTCTTAATAAGAGGCATTTGGAGTGACATTGAGCAATTAAAATCTTATCATGAAAATCTTGTTATTATAGGCAGTCCAGAGGGTATAGCTAAAACCGTTACCAATATTACTCATAAGTCTTATATAGCACTTTTTGCTCTTGTACTTATGATTGCTTTATTAGTTTTTAAAATTGTTCCTGGCGCAATAGCCGCACTCATTTCTGCAGGTATAATACTAATTACAGGATGTGTACCAATATCAAAAGCATATAAAGGAATTAGTTGGGTAAGTGTAGTTATGATTGCAGCTATGATTCCTATGGGATTAGCACTTCAAAAAACCGGAACTGCAAAACTCATAGCTGACGGATTGGTAAATGCCTTAGGTAGTTTACACCCTATTGTACTACTTGGTGGTGTTTTTCTTCTCACAACATCATTTAGCCAAGTTATAAACAATTCCGCAACTGCAGTTTTAATGGCGCCAATTGTCATTATTACAGCAAACACATTAAATCTATCTGCGGCACCTTTTATGATAGCAGTTGCTATAAGTGCTTCAACTGCATTTTTAACACCTGTTGGCACAACAACAAATGCTATGGTTATGACTGCAGGAGGCTACAAATTTATTGATTACGTAAAGGTAGGTGCACCTTTGCTTCTACTCTTTTTAATAACAACATTAACCTTAGTGCCATTGATTTGGCCATTTTAAAATTTTTAACTCATGGAAACATTATTAAAAGATCCGATTATGAAAACTAGAGACCTTACAAAGTACGGACTGAAAGACACCAAGGCACATTGGAATCTTTCTCCTGAAGAATTACAAACCATTACCCTTGAAAAAGGAATGGGTAAAGAAACTGCTAATGGTACCTTAGCCATTAATACCGGAAAATTTACAGGACGCTCTCCTCAAGATAGATTCTTAGTAAAAGATGATTATACAAAAGATAGAGTTTGGTGGGGAAAAACTAATAAGGCTATATCACCAGAAAATTTCGACTATTTACAAGGTGAAATAGAAAAATACTTGAGTGGTAAAGAAATTTACGTACGTGATGGTTTTGTAGGTGCTGACCCAGAATACAAAATGGGAGTTAGAACTGTAACAGAATATCCTTGGTCTAATATGTTTGTTTTCAATATGTTTTTAAGACCTACTGCTGAAGAACTTGAAAACTTTGAAGAAGAATGGTTAGTGCTTTGTGCACCTGGTTATGAGTGTCCAGAGCCAAAAAAATATGGCTTAAGACAAGGCAATTTTTCAATCTTAAACTTCACTAAAAAAATAGCATTAGTAGGTGGTTCTGCGTACACAGGCGAAATTAAAAAAGGGATTTTTTCTGCTTTAAACATGATACTTCCTGTTGATAAAAACGTACTACCAATGCACTGTTCTGCGAATGTTGGTGAAGATGGTGAAACAGCTATTTTCTTTGGTTTATCAGGTACTGGTAAAACGACACTATCTGCTGATCCTAACAGAAAATTAATTGGTGATGATGAGCATGGTTGGACCGCTGAAAACAGAATCTTCAATTTTGAAGGTGGTTGCTACGCTAAAGTGATTGATTTAACTGAAGAAAAAGAACCAGATATTTACAGAGCTATTAAGCCTGGAGCTATTTTAGAGAATGTAATCTTTAAAGATAATGGCGAAGTAGATTATATGGATAGTAGTATTACACAAAATACACGTGTGAGTTATCCTATTTACCACATAGATAATATTCAGCAACCTTCTTATGCAGATAATCCTAAGAATATATTCTTCTTAACCTGTGATGCATTTGGTGTTTTACCTCCTGTATCTAAATTAACTCCTGGCCAGGCTGCATACCACTTTATCTCTGGATATACTGCTAAAGTAGCTGGTACAGAAGCAGGTATTACAGAACCTGTCCCTTCATTCTCTGCTTGTTTTGGTGAGCCATTTATGCCATTACATCCAACTAAGTATGCCGAAATGCTAAGTAGCAAAATGCAAGAAGCTGGTGTTAATGTTTGGTTACTGAACACTGGTTGGAGTGGCGGACCTTACGGTGTTGGTTCTCGTATTAAACTAAAATATACAAGAGCGATGATTACTGCCATTCTTAATGGTGAATTAGACAACGTTGACTACGAACAACATCCAATTTTCGGATTGTACATGCCAAAATACATTCCTAACGTTCCATCAGAAATGTTAGACCCAATGAATACTTGGTTACAAAAAGGAGCTTACATCAGTAAAGCTATTCAATTAGCGCACTCATTCCACTTAAATTTTGAAAAATTTGCAAGTGAAGCTTCTGAACAAATTATAGAAGGAGGTCCATTAATTGATGAGCACCATCATTTAACAGACCATGTTTAATAATTCCATGACAAGGAGGAGCTCTCTTGGAGCTCCTCTTTTTCATTACCTTAACTGAACTCTAATTCTCAAATAATAAAGATGAAAAGTCAAATGAGAATTCTACTAACGATTGTATTTTTAACTCTAATTTCAACCAACCTCAGCGCCCAAAATCCATCAGAAAATCATTTAGGCTCTTGGTATACTTATGGGAGTCATCATAGATTAAACGAGCGTTTTAGCTTAAACCCATGGGCTGAATTACGATTTTATGAAGCGTCTTCAAATTATAACTTGGCTTATATCTCCTTACGTGGAAATTATCACTTAAAGAATAATCAGACCTTAGGGTTAGCCTATGCTTATTTAGATATAGATACTGTTTTTGAATTTGACCATCAACCCAACGTACACGAGCATCGTGTTTATGAACAGTACACATATAATCAAAAAAAATCTAAATTAAGTATTCAACATAGAGCAAGATTTGAGCAACGCTTTTTAGACTTTTCAAACAGAAATGAACTTCAAAACAGATTTAGATATAGATTAAGTTTGAAATATAATTTGAGTAATACTGTTTTCATAAACGTTTCAGAAGAACCTTTTGTAAATTTTCAAGATCAGGTATTTCATGAAAACAGATTTTACACAGGTTTTGGCTTTAAAGTCACTAGCCACTCACAACTACAAATAGGTTACTTAAAGCAACATATTCGTAAAAACAATCTTAACAGAATACAAGTTGGTATTAGCTTTAAAACAGATAACCGCAAACCAAAAACTACTTTAGCGCAGCTATAGCCTTATCTATATCGCGTTTTAAATCTTTTACATCTTCTATACCTACAGAGAATCTAATTAGTCGGTCGCTTATACCAACCTTATCTCGCTCTTCTTGTGTTAAAAGGGCATGAGAAGTTAGGTGTGGAGAAATCACAGTACTTTCTACACCTGCTAAACTCATAGAAGATTTAATGAGTTTTAATGCTTTCTGAAATTGATATGCATCAAGACCTTCTTTAAGCTCAAAAGATAGCATCGCACCAAAACCTTTCATTTGAGATTTTGCCAATTTATGCTCAGGATGCGATTTTAAACCTGGATAAAACACCTTAGCAATCTTTGGATGTTTATTTAACCATTTTGCCATTTTCATGGCATTTTTGGTTTGTGCTTTTACACGTAAGCCTAGAGTTTTCATACTACGTTCAAGCATCCAAACTGTCATATCGCTAAGACTACCTCCAAGATTTTTACTCACATTCCAAACTCTGTCAATATATTCTTGAGAGCTTGCTACTGCACCTGCACAAATATCGCTATGACCACCAAAATATTTTGTTGCCGAATGCATTACCATATCAATACCCAAATCAATCGGGTTTTGATTTACTGGAGAAGCAAACGTATTGTCAATTGATGTTACGATATTCTTAACCTTACCTAGCTTAGCAATGGCTTTAATATCTGTAATTGTCAATAATGGATTTGAAGGTGTTTCAATATGAATGAGCTTTGTATTAGGCTGAATAGCCGTTTCAAAATCTTCGACCTTATAACCATTGGTAAAGGTGTATTCTATTCCATATTTTGGAAACTCTTCTTTTATAAAATTAACCGTTCCACCATACAATGTATTTTGCACTACCAAGTGATCTCCTTTTTGCAAAAACGCCAAAAACATATGACTAATCGCTGCCATACCTGATCCAAAAATCAATGCTGCTTCAGTATGTTCTAAAGCAGCTATTTTTTTTGCTAAATATTCTTGATTTGGTGTATTAAAATATCTTGGATAGCGCTTTACATCAACATCTAAAAACTCGTAAGATGAGCTTAAATACATTGGAGATACAGCACCTTTAAACTGTTCGTCTTTAACTTCACCTAAATGTGTGCATATGGTGTTTAATCCTAATTTTTCTTTTGACATAGCTTATTAATTATGGACTTAAAATTAAGAAAAAATACCATGAAATGATCTTAAACCTGAGTAGTTTTCCAATGACCTTTTTTAAACCAAATAAGTCCAAGTATAGTAATCAACACTTCAGCTAACGTTATCGCAATAAAAACACCTAAAGGTCCAATGTCTAACGTTAATGCTGTGATATACGCAAGCGGTAATTGAAACAACCAAAAACAAATAAAATTAATCCAAGTTGGTGTCTTGGTATCACCAGCACCATTAAATGCATTAATGATTACCATTCCGTAACCATAGAATACATAACCAGCGGCTATAATTCTAAGACATAACGATCCATGTATAATTACCTCTGGTTCTTGAGTAAACCACGATATAATTTGAGGTGCAAAAATGAGATAAACAATAGAAACAAATCCCATAAAAATTGCGCTATACTTTCCTGTCTTCCATACAGATGCTTCTGCTCTGTTTGGCTTTTGAGCACCTAAATTTTGACCAACCAATGTTGCTGCGGCATTACTCATTCCCCAAGCTGGCATAAGGGTAAACATCATAACTCGTATAGCTATGGTGTAACCTGCTAATACTTCGCTACCAAACTCACTCATAATACGCATTAAAAATACCCAAGAAGATGTACCAATTAAAAACTGACCTATTCCACCAAGCGACACTTTAATTAGATTTACCATTACTGCTACTCTAAGCACTAAGTCTTTAAAATCAACTTTGATTTTACTCCATCCATAAAACAATACTAAGAGTTGAAAAATAACTGCCGTTCCTCTACCAATGGTTGTAGCGATTGCCGCTCCTTCTACACCAAATGCTGGTATTGGACCGAAACCGAAAATAAAAATTGGGTCTAAAATGATGTTTAAACCATTGGATAACACCAAAGTCCACATGGCTATAGATGCATCACCAGCACCTCTAAAAATAGCATTGATTAAGAACAAAAGCATAATGGTAACATTTCCACCAAGTAACACTTGAGTGTACCCATAACCCTCAGCAATTAAATCGGGTTCACCTCCCATTAATTGCAAGATTTCCTTTGGAAAAAGAATACCTATAACGCTAATTACAGCAGCTACTATAACACCTAATCCTATCACTTGCACTGCTGCTTGTGAAGCTCCTTCCCTATCCTTTTCACCAATGCGTCTGGCAACAACTGCAGTTGCAGCCATACTTAAACCTATAGCAACAGCATATACTAATGTAATAACAGACTCGGTTAGACCTATTGTTGCAACGGCATTTACACTGACTTGAGAAACATAAAAAATATCAACAATTGCGAAGATAGATTCCATTAGCATTTCTAAAATCATGGGAACCGAAAGCATAAAAACAGCTTTACGAATACTACCTGAAGTGAATTCCTGCTCTTTACCAGAAATTGCGATTTTTAAATATTTGAAAAATTGACGTATTGAGACTTTATTTGATTGCATAACTAAAAATGTACGATTAATTATAGCTGAACATATAGAAATGTTCAACATATTTACATCACATGAAGCGGTGACGATTTATATACGATGGGTAAATTAGGCAATCATAATAGCGCAAATATGCGTATTATTTTTAAGAAAAGGATAATTCGTTAAGAAAATTAATCGTTCTTTCCTGCTTTGTTATATGCACGAATCATAAGAATTGCCCAAATAGCGACCAAAACTACAACAACAATTGAAAACCATAATACTATATCATTTGCTTCCATTGTCTACAAGTTTTAGATATATCATAACGCCCAATAAGGTAGGTGCCCAAAGGCCTACAAACAAGCCATGCATCTGGTCTCCGGATAAAAATAGATATTCGGCAACCAAGATAATAACCGCACACAAAATGAGCATTAATGTGTTTGCAGTTCCAATTTTTTTGAAGTAATTCATTATTTGAGGGTTAGTTTTAACACCTCAATTTAAGAAAAATCCAACGATTTGTTATCCTTTATTTGTAATGCTTCTTATATTTAAAATAAGCAGCAGTAGCTATAATAGCAATTATAGATAATGTATAAGCACTAATTTCTAAACTTAAGATTTGGTCACCACTAGCATAAGCGTGTAATCCTGTTAAGTAGAAATTAACACCAAAATAGGTCATTAAAATACTTGCAAATGCAATCACCGACATCAAGCTAAAAATCCATCGTCCACGAAGTCCTGGCACTAATCGCATATGAATTACAAATGCATAAATCATAATACTAATTAAAGCCCATGTCTCTTTTGGGTCCCAGCCCCAATATCGTCCCCAACTTTCATTAGCCCACATACCGCCTAAGAAGTTACCAATGGTTAGCATAATTAAACCAACTGTTAATGCCATTTCATTAATAATAGTTAATTCCTTTATGTTAATATCCATTCGTTTTTTGTTCTTTTCAGTAGTAAAAATCATTAACAATAATGAAACCACACCTAAAATCATACCTAAAGTGAAAGGTCCATAGCTAGCAACAATAACAGAAACGTGAATCATTAACCAATAACCTTGTAAAACAGGCTGAAGATTTGCAATAGCAGGATCCATCCAGTTCCAGTGCGCTATCATTAATATCATTGAGGTTACAAATGCAGAAGCTGCAACAGTTAAATCCGATGATCTTTTTTCAAAAAGACCATAAAACGGTACTAAAGATTTAAATGAAAACTTATTAGGTATTATTTGCCTGTTATATGCTAACAGTAAACCAAATAACATTAAAGACCAAGCAACATAAATTAAAGACTCGTAAGCATCACTCCAAGGCGCATGACCAGATAAATACCAACGCCAAATTAATCCTAACGTGTGTAAAACAAATAGTGCAACTACAATACCTACCAAGGATTTTACAATGATGTTTACAATCTTACTTTTGTGATAGAATATTTGAAAGATAATCATTACAAACAGTAAAGTCGCTGCATACATATACCAACTGAATAAACGCTTGAAAATATCGTATTCGTTGTATAAAATTTCAGACTTTACCTTGTCATCAGATAGCATTACCTCACTCCCATATTTCTGTTGTGTTTTTTTGAAATCTTCCAACAGCTTGTCAGCATTATCAAAATTACCAGATTGTTTTGCATTGTTTAAGGTCATTAAATAATAGCTAAAGCCATTTTTTACAAATGCCTTATACGATTCGTCTTTAATAGCTTCATCGTAACCACCTTGCTTAAATTCAAAAGAAGAAATCCATTTACTATTATCATTTTCTGGTATAGGAAAAATTTTGATATTTCTTCCTTGCATAACATCTGATAATAGACTTAACCTATCATACGTATTTTTAACTTCTTTTTGAAAACCATTAGGAATTTGAGTGCTATAAGCTTCCTCTATATATGGTCCTAGCTTATTGTCGCCATTTTCTTTGATAAAGTCTAACAAACTCACATACTTCTGATCCTTATCTACTCCTATAATGGCCCTTATCGAGTCTGCTTTTCTTGGTGTTAAATATATAACTGGCATATTATACCATAGCATAGGACTTTCTTGTATAGATAAGAAAATCTGAGAAGCATTAAGACCTTCATAGGTATCCTTTTTACTTAATTTTCTCAGCATCTCAGAAGCATAAGTATGAATAGGCATCATACGACCACTATAATCTTGTATCACCATTTTAGCAAACTTAGCTGCGTGCTCTTTTGGTGTAATATTGGCTTTTAGAATAGAGTCTAAAGCCTCTTTTGATGGTGTTTCTTGTGAGTGCTCATGACCATCATTTTGACTATGCTCCTGTGAAAAACCAGATAAGCTTAACAATAGAAGCAACGTGGTCATTATTTTTACTTTCTTTTCTTTAAGCTTTTTTAGACGTTTTCTAATATCATCAAACCTCGTGTTTTTAGCAAACAATATGGCTATAAGACCAAAGTATAACAACATGTAACCTGCATATGTAATATAGGTTCCCCAACGATCGTGGTTTACAGATAGTATTGTTCCTTTTTCATCTTTATCAAAATCCGCTTGAAAAAATCTAAAACCTCTGTGATCTAAAACATGATTCATGTAAATATGAAAATCAAAGTCACCTTGTTCTTTATCCAAAACAGTTACTTTACTTTCAAAAGTTCTAGGAATGTCTGTTCCTGGTCTTTTTTCTGAAATAAAATCGTTTAACTTAACCTCAAAAGGTAATTGCTCCATTCTTGACCCAAACCTTAAAGCAAATTCTAAACCACCAACTTCAAACTCTTCGACTCTGTAATACGTCCAAGGACCTCCAATAATATTCACATTCTTGGTTTCGCCATTTGCTGAGACTTCTAGAACAATTCCACTATCATCACCTTTTAGACGCTCTGGCTTTTTAACAACATCAAAAACACCTTTTATAACTGGTTTTGGAAACACCAATTGCATATTTCCTATGATGTAACGCGAACGCAAAGCTAAAGGCTGCAAACTATCCTTTACCAATGACCCTGTCTGGCCAGTTGCCATGGTCATAAACTCACCATCAAAAGGCGACTTAATAAACAAACCTTCTTCGGTATCATAAATATTAATAGCACCTTGTTGCTCTTTATTCAAAGATATAAGAACATTATGCATACTAGAAACCTCACCCTCTTTTAGAAAATGATTATGCGGATTACCATCTGCACCAGCTTCTACTATTTTTAGGTAGTTTTCCCCATTGTCATCTGGGACAACATCTTTTTCTGCACCTAGAATAAACTTTTTTAGTTTGAAGTTTACTTGAGTGCCACCATAATTGTAAGTTCTTTCGAATTCGTTGTTTAAGCGAGAGGAAAAATCTACTTCTTCCATAATTGGAAGTTGTTGTAATTGCCCATTAATTTCGTAATCACCGAGAATTCTTCCGCTTATATATGTTTTTTGAGATCTAAACTGGCTTTCTGTTTCACCTTCTCTTATCGCCATCATACCTTCATAACCAATATATCTGGTAACTGCTGCTCCCAGTATGATTAAAATCCACGACACATGCAGAATAAGAATAGACCATTTTTCTTTTCTAAGTAGTCGGTAGCGTGAAATATTACCAACAAAATTAATGACAAAAAAGACCATTATCGTCTCAAACCACCATGTATTATAAATAAGAGTTCTTGTGTATGGTGTTGGTGATTTATCAGTTGGGTTATCAAAAAATGGTGAATCTAGAAAAGTACCAACTGCCATTGCAATGGCAAATACAATAAATAAAACAGCTGTAAGCTTGGTTGAAAAGAGGAAGTTTGCGATTTTCTTTTGCATAGTCTGAAGGGCTTTTTTAAGCTCGTGCAAAGATAGTGCTTTTTACTGTTTTGCTTAATTTTTCCATTCCCAAAAAGCGTTAAAATTCATTAATATATTTTCAATTATTTTGAAACTTGAGATTTAAGAAGTCGATTCTGTTCTTCCATTAAGTTTTTTAAGTCTGATAATAGTTGAATATCCTTTGGTGTTGCTACCGTTTTATCTTTAGTATCTTGTGCTCTGTTTCGTAATCTATTCATTGCTTTTACAACAATAAACACAGTAAATCCTATGATTATAAAATCTAAAAATACTTCGAAGAGTTTTCCATATTCAACAGCTACTTCACTTATTGTTATTGCACCTGAAGCATCAGTTACACCTTCTCTTAAAATCAATCTTTTATCCTGAAAATTAGTTCCATCAGATAATAATGACAAAGGTGGTAATAAGACTTGTTTTGCAAGGACATCTATAACTTTATTAAATGCAGCACCAATAATAATACCGATAGCCATATCCATCATATTACCTTTAACTGCAAATTCTTTAAACTCTTTAAGTAACTTCATTTTTGATTAGGTTTAATTAAATTTAAATCAACAAAGTTAATAAGAAGCTAAGGGTTATTTATTTCTGGCTTCAAATATTTTTAAGTAGAGAAATGTACCCATTTTACGCGCTCTTCGTTTTGCATTTTCGGCATAATCGCCTTCAAAAAGTTCATCAATTGTCTGATACCACAGATTTAACCAAAGTCCGAAGTGTTCATTTTTTATACTATGGTTATGAGCTGCATCTACCTTAACATGAGCTTCTAACGGATTGCCATAATAGCGCGTTTTTAAAAACAAACTCGATTCCCAAAACGTTGTAAGATGTTCTAGGTGCGCATCCCAATCTTTAATAGTTTCGTTGAAGAATGGACCCAACGCTTTATCTTTTCTCACTTTTGCATAAAATTGTGAGACTAAGCGGTATATGTCATCTCTGGTTTTGATATCAGATTTACTCATACTTCAAAGTTATGCTTTATAATCTAAATCTTACTATTTTTACAGCATGATAACTGTTACAATTTTGGGTGCAGGAAATGTTGCATCTCATTTATACAAAGCCTTTAAAAACGATAAAGATGTTACTGTTAAACAATGGTATAATCGCACATACAGCGATATTTCGTCTTACGCAAATGAAGTTAATACTATAGATGATTTGTCTAAACTTGAAGATGCTGACATTTACATTATGGCTGTTAGCGATGATAGTATTGCATCGCTTTCTAGAGCACTACCTTTTGAAAACAGATTGGTAGCACATACATCTGGTAGTGTTTCTATCCACGATTTAGACAAGAAAAATCAGCGTGCTGTTTTTTATCCTCTGCAAACTTTTTCTAAAGATGCAGAATTGAATTTTAGTGAAATTCCTATTTGTATTGAAGTCACCGAAAAAGCAAATCTTCAGTTTATGAAAGATTTAGCTGAAGCTTTAGGTTGTACAGCTCATAAGATTAATACAGAACAACGCCAAACGTTACATTTATCTGCTGTTTTTATTAATAATTTTACCAATCAATTATACAGAATAGCCCACGAAATCAGTGATGCAAAAAGCATTAACTTTGATATTCTAAAACCATTGATTATGGAAACTGCCAGAAAGGTTCAGGATATGTCACCTTTCATGGCACAAACAGGACCAGCAAAACGCAACGATAAAAAAACCATAAAACGTCATCTAAAACAGTTAGAAAACGAAGAGCATAAAGCCATTTATGAATTATTAACGGCTTCAATAAAAAAAACACATGGACAACGATAAAAGCTATAAAGAATATCTTATAAATATCAACACCTTTATTTTTGATGTAGATGGTGTACTTACTGATGGTACAGTTACCATTACAACCTCTGGAGAAATGCTTCGCAGAATGAGCATTAAAGATGGTTTTGCCTTAAAAACTGCTGTTGATGCTGGTTTTAATGTGTGTATAATTTCTGGTGGCTCTAACGAAGGTGTTCGTAAACGTTTACAAGGCTTAGGTGTAAAAGACATTTATTTAGGCGCGCACAATAAAATTGAGCAACTCAACGATTATTTAGAAAAGCGAAATGTAAAATCCTCTAATGTTCTGTATATGGGAGACGATATTCCAGATTTTCCTGTTATGAAACTCGCAGGTCTACCATGTTGTCCTCAAGATGCTGCGCCAGAAATTAAAGCTATTTCAAAGTATATTTCACATAAAAATGGCGGGAAAGGTGCTGCCAGAGATGTTATAGAGCAAGTACTAAAAGTACATAATAAGTGGAATGGTAATTTTGATGCCAAATACGATTAAATAACATGGCTCGTAGAAGCAGACGACATAGCACTGGTTTTGGTTATATCGGGTTTGGCAACAACCAATCTACCTTTAACCAAAAAACAAGCACTCCCTTTTCTGTTTATAAAGAAAAGCTAGATTTAGAAGCTCACCTCCATTATGAAATGGAGTTTATGCACAAAAACCTAAGTAAAGCCGATAAAGAAAAAATTAAAAACAAAATACGAAAACAGGAACGCAAACTATTTAGACGAACCGTTGTTATCAGTCTTATTGTTTTTGCTTTTGTTTTATACGTTGCTTATTATTTAATCAATCAAATTCTTTCTCATTAATCCCTGTAAATGATTCATTTTCTTAATCTAATCCGTTGGAAAAACCTAATTATGATTGCCCTTGTGCAAATCTTAATTAAATACGCTTTGTTGCTTCCATTTAATGAAAGTCAAGGTGTTACAACTACTCTCAGTACTTTTGCTTTTATTATTTTGGTTATAGCTACATTATGTATTGCAGCTGGCGGATATATTATAAACGATATTTATGATATTGACACAGATAAGGTTAACAAACCAAGTAAAGTCATCATCAATAAGCACATTTCAGAAAAGGATGGCTACACCTACTTCATGCTTCTAAATGTCATTGGTGTTGGATTGGGTTTTTACCTATCATATCACATTAATTATTCTTCTCTTTTTGTAGTATTTTTTATTAGCTCTGCGTTGCTGTACATCTACTCTACTGCACTAAAACAGATGTTTTTAATAGGGAATATTGTGGTTTCTATTGTTGTGGCACTAAGTATTTTGGTGGTTGGTGTTTTTGAATTAATCCCTTCTATGATGTCATTTAATAATGTAGCCAACATGCCTTTTTTAGAAATCATAAGGGACTATGCTATTTTCGCTTTCTTAATAAATCTAGTTAGAGAAGTTATAAAAGATATTGAAGATATTAATGGAGATCATAAGGTTGGTATGCAAACCATGCCAATAGTTTTAGGAAGAGATAGAGCTACAAAAATTGCGTTTGTGCTATCTTTAATTCCTCTTTTTGCAGTTGTGTATTACATTATCACGAGTTTATATACGCAACAAATTTTAGTAGGTTACTTTTTAGTATTTGTTGTCGCACCACTAATCTACATTACCATAAACATTTTTAGTGCAGAACAGCAATCGCACTACAAGCATATTAGCTTGATGTTGAAACTAGTTATGCTCACAGGTATGCTTTCTATGAGTCTTTATCCTTTTGTTTTAAATTAATATGTTAAACGACAAACTAAAAGATTATAATATCATTTTAGCATCTGCTTCTCCAAGACGCCATGCCTTTTTAAAGTCTATGAATATAGATTTTGAAGTGCGTCTTCACCCTGTTGAAGAAGTTTATCCTAATACTTTAAAAGGCACTGAAATCACAGATTATTTAGCAAAATTAAAAGCTGAAGCCTTTAAAAGGCAACTCAAAGAAAAAGACATTTTAATTACCAGCGACACTATTGTTTGGTTAGACAACAAAGCTGTTGAAAAACCAAAAGACAAGGATGATGCCTTTAGGATGATTAAATCGCTAAGTAACAAAACCCATGAGGTAATGACCTCAATCTGTTTCACTCAACTAACCCAACAAAAAGTTGTAAATACCATTACTAAAGTTACGTTTAAGGCATTAACAGATGACGAAATCTGGTACTACGTAAACACGTATGAACCATTAGATAAAGCTGGTGCTTATGGCATACAAGAATGGATTGGAGCCATAGGAATCACCAATATTGAAGGCTCTTATAACAACGTAGTAGGCCTACCTACACATTTACTTTACGAAACGTTAAATACCATTGCCAACACTTAAGTAGATTGTAACTTTGTAAGAAAGCTCATTTTGGGCTCCTGCCTGTCAGTAAACTTCGTCTCTCCGTACCATTATATTACTGACAAGCATTCTTATTAAAAATTTTATGTTGATGAAAAAGTTACTTTTTATACTCACAATTTTAGTAGTTGCATTTCAAAGTTGTAAAGAAACAGTTGAAACCACTTCGGAAATCTCAGAAAACTTACGTCCAGAGATTGAAGAAAAACAGCCTAAAGAAGAGTTATCGCAAGCATTTAAAGACTATTGGTATGCTGGTGAAGCAGAAATTACATCTTACAAACTAGAACAAGCGCGTTATGGTGAAATAAGAGATGGCAAAGCCGTTTTAGTTTTTGTTACTGAAGATTTTTTACCAGACGTTCAAGTAAAAGCAGATAATTACAGTGACAAAAACACTCCTGTTTTAAAATTAAATGCAACCAAAAAATTCAACACTGGTATTTATCCGTATAGTATTATGCAGAGTACGTTTTTCCCTGTAGCTAATAATCAGCACGCAGTAAAAGTATCAGCATCTATACAAGAATGGTGTGGCCATGTGTACACGCAACTTAACAATCGTAATCAATTTGAAATTATGTCGCACTCCTATTTTCAAGGTGAAGCGGATCAAAATTTTAAACTTGGAAAAACATGGACAGAAAACGAACTTTGGACTAAACTGAGAATAAATCCTAGCACCTTACCTGTTGGTGAAATCAGTATTATTCCATCATTAGAATTTATAAGATTATCACATAAAGACATCAAAGCTTACAAAGCTTTTGCAAACTTAACTGATGGTACATATACTTTAAACTATCCTGAATTAAACCGAAGCTTAAAAATTAATTATAACACAGTATTTCCTTTCGAAATTTTAAGTTGGGAAGAAACATCAACAAGCGGATTTGGTGCATCTGCAAAGACTTTAACAACTAAAGCCACAAAGCTAGAAACGATTAAATCAACCTATTGGAATAAAAATAATAATGTTGATGAAAGTTTAAGAACTACCCTAAAGTTACAATAGAATAATAGCTACCTTTGTTTGTATACTAACCTTAATACGCTATGTCAAATTTCTTTGAAACTTATCAATCCGAGATTATCTACTCCATTATTGTTCTTGTTGTAATGCTAATTATACGAGCGATAATTGTTGTCGCAGTAAATAAAATTGGAAAAAAAAGTGGAACTACCGAAGCCAGAGCTGCACTAATTGGTCGCTATGCAACAGTAACCTTGGTACTGTTGGCTTTGTTGATAGAAGCCTTTATTCTCGGTGCTAAAACTAGTGATATTACCCTAGTGTTTTCGTCTGTATTTGCTGTTATTGGTATAGCCTTATTTGCTATTTGGTCTATTTTAAGCAACATAACTTCTGGAGTAATTATGTTTTTTTCATTCCCTTACAAGGTTGGCGATAAGATTAAAATACACGACAAAGATTATCCTGTTGAAGCCATTATAGAAGACATTAGAGCATTTCAACTCATCCTTAGAGAAGACAATGGCGATTTAGTTACTTACCCAAATAACTTAATTCTTCAAAAAGCTGTAACTTTAATGGAGAAAGATGCTTTAGACGATAGCAGTATTCTTTAAATTATGATTAAAAGACGAACTAAGAAAAAACGCACCCAAGAATCTAAAAAACATATTGGTCAGGTTCCTGGAACGCTAATATATACTGGCAAAAAGTCAGACAAAGATTTTCATGTAGAATGCTTCGATTACACAAAAGATCATATTGAAGAATCTATTTTGTTAAATATTGAAGATGCTGTTAATTATAAAGAAACAGATTCGGTAACCTGGATAAATGTCGATGGACTAAAACATACAGACAAAATTGAAGATATTGGTAAACAATACGACCTTCATCCACTGGTTTTAGAAGATATTGTTAACACTTCTCAAAGACCAAAAATAGACGAATATGATGATTATCTCTTTGTAGTTTTAAAAATGCTGTATTACGATGACGAAGAAAATATTGTAATAGAACAAGTTAGCATCGTACTTGGCAAAAACTATGTGCTAACTTTTCAAGAATCCGAAGGAGATGTTTTTGGGTCTATTAGAGAGCGACTGCGGTTGTCTAATGGAAGAATAAGAGGTTTAAAATCTGATTATTTAATGTACGCATTAATTGATGCTATTGTAGATAATTATTTTAGTATCATTGAAACCTTAGGCAACAAAATTGAAGATTTAGAAACCGAATTGTTTTCTGGTAATGCCAGAGAAAATATTAATGTTGAAGTACAACAACTTAAACGTGAAATTCTAAAAGTCCGTCGTGCAATTTTTCCACTTCGTGAAATTATAAACCGTATTGAAAAAGGTGAGCATCCACTCATTTACAAACGTACAATTAACTTTTTCAGAGATATTTATGATCATTTAATTCAAGTCTCTGAAAACATTGATATTTATCGTGAAATGATCTGGAGTTTAATGGATATGTACATGACCACCATTAGCAATAAAATGAACGAAGTGATGAAAGTCCTTACCATTATTGCCACCATTTTTATTCCGCTTACCTTTATTGCTGGTATCTACGGTATGAACTTTGACAACATACCAGAATTACATTATAAATACAGTTACCACATACTCATTGGAGTAATGGTTCTACTCTTTTTAGCAATGCTCTATTACTTCAAACGAAAAAAGTGGTTATAACTTAGCTTGATGGAGTTAGCAGATAAACTTTTTGAAATCCCAATATTCATAAGTAGGTACATCATTTCCTTTATTTATCTACCTGTATTATTACTTATCATCCTAAAAATATCCATTGATTCAAATAGTATAGCTGTACCTTTAAAATTTATTAAGTGGATAATAATCAGCTATTGTGTTATAACTATATTATGCTGGCTACTCATACTTATTTTACCTCACTCCGGCAATTATGCATTTATAAAAAGAGCTACAGGGCCATATGCTTGGGCATATTGGCTGATGTTGTTTTTTAATTGTCTTCTTCCTTTAGTTCTATTACACAAAAAATTCGGAAAGAATGTTTATATCGTATTTGTTATTTCATTTTTAATGAATTTTGGCGCATTGTTTGAAAAATTCGTCATTATTATTACAAGTTTTCACCGAGATTATTTACCATAGTTACAGTACACATTTCTCAATTCTAACTTCTGGTATCTCACATCTCAAAAACCCAACGTTAAACAAACCCTAAAAACAAGGTTATAGTAACCAACTTTTTTATATTTGAAAAGCACACTAACTAAATAACCTCATGTTTCAGATTAGACTCTGTATTCTCTTTGTTTTTAGCTGTTTAACTACTTTATCAGCACAACAACCCAAAAAACTTAATTCCTCAGAAATATACGAAGCCGTCCAAAAACTTAATGTTTTAGGCTCAGTACTTTATGTCGCAGCGCATCCAGATGATGAAAATACACGATTAATTTCTTACATGTCTAACCAGGTGAAAGCGCGAACTGCTTACCTTTCATTAACACGTGGAGATGGTGGACAAAATCTCATTGGACCAGAAATTAGAGAACTTCTCGGAGTCATAAGAACTCAAGAATTATTAGCAGCTCGTCGTGTAGATGGTGGCGAACAACGTTTTTCTAGAGCTAACGACTTTGGCTACTCTAAGCACCCTGACGAAACTTTAACCATCTGGAACAAAGACGAAGTATTATCTGATGTCGTTTGGACGATTAGAAATTTTAAGCCAGACGTCATCATTAATCGTTTCGATCACAGATCGCCAGGTACAACCCATGGTCATCATACAAGCTCTGCCATGTTAAGTATGGAGGCTTTTGATTTGGCTAACGATGCTTCAAAATATGCTTCGCAATTACAGCTTACGGATACCTGGCAACCAAAACGTATCTTTTTTAATACCTCTTGGTGGTTCTACGGTAGTCAGGAAAAGTTTGAAGAAGCTGACAAAACCAACATGCTAAATTTTGATATTGGTGTCTACTACCCTTCTAAAGGCTTATCTAACAATGAAGTTGCAGCTATTGCAAGCAGTCAGCATTTATGTCAAGGGTTTGGGCGTTTGTCTCAAAGGGGCACACAAGAAGAATATATTGAGTTTCTTAAAGGCGAACCTCTAAATGGCAGCAACAATATTTTTGAAGGTATCGATACCTCTTGGAGTCGTGTTAAAGGTGGAAAAGCCGTTGGAAACATTCTATACAAGGTAGAGCAAAATTTTAATTTTAGAAATCCTGCGACACACCTACCACAATTATTAGAAGCCTACAAACTACTTCAAAATATAGAAGATGAGCATTGGAAATCAGTTAAAACCAAAGAACTAAAAACAATTATTGAAGCTTGTGCAGGCTTATATCTGGAAGCTTCAGCAAATGTACCTTATACTGCACCAAACACAACTGTTAGTCTTAATATTGAAGCTTTAAACCGAAGTAATGCCACAATAGATTTAGTGTCTTACAAACTTTCTACCCTAAACAGTGGCACTTCAAAAAACATGAAAATGCAGAACAATCAACGTTTAAATTTTGATGAAGGCATTACCATACCAAACAACACTACTTACACTACTCCATATTGGTTAAATAAAAAAAGTACACTTGGTATGTATCATGTAGACAACCAGGATTTAATTGGTCGTCCTGAAACACCAAGAGCTGTTTTTGTTGACTTTAACCTCAATATTGAAGGAACTCCAATAACCTTTACAAAACCAGTTATCTATCGTTATTCTGAGCCAGATAAAGGAGAACTGTATAGACCTTTTGAAATTATTCCAGAAGTCTCTGCAAGTATATCTGACAAAGTTTTCATTTTTGACAACGATCAACAAAAGGAAATCGAAGTTACTGTAAAAGCTGGTAGAGATGCTATTGAAGGCTATGTGCAAATGGCTTATCCTAATGACTGGAGTGTATTTCCACAAAAGCAAAAAATTGAAATTGTAAATAAAGGCGATGTTCAAAAAGTTGTATTTACTGTAATTCCTCCAAAAAATCAAAGCGAAGGTCTTATTACACCAATGGTAAACATCAACGATAATTTTTATACAGACGAACTTATTGAGATCGATTACAGTCATATTCCTTTTCAAACTGTATTGATGCCTAGCGAAAGTAAAGTAGTGCGTTTAGATATTGAAAAACGAGGCAATAACATTGGCTATATTGAAGGTGCTGGCGATGTAGTACCAGAGAGTTTAAGACAAATTGGCTACAACGTTACCATCATAAAACCTGAACAAATTTCAGCTGAAAATCTGGTTAATTTTGATGCAATTGTTGTTGGTATCAGAGCTTATAACATCTTAGATGAATTAAAATTCAAACAAAAATTCTTACTACACTATGTTAAAGAAGGTGGAAATCTTATTGTACAGTATAATACTAACAGACGTCTAAAAGTTGATGACTTAGCACCATACCATTTACAACTCTCAAGAGATCGTGTTACTGATGAAAATGCCACAGTAACAATACTTAATCCTAACCATTCAATTTTAAATTTTCCTAATAAAATTACAACACAAGATTTTGAAGGTTGGGTACAAGAACGTGGTTTATATTTTCCAAATGAATGGTCAGAAGAATTTACACCACTTCTATCCATGAATGATAAAGGTGAATCGCCTAAAGAAGGGAGTCTCTTGGTTGCCAAATACGGAAAAGGTAACTACATATACACTGGTTTAAGCTTTTTTAGAGAGTTTCCTGCTGGTGTCTCTGGTGCATATCGTCTTTTTGCCAATCTGCTTTCTGCTGGTAAAGAAGAAACTAATAAACTTAAAAACTAATACTTTATTAAAATGCAGAACCAAGATCAACCGCAACCAAAGCAAAAATGGGACAAGATGTACACCATCGTACTCATCGCAAATGCACTTTACATTGTATTATTTTATTTTATAACTGCTTCATTCGCCTAAGCTTATGCAACAGACTTTAGACTGGATAGATTGGACTGTTCTCATTGTTACATTGGCTGTAATTGTAGGCTATGGCACATGGAAAACAAGAGGTAGCAAAAACGTTCAGGATTATGTTAGAGGAGGTAACTCTACAAAATGGTGGACTATCGGTTTGTCCGTCATGGCAACCCAAGCGAGTGCTATTACCTTTTTATCTACTACTGGTCAGGCATTTTCGGACGGTATGGGATTCGTGCAATTCTATTTTGGTTTGCCGATTGCTATGGTTATCATCTGCCTGGTATTTATCCCTATTTACCATCGACTTAAAGTATATACGGCTTACGAATTTCTCGAAAATCGTTTCGATTTAAAAACCAGAACACTTACTGCTATTTTATTCTTAATTCAGCGTGGTTTAGCAGCAGGTATTACCATATTCGCTCCTGCCATTATTCTATCTGTTGTATTAGGTTGGAACATTGTAACGCTCAACATCATCATTGGTGTTTTAGTTATTATCTATACCGTTTCTGGTGGTACTAAAGCTGTAACTGTAACCCAAAAACAGCAAATGTTTGTGATTTTTGCTGGTATGATTGCTGCGCTAATAATCATCATTAATCTTATACCTAATGACGTCTCTTTTGTAGATGCTATTGATATTGCAGGTGCTACAGGAAAAATGCAGGTTCTGGACTTTTCTTTCGATTTAGAAAATCGTTATACCGTTTGGACAGGACTAATTGGTGGCACATTTTTAATGTTATCGTATTTTGGTACAGATCAAAGTCAGGTGCAACGCTACCTTTCTGGTAAGAGCATGAAAGAAATGCAAATGGGCTTACTTTTTAACGGGCTTCTAAAAGTGCCTATGCAATTCTTTATTCTACTGGTTGGTGTTATGGTGTTTGTGTTTTATCAGTTTAACCCTTCACCATTAAATTTTATTGATAAGTCTACGGAAACCGTTTTAGCTTCAGAATATGGAAATGAATATAGAGCACTTCAAGATAAGCAAGCAGAATTGTTTGACATGAAGCAACGACTCAGTTTAGCTTATGCAAAAGATGAAAACCCTGAATTAAAACAAGAATTATTTCAAATAGATAGTATTGAAAAAACGTATCGCTTAGAGTCTAAATTCTTGATAAAAAAAGCCATTGACCCAGAATACAAGGCAAACTATATCGCTCTTGAAAAATCAGTTAAACAACTAGAGTCTAACCCTAAAAGCGAAGCTTACAAAACCAAGTCGGCTGAACTAAAAACACTCTATAAAGACGCAGCTAAAGACACACAAACCAATGACCGAGATTACATGTTTATTCGGTTTATTCTAAATCATTTACCAACAGGTTTAATCGGTTTATTATTGGCTGTAATTTTATCTGCAGCAATGTCTTCAACGGCATCAGAAATTAATGCTTTAGCAACGATTACTTCGATTGATCTGTATGGTAGAAATCTCAAAGAAGATAAAGGTGAAACACACATGGTAAAAATGACCAAGTGGTTTACATTTGGATGGGGAATTGTAGCTATAATTATTGCCTGCTTTGCAGATTTGGCTGAAAACTTAATTCAGCTCGTAAACATAATCGGTTCTATATTCTATGGTAATGTTCTTGGTATTTTCTTACTGGCCTTTTTCTTTAAACACATAAAAGGAAATGCGGTCTTTATAGGAGCACTTATCACACAATTTATTGTAATTATTGGTTGGGCTTTTGACTGGATGCCTTATCTCTGGCTCAATTTATTTGGTTGTATATTAGTAATAATAATAGCACATATAATTCAGCCTATATTACCTAAAACACAAAATAATGGAAACTAAAACGATACGTTGGGGAATTATTGGAGCTGGTAAAATCGCTACTAAATTCGCAAAGGATTTAAGTACTGTTCCTAATTCAAAATTATACGCTATAGCTTCAAGAAATCTTGAGAAAGCTAAAATTTTTGGTCAAGAATTCAATGCCGATGTCGCTTATGGCAATTACGAAGAGTTAAGTTTAGATCCTAATGTTGATGCTGTTTATATTGCAACACCACATAGCTTTCATAAAGAACACACCCTTTTATGTCTCAATCAAGGTATTGCTGTGTTGTGTGAAAAGCCATTTGCTATGGATTTACAGGAAGTTGAAGAAATGATTCAACTTTCAAAAGAAAAAAATACGCTTTTAATGGAAGCCATGTGGACTATATTTCTTCCTCATTTTAGATATGTCTTAGATTTAATTGAGCAAAAGCATTATGGGGATCTTGTAAAACTTGAAGCTGATTTTGGCTTTAAACCAGAGTATGATGAAACATCAAGATTATTAGATAAATCTGTAGGAGGTGGTAGTCTTTTAGATATTGGTATCTACCCTATTTTTGCTGCACTCTCTAGTTTAGGAAAACCTGATAGCATAGAAGCTAGAGCTGAATTTTTTGCTACTGGTGCAGATGCTGAATGTAACATGATTTTTAACTATAGTAATGCTATAGCGATTTTAAAGAGCACACTAAAAGAAGAAACTAAAACAGAAGCAATTTTCCATTGCGAAGAGGGCATCATAAAAATTAACACAAAATTTCATCAACCATCTACAGTAAGCCTAATTGACAGTAATGGCAATGAAGAACTTAAAACTTTTGATTATAAAACCATAGGTTATAGTTACGAAACAGAACATTTCAATCAACTCATAAGAAAAGGTAAAATTGAAAGTGATGTTATGACTTTTGAAAAAAGCAAAGAACTTATTTCAACTTTAGATATGGTTAGAAAACGTATAGGTCTAGATTACAAGTAAAAAAAAACGCAACTCAATAAGTTGCGTTTTTTTATTATTAGTGAGGCTATAATTACATAGCTCCCCATTCTTTTAAAGAATCTTCATTCATTTTTATGTAGTCTGCATTTTTTGCTTCTTTTGCACCTTCAAGAGACTTCTTAGCTGCAGCAATAGCACCTTTTTTATCTCCATTTGCCGCATGAATTAAGGACTGCTGTCTTAGAAACCAAAAACGAGGCTCATCTTTTGTCATTTCTACAGCCTTATCAATCCACTCCATTGCTTGCTCTAAATCTTTACCTTCAGATAAATTATACACAGCTGCAGAATAATAATCATTTGCAGAAGGGCCTGACATTACTTTATTTATGGAAGCTGCTACTTTTGCTTTTGTAGGCACATCAAACTTAACAGCTGCGTATGCTTTTTCCCACATAAAACCAATCATTGCAGAATCATTGGTTAAATCATCAAAAGAAATTGTGAACGTCTCAATATCAATAGGTAATTCATAAACTTCAGCCTTTACTTTAGCAGCAACTTTAGACTCATCCCATTTTTGTGGCGTTCCCCAATTATTAGTATCTGTATAAAAAACAACTTCCCAAGATTTCTCTGAAGGAGTGATAAAAATTGCATAGCTACCTGCCTTTAACTCATTATCGCCTACTGTAACATTATCACTAAAAGTAACAACAGTATTTTTGTTAGCTCCTGCTCTCCATAACTTTCCGAAAGGCACTAAATCTCCGAAGATTTTTCTGCCTCGCATGTTAGGTCTAGAATATTCTACTGTAACATCTGTTAATCCAACCTTCTGCTCTACCTTACTAAAAGGACTAGGTTGTGGTGTCTGTAATTGAGCATTTACAGAAACTGTAAGTGTCAATGCAAATACAAAAAGTATTAGTTTTTTCATTTTTGAAAAGTGTTGATTGTTATTAACGCTAAAATTACAATATAAGCCTACCTAAGAATGTTAATGAATCCTTAAAATGAAACTTTAACAAAAGAAATAACATCTATATAACGATATTAAATTTCTTTTATCGTAATATTGCAATATAATAATTAAAGAGAATAATGGGACTTACTAAATCTGAAATTTTTACAAATGAGCAAAACCAAATTGCCACAGTAGCAAAAGCGTTTGCACATCCTGCAAGAGTTGCTATTTTACAGCATATAATCAATTCTAATACCTGTATCTGTGGTGATTTGGTGGAGGAAATTGGTTTAGCACAAGCTACAATTTCTCAACATCTCAGAGAATTAAAAAATATTGGATTAATCAAAGGAAATATAGAAGGCACTAGTGTGTGCTATTGTATAGATGAAGATAATTGGACTAATGCAAAGGATCTTATCTCTCAGTTTCTGGATTATGAATCTAAAAAACCTAACTGTTGTTAAACCATAATGATTATACATCAATACAAAACATATAATTATGAAAACTGAACAAGAACTTAAAGACATCGTAAAAGAACAATATGCAAAAATTGCCGAGCAAGGTAAGATTGAAAATGCTTCATCTTGTTGTGGTGCCACTACTCCATCCAACAAAGTTTATAACATAATGATGGATGATTACTCCGAAACTAAAGGTTATGTCAGTGATGCTGATTTAGGTTTAGGTTGCGGGTTACCAACACAATTCGCTTTAATACAAAAAGGTGATACCGTTATAGATTTAGGCTCTGGTGCTGGTAACGATTGTTTTGTAGCGAGACATGAAACTGGTAGCAAAGGAAAAGTTATTGGTATAGACTTCACTCCTATTATGATACAAAAGGCACGCATTAATGCTGAAAAACTTGGCTACAACAATGTTGAATTCAGAGAAGGTGATATTGATAATATGCCTGTTTCTGATAATATTGCCGATGTCATTGTGAGCAATTGTGTACTTAATCTAGTGCCTAACAAACAAAAAGTTATCAGTGAAATTTTCAGAGTATTAAAACCTGGAGGTCATTTTAGTATTTCAGATATCGTTTTAGTTGGTGACCTACCTAAAGCTTTAAAAGAAGATGCCGAAATGTATGCAGGATGTGTTGCTGGAGCTATTCAGAAAGAAGAGTATCTCAAACATATTTCTGATCAAGGCTTTGTTAATGTTAATATTCAAAAAGAAAAGCCTATCACTATTCCTGAAGATATCTTAAGCAAGTATTTAGATGAGGAAATGATTAAACAGTTTAACTCTGATAATGTTGGTATTTTCAGTATTACAGTTTATGCTGAAAAACCAGGAAAAAAGGAAAAGAAACCAAAACTTCAATTAGCAGACATTACAAATGATGAGCCTTGTTGTTCACCTGATGGTAATTGTTGTTAAATCATATAAATTCCCCAACTAGGCATGTTATTCTCAAAATTATCAGAAAAAATAGATAGTCTTGATACATCTATAATTTCAGAAGAAAGGAAAGCTGTTTTACAACCTTTAATAGATTTTATTCAATCTAAAGTTGATACAAAGCAGATGATCAATCTCAATTTCATCTGCACGCACAATTCTAGAAGAAGTCACCTCTCACAAGCTTGGGCACAAGCGACTGCCTCTTATTTTGGCATAGAGAACTTGTTTTGCTATTCTGCAGGTACAGAGGCCACAGCATTATTTCCTGTGGCTGCAGAAACACTTTCTAATTCAGGTTTTAAAGTTGATAAACTTTCTAAAGGAAACAATCCGGTTTACAGTTTAAAATACGCTGAAAACGCACATCCTATCATCGGATTTTCAAAAACTATTAATTCAGAATTTAATCCTCAAAACGGTTTTGCAGCCATAATGACTTGCTCTTCGGCAGATCAAGGCTGTCCTTTTATTGCTGGTGCAGAAAAGCGTATTCCTATTACTTACGAAGATCCAAAAATAGCGGATGGCACACCACAACAAGCCGAAAAGTACTTGGAACGTAGCACTCAAATTGCCACTGAAATGAAGTTTGTTTTTTCTCAGATAAAGCACTAATCAAAAATGAAAAAGAAACTAAATTTTTTAGATAGCTACCTTACATTATGGATATTTTTAGCTATGATTTTGGGAATTGGGATAGGTTACTTCTTTCCAAAATTTCCAGAGCTAATTAACTCCTATAGTAGTGGCACTACAAACATTCCTATTGCCATCGGACTTATATTAATGATGTATCCTCCATTGGCAAAAGTTAATTATAGTTTACTACCTAAAGTTTTTAAGGATGTAAAAATATTATCCATTTCATTAGTGCTAAACTGGATTATTGGTCCTGTTTTAATGTTTGTTTTGGCTATACTATTTCTTCAAAATCACCCAGAATATATGGTAGGTCTTATTCTAATTGGTTTGGCACGTTGTATAGCTATGGTATTAGTATGGAACGATTTGGCAGAAGGTAGTAGTGAGTATGGTGCTGGTTTAGTGGCTTTAAATAGTATTTTTCAGGTGTTTGGCTATAGCTTTTATGCTTATCTGTTTATCACTGTGCTACCACCCTATTTTGGTTTTGAAGGTGCCATTGTAGATATATCTATTGCAACCATCGCACAGAGTGTTGCTATTTATTTAGGTATTCCTTTTTTACTTGGCATATTGTCGCGCGTAATACTGGTAAAACTTAAAGATGAAGCTTGGTATACACAAAAGTTTATCCCAACAATTTCACCATTAACACTTATTGCATTGTTATTTACAATTATTGTGATGTTTTCATTAAAAGGTGAACTGATTGTTGAGATTCCTGGTGATGTACTAATCATAGCCATACCTTTGTTAATCTATTTTACTGTAATGTTTCTTATTGGCTTTTTTGTGAGTAAAGTAATAGGCGCACCTTATGATAAAAATGCAGCGATTGCTTTTACAGCAGCTGGTAATAATTTTGAATTAGCTATAGCAGTTGCCATAGCAGTCTTTGGACTTAATTCTGGTCAGGCCTTTACTGGAGTAATTGGACCTTTAGTAGAAGTACCAGCATTAATTCTTTTGGTACGTGTCGCTTTTTGGTTACGCAAAAAGTACTATACCAAATCAAAAGTATAAGCCTAAAATCTGCTTGCTTTATATTGGGAGTTAAATTTTGTTTAACTTTTAATTTATATCGTTAAACATTTTGTATCTTTACATTGTAAATAAACTACAATGGCAAAGAAAAAAAATATAAAACAAGCAGATCTTATTTCTTATTATATGGATTATGTCCTTACACATAGCCAACAACCAAAATCGGTATATGTGTTTGCAAAGGACAATAATTTTGAAGAACAACAATTCTATCAGTTCTTTTCGTCATTTGATGTTTTAGAACAATCCATCTTCAAAATATTCTTTGATAATACAATTACAGTTTTAGAGAAAAGCAATGATTACGCTTCTTTCGACGCGCGAGACAAACTTTTAAGTTTTTATTTCACTTTTTTTGAAATTCTAACAGCAAATAGAAGTTACGTAACTTATGCCTTGGGCGAACATAAAACGTCATTAAAAACGCTACGCACTTTAGCACCTTTAAAACAGCGTTTTACAAATTTCATTGAATTGCTTAACATCAAGACCATTGATTTAAAACAAGAGCAGTTAACCAAACTACAGCAACGCAGCCTAAAAGAATCAGCATGGTTGCAATTGCTTCTAACGATGAAATTTTGGTTAGATGACAGTTCTCCGTCATTTGAAAAAACAGATGTCTTCATTGAAAAATCGGTACGTGCAAGTTTTGACCTAATAGACACAACACCACTGAAAAGTTTAATTGACTTTGGGAAGTTTATTTACAAAGAAAAAATACACAGCAATTAAATGAAGACCATAGATAGCATACCTATATCAAAAATATCTCGTGCCTCAAAACTGGTAACCACAGGTGCAAAAGTTGGTGTAAACTACTTAAAATATTATGGTGATAAGATTACCAAATCTGAAGCCGAAGCCAAAGAACGCCTAAATCAAAATAATGCGGAGGACATCTACGACAGCTTAAAACAACTTAAAGGCAGTGCACTTAAAGTAGCGCAAATGCTTAGCATGGAAAAGAGCATTTTACCACAAGCTTATGTAGAAAAATTTTCCCTGTCTCAATTTTCTGTGCCACCATTGTCACCTCCATTAGTTATAAAAACATTTAAAAAATACTTTGGGAAACATCCTGATGATTTATTTGATACTTTCAATGCAACTTCAGTCAATGCTGCCAGTATTGGCCAGGTCCATATTGCAGAAAAGGATGGGAAAAAATTTGCTGTGAAAATCCAATATCCTGGAGTTGCAGAGAGTATCGCATCAGATTTAGCACTGGTAAAACCAGTGGCTATAAAGATGTTTAATATAAAAGGAAAAGATTCCGACAAGTATTTCAAAGAAGTTGAAGACAAACTTACAGAAGAGACCAATTACAATCTCGAAATAGCACAAAGCAAAGCTGTTGTAGACGCTTGTAAACACATTCCAAATTTGAAGTTCCCAGAATATTATGAAGATTTATCTTCTGAACGTATTATAACCATGGATTATATGGAAGGTGAGCATCTTTCTGAATTCGCCAGTCATAATACAGATCAAGCGTTAGCAACTCAATTAGGTCAAGCTTTATGGGACTTCTATATGTTTCAAATTCATAACCTTAAAAAAGTGCATGCGGATCCGCATCCAGGTAATTTTTTAATTTCTAAAGACGGACAACTTATTGCCCTAGACTTTGGTTGTATGAAATCAATTCCTGAGGAGTTTTATAAACCTTACTTTGAACTTGCGGAAAAAGACACCATCAATAATCCTAAAAAATTCAAAGAAAAACTCTACGAACTTGAAATATTAAGAAAAGATGATTCCGAAGAAGAGATTATCTTTTTTACTGATATGTTTCACGAGCTATTAAGCTTATTTACACAACCATTTCACTCAGAAGAATTTGACTTTTCGGATGCTAATTTCTTTGGAAGAATTACAGAAATGGGTCAGAAATATTCTAAAAGTACAGAATTGCGCAACATGAATGGCAATCGTGGCTCTAAGCATTTTATTTACATTAACCGAACCTTCTTCGGACTGTACAACTTAATGTTTGACCTTAAGGCGAAAAACATCAAAATCAACAATTTTATAAATCTTTAATATGGCAACCTTTAGTATCCAAGACATAGACAACATGCATCATTTGTACCGCATCAACCTAATTAACAGTTGTAGTGGTTACAAATCTGCGAATCTAATTGGTACTAAAGACAATTTAGATGTTACAAATGTTGCGGTTTTTAGTTCCATTACGCATTTAGGTTCTAATCCTGCTTTATTAGGTTTTTTCCTAAGACCAACAACAGTTATTCGAAATACTTATGATAACATAAGGTCTACTGGGAAATTCACCATAAATCATATTCATGAAGATATTTTAGAAGACGCACATCATACCTCAGCGAAATACGATGCACAAATTTCAGAATTTGATACCACTAAATTAGAAGAAGAATATAAAGATAATTTTTTTGCACCTTTTGTAAAGGGTTGTCCGATACAAATGGCCATGAGCTATGTAGAGGAATATGCGATTGAAGCTAATAATACCATACTTTTAATAGGAAAAATCGAAAATCTTTACGTGCAAGACGATTTGTTAGAAAAGGATGGATTTATAAACTTATCTAAAGCCAAAGTAGCCACTATTAATGGTTTAAACGGTTATGCCATCCCAAATTTAAAACAGCGATTAGAATACCAACGACCAAAACCAGAATTTGCAATACCTAATGACTAATGCAAATACTAATTACAGGAACAACAGGCTACATAGCCAAAAGATTAGCACTTCAACTTCTTGAGGAAGGACATGAGTTGGTTTGTTGTGTTCGTGATTTAAATCGTATTCCAGATGAAATTGAAGAACATCCGCAATGTTCTTTTATAAAAATGGATTTTCTAAGTCCAGAACCTAATAAAATTCCAAAAACCATAGAAGCCGCTTATTACCTCATCCATTCCATGGCTACAAATGCCGACGATTTTGAAGATTTAGAACGTCAGTGTGCTCATAATTTTAAAAATCTTGTTGAAGCTACTGAATGTAAACAAGTCATCTATCTCAGTGGTATCGTTAACGATGATTCGCTTTCTAAACATCTAAAGTCTCGCTTACAAGTTGAAGAAACTTTAAAATCTGATAGCTATGCCCTAACAACATTTAGAGCAGGTATTATTGTAGGTAGTGGTAGTGCTTCCTTCGAAATTATAAGAGACATCGTAGAGAAGCTTCCGGTTATGGTTACACCAAAATGGTTGAATACAAAAACTCAACCGCTTGGTATTAGAGATGTACTCACCTACTTATCACAAGCCCTAGGTAAAGAAGTACTTTACAATAAATCCTATGACATTTTTGGTCCTGAAGTATTAACCTATAAGGAAATGCTTTTGCAATTTGCGGAAGTACGTGGTTTAAAACGGTATATCTACACGTTACCTGTTTTAAGTCCAAAACTGTCATCGTATTGGCTCTATTTTGTCACTTCAACATCATTTCAATTGGCACAAGCCTTGGTGGATAGCATGAAAGTAGAAGTCATTGGTAAACCAAGTGATATCAATACACATATAGACATTTCGCCGCTTTCTTATAAAGAGGCTGTTGAATTAGCTTTTCAAAGAATTGAGCAAAACAGTGTAATATCTAGTTGGAAAGACGCAGTTAGTAGTGGACGATTTAAAGACCAGCTTTCAAAACATATAGAATTACCACAGTATGGCTGTTTTAAAGATATACGCTCTAGAACTATAGAAAATGAAGATTATACACTGAATAAAATCTGGAGTATTGGAGGCCGAAACGGCTGGTATAGTTTCAATGGTTTATGGAAAATAAGAGGCTATGTAGATAAGCTCTTTGGTGGTGTTGGACTAAGAAGAGGACGCACGCACGACACTTATCTTGAGGCTGGAGATCCTTTGGATTTTTGGCGCGTACTTTTTGCAGACAAACAAGAAAAACGACTACTCTTATTTGCTGAAATGCGCCTACCTGGTGAAGCTTGGCTTGAGTTCAAAATTGTAAAAGACAAACTCTACCAACGTGCCGTATTTAGGCCAAAAGGACTTTGGGGACGTCTCTATTGGTATATGGTTTTACCATTTCATGCCTTTGTTTTTAAAGGAATGATTAATGCCCTAATAAAACCCGAATGAGAGGTGTAAAAAAGCAACATCTGCCCACAAAAATATGCCCAGTTTGTGAGCGACCTTTTACCTGGCGCAAAAAATGGGCAAAGAATTGGGACAACGTAAAATATTGTAGCGAAAAATGCAGAAAAACGACATAAAAAATCTGATTTGGTTTAGAAATGATCTTAGAACTGTAGATAATACTGTTTTAAGCGAAGCTACTAAAAATGGTAATACTGTTTTTGGTGTGTATTGTTTCGATCCCAAACAGTTTCAAATTGATGCTTTTGGTTTTAAAAAAACAGAAAAATTTAGAGCACAATTTTTAATTGAAACTATCCAAGATTTAAAAGTACAACTTAGTCAACTCAACATAGAATTACTAGTGTATAACGAGCATCCCGAAGTAATAATTCCGAAGCTTTGCAACACACTAAATGTTGAAGCCATTTACCTTCAAAAGGAATGGACACAAGAAGAAATTGACACTGAAAACGTAGTCAAAGCAAACATTGACAATGTGACTTGGCATCACATTTACAATCAATTTCTATTTCATCCTGAAGATATCAATTTTCAGATTTCAAAAACACCGCAAGTCTTTACGGTTTTTAGAAAGAAATTAGAAAAATACGTCAGAATTAGACCTGAGGTTGAAACACCAAAACTACCGGAGAGCAATCGTTTTGAAAATACCACAAACATTCCATCGCTTTCAGATTTAGGCTTTAATAATTTTGGAAGACATCCACACTCAGCATTTCCGTTTAAAGGTGGTGAAACTGCGGCCCAAAACCGATTGGATGACTATTTTTTCAACACCAAAAAATTAGGTTTTTATAAAAAACCCAGAAATGGTTTGGTTGGCAAGGATTACAGTTCAAAATTTTCGCCTTGGCTGGCTAATGGCAGTATCTCTGCCAAAACCATCTATTGGAAAGTAAAGCAATTTGAAAAAGAACATTACAAAAACCAATCCACCTACTGGCTAATTTTTGAATTGATTTGGCGCGACTATTTCAAATACATTTCTCTAAAACATGGCAACCAGATTTTTAAACTCGAAGGCATACTAAACAAAGATTATAATTGGTCTACAAATCAAACGCAGATTCAACAATGGATTAATGGCGAAACAGCGTCTGACTTTGTTAATGCCAATATGATAGAACTTAAAGAAACAGGATGGATGAGCAATAGAGGTCGCCAAAACGTGGCATCCTTTTTTGCTAAAGAGTTAGAGTTAGATTGGCGCATAGGTGCTGCGTATTTTGAGTCAATCCTACTTGATTATGATGTGCACAGCAACTATGGAAATTGGATGTATGTGGCTGGTGTTGGTAACGATCCTCGTGATCGTAAATTCAATGTGCAATTACAAGCCGAGCGTTACGACAGCAACGGAAAATTTAGAAACCTATGGTTACAACCGAGTTTATTCCTGTGAAAACAGGAATCTCTCTATCGGTAGTAACATCTATCGTTTAAGCTGTATTAAAAGAATTAGACAACCTTCAAGTTTTAAAATCTTGTTGGTCTAAATAAGTAAAGACATTATAAGACTAAAATAAGATTCCTGCTTTCGCAGGAAGTAAACATGAAAAAAAACGACTACATATTACTATTTCCTCATCAATTATTCCAGGATTCTCCAATCCTAGAAATTGATGCGGCTATATATCTTATTGAAGAGTATCTATTTTTCAAACACTATAAATTTCATAAACAGAAAATAGCGTTCCATAGAGCATCTATGAAAGCGTATGCTGATTTTTTAGAGTCTAAAGACAAAGCTGTACATTACATAGAGGCAATTTCAGACGATAGTGATATCAGAACATTGATACCCAAACTCATTGACAATGGTGCAGAAACGCTTCATATCATTGACCCAACAGATAATTGGCTAGAAAAGCGTATTAAATCAAATTCAAAAGAGATTACAATTGAATGGCATGACAGTCCACTGTTTATCAATACAAAAAAAGATCTCAGCTCGTTTTTCAAACCTTCAAAAAAGAAATTTTTTCAAACTTCATTTTATAAAGAACAACGAAAAAATCGAGACATTTTAATGGTTTCCAAAGAACCTGAAGGAGGCAAATGGACTTACGATTCTGAAAACCGAAAGAAATATCCAAAAGACAAAACACCACCAAATATTCAGTTTCCTGAACGGTCAGAATACTATGAGGAAGCTATAAAGTATACAGAGAAGTATTTTGACAATCATTATGGTGAACTGAATGACTTCATCAATTATCCTATTGATTTTGAATCTTCAGAAGCGTGGTTACAGCAATTTTTTGACTATCGTTTTCATAAATTTGGTGTGTATGAAGATGCCATTGTAAAGGAAGAACATTTTTTAAACCACAGTTTACTCTCACCATTAATTAATGTTGGTTTGCTAAACCCTTCAGATGTAATTGATAAAGCTATTACTTATGCCAAAGAAAATGATGTACCCATCAATTCAACAGAAGGATTTGTTAGGCAAATTTTAGGTTGGCGCGAATTTATAAGAGGTGTTTACGAAGTAAAAGGCACAGAAGAGCGTACTAAAAACTTCTGGAAATTTGATCGAAAAATTCCTGCATCATTTTACGACGGTTCTACAGGTATAAAACCTGTGGACGATGTAATAAAAAAAGTACTAAAAACAGGTTATGCGCACCATATAGAACGCCTAATGATTCTTGGCAATTTTATGGTGCTTTGTGAGTTTGATCCTGATGAAGTTTATCAATGGTTTATGGAATTATTTATAGACTCCTACGATTGGGTTATGGTGCCGAATGTGTATGGCATGAGCCTGTTTGCCGATGGTGGTTTAATGTCTACAAAACCGTACATAAGCAGCAGTAACTACATCATGAAAATGAGTAACTACAGTAAAGGTGAATGGCAAGACACTTGGGATGGCTTGTTTTGGACCTTTATGGATAAACATCGTGATTTTTTTGAGAGCAATCCTAGATTAGGTATGCTTTTAGGTAACCTAGATCGTATGAAAAAAGACACTCTCGAAAACCATTTCAATAACGCAGAAAAATTCCTGAACACGCTATAATGACTAACAAACCACGTATTAATGTTGTATGGTTAAAGCGCGATTTACGACTTCAAGATAATGAAGCCATTACTAAGGCGCTCAGCACTGGTAAACCTGTGTTATTGCTCTATGTGTTTGAACATATCTTACTAAACGACAATCATTATAGTGAACGACATTTTAACTTTATTAAAGAGTCAATCAATGACCTTAACAAGCAATTAGAGCCCTGTAATACTAAAGTATTAAGCGTTACGAGTGATATTCAAACGGCATTTAACTTAATTCAAGAATTTTATAAAATAGATGCCATTTTCTCTCATGTTGAAACTGGTATTTTAGTGACATACAACAGAGATAAAGAATTTACACGTTATTGTCGTAATAATTTTATCCGTTGGAACGAAAGTAAAAACAACGGTGTAGAACGTGGACTAACCAATAGAGACAACTGGTTAGAACAATGGGAAGACTATATGAGTCAACCACTTCTAGAGTTTAATCCTCAAGAAAATCAGTTGCTTCACCTTAATGCCATAACAACATTAGAAAGTGTACTTACAGTTACAGACTTAGACACTCCGAAAGACTCAATATTTCAAAAAGGTGGAAGTTCTACTGCTTGGAAATATGCTTCGTCATTTTTTGAGAATCGTCATAAAGACTATATGTTCAACATATCAAAACCAGAAGCATCACGTACAAGTTGCAGTAGGCTTTCGCCTTATATTGCTTGGGGAAATGTTTCTATCCGACAGATTTTTCAAGAAGCTCAAAACGTTAAAGAACAAAGCAACGATAAACGCCATATTGGTGGTTTTTTATCGCGATTACGATGGCAAGCCCATTTTATTCAAAAGTTTGAAATGGAACATACCATGGAAAACGAAAGCGTTAACAAAGGGTATCAAAAATTAAAAAAGAGTATTTCCTTAAAATACCAACAAGCCTGGAAGGAAGGTCAAACAGGTTTCCCTCTGGTAGATGCAAGCATGCGATGTTTAGTAGAGACTGGTTATGTAAACTTTAGAATGCGAGCCATGCTTGTATCGTTTTTTACACATATTTTGTGGCAGCCTTGGCAAAATGCATCAGAACATTTATCGCAACAATTTTTAGATTTTGAACCTGGTATTCATTTTCCGCAATTGCAAATGCAAGCCGATGAAACCGGTATTAATAATCTAAGAATTTATAATCCAACATTAAACGGACTTAAGCACGATCCTGATGCTGAGTTTATAAAAAAATGGGTGCCAGAACTTGCACATTTAGATGTGCCTTTTATTCACGAACCTTATTTAATGACCGAATTAGAACAAGGGTTATACAATTTTAAATTAGGTGAAGATTACCCAGAACCTATTGTAGACATAAAGGAAAACAGAAAACGTGCCAGCGATATTTTATGGAATATGAAAAAGGATCCTGAGGTGGTAAAAGAAAGTTTTCGTATTTTAAAACGACATACGCTACAAGACAGAAACAGTCTTTTGCGAAACAACTAAACAGTTCTGCTTTCACTTTAAAATAGCACAATCATAATTCCTTGTTAATTTTTGTTTAACTTTTCAAAATAAAGGTTAAACATTTTGTATATTTGAGTATGCTAATAGATACTACAAATTATAATTCTGAACACAAACAAATCATTGCAGACTTTGTTGGCAGTCCTTTTAGTTTGGTACAGAAATTGAAATTAAAAGGTGTAGGTTCTAAACGTATGATTGTAGATGAAGTTAGTCCTAACTTGCAACAAGTGCTAAACATAGTGTCAGATATAAACTATGGTAATATAGAATTACGACCAAAAGGCATTCTAATTCATATTACAAAAGGCTTAAAAAACTTTACTTGGATCATACCTTATTACCATTTGGTTATTTACAAAATCAATGGTTCTAGCATACATGCACAAGGAAAATTTGTGCACTTTAGAGCTAATAAAACTTTTAAAGAGAATAAGAAATTTTTTGACAAGTTAATCGACCAAAAAACAAAGTATGATATGCTTTATAAAATGCCCGACACCTTATGGATTTAACACAAAGACATATTGATCGGGTTATTGAAATGGCATGGGAAGACCGAACACCTTTTGAGGCCATAAAATTTCAATTTGATTTAAAAGAGCAAGAGGTTATAACCTTAATGCGAAGAGAATTAAAACCCAGTAGTTTTAGATTATGGAGAAAGCGCGTGCAAGGAAGAGCCACTAAACATATAAAGAAAAGAACGTTCGACAAGGGTAGATTTAAATGCTCACGACAAAAAACAATAACACACAACTCTATTTCAAAACGTTAACTCGTGCTTTGATTTAAGCTTGGAGTACTTAAAGACAGCACATTAAAAAGATGCTATGAAAACGAAAATTATTCCTAACAAAAATGGTCATCAACTTAATGGATTATCTATAGATGATATTGGAGATGACCATTTATTTACTGGTTTAGACACACCAATGAAAGCAAATGCTTTTGAAATGTCTAATGATGAAAAAAAGCAACGTATTTCTATTCTGTTTTCAGAAATTATGGATGTACTTGGTTTAGATCTTACAGATGATTCCCTAAAAGGAACACCAGATAGAGTCGCTAAAATGTATGTAGAAGAAAGCTTTTCTGGGTTAGATCCAGAAAACAAACCTAAAGTTGCTCTTTTCGACAATAAATATCAATATAATCAAATGTTGGTTGAAAAGAATATTACATTTTATTCTAACTGCGAACACCATTTTGTACCAATCATAGGAAAAGCACATATTGCTTACAAATCTTCAGGTAAAGTTATTGGACTATCTAAGCTTAATAGAATTGTTCAATATTATGCCAAAAGGCCTCAGGTACAAGAACGATTAACAAATCAGATCGCTAACGAGCTTAAAACGGTATTAGAAACCGAAGATGTTGCTGTAATCATCGATGCCAAGCACCTTTGTGTATCTTCAAGAGGTGTAAAAGATGACACCTCTACCACAGTAACGACGTACTATGGCGGAATTTTTAATACGCCAGAAAAAATCAATGAAATTCAAAATTACATAAATAATTAAGTTATGGATATAATAGAGCAAGCCAAAGAATTCGAAAACAGAAAGTTTTCATTCAAAACAACAAGCGACAGAATTTTAGCTGCTAGAGAAGCAAAAGACATCATTCTTGGTGTTAATGAGATCTATAAAAAGAAGAAAGATCAAAAACTCATGGACCTTATGAAACGCCTTACAGTTATAAAACAAAAGATTGAAAAGCGTCTAAAAGGTAAGCCATTAACTGCAGCATAATGAAGAGTATAATTGTTATAGGAGGAAGCAAAGGCATTGGTAAAGCCTTAATCTCGTCTTTGCTTTCTTCTTACGATAACATTATTAATATCAGTAGAACTGAACCAGAAATTTCTAGCGGTAATGTAACGCATTATGCATGTGATATTCTCACAGATGATTTACCTGATATTGAAAGTGTAGACGGACTAGTTTATTGTCCTGGAAGTATTAATCTTAAACCTATTAATCGTTTAAGCATTGAAGATTTTCAAAATGATTTTAATATTAATGTTATTGGAGCGGTAAAGGCCGTTCAAAAATATTTACCAGCATTGAAAAAAGGAAATAATCCATCAATTGTAATGTTTAGTACCGTTGCGGCAAAATTAGGAATGCCTTTTCATGCGAGTGTTGCGGCTTCAAAATCTGCAATTGAAGGTTTAACAAAATCTTTGGGTGCTGAATTAGCACCAACTGTTCGTGTAAATGCTATTGCACCAACTGTTACCAATACAGAATTAGCTTCAAAGCTTTTAAGAAATGACAGTATGATTGAAAAAATGAACGAACGTCATCCTCTTAAAAAAATACTTCAACCAGAAGAAGTTGCTGAAATGGCAGCATTCTTATTATCTGATAAAGCAGCTTCGCTATCAGGACAAGTTTTTGAAATGGATTGCGGTATTGTAAGTTTTAAAATTTAGATTATGAATCCGATGAAAGCATTTGTTGGCACATTAAAAGTATCTGACAAGGATATAAAACAAAACGCATTACAACCATTGTATGCAATTAAAATTAATAGTTTACAAGGAAAACCAGTAGACCTTTCAGATTTTAAGGGTAAAAAAATACTCTTTGTCAATGTAGCTTCTAAATGTGGATTTACACCTCAATACAGAGAACTACAAGAACTTGCAGATAACTATAAAGATCAATTGGTAGTTATTGGTGTGCCGTGTAATCAATTTGGTGCTCAGGAACCTGGTACAGCAGAAGATATTGAAAAATTTTGCCAAGTCAATTATGATGTATCTTTTCTTATCACCGAAAAGATTAATGTAAAAGGAGAACATCAACACCCACTTTATGAATGGCTTACATCAAAACGCTTAAATGGCAAACAAAATTCTACGGTTAAATGGAATTTTCAGAAATACCTGATTGATGAACAAGGTGAATTTTTAGATTATTTTTATTCTATTACAAAACCAACCAATTCCAGAATTACAAAATACTTGAAATAGTTATGTTTGGGTTATTTAAAAAAAGTACTGAAAAAGAAAAATTACAAAAGCAATATGAAAAACTTATGGCAGAATGGCATAAGTTATCGACGACTAACAGAGCGGCAAGTGACTTAAAATACACTGAAGCTCAAAAAGTTTTAGAACGATTAGAAGCGCTTAAATAATTTTGCATTGAACAAGAAGATCTTATATTTCATACTCTTTTTAGCCATTAATTTTGGTGGTTTAGCACTAGGTAGCTGGTTAATGAATAATGGTCCAACATCTGATTGGTACTTAGGCTTAAATAAGGCGCCATGGACACCCTCTGGTTGGGTATTTGGTGTGGCTTGGAGTACCATTATGGCTTGCTTTTCTTGGTATTTAGCAGAACTCTTTATACTTAGAGCTTCAAGATATTTATGGATAATTTATATTTTTCAGGTTATACTAAATGTTGGCTGGAATTACATATTTTTCAACAAGCATTTAACAACAGTTGGACTTGGAATTATTATTCTTCTAACCTTAGTTATACTTTATTTTTTCATAACATTTAGAAGTGACAGGTTAAAATATGCAAAATATCTACTTCTACCCTACATTGTATGGCTATGCATTGCAACATCGCTTAATGCTTATATCGTTTTAAATAATTAAACATGAAAATTTATACCTTACATAAAAAGCAGAATTTACCAATTTCTGTAAACCAAGCATGGGATTTTCTATCTGATCCTAGAAACTTAAAAACCATCACACCAGATTATATGGGTTTTCATATACTTTCTGGTGCAGACAGGCCAATGTTTCCTGGACAGATAATTCAATATATTGTTACACCTGTACTTGGAATAAAAACTAAATGGGTTACAGAAATTACCCATGTTAAAGACAAAGAATATTTTGTAGACGAACAACGATTTGGACCATATTCGCTCTGGCACCACAAACATTTCATAAAACCTATTGAAGGTGGTGTAGAAATGGAAGACATTGTAGATTACAAAGTTCCTATGGGCATATTAGGTCAATTGGTACACCCTATCTTAGTAAAACCAAAACTTGAAGAAATTTTTAATTACCGAACTAAAAAGCTAGAAGAACTTTTCGGAAAATATTAATATGAGCAAAACAGTAAATATATTTTGGTTTCGAAGAGACCTAAGATTAGACGACAACGTAGGATTTCATGAAGCCTTAAAAGGAGATTATCCTGTTTTACCTTTATTTATTTTCGATTCTGAAATTTTAGATAAACTACCGAAAAATGATGCTCGCGTTACTTTTATTCATGAAACGTTGCAAGAGATGCGAAATACGCTTCAGAATAATCATAACAGTAGCATAGCCATATATCATGGCAAACCATTAGACATTTATAAGCAAATCACTGATGAGTTTGAAATTAATACGGTCTATACCAATCATGATTACGAACCTTATGCTAAGGAACGTGATGAAGAAGTGCAATCTTATCTAGAATCACAAAATATAGAATTTAAAACCTTTAAGGATCAGGTAATATTTGAAAAAGATGAAGTAGTAAAAAAAGATGGAGATCCTTATGTTGTGTACACTCCGTACATGCGAACCTGGAAAGAAAAATTCAAGAGTATTGATTTAAATATTTATTATACCAATTCTTATTTAGATAATCTTATTGAGCATACTCGATTAGCAAACTTAAGTTTGTCTGATATTGGTTTTCAAAAATCAGATCAAGAAATAGCACAATATGATGTTACACCAACTTTGATACAAGAATATGAGGCTACTCGAAATTTTCCTGCCAAAGATGGAACTTCACGTTTAGGTCCTCACCTGCGATTTGGTACAGTAAGCGTGCGTAAAATGGTAAAAAAAGCTATAGCGGAAGACAACGAAATATTTTGGCAAGAGTTGATTTGGCGCGAGTTTTTTATGCAAATTTTATGGCATTTTCCACATACAGTAGATAAGGCCTTTAAATCAAAATATGATAGGATTGAATGGAGAAATAACGAAGAAGAATTTAAAACCTGGTGTGAAGGAAAAACGGGTTATCCTTTAGTTGATGCTGGAATGAGAGAACTTAACGAAACTGGCTTTATGCACAACAGAGTACGCATGTTGGTTGGCAGCTTTTTGTGCAAACATTTACTTATAGATTGGCGTTGGGGCGAAGCCTATTTTGCAGAAAAGTTACACGATTACGAAATGGCAAGTAATGTTGGCAACTGGCAATGGGTTGCTGGTTCTGGTGTAGATGCTGCACCATATTTTAGAATTTTTAATCCTACATCTCAGATTAAAAAGTTTGACAGTGATCATAAATACATTAAAAAATGGGTTCCAGAATATCAAGAGCTAACGTATCCTAAACCTATGGTAGATCATAAAGAGGCACGTGAGCGTTGTTTAGCAACCTATAAGGCAGCATTAAATTAATTACAGCTTTACACAATAAACTGAAAATCTTAGCGTTACAAAAATTAAGACATAATGTCTTAACAGAAATAACCATTTCAATAAACAATTTTAAAACCCTGAAAGATTTTCAGGGTTTTGTTTTATAAAAAAAGCTTCAAATATTATTTGAAGCTTTTAATCTCTTATATTTTATAAGTCCTAATTACCAGAAACACGTTCTATCTTAGCTCCAATAGCTCTAAGACGTTCATCTATATCCTCGTAACCACGGTCTATCTGTTCTATATTATGAATGACAGATGTTCCTTTAGCAGATAATGCAGCTATTAATAATGAAATACCAGCTCTAATGTCTGGAGACGTCATTGTAGTCGATTTTAATTGTGATTTAAAATCGTGTCCTATAACAGTTGCTCTGTGTGGATCGCAAAGAATAATCTTAGCACCCATATCAATCAACTTATCTACAAAGAACAAGCGACTTTCAAACATTTTTTGATGTATTAAAACCTCACCTCTTGCCTGAGTGGCTATTACCAAAACAATACTTAGTAAATCTGGCGTAAAACCAGGCCAAGGTGCGTCTGCAATAGTTAATATAGAACCATCTATATAATTCTGAATTTGATAACCATCGGTATGTGCAGGAATATGAATATCATCACCTTGCTGCTTTACTGTAATTCCTAATTTTCTAAATACAGATGGAATTTGCCCTAAATCGTCCCAACTAACATCTTTTATGGTTAGCTCACTTTTAGTCATGGCAGCTAAACCAATCCAACTACCAATTTCTATCATATCTGGTAGCATTTTATGTTCAGTACCACCTAAACGTTCTACACCATCAATAATAAGCATATTAGAACTAATACCAGAAATTTTGGCACCCATTCTATTTAGCATTTTACACAACTGCTGTAAATAAGGTTCGCAAGCAGCATTGTAAATTGTTGTTTGACCTTTTGCTAAAACAGCAGCCATAACAATATTTGCTGTTCCTGTAACAGAAGCTTCATCGAGTAGCATATAAGTTCCTTTTAACTCCTCTGCTTCTACTCCATAGAAATAATCTTCTCTATTGTATCTAAACTTAGCGCCGAGATTTATAAAACCTTCAAAATGGGTATCTAAACGACGACGGCCAATCTTATCACCTCCAGGTTTTGGAATATAACCTTTACCAAAACGACCTAATAATGGACCGACAATCATAATTGAACCACGTAACCCTTTACCGTCTTCTTTAAACTCTGCAGATTCTAAGTACTTTAAATTGACTTCGTCTGCTTTAAAACTGTATGAGCCTTTACCGAGTTTTTCAACCTTTACTCCTAATTTCTTTAATAAGGCAATCAGCTTATTAACATCGATAATATCTGGAATATTATTAATTGTAACAGTCTCTGAAGTTAACAATACTGCACAAAGGATTTGTAAGGCTTCGTTTTTGGCACCTTGTGGCTTAATTGCCCCTTTTAATTGGTGTCCACCTTCAATTTTAAATGTACTCATCGTTATTAGTAACGTTTACGATTGTTAGAATATTTCTTTTTAGATTTTTTTCCTCCTTTATTACTATACTTAGATTTTGTACGCATAAGGCTAGATGAATCACTAAGGTCTTCTTCACTATTTTTCAGGTTAATTTTACCATTAGACAATTCATACAGATGATCAAAAATCACTGTATCCTCAACACTATCTTTATTCCAATTGAGGTAACATTTTTTCATATGATTTGCAATGGTATAAATCAATGCCTCCTTCATATCACCCTCTTCCCAAGTACACGCGACATCTATCATTGTTTTTATATTATTACCATAAAAACGATATTTTGGATGATTCTGTGGGTATTTTAGAGGATCTGGACCTGCAGTTAATTCTTCTCGCGATGGCTTTGGGTAAGGTGAATCAGCATCTAATTCAAAATCTGACATAATGAATAACTGATCCCATAACTTATGTTGAAAATCTGGCACATCTCTTAAATGTGGCTGTAGATTGCCCATTACAGAAATAATGGCTTTTGCTAATTTGTTACGTTCTTCTTTAGTTTCTCGCGTTTTAGCATGATTAATCATTTTTTGTAAATGACGACCATACTCAGGAATTATCAAATGTTCGCGTTCTGTGTTGTATTCTAAATTATCAATCAAAATGTAAAAATGTGTAGTAAATTATATAAACCTGAAGTTTCTCGGTTTTGTCGCAAAGTACAAAAAATTAGCTAGGTTCAAGGAAATTTTAAAGAGAAATTACGCCTTCAACTTTTTCACCTACTTCTTTATATTTTGCAATAACTGCATCAGGATTTTTCATTCTTACATTAACAGATACACTGGTGTATTTACCATTTTTAGATGGCCTTGTATTAATTACTGCTCCTAAATGATTAAATAATGCCTTTACTTCTTCTATTTTTGAAGCTTCAGAAGTAACTATAAACTTATATAAATATTCCGTTGGCCAAAGAGCTGTATCCTGTAATTGTGACTTTAACTTTTTGTAAAACTCTTCTGATTTTTTATTCTTGTCCATTATCGATTTTTATTAATGCAAAGATACATCTTACTTTACATTTTTGGTTTTAATATTTTATCACGATTTTTACCGCAAAAATACTGCCAATTTGAGTCCAAAGAAAATCGTTATCACAGGTGGTCCTGGTACCGGAAAATCATCAATAATAAATCATTTAAAACATCGTGGTTTTTTGTGCTATGATGAAATCTCTAGAGAAGTGACGCTACAAGCAAGGAAAGATGGGATAGAACAACTATTCCTAACGGAACCTTTGCTATTTAGTGAAAAACTTTTAGAAGGCAGATTAAAGCAATATAATGATGCTTCTAAAGAAACCACAAGCGCTGTTTTTTTAGACAGAGGTATACCAGACATTTTGGCTTATATGGATTATATTGGCGACAATTATCCTCAATATTTTAGTGATGCCTCACAAAACAATCGATACAATTATGTTTTTGTGTTAGCGCCTTGGCAAGAAATTTTTACTAGTGATAGTGAGCGCTACGAAAGCTTTGAACAAGCCATAGAAATACATCATCACCTTTTAAAAACTTACATGAGATTTGGCTATCAACTTATTGATGTACCTTTTGAAACTATAGAAAAAAGGACTGATTTTATCTTAGAGGTTTTAAATTTGTAGTAATGCATCCTATTGAAGTTTTAGAACGTTACTGGAATTATACGTCTTTTAGACCCTTACAGGAAGACATTATCAATTCTGTATTGGCAAATGAAGACACCTTTGCTTTGCTACCAACTGGCGGAGGAAAATCAATTTGTTTTCAGGTTCCTGCAATGATGAAAGAAGGCATTTGCATTGTGGTTTCGCCACTTATTGCCTTAATGAAAGATCAGGTTAATACGCTAAAACAAAAAGGTATTAAAGCCATTGCATTAACATCTGGCATGTCTTACAAAGACTTGGACACACAACTAGATAATTGTATTTATGGCAATTACAAGTTCTTATACCTTTCACCAGAGCGCTTACAACAACCATTAGTACAAGAGCGTTTGCAACTTATGCAAGTAAATTTAATAGCTGTAGATGAAGCCCATTGTATTAGTCAATGGGGAAATGATTTTAGACCAGCTTATAAGCATATTTCAATTCTAAGAGAACTTCACCCTCAAGTTAATTGTATTGCATTAACCGCATCTGCCAAATACAGCATTATAGATGATATTGTTAACAATTTAGATTTTGTTGCTCCAAAAATTCACAAAGCTTCTTTTACACGAAAAAACATTGCATATCAGGTAGTTGAAACTGAAGACAAATTATTTCAATTAAAACATGCGTTAAGTAAAAATCCAGGAAGTTCTATCATCTATGTTAGAAACAGACGTGCTACTAAAGACATTAGTAACTACTTGGAGGCACAAGGCTTTTCTTCAACTTTCTATCATGGTGGCATAACCAATAAAGAAAAAAATGAACGATTACAATTTTGGCTAAGTGAGCAGAAACTCATCATGGTAGCAACTACAGCTTTTGGTATGGGAATTGATAAACCTAACGTAAAAAACGTTATACATTATAATTTACCCGAAAGTTTAGAGAGTTACTATCAAGAAGCAGGTAGAGCTGGTAGAAATGGTCAATCAGCAAATGCCATAATACTAAAACAAAATATTGATGAGGAACATTTAAAAAATCAATTTTTAAGCACTTTACCATCTACTGACTATGTAAAGAACATATACAAAAAGTTATGCAACTATTTTCAAATAGCTTATGGTGAAGGAGAAAACAGCACGTATCAATTCGATTTTAAAACATTTTGTAGCACCTATAAACTTAATCCTAGCATAACATATAATACACTCACAGTTTTAGATCGTAACTCAATCATAGCCCTAACGCAGCATTTTAACTTTAGGACTAAGATTCAGTTTTTAATTACCAGCAATGCTTTATTCCAATATTTAGAACGTCATTTAGAACTCAACACCTTGGTTAAAGTGTTACTCCGAACTTATGGTGGCATTTTTGATTACGATACTAAAGTGAATCTCAACTTGGTTATTGATAAAACTAGTTTACCTGAAAAAAAGGTGATTCAACAATTACAACTATTAGAAAAAGATGAAGTTATTAGTCTTGAAATGGCGAATACAGACTCTGAAATCACTTTTTTAAAACCTCGAGAAGATGATATTACTATAAATCCTATAATTAAAACTATAAAGCAACAATACCAATTGAAGCATCAACAGGTTGAAGCTGTTATAAATTACGTTAATAATGATACTGTCTGTAAAAACCGACAATTATTAGCATACTTTGGAGAAAAATCAAAAGATAATTGCGGAATCTGTTCGGTTTGTGTTAAGGATAAGTCAAACAATGAAATTAGTTCCTCTAACTTAACCCAACAAATACTTATGGCTTTAGCACAGGAAGATCTATCTTCGCGTCAATTAATAATGTCCATTAACTGTACAGAAAGCACATTAATAGCGGCTCTTAAAACCCTCATTGAAACAAAAAAAATTAAAATTACAGACTCAAACACTTACACATTAATATGACAGAAAAACGCGATTTAAGAATTGTTTTTATGGGAACGCCAGATTTTGCAGTTGCCACTTTAAAAGCACTATTAGAAAATGATTACAATGTGGTAGGAGTTATTACAGCACCAGATCGTAAAGCAGGTCGTGGTCAGAAATTAAAGGCTTCAGCAGTAAAAGAGTTTGCACTAAAACATAATCTGAATATTCTTCAACCTACAAACCTTAAGGCCGAATCTTTTATTGAAGAATTAAAAGCTCTTAATGCCAATCTGCAAATTATTGTTGCTTTTAGAATGTTACCTAAAGTTGTTTGGCAAATGCCAGAATATGGTACATTTAACCTACACGCATCTTTATTACCACAATACAGAGGAGCAGCACCAATACATTGGGCCATTATAAATGGTGAGAAGAAAACCGGAGTCACCACATTTTTTATAGATGAAAAAATTGATACAGGTGCCATAATACTAAGTGAGGAAACAGACATTAGTGAAAACACTACAGTCGGAGAGCTACACGATGAACTCATGACTATCGGAAGTAATCTTGTGATAAAAACAGTGCAACGCATTGAAGAAGGAGATATAACCACAACTATACAGCCAAAATCAGAAGATTTAAAAACAGCTTACAAACTCAATCGTGATAATTGTAAAATTGACTGGTCTAAAGATTTAGATACCATATATAATAAGATAAGAGGATTAAATCCTTTTCCAACAGCTTGGTGTTATCTAGATAATAATGAAGAAGACCTTTTATCCATTAAGCTTTATGGTGTAGAAAAAGAATATGAAACTCATAATTTTGAAGCAGGATTAATTTTTTCTGATAAAACAGAACTAAAAGTTTCATGCCAAGGAGGTTACGTAAAAGTTAAAGAAATGCAGTTACCTGGTAAGCGAAAAATGGATATAAAATCTCTTCTAAATGGTTTTGAATTCTCGAAAAACGCAAAACTTCTGTAAAGCCTTGTTATCATTGAGATAGTGAAAAATCCGATAAAATGCAGTGCTTTATTAACAAATGGGATGATTTATTAACAAAATCGCCGATTTCCCTTGCTATTACTTGCGTGGCTTAATATTACTGATAAATTTGTGTACGGATTTTTAAAAAACATTTTTTTAAAAACTGAATATTTAACAATTTAAATTTAAAATTTATGAACAAAACAGATTTAATCAATGGTATGGCAGAGAATGCTGGAATTACTAAAGCAGCTGCAAAAAAAGCATTAGATTCTATGTTAATTGACATCGAAGGAGCTTTACAAAAAGGAAACAGAGTTTCTTTAGTAGGATTTGGATCTTGGTCAGTTTCTAGAAGAGCTGCTAGAGATGGAAGAAACCCTCAAACTGGTAAAACTATCAAGATTAAAGCTAAAAATGTAGTGAAGTTTAAGGCTGGTTCTGACTTAAGCAACGCTGTAAACTAAGACATTTTTTTCTTAAAATATTAAGCCTGCTCAATGAGCAGGCTTTTTTTTGCCCTAATTTTAGTGCGTTTAAGTTGTTTAAGTGATAAAAAAATTCTAGATTTAGTTAAGATTTAAGAGAATTTTAAATATGAATAAACCCGAAAAAGGCAGTTTACTAATTGCAGAACCATCCATTATCGGAGATATTTCTTTTAACCGAGCAGTGATCCTATTAGCAGATCATAATGCTTTAGGTTCTGTTGGGTTTATATTAAACAAACCTTTAGAATATAACTTAAAAGATCTAATAGAAGGCACAGACTCAGATTTTACTGTTTACAATGGAGGTCCTGTTGAACAAGACAACTTGTATTTTATTCATAAATCACCCGAATTAATTCCTGATAGCATAGAGATATCTAATGGTATTTTTTGGGGAGGTGATTTTAATGTGGTTTTAGACCTTATTAATAGTAATAAAATAACTAAAAATGATATTCGATTCTTTTTAGGCTATTCTGGCTGGGCAGAACAGCAATTACACAATGAGCTAGAATCTAATGCTTGGCTTGTCTCCGAAAACATTTACAATAATGAGATTATATCTAAATCGTGCAATTCTTTTTGGCGCGAAAAAATGCTAGAGCTTGGTGGCGAATATAAAATATGGTCTAACGCACCAGAAAATCCTAGTTACAATTAAGCTCCTAAGCGTATCTTAGCATTTAATTTATTTGTTAGTGCTTTAGCAAGTTCGCATCCATAAGTTTTTTTACGATATTTTGTTATAGGTACTATACCCTTAATAACATTGGTAATAAACAATTCATCTGCTTTTTGAAGTTCAAAAGGACTAATTGAAGCTTCTTCAGTATAAAGATTAACATCTTTAGATAAAATTTCTAAAACTTGCTTACGCATCACACCCTTTAGACAACCATCTTCAAGTGGCGGAGTTTTAATTTTATCACCTTTAACTAAAAATAAATTCCCGTTTAAACCTTCTATTACAGATTTATTGGTATTCAGAACTAAACAATTTTCTAAATCATTCTCCTGTGCATATATGCTTCCCATAACCTGAACAGCTTTATTGTTATTCTTTAAACCAGAAAGCAAACCAGGTGCTATAAAAAAGTCTTTGTACAAATCTACTTCATAAGTTTGCTCATCTTTAACTGAATAAAAAGGCTCGTTAAAAGTATCTGCTACAATGTTGAAAGCTACTTTTGATGTTTTTCCCGGTAGATATTTACCACCTTCACCTCTGTCAACATTTAATCGTACTCGGGCTGAAGTATTTGATAGATTGTTGGCTTCTATTGTTTTTAGAATTTCAGCTTCTAAAAATTCCATTGTAAAATTCATAGGAATATCCATACGCATTATACGCATTGATGCCATGAGTCTAAAGTAATGATCTTCCCAAAAAAAGATTTTACCATTAACTACTTTAAGAGTTTCAAAAAGCGCATCTCCGTACTTATAACCTCTGTTTTCTGAAGTAAAAAAAGATTCTGCAGAGTCTATAAGGCTTCCATTAAAATTTACCATAAAAAAAGTCTCGATTTAGTGTTAAATTAAACCGAGACAAAGATATAATAGTTGAGTTAGTTACTTGTTATCTTGAGCCTAAAACTTGTTTAAGACTTGATATTTGATTATCCCAAAGCATTTTGCCTTCATCAATTTCATCTTCTTCAGCAAAATCAGTTATCATAAGAGAGACATCTTTGGTAATCTCATCCACTTGTATTCTAATTTCAAAATAGTAGCTTGCACCATCTTCTTCATCACTCACCCAACGAAACTTTACACGTTCACCACTCTTTTTAGTTAATAATTTAGCTTGTTCCTCAGAGCCATCCCAAATGAATGTAAATAGCTCACCACGTGAATTTACATTATCGGCAAACCACTCAGAGAGCCCAGAAGGTGTAGATATATATTGGTATATTAAAGAAGGAGATGCTTGAATTACAAACTCCATTTCGTATTTTTCTTTATCGTCCATAGAAGCATTTAATTATTTGCTCAATATATGCAATTATGATACAATTCAAAACTTTAGACAAAAAATATTTTTTTAGAATGTATTGTTTGTGGTACTAGATTTTGTTTATATATTTGCAACCGCAAAAATGGCGAGGTAGCTCAGTTGGTTAGAGCGTCGGATTCATAACCCGGAGGTCTCGAGTTCAAATCTCGATCTCGCTACAAAATCTTAAATTATATAAAATCAACGGTTTAGCTCAGGCTAAACCGTTTTTTAATTTAATTATTTAATTTTAAAATCTATGAAATTGCCCCTAACTATTATTTCGGCATAACAATAGCTTTTATTTTTCTAAGTATAATAAATACATATACTACACATAGTGTCAAAAGAATAGTGACACCAAAAACAGTTATATAACTACCTTCTTCAGAAAACTGAAACAACGTATCTATTTTTTCTAAGTATACGTTTCTTACATAAATCCCTAGGATAATGGCAGGAACTATAGCTAATACTGTTGCTACTGAAATAACTACTTGATAAAACTTTGATATTGATTTGTATGAATACCCAATAGCACCAAGATTTGAAATCATAGCTTTGTTTTTCTGTATTATTAAATTAAAACTTAATAAAATAAAAGCTACGGAAAGGACTAGTATTATTAGTGCTACTGCTATTACAAATACCAATGCAGAATTGAAGAAAAACGAAAGCTTACTGAATTCTAATTTATCTTTATTGATAGAATAATTGTTCTCATTAAAAAATTGTAAAATTCTTTCGTCGGTAGGATTATTAAATGTAACCAACAACCTACTAATCCTTGATTTTTTTGAACGGCCAAATTTGTTGTTTGCATATTCTAAAAACGTTTGTGGTACTAAAATAGAATTGATCTTATTAGAAAAGCCTACTATCCTACTCTTATACACTTCGCTATTAAAGTTTCCAATCACCTTTAAGTTAAAGGTTATTTGTGAAATAGTGTTCTTAGATAAGACTGGCAACCCTTGGCTTTCGGCAAAACCAAAATTGTATAATTTTAGATAATTCTCTGGAATTATAATAGGTACAACCTCATCATTTTCTCCCCAAATCCAATCTTCTGATTCTACATCTATGTAAGCATCTGGAATGCTTTCAAAAAATAAATCTGTTTGAAACAGCGGAATATTCTCTGACTGTTTAGAATATGCTTTAATCCTAAAATCAGCATTGTTAAAAATAGAAACGTCTTTTATAAAAGGTTGTTCTTTTAATTCATCTATCTCTTCTGAAGAAAAATAAATTCGGTCTTTATTTACACTTTTAAATACAGACACTTCTTTACTAATAACTGCAGATTTATCGTTAAAAACATCGGTTTGCTCAGATATTAGTGGCTTTACATCCTGATACAACTGAAGCGTTGTTAAAACAATAAAAACACCTATAAACAAGGTGAGTATATAACCTACTAATTGAACCTTGACGAGGGTCTTTTTTTGAAGTTTAGTTAGCATACTAGAGATTTATAGTTTTATCAAATTCAAAAAAAGGTAAATCATCTAATGCTGTTATAATAACAGATGCTTGTCGTTCTTCTAACTCTTTATTTAAAATACGCACTATAATTTTAATATTAGAGCTATCTAAATGGCTAAAAGGTTCATCTAACAATAAGAAATTAAAAGGTTGACAAAGTGCTCTAATGATTGCTACTCTTTGACGCTGACCAAGAGATAAAGTGGCTACCAAACTGTCGCGTCTATGAGATAATTGCATTTTTTCTATTAACTCATCTATCTGCTCGATAGATTTATAATGCGTTAGCTTATTTTTTAATTGAATATTTTCAAAGAGAGTTAAGCTTGGAAATAACTTAAAATCTTGAAAAACGTAGCTTATTTCTGTTTTGCGTAAATTAAAAATAGAGGCTTCAGTATTACTGTAATCAACCTTACCCGTATAATTATGATTACTGCCATAAATAAAGTTTAATACTGAAGACTTTCCATGGCCAGAATTTGCTTTGATTAGGTACTTTTTGCCTTTCTCAAAGACTACTTCTTTTTGTAAATAAATGTCAGAAGCAGCTAATTCTGCTTCTGACATGTATGTTGGTTTTAAATTATTTAAACGTATTTGCATAAGATTCTATAGAGAAGAATAGCTTTTGAAGCTTTCATCCATAAGCTCTAGTAGTTGTTGCAAACTGTTTTTATCATTGTCATTAGTTTCTAGATTAAACTCTAAGGTAAAGTTATCTATCATTTTTAATTCAATTCCTCTTGCAAAATCTGTCCAAATTTCAAACATCTCCTCTTCTCTATCATTTTGCTCCTCTTTTAGCATCTTTTTTATCTCTTTAGGATAATCATCATAGTTTAAGTTTAGATAAGCATAGTAACCACCTCCTGAAAAGTCTGATAATTTTGAAGAACCAGACAAACTGTTAGACCCTAAACCACCATCTTTAAATGCTCTAATACTCTTTTTGTCATTGGTGAACAAAAATGCATCATCATCAAAAGCAAAATATCCAGAGTATGAACCATCTAACTTAACTTCGTAATAATCGTCTTTTTCTTCAATCTCTCCTTCTGGTATTTTCTTTATCATTTTCTTAATATACTTATCAGAATTTAAGTCAAATACTAAAGACATTACTGGCAATGTCTTTGTTCTTGTTTCTGTAGTATCTCTATACTCATAACCTCCTTCATAATAATATTCATTAGTTGTTGCATCGTACAGCCTTGCTTTTTTATCGTTATATACCATTCTATAAGTATCATAAGAGTAACTCATTTCTTCGATATTAGATAAACTAAAAACCATAGATCCTTCTAGACTTTCTACAAGATCCTCGAGCTCAAAACCCATTTCTTTTTCAAACTCTTTTTCAACACTTTCTATTTCCCCTTGCTCCTTCATTATTTTATAGTTCTCTGAAGGATTAAAAGCAATTGCTAGGTTTGCAAAACTTTGTTCTGGTAAATATTTCAATAAATCATTGTCAAAATCATGATCCCATACATTATCCTTTACCATCAACTCTTTTACTTCTTTATTTGGGAACATTTTACCCTGAAGACTAATGCGATCATCTTCAAACTCTATAAATGCAGAAACATAGTTATCGGTTAGATCTACGTCTAATTCTTTTTCTAACTCTTCAAGATAAAAGCTAGAGGCAAATAAATTTGAAGACATCCAGAAGTTGATATCTTTTTTGTTGTGATAAAAAGTCATAAACTCTTTATTAGCTCTTATTTGTTTGTTTCCCTTAAGTTCAAATAAAGCTTCTACTTCTAAATCCAGGTTTTCTCTACTCGACCAGTTCTCAGCTGTTACAATAATTGCTTTGTCACTATCCCAAGCAAAAGCAACTTCATTTTGCACTATAAAATATTTATAGAGATCTTCCTTTTTTATGTCAAAATCTACACCTGCCTTATCAAACATATCTTCTAAAAACTCCTCAAACTTTTCTTCGTCACTAATATCTAATGACACACAAATAAACTTCTCATCAGATCCTTCATCTATATAATACATAAAGACATCTTTTGTAAAATCTACTCCTGTCATTCTAGGATCGTCCTTAAGGTCATCTAAAAAATTAGCCACTTTTTTATCTTCATTTCTTATTTCTTTTTGAAATGCCTTAAAAAATTCTAAATCTTCTAAATCTTCAAGATTCCCTTTTTTGTAGAGTGAATACACATCTATAACTGTAACAGCATTTGTATTGTCTGGTATAGTTTTAAGCCCTTCCGGTGAACTGCTACAAGATGCAAACAGCACTAATAAAAGGCAATAAATGATTGTTTTAAATTGTTGATTGATTGGCAATAGCTTCATTTTGATATTGGTTTATTTTAATTGAATTAATGTCTAAATATAAAATATAAATCTTTTTAAATTGAAATTACATAAAGCTATACAACCTATTTCTCTACAATTAAAAGAATTACAAAAAGTTTGAACCAGAAAATGTTCTAAGGGACATTAAAGATATGAAAAGAAAGTAACCTTAAAAGTTTTTAAATATAAAATAAAAGCTATATGTAGAGCAAACCTTTAGTTTTCAATGTTCATTCTACGCTTAGGTTTATTTTGAGTTACCAAGTAAACACCTATTACAACCAATAGCATTGCAAATGGTTTATCCCAAGTAAAGTAGTCCTGCCCTACTACAACAGCAACTATAGATGCAATAATAGGCTGTAGGTTCATAAAGATACTTACTGTACTTGCCTCTAATCGTTTTAGTGCATACGGCATTAAAAAAAATGCTAAAGTCGTAGAAAACAATAGTGCAAATGCTAAGAAAGAATAAGCCATGAGATTTGATTCTCCAGAAAAAATGACTTGATGGTCTAACTCAGAAAAACTAAAAGGAAACGCAATAAGAGCAGATACCAAAAACATCCATTTGGCAATAGTAACTGGTTGATATTTCATAGATACTTTTCTTGTCATAACCAAATAACCAGCATAACACAGCACACATAGAACTGAGAACAATAAGCCTAAAAATGCATTACCCGATTCGCTACCATCCGAATCACCTAAAACGATAATTAGAACAGCGCCTGTAATACTTGTGAGAATACCTATTATCTTTTTTGCTGACACTACTTCTTTCAAAAAAATAGTAGATAGTGCTAACACTACCACTGGAGTAAGCGCCATTAACAAAGAAAAAGTGACTGGTGATGTATATTGCAAAGCTTGGGAAAACAAAAATTGTGTTCCAATAAATCCCATTAATCCTCCAATAAAAATTATAGGAAAATCTTTTTTATCAACTTTTTCCTTTGATAAAAATAGACCTTTAAACCAAAAAATGAGGACACCGAAAAACATTCTGACTATGGTGTAACCCATAGGTGTCATCCAGGCATCCATCAAAGCTTTAGTTACAGGAATGTTTAATCCAAAAATTGTATTAGCTGTTAAAACCGCTAACAATCCTTGTTGTTTCTCCTTCATCTAAAAGACTTTCACTGTTGCTGCCTTTGCCCTATTGCTTATCATAGATTGCAAGTATGGACTACTATAATATTTTGCTTTATAAGCAGCATCTATTTCATCATTTATTTCACCTGAAACAGGTTGAAACTGAACCTTAAACTCAGTACCATTAGATTTAATTTTACCTGATTTTTGAGATAAAGCCGACTTGTACCATATCGAATTTACTCCATTGTAAGCTCTAACGTAAAGACTACCTTCTACCTCAACAACCCAAATCCAAGTTAGTGTTCCAAAAGTTTCTCCATCTTCTCTATAAGGTGCAATATGAAAATCATTCAGTTCAGAAATCATTTCTATTGCTTCTTTGTCTAATTCTTTCATCATTAATATTGTTTAAAACTTATATCCAGGCTTTTTGTAAAGCACTTTTTCCTTTGCCATTATTTCTTTAGGATAAATCTGTGTTTTCCATTGATTAAGCGAGTACTCTTCTATCGCTACCGAATAAGACTCTTCTCCAAAACCAATAACATTTTGTGCTGCTTTTATAACTTCTGCAGCTAGTTTTTGCTTTTGTTCTTCAGATTTTCCTTCAAGCAATTTTATTTGAAAATGTGGCATGGTTTATTTTTTATATTGATCATCTGTAACATGCTCTAACCACCTTACTACTTCGCCATTTACTTCTTCTTGAACAGCAATATGGCTCATTGCTTTTTCTGCTGAAGCTCCGTGCCAGTGTTTCTCGTTAGGTTCAAAATAAATGATGTCTCCTGGTTTGATTTCTTCAATTGGTCCGCCTTCTTTTTGTACCCAACCTAAACCTGACTGCACGATTAACGTTTGTCCTGCTGGATGTGTGTGCCATGCGGTTCTTGCGCCTGGTGCAAAGGTTACTAAAGATGCTGCTCCTTTTGTTACGTTTTCTACGTTTTGATATAGTGGATCTACGATGACATCTCCTGTAAACCAATCTTCTGGTCCTTTCATTGATGGCAATTCGCCATTTCTTGTAATTTTCATAATGTTTTCTTTTTAAGTTTTTTAATACTAAAAAATGCATCTTAAGAAGATGCATTTCAATTTATTTTGCGAATACTGGGAAGTTACTTGCTTCTCCGTAATCTTTGATTTCTTCTAGATTATTTAGCTTTTCCATATCTTCTGCAGAAATTTCAAAATCTACTTCTATATTAGATTTCATATGGTCTGGCGTTTGTGTTTTAGGTAATGGTAATAAGCCTAATTGTAAATCGTATCTAATTGCTAATTGCGGTACAGAAACTCCGTATTTTTCTGCTACTGCTTTTACGTCTTCATTTTTGAATAATTCGCCATGACCTAATGGTGAAAATGCTTCAATTAAAATGTCTTTAGATTTTGCATACTCAATCATATCTGTTGGCACATTTGTGATGTGCGCCAAAATTTGATTGACTTGTGGCTTTATTTTTGCATTTTCTAAAATGTTATCTAAATCTTCTTTTTTGAAGTTTGAAACTCCGATAGCTTTTAGTTTTCCTGCTTCGTAAGCTTCTTCTAAAGCTTTCCAAGCTTCTAAGTTTCCTTCAAAATATCTGTCTTCGTTTTGAAATTCTTGCCAAGGTTTTGGACTATGAATAATCATCATATCTATATACTCTAAGCCCATGGTTTTTAAAGATTCGTCTATCGATTTTACAGCTTCGTCATAAGATTTTACTTCTGCTGCTAACTTTGTTGTTACAAACAAATCTTCTCTTGCTACATCACTTTCTTTAATTGCTTTACCAACACCTTCTTCGTTTTGATAAGCTTGTGCTGTATCTATATGCGTGTAACCAACGTTAATTGCCGTTTTTACAGCATCAACAACAGCATCGTTGTCAATCATCCAAGTTCCGTAACCTATTTTAGGAATTTCTACTCCGTTATTTAATTTATATGTTTCTTTTGTAATCATTTCTTTTTCTTTTTTAATTATTTTAATTCTTTTTTAAAATGTTGAAGCGTCGATAACGTATCTGTATCTTGCTTCTTTGTTAACCACTTTATCCCAAGCATTGTTAATCTGGTTGGCATCAATAATTTCGATACTTGGCTTGATACCATTATCGGCACAATAGTGAACGACTTCCTGAGTTTCTGGAATACCACCAATTAATGATGAATTGAAATTAACTCGTGCAAACGCTAACATTAAGTTGTTGATCGTGATTTCTGATCCTTCTGGCATACCAACAAAAGTGAACGTTCCGCCAGGTTTTAAACACATGACGTAAGGCGTTACATTAAATTGATAAGGAATCGTAGAAATCATATAATCTAAAGTTTTATTGTAGGCTTGCATATTTTTAAATTCATCATCCACAACAATAACTTCTTTTACTCCCCAAGATTTGATGTCTTCTACTTTATCTGGTGTTGTTGTAAACGCATAAACTTCTGCACCTTTAGATACTGCAATTTTAACTGCTAAATGCCCTAATCCACCGATACCTGCAACACCAACTTTGTCTCCTACTTTAAATTGAGCTCTCATTAATGGCGAATATGTAGTAATACCAGCACATAAAAGTGGTGCAGCTTCTTCAAAAGTGATGTGATCTGGAATATGAACAGCAAAATGATCTCTAACAACTATTTTATCAGAATATCCACCTTGGGTAATTCCTGTTGGCTCCGCATCAGATGGTGCTCCGTAAGTGAATTTAGTTTCTCCTCTATCGCAAAAATGCTCTTCACCGTGTGTACAGCTTTCACATTCCATACAGCTATCTACCATACAACCAACACCTGCTCTATCTCCTACTTTAAACTTTGTTACATTTTTTCCTACAGCAGTAACGACACCAACAATTTCGTGTCCTGGAACTTGAGGATATTGTTGTTTTCCCCAATGTCCTTTTTCTTGATGTATATCGGAATGACAAATACTTGCAAATTTGATGTCGATTAAAATATCATCATCTCCAACTGGTCTTCTTTCAAATTCCCATGGACTTAATTTACCCGATTCATCTTTGGTTGCGTAGCCTTTTGTTTTTATATTTTTACTCATGTCTATAATTTCTTTTTCTTCTGATTTTTTTGAATTTGCAAATAGTGGAACTGATCCCATTAACATCATTCCTGCGCCAACAGCACCTGATTGTTTTATAAAATTTCTTCTAGATTGCCCTTTGTTTTCTTGGTTGTCTTGAGTTTTCATATCTAAAAATTTATAGGTTATTGTATTGCTCGTCTGTAACTGGTTCCATCCAATTGACTATACCTTTCTCAATATTTGGCACAATGTACATTTGCTGAAGAGCTTTATCCTTACTTGCTCCGTGCCAATGTCTTGTATTTGGTGGACAAGTAACAGCATCTCCTTTTTTAATGACTTGAATTGGTTCTCCTTCGATTTGATGATACCCAACTCCGTCAGTGATTACTAAAATTTGACCAGCTGGATGTGTATGCCAATTACTTCTTGCTCCAGGTTCAAAATATACATTACCAACTATTGTGGTTAATGTTGAATCCATAACTATTCCGTAATTATACGCGTTACCTGTAAAGTTTTTATCTGGTCCTTTTTGACCTTTTGGAAAAATGAAGTCTAAATCTTCTGAAGAGTTTTCGTTTTCAGTTTTTGCTGTGGTTACTTCTTTGGTTTCTTCTGTATTAGAATTGCTTTCTACTTTTTTACAACTTTGAAAGCAAAAAAATACTGAAGCAATTAATACAAGTGTAGTGTTTTTCATAATTTTTAGTTTTTTAAATCGATTTAATAATTTTTGCAGGAACACCAACAACTACGGTTCTATCGGGAACATCTTTTGATACTACAGCACCTGCTGCCACAATAGCATGCTCACCAACAGTTACACCTGGCAATATTGTTGATCCTGCGCCAATCCAAGCTCCTATTTTGATATGAATTGGTTTTCCTATCAATGCTTTTCTAGATTCTGACTCTATAGGATGAGTTTCGGATAAAAGATTAACTCTTGGACCTACCATTACATCATCATCAATGGTAACGCCACCTAAATCTAAGATTTGACAGTTTTGGTTTATAAAAATGTTCTTTCCGAGTTTTAGATTTTTACCATAGTTGATACTAAAAGGCGTATAAATAGTTGTACTTGAATCAACTTCATTTTGGATAAGTTTACCTAAATGCTGTCTGATTTCAACAATAGTTTTAGATGTATTTAAATCTGCTAAAATTGCTATAGCACGCTCTGACTGTTCAGGCAACTTATAATATTCTGGATCACTAAAAGGAACGACTTCACCAGATAGTATTCTTTCAAAAATGTTATTGTTGCTTTTTGCACTCATATCTTCAACTTCAAATCTATGGTACAAAGATACTTTCGCTAACCTATTACCGGATAACGAAATTCAAATCAAAAATTATAAAATTCAAACCAAATTAAACTCTAACCGTTTTTGGTGTTAATCCTGTTTGCTTTTTGAAGAAGTTATTGAAATACGTAGGATATTCAAATCCTAAAGCATAACCAACCTCGCTAACATTCCAGTTTGTATGTTGCAACAACGCTTTAGCTTCGTTAACTATTCGTTCTGTAATATGTGTAGAAGTAGACTTTCCTGTGACTGATTTTACTGCACGATTTAAATAGTTAACATGAACAGATAATTGATCAGCATAATGTTGCGCTGTAGTAAGTTTTAATGGTGAATCTGCAGTTTCAATAGGAAACTGACGTTCTAGAAGTTCTAAAAACACTGATGTTAAACGAGAAGCAGCATTTGCGTGTTTTTCATCTTGTTCTGAAGGCTGCATTTTCATAGCTTCATGTAGAATTAACTGAATATAATTTCTGATTAAATCATCTTTAAAAGAATAATCTGTTTGTTGTTCTTGCATCATTTTCTCGAAGATACCATTCAGAAATAAACGCTGTTCTTCAGTTATTTTTAAAACAGGTGTACCACCTAATTTAAACAAAGGTGACTGCAACAAACTATCGGTACGCTCAGACAATTGCAAAAATTCTTCAGAAAACAAGCATGTATAACCTATATAAGTTGTAGATATTGTTTCCCAAGAGTATGGCACATGGGGATTTCCAAAAAAGAGAATAGTCCCTTCCTGTTCGTAACTTCTGTCTGCATAGTGAATTATGCTCTTACCAGTAGTCAGACAAATTTTATAAAAATCTTTACGACTGTAAATTTTAGTTGCACTACTATCTTCCTCAATTCTAAAGACATTAAAGCCTTTTAACTTTAGCTCACTATTAAATGGTGATACCGAACGTTCTGTTTTTCCTTCCATAAGGCAAAATTAAGAAATTCAAACCTCAAATTCAGCATTCCTTTAACGGTCTTTTAACAATATTAGACAGTAAACTTATTTTAAATCTTTCCACCAAGCTTCAAAAACTTGCGTACTATCTTTTAGTTTTACTACTTCACCAATTTTTGGTGTTACTAAAGAAACGTTTTCCGTTTTATTAGCTAGCGCTTCATCTAATGGCTCATACCAAGGATGATCCGAAAGCGTAAACTTTGAGTTATGAACTGGAAACAGCTTTTGAGTATTCAACTCTTCTGCTACTTGATATAATTGTCTTGGTAATAAGTGAATCTGATTCCAATTTTCGCTATACTGACCTTGCTCAATAATAGACAAATCAAAAGGACCATATTTAGCCGCAATATCTTTATAAAACGTATCGTAACCACTATCACCACCAATGTAGATATTATTATTTTTTGTGTTTAACACATAAGATGCCCATAAACTTTTATTTCTTTTGATACCTCTTCCTGAAAAATGACGTGCTGGTGCTGCTGTCAATTTTACGCCTTCAAATTCGATAGCTTCGTACCAATCTAGCTCGTTAATTTTAGATGCTTCATAACCCCAATATTCAAAATGCTGACCAACACCTAACCCACAAACTACATGACCAACTTTAGACTTTAGTTTTAATATTGTTTCATAATCCAAATGATCCCAATGATCGTGAGAAATTATTAAATAATCAATATCAGGTAAATCTTCTACACCATAATTATTAGTTCCTTTAAATGCATTAGTCATAAAAGAAAATGGTGCTGCATAACCACAAAATACAGGGTCTACTAAAAACGTTTTTCCATCCAATCTCATAAAATAAGATGAATGTCCAAACCAAATTAACACATCTTCTTTCTCATCTAAACCTTTAATATCCGTTGAAACGAATGGCAAACTATCTTCAGGTTTTACTTTGTACTTTTTAGCAAATATAAAATCCCACATAGCGCCTATTGTACTTTTATCTGAGGTCATAACAGCAGTCTCACTTAAATTTTTAAATGATCCATCTTTATAGTTTGGGGATTTTTTTATACGTTCTAAACGTTCGCCTTTAGGATGTTGTCCAAATTTTGACTGGTTAAGTATCATAACAGTTATTAAAGATATAAGTAATACAATACCCAATAAGATTTTTAAAAAGCGTTTCATTTTATTTGGGTTAAGTTCATTACTACATATAAGAAATGTCTTTTCTAAAGTTTCTTAGAAACACAAAGTTAAATAGACAGTATTAAATTTAACTATTAGTCTTACTGATAATATTAGATAAAACTTAAAAATCAAACTTGGTTTAACCCGATTGATATAATTAATTTGTTAAAACATTGAATTAAAGGTGGTTTCATAAATAAAAAATTTAAAATGCCCACCATTCAAACCTACACAAAAATGCATTTCATCGATATTTTTTGCTTTTTATAGATTTTTTTTCAAAATAAATGATATATTAGCATCCGAAATAAATTCATTTAACCCCAAACAAAATGAAAAAAATTACATTAGTCCTCCTTTGGACTTTATTTACAACCACTATTTTTTCTCAAAATAGTCCAACAGGGAAACGGATTTCAATTTCTAATCCAACTCATGACCAACTTCATCTATTAAAAGATTCAGGTGTTGACCTCTCATGTGGTGCAAATTTCTCTAATAACGATCTAATTTTAGAATTATCTGATTCTATGATTGGTGTTTTAGATTCTAATAATGTTAGTTATACTATACTAATAAACGATTTAACTGCTCATTTTGAAAACGTTACTGCTGTTGAGCTACCTTTAGCAAAAGCTGAACTTGCTCAAAAAAAAATGAGTAATACACAAAATAGAGCTCTTAGTATTTCTACAGCAACAATTGACAACTTAGTTCAATACGAAGGCTGTTCTGAAATCAATTGGGATAATTCTGTGCCAAACAACTTTAACTTAGGAAGTATGGCTGGATGCCTTACATACAGTGAAGTATTAGCAGAATTAGATGAGATGAGAGCTTTATACCCAAACTTAATTTCGGTAAAAGCTCCAATTTCAACTGATCCCAATCATAAAACTCATGGAAATTCTTATACCAATGGAGGCCAATATGATACTTGGGCAGGCCAAGACGTATTATACGTAAGAATATCTGACAATCCAGATACTGATGAAACCAATGAACCAGAATCATTATACTCTGGTATGACCCATTCTCGTGAAGTTAGTAGTATGATGAATCTTATATACTACATGTGGTATCTTTTAGAAAACTACGATTCTGATCCTGGAATTAAAAACTTAGTAGATAATCATGAAATGTATTTTATTCCTGTAGCCAATCCTGACGGGTTAATGTGGAATGAACAAATTGCACCTTCTGGAGGTGGTCTACAAAGAAAAAATTTAGGCCCATATAACACAGGAAACAACAACGCAAGAGGTGTAGACCTTAACAGAAACTATGACTACTTTTGGGGTCCTAATGCTATATATGGTGGTTCTTCTGGCACAACTTCAAATCAAACATACAGAGGTCCATCTGCTTTTTCAGAGCCAGAGACTCAAGGTATAGAAGCTTTTGTAGCTTCAAGAAATTTTGTGACCGCGATGAATCATCATGCTACATCAAATTTAATTCCTCATGCCTATAATGGATATCCTAACGCTCCTTCTTCTGGTCGTGAGGATGACTTTGCAAAATTTTGTCATGACATGACAAGATACAATAGATATATATACGGTGAGGCACCAGATATTTTAACCATAGCCAATGGAGATATGAGTGACTGGATGCTAGGTGGTGTAGCAGACGTCAATGGTTCTACAGGTTCTGGAGAACAAATTTTAGCACTAGCACCCGAAAATGGTGCTTGGGATGGCAGCGAAGGTGGATTTTGGCCAAATCCTACTCAAATTGTTGATATCGCTCAAAGAGCAATGCGAATGAATTTTATGAATGCTTACTACAGTGGTAAGTTTGCTCAATTCCATGACTTAAATACATCAGACATTAATACAACCAGCGGAAATTTAAAATTTGGTATTGAATATTTAGGTCAAACACTGGGAGACATTACATTAAATGTAACTCCTGTATCTTCTAATATAATATCATTAACTGCTCCTGCTACGCAAACTAGCTGGACAAAATTAGAACAAAGAGAGCTTAATGTTCCTTTTACATTAGCCCCTTCCATTCAAGCAAATGATAAAATTGAATTTCAAATAACTTTAAGCAATGATGATGGATACGTTATGTACCAAACTAACATCATTAAATCTTACAACCCAACGATTCTTTTTGATGATGATGCAGATACCAATGGCCTTGCTAACTGGAACAATGGAGGAGGAACATGGAATGTTACCACAGATGCTTATTCAGGCTCTACTGCAATTACAGATAGCCCTTCTGGATCTTATAGTAATAACACCATTCAAACACTTACGCTAAGTAATGCTGCAGCAGTAGATTTAACTACTTCGGAAACTGCTGTAGTTCAGTTTTATGCAAAATGGGATTTAGAAAGAAACTTTGATTTTGTACAATTCCAAGCGTCTACAGATGGATCTAACTGGGTAGAATTATGCGGTAAATACACAAAACCTGGTTCTTATTATTTAACCACTAGATACAGTAGCGGTAACAGTTCTGACACAGGTCCTGGTAAAAACACATCTGATTTAAATCATCAACCAGATGGAGAAGCTATTTATGACGGTAACACACAAGATAAATGGGTTATGGAAGAGTTTGTGATTGACGCTTCTAACAATGCTTTTCTTTTGGGTGAAGGAAACGTTCAATTTAGGTTTGTGTTAGGCTCAGACTCATCAAACAGAGCTGACGGCTACTCAACAACTTTTGACGGCTTTACTTTTGACGACTTTAAGGTTATAGATATTAAATTACCTTGTGAAACTACAGTACCAACAAACTTGGCTGCAAATTCAATAACTGCTTCAACAGCAGAAATTACTTGGGATAATGTTCCTTCAGCCACTTATGATTTGAGATATAGAGAAACTGGAGCTCCAAGCTGGGTAGAAATTACAGATATTACTAGTACCAGTTATTCTCTAACAAGTTTAGATATTACAACAGAATATGAAGTACAAGTCAGAAGCCGATGCGTTTCTTCTACTTCGGCTTATTCTGCTTCAGAAAGCTTTACCACTGCCGATTTAGTATATTGTACCGCAGGAGGGTCAACAATTTCTGACGAATATATTGGAGGTATCTCTTTAAACGGTACTTTGAACGATACTTCTAGTAGCACTTCTTCTGGGTATTCCGACTTTACAGGCGCTTCAATATTTGAACCTATACAAGTCGGAAGTACAGGAAATAGTTTAGTTGTTACTAAAACGTGGACTGGCACACAATACGATGAAGCTGTGTCTGCTTGGATTGATTTTAACAAAGACGGTGATTTTGACGATACTGGAGAAAAAGTACTTGAAGTAGGTGCAAATCAGACTACATCTGTCTCTAGTTCTTTTACAGTGCCAGTTTCTGCAAGTACAGGAAATACCAGAATGAGGGTTATAATGGCATATTATAACTCATCAGGAACAATACAAAACGATCCTTGCGACAGTTTCCAATACGGTGAAGTAGAAGACTATGATATATACATATATGAAGGTTTGCTATATACAAGTGCTACTTGGTACCCAAACCCACCTTCAGACCTTACAGGATCCGATAATGTTACCATTTTAGATGGCACTTATAACACTACTTCTGATATAGCTGCAAATAATGTTATAGTAGCATCTGGCGCTACACTAAATGTGAGTAAAGAAAACGCTGTAACTGTTAATGGAAACATCACAAACAATGGAGAATTCGTAATGAATTCTGATTCAAATGAGTTTTCAAGTCTACTTTTATCAGGAAGTGCTTCAGATAATTTAAAATATAATAGACATGTCAATTCTAATACTAACAGAAATGATTTAATTTCACCTCCTTTTAGCGGAGAGAGTTTTGTGGATTTTCTTTCAAACAATTTAAATGTTGTTTCAAATGCTGAAGAAACTATTTACTTGTTTGGCCCTTTCGACAAATCTGTTAGCAATTACTTAACCTATTCTAATACAGATACGAGTACACTAGATGCTGGCAAAGGTTACAGAACGGCGTCTACGGACAATAGCACATTTACATTTACAGGTGCAGCAACAACAGGTGATCTAAATGTTCCTATACTAAAAACAGGTTCAGCTTACGAAATATGGAACTTAATTGGTAATCCTTATCCTTCTTATATAAAATTAGAAGATTTTCTAACAGCAAATGTATCTCAGTTAGATCCTTCAACTGCTGCTGTTTATGGTTATGACGCAGATAATTCTAACGGAAGTTATTGGACCATTTGGAACTTTGCCTATGCAACTGCTAATCCAAATACTTTAATTGCACCAGGACAAGGTTTCTTTGTATCTTCAAAGGATGGTGGTGGAACCATATCTTTTGCTTCATCAATGCAAACCTCTGGAAATTCTGATGATTTCATTACAGGTAGAAATAACAGCGCAATTGAATTTGGAAGTATAATATTAAGTTCAACAGATAGAAGCTTCAAAACTGATTTATATTTTACAGATAATGCTTCTCTAGGTTTAGACGTTGGTTATGATGCCAGTCATTTTAGCAATGTAACTTCAGATTTTGCTATCTACTCTGAATTGGTTAATGATAATACAGGAAAAGATATGGCTATACAAGCCATAGGCTTCAATGATATTAATAATAATACTATTATACCATTAGGCGTTAATGCAAACCAAGGTGAGCAAGTTACGATTAGTTTAACGGATTCTAATATTAACACGAATGTTTATCTTGAGGATGTAATTGCAAATACATTTACCCTTTTAAATACAACGGACTACACATTTACACCTTCATCTGATATTTTAGATACAGGTAGATTTTATTTAAGATTTGATACACCATCTTTATCAACTAATGAATCTAACTTAGATACTATACAAGTCTACAGCGATTATAATAATGAGCAAATTGTTATTAAAGGCTTACTGACTTCTAAGACACAAGTATCCTTATTTGATATTCAAGGTAGACAAATATTAAAAGATGATCTAAACATTAGAAACTCTTCAAATTCATTAAGCACAAAAGAGCTGAGCACTGGTGTTTATTTAGTAAAGATTTCTAATAATGTTTCAAGTATTTCTAAAAAAGTAATTATAAAATAATAATCTCAAATTTTAGTTAATGAACAAAAGCCGAAGATGAAATCTTCGGCTTTTTCCTTTTATCGTTTAAAAAGGTCTATTTAACTACAATTAACAACTACCCACCTACACTTAAATGCATTTTATCGGATAAATTTGCATTTTATAGATTTTTATTATATATTAGCCCTCGAATTTTAGTCCCAAACTAAACTTTAACCGCTTATGAAAACTATTACCCAAGCTTTAAGAAAGGGAAATCTTTTATTGTGGATGTTAATTATTAGCTCAAGTTTTGCTTATGCACAAACTTCCTATGTAGAAGTCTCCGTAAATTGGCCATCTTGGTCATCTGAAAATAGAGTTGAAATTTACAACCCTAGTGGCTCTGTCATTGCAACTATAGACAATGGCTATACAGGTAGTTCTGATAATAGCTATTCTACCACAGTATCGTTAGGTTGTATTGCAGATGACACCAATTATTATTTTATCATGTATGACACATATAATGATGGATGGAATGGCGCAGATAACATAACAATAACCTCAGGCGGTGTTAACGTAATTAATCAAGATGATGGAGATTTGGCAAGCCCTAGCGGTTCAGCACCAATATACTTTGATGTTTCTGGTGGTTGTTCTGCTACTTGTAGTTCTACTGTTGCGGCTTTTCCATACTCTGAAGGATTTGAATCAGGATTTGGTCTTTGGGTGCAATCAACTACCGATGACAGAGACTGGAGTAGAATAGGTGGAGGAACACCTTCTGGATCAACAGGTCCTTCTGGACCTAATGAAGGTTCGCGATACATTTTTACAGAAGCATCATCAAACTCTAATAGAACTTTCGTTTTAGAAAGTCCTTGCTTTAATTTATCGACCGCTTCTACCGCTAATTTCTCCTTTTATTACCATATGTATGGTTCTGACATGGGAGATTTGTATTTAGAAATGAGTACAGACAATGGTCTAACTTGGCCCACAACCTTATGGTCACAAAGTGGGCAAGTACAAACTAGCAATGGGCAAGCCTGGAATCAAGTCAATGTTAACCTAACTCCACACGTTGGTCAAACCATAATGATTAGGTTTAGAGGTGTAACCGGAAACAATTATAGAAGCGATATGTCTCTTGATAATTTTTCACTAACAGCTACAACATCTCCTTTGCCTGAAATAAATATAACAGGAAATGGGGTCACTATTGCTGATGGTGACACAACACCAGCAACTTCTGATGATACTGACTTTGGTAATGTATTAACTGCAGGTGGAACAGACGTGCACACCTTTACAATTGAAAATATTGGAACGTTAGACTTAAATTTAACTGGTAGTTCACCATATGTTACTATAAGTGGTACAAATGCCGCAGACTTTAGTATTACGGCAATACCTACTACTCCAATAAGTGCAAGTGGGTCTACGACATTTCAAATTACTTTTAATCCAAGTGCTAACGGTCTAAGAACTGCATCCATATCTATTGCAAATGATGATAGTGATGAAAACCCTTATACTTTTAATATCCAAGGAACAGGCTACACTCCTATTGCGGAAATAAACATTGAAGGCAACGGAAATACAATTACAGATGGAGATACAACACCATCAACAACTGATGGAACTGACTTTGGTAATGTTATCACACTTTCAGGAAATAGAGCTAATACCTTTACAATTCAAAATATAGGTACAGCAAATCTGAACTTAACTGGTACTTCACCTTATGTAAGTATTACAGGAGCTAACGCTGCTGATTTCAGTATAAGTACAGTTCCTAATGCTACAATCACAGCTGGTGGGTCTACGGTTTTTGAAATTAATTTTACACCTAGTGCAGATGGACTAAGAACGGCAACTGTATCTATTGCTAACGATGATAGTGATGAAAATCCTTATAACTTCAATATTCAAGGTAATGGCTTTACTCCACCAGAACACACAATTTACTACGAAAATTTTGATGAAACTAATGGTGGTTGGTCTGCTTCAGGCACAGGAACAACAGTATGGTCTAGAGGTACAGGACTAACATCAGTAAGTGAACTTGGAGAAGGCAACTACTGGTATACAGACAATTACAACAGTTATGCAAATAATATAAATATTGTTTTAACAAGTCCAATTATATCTACTTTAGGATTTGATGACTTGGTATTTAATGCAGATATACGTTATGATTTTAGTAATGATTCTGACGATGGTATGCGTATTGAGTACAGAAAGCGTACCGCTGCAGTCTGGTCTTCTTGGACAGTGTTGGGTGCGTTTGGAGATGGAACAAATTGGTATGATGGCAATGGTAATGTAAATGCTTTAGGTACAGGATCTGATGGTTGGACAGGAACAACTACAACAACACAGGCAATTCCTAACCATTTTGAAACAGCAACAATAGAACTTCCTGTTACTCTACATAATTCTAATGAAATTCAATTTAGATTTGTGGTAGCTTCAGATGCAGCTGATGTAGACGCAGGCGCTGCAGTTGATAACATTATTATAAACGCTAACCCAATAACACCTTTCTCGGATCCCGTTTTAGGACCTGGATCTGTAAATGGTGATTTAAGACTTTGGTTAAAAGCAACTGAAGAATGGAATGTTTTATCTGACAACGATGATGTATTAACCTTAAATGATGCCGCTTTTGATAATGATGCCATTTCATTAACAACTAATAGCCCTGCATTTAAAGATAATGCTACCGACAATATTAACTACAATCCAGTTATTGAGTTCGATCGTAGTAATCTTGAATACTTAAGAGGTAAGGGAGGATTTTTCTCTCAAGATTATTTTGTAGTAATGAAATCTACTGGTACAATAGACTATACTGGTACTAACAGACAAGTTCCCATAGCTGGTAGAGTAGCACCTGTAAGCCCACAGGTAGATGGTACAGGTCTTGGACTAGGAAATATATCTGCTCGATTCACTGATGAAATTGTAGCACATATGACTAGTTCGGTGCCAACAAACACGCCTACAGATTTATCCTATGGTAGAGCTTACGCAAGTAATACAGATAGTTATGTGGACGAAGTAATTATTTATAATGTAAAAACTAATGCTGCTGGTACATTAACGGAAATTTACAAAAACGGTAAGCGTATTGATAATGTAACAGGCCAAACACAAGGTACACCTGTAGACTTAACCTTTTATGAATTTATTAATCAACAATATTACTTAGGTGTTGGTCGATTCAGCCTTAATGGTAATGTAGATGCTTATGTGAATGGTAGAATGACTGAAGTCATAAGCTATAAATCACGTAATAATGCTCTAGACAAACAGAAAATTGAGTCTTACCTTGCCTTAAAAAATGGTGTAACATTACATGCTGCAAATAGTACAACTGAAAATAGATTGAATGACATTGATTATATTGATACACAGGGCAACGTCATTTGGGACACCTCATTAAATGCAGGTTATAATTACGACATTGCTGGTATTGGTAGAGATGATGATTCTGGATTAATTCAAAAACAATCTGCAAGTGAAAATAAGTTTAGTGATGGTACAGGACTTACTAGTGGCTTCTTGTCCATGGGACTTACAGACCTATATGACACTAATAAAGGCAATATTGACTCCAATGGCACCACTTTTAACGACCGTGAATTCTTAGTTTGGGGTAACAATAATGCAGACATTAATTCAGCAGCATCAACGATTACTGTTAATATGAGTTCTGGAATATCACCTGCTCTTACTACCAATGTTACATTTACAGCAATGCAACGTGTTTGGAAAGTGGTAGAAACTGGTGGAGATGTACCGACGGTTAAAGTGAGTATTCCACAAAATACTGTTAGAAATATATCACCTCCAGGTAACTATTACATGTTTATATCAAGTACAGGTGTTTTTGACCCAACTGCAGATTATAGAGTAATGACAGCTGATGGTAGTGGTAACTTAGAAGCTGAATACGACTTTGACGGCACAAAATATATTACATTTGGCTATGCACCACAGGTTGTAGTTGAGCGTTCTGTATACTTTGATGGTTCTGTAGATTATATTGATGTAGAAGACAATTTAGATTTAGATCCATCAGGATTTACTGTTTCAGCTTGGATAAAGCGTGACGCTGCAGATACAGGCACAAAATCAATCTTATCGAAAAGAGATTTATCTTTTACACAAGGTTATGATCTAAGAATTCTAAATGATAACAGAATTCAAATCACATGGATAAATGGTCTTACACAAACGCTAAGTTCTACTACATCCATACCTGATGATGAATGGCATCATGTAGCTGCTATATATAATGGCTCAACGGTATCAATATACATTGACGGTGTATTAGATAATTCTGGTGTAAGAACTGCGCCTGTTAGCACAACAGATTCATTTTTAATAGCTGCGGCAGGTAAAGGCACCACAACACAACATTTTAGAGGAAATATTGATGAAGTACGTGTATGGGATACCGATTTAACCGAAGACCAGTTAAGATTTGTAATGAATCAAGAGATTGAAGATAACGCTGGTCAGGTTATGGGAGTAGTTTTACCTGCATCAATAACTAAACACGATATTAATGCAGTCCCATGGAGTGATTTAGCAGGCTACTATCCTATGTCTGTGTACACTTACACAAATACAGATGATGCGTCAGGAAATGGCCATCAAGGAGCTTTAAGAAATCTTGACACTGTTGATAGACAAACAGCTCCATTACCATATGAGTCATCTCAAAATGGAGATTGGGACACAGGTACTACCTGGACTAACGGTAATGTACAATATATGCCAGGTACAGCTTCAATAGTTGACCCTACAATTACAGTAGATTGGAACATTGTAAGAACATCTCACAATGTAACTATGGATAACAGTACATTGCCTGCCGGAAATAACGAAAACAGAAATGTTCTTGGACTTTATGTAGATGCTAATGAATTAACTTTAAATGGTGATAATGCTACCAACACTGGTAGTGGTCTAACAGTATCGCACTACCTTAGTTTAACAGGTAAAATTGACTTAGAGGGAGATTCTCAATTAATTCAAACAGAAGATAGTGATTTGTTAGTAGCTGTTAACGGAGAGCTTGAAAAAGATCAACAAGGTACTGCTGACACCTATACCTATAACTACTGGTCTTCTCCTGTTGGTGATATAGATACTGCTGTTAACAACTATCGTTACTCTGTACAAGACGTAATGTTTGACGGCTCTAACCCTGTTAACTTTTCTAGTTCAGGTTATAATGGTGCAGCAACCAACCCTATTAGAATTGCAGATTATTGGATTTGGAAATTTGCAAACTTAACTAGTGACGATTATTCTGCATGGCAGCATGTTAGACGTACAGGAACAATATATGCTGGTGAAGGCTTTACTATGAAAGGTCCAAATACAGGAGGGATTTTAGACGATCAAAATTATGTTTTCTTAGGAAAGCCTAACAATGGAGATATTAGCTTAACTATAAATAATGGTAATGATTATTTAGTTGGTAATCCTTATGCCTCTTCCTTAGATGCTAATGAATTTATCCTAGATAACCCAAATACAACTGGAGCACTACAGTTCTGGGAGCATTGGGGAGGCGGATCTCATATATTACAACAATATCAAGGTGGTTATGCTATCTATAACCTTTCAGGAGGTGTTCCGGCACCAGCACCAGATCCAGATGTGGCACAAGTTGGTGTAGGTACTAAAACACCTGGAAGGTATGTACCTGTGAGTCAAGGATTCTTTGTAACTGGTATAAGTGCTGGACCAATAAACTTTGAAAACGATCAGCGTGCATTTACTAAAGAAGGCGGTAGTTCATCAGTATTTATGAGAACAACTAATTCTTCAAACACTCAAAGCAATAATGAAGATATAGATGATAGAATGAAGTTTAGAATTGGTTATAGAGCTAGCAATACCTTACACTTACAAAGAGAACTTCTATTAACTATTGATGAAAGTGCAACTGAAGGTGTTGATTGGGCCTACGATGCACACCTCAATGAAGACCAGACTGACGATATGTTCTGGATGATTGGAGATGAAAAATTCATCATTCAGGCTAATGATAATGCTAATTTAAGCACAGTTTATCCTTTAGGTGTTAAAACTAGTATTGATGGTATAAACAGCTTTACTATTAATGCCCTAGAGAATGTACCAGATGCCGTTAATATCTACTTACATGATAAAGCATTAAGCATATTCCATGATTTAAGAGTTAGCGATTACGAAATCTTCCTAACCGAAGGTGAGTATTTAGATCGTTTTGAAATCACGTTTAAAATCATGGCTGGTTCACTTGGAATAGATGACGAAAACATCACCAGTCTAGATGTATTATACTCTAATGACAAAGAGAAAATCGTATTAATAAATCCTAACCTAGTAGACGTAAAATCTATAGAACTATTTAATATGCTCGGACAATCTGTCCAAAAAATTGAAAGTATTTCAGAGAGCGGTTACTCTGAATATGACGTTAAGAATTTAAGCACTGGAACTTATATCATTAAGTTATATACTGTAAGCGGTTCAGTATCGACTAAGAAGGTTTTAGTAAAGTAATTTTGCCCCAAATCTTAAATCTTAACCACGAAAAAGCCCTGAATAATTCAGGGCTTTTTCATTTTATATGTTTCTACATTTACTTTAAAACAGATAATAGCTCTTCAAGCTTTAATTTCTGTTGCTCTCCTGTTTCCATATTTTTAAGAGTAAACATACCAGAATTCATCTCTTCCTCACCTACTAAAACTACATAAGGAATATTACGACGATTGGCATGCGTCATTTGCTTTTTCATTTTAGCACTATCTGGATACAACTCTGCTTTTACGCCATTTTGCCTCAATTGGGTTACTGCTTGTAGACAAGCCATAGCTTCATTATCTCCAAAATTAATGAACAGAACTTTCGTTGCATCAGCAATAGTTTCTGGAAATAAATTTAACTCTTCTAAAACCAAATAAATACGATCTAACCCAAAGCTAATTCCTACTCCACTTGTATCTGGTTTTCCAAATATACTTGTTAAATCATCATAACGACCACCTCCACCAATAGAGCCCATTTTAACACCATCTGGTGCTGACACTTCAAAAATAGCACCTGTGTAATAATTAAGTCCTCTGGCTAAAGTAACATCTAATTGAAGGTTGGCTGTTTTTAATCCTAGTTTAGAAATTGAAGCATCTATAAACTCTAACTCTTCAATACCTTTTAGTCCAACTTCAGAGGTGTTTAAAATAGATTTTAAGCTTTCTACTTGCGTACCAAAATCTCCTTCTAAAGAAAATAATGGCTGTAATTTAGAAATACCCTCTTCTGAAATGCCTTTGCTGCGCATTTCTTCTTTTACCTTCTCCTCGCCTATTTTATCGAGCTTGTCTAAAGCTACTGTAAAATCAATAAGTTTATCTTGTGCTCCAATAACTTCAGCAATACCAGATAAAATTTTACGATTATTGATTTTTATAGTCACTCCTTTTAAATCTAAAGCTGTAAATACAGCATCATAAAGCTGAACAAACTCAACTTCCTGAAATAACGACTTAGAACCTACTACATCAGCATCACATTGGTAAAACTCTCTAAAACGTCCTTTTTGCGGACGGTCTGCACGCCAAACAGGCTGTATTTGGTAGCGTTTGAACGGAAATTCTATCTCATTTTGGTGCTGTACCACATAACGTGCAAAAGGCACTGTAAGATCGTAACGAAGGGCTTTTTCTGAGATTTTAGACGTAATTCTCGTTTCATCCTTTGAAGTATAATCTTCATCAGAAACCTTTTTTAAATAATCTCCACTATTCAAAATCTTAAAAATCAAGCGATCTCCTTCATCTCCATATTTTCCCATTAAAGTGTCTGAGTTTTCAAAACTTGGAGTTTCAATCGGTTGAAATCCGTATAACTCAAATTGCTCTTTTATAATGTTCATTATATAAGAACGTTTTGCAACCTCTACTGCATTAAAATCTCTGGTACCTTTTGGAATACTTGGTTTTTGTGCCATAACATTTCCTGCAAAAGCAGGAATCTCTTTTAGTGAAACTTCATATTTAAGTCACAAAAATATTATAATTTTTAGAGGCATACCCAAGTAATTTTAAATTTATAGTAACTTTATGGTGTTTGGGACGTCTTATGGTTTTAAACAACCCAACTAACTACAGATACAACTATGTTTTCATTAGCTAGAGAGAATGTAAGAATTGCTTTTGGTTCTATAAAAAGCCAATTACTTCGTACTATTTTAACGGTTTTAATCATTGCTATAGGTATTATGGCATTGGTGGGCATTTTAAGTGGTGTTTCGGCTTTAGAGAATACAATGTCTAGTAACTTTTCTTCGATGGGTGCTAATACTTTTAATTTTCAACGCTACGAATTTAGAACACAACGCCAAAGTGGTAGAGAACGTCAGAAAATTAATCCAATTATAAGCTATAGAAATGTTAAAGATTTTATTGATAGTTATGATTATCCTTACACCAAGGTTGCGGTTTCTTTTTATGGTTCTGCAACATCTGAAGTAAAATACGAGAACGAAAAAACCGATCCTGAAGTTGCAGTTATTGGCTCTAATGAAAATTATATTGAGAATTCTGGTTTAGAAATTGAAAATGGCAGATCCTTAAATTTTGCTGATGTAGAAAACAATAATGCAGTTTGTGTTATTGGTAGCGATTTGCAAAAAGCGCTTTTTCCTGATGACAACCCAATTGATAAAACCATAAGTGTAAGAGGATCTAAATTTAAAGTTATTGGTGTTTTAAAAGAAAAAGGCTCTACGTTTGGTAACAATCAGGATTTGAGAGTGATTATGCCTATTCAAAAAGCGCGATCTATCTTCACCAATCCAAATATCAATTATACGCTTAGCGTTAAAGTGGATAAAACTGACATGTTAGAAGGTGCGCAAGATGATGCAATTATTACCTTTAGAAATGTGCGTGGACTCAACCCAGTAGAAGAAAATAATTTTGGTATAGAACGTAGTGAAGACCTTTTGAATCGTGTGGCAGAAAACACAAAGACTCTTAATTGGGCTGCTTGGATAATTAGTATTATTACCATTTTTGGTTCTACCATTGCTTTAATGAATATTATGTTGGTTTCTGTAAGCGAACGCACAAGGGAAATTGGTGTACGTAAAGCCTTGGGTGCTAAACGCAAAACTATAGCATTTCAATTCTTTATAGAAACCATTATTATTGGTCAGCTTGGAGGAATTTTAGGTATTATTTTAGGTATTTTGATTGGTTGGGGAGTAGCTTCTGCTTTTGAGCTTGTGTTTTCAACACCTTGGTTTGCTATGATTTGCGCTACAGCTATTGCATTTTTTGTAGCAATTTTATCTGGATTATATCCTGCAATTAAAGCCGCTGCACTAGACCCTGTTGAATCTCTTAGATACGAATAATTCCTGCGAAAGCAGGAATCTCCTAATCACGCTTAGAAATTATCATAGTAATTATGTAAGTTTTTGCCAATAAAGACCTTTAAGCAAGGTTTATTCCTTTTTTGCTCAGAGATACCTGCTTTTGCAGGTATTAGTTCCTAATCAACTTTTCAAAATACTGAAACAACTCACCTTTGGTAATATTAGCACCTTGTTGAATTAACTTAAATATATCCTGATGTTTATCCTCTGAGTAATCTTTCTTTGCGTTGAAAAATTCAATATCATCAGACAATAAGTTATCCCTTAACCACTGAAATCCTTCTTTTGTTGTTAAATCAGTTTTATCTTCCTTTAATTTAAGCGCTATTAAGTGCATGTCGTTTTCTCTACACTTAAAAAGATGAATCTGGTTTGGAGAAATATGTTCTAAGTATTCTACTTTACTCAAGACACCATACCAAACCAAGTCGCTAAACACATCCAACTCCTGCTCTGCGGCTTCTGGCTTATTTTTCTTAATGTCTTCCCACTCATCAGCAGTTATGGATTGTGTTGCCAGGAAATTAATAAACTCTTGGTGCAACTCTTCAAACTGCTCTTTTGTTAATCTTGCGTATTTCATAATATTTCCCACGAAAGTGGGAATCTTTTTTAATTATACTCTATTTTATATTTGTTTCTCATTTCCACTTTGACTGCGCTCAGTGTGACATCCTCATCTTTAAGATAGAGAATTTACATTTAATCAATCGCCTTGTAAGCCTCAAAAGGTCTATCTGTTGCTAAAATATCAACTCCCTGTTTTTTCCATCCTAGATATAACTCATCTCCTCTTGCTTCTGCTTGTTTATCTAAGTTGCCTAATGTACCCAAAATGCAAACTATATCTTCGTTGTGTAATCTCTGATATAACGATTTGTCAGACATACGTGTACCAGTAAAAGCAAGCATATTTTCTGTAGGTATTTTGGTTTTTAATAATCTATCAAACTCTTCATGATTTCTTGCTGAAACCGAAAGTAAAATATCTGGTGCTAATGCATAAGCAGATTGAGCTTGTTCAACATCATAAGTTATAATAATGCTTATGTCTTTTGCATCAGCTGCGTCTATAGCATATATAACATCTTTTTGGCTAACGCTTCTCTTAATATCAATAGTTAAAATAACATTGTTTGCTTTACTCCATTCTAAAACTTCAGAAAATAGTGGGATTTTATAATTGGTCTGGTTTCCAAAATCGTCCACTAGATTAAAGTTCTTTAATTCTTTATATGTCAAATTCTTCACAGAGCCATTGCCTGTTGTGGTTCTGTCTATAGAATTATCATGCATTAAGATTAATTTCCCATCTTTTGTTTGGGCAACATCAATTTCAAAAATTGCAGAAATACTATCACTTACATATTGTATAGTTTCTAAACAATTTTCAGGATAATACTTTAAACCTTTCCCTCCGCGATGTACACTTATATTTGGATAATCGGATCTTGAAGGCTTAAAAAGCTCAATGAGTTTCGATTTTTGTACTTGAGCTTCCTGATCATTTGATTTAGCTTTTTTACATGCTACCAAGCTAATAATGGCAAGTAGTAGTAACAGTCTTTTCATGGAATATAACTGAATAAAAAAACCGCTTAGAATACTAAACGGCTTTTATTAATATTTGATTTGAAGATTGTTACGCCTCTGCAACAACTTCAAAAGTAAAATCAACATTTACAGATCTGTGTAAACGAATTACTGCTTCGTACTGACCTAAACGTTTAATGTTACCACCATTGATAGAAATATATTTTTTATCAACTTCATGACCTTCGTTTCTTAATGCTTCAGCTAAATCCATATTAGTTATAGAACCAAATAGTTTATCTCCAGCTGTTGCGCCAGTACCTGCTTTTGCAGTAATTTTAATATCTAATGCCTTTAAAGCTTCTGCTGTTTTTTCTGCTTCAGCTATAATAGATTTTTCTTTAAAAGCACGTTGCTTTAAAGTCTCTGCTAAAACTTTTTTAGCAGAAGCTGTAGCCATTACAGCGTGTCCTTGAGGAATTAAAAAGTTTCTACCATAACCGCTCTTTACTGTTACAATATCGTCTTTAAATCCTAAATTCTCAACGTCTTGTTTTAATATAAGTTCCATTGTTATGATATTTTATTTTAATAAATCAGCAACATATGGCATTAAAGCTAAATGTCTAGCTCTTTTTACTGCCACAGATACTTTTCTTTGGTATTTTAAAGAAGTTCCTGTTAAACGTCTTGGTAATAACTTACCTTGTTCGTTCACAAAGCTTAATAAGAAATCTGGATCTTTGTAATCTATATACTTAATACCAGACTTTTTAAAACGACAATACTTCTTTGTCTTTTGAGTCTCTATATTTAATGGTGTAAGATATCTAATCTCACCATCTTTTTTTCCTTTTGCTTGTTGTTCTATTGATGACATAATTAAGCTTTTTGTTTGTTTCTTTGTCTTCTCTTTTCAGCCCAAGCAATTGCGTGCTTGTCTAGCTTTACAGTTAAATAACGCATAAAACGCTCATCACGTCTAAACTCTAGCTCTAAAGTTTCAATAACTTCACCAGCTACTTGGTACTCAAATAAGTGATAAAAACCACTCTTTTTGTTTTGGATTGGGTAAGCTAATTTTTTTAAGCCCCAATCTTCTTTAGCTATCATCTTTGCACCTTTAGAAACAAGAAAATCCTCATATTTCTTAACTGTCTCCTTTATCTGTTCTTCAGATAAAACGGGATTCAAGATGAAAACAGTTTCATAATGATTCATAATAAATTATATTTGTTTATTGTTAAAACGGCTGCAAAAATACATATAATTTCTAATTCAGACAATGTTTTTAGATGTAAAGTTTCAAACATTTTTCTGCAATAAAGATTATGTTAAATTTTACAGTTTGTCGGTAAAATTTGTTTTTTAACCGAAATTATTGTACTATTGTCGATATCTTAACCTAATAAATTATTAATGTTATGACTTTAAACTGTGTAGTTGTTGATGATTCTGCGATTCAGCGCCTCTCTATAGTAAAGTTAATCGAGAATCATTCCTCGCTCAACCTTATTGCAGAGTACAGCAGTGCGTTAGAAACAAAAAACGGTCTTAATACTCATAAAGTAGATCTTATCTTTTTAGATATAGAAATGCCTGTATTAAACGGTTTTGAACTCCTAGATGTACTCAACAACAAACCCCAAATTATTTTTGTTACAGGTAAAACCGAATATGCTTTTAAAGCATTTAATTACGACGCTACCGACTATCTTCAAAAACCAATCACAAAAGAACGTTTTAACACTGCTGTAGAAAAAGCTATTGAGCAGCATAAGTTAAAATTAGACTTTAACGAAACTGATGGCGAGCACATCTTTGTGAAGAGTAACCTTAAAAAACGTAAAGTTTATATTAAGGATATTAAATGGATTGAAGCTTTAGGCGACTATGTAAAAGTTGTAACAGAAGAAAACAGCCTTGTAGTATTATCTACAATGAAAGCTTTTGAAAAGGAGCTACCGGAAGGGAAATTTTTGAGAATCCACAAATCTTATATTGTGAATTTAGATAAAATTGATCGCTTTAACAGTAAGAATGTTGAAGTAGGTGCTTATGAGATTCCTTTGAGTCGAAATAAGAAAACACAATTAGTAGATGCTTTGAATAATATGTAGAATGACTACCTTTTTCAGAATATCTCAATAATACACATTGAAATAAAAAATCCCAGCAGTACTGTTGGGATTTTTTTGTTTAAACGGTTGTATATTTTGACGTCAGTTCGAGTGATTTTGAGGAACGTAAAATTGTATCGAGAACTTTTTGATTGCTAAAATTCTAATTCTCGATACAAATTTTTCTCATTCAATCGAAAAATCCACTCGAACTGACGAATTTCACCAAAATTTTCTATGGTTTGTTTTAATAGTTATCTACATTCAGCACCACTCTCACAGACCTAAAATCCTTAACAGCATTAAAACTGTTATCTATTTTCATAATAGCTTCTTTGGTTTTAGAAAGCGATTGATTTTGCGGAATCTTAATTAAGATGTTTTTATTAAATAAATTCCGTATCCTGGAAATTGGCGGAAATTCTGGCCCTAAAACATTTGCTTTAAAGACTTGTCGTAAAGATTTTGCATACCAATCTGCTGCTAAATTGACTCTATTATAATCTTTATGCCTTAACGTAATTTTAATTAAACGATAGATTGGTGGATATTTAAAATTGTAACGATCATTCATTTGCTCTGCAAACATCTCTTTGTAAGCATTTGTAGACACTTGCTGCAAAATATTATGATGCGGATTATAAGTCTGAATTAGCACTTTTCCTCTTATATCTGTTCGGCCTGCTCTACCTGCTACCTGTGTCATTAATTGATAGCTACGCTCATGCGCTCTAAAATCTGGGAAGTTTAGCAAATTATCAGCATTCATGATGCCGACCAATTTTACATGTCTAAAATCTAAACCCTTAGTAAGCATTTGTGTACCAACTAAAATATCAATTTCACGCTGTTCAAACTTTGTAATGATTTTTTCAAAACCATGCTTTCCTCTTGTGGTGTCTAAGTCCATACGCGCAACTTTCTTGTCTGGAAAAAGCACTTTTACTTCTTCTTCGATCTGCTCTGTACCAAATCCTTTGGTATCTAGAGTAGCATTTCCACAAGCCTGACATGTTTTTGGAGTTACTGTATGGTAACCACAATAATGACAGCGAAGTTGATCTCTATATTGATGGTATGTTAAGCTTACATCGCAATTAGGACATTGTGGTGAATTACCACAAGTTGTACATTCTATTATTGGCGAAAATCCTCTTCTATTCTGAAATAATATAATTTGAAAACCTTCATCTAAGGTTTCTGTCATTTCTTCAATTAAACGGTCCGAAAAATGACCTTTCATACGTTTACGCTTGTACTTATCTGCCAAATCTACCAATTCTATATCTGGCATAAGTACATTGTTGAAACGTGTTTTTAATTCTACAAATCCATATTTATTTTGTTTAGCATTAAAATAACTTTCCAAACTTGGTGTTGCTGAACCTAAAAGTGTTTTTGCCTTGTGTATGTTAGCTAAAACAACAGCTGCATCTCTGGCATGGTATCGTGGTGCAGGATCAAACTGTTTGTACGATTGCTCGTGTTCTTCATCTACTATAATTAAGCCTAAATCAGAAAATGGCAACAACAAAGCCGAACGTGCACCAATGACTAATTGTGCTTTCTCTAAATTGTTCTTTAAATTTTGCCAAACCTCAACACGCTCGTTACTAGAATATCTACTATGAAAAACCGCAACCTTTTCTCCAAAATAATCCTGAAGACGTTGCACCAATTGCGTTGTTAAAGCTATTTCTGGCAATAAGTATAATACTTGTTTACCCATATTTAGCTGTTCTTCTATGAGCTTTACATAGATTTCCGTTTTTCCAGATGATGTTACACCATGTAAAAGTGTTACTGGTTTGGTTTCAAAAGCAACTTTAATGATCTCAAGTGCTTCGGTTTGTGCATCACTCAATTGCTTGGTTTGCTCATAACCTTCACCCTCAAACTGCACTCTATCTGTTTGAATGTAGTATTCTTCTAAAATAGACTTATCAATCAGTGCTTTAATAACAGCTGATGATGCTCCACTACGTTCACTTAATTCTGAAACTTTTATTGGTTTTTGTTCTGAAGCTTCGAGTGTAAACAAGGTTAAAATAACTTCACGTTGCTTTGGTGCACGACTTAAAATTTCTAAAAGCTCTTGAAGTTTTTCTTCAGGTTTATGTGTTTCATGAAGCTTTACATAGCGTACTAATTTTGGTTTGTATTTTTCGTAAAGTTCTTCTTGCAATTGCAAAACGCCTTTTTCTACTAAACGATTTACGACTGGAAGAATTCGTTTTTTATCTAAAATAGAAACCACATCTTCAATCTTTAAAGATGACTGATATTGCAAGGCTTCGTAGATTAAAAACTCATCATCTGTAAGGTCAGCTTCTGAGATGTCAGTATTTTCATTTTTAACAAGAATAGTTTCGCTTTCTATAATAAACGCATTTGGCATTGCTGCTCGCATTACCTCTCCAAGACTGCACATATAATATTTAGCAATCCACTCCCAATGCTTCAGTTGTAATTCGGTTACAACAGGCGCTTCATCTAAAATTTGATGAATGGTTTTTGCTTCATATGCTGTAGGTCCATTATTATGAATTTTATATGCTAAAGCTGTATAAATTTTGCTTTTACCAAAAGGCACAGCCACTCGCATTCCTTGCTTTATAAATTGAGCTTCTGCTTCGGTTATGTGGTATGTAAAAGCCTTTTGAAGCGGTATTGGCAATATGACATCTAGAAAATAGGTCATCTAAAATTCTCTGAAACAGTTTTAATTAGCTTTATTATCGTTGTTGTTTATTTTACTTAGTAACCTTAATGATGCATTTAACTCATATCCTAAAAGCAAAATATTAGCATTTAACCATAGGTAAAATAATAAAATCAGCAGAGCTCCAATAGAGCCATATAACTTGTTGTATTGCGAAAAATTATCAATATAAATACCAAAGAGATAAGATGTAAGAATAATAAGTAAAGTAGTAAGCAATGCTCCTACTGAAAAAAATCTGGTATGTCTTCCTTCCTTTGTACCAAAGTAATATAAAGTTGCTGTGGCTAAATAGACCATAAGTATAAAAAAGAGATACTTTACAACTGCAATCCACTGTTCTGCTGTTGCTTTTTCGGTTTCTAAAGCATCATTTAACGGTGTTATAATATAGATTTCTGTATACCCAAAGAAAACCACAGTTAAGAGTACTAAAACCGCCAAAATAAGTGCTACACCAAGAGCGTACATGTATTGTTGAAATACATTACGTGTTAACTGCTCGTGATACGAGTTTTCAAAACCAGAAAACACGGCATTTACACCATTTGCCATTAATAACATAGACAATAAAAAAACTGAAGACAACAATCCTGCACCTGAGCCACCACTTATATTTTCAAAAATGTTTGCAAAGAAAAACTCTGATGTTTGTGGTGGTAAAAAATCGTTTAGAAAGCGCTCAAACTCTACCTGAAATCCATCAATTGGTATGTATGGCATTAAAATAATTACGAATAGTAAAAAGGGAAATATAGCAGTAAAAAAACTAAAAGCAATGGCACTGGCTCTCGTTGTTAATGCGCCTTTTACAATACCTCTTAAATAAAGCTCTAGCAAGTCGTAGATAGACAAACCTTCAAAACCTGGCAATCGGACTTGCTTAAAAAAGCGAACTACAATATTAATTACAGGTATTTTATCTAGTTTATCTTCTATATGTTTTGTCATTCAGCTTTAGAGATTTAGACTACTTAGATGGTTAGATTTTTAGACTTTCTAGACAGCTTTTAAACTTAAATCCATATTATAAACAGAGTGTGTCAATGCACCAGATGAAATATAATCTACACCACATTCTGCATACTGCCTTACCGTTTTTTCATTAATGCCACCTGACGATTCTGTAAGACATTGCTCACCTATAAGCTTTACTGCTTTTCTAGTATCCTCATAATTAAAATTATCTATAAGAATACGATATACACCACCACAATCTAATATTTCTTTAATTTCTTCAAGGTCGCGTGCTTCAACAATAATTTTTAAATCTCTATTGGTATCCTTAAGGTATTGTTTGGTTTGCTCTATGGCTTTGGTTACTCCACCTGCAAAATCGATATGATTGTCCTTTAGCATAATCATATCATACAGTGCAAATCTATGATTTTCTCCACCTCCAATTTTTACAGCCCATTTTTCAAGTGCTCTAATACCTGGAGTCGTTTTTCGTGTATCTAAAATTTTGGTTCCTGTACCTTCTAATAAATCCACAAACTTTCTGGTTTTCGTTGCTATAGCACTCATACGTTGCATAGCATTAAGCACCAAACGCTCCGCTTTAAGAATAGACTGTGAAGATCCTTCTACATAAAATGCAATATCTCCATACTTCACCTTACTCCCATCTTCAATAAGTGTTTCAACTTTCATGTCTTTATCCACATAAGCAAACACTTGTTTAGCAAATTCAATACCAGCAATAATACCGCTGTCTTTTACTAAAAGTTTAGCTTTTCCGGTAGCTGAAGTTGGTATGCAAGCCAAAGAACTATGATCGCCATCTCCTACATCTTCTCTAATGGCATTGGCTATAATTAAATCTATTTCGGTTTGGAATTGTTCTTTTGAAATCATGAGATGTTTTATTTAGTGTAAAAATAGGAATTGAAATTTGAAAAGTTTAATAAATCTTACGTCAGTTGGAGTGAATTTATCAGCAAAACGAATAAATTTGTACTTCGACAAGCTCAGTAGAACTATCGAGAATCAGCTACACAAGACTTCTCGATACAATTCCAATTTCGATAGCAATCGAAATGAAATCACTTGAAGTGACAAAAGCATATGAATATTAAACTCATTGCCATAGGCAAAACGGACAATAAAAATCTTCAAACATTAATTGAAGACTACAAAAAACGACTGAGCCACTATATTAAATTTGAATTTGAGATTATACCAGATCTTAAAAAAGTGAAGCATCTTTCTGAAGAACAGCAAAAAGAAAAGGAAGGAGAATTAATTCTTGCCAAGACTCAAAATTCAGACGTGCTTATATTATTAGATGAAAATGGAAAACAAATGGATTCTGTAGCATTTTCTAACTACCTACAAAAGCACATGAATTCAGGAATAAAAACTTTAATATTTGTTATTGGAGGCCCTTATGGATTTTCAGAAGAGGTTTATAAAAGAGCTAATGGAAAATTAGGATTGTCTAAAATGACATTTTCGCATCAAATGGTTCGCTTATTTTTTATAGAACAATTATACAGAGGGTTTACTATTTTAAAGAACGAACCATATCATCATAGATAACCAACCGAGTAAACCCTCTGGCATAATTAAACGTCGAAACGTTTTATTTCAATTTTAGTGTGTTTTAAAAACTTCTTTTCGCTTTTTTAATTGACGCGTTAAATCGTTTATAGTTTCATTTACAGCCAATTCGTAAGAGGCCTTGTTTGATGTTGCAAAAATGCGTGGACCAGGAAGACTCAATTCTATGTTACAAATTTTACCTGCTTCGTGGTCTTTATCATCATGTTTAATATAAACCTGAGCTGAAATTAAGAACTCAAATTTTTCTGCTAATTTTTCTAACTTTTCTGTTGTAAACGCTGATAATGTTTCACTTACATCTGTGTTTACATATTGAAAATTTACCGTCATAATTTTACTTGTTTTAATTAATAATTCCTTTATCTAATATACGACAATTTACAGGAGGTATAACTGATAATTATCATAAAGTAAAGCTAAATATTTAATAATACACGGACTTTCTCAAGCAATAATTATAAGCTATTTTTGACAAAAATATGTCTATGAAAATTGTATTCGCTACCAATAATAAAAACAAGATAAAAGAAGTACAATCTTTGGTGCCAGAACAAATCAAACTTCTAAGTTTAGAAGATATTGGTTGCCATGAAGAAATCCCTGAAACAACTGGTACTATAGAAGGTAATGCACAGCAAAAAGCTAATTATGTAAAAGACAATTATGGTTACGATTGCTTTGCAGATGACACAGGTTTAGAAGTAGAAGCCTTAAATGGTGAACCTGGAGTAGACACAGCATATTATGCTGGTCCGCAACGCAATGCTGACGATAATATGAACAAATTACTTTCTAACCTTAAAAATGCGACCTCTCGTTCTGCTCAGTTTAAAACCGTTATTGCTTTGCACCTCAATGGTGTACTAAAAACTTTTACCGGAATCTGCAAAGGTGAAATTACAACAGAAAAACAAGGTGATAAAGGTTTTGGTTACGATCCTATTTTTAAAGCTAAAGGCTTTACCAAAACTTTTGCTGAGATTTCTTTAGAAGAAAAAAACAAAATAGGCCATCGTGGTAAGGCTGTTTCTCAGTTGATTGAATTTTTAAATCAGTTTTAATAAAAATTCTAAGGACTTATCTACTTTACTATTATCTTTAATTGTACATAAAACAAAAGAAGCTTATGAAATTTCATTATTTACTTTTTATAATACTTTTAGTTTTCAGTTGCGAAACGAAAAAAGAAAACACCTCTTTAAACCCAGAAAACTGGTCTAAAAGAGCTGTAAAGTTAAAGGCATCGGACTCTTTAGAGTATGGAAAGTCTTATCTATCCATTTATTCTCAAATATATAGCTTAACCGAACACACAAAGCATAATTTAACTTCTATGGTAAGTATGCGAAACACAAGTGACAAAGACACTATTTATCTTTTAAGAGCTGAGTATTATGATACTCATGGTAAATCCGTAAGGAAATACTTTGACTTTCCTATATTCCTTGCACCTATGGAAACAACAGAAATTGTAATAGACGAAATAGATGTTTCTGGAGGAACGGGTTCTAACTTTATTTTTGAATGGAAAACACCAAATAATTGTCCAGAGCCTCTTTTTGAAGGCGTTATGACCTCAACTATGGGACAACAAGGTTTATCTTTTACAACTCTTGCTAAGAGAATTGAATAGTTATAGTATGGCAGAAATCTTATCAACTGTATTCTTAATATTTGCTGTAATAGATCCTATTGGGTCCATACCTGTTTATTTAGAGGCCACTAAAGAGTTTGATCTTGTACATAAAAAGAAAATAGCAATAAGGGCTTGCATCGTAGCCTTTTTGATACTTCTCTTTTTTATAGTTATAGGACAGCTTATATTAGAAGGTATGTCTGTATCGCTAGATGCTTTTCAGATTTCTGGTGGAGTCATTCTTTTTCTATTTGCTCTAACAATGATTTTTGGTGTAGGGAAACCAGAACAAGAAAAGAGTAGTATTACAGATTATAAGCATGTTACTGTTTTTCCGATAGCTATACCATCTATAGCATCACCTGGTGCTATAATGGCAGTCGTATTAATGACAAACAATCATATTTACTCTATAAAGCAACAAACTTTTACAACATTGATTGTGTTATGCGTGGTTGGTATAACTTGTCTTATTTTACTTGCAGCAACCAAGCTACAGAAAGTTATTGGAGACTATGGTATTACCGTTTTAAGTAAAGTTATGGGACTTATTTTAGCATCTTATGCCATACAAAGCATTTTGAATGGCATAAGTAACTACTTTACTAATATTCAATAGTAATTTGTACTAAAGTTATTTCTTTATTCCTGAATTAAGAGCAGAATCTATTGCTTCTGAATATTTTTTATTTGCACCAACTTCTAGCATTCCTACAAGCATTAAGCAAGTATCTTTATCTATTTCATAGCAATAAACCTTGTTATTTAACTTTACACCTTCTGCTTCAGAGTTTCCATACATATAAAGCACTTTAATGCCATTAATTTCTTTCTCTCCAGAACTTGTAATTTCAAAGTTTTGAGTAGAAGCGTTTTCTTTTAATTTTTTCTTTGCAGCCTCATAGTTTTCAGGCACGTACATTCCCATAACAACTGCTTTAGGACTCTCTGAAACGTAGGTATTCTGCGTTACAGACATAAATAGTTCACTGTCAACAGTCATGTCTACTTTTTTAGACATTAACTCTATGCCACGTGCTTGTTTTTCTGCTTCTGTTTCTTGAGCATTAACAAAAACACCTAGAAAAAGTAATGCAATAATTACTAATTTTTTCATTATATAAATTTTAAATTTCTCAAATATAGAATTAATTCGAGCAAAAATTTCTACTTAATTTTATTAATAGCCATATAGTCAAATAAAAGAGTATCTTTGCGCCAAAATTCGCGTATATTAAATCAAACGCGAAAACCTCAGAGTGAGGTGTGTTACAAGAAGTTTTGGTTTAAGTATGTCGATACGCTTCTAATGTAACACTACATTAATTTATCGCATACATTAAAAACAAGAATGAGCACATTCCAACAACTTGGTCTTAATGAAGACCTTCTTAATGGTATTTCAGATTTAGGATTTGAAACACCAAGTGAAATTCAACAAAAAGCAATTCCGGTATTATTAGAAGAAGAGCGCGACCTTGTAGCATTGGCGCAAACTGGTACAGGAAAAACCGCAGCATTTGGTTTTCCGATGCTACAAAAAATTGACGTTAACAGCAGAACCACACAAGGGCTTATACTTTCTCCTACCAGAGAATTATGTTTGCAAATTACCAATGAGTTAAAACTTTACGGTAAATATTGCAAAGGCTTAAATGTTGTTGCCATTTATGGTGGTGCAAGCGTAACAGACCAAGCCAAGCAAATAAAAAAAGGTGCACAAATTGTTGTCGCTACTCCGGGTCGTATGAAAGATATGATTAGCCGTAACCTAGTTGACATTTCTAAAATACAATACAGTGTATTAGACGAAGCTGATGAAATGTTAAACATGGGCTTTTATGAAGATATTACAGATATCTTGTCGCACACACCAACAGATAAAAGTACTTGGTTATTTTCAGCAACCATGCCAAAAGAAGTGGCTACCATCGCTAAAGAATTTATGTACGACCCTATTGAAATAACAGTAGGTAACAAAAACGAAAGTACAAGCAATGTTTCTCATGAGTATTATTTAGTAAATGGTCGTGATCGTTATTTGGCTTTAAAGCGTTTAGCAGATGCTAATCCAGATATTTTCTCAGTTATTTTCTGTAGAACAAAACGCGATACACAAAAGATTGCTGAAAAGCTTATTGAGGATGGCTACAGTGCTGGTGCACTACATGGAGATTTAAGTCAAAATCAACGTGATTTAGTTATGAAATCCTTTAGAAACAAGCAAATACAAATGCTTGTAGCTACAGATGTTGCAGCGCGTGGTATTGATGTAGATGATATTACACACGTTATCAATTACCAATTACCAGACGAAATTGAAACCTACACACACCGTTCTGGACGTACAGGTAGAGCTGGTAAAACTGGTGTTTCAATGGTTATTGTTGCTAAGAGCGAAGTACGAAAAATAAAAAGTATAGAGCGCATTATTAAAAGGCAGTTTGAAAAGAAAGATATTCCTTCTGGAATGGAAATCTGCGAAGTGCAATTAATGAGCTTGGCCAACAAGATTCACAATACTGAAGTTAATCACGAAATTGATAAATACTTAGACAGCATTAACGAACTATTTGAAGATACAGAAAAGGACGAATTAATTAAAAAGTTCTTTTCGGTGGAATTTACACGTTTCTTTAACTATTATAAAAATTCTAAGGATCTTACAGTTTCAGATTCTGGTCGTGGTAGAGATGATGGTGGAAGATCTTCTGGCTCGGATACGCGCTACTTTATAAACGTTGGTCGTAAAGATGGCTATGACTGGATGTCTTTAAAAGATTTCCTAAAAGAAGTTTTAGAACTTGGTAGAGACGATGTCTTTAAAGTTGATGTAAAGGATAGCTTTTCATTCTTTAACACAGAAAAAGAGAATGAAGAAAAAGTCTTGGCATTTTTTACAGATTTTAAGTATAACGGTCGCTTTGTTAATGTAGAAGTTAGTGAAAACAAAGGTCGTAGTGGTGGCGGAAGACGCGAAAGAGGACGTGGTGGAAAAAGAAAAGGTAATGACAAACCTCGTGGAGACAGACGTTCTAGACGTAGTAATGACTCTAATAAGCCAGAAGGAAGACGCTCCGACAGATCTCCTAAAAAAGGAAGACGTTCAGCATCTGACAGACCTCGCAGATCTAGAAGAAAATAAAAAAAGACGTTTAGCGTTTAAGACTAAAATGACCTGTGTAAACTTTATTTTTACCAGGTCTTTTTATTTTGAACCAGTAGTCTGCTGCAGGCATTTTTGCTCCATCATAAGTACCATCCCATCCCAAAGAGTTTGGTGGTATCTGTGCAAGAAGCTTACCATATCTATCATAAATGAGGATTTCATTATCAGGCTCTGAATCTGAAAATTCAATTTGCCAATATTCATTTACACCATCTCCATTGGGTGAAAAAAACCTAGGATAATACAATAAGTAAACCTCTTGTGTTACGATACCACAATTATTTTTGTCCCTAACGTAAACAACATATTCACCTGGTAAAAGGTTAGAAAACACACTCTCATCTTGGTAAGTAACATTATCTAGAGAATATTCATAATCGCCAATGCCATCAACAAAAATTGAAATTGTGTTATCGTTTTCTGTCCAATCTGTAACTTCAACATTAGTAATCAAAGCTTCATCAGATTCAACAACTGTAAATAATCTATTACCAGCACAAGTTATTTCACCTTGAGATGTTTGTAAACTATTGATGACCTCTACAGCATAATTACCTGTTGTATTTACAGTAATAGATTCCGTGGTCTCTCCATTAGACCAATTGTAATAATCGAAACCCTCACCTGCACTTAATACAACAGATTCATTGGTGCACAAATACACTATATCTTCACTAGATATCGGTGTTTCTAAAACATGTAATTGAAAACTTGTAATGTCAAAACAATCGGAACTAAGGCTATTCTGCACTCTAACATAAATGGTTTGGGGATTGCTTATATTTTCATAATTGGTTTCTAAAGGATCTATATTATCAATAGCATTTTCTTCAGATAAATGATATGTTATATTAACACCTGGCAGGTTATAAATTTCACTATCTTTAGTACTTAAATCAAAAAATTGGTAACCATCATTCTCAATGTCAGCACAACGGTACATATCTTCTGGAGTGTTCGCTACAGGAAAATTATTTATAGTAATAATATTAGTTATATAAAAGGTCTCTCCTGGCGCATTTATTTCTGCTGAAATAGTATATGAACCTGCATTTTGGTAGTAATGGGTTGGGTTAGTTTCTGTTGAAGTAAAGCCATCACCAAAATCCCAAATTATAGAATTTATTTCTGTGTTAGAATTTAGGCTAAATTCTGTTCCTTGTCCTAGACATGTGCCTTGCGTAATGATTGAAAAATTAAAAAAAGACGATATAAAAGGTGGCAAGCCAGCTCCACAAAATCGATTTCCTAAACTCACAGCATTTTGTGAATAATTTGACGCAAACCCAATTTCATCAGGGTTTTCAATAACATCCAAAAATTGTTCTTGAGCTCTTGCAATGTATATTTTTCCATCTACAGCAAGCTGAAGTGCTCCTAATATAGTATTAGTATCACTATCATCATAAAGCGTCGTTACAGAATTTATCATATCATTTGCCGTGGATAAGGTTAAATCAAATTGAAATAACCGGCTTGTAGTAAAACCAAATAAAAAGTTTTGATCTGTTACATACAGCAAATTGCTATCTGGTGAAAATTCAATTCCGTATGCTCCGGAAGCTGGACCTGTTGAAAAAAATCCATTGCCAATTAGAATTGGGTTAGAAACAATACCTGTTGTGTTATCGAAATCAAAAATTTCAACAACACTATTTCCAGACCAAGAGGCCAAAGCTAATCGAGATGCATCAGGAGAAATCTTTAAATATCCTTTTGAATCTAAACCGTTATCTCCGTGCTCCTCTCCTACTGAAGATATTACTGGCACGATGTTAACACCTGCTGTTGTTACCTGGTAAGACAAAAAGTTATTATTATTCCAATCGTGTGTTACTACCCAAAAATCTATTCCATTTGCATGTTTAACAGCAGATATCTTTTCTGTCGTAAAGGCATTTAATTCTATATTCTTTTGATTAGTAATGTCGCCATTTCCGCCATTTAAAGTCATATTTACTTCAGAATATCTAAGGCCATTAGGTCCAGCCAAATCGTCTACAGTGAAAATATAAAAAATTGAAACGTCTCCAGGTTTAGGAACAATAATAGCAGACTGTGTACTCGAGGAGTCACCTGTAAGGCCTGTACCATTAGGCATTATATTATGCTGCTTATCCCAAACAGTAATTCCGTCGGTATAGAAAAGTAAATCACCATTATTTTCAGAAATTGTAGCACAACCTTCATCTGTAACCAGCTCACCATTTGTTAGTGCAATAGGATTCCCTGTACTAAAATCCAATCCTGCATTAATACCAAAATACCATTTTGAAGCTTCAGCTTGTGCTGATATACTGAAATGGACAAGCACCATTAATACTAGTAAGCAGGCTATTTTATTCAAAATTTATTTTTTTCAGCAGTCTTTTATTTGAGAATCTTTTTCAAAAAAGATTAAGCAACAATATAGGAAAAGCCGTTAGATGTTGTTAATATTTAGTCAAATCTTTTGCCAAAAACAGCAAAATCCGTTTTGTTTATTACCTTTACATTGTATTTAACACTATGCGACACCTACTATTAATAATTTTATGCTTCACTACAGTTTATAGCTATAGTCAAGATAGTACTGCCACAAAAACTCCTGAAACAGTTAAAGGAACCATTACTAGTTCTACCACTAATGGTCCTTTGAGTGAAGTAAATATTGTGAATATTAATCAGGTAGTTGGTACAGCTACGGATGATGAAGGAAAGTTTGAACTTAAAGCAAAAGTAAACGATACACTACACTTATCGTATTTGGGCTATAAGTCTATTAAAGTAAGAGTTACAAATGACTGGTTAAAATTTGGTAATACAGAAATTGTAATGACCGAATTAGCTCTAGCGCTAGAAGAAGTTACTGTTAAATCTTTAGAACTTACTGGATACCTAGAAGTAGATATTAAACAAATACCTATAACAAACAACAACCAATATCGTATTTCTGGATTGTATGGTAAAGCCTACGAAGGTGGAAAACCAAATATTGCAACCAAAGTTTTAGGTGCTATTTTTAATCCTGCAGATTTTCTTTATAACATGTTTGGTAAGAAGCCAAACGAAATGCACAAGCTAAAGAAGATTAAAGAAGATGATGAAATTAGAAACCAGTTAGCTAAGCGTTTTGACAGAGAAATGCTCATGGTTTTACTACAAGTTACCAAGTACGATTTAGATGAAATCGTTAATCAGTGTAACTATTCTAAAGACTTTATAAACACTGCAAACGACCTTCAAATTCTAGATGCTATAAGCGAATGTTACGAAGAATACAAGGTGATTCAACGTAGTAAAGAGCGTAAAAGCAAGAAGAAAAAAGATAAAGCTTAAAAATTCTTAAGCATTAGAGTGCAAAGCCACTCTGTTTCCTTCGGTATCTATAAACACTCCCATAAAACCGTGTTCATCTGAGATCTTTGTTTTAGGTTGATAAATTTTACCACCTGCAGCTTCTACTCTATCCAACTCATTCTGCACATCTTTAGAGATAAAATAAACCAAAGTACCTTCTTGACTTGGAATATACGACTCTTGTTTTATCAAAGTACCTGTTGCTCCTTCGCTATCATTATGATTTGGAAACCAACCCATCTGTAAACCTCCAAAATCTACCTCCTTTATTTCAACTTTAAATACAGTTTCGTAAAAATTTTTAGCACGAGACATATCACTTACCGGAATTTCGAACCATCCTACCATAGCGTAACTATTTAGATTCTAAAATTTGTTTTAAATCATTTAAGCCTTCTTCAAAATCCTTTCCTACAGTTTTATCCATATTAAAGAATAAAAAGAAAATGTTTGAAGGCATCTTATTTACACCTTTAAATCCCCAAACGACCTCAGTTTTATTTTGGTCAATAGCCCTCGTTGTTAAGTAAGCATCAGATTGGGATTTCCATGGCTTGTAAAAACGCAATTGACTTTCAACAGATTGGTTCTCTGTAATATTAGTAATTTCTTGTTCGCCTGTACCAACATCTTTGTTCCCTTCCCATCTTGCAATAAAACCAACGGTAGCATCTGTTCCTGTGTGCTCCTGTTTCATATTAGGGTCTTTCTTTTTCCAAGGTGACCATTCATCCTGATTTTTAATATACTTTAAGTAATTAAAAACTTCACCTGTAGGTTTATTTATTGTAATACTTCGGCTAACATTATAGGTCTTTGGTGCAATTAACGCCAATAATACAATTAGGGCTATAATTGACAGTACAATGTAAAGTGCAGTCATCATAATTTTTGATTTTTTTAGTTAGTACTTAAAATTACAAAAATTAATATTGCGATTTGTAGCGTTCTATAATAGCATCGTAATCTTTCAAGGTTTTTTTGATCCAGTCAAAACGTTTTTCAATTACTTCTTCTTTTGTTAATTGCCAATCTAAATCAGACTTACGCAACCTTGAAGTCACATGTTGAAGAATTATTGCTGCTGATACTGAAATGTTTAAACTCTCAGTAAAACCTACCATAGGTATTTTTAAAAAACAGTCGGCTTCATCTAATACATTTTGGGATAGGCCTTCGGTTTCGCGTCCAAAAAAGAAACATGATGGTTTGGTAATATCAAAATCTATGAGATCACAATCTTCTGCATGAGGACTTGTTGCAACAATTTGATAGCCCTTAGCCTTTAAATCCTTTATACAAGATTTGGTGGTATGATAACGGTTAAGGTCTACCCATTTTTGAGCTCCCATAGCTATTTCTCTATCAATTCGTTTAGAGTTTATCTCTTCAACTATATTTACTTCTTGTATACCAAACACATCGCAAGAACGAATAACAGCACTGGTATTATGCAACTGATACACATCTTCTGTAGCTACAGTAAAATGTTTGGTGCGTTGTGCTAATACTTTTTTAAATCGCTCTCTTCTGTTTTCTGTGAGATAGGACTCTAAATATTTTAGAAGCTTTGTTTCATTCATAAAAAGATTATATTTATTGATTAATAAGATACCACTATGAAGCTAAAATACCTTACCTCTATTCTGTTTCTTTTAATTTTTCAATCTGTAATTGCTTTTCAGGACAAATCTATTTGTTCTTGTGAATTACTCAAAGAATCTAAGGAAAATGATGAAAAAGTTGCAACCGTTGCAAAAGAAATAGAAGCTTCATTTCATGACTTAAGTACAGATGGATTCAAAAAATATTTTGACACTAAATCTTTTAAACAAAAACTAGTAAGTGGTATTGATGTTGACTCTAATAAATCTTACGTTAAAGGCTTTTTAAATGGTGTTGGAAAAGCAGGAGATAAATTAGCTCTAAAAATAATTGATGAAATTGAATATGGCGCTTATTACAACCTTATTAATTACAGCTATAATATAGTAGAAAAGTCTTACTACTTTACTTTTAGAATGTATTCTGAAGAAACTGGTATTAATTACCACGATTACAGAGTTTGCTCTGATGGCGAAAATATTAAAGTCAATGACATTTACATTTACTTATCTGGCGAACATCTATCAGAAACATTGAACCGTCTTTTTAAAATGTCTTTAGAAGACGAAATAAATAATACTAATGATTCTAAAGAAAGTACTGTAAATAGTATGTTTAAAGTAACAAGAGCACAAAGGTTATTGCAGAAAGGAAAGTCTAAAGAAGCTTACGAAATTGTTAACAGCATTACAGGACCAATGAAAAATGAAAAGTTCTTCCTTCTGATTAAAGCCTTAATTGCCTCATCATACGATGAGAAAATTTATGAAAACACGCTCGGTGAATTTGCTGAATTATATCCTGATGATCCTACTCTATATTTAAAACTTATTGACTATTATTTTCTGAAAGAAAACTACAAAATGGTTCATATTTATATAGACAAACTCATCTTTGAAACAGAAGATGATTTCTTAAATCTCATGAAAGCTCATGCATATTTACTACAAGAAGACTATATAAACGCTGAGAAAAGTTATAACTATATCAAGATTAATTATCCTGCTAGTTTTTCTGCACATATTGGTGAAATGGTAAGCCTTACTTTTCAAAATCGTTTTGAAGAAACCTTAGCTATAGCCCAAAATCTAGTTGATGATGGTTATGACAAAAAGGAATTAACCGATTTTTTTGAAGAAAAGGAACTCGATGGCTCTAATCAACTCCAAGCCTTTGTAGAATCTACAATATATAAGAACTGGAAAGCTAAACCTTAAGAAAATGAAACACATCGTGGTATTAACAGGTGCTGGAATGAGTGCTGAAAGTGGTGTAAAAACCTTTAGAGACCATGATGGACTCTGGGAAGGACATGATGTTATGAAAGTAGCTTCACCAGAAGGTTTTAGAGAAAACCCTGAATTAGTTTTAGACTTCTACAATCAAAGACGTCGACAACTTAAGGAAGTACAACCCAACCAAGCGCATAAAGATATAGCTTTACTCGAAGCCAACCACAAAGTTACAGTTGTAACCCAAAATGTAGATGATTTGCATGAGCGTGCTGGTAGCACAAATGTGGTGCATCTTCATGGTGAACTTAGAAAAGTAAGAAGTACAGGCAACCCAAGGGATGTCAAAGTCTGGACGGACGATATTAACATAGGTGATACCTGCGAAAATGGTTACCAATTACGACCTCATATTGTATGGTTTGGTGAAGATGTACCTATGATAGAAAAAGCTGTGGAAATTTGCATTACAGCAGATATACTTTTAATAATTGGTACAAGTATGCAAGTGTATCCTGCAGCTGGTTTAATGCATTATGTTAGTGATGATACTCCAATTTACTACATAGACCCTAAACCTGCTGTGGTTAGGAATCAGAATATTAATGTACTTGCTAAAACCGCTACAGAAGGCATGAAAGAGATTCTTAAAATGCTTTAATAAAAATCTTAAATAATCTCTCTATATATCTCTAAAATTGATAACAATCTAAAAGAGGTCCTTCTTTAGCCAAAAATATTCATTCAATCTAGCCAACAAGCTTAGCTACGATATCTTTTACAGGTAAAATTTCTTTAGTATGTTCTATACTTGGCCCAGCAACCCAAACCGTTTTATAGGTGGCCTTTTTCGCTGCTTTTTCAGTAGCTTTCATACCTATTGAAAAACGAATCATTTTTACCCACTTTTTAAGCTTTCGATTTTTGTTAAGTAAATTTTCTATCCAAGTAGATTTTGTTCCTATTTTTTGAACATAAGGTGTATTAATCACAGTACAAGGAGTACCAGAAATACGCTCTGTCATTACAATATCCTTTGCACCATAATCGACACAAGCCTGCTTATATTCGTCTGTAACTCCAGCTTCTTCTGATGCTATAAACGGACTACCAACCGATACACCAACAGCTCCATAACTCAACATTTTGTCTATATCTGACTTCTGCCCAACTCCACCTGCTGAGATTACTGGTATTTTTAAATTTTCAACCAAATTAGAAATTAAATCTTTTGGTGAAATATTACCACGATGTCCACCAGCTTCATTATTAACAGCAACAACGGCATCCGCACCCAAACCTTCAACCTTTTGCGCAAAACGTAGATCTGTAATATCACAAAACACTTTAATACCAACAGCGTGTGCCTCTCTAATGGTTTCCTCTGGACTTCCTAATGAGGTTAAAATAAAATCGCAACCTTCTTCACAAATTACTCTTAGTTGGTCCTTTGCTTTTGGGTTAGATTTATTAACTATTAGGTTAAAACCAAAAGCTCCTCCTTCTACCTTATTAGCTTTTAATTCCTTTATTGCTGCTCTTAATTCATCTAGTGTTCTATAGTTAAGAGCCGGAATACAACCTGCAATACCACATTTCATAGCTTCGGTAACCATAGCTACGTTAGACACCAAAAACATAGGCGCTTGTATTATAGGGTATTTTATATTGAGTAGTTCGGTTAGTTTAGTTTGCATCTTAATTAAGTTTGTTCAAATATAAAAAATATTATGCATGCATAACACTTTTATTCTAAAAAGCGATAATAACCGCATTTTAAGTAAGCACCTTCAGGAAAGGTAACAGGATGATCAATATCGTGCTTTGTTTTTAAAAGGGTTTCAAACAATCGACCTTGAGCATTTAAAACATTTTGATTTAAATCGAAAAACGACTGCGCTGTAACTCTAGATGAACACGAAGCCAGCACCAACAAACCTTGTTTTGCCGTGAGCTTTTCCCCTAATTCTGCCAACTGTTTGTATTTCTTCTTTGCTAATTCTATTTCACTTTGTTGCTTGGCAAAACTTGGAGGATCTATAACAACGACATCAAAAGTCTTTTTTTGTTTTATGAGGTTCTCCATTTCTACGAACGCATCACCAGAAATCGTTTTATGAACTCCAGAATAATCGTTTAACTTTCCATTTTCTCTGGCAACATCAAGCGCTTGTTTGCTAATATCTAAGCTGGTGACCTCTGTAGCTCCATTAGCTAATGCATGTACTGAAAATCCGCCAGCATAAGAAAATACATCGAGCATGGTTTTACCTTTACTCCACTCACCAACACGTCTTCTATTGTCTCTATGATCTAAAAAATAGCCTGTTTTGTGGCCTTTTAAAACATTTGCTGAAAAATGGACTCCATGCTCTACAAACTTTACAACTTCATTGTCTAAGGTACCGTAAACTACTTCTCCATCGGTAAAAGTATGATGAGTGCTGTTCTCTAATTGTCGGCTCAATCTTAACACTATGGTTTCAGCATTAGAGGTCTCTTGAAGACTTTCTAAAATCCATTCTAAATATGGCAACCATATTTCAGAGTACAATTTTACAACCAAAACGGTATCGTAAACATCTGCTATTAAACCTGGAAATCCGTCATTTTCACCAAACAATAACCGATAGCTGTTGGTTTTGGTTTCAAGTAGTTCTTCACGCTTTTGATTGGCAGTTTCTATTTTTTGTTGAAAAAATTCATGATTAATAACTGCTTTTGTCTGCGCATTATGAATCATCTTAATACGAATTGGCGATTTGTCATCATATAATCCAATTCCAATAACCTTGTTTTTATTCTTGCTAAAAACAATGGCAAGATCACCTGTTTTCGCATCATCATTTATCTTAACAATACTATTAGAAAACACCCAAGGATGACCTTTCACAACAGATTGTTCTCCTTTTGCATTAAGCTTTACTGCTAAGTTTTTAGGTTTTATTTCTACTGAAAAAGATCTATTAAATGCCATAAATTGTCTAAAATTGAAATACTAAATTTCAAAAAATTACTGCAAAAATAGCTCTAAATAGTACAAGATTTTCACATTTAATGGATGAAATTACACTGTTCAGCGTGATTACTGCTGTAATTAACAATGAATGGATATCTTCGAACCGTAACCAAATCTACTTTGACAATTCGATTGTTGACCCTAGACCAATTAATTTGTCAAAACCTAATGAAATGAAAAATATAGTAATTTATGGTGCTTCTGGCCATGCTAAAATGATTGTAGACATTATTTTAAAGAATAATGACTACAACCTCATCGGTTTTATAGACTCTTATAAACCTGTTAATTCTGCTGTATATGGTTATAAAATTATTGGAAACCTAGACTCACTTTCCGTTCTAATTAAAAAGTTTAATATAGAAGGTATTGTTATTGGCATTGGTGACAATGACCTAAGATTAAGTATATACAGAAGTATTAAAAAAATAGCACCAAAGATTGAATTTGTACCTGTTGTTCATCCAAGTGCAATTTTAGCAGAAGACATATTAGTACCAGAAGGTGCTGTTTTAATGGCAGGCACTATTGTAAATGCTAATGCTAAGCTAGGTAAATTCTGTCTTTTAAACACAAAAGCATCACTAGGACACGATTCTGTGATGTCTGATTTTTCTAGTCTTTCTTCTGGCGTTACTATTGCTGGAAATGTTAGTATTGGTTTTTGCTCATCTATATGTTTAAGCGCTTCAGTGAGCCAAGGCATTACCATCGGAGATTATACAGTTATTGGTGGTGCTTCATTAGTTTTAAAATCTATAGGCGATTTTAAATTAGCCTATGGTGTTCCTATCCATACCGAAAAAGATAGAACCTTAGATTTGATGCATACTGCCTAATTACTTGTAATACTCGTTTACCACTTCGCGTCGTTTACCAGACGATAAAAGCGGAATTTCATTTACATAGTTAATCTTTATGACAGCATCATCACCAAAATGAGCTTTATAGTCTGTGATGATTTTGGCTTCATCAACTTTAGTATCTGTATTGAGATTGATATGATACTCTTTTTTAGTTTTTTGAACGAGTTGAAACTGTCTAAACTTACCATAATCCATTAATCGCAATGATAAATGTGATGGAATTAAATTTCCTTTAGTATCGTAAAGTTGATCTACTTTTCTACCCGAAATATTAGTAAAGTATTCTATTCCATTTTCTTCTTCCACAATTCCAATATCACCTGTATCGTAGCGCAACAAAGGTGTTGCAAAATTATAAAGATCTGTAAGTACTATTCTACCTGGTTTACCATATGGTACTGTAGCATCTGAATCCAGCTCTAGAACTTCCATAACGTAACTAGAATCATTAATTCTGAAGCGTTGGTCATTAGGGCTAACTTGTTGTGCCATGATACCTGTTTCGTTGTTTGAATAACGTGACAAAGGTGTTACACCAAAATAGTGTTCTGTCTGATTTCTGGTATAATCATTTAAGGCCTCAGACATGGTAATTATGGACTTGGTCTTAAACTGAATTGGGTTGTGTTCTAACCTATCGATGTATTTACAAATTTTTTCTAAGGCTGTAGGATAAGTCAAAAAACTAATCTCTTCATTTCGTTTATTCAATTTTGAAATAAGCTGCTCTATACCATTATCTGAAAGATTGAGGATATTCCATGGCATAAAGTTTTTCAATAAGAAATTAAAACGCAATTTGCTATCAATTCGTTTTGGCCAAATTCTGATAAAGACCAAAAAATCACCAACTTCATATCCCGATCTTTTTGAAAAGTAGATATTATCCGCTTGTACTTTCTTTACTTTTTCTGGATTTTGGTAAAGACTAAAAGGTGAACCTGTTGAGCCACTTGTTGAAGCTACTTTACATGCTTTCTTGTTAAATTTTGAAGAAAAAAAAGCATCAAAATCTTCTCTAATAATATTCTTATTGATTACAGGAAAATCTTGAAGGGTGTTAAACTCTTTATTTTTGTAAAATGATGTGGTCTGCTTTGCATGTGCAATCAACTTATTCAATTGTTTTGCATTTTCATTTTTAGACCATTCTCGATTTTCTGCCTCTAAAATTGCGTAAGTTTGTTTACATAGCTGCTTTAAAGGCTGACCTTTAATCTTATCTAGAAACCAAAAAATGTTTCGTCTTAAATTCAACTTCTTTTGTTGTTAATTATCTGCATAAAAATAAAAAAACGCAACCAAATGAATGACTGCGTTTTATTTTATTCTTGATTCCTACCTTCGCAGGAATGACAAATAATTATTTCACTTCCTCGAAGTCTACGTCTTCTACATCACTAGACTCATCAGACGGCTGACCTTGCGCTCCTGCATCAGGACCTGCTGCTCCGCCTTGCTGAGCTTCTGCTTGCGCTTTGTACATTTCTTCACTAGCTACTTTCCAAGCTTCGTTTATTTTCTCTAAAGCTGGTTCTATAACTGCGATATCTTTAGACTCGTAAGCTGCTTTTAATTCAGCTAAAGCATCTTCGATTGGCTTTTTCTTATCGTCAGATAATTTATCACCAAATTCTTCTAACTGCTTTTCAGTTTGGAAAATCATTCCATCTGCTTGGTTTAATTTATCAGCAGTTTCTTTTGCTTTAGCATCTGCTTCTGCGTTAGCTTCAGCTTCAGCTTTCATCTTTTGGATTTCTTCTTCAGTTAATCCAGAAGACGCTTCAATTCTAATATCTTGTTTCTTACCAGTAGCTTTATCTTCTGCAGATACTTTAATGATACCGTTAGCATCAATATCAAACGTTACTTCAATCTGAGGTGTTCCTCGTCTTGCTGGTGGAATTCCATCTAAGTGGAAACGACCGATTGTTTTATTATCTGCTGCCATTGGACGCTCACCTTGTAATACGTGAATCTCTACCGATGGCTGATTGTCTGCTGCAGTTGAGAATACTTGCGATTTCTTTGTAGGAATCGTAGTGTTAGCTTCAATCAACTTGGTCATTACATTACCCATTGTCTCAATACCAAGAGATAATGGAGTTACGTCTAATAAAAGAACGTCTTTTACATCACCAGTTAATACACCACCTTGGATACCTGCACCAAGAGATACAACTTCGTCTGGATTAACACCTTTACTTGGTGCTTTTCCGAAGAAAGACTCTACTGCTGCTTGTACAGCTGGTATACGTGTAGAACCACCTACTAGAATAACTTCATCAATATCAGATTTAGATAAACCTGCTGCTTTTAATGCAGTTTCACAAGGCTCAATAGTACGTTTAATTAAATCGTCGATTAACTGCTCAAATTTAGAACGTGTTAACGTACGTACCAAGTGCTTTGGTCCACTCGCTGTAGCTGTTACGTAAGGTAAGTTAATCTCTGTCTGTGCAGAAGATGATAACTCTATCTTAGCTTTTTCAGCAGCTTCTTTAAGACGTTGTAAAGCCATTGGATCTTTACGTAAATCCATATCTTCGTCAGCAATGAACTCTTCTGCCAACCAATCTATAATTCTTTCATCTACGTCATCACCACCTAAGTGTGTATCTCCATCTGTAGATAATACTTCAAATACTCCATCACCTAACTCTAGGATAGAAACATCGTGTGTACCACCACCAAAATCGAATACTACGATTTTTTGATCTGTAGATTTTTTATCTAAACCGTAAGCTAATGCTGCTGCAGTAGGCTCGTTAATAATTCTACGAACTTTTAAACCTGCAATTTCACCAGCTTCTTTAGTGGCTTGTCTTTGTGCATCGTTAAAGTAAGCAGGCACTGTAATAACAGCTTCAGACACATCTTGTCCTAAATAATCTTCAGCAGTTTTCTTCATCTTTTGAAGAATCATAGCTGATAATTCTTGTGGTGTGTATAAACGACCATCAATATCTACTCTTGGCGTATCGTTATCACCTTTTACCACTTTGTATGGCACTCGTTCTGCTTCGTTTTTAGACTCAGAATATTTGTTACCCATAAAACGTTTAATAGAATAAACCGTTTTTGTTGGGTTAGTTACTGCCTGTCTTTTTGCCGGATCACCAACTTTAATTTCACCACCTTCTACGAAAGCGATAACCGAAGGTGTAGTTCTCTTACCTTCAGCGTTTGGGATTACAACTGGCTCGTTACCTTCCATTACAGAAACGCAAGAGTTGGTTGTTCCTAAATCAATTCCAATAATCTTACTCATAATATTAGTGTATATATTTTTTGTGTATTTAATTTTTAAACTCGTTTACTTATAGTCAATGATTATGCCATGACAAAAAATGTGACATGATGTCAGATTACTTTTCTGAAAAGATTTTTCAATTACACCTACTTTGGAATACGATTTGATGTATTATTGAAAAAAATTTAGTTATTATGAAGCGTATTTTATTCTTAATTACCGTATTCACTTTATTATTTACTGCCTGTGAAGGTGATCCAGGACCACAAGGACCTCCTGGTCTTAATGGACAAGATGGTGGTATTTTTGTAGCCCAATCCTTTGAAACAGCCCCTTTAGACTTTACAACTGGAAACGCATTTGAACAAGTAATAAGTTATCCTGTTGACTTTTTAGTTGGTGACGATATGGTGTTAGTTTATTTATTGTGGAATGAAAATCCAGATCCTGTTTGGCGACTGTTACCACAAACCATCTATACTGATAATGGAAGTTTTCAGTACAATTATCAGGATGAATTTACTCAGTTAAGATTATTCATGGACGCAGAAAGTAGTTTTGATTTCAATACATTATCAGACAATGACACTTTAAATCAAATATTTAGAGTTGTTGCCTTACCATCTGATTTGATAAATAGTAACGACATTGATATCAATAACTTTAATGATGTTGTACAGTATTTACAGTAAAGTTTTCCTAAAAAAAAGTATTTAAGCGATGATATTTATCATCGCTTTTTTTTGCTTTTAAGTATTTAACAAAATGTATCTTTGCCGGAATAATTAATTGAATTTTATGGAATGTATTTCTGTCTTTGATATGCTAAAAATAGGTGTAGGACCATCGAGTTCTCACACTTTAGGTCCTTGGCGCGCAGCAGAACGTTGGATTAAAGAACTTAAAGACAAAAATCGTTTTCTTAAGGTCGAAAAAATAACTGTAGACCTATATGGTTCATTGTCTTTAACAGGAAAAGGCCATGCTACAGATCTCGCTGTTTTACTTGGTTTAACAGGTGCTGATCCAGAACGTATTCCTGTTGACACTATAGACATCATTATCTCTTCAATAAAAAACACCAACACCTTAATGTTTAACAACGAAAGACCTATTACTTTTGATGTTAATACAGACATTAAGTTCAATCGTAACTTTTTACCGTTTCATGCTAATGGCATGTCATTTTCAGCATTAATTAATGGTCGAAATTATAAGTCTACCTATTACTCTATTGGTGGCGGATTTGTAGTGCAAGAAGAACGTAAAGTTTCAAAAGCTAATAAAATAGTCTTCTACTGTACGTTTCCTTATCCCACTTCTTATGGTGATGAATTATTGAAATTTTGTCATCAGCTTAATTTACCAATTTCTGGTGTTGTTTTAGAAAATGAAAAGTCCATAAGAGATATAGAAATCATTGATTTTGAATTGCAACGCATTTGGGATACCATGCTAGAGTGTATGTACGTTGGTTGCCATACCGAAGGTACACTTCCTGGTGGACTCAACGTACGCAGACGTGCATATGATATGCATAAAAATTTGATTGGAGACTTTACTTACGAGAGCCCTCAAGAATGGCTAAAAACCATCAGAAAAACTGAAGTTAAGTTTAGACAAATCCTAAAATGGGTAAGCTGCTTTGCTTTAGCAGTTAATGAGGTTAACGCATCGCTTGGTCGTGTGGTTACAGCACCCACAAATGGTAGCGCTGGCGTTATACCTGCTGTATTAATGTATTACATGGTGATTGAAAACCATGATGCAGATTTTGAGCATATCAAAAAATTCTTACTCGTCGCTGGTGAAATCGGTAGCATCTTCAAAAAAGGAGCTACCATTAGTGCAGCAATGGGAGGTTGCCAAGCCGAGATTGGTGTGTCATCTGCTATGGCTGCTGGTGCATTGTGCGAATTACTTGGCGGAACACCAGAACAGGTTTTGGTAGCTGCCGAAATTGCTATGGAGCATCATCTTGGTCTTACCTGTGATCCTATTGGTGGATTGGTTCAAATTCCTTGTATAGAACGTAATTCTATGGGAGCTATTAAAGCTATCAATGCTGCAGAATTAGCTTTAGAAACTGATCCTAATAATGTGAAAGTTCCTTTAGACAAGGTCGTAAATACCATGTGGGAAACTGCTAAGGATATGAACACAAAATACAAAGAAACCTCTGAAGGTGGACTAGCTGTTGGTGTACATTTGAGTGATTGTTGATTTAGACTTTTTAGATTAGTTAGACTTATTAGATTAGTTAGATTTTTTAGACGCGATAGATTCTTCCATTAATCTAGAAATCTAAAGTTCTAATAATCTAATGATCTAGTTTAAATCTAATGATCTACTTTTAACACCCTTCTCTTCGTCTGGTATCAACTAAATAAATAATTTTCCATTCCTCATCTTCTTTTATTAGTTGGAAGGAATTAACACCACAATGACTAAAGTTGCCATTATACCAAAATTCATAAGGTGTCCAAGCATTTGCCATATTTCCATCTACTTGAATATTAAAATCTAGCAACCTCTCTTCAAATGTATTATCCTTTGGAATACTTGCAATACTTTTTAGAAACTGACTGTATTCACTTTCTGTTAATACTGACTTCCCTTCCTTGTTTACCGAAATAGACTGCAACTTTATATCACCTTTCGCCATGGTTTTTAAAGCAGTAGTGTCTTGTTTGTGGAAGGCTTCAAAAAAGGTGATAATCGTTGTTTTTACAGCTTCAGAATCTGTGTCTTGTGCTTGAATACCAAGCGATAAAGAAAATACAATTAATAGTATTAGTTTTTTCATGATTGAAATAATTTTAATTCAAATTAATGATTTGTCAGTATTTGCGCTTTAGATTAAAGAAAGTTTAACAAAACTCTTTATTTTTACAGATATTAATTTAACTATATATGTCAGTCGCAAAAAAAGAATATAAAAGAATTACCGTAAAAAGCCTTGTAGAAATGAAGTCTAGAGGTGAAAAAATATCAATGCTTACTGCTTACGATTATACTATGGCAAAAATTGTAGATGGAGCTGGTGTTGATGTTATTTTGGTTGGTGATTCTGCTAGTAATGTTATGGCAGGTCACGAAACAACACTACCGATAACATTAGACCAAATGATATATCATGCCTCTTCGGTTGTTCGTGCAATAGATAGAGCATTAGTTGTTGTTGATTTACCGTTTGGTACGTATCAAAGTGATCCTAAAGAAGCGCTTCGTTCTGCTATCAGAATTATGAAGGAATCTGGTGGACATGCTGTAAAACTTGAAGGCGGAAAAGAAATTAAAGATTCTATAAAGCGTATTTTAAATGCTGGAATTCCGGTAATGGGACATTTAGGTCTTACACCTCAATCCATATATAAATTTGGGACTTACACAGTAAGAGCTAAAGAAGAACAAGAAGCCGAACGCTTAAGAGAAGATGCTAAAATGCTGGAAAAAGCAGGTTGTTTCGCCATTGTATTAGAAAAAATACCTGCTGCTTTGGCAAAAGAGGTTGCAGAGAGCGTAAGCATTCCTGTAATTGGTATTGGAGCTGGTGATGGTGTTGATGGCCAGGTACTGGTTGTGCATGATATGATTGGTATGACACACGAATTTAATCCTAGATTTTTGCGTCGCTACATGAATCTTTATGAAGACATGACTAATGCCATTGGGCAATACGTTGAAGATGTAAAGAGTCAGGATTTTCCTAATGAGAAAGAGCAGTATTAAATTAGACTGATTAGATTGTTAGACTGGTTAGATTTTTAGACTAATTGGATTGCTTGTTATACAAAATTGACTCGTATGGCTCATAAGTTTAAAGAACTTCAAATATGGCAAAGAAGTAGAGCTTTCTGTTCTATAATCTATAAACTAACATCTAATTTTCCAGAGACAGAAAAATTTGGTTTAGTAAATCAATTAAGAAGAGCCTCTGTTTCTATTCCTTCAAATATTGCAGAAGGCTCAGCGAGATCTTCCAACAAAGATTTTATTAGATTCTTAACCATATCAATAGGTTCTGCTTACGAAATAGAAACACAGTTATTAATTGCTTATGATTTAAAATTTATCTCAGAACAAGATTTAAAGAAAGTAAACAATGACTTAAATGAAATTATAAAAATGATTTCAAAATTTTAATCATCTCTAAAAATCTAACATGTCTAAAGCATCTAACAGATCTAACAAATCTAACTTACAAGTTCTATATGAAGACAACCACATTATTGTGGTTAACAAGCGTGCTGGTGATATCGTACAAGGGGATAAAACTGGTGATAAACCATTAAGTGATGTTGTAAAAGACTTTATAAAAGACAAGTACAACAAACCTAGCAATGTATATTTGGGTGTAGTACACCGTTTAGACAGACCAACTACAGGTATTGTGCTTTTTGCTAAAACCAGTAAAGCCTTACCGCGTTTAAATAAACTATTTGCTGAAAAGAAAACCAATAAAACCTATTGGGCTTTGGTAAAAAACAAACCACCTAAATCTCAAGACCGACTGGTTAACTGGTTGAAGAAAAACCCAAAAAACAATAAATCTACTGCCTTTGATAACGAAGTTGAAGGCAGTAAAAAAGCAATTTTAAATTATCGTATCTTAAAAACTTTAGATAATTTCTACTTACTTGAGATTGATTTAGAAACCGGAAGACATCACCAAATCCGTTGTCAGTTAGCTAAAATAGGCTGCCCAATTAAGGGAGATTTAAAATATGGATTTCCTAGAAGCAATAAAGATGCAAGCATAAGCTTACACGCAAGAAGATTAGAATTTACACATCCTGTAAAGAAAGAAAAATTGAGTATTACAGCACCTTTACCTAATGATACTTTATGGCAAGCTTGCGAAAATTAAACGTTTCTGTAAGGGTAAATCAAGGTTAGTACTGTACCTTTATCTGGTTGTGACACTAAATTAAATTCTGCTTCTAAAAGCTCTGCTCGCTTTTTCATGTTTGTCATTCCAGAGCCTTGTTCAGCACTTTCTACATCAAATCCTACTCCATCATCTTTAACCTTAATTTTGAGCTTATCGATACCATAATCCAGATAAACTTTTAAAGTTTCAGCTTCAGCATATTTTAAGGTATTAGAAAGAAACTCTTGTATTATTCTGAACAAAATAATTTCATCTTTTTTATTCTCAAGATTTTGATCCTTGCCTTTAATTTTAAGCGATGCTTCTATTAAGCCTGATTTGTTCAAGCGGTTAATTTCATTTTCTATTATTGGCTTAAAACCCATATTTTGTATAACATCACTGTTTAGTGATTTTGACAAGGCTCTGACCTCTGCTAAACTTTCTTTTAAAGCTTCTGAAGCATTTTCTACTTTAGGCCTAAGGTCTTCAGTAGCATTACGAGACACACTATTTATTTGCATAGTTGCAAAAGCTAATAACTGACCTACGTTGTCGTGCAATTCTCTACCAACATTCTTAAGCGTTTGCTCCTGAATTTCCTGTTGTGTTTTTATAAGCTCTTGGTCAAATTGCTTTTGTTGTTCAATATTTTTTAATAATAGTTGGTTTTTTCTCTTTTGAAAGGTCAAAAAGAAAATAACAAAAACAACAACAATAGTTAATACAAAAAAGACGACATATACAATCAATGCAATCTCCTCTTCCGTTATTCTTTTTTGAATTGAATAGTATATAAAAAGGCAAATGTATAGCATGAATATAAAAACATATTAATAAGGAACATGAAAACTAGTCTAAATTGAACGAACCCTTTATTTACTGCGAAAAAATAACCATCAAACGTAAATAGTGGAGCTGCACACAAATACCACAATAGTAGGCTGGAACTAATATAGAAAACAGGTAATTTATAAAAAAGTAAAATCTTATTACTAGCCAATAATTGTTTGTAGTATAAAATTACAAAAACAAATACAATAAATGTTTCCATGAAAACATCATAAGGTAATGACTTTTCAAAGAATGTTCCTTTAATTAAATAATACAATATTGCAAAAGTGACATATACAACAACTGCTACTTTAATAATGATTTTTGATGATTTCTGATGAATAATTTTTAAATAAAACTTTCCAAATATTAGAATTGAGACAAATGAATAGATGTTATACAACCAAGTATTAGAGCAGATAATACTGTTTTTAAGCCATATAAACCAATCGTAATCATAGTTGTTTAGCAATAGATAACCGTACATCCCAACAGTTTCAACCAAAACAACAAACCATAGATACCAAATAAAAATTTTCATTTGGCTATCTTTAGTTTTTAGATAGTAATAAGTACCTGCAAGAGCAGCAATAAGTTCAACAATATGAATTGCCAGTAAATAATTTGACACTTACTTTAGACTTACTGAGGATAATTTGCACTTGGTGGGCTTCCATCACCTCCCTTATTAAGGCCATCAGCATCTCCAATATCATTACCTCCACCTTGTAAAGTTGGCAACACAGAACCTTCTGATACATTTTTAGAGCCTGTTGGCACAAAGAACATGGTCATTAATCCTGGTCCTTCTTTGGTATCTGGATAGGCACCAGCATAAAGTCTTAATCCGTCTAAGGTGTAACCTAATGAATCTGCTTGTTGCTTAGCATGTGCAATATAAGACTCTATCTCTTCTAGAGCATACCAAGACGATCTGTTGTCTGGTGTTTTAATTAAAGAATCACTAATAATAGTGTGTCTGCTATTATAAGCTTGGTCGAGTGCTTTAATTTCAGCTGGAGTAATTAATCCTTTTGGTTTTGTCATTTCTTCTAAATTTTGATTGGTTGATAGATAGTAATAGGTTCCGGCAATACCAATAACCACACCTACTAGAAGTAACAATAGCTTTTTCATAATGTTGAGGTTTAATTAATAGTTAAATCTAATGTATTGAAATTATGAAACATATAAAAACTATTATTCATTCTTTTCTTACAAATTTATTCTTTTAATCTAAATTTTAATGTGTTTCCTGTTGTTTTTTGAGCAAGCATATTTATTGCGCTTTCCATCAACTGTAGTACTCTTGGATAGCCTCCTGTAGTTTGGCAATCTCTCGTTAAAACTATTAAATTGCCATTTGGTGTAAGTTGGACAGTTCCAGGTAAAACTGGTGCACTTAGTATTGGTTCTAAGTCATTTTCAACCATTGGCTCTAACTGATAAGCCATTCGGTTATTGTATTTTGACACTTTGAACTCACCATTTTCTAATTGCAGTTTTTGTTTTTCTGAAAGTCTATCAAATTCAGCCCCTTTGAAGACATCTAAGGTGTTAGACTTCAATATGGAATCATCAAATTTGACTTTAGAATTTGAACCATAAAGGTTAGAAAAAGATTGATAAGGAACTAACTCTCCTTTGTGTATTGTGTTGTTGGAAGTAACTGGATTGTACTGGCTTCTACTCCCTAAAAGCACATCAGATTTAAAACCTCCTTTAATGGCTAAGTAGGTTCTAAAGCCTTGCTCTACTTGTGCAAAATGCAATACATCATTAGAGTGAATATGCATTAATTTATGCTGCTCAATAGGCATATCATTGAGTTTAGGATTCATAAAAGCTCCAGAAACAACAATAGTGGTTGGTTCTAAAAACTGAAATTTACCACCTACCATAGTCATTTCAATAAGTGCGGCATCATTAGTATTACCAAGCAAAGCATTTGCAAATTGAGCCGAATACAAATCCATAACACCAGAAACAGGAACTCCATAGTCTCTATAGCCAAAACGACCATAATCTTGTATGGTTGAATAAAATCCAGGTTGCAGAACTTTAAGCATTTTGTAAAGGCTTTAATTGAAAACAACCATGCTTTACATCTTGTTCTAAGTCTAAAAATTCTGACTTAGAAATGGGATAAAATTTGAGTTGATCACCTGCATTAAAAACACATGGAGGGCTGCTTTTTGCATTGAAAAAGTCTACAGGAGTTTTGCCAATAATATGCCAACCTCCAGGACTGTTTTGTGGATAGATTCCGGTTTGGTTTCCACCTATACCAACAGCACCTTTTTTTATGTTTAAATTGGGTGTAGATTTTCGGTCCAAATGAAGCTTTTTATCGAGTCCTCCCAAGTATAAAAACCCAGGTAAAAAACCAATAAAAAAGATAATGTATGTTGCAGAAGAATGAAGCTCAATAACTTCAGTTTTAGAAAGCTGTCTTTGTTTGGAAAATTCGTTTAAATCCATTCCGAATTCATCGTCATAACACACCGGAATTTTCCATAACTTAGATTTTGAATCTACAAGATCATCTTCGGTAAATTTTAGCGCTTTTAGCCTAAATATCTCATCATTGATATTATCTATAGTATAATTATAAATTACTAATATCGAATTGAATGCATTAATTACCTCAACTTTTTGTTTAATATATTTTTTCTCAATTATATTTTTGAAATTAAGGATGTCTTTTAGCATATTTTCATCCATAATAGCTGGCCATTCAATTAAAATTGAATGTTCATTATAACGTGAAAATTTTAATTCATACTCCATTAAACATTTATTGAATTTTCACATTATATTTTGGTAATTCCTTGGTTAAAAATTCCAAAATTTCAAGTGCATTTTTAGTATCTCCATGCACACAAAATGTCGATGCTTTTATCGGCACTTCCACTCCATTAATTGTCATTACTTTTTCACGATGAATCATCCCTAAAATATGGTTCAAAATTTTTGAATTTTCATGAAGAATTGCATCTTCTTTTTTACGCGAAACTAAGCTTAAATCTTCTTCATAATTTCGGTCTGCAAAAGCTTCAAAAGTGACACTGATTTTTTCCTGTTCAGCAAGCTTAGAAATCACAGAATTAAAGGGCACATAAAGTTGAATTGGCATAGCTATACTTTTTACAACTTCGATAATTATTCTGGCAGTTTTTTCGTCCTTAGCTGCTAAATTATAAAGCGCACCATGTGGTTTTATATGATGCAATTGCGCATTTTCGTTATGCAGAATTTTTTGCAAACTTCGGATTTGCGATTTTAAACTACTGTACAAATCTGCCGCAGAGATATCCATAACTGTTCTTCCAAAATTCAATGGGTCAGGAAATGAAGGATGCGCACCAATCTTCACCTTATGATTTTTGGCTAAACGCACTACTTCAGTCATGGTCTTGGCATCACCTGCATGACCTCCACAAGCTATGTTACAGGACGATAAATAAGGTATCAACAACACTTCGTTACCCAAACCTTCACCAACATCGGCATTAATATCTACAGTTTTAAAACTCATATAAGATTAAAAACACTTAGAATTACTTTTAGTCCTAATAAGATAGTGATTACCAAGATAATTAAACCCAAAAAGTTTTGAAATTTTGAGTTTTTATAAACTCCTAAAACCGATGTCTTATTCATAACCCACAATAAAAAGCCTGCAATTACAGGCAATAGTAAACCGTTAGCTACTTGCGCGAATTTTATAATTTCTATGGATTTAAAGCCTACCGAAGAAAACACAACACCAAGACCTAAAATAAACATCCAAACTGCCCTAAAACGCTTAGATTTTAAGTCTGTTTGCCATCCTAAACAACCACTTGCCACGTAAGCTGCAGCCAAAGGTGCGGTAATGGCGCTTGTGATTCCAGCTGCAAATAAACCAACCGACAAAAAGTATTTGGCATTAACACCAAATAATGGCTCTAAAGCCAAAGCTAAATCTGCTGCATTACTTACATCTTTTATATTGATTGCTGCTGCTGAAATAATAATACTCATTGAAACAATACCACCTAAAACCACAGCTAAAATATTATCTTTCCTGGCTAATTGAATATCTGATTTCTTGTTCCATTTCGTTTTTGCCAAAGACGCATGCAAAAACAGATTGTAAGGCACTACGGTTGTACCAATAAGTGCTACAATAGTTAATATACCTTCATCAGGGAATTGTGGCAGTAGCATATTTTTCAGTATACTAATAACATCTGGTTTGGTAAGAATTGCTGTTGACAGAAATGCCAAACTCATTAAAATAACGAGACCGACTAAAACTTTTTCAAGCACTTTATAAGTTCCTAAGTACAGTAATATAAAGGCTAGCAAACCCAAAACCCATGGAATAACAGACAACTCTACATTAAACACACTAACGGTTGGATGACCTAAAAGTGTTTCTAAACCCAACGCACCTCCACTGATGTTTCCTGCCTCGTAAGCTGCATTACCTACAACAATGGCAGATAATACCAAAACAACACTAAAACCTCTTAAAACAGGACTTTTTACCTCTTCTCGAATAACCTGAGATAATCCTTTTTGGGCAATAATTCCTAATCGTGCTGCCATCTCTTGCAAAACTATGGTTGCAAAAACCGATAATACCATTGCCCAAAGCAAGGCATAACCAAAATTAACACCTGCTAGAGTACAAACGGTTACAGTCCCTGGACCAATAAAAGCTGCTGCAACCAAAGGTCCTGGCCCAATATTTTTGAACCAGTTTTTCATTAGTTACTTACTGAGTTTAGCGCATAAATGGCAAAGCTACCCAACCAATGACCTCCTTCATAACTATCGCCAACAATGCCTGGCAAAGAATATTTAATATGTTTGTTTGCTAAATTTTGAAGATGATTAAGCTCTGGTAAATCCTTCGCAATGTAGTTTAGACTCCATGCTCTTGAAAAATTTACTCCATCGAGATGCACCAACTTACCATCGGTTCTATCTGATACTTTGCCAACTTCGATATCAAAATCTTCATTATTTAATTCTGGAAGAAAATCATTCACCCAAGACAAAAATTCATCTTTAGCCAAAACGCGCTTCATTAATGCAGCTTCCTCTAAACAAGGTGATAAAAAATCGAAACCACTCGGCTCCCACTCTAACGGACAATCTTGATCGTCTGAATAAAATTCCTTTGCTCTGGTTTCAATCAAAGTTTGTAATTGTGTATTATCAGTAGCCAAAGCATAGTCATAAGCAAAACTCAACCCAAAAGCAGTATTAGGGTGCTCACCTACTCTAATTGGATAATTCAGTTTTGGTAAAAATTCTAAATAACGCTCAACAATTAGGTTGGTTAAAGGCTGAAGATTTTCTTCTAAGATTTTAGCTTCAGGATGACTCCAAGTATGCAGTTCTTCTGCCAACTTTAGCAACCAAGCCCAACCATATGTACGCTCGTAAGAGGTATTATGTTTCCCTTTAAAATACAAAACCTCTTGCGCTATATTTTCTTTTGAAATATTAGTCAATAGTTTTTGAATAATAGCTTCACGATTATTCAACTCCGGAAATTCTTTCAATAGCTTTACCAAACTCCAATGTCCGTGAACTGCTGAATGCCAATCGAAACAGCCATAAAACACAGGATGCAATTCTTGTGGAGATTTTAGATCTTCATTACCACCTAAAACCTGTCCTAGCTTGTTAGGATATTCGGTATTAATGCAATGAATTGGCAATTGTGCTAAACGATTAGCTTGCTCTAGATTAAGCTGTGGAACATCTACGATTTCAACTTTTGTTTTTGGCTTAGAATCCTTCTTTACGGTTTCAGAATTCTGGCAGCCTACCAACAAGACAAGTATGATTAGAAGTTTATAAAATTTCATGTATTACTTTTTTATGTTTTTAATAAAAACCCTGTGTATCTAGTAAAAATACATTAAAAAGTAATTTTACATAACTTTTGATGCTTTACTATTGATATACTCACAATACTGTTTATCTTTAAAGTTGAATCTTACATTGTATTTTCAAAAAAGCTATTACCAAAAATCATGACTCCTGAAACCAAAAAGAAATGGATTAACACACTAAAATTCTTTGCCGCTTACTTGGTTGCCGCCTGGACCTTTCTACAGTTTATAGACTGGGTTTTAAACCGTTACAACATCTCACCTTATTGGGTAGATATTTTATTGTGGTTTTTTATTGGCATAAGCCCTTCGCTTCTGATATACTTTTATCACCAAGAGCGATTGAGCAAGCGAGTTATAAAGCTTAGAGAAAAAATAATTATTCCACTTAATTTTATACTGCTATTTTTAGGACTTTACTTTGGCTTTGGAAATAGCGACTTAGGTGCCACTACTAAAGAAATAAACTACACTGACGAATCTGGTAAATCACAAACCAGAACTATAACTAAAGAAGAATTTAGAATTGGAGTTCCTATCTATGGTTTTGAAAATTTAAGTAATAACGATTCTATTAACTGGATGCGTTACGGAATTGGCAGACTTTTAAAAGAAGATCTATTGCAGAACAAAAGTTTAAGCCCAGATTTTTCTTTTTACACAGACACTTCAACTAAAATTGAAGACGCATCAATTTTTAATGATTTTTATATCGATGGAAGTTTCAATAAAGAAGGAGACAATTATAGCATTACTGTATATAAACGAAAATCTACAAATGGAAAATCCCTAAAAGAAAAAGAATTTAAGGGAGAAGATCTTTTAGAACTAATTGATGAAATCTCTGTATTTGTAGTAGAAAATTCTGGTTTTGTAGAAAGCAAAGATTTACGCTATTTAGACTACCCTATAAATGAGTTTATGAGTAATTCTCTAGAAGCTGTTAGAGAATATATTGAAGGCAATTACACCAAAGCTGTGACTATAGACAAAGAATTTGCACTAGCCTATTTAGAATACGCAAAACAATCGCTTCATGTAAGTCGTGGAAGACTAGAAGTACAAGACCTGGCTGACAAAGCTTTTAAATACAGAAATAGACTACCAATACAAAAGCAATTGGAAGTATATATTCAAAGAAATTTAGCTTACGAAAATTTTGATGAAGCTATAGAGCAAGTAAAATTGCAACTAGAAGTCGATCCGATGAATGAGTTTTACAATCATGTGCTTTTCAGTATTTATGGCGAAACCAAGCAAACTGATAAATTTTATGAATCTTCTTCAAGACTATTTAATATTAATCAAAGTCCAGACACAGGTATAAACCTTGCTATGGCTGCTTTGGTTAATGGCAACGACGATATGCTCATTGAGGAAATTAAGAAATATGAGTTTTTAAGCCCTTCCTTAAAAATGTTCAGACTTCAACCAACATTGTTTAAAGGAGATTTTAAAAATGCCGAAAAACTATTAGAGGATATAAAATTGCATTTTCCCTATACTAAGTATAGAGCAAAAGTCTATGATTCTGCTTTAGCTTACATACAAAAAGAAGGTTATGACATTTCTAAACTCAAAAAATTTGAAGGCACATATCGCTCAAGCTTCAATGAACAAGAGCAGACCTATTGGATAGATAATAACAGGCTTATTCAGTATATAAAAAATCAAACCATGCATGCGCTTTTACCTGCAGGAGAGCATAATGCTGTATCAGGATTTTTAAACGATAAAACTTTTAAGCACAACCTTATACTTAGTGATTCTGGCAAACCTATAGGTATCAATTTTATTCAATATAATTATAACAGCTTAAATTCATTTTGGTATTGGAAAGAAGACGAATCCATACAAAATGCTCACAAAGCATTTGATAAAGGCGACCTTGAAACTGCTTTAAACCTATATGAAACAGCACTTACAGAAAACCCAAAGCATGGCTATCTTCCTAACATTATAGCGTATTTAAAATACATTAACGATAATGACGAAACCGCAATCTTAAAACAGAATGAAGCCTTCTCTGGTGACTATGGACCGAGAAAATTTTGGGTAGAAGACGGTAAGTTTTATTACAAACGCAAAGACAGTCAAACAGATTTGGCTAAAGTAGAATTATTACCAATCTCGGAAAACCGCTATATGGATTTAACCCGTTTAGGCACTATTATGGCGTTTGAAAAAGATACTTCAGGTAAAATGGCTTCTAATAGCTATAGCTTCATTGTTGAAGAAGAGCTTGCTTTTGAATGGAGAGATAGTAAAAGCAATGAAAATGTTAAAAATTATTTCTTAAAAGACGATTAACCCAACCAGCCTTCGCGATCCAAACTTCTATATTGAATAGCTTCGCTTATATGTGCTCCAGTGACATCATTAGAACCCTCTAAATCCGCAATGGTTCTTGATACTTTTAAGATTCTGTCGTACGCTCTTGCGGAAAGATTTAAACGCTCCATAGCAGATTTTAGTAATTCTAAAGACCCTTCATCGAGTTTACAATACTCGCGTATTTGTTTGGTATTCATCTGTGCATTATAATGCACATTTTCCAAATCTTCAAAGCGTTTTGTTTGTAATTCTCTAGCAGTAGTAACACGTTTTCTAATATCGACTGAAGATTCACCTTTTCGGTCATCTGAAAGCTTTTCAAAAGGCACAGGAGTCACTTCGATATGAATATCGATACGATCTAATAATGGTCCCGAAATTTTACTCATGTACCGTTGCATTTCGGCAGGACTCGACGTTACAGGTGCATCAGGATCGTTAAAATAACCTCCTGGACTTGGATTCATGCTTGCAACCAACATAAACGAACTTGGATAGGTAACAGTAAACTTTGCTCTGGAAATGGTCACTTCTCTATCTTCTAAGGGTTGTCGCATAACCTCTAAAACTTCACGTTTAAACTCGGGTAACTCATCTAAAAATAAAACTCCGTTGTGCGATAGTGAGATTTCACCTGGTTGTGGGTAGCTTCCGCCTCCAACTAAGGCTACATTGCTAATCGTATGATGTGGACTTCTGAATGGTCGCTGAGCCATTAAACCTGTATGATCTTTAACACGTCCAACCACAGAATGAATCTTGGTTGTTTCCAAAGCTTCATGCAACGTCATTGGTGGCAAAATACTTGGCAACCGCTTTGCCAACATCGTTTTACCAGAACCTGGTGGACCAATCAAAATAATATTATGACCACCTGCTGCCGCAATTTCCATACAACGTTTTATACTTTCTTGGCCTTTTACATCTGCAAAATCAAATTCAGGGAAATCGAGGTTTTTATAGAATTCTTCTCGTGTATTGATAATGGTTTGCTCTAAGGTTTCACCTTTATCAAAATGATTGATGACTTGTTTTATATTATCGACACCATAAACTTTTAAGTCGTTGACTATTGCTGCTTCTTTGGCATTTTGGCTTGGCAAAATAAAACCTTTAAAACCTTCCTCTCTAGCCTTTACCGCAATTGGCAACGCACCTTTTATAGGTTGCAAACTACCATCTAATGACAACTCTCCCATGATAAGATACTCGTCTAGATTTTCGGCTTTGATTTGATTAGATGCTGCTAGAATTCCCACTGCCAAAGTTAAATCGTAAGCAGAACCTTCTTTGCGTAAATCGGCTGGCGCCATGTTTATTGTAATCTTCTTTCCTGGAATTCTGTAACCGTTATTTTGCAAAGCTGCTGCAATACGGTAATTACTCTCTTTTATGGCATTATCTGGAAGTCCGACCAAATGGTAACCTACACCTTTATCTACATTTACTTCTACTGTAATCGTTGTAGCTTCAACACCAAAAACGGCACTTCCAAAAACTTTTTTGAGCATAAAGAATTGATTTTCTATAAATTACTAAGATAACAAGCTATCTAATAAGTGCAAAATGTCCTGTATAGGTTTTTCCATTTTGGCGTTCTAACATGAACCAATAATCACTACTAGGCATTTGTAAACCATTATAAGTACCATCCCAACCCACTGACCTAGGATCTAGCTCTATCAATAATTTTCCGTATCTATCAAAAATATAAAGCTTATTGAGAAGTTCTTTATTAGCATTATAAAGTTGCCAATAATCATTCTCTGTATCATTATTTGGAGTAAAGAACTTTGGGTATCTCAATAAAAATAACTCTTCAATGTAAACGCCACAGCCATTTCGATCTCTTATATAAACAGTATAATCACTTTGAGTTAAATCATAAAAGATATTTGACTCTTGATATGTTATTCCATCTAAAGAATATTCATAATCTCCTATTCCGCTAGCAATAATTTGAATATCATTTGAGGTTATAGATTCTTCTACAACAACTATTTCCACACTATTAGGTTCTTCAGATTCGTAAACAACAAACGTTTTAGTAACTTCACAAGATATCTCAGGATAGTCTCGAAGTACAGTTACACTATATTCACCAGCTTCTGTAATTGATATACTAGAAGTTGTCATTCCGTTGGACCAATAATAATAGTCTAAACCATCACCTGCGGTAACATTTAAGCTTTCCCCTTTACATATATAATATTCATTTTGAATTTCTGAAATATCAGGAACTGGTTTAACAACAAGATTAAAATCACTTATATCATAACAATCTATATTTTCTTGACTCGAAACTCTAACATAAATTGTTTTATCGTCAGTTGACCCAACCATTTCTTCTAATTGATTTATATTTTCCAAGGCATTATCATAAGATTCAAAATAGGATATGGTATATTGATTTGTTGGCAAATCATTTAATATTTCTTCATTTATTGATTGTAAATCTAAATTTTCGAATCCATCATTACTTTCATCATCACAGAGTATTATATCTGATAAATCACCAATAACTGGTCTTTTTGAAGAAATTATATTGAATGACCCAATAGAATAACATTCTGGGAAATCAGCATTTTCAATTCTGTAATTTATTTCAGCTTGGTTTAAATTTTGAAAATTTACATTTATGATGTCGTCGTATAACACACCATTACTATAGGCATTTATTTCAGAATTTGTAATGTTATATTCTTCTAGTGAAGCATCTAGATACTCTCGTAAATAAAATATTTGCTCCTCTCCTTCTTCAAAACACAGATAAACATCATCAATTTGGATGTCTTCAGGTTTTAAAGCCACTTCGAAATTAATATCAATCTCCAATGGACATAACATAGGGTCTTGATTATTAGTTACAATTGCTCTTATTGTTGCACTTTCGCTTAATGAATATTCATTTGGAAAGGGACTTTCTATTAAGTTACTATTCTCATCAAAATATGAAATTTCTAAGTCATTTTGTCCATTCAAAATAGAGCTTTCTAAATTACTTGTATCAAAAGTAAAGAAGTTGTCTGAAGCGTCTAAGCAGCCGAAGTAATCTGGCACTTCACCTATATTATAATCTGAATTTATAAACAGAGTAATACCAGTTGTTACTTCGCAACCACCAGAAGGAATATTTTGATTTTCAGCAATTATAGAAACCGTAATATTGGTAATAGGATCCGATGTTATAAAAGGATCTGGCAGTGGGCTCGGCAATTCATTTCCATCTTCATCATAATAGCGAAAACTAACATCTAATGTTTGTAAATCAGAAAGTAAATACTCAAAATTCGATGTCGAAAATTCCACTAATCCATCGTTATCATAATCACATTCTTCAATTAACAATGGACCTGTTACTATAGGCATCTCAACTACATGCAATGTTATGTAATGCCCTATTCCTAAACATTCGCTATTTAGAGGATTAACCACCCTAACATATATATCTTGAGCGATAGGTGTTGTGTTGGTATAATTTGAAATATCTTGTATTGAATTTAAATTTCCATATGCATCCAAGAGGTTTTCATAATAAGAAATATTTAAATTCTGACCATTCGGAAACATTGTCTCAATTTCTGAATTTACAATACTGAAATCGAATACAGTAATACCATCATGGATATCCATTAACGTATCGCATTCATAAAAATCCCTAAAATACGTATCAGGAATCTGAGTTGAAGTAACATTTAAATTAACTTGGGAAGTGGCAAAACAACCATTTTCGTTTTCTACTCGTGCCCAGACGATATCAGAATTTATTGTTTCATTTGGATATTCTGTTGGTGCAACTATAGCTTCAATTTCATTTTCGGCGTTAAATTGATTTTCATAAAAAGTTATAGTTTCAGAAAGATAATTTGCTGAAATATCTGAATTAGCATTAGTTAAATTAAAAATAGTGAATCCATCAGAGTTTTCGTCACATTGAGATAAATTCACAATTGTGCTGACATTTGGATTCTCATAAATTTCAATGGTCTTAAAACCACTTAAAGTCTCTCCATTATATGTGGCACTAACATTAACATCATAATTACCTGAATTGAGATATAGATGTGAAACATTTAACCCAATAGCTGTTTGCCCATCTCCAAAGTCCCATAAAGCAGAATCAAAAGTCTCATTGGAACTTAAGCTAAAATCAACTGTTTCTCCTAAACACTCGTTTTGCGCATTTATAATACTATCAGTTCCTGTAACTTTAATATAAAATCTAGCATTGGGCTTTGGTACTGCTGTATCTAAAGTAGTCAGGTAATCATTACCAACCGCAGCACCACCACAACCTTTATACCAAGAAAAGTCATTATCTAATTCTGTCCCTGCAAAATGTGCTACAAAAGTGGCTACCTCATTTGGATTGTCAATTTTTTCAACCTCTACCAAAATGCGACTTACACCACTCGGAACAACTACAGGACTTTGAAATTCTACATTAATAATTTCCGGGTCACCATAGGTATAAACGTATGGAATATTAACTATTTGACTGCTTCCAATTAAATTGTTTTCATCAAAAGTATCAGGAAAATTTTCATCTATTTCATAAATATTAAACCTAGCCATAGCTCCACCGTATGAAGATGCAATTGCAAATTCTCCAGATGTAATCTCAAATTCTGAACCTAAAGCAATCCCAAAATCTTGAAGCGTAAAAGTTCTTGCAAAATACTCAGGTTCAGGACAGGAAAACATACCTGTATTAATCACCTCATTACCAACATTATGAGTAAGCTCTATCTGAGCATTTAAATAAGAATTAAAGAAAAAATAAACAAAAAGAATAAAAATGTAACGTTTTTTCATTGAAGTAAATTACAGAAAAACCAAATTAACCACTAATTATCTGATTTACAAAATCCAAAGCGCGTCTTTCATTATAATACACATTCTTTTTATCTATAAATCCAACATGTCCGCCGTACTTTGGCATTTCGAGATAAAGATTAGGATTTTGTTTTGCTTCTTTTACAGGATAACATTCAGCAGACAAAAATGAATCGTTAAGCGAATTAATAATTAAAGTTGGAATGATAATGCTCGGCAAATATTGTAGACTACTGGACTTTTCATAATAATCTAAGGCATCCTTAAATCCGTGAGCCTTTGAAGTATAAACATCATCAAAATCAACTAAGGTTTTAATAGAATTAAAATCTGTTATGAAAATATCTTGCGGAAACTGCTCTAATTTAGGTTTCAGTTTCTCCTTGAGATGTGCCAAAAACCTGATTGCGTAGTGTTTGTTTTTCAAACTCATCAAGGCATCACATGAACCCTTCAAATAGCATGGTGACGACACAGCAACAATTCCTTTTAATTCTTTTGGTAAGTCATTGTGCTCACCTGCATACTTTAAGGCCATATTAGCACCAAGACTGATACCTTTTATATAGATTTCGCTGTACTTGTCTTTCTCTAAAATATGATTTATAACCGCATCTAAATCTTCCGTTGCACCAGAATGATAACTTCTGTACAAACGGTTAGGCTCACCACTACAACCTCTAAAGTTTAAAGCGCAAGCATCTATTCCATTTTCATTAAATAATTTGGCGGTTCCTGTAATGTATGGTCGTTGCGCATTACCTTCTAAACCATGAAGTAAGATAATCACTTTGTCCGAAGGGCTTTCAGCATAACTCCAATCCACATCCATAAAATCACCATCCTCTAACTCGATGCGCTCTCTGGTTTGCACAACACCGTTTACTGTTCTGGCTAATCCTGAAAATACTGTAGACACAAAGCTTTTCTTTGCCCAAAATGGTGGTTTATATGTGGATTCTATTATTGGCATTTTTTAGTAATCAGCGATTATTTCTAATCGTCACTTCGAGTGATTCCGAAGTATGAGGAATTGTATCGAGAAGTCAAGAAATTAAGTTCTCGATACAAAATTGCCAGAAGCAATTTCACTCGAACCGACGTTTATTATTTTACTTAAGTATAGTAAACTCAATAGACGAATCATTAAATACCTTGTGCGTCTGCGCTTTAAAATCTGATTCTTTGGCTTCAAAAATATTATCTACATAGGTTTGCGGATTAGCATCTATGTATGGAAAAAAGGTACTTTGTACTTGCACCTGAATTTTATGTCCTTTTTTAAACGTGTGAAACACATCTTGCAACTTAATATTTACTGCTGTCTTTTTGTTTGGCACAAAAGGTTCAGGTGTTTCCATACTATTTCTAAAACGACCACGTAACACTTCGCTACGTACCATCATGTGGTAGTTGCTCAACTTTAAATGATCTTGCACATCGTCAGTATTCTCTGTATCTGCAGGATATACATCTATTACTTTTACAATCCAATCGGCTGCAGTTCCTGTAGTTGATACATTTAACTTTGCTAAAATATCACCTGCAAGCGTAATATCATTTTCTAAAACTTCGGTTTCAAACGTTAATACGTCTGGACGTCTCGATGCAAAACGCTGATCGTCTGTCATAAATTTTCGTGGTGTAAACCCAACTTTAATATCTTCTGTATAAGGTACTGGTTTTTTTGGATCACTTATAAAATCTGAAGTTGCGATATTTCTAGTAGCACGTTGCGTTAAGCGCTCGTAAGGTTGTAAAAAGTAACTTTCTTTAGCTGTGTTTTCTGGTGGCCAACTTTCAAAAGATTGCCATGATTTTGTACCTGTATTAAACATTTGCGCTTCTGGTAATCCTGTTTTACCATCGGCTTCACCTTTTAAGAAATGATTAAAGAANTTTGTTTCAATTTCTTTTTGAAAATAGTCTGAAATACTATCACCAAAGTGAATATTACCCACAACTTGCCTTTCAGAATTTCTTGCCCAATCTCCATGACTCCAAGGGCCAAAAACTACGGTGTTGTAATTATCACTATTGTTCTCAATGTTTTTGTAAGTATTGAATGGTCCATACAAATCTTCAGCATCAAAGAAACCACCAACAACCATCGTTGCTGGTTTTATATCNTTTAAATGTTGAATAATGCCTCTGCTTTTCCANAAATCATCATANGTNACATGNGTTTTTANCTGTTNCATAAACACATTGGTACTGTCGTAAAANTTATTCANNTTGCTCAANGGCATNTNATCTANGAAAAACTGATGNTGATCTTCTGTACCNANNTCTGGNAATTNNTACCANGATTCNGTTGTTGGNGTATCNTTCATGTANCCAAANACAGANGTTGCNCNCCAATANCTCAATAAANAGGCNCCATTATGAATAAAATCATCGAAAAAGAAATCNCCAATACACGCTTGTGGNGANGCTGCNTTTANNGCTGGATGTGCATCTAACAGCGAATACGTCGTNTAAAATCCTGGGTACGAAATACCATANGTACCAACCTTNCCGTTGTTATTTTCAACATTATTNATTAGCCANTCTATAGTATCNTAAGTATCACTGGCTTCATCAGTTTCGTTTCCTGTTTTATTTGGAATATAAGCNCGCATATTATCATAAACTCCTTCACTATTCCANCGACCNCGAACATCTTGATANACCATAATNTTNCCNTCTTCCATAAGGTATTTATTTGGTCCTATNTTNCTNCTNNANTCATCTTCTCCNTAAGGTCNACANCTNTAAGGNGTACGCATCATTAANATTGGGTANGTNTTAGANGTNTCNTTNGGNGAATAGATNGTTGTNTGNANTTTAATNCCNTCTCGCATNNCNANCATNACNTCTTTTTTNGTNTAATTATCCTTNACNAANGTNTCTTCNANTTTNNCNGTTTCAGNATTTTCGAGNGCTTGNTGTTNTTCNTCTTTGCAATTAACTAAAGCGATACATAGTAGTAAAATGAGCGTAAAATTCTTAATCATATNAGGGTTGATTTTTTTGAAAGGTTTAAAGATAGTGAGATTGTTAGACTTTTNGATGATTAGATTGTGCNGCTCAAAACTTTTAACTNTAATTAACAATGCAAAAAACCTTATGTTGTTTAGATCATAAGGTTTTAAATATGGATTAGTAATCTAAATTTATTGATTAATTCTTTATAAATTTCTTTGTCGATTTGGATTTACCAGATTGTAGTTCTACAAAATAAACACCTTTAGAAAGTTTTGAAATATCTAAATTATAATCTGTAGTTGAAATTTCTAATGATTGTAATGCTCTACCATTAATATCCATAACCGTAAGTTCTTCTATCACTTGATTTGAAGTGATGTAAATCATATTCTTTGCAGGATTTGGATATAATTTCACCGTTTCTGCACTTACCTCATCAATACTTAGAGGCTCAACAATTTCCGTATTGACTGTATTTGTAATAATTGGCGGATTAAAATCGAAGTAAATATCTGCTACTCCACTTATAACATCACCAACCTGAACATTTGACTTAGGTTTAATCTTAAAAGCAATATAACCATGAGAATTAGGCTCATCACTCGTACTGTCTGGTAAGTTGATATTATTGAAAATAAAACTCACATCTGTTTGGTTTTCAATTTCTACACGACCTGTATGACTTAAGCTTTCTAACTGCATCGTTGCCCAATCCAACTTATCATCTAAAATATGTTCTACGCTTACATTAATGGCACTAGCTGTACCTGTGTTTTGAAAACGAATTAAATAATGTAAATACTTATCTGCATCTTCAATAAAAATCTCATAACCTTCTAAAACCGTGATATCATTAGGGTCGTATGAGCCGATTACGGTTTGGTTTAATTCAAATGTATTATCTTCTTCTGTTTCATCACCAGAAACTGGATTTATGGTTGCTGTTGACACTAATACATCATCAATAGTAGTGGTTGGTGGTGCAAAGACATTAAACACTAGATCTATAGTTCTGGTTTCAAAAGGATTTAAGTCTGTGAAATCAAAGTTTAAAGTGTTTGTTGTTTGTGATGTAACAGTTTCACTGGAATTTAAAAATTGTAGCTTGGTATCATCAAACTCAAAACTAACTGAACCGCTTAATTGTGTAGTTCCTATATTTTTATAAACGATTTGGTAAGCTGTATCGAAACCTGGTCTAGGATCGTTTAATGATGGGTAAACTGAGACAACTAGATCGTTGAAGATACTTGAAGGCTCTAAACAGAAATTAATGATATCAATATTTCCAATTTCAGTAAAACTTGATGTTTGGGAATTTGGATTAGAAGTATAATAGTTTGGTAATTCACTCACTATCGATGTTGTAAAACTTCCTTCACTAGGGAATAATTGATAAAAACCATCACCAAGACTGAAAGAAGAGATGCTATTGACACCATCAGTCGTTTCAATCAATAAATTATTGACCCTTATATTACCGGTATTACAACCATCTAGGTTTTCGTCTAATTTTAAAACACCACTTATTTCATTGGTGTTTATTCCTAGATTTTTATGATAAATTATTTTATCCGCATGTGAAGAAACAATATCTGCATTACCATCATTGTCCATATCATGAATGACCACGTAACGTCCCAATACTAAATTTGATGCTATTATTTGTTGAGAACTAAAATTACCTAGACCGTCTTGATTATTGTACCAAGCTACGACACCGTCATCTTCAGATATCGATGCTACGTCCATATCACCATCACCATCCAAATCACCTATTGATAAATCTACAACATCATCTACATTGGTTGCAACAATCCTTTCGGTATTAAAATTTCCATTACCATCAGAATTCTCATACCAAACAATTTTATCTTCAAATCTCCAATAAGTCACAACATCCAAATCTCCATCCAAATCTAAATCAGCTGTATACAAAGTCCCTACACTACTACCACCAGTGTTGTAATAGACAAATTGTTCTTCTGAAAAATTCCCTAAACCATCAATGTTTTCAAACCAAACAATCTTAGATTCGTTAAACTGAAGACCAATTGATGCCAAAATATCATAATCGCCATCACCATCAATATCTGATGTGTGAACATTGGTAGAAGAATTAGCGATAGGAACAGTATTCGTATTATACAATAAGTTTTCTGATGAAAAGGTAACACCATTGCTATTCTGATACCATACTATTTCATTTTCTAAGGTCCTTCCCATAACCAAATCATCAAAACCATCACCATTTAAATCGTTGGTACTAAAACTAAAGGTTGTTGTTTCATCATCAGAATCAAAAACAGTAAAAGGAAAAATAGAGCCATAATAGTTTACACACCAAAATGTAGCATCATCAAGAGAGCTTCTAACAAAAAAATCAATAAATTCATCATTATTGATGTTAGCAGGTAATATGCTCACACCTCTATATCCTGTAGAAATATATTGCGGTGAAATATTTTCAAAACTACCATCAATGTTTTTTAGCCAAAGGAATTTATCATTATTATAACTTGAGTATTGAGATACAATATCAATATTACCATTATTATCCACATCAATAGGATAAAATTCGCCTAAGTTACCAGAGGATGAACTGATGATACTTTCAAAAAAACCACCATCCGAAAAATTATATTCTAATTTTATTTCACTTATTTGAGATGGTGAATTTATGCCTCCTAATATATCATAGACACCGTCTTCATTAACATCTACAACATCCAAGGTTTTAACATTTTCAAAACTATCAGAAATTATTATCTGAGAAGCAAAATCACCTAAGCCACTTATATTCTCATACCAAGCGATTTTACCATCATTATCAGAAGCAGAAACTACATCATTATCGCCATCATTATCAAAATCCAAAGAAACGACAGATAGCGCATATTGTACATCTATATTATTAGAGATGATTTGACTTGAACTAAAATTACCAAAACCATCTAAATTTTCATACCATACAATTCTATCATTTATGACAGCAGCTGTACTATACCCAACTATTAAATCATAATCTCCATCACCATCTATATCAGAAGCATCCATTGAATTAGACACAAAATAATCTAACTGCTCTATTAAATTTTCAGTTCCAAATGTTCCAACACCATCTAAGTTTTCAAACCAAATAACTTCATTATTTGAAAATGAATTAGAAACTAAATCCATATCTCCATCCATATCAATATCAACAGATAAAACTGAATTTGGTTGATTAATTATTGCTATTATTTGCTGATTACCAAAACTTCCCAACCCATTCAAATTTTCATACCAAGCAATTTTACCGTCATTTGAAGAAATTGAAATAATATCATTATCTCCATCACCATCAATATCATCTGATTTGATGTCTGTCAAACCATCAATATTATCCGAAATTAATTGTGAATCACCAAAATTACCTAGTCCATCCAGATTTTTAATCCAAAAAATTTTATTATCGTAAGACGAACCAAAAACTATATCCTCATCACCATCCATATCAATATCAATAGTATACATTGATGTAATATCAGAATTATTTGTTGAAATTTGGGTGATTATATTAAAGCTAGAATAATCTCCTGAATTAATGTCAATTAGTTCAAACCAACCGACATTAGTGGCTGTCGCAACCAATATATCTTTATCGCCATCATTATCTATATCTACAGATAAAGTCTCGTTTACATAACCTATATTATTATTTTTATCAAAGAGTACACTATCAGTAAACCCTAGTTGCCCAAAACAAAATTTTAAACCAAAAACTAATAAAATAAAGGAGTAAAAATGTTTCATAAAATCGTATGTTTAAAACGTTCAAAATATATCATATAATTCTCACAAACAAATAATTAAATATATTGTTTCAAACACAGATATTAAAAATACTTTTTGCCTATTTAAGAAGGATTAACAACTAAATCTGTAAACTCAAACTTCCCTCCATCAAACAAACCTTTGTCACTGAGTTTTAAAGATGGAATCACCAACAATGCCATAAAGGACAGGCTCATATATGGTGCGTGAAGTTTGCTACCTAGTTCTTTAGCCATTTTATCTAATTCTGAATACTGTTTTCCAATAGTCTCAGCGTCTTTATCGCTCATGATACCAGCAACAGGCAGTGCGACTACTTTTTGCTCTGTATCACTAATAGCGCATATACCACCTTCATTTTCAATTAACAGATTAACCGCTTTACAAATAGCCTCATCAGATACTCCAACTGCAATAATATTATGCGAATCGTGACCTACTGAACTTGCAATTGATCCTTCTTTAAGTCCAAAATTCTTTATAAATGCCATGGCTGGTTTATCATTTTGATAACGGTTAACAACAGTCATTTTTAGGATGTCCTTTTCTGTGTTAGAGACTAGATTATTATCTACAACTGTGGCTTCTTCAGTGATTTGATTGGTAACCAATTCGCCATCCAAACATTCTATAACTCTTATTTTTGTTGCATTAGCTTCAACTCTAAAATCTTCAACTGCTTTTTTACTGGTATTGAAGTTGTTTAGATTTTCGAAATTGACATGTTGTATTTTAGATTTACCATTATCGTAAACCAATTCACCATTAATATACGTTTGAAGTGTTTTAAAATCGGTTAAGTCTTCAACCACAATACAATCTGCTGTATCTCCAACTTGCAACAAGCCGACATCTAAATTGTAATGCTTAACAGGATTAACGCAAGCCGCCTGAAGAACCTTAAAAATGTCATTACCTTTAGCTACTGCTCTTGCACAAAGTTGATTGATGTGACCTAACAATAAATCATCTGGATGCTTATCATCACTACAGAACATCATATTTTGAAAATGATCGTCTAACAATCCTATCAATGCTTCAAAATTTTTGGCTGCACTACCTTCTCTTATGATGACTTTCATGCCTTTTTGAAGTTTTTCTAAACCTTCCTCATAGGTAAAACACTCATGATCGGTAGAAATACCTGCAGAAATGTATTTAGTTAAATCTTCACCTCGTAAACCTGGCGCATGGCCATCGATTGGCTTGTTGTAATGTTTTGCCCATTCTATCTTTTTTAAAACTTCAGCATCGTCGTAAATAACGCCAGGATAATTCATCATTTCTGCCAAATACTTAATATCTGGATTCGCCATTAAGCTTTTTATGTCATCAGAGTCTATAACAGCTCCAGCCGATTCAAAACTTGTAGCAGGCACACAACTTGGTGCACCAAAATTGAATTTAAAAGGCGTTTGTTTTCCGTTTTCTATCATAAATTCCACACCTTTTACACCAAGAACATTGGCGATTTCGTGCGGATCAGAAACTGTGGCTACTGTACCATGTTTTACAGCGACTTTTGCAAACTCGCTTGGCACCAACATACTGCTTTCTATGTGAATGTGAGCATCAATAAAACCTGGCAAGATATAGTGGTTTTCTATACAGTCTTTTTTTTTAATTGATTTGATCTTACCATTTTCTATGGTGATTTCTCCTTTATAGATACTGCGGTTTTGTATATCTACGATGTTTCCTTTTAGAGTTAAATTCATATCTACTAGATAGGCTTCGACTGCGCTCAGCCTGACAAAATTATCTTAATTCTATTTTAAAAATTTGATTTGTTTGGTCTGTTACCTTAAAACGGTCATCTGCTCTTCTCCCAACAACCCAAACTATTTTATTTTCTGATGTTAAAATCCAAGTGTCATCTTTTTCTATTGGTGTTAACTTTTCATCTTTAAGATATTTGCTCACCTTCTTCTTGCCTTTCATACCAATAGGATAAAAAACATCTCCTGTTTGCCAATGCCTAAGTTCTAAGGGATATTTCAGCTTTTCTGCATCTACATAAATTGCGGATTGATTATTGTCTTTTAAAGAATCCGCTTCATCAAAAAACAAAATACCGACTGGTGTTTTAACTTGGCCTTTTTGCACTTCGACTGCGCTCAGTATGACAGGCTTATTTTTTGAAATAGATTCTGAATCAAGTTCAGAATGACAATTTGTTAGAATTAAAAACTCGCGATGCTTGGTAAGTTTGTGCGTGCTTGAAATTACGTACTTTCCTGTTTCAGCATCGAGTAGATTTACAACATCACTCCATTCTGAAAAGCCATAATCCTTAAACATTTCAAATAAGTAGGCTTTTGGATTATTTACTTTTTTAAATTCTGAAATTTTAAATTTTATATGGTTGTCATCCATATCTGTTATGGCTCTTTTAGCCACAGCATTCAGGCTTTCTTCTACGATATCTGCTGTATCATTTAAATACGCTAATGTACTCTGAAAACTATCTAATAATTGCGGATTAATTTCCTTAAGAATCGGCACTACATCGTGACGTAGTTTGTTTCTTAGATATTTTCGGGATGTATTGCTTAGATCTTCTCGCCATTTAATGGTTTCTGCTTTTGCATAGGCTTCAATAACTGCTCTAGAAAAGGGCAATAAAGGCCTTGCAATATTGTCATTCAGTTCCGGAATTCCTGTTAACCCATTAAGTCCTGTGCCTCTGGTGAAATTGATTAAAAACGTTTCGAGATTATCATCTGCGTGATGTGCTGTTAAGATGTAATCGAAGTTTAGTTGTTGTGCTAATTCAGAAAACCAATCATATCGCAATTCTCGCGCTGCCATTTGAATAGAACATTTGTTTTCATTAGCATAGGCTTCAGTATCAAAATTCTGAATAAAAACTTCCACATCTAACTGCTCTCCTAAGTCTAAAACAAAAGCTTCATCTGCGTCGCTTTCCTTTCCTCTTAAATTAAAATTGCAGTGTGCTAAAGCAAAATTAAAATTGAGTTTGTGGCACAAATGTGCTAGCACCACACTATCTATTCCTCCAGAAATTGCAATGACAGATTTGGCATTTTTCAAAAATGAAAAACGACTATTAATATGAGATGAAAAAGCACTAAACATAGTGTAAAGATACGATAATGTACTACTCTTACAATTACGTTAAAATGATAAAAATCATATTGGAATACCTTCTTTATTGGTAACTTTAAAGAAGTAATTTAAAAACTTTGGTTATGAGCACAATAAAAGAACTTTCGGCAAAATCTGCACAAACTACTTTTGACAAAAAAGTGCTAACCGCAGTACAGCACTTGCATCCTTATGTAAAGCACAGAATTTACATAGCAGAATCTACTGGCATTTTACCAAAAAACATGTATTCATCAAACGGTATTATAGATGAATGTATCATTACACTCTACAGTAAAGGCTTTAATATTGAGGCAGAATACGCAGCTGTAAGACTCGAGCTTTTTAAACTTGTTGATAATTACATGAACGAATTATTTAAGAAAGAAGTTTTTCATAAAAATACGATTAGCACAGACGAAATACGTAGAAATGAAATAGCTAAACTTGGTGAAGAATACACAATTGATGCAGACTTAGATTTAATCTTAAACACCGAGCTGAATGATATTTCTTACAGACAGGACATGGATAACGAATTGTACTTATATGAAGACAAGGAAACTTCTATTTTAAGAGCTTTTGAACTTGAAAATCTATCAAAAACTGAATCTCCAAAAGTGTTTAGTCGCTTCTACAATTGGTTACCAATTAATATTTCAAATATTGTTGATTTATACATTTTCGGTAATCTAGAATTTGATGAAATTGCCAAAATAAAGAACATCACAACATCTAGGATAGAATTGATTTTCGACCGCGTTAAAAAAAGTTTTAGAAGTCATTTGGAATAGAATTTCTTAGATCTGTTAGATAAGATTGCGATTAGAAACAATCTCAAGATCTAAACGTCTAAAAATCTGGCTGTCTAATTATCTAATTTTCCAACACCTCTCGCATAGCTTTAGCCTTAATCAGGCATTCTTCATATTCTTTTAAAGGGTCACTTTGAGCCGTAATAGCGCCACCAACAGAATATGAAAGGTATTTATTACTTGCATTATAAAGAATACTTCTGATGATAACATTAAAGTCGAAATCGCCAGATGGAGTAAAATAACCTACTGCACCAGAATATAATCCTCGCTTAGTTTCCTCTAGGTCTTCAATAATTTTCATTGCCGAAATTTTTGGAGCGCCAGTCATACTTCCCATAGGAAACGTTGTTTTTATAATATCTACAGGATGAACATCTTCTAAAACTTTAGACGTTATTGTAGAAATCATTTGATGCACTTGCATAAAAGAATACACCTTACATAGTTCTTCAACCTTTACGCTACCTCTTTCAGCTGTTTTAGACAAATCGTTACGCACTAAATCCACTATCATTATGTTTTCGCTACGCTCTTTGTTGTCTTTAGAAAGAGTGCTTTTTAACAGCTCGTCCTCTTTTTGATTTTCAGAACGTTTTGCCGTCCCTTTTATAGGTTGCGAAATAACTTTTTGTACTTCTTTTTTAATGTAGCGCTCTGGTGAAGCTGACAACAAATAGTTATTATTAGACTTTAAAAATGTTGCAAAAGGTGGTTGAGATATTGCATTTAATTTGTTGTACACTTCCAATGGATTTATGACATTATTTTCAGCATAAAATTCCTGACAAAAATTAGCTTCATAAATATCACCTCTATGGATGTGAGCTAACATTCTATTGACTTTCTCAAAATATTCATCTTTATGAATTCTGAGTTTTATTTTAATCGGATTGTTAGACTCTTGTGTTTTTAGATGACTAGTTTGTATAATTTCAACTAAATCCCTTTCAATTTCATCATCAACCATTCTCATATATTGAATTTCCACCTCATCATCTTTAAACAAAAAGAGTTTTTTAGGCTGAAAAAAATAGAGATCAGGAAAATATAATCCATCAAAATTCTTTGAACTTAACTTTTCTACATCATTTTTTAAATCGTAAGTGAGGTAACCAAAAATCCAGTCCTCCGTGGTAGAATAATACTCTTTTAAATTTTCAAAAGCATCAAAATAATCTGTTTTCAATGCTGTAAAAGCATCAACTGCCAAAACAGCATCATAACTACTATACTGGTCTTTATGGTTATTAGAGTCTAACCAAACAACATCATCAAACTGCTGGCTCCACAACAAAATGTTTTGTTTAAAAACTTCAATATCTTTTGGCTTATGAAAGGTTGTTGTTCTCAATAGAATTTTTAAATATTTGCAAAAATAACTAGAATAGTTATAATGCAATAAGAATTGTATCTTTCTAAAAACAAACATCATGCCTACAATACAAAATGACCTATTATCTATAGATATAAAAACTGTAGGAGCTGAACTCTGTAAAATTTCAGCTGTAAACAACAACAATCAATTTTTATGGCACGCAGACCCTAATGTTTGGGGAAGCCACGCTCCTAACCTATTTCCTATTATTGGAAGTATGAAAGATGACAGCTACATCTATAAAAACAAGCTTTACAATATGACAAAGCATGGTTTTGTGAGGCATAACGATAAAATGATTGTAAAACAACAATCTGAAACTAGCATAACTTTCTTTTTAAATTCTAATGAAGACCTATATGAAATATTTCCTTTTCTATTTGAATTTGAAATTAATTATGAATTGAAAGACAACACAATTATAGTTAACCACACCATAAGAAACATTGATGATAAAACCATGTATTTCTCTCTTGGTGGACATCCTGCTTTTACTTGTCCTTTGTTTGAAGATGAAGCTTACTCGGATTATTTTTTAGAATTTGAAAAGGAAGAAACCAGCGAATCTTATTTATTAAATATGGAAACTGGACTTGTAACCAATAAAACTAAGTCCGTTTTTGATAGTCCAAATACCATCAATCTACGCGGCGATTTGTTTAATGAAGATGCGCTTATTTTTAAAGATTTAAAATCTAGAAAAGTAGCTTTAAAGCACAAAACAAACGGAGAAATACTTTCTGTAATATTTGAAGATTTCCCTTACTTAGGTATTTGGGCAAAACCAAATGCACCATACGTTTGTATAGAGCCGTGGCTTGGTGTTGCAGACACTGAAGACACCAATCAGAAGATTGAAGAGAAAGAAGGTATTGTGACTTTAAAGCCAAAAATGTCATTAGAAGCGAGTTATAAAATAATTCTTAATCGCAATTTGTTAAACTGATATAGATTATAAATAGTAGCTTTGCACAAAATCTATAGCTGTGACTTTTCAAGATTTAAACCTAAATACTCCTTTATATAATGCCATTGAAGACTTAGGCTTTAATAAACCTACTCCTATACAGGCTGAATCTTTTAATGTAGTGGCTTCTGGAAAAGATGTAGTTGGTATTGCGCAAACAGGTACAGGTAAAACATTTGCCTATATGTTACCTATTTTACGTCATCTTAAATACTCAAGACAAGACAATCCTAGAGTTTTGGTTTTGGTACCAACTCGCGAGCTAGTTGTGCAAGTTGTTGAAGAAATTGAGAAAATGTCTAAATACATCAACAACCGTGTTTTGGGTGTTTATGGAGGCACAAATATTAATACTCAAAAACAAGCTGTAGCTCAAGGCTTGGATATTATTGTAGCAACACCAGGAAGACTTTATGATTTAGCAGTGAGTAGAGTTTTACAGCTTAAATCTATTCAAAAATTAGTTATTGATGAGGTTGATGTGATGTTAGATCTAGGTTTTAGACATCAACTAATGAATATTTTTGACATCTTGCCAGAACGCAGACAAAACATAATGTTTTCGGCAACAATGACTACTGATGTTGACGAATTGATTACGGATTTTTTCATTAATCCAACAAAGATATCGATTGCTGTTTCTGGTACACCGCTAGAAAATATAAAGCAAAAACGTTACAACGTTCCTAATTTTTATACAAAAGTCAACTTACTTGAATCTTTGCTTAGTGATAAAGGCGAATACTCTAGAGTTCTCATTTTTGTAGCTTACAAGAAAATGGCCGACCGTTTATTTGATCAGCTTGAAGAAATTTTCCCAGGAGATTCATGCGTAATTCATTCTAATAAAACACAAAACTACAGACTTAGAAGTATAGAACAGTTTAGTGAAGGACAACATCGTATACTCGTTGCTACAGATGTTATGGCAAGAGGATTAGACATCGATGATGTAACACACGTTATTAATTTTGACACGCCTGATTATCCTGAAAATTACATGCATAGAATTGGTAGAACTGGTCGTGCCGAGAAACAAGGTAATGCCTTGCTATTCTCTACTGGGAAAGAACAGGAAGCCAGAGAACGCATTGAAGGCTTAATGCAAATGAAAATTGATTTAGTGGAACTTCCTGAAGATGTAACAATTTCTACCGAACTGATTGAAGAAGAACGTCCACAAATTCGTGAGCGCAATAATCCTACCAAACGAAGCACAGAAGATATACCTGGACCTGCTTTTCATGAGAAAAAAGAGAAAAACAAAAAGGTAAACTTAGGTGGTTCTTATAGAAGAGAAATTGCTAAAAAATATAAGAAACCTAAAACAAGAGGTGACAAGAATTATAATAAACGTAATAAAAAGAAACGGAGATAAAAAAGAAAACCTCTCCAAAAATTGAAGAGGTCATCCTTATACGTCAAGTACTGCAGGATCACATTTTATTGTAAAATAAAATCTATAACCCTAACCTTATAGCTGATCCTGCATTTGTACTTGATTTTCCATTATTTCATTAATTGGCACTACCAATCTTCCTTTATCATTTTTAAGTATAACTGATATACTTTTCACTTCATCAATTGAATATGTTTCTCCATTAAAGGTAATTTTTTGGCCTGCTTCAAACATTTTTCTGGCATAGAACGTTTGCATTAGTTTACCTACCACCAATCTTGCTCCTAGTCCAAAAGCAATTGCAAATGCTAATAAGAAAGCAGCAATAATCATATTAATATTATTGGTAATAATCTCTGTATCTATACCTGCTTGGTTTAGTGCTGTAATGGCTATGAAAGTTAGCATTAGAAAGAATACCACCTGACTAATCATTTTACCACCTGATAGCTCCATAGATTCAAATAGCGATTTAAGTCCATTCTTTACAAAATTGGCAAACAACAAACCTAATACGAAAATAACAACAGCTGCTAATAACTGTGGTATGTAGGATAGTAAATTACTTATCTGCTCTGTTATAATATCCAAGCCCATAATATCTGAAGCAGTAACAAATATTATGATATACATTAAGTATTTTACTAGGTTAGAAACGACTTTAACCGTATCAAAATTCAGCTTTTTCCCTTCTATTATTTCAATATCATTTAACTTATCATCTAACTTGTTCGCCTTAACTATTTTAAGAACTTTCTTAATAACCTTAACAATTAGTTTGGTAACAATCCAACCAACTATCAATACTATAAAAGCACCAATAATATTTGGAAATATTTTGGTAATCTCTAACCAAATATTGGTGAGCGACTTTAATGCTACATCCGAAAATTCGTTTACCTTATCCATACTTATTTGTTTTTTGTTAGGGTATTAAGTATTTATTCTTTTCTGCTAGCCGTTACACTATCTATAATGTGGCCAATATTATACGAGAACAACTCAGCCAGCTCCATAAATAGCTTCGCCATGGCAATGTCGTGCATGACTTTGCTTTTCAGCTCTGCTGGAACCTCTTTTAAAGGCTGGTTAATTTGCTTAAATGGATTCTCCATCTTTCGTATAATTTTCGTACTTACGTACAAGTTTTTCTTTTGCTCTTTTGAGACGCATTTTAACTGCGCTCTCTCCTATTTCTAAAGCATCAGACAGCTCTTTTATTGTTAAATTGTCTTCATACTTTAATAATAATATCATTTTTTCTTCTGGCGATATCAACTCCATCACTTTCTTTAACTGATCTACACGCATACTTTCAAACTCACGAGTAGAATCAATATCTTCACCAATATTTTCAATATCTACATTTTCAGAACTTACAGATTGTTTTTCAATCTTCTTTGCTGTATTTCTGGTTACGTAATTTACACAATGATTGTATGTAAATGCGTAAAGCCAAGTTGAAAATTTAGATTTACCCTTAAAGCTAGCTAATTTAATAAAGACTCTCAAAAAAACGTCTTGTGTTAAATCTTTAGCTTCATCGACACCATTTGCAAAACCATAGCACTTGTTGTACACCATAGTAGCATATCTGTCGTACAGCACCTCAAACAACATAGTGTCGTTGGTTTTTACGATTGCTTCTACGAGCGCTTCATCGGTTAGGCTATGAATTGCGTCTTTAGTCAATTTTCTTGGTAAATTCTACTTTAACTTGGTTGGTTATACGTTTAAGACACATAGTTTTTTAACAGGTCACAATTAAATTTATAAAATTTTACTCACTTATTTGGTCTTCCATATCTTTTAGATGATGCTCTAACGCCAATGTTGAAATTTGGATCTCTCGTATTAATAATGCTAAAGACAAAATAAGTAGCAACAAAGCAAATCCAAATATCCAAACTGCCGCATTGTGTTGATCTATATATATTAAAAACATTGTTAGCACACAAAGTAATAGACTGGAGATACCCAAGATTTGCATCCATCTTGTAAGATTCAATCTTAGTTTTAAGTTATTAATTTGTCTAATTAACACTACTTCTTTTCTTTCTAAATACTTATCACTAAGGTTTCTTATGATTGCAGCATAAGCCAAAAATCTATTTGTATAAGCCAACATAATTAAAGATATGGCTGAAAACAAAAGTGCTGGTGTTGTTAATGTTAGCTCTTCCATAGGAAAATTTTTACAAAATTAATGAATTTAAAAAAATACATCTCTAATCCTACCATGTATTATTATGAAAATTAAACTGTTAATCGAAAAGCGTTACCTATTAGTCGAAGTTATAAGAAAGATGTTTTAAATCATCTCGAAAATTATTAACTTTAGGTAAATAAAAGTCCAAATCTATCGTTATCATAGTCTCTAGACTATGTTATTAACCGCTTAATGAGTACACATCTTCATAATACCATCCCTAATTTAAAACCGTTTGATTACGATCGTCATCACGATTCTCACTTTATAAATCAGCAATGGGTTTTAGTAAATGGTATTTCTAAAAAGAAGGCTATTTATACGTTTAGGGAAGATAATATCTTAGAAATTGAGAGGAAAGATGCTACTATTACAACATCTTGGACTATAAGCATTCACAACATTTTTACTATAGAAACTGAAGACGGTGTTATTACTGTTAAGGCTTATTTTAAAGACGATGATATCTTAGTGCTAAACCACCAAGATAAAGAAGAATTTGCCATGTATATCAACACTACAAATTATACAGAAGAGTTAAATTCTATTGAAGATATACAAGGCTACCTAAAAGACAAGTACAAAAAGAAAGTTAACAAGGTTATACACAAACACGAATTCTATTACATTTCTAAATCTAAAGAGTTTGGGCCAAATACGGTTGAAGAACTTAAAGAAAAGGTTGAAAACGAAACTATTAGCGCCTACTGTTTTGTTAGAGATGTTAACGAGGACAGCTACGCCAAGCGATTAAGAATTATCGATTTAATGCAAGAACTTTAAGCCTTTTACTTGAAGTTAAAAACTAGGATCAAACTGTTGCTCTATAGCTTTTAGAACAGACACTTTGGTTTGATCTTCAAGAGTATTAAGCATTTTAAAAAAGGTTTGTATTGTTTTTTCTTTATATAGAAAATGTCTGTCTTCAAGTTGTTCAAAAATATCTTTAATATTATGAGAGCCACTTAATGAAAACGCATCACTATTACCATATAAACTAATAGTAAACCATTCTTTTAAATAATGTTCGGTTTTCCAAAGTTTTGTGCTTTTCCAATGGAAGCTCCAATAGCCATTGGGCTCATGAGTTTTAAGCGTGAATTCTTTTTCTGGTTTTAGCTTTTGTAACTCAGCTAGAATAGCTTCCATCTTATTTGTAATGGCTGAAATGAGTTTAGCCTTATCAACGTCTGATGATGTTTCAGATTTCTGATTTCTAAACTGTTTACTACTTAGCAATTGCTTTGCTTTATTTTTTACGCCTTTAGTAGCGCCATCTTGTGATATTTTTTTTACATCAGCATAGGAAACAGCTTTGTGGTCTAATAGTAACTCCTGAAGTTTTTTATGGTTAGATGCTATTATTTTTTCTACAAGTTCTTCGGTTAAATCGTTAGTTAACAATTCTTGTCTTATAACTTCATTAGGCTCATCTACAACACCAGGTTTTAGCAAAATGCGTGTATCTGTGTAAGGCTTTAAATAAAACAGTAAATGATTTAGCTTATCGACTAGTTCTAATCGGTTTTTGGTAGAAAACTCTAATTCTGGTGCTTCCCAAACTCCTTCGTAATCTAGAGTATTGGTTTTTATGTTGAATTTTGGTAGTAAATAAACAACCTGCAATTGGTATGCTCCATTAATATCTCCTTCTGGTCTCCACGATACATCAATGGCTTTTAATCGTGTATGCGAACTGATAAGCAATAGAGAACTTCCTGTAAAGTCGTGTATGGTGTCTTCTGTTGGATCTGTATCAGTTAACAAATTCCAATCAACGGACCAGCCTGAAGGTATTTTTAAAGGTTGAAGGTTCATTTTCAAAAATCACTAATGTAAGCTTTATTTAGTCTTCAATCCAAATGGCTTGTTTATAATAAGGATATGGTAAATCGTCGAGTGTTTCGTATTTAAATTCTGATTCTTCTTTGCCTGTTAACCAGTTTACCCAACCCCATTTTCCATCTTTTTTCATAGCCAGTTTTAGTACACCATCTGCATCAAAATTTTTATAATCTTCGTAAATACAAGGTACTGACAGTTTTGTGTTTTCATTATAACTCCAATAAGACAGATGCATACCTACTTTTCCTTTGTTGTAAACTGCTGTGTAATTTGAGTTGTATCCAAAAAAACGAATACTGTCGTATTTTGCAGGTATAAGTGTTTTTAAATCATTTTCGCCTAATGATTGATACATTCCCCATTTTTTAGTGACTTTTTTTCTTGCCTTGAAAACACCATCACCATTACCTTCATCAAAAATAAGAATATCGGCTTTTAATTTTTTCTTGGATGACACAAACATATCTTTTGCCCAACCTTCTATCCAAACTAAAGGCACATCTTCTGGATTATCGAAAGTGGGATCTACTAAAACTAAATCTTCAAACCAATCTACTAATCCCCATTTTTCGTTTTGTTTTACAAGCGCATAAAACCTACCATCTACTTCCTTTAATTTTACAGCGTCATAGATACACTTTGCTCTTTCTGCTGCATCGTGTACTTCATAAGGATTTAAAAGAATGCCATATTTTTTTTTGATTTTTACAATGGTGAAAGGTTCCATGTTTTTAAACCAGTCAATGGAATCGAATTTTGGTGCTACTACTTCATCTAAATCAATAACTGCTTCATCTAAATCATGATAGGCATCTATATTGTAAACTCCCCATTTTTTTGTGGATTTCATTTTTACTTTAGCCAAATTATTTTCACCTGAAATCCACTCTATCTTTTTGCCTTTTATCTTTTTTAAGATTTGTTTGTCTGATATATCTTGCTGCGCGATTATAACACCAGAAAACATTAAGTTTAAAGTTATAAAAACAATTTTTGATAGTTTATAAGCCATATTCATTAATTTGTTTTAATCTTTTCCATATGGATGTTCTACTAAATATTGAAACGCCTCATAAGCTTCTTCCTTTTTTTCAGTGTTCTTAATAGTTATGTAAAAATCGGTTTTGTTTTGCACAAATTCTGACCAACTCTCACCTTGCGGTTTTGCTCTCCTATTAAATCCATTACTGTTTAAGTTAAAATAAATAGAGTTACTCCTTTTTTCTACAGAAATAACATCGGTAAACTTCAATTGAATTTCATACATAACGTCGTAATAATATTTACCATTATAATAGACCTTATCTTTTTTATATTTTGTTTTAAAGAAAATAAAATTAGAATAAGGGTCCATGTAACAATTAAAGCTATGTATGTCTATATCGTCACCTCCAAAATAGACTGACAAGTCTTTAATAGCCTTTGTATATTGCGATTGCAACTTTTTAATTGTATTAGGAGAATTTTTGGATGCTTCTAAATTATAATCTGATGATGGAACTGAAATGTCTTTTTTATTTTCTGTATGTTGATTGCTTACATTAATTGAAGCTTCTTCTTTTTTATTTGTTTTTTCTGATAAGTTATAAAAAACATTAGTTACATGCTCAATTGTAACATCATCAGTACCTTCTTTTTTAGTCTTAGGGTTAATATATTCATCATCTTCAGCTACAAGTTCTAAAGATTCTGAGCATTCATCTCTAACAGATGGAAATACTTTAAATGCCATTGCACCATAGTTATCAAATTGAACTATATCTACCGTGTTTTCATCTTTACTGTTTTTATTAATTACAAAATAAGCAGGCACATTATTACTTTTATCAAAAATTAAATTTTTCTTATCACCTATTTTATAATCAGTAATCTCAAATGTTTGCTTATACCAACTTCTAGAATCACCTCTTTGTACAGAATAAGTTAAATCAAATCTTTTATTTTCTTCAGAAATTCCCTTAGTCATAGTGGTTTCTAAGTAGTCAGCCTTTTCAAGTAAGGTCTCAACACATTTTCTCGATATACTTTCTTGTGCTTGTGCTAAGGGTATAGAAATGAACAATAAAGGTAAAATGGCAATTATTACAAGGCTTTTTTTCAAGGTTGTAGGTTTTGGGTTAAGAAACAAGTTAAGTTTTACCAAATCTAAGTATTAAATGAATATACTTACATACTCAATTTGAGTATTTTCGTACAATAATTTTAATGCTGCGCTATTTATTTAACAAAAAAAGCGAACCAAAAAGGTTCGCTTTTTATATTCTGAAATACTAAAACAAGTTCAGAATAACATAATTTTTAAAAAATCTAAACGTGTAACGCTCTATCCTCTGTTGCTGCTAAAGCCGCTTCTTTAACAGCTTCTGCAAAGGTTGGATGTGCGTGAGAATATCTAGATATATCTTCTGCAGATGCTCTAAACTCCATTGCTGTTACGGCTTCTGCAATTAAATCTGCGCAACGTGCACCAATCATGTGTACACCTAAAACTTCGTCTGTAGTTTTATCTGCTAATATTTTCACAAAGCCATCAATATCTCCACTTGCTCTAGCTCTTCCTAAAGCTCTAAATGGAAACTGACCTACTTTATATTCTGTACCAACTTCCTTAAGCTCTTCTTCTGTTTTACCAACTGCTGCAACTTCTGGCCAAGTATAAACTACACCTGGAATTAGGTTATAATCTATATGTGGTTTTTGACCTGCTAAAGTTTCTGCTACAAAAACACCTTCTTCTTCAGCTTTGTGTGCCAACATCGCACCTTTAATTACATCTCCAATAGCATAAATATTAGGTACATTGGTTTGCAAATGTTCATTAACTTCTACTTGTCCTCTGTCGTTAAGTTTTACACCAGCAGCTTCTGCGTTTAATCCATCTGTGTATGGACGACGACCAACTGATACTAAACAGTAATCGCCTTTAAACTCTACAACTTCGCCTTTTTTGTTCTCGGCCTTAACTACAACTTCATCTCCATTACGTTCTACAGACTGAACTTTATGAGACACCATCATGCTGCATTTTGCTTTTTTAAAGACTTTATTAAGCTCTTTAGACAAACCTGCATCCATGGTAGGTAAAATTCTGTCCATATACTCAATTACAGTCACCTCAGCACCAAGACGACGGTAAACTTGTCCTAGCTCTAAACCAATTACTCCACCTCCAATAATCATTAAATGCTTTGGTACTTCTTTCAATTTTAAAGCTTCTGTAGAAGTTATAATTCGTTCTTTATCAATAGAAATGAAAGGCAAATTAGATGGCTTAGAACCTGTGGCTATAATGGTATTTTTAGCTTCTATCTCGCCAGCATCTTTTCCTTCAATTTTAATATGTGTAGCATCTTTAAAAGATCCTAAACCTTCGTAAACATCAATATTATTTTTCTTCATTAAGAAATCTATGCCTCCTGTTGTTTGGTCAACAACAGCTTGCTTACGCGCTATCATCTTTTCAAGATTTACTTTAATTTCTCCTGGTATTTCTATACCGTGTTCTTCAAAGTGTTTTGTAGCTTCTTCGTAATGATGCGAAGAACTTAATAAGGCTTTACTTGGAATACATCCTACATTAAGACATGTACCTCCTAGTGTAGAATATTTTTCAATAATTGCAGTTTTCATACCTAGTTGCGCACAACGTATTGCTGCCACATATCCACCAGGACCAGAACCTATTACTGCTACATCGTATGATTTCATAAGTGTTTTTTTGATGTTAATTTTATCTTACACAAAAATACAATATTGATTAATGATTAACGAAAAGTATAGGACTATTTTTAATTATGGAGCTGTTAATAAAAAAGCCCATTATTAAAAGATCAAAATCTAATTAAAATGGACTCTTTATTCCCTAAAAGTTAATAGCATTCAAAATTGGTGAATAACTGACATACTTACAATACTCAATTTGAGTATTTTTTCTATAACCAATGTGGATTTAGCTTTAAAATCCCAACCAATTCGCCTGTAGATGTTATATCTAATTTCTTTAGAATATTACGTCTGTGGGTATCTACAGTATGAGAGCTAATATTTAATTTTTCTGAAATTTCTTTACTGGTTTTATCTAAAATTAACAGACGTATAATATCGCGCTCTCGATTGGTTACGCCATCATGTAATAGCTTTTGAGAAAAGCTATTAAAATAAATGGTTTCATATTCTTGTTCACTATTAAGTAGCTTAGCCGAAGCTGTAATATCTAATTTTACGTCTGGATGCAAAACGGTATAATGCGCCAAACCAATGATAGGTTTGTTTTCTGAATCAAAAATTAATGGAGTCGTATTTTGAATAATATTAACGTATGTACCTTGTGCGTTTTTAAACCTAAAATTCCAAGTGTAACTAGCATCTTTTCTTTTCTCTTTTGGAATTTCACTTAATGTAAATTTCATAAGACTATTTAAGGCCTGCAACCAAGATTCTATATCCTCTGGATGTATTCTACTCCAGAAATAACGCATCCCCTTTTCCTTTATTTCTTTAGCATCTAGACCCAAACATGCATTATAGTTTTTACTCACATACTCAAAGGTTAAATCTTGAGTATTTGTAATACAAAAAAAGGTTGAACTATAAGGTAGAAACTGATCCATCTCTATGATTTTTTCTATGTGCTTTTGTAGAGATGGCTTGTCATAAGACTCAAATATAAACCTGTATAATTCTTTTATTTTTGAATATTTCATAACCTATCGATTCTTTTAATTTGGGAATCCCAACATCTCACCCATACCTACCGTAAATAACCAACTGCCATAAATAGCATGTTCAATAGAAACCAAAAGTGTTGACTTTGTTTTTTTGAATGTTAGCGCAAACAAAATACCTCCTATAAACGTTAAAATCATCACCAAAGTATTCTTAAAAAAGATATGTGCTAATGAAAATAACGCTGCGTTTACCATTATAAACAATGCATTACTTCTAAACAAGGATTCGTAACGTTGAAAGAAAAATGTTCTGTAAACCAATTCTTGTGGATATACCGAAAAAACAGAATATATAAATAAAATTATTGCCCATAACAAGGGTTTAGACTTTATAACAACGAACAGATTTTTATAATCTATAATATACATGTACCCAATAGTAACAAGAGCTATTACCAGAAACTTAATGGTTGTTCGTTGCCAAAACTGTGTCCAGTTAATATGTTGCCTTATTTTAAACTTATTATTTTCTACCTTAAGAAGTACGTAAATCACATAAATAAAGCCTGATACACCAATAGCTAGCTTAACCCATAACTGAAAATTAAACACAAAACTCATCGGTATTAAAACAAATACAACAAAAAACTCAATAAGTCTATACCTTATGCTTTGCATATTATAATGTTATTGCTGTAGTATACTTTACTTCACTAATCATAAACATACTGTGTGTGCTACCTATATGGTTTATATTGGTGAGCTTCTTAACCATAAATTCTCTAAATGCTTCCATATCCTCAACCAGTACTTTTAACAAGTAATCGTAGTCTCCACTGATATGATAACATTCTAGTACTTCGTCTAATTTACGAACTTCTCTCTCAAATTTCATAACATAGTCTTGAGAATGCTGTACTAATTTTACATGGCAAAAGGCAACAAAAGCCTTATTTACCTTTTTTTTATCTATAAGCGCAACATATTTACTTATAATTCCATTTTTTTCCAGCTTCCTAATACGCTCATATACAGCTGTAACAGACAATCCTAAAGCATGAGACAGTCCTTTATTAGTTTGCTTACTATCGTTTTGAAGAAGTTTTAGTAACTCTTTATCTATATGATCTAACATTAGCTTAATATTTTTCGGAATCTATCAACGTTTGAGCAAAAATAAAGATTATTATTCCACAAAAACAACTATAAACAAAATAATTATCTACAAAATATATTATAAGTTGATTTTTATTCTAATAGTTTTCAAATTTGTATATACCAATTTTAAATATTTCAAAAATGAAATTTAAACCTGCAAATAACATACAAGACTTACAGTACTTTGGAGAGTTTGGTGGTGTAAATCCATCGATTTCCGACTCTTCAACATACACTTTTTTATCGGCAAAGACTATGTTTGATACGTTTGAAGGTAATGCTGATGGTTGTTACTTATACTCTCGTCATTCATCCCCTTCAAATTTATATTTAGGCGAAGCACTTGCTGCAATGGAAGGCACAGAAACTGCAACAGTTACAGCCTCTGGAATGGGAGCTATTACACCTGTATTAATGCAATTGTGTAAAGCTGGTGAGCATATTGTAAGTAGCAGAACAATCTATGGAGGTACTTATGCATTTTTAAAAAACTTTGCTCCAAGACTAGGCATTGACACAACGTTTGTAGATATCACAAAGTTAGACGTTGTAGAAGCTGCCATTACACCAAAAACAAGAGTACTTTACTGCGAGTCGGTTAGTAATCCATTGCTTGAAGTTGCTGATATTAAAGGTTTAGCAGAATTAGCAAAAAAACACAACTTAAAACTGGTTGTTGACAATACATTCTCACCGCTATCTATATCTCCAGCAAATTTAGGCGCTGATATTGTTATTCATAGTTTAACAAAATTTATTAACGGTTCTTCTGATACTGTTGGTGGAGTTGTATGCGGCACACAAGAGTTTATAGATCAGTTAAGAAATGTAAACGATGGAGCTGCTATGTTATTAGGCTCTACAATGGATAGTCTGCGTTCTGCTTCTGTATTAAAAAACTTAAGAACACTTCATATTAGAATGCAGCAGCACAGCCATAACGCAAATTATCTTGCTGAAAAATTTGAAAAAGATGGACTTAAAACCGTTTATCCTGGTTTAGCATCTCATCCATCTCATGAGTTATTTAAATCTATGATGAATTACAAGTATGGTTTTGGCGGAATGCTAACTATTGATGTAGGCTCACTCGACAAAGCAAATGCGCTAATGGAATTAATGCAAGAGCGCAACTTAGGTTATCTTGCTGTTAGCTTAGGATTCTACAAAACATTATTTAGTGCGCCAGGAAGCTCTACATCATCAGAAATACCTGAGGACGAACAAATAGAGATGGGATTAAGCGATGGACTTATTCGTTTTTCTATAGGCTTAGATGCAGATATACATCGTACCTACGAAATGATGAAGTCATGCATGGAGGAACTAAATATTCTGGAAGTTGAGTTGATCTAAAAAACGAATATTTATAAAAAAGCCTGATTTTAAAATCAGGCTTTTTTGTATCGCTAAATATTTCTATTAAACTTTTAATGACGGCAAAATTTAAATTGAGTTAATATCTAGTTGTTTATATTTATTTAAAATCTTTGTATTTCTTAATATTTGAAGCTCAATACCTTCTTTTAGCTTATTAATTTCCTCTAAACGCTTTGGATCTTTAATTATATGCACATCTGCTCTTAAAAGCGTAATGTAGTTTAGAGTTCTTAAATTTCTTTTTAGCTGTTTTTGTTGTTTTTCTATCCCTTGCTGAATCTCTAATTTTTTTCTTACCATGTTCTCTTTACCTTCATTACATTTTGATGTGGAAAAAAGTGAGGCATTAGAATTAGATTTGGTATTATAAATATCCAAACTCTTTTCAGAAGAATCACCATTAAAAGCTATTGGATTTAATTCTATAAATATAAAATAAGCACCAATTGAAAATACTAATAATGTAAAAATTATAAAATAAGTAACTAAAGACATAACACATTTAATATTTGGATTAGATGCTTATAAGACACAGATAACCATATCCTTAGTCACTACTTTTCGATGAAATACACACTATACATTTTAAAATGATTAAAATCATAGATGAACTGCAACAATTATGAATTTTTGATATAAGTAATGAAAGTTGTAACATTACAGAGATAAATAAGATAATCTATGGAGAGTCAAAATATTAAACCAAGACAACCACAAGACGAAAATATAGTAGAAAATAAAGAGCTTAATATTTGGGAAGCTTTATTACCTGTGTTTGCATTGGTTGGCATGTTAGCCTTTAATGTATATGTTTATGGCGATAATGCTTTAAATGGCAGCAATCAATTTATATTATTATTAGGCGCTGCAGTAGCAGCAGTTGTAGGCTTTTTTAATAAAGTTTCATTTAATCAAATGGTTGAAGAGGTTGCTGAAAACATAAAATCTACAGCAGGCGCAATTTTAATTCTATTAATGGTTGGTGCTTTAGCAGGTACATGGTTAATTAGTGGTATAATACCTGCTATGATATATTATGGCTTACAAATTCTAAACCCTACAATATTTTTAGCGGCTTGCGTTATAATTTGTGCTATTATATCAGTTGCAACTGGTAGCTCTTGGACCACATCAGCTACGGTTGGTATCGCATTAATAGGGATTGGTGAAGCTTTAGGAGTTCCGATGGGAATGACTGCTGGCGCTGTGCTTTCTGGCGCATATTTTGGAGATAAAATGTCGCCTTTAAGTGACACCACAAATTTAGCTCCTGCTATGGCTGGAGGTGAATTATTTTCACATATAAAATATATGACCTACACCACAGTTCCAACTATTATCATTACGCTTATTGTATTTGTTATTTTAGGGTTTACCCAGAATACTGAAGGCGCAGCTGAAACCTCTACCTTAATTAACGATATTGATAAAACTTTTAATATTTCGGGTTGGTTATTTCTGGTCCCAATATTCGTTATATTCTTAATAATTAAGAAAACCTCACCTCTAATTGCATTACTGATTGGTACCATTTTAGGAGGCATCTTCGCTCTAATTTTTCAACCTCAAATTGTAGCACAAATTGCAGGTGTAGAATCTTTAACGGTTAAATCCGCTTACCAAGGAGTAATGGATGCTATTACTGTAAGCACTACTATTGAAACAGACAATGAAACTCTAAAAAGCCTATTCTCAGCTTCTGGAAAAGGTATGAAGGGAATGCTTGGTACGATATGGCTAATTTTATGTGCTATGACGTTTGGCGGTGTGATGGATGCTATTGGCGCACTTGCTAAAATTAGCAAAGCACTTTTAAGCTTAGCCACTTCAGTATTTGGACTATTTGCTAGTACAGTAGCTAGCTGCTTAGCATTAAACGTTACTGCATCTGACCAATACTTAGCACTTGTTGTTCCGGGTAAAATGTTTAAAAAAGCATATGAGGATAAAGGTCTAGCTCCAGAGAATCTTAGTAGAACACTAGAAGATTCTGGTACTGTAACCTCTGTTTTGATTCCTTGGAATACTTGCGGTGCTTATCAAAGTGGTGTTTTAGGAGTTGGAGTTGCCGAATATTTCTTTTATGCTATTTTTAATTGGCTCAGCCCATTTACGACTCTACTTTTTGCTGCATTTAGGATTAAAATTAAATATTTATTGAAAAAGTAAAAATTTATTTTTCAAGTAAAATGGACCTATTTTAAGAGGTTCGTATTTTACGCTATCCTATTTTATCATTATCATAAATTTAAAGGTGCTTTTTTGAAGCCATACACTTACACTATAATTGCATTGATTTATAATAAATAATTGCTATAAAAACATACTCAGGTAATAGGTACTTTTGTAGTAAACTATTAATAAATTAAAAAATATACAATGGCATTTGTAGGAAAACAATTCCCAGATTTAAACGTAAACGCAATGAACGAAATGGGTGATACTTTTAAGCTCAACGTTCTTGAAGAAGCAAAAAACAACAACAAAAAAGTAGTATTATTCTGGTATCCGAAAGATTTTACTTTTGTATGCCCAACTGAATTACATGCCTTTCAAGCTGCTTTAGGTGAATTTGAAAAACGTAACACAATTGTTATTGGAGCATCTTGTGATACTGCAGAAGTTCACTTTGCTTGGTTAAGTACCGCAAAAGATAATGGTGGAATTGAAGGTGTAACATACCCTCTTTTAGCCGATTCAAATAGGAACTTAGCATCTACTCTAGGTATTTTAGACATCTCTAACGAAACTTACAATGAAGAAACTGGTGTTGTAACTGTAGACGGAGATAACGTTACTTACAGAGCTACTTACATTATTGATGAAGAAGGTGTTGTACAACACGAAAGCATCAACAACATGCCTCTTGGTAGAAATGTAAATGAGTACTTAAGAATTATTGATGCTCTAACACACGTGCAAGAAAAAGGAGAAGTTTGTCCTGCAAACTGGGAAGAAGGTAAAGATGCAATGCAAGCTAACGCACAAGGTACTAGAGAGTATTTAAAAGCACACTTAAACTAATTACTGGTTATGATTCAAGAATTAGATCAAGATAATTTACAAAGCTTAGTTTCTGAAAACGAAACTGTTGTTGTACAATATTCAGCAACATGGTGCGGAAACTGTCGTATAATGAAGCCTAAGTTCAAGAAATTAGCAACAGAGAACGAAAATGTAAAATTTGTTATTGCTGATGCTGAAAAATTTCCTGAAAGCAGAAAATTAGCAACAGTAGATAACTTACCTACCTTTGCTACTTTTAAAAACGGTGAGTTCAAAAATCAAGTACAAACAAACAAGTTTGACGTATTAAAAGACCTTGTTTCTGAAGTAATTTAAATATGAAATTACCTGTAATAAAACAATTAACCCAGTTTATCGAAGAAAACGATGAAGACTACGTAATTGAAACTATTGAAACCTTAGAAAACCTAACTGAAGTACCATCCTTAAAAGATGAAGAGTTAGATGTTATAGGCGAATTAATTTCTAATATGTATGGTGCAATTGAAGTACATAAAATGGTAAAAGATGGCACACCAAAAAAGGAAGCTTTAAATTCATTTATGTCTCGTGTTCTCGGATCTATTGATAAGTAAAAGTATTAATTGAAAAAGAAGAATAAAAAACCACTTCTAAATTTAGAAGTGGTTTTTTGCTTTTAATTAAGTAGCTCAATTATCTCGTTCAATTCTTTTTCTTTAGCATAATCTAATGCTGTTTTTCCTTCATTATCTTTAATGGTTTTATCAGCATCATGTCTTAGCAACGTTTCTACTATAGTTTTTTGATTGTACTGTGTAGCAAAGGATAATGCAGTTGTTCCGTTTTTATTCTGAATATTTACACTAGCATTATGAGCTAAAAGCAAATCTACTAAATCTTTATTACCCTTAAAACTTACTCCAATTAAGGCTGTATTTCCTGATGCATCTTTTGCGTTTATGTCAGCACCTTTTTCAATTAACAATTTTGCAATCTCTTCTTGACCAAAATACGTTGCAAATATTAAAGGAGTAAATCCTCTAGAATCTTTAATATTGGCCAAATCTGGATCTCTATCTAACTGAAGTCCTAAATTTTCAACATTGCCTGATTGTATTGTTCTAAAAAACAGTTCGTTTTCGTTCATTTTTTTTCATTTAAAAAAAAGGAATGTGCTAAAACACACATTCCTTTTTCATACTCTATTAACTATCAATCAATTATTATTTCAAATCAAATCTATCAGCATTCATTACTTTAGTCCATGCTGCCACAAAATCGTTTACAAACTTCTCTTCTGCATCATCAGCTGCATAAACTTCACAAACCGCTCTCAGCTCTGTATTAGAACCAAAAATTAGGTCTGCTCGCGTTCCTGTAAATTTCACTTCACCTGTTCTACGATCTCTACCTTCAAAGTGCGTTTCTTCTTCTGAAGTTGCACTCCACGTGTAGGTCATATCTACAAGGTTTTTAAAGAAATCGTTAGTCAGATGACCAACATTATCAGTAAATACACCATGTTTTGAACTGTCATAATTAGCACCTAATACACGCATACCTCCAATAAGAACAGTCATTTCTGGTATTGACAATGCCATTAAATTGGCTTTATCAATCAATAAGTCTTCAGCTTTTACACTAACATTAGCGTTCATATAATTTCTAAATCCATCTCCAATAGGTTTTAAATAATTGAATTGCTCAATATCTGTCTGCTCTTGTGTAGCATCTCCTCTACCTTGTGCAAATGGTACCGATACACTATGACCTGCATTACTTGCCGCTTCTTCAATAGCTGCATTACCTGCCAATACAATTAAATCTGCCATAGAAACTTCGCCACTAAATTCTTTCTGAATGCCCTCTAAAACACTTAATACTTTATCTAACTCTTCAGGATTATTGACTTTCCAGCTTCTTTGAGGCTCTAATCTTACACGTGCACCATTTGCGCCACCACGCTTATCAGAATCTCTATATGTTGAGGCTGAAGCCCAAGCTGTTCTTACCAATTCTGAAATAGTTAACCCAGAAGCTAAAATCATTTTCTTTAATAATTCAATATCAGAGTCACTTAATGTGTAGTCTACTTTTGGAATTGGATCTTGCCAAATTAAATCTTCTTTTGGCACCTCTGGACCCAAATAACGATCTTTTGGCCCTAAATCTCTGTGCGTTAATTTATACCAAGCACGTGCAAAGGCATCTTCAAAAGCTTTAAAATCTTTATGAAACTTTTGAGAGATTTTTAAGTACTCTGGATCTGTCTTTAATGCTATATCTGCAGTTGTCATCATTAAAGCTTGTTTTCCATTTGGATCACCAGCTTTTGGAGCCATACGTGCTTTAGATTCTGCCGTTGGTGTCCATTGATGCGCTCCTGCAGGACTTTTGGTCAACTCCCAATCATAATTTAAAAGTACATCAAAATAATCTGCATCCCATTGTGTAGGATTTGGCGTCCAAGCGCCTTCAATTCCACTTGTAATGGTATCATCTAAGACTCCACTTTTATACGTATTTTTCCAACCCGTACTCATTTCTGCCATAGGTGCACCGTGTGGCTCAGCACCAACATATTTTCCTGGATCTGCTGCTCCGTGCGCCTTACCAAAAGTATGACCACCTGCTACTAAAGCAACAGTTTCTTCATCGTTCATTGCCATACGACCAAAAGTTTCTCTAACATCTTTAGCAGAACCCATAGGATCTGGCTTACCATCTGGACCTTCTGGGTTTACATATATCCAACCCATCATTACAGCCGCTAGAGGATCTTCTAAATCTCGCTCCGCATAATTATCGCTATTTCCGTAACGCTCTTCATTTGCTCCCCATTCTGTTTCACTTCCCCAATAAACATCTTGTTCTGGCTCCCAAATATCTTCTCTACCACCTGCAAAACCAAATGTTGGGAATCCCATTGATTCTAAGGCTACATTACCAGCCAAAATCATTAAATCTGCCCATGAGATTTTGTTACCATATTTCTTTTTAATTGGCCACAAAAGCAACCTAGCTTTATCTAAATTTCCATTATCTGGCCAGCTATTAATTGGCGCAAATCGCTGATTACCTGTACCTGCACCACCTCGTCCATCACCAACTCTGTATGTACCAGCACTGTGCCAAGCCATACGTATCATAAAACCACCATAATGTCCATAATCTGCTGGCCACCAATCTTGAGAATCTGTCATCAACTTCGTTAAGTCCTGCTTTAATTCATCATAATTGATACTATTGAATGCCTTAGCATAATCAAAATCTTCACCGAGTGGATTAGATTTAGCAGCATGTTGTCTTAAAATGTTTAATTTTAATTCGTTTGGCCACCAATCTCTATTCTTAACACCGCCTCCTCCGACAGTTGTTTGCTTACCACTTAAGAATGGGCATTTACTTGCATCGCTTTCGTTAAGCTCAAATGTGTCTGTGTTGTTATTATCCATTATTTTAGTTTTTGATTGTAATTTTCACAGTTTAAAGTTAATAAATTATAAATTCAATAATAAGTCTAATTATTTTTTAAACTTATCTTAATATAGATTAAGTCTATGATTAATCATTTTTTAATAATTAAAAATTATTTTAATGATTTTTAATAGTTTATTATTGAAAAAAAAACGTAACTTATATAAGATTTTAAATCCTATAAATATGAGCACATCAGAATACACAAAAGTTTACTCAGGCAACTTTATTCTTGTAACCAGAGTTAAAGACGAATTAGAAGCTAAGGGCATTATACCTATAATTAAAGACGAAGGTGAATCGCAAAGATTAGCAGGATATGGCTCCTTGAATCAAGGCTTTCAGGAAGTATTTGTTCATAATGACGAACTAAATAACGCTCTTGCTATTGTTGAGCAGGTTAAATCTGAGATGGAGTCTACCTCTTCTGAATAAAAAAAAGTTTTGTTATGTAAACACATAACAAACCTTTTTTGGTATGACAAAAAACAATTGACTATTAAAAAATTGTCTTTATTAAATTTAAGAGGACTTATTAAGCAGTAACACCATACATCTTCTCTCTCTGCTCCTTAATCTTCTTATCACTCATATATTCATCAAATGTCATGTAACGATCTATTACTCCATTTGGTGTTAATTCTATAATTCTGTTACCAACGGTTTGTGCAAACTCATGATCGTGCGTAGTTAACATTACTGTGCCTTTAAAGTTTTTTAATGCATTGTTAAATGCTGTAATACTTTCAAGGTCTAAGTGGTTTGTTGGTTCGTCTACCATAACAACGTTTGCTCTCATCATCATCATACGGCTAAGCATACAGCGCACTTTTTCACCTCCAGATAATACATCTGATGTTTTTAAAGCTTCTTCACCACTAAATATCATTTTCCCTAAGAATCCTCTAATGTATACTTCTTCTCTTTCCTCTTCTGTTGTTGCCCATTGACGTAACCAATCTACTAAAGTTAGTTTATTATCAAAGTATTCACTGTTATCTAACGGTAGATAAGACTGTGTTGTTGTTACTCCCCAAGCATATTTACCAGCATCTGGGTTTTGCTTACCATTTATAATTTCATAAAACGCAGTTGATGCTCTGGAATCTTTAGAATAAATAACGACTTTATCCCCTTTTGCCAAGTTTATATCTATTCCTTTAAACAAAACCTCTCCATCGATACTTGCGGACAAACCTTCAACATTTAAAATTTGATCTCCTGCTTCGCGCTCACGCTCAAAAATAATTGCTGGATAACGACGACTACTAGGTTTAATATCAGCGATATTTAACTTATCTATCATCTTTTTTCTACTTGTTGCCTGCTTAGATTTTGCAACGTTAGCTGAGAAACGACGAATAAATTCTTCTAATTCTTTCTTCTTCTCTTCTGCCTTTTTGTTTTGTTGTGCACGTTGCTTTGCAGCTAACTGAGACGACTCGTACCAAAAAGTATAGTTACCAGAGTAATGGTTAATTTTTCCAAAGTCAATATCAGAAATATGCGTACAAACAGCATCTAAAAAGTGACGGTCGTGAGATACCACAATAACACAGTTATCGTAATTAGCCAAAAAGTTCTCTAACCACGAAATTGTTTCGTAATCCAAATCGTTGGTTGGCTCATCCATAATTAACACATCAGGATTACCAAATAAGGCCTGCGCTAATAATACACGTACTTTTTGCTTACCATCTAAATCTCCCATTAAAGAATAATGCAAATCTTCTTTAATACCTAAGTTTGAGAGCATAGCTGCAGCATCACTGTCGGCATTCCAACCGTTCATTTCTTCAAACTCTACTTGTAGCTCACCTATTTTCTCAGCATTCTCATCTGTATAATCTGCATACAGCGCATCAATCTCTGTTTTTAACTTATATAAAGGCTTATTACCCTTTAGAACAGTTTCTAAAACGGTATCTTCATCATGCTTATTATGGTTTTGCTCCAATACAGACATACGTTTGCCTGGCTCTAAATGTACATGACCAGATGTTGGATCCATTTTACCTGCCAAAATCTTTAAAAAAGTAGATTTCCCTGCTCCATTAGCACCTATAATCCCATAACAATTTCCGTTGTTAAAGGTGGTGTTTACTTCATCAAAAAGGACACGTTTTCCAAATTGAACCGAAAGATTAGAAACTGATAACATAGTTTATAATTTTAGTCTTTATTACTATTCGAATTTTGAGAGTGCAAAAGTAGAAAAATTAAGCGATTGAGCGAAATAAATGATTAGTATAACAAGATTTAACTAGGTATTAACAAGACTTAAAGTTTTCATCATATATTTTTGTTTGCAATCTTTAGATAAATCCCCATGTTTTCTAGATATATTATACTTTCACTATTACTGCTGTCCATGTCATTTGGTTGCAAAGTAAACACAAATGATGGCAGCTATGCCTATGTTGGTGGTGAAATTGTAAATCCAAAGAACAATAGTATTATTCTTTTTAATACTAAAGGTAAGGTTGTAGATTCTCTTACGCTAGATAGTAACAACAGATTTATCTATAAAATAAAAGATCTGAATCCTGGATTATACTCCTTTACTCATGGTGGTGAATATCAGTTGGTTTTATTAGAACCAAATGACAGTGTTATGTTTAGATTAAACACCTATGATTTTGATGAATCTTTGGTTTTTACAGGGAAAGGTGCCAGAAAAAACAATTATCTCATAGAAACATATTTAGCTAATGAACAACAAGCATCAAAGCTAGTACACTATGCTAAAATGGAACCTGAAGAATTTAATGCGTTTGTAGAAGAAAGACGTAAAAAAGAGTTGACCAAGTTTCATAATTTCCTTCAAGATAAAGAAGAATCTGAGTTGTTTAAATCTATCATTGAAACCAATATCAATTATAATTCTTATGCAGATAAGGAAATATATCCTTTTGCGTACTTTGGTAATAACAAGCTTATACATATAAAAGATTTACCCGAAGATTTTTATGATCACAGAAATTATGTAGATTATAATGCCGCTCATTTAAGTCATTTATATGCTTATAATCGTTTTTTATTTTCGCATATAGATAATCTTGCTGCACAAAATTATTACAAGAAACATAATGTTCATAGTACGTTTGACAGGCATGCTGCGGACTACAACAAATCTAAATTAGATTTAATAGATAGTATTATTTCTAATGAGACCATAAAAAATAGTCTTCTAAAATATAAAACCAGAGATTACGTAAGTTATAATCATACCGAAGCTGAAGCGGATGAAATGCTGAACTACTATCTTCCTAAAAGTACAAATGAAGAAGATAAAGAAAGCATAAAGGAACTAGTCTGTTCTCTAAAATTACTGAGACAAGGCAATCCTATTCCAAATATAGAAATAGTAAACTACGATAACAGCGAGCACAATTTAAACTCTATTATAGAGAAGCCTACCATTATTTACTTTTGGTCCTCCAATTCTAAAATGCAATATAGAAACAGCCATTATAAAGTAAAAAGCTTAAAATATGCATTTCCACATGTAGAATTTGTTTCAATAAATCTTAATTCTAATGATGATAAATCATGGAAAAGTATTATTAACAATTATGATTTTCCTACTAAGAATGAATACAAATTCAAACATCCTCTAAAAGCAAGAAAAATATTAGCTGTAAATTACCTTAACAAAGCCATTATAGTTAATGAAAACGGTATGATTTTACATCCTAATGTAAATATCTTTAAATCTGACTTTACAGAAATGCTAGGAGACATGCTACAAAAAAGGCACCTCATTGCTAAACAATAAGATGCCTAAAATAAACTCTTCTAAAAAGTTCTGTTAGTTTCCTTTCTTATAATCTGCCAAGAATTTTTCTAAACCTATATCTGTTAAAGGATGTTTTAATAATCCTGTGATAGAACTTAGAGGTCCTGTCATAACATCTGCACCCAATTTTGCACAATCTATAACATGCATTGTATGACGCACAGAAGCCGCTAATATTTCTGTATCGAAAGCATAGTTATCAAAAATATGACGAATCTCTGCAATAAGATTTAATCCATCTGTTGAAATATCATCTAAACGACCAATAAAAGGAGACACATAAGTAGCACCTGCTTTTGCTGCTAATAATGCTTGTCCTGGAGAGAATACTAATGTTACGTTAGTTTTAATTCCTCTGTCTGAAAAATATTTACATGCTTTTACACCATCCTTAATCATAGGAAGCTTAACAACAATCTGATCATGTAACTCAGCCAAAGCCTCACCTTCTCTAACCATACCATCAAAATCTGTAGAAATAACTTCTGCAGATACATCTCCTTCTACAATATTACAGATATCTACGTAGTGTTTCATAATATTGTCTACACCTGTAATACCTTCTTTTGCCATTAGTGACGGGTTTGTAGTAACACCATCTAAAATACCCATGTCCTGAGCTTCTTTAATCTGGTCTAAATTGGCTGTGTCAATAAAAAATTTCATCTAAAATAAATTTGATTTGTTGTGTTTTTAGTTATCGCGATTTGTTGTGTTTTTAGTTATCGCGAATTTACAACTATTACAGATGAGGACTTCAAATAATTCAATAAAATATATTAACAAATTACTAAAAATAGAACCTAAACCTATTCAATAATAAGTGTGTATGTTTTTGATGTACCATAGTTACACAACACATCAGGATCATCATAATCATTTCTAAAAGGTCCTTCAACATCAAGGTAAATAATAATATCAAAAATACCTGACACTTCAGGCGTACCTTCTAGACTAATCGTTCTGTAGTTTACAAAATAATCCATTCCTGCAGGAAGACCTACAACATCAAAATAATAATCGTAGTCATTATCTCTGGGTTCGTTATTAATTTCAGCACTCAGATCTACGTAATAATAACTCTCTGTGCTACCAATAGGAAATTCTTTATTGGGCAATTGCGGTTCTTTAGGAAAAATACATAATGGCTCATCGCAACCAAATACAAATGCCAAAAACAGAAGTGTAATGAGTAGAGGTTTTTTCATAATAGCTAATTTAAATTTCAAACCTCAAATAATGTACCAAAATGATTTACAGCATATAATGATTCATTAGAAGTTTTTCGTACATCTTGTCTGGCAACACACGCTTAAGCACAATAGAAAACTTTTGCATAAACGCACCTACCTTGTAATGAATCTTAGGCGATTTAGTTTCTATTATTTTATAAATAGCCTCTGCCATCTCTTTCGGATCACCACCTTCGTCAACATGTTGGTCCATAGTTTTTAAAGAATGTCNGTACTTTTCTTTGTATGGAGAATTTTCTAAAACAGGTGCGTGATATCTACCAGCAGCAATATTAGTTGCAAAATCTCCTGGAGCTACATTAGTCATTTCAATATTAAAATCTTTGAGCTCCATTCTAAAGGCTTCGGTTATAATTTCTAAAGCGCCTTTACTGGCACTATAAACGCCTCTAAATGGCAAACCCATATAACCTGCAATCGAAGTTATGTTAATAATTAAACCGGAGTTTTGAGCTCTCATGGTAGGCAAAGTTGCCTTTATTACATTTATAGGACCAAAAAAATTAGTTTCAAAATTTCGTTTTATTTCTTCATCCGGAATTTCCTCAACTGGTCCTGTAATACCTGCTCCTGCATTATTTATTAGGACATCTATTCGGTTTTCTTGTTTTAAAACTTCAGCAATACAAGACGAAATCGTTTCGGGCTTTGTAACGTCTAAAGCTACTATTGGAAATTTACTGTTTGGATAATTCTTAGGATTTCTACTGGTTCCGAATACTTTAAACCCTTTTTGTTGCAAAAATTCTCCTATTGATTTACCTATTCCTGAAGATCCTCCGGTTATTAAAACAACTTTAGACATAATAATAAAATGTGTGTTTTGAAGCTAAAAGTACAAAGTTTAAGAATATGTTATATTTTGTACCTAAAAGCGCTTTCACTTTAGCGCATAAAAAAAGGCAAGCTACCTACATCACACCGCTACGACCGCGTACCTTTGCTACGTTCCCGTCCTGGAGGATTAAGCAGGAGCTGGTTGTGTAGGACTTGCCCGGCTGCAAAGATACAACCTTTTAATACTTTCGCAATGATTTTTAAACTGAATTTTATTTAATACCTTTCCTAAAAATTCTAAGATATTCATGCAATTTTACAAGTACCTCATTATCTTTTGCTTAAGCCTGGTTTTAATTAACTGCGGAGAGAAAAACACTGCAAATCAAACTGGCTTATCTATTAATCTTAATACAAAATCTCTGTTATTAGGTGATACATTAAACCTTACTATTGATAATCCTAAAAAGCTAAACATCACAAATGTCAGTTATCAATTAGATGGTAAGCCAATTGCAAAAGATGCTGTATTAGAAAATGTAACCTTAGGAGAAAAAACTTTGGTTGCTACAATTAATTATGATGGTAACTCAGAGACAATCGACAAAACCATCATCATTTATAATAATATCATTACACCCATGTATAATTATGAAATTGTAAACACCTATCCTCACGACATCACATCTTACACGCAAGGATTAGAATTTCATAATGGAGAATTGTACGAAAGCACAGGACAGTACAAGGAGTCTAAACTTAGAAAAGTAAATTTTGAAACTGGCGAAGTTTTGAAAAATATTAACCTTGATGACAACTTTTTTGGTGAAGGCTTAACAATTTTAGATGAAAAAATATATCAACTTACATGGAGAGCAAAACGTGGTTTTGTATACGACGTAAACACGTTTGAAAAATTAAAAACTTTCAATTACGGTACAAGCCAAGAAGGTTGGGGAATTTGCAACGATGGTAAACAACTATATAAATCTGACGGTACCGAAAAAATCTGGATTCTTAATCCTGATAATTTGGCTGAGGGCAACCATATTGAAGTGTATACCGAAAAAGGCAAAATCCCAGCATTAAATGAACTGGAATGGATAGACGGTAAAATATTTGCCAACATTTATCAAAAAAACGGAGTGGTTATTATTAATCCTAAAACAGGAGGTGTAGAAGGTGTTATTAACTTTAAGCCTCTTAGAAAATTAGTAACACAGCACAACGAGCTAGATGTTTTAAATGGTATTGCTTACCATCCTGAGCGCAAAACTATTTTTGTAACAGGTAAAAACTGGGACAAACTTTTTGAGGTAAAAATTAAAAAGCAATAAGCAGACTTTGCAAACTTTTGAAAAAACCATCACTGTTTCTAAAGACGACTTAGACCAACTCAACCACGTTAACAATGTGCGTTATGTGCAATGGGTACAAGATATTGCGGAAGCACATTGGTTAAAAAATGCACCTAAAACCATTTTAGACAACTACTTCTGGGTAATGCTAAGTCATAATATTCAGTATAAAGGTGAAGCTTTATTAGGAGATGAGTTAACTATAAAAACCTTTGTTTCAAAATCAGAGGGCCTCACTTCTATTCGTCATGTAGAAATAACTAACAACACTAATAACAAGCTCATTGTTACATCTGAAACAAAGTGGTGTTTTATGAATACGGCAACCAAAAAGCCTGCGAGAATCCCTACAGAGGTCGCCAAACTATTTGATTAACATTTCTTTAGGTTAAAGTTTTTTTAATCTTAACTTCAGTTTAGCTGATAAAGTGTTTCTTTAAAGCACTAATCAATCAATAATGCGTTTTTTACTGACCTTTTTGCTCTTTTTGTCTTTCTATTATAACTTATCTGCGCAAACCTTGTCTGGTAAAGTTTACGACACCAAAACGGTTGTTAAGGATATGAAAGTCATCAATAAAACCCAGAATATCCTAACAGTAACAAATAAAGATGGTGATTTTAATATAACAGCCAAAGTCAATGACACTATTTCGTTTCAATCGATTTTTNACCATCCTTTAGAAGTTGTACTAAAGCAATCGCATTTTGATGATATTAATGTTTTTGAAGTTGAAGAAATTGTAAGTGAACTCGATGAAGTAGAAATTCAATCAGAACCAGAGCAACCCGTTTTCGAAGAGGAAACATATAACAGAGAACTCAATAACTTAATAAAAGAGGATCTAAAACGAAATCCGCATTTATATAGACCCGAAAACTCTCAATATGGTGGAAACATCTTAGGTATCATAAGTTTGGTAGTTAAACTATTCAAAAAGAAAAACAAAGAGAAAAACAAAAATAAACCACCAACATATCCACCTTTGAAATATGAGCAAATCGATTCTTTATTTGATAAAAGTTCATTCTTCAACAAAAGTTTATTAACTAAAAATCTTAAAATCCCAGAAGACAAAGCCAAACTCTTCTACGATTTTTGTTCTGCTAAAGGCATAAGTTCAGAATTATTAAAGGACGAAAACAAAATGCAGCTTTTAGAAGAATTGGTAGTCAACAGTCAGTTATTTCTCATACTCCTTGAAGAATATGGTGAAGAAACCGTAAATAAAGATTAAATATTACCTATGCGCTATTTTATTATCATTACGGCTTTGTTTTTTTACCACAATCTTAGTTTAGCACAAACCATTAAAGGGAAGGTTTTTGACACTAAAAATGTGGTTGAGGATATGAAAATCATCAACAAAACTCAAAACATCCTTACCTTTACAAATAAAGACGGAAACTTTAGTATAGAAGCCAAAGTCAACGACACACTCTCTTTTCAATCCATTTTTTACCACCCTTTAGAAGTCGTTGTTAAACAATCTCATTTTGAAAACCGAACTGTTTTTGAAGTCGATGAGATAGTTAGTGAGCTAAATGAAGTTAAAATCATTAATGAAAAGAAGAATAAGTTTGACTCTATATCTTATTACTCTACCATAAAAACTGAACAAAAAAACCTATCAAAGAAACCATTGGTAAAAAGTGGAGATAATTTAATGCCAACTTTAGATCTTAAATTACTTTATAAAGGCATTTCAAAACTTTTTAGAAAACGAAAAAACAAAAACCTAGAGAACAAAATTCCAGTAGACTATCAAGAATTAGAATCATTTTTTGCAACGAATGATTTTTTTAATAAAGAGCTATTTACTTTAGATTTAAAAATTCCCGAAAACAAAATCAGCCTTTTTATCGATTATTGTACCGAGAAAGGTATTAGAAAAGAATTATTAAAGGACGAAAACAAAATGCAGCTCTTAGAAAAATTGGTAGTTAACAGTCAATTATTTCTTATTCTTCTTGAAGAATATGGTGAAAAAGCTACGACAAAAGACTAAATTACAATAGAGAATTCCTATAATTCATAATAAATCATAACTTCAAAAGTTATATTTTTAAGCCAAATTATATTTATCTCTTATGAAGCGATTGTTATCCTTCCTTATTTGTTTTATTGTTCTATTATTCTGGAGTTCTTGCCGTAAAGATTTTGAATTCTCTCCAAGTACAGGAAATTTAGAATTTGCAAAAGACACGGTTTACCTAGATACTGTATTTACAAACATTGGCTCTAGTACATATAACCTAAAAGTATATAACCGAAGTGATGAAGATATTGTAATACCAACCATTCAATTAGAAAATGGAGTCAACTCATTTTATAGAATGAATGTAGATGGCACCACTGGTTTAGAGGGAGATCAAGAAGGCAAGTTTTTTGAAAATGTAGAACTTTTGGCAAACGATAGTTTATTTATTTTTATTGAAACAACCATTGATATTTCAACGCTATCCACTTTAGAAAATCAATTTTTGTACACCGATAAAATATTATTCGATTCTGGTAGCAATCAGCAAGACGTCGACCTCGTAACTTTGGTAAAAGATGCTGTTTTTATCTATGCCAATAGAGATGAAGATACTGGTATTATTGAAACACTAACTTTTGATGTTGATGGTGATGGCACACCAGACGAAACCTCACTACAAGGTCGCTATTTAGAGAACGACGAACTTACCTTTACCAATGAAAAACCTTATGTAATTTATGGCTATGCTGGTGTTGGCGCAGGACAAACCCTAACGATGGAACCTGGTGCTCGCGTGCATTTTCATGCAGATTCTGGAATTATTGTTACCGAAGGAGGAACACTAAATATCAATGGAGAACTTAGCGCAGATCAAGACGCTTTAGAAAATGAAGTCATTCTCGAAGGAGATAGATTAGAACCTCTCTATGAAGATATACCAGGTCAATGGGGAACCATTTGGTTATTTGATGGTAGTGAAAACAATACCATTAATTACGCAACTATTAAAAATGCAACCATTGGTGTATTATCAGAATTTGGACAGAACGACACTAATGATAAATTAAGTATTTCTAACTCTCAAATCTATAATTCTAGTGCTTTTGGTTTATTGGGAAGAGCCACCTCTATCACAGCAGAAAATCTAGTGATTAATAACTCTGGGCAATCTTCCTTTGCAGGTACTTTGGGCGGAAAATACAATTTTACACACTGTACCATTGCCAATTATTGGAATAGCAGTTTTAGACAATATCCTTCACTTCTACTTAACGATTTTGCAGTAGGAGAAAACAACACAATTTTTACTAATACTACCGAAGCTGAATTTACAAACTGTATTATCTACGGTAATGATGACCCAGAAATTCTATTAGAAAACGAAGGAGATGACTTTAACTTTAAATTCACCAATTGTCTTATAAGATTCAACAACTCTAACTTAGAAGGCACCGGAAATTATGTGTTTAGTGATGCAACACGTTACGAAGGTATTATCCGTAATGTAGATCCAGATTTTGAAGATCCTTTTGAAAATCTAATGCGTATTGGAGAAGACTCTGGTGCTAATGGACTTGCAGATTCAACATTTAGCACATTTGCTGATATTTTGGGAACTTCTCGTAGTGCAGATGCAGATTCTGGCGCTTACGAAAGTGTAATTTTTGAGGAATAATCTATCATAAATTTTTATCTATATGAAAAACCAACTCATTGCTCTACTATTAGTCATTGTAACATATACCTCTTACGCACAAAGTAAATACGAAAAAGAAATTAATGCAGAAATAGGTTTAGGATTAACTTCGCCTTATGAAAGCACTACCGATATTGTTAGCACAGGATTCTTTATACAAGGCGAGTATGTTGTAAAAATTAAATCATGGCTAGAACTAAGACCATATGCTGGGTTTATTACAACAAGTTCTAATGGAAAAGACATAGATAATAATCCAACTAATGAAAAAGTTGAAACCAAAGCTTTTTTACTAGGTGGTAAAGCTAGGCTAAGAGCACCTATTCCTTGGGTTGCACCTTACCTTGAGGTAGGTATAGGTGGTTCTATTGGTAAATTTGAAACTTTTACAGATTATACTAATATCGAAAAAAGTGGTTTTACTTATCACATTCCCATTGCATTTGGACTAGAATTAGGTAAAAATAATGGTGTTGATATTGGTTTTAGATATTTTTTCCTCCCTTCTGCCGAACAATTTGCAGGTGCATTTGCCGTTGGTATTTCATTTCCTTTAAAATCTTAAAGAATAATAAAAAGCCTTTCAATTTAGTATGAAAGGCTTTTTATTATTGTACTGCTGAACTTGATTAAGAATCTCATTTACATTATTAGATTCTGAATCAAGTTCAGAATGACACAGTTTCTATTAAGCATTAAATAAAGGTCTACCTCCCATAAGTTCATTTACCTTTTCAGCAACACCTTCTAATACAGTTTCGTTTTCGTAATTGTTGATTACCTCATCAATTAAATCTACTACATAAGCCATATCAGTTTCTTTTAAACCTCTTGTAGTAATGGCTGGTGTGCCTACTCTAATACCAGAAGTTACAAAAGGCGATTCTGTATCAAACGGTACCATGTTTTTATTTACTGTTATGTCTGCTTTTACTAAAGCGTTTTCAGCATCCTTACCTGTAATATTTTTATTTCTAAGGTCTATGAGCATCATGTGGTTATCTGTGCCTCCAGAAATCAAGTTATAATCTTTAGCTACAAAAGCTTGTGCCATAGCATCAGCATTCTTTTTAACTTGTAGCATATAATGTAAAAACTCGTCTGTTAATGCTTCACCAAAAGCAATCGCCTTAGCAGCAATAATATGCTCTAATGGTCCACCTTGGTTACCTGGGAACACACCAGAATCTAATAACCCAGACATTTTACGAAGCTTACCACTTTTTAAAGTAATACCAAATGGATTATCGATATTTTCACCCATCATTATCATACCTCCTCTAGGACCACGTAACGTTTTGTGAGTTGTCGTCGTTACCACATGGCAATGAGGCATTGGGTCGTTAAGAATACCTTTTGCTATTAAACCTGAAGGATGCGAAATATCTGCTAAAAGCACAGCACCAACACTATCGGCAACCTCTCTAAACTTTGCAAAATCTATATCTCTAGAATATGCCGAAGCACCTGCTATAATAAGTTTTGGTTGTTCTTTTTGTGCTTGATCTGCCAACATATCATAATCTATGTAGCCTGTATCTTTCTTTACACCATAAAATGTAGGTCTGTATAATTTTCCTGAAAAATTAACTGGCGAACCATGTGTTAAATGACCTCCATGAGATAAATCGAAACCTAAAATAGTATCACCTGGTTTTAAACACGCATGAAAAACAGCAGTGTTAGCCTGGCTACCAGAATGAGGCTGAACGTTAGCATAAGCAGCACCAAACAACGTTTTAGCTCTATCTATAGCAATCTGCTCCACTTCATCTACAACTTCACAACCACCATAATAACGCTTACCAGGATAGCCTTCAGCATACTTGTTTGTTAACACAGAACCTGCTGCTTCCATAACCTGATTGCTTACAAAATTTTCTGAGGCAATAAGTTCTATTCCTTCTGTTTGGCGTTCTTTTTCGGCTTGTATAAGTTCAAAAATTTGTTCGTCGCGTTGCATAATTAGTGTCTTTGTTAAATGAATACAAAAATAAGCATTACATTAGTTTTAGTATTAAAAATTATGTAGGTTTGAATAGAAAATAATGAACATTTAATCAACAAAAGATATTATGCCAATTTCAGCCAACGACCCAAATAGAACATCGTGGTTATACGTTAACAAGTACTCAGACTTTCCTATTCAAAATATTCCTTTTGGTGTGTTTTTAACCCGAGAAGACATCATTACTATAGGGACACGTATAGGTGATACCGCTATAGACCTTGGTGCACTACATCAATTGGGTTATTTTGATGGTATTCCTTTAACTGACGATATTTTTCTTCAGGATTCATTAAACGATTTTATAGCAGATGGTCGTAAAACATGGCGCGCTGTACGTAATCGTGTTGCTGAAATTTTTGATTCTAACAATGATGAATTAAAAAACAACACCAAGCACAAGGAAATTATTTGTTTCAGATTGGATGAAATTGAAATGCAAATGCCTGTACATGTTGGTGATTATACAGATTTTTATTCTAGTAAAGAACATGCTACCAATGTAGGTGCTATGTTTAGAGATCCTGATAATGCACTTTTACCAAACTGGCTACATATTCCGGTTGGCTATCATGGTCGTAGTTCTTCAATTGTAACAACACATATTCCAATTCACAGACCACAAGGGCAAACAATGCCAGAGGGTGCAGACAAACCTGTATTTGGCCCAAGTAAATTGGTAGATTTTGAATTAGAAATGGCATTTATCACCACAGACGCTAACGATCTTGGAGAACCTATTCCTGTTGAGGAAGCTGAAGAATACATCTTCGGATTGGTTGTTTTTAATGATTGGTCGGCCAGAGATATTCAAAAATGGGAATATGTACCATTAGGACCTTTCCTAGGAAAGAATTTTGCATCGTCTATGTCGCCATGGATTGTAACCCTAGATGCCTTAGAGCCATTTAGAGTAGCAAGTCCTAAGCAAAACCCTAAACCTTTAGAATATTTACAAACAAAGGGGAAACATAGTTTTGATATTCACTTAGAAGCCGGAATTATTCCTAAAGGTGGTAAAGAAACTACAGTTTGTAAAACCAACTTTAAATACATGTACTGGAACATGGCGCAGCAATTAGCGCATCATACGGTTAATGGTTGTCCTGTAAATGCTGGAGACATGATGGGAAGCGGTACCATTTCAGGTCCAACGGAAGATTCTTATGGCTCTATGTTAGAGTTAACCTGGAAAGGTACTAAACCTGTGAAACTAAAAGATGGTACTGAGCGTAAGTTCATCAACGATTACGATACTGTTGTAATGCGTGGCTATTGCGAAAATGATGATGTTCGTATTGGTTTTGGCCAAGTAAAAACACAATTACTTCCTGTTTTTAATCCTAAAAAGAAAAAATAAGATTTAATCACATAACTACTTACATAAAGCGCTATTAATTAGCGCTTTATTTTTTTTGGCACGAAGATTGGTTTATACTTTGTATAACCAATAAATACAAGATTATGAAACGATTTTTACTATTTACAGTCCTTGTTTCGGTACTCGTATCTTGTAGTGCCAAAAAACAAATTGAAGAAGCCATCAGCCATGGTAATTATGACCAAGCCATTTCTGAAGCGCTTAGAAAGCTAGAAAACAACAAAGACAAAAAGCGTAAGCAAGATTATGTAATTATGCTAAAAGAAGCTTACGATAAAGTCTTAATGGAAGATTTGGCACAAATTGAACATCTAAAAAAAGATGGCAATCCTGAGTTATATAAAACGATCTATGAAAGCTATGCCGATTTAGAAGCTAGGCAAAATGCTATAAAACATGTAATGCCTCTAAAAATAAATGGTAAAACTATTAGCTTTAGTTTTAACGATTATAGTAACGAGCTGGTTGAGTACAGATACAAAACCTCAGACTATTTAATGGATAAAGGTCTTGATTTGTTAGATACTGAAGACAAATTCAATGCACGTGAAGCGTATAGCCTTTTTGATTATGTAGATAGTATTAACCCAAATTTTGAAGATGTTAGAGACCTAATGCAAGAAGCACATCTTAAAGGTATGGACTATGTACAGGTATCTATTTTAAACGAAACACATCAAATAATACCACAACGTCTAGAGGCTGAACTTTTAGATTTTAACACCTATGGTCTTAATCAATTCTGGACAACATACCACGCTGTTGCAGACAACACCATAGACTATGATTTTGCTATGGAACTGCAATTAAAGCGTATAAACATATCACCCGAGCGAGTTAACGAAAGACAGCTATTAAGAGAAAAACAAATTGTTGATGGTTGGGAATACCTTTTGGATGACAACGGTAATGTAGCTAAAGACAGCTTAGGCAACGATATTAAAGTAGATAAGATTGTAAATGTTAGAGCGAGATTTTTTGAAGTATTACAAACCAAATCATCTCAGGTTATTGCAGATGTGGTTTATAAAGACTTAAAACAAAACCAGGTTATTGATGCCTTTACCATAGATAGCGGATTTACCTTTGAAAATGTTTTTGGGCGTTTTAAAGGAGATAGAAGAGCACTTAACAGAGACGATGTAAACTTATTAAGACAAAGACAAGTACGTTTCCCAAGTGATGAGCAAATGGTTTACGACTCTGGTGAAGACCTAAAACTGAAACTAAAAAACATTATCAGTTCGTATCGTTTGAATAGTTAGTAATAAAAAAACCTCTCAAAATTTGAGAGGTTTTTTATTGATTATGCTTATCGGTCTCGTATAACCGTCAGTTACGGATTTAAAGTTAATAATTTTCTGTTAAGCACTGACGTTAGCAATTCCGAGTGGATTCGGACGCAGTCGAATCCGCCGTAATTGCGGTTATACATTGTTGGTAGTAGTATTTGTTTTACTAAATGTAAAGTTTATTTGTCAAATAGAGTTGTTTGTTTTACATTTGCATAAGTTCAAATCTGTTTATTATGAAACTAAATTTTTTATTTCCGAATAATTTTAAAAAAATTGGTTGGTATATTCTCATTCCTTCTGCAATTATTGGTTTAATAACACTTATCTATGAATATGAGCCAAGTTTTTTAGATTTTAATGTTCCTGCAATTTTTGTAGGTGAAATACTTTCTGATGGTAAAAGAACTTTCAGAATGGTCAATAATAATGTATTAAATGAAATTCTAGGTGTTTTGATTATTATCAGTTCGTTATTAGTTGCTTTTTCAGAAGAAAAATCGGAAGATGAGTATATTTCTAAAATTAGATTAGAGTCTTTGGTTTGGGCTGTTTATTTCAATTTCGCCATTCTTTTATTATCATTTTTGTTCGTTTATGGTTTGTATTTTTTATGGGTTATGATATTTAATATGTTCACAGTCTTGCTGTTTTTCATAGTTAGATTTAATTGGCAAATTTCCAAACTAAAAAAATCAGCTTATTATGAAGAATAATATTAAGGTTGAAAGAGCGAAGAAAAATATTACACAAGCTGAATTAGCAAAATTGGCTAAAGTCAGTAGGCAAACAATAAATGCAATGGAATTAGGGAAATATGTTCCGTCAACAGTTTTAGCTTTGAGATTAGCTAAAATTTTTGAAATCGAAGTAAGCAAAATCTTCACTTTAGAAGACTCTGATTGGGATTAGTTCGTATTACTGCCAACGTTAAGATATAGTTCCGTTTCAATACTGAAATAAATTCAGCACAGGTGAACTATATTGATTGATAAGCGAAGTTAGCCTTATTATCCCGTCAAGTCAATACGTAACCTTACGTAGTTTTAATTTATTGTGCTTTCTTATTTATATTAATTTCCAAACAGAACAAACAACTGTTAAATGAGTTTATTTATATTTGGCTATGTCTTTAATCAGTTGCAAAGAATGTAATAACATGATAAGCGATAGAGCAACAAAATGTCCTCATTGTGGTGTTGTTTTAAAAGCGGACAATGCAGGATGTATTTTAGCATCTGGTTGCTCAGGTACATTAGTGATCATCATTATTCTTTTATTAATTTTTATTTATGGTATTTTCGCTTTCTTCTTTGATTTTATAAAAGAAATATGGAATGCCATATATGGCTAAACAGAACTTATGTGCTGTGGATTACCCTTAAAGATATACAGTTTTAGACAAATTTAGCCAAATCCATTTCGTTGATAGCGCCATGGCTGGCATGTGCTACGACTACACCATTTTTTATCACCAAAAGTTGAGGCGACTCATGCATTACCTGAAATTTATAACCTACCTCGTTAGAGACATCCCTATAACTCAATAAATCTAAGTAATACAAATCTACATTGAGATCTAGATTGTAAGCTGCAACAAACTGGTTCATTACCATACGGCTAATACCACAACGCGTAGAGTGCTTAAAAATAAGCTGCGTTTTGGTTGCAGAGGCTTTGGCTATAGCTTCTAACTGATTAAGATCGGTTAATGCTATCCATGGCAGTAGTTTCTCTTCCTTTGGTTCTGAACTTCCGAATACGTTTTTAAAAAAACCCATTAATATTATAGTGTTATGCAGCGCAATGTTTTTTAATAATATCTTTTAGTACCGCAGACTTTAATGGCTTGGTTACATAATCTATAATGCAATCAAATTTATTGGCCGTTTCTATATCTACAGGATCTACTGACGAAGATATCATATAAATAGCAATACGTTGCTTAATCTTGGATTTTAATTTGTTATAAGCTTCTAAAAATTGAAAACCGTCCATTATTGGCATGTTAATATCTAGCAGCAACACATCTGGCAGACTACTTTGGGTGTTTATTTGCTTTTCAAAATATTCTATCGCTTCCTCACCATCAGAAAATGTGATAATTTGTTTTGGTACATCCTCCATGGATTTTAAAATACGACCCATAGCAAACTGATAAATATTATCGTCATCTACAATACAAATATTTAAAACGTCATTTCTCATAATCAATTTAGTGTTACTATAAATTCTGTACCATCATTTACTGCACTTTTTACAGTAATATTTCCTCCCATGGCTTCTACTTTCATTTTGGTTATAAACAAGCCTACTCCTTTTGCTTCTGGGTGTCTATGAAACACTTTGTGCAATCCAAATAGTTTATGCCCATATTTTTCTAAATCCATTCCCAACCCATTATCTTTAAATGATAATTTGGTTTTGTTTTCTTCCTTGTAAGCCGAGATTAACAACTCTGGCTGACGCTCTTTTGAGGCATATCTTATGGCATTAGATATAAAATTCTCAAATATATTTTGAAGATACTGTTTATTATACTCTACTTTAATAACAGTACTAAAATCGGTTAAAATTTTTGCATTAGAGTTTTCAATCTCCAGTTGCAACTTACGTTCTGCGCTTTTATATATGGTCTCTAAGTCTAATATTTCTTTTTCTACTGAATTATTTTTTACTTTCAATGCTTCAGCCAAAGTGTCTAAGGTAAGACTCACGCGTTCTGTAACTTCCTCTAATTTATTACAAATTTCATCTTTCTCCTCTGCAGTATTAGATAAATGATATAATTCTATCAAAGATGTAAGGTTGCTAATTGGTGCTCTCAAGTTATGTGATGTGATCTGAGCAAATTCCTTAAGCTTAATATTTTGATCTTGAAGCTTTTCTGTTAATACTTTTAGGTGCTCATTGGCATCTAAAATACGCTGTTTAGATTTTATCTGCTCTGTAATATCGCGCATGGTAGCAGAAACTAAAAGTCCATCTTCGGTTTCAAGCGGACTCAAACTAATTTGCACAGGTATTTTGTTACCGTTTTTGTGAGATGCATAAAGGGGTTTTCCATCTATTTCTTGCAGTCCTTTGGCATTAATGAGATACTCTAACCTATTTTCATCTGGCATTAATTTATAGTCACTTGGCACTAAAATATCTGCGTGCACACCAATAAGTTCTTCCGATTTATAGCCAAACATTAATTCTGCCTGTGTATTTACGATTTGTATTATTTTATCTTCATTAACGATGACCATGGCATCTGGAGCCGACTCTAACAACGCTTTAAACTTTGCCTCCTCTAATACTTGTTGCGTAACATCTTGATTTGTACCTATGATTTCAGAAATTTCATTTTCTTCATCTAAAATGACTCTTCCTACCACACGTACATGCTTTATATTGCCTTTAGGACATATTATTCGGTGTATTAAACCTTTGCCATATTTTTTGTTTTTCATTGTTTCCTCCATATGCTTTTTCAATTTCAACCTATCATCTGGGTGTGTCATTGAAAAAATATTTTCCATAGATAATTCAAATGAATCAGGACTAAGATTAAATATCTTATAAAGATTTGAAGACCATTTTAGTTCATTGGTTTTAACATTCCATTGCCAGTGTCCCATTTTGGTAATTTGCTCTGCAAAATTCAAGGCTTCATTTTGCCGCAATAAAGTTAATTCCGATTCTTTTGAAGCCGTTATATCCTGAAAAATCCCATAAATTCTAGATACTTTAACATCTTCAAAGTCGGCTTTTCCAATTTCTCTAATATACTTTGTCTCACCTCTTTTATTAATGATTTCAAACTCTAAATCAAAAGGTGTTCCTTGTTTCATCAACTTTTCTATTGCCTTTCTTGCCTTCTCCCTGCTTATACCTGGCTTATAAATATCAAAGGCTTCAAAACCTATAATTTGCTCATTTTCTCTAAGCCCTAAAATTTCTCTTGCTACGCTGCCAAAATGAAAAATACCATCACTAAGACTTACTTCCCAAGTTCCAATACGAGATAGCTCCTTGGTTTCTCTTAATATTCGATCTATTTTTTGACGCTCTAATCGTTCTTGTCGTTTCTTGGTAATATCTCCAGTATACATTAATAATCCTCCAACACTACCATCACTAGCATACCATGGTCTTACATCCCAAAAAATCCACTGCACTGTACCATCTGCTCTTACAAAAACGGCTTCATCACATTTATCTATAGCTCCATTTAAACATTTTTGATGTTGCGCTCTCCATTCCTTTCCTATTTCTGGAAAAACATCGTAATGACTAACACCTATAACCTCTTTACCCTCTAATTTATAATCCTTTAACCACTTCTCTGACACTGCTATGTATTTCATATCTTTATCTAACATTGCAATAGAATTGGGTGATTGCTCTATAAAAATCTTATTGTATTTTTCCTTTTGTTGTAAGTCATCTTTTAATAACCTGAGACTTTTGTTTTTATCAATTACTTGTTTTAACGCTGGTATTAACAATACACCAAAACCACCTAAAACCGATATCCCTAAGAATATAGCTAGCCATGTAATAAAACGCGAGAGTTCATTAAGCTTTTCTTTGCCTACAATGTTATGATGATCTATGAGAGTTCGCATTGCACCTTCATAAGTCTTCACCAGTCTATCTAATTGCTCATCATCAAGATCGTAGCTATTAAAGTTATTTAAAACAGAGGATGACACCTGATTTAATTCAACAAGCTGTTTGTTAATTACAGTAAATAAAGAGTCTACAAAACGTGCATTTTCTTTTGGTATAGCTTTAAAATGACTCTTACACACCTTATGTATTTCCTCTTGCGCAGTGAAGAAGTTGTCATTAAATTTTATAAACTTTTGTAAATCAGAAAAATTATTGGGGTTTTCGTAATTGTAAGCAATGTGTTTTAGCTTTTCAGACACCTCATGTACATTCACAATCTGTCCGCTTGCAGAATCAATAAGGTTTGCAATTCGTTTCTGTTGACTCAAATATTGCTGAAGCAAAGCAATAGAGCCCAGTATAGAGATTACGATTAATACAACAAAGATAAAATACCGTCGTTGTACCTTTTTTTCAATGTCTTCCATTCATTATAGGTTTCAAGTTAGGGTTGGTTGGCCGAAAATAGAAGATTATTAAATATAATTTTTAATTTCAATAAATCATAATTATGAATTAATTAATCCGTTATTTAGTTTTATTACAAACAATCTCAGACAAAAAGTCATACAACCAACCTAGGAAATCAGTCATTTTGACATTATTTAAATTTTATAATGAATTGGTAAGATAATTGACTAATACTTACCAAACTGAATAAGATAAAAACAAATAAAAAGATGAACTTTAATAACTATACAATAAAATCGCAAGAAGCCATACAGCAGGCACAGCAGCTTGCGCAAGGCTTTGGTCATCAACAAATAGAAAACGAGCATATTTTTAAAGCGCTCTTTGAGGTTGATGAGAATGTGTTACCATTCATCCTTAAAAAGCTGAATGTTAATGTGTCTTTATTACAACAAATATTAGATAAAGAACTACAAAGCTTTGCTAAAGTCTCTGGCGCTGAATTGATGATTTCTAGAGAAGCCAGCAAAGCCTTAAACGAAGCGTCTATCATCGCAAAAAAGATGAATGACGACTACGTATCTATAGAGCACTTAATCTTGGCTATTTTTAAGTCTAAAAGTAAAGTTGCTCAGATTTTAAAAGATCAAGGAGTAACTGAAAAAGGTCTTAACTCAGCCATTGAAGAATTACGAAAAGGCGATAGAGTGACGTCTCAAAGTCAAGAAGAAACCTATAATTCTTTAAATAAATACGCCAAAAACCTCAACCAACTAGCACAAGATGGGAAATTAGACCCAGTTATTGGTCGCGATGAAGAAATTCGTAGAATACTTCAAATTCTGTCTCGTCGAACAAAAAATAACCCTATTTTGGTTGGTGAACCAGGTACTGGTAAAACAGCCATTGCCGAAGGTTTAGCGCACAGAATTATTGATGGAGATGTTCCTGAGAACCTAAAAGACAAACAAATATTTGCCTTAGATATGGGAGCGTTAATTGCTGGTGCTAAATATAAAGGTGAATTTGAAGAACGTCTTAAAGCTGTTATCAAAGAAGTAACCACGAGTGAAGGTGATATTGTCCTATTCATTGACGAAATCCACACGCTTGTTGGCGCAGGTGGTGGCCAAGGTGCAATGGATGCAGCAAACATCTTAAAACCTGCTTTAGCACGTGGAGAGCTGAGAGCTATTGGTGCAACCACTTTAGATGAGTATCAAAAGTATTTTGAGCAAGACAAAGCCTTAGAAAGACGTTTCCAAAAGGTAACGGTTAATGAGCCAGATACTGAGAGTGCTATATCAATACTACGTGGTATTAAGGAAAAGTATGAAGCACACCACAAAGTACGCATTAAGGACGAAGCTATTATTGGTGCTGTAGAGTTATCTAACCGATACATTACGAATCGTTTCTTGCCAGACAAGGCGATTGACCTTATGGATGAGGCTGCTTCTAAATTACGTATGGAAATCAACTCTAAACCAGAAGAGCTAGATGTTCTAGACCGTAAGATTATGCAGTTAGAAATTGAGCACGAAGCCATTAAACGCGAGAAAGATGAAACTAAACTAAAGTCCCTAAAAGCTGAATTGGCAAATCTTAAAGAAGAGCGTAACGAACTTAATGCCAAGTGGAAATCTGAAAAAGAAACGGTTGAAAACGTTCAGAATATAAAGCAAGAAATTGAAAACTATAAGCTAGAAGCCGAACGCGCAGAGCGTGAAGGCGATTATGGTAAGGTTGCTGAAATCCGCTACGGAAAGATAAAAGAAGCCACAGAGAAGCTAGAGGAGTATCAAAAACAACTGGCAGAACAGCAAGAAACAGCCTTAATTAAAGAGGAAGTTACCTATGAAGATGTTGCTGATGTTGTAGCAAAGTGGACAGGAATTCCTGTTACCAAAATGATTCAAAGTGAACGCGAAAAGCTTTTAAAACTTGAGGATGAATTACACAAACGTGTTGTTGGCCAAGAAGAAGCTATAGAAGCGGTAAGCGATGCAGTACGTAGATCTAGAGCTGGTTTACAAAACCCAAATAGACCAATAGGTTCATTCCTATTCTTAGGTACAACTGGTGTTGGTAAAACGGAGCTAGCAAAAGCATTAGCAGAATATTTGTTCGATGATGAAAATGCCATGACACGTATTGATATGAGCGAATATCAAGAGCGCCACGCAGTTAGCAGATTGGTTGGTGCGCCTCCAGGATACGTTGGCTATGATGAAGGTGGGCAATTAACAGAAGCTGTAAGACGCAAACCGTATTCAGTAGTCTTGTTAGATGAGATTGAAAAAGCACATCCAGATACCTTCAACATATTATTACAAGTATTAGATGAAGGGCGTCTAACCGACAATAAAGGTCGTATTGCAGATTTCAAAAACACTATTATAATCATGACGTCTAATATGGGAAGTCATATCATTCAAGAGCGTTTTGAAGCTACAAAAGATGTTGAATCTGCCATGGAAGCTGCAAAAGTTGATGTATTAGGAATATTAAAACAAAGTGTAAGACCAGAGTTTTTAAACCGTATTGATGATACTATAATGTTTACACCTTTAACTAAGGAAAATATTATTGAAATTGTTGATTTACAGCTTAAAGGCATCACAAAAATGATTGCACAACAAGGTATCACATTCGATGCTACACCAGAGGCAAAAGCATATTTAGCTGAAAAAGGGTACAATCCTGAATATGGTGCAAGACCTGTAAAACGTGTGATACAAAAAGAAGTTTTAAACCAGTTGAGCAAAGAAATTTTAGCTGGTAAAGTCACTACAGACAGTATTATTCTTCTAGATGAGTTTGATGGTCAATTGGTTTTTAGAAACCAAGGAGATTTAGTTGTAGAAGAGCTATAAGCAAGTGCCTGCACTGAGCGTAGTCGAAGTGTAACAAAAAAGTCTGTAAAGAGTCTTTATATTGATTGGTTGGTTAAAGCAACACTGAAATAAATTCGAAAAGCTATCGGGTTTTGGACGTGTTGCTTTCCTTTTTGTAACAAATTGTTCTGTAAGACTACAAACAATTTAAAATATTCTGTTTAAATCATATATTATGAAACGTATTTTATCATTACTTGTTGCAACCACACTTTCTGTTTTTTCAATTACGGCTCAAGAACTAGAAAATTCTACTTTATGGAAAATTGAAGGTAACGGCTTAGAGAAACCTTCCTACCTCTTCGGAACCATACATATAACCTGCGATGCTACACTAGAAGACGATGTAAAAAAAGCATTAGATGAAACCACACAAATTGTAATGGAACTAGATATGGACGATCCAAGTATGCAAATGAAAATGATGAAAGGTATGTATCTAAAAAATGGTAAAACATTAAAAGATTTTGTGTCTGAGGAAGACTATAAGACGATTGATTCTCTTTTTATTAACAATATGGGAATGTCGGTAAAAATGATGGAAAATGTAAAACCTTTCTTTCTTAGCTCTATGTTCTATCCAAAAATGTTAGATTGTCCTATGCAATCCTTCGAATTAGAACTCACAAAAATCGCTAAAGAGCAAAAAGAAGAAATTTATGGTCTTGAAACTATAGAAGAGCAAATAAAAGTCTTTGACGATATTCCTTTAGAAGATCAGTATGCTGATTTAATACGCATGGCAGAGAATAACCTTGAAGATGATAAAGACATCTTTGCAAAGATGTTGAAAGTTTACAAAGAAGAAAATATTACAGCACTATTAGACATGATGGATGATGATAAAAACAAAACAGTTTCAAACCATCAAGACAAATTATTAAACGAAAGAAATGAAAACTGGATTTCTAAGATAGGTGAATATGCCAAAGATCAACCAACATTTTTTGGTGTTGGTGCTGGTCATTTAGCAGGAGATAATGGTGTAATTAATCTTCTCAGGGATGCAGGTTNTACAGTAACCGCTATTGTAGAATAAACAAAAAAGAGCCTTGTAAGGCTCTTTTTTGTAATAAATAATTGTTTCTACCTAGAACTTCATACCAACACCAAGCCCAATAATTAGAGGGTCGATATTTACTTCTGATGTGTCAGGATCGCCATTTACGGTTACATCTGTTTTAAGGAATAATTTCTTTATATCTAAATTTAAAAACCACTTATCATTTAAGTTGTAATCTAAACCAGCCTGTAAAGAGAAACCTAAAGCATTGTCATATTCTATATCATCTAAATCACCTTCATCAACACCATAGAAAATAGTATAATTAATACCTGCACCAACATATGGTTTAAAATCGTCAGCATAAAAATGATATTGTAAATTTAAAGTTGGAGGTAATAACCAAACGTGACCTAAGTCTACAGATCCACCACCATCAATATCTAAATCTACATCATGCTTTGCTGTACCTAGTATTAATTCAGCTGCCCAATTTTTAGAAAAGAAGTAAGTGAAATCCAATTCTGGTACAAAAGCTGTGCTTAAATCTACATCAGCACCGTCAATATCATCACCTGGAGAAGGTATTACTGAAATTAGCCTTAAACGTGCTTGCCACCTATTATAATCGTCCGTAGCATCAGTATCTTGTGCGTTTAGGTTAAATGTTAACCCTATTAATAAAGCAAATAATAATAAATTTTTCATGTTAAAATATTTAAGTTTCCGCCAAAAATAAAGGCTTAAAAAGGCTTAAATACTGATATTTATCATGCAAACTTTAGATTATCTTTTTTAATAAAACACACTAACAAATTCAAGTTGTTCAAATAGAAGTATTTGTAAGAAAATTTGATTTTTTTCGATGAAATACATAATTAATTTCAAATTAGATGATGCATTTTAACGGATTTATTCCTAATTTTGTCGAGCTATTTAATTCCAACCATACTTAAGAATCGATTTATCTTGTTGTAATTTTCCCTCTAAAACAAGGGAATTACTATAGTTAAATATTGAATAAACCCTACTTATAAAACATGGAATTGAACAGATATATAGATCACACCTTACTAAGTCCCTCAGCAACCGAAACTGATATTCTTAAACTCTGCGAAGAAGCCTTAAAATATAATTTTTATTCTGTTTGTGTAAATAGTTGCTACGTTCCTATTGCCAAACAAGCTTTAGGTCGTTCAGAAGTAAAGGTTTGTACAGTTGTTGGTTTTCCTCTTGGCGCTATGTCTACAGAAGCTAAAGTTTTTGAAGCTAAAAAAGCGATAGAACAGGGAGCAACTGAGATAGACATGGTAATGAATATTGGCCGTCTTAAAAGCAAAAATTATGTAGCTGTACTTAAAGACATTAGCGATGTTAAGCGTGCTATTGGATTAATACCTCTAAAGGTTATTTTAGAAATTAGTGAACTTTCTAAAAACGAAATTGTAAAGGCTTGCGAAATCTGCATAGACGCCAAAGCTGATTTTGTAAAAACTTCTACCGGATTCTCTAAAAGTGGTGCTACCCTTACAGCTGTAAAGATTATGAAAAAGACTGTAAGAGATCAATTAAAAATTAAAGCTTCTGGAGGCATTAGAGATGCCGAAACAGCCATAAAATATATAGAAGTTGGTGTTCATAGAATTGGTGCTTCATCTGGCGTTGCCATGATGACAAACTTAACTTCGAATTCTGCTTACTAGTTTAAAACGCTTTGCTTAACTTTACAGCATGAGTGTACACATTGGCGCCAAAAAAGGCGATATAGCAGAAACGATTTTATTACCAGGAGATCCGCTAAGAGCAAAATGGATTGCTGAAACTTTTTTTGAAAATCCTATTTGTTTTAATGAAGTAAGAGGCATGTATGGTTACACAGGCACTTACCAAGGTAAACGTGTATCTACTATGGGCTCAGGCATGGGTATTCCAAGTATTTCCATCTATGCCAACGAACTTATTAAAGATTTTGGTGTAAAGAACTTAATTAGAGTGGGTAGCGCAGGCTCTTACCAAAAACATGTAAAAATTAGAGATGTTGTTTTAGCCATGGCAGCATCTTCCACTTCTGGTGTTAATGAATTGCGTTTTGGTGGTGCAGATTATGCACCTACAGCAGATTTTGGTTTGTTCCTAAAGGCTGTGAAAGCCGCTGAAGCCAAGAATATTCCCTTTCACGCTGGAAATGTTTTGTCTTCAGACGAATTTTATGAAGACAATATAGAATCCTACAAAAAGTGGTCTAAATTTGGAGTGCTCTGTGTAGAAATGGAAGCTGCAGGACTTTATACCGTTGCTGCAAAACACAACGTAAACGCACTTGCAATTTTAACGATTTCAGACTCCCTAGTAACTGGCGAGAAAACCACAAGTAAAGAACGGGAGACAACATTTAAGAGCATGATTGAGATTGCTTTGGAGCTAGCTTAAAAGAAGCTTTTAACATACTTTTTCGAAATAAATGAGATTTTCTAGCCTATTTTTGAGAGGTTTAATCAATCATCTTTCAAAATGAAATCTCTATTTTTTAGTCTGCTATTTTTACTTTCTTTCAACATTTTTGCTCAGGAGACTCTTGAAAAAGAACAGAAAGTCACAACCTACTACCTTATTAGACATGCAGAAAAGGACGAATCTGACAAAACAAATAAAGATCCACATTTAACCGAAGTAGGCAAAAAGCGTGCAGAAAACTGGACAACAGTTTTTGGAGATGTTAAGTTTGATATGGTCTACTCTACCAATTATAACAGAACTAAAGAAACGGCAGAGCCTACAGCCAAAGCAAATAATGTAGATATTACCTTTTATGATCCCAGAAATTTAAAACTTGAAGATTTAATAAAGGAAACTGAAGGAAAAACGGTTTTAATTGTTGGTCATAGCAATACTACACCTATGCTAACTAATGCTCTACTCAACGAAAAAAAATATAACCAGATAGACGAAAGCAACAATGCCAACCTTTACATTGTAACCATAACGGATTATACAAAGAGTTCTACACTTCTAAAAATTGAATAAAATTCACCTCTATTTATCCTATATTTTTGCATTTAACCTATTTACCGTAAATAGTATCAATACACAGATAAAAAAATTAATTTCTAAAAATAAATAACTAGTTTTGAGAACATTAATTAGAAAAGATTGATTTAAACTATTTATGAAAACTGTAATGTTATTAGGCGGCACCAAAGGTGTTGGAAAAGAAATACTTAAGGCCAGCTTAAAAAAAGGATATAACGTAGCTTTTTGTGGTAGGAATACAGAAGAAGGTAACGAAATCATAGAATCCTCTAATAACGAAGACCAGTTATACTTTCATAAAATTGATCTTACATCTATAGATGGCATAGAAGATTACTACAAAGAAACCATAAAGCGTTTCAAAAAAATTGATGTTTTAATTTTATATGCTGGCATTACACCTGTTGCCTCGTTAATAGATACAGATGAAGATACTTATGACAAAGTATTTAATGTTAATCTAAAAGCACCATATTTTTTACTGAAACATGTTTTGAGGTCCATGATAGAACAAAAAGGTGGTTCTGTTTTATTTTTTGGGTCAGCACATATGGATTATGGTCAAGAAGATCGCACAGCATATGCTTTAACCAAAGGAACATTATATACGCTTTCTACTCATGTCGCACACCACTATGCTAAATATGGCATTAGATCCAACTATTTGGTAATGGGCTGGACCAATACAGAAGGGGAACTTCGCCTTCGCCAAGAAGAAGGTATAAGCGAAAAGCAATTAAAAGACGAAGCAAGTGAGATAATCCCTATGGGACGAATGCTTACACCTCAAGACCCAATACCTGCCGTTATGTATTTTATTTCGGATGATTCTGCTATGACAACAGGTTCAATTATGAGAGTAACAGGAGGAGAATTTATTTAAGCAATATATAATGACAAAACACTTAATTTACTTCTCCCAATCTGCCGAACTATTTGAAGGTCCAATTTTCGATTCAAAACATCAACTGCTATATTTTGTTTCAATCCTAGATGGTCTGGTGTATTGTTATAATCCTAACAGCAAAGAGATTTTAAGTATAAAGCTAGACTCACCTACAAGCAATGTTTATGTTGTTTCTAACAAAGTTGTTCTAGTAGCTTCAAAAAATGGATTTTATGAAGTAGATTTTAATAATTTAAAATCCTCTTTCAAATTCCAAATAAGTATTGAAGACAATGTGCGCTATAATGATGGTATAGAAGATGCTGAAGGTCGATACATTATTGGCACAATGGGTTATCCTGAAGTCATTGATGGAATAGGAAATGTTTATTCTTACCATAATGGTAATTCTAATGTGATTATAGAGAGCACTACTATTTCAAACGGACTAGCTTTCACAAAAGACAATAAAACACTCTATTTCATTGACACACCAACCAAGAAAGTTGCTAAGTACAACTATAACATTGAAACAGGAAATGTTGAGTTTATTGATTACGTCATAGAATTTAATGGAGATGGAAGTCCTGACGGAATGTGCATAGACAAAAAAGGCATGCTATGGATTGCAGAATGGGGAGGCGCTTGTGTTTCGCAATGGAATCCTTCAACAGGAAAAAAAATTAATGAAATAACACTTCCATATAAAAACGTTACATCGTGTTGTTTTGATGATAAATCAAATTTATACATCACAACGGCGAAGAATGACGATGATAATAGCTTTGAAAATGGTAGTGGGTTATTTTACATAGAAATAAATCAAGATATATAAGTATGAGCTCTATAAAAATTAGTGTTATTGTTCCTATTTATCGTATAGAAAAATACTTAGCGCAGTGTATTGAAAGTCTATTAGAGCAATCATTTAAAGACTTTGAATTAATATTGGTAGATGATGGCAGTCCTGATAATTGCCCTCAAATTTGCGACGATTACGCAAAGAATGATAGCAGAGTCAAAGTAATTCATAAACCAAACGGAGGTTTATTATCAGCCAGAAAAGCCGGATTAGAAGCGTCTACAGGGACACATATTGCTTACGTAGATGGTGATGATTGGGTAGATCATTTTTATTTAGACACACTGTACAAACTTGCCATAGCCAATGATGCTGATTTAGTTGTAACTGGTCATTTTAGAGAGTTTGATGGTAAAATAGAAACCATAAAACCCAAAAATCCTGGGTTTTATGATGAAAGCAAAATTAAATCTGAAATTTTACCAAAAGCCATATTTAATGGAGAGTTCTGTGAGCATGGCATGTCTACTTATGTTTGGAATAAACTCTTTAAAAAAGAGCTTTTAGAGAAAGTACTTTACGATGTTCCTAACGATGTTGTAATGGGTGAAGATGCTGCTATTGTATATTCTTACTTAGCCTTTACGAAGCGATTAGCAATAAGTAAAATTCCTCTTTATTATTATAGACAACGTCACGACTCTATCGTAAAATCTATTGAAAATCCAAAGACAGAATATTACAGACTTGGACTTTTAATGAATTTCCTTAAAACTAAATTAAGCAATGTTTTAGATGAGGAAAATCTAAACACGCAAATAACATATTACCTCTATTCGCAAATACTGGTAAGGTCTGGCGGACTTATATACAATAAGAAAAACGACACTTGGTTTAATCCGTTTTTAAATACCCAGAAAGATTCAAAAATTGTAGTATATAGTTCTGGTTCTTTTGGTCAACACATACTTTCTACCAATCTAAAAACAAATTATTTTAAAATCGTAAAATGGATCGATGTAGATTATCACGATTTAAAAATTGGAGAAAACACAGTTAATCCTATCAGTAGTATTTATAATGATGAGTTTGATTATTTAATAATAGCAACTATTAATCCGTCTATACATAAGTCTTTGAAAGAAGAATTAGAACTGATGGGTATTAATCAATCTAAAATTGTTAAAACAAATACAGACGAAGAGAAGATCAAAAATCTACTAAAAGACATAGGTTTTGATAAAGATTTCATATTTAATAAATAATAATAATTCCCTCATACATAAAGTTAATAACCCTTAAAATCAACAACAATGAAGAAAATAATTATACTAGGTGGTAACCCAGAAACAGGTGTTTTGGTTGAATTTGCCAATAACATGGGACTGCACACAATTGTCATAGACCCAAACCCAGATGCACCTGCAAAAAAATTCGCTGCCGAAACCTTTGATATTGACGGTTTTGATATAGATGGTATTGTGAAAGTTGCCAAAGATAATAATGTTGATGCTGTGCTTGTTGGTGTTGCTGATATTTTGGTTAAGCCCTATAAAGAAATTTGTGACAGACTTGGATTACCTTGCTATGCAACAGATGGTACTATTGAAGCTTTTTGCAGTAAAGATGGGTATAAACGTTATTGTGAAAAATATGACGTACTAGACATACCAGGAATCTACTTAAAAAAAGATGAACCTATTAGAAAACCAAAAAACGTAGATTTACCTTTAATGGTAAAACCTGTTGACAGTGGCGGAGGTGTTGGAATGAAGATATGTAGAGACGAAGAGGACTATAATGAAACTGTAAAGAATGTTCTAAAATTCTCAAAGAAAGGAATAGTCTTAGTAGAAAAATATATGGATTCTAGCTGTCATGATATGGCTGCTTACTATACTTTTAAGGATGGTGTTCCTTATTTATCTGCTGTTTACGATAGAACATTAACCAGATTACAAGGTAACTCTAGCCCAATTGGCTTAGCCACATTATATCCATCAAAATATGCACAACGATTTGTTGATACTGTTCACCCAAAGTTGAGTGAATTATTTAAAGCTACAGGAGTTCAAAACGGTGTTTTAAACGTTCAGTTTTTTGTTGAAAATGGTATATTCTACAGTTACGATCCAGGATTTAGATTACAGGGAGAAGCTCCTCATATTCATTTAGCCCATATCAACGGTTTTGACCATAGAAATATGCTTTTAAATTTTGCTTTAACAGGTGTATTTGGTGATGAAAATTTTGCTGAACAAAACGATTATATGCTGCGTGGTAAAAAAGCGTGTTCAGTTTGGGTACTTTTAAAAGCTGGAAAAATCACATCTATAAAAGGCCTAGAGGAACTTAAAAATCATAAAAATGTAATTTTTGTTGTAGAACGATTTAAAGAAGGCGACGAAGTATTACCTGCTATGATTGGTACAGAAAGACAAGTGCTATACAGAATTTATACGGTTTCTGACTCGGTTGAAGAAACCAATCAAACCATTTTAGACATTCAAAACATACTAGACATTCGAGACGAAAACGGCGAGGATATGGTATTAGAATGGACAGATTTATGGGATACAGATGAGTATAGTCATCATTAACTATAAAATCAAACTATCAATCAACCAAAAAAATGAGTATTAACGTATTAGAAAAATTTAATTTAAATGACAAAAAATCCATCGTTGTCGGAGGTGCTGGTGATCTCGGAAAAGCTATGGTAGAAGCTCTTGCTGAGGCTGGAGCGCAGGTTGTTGTCATAGATATTGACGACAGAATGTATGATTTATGCAAAGACTTAAAAGCTAAGGGCTTTAATGTAGAGCCTGTTAAAGCAGATGTCAGCAAAATTGAAGACATCAAAAGCTCTTATAAAAAGGCTTTAGAAATTCTTGGTGGCAAACTGGATATTTTAGTGAATTCTGCAGGAATACAGCGACGCTATCCTAGTGAGCAATTTCCAGAAGAAGAATGGAGCAAGGTTATTGCTATTAATCTCGATGCTACATTCTACTACTGTAAATATGCAGCCAATACAATGCTAGAAGGTAATGGAGGAAAAATTATTAATGTAGCATCATTAATGAGCTTCTTAGGCGGAATTACAATTCCTGCATATGCAGCATCAAAAGGTGGTGTTGGCCAGTTAACAAAGGCATTATCAAATGATTTAGCAGCTAAAGGTATTTGTGTTAATGCCATTGCACCTGGTTACATGGACACACAATTAAATGCTGGCATCATCAATGACAAAAAACGAACTGACGAGGTCTTTATGCGTGTGCCAATGAAGCGTTGGGGAACTGGAGAGGATTTAAAAGGGCTTACAGTCTTTTTAGCTTCATCTGCTAGTGATTACGTTACTGGTACTATAATCCCTGTTGATGGTGGTTATTTAGGTCGATAAATGATTATTTTAATAAAGAAAAAGAAGCTGTTGTCTTAAAAAATCTCAAAATTGTCATTCTGAATTTATTTCAAAATCTTGTTGATTTAATTTACAAGAATCTGAAACGAGTTCAGATTGACAAAAAAACATGAAGCTTAAGACAACAGATTCTTTTTTTTATTGATTGAGTAATTCAACCTGTATATTTTTCAACTCAATTTTAGATAATAATTTCAGCTTCTTTTCTTCAAAAGCTTTGCCCAAATCAAATAATTCTAACTTGTTGTCTTCAGCCTGATAGTTATTGTAATCTACAAACCTAATTTCTTCAACATATCTCTCATTATACGCTTCTCTAAAGCGCATGCCTACACCATCCTCTTCATTATAAGAATAGGCCAAATAGTCAACTTTGAAGTTTTTACAATCAAACCAATACACAAACACATCTTCATAGTCCTCACCGCCACCATCAGGATTAAATGTTACTTTTATCTTATAGTAATCTTTATTTTTAATTTTTTCGATGCCTAATAGTGTTTTGTTAACGGCTTCANCATTTAAACCATACGGTAAAACAGAAAAATAGTGCACAGAATTCACAGATGCAGAGAACTTAGCTTTCATACTATCTTCTAAAATAACACGAGTATCGTTAATGAAACGATCAAAATTATTGTTGGTCAGTAAGTCAAAAACCGAATCATTATCATCTTTAAACATTCTTATTAACGAAAACTGGCCTTTATCTCGTCTTGCCACATAAAACTTATCTCTAAAATTAAATCTGATAATAGAATTATCAAAGGCTTCACCTCCTGATTTTTCTATTGATTTGGTTACAATCTCATCTGCAGAAAGTTTGATCTCTGCCTTTTCTTCTTTGCAGCTAAAAAGCATTAATCCAAATAAAACCAAGTATAAATATTTCATGATATTGATTTAGGTAATTAAAGTCGTAAAGCTAAGTAATAGTTTACAATAAAACATACTTGATGCTTTTGTACTTTGTACTTGATACTTTCTTATTATCTTTGCCAACTATGCAAAAAAAGGTAAACATACTAAACAAGAAGGCTAAATTTCAGTACGAGATACTAGATAAGTACACAGCCGGAATTGTTTTATCTGGCACTGAGATAAAATCTATAAGAGCCAGTAAAGCCTCTATTGCCGAAAGTTTTTGCGAATTTAATGAGCGTGGAGAACTGTTTGTTATTAATATGACTATAGAAGAATACGCTTTTGGTAATTACTACAACCATAAACCTAAAGCTGAGCGCAAATTATTACTTAACAAACGTGAGCTTAAAAAGCTTGAAAAAGAAGTTAACGTTAAAGGAAATGCTATTATTCCGCTTCGTTTATTTGTTAATGAAAAAGGATTAGCAAAAATTGAAATTGCTTTAGGAAAAGGTAAAAAACTCTACGATAAGCGCGAAACGATAAAAGATCGTGACAATAAGCGTAATTTAGACCGTATTAAGAAAAGTTTTCGATAATTTTAGGATTGCTATAACTTTTACATATTTCATTTTGCTCTAAGTTTGATGCAGTTACAGGCAACCATTAGTGGTAAAATAGCGTCTGTAATTATAAAAGCATGTTTTTTGTGAGATAAACGAAAAAATGTAAATCTCGATTATCGAATAAAATTTATGCTTAAGTTTAACCATCAATCAATATCTATGAATCTAAAACTACACGCTCTTTTTTTACTTTTCTTTTGCGCTTTTGCATCTGCACAAATCACAGGAACCATTACAAACACTAAAGGAGAACCGCTTCCCTTTGTAAACATCCTTATAGAAAACACCTATAAAGGTACTACCAGTAACGACGATGGTTATTATGAATTATCTATCTCTGAAGAAAAAACCTATACTATTCTATACACTTATTTAGGCTACAAAACAGTTAAGAAAACTGTAGATGTTACATCAATGCCTTTTAATATTAATGTTACTTTAGAAGAAGAATCTGTTTCTCTAAATGAAGTTGTTGTAGCATCAGAAGACAATCCTGCAAACGCAATCATTAGACAAGCTATAGCCAAACGAAAAGAGAATCTTGAAAAAATCGAATCCTTTAAAGCCGACTTCTATTCGCGTGGATTGATAAGAATCAAAGATGCTCCAGAAAAAATTCTGGGCCAAGAAATTGGCGATCTTGGTGGTGGTTTAGACTCTACCAGAAGTGGTATAATTTATCTGTCTGAAACCATTTCAAAAATTCAATATTTAAGACCAAGTCAACTTAAAGAAAAAATTACAGCCTCCAAAGTAAGTGGCGACGATAATGGTTTTAGTTTCAATAATGCTCAAGATGTAGATTATAATTTCTACAATAATACGGTTGAGTTTGGTAATCAAATCGTTTCACCAATAGCTAACAATGCCTTTGGTTATTACCGTTATAAATTAGAAGGCATTTTTTATGATGAACATGGTAACCTCATCAACAAAATAAATGTAATTCCTAAGCGCGAAAATGATCCTGTATTTTCAGGTACCATTTACATTGTAGAAGACCAATGGACACTCTACGCCATTGAGTTAGATCTTACAGGTACTCAAGCCAGAATTCCTGCTGCAGATATTATCTCACTAAAACAAAGTTTTTCTTACTCTAAAAATGACGATTTATGGGCTTTAATTTCGCAAAGTATCGACTTTAAATATGGCATTTTTGGGATTAAAGGTGATGGTCGTTTTACTGCTGTTTATAGTAATTATGAGTTCAATTCTAATCTTACTCAAAAAGATTTTGGCGCAGAGCTTGTGTCTTTTGAAAATGAAGCTAACAAAAAAGACTCCCTATTTTGGAAACAAATACGACCTGTTCCTCTTACAGATGAAGAACGTACAGATTATGTAAAAAAAGACAGTATACAAATTGTACGCGAATCTAAAACGTACTTGGATTCTGTAGATCGTGAGAAAAACAAATTTAAGCTAGGTGATGTTTTGGGTTACACATACAACAACTCCTATAAAAAGTATAGTCTTGGATATAACATCCCTTTTAGTGGAGTGCAGTTTAATACTGTTCAGGGATTCACAACGCAATTAAATTTGTTCTACACTAAGCAGTTAGATGAATTTAGACGCTATTTTAATGCTAATGCCAGCTTACAATACGGATTTTCAGATGAGCGCTTACGTGCAACCGCTTCATTAAGGTATAAGTTTAACAATACCAGTAGACGTTTCTTAACCTTGTCTGGAGGTACAAAAGTAGAACAGTTTAATCCTGCCAATCCTATTTCGCCAATAGAAAACAGTATTGCCAGTTTATTCTTTGAAGAAAACTACATGAAATTATATGAGCGTCGTTTTGTTCAACTTAATTATTCTGAAGAATTATTTAACGGTTTTAATCTGTACTCTAACATTTCTTACGAAAACAGAACAGCTCTTTTTAATACCACAGATCAGGCATTTTACCCAAGAGCAGATCAGGAATACTTAAGTAATAATCCAATTAACCCAATAAGTACTGATGCTCCTTTTGAAGACCATAATATTGTTAAGTTTAATCTATCAGCTCAAATAAACTTTGGTCAAAAATATTTGAGTTATCCAGATAGTAAATTCAATATTAGATCAGAGAAATATCCAACATTAGTATTGAGTTATGAAAAGGGTCTGGGAGCTACAAACAGCGATTATAATTTTGACCAGATTAAAGCAAGACTTTACCAAAGCTTTACCTTAGCAGATAAAGGGCGTTTTAGTTACAACCTAAGAGCAGGCAAATTCTTCAATGCAGACGATATTGCCTTTATGGATTACCAACATTTTAATGGCAATCTGTTAGCTGTTAGCCAAAGAGGCAATTACACCAACGTCTTTAATAACTTAGGCTATTACGATTTAAGCACCAACGACAGTTATCTAGAAATGCATGCCGAACACGATTTTAACGGTTTTGTATTGGGGAAAATTCCAGGTTTAAACAAGTTGAATTTCAACCTCATCGTAGGCGTACATAACTTAGCAACACCAGACAATAAACCATATCAAGAGTTTACAATTGGAATTGATAATATTGGCTGGGGAAAATGGCGTTTCTTAAGGTTTGATTATATTCGCTCTTACCAAGGAGGATTTCAAGGAGATGCTATTTTATTTGGCTTGAAATTCTTTTAAAATTAACTTTAAAACATGAAAGTACAGGTCATATCATTATTATTTATTTTAAGTTTGACTCATTCATTTGCTCAAAAAAATAGTGAAATGATAACTCCTGAAAACGCTAACAAATTATTTAAAGAATTTATTGCCAAGGAAAAGTTCATAAAAGAAGGATCTTATCCTGGTATTTCAGATGAGAAACTTAAACCTACTCTAACAGAAAAAATAAATAGTGTTGCCAAAGATTTTCAAAAAGTTTCTCAAAGTAAAAAGCCTAAAAAAGAAAATTATCTCAATGTCATAAAAAGTGGATTAGCTAAGTTTCCTGAAATTGAACTTGGTTATGATTCAGAAGACAGAGAGCGTATTTGCTCTTATTTTGAAGAGCTTATGGATATTGTAAATTTAGAAAGTTCAAACGGATTATTAAATAAATTCTACTATGGTTTCAATCCAAACAATTAATATGTCAAAATATAAATTATTACTACTAATTCTTTTTTTGGGGAGTTCGCTAAACATCATAGCCCAAGAAGAAACAAAAGATTATAGCAAAAATGTGGCTACATTAGATAGCACCATTGAAACTCTATACACAGTCATTTCTGGTGACAAAGGCTTTGAACGCGATTGGGCTTTATTTAAACATTTGTTTCACAAAAATGCAAAGCTAATTCCTACTGGTAAGAACAAAGAAGGAAAACAAATTGCGCGCTACATGACGCCAGATGATTACATTAATAGCTCAGGAAAATGGTTAGGGGAAAACGGATTTCATGAAGTTGAAATCAACAGAGAAGTACAAACATTTGGAAACATTACACAAGTGTTTAGCACTTACGAGTCTTTTAAAAATAAAGATGATGATAAATCATTTATGCGAGGCATTAATAGTATTCAGTTACTAAATGATGGCGAACGTTGGTGGATTATCAATATTTACTGGATGCAAGAAACCAAAGACAACCCTATTCCTGAAGATTATTTGCCAAAGAATTAATCTTATTTTTATCAAAAGAAAAAACAATATTATGCTAAAAACACTCAAAATCAATTTCATTCTAGCTCTTGCCTTAGCCTTTTCTTTCCAAAGTTTTTCTCAAGATACAACAGAAAAAGCAACACCCATTTTCAAAGATGGCGAAGCTCAAATTGTTGAAGCCTTCAATAATCCAGAGAAATGGGTACATCACGATCTTTGGGTAGAAACCGAATTTGATACAGATGGTGATGGTGATTTAGACAGAATGCATGTTTCTGTTACCAGACCAGAACAAACAGATACCGAAGATTTAAAATTACCTATCATCTATATTACAAGTCCATATTTTGCTGGAGTTGCTGGTGATACTCCAGGTATTATGTGGAATGTAGAAAGAGAATTAGGTGGTAAATCTGAACCTCGCACACATCCTGAAGTAAAAAGACGTGCAGCAGCTAGACCAATGATTTCGTATTCTCACATCAAAAAATGGTTACCTAGAGGTTATATTGTTGTACACTCATCTTCACCAGGAACAGGATATTCTGATGGTGCACCAACTGTTGGTGGACGCAATGAATCTTTGGCACCAAAAGCAGTTATCGATTGGTTGTGTGGAAGAGCAAAAGGGTACACAGAGCGTGATGGCAAAAAAGAAGTGAAAGCATATTGGTCAACCGGGAAAGTAGGTATGACCGGTACTTCTTATAATGGTACTTTACCTCTAGCTGCAGCAACAACTGGTGTTGACGGCTTAGAAGTTATTATTCCTATTGCTCCTAATACCTCGTATTATCATTATTACCGTTCTAACGGTTTGGTACGTTCTCCTGGAGGGTATTTGGGCGAAGATATTGATGTGCTTTACGATTTTATACACAGTGGTGATGAAGAAAACAGAGCCCACAACAACAAAGTGGTTAGAGATACTGAGATGATGAATAATATGGATCGTCAATCTGGTGATTATAGCGATTGGTGGGCAGCCAGAGATTACCTCAACCAAATGGACAATATGAATGCTGCACTTCTAATGTCTCATGGTTTTAACGACTGGAATGTAATGCCAGAACACAGCTACAGAATATACAAAGCTGCAAAAGACAAAGGGCTTCCTGCACAGATTTATTACCATCAAAACGGTCATGGTGGTCCACCGCCAATTTCAATGATGAACAAATGGTTTACTAAATATCTTCACGGTGTAGATAATGGAGTTGATAAGGAAGAAAATAAAGCATATATCGTAAGAGAATATGACGACCCTTCAAATCCTACGGCTTATAAAGATTATCCAAACCCAAATACACAAGACATTGTTTTGCATCTTGATGCAGGAGGAAATACAAGCGGAAGTTTAACTTTAGACAAGCCTAATTCTGAAACAACAGAATCTTTTGTTGATGATGTATCTTTCTCTGGCGCAGATCTAGCAAAAGCAAAAAACTCAAAAAACAGATTACTTTATGTAACACCAAAATTGCAGAAAGACATTCATATATCTGGAGTTCCTAAAGTAACCATTACATTATCGAGTAGCAAACCAGCAGCTAACCTTAGTGTTTGGCTGGTATCTCTTCCTTGGGATGATAGTGCTAAAAAAATTACCGATAATATTATAACACGTGGTTGGGCAGATCCGAAAAACTATAAATCAATATCTGAAGAAGAAGATTTAAAACCAGGTAAATTTTATACTGTTAGTTTTGATTTACAACCAGACGATCAAATTATAAAAGCAGGCCAACAAATTGGCTTAATGATTTTTTCTAGTGACAAAGAATTTACTATTCACCCAGAACCTGGAACTGAATTAACAGTTGAGTTGCACAATACAACATTAACCTTGCCTGTAGTAAAGGGTGAGGACTATTATAGAAAGTATGTAAACTAATTTTTGTCCTCTAACATAGGCACAAAACGGAATTCACCAAACTCATGCTTTTCAAACTCTTTAGGCCCTTTTCTTATGAAAAGGGTCATTGTTTGTACATCGTCACCAACAGGAATTACAAGCCTGCCTCCTATCTCTAATTGACTTAATAATGGAGTTGGTACAAAAGGCGCTCCAGCAGTTACAATAATACTTTTAAAAGGTGCCTCTTCAGGCAGACCTTTATAACCATCTCCAAAGATTAACTTTTTAGCTCTGTATCCTATTTTTGGTAAGAATTTAGATGTTTTTTTAAATAACTCTTGCTGACGTTCTATACTATAAACTTTTGCTCCAAGATCTATGAGTACAGCGCATTGGTAACCACTACCAGTACCGATTTCAAGAACTTTGTCACCAGGTTTTATTTGTAATAATTCAGATTGAAAAGCTACAGTGTAAGGTTGAGAAATCGTCTGATCTGCTGCAATAGGAAACGCCTTATCTACATAAGCATGGTCTATAAAGCCAGAATCCATAAATAAATGTCTTGGTATTTTACCAATGGCATTCAATACCGCTTTATCCTTTATTCCCTTTTCAATAAGAGTATCAACGAGTTGTTGACGCATTCCTTTGTGCTTAAATGTATCTTTCAAATCTTAGTTTAGTTTAAGGCTAAATTACTTCAAACAAAAGCAAAATGCAATTGCAATTTTCAATTATTAAATTCTCATTATTTTAGATTTTCTTTCTTAAATATCTCGTACAAATCAATTATTTTTGAAAAAAACAGAAAAACATGCTAAAAGCTGGTGTTTTGGGTGCTGGTCACCTAGGAAAAATACATTTAAGACTACTCAATCAATCCAAAAAATATGACCTTGTTGGGTTTTATGATGCCGATCCTGAAAACGCTAAACGTGTTGTAGAAGAGTTTGGTTATACGTATTTTGATTCTATTGAAGCTTTAATTGAAGCTGTAGATGTTGTAGATATTGTAACTCCTACCCTTTCGCATTACGATTGTGCCAAGCAGGCGATTAAAAAAGGTAAACATATTTTTATTGAAAAGCCAATTACTAATACTGTTGAAGAAGCCGAGGCAATTAGAACTTTAGTTGCAGAACATGGTGTAAAAGGGCAAGTTGGCCATGTAGAGCGTTTTAATCCTGCTTTTACTGCAGTTAAGGATAAAATAGACAATCCAATGTTTATTGAAACACATCGTTTGGCAGAGTTTAATCCTCGTGGCACAGATGTTCCTGTGGTATTAGATTTAATGATTCATGATATCGACATCATTCTTAGCGTTGTGCAGTCGCCTGTAAAGCATGTTTCGGCAAGTGGAGTATCTGTCGTTAGTGACACTCCAGATATTGCTAATGCTCGTATTGAGTTTAAAAACGGATGTGTCGCAAACCTTACTGCAAGTCGTATTTCATTAAAGAATATGCGAAAAACACGTTTCTTTCAAAAGGATGCTTACATCTCTGTAGATTTTCTTGAAAAGAAATGTGAAGTGGTAAAAATGAAAGATGCACCAGAGAATCCTGGTGATTTTGATATGATTCTTCAAAATGCTGAAGGTGTAAAAAAGCAAATCTATTTTGACAACCCTGAAGTAGCAGGCAACAACGCCATTTTAGACGAACTTGAAACATTTGCAGATGCCATTAACAACAACACAAAGCCAATTGTAACATTGCACGATGGTACAGAAGCACTACGTGTTGCCACAATGATAATTAATCAGTTTTAATAAAGCCTTCTCTCCTTCCAAAGGAAGGGAACTCGAAGCGCTCTTTCAAATATATATTACTAACAAAATTCTTATCAGCCCAAGTAAGAATTCCTTCCCTTTGGGAAGGTTAGGATGGGCTTATATTATGAAAAACATAGCAGTTATAGGAGCAGGAACAATGGGAAATGGAATTGCCCACACCTTTGCTCAATCAGGATTTAAAGTAAATCTTATAGATATTAGTGAAGCGTCTCTAGAGCGTGGTTTGGCTACAATTTCTAAGAATTTAGACAGAATGGTAGCTAAAGAAAAAATCACAGAAAACGATAAAGCAGAAACCTTAGGAAACATTACAACCTATACAAACACTGTAGATGGTGTTAAAAATACGGATCTTGTGGTTGAAGCAGCTACTGAAAATGTAGATTTAAAACTAAAGATTTTTAAGCAGCTTGACGACGCTTGTGATGAAGCTACAATTTTGGCTACAAACACATCTTCTATCTCAATAACACAGATTGCTGCGGCAACATCTCGTCCAGAGAAAGTGATTGGTATGCACTTTATGAATCCTGTGCCAATCATGAAATTGGTAGAGATTATTCGTGGATACAATACAAGCGACGACGTTACAAATACCATTATGGAATTATCTAAAGCACTTGGTAAAGTACCAACTGAAGTTAACGATTATCCTGGTTTTGTTGCTAACCGTATTTTAATGCCAATGATTAACGAATCTATCGAGACTTTATATAATGGTGTTGCTGGTGTTCAAGAAATTGACACGGTAATGAAATTAGGAATGGCACATCCAATGGGACCATTACAATTAGCAGATTTTATTGGTTTAGATGTATGTCTTTCAATCTTAAATGTAATGTATGACGGCTTTAAAAACCCTAAGTATGCTCCTTGCCCATTGTTAGTTAACATGGTACAAGCAGGTAAATTAGGGGTAAAGTCTGGAGAAGGTTTTTACGATTATTCAGAAAGTCGTAAAGCAGAAAACGTATCTAAGCAGTTTTTATAGTGTGAAGTGTAAAGTCTAAAGTGTGAAGTATGAAAGTTCAAGATTTAATAGTTTATCGAAAGGGTTTTAAACTAGCGATGGATATTTATGAAATTTCAAAATCTTTTCCTAAAGAAGAGACTTATTCACTTACAGATCAGATAAGACGTTCTTCTAGAAGTGTTTGTGCCAATTTATCTGAAGCTTATCGCAAAAGACGATATCCTAAACACTTTATCAGTAAGCTTACAGATTGTGATGCCGAAAACGGAGAAACTCAAACATGGTTAGAGTTCGCAGTTGCTTGCAAATACATTTCTTCAAAACAATTCGAATTATTAAACGAAGAATCTTTTGAAGTTGCTAAACTCTTAAATTATATGATACTAAATCCTGAAAAATTTGGTTCAAAAAAAGAATCATAAACATTTAGTAATAGGCGTCAAAAATTTGCCACTTCACACTTATTACTTTACACTTTAAACTAAAAGATGGCTAAAATAATTCCTTTTAAAGCGGTTAAACCAACCAGAGCTATTGTTGGTCTTGTAGCAGCACGTCCTTATCAAAGTTATACTTTAGACGAACGTGAATCTAGAATGGGTTATAACCCTTATAGCTTTCTTCATATTGTTAATCCAGGTTATAAATACGACCAGGAAGTTACAGGTAAAGAACGTTATAGACTGGTAAGAAGCCGTTACGAAGAATTTAAGGAAGATGGCATTTTTGTTACCGAAAACAAACCATCACTTTATGTTTATAAAATTGTAAACAGATACGGACAGGAATTCAACGGAATTATTGCTGCAACAAGTGCTGAAGATTACGAAAAAGATGTTATAAAAAAACACGAGGATACCATTGCTAAACGCGAACAAACTTTTAAAACCTATCTTCAAACCGTTGGTTTTAATGCAGAGCCTGTGCTCCTCACCTATCCTGATAATGTGGTTATATCAAATATTATAAAAGAAACTCAAAAAGAATATGCTGAATTTGAGTTTACTATGACTTATAGAGACACACATTATTTATGGAAAATAGATAATGATGAAACCATTAATAAAATTCAAAATGAATTTAAAAAAATGGAAACTATATACATTGCAGACGGTCACCACAGATCGGCTTCATCATATTTGTTGTACAAAGATGAAAAAGAGAAAAACCCAAACCATAACGGTTCTGAGTCTTACAACTTTTTTATGTCTTATTTAATCCCTGAATCCGATTTGGTGATTCAAGAATTTAACCGATTAGTAAAAGATTTGAACGGATTAACAAAAGAAGAATTTTTAATAAAATTAGATGCTATCTATAGAATTGAAAATAGAGGCATAATGCCTTACAGCCCATCTAAACCTCATCATTTTAGTATGTATTTAGATGGAGAATTTTATTCGCTATATTTAAGAAAAACGAATTATAATTTTGAAAATGCACTTGATAAACTTGATGCGCAGCTCTTGTACAGCACAATTTTAGACCCTATACTTGGTATTAAAGACTTAAGAAACGATAATAGGATTGAATACGTACACGGCAAACACGAAATGATAACCATTAAAAGCAGTGTGGATAGTGGAAAGTTTAAAGTTGGTTTTGGCATGTGTCCTGCAACTGTACAACAAATGAAAGAAATTGCAAACGAAGGCCTTACAATGCCGCCAAAAAGCACCTATATTTTACCAAAATTAAGAAGCGGAATTACGATATATGAGTATTAAAAACAACCTTCAAAATATAAAATCTAGTATACCAGAACACGTCACTTTAGTTGCGGTTTCAAAAACCAAACCTATAAGTGATTTAATGGAAGCTTATAATGCTGGTCAGCGAATTTTTGGCGAAAACAAAATCCAGGAAATGGCAGATAAGTATGTACAAATGCCAAAGGATATACAGTGGCACATGATTGGTCATGTACAGCGCAACAAAGTGAAATACATGGCTGATTTTGTGAGCTTAATTCACGGTGTTGATAGTTTCAAACTCCTTAAAGAAATTAATAAGCAAGCTAAAAAGTGTAATAGGATTATAAATTGTTTGCTTCAAATTAAAATAGCCGAAGAAGATAGTAAATTTGGTATGTCTAAAAATGATGCCTCTACCTTACTACAATCGGATGAATTTTCAGAATTAAAAAACATTAAAATTGTTGGTCTCATGGGAATGGCAACATTTACAGATGACATGACTCAAGTAGAAAATGAATTTAGATTTCTAAAAACTACTTTTGACCAACTTAAAACTCAGAACTCAGAACTCAAAACGTTGAGTATGGGCATGAGTGGCGATTATAAACTGGCAATAGAATGTGGCAGTAACATGATACGCATAGGAAGTAGTATCTTTGGCGCAAGAAATTATCAATAATAAAAATATACAACAACCTATTTACGCAATACTAGACATAGAAACTACTGGTGGAAAGTACAATGAAGAAGGCATTACTGAAATTGCCATCTACCGTTACGATGGTCATGAAGTAACCGATCAGTTCATTTCTCTTGTAAATCCTGAGCGCGAAATTCAACCTTTTGTTGTTAATCTTACTGGTATCAATTCTAACATGCTCAAAAATGCTCCAAAATTCTATGAGGTAGCAAAACGAATTGTTGAAATTACCGAAGATTGCATTATTGTAGCTCATAATTCAGATTTTGATTATCGTATTCTAAAAACAGAGTTCAGACGTTTAGGTTTTCCGTTTAAGCGTAAAACATTATGTACAGTAGAATTGTCTCAGCAGCTTATTCCAAATATGGAATCTTATAGCTTGGGTAAATTAACCAGAGCTTTGGGAATTCCTGTAAGTGACAGACATAGAGCTAATGGTGATGCTTTAGCAACTGTAAAGTTGTTCAAAATGTTGCTTAGTAAAGACTCTGATAAAAAGATTATTAAGCAGGCTGTAAAAGTTGAACAAAAATCTAAGTTAGCACCAAACCTAAAAGAGATTATCGAAGAGTTACCGAGTGAAACAGGTGTTTACTATATTCATGATGCGAATGGTGATATTATTTATATTGGAAAGAGTAATAACATAAGAAAACGTATAACACAGCACTTTACCAACAAAAACTCAAAATCTAAAAAAATTCAGGTAAAAGTAGCTGCAGTAACCTATGAAAAAACCGGAAGTGAACTCGTTGCACTTTTAAAAGAAAGTGAAGAAATAAAAGCCAATAAACCTATTTTAAATAGAGCATTAAAGCGAAATCAATTTACGCAAGGACTTTACAGTTTTATTGATGATAACGGTTATGTAAATCTTCGAATAAATCCAATAAAAAAAGACGACAAACCAATTACCACTTTCACCAATAGAAAAAGTGGAATTTCATTTATGAATAAAATGGTTGAAACCTATGAGCTCTGCACTAAACTTTGTGGTCTTGAGAAAACAGAATCTAGTTGTTTTAACTATGGTATTGAGGAGTGTTTTGGTGCATGTATACAAAATGAACAACCAGAATTATATAATAAACGAGCCAATGCAGTGATAGAAAAAAACACGTATGACAATAAGGATATGATTCTCATCGACCGAGGGAGAGATATTGATGAAAAAAGTGTCATCTTAATAGAAGGTGGTGTGTTTAAAGGTCTTGGTTTTTTTGATTTAAATCATCAAATTAATAATAGGGAGATCTTAGAATCACTTATTACACCAATGCAAAACAACCGAGATACCCTACATATTATTCAAAGTTATATGCGCAGAAATAAGCGTCTTAAAGTTATAGAATTGTAAGTGTACATTTACTTTTTGTATTTTTAAAATTTGGAATCAGAAAATAAACATACCTGGAGAACAAGACTACATGAAATAATTTATGAAGCAGATACTCCTGCAGGAAAATTGTTTGATGTTGTTTTACTTATAGCTATTCTAGCCAGCATTATTTTAGTGATGCTAGAAAGCGTGAGCAGTATAGATGCTAAATATCATACATTACTAAATGTAGGTGAATGGATTATTACAATACTCTTTACTTTAGAATACATTGTAAGAATAATAACCGTAAACAAGCCTTTAAAATATATTACTAGTTTTTACGGTATAATAGATTTACTCTCAACAATCCCAAAATATTTATCGTTTTTCTTTGTAGGTTCTCAAGCCCTCGTTACTTTGAGAGCATTACGATTACTTAGAGTATTTAGAATTTTAAAATTAGCACGATATCTTGGAGCCTCAAATCAATTAAAAGACTCCATTATTGCTAGTAGAGTTAAGATATTTGTCTTCTTATTTGCTGTATTAGTATCATCCGTTATTTTTGGAACCATAATGTATCTCGTAGAAGGAGAGGAAAATGGTTTCACCAATATCCCAAAAAGTGTCTATTGGTGTATTGTTACTTTAACAACTGTAGGTTTTGGTGATATTGCGCCACAAACCGCTTTGGGCCAATTTATAACAACAATTATAATGATACTGGGCTATGGCATTATTGCGGTGCCAACAGGTATAGTTTCCGCCGAATATGCAAGAAGCGCAAACAAATCTGCTAAAAACGATGGAGACAATGCACTTAAAAAACCACAAGAAACCCAAGAAGTAATAGTACATACTAACTCACAGTGCTGTATTAATTGTTTAGCTGAAAAGCATCAAGATGATGCTCTATATTGCCACAAATGTGGATGTAAACTTCATCATGACTAAAACCCTTATTTCTATTGTTGGCCCAACAGCCATTGGTAAAACTGCTTTAAGTATAAAATTAGCTCAACATTTTAATACTGAAATTTTATCGGCAGATTCTCGTCAGTTTTTTAAAGAAATGAATATTGGAACTGCTGTTCCTTCCACTGAAGAACAAAACGCAGCAAAGCATCATTTTATTCAACATATATCCATAAAAGACAATTACAGCGTAGGTGATTTTGAACGTGATGCTATCTCAAAAATTGAATCCATTCATGAAAATAATGATATAGCGATAATGGTTGGTGGCTCTGGTCTTTACGTAAAGGCTGTAACCAAGGGTTTAGACAACTTTCCAAATGTAGATGAGAGCATACGAACTGAGTTAAATAAAAGACTTATAGATGAAGGCATTGAAGCACTTCAAAAGAAACTAAAGTCATTAGATCCTAAAGCTTATGAATCCATTGCAATAGATAATCCACAACGATTAATAAGAGCTTTAGAAATTTGTATTGGGTCTGGACAACCCTATTCATCATTTTTAACGAATCCTGAAAAATCCCGACCTTTTAAAACCCTATCTATAGGTTTAAATGCAGAACGATCTACAATCTATGATAGAATTAATCAACGTGTAGATATTATGGTGAAAAATGGTTTGGTTGAAGAAGCAAAAACGCTATTAAAACACAAAGATTTAAATGCCCTTAATACAGTAGGCTACAAAGAACTCTTCAACTATTTTGAAGGTAAATGGACGCTTGATTTTGCGATCTCAGAAATTAAGAAAAATACCAGACGATTTGCAAAGCGACAGCTAACGTGGTTTAGAAAAGACGAAACTATAAAATGGTTCGATTATACAACTAATATTAATAATATAACCGAGTACATCGAAAAAAACTTATAAAAAAATTAACTTTCTTTTCCGTTGACTACTAGCCTAAACCCTTCACCGTGAATATTCAAAATTTCAACTTTTGGATCTGGTTTTAGGTACTTACGTAACTTAGCAATATACACATCCATACTACGAGAGGTAAAATAATTATCATCTCTCCATATTTTTGTTAATGCTAATTCTCTCGGCATTAAATCATTTTCGTGTAAGGCTAATAAGCGTAATAGTTCGTTTTCTTTTGGCGATAATTTTGTTGGCTCACCACCATCAAATTTTAAGAAACGAAGCTTAGAGTTAAGATCAAAACGACCAATTTTAAACTCAAACTGCTTACTATCTGCAACAGAGTCTGTAGCCTTACGCTGCATAATTGCTTTTATTTTCATTAAAAGCACTTCGCTATCAAAAGGTTTGTTAAGATAGTCGTCTGCACCAACTTTGTACCCTTTAAGTACGTCTTCTTTCATTGCTTTAGCAGTTAAGAATATAATTGGCACGTCTGTGTTTTTTTCTCGTATTTCTTTGGCTAGAGTAAATCCGTCTTTGTAAGGCATCATTACATCTAAGATACAAAGATCGAAATCGTCTTTTTTGAACTTCTCAAAACCTTCCATTCCATTTTTGGCATGGACAACGTCGTAATCGTTCATCATTAAATAATCTTTTAAAACGGTTCCAAAATTTGGATCGTCTTCTACCAAAAGAATTTTCTTGTTTTGCTCTTCCATGATTCGTTTTTATGATATTAACGGTAGCTTTATTATAAAAGTACTACCCTTTCCTTTTTCNCTTTCTACTGATATNTGACCTTGATGGTCNTCTATTATTTGTTTTACATAGGCTAATCCNANCCCATGNCCTTTTACATTATGTACATTTCCTGTGTGCTCTCTGTAAAATTTTTCAAATACACGCTTTGCCACTTGCTTAGACATTCCATTACCTTGGTCGGCAATTTTTAAGATAACATTGTTTCCAACATTTTCTGTGTAAACATCTATTTTTGGCTCGTCGTCTGAATACTTAACAGCATTATCTAGAATATTAACTATAACATTTGTAAAGTGCGACTCGTTTGCTAAAACAGAAGTTTGTGTTGCGTTGAGATGTGTCTTTACATATCCTTTTCTGTCTTCTACTATTAACTCTATGTGCGTTACCGCATCTTCAACTAAGTCGTGTAATTCCAGTCTTTCCTTACTTATGTTAAGTTCGTTCTTTTCTAGTTTAGATATACGTAATACATTTTCTACCTGTGCATGCATACGTTTGTTTTCGTCCTTAATCATTCCTAAATAACGCTTTACTTTATCTTGGTCTGCTATTATTTTAGGGTTCTTTATTGCATCTAATGCCAAGTTTATTGTAGCTATTGGTGTTTTAAACTCGTGCGTCATATTGTTAATAAAATCTGTCTTTATCTGCGATATTTGACGTTGTCTTATTAATTGGTATATGGCACTAGAATAAGCCAAAATGATAACTCCTGTAAATACTATAGATAACACTATCATTTTTAATATTGTTGACAATAGAAATCGCTTTCGTTCAGGAAAATCTACATAAAGTCTATAACTACTTTCGTTATTAGTGTCTAAAAATATTGGGACACCCAAAAAGGCATTATTTTTTTCAAAATTTCTTGTTTGCACCTTTGTTGCTAAATCATCATCATAAATAGCAAATTCAAAATTGGTATCTATCCCTTCATCCTTTAAGTGTCTCTTTAGCAGAGTTTCAACCTGCAAAGCAGTAACTCGCTTATATATAGGCACTTCTCTTAAAAAGGTTTTAAAAGTATCTTCATAGGCCTTTTTATCTATTTCAGAAAGGTTTGAAAATTCTACAAGAGTCTTTGTTGGCTTAATACCTTGATTACCATCTAGCGTATTCCTATCAAAATATTCTGTTGTACGCTCGCTAGTAAAATTACTTATATCTATACTGTCCGTATCAATTTCAAAGAACAATGAAGGCACTTTAAAGCGCTCTTCTAAAATGGTATTACGATGAATTATTGTTTGATCGTTAACAACATCTTCTGTCGTAATATACAATTGTCTTATTGCTGTGGAATCTGGCTCTCTATTGTTTGCAATGTAAGGCTGAATTAAACCATAAAACTTTCTTATTTCGTAATCTTGAATATCTCTAGACACAAAACTTAAAGCCCTGGTTACGCTTCGAGTAAAATTATCCTCCTCATTTTTTAAACTATTATTAATAAAAAATGATTGCACAAAAATGATACCGATGAGCGAAAGGCTCATTAAAACCACCAATAAGATGAATAGTTTTTTACTCATCAGCCAAATTTAACATTTTAACATTTAGCACAAATTATGTTTAACCTTACATTAACAAACGGAAGATTATTGTGCTTTTGACTTTTTTAATAAAATTTGATGAATAGAAAGGGCTTGTTCCTTAGCTTCTTCTAGCTTATTATTAGTAATTACGAAGTGAGATTTTTTAATCTTCTCTTCATCAGAGAGTTGATTACGAATAATAGACTCTACTTTTTCTTTTGAAGCGTTGTCTCGCTTCATAACGCGCTCTATTCTTAAAGCTTTGTCTGCAACAACTGTTATAATATAATCGTATTGATATTCTAGATTGTTTTCAAAAATAATCGCTGCTTCTTTTATGACATAAGGAGAATCTTGCTTTTTTAACCATCTGTTAAAATGCGATCCAACTTTTGGATGAACAATTGCATTCATTTTAGATAACAAGGTTCTGTCACTAAAAATTTTTGAAGCCAAATATTCTCTGTTTAATTTACCTTCCTTATACGCATCTTCGCCAAAAAGTGCGGTTAACTTTCGCTTTATTACTTTAGAGCGATTCATTAAAGCCTTAGCTTCTTTATCTGCTATATAAACAGGTATGTTTTGAGATTGAAACCACTTTGCTATTGTAGTTTTTCCACTTCCTATACCGCCTGTTAAACCAATTACCATCATTACAATCTTATAAAATCTATGCGTTTTTGTTTTATGTTGACACGTTTAACAAACTCAGGCATCTTAGCTATCTTCGGCACAAAATACGTCTGGTTATTATTAATAAGACTATAATCGCACTCTACAGAAAATGCTGATGGCGTAATAGAATTAAAACTTTCTAAATCCACATAATACGAGAGGGTTACTGTCTTGGGAAAGTAATTAATTAACACATTTTCTGGCTTGTTAATTATGGTTAATGGCACCTCAATCTTACCTTCGGTAAAGCGTTTTACTGTTGCCTCCACGTCTATGGATTTAGGAAAAACCTCAACATCTTGAATTTTATTAATCATAACCGAGGTCTTAATGTCTGTATTTACCTCTGTTAATTTTAATTGATTAGTGGTTACAAAACTAATGTCTGCAATTTTATCTGTTGGTCCTACAATTTTTACGCTATCGTTACTTAACGTAAAATTGCCATACAAATCATATCCTGTTGCATATTTTATATCAGAATTTAGCTTAACACGCACAAACTTAGATGCTCTTTTAGAATAAGATATATGTAATAAATCTGGCTTTAACGACCGTATTTTATACGAGGATCCGAGTTGCTCTTCTAATAGAAAACTATTTTTTTGCACCTCGAAAACAAACTCATTTTCATTAACAATTACATCTTCATTAGCATTTAAACTAATGATTTCAGAATTATTAAAAATATAAGGTATTAGTGCAAACCCCTTGGCTTCTACAACAGCTTCAATGATATTAGAAGAGTCTGATTTAATTATTATTTCTTCAGGTAAGTCTGTAAACTTTAGTTTTAGCTTAATTGGCTGATTGTAATCACTAGACAATTTAGAAAAAATCAAAAAAACAAAAGCTATACCCAAAAAGACACTAAAACGATTAATATTTCGTTTTTTAAGTATTTCTAATATGTTAGCCTTTTTTTTTGAACACATTTTTAACTAAAGAATAAATGAGGAAAAGCTTTCTCTGGTTGCTTTCTTAATATTACAAGACTAATGGTAGACTTTATAAAACCGTAGCCATAACCAAAAAACTGAATCAGAACAGCTACTAAAGCCAATAAAGCTACAACTAAATTCTTGCTACTTAACAAAGCAAGTATAAAAGCTATGCTAAAATAAACCACATATAAATATATTAGCAACATAATACCAAATAAACTAAGTACACTCGCTATTATTAAACCAATCACAAATAACGTTGGTAACCAATATGTAATACTTTTTGAGGTAGGATGCCATTGATTAAGTATTGGTCTTACCATACCAAACTTATTTACTTGCTTATAAAACTTAGACCATGATATGCGTCTTTTATGAAATACAAAAGCATTTTTTATTAAAGTGGTCTTAAATCCCAATTTTAATAATCTAAGTGATAAATCTGGATCTTCGCCTGGATGAATTTTCCCAAAACCTCCTGTTTCTAAAAATGCTTTTTTAGACAAGCCCATATTAAAACTTCTAGGCTGAAAATCTTCAATTTGCTGTTTTCCACCTCTTATACCTCCAGTTGTTATAAAAGAGGTCATTGCAAAATTAATTGCTTTTTGAAGATTAGAAAATGATGTATGTGCGGCGTCTGGTCCGCCAAAGCAATCATAGTATTTTTTTGAAAGAAAATTGTTTACTTCTATCAAATAATTAGAGGGTAGAATAACATCAGAGTCTAATATTATAAAATAATTTCCCTTAGCATGATTCATTCCAAAGTTTCTGGAATCTCCTGGCCCTGAATTTTCTTTAAAGAAATAAGAAATATTCAAATGACTCTTGAAACTATCAGCAATATCCTCAGACTTTATAGTAGATCCATCTTCTACAATAACAATTTCATAGTTTAGATTGCCCTCTAAATTCTTAAAACTATCAAGAAGTTCCTTAATCTCGTCTGGCCTATTATACACAGGAATTATAAAAGAATAATATATCTTTTCCATAGCTACAAAAGTAACTAAAGAAAACACAAAAGCCACCTATATAGGTGGCTTTTGATAATATATAATTGTCTAAAATTATTGCTTAATTACTTTTATTGTTTTAGTAATATTAGCGATAGTAACCTTAACAAAGTAAGCACCATCTTGTAAGCTAGACATGTTTAATTCACTATTAACAGTATTTGGTGTAGCTCTTAATACTTCTTGACCAAGCATATTATACATTGTAACATTCTCAATAGTATTTTGAGCATTTAATGTTAAACTTCCTTTCGTTGGATTAGGATAATAAGTAAATGCCGCTTCATCTTCAAAACTATCAACACTTAAAGGATTACAAAAAACATTTGCTACCCAACCTGGTCGTGTTACAGAACCATCTGAAGTGAATACAAATGTTATACATCCAGAAGGATCAGTAGATGTGATTGTCATACCTTGTAAATCACCCGTACCTACAGCTGGCACATCATTTCTATCCCAACACCATATTGTTCCACCTCCTGGAGGGTCTATAGTTGTTGCAGTATTATCCGGACCATCATAGATTGTTAAACCATCATAACAAGCTGAAGTACCATTGTTTTCTGTACTAAAAGATGTGAAATCTACCGAAACAACATCACCAGGACTATCTGGACAAATGGTATAAGTAATTGTTTCATTGTTTGAATAACTACCACTCTGTCCACCTGAGTCTAAAAAGATACCGCTTGTACAATCTGGTGCTACAGCAACATAAGGTGTTGCAAAAGCAAATGGACCAGCCCAAGCAGACACTCCATCCACCCCACAATCAGTTTGTACATAAAACTCATAACTATTATCTCCAACAAGTCCTGTAGCCACGTAAGGGTTAGTAGTAACTCCAGATACCGTTGGTGTTCCTGTAACAGTACCTCCAGCAGTTAAATCTACAATTTCTATATTCCACATAGTAGCAGTACCATTTTCTGTCCAACTTAATTCAGCAGTTGTTTCTGTAATGTTTGCGGCACCTAATGCTGAAGGTGTAGGACATGTTTCTAAAGTTGTAAATGAGAAAGGACCAGCCCAAGCTGAACCACAATCTGCACGAACATAAAAATCGTAAGCAGTATTTTCTGTTAATCCCATAGCGCCGTATGGATTACTAACACCAGCAGCCGTTGGAGTACCCGTTGGAGTAAATCCATCAAGACCAAGCTCAACATCCCAAGCAGTTGCAGAACCGTTTTCTGTCCATCCTAAATCAGCTGTAGTATCTGTAATATTAGTAGCTGTTAAAGCGTTTGGCGTAGCACAAGCTGGAAATTCTGTAAATGATATATTATCTATAGCTATATCACCTTCAAAACTACCTGCACTTGTAGCTCTTAACGTTATAGTAACAGTTTGACCTGCGTAAGCTGCTAAATCAACTACAGCAAGTTCCCATGGAGTTGTTTCTGTTGCTTGTTGTTGACCAGAAAGAGACCAAACATTATCAGTTCCGTTAACTATAACATCTAGAGTACCTATTTGACCACCAAACATATGATAATTAAATAATATTGCTGGATCTGTTAAAGATGTTAAATCTACTAATGGTGATACTAACTCGGCAACATCACCAACGCCAGCACCTGATGCTTCTGTAAAGAAATAATTACCTGTAGTAATAGTAGGCGAAGGTCCTGTACCACCTGAAGACGTATCTGTACCCGCAGCTGATTCCCAATAAAAACTACCACCTGTATTTGATCCCGACCAACAGTTTTCTCCACTAAAAGGAGCCGTTGAAACAGTAAATGTCTCAAAGTCCTCTGTGTAAGCAGCAACAGGCGCACAAGCAGTGGTGAACGTAAAAGGTCCTACCCAGTTAGAAGTACCTACACCACCACAATCGGCTTGTACGTAAAAATCGTAAGCTGTTTCAGCTGTTAAGCCTGAAGCCGCATAAGGATTTGCTACACCAGAAGCTGTTGGAGTTCCTGTAGCAGGCGAACCATTTGTTACAACCTCTACATTCCATGCTGTTGCTGTACCGTTTTCCATCCAACCTAAATCGGCAGTAGTATCGGTTATACTTGTAGCAGATAACATAGAAGGATCTATACAAGATGGTGGAGTTTCAGACATAATTGTTGGAGACTCTACACACCAACCATATTGCCAACCAGTTTGATCGTCATAAGAAACTCTGTATTGGAACCCAGACAATTGAGTAGCTGTGTAGCCAGAGATGTCTAATGGAGGAGTTGTGTAAGCTTCAGAAATTACACAACCTTGATAATCCGCTACTGTAGTTGTATTACCAGTAAATTGATAAACCTGTGACCAAGTCATAGCATCTGCATCGTATACTTCAATAGCTAACACATCACCACCTAAGGCGTAGTAAGTAAAGTTACCACTCACAGTAATCCAAGTTTCACCTGCACCAGCTGCTGCTGTTAAATCTATAACAGGCGAAGTAGCTTCAATGGTGTCTGCAGATCCATTACCAGCAGCATCATCATCAAAAATAAAGTTTGCACTTGCAGTTGTAGGATCTCCTGCAAGTCCACCTGGTGTATAGCTACCAGAAAGCGTCCAAGCTGCGTTAGGCCAACCAGCTGGTTGGTTTAAAGTCTGTGAAACACTCACAAACGTACCTAACATAAACATTATTACAAAAACATTAATTGTAATTTTTTTCATATAAACATAAATTTTAAGTTAGTAATATGTTAAAAATATGACAATATTTTACAATACACCTTATCATTATTTACTAATCGACAAAAAACAAAAAAACATCGCTAAATCGCATGCGATGTTTTAACTATTTATTTTAAAAGAGTTAATACTTGATAAATCTTTTTAAAGATTGTTTATATGAATTTTTTAATTTAATGAAATAATGTCCAGAAGTCAAATCTTTAATGTTTACGTATCCTGAACTATCTATTTTACCACGCAAAAATACCCTTCCGCTGAGGTCTAAGATTTCATAGGTAATATTATATGCGCCAAAAGCATTAATATACAAGTAATCATTTACTGGATTAGGATAAATATTAACATTAAAATTATTAAAATCTCTAGTATTTAAAGAATTAGAACCTTCTGTTATTGAGAGCAATTGATTTGGACTGACATTGTACAAAATATCTTGCATACCACTTAGCCAAGTAACCTTAACATAATCAACAATAGTATTTAAACCTAATCCAAAAAACTCAGTACCACTATTTTGCCCCATATATCCTTCACCACAAAGTGTATATCTATATTGCTTTTGCCCATTGACACTTATCTCTATTCTAGACCCTATACCTTGCTTATTACTAGTTGTTCCCTCTAACTTTACTTTTAACCAGTTATTTGTAGTAGTTGTTAGATTTTTCCAAAGAAATAAATCTTCATTATTGGAATTACTAACAATAATTTCGGGATAACCATCATTATCAATATCTCCCATAGCATTGGTATAACTTTCTAGGTTATCATTACTAAAGCTACCATTGCTTAAAATAGTAAATGTGTTACTGCCTTGATTTTCATAGAAAGCAGCCGATAAAAATTGTGGATCTGCTCCGTTAGCCTGGGCACTTACATAAAGATCTAAGTCCCCATCATTTTCAGCATCAAGAAATACTGAACCCCAAGCCGAACTATTGAATGTGGTTCCAGAATCTTGAGCCATATCGGTAAAAGTCCCATCCCCATTGTTTCTAAAAAGTATATTACCATCTGGTCCATTTGTTATATATATATCAAACCAACCATCATTATCATAATCTCCAATAGTTGTACTCATCGCATCTATAGCCACATTGGTACCAGAAGATTCTCCTATTTCAGTAAATGTGCCATCTCCATTATTGTGATATAGCAGGTTTTGTGTTTGCGTCTTGTCGTTAGCTACGTATAAATCTTGCCAGCCATCATTGTTGTAATCAAAAAAGGCTGCACACAATGATAAGTAACTCCCTAACCCAATCCCAGAATTGATATTAACGCTAATAAAAGTTCCATCACCATTATTTTTAAATAAAAAATTAGGGATTTGAAAGTTGAGATCTCTATTACATATAAAGACGTCCAAAAACCCATCATTATTATAGTCTCCCCAAGAAGCTCCAAATGTGAATAGATTGTCTAATGGAAGTCCCGCGGAAATGGTGATATCCGTTAGGCCAACGACATCATTTCTATAAAGTCTATTTCCATTGGTATTACTAGTAATGAATAAATCATTATCTCCATCATTGTCAAAATCAACCCAAACAACCTGCTTGTGCTGAAAATTATTAGACGGGTTTAATACTGTCTCTTGTATAAAAAAACCATCTTGAGTGTTCTTGAATATTTTTAAATTGTCACTGTTTTCTGTAGCAAGAGTTATATCGTCCCAACCATCATTATTATAATCATAGAATGAAATGCCGCCTCCATAATTTATAATACCACAAGAGGAACCTACACCTCTTGCTGAAGCTTGATTTTGAAAATTTATTTGACAATAAATACCCTCAAAACCTAACATACAAAACAGAATAGTTAACAAGTTTAATAATGATCTCATATACTATCAACTAATTTTTAATCAATTTAACAACTTTTTTTACCGAGCCTTCAAACTCTAGTTGGCAAAAATAAATACCACAATTTAGACTGCTCAAGTTTATGGTTAAATTTTTATCATTAGTTTTTCCTGTTAATACTTTCTTTCCAAGGTTGTCAGAAATAATATAAGCATCAATATTAATAGATGATTGTATATTGAAAAGCTCATTTACCGGATTTTTATAAAAAATCTTTGGATCACCATTGTATTCGGTAAGTGACAAAGTAGATCCTTCGACAATATTTAATGTTTGATTAACTGGTACATTATACAAAATATCTACTAGCCCACTAAGCCAAGTTACTTTAACATAATCAACTATGGTATTATGCTCTGTTCCAAAAAACTCTGTTTGAGAATTTTGTGACAAGTAACCTTCTCCACAATGCGTATATCTATACTGTTTTTCGCCATTAATGGAAATTTCTATAAATGAACCAATACCTTGTTTGTTACTTACTGTTCCTTCAAGCTTTACTTTTAGCCAATTATTAATGTCTGGAGTATTATTTTTCCAGAGAAATATGTTACTATGACTTATATTGTTTACAACTATTTCTGGATAACCATCATTATCTGTATCTCCTATAGCATTGCTATAACTATATGCAAAATCATTAGGAACTGCATTATTATACAAACTAAAATTACCATTATTATCATTAACATAAAACCCAGAAGACAATAAAGTTGTATTGCTTCCATTACCCTCACCACTAATGTATAAATCTAGATCTTTATCATTATCTGCATCTAGAAATACAGCACCCCAACTGGTACTATTAAAAGTAACATTATAGGATTGAGCCATATCAGTAAATGTACCATCTCCGTTATTAATAAAAAGAACATTATTATTAGGATCATTAGTAATGTACATATCTAACCATCCGTCAGCATTAACGTCGTCTACTGTTATCGTCATTGCATCAATACTTATATCTGTACCTGTTGCTTCAGCTACTTCAGTAAAAGTACCATCACCATTATTTCTGTACATTAAATTACGAACCACATACTTATCGTTAGAAACATAGATATCTTGGTCTCCATCATTGTCATAATCTAAAAAAGCAGAACAAAACGACATATAACCAGTGTTAAACAAACCAGCTTCATTATTTGCCAGAGTAAATGTATTGTCGCCATTATTTTTATATAAGATATTTGGAATAAAATTGTCTCTAATGCTTAAAAAAACATCTAAAAACCCATCATTGTTATAATCACCCCAAGAAGCGCCATAATACGGAAATTCATCAAGTAACATTCCGCAAGTTTCAGAAATATCTAGCATTATCATGTTACCAGTATTCTCATAAATTCTAATACCAGAATTGTCACTTGTAATAAACAAGTCGTTATCACCATCGTTATCTATATCTACCCAATTTACTTGCTTTGCATTGAGATCATTTGTTACTACATTAAGATTATGCGGAACAAAATTTCCATTAATATTTTTGTAAAAATGAATTGGGTCTCCATTAGCTGAGGCAATAGAAATATCATCCCATCCATCATTATCATAATCATAAAAACTTATTCCACTACCTAAATACGTATAGCCGCAACTGGCAGTTACACCTAATTGTTGTGAACTTTCTGTAAAAGATATTTGTGCTACCGAAAAATTAAATGCTACTAAAGTCCAAATCCATATTCTTTTCATAACCTGCAAAACATATTCTATAACGGAGAACCATTCTACCTAAGACCAAAATATAAGATTAACATCTATTTAACAAAAAAAGCGCAACTTTTTTATAGTTGCGCTTTTATTATTGAATTATTGTTTAAAAATAAACTATTCCTCTGTGAATTTCTCCATAACTGCATCACTTACTCCCATATTACTAAATCCTCCATCGTTATACAGGTTTTGAAGTGTAACACGACGTGTTAAATCACTAAACAATGTCACTGTGTAGTTTGCACAATCCATTGCAGTAGCATTACCTAATGGAGACATTTTTTCTGCATAAGAAATAAAGCCATCAAAACCTTTTACTCCACTTCCTGCAGTAGTTGGTGTTGGTGATTGTGAAATCGTATTTACACGGACTTTTTTGTCGCGACCGAAGAAATAACCAAAACTACGAGCAATACTTTCTAAGTAAGCTTTATTGTCTGCCATATCATTATAATCTGGAAATACGCGTTGCGCTGCCATATAAGTTAGCGCAACAATGCTTCCCCATTCATTCATAGCATCAGCTTTGTAAAGTGTTTGCATAACTTTATGGAATGACATTGCAGACACATCAGTTCCTTTCTGAGTCCAATCATACTTTTGATCTGTATAATGTCTTCCTTTTCTAACATTAATAGACATACCGATAGAATGCAAAACAAAATCTAATTTACCACCCAAAATCTCCATTGATTTTTCTACAAGGTTCTGTAAATCTTCTTCTGATGTTGCATCAGCAGGAATTATTTGAGAACCTGTTTTTTCTGCTAATGCATTAATTTGCCCCATACGCATTGCTACAGGAGCATTAGTTAACACAAACTCACCACCTTCTTCATGCACGCGTTCTGCGGTTTTCCATGCTATTGAGTTCTCGTCAAGAGCTCCAAAAATGATTCCTTTTTTTCCTTTTAATAAGTTATACATAGTGTATTATTTTAGTCAGTTTTAATGCTGTAAATATAGTATTAATTCAACAATTGCTTTGCATGAGCCATGGCAGATTCTGTAATATCCGCTCCACCTAACATTTGCGCTATTTCAACTATACGCTCTTCTTCTGTTAAGCGTTTTAAGTTGGTCTCAGTAATGTCGTTGTTATCTGTTTTATATACTTTGAAATGCGAATTTCCTTTAGCTGCTATCTGTGGTAAATGAGTAATAGCAAATACTTGCATTCTTCCGCTCATCTGCTTCATAATATCTCCCATTTTATTTGAAATTTCGCCCGAAACTCCCGTATCAATTTCATCAAACATAATCGACGGTAACTGAATATATTCTGACAATATTGATTTAATAGCTAACATTATTCGAGATAACTCTCCACCTGATGCAGATTTCTTAAGCTCGTTATAACTAGATCCTTTATTAGCCATAAACAAAAACTGTAGACTATCTTTTCCGTTTGGCAAAAATCGGTCTACTTCTGCTAAGTCTATTTTAAATTTAGCATTAGGCATCCCTAAATCCGACAACAAACTTTCAAGCTTTTGAATTAAAATTGGCACTACAGATTGTCGTTTTTTAGAAATTTGAGCTGCTAATTTATTTAGGGTCTGTTGAACATTAGACAACTCTATTTCCCTTTCTTTTATAGCCTCATCTAGACCTTCTGTATCGGATACTTTAGATGACAACTCATTTTTAATAGAAATTAAATCTTCTATTTGAGAAACCGAATGTTTTTGAAACAGGTTATTTATAGTTTGAAGCTGAGAATTTATACGCTCTAACTCTTGAGGGTCGGTAGACAAAGCCTCTTCCAAATCATCTAACTCCAGCAACAAATCATCTAATTCTATATGAACGCTTGCTATTCGCTCAGCCATGACTTCATAGGCTTTTCCAAAACCAGAGATTTTATTAAGTTCTTGTTTTACGGTATTTAACTGATCAACAACTCCTTGATCCTCCAAGCTTAAAATGCCTTTAGCATTGGCAAGCTTCTCTCCTATTACTTCTACATTATTAAGCTGCTCATACTGTGCCTCTAAATCTTCTAGATTAATAGATTCTAACTTTACTTCATTGAGCTCGTTTACCAAAAAGAGATTGTAATCATATTCTTTAATTAACTCTGCCTTAGAGTCCTTTAAAGTCTGTAAGGCTTTCTGTAACACTTTATAATCTGACAGTTTCTTATAATACGATTCTAAGTTCTCTTTATGACCTGCAAGAGCATCTATTACTCTAAACTGATAATCGTTTTCAACCAATTGTTGTGTTTGGTGTTGCGAATGAATATCTATAAGATGAGAACTTAAATCAGACAATGCATCTAGCGTTGTTGGTGTATCATTAATAAAAGCACGAGACTTGCCAGATGGTAAAATTTCTCTTCTGATAATGGTTTGCACATCATAATCTAAATCTAATTCTGCAAACAGGGATTTTAGGTTATAATTAGCAATATCAAAGTTTGCTTCAATTATACATTTTTCGTCTTTATCCTTTACCTGACTTAAATCTGCACGTTTACCCAAAACCAATGATAAACCACCTAGCAGAATTGATTTACCTGCACCAGTTTCTCCAGTAATAATGGTCAACCCGTTATTAAACTGAACATTGAGCTCATCAATTAGTGCGTAATTTTTTATGTAAAGAGAGGTTAGCAAAAATCTATAATTTGTTTTTACAAAAATATAGAATCTCAGTTAAGTTGAGAATGGCTATTCAAAAAATAAACAGAAAATTAAAACTTAATTTTTCGCCATTTCTGAGAGTGCATTGGCGCAATTTTATTGAGAATATCTACCGCGTCTGCAATATTAACACTTGGTCCGCCTGATAGCACATCCATAATTTCATCTGATTTAGCATCAAAAAACACACGCATTAGGTAAGAATTTGGACGTCTTCTATGTATGTTTTGGAGTTCAGATAATGTAGAAATAATCTTAGACTTTCCTTTTTTGGTATCTTCTGCCATAACATCCATACCTTCTATATGGTAGCTATACATAGTAGATCGTATCTCTTTAAATGTTGGAGATAATAAGTTATCAATTAAAGCAAAACGCGATTGCAAACCATCCTCAAGTTTCCAACCTTGGCCATTTAACTGTTGCGAATAATTAGCTATAGTTTGCGCCTGAGCAAAATATTCATCTCCTCCATTTAATGCAAAAGAATCCGCATCCATACCTAAAATCATAAATACATGAAACGAAAGTACTGACACTAAATTAGATTCAAATTGTAATGGATTAAATACCAAATTCTGATATTCTATATACTGAAAATTGAAGTCTTTATCGTTGTAATTATATACAGGCGAACTGTACGTAGAATTAAAAACTGGTCTTGAAGATGATACCTGTAAAGTAGCACTAAAACTGTCATTCTCATAGCCAGTTACGTTAATAACCATACTGCAATTAATACGCTCTTCTGCAGCAAAGTTTTTTTCGGTCCATTTTGTGTTATTTATAAACTCGTTAAGCTGTTTTTCTAAAGTTTTAAAAACAACATTATTATCGTTACCTGTTTGCTGAGCAATAACATTAACGGTACAATTCAACTCTTGCGAAAACACAACGGCTGAACATAAAAAGGCGAATAAAACTAGTAATCTACGCATTTAGCTGTTTTAAGATCTGTTGCATTAAATCTTTAGCAACTTCTGCCTTAGATTTAAGCGGATTTTCTATAACATCGTTAGTCGATGTTATAAATGTAACTTTATTTGTTGATACTCCAAAACCTGCTCCCTTATCTTGCAATGAATTGAGAACAATTAAATCTAAATTTTTAGATTGTAATTTTCCTTTAGCATGCTCTAACTCATTATTGGTTTCTAGTGCAAAACCTACAAGTAGTTGGTGCGCTTTTATGGCACCTAAAGATTTTAGAATATCTTTTGTTTTTTCTAACTCTATACTAAACGTAGCATCCTTCTTTTTTATTTTTTGACTCGCTACATTTTTTGGTCTGTAATCTGCAACAGCCGCAGAAAGAATTGCTATATCTGAAGCTTCAAAATGCTTGTGAACTTCATTATACATGTCCTCTGCACTTACAACAGGCTTTACTGTAACTAAACTGTGTGTAATAGTTTGATGCGTTGGTCCTGATACAAGAACAACCTCAGCACCAAGGTTTGCTGCTGCTTTTGCAATTTCAAAACCCATTTTTCCGCTAGAATGATTTCCAATAAATCGCACAGGATCTAATGCCTCACAGGTTGGTCCAGCTGTAATAAGTACTTTTTTGCCATACAATGGCAATTGCTTCAAAATATCTTTTTCTACAAAACTTACAATATCTTCTGGTTCTGCCATACGACCTTCTCCTACCAAACCACTAGCCAATTCTCCAGTTCCTGCTGGTATCATTTTGTTGCCGTAAGCCGTTAGTTTTTCAAAAGATGCTTTTGTAGACTCGTGTTTGTACATATCTAAATCCATAGCAGGAGCAAAATATACAGGACACTTAGCAGAAAGATAAGTTGCTAAAAGGATATTATCGCAAACACCATTAGCCATTTTTGCCATAGTATTTGCTGTGGCAGGAGCTATTATAAAATAGTCTGCCCATAATCCTAATTCTACATGATTGTTCCAAACCTCATTATCATCATCTTCGTCAACAAAAGATGAGTATACAGGATTCTTAGATAAGGTTGAAAGCGTAAGTGGAGTTATAAAATCTTTAGAAGCAGGCGTCATAACAACTTTAACGTTAGCGCCTGCTTTAATGAATAATCTGACTAAACTAGCAGATTTATATGCGGCAATACCTGCGGTAATGCCTAATAAAATATTTTTGTCTCTTAGAATAGACATCTAAGGATTATTGTTTAGAATCCTCAGTATTTCTGTGGTAAATTTTACCATCTAACCACTCTTTTACTGCTAATGCATGTGGCTTTGGTAATTTTTCGTAAAACTTAGAAACTTCGATTTGCTCTTTGTTTTCAAAAATTTCTTCTAGACTATCGTTGTAAGTTGCAAACTCTTCTAGCTTGTCTATTAACTCACGTCTTATGTCTGTATTGATTTGCTCAGCACGCTTAGAGATAACCGAAATCGCTTCGTAAATGTTATCTGTTGCAGCATCAACTTCATTTCTGTTATACGTTACAGTTGAAACAGGTGCATTTGTCTTTTTTAAATCCATCGTTATAATGATTAACTTTTAGTAAATGTACTTAATTCTTGTTCTAATTCTTGATTCATTTTAGTAGCGTCTTCCATAAATTCTGAATTTGGATACGCTTTTTTAAATGAATTATAATATCCTATAGCATCTTTTAATCGCTCTTCTTTTAGTTGATCGATACTTAAAATTGCTAAGTTGTATGAAGCGTCAAATCTGTAAAACATTGCTTCATCTCTTAGTGATGTACCTGGAAACTCAAGCAAAAAGTTGTTGAAAGATTTAATTGAAGCTTTATAATCTGTTATAAGATCGTATTGTTTTGCTATTTCAAAAGCTTTCTTTTCTAGTTTAAAATCTAGCTCCTTAACCAATGTGTTAGCCTCTGCTAAATACTGAGATTCTGGATATTGATTAACAAACAACTGTAATTTTTCAATGGCTTCGATAGTTTCCTTTTGCTCCTTAGAGTATACTGGCGAATTGAAATAATACCCTTTTGCTGCTTTAAAAGCTGCTTCTTCAGCCTTTTCACTTTGTGGATATATATCCGTAAACTTATCAAAATGATAACTAGCAATGTAATAATCACCCATTTCGTAAGAGCAGTTAGCATGCATGTATGTTAACTTCTCTGCTTGAGGCTTTCCTCTGTACTTAGGTAGAATTTGATCTAAAAGTCTCTTAGACTTACTCCATTTTTCAGCCTCGTACAACTCATCAGCCATCTTAAATTTCTCAGCTATATCTTCAGATTTTAATGCTTTCTGAAAATCGCTACACGACACCAATAAAATGGTTGCTAAAAGTATGTAAATTCCTTGCTTCATAAATTTTAAACAGGATGCAAAAGTACGCATTATTAACGGATTTTAAAAACAAAAATTATACGCTAAAATAATCGTTGTTTTAGATGCGCTATGTAATTTAAACTAAGTTTAACTTTTACCTAAATCTTTTAAAGCACTTTTTATGGGATTTTAGATTGATAATTAAGTAAATTAAATATAATCTTTTACTGTTTTTTGTCATTGAGGACAGATTCAAGGTGTTTTAATTTTTCCCTCAACAAGTCATTAATTTCCTTTTGGCTCTCTATCTGCGCTTCTAAACTTTTTATACGAGCATCATAATGTACCTTAACATCTTGTGATAGTTGTTGCGCAATGAATTTATTACCTATACTATGGTCTTTAAAATCATTTTGATGAATATATACGCCCTGTTTCTGCATAAATTCTAACAGATCAAAATCAAAAAGTTCACTAAGTTGTTGTAATTGACTAAATGTTAAATCACTTTTATTGCTTTCTATATTAGAATAAGTGGCTTGAGAAATGTTGAGTATATCTGCCACTTCCTGTTGAGATAAGCGCTTAATCTCTCTATGTTTTTTTATTTGGTGTCCAACTTTCATCGTATTAAAATCTTAGAGTTTTTGTAAAAATATGCTATTTATTAAAAATTTAGTAGTTATTATAAAATAAATAATAAACTTTTTGGTTATGTCTGTATTAATTTGAGTTTAATAACTTAGATGTCTTAAACAATATAAAAGACATCTTATAAAACTTTATATTATGAGAAAATTAGAACTAAAAGAAAACAGTAATGTTTTTGGTGGTAACAGTGGTTTAAGTAGTTGGTGTCAAGCTCTTGCAAGAAGGATTGATGGTCAAATTGCAAAAGGTCATCTAGATAGAGCTGAACGTATGTTAAATAGATTTGAGAGACAGTGTGTTTAACAACTAAGTCGACAATCTATTTACCGCTTAGAAAAATCAGAAGTTTAAACAATATTTATAAATATACATTATGAGAAAATTAGAATTAAAAACAAGCAGTGCTATCGTTGCAGGCGATTGTGCAGGATTGTTAAGAAGAATTGATGCTCAAATCGCAAAAGGAACTGAAAGAAACCTTAGAAGAGCAGAACGAATGATTGAGAGATATGAACGAGATTGTTTATAAGTCGAAAAATAATTTTACTATACAATGGCTGTTGAGTAAATCGACGGCCATTATGTATTGTTTTCATTTTCTACTTTTTTATTTTATTAGTTTTTCTGCCTATAGTCAGAATCAGCATAGTACTTTTTCTGGTATAATATTACATTCTTCTGATGAAACTCCTGTAGATGATGTTAATATTTATTTTGAAAATACTGCAATAGGAACTATTAGTAATGAAAATGGAAAGTTTGTACTATACTATAATTCAAATAAATCTTATGATTATTTAATCATTTCAAAGATAGGGTATGCAACGTTAAGATTGAAATTTAGTGAATTACAGCAAAATTCTCCTATATATCTCAGTAGAGAGAGTATTTCACTAGACGAGGTTGTTATAACTCAGAATAAAGTAACGAAAACAGCAGGGGAAATTGTTGAAATCGCATTTCAAAACTTGTCAAAAAATATATCTCCTAGTGCTTATTTATCTACTGGATATATTCGACATACTGAGCGGACAAAAAATGAATATAGATATCTAAAAGAAGCTATTTTTACTTTATATGACCCAGGGTTTGATGCTAGACCAAATGAAATTAATTTGAATTTAAATTATTCAAGAAATGCTATTGATAATAGAGAAATAGATACTGTTCGATTTTACACAACTTATTTAGAAGCTAGCAACCAAAAATCATTTAAAAAAAATTATAATAAAGCCCTAAATTACCAAAAGGAACAGCCTTCGGATTTAAAAAAAGCAATTGCTTTTTATGATAATCATTACACTTCAGGATATCATAAAGAGTATGGACTACTTAAAAAGCTATTTGCTACCGATATTAATAAAATAAGATACTATGGCAGAAAAAAAGCCACTTTCTCTAAGAAAAATTTAGATGATTTTTCTTTTAAAATTGATACAGTTTTGTGGTCAGAAAATGACCTTACTTACAAAATTAAATTTTCAAAGAGAGTAGCAAAAGACGAAATGGACATAGGATATCTCTTTATCAATAAAGAGGACTATGCCATAGTAGAAGTTCAATATTCTCAGGTGCTGTCAAAAAATCATTATTATCGTAAATTTAGTGGTGAAAAAATTCGTAGTACTTCCGTAATTAAATACCGTAAAATAGATGACTATTATTATCCCATTTATATGTCTTATAAGAAAGCTAAATTTAATAACAAGCTTTTAAAAAGTATTAGAGAAAAAAATCAGAAACAACTCAATTATTATTCTCATCAGGAAATATTGTTATCTGATATAGTCACTGATAATTCAATTGTTGAAGAAACTCAAAATAAGAAAAATATTTGGAATGATAATTTATTTCAAAATGGTAATTATGATGATTGGGTAGGGAAAAATTTTCTTTTGGAAAGTTCTTATGAAGCAAAACTTAGAGAGGATTTAAAAGCAGAAAGTTTAAAAAAACAAATGTGAAAATAGGTGAAAAAAATATTATCTAGAAACATATTCTTAATTGCATTTCTAGTAATAACCATTAGTTATTTGATTACTTTAATTTCAAACGAAGTGGTATTAAACGATAAAGTTTATAAGAAGTATTTAGACGAAAAATATGAAACTAAATATGATGAGTATAAAGATTTAGACATTGACCTATCAGAATTTGAAGACGAACTTGCCCGATTCGAACAAAACCCACAAGATAGCAGTTATGATTGGGAACTTTTTTATGTAGATGCTATGCTTGTCATAGTGCCTTTCATTTTAGTTGTGATAGGATTTAGCATTACTTTTTTAATTTTAATTCTCTTTCATAAAAGATTACATGTTGTAAAATACTTAGACCTATTAAAAGCCTCATTAATTTCTTATTTAGTTTTTTACATTCCAGATATTCTTTCTGCTATAAATTTCCTAATATATAAAAAGAGCTACGAGTTTAATGATATTGGCATCTTCGAAAACTATTTTAAATTTAGTGTATTTTTTAATAAAGAGAATATACAAAAATGGTTATGGGATATTGTTAACGAAACAGGAATTGTATATTTATTTTTCCCCCTAATCGTAGGATTTTTCCTTAGTCTAATTTATAATAACTTTAAAAAGAGTACATTAATTGGGTATTCCTATCTAGCTTACCTGATAGTTTTTATCTTCTACAACACTGTATTTTGGTATCTTTTTGATCTAGTTTAGTAATGAGGAAAATGGTTAAAATTACTATAGCGTTATCGCTATTAGTTATTCTTTTTATAGTTATAAGCAAAGCTAATCAAACATCAAATGAGGTTGAAATTAAGAAATCAATGGTAAAAACTGATAGTAAAAAACTACCACTTTTTGAATTTTATACCTTAGATTCTATTCCTTTTTCAAAGTATGATTTAAATAAAGACAAAAATCTTGTTTTAATTTATTTTGACCCAGATTGTAGTCTCTGTGAGAAATCTGGTGAAGTGTTTTACTCTTTTAAAAAAATTCACGAGCCGTCTCAAGTAATTTTTGTATCTCACAACTCTAATCATAAAATTATACAATACCAAAAGAAATTTAAGTTGGATAATGTGCCAAACATTACCTTTTTAAGGTGTAATGAAGCTGATTTTTTCACACTCTTTAAAGAATCGAGCACACCTACTTACTTCATATACAACAAAAATCAAGAACTAATGAAAGTGATTAATGATGATGTTCCAGTTAAAACCATTCTACGTTACATAAAAGCAGGACAGATTGATAAATAAGTATAAGAAGTATGTAGTTTTGCAGCACGACCAGAAGGATTGTGGTTGTGCTTGTCTTAAAATGGCACTAAAATTTTATGGTGGTGATGTTAACTTAGAATATCTAAAAGAAATAAGTGGGACAAGCTCTAAGGGAACTTCTTTTTTAGGTTTAATTCAGGCCTCAGAAAAAATTGGCTTGTCATCTGAAGCCTATGAAGCTTCACTTGAAGATATAAAAACTCTAAAAGACCCTTTTATTATTCATATTGAACAGAAAGGGTTTTTGCATTATATCTTATGCTTTGGTTATGATAGCAAAAAAGGTTTTACAATAATAGATCCTTCTATTGGAGTACAATTTTATTCAGATGAAGAGCTTTTAAATGTTTGGAAAAGTGGCTATATACTTATTATAAAAAAGAATGAATCAATTCCACTTGCTAAAACTCAACAGAAAGATTATTTAAATTGGATACTGGATATGATGAAGGCAGATACATCATATTATATATCAGCAGTGTTTTTAGGAGTAATAATTGCGCTCTTAAACATGACCACTTTAGTTTTTACTGAGAAACTTATTGATGTTGTCTTACCTTCAAGAAGTCTAGAGCTGTTATTTAAGACTGTGACGATTTGGTTTGTATTATTATTAACTACAACTTTACTAGGCTATGTAAGGTCTGTAGTACTTATACAACAAGCCAATAACTTTAATGTTAGAGTATTTCGTTATTTCTTTAAGCGTTTATTAAAAATGCCTAAACTGTTTTTTGATAGCAAAAAACAAGGAGACATGATTGCTCGAATGAATGATACGCAACGTATCCAAAGAAACATAAAAACGATAATAGCAGATTCACTTATTGAAGTTTTTGTTATTTTAATTGCACTAATCTTTTTATTTCTCTATTCAAGCGAAGTGGCATTTATCACACTAGCATCTTTCCCAATATTATACTTATGTTCTTGGCTTTTTAATACTAAAATTAAAAAATTTCAGCATAAAATGTTCAATGATTATGCTCATGCAGAATCCCATTATATTGATACGATTAGTGGTATTGAAACGATAAAGGTTTTTAATAAAGAGACATCATACTTTAAGAAAAATGTATCTAAATATAAAGCATTTCAAAATTCAATCTTAAAATTAATTAAGTATGATATCAACCAAGCTACCTTTATAGAAATTTGTAGTACCATTATTTCTGCATCAGCAATTGCTTATGCGGTTTTATTAGTATTTAACCGAGTCATTGAGGTAGGTGATTTAATAGCCATTATATCTTTAATTATGATGATAATTAATGCTGTTAAGAATACGGTTCAGCTTAATGTTGAAATTTTTGAAAGTAAAATTGCCATTGAACGCATGTTTGATTTTGCACAAAGAAGCGAGGAATTAAACTCCAAAAAAGAGCTTGTCAAAGAAAAAGAACTTAAAAGTGTAGACTCCATTTTCATTGAAAATTTATCATTTTCATATCCTGGGCAAGATTATCTAATTACAGATGCCAATTTAAAATTAATTAAGGACAATATCACGTTTCTTAGAGGACAAAGTGGAAGTGGAAAAAGTACGCTATCACAACTACTCTTAAAATTCTACAAGCCTAATTCAGGTACTATAACTATAAATAATGGGATTCAATTAAGAGATATTGAAACCAGTCTATGGCGAGACCAAATAGCTTATGTACCTCAAACCATTAAAATTTTTAATGACTCTATTCTGTATAATATCGCTTTAGATAATACTATTTCGGATGACGTTATTATTGACTTTTGCGAAAATGATTTAAATTTTAGATCTATTTTTGCAAGGTTTAAAGATTCATATTGGACTATTTTGGGAGAAGAAGGCGTAACACCTTCTGGTGGTGAAAAACAAATTATTGCCATTGCTAGAGCCTTATACTCTAAACCAAAAATTTTAATTTTAGATGAAGCGACAGCATCAATGGATAAGGAAAATCAGAATAAAATATTAGACCTTTTAAATCAGCTTAAAAGTAAAATGTTGATTCTTTTTATCACGCACAATGAGCAACTATCTCAATCTAATTCTAACTATGATTATTTACTAAAAGATAAAATCATAGCATTAAATACTGCTTAAAATGTTTTATACACCAGAGATTTTAAGTGCCATATATAAAAATAAGGATAAAAGTGTTATTGCAGGTATTACAGTTGCTTGGGGCATTATGCTTCTTATTATCTTGGTTGGAACAGGTCAAGGATTACAAAATGGCATAAAAAAACTATTCTCAGACTACACCATAAAAACAATTGAAGTTTTTTCTGGTGAAGCTTCAATATCAGACATTAATGTTACCAAGGGCGATTTAATTTCGTTTACAATGTTAGATATTAAAAGTTGCGCTGTAAATTTTAATGAAATCCAAAATATATCGCCTGTTGTAAATGTAAATGTTTCTAAAATAAGTTCTGAAAGGAAAAGTGTAAATCATTTTTCTCTCAAAGGCGTCAATGAAAGCTATTTTAATATTAAGACACTAAAGTTTAATACTGGACGTGCTTTTAATAATCGAGACATGAACAGAAAGGTTGCTGTGCTTGGCTTTGAAATAGCAAAAAAATTATTTAATAATGTTAATTGTGTCGGAAGATTAGTTTTTATTAAAAACATAGGTTACAAAATTATCGGTGTGACCCAAAAGGACAATATGTTCAATAACTCGGGATATGATGTTTATATTCCTTATGAAAACGCATTAAATATAAATTCAAAAACACAGTTTAATGAAATTATAGTATCATTAAAAAACGATGTAAATACTGAAGATTTTCAAAAAACAATGAAAGTGTATTTATCTAACAATAAAGGAATAAATCCAAAAGATAAGACAGCTTTCTTTTTCAATAATATTGAAAACACCTTAAAATCCTTTAATACGCTTTTTAATGCTATCAATCTTTTTTTGTGGTTTATTGGTATCTCATTTTTAATTAGCGGAATGTTGAGTATATTTAATATTATGACTGTTGTTGTAAAAGACAGAACCGGTGAATTTGGTATAAGAAAGGCACTTGGAGCAACACCAAACTCAATCCAGTCAATGGTATTAATAGAGTCATTACTGATAACTTTAGTGTCAGGAATTATTGGACTTACAATAGGCTTTATAATAATTTATGTCGTAAATATGTATATGAAAATAACTGGAGGTAACGACCAATTCCTTATATTGGATATTAATATTTACATCATCCTGTCTGCAATTTTATTGTTAGTTCTATCAGGTTGTATAGCTGGTATTATCCCTGCAAGAAAGGCGTCAAAAGTATTACCTGTTGAGGCACTAAGAGAATTAAATAATTAAAAATAATGAACAAGGGAATATTCATTTTTATATTACTACTTATAATCGCTGTTGTTTCGGTGATTTCACATAAGAATACAGAAAAAACAATTCCTAGTGAATCGCCAAAGTATAGAGATATCAGTAAAACTAATTTTTTCTTAGGTAAGTTTAAGCCTTATGAAATGGTAGAAGTACAGCCTGAAATTTCTGGAATTATTGATTCTATTTATGTAAAGACTGGCGATACGGTATCTGTAGGTGATAATATTGCTAAACTAAGAATTGTTCCAATACCTGAAGACTTAGAGCGTACAAAGAGAGCCTTGAGAATTGCATCTACTGATTTAAAACAAAAGCAAATCAACCATGACAGGAATACAAAGTTATTTAACAAAGGTGTTATTGCTAGAACCGAATTTGAAAACACTCAATTAGCCTTAAATTTTGCCAAGATTGAATATACAAATGCTCAAAATAATTACAGAATAGCTAAAAGTGGATTTTCAAAAAATATTAATGAGTCCCCAAACATCGTTAAAGCCACAATCAATGGCGAAATCTTAAATGTGCTAGTTAAAAAAGGGGTAAACGTTACCGAGCGTAACACCTTTAATGATGGAAATACGATAGCTACAATTGTAAATACTAGTAGTTTTATTTATGAGTTTGAAGTGACTGAGTCCGATATTTCTAACGTAAAAGTAGGTGATACTTTTAATATAGCTATTAAAGCTTTAAATAATAAATTGGTTAAAGCGAAAATTCAAGAGTTAAAACCTTTAATAAAAGAAGATGGAAGTTTTTATTATTTAGCAAATGCTAATGTCATAAACTCTTTAAATGGATTAAAACCTGGATTTACTGGCTTGGCAGAGTTCACTTTACAGAGCAAAGAGCATGTTTTAACGATTAAAGAAAAAAATATTATTTACCGTAATAGAAAATCCTATATAGAATTAATCGATTCAGAAGATAATGTAACTGAAGTCGAAGTTGAAATTGGTATTTCTGATGGTATATATACTGAAGTTTTATCTAATTTAAAAAAATCGGACAGAGTTAAGTTACAATGATTTAAAATCTAAGTTTAACGTTTACCTAAATCCACTAAAGCATTTTTAATGTCTTCTTTGAGCTTATCTGTTGCTTCAACCAATGGTAAACGTACATGAGATTTAGAAATATCTAGTGCTTCTAAAACTGCTTTTATACCAGCTGGATTGTTTTCAGAAAAAATTAAACGTGTTATTGGCATTAAATCGAAATGAACTTTATAGGCTTCTTTAGCTTTTCCTGCAATACCTAAACGAATCATTTCAGAAAATTCTTTTGGCAATGCTTGTCCTATAACCGAAATTACTCCAGAACCTCCTGCTAATGCTACACCTAATGCTAAATCATCATCTCCAGATAATACCAAGAAATCTTGCGGCTTGGTTCTTAGTAATTCTAGATATTGATGAACATTATTACCTGCTTCCTTAACCGCAATGATGTTTTCGAAATCTTTTGCTAGTCTTATTGTTGTTTCTGGTAACATATTAGACGCTGTTCTACCTGGAACATTATATAAAATTATTGGTTTTGGTGACACCTCAGCAATGGCTTTAAAATGCTGATAGATGCCTTCTTGCGTAGGTTTGCTATAATACGGAGACACAGATAAAATGGCGTCAATGTTAGATAAATCCGTATTCTTGATCTCGTTTATAATAGACGCTGTATTATTTCCACCAATACCTAAAACCAAAGGTAATCTTCCGTTGTTTACTTTGCTTATAAACTTTATTAACTCCTTTTTTTCTTCTGCAGTAACCGTAACACTCTCGCCTGTAGTACCACTAATTACCAAGTACTCTGTACCATTGTTTATATTATGCTCTACTAATCGCTCTAACGCTTCAAAATCTATGCTCAAATCTGCTTTAAATGGTGTAATTAGCGCTACTCCTGTACCTATGAATTTGGTCATTATAATTTGTTTAAAATGTTTAAATATTTTTTAAGTTCGTTTTTAAATGTCTTAATATCTTTTGGATTAACATCTATGATTAAATCATATAAACGTTCATCCTTTCTACTAAGTCCTACTTTTAAGTTGGCCTTAGATGCCGCTGTTATTAAATCTAACTCAGGTGTTTCGTTTTTATAATAACTCACCAATACATCAAAAGGTTCATCTATGAATGCTTGTAAGTCGATATTATTTATTTTTCCTTTCCACCCAAAATGCTTTGGTGAAAAATAAGTTTCCCATTGGCTTCCTTCATACTTATCATCTTTTGTAAAAGCAACAATCTTGTGCTTTGGAGATGTTAAGTTCAATTCTTTAAAGTAATTTCTAAAGGCTTCAAAATCTTCAAATTCGCTTACATTTAGTAAAATCGCAATTACCTTAACTTTATTGTTGTTTACAGCTGCTTTACGAGCAGACAACAATTTGTTTACATATTTTTGATTTGATTTTTCCTTAAATGCTTTTAAAATCATTTATCTTTAGCCTTTGTTGCAAATTTAACAAAAGCACAACCATTTTTTTACTACTATTTTTAAAACAATGATTAAAAAATCACTTTTTTTAGTTCTTTTTTTGAGCCTTGCATATTCTTGTAAAGAACTACCAAATAGAATTGAAGGTAATCGTCTAGAAATTGACGAAAATATTACATCAAATAAGGAAATAGAAGATTTTATAAGCCCTTACAGAGATAACGTAAATAAAAATTTAGATAGCATCATCTCATTTGCACCTGAAACCTATTCTAAAACCGATGGAGAATTAAATACTGCTATTGGAAATCTTATGGCAGATGCTGTTTATAGCGAAAGTAACCCTGTTTTCAATAAACGTACAGGAAAAAATATAGATTTTGTTTTACTGAATCATGGTGGCATTAGAGCAATAATTTCGCAAGGAAACATCACGACAAGAACAGCTTATGAAGTGATGCCTTTTGAAAATTCTGTCGTCGTTGTTTCTTTAAAAGGAAAGCAAATTAATGCGTTGTTCGACTACCTTTCTAAAGCTAAGCGCGCGCATCCTGTTTCAAAACAAGTGGAGTTATTGTTAGACAACGATTTTAATGTTAAAAAAGCACTTGTTAATGGTAAACCTGTTTTAGAAGATGAAACCTATTATGTAGCTACCAACGATTATTTGTACAATGGTGGTGACCGTATGACATTCTTTCAACCAAACGATAGTTTATACACACTAGATTATAAAATTAGAAACGTTTTAGTCGATTATTTTAAAAAGAAAGACACGATTAATCCTAAAATAGATAACCGTTTTACAAAGTTAACTGCAGAATAATGAAACATCCATGATTTATTATAAATCAAATAGTGGAATGACAGTAAAGATGTTCCATGTGACCATTGAAAAACAATAAATATTAGCACATGAAAAGAAGACAATTTATACAGCAAACAACAGCAGCAACAGCTTTGGTTGGTTTAGGAGCATTAAACCTGCAATCTTGTGTTTCAAACAGAAAGCATATTACCATTCTCCACACTAATGATGTGCATAGTCATATAGATCCTTTTGGCCCAAACGACAAAAGAAATGCTAACAAAGGAGGTGTTGCAAGACGTGCTACCTTGGTTGAAAACATTAGAAAAGAAAACCCTAACACATTATTGTTAGATGCTGGTGATATTTTTCAAGGTACACCGTACTTTAATTATTATGGTGGCGAATTGGAATTTAAGCTAATGAGTATGCTTAATTATGATTTGGCGACTATTGGTAATCATGATTTTGACAATGGTATTGACGGACTCTATGCACAATTACCACATGCAAAGTTTGAATTTGTTTCAGCAAACTACGACTTTTCTAATACTGTAATGGACACGCACGTAAAACCATACAAGGTTCTTGTAAAAGATGGTGTAAAAATTGGCGTATTTGGTTTAGGTATTCAATTAGATGGTTTGGTGGATAAAAAAATGTACAAAGAAACTGTTTATCAAGATCCTATTGAAGTTGCACAAGACATGTCTCGCATCCTTAAAGAAGAAGAATCTTGCGATTTGGTGATTTGCTTGTCTCATATTGGTTATCACTATAAAAACAGTCCAGATCGTGTTAGTGATTTAAATTTAGCAAAAGCTACAAAGAACATCGATTTAATTATCGGTGGACACACACATACATTTTTACCTAAACCAACTATAGCGCAAAATAGCGAAGGCAAAAACGTACTTGTTAATCAGGTTGGTGCTTACGGATTGTATTTAGGTAGAATCGATTTTTATTTTGAACAAGGAAAACCTCTTTATTCTGATAGCACAACTATAATTGTTTAACATATAGTGTAAGTTTCTAAAAATGAAACGTCTAAGATTTCAACTAAACCAAAGTTTATGAAATCTGACAGAATCATTTTAGTACTTAGAATTGCTGTAGCTGTTATATTGATTCAAACACTTCGTTTTAAGTTTACTGCACATCCAGACAGTGTCTATATTTTTGAAACCGTTGGTTTAGAACCTTATGGGAGAATTGGAATTGGATTATTAGAGTTAGTTGCAGGAATTTTATTATTAATACCAAAAACCGTTTGGGCAGGTGCTCTTTTAACTTTAGGTCTTATAGGTGGCGCAATAGTAATGCATTTAACCCAACTAGGTGTTGAAGTAAACAGAGATGGCGGAGTACTATTTTTTACAGCAATAATCACATTTTTGCTAAGTGTCATTATTCTTTATTATTTCAGAAAAGATATTCCGATTGTTGGCAAGAAATTAAGCTTCTAATTGTTCGTCCATATCTAAATATGTAGGCTGTGGACCCGTATGATCAATTTGCGATTGTAAGTAGAAGAATACAAAGGCTACAACTAAGAAAAATGAATAAATAAATCCTAAATTTTTATCTTCTAAAATGTAATAATAAGCTAATTGTATTATTTCAGAAAAAACTATACAAATAGAGCCTAATAGAAAAAGCATAGATTTATTATCATTTCTATACATATAATCTATTAAAGCCACAGATAATAGCGCCATTATAACACCATTATAAACAAACTCTAAAATATACTCATAAGTAGTAAGTGAATTTCCGGTAGCATCTGTTACAATAATTACACAAAACACATCTAACACAACAAGAATTATAACAGGAATTAATAACTCTCTAAAAACCTTACCAACATTAATTGAAGTTAAAACTTTGATTATCAAAAACAAATAGGCAATAATAAAAAGAATGTTAGCACTATAATAGTGGATATCAAATTGATCTACCTCTAACAAAGGCATAAACCAACCTGAGTAACTCAAAAGATGACCTACTGCAAAAATCACCAAAAACCAAAAGAAATGCCAAGATTTTTCTGCCGTCCACCCACAATATAAAATTGTCAATAACACAAGCATTAAAGCACTTACAGCGGCACCTTCAACTTCATAGGCTAAACCTTGAAGTATTATAAAAATACCACCTAAAAGTAATAGCAATACTTTTAAGATTTTATTCACTAACATTAATTAATCCCTTATTAATAAGGCGAATATATAAAAAAATTACAATTAAACGATAAAAAAATGCTTTTTATCGATAAAAGGTTAACTTTTTTGTAAGAATTTATTTCAAAAAAGATAAAAACTCTTGTTCAGTAAGAATCGTAATACCCAAAGTTTCTGCTTTTGTACGCTTACTTGGGCCCATTTTATCGCCTGCAACCACATAACTTGTTTTTGATGATATGGAGGATGACACTTTTCCACCATTATCTTCAATAAGTTTTTTAAGCTCATTTCTAGAAATGGATTCAAATACGCCCGAAACTACAAATGTTTGTCCTTTAAGTTTTTCAGTTTGGTTAGCTAATTTCTCTGCAGAGATTTCTAATTGCACTCCGTATCCTTTTAATCGCTCTACAATTGTTTTATTTTCTTCAGAAGAAAAGAACTCTACAACACTTTCTGCAATACGCTCGCCAATTTCATCTACAGTTACCAAATCCAAAACTGAAGCAAACATTAACGCATCAATAGATTTGTAATGCTTTACCAATTTCTTAGCAACAGTTTCTCCAACATATCTAATGCCAAGCGCAAACAAAACGCGCTCAAATGGAATCTGTTTTGAAGCTTCTATGCCTTTGACCAAATTCTCAGCACTCTTTTCTGCCATGCGCTCTAACGGAATAACTTGTTCAACTGTTAACTCATATAAATCAGCATAGTTTGAAATTAAACCTTCTTTTACCAAAAGCGCTACGGTTTCTCCACCAAGACCTTCAATATCCATTGCCTTTCTGGAAATGTAGTGCTGAATACGACCAACAATCTGTGGTGGACAACCGTTATAATTAGGACAATAATGCTTTGCTTCCCCTTCTGGCCTTACCAATTCTGTTTGACACTCAGGACAATGTGTAATGTAGTTTGTTGGTTGAGAATCCGCAGGACGTTTTGCTAGATCTACCGCAATAATCTTTGGTATAATTTCTCCACCTTTCTCAACAAAGACCTCGTCTCCTTCTCTAATGTCTAACTTTTCAATCTGATCGGCATTATGCAACGATGCACGTTTTACTATTGTACCAGCTAATTGCACTGGTTCTAAATTAGCTACTGGAGTAATGGCACCTGTACGACCTACTTGATAGGTAATTTCGTTTAATCTAGTAGAAACTTGTTCGGCTTTAAATTTATAAGCCATTGCCCAACGTGGTGCTTTGGCTGTGTAACCTAATTCGTCTTGCTGATATAAACTATTTACCTTTACCACTACTCCATCAATTTCGTATGGTAGATTATGCCTGTGCTCATCCCAATAATTTACATACTCTAAAACTTCATCTATAGAATTAACCAATTTCGCCTCTTGTGGCACCTTAAAACCCCATTCTCTGGCTTTTTCTAACCCTTCAAACTGTGTTGAAATATTAAGATTATTACCTTTTATACTGTATAGAAGACACTCTAAAGGTCTCTTGGCCACCTCAGAACTATCTTGAAGCTTTAAACTTCCTGATGCTGTATTTCTTGGATTTCGATAGGGTTCTTCATCATTAGCAATGCGCTCTTCATTCATTTTTAAAAATCCTTCAATAGGCAAAATGATTTCACCTCTTATATCAAAACGCTCAGGATAATCGCCTTTTAACTGAAGCGGTACTGTATTAATAGTTTTTACGTTAGCCGTAACCTCATCACCTTGTACACCATCTCCTCTGGTAACTGCTCTCACGAGTTTCCCGTTTTCGTAGGTTAAGTTCATGGATGCACCATCGTACTTTAGCTCACACGTGTATTGCACATCTCCATCTACCATTTTTTTGATGCGCTTTTCCCAATCCATTAAATCTCCTTTAGAATAAGAATTGTCTAAAGAATACATTCTAAAGTCGTGTACAACCGTATTAAAATTCTTAGTAATTGTACCACCTACACGTTTTGTCGGCGAGTTTTCATCATAAAATTCCGGATGTGCTTCTTCTAAAGCTTGAAGTTCTTTCAACTTCATATCAAACTCGTAATCGCTAATGGTAGGATTATCGAGTATGTAATAATTATAATTGTGTTGACGAAGTTCGTCTCTTAAGGATTGTATTTTTTGTTGTGTGTTCATTATTCTTTTAAGAATCTAATTTGTTTAATCTCCGTTCATCATTTAAACTTATCCAAAGTGAAAATGCACCTAGGATCAATCCAACTTGAGAAGAACCTGTAACAAATTCAGAAATGCTAAGAGTTTTTATTGAAGAAATGAATTTTTCTAAAGCAAATAATATAGAAGAGATAAGTACAATGACCAAAATTGCCCTGATAAAAATCCTAAAAACTTTCTCTTCTGAAAATTTCTTAATCATAGTGTTTTTTGAAAACAGAGTTAAAGTTAAATAACATAAATGATAGTATATATTAATAAATATAACTTTTAATACACTCGACTTTAATCCTTCTTCTGTAAAGAACAAATAACAAATACTTAGCAAGAAAATGGCTAGCCCAATTCTAATATAAAATTTAAGCAAATGTTCTTTTATCATATCTTACTGAATTAAACAAGATTCCTGCTTTCTCAGGAATTTTAGAGACCTTCTTTATTCAACCACTTAGGAGCTGGCAATGGTTTGTAATTATTCATTTTATTTAAAAGTCCTTCTATTGTTGGGTCTATAACAACAGCATCTAAATTTTCTTGTTTTAAAAATCCTCGTTCTACCATCACTTTGCATTGTTCTATCAAAGTATCGTAATAACCATTGATATTTAAAATTCCAATTGGTTTGGTGTGTAAGCCTAATTGTCCCCAAGTGTGATTTCAAAAAACTCGTCCATAGTACCAAAACCACCAGGAATAATGATAAAGCCATCACTCTTTTCATACATAATAATTTTTCTATCATGCATATTGTCTGTGGTAATTAATTCTGTTAGCTCCGTATGAACAATTTCTTTAGTTTTAAGAAATGATGGAATAATACCAACTGTTTTACCTCCGTTTTCTATAACACCTTCTGCAACTTTTCCCATGATACCAATCTTTGCTGCACCATAAACAAGTGTTATATCTTTTTGAGCAAATTCTTTACCCAAAGCATAAGCTGTTGTGATAATTTCGTTGTCATTTCCGTCGCTACTTCCGCAAAAAACTGATATACTTTTCATGTTACTTTTTTGTTCCTTTTAGCATTCTGTCATTACCATTTAAATCCTTTCTCAATTCAACCGCTTTAAATTCGGCATCAACTAAAAGTTGCTTTGTTTCTTGTCCAAGATACTGGTTAATTTCAAAATAAAGCGAACCGTTAGACTTCAACTTATCAACAGCAAAATCGGTTATCGCTTTGTAAAAAATCAATGGTTTTTCGTTATCTACGAAAAGCGCTAAATGCGGTTCATTATCGAGAACGTTTGACTTTATTTCTTGCTTTTCGAGTTCACGCACGTATGGTGGATTTGATACTATAATGTCAAAAAGCCCTTTCTGTCTCTGCGAGACATCTTTCCCAGAAGGAAAGAAATCCTCATTAGCTAAATTAAGTGCATCACCTTTTATAAACTGAATATTTACATTGTTCTTTTCCGCATTCTCTGTAGCTATTTCTAAAGCAGACTCTGATATATCAACTGCAAAAACCTGAGCTTCTGGCAAGTGCTTTGCCAACGAAATTGCAATACAACCAGAACCTGTTCCTATATCTAAAATCTTAATTGCTTCAGAATTTTGAATTTTAGATTTTGCATCCTTTATAATCCAATCTACAAGCTCTTCCGTTTCTGGTCTTGGAATGAGTACATTGTTATTCACTTTAAATTGTAGTCCGTAAAACTCGGTTTCTCCCAACAAATATTGAATTGGTTTTTGCTGTTTTAACCCTTCTAAAATTTCAAAAAGGAAATCAGCTTCAGTTTTAGACAAGGTAAATTCGGGCTCTAATTGCAACTGTATTCTGGCCACATTAAGATGGTGCTCTATGCCTAAATAAAAAAAGCTTGCCACCTCATCTTTGCCATAAATTTGATCTAATTCTTTATGAAATATGTCTTTTAAATCCTTTGCTTTCAAAATTAAAATGTTTTAAGCATCCATACGGTACACGAATAATGGCCTGTATTGCCAAGTGGTTTTTCTAAAAATTCGAAACCAACTTTTTTATATAGTTTTCTGGCATCATCCATATAAGGCATGGTTTCTAAATAACAACTTTCAAAACCTGCATTTTTGGCAAATTCTAAGCAAGCATTCATCATTTTAGTTCCTAATCCTTTTCCTCTCGCCTCTGGCATAAAATACATTTTTTGCAACTCGCAAACATTGTCTTCATAATTATCTAATGGTGCAATACCAGCACCTCCGAGAATTGCTTCATCTTGTCCTAAAACAAAATATCGGGTTTTAGGATGACTATAGGTTTCTGCCATACAATCTAACGACGCATCTTCGTATGCAGTTCCAACTTTTGGCACTCCCATTTCTATTAAAACACTTCGTATGGCCCTTGCTATTTTAGGATTATCCTTTTGTTCTATTTCTCGAATAACTATGGTATCTTTACCCACCTTTTTAAAACTTTTATACCTTTTTTTTTATGGTATGAAGATAGTTATAATTACGTTTTTATGAAGAAAAGCATCGTATTCATTTTAGTAATTTGTTCACTTGTTTTTAACTGTACAGTGAAAGAAAAACCTCAGTTTATTGGCATTGATAACATTAAGGTTTTAGACTCTAATATTAAGAACATTACCATTAGTGCAGATGCGGAGTTTAGCAACCCAAATGATGTTGGTGGCACACTTCAAACTGATGCATTAAAAGTACTTGTTAACGACAGAGAGGTAGCCACATTTACATCCAAAGAATTTAAAGTACCTTCTAAAGACAAGTTTAAAATTCCGCTTACGGTTTCTATCGCTACAGATAGCATTATTAACAAAGGTAATCTTAGCGGTTTATTAGGTAGTTTGCTATCTAAAAAACTTAAAGTACAATACAAAGGAGATATTAAGTATAAAGTTTTTGGCTATTCTTCCACATATACTATTGATAAAACTGAAGACGTAAAAATTAAATTATAGTTGCAAACACACGAGTACTACATAAAACGCTGTTTACAAATTGCCAAAAATGGACTAGGAACTACCAGACCAAATCCTATGGTTGGTGCAATTATTGTACATAACAACAGTATTATTGGAGAAGGTTATACCAGCGCTTACGGAGGACCACATGCTGAAGTTAATGCTGTAAATTCTGTTAAAAATAAATCCTTATTAAAGGACAGCACAATGTATGTGCTTTTAGAGCCTTGTAGCCATTACGGAAAAACACCTCCTTGTAGTGACCTCATTATACATCACAACATCCCAAATGTAGTAATTGGCTGTGTAGATAATAATCCTGAAGTCGCTGGCAAAGGCATTGCCAAATTAAAGACACATGGTTGCAATGTTATTGTTGGTGTTTTGGAAGCAGAATGCAAAGCGCATTTAAAGCGTTTTTTTGCCTATCACAATAAAAAACGACCATATATAATTTTGAAATGGGCCGAAACCAAAGATGGTTTTATTGCACCTAACCGTCATTACGAGCAGAGCGAAGTAACCTCTAAGTCGACTGCGAGATTGCCACAGCTGCAAAAAAAAATGCAGCCTCGCAATGACGCTAAACCCATTTGGATTACAAACACTTACTCAAGACAACTGGTACACAAATGGCGCGCTGAAGAACAAGCTATTTTAGTAGGAACAAATACAGTTATAGAAGACAACCCAAGTCTTACTGTTAGAGATTATATTGGTGAAAATCCTATTAGAATTGTTATAGACAAGATTAATAAACTTGATGAGAGTTACAAAATATTTGACTCCTCAGCTAAAACCATCAGACTCACTAAAACTGAGCTCGATTTTGATAATCCTTTGGCTTCTCAAATTTGCAGTTATTTGCACCAGCATAATATAAACTCTGTGATTATTGAAGGTGGTGCTAAAACGCATCAAACCTTTATTGATGAAAATCTATGGGATGAAGCTCGAATTTTTATTGGTAAAACTGAATTTAAATCAGGTACCAAAGCACCTAACCTAAATGGTAGATTAGTTTCTGATAAACGATTAAAAGAAGATCAAATAAAATTCTACATAAATGATTGATACGCTTATTTTCGATTTTGGCGATGTTTTTATCAACCTAGACAAGGAAGGCGCTATGCAAAACGCACTTAATTTGTTTAAGCTAGATACGTTTGAAGAAGACATGACTAACACCAATATCTTATATGAAATTGGTAAAATTTCAACCAAAGAATTTATTGATTTTTATGTATCTAAATTCTCATATTTAAACGAAAATCAAATCATTGAAGCCTGGAATTACATCCTGAAAGATTTCCCAAAGTACAGATTAGAGTTTATTCAACAACTTGCAAAAGAGCAAGATTACAAACTCATATTATTGAGTAATACAAACGATATGCATATAGACTTTATAAAAGATAACGTTAGTTTTTATGAAGACTTTAAAAACTGTTTTGATCAGTTTTACTTATCTCAAGAAATTCACCTTAGAAAACCTAATAAAGATATTTTTGATTTTGTTTTAGAAAACAACAACTTAAAACCAGAACAATGTTTCTTTGTTGACGACACCAAAGACAACACTGATACCGCTAAATCTTTAGGCATTAAAGTTTGGAACATCGATGAGACGCGTGAAGATATAATCAATCTGTTTAACCTTAATAGTACATACTTTTGATTTTTTTAATACTTAGCATTTTATCGTCTACAGCTATTTTTGTGCTTTTTAAACTATTCAATAAGTACAATATAAATACACTACAGGCTATTGTATTTAATTATATAACAGCATTTACTTGTGGGATTTTGCTTTATAACAAACCTATTAACATTGACAGCTTCATATCAGAAACTTGGTTTTTTGCAGCTTTAGGTTTAGGTTTTTTATTCATTAGTATTTTTAATGTAATGGCACTTACCGCTCAAAAAAACGGCCTGTCTGTAGCTTCTGTGGCTAGCAAAATGAGTGTGATTATTCCTATAGTGTTTGGAATTATTGTTTATAACGAAAGTATTGGCTTCCAGAAAGTGATAGGTATAATATTAGCACTTTTAGCTGTTTACCTTACTTCAATAAAACCAAAATCTAACGTAGTACTGACCAAAGCTATTTACCTACCAATTATTTTATTTTTAGGTTCTGGAATTATTGACACTAGTGTTAATCATTTTGCGCCAGATGGCAATATGCCTTTGTTTCTGGCTATGATTTTTGGAAGTGCTTTTTTAATCGGCTTGGTTTTAATAATATTAAAAACCAAACAGACTAAACAAAAATTCAATCCTAAAAGCATTCCGTTTGGTATTGCCCTTGGCTTGGTCAATTACAGCTCTATGTACTTTCTTTTGAAAGCCTTGCGCGTAGACGGATTTGAAAGCTCTACAATTTTTACAATAAACAATGTTGCTATTGTTGCTGTATCTTGTTTAACAGGACTATTACTTTTTAAAGAAATAATATCCTCTAAAAACTGGATTGGTGTAGGCTTAGCTTTAATTTCTATAATATTAGTAACCTTATAATTTTGACTGAAGACATATATAAAACCATTTCTAAACCTTCGATCGGAGAGTTATTTAAAGATAAAAACAGCAAATTTATTGGCTATGCTTTCCCTGTAGAAAACGAAGAAGATGTAAAAACACATATTGAAGAGGTTAAAAAAGAGCATCACTCAGCAAGACATTGGTGTTATGCTTACCAATTAGGCACAGAAAACATAAGTTTTAGAGCAAATGATGATGGTGAACCAAACAATTCAGCTGGAATGCCAATTTATGGTCAGATACAATCTTTTGAAGTAACAAATGTTTTAGTTATTGTTATTAGGTACTATGGAGGAGTAAAATTGGGAGTAGGCGGATTAATTAATGCTTATAAAACCGGAGCTCAGTTAGCCCTTGAAGCTTCAGATATTATAGAAAAAACAATTAATAAGCATTTCACACTCAAGTTTGAATATAAAAACATGAGTAAGGTGATGCGAATTCTTAAAGAGCATCAGATTGAAATAACAAAACAAACTCTAGAACTTGACTGTTTGTTGGAAATATCTGTCAGAAAAGGTAACGTTTCTAAAATATTTGAAATATTTGACCAGTTTTATGGTGTTGAAATTGATGAATTATAACGAATAATTTTGCAGTTTATCTAAAAGATATTTTGGACATCTGGTAGGTCTATTTCGATTCATATCTATAAATGCCAAAACAGTGTTACCTGTTGCCAATAATTCACCCTTACTATTTGTTAACTCGTAATCAAATTCAATCGAGGCAGTTGGCATTTTTTTTAACTTAGTTTTTACTTTAAGAACATCATCATAACGTGCTGAACTTTTGTAATTTATACGCAATGAAACAACAGGAAGCATTATACCTTCCGCTTCCATAGTACTGTAACTAAGACCAAACTCGCGTAACCACTCAGTTCTACCTACCTCAAAATAAACAGCATAGTTAGCGTGATACACAACTCCCATCTGATCAGTTTCGCCATAGCGAACACGTATTTCTGTTTCGTTATAATTCAAAATTTAAAATGATTTTTAATAAAAAAATTGTAGTTTTAAAGGATTTTAAACATGAGAAAAAAAATATTAAAATTCAACTTGATTTGATTTTTTTTTTAAATTTTTTGTTCACATATTTGTCATGTTCAAAACGCTAAGAGAATCCTATTTCTCTTTTTTTTTGCTAATCTAACTAACAACATAAAATCTAAATTTAACTAATGGAGATCACAGCGGAATCTGTATGGAGTAATTGTCTCTCATTTATAAAAGATAACATACAACCTCAAGCCTACAAAACATGGTTTGAACCCATACAAGCTGTAAAACTTACTGGCAATGCACTTAGTATTCAGGTACCTAGTAAGTTCTTCTATGAGTGGTTAGAAGAGCATTATGTTAAAATCTTAAAAGTAGCACTTACTAAGGAGTTAGGAGACGATGCCAAATTGGTATACGTTATTAAGATGGAGAACACTTACGGTAACAAACAACCGTTTACAGAAAAAATCCCAAGTTCTAACAGAACACCTGTAAAATCTCAAGATGTTGATGTTCCTTTCAATAATAAAAGTCCAGAACTTAAGAATCCGTTTATAATTCCTGGAATTAGAAACGTAAAAATTGAGTCTCAACTTAACCCAAGTTATACTTTTGAAAATTTCCTGGAAGGTGACTCTAACCGTTTAGCAAGAAATGCAGGAATTGCTGTTGCTAACAAACCTGGAGGAACATCTTTTAATCCACTTTTAATTTTTGGTGGAGTTGGATTAGGAAAAACACACCTAGCACATGCTATTGGTGTAGATATTAAAGACAAGTATCCAGAAAAAACAGTTCTTTATATCTCTGCTGAAAAGTTTACACAACAATATATTGATTCTGTAAAAAAGAATAACAGAAATGATTTTATTCATTTTTACCAAATCATTGATGTTTTAATTATAGACGACGTACAATTCTTATCTGGTAAAACAGGTACGCAAGATGTATTCTTCCATATCTTTAACCACTTACACCAAAATGGTAAGCAAGTTGTATTAACAAGTGATAAAGCACCTGTTGATATGCAAGATATTGAGCAACGTTTATTATCTCGTTTTAAATGGGGACTTTCTGCAGAGTTGCAAACTCCAGATTTTGAAACCAGAGTTTCTATTCTTAAAAACAAACTTTACAGAGATGGTGTAGAAATGCCAGATGAAATTGTTGAGTATGTTGCTAAGCACATAAAAACTAATGTTAGAGAACTTGAAGGAGCTATCATATCTTTAATAGCACAATCATCTTTCAATAAAAAAGAAATTACAATAAACCTTGCTAAGGATATTGTAGACAAATTTGTAAAGAACACTAAGCGCGAAGTATCTATAGACTATATTCAGAAAGTCGTTTCAGATTATTTCCAGATGGATGTAAGTACACTTCAGTCTAAGACGCGTAAACGTCATATTGTACAAGCACGTCAGTTAGCTATGTTCTTTGCAAAAAAATACACAAAAGCCTCTTTAGCCAGTATTGGTTCTCAAATAGGACAACGCGATCACGCAACAGTGTTACACGCTTGCAAAACTGTAGACAACCTATCTTCTACTGATAAACAGTTTAGAAAATATGTTGAGGATTTAGCTAAAAAATTATCGCTTTAAATTACCAGGAACATGACTAAAATTTTAATGGTGTGCCTTGGCAATATTTGTCGATCGCCATTAGCTCATGGTATCTTAGAATCTAAACTAAATACTTTTAAATTTTATGTTGATTCTGCAGGAACAGCAGCATATCATGTAGGCCACCAACCAGATCGCAGATCGATTAAAGTAGCAAAAAACAATAATATAGATATTAGTCACCAAACTGCCAGACAATTTAAAGCTTCAGATTTTGATAGGTTTGATTACATCTATGCTATGGACTCTTCTAATTACACTAACATTATTAGTCTAGCCAGAAACAATTCAGACATTGGTAAAGTGAAACTATTTCTAGAAGAAAATCCTAATATCTCCAACAAAAATGTACCTGATCCTTATTGCGGAGATATGAGTGATTTTGAATATGTGTTTGATTTAATTGAGACCACTTCAGTTATTATTGCAAAAAGGCTTCTTGAAGAATAAAACCAAGTCTTTGATTTTTCGTAACTTAGAAACATTATCACTTCCAAAAAGCCTAAGCTATGAAAACTACGACTACTATTCTTTGCATTTTGTGTTTTTACTTTTCTTTTTCTCAAGATATAGAGTTAGAATCTTTTTCCACAGGATTTAATCGACCTGTTAACATTAAACATGCTGGTGACGACAGACTATTTGTGGTTGAGCAAGATGGTATTATCAAAATCGTTAATTCTGATGGCTCCGTAGAAGCAACTAATTTCTTAGATATTGATACCATTGTTGGTAGCAACGGAAACGAACAAGGGTTACTTGGTCTGGCATTTCATCCAGATTTTGATACGAATGGCTATTTTTTTGTGAACTATACTAACAACTCTGGCGATACTGTTATTTCGAGATTTTCAAGAATTGGAGTTAATCCTACCATTGCAGATCCAAATTCAGAATTAATAATACTAACCTATTCTCAACCTTACAGCAATCACAATGGTGGTGAATTACAGTTTGGACCTGATGGCTACTTGTATATTTCTAGTGGTGATGGAGGTTCTGGTGGTGATCCTCAAAACAATGGTCAAAACCTCAACAGCTTATTGGGAAAACTATTAAGAATAGATGTTAACAATGCTTCTGCTTCAAATCCTTACGATATTCCTGCCGATAATCCTTTTGTTGGTGACACAAACGCAAGAGATGAAATTTGGGCTTACGGCCTACGGAATCCTTGGAAATTTTCTTTTGACAGTATGAATAACGACTTATGGATTGCTGACGTTGGTCAAAATGCTAGAGAAGAAATTAACCAAGTAGCATCAACCTCATCTGGACTTAATTACGGCTGGAGATGTTACGAAGGCAATAGTGCTTATAACACAAGTGGTTGTCCAAGCAGTAGCACATTGACTTTTCCTGTAGCTGAATACTCTCATTCTGGCGGACGCTGTTCTATCACTGGAGGTTATGTTTACAGAGGCTCTAATTATCCTAATCTGTTTGGTACTTATTTATTTGGGGATGTATGTACTCAAGAAATTGGCTATTTAAAATTTGAAAACGGTAGTTGGAATTCAACTTTTGAAAGCTTTTCCGGCAACTGGGTAGCCTTTGGAGAAGATATAAATGGTGAACTCTATGTATCTGGTCTTGGTGGCACCATATACAAGATTACGGACTCATTACTTAGTATTGATGAAAACACCCAAAATTCTTTATCAATTTATCCAAATCCAGCAAACACTATTTTGAATATTGACCTTCCTGATAGTACTCCTGGAAACTCAACAACTTTTAATATTTATGATGTTCAAGGAAAGTTAATAAAGTCTATTTTAAAAGATAATAATGATACCTTTACAAGCATAAACATTTCAGATCTAAAAAGTGGTTTTTATATCCTTGAAGCAAAGTTAGACGAGGATGGAAAAATCACTAAAAAATTTGTGATAAATTAAAATGACAAGCTCAAAAGGCCAACTTTATCTTATTCCAACCCGATTAGGAGACAACCCTCCTCTAGAGGTGCTACCTATTTCAATTAAAAAAGTAATTGAAGACATTGACTATTACATTGTTGAAAACGAAAAAACTGCTCGTAGATTTATAAAACGTATTTCTCCAAGTAAGTCTCAGCCTTCACTCAAACTAAGTGTTCTTAATAAGTACACAACTGAAGAGGAACGCAATACGTTTTTAAACCCATGTTTAGAAGGCCACACCATTGGACTACTTTCTGAAGCTGGATGTCCAGCAATCGCAGATCCAGGCTCTGATGTTGTTAGTTTAGCGCATAGTATGGATATAAAAGTTGTTCCTTTAGTTGGTCCATCTTCAATAATATTGGCTTTAATGGCTTCTGGTATGAATGGACAAAGCTTTTGTTTTAATGGTTATTTACCTATTGATAAAGCTGAAAGAAAGGCTAAATTAAAAACTCTAGAGCGCTTATCATCAGAGCACAATCAATCTCAAATTTTCATAGAAACTCCTTACCGAAACACTAAAATGTTAGAGGATTTATCTAATGTTTTACATCCAGAAACTAGAGTATGCGTGGCTTGCGATATTACATTGCCTAGTGAGTTTATAAAAACTCGACCTGCAAGAGATTGGAAAAACAATAAAGAAGACCTGCACAAAAGACCAGCAATCTTTATTATTCAAAAAGATTAGATTTTGGCTTTCGCTTTTTTATTTGGTTTAACGATAGTTGTGTCGTAACCCGAAAACTTTTTCATGTAGTACTTTACTGTAGATCCATACGCATCAGAAAGATTATAGTCGCCATAGCTACGCAAAAACTTTTTTACTGTACCAGGACCAGCTAAATGTGCAGCTGCAAGAATACCTGACTCTGTCACCTTTACACCTGCTATAAATTTACCTTCAAAACGTTTGATATCTTTTCTTAAAATCCATTTGTTTCGAGAGGCGTTAGCCATAAATGCTTTTTCTTGTAGTTCTGGATTGTATAAAAAATGATTTGGATTGTAAATACCAATCAACTTCAAAGTCTCAGTCCCAAATTGATATTTACCCAAATAGCCTAAAGTATTTACAGTAAAATAATCACCTCTAGATTCTTTAAAAGCTAAAGCTTCTTTAAAACCTTCAAAAGACTTTCCAAGGTGCGGAGTAAAAATATCTTGTTTAGATAAATCTGATCCCTCTGCCATCGCTAAATCAGACTTAATGTTGTAGTTTAAATCTAATCCATCTGTAGAATACAAGTCTGTATTTAAAGAGGAATTTGGGTAAAGTGCCAAAGCAACTACTATACAAATTGAAAATGGCAACAAGTAATTCTTAACGCTATTTTTTATCATAACAGCCAATTTTTAACTGATAAAACTTTCCCCATAAGCTTTTATCAAAATCGCGTGCAAATATACAACTTTTATTTAAATATTGAAAATCAACATGTTAAGGTTTGTTAAAAGTTATCAGTAGTAGATATAATGCACCTTTAAACGTCCTTTACTATTTAATTCTAATGCTGGGAAAGGTACCTTAATTACGTTTAAAACATCAAAAATGGTTTTCAGAAAATGAGATTTTGTTTTAATCCTACTTAAATCTATATCGAGACTTAGATAATATTGCCTTGTTCTATTTTGATTTATAAATAAAGGATCGTTTGGCTCACCTGTTAACATACCATCTGCTCCATAGCCAACCGCAAGATTTAACCAATTTGGAATATTATCGGTTTTTAAAAACGAATTAATATTAGCACTTAACCAATAGGTCTGACCATTATAATCTTTTAAGAATTCTTCTGACAATCCATTTCCTAATTTATCTGGTCGTTGCTTTGCAAACTCTGTTTGATGAAACGAATATTTTAAATGTATACGTTGCTCTTTCCATAACAATTCTTGACCAACAAAAAGTCCCGAACCTAAAGTATTTGCTGCCATATCTGTCCAAGAAAATCCCCATTCTTCAGAAAAACCATCCATAACCTCTACAGCTGTTAAAAACCCTAAGCCTAGAGTAGAGCCATAAATGATTTGATTTTTTTTACTCACACCAGCCCAATTAAGTGTATTTGCACCCAACCTACCTAACTGATACGAAGAAAACACATGACCTAACTTATCCATCTGCAACCACTCTCTACTATCGTCTAGCGTCTTAAATTTTGATCGTGGATAATCAGCATACCATAACTGGTCTAAACCAACGAGCGCAGTAGTAGCTAATGATACTTCAGAAATAATAACGGTATTTCTTCGAGACTTATTGAGCGAGTCACTTGGTTTTAAAAATTGATTAATCTTAGATTGTGCAAAAAAAGATCCACTAACACAAAGCAGAAATATAATATGTGTTATAACACACCTCAAACCTTACCTATTAATACCTTGCGAAGATAAATACCTCTGATATTCTCTGGCATTATTATTATGCTGCGCTAAAGTTTTGGCAAACTTATGATAACCTAAACGTTTTGCATCTGCCGCAAAATATAGATAGTTGTGTTTTTCTGGATTTAAAACAGCCCTTATTGCAGACAAATCTGGCATTGCAATAAGTCCTGGAGGCAAACCTAAATTCTTATATGTATTGTAAGGAGAGTCTATTTCTTTATGAATATTTAAAACTCGTCTTATCACTGTATTCTTATATTTTGGCAGTTGATAAGCTGCAAATTTTAAGGTTGGGTCTGCTTGCAATGGCATACCAATTCGTAATCTATTGAGATAAACTCCAGCAACTCTTGGCTGTTCATCGGCTTGTTTAGATTCTTCATGCACAATAGACGCTAAAGCCATTACTTCATTTGGAGATAAGTTTAATTGTTTTGCTTTTTTTAACCTTGTTTCATTCCAAAAACGGTTATACTCTTTTAGCATTTTATCTCTAAAACCTTCAGCAGATGTGTTCCAAAAAAACTCATAACTATTAGGCAAATACATACCTAATGCAGTTGCATTTGTAAAACCGTTCTTCTTTAAGAAGTTATCATCTGTCATAGCTTTTAACAGAGAAACGCTATCCGCTTCAATCTGAATGCTAATTCTTCCTGCTAAATCTTCTAAATTATGCTGATTATTGAAAGCTACTTTTACAGGAAGGTTTTTGCTTCGGATAGAATTAATAATCTCGTTATTATTCATCCCTTTAGAAATAGCAAAACGACCTGCTTTAATGTTAGATATATATTTTTTCTGTTCTGCAACCGCATCAAAAGAGTCAATATTATCTAATAAAGGCTCTAATTGCTGTCTTACCTGAATGTAATTAGCATTGGTTGGTATAAATACGTAAGCTGTTTCATTTTGAAATTTTGTATTTGGTTGAAACATGGCACCATAGATATAATAAGCTATACCACCAAAAATTAACAACCCTATAATGGCAACTGCCCAAAGTATCTTTTTTATATACATCTTATTCTAGTGAATTTTGAGACAAAAATATTAGAAAATGTTAGTTGGAATGATTCTGAAGGATGAAAAATTAATTCTTAGTCACTAAATTTTTCAAAAAAAGCAACACAAATTTATGTGCTATTAGTTGTTAATTCGCTGTAACATATACTCGTTTGAAAATTTCTGACCATCAAAACTCCAATCTTCCTTTAATCCTATTTTTTTGAAACCAGTATTCTCAAACAATCTTAAACTAGTTTCATTACTTTCTGCAATATTAGCATATACTTGATGCATATGAAGTGTTTTAAAACAATAATCAACTAGCAAATTTAAAGCTTCTTTGCCATAACCCTTGTAACGATTGGCTTGGTCTTTTATTAAAATACCAATACCTGCACGCTTGTTTTTAACATCAAAATCAAACACATCTATTAATCCAATAGCTAGACCTTCAAGAGTACAAATAACTAAGCGTAATTGTTTGGCTTCAAAAATGTCTTGCTGTGCGTTTTCTAAGTATTGCTTTATCAAAAATCGAGAATAAGGTGTTTGTGTATCGCTTAGTACCCATAGTGAAGTATCGTTTTCTATTTCATAGATAAAATCGAGATCCTCAGGTTCTAAAGCGCGCAAAAAAATGTGTTCACCTTTTAAACTTACCATTCTATTTCACCTTTAAAAACTTGTTCTGCAGGACCAATTAACCAAATATCATTATAGCCTTCAGGACTTTTACTAAAGTGCACTTTAAGTTCTCCTCCTTCAACTTTAAGCTCAACTTCATTTCTTGTAGTCTTTTTATTATGATGCATAGCTAGTGCAACAGCTGTGACACCAGTACCGCAAGACAAGGTCTCATCCTCTACTCCTCGCTCATAAGTTCTAACAGCAAATCGGTTATCTGCCAATTGCTCAACAAAATTAACATTACTTCCTACTTCATTATAAGGCTCACCATATCTAATTGCCGACCCTTTAGACTTAACATTCAATGTTTTAATATTAGATACCATTTCTACATGATGTGGAGACCCAGTATCCAGAAATAAATGATTGTCATAAACTTCAATCGTTTCTACATCTTGCATATGTAAATGCACAATACCATCTTTAACTTTAGCCTTGTGCAAACCATCTATCGCTAAAAATTCGGTTTCATTTTCAATAATACCAAGAAACTTTGCAAAAGCTACAATACAGCGACCACCATTACCACACATAGTACTTTCATTACCATCCGAATTGTAGTAAACCATCTTAAAATCAGAAGAATTGTCATTTTCTAATAGTATAAACCCATCTGCCCCAATGCCAAAACGTCTGTCACACAATTCTGAAATACGTTTGGTATTGTTTTTGTCTATTTTTTGTAAACGATTATCTACAATAATAAAATCGTTACCTGTACCTTGATATTTATAAAAAGTCATAGTCATAATTCTACGCAAATATAAGAATTAAAGACTGTAACTAGCGATGTTAAAAGGCAGTTAAAGTTGGCGTTAAATAGTCGTTAAAATGAAAATTAAAATTCAATATATATATAAATTTAAACGTTAAAAAGAAAACTTAAATCCTGAAAAATTATGAAGAAGATCCTATCATTAGTTGGTGTTTCGGTATTAGGTGGTCTGCTAACCCTTGGTGGTTATAAGCTTTTTATTGAAAAACAACAACCAGAGCAGTTAGCTGTAGAGCAAGTTTCTGACTTACCTGTATACGTACCCACAAACACAACACTTAACAATTCTGCTGAAATAACTCCAAACTTTGTTGAAGCAGCAGAAAAATCTTTAGATGCAGTAGTGCACGTAAAAAACACTGCTATTGTTTCTGCACCTATAACAATGGGTGATTACTTCTTTGGAAGATCTCAACCTCGTGCGCAAGTAGGCACAGGAAGTGGTGTTATTATTTCTCCAACAGGCTACATTGTTACTAACAACCACGTCATTCAAAATGCTAACGAAATTAGCATCACTCTAAACAATAACAAAACTTACATGGCAGAACTGGTTGGTACAGATGAAGCCACAGACATTGCTCTCATAAAAATTGAAGCAGATGAGGATTTACCATTTTTAGCCTTTGGAGACTCAGATAGTGCTAAAATTGGTGAATGGGTTTTAGCCGTTGGTAATCCGTTTAATCTCAACTCTACTGTAACTGCTGGTATTATTAGTGCAAAATCGAGAGACTTAAGTGGTAGAAATACGCAATCTTTTATTCAAACCGATGCGGCAGTAAATCCAGGTAATTCTGGTGGTGCATTAGTAAATACTAATGGAGATTTAATCGGTATTAATACCGCAATATCATCGCGAGATGGATCTTATATTGGGTATTCGTTCGCTGTACCTAGTAATATTGCTCGTAAAATTGTTAATGATATCATGGAGTACGGAAATGTACAAAATGGTATACTTGGTGTTGTCGGCAGTGCTTTAAATAGTCAAACAGCAGAACAAATAGGTACTGATATGACAGAAGGTTTCTACGTTAGTGATGTTACAGAAGATACAGGTGCTGAAAAAGCAGGAATTAAATCTGGAGATATCATAAAGAAAATTGATAATGTTGAAATTAATAAGTTCTCAGATTTAGCAGGCTACTTAAAAACAAAAAGTCCAAACGACGAAGTTATTGTAACCATAGTGAGAGACGGTAATGAAGAAATTGTACCAGTTACACTTTTAAAACCTTCCCAAACCGTAATAGAAACCATTGGTATGGTAAAAAATGCTACAAAATCAGATTTAAAAAAATATGACACTGACTATGGTCTAAAAATATATGAATTTGATGAGCGCTACGAAGCCTATTGGAATAGAGAAGGTATAGAGGAAGGAAGCCTCGTTACACGTATTAACGGTAAAAAACTATACTCAGTAGATGATGCTCAAAATGCTATTAAAACAAGAAATATGAATGAGCCTCTTCAAATTGAAGTTATAAATAAGCAAGGTGAAAAAGTAGTCTACAACTTTAGATAAAAAAATTTAAAAATAGATTAAAGCCACCCTTCAAAGTACAATTCTTTGAAGGGTTTTTATTTTCGGTAAAAAGTGCTACGAAAACGTTTGAAATATGTATTTTTGCGCAAAATCTAAAAACACTAAACCAATAAAAAATGGGTTTTAACGACACTTACGAAAAAGAGTTAGCGTTTCAGGCAGACCGTCGCAGAGCTACGGTCGAATTTATTAAAACAGTAAGCGACCTTTGGTACGATAATTCCATTGAGCTTGTTTTATTCAGAAACCAATTAATTGACAGAAAAGTGAGCGAAATTTTAAACTTGCACGAATATGCAGGCGAATTTGTTCAGAAACCGATTTCAATCTTTGACTCTGTAGAAATTGCTCAGGCTATTAAAAAATTAAATTTACCTCCTGCTAAATTAGACATTGGTAAATTAACGTACGAGTATCACTTAGAAGATCAGAAGTATGATAATGCCACTGCTTTTGTTGCTGCTAAATTAAAAGATGCAAATAACTCTAAGGAGTTAGAACCTAAAGATGTTATTCTTTATGGTTTTGGTAGAATCGGTAGATTAGTAGCACGTGAGTTAATGACACGTACTGGTAAGGGTAATCAACTGCGATTAAGAGCTATTGTAACTCGCGGTGAGGTTAACAAAACTGTATTAGAAAAACGCGCATCGTTATTAAGAAACGATTCTGTACACGGAGATTTCTCTGGTATGGTTGGTGTTGATGCAAAAAACAGCGCGCTTATTATAAATGGTACAACAGTTAATATTATTTCTGCTAATGCACCAGAAGATATAGATTATACAAAATATGGTATAAACAATGCTTTAGTAATTGATAATACTGGAGCATTTAGAGATGATAAAGCTTTAGGGAGACATTTAAAATCTAAAGGTGTAGAAAAAGTTCTTTTAACAGCGCCAGGAAAAGGAGTACCTAATATTGTGCATGGAGTTAACCACTTAGAACATAATCCTGATGAAGTTAAAATTTTCTCTGCCGCTTCTTGTACTACTAACGCCATTACACCTGTTTTAAAAGCTGTTGAAGATTCTTTTGGTGTAAAATCTGGTCACTTAGAGACCATTCATGCTTACACGAATGACCAAAATTTAGTAGATAACTTTCACAAAAAATACAGACGTGGTAGAGCTGCTGGTCTTAACATGGTAATTACAGAAACTGGTGCTGGTAAAGCAGTAAGTAAAGCATTACCATCACTAGAAGGCAAATTAACATCTAATGCTATTAGAGTACCTGTACCAAATGGTTCTTTGGCTATTCTAAACCTAGAATTAGAAAAAGAAACCTCTGTAGAGAGCATGAATACTATAATGAAAAAATACGCTCTTGAAGGTGATTTAGTAGAGCAAATTAAGTACGAAATGAGCGACGAGCTTGTTTCTAGCGACATCGTTGGCAGCTCTGCTCCATCAATTTATGATAGTAAAGCAACCATTGTAAGAGCAGATGGTAAAAATGTTGTCTTATACATTTGGTACGACAATGAGTATGGTTATAGCCATCAAGTTATAAGACTTGCAAAATATATTTCTAAGGTAAGACGCTATACTTATTATTAGAATCTTTTGAAAAAGGAAAAAGAAAAATCTTGTCGTTTGGCAAGATTTTTTTGTTTTAAAACATCCAAAGCAACACAAAGTGCGTATATGAACTGTTGAGTAAAATGATGTTGTATTTGTTTTAAATATTTATTGAAACAAATGCACATAAATTCATTATCTTGGCACCTAATTAATCGAACACAACCAAAACAATTACAATATGAAGTTTTTAGCTAAAGTCGCTGTAATTCTTATAGTTACCTTTAACCTACAAACCTTAACCGCACAAACTCAGCAAGCCGATGCTGAAGAACAGTACTCATTAAACAGTGGTACTATTGATAGCCAATTTGAATATGTTTTTAGAAAATCCGGAAACTTTAAAGGTACCAATGGTCAACCTTACGAAGCTGTAAAACAAGCTTGGTTATTAAAATTAAAGGCCAACGTTTTAGATTCGCTTAAAACTACATATAAAGATTTAGCCAATTCTGAAGTAACTGTTGCCAACCAAGTTAAAGAAATAGACGATCTTAAAGCTAAGCTTGGAAACACACAAACCACTTTAGACCAAACCAACGAAGAAAAAAACAATATGGCATTATTGGGTATGCAAACCAGCAAAACGAATTATAATGTTATTATGTGGAGTATCATTGCTGCTCTAACTGCCTTTTTATTATTCTTTATTTATAAGTTTAAAAACAGTAACTCGTTAACCAAGGAAGCTAAACACAAACTCGAAGAAGTAGAAACAGAGTTTGAAGAACACAGACGTACAGCACTAGAACGTGAACAAAAAGTAAGACGTCAACTTCAAGACGAGATTAATAAAAACAAAGCTTAATCTTAGTTTTTTTTATAAATATTGAAAATCCGCAATACTAATTGCGGATTTTTTTGTTTTACTCACACTTAACTAAAACTAATATTATTTTAAATTATCTTTGCAATCCATAAAAAAAAGACCATGCGCATAGATATCATAACCGTTTTACCAGAACTTTTAAAAAGTCCGTTTGAAGCTTCAATACTTAAACGTGCCATAGAAGCAAATTTGGTAGAAGTTCATTTTCATAATCTCAGAGATTATACTACAGACAACTATAAATCTGTGGACGATTACCAATTTGGTGGTGGAGCCGGTATGGTAATGATGATAGAGCCAATAGATAAATGTATTTCTGGTTTACAAGCAGAGCGTAACTATGACGAAATCATATATATGACACCAGATGGTGAGTGTCTTAACCAAAGTATAGCCAACCAAGTATCGCTAAAAGAAAACATCATTATACTTTGTGGTCATTATAAAGGTGTAGACCAACGTGTGCGCGATAAATTTATCACCAGAGAAATCTCTATCGGAGATTATGTGTTGTCTGGTGGCGAATTAGGTGCAGCTGTGCTGTGCGATGCGGTTATTAGATTAATACCAGGCGTTTTGGGAAATGAGACTTCTGCCCTAACCGATTCGTTTCAAGATAATCTGTTAGCACCACCAATTTATACAAGACCGAGAGACTATAAAGGCATGAAAGTCCCTGAAGTATTGTTTAGCGGTAATTTTGGTAAGATAGAAAAATGGCGCGAAGAGCAAGCCTACCAACGCACCAAGGAAAGGCGACCAGATCTTTTGAATGGCTAATGGCTAATGGCTAATGGCTAATGGCTAATGGCTAATGGCTAAAATATCAAACCCAAAATTCAAACAAAAACTTTTCACTTTCTACTTTCTACTTTTAACTTTTTAATTATCTTTGCACCCACTTTTGGATTAACCTCTGGCGAAAACCGTGAATGTTGATTTGAAACAACCATTATAAAAGAGAAAACATGGATTCTTTAGTAAAATTTGTACAAGACGAATTTGTAACCAAAAAAGACTTACCAGAATTTAGTGCTGGTGATACTATCACAGTATACTACGAAATTAAGGAAGGCAGTAAAACACGTACACAGTTCTTTAAAGGTGTTGTATTACAACGTAAAGGAAGTGGAGCTTCAGAAACATTTACAATCCGTAAAATGTCAGGTACTATTGGTGTAGAGCGTATCTTCCCAATTAACTTACCAGCTTTGCAAAAAATTGAAGTGAACAAGCGTGGTAAAGTACGTAGAGCACGTATATTCTACTTTAGAGGTCTTACTGGTAAAAAAGCAAGAATTAAAGAAGTTAGAAGATAATCTAACACACATAACATTAAAAAAGCCTTCATTACTGAAGGCTTTTTTAGTTATTAACTTTTGTTAATAAGTACAGTTTATAAATTGTGCACATCTAAATCGTTAAAAAATTTGCTTATTCGAAATATAAACATACTTTAGCTGAACAGTCAACAACAAACAGTGTTTGGTTTTAAAAGAAATTTTAGATTTATGTTAATTGTTTAAAGTAACGTTCTTTAAAATTAATAAGATTGTTTTTTGAGGTTAGTGAACCGCTTGTGTAGGCAAGTGTTGGATAGTTAACCATGAAGCTTAAGTTTTATAATATGCTTGCAGATTAGAAAGCGTAAGTGGAAAGCTTTGAAAAAGTAACGGAATCGAAAGTGAACGAGAAAAGGATGAGCAATGTTTTTGGACGTGTAGGACACGCAAGTGAAGAACAAAGAAGAAAACATCAAGAAAAACAAATCTTATGAAACGGAGTAGTATCAGGTCAATACATTTTGAAAGGTATGAAACGTTTCACTTGAAGTAGGAACACTTGAACTGAAAAGGATGATGACAAAAATCATACAGCTGAGTTAGTGAAAGCTAAATAGGTCACGTTAGTACTGTTTCAAAAAGAAGCCATGTCAGAACAGTTTTACTGTAGTGATATGGCTTTTTGTTTTTATAAGCCAAAAGATTAATGCTCGTCACTTCGAGTGAAATTCTTACGGAATTTTGTATCGAGAAGTAAACTAACATGATATATTTTCTTGTTTTTAATATAAATTTTTATGCTTTGTAAGCGAAAAATTCACTCTAATTCACGAAAACCCATATCCTACTTTCTTCTATATCTGTTTTATGGATTTACAAAGCATATCTGACCAAAACTTCAGTAATAAAGACTACACCACCAACCTACTTCCAAAAGCAGAATACAGCTATTGCACCTTTACAAACTGTAATTTTGAAAATTCAGATATTTCTAACAACGTTTTTTTAGAATGTGAATTTGTGGATTGTAACTTTAGTAATGTCAATATAAAGCATACTACATTTAATGATGTAAATTTTAAATCTTGTAAGTTCGTCGGTATTAATTTTAAAGATTGTAGTGAATTTCTACTAAACTTCAGCTTTAGTAATTGTAATCTTAATCTTAGCTCGTTTTCTGATATGAACATCAACAAAACACGTTTTACAGATTGCAAAATACATCAAGTAGATTTTACATATACAGAAGCAAAAGAATCCGAGTTTACTCAGTGTGACTTAATGAATTCTATTTTCAACAGCACAAATCTTGAGAAAGCAGATTTTTCGACAGCGTTTAATTTCAATATCAATCCTGCTGAAAACAATCTTAAAGGTACTCAGTTTTCAATAAATAATATTGAAGGGCTTTTAAATACCTTCAAAATAAAAATTAAATAAAGAATCTAACTATTTAGGTATTTAACCCTACAAATTCTCAAAATTTACCATCAATTACTAGCAATCTCGCAATCGCTAAACCCTATCTATTTTGTATATTTGCACAGCTTAAAAATAAGCTTAAGCATATTCACATTATATTTAACAACCTATGACCAAAATAGCAAAGATTGTTTACACAAAAACAGACGAAGCGCCAGCTTTAGCAACACGTTCTTTTTTACCAATAGTTCAATCATTTACCAAATCTTCAGGTATAACTATTGAAACAAAAGACATCTCATTAGCCGCAAGAATTTTAGCTGTATTTCCAGATTTTTTAACTGAAGAACAAAAAGTAGCAGATGCACTTACAGAACTAGGAGAATTAGCAAAAAAACCAGAAGCTAATATTATTAAATTACCTAATATTAGTGCTTCAGTTCCTCAATTAGAGGCTGCTATTGAAGAACTTCAAGCTAAGGGGTATAACCTTCCAGACTATCCAGACGAACCAAAAAATGATACTGAAACAGAAATCAAGGCTCGTTACGACAAAGTAAAAGGTAGCGCTGTAAATCCAGTATTAAGAGAAGGAAACTCAGACAGACGTGCACCAAAAGCTGTTAAGAATTACGCTAAGAAAAACCCACACAGTATGGGGGCTTGGTCAGCAGATTCTAAAACGCATGTGGCAACAATGAGTGAAGGAGATTTTGCTCACAATGAAAAATCCTATACTACTCCTGCTGCAACTATTGTTAAAATAGTTCATACAGATACAGAAGGCAATACTAATGTATTAAAAGATAACTTAGCATTACAAGCTGAAGAAATTATTGACGCTACGGTAATGAGCAAAAAAGCGCTTTTAGCTTTCTTAGAAAGAGAAATAAAAGACGCAAAAGAAAAGGACGTATTAATGTCTTTGCACATGAAAGCTACCATGATGAAGGTTTCTGACCCTATCATTTTCGGTCATGCTGTAAGAACCTATTTCAAACCTGTTTTTGAAAAACATTCAGACACTTTTAAAGAAATTGGTGTTGACGTAAATAATGGTTTTGGAAACTTAATAGAAAACCTTGAAGAATTGCCAGAAGCAAAACGTAAAGAAATCCAAGCTGATATTGATACTGCTTTTAGCGAAGGTCCGGATTTGGCTATGGTAAATTCGGATAAAGGTATTACTAACTTACACGTACCAAGCGACGTTATTATTGATGCTTCTATGCCTGCAATGATTCGTACTTCTGGCCAAATGTGGAACAAAGATGGTAAACAACAAGACACAAAAGCTATCATTCCAGATAGTAGTTATGCTGGTGTTTATACAGCTACAATAGACTTCTGTAAAAAGCATGGTGCTTTTGATCCTACTACAATGGGTACAGTGCCTAATGTTGGACTTATGGCTCAAAAAGCGGAAGAATATGGTTCTCATGATAAAACCTTTGAAATAATATCAAACGGAAAGGTTGAAGTTATTGACGCTAACGGAACTGTTTTAACGAGCCATAACGTTGAAACTGGTGATATTTGGAGAATGTGCCAGGTTAAAGATGCGCCGATACAAGATTGGATAAAATTAGCAGTTACAAGAGCAAGAGCATCGCAAACACCTGCTGTGTTTTGGTTAAATAAAGAAAGAGCTCATGATGCAGAGTTAATCAAAAAAGTAAATAAATACCTTCCAAATCACGATACTGAAGGTTTAGATATTAGAATCCTTTCACCTATAGAAGCAACTAACTTTACTTTAGAGCGTATTAGAGAAGGTAAAGATACAATCTCTGTTACAGGAAATGTACTTAGAGATTATCTTACTGATTTATTCCCAATTTTAGAATTAGGAACAAGTGCAAAAATGTTATCGATTGTTCCATTAATGAATGGTGGAGGTTTATTTGAAACTGGTGCTGGTGGATCTGCGCCTAAACACGTACAACAATTTGTTGAAGAAAATCATTTAAGATGGGATTCTCTTGGAGAATTTTTAGCACTTGCTGTTTCTTTAGATCATTTTGCTGAAGTTAATGACAATGCTAAGGCACGTGTGTTAGGTGAAGCTTTAGATGAAGCAACCGAGAAACTTTTAGAAAACAAAAAAGGACCTTCTCGTAAAGTAAACGAACTAGATAATAGAGGCAGTCACTTCTATTTAGCATTATATTGGGCTGAGGCTTTAGCCAACCAAGATATAGATGCTGAATTAAAAGACGAGTTTACTAAAATTTATAATGCACTTTCTTCTAAAGAAGAACAGATTGTAGCTGAACTTATAGATTGTCAAGGAAGCTCTGTAGAAATTGAAGGATACTATTTCCCCAACGAAACATTAACTAGTAGTGCAATGCGACCAAGTAAAACACTCAATTCCATATTAAATTAAGTTAAACTAAAAAAAAAGCTTCATTTTTCAATGAAGCTTTTTTTTTAAATTTAATTGTAACTTTCACATGAAAATTAATAACTGATGTCATTTACTAAAACAACAGAACAAGATTCATTATACGACAATTTAGAAAAAATGTCTGTAAAAGATATTATTTCTAATATTAATAAAGAAGATAAAACTGTACCATTAGCTGTAGAAAAAGCATTATCTCAAATAGAAGCTCTTATTAATCAAGTTATCGCTAAATTAAAAATAGGTGGAAGACTATTTTATATTGGAGCTGGGACAAGCGGTAGATTAGGTATTTTAGACGCATCAGAATGTCCACCAACATTTGGAGTTTCTCATGATTTAGTTATAGGCTTAATTGCTGGTGGCGATAAAGCGATAAGAAAGGCAGTAGAGAACGCTGAAGATTCTAAAACTCAAGGTTGGCTAGACTTAAAAGAATTTAACATCACTAAAAAAGATATTGTTATAGGAATCGCAGCGTCAGGGACTACCCCTTATGTTATTAATGCTTTAAAAAAATGTAATCAAGAAAAAATCACTACAGGTTGTATAACTTGCAATAAAAATAGTCCTTTAAGTATAGAAGCACTGTATCCTGTTGAAGTAGTGGTTGGTCCTGAATTTCTCACTGGAAGCTCAAGAATGAAAGCAGGAACCGCCCAAAAACTAGTTTTAAATATGATTACCACAACTTCTATGATACAATTAGGAAAAGTAAAAGGTAATAAGATGGTAGATATGCAATTAAGTAACGATAAATTAGTTGAACGAGGTATAAAAATGATTATGGATGAATTGAGTATATCTAAAGAAGAAGCAACCAAACTACTAAATACACATAAAAGCGTAAGAAAAAGCATTACTTATGGACGAACAAAGCAGAACAGATAAGGACATTTTAAAAAAAGGAATAAAACGATTAGCAATCTGCTTGGTATTAATGTTCCTTGGTCCCACACTTGTACACTTAACTCTTAGTAATGATGACAAGCCTTTATATATCCCTCTTTTAATTGTTTCTATACTTCTTTGCATTTTAGCAATAGTAATGCTATTTATTGGACTAAATACTATAATGGATAGCATGTTTAAAAAGAAAAAACAAGAATAATATTCATCCTTATTTAAAATACAACGCCAATAAAACAAAAAAACCCTTACTATTAACTAGTAAGGGTTTTCAAAAAAGGCGGCGACCTACTCTTCCACAGATGCAGTACCATCGGC
>PBLD01000002.1 GCA_002722255.1 Winogradskyella sp. | reverse complement strand
CAATACCAACTCCGTCTAAGGTTACATTTCCAGTGTTGGTTACCGTGATTGTATATTCTACCGTATCTCCTAAACTTGCTCCGACTGGGGCTACGTCATTCGTGATCGCTACGGTCTTAACCGCCTCGATACTTGGGGACTCTATTCCGTTAACAGTTTCACTCTCATCATTATCAACAGGTGTATCTCCTGAACCATCATTTGTTGTATCAGCAGAACCATCAGCTTCAGCTGTATTTGTATATGAACCATTATCTAAATCTGTTTGTGTTACTGTGTGGGACACTATATATGTCCATGTTTCACCAACATCTAAAACTCCATCATTATTACCTGGAGCATCTACACCTCTAACTGGTGCTGCATCTGCTGTGGCATCAACCATTGTAGGACTGTAAACATCAACATTACCACTATTAGTTAATGTTATTGTATAATTAATCACTTCACCTACAGCACTATATTCTGTTGTTGAAGGATTTCCGTCTATATCTGCAAATGTTTTAACGGTTGTAATGCTAGGATTGATAACACAACTTGTTGCTATACCAGGGTCTGTAACAGCTGCATTAGTTCCTATAGAATAATCTACACCTGTTTCAGTAACTAAACCATTATTCGCATCTACTGAAGCAGGATCTGGCTCTCCAAATTGTCCACCATCTGAACCTGAAACAAATGGGTTGTCATAAGCTTCATTTGCATCTGGACACCCATCACCATCACTATCTGTATTTTGAAAATCGTAACTTCCATCAGATAATGTGTCTACAGGAGCGGTTGCCTCAGCAGTATCGTCTGCACCATTTCCATCACCATCATTGAAACCTGTGTCATTAGAGTCTAAAATTCCATCATTATTAGTATCTAAAGCTCCATTTCCAGCTTCATCAATATCATAGATTCCATCATTATCAGAATCTAAATCAAAGATATCATCAACACCATCTCCATCTGTATCTAAACCAAGACAATATTCAAATTCATAGAATTGTAATTCTACATCACCTACACTTCCATCTTGTTTACCAACTGTAACAATTATCTCTGTAACTGGACCTTGAACTTCAATTTGTATACTATTGAATGGTGCATTAGCATTTGCAGAAGAACCAGTAACAGCACTTTGTCCGTTAATAGTTAAGTTTGCACCTACATTAATATCTGAAATATTTACTGGTATATTCTGAGCACCATTGGTTGCAACAAAATCAGCTCTATCAAAGTCATCTATTCCACCTACTTTGAAGTTTACATTGTAAACAGGTTGAGTAAATGTAAAGTAATAATTTACAACTTCACCATTTGGAAAATCTGTACCATCTGGTATTGTATTAATGTATTCTCCATCAGGAGCAATAGCACCATTATTCTGGCTAGATACTCCTCCATTCCATGCAACACCACCTCTTAATTCATATCCAAAAGTTACACTTGCTCCATTATATGGGAATAAATTTGGGATATACTCTGGATTAAAATTAGAACCTGTTGCATCTGCAAAAGTTTGTCCCAAAGCTACTGGACCTGAAGAACAATCTAGTTCATATATATCTAAAATTCCATCGTTATCATCATCTGCGTCACAGATATCTGAAACGTTATCACCATCGTTGTCATCGTTTCCTGAAATAGTAGCATCACATGGGTTACATGCAGGTGAAAGTAATGGATTGGTAACAGCAGTATTTGTACCAATACTGTAATTGATTTCACCTTCTACTACTAAACCATCTGCATCTACATTTGCTGGATCTGGCTCACCAAATTGTCCGTTATCCGAACCTGCTGCTGTGACATTACCATATGCTTCATTTGCATCTGGACATCCATCACCATCACTGTCTGTGTTTTGATAATCGAAACTACCATCGTTTAAGGTGTCTATTGGTGTAATTCCTGTTCCTGCAGTTGAAGGTATACCTGTTACAGGGTCTACAGCACCATCAGCCATACCATCATTATTTGCATCTACTCCACCTACTTCATCTACATCATATATACCATCATTATCTGAATCTAAATCTACAATATCATTAATACCATCACCATCTGTATCTATTGCAACACAATATTGCATTTCATAAAATTGTAACTCTACATTAGCTGCTTCATCACCATTTTGCTTACCAACAGTAATAACTATTTCTGTAACTGGCCCTTCAACTTGAATAGCTATACTATTTGCAGGAGCATTTGTGCTTGCTGATGCACCTGTTACTGCACTCTGACCATTTATTGTAAGATTTGCTCCTATATTTACATCTGAAATATTAACTGGTAAATTATCAGAACCATTGGTTGCAAAAAAATCTGCTCTATCATAATCATCAAGACCTCCTAATTTAAAATTGACATTATAAACAGGCTCAGAAAATGTAAAATAATATCTAACACGATCATTATCAGGATAGGTTGTACCATCTGCTATTGTATTGATATATTCTCCATCAGGTAATATTGCAGCATTATTTTGGTTAGAAACACCACTTAAGTTCCAAGCGGATCCACCATAAGGTTCATATCCAAATGTTACACTTGCTCCACCATAGGCATAAACATTCGATATATACTCTGGGTTAAAGTTAGACCCAGTATTATCGGAAAAGGTCTGACCTAATGCTAATGGTCCAGAAGAACAATTAACATCATTACTATCTAAAATACCATCATTATCATCATCTTGATCACAATAATCACTAACACCATCACCATCTGTATCTAAATTTCCTGAAACAAGTGCATCACATGGATCAAGAACTGTTAATGTTGCACAAGTACTATTCTGACAGAGATTACTTGTATTTGTTATAACTACACAATATTGATTACCATCTAAAGATGAATCAGTTACAACATTTAAACTAGCACTATTAACACCTGAATATGTAGCATCGTTTGATAGAGGCACTCCTGTGGTTGTAGGATCACCTAAATACCATTGATAAATAAAACCAGAAGTAACAGTAGTTGCTGAAGGATCGTTATAATCTGGTAAAGTATTAGGCGCTGTACCTGTGTAAACTGTAGTACTAGTTATTGACTGATTTTCAACAGTAAATGTAATTACGTCATTAGCTATCGCCGTTTGATTAGTTAACGCATTATAATTTACTTCTGTAGCAATTGTTTCATTCCCTGAATACCCATCATAACCATCAGTAATTGCTCCTCCAGTAGTTACTTGACCAAAAGCATTAAAACCATCACCATCTAGAGCCCCATCATTATTAGCATCTGTTCCACCTGATTCTATTGAATCAAAACAGCCGTCATTATCACTATCTAAATCCTGAAAATCTGGTGTACCATCACCATCAGTATCATAAACATCATTTACACCATCTCCATTTCCATCTACAAAAGGAGGGAAACCTGGTGTTGCGTCGCTTTGGTCTAAATAATTAGGTATACCATCACCATCTTCATCTAAAGAAGGATCTACACCAGACCCACCATCTTCAACAGAATCTAAAATACCATCATTATCAGAATCTAAATCACAAAAATCTGGTATACCGTCATTAGTACCCAGATCATCATCTGTGTTTATTGTTTCAACAAAATTATAATAATTAATAACACCTCCTGGAGAACCATCTGCTGCACCATTAGAATTACCACTTTGAGCTCCAGTATGCGTACCTGCTGTACCACCAGATAAGTCAAGTGTTATTCCAGCTGGGACAGATGAAAGGTTATGTAAAAATACACCTCCACCTCCACCTCCACCTGGTCCGTGAACAATGTCAGTGTTTAATGTTTGACCATCACCACCACTTATGTTAATATTGAGTGTGCCCGAATATGATTTAACATCAAAAGCTACAGATCCACCTGCACCACCACCGCCTCCACCATCTGGTGCACCCACAGGGTTTACCGCCAAAGCATCAATACCTGAAGCATCAATAGTGAAACCATTACCAACAATAGTTTCTGCTCTTAATACTACAATACCACCTCCATTTGAAGCTTGTGAAGGATTATTTGTTGTTACGAATCCTGCGCCTCCAGCACCACCAAAAAAAACTCTATTCTGATTTGCAATAAAAGTAGAGAGGCCGTTTCCACCAACACCACCAGCAATAGTTCCAAAATCACACCACCTATTACCGCCAATACCGCCAGAGCCATAATTAGCTCCACCGCCACCACCTGAATCTCCAGAAACACCAGAACCACCACCGTTTCCGAGAGGTGCTCTACCCTTTTGATTATTTACACCAGCTATAGCAACTCCTCCACCTTTAAACCAACTATCAGTATTACCTGTTGGTAAATTATATTGTGTATTTGTAGCTATGGAACAATTATCAGGCAATCCATTTACCGTCATCTGAACACCTATATATCCAGATCCTGAAACATTAATATTAGCATTAAAGGTTAGTGTTCCTTCAACGAACAATGCTATAATACCACCTTCACCAGAGACATCATCCCATGGTAAAGCTTGTAGTTCTGAAGTTATGTTCACATCACCAGAATAATTTGGCACTCTAACAATTTGGACTAACCCAGAACTATCGTAATTATTCTTCAATGGAGCTAAAGGAAATATCGAATTTCCAACAATTGAACCAATGTCAAAAAATTCATAATTACCTGCATTTCCTAAATCGGTTATTGTTCCACCTGTAGCAGTATTAGATTGGTCTATAGTAGCTCCTTTGAGCTGTACAATCAAAGCTTTATCACCTACCGAAAAAGCAGAAGTATCAGCAACATCAATTTGATTTAAACAGCCAGGAGTTGTATCACAAGTTGTACAACCTGGATTAGTTATACTGGTTACAGCTTCATAACTATTTATTACTCCACCAATATCTGTCTGTGAAAAAACTTGAGTGGATGATAAAAAAGAAAAAACTATAGCAAAATTAATAGCCATAGATTTCAAAGAGAATCGAGTAAAGATTTCCATATTATTATATAGTTGATGTATAATTCAAATTCTATTTAAATCGATGCTTTATTTGTCGATAAAATGCAAATATATCCGACAAAGTGCAAAAAACAAATTTATTTGTAAGGTTTTTCAATAAAAAAGCCTTAATTATTTATATAAATCCTATTAAGACACAAAAAAGCGCCTAGTTATCACACATTAAAAAAACTAAATAGATTAGTGAAGAGATTTGCTATTAATCAACTTCGAGTCTTATTTAGCAAGAAAATTAATCCCAAATTTTTCTTGATGTAAAAATTACAAAAAGAAATAATTGATTTTCATTTCGAAATATAATTACAAAATTACCAAATAGTTAAACTTCTATTTCTCTTTTAGTTGAAAGACCATTATTTTAAGTTGAGTGGAAAGCACTATTCGATGAATGGTAAATTTTTAGCTTCAAAATATGAAGTAATTACTATTTTTGCACCTTTAATCAATATATGAGTTTTAAGGAAGAAATAAATAGGAGACGTACATTTGGAATTATATCACATCCAGATGCAGGTAAAACTACTTTAACAGAAAAACTGCTCCTTTTTGGTGGTGCTATACAAGAAGCTGGGGCTGTAAAAAGTAATAAAATAAAGAAAGGGGCTACGAGTGACTTTATGGAAATAGAACGTCAACGTGGTATCTCTGTTGCTACATCGGTGTTAGCTTTTGAATATAACGGCATTAAAATCAACATTTTAGATACACCAGGCCATAAAGACTTTGCTGAAGATACCTTTAGAACTTTAACAGCCGTAGATAGTGTTATAGTGGTTATTGATGTTGCCAAAGGTGTTGAGGAACAAACCGAAAAATTGGTTGAAGTTTGTAGAATGCGCAACATTCCGATGATTGTTTTTATTAATAAACTAGATCGCGAGGGTAAGGATGCTTTCGATTTGTTAGATGAAGTTGAACAAAAACTTGGTCTAAAAGTTACTCCTTTAAGTTTCCCTATTGGTATGGGTTACGACTTTAAAGGCATCTACAACATCTGGGAAAAGAATGTTAATCTTTTTAAAGATGACAGCAAACAGCATATAAACGATACTGTTGAAATTTCTAATTTAAATTCTGAAGAATTAGATGAACTTGTTGGTAATAAAGCTGCACAAACTCTAAGAGACGAGATAGAATTAGTAGAAGGCATTTATCCTGAATTTGATAAGGATGCTTATTTAAAAGGTAACTTACAACCTGTATTTTTTGGTTCTGCCTTAAATAATTTTGGTGTACTCGAATTGCTAGATTGTTTTGTGGAAATTGCACCAAAACCAAGACCTAAGCAAAGTGAAGAACGCCTTGTACAACCAGACGAAAAACAATTCTCTGGTTTTGTGTTTAAAATTCATGCCAATATGGATCCAAACCATAGAAATAGGTTAGCATTTGTAAAAATTGTTTCTGGTGAATTTAAACGTAATACTCCGTATTTACATGTAAGACATAATAAGAAACTTAAATTTTCTAGTCCAAACGCCTTTTTTGCTGAAAAGAAAGAAATTGTGGATATATCTTATCCTGGTGATATTGTTGGGTTGCAAGACTCTGGAAACTTTAAAATTGGAGACACATTAACAGAAGGTGAAGTGCTTAATTACAAAGGTATTCCAAGTTTTTCACCAGAACATTTTAGATACATTAATAATGCTGATCCAATGAAGGCTAAGCAACTTTATAAGGGTATTGATCAATTAATGGATGAGGGTGTTGCACAGTTGTTTACATTAGATTACAATGGTCGTAAAGTCATTGGTACTGTTGGAGCGCTTCAATATGAGGTTATTCAATACAGGTTAGAACACGAATATGGTGCAAAGTGCACATATGAAAACCTTAATGTACATAAGGCATGCTGGGTACATACAGACAATGAAAAGAGCGATGAGTTTAAGGACTTCTTAAGAGTAAAACAGCGTTATTTAGCTAAAGATAAACAAAACCAGTTGGTCTTTTTAGCCGATTCGATGTTCACCCTACAAATGACACAACAAAAGTATCCGAGTATTACTTTTCATATGACATCTGAGTTTGAATAAAATGTAAGAAAGTTTTTCATTTTAGTTAAATTATAATGTTTTTTGTCGATATTTTTTGCGTTTAAACGATGTTTTGGTTACTATTGAATAGTAATAATTTTATCTTGTAATAAGATTAACCCCAAACTAATCTACTTATTATGGATGTAAATGCAAACATTTTCAGTAATAAGGAAATTACTGTAACCTATGAACCAAGTTGTTGTGTAAATGCTGGTATTTGTGCTAGACAACTTTCTGAAGTGTTTAGAAATTCTGTGATTCCATGGATTGATTTAGATGCTGCAAAAACAGATGTGATTGTAAACCAGATTAAGAAATGCCCATCTGGTGCGTTAAAGTATCATCTTAATCAAAAAGATGTAGCTTAAGACTTACTTTATAAGTAATAAAAAATCCTTGCATTAAAACACTGCAAGGATTTTTTATTTTCACTGGATTTTCTTGTCTAAAACATCCAAAAACTAATTTAAAGCGATTTAAGACATTTAAAATAAAATTCAATACTATCTTATATAAATTCTTTTAAAAGACACTTGAAGTAATTAAATAAATTCAATTACAATTGTTTTTACAAATACAAGACATTATTTAAATAGACATATTCAATAAACTATTATACCTGAACTGTTGGTCCGAAATTTAGTGGAATTGGTGGTTGCTCTCCTAATAAATGTCGAGCAACCTCAAACTCTCAATTTAAGCCTGACCTGTTGGTCCAAAATTTAGTGGAATTGGTGGTTGCTCGTAATCTTTGATTTCACCATGAGCTTTTTCAAATCGCGCTACATTATCTCCTAAAGCTTTAAGTAAACGCTTAGCATGCTGTGGTGTTAAAATTATTCTAGACTTCACCTTACTCTTAGGTGTACCAGGCATAATACTAACAAAATCTACTACAAACTCTGAGACTGAATGATTAATTATTGCTAAGTTAGAATATGTACCTTCGGCAACCTTTTCGTCTAACTCTATATTTATTTGTCCTTTTTTTGGATTCTTTTTTTCTTCTGACATATGTATTTAATTTAAAATTAAAAAGCCTTCAAACTCTTAAAGAATGAAGGCTTTTATTTATTTAGAGTCCTACCTTCGTAGGACTGACAAACTTCTAGTTAAAGTTCATTTCTTCTTTAGCTTTCATCATTTGGTCAAATTCTTCTTTAGAACCTACAATAATGTTATCGTAATCTCTAACACCCGTACCAGCAGGTATTCTGTGTCCTACAATTACATTTTCTTTAAGTCCTTCTAAAGTATCAACCTTACCATTTACAGCGGCTTCGTTAAGAACCTTAGTGGTTTCCTGGAACGATGCTGCAGAAATAAATGACTTAGTCTGTAATGAAGCTCTTGTTATACCTTGTAAAATAGGTGTAGCAGTCGCTGGTTGAGCATCTCTAGCAGTTACAAGATTTTTATCCTCTCTACGCAAGATTGAATTTTCATCTCTTAACTGACGTACAGTTACTATTTGACCTGATTTTAAATTCTCAGAATCACCAGCATCTTCAACGACTTTCATTCCGAAAATCTTATCATTTTCTTCTATGAAATCTGATTTATGAACTAACTGATTTTCTAAGAAAATGGTATCACCAGAATCAATAATTCTAACTTTACGCATCATTTGTCTTACAACAACCTCGAAGTGTTTATCGTTGATTTTTACACCTTGTAAACGATATACTTCTTGTACTTCGTTTACTAAGTATTGTTGTACAGCTGCTGGGCCTTTAATGTTAAGAATATCATTTGGCGTTACAGAACCATCAGATAATGGCATACCTGCTTTAACAAAGTCATTTTCTTGAACAAGAATTTGACTTGATAACTTCACTAAGTACTTCTTAATCTCACCTAATTTAGACTCGATAATAATTTCACGGTTACCACGCTTAATTTTACCAAATGAAACAACACCATCAATCTCACTTACAACTGCTGGGTTAGATGGATTACGTGCCTCAAATAACTCAGTTACACGAGGAAGACCACCTGTAATATCACCAGCCTTAGCAGATTTACGTGGTATTTTAACTAAAATCTTACCTACTTCAATCTTATCTCCATCGTCAATCATGATGTGTGCACCAACAGGTAAGTTGTAAGAACGGATAGTTTCACCTTTAGAATCTTCAATTAATAAAGTTGGAATTAACTTCTTATTTCTCGATTCTGAAATTACTTTCTCTTGGAAACCTGTTTGTTCATCAATTTCTACTTGGTAAGTTACACCTTGCTCAATGTTTTCATACTTCACTTTACCAGCAAATTCTGAAATAATTACACCATTATATGGATCCCACTGACAGATTACATCACCTTTCTTCACCTTATCACCAGGCTTAACGAAGATATGAGAACCGTAAGGAATATTATTTGTACTTAAAACAATACCTGTTTTAGCATCAGTTAATTTTAATTCTGAAGTTCTAGAGATAACAACATCAACTTCGTTTCCTTCGTTATCCTTTGATTTTACAGTTTTAAGATCTTCTATTTCAGCAACACCGTCAAACTTAACTGTTAATTTATTTTCTTCTGAAATGTTACCAGCAATACCACCTACGTGGAATGTACGTAATGTAAGCTGAGTACCAGGCTCACCAATTGACTGAGCGGCAACTACACCAACAGCTTCACCTCGTTGTACCATTTTACCAGTAGCAAGGTTGCGACCGTAACATTTAACACAAATACCTTTTTTAGCCTCACAAGATAATGGAGAACGTACTTCTATAGATTCGATTGCTGAATCACCAATTTGTTTAGCAATAGCATCATCAATATGTCCGCCTGCTTCAACAATTAATTCTTCAGTTAATGGATCGTAAACATCGTTTAATGATGTTCTACCAACAATTCTCGCTTCTAATTTTTCTACAACTTCTTCATTCTTCTTAAGTGCAGAAACTTCGATACCTCTTAATGTACCACAATCTTCTTCGTAAACAATAACATCTTGTGAAACATCTACCAAACGACGTGTTAAGTAACCTGCATCGGCAGTTTTAAGAGCCGTATCTGCAAGACCTTTACGAGCACCGTGAGTAGAGATAAAGTATTCTAAAATTGAAAGTCCTTCTTTAAAGTTTGAAAGAATTGGATTTTCAATAATTGAACCTCCGCCTGAAGTAGACTTTTTAGGCTTTGCCATTAATCCACGCATACCTGTTAACTGACGGATCTGTTCTTTAGATCCACGAGCTCCAGAATCTAACATCATAAATACAGAGTTAAATCCTTGTTGATCTTCACGGATACGTTTCATAGACAATTCTGTTAATTCAGCATTTGTCGATGTCCAGATATCAATTACCTGATTATATCGTTCGTTATTAGTAATAAGCCCCATGTTATAGTTACCCATAATACCATCCACCTGCTTGTTGGCAGCGTCAATCATAGCATGCTTTTCTGCAGGTATGATAATATCACCTAAACTAAATGATAATCCACCTTGGAAGGCAAACTTATAACCTAAAGTCTTAATTTCATCTAAGAACTCAGCCGTTTCTGGTACAGAAGTAACTTTAAGGATATTACCAATAATATCTCTTAAAGATTTCTTAGTTAATACCTCATTAATATAACCTGCTGCTTCAGGCACTTTTTCATTGAAAAGTACACGACCTACAGTGGTCTCAATAATTTGGTTAGTTAACTCGCCTTCTTCGTTAAAATCTTTTGTTCTTACTTTAATACCTGCGTTAAGATCTACTTTCTTCTCGTTGTAAGCAATAGTTACTTCTTCTGGAGAGTAGAATGTTAGTCCTTCACCTTTTACAGTAAAATCTTTATCAGTCTTACGTAACTTAGTCATATAATAAAGACCAAGTACCATATCCTGAGAAGGTACTGTTACAGGCGAACCATTTGCAGGGTTTAATATATTGTGAGAAGCCAACATTAATAATTGTGCTTCTAAGATTGCTTCAGGTCCTAATGGTAAATGCACCGCCATCTGGTCACCATCGAAATCCGCGTTAAATGCCGTACACACTAATGGGTGTAACTGAATCGCTTTACCTTCGATAAGTTTTGGCTGGAAGGCCTGAATACCAAGTCTGTGAAGCGTAGGAGCTCGGTTTAGTAATACTGGATGTCCTTTAAGAACATTCTCTAAGATATCCCAAACAACAGGCTCTTTTCTATCTATAATTTTCTTTGCAGATTTTACAGTTTTTACAATACCTCTTTCAATTAATTTTCTAATAATAAAAGGCTTGTAAAGCTCTGCTGCCATATTTTTTGGCAATCCACACTCGAATAATTTTAATTCTGGTCCTACAACAATTACAGAACGTGCAGAGTAATCAACACGCTTACCAAGTAAGTTTTGACGGAAACGTCCTTGCTTACCTTTTAATGAATCTGATAAAGATTTTAATGGTCTGTTAGAATCTGTTTTTACAGCAGATGATTTACGTGTGTTATCAAATAATGAATCCACAGATTCTTGTAACATACGCTTCTCATTACGTAAAATCACTTCTGGTGCTTTTATCTCAACCAATCTCTTAAGACGGTTGTTACGGATAATTACACGACGGTAAAGATCATTTAAATCTGAAGTTGCAAAACGTCCACCATCTAATGGCACTAATGGTCTTAATTCTGGTGGAATTACAGGAACAGCCTTCATGATCATCCACTCTGGTCTGTTCTCTCTATTTTCGTTAGACTCTCTAAAGGCTTCAACAACTTGAAGACGCTTTAAAGCTTCTGTTTTACGTTGCTTAGATGTTTCGTTATTAGCTTTGTGTCTTAACTCATAAGACAACTGATCTAAGTCAATTCTAGCTAATAAATCGATAAGACACTCAGCACCCATTTTAGCGATAAACTTGTTAGGATCTGTGTCTTCTAAGTATTGGTTTTCTTGCGGAAGAGATTCTAAAATATTAAGATATTCTTCTTCTGTCAAGAAATCCATTTTTTGTACTGGCTCACCTTCAGCATTCATTGCATTACCTGGTTGAATAACCACATAACGCTCGTAATAAATGATCATATCTAACTTCTTAGATGGTAATCCAAGAAGGTAACCTATTTTGTTTGGTAAAGAACGGAAGTACCAGATATGAGCCACAGGAACAACTAAGTTAATATGCCCTACTCTGTCTCTACGTACTTTCTTTTCTGTTACTTCTACACCACAACGGTCACAAACAATACCCTTGTAACGTATTCTTTTATATTTACCACAAGCACACTCAAAATCCTTTACAGGACCAAAAATACGCTCACAGAACAAACCATCACGTTCAGGTTTGTGAGTTCGATAATTGATAGTCTCTGGCTTTAATACTTCACCGCGAGAAGCTGCTAAAACAGATTCTGGAGATGCTAAACCAATAGAAATTTTATTAAATTTCTGTACTGTATTCTTATCTTGTTTTCTTGCCATGTTTTTATTTAGTATTCAGTCTCAGCCTCAGTATTCAGTTACTGCTAACTGAACACTGCGACTGCATACTATAAATTTATTCTTCTAATCTAATATCTAATCCTAAACCTTTCAATTCATGCATTAATACATTGAATGATTCAGGTAGTCCTGGTTCTGGCATTGGCTCACCCTTAACAATAGCTTCGTAAGTTTTTGCTCTACCAATTACGTCATCTGATTTTACAGTTAAGATCTCACGTAAAGTACTTGATGCACCATAAGCTTCAAGTGCCCATACCTCCATCTCACCAAAACGCTGACCACCAAACTGTGCTTTACCTCCTAATGGCTGTTGCGTAATTAATGAGTAAGGACCTATAGAACGTGCGTGCATCTTGTCGTCAATCATGTGACCAAGCTTAATCATATAGATTACACCTACTGTTGCAGGTTGGTCAAAACGATCTCCTGTACCACCATCATATAAATAAGTATGACCAAATCTTGGCACACCAGCTTCATCTGTAAAGCCATTAATCTGATCTAATGTTGCACCATCAAAAATTGGAGTTGCATAAGTTCTGTTTAACTTCTGACCTGCCCAACCTAATACGGTTTCATAAATCTGACCAATATTCATACGAGAAGGTACACCAAGTGGATTTAGTACGATATCTACAGGTGTTCCGTCTTCTAAGAATGGCATATCTTCTTGACGAACAATACGAGCAACAATACCTTTGTTACCGTGACGACCTGCCATCTTATCACCTACTTTTAGTTTACGTTTCTTAGCGATGTAAACTTTAGCAAGCTTAATGATACCTGCTGGTAACTCATCACCAACAGAGATTGTAAACTTCTCACGTCTTAATGATCCTTGAAGATCATTTTCTTTAATCTTATAGTTGTGGATTAAATCTGCAACAAGCTCGTTTGTATGATCATCTGTTGTCCATTTACCAGATGTTAAATGCGTGTAATCATCAACTGCATTTAACATTTTTAAGGTGTACTTTTTACCTTTTGGTATAATTTCTTCACCTAAATCATTATAGATTCCTTGTGCAGTTTTACCGTTAACGATATTAAATAGTTTTTCAACTAAAATTGCTTTTAAGTCATCAAAACGGTTATCATAAGCATCTTCTAACTTCTCGATATCTTCTTTATCTTGAGCTCTCTTACGCTTATCTTTTACGGCTCTAGCAAATAATTTCTTGTCGATTACAACACCATTTAATGATGGAGATGCTTTTAAAGAGGCATCTTTTACATCACCTGCTTTATCACCGAAAATCGCACGAAGTAATTTTTCTTCTGGCGTTGGATCAGATTCTCCTTTTGGTGTAATCTTACCAATTAAGATGTCACCAGGCTTAATCTCAGCACCTACACGAATCATACCGTTTTCATCTAAGTCTTTAGTAGCCTCTTCAGAAACGTTTGGTATATCATTAGTTAATTCTTCGTTACCTAATTTTGTATCTCTCACTTCTAGAGAGTACTCATCGATATGAATAGATGTAAAGATGTCATCACGAACAACCTTTTCTGAAATTACAATCGCATCCTCAAAGTTATACCCTTTCCAAGGCATAAAGGCTACTTTCATATTTCTACCAAGTGCTAATTCACCATTTTGAGTTGCATAACCTTCACATAAAACCTGACCTTTAGAAACTTTATCTCCTTTTCTAACTATTGGTTTTAAGTTAATAGATGTACCTTGGTTTGTTTTTCTGAATTTTACTAATGGATATTCTTTAATATCGCTATCAAAGCTTACCATTGCTTCTTCTTCTGTACGCTCGTACTTAATTACTATTTTTTGAGCATCTACATACTCAACAACACCTTCCCCTTCAGCATTTATTAATACTCTAGAATCTGATGCTACTTGACGCTCTAATCCTGTACCAACAATTGGTGCTTCAGGACGTAATAATGGTACTGCCTGACGCATCATGTTAGATCCCATTAAGGCACGGTTTGCATCATCATGCTCTAAGAATGGAATTAATGATGCCGAAATAGATGCAATTTGGTTTGGTGCAACGTCAGTATAGTTAACACTTGTTGGCTCAATAACAGGGAAATCACCTTCTTGACGTGCAATTACTTTATCGTGTTGAATTTTACCACTCTCATCAACATCAACAGTTGCCTGAGCAATCATCATTTCTTCCTCTTCCTCAGCACTTAAATATGTCGGAGCATTCTTAATATCAACAACACCATTTTCTACTTTTCTGTAAGGTGTTTCAATGAATCCCATTGAATTTACCTTAGCATATACACCTAAAGAAGAAATCAAACCAATATTTGGACCTTCAGGTGTTTCAATAGGACATAAACGTCCGTAATGCGTATAGTGAACGTCACGCACCTCAAAACCAGCTCTTTCTCTTGAAAGACCACCTGGTCCTAATGCAGATAAACGACGTTTGTGGGTAATCTCTGCTAACGGATTGGTTTGATCCATAAACTGAGATAACTGGTTTGTACCAAAGAAAGAATTAATTACAGACGATAATGTCTTAGCGTTAATTAAGTCTATTGGAGTAAATACCTCGTTATCACGAACGTTCATACGCTCACGAATAGTTCGTGCCATACGAGCTAAACCAACACCAAACTGAGAAGATAACTGCTCACCTACTGTACGTACACGACGGTTAGATAAGTGATCGATATCATCAATCTCTGCTTTAGAGTTAATAAGCTCAATTAAATATTTTATGATAGTTATGATATCTTCTTTGGTAAGAACTTGCTTATCCATTCCGATATCTAAACCTAATTTCTTGTTCATTCTGTAACGACCTACTTCACCTAAAGAGTAACGTTGGTCTGAGAAGAATAATTTGTCAATGATACCACGTGCAGTTTCCTCATCTGGCGGCTCTGCATTACGTAATTGACGGTAGATATGTTCAACAGCTTCTTTTTCAGAGTTTGTTGGATCTTTTTGTAATGTATTGTGAATAATTGCGTAATCTCCTTGTTGAGCACTTTCTTTGTGTAAAAGAATTGTTTTTACACCAGCTTCAAGGATTTCTTCGATATTATCTTTATCAATGATTGTATCACGGTCCAATACAATTTCGTTACGTTCGATAGATACTACTTCACCAGTATCCTCATCTACGAAATCTTCGTGCCATGTATTAAGTACACGTGCTGCTAGTTTACGACCGATTACTTTCTTTAATCCAGATTTAGAAACTTTTACTTCTTCTGCAAGATCAAAGATTTCTAAAATATCCTTATCACGCTCAAAACCGATAGCACGGAAAAGCGTAGTAACTGGTAATTTTTTCTTTCTATCAATGTAAGCGTACATCACACTATTGATATCTGTAGCAAATTCAATCCAAGACCCTTTAAAAGGAATTACTCTTGCAGAATATAACTTAGTACCATTAGCATGGAATGACTGGCTAAAGAATACACCTGGTGAACGGTGCAACTGAGATACAACTACACGCTCTGCTCCATTGATACAAAAAGTACCACTAGGCGTCATGTAAGGAATTGTACCTAAATAAACATCTTGAACGATTGTTTCGAAATCTTCGTGTTCAGGATCTGTACAGTATAGCTTTAATCTAGCTTTTAAAGGAACACTGTATGTTAATCCTCTTTCTATACACTCTTCTATGGTGTAGCGCGGAGGATCGATAAAGTAATCTAAAAATTCTAATACAAATTGATTACGAGTATCTGTAATAGGGAAGTTTTCCATGAAGGTATTGTATAACCCTTCATTTTCTCTTGCTTCTGACTTTGTTTCTAATTGGAAAAAATCCTGGAAGGATTTAATTTGAATATCCAAAAAGTCTGGGTAATCTGTTCTATTTACAATAGAAGAGAAATTAATTCTTTCAGCCTTTTTTGCTAACATTGATGAACGAGATTTTATTAAATAAAAACTAAAAAATGTATATAACGTTTATATACACAAAAGGGTTTAGGTCTTGGAGGGACTCTCCAGACCTAAACCATATGTTGTAGGTTAAGCTGAGCTTACTTAAGCTCAACCTCAGCTCCAGCTTCTTCTAAAGAAGATTTTAAGCCTTCTGCTTCGTCTTTAGAAACACCTTCTTTAATTGTACTTGGTGCATCATCAACTAAACCTTTAGCATCTTTTAATCCTAAACCAGTTAATTCTTTAACTAACTTTACAACTGCTAATTTAGAAGCACCTGCTGACTTAAGAATAACGTCGAATTCAGTTTGCTCTTCTGCAGCGTCTCCACCAGCAGCAGCTCCACCAGCAGCAACAGCTACAGCTGCAGCAGCAGGCTCAATACCGTACTCGTCTTTTAATATTGTTGCTAATTCGTTAACTTCTTTTACTGTTAAGTTAACTAATTGTTCTGCGAAATCTTTTAAATCTGCCATTTTCTATTGTTTTAATGTGTGTGTTTTTATTTTTATTTCTAAGTGTGTACTTGTTATAAATTATCCTTCTCTTTCAGATAATGTTTTAACTAAACCAGCGATTGTACCTCCACTTGATTTAAGCGCTGAGATAACATTCTTAGCAGGCGATTGTAGCAATGTAACAATCTCACCAAGTAATTCTTCTCTAGACTTAATTTCAACTAATGTGTCTAATAAATCATCGCCAATGTAAATTGCTTCTTCAATGAAAGCACCTTTCAATAAAGGCTTTTCAGACTTCTTACGAAATTCCTTTATAACCTTTGCAGGAGCATTTCCTGTTTCAGAATACATTACAGAAGTGTTTCCTTTTAGAGTTGTTGGTAGGTCACCGAAATCTTTTTCCGATGCTTCCATAGCTTTCTCTAAAAGCGTATTCTTTACAACAGCTAACTTAATGTTAGATTTGAAACAAGCTCTTCTTAAATTTGAAGTTGTTGCTGCATCTAATCCTGAGATATCTGTTAAATAGATATTAGTATTATCTGCTAATTGAGCAGTCAACTCTTCAATTACTACCGATTTTTCTTCTCTTGTCATAATATTCTAAGTTTAACTACTATCCTATTTTTGTGTCTATTGAGATACTTGGACTCATAGTACTAGACATGTAAATACTCTTCATGTAAGTACCTTTAGCTGCAGTTGGTTTTAACTTCATTAAAGTAGTTAACAATTCGTTTGCGTTACCAACTAATTTGTCAGCGCTGAAAGACGCCTTTCCTATTGGAGCATGTACGATTCCTGTTTTATCTACTTTAAAGTCTATTTTACCAGCTTTTACTTCGCTAACAGCTTTTCCTATATCCATAGTTACTGTTCCTGTCTTAGGGTTTGGCATAAGACCTCTTGGTCCTAACACTCTACCTAATGGTCCTAACTTACCCATAACGCTTGGCATAGTAACGATAACGTCTACATCTGTCCAACCATCTTTAATTTTTTGTAAGTACTCGTCTAATCCCACATAGTCAGCTCCCGCTTCTTTAGCTTCTGCTTCTTTATCTGGAGTAACTAATGCAAGAACCTTCATATCTTTACCTGTACCGTGTGGTAAAGAAACTACACCACGAACCATTTGATTGGCTTTACGTGGATCTACACCTAATCTTACTGCTAAATCTACAGAAGCATCAAACTTAGTGTATGTGATTTCTTTTAGTAAAGCTGAAGCTTCTTCTAAAGAGTAAAGTTTGTTTTTATCAACTTTAGCTCTTGCTTCTTTTTGCTTTCTTGTTAATCTTGCCATTTGTAAAAATTTAGTTTGGAGCTTCACCTCCTTTAACAGTGATACCCATCGATCTTGCAGTACCAGCTACCATTTTCATAGCTGATCCGATTTCGAATGCATTTAAGTCTTGCATTTTATCTTCTGCAATTGCTTTAACTTGATCCCAAGTTACTTTTGCTACTTTACGTCGGTTAGGTTCTCCAGATCCTTTCTTTACTTTGGCCGCTTCTAATAATTGTACTGCAGCTGGTGGTGTTTTGATTACAAACTCAAAAGATTTGTCTTTGTAAACAGAAATTACCACAGGTAATACTTTACCTGGTTTATCTTGAGTTCTAGCATTAAACTGCTTACAGAACTCCATGATATTAACTCCAGCGGCACCTAAAGCGGGTCCTACCGGTGGCGATGGATTCGCAGCACCTCCCCGAACTTGTAACTTAACTACTTTGTCTAGTTCTTTTGCCATTTTTTAAAATTTAGTGCGCTTATCTATGTTGGAAGCTTAGACTAACGCTATCTTTATTGTAACAATTATTATAACTTTTCAACTTGCATATAACTTAATTCTAATGGTGTCTTTCTTCCGAAGATTTTCACCATTACTTCAAGCTTACGCTTTTCTTCAAATATTTTCTCGATAGTACCATCAAAACCATTAAATGGACCATCTATAACTTTAACAGTCTCTCCCTTGGTAAATGGAATTGCAATATTTGCGTCTGCCTCAATTGACAACTCATCTACCTTACCTAACATTCTATTTACTTCAGACTGTCTTAATGGTACAGGATCACCTCCTTTTGTTTCACCTAAAAAACCAATAACGTTAGTAATAGATTTTATAATGTGAGGAATCTCACCACTTAGGTTAGCCTGTATCATTATATATCCAGGAAAATAAACTTTTTCCTTATTAATTTTCTTACCGTTACGGATTTGAATAACTTTTTCAGTAGGAACTAAAACTTGGTCTACATAGTCTTCTAAACCTAATCTTGCAATTTCGTTTTCTATGTAAGTCTTTATTTTGTTTTCCTGACCACTTACAGCTCTAACAACATACCACTTTTTATCTGACATCTCCCTTGTTGTATTTTGTTAGTTTAATAAATCGAAATAAGCTTTTACTGCTTTACTAAAAACAGTATCCACACCCCAAATAGCTAACGAAAAAATAATTGAAAATACTGCTACAATCACAGTCAATCTTTGAGCTTCTGACCAAGGTGTCCAAGACACATTGTTTTTTAACTCTTCGAATGATTCTTTTATATATGTTATTAATCCTGCCATTTGTTTATTATTTAAAGGTTACTTTAACCTGTTATCTAATTTCGCACGGGTTGAGAGACTCGAACTCCCGACACCTGGTTTTGGAGACCAGTGCTCTACCAACTGAGCTAAACCCGTAAACAATAATCAAGGCATCCTGAAATATCAGGACACCTTAATTAATTTATTTTAACTATTTTGTTTAGTCTAAAATTTCAGTTACCTGACCAGCACCAACAGTTCTACCACCTTCACGGATAGCGAAACGTAAACCTACGTTCATTGCAATTGGTTGGATTAACTCAACAGTAATAGTTAAGTTATCACCAGGCATTACCATCTCAACTCCGTCTGGAAGAGAAATGTTTCCAGTTACGTCAGTTGTACGTACGTAGAACTGAGGACGGTAGTTATTGTGGAATGGAGTGTGACGTCCACCTTCTTCTTTCTTAAGGATATAAACCTCAGCTTTAAATTTTTGGTGAGGAGTTACAGAACCAGGCTTAACAATTACCATACCTCTTGAGATTTGAGTTTTCTCAATACCTCTTAATAAGATACCTGCGTTATCACCAGCTTCACCTCTATCTAAGATTTGACGGAACATTTCGATACCTGTAATAGTAGATGTCAATTTCTCAGCACCCATACCGATGATTTCAACAGGGTCACCTGTGTTAGCTACACCAGTTTCTATACGACCAGTTGCAACAGTACCACGACCTGTAATTGAGAATACATCTTCGATTGGCATTAAGAAAGGCTTATCCATATCACGTACTGGTTCTTCAATCCAGTTATCACAAGCTTCCATTAATTCCATTACAGTATCAACCCACTTTTGTTCTCCGTTTAATGCACCTAATGCAGAACCAGCGATTACAGGACCATTATCACCATCGTACTCATAGAAAGATAATAAATCTCTAATTTCCATCTCTACTAATTCTAATAACTCTTCATCATCAACCATATCCACTTTATTCATGAATACAACGATACGAGGAATACCTACCTGACGACCAAGTAAGATATGCTCACGAGTTTGTGGCATAGGACCATCTGTTGCAGCAACAACTAAAATAGCACCATCCATTTGAGCAGCACCAGTTACCATGTTCTTTACATAATCCGCGTGACCTGGACAGTCAACGTGAGCATAGTGACGATTAGCTGTTTGATATTCTACGTGAGATGTATTAATTGTAATACCTCTTTCTTTTTCTTCTGGTGCATTATCGATTTGATCGAATGCTCTTGCTTCAGATAAACCTGCATCAGCTAATACTTTAGTAATAGCAGCAGTTAAAGTTGTTTTACCGTGATCTACGTGTCCAATAGTACCTATATTTAAGTGTGGTTTTGAACGATCGAAAGTTGCCTTTGCCATGTTTAATTTATTTAATCTTATTTAATATTAGTGTTCAATTGCTATTCTAAGTTTCTCTTAGAAAAAAGAGCCAATGACGAGATTTGAACTCGTGACCTCTTCCTTACCAAGGAAACGCTCTACCCCTGAGCTACACCGGCGTAAAGTGTTTAACATCTCAACTAAGAGACACCTGCCTTCGCAGGTTTTTTTGAGCGGGAGACCGGGTTCGAACCGGCGACATTCAGCTTGGAAGGCTGACGCTCTACCAACTGAGCTACTCCCGCTTTTTAATTAAGCTTCCTTAATTAATAGTTTTCAATATTTCAAAAACAACCAAATAATTTATTGGTTCAAATAAGTGGGGAGAGCAGGATTCGAACCTGCGAAGTCGAAAGACAACGGAGTTACAGTCCGTCCCATTTGGCCGCTCTGGAATCTCCCCTAACTGATTTCAAAATTTCAATTTAAAAACACTTTTAAATTTAGTGTTTTTAGAGCCGATGGAGGGACTCGAACCCACGACCTGCTGATTACAAATCAGCTGCTCTAGCCAGCTGAGCTACATCGGCTTTTTGAATACTTTTTACCAGCAATTTCTTGCTATAAAAAAGCCCGCTATTTCTAACGGACTGCAAATGTAGTATTTTATTTTTTTATTCAAAACATTTTCTAAAAAATTTTATGCTTTTATTCTAGCTCTTAATTTTTGCTTTCGTTTTTTAATTTGCCTTTCTAATGATGCAATAGCGATATCTGCACCTTCTTCGAAGGTTTTGCATTGCTTTTTTACAATAAAACTATCACCAGGAACGCTTACTTTTGCTTCAAAAACTTTATTTTCTTTATCGCTAGTATTTTCAACTTTCAAATAAACATCGGACTGAATTATTTTGTCGTAAAATAAATCTAATTTATCCATTCTCTTCTGAATGAAATCAATCAACTTTCTGTCAGCTGTGAAATTTACGGATTGGGTGTTTACTTTCATACGTTACTTTTTAAGTTAAACATGTGTATCGAAAAATATCAGTTTCAATACCTATTTTAATGTTAAGTATAGTTCTTAACGTTTATTTCTTGGGTGTGATTTAGCATACACTTTTTTTAATTCTGATATACTATTGTGAGTATATACCTGTGTCGCCGCCAAACTGGTATGCCCAAGAAGTTCTTTTACTGCATTTAAATCTGCTCCTTCATTTAATAAATGTGTTGCAAATGAGTGCCTTAGTACATGTGGACTACATTTAGCTTTTGAGGATGCTACACTAAAATACTTATTTATTATTCTATAAACAAGCATTTCGTAAATCTTAACACCCTTTTTTGTTAAAAACAAATACTCTTTGTCTGTAATTTTAGGTAAACTATTTCTATAGCTTAAATAGATATCTAAGGTGTTTACCAAAGAACTAAGCAATGGCATATAACGCTCCTTGTTTCTTTTACCAAGTACTTTTATTTGATTTTTACTTAAATCTAAATCAGATAATTTTATGTTCACCAACTCAATCCTTCTTATACCTGTAGCATAAAATAGCTCTATAATCAACCTATTTCTTGCACTTTCAAAATCTACTACCTCAATAGAGTTCTCTAAAACTTGTTTTAACTCTTCCTTAGAAAAAGGCAATTGCACCTTCTTACCTACTTTCAGAGCCTTATGCTTTCTTAATGGATTAGCTTCTAGCTGCTGAGATTTTTGTAAAAACTTATAGTATGAATTAAGTGAGGATACTTTTCTGTTAATAGTTCTATTGGACAAACCACCATTTACCAACTCAACAATCCATTGTCTGATTTCGGAATAATCAGCATTTTCAATTATTTCTGAGTTATGGTTTTCATTTAAAAACTCTTGAAACATTTCTAAATCTCTAATATATGCCAATACGGTATGTTGAGAATAATTCTTCTCTAATGCTAAATATTCTGAAAATGCTTTTAAGCTCATTTCTTTCTTCTAGAATTTTAAATATAGCTTTTTTTACTTCGTATAAATTATTTGCTAATAAAAAAATCCTGCTAAAAGCAGGATTTTGAATGATTATAATATTAAATTTTAAGTAGCTGGCTTGTATGATTTTTTGTCTATAATAATTTTAGAAAGAATCTCTTTTAGAATTTCTGATGTACCTCCACCAATAGGTCCTAAACGACTGTCTCTAAATATTCTTGCCAGTGGATACTCTTCCATATAACCATAACCACCAAGGAACTGAAGGCAGTTATAAGCTACCTCATCTGCCATTTTAGTAGATTTTAACTTAGAGATCGTTGCTTCTTCTACAACATATTCACCTTTATCTAAACGATCTGCTACCATATAATTGTAGTATTTGCACAATTGCATGTCTGCATGCATATCTACATACCTATGACGCAAGGCTTGGTATTTATCTAAGGATTGACCAAAAGTTGTTCTTTCAGACATATATTGTAATGTGTACTCTAAGGTATACTCTGCTCTGGCATGAGCGTTTATTCCCATTATGAGTCTTTCTAATGCAAAGTGCTGCATTATGTAAGCAAATCCTTTTCCTTCTTCACCCATTAATTGATTAGCAGGAACCTTGACATTATCAAATGCTATTTCTCCTGTATCCGAAGCCCTCCAACCCAGCTTATTAAGCTTAGTAGCCGAAACACCTTTTGATTTGCTATCTACAACAAACATACTGATACCTTTGTTACCAAGTTCTGGATTAGTCTTTGCTGCAACTACCATATAGTCACTGTAAACACCATTAGTAATAAATGTTTTAGATCCATTTAAAATGTAATGGTCGCCTTCCTTAATAGCAGTAGTTCTCATACCCGCAACATCACTACCTCCAAATGGCTCTGTAACGCAAAGACAGCCAATCATATCTCCAGTAATACTATCAGCTAAGTATTTTGATTTTATAGCATCATCACCTTCTTTGTTAAGATGTGTCATTGCCAAGTATGCATGAGCCCAAATTGCAGCGGCAAATCCACCAGAATTGATTCGCTGTAATTCTTCTAAAAGAATTACTGTATAAAACAAGTCTAAATCTAATCCACCATATTCTTCAGGGTAGGCTAAACCAAAATAGCCCATATCACCAAATTTCTTCCAAATAAAGCGTTCAATAGTACCTGTTTCTTCCCATTTTTCAATGTGAGGAACAACTTCTTTTTGTAAAAAATCTCTTAGGCTTTCTCTAAATAAATTGTGCTCTTCAGTGAAGTATATATTTGACATAAATTATGTTTTTCTTTACAATCGCAAATATAATTTAATTATCTCTAATTTTTTGATAGGAAAATCTTCAATTTTTGTTAATTCTTCAAAAGATCTAAAACCTTCCCTAAGAGTTCTCTCCTCTATAATATTGTTTGCCACTTCATAATCTATATACTTAATTAATACAAGCTCGTCTCTTGTAGCCGAATTAATATTATAGGTTTGTATTGCTCTTGGGGTTTTTACAGTAAAGTCTTCTCTTATCCTTTCTATTACTTCAGGCATTAATCCATAAACTTCAGATAATTCCACATCTGCTATAAAACCACCAAATTTAGTTCTATACTTAATAATGCGGTCTGAAAGTTTCTCACCGACTCCATAAACTTTTTGAAGCTGACTAGCCGTTGCTTTATTTAAATCTACTTTCTGATTAAAAGTTTTCGGTTTATCATTTTTAGCAAACGAATTATTATAATTATTTGACTTAGGCTTAGGATTGGTAATCCAATCTGGAAACTTAAAATATGGTGAAATTTTATTTAGTAAGGAGTCCGATACTTTTGTTACCTCTTGAAATTGCTTTGCAGAATTAACCCATTGATTACTTTCTCTAAATCGGTGAAGCCTGTCAATTTCTTCATTCGTCATACCTAAAGTGTAGCCTTTATAATCTGTTATATAATTTGGATTGAAAGGGTAAATCTTTGGCTTACTATTTTCAACCTCTAGTAAACGAAGTGAATCTAATTCATTTCTAAAAACTTCTATTTCATTAGTTTCTGCGGAAGGAGTGTCTTCAGAAAAATCAACAAAAGCATAAATACATTGCATCGCAATGATGATAATAAGTAATAAAAAAATCCCATTCCGTTGTTGATTAGAAAACTGGAAATGGGATTTCATATATTTAGATTAGATTAAACTATTTAGTTTTTATCGCACTCATATATTTTTTGAGTTCTTCTTTAACTTTTGGCGCTAACAGGATTAAACCTATCATATTTGGCACCATCATAGCAAAGACCATGGCATCAGAGAATCCAATTACTGAACCTAAGCTTGCAGCAGCACCAACAATTACAAATACACAGAAAATAACCTTATAAGTGTATTCAGCTTTCTTGCTTCTTCCAAATAAATATGACCAACCTTGAAAACCATAGTAAGACCATGAAATCATAGAACTAAATGCAAATAAAACTACGGCTACAGTAAGCACATAAGGGAACCAAGATATAGAAGATTCAAATGCACTTGATGTTAATAATATTGCCTGAGCATCATTCGCTGGCGGATTTAATGGATCTACGAAACCAGTAATAATTAAAACTACGGCTGTCATAGTACAAACTATTACCGTATCAATAAAAGGCTCTAATAATGCTACCATACCTTCACTAGCAGCATATTTGGTTTTTACTGCAGAATGAGCAATGGACGCTGAACCAATACCTGCCTCATTAGAGAATGCAGCACGTCTAAAACCTTGTATTAGTACCCCTACAGCACCACCTGCAATACCTTCAGGGCTAAATGCTCCATTCCATATAGCAGCAAAGGCATCATCAATCATATCAAACTTTGAGAAAATTACAAATAGAGCTGCTGCTACATATATTGCAACCATAAATGGCACAATCTTGTCTGTAACTTTGGCAATAGATTTGATACCTCCAATGATTACAATTCCTACCAAAATAGCCATAACAACTCCAAATGCCCAACCATAACCATGTAAAAATGATTGTTCGCCACCTGTGATATTTTCAACAAGTTGGAAAGCTTGATTTACCTGAAACATATTTCCGCCACCAAAGGAACCTCCGATTACAAAAATTGCAAACAAAACTGCTAGTACTTTTCCTAGTCCAGCTAAGCCTTTTGATTTTAATCCTTTGGTAAGGTAATACATTGGACCACCATATACAGTGCCATCCTCTCCAATATCTCTATACTTAACACCTAAAGTACACTCTACAAACTTTGATGCCATACCTAAGAAACCCGCAATTATCATCCAAAATGTAGCACCTGCACCACCAATAGAAACCGCAATTGCAACACCAGCTATGTTACCTAAACCAACTGTTGCAGACAAAGCTGCCGTTAAAGCTTGGAAATGCGAAACTTCACCTTCATGACCTTCTACAGCTATTGTTTCTATAGCATCACCACCTGGTGTAGAATCTCCTGCTGCAACCATAGACTCATGATGATCTATGTCGTCGTATTTGCCACGTACTATATTAACAGAGGTAAGGAATCCTCTAAAATTGATAAAATTGAAATAAAATGTAAAGTAAATTGCGCCTAGAATTAAAGGGAATAATACCCAGTAAACACTTACAGTATCAGTAAAGGGTATTTGATAAAAAACTGCATTTACAAACCATCCTGTTGCATTCCCGAAAGCCTGATCAATTTTTTCATCAACACCCATTTCTTGGGCCTCTTGAGCAAAGTTTAATAATGGTAATATAAGTGCAAATAAAGACAGAAGATATTTCTTCATGAGTTTAGTATTAGTTAGTTTTTGTTATTAATAGCCGACAATATGCTAAAAAAAATTGAGTTTTTAAAGCTAGTAACGTTAAAATGGCTATGCCTCCTGTTCTATGTTATATTTAGAATTGAGTCTCTCAATTTGTTCTGGACGACCTAAAACAATAATTTTTGAACCAGCAACAAGCTTTGTATCTGCTTCTGGATTAACAATATACTCTCCATTTTCATCCTTAAATCCTATAACCGTACAACCTGTTTTCTTTCTTAAATCTAGTTCTCGTATAGTCTTTACACGGTCTGTATCGTAAAGTTGTTCTACTTTAATTTCTTCAATATTTATATTCCTCTCACCTACAATGCCTAAATTGTCTATAAATTCTACTAAATCAGGAATAACCACTAGAGATGCCATATGATCTCCACCTATTTTATCTGGTAAAATAACATTATTTGCACCTGCTAATTTTAGTTTATTATAAGAAGTTTCTTGAGAAGCTCTACTAATAATGCACAGATCTTTATTTATTTGTCTTGCAGAAAGTACAACAAACAAATTATCTGCATCACTAGGCAGTGCTGTTATTAACGTACTGGCACGCTCTATTCCTGCTTGAATTAATGTTTCGTCTTCATTAGCATTACCAAATACATACGGTACACCTTCTTCTTGTAGACGCTCTATAATATCTTTATCGCGCTCAATAATAACAAATGGCTTACCATAGTCCTGAAGTTTTTTTGATGCTTGCTTTCCGTTTCGTCCAAAACCACAAATTATAATGTGACCAGACATGGCTTCTATCTCCTTTTGCATTTTACGTTGTTTTATATCTTCGAAATTATTTCTGCTCAAAATGTACTCTGTGATTATTGAAATAGCATAACCTACGATAACAATACTTGCAAGAATTAGAAATATTGTAAAAATTTTCGCTGGCACATCTAATGGTTGTACCTCACCAAAACCTACTGTGGTAATGGTAATAACCGTCATATATACAGCATTAACCCAATCTAAACCCGATATTGTTCTATATCCTATAATACCAATGCACATTAAAACAATTAGCATGGCTACGGCTGTATAAATTTTAGATCTAAAAAGTCGTATTAATGGGTTATTCATAAATTACAAATCGAATACAGATGAGCGTTTTGTGTAAATTATATCTTTAATTCTCATCCAAAAGGCTAAAAACAAATATAGGGCAAATCCAAAGCCCACAGTTACAAATGTTAGGTACATAAAAGATGTCCTTACAATTTTAGCCCTAATTCCCAAACGATCTGCAATTCGTTGGCAAACATAGTAACCTCTTTTCTGAAAATAATGAAGTAATTTGTAAAACAAATTCATAGTCGCAATTTACTTAATTTTTAACTATTAAACTATTTCCAATTGCGCATTGAAGACATCGATTTGCATCACAATAATTTTGCTTTAATTGAAGTAAACCCTGAGAACTTAGAGCATTCTTTTTTATTGGTTTGAGTTGCATATACTTATTTACAATGCTATTATTTTCTTGTTTTAAATCACTCAGTAAATCAAAAATCTCTTCATTAATATTATCACCTGTGTATTTAGCATAACTGAACTTTAAAGGAATGACAGTGTTAATAAGTAATAAGTCAACAAAAGCTTTTGTTATTACTTTTTTAAAACTCTTTGATTTCTTATTAAACGTATAATGTGTCATCCAAAAACTACTAACACCTTTACTAAATAGTTTATAAAATTCATCCTTAGTTTTTAATGCTAATATCTTCGAAAATAGCTGTTGTTCTATAGTGTAAAGATTTGCAAATTGTGATAAACGAACAGTTGGAAAATTTGGAGGTCGTAATCTGAAGAATTGCAACGGTAAAACACCCAGATTATTTAACTGAAATTTTTGAACTAGAAATTGATAACGTCTTTTTAAATCTAAAAAATATAACTCTTGAATATCATCTTCTAACAAACTAGCTTGACCAAAGAGAAGAGCTTCTAAATCTAGTATATTACTCTGAAGTTTTCTGACTATAGTATAGTCAACAGAGTTTGCGAGACTGAAAAATGCTTCGCCATTTACTTTAAGCCCAAAGTTTTTTAAAAGCATTTTGAACAAAACAGCTTCCCAGTCGTTTTTAGAATCCCTTAAAAGTTCTAAAATTTCTCTCGATTTTCGTTCTAAACGTTCTATATATAATCGTTCAATCCAGTTGTCTAATACAAAATCATCAACTTCAGGGTAATGTGTTTCGCAATTAATCCATGATTTAGATGAAACTAATGCATAATAATTAGTAATAAGATTTCGATTTACAATTGGCTTTAGCTCTAATGTAGGAATTACTGAATTATCACTTCTAAAAACTTCTGTATCATGCTCCCATACGACATGTAAAATAACGTTATCATAAGCTTTGTTTTTTTCATGACCGTGCACATACCAATCCGACGATTTTATATGAATTTCAACATTACCAGCCCATAATTGACCATCTATATTTAACTGAGCATTAAAAAAATCTGGTCCTGAATTATGATTATGCTCACCTAATTTTAAGATAACAATAGATTCACCACTCTCAGTTTTAAGCGATGTTGAAGAAAAAGCTTTGTGTTTCCAGACGTAATGAAGAAAGTCTTCTTGCATTTACCGAAAATAGAAAAAACATTTTAATTTAAGACTTTATTAGTTTTTTGGTCATTGTATTCCCATCTTTAGTTGTAATCTTTAAAAGATATACACCTGATTTTAATGTTGAAGAATAATTTTCTAACTCAGATACAGAACTAGATTTATAAATTGACTTTCCTAAAATATCATAAATCTCAATAGACTCTATCGCTTTATTAATTTTAATTGAAATTTTGTCTTTAAATGGATTTGGGTGAATACTAACATGAGTCATCTGTGATTCTTCAGTAGAAAGCACTACACCCATTGACATATAATCAGTAGATAACACAATTGTTGAAAGCATATCCAACTCTTGTTTTAATAATGTCGCATCACAATTACAAAATAGCTCATAATTCTCATAGCTTGTACCAGCATTTGCTATTGTGTAATAACTTACGTTGAAATTCGTAAATATTTGATTCAAATTAGTATTATTAGTAGTGACTACTCCATTATTTTCTCCTATTGGTGTACCAATAGTGTCGTCAACTAGTGTTAAATTTAATCCATGATTAAAACTATATTCCTCATAATCCTCACTGGCTATCATAATAACACTATCGTAATTATTTAAATCCTGAACAAGTTGCGCAATATTACAACCATCACAACCACCAATATGTATACTCCCATAAAGATCATTGGGTGTATCTGAATAAACATATGCTGTTTGATAACATGTTACATTATGATTTTGAAAAATATTATTTAGCCCTTCATCATTAGACTCTTGACTGCAACCTGCGCATCCCAAATAAACTTCAGAACCAACATTAGAATCAACTAGCACTAACTGAAACTGATGATATTGGGCAAATCCAAAATAATTTATAAAAAACAAGCCTAAAAAGAAGTATAAATGCTTCATAAATAATATTTTAAGCATTAAATATAAACAAAAAATCCTGAGCAAAACTCAGGATTTTCTTATTATTCAATTTAGATTACTGCCTTTACAGTAATCTGTTATTCTATGTAACCCTTTTCTCGCATCCAATCATCATTAAACATTTTACCAACATAACGACTACCATGGTCATGATATAACACCACAACAACATCCTCTGGCTTAAAATGTTCTTTTAATTGAAGTACTCCTTTTATAGCAGCTCCTGCGGAATTACCTAAAAACATACCTTCTTCTTTTGCCAATCGCTGCGTATAGACAGCAGCATCTTTATCAGTTACTTTTGTAAAACCATCTATAATACTAAAATCTACATTGGCTGGTAAAATATCTTCACCTATTCCTTCAGTTACGTAAGGATAAATCTCATTTTCATCAAAAATACCTGTTTCATGATATTTTTTAAACACAGAGCCGTATGTATCAACTCCCCAAACCTTAACATTTGGATTTTGCTCCTTTAAATATTTACCTACACCAGAAATAGTTCCACCAGTACCAACACCAACCACAAAATGTGTGATTTTACCATCAGTTTGTTTCCAAATTTCTGGTCCTGTAGATTCGTAATGTGCTTTTGCATTGCTTGGGTTATCATATTGGTTAACGTACCAAGAGTTTGGTGTTTCTTCTCCTAAACGTTTAGATACGGAATAATAACTACGTGGATCGTCTGGCTCTACAGCTGTAGGACATACAATAACCTCAGCACCTACCGCTTTAAGAACATCAACTTTTTCTTTAGACTGCTTATCTGCCATAACAAAAATACATTTGTATCCTTTAATAGCTGCAGCCAATGCCAAACCCATTCCTGTATTCCCTGAGGTTCCTTCAATAATAGTTCCGCCAGGTTTTAATCGTCCGTCAGCTTCTGCGTCTTCAATCATCTTTAAAGCCATACGATCTTTAACCGAATTTCCAGGGTTAAAGGTTTCATACTTAGCTAAAACTAAACACGGTAATTCCTCCACTAATTTATTCATCTTAACCAAAGGAGTATTACCAATGGTTTCTAATATATTTTCTGCGTATTCCATAATTCTATTTTGCGGTGCAAAAATAGTTGAAAAGTTAAAAGTAAGGCGTTAAAAGTTCGTTATGTTTTTTAATCGAACCGAATGGCTTTTACAGGTGATATCTTAGAAATTATTACCGACGGTATTAAAAGCATTAACAAACATGCGATGAAGGTTCCGATATTTAGAATTAAAATATAATCTAAACTAATATATACAGGTGCTTCACTTACATAATAGGTATCTGGATTAAGCGGAAAAAGTTTGAAATACTTTTGAGCAAACAACAAGCCCAAACCTAGTAAATTTCCCCAAAGCAAACCCAAACCAATAAGATAGGATGCGTTGTACAAAAACACTTTTCTAATAGACCAGTTAGAACTACCCAAAGCTTTAAGAATACCAATCATTTGAGTACGTTCTAAAATTAAGACCAATAAGGCTGTAATCATATTTATTCCTGCAACAATTATCATAATAGCTATAATGCCATAGGTATTATTATCGAAAATTTTTATCCACTCAAAAACGGTGTAATATTTTTGGTTTACTGGTGTAGCATTTAATAAGGAGGGTATTTCTTTAAACACATCACTATAAGTTTCTTCTATGTTTGAAAAGTCATCAATAAATACCTCAAAACTTCCAATTTGATTGGCCTCCCATTTATTTAAACGTTGGATATGACGCAAATCTGCAATACAGAATTTTTCATCTAATTCTTGAAATCCTGAGTTATAAATACCAACAATTTCATAATTAATTATACGAGGCACTTTATTAAGATTTTCTCCAAACAAGGTTTGAAATTTATCTCCAACATTAAAACCTAACCGGTTAGCTAAATAGCTTGAAATTAAGATTTCTTCGTTTCGCTTCCCTGAAAAATCAGGCAAACGACCTTCTACTAAAAATTCATTGAAGTAATCCCATTTATAATCAGAGCCTACACCTTTGATAACAACACCTTCAAAATCGGTTTCTGTTCTAATTACTGCAAATTTTGTGGCAACGCCTTGTATGTGCGTTACCTCTTCTACAGCATTAAACTCTGGGTAAAAATCCTGATCTCTTAAAATAGGTACCTGAGATTCGTCGGATGCATTAGTATCATAATTTGTAATTTCTATATGACCATTAAAAGCAACTACCTTATCTCTAATTTTTTGCTGAAGCCCTAAACCAGTTGCAATAGCAATAAGCATTACTATAATACCAATAGCAATTGCAGCAATACCAATTTTAATTATTGGTGCCGAAACACTACTTTTATACGCTTTATTGCCAATAATGCGTTTAGCTATAAACAGTTCGAAATTCAAATTTTCTTTTTATGCGTTTTAAGGTTTTCAAAAATACAGTTTTATTATTTGTCTTGGTAGTGATTTCTTGTGCAGGAAAAGGTGGAAGTGAAAAGCTCGAAGCAAGAAGTCAGAAGTCAGAAGACACTTCGACTGCGCTCAGTGTGACAGAAAAGAACAATGACAAAGGCATTATTATTGGTGCTAACCGAACTGAAGTTTACTTACCGTTATTAAAAGGAAAGCGTGTTGGTGTTGTAGCTAATCAGACTAGTGTTATTTTTAGAGAGACAAGAGATGAGAGACAAGAGATAAGAGACTATACACATTTAGTCGATTCTCTATTAGCATTAAACATCAATATTAAAAAAGTATTTTCTCCAGAACATGGTTTTAGAGGTACGGCTGATGCTGGTGAAAATGTAAAAGATAGTGTAGATGTAAAAACACAATTACCAATTTTTTCGCTTCATGGGAAACACAAAAAACCAACAGCTGAACAACTCGAAGATTTAGACATTATGATTTTTGATATTCAAGATGTTGGTGTGCGTTTTTATACCTACATCTCTACCTTGCATTATGTGATGGAAGCTTGTGCTGAGAATAATGTAAAACTTCTCATATTAGATCGACCTAATCCTAATGGAAATTATGTTGATGGCCCTACATTAGAAAAAGAGCACAGTAGCTTTTTGGGCATGCATACCATTCCTTTAGTGCACGGCATGACGATTGGCGAATATGCTAAAATGATTAATGGTGAAGGCTGGTTAAAAGACAATGTTAAGTGCGATATTACTGTTGTTGAGATGGAACACTATAATCATGAAAACACTTATAGTTTACCTTTAAGACCTTCTCCAAATTTACCTAATGACCAATCGATAACTTTATATCCTAGTTTAGGATTGTTTGAAGGCACAAACATCAATGCTGGTCGTGGTACTGAGTTTCAGTTTCAGCGTTATGGTGCACCTTTTTTAGATGCATCACATTACATCTTTACATATACTCCTCAACCTAACTTTGGCTCAAAATATCCTAAACACAAAGATATACTGTGTTATGGCGAAGATTTATCTAAGATAGAAGCTGAAAGACGTTTTACATTAAAATATGTAATTGATGCTTATACTAATGCTACAGATAAAAGTAAAGTCTTTAATACTGCAAATTTCACCAAACATGCTGGCACAGAAAAACTACAGCAGCAAATAGAATCAGGAATGAGCGAAGAAGCCATTAGGGCAACTTGGAAAGCGGATTTAGAAACCTTTAAAGCAATTAGAGCGAAATATTTAATCTATGACTAAAAATGGATTCCTGCCTACACAGGAATGACAAATAAGATTAATCATTCTCTGTTGACACCACTTTTTTAGATTCGGTAGCTACGATTGCTTCAGATGGTATTTCTATTGGTTCTTCTTTTGGAATTTCTTTTAAGATTCTTACAACAAAAACAATGCGTTTTGGTGACTGTACAGCCACCAAAACGTGCTTACCTTTTGGTAATTTGTTTAATGGAAATTTATAAAATGTAGTATCTACATAGACATCAAAATCTCTTCCGTAGTCTTTATTAATGGAATAGAGATAATTAATTTTTTTATCGCTTTGCAAGATTAAAGTATCCTTGGTTTCATTCAACTTATGAATTAATCCCTTTGCCTGAACATTTCTGTTTGGCTCTAATTTGGCATATTGTTCTTGGGCCTTTAACGTAAAACTCAATAAAAAAACGAGGACAACAATGAGGAGAATTCGGATTAAATTTTTCACTACAGCAAAGCTTTACATTAAACTTGGTTTGTTTAGCTCAACAGTATTTAATTAATTAATCCATCGCAAACATAAACGGATAATTGAATGAAAGGATAAAATATCCACCAACTACACAGAAATTAGAGGAATTACTATTTATTGTTGATAAGTTGTTAATAACGTTTATTGGAACGAATCTCTAAAAGCCTATCTGGATAATCTGTAATAATGCCATCTACATTCCATCTTAGCATTTTAAATAAGTCTTGTTCTTCATTAACTGTCCAAGGAATGATTAGATAATTTTGAGCATGATACTCATTAATAATTTCTGAAGTTAACAATCTAAAATATGGACTGATTATTTCTGGTTTGTAACATAGTTTTTTAAGCTTTGTTGCTATAGTTTCATCTTCATCTATCAAAAGTGCAACTGGCATATTTGGAGATTGTTTCTTTATTTCTTCTAAAATCACCAAATCAAATGACTGCAAATTTACATTAGAGAAAAGTCCACTTTCTTCAATTTCATCTAAGACTATTTTTACATATTTATCTGGCTGTGGTGTATAAATACCATAATATTCTGGCTTAGATTTAATTTCAATATTAAATTTAACATCAGGATTTTTAGTCTTTGCAAGTTTAAAAACTTCAGACAAAAGTGGTTTGTAGGTTTTTAGTTTCTTTTGGTCTGGATATTTCGGATGAAGCTTTGTACCACAATCAAATTGCTTAATCTCACTGTGTGTCATTTCATAAAGATTATGTTTCATATCCATCTCCTCAGGAATCTTTCCGCCTTCAGGATTAAAACAAATAGTTCTACTCATAAAAGGCTCATGAGACACTATAACTTCCTTATCTTTTGTAATGGCTATATCTAACTCTAAAGTCGTAACACCAAGTTCAATCGCTTTATTAAATGCAGGTAAAGAATTTTCAGGGTATAGACCTCTACAACCTCTATGTCCTTGTATATCTAATTGTTTTTCGGAATTGCAGCTCATTAGAAATATCAATAAAATTACAAATAAATACTTGCTGTCAGTATGAACTTGTTGAGGATGTTTGAGGTTTCTCATATTCTGAGTCATTTTTTGAAAAACTTTCTAAATTATTCCAATTACCCTTGTTAATATAGTATTTTTCTTTGCATTCTACCGGAACAAATACTGTTTGTCCTTGTTTTAAAGTATCTGCATCAAAAAAAATTCCACCACATGAAATTTCTTTATTGTTAATTAAAACCTCTACCTCATAACTTTTAGATTTTCTTAATCTAAATGAAACTATTCCTTCTTCATTAGGTCTCACTTCAGCCATTTGCATTGTCATCCACATGTAATACCATGGTTTTTCAATTCTAGAAAGAATAATATCAGTTTTATCAAATGAAATCTCTTTCTCGTTCTTATGTATTTTTAAGTAAATTTCAACTTCAGAGTTGGCAAGTATATTGTAATGTTTGATATAAAAAATTACACCAAGCAAAATCAATCCAAAAGTGATTAAATGTTTCTTCTTTAAATCTACAACCAACTGACTTATATTTTACATTCTTTCTGAATCAATAATTATAAAATGCTACTCCTCAACATCCGCAGAGAGTGTCGGTTTTTCATATTTCTGAAAAGGTTGTTTCAATAGTTCTTTTATCTGACCATTCTTTACCTCATCTGGAAAAACATCTACTCCATAAACCAGATTTTCTCTGTCCATATACATATAAGTACCAAGTAAACGATCCCAAATACTGAAAATATTACCATAGTTAGAATCGGTATAAGGTAATCTGTAATGGTGGTGAATCTTGTGCATATCTGGCGATATAATAAAGTAACTTAATGCTTTATCCAAACCTTTAGGTAATTTGATATTAGCATGCGTAAACTGTGTAAAGATTAAAGACATTGCCTGGTATAACATTACCAAAGCAAATGGTGTACCTACAGCAAAGACACCAAACAAGGTAAATGCAAAACGAATAACACTCTCAATAGGATGATGCCTGTTGGCTGTTGTGGTATCCACTTTGTGATCTGTATGATGCACTAAATGCACCATCCAAAGTGGTTTTACTTTGTGCTCTACAAAATGTGCTAAATACGCACCAAAAAAATCTAGTAACAAAACACCAAGAAACGCATAAAGCCATAAAGGCTGCGTATCTGGAAACAACCAGTTAATAATACCAAAATTGTGCGCTACAACCCAACTTGATGACCAGTATAACAACGATGCTAATGCGAAATTCACAATAATCGTGGTTAATGTAAAGAACAGATTAGGCAAGGCGTGTTTCCACTTATTGTACTTGTACTTAAATAATGGTAAACCTCCTTCTAACAGCCAAAAAAGGGTTAATCCACCAATTAAAATTAAACTTCGATGCGAAGACGGAATCGTTTCAAAATAGTTAATAATAGTTTCCAAAAGATTATCTATTGAGATTAATAAGCAACTGTGCTTTCTTCAAATTTACAGAAGAAATTTGAGATTTCCACAGCTCAGCATCTTCAGATTTATCTGCACTCATGTAAGCTGTGTAGTATAAAAATGCTATAAATGCCTTATTACTATCTACAATTTCTTCATCTTTAAGTCGCTTTAACTGGCGTATTACTTTTCTTGGACGCTTTAACACTAATTCTTGTTGAAGTTCTAATAAATCGCATCGTTGTTGTAAAGCGTTGTGCTCAGTTTGTTCTTCTTCTTTAATAAGTCGTTCTGCTTCCTCAAGATAAAGATTAGACCATTCCACAATTTCTGCTCTAGAATCTTTGTTTAAATACAAGCTTAAATCTAAAAGTTTTGACGATAAAAAATAAGCAGAATAGAAGTTCTTGTTTTTTTTATAATCTCGTAATTCTTGCGCTACATAAGACGTATTTATAGCATAGCGTTCAATAAGAGTGGTAATATTCTGAAAATCTTCAGTGTAGTAATTAACATTAAGAATATTACCATTAATGTCCAAAATCTTAATACTATCGTCATTAAACTTATCGATGTATTTTTGACTGCGCTTGTCTTTTATTTCTTCGTACCAATCCGCATAATTGTATTCTGAAACGATAACCGGAACAAAATGTTCCCAAATTAAAGGACTTACATTTTCATCTTCAAAAAGGTTATTAATAAATATCGTTCTACCATATTCATCTTTTACAATAACAGGATATTGATACGTTGTGGTTTCTTCCCAAACCATAAGCACCATTTTATTTTGAACTTTTGCCAAAGTTTGTGCTATTTCTAGATTTGTCATCCATTCCTGAGAAGAAACAGTAGCTGTGTTTACCATCAAAACAACAAGCAACAATTTTAGTAGAACGTTTTTCATATTTAGATTTTTTCTAAAGTTGTATCAAAAATTATTCCGAAGCTAGTATTACAGTTTTATTTGTTTTTTCATTTCTTCAACAATGTTATATGCTGCAGGACAAATAGCTACATTTTTTAAAGTTAAATTAGAAATTTGCTGAAACTTTTTACGGTCTGTATGTGGAAATTCTCTGCACGCTTTTGGTCTTACATCATAAATCATACAGTAATTATCCGCATCTAAAAACGTGCAAGGCACAGATTGCAACACATAATCATTATCTTCATCAACGCGCAAATAAGCATCAATAAATTGCTGCTCTTTCATTTTGAAAGATTTAGATATGCGCTGAATATCCTTATCCGTAAATAAAGGTCCTGTCGTTTTACAGCAGTTAGCACATTGCAAGCAATCCGTACGTTCAAACTCTTCCTCATGCAACTCTTGCATAATGTAGTCTAATTGTTTTGGTGGCTTTTTTCTAAGTTTTGCAAAGAAGGTTTTGTTTTCCTTATGCTTATCTTTGGCCAGCTTTGGCAGATTATTGATTAGGTTTTGCATATTGTAAATATAATCAGAATGAGATGCTGAATCAAGTTCAGCATAACAAAAATACTATGACGAAAGACATCTTTGGAAAAGCACTATTAGACTATCAGAATGATAATTATTCTGAAGATATTATCACATGGACCAACATATCTGATAAGGACGAATTACCACTTCCCTATTTATTCAGAACTTATTCTGAAATGCCAAAACTAGAGCAAAAAGCTTTACAGCTGAGTAAGGGTAAAATCCTTGATGTTGGCTGTGGTGCAGGCAATCATGCGCTTTGGTTACAAGAAAAAGGATTTAATGTAAAAGCAATTGACTGCTCAAAAGGAGCTATTGACGTCTGCAAATTACGAGGTCTAAAAAATGCTGAACATATAGCGTTATTAAATGAAACAGATACATTTGATACCATTCTACTTTTAATGAATGGTACTGGTATTTTTCAGGAAATATTTCAGATTGCTAAATATCTAAACCATCTAAAATCTTTATTGAAACCTAACGGACAAATTTTAATCGATTCATCTGATATATCCTATATGTACGAAGATGAAGATGGTGGCACTTGGCTAGACTTAAACAGCAGCTATTATGGTGAACTCGATTATTTCTTTAGCTATAAAGGTGAAGAAGAAGCACCAATGAAGTGGCTCTACCTCGATTTTGAAACACTAAACACACCTTGCCAATCCGTAGGTCTTAAATGCGAAAAAGTTATGGATGGTGAGCATTTTGATTATTTAGCGAGGATAACCTTAATCTAATCATAAACAATTTGAATTATAATACTTTACAATCTCTTGAAGATCTTTCATTTTGAATTCTTTGTTGTCTAATTTAGATCTTAACGAAGGACAGTCTTCAAAATATTCCATTGCTCTTTTCCTAAACGACTTTAAAATATTAGCTTGATTGAATACTACGGGTTCTTCTCCTTCTCTAAGAAACATTACTTGATTATGGCTACCCATAAAACCTGGCTGATACACTGGCGCAGCATTAACACCTGGTCCAGGAACCCACATTCCACCAGATTGCACCATTACAGTTCTACCTACTAATCTAAGTTTCCCTTCTACCAGCACTTCAACAAAGCCTTGCTTAGTCTTTTTCTTATTTAAAAAAACAGGAATATAAGTCTCTACCCTTGTCTTTTCAACCTTCTTTTTATTAACACGCTCGGTATAATGTATAGTAAATACAATACTATCTATTTCTTGAGGCTTGTATTTACTCTTCTTTCCTTTTTTATCTTTTCTATATTTTAATTGCTCTTTCTTTAAATTAAGAGCTGCGCTCATCATAGGTATTTTAGCTTCACCAACAAGTGTTTTTCCGTTTTTCAGGTAAACTTCTGCATCTGTCCATCCATATTGAGCGAAAGACAGGTTTAAACATAATAGAAACGCCAAAAAGAAGAAAAACTGTTTGTTCATAGTTGTAAATTAATTGTCTAAATATACATAAAAGAGACCCTGAAACAAGTTCAGAATGACAATAAAAAGATTCTTGCTTTCGCAGGAATTTTAGAAATCAAACTGATACGTAGCTCCTGCTAAAATCTGAATGCCCTGAACAGGGAAGTTTAAATAGCGTTCGTAATCCTGGTTAAGGATGTTATTTACCTTTCCAAATACAGATAATTGATTGTTGATTTTATAACCTATATGCGCATTAGCATCAAAATAACTATCTAAACTTAAAACAGGACTTGGGTCTTGTGGCAATAATGTAGCTACTAAATCTTGTTGGTCTTTTCGTTCTCCAACATAAATAGCACTAGCACCTGCGTACCATTGTTCAGATATTTGTAAATCCATAAAGATAGAACCTGTAACATTTGGTAAATTCCATGCTTCGGCTTCATTATCCATATCATAGTTAAAGTATTCGCCTTTAAAGCCAAGTGTAAAGTTTCTATTGACATCAATGTTTAACTCACCAGCAACCGAAAAGGTAGTTACATCATAATACACCACACCAAAAGAATTACCGTATTGGTAATCTGCTGTTGCATCACCTCTGGCATCATTTGCTTTTAATAATGCTTTATTCTCCTCAGCGTAATAATTTCCTTTAACGTTATAACTTACACTATTAGACAGCTTTCCTTTTAGTCCTAAAAATCCTTTATAGCGTTGGTCTGTTGGAGCAACATAAAGTGTTGGAGAAACAAATGGATTTTCTGTAGCAAAATCGTAGTAAGAGTTTTGTTGTAACTGCCCTGTGATTCCACCATAAGCAATTAAAATTTCGTCTACTAAACGGTAAGACGCATCAATATTAGGGTAGATAAAAAACTTATTATCGCTAAGTTCGGTATCGTTAAGATAGACTAAACTTAAGCCTAAATTGACCGTTAAATCATCTTGGGTTAATTGATACGAAGGTGACAAACCTACTGTAACATTTCCGTAATTAATGTCACCTAAATTCTCGTAATCAGTATCAAAACTTCCACCAATGTAATCCACATATAATTTTGTTTTTATAGCTTCTCCTTGCACAGGAATATCAAAACCTGCTTTAGCTACAAATCGGTTTTCACCAGAATCTTGATTGTCACCAAAACGTCTAAAACGCACACTACCATCATTGATAATAGCATCTTCAAAATTAATTTTTCCGCCTAAATAAAAACTATTAAACGTGTGGCTAGGATCTATCATATCAGCTTCCGTTTGTCCAAAGAAATTCTGCGGCAAACCATACCAGTTGTACGTCATTAAGTCGAAACCTCCATCTACTTTCCATGAAAAGTCTCTTAACTTTTGAGAGTAATGCGCATTTAAGTGCGTGGTAGAAAAATCATCATCTAACAATAAATCTTCAATTCCGCCTTGAGAAGAATGGTGACTGAAATAACCACCAACATTTTCAGAATTACTTAGCTCATGATTAAGATATACTTCTCCTAAGATTGAAGTATAAGTACCCACACCAAGCGATGCGTAATTATCATATAACTTCACAGCTTTTGCTTTATCAACCGTTGCTGCTTTACCTTTTGCAGGCGTAAAAGTTGAAGCCACTGGAATTGAAAAAATATTATACTTCACCTCTTTTTTCTTTACCAAATTAGAGTCTTGCAATTTTGGAGTATCCTTAATTTTAAAAGCATCTGAAATTGTAGGCTTGTATGGTGTTACAACATTTACCACTTGGTCATCAATGGTATCCTTTGCTCGTTCTTGAGCTACTATCGATAAACTGCTTGATATGGTGATTATAAAAATTAAAAACTTGATTTTCATTTGTAATGTTTTGAAGTTTCGACTCTAAGGTTCCTGCCTGCGCAGGAATTTAGTTATCGTCGGTTTCGATTGATGAATTTGTTTTAGCTTCTTCGGTTTTAATCTTGTTAAGTTCTTGCTGTGCCTCTTGTACCACATCATCAAACTCTGGGAAATTAGAAATCACACTTTCTAAAATATAATTGGCCTGAAACGCATCACCCAAAGCATAGAAATTCTTCGCCATAACAACCAAACCTTTAGCACTGTAATATTTGTAACTACTATAATCCTTAGCTAATTTTTGAATGGTTGTGTTTGATGCCTCATACTTACCTTCCTTATTTTTAAAATACGCATTGTAATATAGAGCTTCTGCTGCAACACTTCCTGTAGCGATTTTTTCTACATCTGCATAGGCTGTTTTTGCTTTGTCTTCGTTTCCTGTTTTTATGGCAGAACGTGCTATGATGATCTTAGCATCACTCTTCACTTTAGTATCTAAGTTAGAATTTGCTAATACCTTTTCTGCATAATTTTCAGCACTAGAATAATCCTCTGTTTGGTAGTACGCATTCATTAAGTTAGACTGCGCATACAATACATTCTGAGGATAGTCTGCTTCAGCTTCTAAAGTTTTTAAAACTGGAATCGCCTGAGACCAGTTAGACTCTTTCAAGTAAATTTCGCAAAGTTTCACTGTTGCCTGCTCTGTATATTCACTTCTTGAAGCATCAACAACATATTTGTAATGTGGTTGAGCGGTTTCAAATAAATCCTTTTTGTAATACAATTGTGCAATGTAGAAATGTGATTTTAACGCATGAATACCATTAGGAAACTGATTTAAATATTTATTAAACTGACGAATGGCATTCTCAGTATCGTTTTCTAAGTATGGCTTTTCGGCTGCTAAATACATCGTATTATCCAACTCTACATCAGACACCTCAACATAATCTAAAGACTTTACCCAAGCTGCGTAATCATCCACTCGACCTAAATCGATATAAATTAAACGCGCTGTAGATACTGCCTGAACAGCTTCACCTGAATTTGGAAAATCGGATGCTACTTTTTTAAATTTAGTTAATGCACGCTCATTATCATTCGCATTGTAATACACCAAACCTTGACGCAATAACGCTTTTGAAGTGAAAGCACCACGTTTGTATTCCGAATTTAATCGGTCGTACATCTGCATCGCTTTGTCTGTTTCGTTAGACTTTACATAAGAGTTTGCCAACTCGTACATGGCATCATCTCGTAATGCTGACTTTGGATACGTATCTATAAACGTATTAAGCTCAGAAATTTTTGTAGATCCTTTGCCTAAATACCCATTACTCATCGCCTTTTGAAACGCTGCATAGTCGGTTTCTATTTCATTAATCTGAATGGCTTTATCGTAAGCATTGATAGCATTTTGGTATTTACTAGATACAAAATAACCATCTGCTAATCTTAAATAAGCATCGTTTCGTCGTAGTCTGTCACCAGAATTGTTATCAATAAATTTTTGAAAATATTTTGAAGCATTGGTGTAATCTTTCAATTTGAAATACGTGTAAGCTAAATTGTAATCTAAGTTTTCATTCTCAGATAATCCTGAAGCTTCAGACATGCCAACAAATTGTTTAAATCCAATTAAGGCATCGTTATAGTTGGTTAAATTATATTCGGTTTCGGCTTTCCAAAAGGTAGCTTTTGCTACAAAAATTGGATCTCTCGGTTCTTTTAATGAGTTATTAAATAATTCTAGAGCTTCGCTATACTTGGTTTCATTATACAATTCAATTCCTCTTAAAAAAGCTACTTTTTGATAAGCAACTTTATTTTCAAAACTGTTTTTACCTTTTAATAACTCTAAGGCTTCCTTGTAATTTTTTGATGTGATGTATGAATCAATCAGTAAAGTTTCTATTTCTTCCCTGTAGCTTGTATCTGGGTATTTATCTAAATAACCTGCTAATACTTGCGGTACAGATTGGTAAGGGTTACCAATTTCGTAACTAATCTTAGCATAGTTTAACCAAGCATCTTCCTGAATTTTTAAATCATAATCCATTTCAGATGCATTTCTAAAAGCGTTTAACGCTTCTTGCTTTTTCTCTAGGTTAATATAACTTTCACCTAAATGATAGTAAGCATTTTGCGCTACAGAATTATTACCATCTATAATTTTATTGAATTCTGAAATGGCTTTTTCAAAATCATTTTGCTTGTAATATGCATATCCTATTTGGTAATAATCTGTGTTACTCCACTTTCCTTTTTTGCCTTCATAAGCTTGAAGATATGGAATGGCTTCTTCGTATTTTTCTAGGTTAAAATAACTTTCACCTATAATTTTATTGAGCTCAGATTCTTCTTCACCTCTACTGCTTGGTAATTGTTCTAAAGCAAGTTCTATGGCTTTTTCAAACTTTCCTAATTTAAAATTTAAATCGGCTTGATAATACGATAGCTTTTCCTTGTACTTTTCGTTATCACTTACCTGATCGAAATACTCATTAGCCGTATCGTAATCATCACCTTCGTAAGCCATGTAACCAATGTAGTACTTGGCTTGCGAGCCGTATTCTTTAGAATCTGCAACACGGTTAAGATACTTTGTTGCTTCTTTTTTACTATTTGTAGAATATAAGGTGTAACCGTAATTAAAATTGAAACGCTCGCGCTCAGTACGTGCTATACTAGACTCATCTACTTTTTGATACCATTTGCGAGCATAGGCGTATTTACCATTTTCAAAATAGTAATCTGCAACATCTAAAAACGCAGTGTTTCGCTTTGTACTTGTTGGGTATTCTTCAACAAAATCTGTTATAAGATCGTCAGCATTTCGTTGATTTAATCGTACAGCACAATTGGCAATGTAATATGAACAGTCAGACTTTAAAACAGCATCATCAGTGTTGTACTTAATATCGTCGAACAAGGATTGCGCAGCTTTATACTGTTTGTTATTGTATAAGGTTAATGCCTTTTGGTAATCTTTTAACTCACTTGTATATACTGCAGATTTCTGAGAAAATCCCAACATTGCAAACGTAAGAAAAACGATAAGTAATGGTCTTTTTAAAACTAGCATCAGCGTCGTTTTTTGATTAATATTTATTGATGATAAGTTATCACTATTCAAATATAATTGAATACAAAATTTATAACGATAGAAAAGCTGCATAATTATAAAATAGGGTTTGGTTTTATATTTTCTTTAACGCTTTTGTACTTAAACAATATGATTAGCGTTTGATTATTGAGCGAATTAATAATACATTTACAACTACAAATTTTTTCAATTTTAACTATGTCCGAAACTGTTTTACAACTTAAAAACGCAACGATATATCAAGGTGGCAATATGGTCTTATCTGATGTTAACTTTGAGATGCAAAAAGGTGATTTTGTTTACCTTATAGGTAAAACAGGAAGTGGTAAAAGTAGTTTTATGAAAACACTTTATGGCGACTTAGAACTTACTGAAGGTGATGGTACTATAGTTGATTTTAACCTAAGAACCATGAAGGAAAAAGACATCCCTTTTTTACGTAGAAAACTGGGTATTGTGTTTCAGGATTTTAAATTATTACCAGATCGCACTATAAATAGTAATCTTGAATTTGTACTTAAAGCTACTGGCTGGAAGGATAAAGACAAAATAAAAGAGCGCATTGAAAAGGTGCTGGATAAAGTAGCTATGAAAACCAAAGGTTTTAAGTTTCCTCATGAGCTTTCTGGAGGAGAACAACAACGTATAGCCATCGCAAGAGCGCTGCTTAATGATCCGGAATTGATTTTAGCTGATGAGCCAACTGGTAACTTGGATCCACAAACCAGCATTGAGGTCATGGAAGTGTTACAAGACATTAATAAAAATGGCAATACCATTTTAATGGCTACACACGATTATGCATTGCTACTAAAGTATCCGAGTAAAACCTTAAAGTGTGATGAAAATAAGGTTTTTGAAGTGGTACAAAGGAAAAACTAACCCATGCTTTCCATTCTTATACCTACATATAATTACGATGTGGTACCGTTAGTAACGAAAGTGCATGCGCAATGTTTAAAGCAACTCAATCAAAACTTTGAAATTTTAATCTACGATGATTGCTCTACCGATAATAACATTGTAGCTAAAAATGAATCTCTTAATGCTTTAGAAAACTGTAACTTTAAGATACTTCCCAACAACATTGGCAGAAGTGCTATAAGAAACAAACTTTCTCAAGATGCCAAGTACAATTGGTTATTGTTTTTAGATGCAGACGTAATGCCTATATCAGAAGACTTTATTTTAAATTACATATCTGAAACAAATGAAGAGCCTTGTGTTATTTACGGAGGTATTTTGTACCCAGAAACTGACCAAGATGACTTAAAAACACTGCGATGGCATTACGGTAAAAAACGAGAAGCTTTAAATTATTTAGATAGAAACAAGGATGTATATCTTAGCTTTTTGACATTAAATTTTTTAATTCACAAAAGCATTTTTAGTACGGTAAAATTCAATGAGGAGATACCTAACTTTAGACACGAAGACACCTTATTTTCATACAATTTAAGACAACATAACATACCTGTAAAACATATTGATAACCCAACCTACCACTTAGGTATTGAAGATAGCGTAACCTTTATAAAAAAGTCTTTAGAGTCTGTAGAGGCCATTAATTTATTTATAAAAAACGATCTCATAGACCCAAATTACACTTTAATTTCACGCACGTACAAAACCATAAATAAATTCCGATTAGGCTTTATTTTGAGTTTTATTTATAAACGCTTTAAACCTAATTTTGAAAAGAATCTTCTAAGCAATTCACCTTCGTTATTTATTTTTGATATCTATCGTTTGTGTTATTATTGTCATCTAAACTCTTAAACATGAGTGTTTCTTTTTCGGTAATCATATCTGTCTTTAATAAAGAAAAGTATATAAAAGCTACAATTGAAAGTGTACTAAAACAATCGTTTAAAGATTTTGAACTCATAGTTGTTAATGATGGCTCTACAGACAATAGCCTTGATATAATCGAAGGGTTTAAAGACGAAAGATTAAAAATTATTAGCACTAAAAATCAAGGCGCATCTCAATGTAGAAACACAGGTATTAAAGCTGCAGGCAATGCTTTTATCGCTCTACTCGATGGTGACGATCTTTGGGATGCGGATTATCTTAAAAAAGTACACGATTGCATTATTTCATTTCCTAACGAATCTGTTTTTGCTACCGCAGTTGCACACAAATATGAAGACAAAATAGTTGCTGCTACGTATAATTTTAAGCAAGAGAAAACTTATGCAGTTCGAAACTTTTTTGAATCTAGCTTAGACCACACCATCATTACAAGTTCTAGTGTTGTTTTTAAAAATGAGATACTCAAAAAAACCGGTTACTTTGATCCCTCTATTGTTTCTGGACAAGACACTGATCTTTGGATACGCATTGGACTTAACTACAAGGTTGTATTTATAAATGAAATATTAGCTTATTATAATTACGTTCCTGAAAGCTTAAGTAATACTGTTTTTAGTGTAAAGAACAAACCGAAATATGACAAGTATTTTGAATTAGAAAAATCAAACAAAAGTCTTAAGCGTTATTTAGACAGAAACCGCTTTCCTTTAGCCATATTAAGTAAGCTTGAGAAAAACACAGAGCGTTTTAAATTTTACAGCAGCCATATAAATCCAAAAAATCTTCGCCCAGAACAACGCATCATTTTATTTGCTCCAAGATGGATCGTTAGATTATTGCTTAAGCTAAAATCGCTTAATGGAGAAAAGCTTTATTATCCTGTGACGTGATTTTTAAAATCCTGATAATTTCTTATGTATTCTGCCTCATTATATGTGGTTGAAGCTAGCACCAAACAAACAGCACCAGAGGAAAAATTATCAATTTCTCTCCAAACGTTTGTAGATATAAACAAACCTTGTGTTGGTTTATTTAGCATAATTCGTTCTCGAGAAGAACCATCATCTACTATAACTTCAAAACTACCACTAAGTGCAATTATGATGGATTCTTGCTCTTTATGAGCATGTCCGCCTCGGTAACTACTGCTAGGCACGTCAAATAAATAGTAAATACGCTTTATAGCAAAAGGTAGCACATCTTTTTCTATAACTGCCAATGAACCACGTTCGTCATGCACCTTTGGTATTTCTATGAATTTTATCTGTTTCACATTACTCATGCTGTGGTTATTTTTTAATTTAAAATCGCTTGCCATTGTTTTGCAATATTTGCCATTGATAGTGCTTTCACACTTTCTCTTGCATTAGACTTGCAATGTAAGTGTAAATTCTTATCAAATACCATTCTATTAAGTGCATTTGCAAACAACTCTGCGTTATAATTATCTACTAACAATCCATTGTGGCTATTGATTATAATCTCATTAGGACCAGATTTACAATCTACAGAAACCACAGGCACATTTAAAGATAATGCTTCTGGTATAGCCATAGGAAACCCTTCGTACCTACTTGTTAACACAGAACATAAAGCTCTTTTTATGTATGGATAGGGATTCTTTTCAAATCCATGAAAAACTACATTATCATCCAGATTTAACGATTTTGAATACTCTTGCAGCATAGCTTCATCCGGACCGCTACCTAATATTAGCAAGCTTACATTAGCTTCAGGCAATTGAGATATTTTATAAGCGTCTAATAGTAATTTTAGGTTTTTATGTTCATCATCTAATCTACCAAAGTAAATAATGTAATTTTCTATTTCAACACCAACCTTCTCGTTAGATTGCTTCAAAATCTCTTCAAAATTAAATCCGTTATAGATTGTAGAAATATCATTTAGTTTATAAGTTGTTTTGTATAGTTTTTCCGCAGCTTTTGAGACAGCAACCATTTTTTTATTCTTGTACAACAATCTGTTAAGCCAGCTGTATTTTGTAAATGTCTTTTTGTAATTGTAATTATGCAATACATAAATGGCAGGAAGCTTATATATTAATGTTGTAATAATAAACTCTCTGTAGGCCTGCACTCGAGCTCTACTGTCTATAACAACATCTATATTGTTAGTTTTCAAATATTTTTTAAAGATTAAAAGTCGATTCAACCTTCCTAATAGTGTATCGTTTTTTTGCTTTAATTTACCCAGATTAAACAACTTACCCTTATAAGGATAATCTATTTTATCTAAAACAGAAACAATGTGCACATCATACCCTAAATTATCTAACATTTGAGATAACAGCGCCGAAGAACGCTCGGCACCACCACCACCAAGGCAAGTAACAACAATACATATTTTTTTGGTGTTGGTTTTAATCATTTACAACTATCTTTGAAAAGCAAATGTAACGATATAAATGAAGATTTTACTGGTTGGTGAATATAGCAGACTACACAATTCGTTAAAAGAAGGTTTAGAGAAATTAGGCCATGATGTTACCTTGGTCGGAAAACAAGATGGGTTTAAAAAATATCCTGTGGATATTAAAGTACAATCGGTTTTACCTCGCGAGGGATTAACAAATAAAATAATTCAAGCAACATACAAAATAAGTAAAGTCAATATTTATGCTCTAGAAAATGCCTTAATGTGGTATTTACAACTTAGAAAGCTAAAAGGTTTTGATGTGGTTCAAATCTACAACGAAAGCATAGCAAAAACTCACACGAATCTTGAAATAAAGCTTTTTAACGTACTTAAGAAAAACAATAAATCAATCTTTTTGTTATCCTGCGGAATTGACTACATCAGCGTAAATTATGCCTTTACTAAAAAGTTTAGATATTCTATTCTAACACCTTTTCTTAAAAACACTGAATTAAAAAATGAATTCAGATTTATTCTAAACAAACTAAAGCCAAATAGCAAAAGACTAAGTGATTACATTACAAATAATGTAAATGGTATCATAGCATCGGATATGGACTATCATCTACCGTTAAAAAATCATATTAAATATCTAGGATTAGCACCCAACCCAATAAATACAGATCTGATACAATACCAACCCTTAGATGTGAACAAAAAAATAATTATTTTTCACGGTATAAACTCTAGTGCTTATGTAAAAAAGGGTAATATATATTTTGATAAAGCGCTTAAAATTATAGAAAAGAAATACCCAAATAAGGTTGAAATAATTATTACTAGAGACTTACCATACAGCAACTACCTACAACATTACAAAAATTGTCATATTCTTTTAGATCAAGTATATGCTTACGACCAAGGCTATAATGCTTTAGAGGCTATGGCTAGAGGTAAAGTAGTATTTACTGGTGCAGAAACAGAATGGTTAGAGCATTATGATTTAACTGAAGATGAGATTGCAATAAATGCATTACCTAATGAAAATAGTATTGCAAAAAAATTAGAGTGGCTCATTCAAAACCCAGAGAAAATTTTAGAAATTTCAAGTGCAGCAAGGAAATTTATTGAAAAAGAACACGATTATATTTTAGCTTCGGAAAAATATATTAATATATGGACTAAAGTATTGTAAACAGAATAAATGAAGCATTTTATAATCACAAGATTTAATTTAAAAAATGAGGATTGGAAATCTAACAATTCTAATACTCCAAAGGGCATAAGTGAATCTTGGCTTACTAACAGGTTACAACTTTTTCAAAAATTCTGTTTACCATCTGTAAAAAATCAATCTAATCAAAATTTTATCTGGATTATAGCGGTTGACATTGATACACCTATATATTTTAAAAATAAAATTAACGAAATACTCAAAAACATAGAATATATTAAGCTCATCTATGTTGATGGGTTTAATGGTTTACCTACCGAATTAAATAATAAAATACAATCACTTCTTGACCCTGAAGACCATTTTATAATTACAACACGGTTAGATAATGATGACATTATCCATCGAGATTTCGTAAAAACCATTCAAGAGCTTTACACTCCAAGCCATAACACCATTATTGATTTGAAAAATGGCTACCAGCTAAGCCTTAACTACTCTAAAGATATTAGATATTTAGGTTATGCCTTTAATCCATTTATAAGTCTAATCGAAGCTTCTGATGATATTAAAACTGTACTATTTAAAGAACATATTTCTTGGAGGTTTAATTGCGAAAAACATATAATATATACTAAGAAAAGATTGTGGATTCAATTGATTCATTCAAAAAATCAAGCAAATACAACAACACGATATCTAAAACGAATGCGAACCTTCAACTCAGAAGAATTTGGAATTAACATCCATACCACAACCTACTCTAATTTCGAAAATGCCATATATAATATCAAAATTCTTCCATATCGACTTTATGGAGCCATTTTTATGTTTTTTAAGTTACGTATTAACAAATAAAAAGTTTTAATTACTATTTATTACTTGCTAGACTTAAAAGATCTAAATATTAATATACTAACAATAATAAGATATATAACATACCTTACTAAATGCGCAATCACTACACCTTCTGTGCTAAAATAATTTAAGAATAAAACTGTGAGTACATAAAATAAAACAAGCGAAATAATTTCTGTAATCACAAAGCTTTTAACCTGTCGTTTTGCTAAAAATTGATGTGCAATAATCAAACTACAAAGTCTAACAAAATCACCCAACAACTGCCATTTGAATAAAGGAGCCATCCCTTTAAAATCTGGATAAATAACATCTATTATCACGTGCCTTAACAGATAAACCAAAATCATTCCTAAACCAAAGATTGGTAATATCGTTTTGTAGATATTAAAAACTTCATTTTTAAAGGCTTCCTTAGTATGAATATTAGCAAACCTGGGAATTACATACAACGTAAATAAACCTGAAGCAAAAACCATATAATTTTTTGATATAAAACTTACGGCTGTCCAATAACCTGCTTCATTAATATTAATTTTATTTTCTATGAGACTAATAACATTTAACTCTATATAGTTAAGTAGAAATGTAGACACAAAGGACATTAATGTAAAAGCTAATAAACTATTCCTGTAGTCTAAGCTCAACGTTAATGTCTTGAAGTCAACATAACGTTTTAAAACTTTTCCGAACACAATTATGATGACTCCCAATTGAATTACTGGTGCAATGGCTATGGCCAAAATTGCTGCTTCTAAATTACCATTGTATAACGCTGCCACAAAGAGCACTGCCGACAACAAATAACTTATTAACTCTATTCTTGCATAATTTTTATATTCAGATAAGCCATTAAGAACACCATATAGTGCACGGTTTAAAGCTATGAATGGTACAATAAAAGCAATGACTCTAAACACAAAAGTAAAGTCATTGGATTTGAATAAAATCTCTGAAAAATGATCAGCACAAAAGAAGAGAACTACTCCTGAAATAAAAGAACCTATGGTAATAAAAACTGTTGCTGTTGAAAAAAGCTTACTTAATTCTGTCTTATTATTTTTATGCTCAGCAACATATTTTACAATACCATTAAAAATACCGAGAGAAGAAATACTGGTTAACATGCCCATAATATTTCTAACCTGACCAATTCTGGCAATTCCAGCTTCCCCAAAAGTAATTGCCAACAACCATTGTGTAAAACCCGAAATAACTAACCTAATAGCAATAACAAATGCATTAAGCGATGTAATCTTAAGTATAATATTGTTTCTTATGAATCCAGGAAGTTTCATGCACAATGCTATTAATAATCATCAATGCTTTCATCATTTATTACACCAAATAAAGAACTACCAAAAATTAGCAAAACAATTCCAAAGTGCATTAAATAACTTAAGCAATGTCCCATTACGGCACCTTTTATCCCAAAAGCATCAATGAGATAAATGCTAGAAAAGTACATAATAACAAACAAAAATACTTCTATAATGATAAAGTGTGTAAACATCTTTTTGGCCAAGAACTTATAAGCAATAACCATAGACATTACACGCATAAAGTCGCCCAGAATTTGATAACCCATTAAATCTTCAATAGGTCTAAATTCTTCAGTAAAGAGTAGATTAACAAGTAAGCTTCGGCTTAAATAAATAACACCAAGAATAACAGCAAAAATTGGCAAAACAGTTTTATAAAAACTAAACACTTCTTTTCTAAACTCAGTTTGGGTTTTTAATTCTGCAAATCGAGGTAAAATATACAATGCCATTAATGAGTTAATAAACATTAGATAGTAATCTGAAACTCTTGTTACAGCAGTCCAATAACCTGCCTCCTTAATTCCTATTTCTGAAATAATATAATTTCTAATTATAATATATACAATTGGCAAAGCAATTGATGACACTAATGCCATAATCATATTCGGAGTTAAGTTTCTAAGCACTGAAATCTGAATATTCGTAATATTGATAATTGACATTAAATTTTTTCTAAATGCAATACCTACTATTGTTATCAGAAGATTAAGTGCAGGAGTAATTACTACTGCAATTAAAGCGCCGTCGATGTTTTCTTGCTTTATTAATAGAAGTGTTACAAGTAAGCCTAAAATTTGACCTATTATATTTATAACTAATAATATCCTGTACTTAGAGAAGCCATTCATTATGGCAAACACAAACATATTTAAGGCATAGAACGGCAGTACAATAGCCATTTTTTCAATAATATAGACATAATTATTATTGAAGAAAATAAGTTCATTAACAAACTCTGCATTATAATAGCATAAAAAAGCCAAAATTAATGACGCAAAAAAGCCAAAGTAAAATACTGTAGAAAGTGTATTGGTTAACTCCTTCTCGTTATTCTTATGCTTCCCAATAAGCTTAACAAAACCATTGTATAAACCTGCTATAGATATGGATTGAATTGTACTTAGAAAATTTCTTAAATTTCCAATTAATGCCATACCCTCTGGGCCAATAAATAATGCTATAAACTTAGATATTAGTATTCCTGCAAGAATCTTGATACTAATATTAGCCGTATTAAGACTTGCGGCTTTTACTAAAACTTCATTATTTATGTAGTGAAAAAACTTTTTCAATTAATAAGCATTTATAACCTCTATCACAGTATTTACCTCTTTGTCAGATAATACAGGACTTATTGGCAAACTTATAATTCTTTTATGAATTTGCTCTGTTATTGGTAACTTTAAATAAGAAAATCTTTGCAAAGCTTTTTGTTTATGTGGTGGAACTGGGTAGTGTACCAGCCATTCTATACCATTCTTATTTAAATGATTAATAAAAGCATCTCTATTTTCTACCTCAACTACAAAAGCATAAAACACATGATTTTTAGACTCATCATAGAAAGGTAAACTTACTTTAGGGTTTGCAATTTCTTTAAGGTAACATTTTGCTATAAACCGTCTTCTGGCATTATCAGAATCTAGAGATTTTAGCTTTATACTTAAAAATGGAGCTTGTAAATCATCTAATCTACTATTGTATCCAATAACTTCATTTTTATATTTTAATTTGCTACCGTAGTTTCTTAATAAACTAACTGCTTCAAACAATTCTTTATCGTTAGTGGTTACCGCACCTCCATCACCTAATGCTCCAAGATTTTTACTTGGATAAAAACTAAATGCTGCTGCATCCGCTAAATTACCAGCTTTAATATTTTTAGAACTAGAAATAGCTCCATGTGCTTGTGCTGCATCCTCAATTAGCAATAAATTTTGCTTCTTTGCTATTGTTTTTAAATTTTCATAATCTGCTAGCTGCCCATAAAGATGAACCATTATTATTGCTCTTATATCTTTTGTTAAAGCATTTTCAACCTCGTTTATTGAGATATTATAAGTTTTAGAATCTGGTTCAACTAATACAGGCTCTAAATCAGCATGAATTACAGACAAAATGGTTGCAATAAAAGTATTTGCTGGCACCAAAACCTTGTCTCCTTTTTTTAGCTTTCCAATTTCTATGTATCCCTTTAAAATAAGTGTTAAAGCATCCAAACCATTAGCAGTTCCTATACAATAATTTGTTCCGCAGTAGTGAGCAAACTCACTTTCAAATTTCTTAACATTAGGACCAAGAATGTAATAAGAAGTATCCAAAGACTGAGTAAAAGATGCTTGGAGCTCTTCTCTAAATCTATTATTGATTTTATGTAGGTCTAAAAACTTAATCATACATAAATATCTTCTAAGTGCTTGTATTTTGAAGTTTCAATTTTATAAAACCCTTGTGTAATTGAATGTGCTCCATAGCCTTCTTTCCAATACTGCAATCCTTCATTAATATTCTGACCGTTATTTTCATTAGAAATCCCAAAATTAAAATACTTTTTATCAGCAAAAACCTCTTCTAAAAGGTAATGATGTAAAAAATCTAAGCTACCCAGTGTGTTCTTATCTTCATTACCAGAAATATACTGGCTGTGTGCCACATATTTTGTTTCAAAAATAGTTGTTCCTGCTACAATAGTATCATTATGATAAACATTAAATTGTCTTATTTGCTTTGGAAATCTGGATTTTAAAAGCTGAATTTCATCTAAGCTATGAACTGGTTTTACATCATGTTTATTATCAAGATTTGGTATCAAAATTTCATTCCAAAAACTTTTAAATTCGTCCGTCTCTCTAACTGTAAGGTTATTTTTTAAACCTCTCTTATAACCGTTTTTTCTACTTCTATTATACCTTTTGAATTTTAGTTCTAATGTAGAATGCAAATCCATACGCTGTAATTGCGCCTTAAGTTTAAAACACAAATAAGCTAGTGGATTATTGGTCTGATTATCTAAGAAAACGAAAGGCAATTCTTTTATCATGAGAGTTTTAATTCCATTTTCTGATAGATACTCTAAAACTGATTTTAAAATGCTTATAACCTCTTTACTCTTTAGGTTTGGTTTATAAATCAATCCTCCATAGGTTAATCCTTGATGAGAATAGATTTCATGATCAACTTTATTTGCAGGTAGTAATGCCGTTAGTTCACCATTGTTATAGATCATCAATGAAAAATCTTGAAATCTATCACTATGATAATCCATAAACCCTCTTTGGAATAAGAATGTTTGCTGGTTACTTTCTAAGAGAAAGGTGTTCCAGTTTTCTTTTAATGTTGATTGATATAATTTAATATCAAATTGTTGCATTTAGCTAAGATATATGATTTATTTCTACCTGTTATAAAAGACTCCTTACAAAAACAATTTATCGCTTATTGTTTGGTTCATAAATGATGAAATAATCATTACTCCACACCTCCTTGTAGTTATTTCTACTTAAAAAATTATTCATTGCCTTGGAACGTGTATTGCTATGTAAATTATTTTCAACTCCATTTTCTGACATGTAATTATCAAGAGGTTCTGAAAACGCTACAATAGTTTCAAATTTTTGTTGAACAACTATTGGTAGTATATCGATTTCCTTTTCAGCCTTTTTGAGCTTTTCTTCAAACATTTGACCACTATAAACCCAAACCCAAGGTGTGTTCATGTAAGGTTTTGTTTGAGACAAAAAATGTATCATTGGAATTTTATCATAAGCTAACAGATAATCATCCGGTTTTACATAATCACTCATATTTTCCAAAAGATCGTTTATAATAATTGACCTTCTTTCGGTAGTGTATATATTATTAGCCAATGGAGCATTAATACTATATGTTTTCTCCAATCTACTTCCATAATCAAAGTAGGCCTCATTACTTATTTTATATATTTTAAGTGAAGCATAGGCAACTAGAGTTATAAAAAACAGCATGGAAACAGAGGATTTATTAATCTTAATTTTATAGTCTTTAAAGCTTAACTTCTTTAAAAAGCTTAAATCCGTATCGCTTAGAGAAGCAATAGCTAATGGTATTGCTAACCAAACAGAAACGTAGCCCATATTATGTAATGCGCCATCACTTCCCAAAGGCAAAACTAAAGCAACAATTAAAGCCATTACAGACAATAACTTAAGAGATAAACTACTATTTCTGTTTATTAGCAAAAGCGCATTACCTAAAAAAATAAAAAAGTACAGCTCAAAAATATCTTGTCCTTTAAAAAATCTTAGAAAAACCAAAAGAAAAATAACGTTGATAGCAACATTCAGATACTTGTTTTTTACAACGCTCTTAGATACTAAGCATACTAGTGCAATAAGTATATATTTTATCCCTGAAATTAATACAATCAAATAGCTTTCAAAATATTTCATTAAAAGTGCCCAAACATTATGATTTCCATCACTCGCTGTTCCATGACCAATTGTACTGTACAATGAATTTAGTAAAGAATTCTGATGATTTAATAAAAATGCGATAAGCAAGAAGCATAATATACCAGCAGTGATACCTAATATGTAATACTTAAAGAAATTGAATACAAGTTGCTTTTTCTCTTTTGTGTCTTTTTCACTAAAATAGGGATAGAAAAATGTAATGCACAGTGCTAATAAGGTAATATTAGGCAACCTGCTTAAGATGCAAAAAACGGTTAAAAACCCAGCAAAAAACAGATTTAAGAACCTCTTATTTAAAATTCCTCTATGTAAGCAGAAAACAATTAAAACATAAAGCAATATGGTAAGATGATTATGATAAAACACTAAATAACCAAAATCACTTATGAAAGCAGAAAGAATGACTCCAATAGCTATTTGATATGGCTTTATATAACCTTTAAATAACTTAAACACAAAATATGCTGAAACTAAAAAGCTTAATACAGTTAAAACTCTAAATGACCATATTCCACCATCTGGAAAAATTAGATACCACAAGCCGCCTGAAACAGCAGCAAACCATCTGTAAAAATTAAACTCAATACAACTTGGACAATTAAAAACTTGCTGATACACCGTAAGCGCTAACCCTTCGTCACAAACATCAAAACCTTGAAAGGACAATAAAACACCAAATAAGGCTATAAAACAGAAGGTAAATATAACTGCTCTTTTGTACGAAATAGAGTTTAAAATAGACATCAACATAGATAATAAATTACGAATTTATACTTTCTTTTTTTTTCTATAAGCATGAAGAATTATTTTTCGAACAACACAATGATACATTAATTAAAAAATAATAGCTTTGTGTTACACAGCTAATTCATGAACTCAGAAAAAATTACTCTCTCTCTGGTAATACCTCTTTATAATGAAGAAGAAAATATTGAACCACTACTTCATAACATAAATAACGCTCTAGAGAATTACCATTTTGAAATTATTTTAGTTGATGATTTTTCTACAGATAAGACTGTGAATACCATTAAAACTTTAAATCATCCAAAAGTAAAGCTCATTGAACTTCGTAAAAATTACGGACAGAGTTCGGCTTTAGCAGCAGGTATAGATAATGCAAGTGGTGAGTACATCGTAACTATGGATGGCGATTTACAAAATGATGCATTTGACATACCAACAATGCACCAAAAATTACTCAGCGAAAATTGGGATGTAGTTGTTGGTATTAGAAACAATAGAAAAGACAGTTTTTTAAAAAGATTACCATCTAAGATTGCTAATTTCTTAATTAGAAAAGCAACCAAACTGAATATAAAAGATCATGGATGTGCTTTAAAGATTTTTAAAAAGAATATTGCTAAAGAATTAAATCTTTATGGCGAAATGCATCGGTTTATAGGATTGCTTGCATATTTAAATGGAGCTCGTGTAGGAGAAATAAATGTAAACCATAATCGAAGAATATATGGAAAGTCTAAATATGGCTTAGGAAGAACTTTTAAAGTTATAAATGATATTCTTTTAATATCGTTTCAGCGCAATTATCTACAAAAACCGTTGTATCTCTTAGGAAACCTTGGAATTTTATTTTTTGCTATTGGCTGTATAATTAATATTTACCTATTGATTGAAAAAATACTTGGTAATGATATTGGAGATCGACCACTTCTTATCTTAGGTGTACTATTGTTATTAGTAGGTGTACAACTCTTCACGACAGGTATTGCAATAGATTTACAAATGCGAACCTATTACGAAACACAAAATACAAGGCCATATAAGATAAGAGAGATCACAAATTTTGAACACAAAGGTGAACTACTCTAAATACACCTCTTCTTTTAATTTTTCCTCTTAACTAGATAAAACATATTTACACCCAAAATAGCAGCATTAGCAATAATAATTGGCAAACCAACACGAAGAGTTGGCATTAGAAAACCGTAAATAACAAACAAAACACAACCTGTCATATTTACCATTCGAAGTTTCTTTACATCTTTCATCGTGAACGATAGAAGTACCATAAAAGAGGCTAAATAACCAACATATTCTGTTCCTGTAATTCCTAATAACTCCATGTTTGTTGACTAAAAAAAAGAGAAACACTCTTGAGTATTTCTCTTTTAAAATTATAATGAATTAATTCCTATAAACTTTTATTTCGTTTACGATCTACTTCTTTTAATAAAATCTTACGAATTCTAAGATGGTTTGGTGTTACCTCTACATATTCATCTTTTTGAATGTATTCTAAAGCTTCTTCTAACGAAAACTTAATTGCTGGTACAATCTTAGCTTTGTCATCCGCACCTGCAGAACGTACGTTACTTAACTTTTTGGTCTTGGTAACATTAACCGTCATATCATCTTGACGAGAGTTTTCTCCAATAACTTGTCCTTCGTAAATATCTTCACCTGGATCAATAAAGAATTTTCCTCTTTCCTGTAGTTTGTCAATAGAATATGGAATTGCAGTACCATTTTCCATAGATACTAACGAACCGTTTTGACGTTCTGGAATACCACCTTTTAACGGTTGATACTCTTTAAAACGGTGTGCCATAATTGCTTCACCTGCTGTTGCTGTCAGCAATTGATTACGCAAACCTATAATACCACGAGAAGGCACTATAAACTCACACACCATACGGTCACCTTTAGCTTCCATACTTAGCATTTCACCTTTACGCATCGTCACCATTTCAATGGCTTTACCAGATACGTTTTCTGGCAAATCAATTGTCATTTCTTCAAAAGGCTCGCATTTTACACCATCTATTTCTTTGATGATTACTTGTGGCTGACCAATTTGAAGTTCGTATCCTTCACGTCGCATTGTTTCTATCAATACTGATAAGTGCAATACACCACGACCAAATACCATAAACTTATCTGCACTATTGGTTTCTTCTACTCTAAGTGCTAAGTTTTTTTCAAGCTCTTTTGTCAAACGATCTTTAATATGACGAGATGTTACAAACTTACCATCCTTACCAAAGAAAGGCGAATCGTTAATGGTAAATAACATACTCATTGTTGGCTCATCAATAGCGATAGTTTTTAAACCTTCAGGATTTTCAAAATCGGCAACGGTATCACCAATTTCAAAACCTTCTAAACCAACAATAGCACAAATATCACCTGCTTGTACTTCTTCTACTTTTAAACGTCCTAAACCTTCAAACGTATGAAGCTCTTTTATCTTGCTCTTTACTATAGAACCATCTCTTTTTACCAAAGAAATTGGCTGACCAGCTTTTAATGTTCCTCTTGTTAAACGACCAATTGCAATACGTCCTGTAAAGCTTGAAAAATCTAAAGAAGTAATCAGCATTTGAGTTGTACCTTCTTCGATTTTTGGTTCAGGAATATGCTCAATCACCATATCTAACAATGGCTCTATATTTTCAGTTGGCTTTTGCCAGTCTTCACTCATCCAGTTGTTCTTTGCAGAACCGTAAACTGTCGGAAAGTCTAACTGCCACTCTTCTGCACCAAGTTCAAACATTAAGTCAAAAACTTTTTCGTGTACTTCTTCTGGTGTACAGTTTTCTTTGTCAACTTTGTTTACAACAACGCAAGGCTTTAAACCTAAATCAATAGCTTTTTGTAACACAAAACGTGTTTGAGGCATTGGCCCTTCAAAAGCATCTACTAAAAGTAAAACACCATCAGCCATATTTAATACACGCTCTACCTCACCACCGAAATCGGCGTGACCAGGTGTATCAATAATATTGATTTTAGTGTCCTTATAAACCACAGAAACGTTTTTAGAAGTAATTGTTATACCTCTTTCACGTTCTAAATCATTGTTATCGAGAATTAAATCTCCTGTGTTTTCGTTTTCACGAAACAACTGACAATGGTACATAATCTTATCAACCAAGGTGGTTTTTCCGTGGTCTACGTGCGCAATAATTGCAATGTTTTTAATCTTAGTCATAACTGATGCTGATTTTAAGCGCGCAAAGGTACATCATATTCCTTTCAAATCGTTAATTATATGTTATATTTTAAAAATGAGACAATTTCAGTTTGTATCTTGTCGTTCTAGAATTGATTAATAGTAAAAGCCTTTTCATACAACCGCTAATTGGGCTATTTACGTCTGAACCCTAAAATTTAACAACAGATGAATGCAATTAGCAAGTACACCAAGTTTATTCCGTACCTTTATTTTATTAGTATTGTCGCTTATTGGTTTACAATTATAAATAGAAGCGATGGTATTTCTGCGTATCCAATTTTATTATTTGGCATACCATTTTTATGGCAAGTTATTAAGCCAAACAGGAATCTTAATTTTTCATTAGGCATTGTGTTTGTTTGCTTGTCGTCTTATTTAATTCTCGCCTATTTATTTAATTTATTGAACATTATGAATTGGTCAGAATCTTCTAAACGTTTGCTTTTTTATGGTGGATCATTAGTTTTTGGCAACTTTGTAATGTCACTATGGATTATACGAAATAGTATAAAAAAGGTGTTTTGATTTTTATATATTTAAAGCCTAATTTCACTTAAAAAAACAGGCAACTTTCTTTTGAAAAAATTAAAAATTATATACTTAATCATACCGATTATAACTTTTTTCGGATGCTCATCTGAAGATGCATGCACCAAAACCATTACTTTACAACAAGTGTATTTAGTAGGCAATCATCAATACTACTACAATGATATTGAACAAGAAGTGCCTTGTAATTTTCCTGAGCCGGAAGACCCAGAGGTTATTGATCCTCCTAAGCTTGAGAATTTTTCTTATCAAATTTTAAGTTTTAATTACGAGCCAGATACAGGAAATAATACTTCGTTATTACAATTTGAAATTCAATTAAATAACAATAACGATTTTGATGTTACTGGAATTCCATATTTTACAGTATATACTAATATTGAATTTTCTACGGCTAACTATGTAAATGACGCTTCAAATTCTTGTCTAGAAATACCTGCAAACTCTAATTGTATCTTTACATATAGTTTGGAAGAACCTATAACCAACGTTGGTGTACCAGATAACTTTGAAATTTTAAACGTTGAATATATTATTACCAACTAAGGTTACTAAAGCTTTATGCATATTCATATTAATATTATCTTTGCGACTTAACAATTAAGTCTTAAGCTTTGATAACAGTTCCTAAATTAAAACACACAGATTCTAACAATTTCTTTTTGCTTTGTGGCCCTTGCGCTATTGAAGGAGAAGACATGGCGCTACGCATTGCAGAAAAGGTAGTTTCTATTACAGATAAGCTACAAATTCCATACGTTTTTAAAGGTAGTTTTAAAAAAGCCAACCGAAGTAGAATTGATAGTTTTACAGGAATTGGAGATGAAAAAGCTCTAAAAATTCTTAAGAAAGTTTCTGAAACTTTTGATGTCCCAACAGTAACTGACATCCACGAAGTATCTGATGCAGAAAAGGCAGCTGAGTATGTTGATGTTTTACAAATTCCTGCTTTTTTAGTAAGACAAACGGATTTAGTAGTCGCAGCTGCTGAAACTGGTAAAGTGGTTAATTTGAAGAAAGGACAATTTATGAGTCCAGAATCTATGAAACATGCTGTACAAAAAGTAAAGGACTCTGGCAGTGACAAAGCATGGATCACCGATAGAGGGACCATGTTTGGTTACCAAGATATGATTGTAGATTTTAGAGGTATACCAACCATGCGTCAGTATGCTCCTACAGTTTTAGACGTAACCCATTCTTTACAGCAACCTAACCAAACTGTTGGTGTTACAGGTGGCAGACCAGATATGATTGAAACTATTGCTAGAGCTGGAGTGGTTAATAATGTAGATGGCCTATTTATTGAAACGCATTTTGATCCTGCTAATGCTAAAAGCGATGGTGCAAACATGCTACATTTAGATAATCTTGAAGGATTACTAACAAATTTAGTAGCTATAAGGAAATTAGTTTCTAGTTTTTAAGCTATTTTTTCTTACCCAAAATAAGCTTAAATGGATTAGTATTAATCTCTAACTGCTTTTGTAGCACATAGACAATAACCTCATCATTAATATCTTCAACAGATTTAAACCGAAGAGAACTTATAGATTTTCTGTTAGCATCTACAAAATGTTCATTATGCTTTTCTAATTTTTCAAAATGCCAAAAGGCTAGATCTACATAGTCTTTTGATTTATTTAGAAAACATATAGGAATACCGTCATTATAGTAAAACGGGATTCGCCATTTGTAAAGTAATTCTGCATTGGGTAAGACTGCCTCTATTATGGCCTGAAGTTGTAACAAAATAGTTTTGTATGGCTCTTCTTGTTTTAAAATATAGGCTTCCGCAGGATTCAATTAGAAAAATAACTGAATAATTCCAACAACAATTAAACCAATACCTATTATAGCTTTAAACGGCATTAATTTAGCGGATAGTTTTCTCAGACTAGTCTCTAGTGACGGCACTTTACCAAAGGCATGTGTTAATAATAATATACCTCCTAGTATACTAGCAATATTATATATTAGTCCATCCCAAAACTCAAGAATAGCCAAAATAATGAGACCAAGCCCTATAGCTGTCTGAAACGGAGCTAAAAAACCAGCAATCTTATTAAAAAAGTTACTCTCTCCATCCCATTTATCAAGAGTTGCAAGTCCTAATAATATACCACCAGAAATATTTGCAATTGCTAAAAGTAATTCAATTAAATCCATAATTATTGTTATAAGTTAATTCTTAAAACATAAATTTAATCAATATCTTCTAAAATGTTTTGCTGAATTCAAATAATTTAATTTACTTTGTATTTCAAAGTACTTTACAACTATGAGTAACGAAGATTATTTAAAAGACATCAGCGAGATTAAACATTTAATGAACAAATCTTCGCGTTTTATTTCATTAAGTGGATTATCTGGTATTCTAGCTGGTATATATGCTTTAATTGGTGCAGCAATAGCATTCTGGCTTGTAGACACCTATAGCTATGGCAAGTTATATATATTTCATGGTTGGGTGTTTTGGACTTGTATGGTTATACTAATGATGGTTGCTTTATTGAGTGCTTTAACTGGTATAATTCTCACTGTAAGAAAAGCTAAGAAGAATGACGAAAAAATTTGGGATAGTTCTTCTCAACGGTTGTTATTAAACTTTCTTATTCCTTTACTAGTTGGTGGTTTATATTGCCTTATTATTTTAGACCAAGGACGGTATGGACAAACTGGCGGTTTAATGCTCATTTTTTATGGTTTGGCCTTAGTTAGTGCTTCAAAATATAGCTTAGGAGATATTAGATATTTAGGGTATATTCAAATAGTACTTGGATTAATTGCAAGCTATTATCCTGGCTACGGGTTTTGGCTTTGGGTTATGGGTTTTGGTATTATGCACATTATTTATGGCACGTGGATGCATTTTAAGTATGATAGGTAATACCGTAATACATAAATTTTTAATTACTTAGAGTCTAAGCTTAATACTAAACATTGAGTATAATTAACAACATAAATAAACTTTTTGATCATAGAATACGACTTGGTATTATGTCTGTTCTTATGGTGAACGAGCATGCAGATTTTAAAACATTAAAAGAGCTGCTTGGAGCTACAGATGGCAATCTGGCAAGCCACACCAAGGCTCTGGAAAATGCAGAATATATTTTGGTTGAAAAACAATTTATTGGTCGCAAACCAAACACCAGATATAGTGCTACAAAACTTGGAAAAGCAGAATTTAAAAAACACATTGAAGCACTAGAAAAATTGATTAGTAAGACTTAAACAGTAATGGAGCATTTTGTAGATAAAGATTCGATTGTTAGAGAAATTTGGGGCAAAAGCGATACCATTTTAATGGTTTTTGCTGGTGCATCTGCCGAATTTGCTCTGAACAAAACTGTAGACTGGCTCTATTATACAAGCAAACTACCAAAAGATCCATTAGGCAGACTGTTTTCTACAGTTAACTATGCCAAAGCCATAGTATTTTCTAAAAATGAAACCGCTCTAAAAGCCATTGACACCATTAATAATATTCATAGCTCAGTAGAAAATAGTCGTGGCAAAAAAATACCTGAATGGGCCTACAAGGATGTACTCTTTATGCTTATAGATTATTCTATTCGTTCTTATGAGTTGTTGCAAAGACCTCTAACAAACAATGAGAAACAGGAAGTGTTGAATGTGTTTAATCGAGTTGGTAGTAGAATGAAAATAAACAATCTTCCACTAACCTGCTCAGACTTTCAGTTGGCTAGAAAAGCACATTTAAACCAAAATTTAGATAACAGTACTTTAACCAAAGACCTTTACAAACAATATAGAAAACATCTTGGCATTTTTAGATATCATTTGCTATTAGAATCTCAAATTTTGCTACTACCAGATTCTGCGAGACAAATGCTTAACCTACGAAAAATATCACTGTTAGTACCAATGATTTCAGTTTATAAATTCTTTAGAAGCATAAAGCTAGATTGGATGATAAAAGAAGTGCTTTTGCCTTCTGCTTACAAACAAGACATAAAACAAATGAACATCACATAATTTTTTTAATCTTTTACTTTGAAAAACAAAGTACTTTACAATCTATAAAATGAAAAAAATAATATTATTTATCGCTGCTCTTATATTCAGTACGCTTTTCTACGGCAAAAGCATTGGCTTAAACCTTTCTTTATTTAGCATTTTAACACTTGTCATTCTTATCATTAACAATAAAGAAAATTTCAAAATTAAAAGGACTTTAATCTATTCTGCCATGTATTTAGCTACAGGAATTGCTGTCTTTTTTCATGACTCAACACTTACGATAATTGCCAATATTGTGTCCTTTTTTACGCTCATTGGACTATTATCAGAACACAAAGCCTCTATTTATGTTAATTGGCTTAATGGTTTATACACAACCATTGCAGGATTCTTTCATAGAAATTATACTGTTAATGAGGCTACGCAAACTGTAGAACCAAAAAAAGAAATTGATTACCTCCACATAGTAAAAATTGTTATTATTCCTGCAGCGATTGTCATCGTATTTATTGGGCTATATCAAAACGGAAATCCAATTTTTAATGAGCTTATTGAAAAAATTGATTTTAGTTTTATCAATATTCAATGGTTACTATTTGCAGGTCTTGGTTACTATTTATTTGCAAATATTCATAAACCAATTGAAGTAGAGCCAGCCACATCACAGGACTTAAAAACTGGCAACCTTTTATTTAAAACAAAAGATTTTTCTATTCCAATATTAAAACAAGAAAACCAGCTAGGCATCATCCTAATTGCCTTACTAAACGTGCTTATTGTAATTTTTCTAATAACAGATATCACTTTTATCTTAACAAACGAAGAAGTTCGTGGTTCGGTTTTTTCAAGTCAGGTGCATAGTGGCATTAACGCTTTAATTGCATCTATTGTTATAGCAATAATTATTCTCCTTTATGTCTTTAGAGGTAATCTTAATTTTTATAAAGAGAATAAGACGGTAAAAAAATTAGCCTTTACATGGATCATTCTTAACTCAATATTAGTGCTAAGCATTGCAGTAAAAAACAGTCAATATATCTATTATTTTGGGTTAACCTATAAGCGTATTGGTGTTTTAGTCTACCTTATTTTAACTTTAACAGGACTTGTTACTACACTCGTAAAAATCAACAAAACAAAAAACATTTGGTATTTGTTTCGATTAAATACTAAGGCTGCATTTGTTGTAATGGTTATCGCAGCAATGGTTAATTGGGATTACCATATTACTAACTACAATTTTAATTATGCAAAATCAATGGATATTAATTATCTGATTGACTTGTCTGATAACAACACCTTACTATTAAAAAATCATCTTGAAAAAAGTAAGCTAAGTGACGAGAGTATTCGATTGATTGAAAACAAGTATTACCACTACATAATTAAATTAGAAAATTCTTCTTGGCAAGAATTACAATACGACAATTTTATAAACTAAAACTTAAGTAGTATGATAATATTAATGATTCTTGGCATATCATTTATTTTGTTGGCAACTTATACCATCATAAGAATCAGTATTGCTTGTGTGTTTTGGTCGTTCAATACATCAACTGAAACCAAATACATTTTTAAACTCTGTTTCCCTTATTACATCATTGCTCTAACAATGATTTGTATGGCGTTTATTATCACTTTTAACAATTCAATCCTTGTTATTTACTATTTCTCTACTGTCTATTTTTTAGCATTATTTCTTTGGAGAAGAAAGATTAAACCTTCTAAAAATAAAAAACTTGCCGTTGAACCAAATCAAACCCATCTACCTTGAACAGCCTAAAATTTTAAAAGAAAAAAAGAAATCTACTATTATGAAACTTCAATTCAACAAATACTATCTAGCTATAGCTCATTTTCTGTTATTAATTGAGCTAGCCATAGCCTTTATTATAAAAACCGGATTTATTCGCTACACCTTTGGCGACTATCTCGTGGTTATTTTACTGTATGCAATATTTAGAGGATGCACCAATATGAGTGTGAGGGCCTCTGCTTTGGTCGTCCTCTTTATTGCTTATGGTATAGAGTTGCTTCAACTCACTCCATTCTTAGCCTACTTTAATTTAGAAAGCAGTACAGCTGCAAATCTCATATTTGGAAGCACATTTCAGTTCGGAGACTTAGTAGCTTACACCTTAGGAATCTTTACCGTTTTAATCATAGAATACTACAATGGAAACTATAAAAACACTCATACAATCAAAGTTTAAAACGCTATCATTAGTCATAGTTGCATTAACCTTTAGCATTATCGCTTTAATGGTAAGAATAAAACTGAATAAATCATTCTTTTACCTTTTCCTAGTTTGGAATGTTTTCTTAGCCATTATACCATACACCATTACAATGTATCTCAACACCAAACAAAACCTAAACAAACTGAAATTCGGGTTTTGGTTTTTAGTTTGGTTAGCGTTTTTACCAAACGCTCCGTACATCGTTACAGACTTAATTCATATTAGAGTTGGCAATAACACTTGGCTTTGGTTAGATGTTTTGGTCGTACTGTCATTTGCTTTAAGTGGGTTACTTATCTTCTATTTATCGTTACTAGATATGCAAAAGTTGACAGCCTTATATTTCAAAAAGATTCCTATTGAAACCTCAACAACATTTATCATCTTTTTGTGTGGTTTTGGTGTTTACTTAGGTCGATTTCTCAGATACAATTCTTGGGAAATCATCAGCAATCCACAAGTGTTAATTTCTGATGTATTTGAAATTATGTTTTCACCATTTCAAAATTCTGACGCTTGGCTATTTACTTTAGGATTTAGTGGGTTTTTGGTGGTTGGGTATTGGATGGTGAAAAATTTTAAATTGTCAAACTAGTATAAAATACCGTTAAAAGAAGTTTCAAATAAAGCAATCATTTTATAGAATAAAACAGTCCTTTATCCATAATCTTTTGTGGAAGATTTAACTTTGTCCTAAAATTTCTATATTTCTGTCTCTTAACAAAAAAAGATGACTACAAATTTATATCCACCTAGTCCTGTTGAATTACCAAAAAAATTAACTGCACTACCAGCTTCTTATAAAACTAGAGCATTATTAGCAATACTATCTATTTTATTGTTCTTTTTACTATATGGTGCTTTAGTAGCTGTGCTAGGATATCTTGTATATTGGGCTTTTACCTATGACATAGGTCATATAAATAAAATTACAATTTTAGGTAAAATAGGTGCTATCGCTGGTTCTGTTATGCTTTTCTTTTTTACTTTAAAATTTATATTTAAGTTAAAAAATCATAAGCGTGAAAACCGAATAAAACTTAATAAAAAAGATTACCCAGAACTCTGGAGTTTTATTCTAAAAATATGTGATGAAACAGGTGCTCCAAAACCTAAAGCTATATACGCAGACCCAGATGTTAATGCATATGTATCTTATACAAATATGTGGCTTAGTCTTTTTTTACCTGTTAAAAAGGAGCTTACTATTGGCCTAGGGTTAGTTAGTTGTGTGAATCTATCAGAATTTAAAGCAATTATGAGTCATGAATTTGGTCACTTTTCACAAAGAAGTATGAAAATTGGTAGTTATATCATTTCTGCAAACACAATAATTCACGATATGATTTTCTCTAGAGACAAGTGGGATGACCTTTTAGATCAGTGGAGAGCCTCAGACTTAAGACTATCATTTGCCGCATGGATTATTACTCCTATTATTTGGCTAATTAGGCAAGTCTTAAACTTGTTCTACCAGTTTCTCAACATCATGTATTCTTCACTTTCAAGAGAAATGGAATTCAATGCCGATAAAGTTGCCATAAGTACTTCTGGTAGCGATGCTATAATTTCTGGATTATGGAAGTTGGACAGCGGTTTTGAAAAATGGAATAACACTATAAATTATGCTTATCTAGCTTCTCAAAAAAAACTATTCTCTAAAAATCTTTATACCCACAACAATCTTAGTTTAGATCGTATTAAGGAACAGCAAATAACTTTGCTTACTGCTTTACCAAACGACAAAAGAGGTGGTAAAACCTATTTTGTAGGCTCCGAACACTCTAAAGTAAACATGTACGCAAGTCATCCACCAAACGATATGCGTCAGGACAATGCTAAAGTACCATTTGTAGCCTGCGAAATAAATGAAGATTCCCCTTGGTTGCTGTTTAATAACAAAGAAAAACTTCAACAAGAAATGACGAATTTAATATATGAGCAATATATCAATAAAAAAGCTGAGAGTTTCTGTAATGTTGAAGAGTTTGAAAGTTTTATTGCCTCTGAAAATCATGGTAAAGAATTATTAAGCGAATTTGGGAATGCCTTTGAAAATAGATTTATCAATATTCCTGAAATAGACAGTATTGATAAAGAAACAGACAATGTAGAACTAAAATTATCAGCTTACGAAAATCTTAAGAACAAGCTAGATGAACTAATGAAGCCTATAAAAGAAATTGAAGTACTAATGGTTAAAGCAAGTGAAATTGCTCAAGGGACTACAAAAGATAATTCATTTGCCTTTAAAGGTAAGACTTACAAAAAGAAAACGGTTCAACAAGGTTATAATGAGCTTTTTGCTGAAAGAGAAAAAATATTTAAAGATAATTTTAATGATTGGGACAAAGACTTTTGTACTTTTCATCTTGCTCTAGCAAAAAAACAAGGTAATCACGACCACTTAAAAAAACTATACCTTCAGCATAAAGAATTAATTACATTTTATAAAAAAGCCCTTAGTATTAAAAGTACCATTTATAATGAGTTAAATCAACTTCAGACTAAAGAAGTAACCGAAAACGACGTAAGACGTTTTGGTTACAGAGTTAATGACTTAGCTGTAAGTCTTAATAACGATTTAGAGAGTTTTGACAAAATAGAATTCATTGAGCTACCAAATATCGAAAATACTGAGGTGTTAAAACAAATATTAATCGAAGGTGGCAAAATAGAAAAGCGAACAGGAAATATCTTTGAAAATGGTGGGTTCCAATTGATAATGACTGATATTGAGAACACAATAATGCAATGTAATCGTGTAGACCAAAAAAATCTTGGAGTTATTTTAGATTATCATAAAAAATTACATGATGCACTAGATTAAATCAGTCTTTCCCATCTACATAATCCTGAAGATATTTAAAACGATCTGTCAACTTACCATCGGCTGTTGTGATTTTTGCTCGTTTTAAAACACCACGTTCATCATTATTAAAAAATGCAGGAATGACATGCTCAACAAAGGTTTCTCCGAAGCCTTCACTGGCATCTTTTGGAAGCTCACAAGGTAAGTTATCTACAGCCATAACGGTTATAGCATCTTTATAATCAAATGCAACTTCTTGCTCAGTTTGTGGATTGTAACCATAAAATGGCTCTGCTATAGTTGATGGACGAATAGTTGAAGCCACAGGACCATCAATATCGCAAGATACATCTGCTACTAAATTAATTCTGAAATCTGGATGCTTGGCATCTTCTCTTGTAAACAAATAAGGTGCATTATTACCATAGAAATGACCTGCTATAAAGTAATCCGTTTGCTTTGCGTAAGGCATAAAATTACTCTCGTAACCTGTTGGGTCTTTATAGAATTTGTACTTATCTCCTACTTTACCATCTTTACGCTTAGCATATTCCATAACGTCTGCCATAACGTAAACTGGCTCTGTAAAATCAGACGTTAAGTACAAAGCATCGCTAACTTGTTTTATACCCAAATGGTCTAAAATTTCTTTGGCACCATATGCTACTTTTCCTGTTCCGGTAAGTAAAATTTTTATATTAGGAATTGTGATTTTATCCAATTCAGCTTTTACTTCTTCCAAGTCGGCAAGGGTTTCAACTTTAGGCAAATTGAACAAACCATCTCTAAGTCCTAACGCTCTAAAACCATTGTATGCGCCAACCAAACCTGCATAACGTCCAAAACCAATTAAACGAGCACCACTCTGCTTTACTATGGTTTCGTGGTCGTACATTTCTATGTTTCTCTCTAGCATTGCCTTTAGCAACTTACGGTTGTACGGCTGCTTTTTAATGGTATGCGAAAAATAGAAATACTTTTTATTCGGAATTAAATTTTCAACAGGAACTTCCTTTACACCAATCATAACATCTGCATCAGACACATCATCTGTAACTGTAAATCCTAATTTAGCATAAGCCTCATCCGGAAACACACGTATATCGGAAGACTCAACAACAAACTCAGCTTCTGGAAACTTTTCTCTGGCTTTTGCTAAAGTTTCTGGTGAGAATACAACTCGTCTGTCTGGTGGATTTTTACGTTCTTTTATGATGGCGAATTTCATACTAATGTGGATTTGTTTAATCGTTTATTCGTTTAATTGTTTTTTGGTGCCTGAAAACTGACACTGTGAACTGTAAACTGTAAATGGAATAATTTTTGCACGAAAATAAATGGATTTAAGAGGTTGCACAACTTTTTTTGTAACTTCGCGCTCCTTTACCTTTAAAATTTTGGGGTCGACTGGTTTTGACAGCGAGATTAATTAAATGGTAAGCACGTCGTGTAATGGTTTTGAAACACGTAAAAGGCTAGACCAAATTTTAAACGGCGAGAATAACTACGCTTTAGCTGCTTAATCTGAATTATAGTAAGATTTCAAGCTACATTCCTACAAGGTAGGAAGGCTAAATGTCTCCAGAAAGCCTTGGTTAGTGGCGTTCTTTTTAGAGGCATCGTAAAAATTGACCAAGATTGGGTAGTGCTTTGATGCCCTTTTGAGATTAAAAAGCTAAGTGTAAAGTAGGCTGTCTTTAGCCAGCTTTGCATCGAAAAAATAAGAAAAGACTAAACGTGTAGAAAGCTCTTTGGTTACTTGTTTGGACGAGAGTTCGATTCTCTCCGACTCCACGAAAAAAAACCCATTCATAATATTATGAATGGGTTTTTAATTGTAATACTTCAATTTATGTTTATTCCCAAAAAGCTTCGATCTCTTCTAATGATTTTCCTTTTGTTTCTGGAATAAACTTATAAGTTAAAAAGATAATGACTAAAATGAATGCTATAAATATAAAATATGGCATTGAGCCATTCCAAGGTGCGCTATTATTAGCTTCACTTTCCATAACCATTGGAAATGTTTGTGATACTAAATAATTTGCAGCCCATTGTGCTGCAACAGCTACTGACATTGCTACACTTCGTATTTTATTAGGGAACATTTCCGATAATATGACCCAAACCACTGGTCCCATTGACAAGGCAAATGAACCAATAAAAATTAAAACTCCAATTAAAGACACTACACCAACTGCATTTTGCTGTAACGAAACACCTAGTAACAAGAATCCTAATATCATACCTATAGAACCAACATATAATAATGGTTTTCTACCATATTTATCTACAGTGTACATGGCTACGAATGTAAATACAAGATTCACAAATGCTAATAGTATTTGTTGTGCCAATACGTCCTCTTTACCAAAACCTAAAGCTTTTTCAAAAATATCTGCTCCGTAGTATAATACTGCGTTGATACCTGTAAACTGCTGTAAAACAGACAAAGCTGTTCCTATAATTATAATAGCCAATATGGCTTTAGAGAAATAATTGACCTTTACCTTAGGCTCATCTGACTTAAGTGATGATTTAATTTCTATCAACTCCTTTTGAGCCTTATCTTCTCCGTGAACCTTACTTAAAATATCTAACGCTTGGTTGTCTTCGCCTTTTATTGCTAGCCATCTTGGGCTTTTTGGAACAAAAAACAATAACACCAAAAACAGTAAACTAGGTACAAGCTCTGACCAAAACATTCGTCTCCACCCGAATTGTAAATTCTGGGCTTCCGTTAAACTATTTCCTATAAAATAGGTTGCCAAAAACACCACAAAAAATCCAACTACAATAGCCAATTGATAATAGGTTACCATTTTACCTCTAATGTTACTTGGTGCTATTTCGGCAATGTACATTGGTGCGTTCATTGAGGCGATTCCGATTCCTAAACCTCCAATAATTCTAAATACCACTAACATTGTTACGGTTTCGGGAAGCATTTCTGGTAATCCTGAACCCCAAGCTGACACTGAGAACAAAATAGCTGACATAATTAATGACCATTTTCTACCAAATTTAATACTCATTGGACCTGCTACAATAGCACCAATAAAGCAACCTAGTAAGGCACTACCAACAACCCAACCTTTAAGTGTAGCGTCGAGTTCAAAATATTTACTCAAATAAAATTGCGCTCCATTTATTACACCTGTATCGTAACCAAATAGCAAACCACCAAGAGCAGAAATTGCGGTAATTAGCAGTAAAAATGTCTTTTTATTCATTGTTATATAATTAGTTAGTTAGTTTAGCTTCTATAAAAACAGGTAGATGATCTGATGGATATTGCATATTCCAATTGTCACTTAACACTGCATATTTGTTAACTTCAACATCTTCTGAAACGAAGATATAATCGATTCTTCGCTTTACAGGTTGGTCAAAATGAAACCCATTAAACGTTCCTTCTGGACCAAATTCCAATTCTGAAACCGCTTTAGAATCTTTTAAAGTCTGCGAAATATAATCAATACTTTCGTGATTAGGTTCCATATTAAAATCGCCAGTTAAAAACACTGGATAACCTTCTGTATTTAAGCCCTTTATTTTATCCATAATCAAAACAGCACTTTTTGAACGTGCCTCTTTACCCACGTGATCAAAATGTGTGTTGAAAACCCAAAACTTCTTCTTAGTTGTAGTATTCTGAAACAAGGCATAGGTACACACACGATTACAAACTGCATCCCAACCCATACCGACTTTATCTGGTGTTTGTGACAACCAAAATGTTGAAGATTGAAGTACTTTTAACTCCTTATTTTTATAAAAAATTGCAGAAAATTCGCCTTCATTTTTACCATCATCTCTACCAACACCAACAAAACTATAATCTGTCAATAGACTATCCATATCTTTCATTTGATTTGGCATAGCTTCTTGCACACCTAAAACATCAGGCTCATAAAACTTGATTTGATTCACCATGAATGGCTTACGGTTTGTCCAACTGTTTTTGCCTTCTTTTGGGTAATCTAATTTTATGTTGTAGCTCATTATTTTCAGGTCTTGAGATAAGACCGATAATGAGGTTAACACAACTAAAAGTGTTATAAAATTTTTCATCTTTATTGTACATAAATAGTTTCAGTTTGTTCAGAAATTCCGTTTTCATTAAAAGCTTCAATGGTAAAATAATACGGTGTATCTCTATCCAAACAGCGCATAAAATGCGTGTTGGTATCATATACTTGCCAAGATTGATACAATTTATCTGGTGCAATTCCCCAACGTATGTTATATCCTTGCGCGCCTTCAACTTTATCCCAAGAAAATGAAATGTCTCTACGGTCTTTTTCGCGATTAATTTTGAAATTTGATACTTTGTTTGGTGCTTCACCTAAGCCTAGACCAAAAACTCTAACCTCGGACATCGCAAAGTTATTTCCTGGTACTTTAATGTTATTATATCTAACGTATTTTGCTTTTACAGGTTCGTCTAAAACAAGATAAGCGTTTGGTGCGTCAATCTCAGATTTACTTCTATCAACAACGGTTTTCCAGTTTTTTCCATCTTCTGATGTTTCAATAGTAAATTGATGTTTTAAACCTTCAACACGTGTATAAATTCCTGATTCGTGATCGTGATAGTTTAGCTGAATAGCGTGTACGGTTCCTTCATTTAACAATTCTATTGTGATCCATTGTTTATCGTCGTTAGCTTCGGCAACCCAAAAGGTTTTAGGGTTTTCGTCGGTTAAAACTTTTGAAGTTATTTGTCCTTCAGCATTGGTTTCTGTAGGGATTTCTTTGACTTCAACTTCATCATCATTAGACGTAAATTTCATGATTTGTTGAAGCGAAGACGAAACCGTTACATTGCCTTTATACGATAATAACATCCAACCATTATGTTGTCCAGCTTTTGTTGGATGATTAGCGCCATAACGCGGATAATCGCCGTACGATGTGTTGCTGTACATTAAACCATCTTCGTCAAAATAGGTAGGAAACATGCATAAACGACGTTCCCATTGCGCGTTAGATGCCAACGCCATCGTTGCAAAATGCCAGTATTGACCGTTGGTTTGCTTTACTGTAATACCGTGTCCTGCACCATTGGTAAATCCGCCAGGTTTAAAACTCATAGGATTATTTTTCATATAGGTGAAAGGTCCAAGTGGCGAATCGCCAACATACACACCATCTGCGTAAACATTAAATTGTGTACCTGGTGCTGCGTATTGCAAGTAATATTTTCCGTTGTGTTTAGTCATTGACGCGCCTTCCATATAACCTTCTTTTAAGGTTGGATGAAAGTTGTTTTCGCCAAAACGTTCCCAACCGTGCTTTTCTTCATCTAAATTTATTAGCTCTTTTCTTACACCAGTTTCTAAAAAGCGATCATCTTTATTCAACATCTTTACACGAATAGGATGCACGTTAGAACTTCCCCAATATAGATATGACTTACCATCGTCATCAATAAATAATTCAGAATCTTGTATGTTATTTGAAATGGAAGCTGTTGGTGTCCATAATCCCTTTTTAGGATCGTCGGTATATAAAATACTTCCGTAACCAGCAGGATCGCCAGCAAAATAAACTAAAGAATCTTTGTAGTTGAAAGCGGTTGGCGCGTTGCTGCCTTCAAAAAACCATTGTTGTGGTTTTATGAATTTCCAGTTGACTAAATCTGTAGAATGCCAATACCCAAAAGACCGTGTAACAAACATATAATATTCGCCTTTAAACTCAATTACAGCTGGATCTGCACCAGAACGATAGGATTTGTTTCTGGCAGAATTGTAAACCATATAAGTGTAATCAATGTCTAACGGATTGATGTAGGTTTGTGTGGTATCTATTACTGTTGTTTCAGTTTTATTATCTTCTGAAACAATAGTATTTTCTTGCTTTTGTTTACAAGATACCATTGTTATAATTACGAATGCGAGTTGTATGCTATGTTTAAATTTCATCTGTTAAATTTTATTGTTTTTCAATCGTCAGATGGAACATCTTATTAATATGTTCACTAAGTGACTTGAGATTAACCAGAGATGTTTCATTTTAGTGATGATGATATTTTGATCCTGTATTACCTCTTAATCTATCAAATTGCTTGTAAGCATTATCTACACGCTGCTTTGGCGCTTTTTCAAACTCTTTTTCGGTAACTTTATATTGTTGCTGTAATTCGGCTAAACGTGTTCTTAGTTTTGTTTCAATCTCGTCGTAATTTTCGTCATCGATAAGGTTGGTTAACTCTTTTGGGTCGGTTTGTAAATCGTATAATTCCCACTCATCAATATCGTCGTACACGTGAATTAATTTATAACGATTTGTACGTATACCATACATCTTTTTTACCATATGGAATGCTGGATAATCGTAATAATGGTAGTACACTGCATCTCTAAAATCTTCGTTGTTTTCAGTACCATCTAATAAACCTGCAAAGGATTTTCCTTGCATATCACTAGGAATATCAACATCTGCAAAATCTAAAAAGGTTTCAGCAAAGTCTAGGTTTTGCGTTAAACCTTCAACAACAGTTCCTGGTTTAATTTTTTCAGGATATTGGATTAATAATGGCATTTTTAAGGATTCTTCATACATAAAACGCTTATCAAACCATCCTTTTTCACCTAAATAAAAACCTTGATCAGATGTGTACACAACAATGGTATTTTCGGTTAAACCATTAGCATCTAAATAATCTAAAATCTTCCCAATACCTTCATCTACCGAAGCTATTGTTGATAAATATTCTTGTAAATAACGTTGTCCTTTCCATTCCGCTAACGCCTTTCCAGATAGGTTAGCATCGTGAAAAGCATCATTTTTTGGTTGATAGGCTTTATCCCAAGCTGTACGTTGCTCTGGTGTCATACGTTCAAAATCGGTTTTCCAAGGATTCCAAGCTAATTCTGGACTGCCTTTTTCCTTGGTCATTTTAAGGTCGTGACCTTCGTACATATCACGATAAATAGTCTGCAATTGCTCTTTTGATGCAGTTGAATTTTCGTGCTTTGTAAAATACGTATCAGGTAACGGAAATTGCACCGAATCGTACTTATTAACGTGACGCAACGCTGGCATCCAATTACGATGTGGCGCTTTGTGATGCACCATCAAAAAGAAAGGTTGGTCGCTGTTTTTCTTTTCATCTATGTAATCAATCGCATAATCTGTAATTAAGTCGGTTGCATAACCTTTAACCACAGTGGTATCAGGTAACTTGGTTGTCCAATGCGCAGTAGTATCAATATGTTTTTTGTTGATGTGAATCGTATCTTGAATCTTAATAAACTGCGGATTGTAATAGTTCCCTTGGTCGTTTAAAATATTCCAGTGGTCAAAACCTTCAGGATAACCGTGTAAATGCCATTTACCGACAATTGCAGTGTTGTAACCTGCTTCTTTTAGTAATTTTGGAAGCGTTTGTTGCGAACCATCAAAACGGTCGCCATTCATTCTAAATCCATTAACGTGACTATGTTTTCCTGTTAACACTACAGCACGACTTGGTCCGCAAATAGAGTTGGTACAAAAATTATTTTTGAAAATTGCACCGTTTTTTGCTAATCTATCAATGTTTGGTGTTGGCGCCAGTTGACTAATAGGATGACCATACGCGCTAATGGCTTGTGCTGCGTGGTCATCTGCCATAATGTAAATGATGTTTGGTCGTTTTGAGTTTTCAGCTACATCTGTATTGAGAGCTTCTGACTTGTTTTCTTTGCAACCTAAAACCATCAGTACAAAAGCTAATAATAAAAAAAGAGAGTTTCCTATACTCTTGTTCTCGATACATTTCGACTTTTGGGTCGAAATACTCGAACTGACGATTTTAAACGTATTCAAAAAATGCATTACTTTTTCGTTTTTATAATTTTAGTTTGAATGATTTCATCGTTAATTACTGTACGCTCAAAAAAGTTGAACACAATATCTAATTCTTCATAAGGAATTCTTGAAATTTCATGACGTGCTTCTTTCACAATATTGAAATAGAAAGACGTTTCAAATTCCTCTAATTTATCAGCAATAATTTTAGAACCATCTAGCATTATATAGCCATCCTTTGTTGGTGCACAATAATGGTGTGGCGCATTTCCGTAAGGTACCAGTTGGTCTTTTGTACCGTGATATAACACCGTTGGCACAGCGTTTTCTGGCGTCATATAACTTGCATCAACAATAGCACCAGCGCAAGAAAAAGCACCGGCGAATTTTACATTGCTATACGCTTCGGCATTATCTACAAAATACTCACGCATAAAAACCGCATTAAGGATACCTTCAGCACCAGCACTACTACCACCAGCAATGATTTTTGTAGTATCAATTTGAAGCTCGTTAGCGTGTTCAACCACATATTTTGCAGCATCCATATAATCGATAGCAGCTTGTTTAAAGGTCTCTAGCTTGTCGTCCTTACTACAATCGCAACCAAAACCTGTTTTTATACCTTTTCTTAGCAAACGGTACGAAATAGAAATACCAATATAATTCTGCTCTTTCGCTGCATACTTTACTAAATTTTCATCGTCTATATAATCTCTATGACCAACTGCAAATCCGCCACCATGCATCCAAAGTAACACAGGTAACGTGTCTGTTTTTTTTATGTTTTCTGGTGTGTAAACATCTAGTTTTAATGTGTCTGTTCCTTTGATGGAATACGTGTAAGTTGCTTTATTTTGTGCAGAAAGTATTAACACAAAAAAGAATATAAATACGTTTATTACTAATTTCATTTAGTCTAGTTTTTCAATTAAAATACCGCTAATTACAGGTAACCCTTCAATAGCGTTGAGTTTTAAAGTTAGTCCTTTTTTTGTTTGAATAGTTGCCTGTAACGTTACACCATATTTTTCTGGATAAGCTTGGGCTAAATTCAATTGCTTTTCTATTAATGTATCGTTAATATACACATCAAAAATGCGCTGTGTTTTAGTATTTCTTGAAGTTACTTCTGAAAGGTTATAAATATTTTCAGTTGGTTTAATTTGTGGCTCTACGAAGTATAATTTCACCTTATAGTTACCTTCAGGAACGTCCAGTTGATATTCTGTGCAACCTTCCAATAAGGTTTGAAATAATGGTTCTGCATCGGTGTTCTTAATGTTATGTGGCAGACCTTGATTTTTATCTTTGGTCATCCCAAAAGCTGAACCATTTTTATACCCAAACCATCCTTTTTTATACGCTTGGTCTGGTACAAATGTGATGTTTTGTGTTTTATCATAAAAGTTGAAATGCGCACCTAAATTAATGGCGAAACGTTTGAAGTTTTTAAAGTCAAAAACTTCAATACGATTGACTTTTATTGTTTTTTCTTCGGAAAAATTTTCAGTTGAAACTNNAATAGAATTATTTCCATTTTTGAAAGNCATATCAATAGAAACAACACCGTTTTNNACTTTAAAATNNCCTAANNTNTNACCATTCAAATTGACATTGANGTCATTTTGATTGGAATATATTTGGATAGGAACAGTTTCATTTTCTAAAACCGTTAGTTGCTTTAAATAATCTGTTGCGATATGTATGAATGGTTTTTTATTATCTAAAACCGATTTGTACCAATAGTAAATGTCTTTTGGTGTTCGGTCGTATTGCACNANTCCTTTTTGGTTGACGTGCGGAATGGCATCANCACGAAATTCTGAACCAAAATCGGCAAAATTCCAAGCTGTCATTCCTGTCATAAACGGTCTNTCTGTAATCTGNTTGTAATANGATTGATGCAGTTTTGCTTGATAATTGGTGGAAAAGTCGAACTTTTTGGGTGTTTTGGTAAAAATTCTAACATCAGCGCCAGGACCATATTCAGACAACAATAACGAGCGCTTTGGATAACGTTGATGTTGTTGATCTAAGAATTTACCTAAATCTTCAATCTGTGCATCATACCAACCGAAGTATAGATTCCAACCAAACAGCATTGGTAAATCTGCTATGCCAGTATCGTTATAAACTTCGTTTAAATGACCAGCCATAACTGTAATGTGGTTAGGTGCCAATTTTCGGGTTAAATNTTCTAGCTGGTTNGCGAGTTTTAAAGTCGTTGTTTTTAGAGCTTCTTTTTCTTTATCNGANGANTTTTTATCGAATGCNAANCGCAGAAAAATTTCNTTCATATANCCAAACATTACTACACTTGGGTAATTGTAATATTGTTTGATGTGCTCGTTTTGCATTGTATTTGAGACCTCAAAAAAGGTTTCAGAATCGGTCACTTTATTTACTATTGGTATTTCAGTCCATACCAAAATACCAAGTTCGTCACAAAGTTTGTATAATTCTCTAGNATGCGGATAATGTGCAAAACGTATCACATTTGCACCCATATTTTTAATAAGATGAATATCTTGTTTTTGNAGCTCAATNGGTACTGCATTNCCATAATCTTTATAATCTTGATGACGATTTACACCAATTAATTTTATTGGTTTTCCGTTAAGAAAAAANCCTTTTTCAGGATCTACAGTTGCCCANCGAAAGCCTAAATTAGATTGTTTTTGNTCTAAAANNGTTCCGTTTTTATCACTTAAGGTTAGNTGTANTTTGTATAAATANGGATNGTCTGGCGACCATAANTTNGGGTTTTTAATTTCAGGAAACTTGACCTNNACNGTTTCAGTTTTATTNGATTTTAAAGTTAATCCTTGATGTTCTTCTCTAANACGATTTCCTTCNGCATCNAAAATTTCAAGATATAAATGNGCATCGGTTTTGNTTTCAAAATTATCTATNAATANNTCAACTTTTACACCAGCTTTGTCGTTGGAAACGTTGTAATAATTGACATAAAAACCATCGGATGCAAAATCCTTTAAACTAAAATGCTGTTTTGGGACTTTAATCAATTCCACATCGCGATAGATACCTCCATAGAATGTAAAATCTGCATCAAGAGGTGGAATGTTGTCATTGTGAGAATTATCGACTTCAACTTCAATTAAATTATAAGCATCAAAGTTTAAAAGCGATGTTATTTCAACATTAAACGCTGTGTAACCACCTTTGTGATTGGTTGCTTTTTTCCCATTAATAAAAACGGTAGCTTCCTGATTTACAGCATTAAATTTTAGATAGAAAATCTGGTCTTTATCTTGAGAAGACACATAGATTTGCTTCTTGTAATAGCCTAAACCGCGACGGTAACCAGACTCGTCATCAAACGCATCTTTATCATTCCACGTATGTGGAATATTTACGGTTTGCCAATGGATTTTATCTTCAGAAAATTGCCAACCCGAATTGATGATTTTAGATTGTGCGTAACTTAAAAAAAGGGAAGCCACACACGCCATTAAAACTAGGGAAAACGTCTTATATTTTATGTGTGGCATAATAATTAGCTATTAATCTAAAAGTTTGAATGAATTTTTTAATGCAACATCAGAGTTTGTTCCGATAGCAACTTGGAATTCACCAGGTTCTGCAACAAAATCTAAATTAGAGTTGTAGAATTTTAAGTCTTCAACCGAAATTTTAAAAGTAACTGTTACAGTTTNACCNTTTTTAATNAATACTTTTTGGAAGCCTTTAAGCTCTTTTACNGGTCTTGTTACACTACCAACTAAGTCTCTTATGTATAANTGNGCTACTTCTTTTCCGTCGTAATNACCAGTATTTGTAATATCTACNGAAACATTAATTGTNTCNTTTTGAGACATCGATGTTTTATCTAGTTTAAGCTCNCNATACTCAAAAGTNGTGTAGCTTAATCCGTAACCAAANGGATATAAAGGNTCGTTACGAACNTCTAAATAATTGGTTTTGAATTTTTCAAAATGACCTTCGTCGTTTCCTAATGGACGACCTGTATTTTTGTGATTATAGAATAACGGAACTTGACCAACATTTCTTGGGAATGTTGCCGTTAATTTTCCTGAAGGGTTAACATCACCAAACAATACATCTGAAATGGATAAACCAGCTTCGCTTCCTGGGAACCAAACATTAAGGATTGCCGGAACGGTTTCACTCTCTTCAACTAACGTTAAAGGTCTACCTGTAAACAGTACTAAAACAACCGGTTTTCCTGTTTTTAATAAGGCTTGTAATAAATCTTTTTGAACTTGCGGAATGCCTAAATCTGTACGACTACTACTTTCGCCACTAAACTCAGCAGACTCACCAATAGTAGCTACAATAACATCAGATTTTTTAGCAATTGCTAAAGCTTCATCAAGCATTTGCTGATCTGTTCTTCCATCTCTTGGAATATCTTTACCGAACATTGTAGCGCGTTTTTCTAGGTCTAAATCATAATCTAAGTTACTTCCTTTAGCATATAATAAATTAACATTGTTACCAACGGTTTGTTGTAAACCGTCCCAAACAGAAATAGAACTTTGATGATCTGTAGATACAGACCAAGTCCCAGCCATATTACTATTAGCTTTAGCTAATGGACCAATAACAGCAATAGTACCAGATTTTTTTAATGGTAAAAGCTGATTGTCGTTTTTTAATAATACTGAAGATTCTGCACCAACAAGACGTGCATAATCTCTATTTTCTTGTGTGTAGGTTTCGTTTTTGGCACGTTCTTCGCTGCAATATTTGTAAGGGTCGTCAAATAAACCTAATTGGTATTTTGCGGTTAACACACGTGCAACAGCAGTGTCAATATCTTCCATAGAAATTCTACCTTGGTCTAATGCACCTTTTAAGGCATGAGTAAAAGAGGCTTTAATATTTGGCGAATCTCCTGCCATATCCATATCTAACCCAGCTTTTAAAGCTAGCGAGGTTACATCGTATTCGTCACCCATTCCGTGTGCACGCATTTCGTAAATACCAGTATAATCAGACACCACAAAACCATCAAATCCCCAATCATCACGAAGTAAATCTGTTAATAACCATTTGTTTCCTGTTGCAGGCACACCATCAATCTCGTTAAAGGATGCCATTACAGAGCCAACACCTTCGTCTACAGCAGCTTTGTAAGGCGCTAAATATTCGTTATACATACGAATACGACTCATATCTACCGTATTGTAATCTCTACCTGCTTCTGGTGCACCATACAATGCAAAGTGCTTTACGCAAGACATTAACGTGTTCTTAGCAGCCAAATCGTCTTGTTGATACCCTCTAACCATAGCACGGGCAATTTCACTTCCCAAATATGGATCTTCACCATTTCCTTCGGAAACTCTTCCCCAACGCGGATCGCGAGAAATATCTACCATTGGCGAAAACGTCCAATTGATGCCGTTAGCGCTTGCCTCAGATGCTGCGATTTGTGCCGTTTTTTCAATCATTTCCATATCCCAAGAAGATGACAAACCTAATGGAATTGGGAATGTGGTTTTGAATCCGTGAATAACATCCATTCCGAAAATTAAAGGAATGCCTAGTCGGCTTTTTTCAACAGCGATTTTCTGTACTTCATAAATATTTTTCGGATCTCCAAGATTGAAGAGACCACCTATTTTTCCGTCTTCAATTTTCTTGACAACATCTGTACTTTTTGAAGAACCTGTGGTGATTGGGCCTGTTGCAGGAAGGTTTAATTGACCTAATTTTTCCTCTAAAGTCATCAGACCGATAATGGAATCGACCTTTGCTTGATACGGATTATCGGTTTTAGAGGATGCTGTTTTATTTTCACTTGTATTGCAAGATATTGCCGTTAGAAAACAAAAAGCTATTATAAAGGATTTTATATTAGAATTTTTGAAAGCTGTCATTATTTTTTTGATTTAGAAAAAAGCCATTTTAATAATTCAGGTTCTGCAAAAGTAGAATCCCAACTATTGTGATTATCATCGGCATACAACGTAAAGTTTGGTTTACCGCCGTATTTTAAAATACCACTGACCATATCTATTGAAAGTTGAGGATCAACCACATCGTCTTTTGCGCCGTGAAATACCCAGAGATCAGTAGTATTTGCATATTCTTTTGCAGATTCCGGGTCGCCACCACCACAAATGGCAAAGGCTGCTGCGAACATATCTGGCCGTCTCGAAAGAATTTCAAAAGTTCCCATGCCACCCATAGACAAGCCACCAACATATATTTTCTCTTTTTTTACAAAATGTTTTTCAGCAAATTCATCCATTAAATCCAAGACCAATGCCATTGCTGTTGTTGGGCCAGTTTCATATTCAAACTTTAATCCTATAGGCTTCGTCGATCTATCAACATCTACTTTGGACCAATAGTCACTTTTAGGACATTGAGGGAATATTACAATTGCAGGAAATGCACCTCTGTTGGTTTTATCTGCGAACAACTTACTACCGTGAACGAGTTGCTTTTGATTGTCTTTACCTCGTTCTCCTGCACCATGTAGAAACAATACAACTGGATATGTTTCTTCCTCGGAAAAATTTTCGGGATACATAATTCGATACTGCAAGGTATCTTCATCTTTTACGTGAACTTGTTCTTTGTAAAAATCCTCCTGAGCATTAGAAAACGCCATAAGGCAGACTAAACATAGCGTTAATATATTTTTAAATAGCTTCATTTTATAAAAAATTAATAAGTGAATCCTAAAGCATCCAAACCATTTTGTACATCTTCGTTTTGCATAAATAGATTCCATAACAATCCTGTTCTGTAATTTTCTATCATTATGATTTGCGGTCCTTGGTCAATGGCTAAATAACGTTCAGCCACCCAATTATACTCAGGACTAAAGGCATCATAAAAACCTGCAGGTCCCATTAAATCATTTTCATAAAAATAATGCATCGCTGCCAAGGATTTTTCTGGTGTATAGGTAATTGAACTGATTGCCGCCGTTGGAGAAATAACACCTCTGTCATTTTCTGGATCGTGAGCAGAGTAGCCCACGGAACCATCTGAATTTCGGCTGTAACTTGCTGTTAATCCCCAACAATCTGGTCCATAATCTGCAAAATTATTTGGGTTGTTAACGCTGTATTGGTAATTAATATTGGTATGATTAACATTCAAATTCCAATAATTAGCGTATTGATCGTTTAAGTTTGAGGGATTTAAACCCAAATATGAATAGTGTGCCCAAAATAAAGGGCCTGTTCCGGTACCTGCATGATCTAAAATTAAAGGTATATTATATTGACTTGAAGAAGACACAATGTTTCCGTTATTTGCCCAGCCTTGATGGTAAGCATCGGCAGGAATTGGATAATCTGGTGATGCAGCACCCAGAATAAAAGCTATCAAAGTTTCATTATAACCTCTCAACTCTAAGTTAATTGCAAAACCATTATTAGGGCTCCATTGCCACAACAGTTTATTTTGTCCGTTTGTGTACCAATCCCACTCTATACCTTTCCAGAGTGCATCAGCTTGGTTTGCTAATGCTTGTTCTTCGGTAGAGCCGTTTTTTAGATATTCTTTGACGCAAATTAATCCTTGAACGAAAAAAGCCGTCTCAACTAAATCACCTCCATCGTCTTGTGCACTAAAAGGAATTACTGCACCTGTGCCATCATCAATCCAATGTGACCAAGCGCCATGGAAACGGTCTGCACCTTCAAAAAAGTTAAGTATCTGTTGTAATCTTTGTACTCCTTCGCTTCTTGAAATGTAACCTCTTTCAATACCAACAATAATAGCCATTAAACCAAAGCCACTGCCTCCTGTAGTGATAACATTTTGGCTGTTGTTAGGATCATTAGGATGGTATCTCTCTCTTGCTGCACCTGAATTACTTTCAGCATAATCCCAAAAATATTTGAACGTTTGTTGCTGAGTTAAATCCATAATTTCATCATCTGTTAGCTGTACAACAGGATCATCATCATTTGGATTGTAAGGTTCTTGATAACCTGGTCCGTCATCTTTTCCACAGCTTAAAATGAGCAACAATAATATGAAACTAAGTTTCTTCATTGTTAAATTTTTAGTATTTAAAGCCAAGCTTATCCAATCCGTTTTGTACATCTTTGTTTTTCATAAATAAGTCCCAGAACATTCCTGTTCTATAATTCTCAATCATCACTGGAATTGGACCTTGGTCTATTGCTAAATATCTTGGTGTGTACCAATTGTGTTCAAAACTAAAAGCATCATAAGGGCCGTACTTGCCAACCAAACTATCATGATTTTTGTAAATATTAGTTAACATTTTCATACTCTCTTTTGGGGTATAAGGGAATGAAGATAATGCTGCTGTTGGTGAGACCACACCCAAATCTAACCCAGGTCTATGGCCTGCATACCCCTTTAAAGAATAACTTGATGTTAAACCCCAAAGACTATCGCCATAGCCCTTAAATTTTTTTGGGTTGTCAATAGCATATTTGTAATGGATTTTAGCGTGATTTTGAGTGAGTTCCCAATAATCTGCATATTGATCTGACAAGCCCTTTGGATTTAGCCCTAAATAGGAATAATGCGCCCAAAACAATGGGCCTATTTTGGCATCACTATGTTGGTAATAATCCAGTACTAAATCTTCATCATAATACGATTCATCCGAAACAATTTCACCATTTCTTGCCCAACCTTTTTCATAGACTTCCTTTGAAATAGAATGTGTTGGTGAAGCTGCTGCCAGAACATACATAATTAAACACTCATTATATCCTCCCACTGGAAAATCCATTTCCCACCCGTATTCTGGAGACCAATGCCAATACAACACATCTTCACCGTTTTTAGTGTACCAATCCCATTCTACTTCTTGCCATAGTTGATTTATTTTGCTTGCCAATTGCCTTTCTTGTTCATTGCCGTTTTTAAAATATTCAGCAACCGTCAATAAGCCTTGTACCAAAAATGCCGTTTCAACTAAATCGCCTCCATTATCTTTTTTTCCAAATGGATAAACTTTACCTGTCTCACCATCAATCCAATGTGACCAAGCACCGTGAAAACGATCTGCTTTTTCAAGAAAACCAACAATTCTTGTATATCTTTTGAGGGCCTCTTCTCTAGAAATCCAACCTCGTTCAACACCAACTAATATGGCCATTAGCCCAAAACCGCTGCCACCTGTTGTTACTGTATTTTTAGGAGATGTAGGATATACATCATCTATATGCAAACGTTCTCTTGCTAAACCAGAGTTTAGTTCTGCTCCTTCCCAAAAATAGTTGAAGGTTTGGAATTGAATGGAATCCAATAGTTCTTCTTCGCTCCATTTAACTTTAACATTCTCAGTCAAAGCAACATCAGAACTATCAGCACTTTTTTTATCGTTCTTACAGCTAAATATTGATAATATCATTGCTGTCAAAACAAAAACTTTATTTTGATAAATTGAATTCATTAGTAAGTTTAGGATAAACTTTAGCTGCATTTATGTAGATAAATGCAGCTAAAGCAATAAAGACTAATTCAAAAGTTTATACACACTTAATTGGTGTTTCGGCTCAATAATTTATGCTACAGCATAGATTGAATTTCTTCCTGAGAGAGTGCCTTTTTATAAATTCTTAGATTATCCATTAGGCTTTCATCGGATCTATGATTCCAACCGGTAAACCTTGGTGCTCCAGACATTATTGAGAGAATATCGCAATCTGTCCAATCTACACCAGTAAATGCATTTTGGCTTACCACCTGACCATCAATGTAAACTACACATTCGGTACTTGAAATTGTAAATGCCATTTGCACCCATTGCGGATTGTTAGGATCTACGTCTGCAGCAGCACCTCCATCGAACCAAGAATCTCCTGACCCATTACCAACATTTAATTTAAAACGTTGCATTCCTCCAGCATTTTCTCGAAAAAATCTAAATCCACTTGTTCTGTTGTTTTGAGCATCTGGATTGTTAGTGTCTGGTGGTCCTATTACAAGTACGCCTGCTCTGTCTGGTGTACCATTAAGCTTATATCTGAATACTGCAGAAAATTCTTCGTTTAACAAACCATCCGTTGGGAATGTTAAATATGAATCCGCTGCACCTTGATAAGCACTTGTACCTTCATAAGCGTCTGAAGAAAAACCTGGGGTACCGACTTCAGTACAGTCCTCATTACTATAGCTTTCGGTATAACTGCCATTAAAATCTAACTTAAATATCTCATCTGCCTGAGCTATTAACTCTATAACGTCCTCTTGAGTTAATGCCATGTTGAACAGCCTTAACTCGTCCATATAGCTTTCATCTGACCTATGGTTCCAACCAGTAAATCTAGGCGCACCAGACATAATTGAAAGAATATCGCAACCTGTCCAATCTACACCTGTAAATGAATTTTGACTAACAACTTCACCGTTTTTATAAACCACACACTGTGAATCGGATATAGTAAACGCAAAATGTACCCATTGATCTACCGTAGGGTCTACATCGGCAGCTGCACCACCATCGAACCAAGAATCACCATCGCCGCTACCAACATTCAACTTGAAGCGTTGCATACCTCCAGCATTTTCACGGAAAAATCTAAATCCACTTGTTCTATTATTTTGAGCGTCTGGATTATTTTCGTCTGGTGGACCAATAACTAATACACCTGCTCTATCTGGTGTTGCATTAACCTTTAACCAAAATGATGCGCTAAACTCATTTGCTAAAAGACCATCTGTCGGGAAGGTTAAATAAGAGTCTGGAGATCCAGCGTAAGCACCTGAGCCAACTCTAGCTTCTGGTGCAAAACCAGGGCTACCAAACTCATCTGCGTCTGTTACACTAACCAACTCACTGTAACTACCATCAAAGTTCATATAGAAAGTCTCTCCTGGATACAGCGGTGTATAAGGAGGCTCTTTACTAAAATTAGAAACGGAAACAGTTGTGTTGCCTACCAAATCTGTTGCAGAAACTTCTAGTACGTGATCTCCTGTTGTAATATTGTCATATACGAACTCTTCAATAAAAATTCTGTAATCCAAGAACTCATCATATGATGCTATTTCCAATCCATCCAATTTAACACTTACCGAAGCAAGTTCTATATCGTCTTCTGCTCTAAATTCAATAGGTGTAGAAGTTACTGGGTCTGGTACTTGAATTGAAAAACCATCAACAGGTCTTTCAATTGTTACAATAGGTGCACCTGCATCTGGTCCTGGATCTACTTCTGTGATTGGATCTATGCCTTCGTCACATGCTGAAAACAAAAGTAAACAGCAAACCACAAGTTTAAATATATTATTAGTTTTCATAGTTATTAATTGTTATTATTAGCGTATTCGCTTAAAATGAAACTTAAATCAAGTTGTTCTAGTGGATATGGTAAGAAGACTTTATCTGATGAAAATGTTCTACCATCATAGCTCAACTCATCAAAATTACCAAGTCTTACCATATCATAAAACCTAACACCCCATTCCATTCCTAACTCAGCAAATTTCTCATCCATTACATCTTGACTGGTAACATTAGCCAAAGCAGGCATACCTGCTCTAGCCCTAACTATATTGACAGCTTCTGATGCTGTACCAGCGGTACCATTTGCCCCTCGAGTTAGAGCTTCTGCATACATCAAAAGTACTTCAGCATACCTTAACACTGTATAGTTTTTATTTGTTCCATAAGCTGTTCTACCAGGCGTTAATTGATTTGAAGGTAAATAATGCTTACCACTTGCAAAATTAGCTCTTGAGTAGTTATTTATGATGTCCCCATCTCTAGTGGTATTAGAAACAAATGCTGGAAGATTTTGATAGTCTGGATCCGTAAGAATTTCGTCAATACCATCATTTGTGAAAAGCACACTAGTTTCAAGTCTAACTGTTTCGTTTCTATCTAACATGAATTTTATGTACTTAAGGCTTGGCTCATAAAAACCCCAACCACTAGTAGCTTCCTCTACAGCAGCGGTCCAATTCTGAGGTCCATAAAACGCATATAAATGACTAACATTCTCACCTGAGGCTTGTCCGAAATCAGAATATTGAATTTCCCAAATATTCTCATTCGCTAATTTTCCAGGAATTTTAAATAGTTCATAATAATCGTTAAATAGCTGGAATTTTCCAGAATTTATAATCTCTCCTGTTGCATCAGCAACACTTTGATAATCTTCGATTTCTAAGTTTGCAATTGCTTTAACAGTTAATGCTGTGTATTTTGTTATACCGCCCGGTAAATCTTGACGCTGGTTCGGTGCCACATCTAACAAGAATGGGGTTGCTTCGTCCATTTGGTCAGAAATCCACTCCATAAGGTCATCTTTTGTTGCGACTTCAATCTGAGTAAAATCAAGGGTGTTAATCTTATATACATCTCCAAATAATCTTGATAGCTGTAGCGTCATAAACCCTCTTAAAACCTTACATTCAGCAATATATTGGTCAATTAAATCAGAGTCTACTCCACCATCTCTAAACCTTTCTAATGCACTTATCTGAGCTGTTACCTGAACAATGTCCTCTGCCCAGTTTTCAAAGAATACATTATACATCCAATAATTATTGTCATAAATGTAATTATCGGTATCAGCAAAACCTTGCTGATCTCCTTGCCCACCTGCGTTAACATCATCACCTCGAACTGATAATAAGGGAATTTGTTCCCAACCTACACTCTGGAAGTTCTGATAAGCACCTATTAAAGTACCAAAAGCAAGTTCTTCACTTGAGTAATCAATCTCGTTAACCAATGTTTGGTTTTCTGGCTCTTCATCTAGTTTTTCTGAACAGGTAAAAAGAAAAACAGATAGAATGAAAAGAATTAATCTAAAATTAAATATTTGTTTCATAGCTTAAAGTTTTTAAAATTTAACTTGTACTCCCAACGAGTAAACTGATGGAGTTGGATATGTTTGTGTATCACGGCCATCAAAACCTACTTCTGGATTAAAGCCATTAAAGCTTTTTGTCCATAGAAACGGTCTATCAGCAGTTAGCGTTAGACGTATTTCTGGTAATTTTTCTTGTTTCAGGGTATAGCCTAACTGAATATTTTGTATCCTGAAAAAATCACCATCTTGCAAGAAAAACTCTGATAATCGTTGATTCCAAACTTGTCTATATCCTTCTGAAGATGGGTAAGAATTTGTTGAACCTTCCCCTCTCCATCTATTTATTGCTAAATCAGCATCAATATTCCTTCCTTGTGTTCTAATTACTTCTTGTCTGTTAGAATTAAATATAACATTGCCTCCTTGACCATAGAATGCAATATTTAAATCAAAATCCTTGTAATTAAGGCCTATATTACCTCCATAATAAAACGTAGGTATTGGTGAGCCTAAGTAAGTTCTATCCTCCGCATCAAGAATACCGTCTCCATTTCTGTCTTTATATCTAAAGTAACCAGGACTAATATCCGTACCTTGAGCAATGGCAGCTTGAGCAGCAGGATCTGCAAGAATTTCTGCTTCATTTTGATAAACACCATCTATTTCCCATCCATAAAATACGTTTATGGGCTGACCTACGATAATTCTTTGTCTTGCTTCTGCTGTACCAGTTTCTAGAACAGGTTGGCCTGCTAAACTGGTTATTTCATTATCTAGAGTACTAAAATTACCTGATATAGAGTAACTAAAATCATCTGAGAACTGACCTCTCCAAGTAGCAGCTAATTCAATACCCTTGTTTCTGACACCTCCAACATTTTGACGGCTAGAACCGGTACCTATGAATTGAAGAACATTTATGACTAAATTGTCTGTGTCTTTAACAAAATAATCCGCTTCTAGTGATAACCTATTATCAAATAAATAAGCTGATAACCCAATGTTTAACTCATCTGTAAACTCCCAAGAAATATCATCTTCTACTGTTTCAAATTCAATACCGTTATAAAATGTATCGTTAAAAACTGTAGTTATTGAATTTGCTGATAAAGGGTTACTTGCCCCAACGGCATCGTTAGCAACACGCCCCCAACTTGCTCTAAGTTTTAAGAAGTTGACAAAATCAACATTGTCCATAAATGATTCTTTTGAAATCTCCCACCCTAAACCAATTGCTGGCAGATATACATATGTTTCATCATATTTGTTTGTCCCTTCTGCTCTAAATGACAGATTCAAAAGATATTTATCCATTAGCTGATATTCAGCTCTACCAAAATAAGAGAAACCGTAATTTCTAAAACCACCATCATAAGCTGTACGGCTATCTGGTGAGGTATTTTGGATGTACCAAGTTTTATCATTATTTCTTACGAAAGATGACTCAGGGCTAAAATTTCCACTAGCTCCAAAATTTCTACCATACTCATCTCTAAAGGAAGTACCTGCAATTAAAGTTAAGTCATGGTCTTCGCCAAAATTATTTTTGTAAGTTAGTATATTATCCCAAATATAATTTTCTCCAACACCATTATTAAGAGTTATAGAAGATTGCTCTATAGAGCGTTGATACTCGTCAGTTACAAAATATGGCAATTGAACGATTCTTTCATTGGTTCCTCTATAAGTATATGAAAGACTACTTTTAAAATTTAATTTTTTTGGTAAAATTTCAAAATCAGCATAGAAGTTTGAGACTATGCGTCTTCTTTCCCCTCTCCTATCTGCATTATCCATTAATGGAAATGGGTTTTGTGACCCTCTGTATCCTATCTCTCTAGCGTCTGAATATGGTAATGGATCAGCTTCGGTAAAGTTATTATCAAATACAGGTAAGATAGGTACTGCGAAATACGTAAGTTGCCACGCAGACCCTTCATCTCCATATTGTACAGCGTTACTATATAATACATTACCACCCACTTTTAACCAATCTGTTGCCTTAGCATCAATTCTTGCACGCAGGTTAGAACGGTTAAAGCTATTTTTCATATCCAAAATACCTTGCTGCGAAAAAAAGTTTCCTCCAAGTGAGTAAGATATTTTATCTGAACCACCTGTAACTTGAATATCATAATTTTCAATTGGTGCATCTCTTAATACTTCATCGTACCAGTCTGTATTAACATTTGGAATGTTAGGATTAACTCTACTACGACCAAAACGCTGAATCGCTTGCTCCACACTCTCAATTTCCGCTTGTGAGCCAGACTCTAAGGCGAAAGTTGTAAACTGCTCTGCGTTAGCCATTTTTAGAATGTTTTGAGCACGTTGAACACCAACGTAGGAGGAAAATGATATTTCTGGTTTCTTATTATAACTGCCACCTTTAGTTGTGATAACGATAACACCATTTGCTGCCCTAACACCATAAATTGATGCTGAAGACGCGTCTTTTAAAATAGAAACGCTCTCTATTTCACTAGGGTTTAAAAAATCAATGTTATCGAAAAAGTTTCCGTCTACCACAAAAAGAGGATTATTAGATCCCGATAATGAGTTTGTTCCCCTAATGCGTATTTGAGGAGTTTCTCCTGGTGAGCCCTGGCTGCTTATTTGAACACCAGCTACCTGACCTTGAAAGCCTTGCGTAATTTGAGCCGCTGGTGTACGACTAATAGCCTCGGTTTTGACAGTAGAGACAGCGCCTGTTAAATCTGCTTTTTTCTGCGTACCATAACCCACTACAACTACTTCATTTAGAGATTCTACATCTTCTTCTAAAGCTACATTGACTACGGTTTGATTGGTAACAGCTATACTTTGAGCTTTGAACCCTATATAGCTGAAATTTAATTTTTGACCGCTTTGTACACCTATAGTGTACTTTCCATCAAAATCGGTGACTGCACCTATTGAGGTACCTTCGACAAATACACTTACACCAGGCAACGGAATTCCATCACTTGCTGAAGTTACTACACCACTTACCTCTATTTGTTGTCCCCAGGAAACGAGTGCAAAAAATAAAAGTAATATTAAACTGAATTTAGTTTTCATACATTAACATTTAGATTGAAATAGTTAGTTTTTTTCTAAACATAAAGTTAAAACCTTAACCTGAATTTAATAAGTGGTCCATTTACATTTTAATTACACCAACAAATATTAGAAGCTCTAAAAAGCCCGTAAAATCGCAATTTGACGTAGTTTAAATATAAACGAAAACGTTGTAAAATGTAAAGTTTTTAACAAAGTGACGTAGTAATGACGTAGTTGAAAATATTAATTTAACAACTTTAAGTAGCTATTATTTAATATTTAGTAAATAATCCGTCAAAGAAATATCATTTTCTAAACTCAATTTCTTTTTTAGCCTGTATCTGTGGGTTTCTACACCTCTAACAGAGATATTCATTAGTGGTGCAATTTCTTTATTGGCTAAATTCATTTTGATGTAGGCACAGACTTTCAAATCTTTAGGTGTTAATACTGGATGACGTGACTTTAACTTTGTAAAAAATTCATCATGTACTTGATTAAAATTTTCCTCAAACACTTCCCACTCATCCTTATGCTCTATAGAATTATTTAACTTCTTCACAAGCTTTTTGTAAGAATAATAATCTTTAAATCCTTCTTTATTAACAGCTAACTCTCTCTTGATGTCTTGAAGCACCTCATTCTTCTTAACCAATGCCATAGCATTGTTTGCTAATTGCTTGCTCTTTATTTTTAATTCATTCTGTAAGGACTCATTCTTTAGTTGAACTATATTCTTTTCATTTTCAAGTGTCTTTTCACGCAATAATTTATGCTGTTCTCTTTGATATTTAACTCGAATTAATCGCTGTTCTTTTTGAATTTTTTTGTGATGTAAATAATAAAACAACCCTATAAAACCAAACAATAACAAAACATATAATATAAAACCTAAAGTTCCTTTATACCATGGTGGACTAACATCTAAAAACAATTTTTCAACTGTTGACGTATTTCCAGAATCATCTCTGGTTCTTAGTAATAGATCATATGTACCGTGATTAATGTTATTTAACTCTAAGTTTCTATTATCTACTTTAAACCAATCTTTACTTAATGACGGTATACTATATTCAAAATAATGATTGCTAGATTTAGATGAAGAAAGTTCTAAATTTATACTCCCATTATGTTTTAATTTAATCGTTCTATCATCGTTTATAGAAGATAACTGAATAGACTTTCCATTTAGCTTAATAGACTCAACTTGTGGTTTATAAATCGCTATAGAGTCTCTAAAAGTTTCATCTATAAGCATAAAACCATTATCTAAGTTTAGCGCAAATAGCGCTTCATCAATTTTAGAAACATGTTCGTAATCTATTATATATCTATTCTTTATTAGCTTGTTGTTTATTTTCCGTTCTATACTATCATTATTTATATACTTAAAACTTATAACTCCACTTTTATCTTTAAGCACTATAGGACTCATAGATTTTTCTGAAATGATGTAGGCTTCTTTACCAAATTTTTTATTTAACAATTCAAAAGGAACAATAGAATCTAACAGAGGTTCGTATTTTTGCCAGCCGTTATTAGTTTTAAATACTATATCGTTTTTAAGATTGTATACTCTTGGGTTATATTCTGAATCTAATCCTTTACTTCCATAATTGGTAATCTTTGTAATTGTGTCATAAGAACTATTAAAATTAACCTTATAGACTCCTTTATAAGCATGTGCAACCCAAGCTGTAGAGGGATTTTCAAACACTAAAAATCTCGAAGGAATTGTTGTTTGCCCCATATGCTTGGTTTCCCAACTACCATTCTTTTGTTGAAATTTAACCAAACCAGCATAAGTACCTTGTATATATAAATCATCATGCTCTGGCACCTTTTGTATTGTCCACCCTCCTGTAAAATCTGAAATTTTCTGTATCTGATTCTTATTGACTAGAAAAGTTCCTTCATTATGACCGCAAAAAAGATTTCCATCAATAATCTTTAAGTCCCAAACCTGTCCTTGCGAACCATCTATAAAGTTTAAATCATTATTTTTATCGAGATAGAAAAGACCTGTGTTAGTGCCTATGTAAAGTAAATCTTGATACTTTACAATATCATACACTGCTCCTAATTTCCCTGATACATCATTAAAAAAGTAGTTAGTATTCTTTAAATCTATAGTTGATATTCCATTATCTAAACCAAGCCACAACTTATTATTCTGATCCAAAAACTGGCTTAAAACAGTATTATTAACTAATCCATTTTCTTTACTAATATGAAATTTAATGTCTCCGTTAGCATCAGCCACATATACACCATCCTTTATAGTTCCAAAAACCATATCGCCATTTTCTAGCATGGAGAACTTATTTAATTGATGCTGCTGAATATCGTCGTTAAAAGAATACTGTGTTGGTCTTAACCTATTAGAACTTAAATGAAAACTTCCTTTTAAGGAGGTCATTATTAGATATGAATTTTCTTGTTTTACAATGGATATTATTTTAGTATCTCGCAAGGCAGCATCAGAAAAGAAGGGAATTAAATTCTTATTTTCTAGTTTATATATTCCATTATTTAAGGTAGACACAAACAAATCATCATCTACTAAACTCAGAGATATTACTGCAGAACTAGGATGAATGCGCTCTACAGTCTTAAAATCATAAACATAAATGCTAGAAAAAGATCGAAATACAACCTTATCGTTGTAGCTTAAAATTTGCCATATTTCCTCATTAGGCGAAATTTCAGATTTTATCAGCTCGCTCAAAGAGGTATATTCCAAACTGCCGTAATCATCTTCCTTCCAGTAGCCAAACTCTTCAAAAGAACCCGTAAAAATTAAATCATTAAAAACCCAAACCGACCTTACTGTAGTTTTATTAGGTAGCTGAAATAATTTCCAATCTATTCCATCATATTCTAGTAACCCAATATTGTTTGCTACGTAAACTTTCCCATTATTTGCTCTGCACAAATCCCAATTTTGGTTACTTGCCTTATACTCAGCAATAGAATAATTATAAATGTTTGGGGAAAATTGACCAAAACTAAAAAACGAAACAGTTAACGTAAGAAGTAAAAAAAATAAGGATTTCTTCATTAAATAAAGTTACACTATTAAAACGATTTAAAAATAAGGATTTCTCTAGAGCTAATGGCAAAACTTAAAATCAATAAAGAATTTTTTACTACCAAATTCAGGCACTTAACTAAAGTATAGTAAGATAAACTGAGATACTTCGACTATCTTTACATAAAAACTAATAGCTATGCTTACCTGGAAAGATGTTATAAATTTTGCGGTTAACGAAAACCCTACACCAGACAAAAGGGTAGAAAAAACGGAAGCACAATGGAGTGCTGAACTCACACCAGAACAATACAGAATTACAAGACAAAAAGGAACAGAACGTCCTCACAGTGGTGCACTATGCACAACTTATGAGGATGGAAAGTATAATTGTGTATGTTGCAATGCTCCTTTATTTGACTCTACCATAAAATTTAGCTCTGGTACAGGTTGGCCTAGCTTTACCCAACCTATTAAGGAAAATGCCATTAAGTATGAAAAAGACACGTCTTTTGGAATGGTACGCGTAGAGGTAATGTGCAACACTTGCGATGCGCATTTAGGCCATGTGTTTCCAGATGGTCCTGAACCAAGCGGTTTAAGGTATTGCATAAATTCAGAATCTATGGTTTTAGAAAAAGAAAGTGTAAATGAGTAAGAATATACAGATTGCTACCATTGGCGGAGGCTGCTTTTGGTGCACAGAAGCTGTTTTTGAAGAAGTTAAAGGTGTTGAAAAGGTCGTTTCCGGGTATTCTGGCGGAACTGTTCCTGGCAGACCAACTTACAGAGAAATTTGTTCGGGTTTAACAGGACATGCTGAAGTGGTGCAGGTTACATTTGATGCTGATGTAATTTCGTATCAAGATATTCTTATCATCTTTATGACAACTCATAATCCAACAACTTTAAATCAGCAAGGTGCTGACAGAGGAACACAATATCGTTCTGTTATTTTTTATCATAACGAAGAACAGAAAAAAACCGCTAAACTCGTTCTTAATGAATTAGCGCTTTATTTTGAAAAACCTATAGTAACTGAAATCACTAAAGCTCAAACATTTTTTGAAGCCGAAAAAGAGCATCAGGATTTCTATAAAAACAATCCAGATTATGGCTATTGTACGTTTGTAATAGACCCTAAACTTCATAAGCTAAGACAACTCCATTCAGATAAATTAAAGTGATTTTTCTTATTTACTACTGTAAACAGTTTTAACGTTCACAAACTCCCTAATACCCTCCTTAGAAAGCTCTCTTCCATAACCTGAAGCTTTGGTTCCACCGAATGGCAATCTAGGGTCGGATTTTACAAGTTCGTTGATAAAGAATGCTCCATCAGCGATATCGCCTATTCGTTTTTTGGCTTTATCTGTGTTTTTAGTAAACACCATACTTCCTAAACCAAATCTGGAATTTGATGCCGCCTCGTATGCTTCATCTTCATTTTTAACTTTTATAATTGCAGCTACAGGACCAAAAACCTCTTCTTTAAAAACTGGCATTTCTGCAGTGACATTTTCCAAAATTGTAGGATGGTAGAGTGCATCTTCGCGTTTATTTCCATAAACAACTTTAGCACCTTTGTCTAAAGATTTTTTGACTTGTTGTTCTACTTCTTCAGCCAAGCTAACAGAAGCCATTGTTGCTACTTCTGTTTTGTCTTCCTTTGGATTTCCTACGACATAGGACTCTACTTTGGCTTTAAACTTAGTTAAGAATTCATCATAAATATCCTCAACTACTATAAAACGCTTGGCTGCGATACAACTCTGACCTGCGTTTTGCATACGTGCCCAAGTCATTGTACCTATATGCTTATCTAAATCTGCATCTTTAAGAACGATGCAAGCATTATTTCCGCCGAGCTCTAAAACTGCTTTCTTTAGGTTTTTACCTGCTATTTCAGCAATTTTACGACCTGCTCCTTCGCTTCCTGTAAGACTTACAGCCTTTACAACATCATCGCCTATAATGGTTTCAATCTGATCGTGTGAAACCAATAAGGTTTGGAAACAACCTTCAGGAAAACCTGCATCTTCAAATAATTTTTCAATTTCTAAAGCACACTGTGTGGTAGTTGACGCGTGTTTTAACAGAGCTGTGTTACCTGCCATTAGTGTTGGTGCAGCAAAACGCATTACTTGCCAAAACGGATAATTCCATGGCATAATTGCTAAAATAACTCCCAACGGATCGTAACTGATAAAGCTTTCTTCAGCATCTGTCTCTATTAATTGATCTGCTAAAAAGTCTTCGGCATTTTTAGCATAAAAATCACAAACCCAAGCGCACTTTTCAATTTCAGCAATACCTTGAGTTATCGGTTTACCCATTTCTTCAGTCATTAGTTTTGCATAGGTTTCTTTTCGTTCTATTAAAAGTTCTGCAGCTTTAGACATTAAGTTGCTCCTATCTTTAATTTCAGTTGTTTTCCAACTTTGAAATTGCTTATCTGCCAGATTTAACTTCTGTTTTAAATCGACATCTTTAATTAGATTATATGTTTTTAATTCTTCTTGCGTAAACGGATTAATGGTTGTTATTGTGCTCATAATTTTCTTTTTAAAATAAGAGATTTTTGAATTCTTAAAGCACAAACCCTGACATTTAGTATAACTTTAGTATTTTGAAAGCTAAATGTTAATTAAATGGAAAAGACGGTTTCTGAAGCTATAGCGTACAGAAGATCTACACGTGTATATAAAGATGAAGTTATTGATACAAACAAGGTAAAACAGTGCTTGGTTAATGCTTCTTTAGCACCTACAAGCAGTAATCTTCAGCTTTGGGAATTTTATCATATCACCAATAAAGATGTTTTAGAAAAAGTAGCAAAAGCGTGTTTTAACCAAAGTGCAGCAAAAACAGCGCAACAATTAGTTGTTGTGGTTACCAGGAAAGATCTATGGAGACAACGTGCAAAGGCCAATGTTACTTTTTTAAATAAGGTATATGATAAAGAAAATCTTACTGAACGAGAAGCAAAACGCAAAAAAATGGCGACCAACTATTACAAAAAAATAATCCCAACAGTATATGCTGACTTTTTTGGTGTTCTTGGAATTATAAAATATATCGTCTTTCAGATTATTGGATTTTTTAAGCCTATCTACAGGCAAGTTAGACAAAGCGATATGCGTATTGTAGCACACAAAAGTGCAGGATTGGCTGCCCAAAACTTTATGACCAGCATGGCTGCTATTGGCTATGATACTTGCCCTATGGAAGGTAGCGATACACTTAGAGTAAAACGTATCTTAAATCTTCCTAGAGGTGCTGAAATCAACATGATTATTGGCTGCGGCATTAGAGACGAAAAAGGCATCTACGGTCCTCGCTTTAGAGTTCCGTTTGAGGATGTCTATTTTGAAGTATAATTACTTCTTAAAATTCTCTAAACCGGTTTTTAACCAATCATAATAAGCATCTGCATCTGGCTCATATGCTTTTGTAGAATTTAGCAATTCAAAATTATGATCTAGTAAAGCATAATATGGCTGAGAGTTGTTCTTAAAATTAATGGTTTGTAGTGTTTGCCACTTGTCTCCAACTGTTTCAATATCTTTAACCGTTCCATTACTTCTTAAATATTGAAACTGCTCATCCTCTGGCAATGTCTTTTTATCATCCACATAAAGCGAGATAATAACATAGTCTTCCATTAAAATATCATATACTTCAGATGTACTCCAAACCTGCTCTTCCATTTTACGGCAGTTTACACAAGCCCAACCAGTAAAGTCTAAAAGAATAGGTTTATTTTCTGCTTTAGCTAATGCCAAACCACTTTCTAAATCTTTATCGCAGTTAAGATCTAAAGGACACTCTGATGTTTTTTCGTAAATACTATAAAACATTGGTGGAGGAAAACCACTAAGCAATTTTAAATTTGCCCATTTTGTATTGGTTAATCCAGGAATTAAGTAAACCACAAAGGCAACAACCAATAATGCTGTAGACAATCTTCCTTTACTTAATTTTTGTAATGGACCATCGTGTGGAAATTTTATTTTTCCGAATAAATACAAGGCCAATCCTATACCTATTATTATCCAAACTCCTATAAATATTTCACGTTTTAAAAGTCCCCAATGCTGCACTAAATCTGCATTAGATAAAAACTTAAGTGCTAATGCTAATTCTATAAATCCTAAAACAACTTTTACCGTATTTAACCATCCTCCAGATTTTGGCAAAGAATTTAGCCACTTAGGAAACATTGCAAAAAGTGTAAAAGGTAATGCTAAGGCTAAACCAAAACCACTCATTCCCATAGTAAGTTGAGTGGCTCCACCATCTGCAGTTAACGAACTACCTAACAATGTACCTAAGATAGGACCTGTACACGAAAATGATACTATGGCAAGTGTTAGCGCCATAAAAAAGACACCTATAAAACCACCTATTTTATTTGCTCTGCTATCCATTGCTGCACTCCACGATTGCGGCAAGGTTAATTCGTAATATCCAAAAAAGGAAAACGCAAAACCGATAAAGATGGCAAAGAAAATGATGTTAAGCGTCACATTTGTGGAAATGTTATTTAGAATTCCAGGATCTAAAGTATCTAGTAAATGAAAAGGAATACTTAATAATGCATAAATTAAAAAGATGAACAATCCATATAACAATGAATTGAATAAGCCTTTTTTAGGATCACCTGCACTCTTTGTAAAGAATGATACCGTTAACGGAATCATAGGAAATACACAAGGTGTTAATAACGCTATTAAACCACCTATAAAGCCCAAAAAGAAAATTGAAAGATTACTCTTTTCTTCAATAACTTCTTCTTCATAATTATCCCAACCTGTTACATTAAGATTAAGACCTTCTGATAGTTGTTTACTTTTTTCGTCAATTACGATGTCTTCTTTAACGATTTCTGAACCGTCTAAAGAAAAATTAAATAGAAAATCACTAGGTATACATTTTGAATCGTCACAGGTTTGATAATCTACCTTAACATCTATTTGCTTTAAGTCTTTATTTATAAGAGTAACTCTTTGCTTAAAAACAGCCTCATCTTTAAACTTTTTTACTTCTTCTTGAAAAATCTTATCATAAATAGTTGGTACATCTGGCTCTGATGTTTTTCCTTCTAATTGATAGTTACCATCAACATCTTGAAATTCAAAATAAGTTGTTGGTGCAAAACTCTCTTCAGAAGGTTGTTCTTGTGAATAGATATACCAGCCTTTATCTACATTGGCTTTAAAAACTAAAATGAATTCTGTATCAGAAACTTTTTCAACCTTATAATCCCATTTAACAGGTTCTAATTCCTGAGAAAATAAATTGATTGAAAAAAATAAGGATAGTAGGCTAAATAGAAAGACTTTTTTTGCGGTCATAAATAAAGCATTAATACGCAAATGTAAAATTTGCGAATTTATTATTTCTTAAGAGTCGTCTAATTTATAAAAACCTTAAGAATTATGACCAAGGGAATAAAAAAAACCGAACAAATGTTCGGTTTTAGTTTTTATGACTTTACTTCAATTTTTAGTTTATCTGAATGCTTCCATTTAGAAATCCCTCCTTCTAAATCGTAAATTTTTTGAAAGCCAGCATCTTTAAGTTTTTTAGCACATTTAGCACTTCTTGTGCCGCCCTTACAATAGAGAATTACAGGTTTTGCCTTATCTAATTTTGCAATATCTTCATCAAAAGTAGGTGAATTATAATCTATGTTCTGAGAATTAGCTATACGTTCTTCATCATGCTCTTTTGGAGTACGAACATCTACCAACTGCACATCTTCCAATTCTAGAATAGACTGCATCTCTTCTGCTGTTACAAGTTTTACTTCAGCGTTCTCTATTTTGCTGTCTACACAGCTCGTCCCAAAACTAATAGCCATTAATAAACAGCTAAGTATTAATAATTTTTTCATATGTAAACAGCGCTTTAAGTTAATTATACTTACTCTTTATGGGCCACATCACCCTGCCATTCATTAAAACCACCAACTAGGTTATAGGCATTTTTAAAACCCAACTGATTCATAATAGAACATGCTTGTGCACTTCTACCACCAGATCTACAATAAACATAGTAATTCTTAGATTTATCTAACTTTTCTATTTCATAGATAAAGCCTTGTCCTTTGTATATGTCTACATGAATAGCTTCTGGTATAATACCTTCATCAACTTCTTCTTGCGTTCTAACATCTAAAACAACAGAATTATTATCTTCCTCTAGTTGTTTTGTCCAATCTTTTTGAGATAAATCCAATTTTTTAGCAATTTTAATTAGGCAAATTTAACATTTCCTTATGATATAGACGTAAAAAAAACCAAAGTGTTACAACTTCGGTTTTAATTTTAACATTTTTCTTTTATAAAAGTATCCTTCAATCACTATACTTTGATAGTGCAACCAATGGCGCGAGTTTCTTTAACTTCGATCTCCTTTCCTTTTAATAAGGCATCTACAGCATTTTCTACGTACTTGGTTTTTACTTCACTAGCATCTTTATAGTTGTCATCTATAGCACCAATATACTTTACAACATTTCCTTTTTTAGTTTTTTCTAACAAGTAAACATGTGGTGTTTTTGTTGCTCCATATTGAGGATAAATTTTTTGTCCCTTATCCATTAAGTATGGAAACGTAAAGCCCTTTGCTTTTGCTCTTGCCTTCATAGCTTCCATATTGTCACCTGGTTTTACATCTGTATTGTTTGGCATAATTGCAATTACGGGATAACCCTTATCAGCATACTTTTTATTTAGAGCTTCTACTCTATCCTCATAGGCTACAGCATACGGACAAGTATTACAGGTAAAAACTACAATAAAGCCTTTTGCGTCCTTAAAATCTGATAAAGACACCATTTTGCCATCAATATTTTCTAAACTAAAATCGGTAGCTACATCTCCAATTTTATAACCATCTTCATCAGTGATTGCGGTAAAAGCAGACAATGTCAATGTTAACACCATTACTGCAAGTAATTTTAGCGTATTCATAAGTTTATTAATTTAAAAATTGTTTTAGTTCGGTTTCTAACTCTTCTTTTGTAAAAGACTGTTCGTAAAATTTACGCTTATCTTTATTGTAAATTATTGTTGCTGGTATAGCGCCAGACCAATCTTTGTCTATAGCTGGTATCCATCGGTTTTGATCTACATCATCAAAAGCTACAACTTCTGATTGTAAATTTCTTTTAACAATAAATGGTTTCAGTTTAGATTCATAATTCCTAGGAAAATCTAAGCTTACCAATAAGACTTCTACATTTTTATCCTTGTATTCTTGATTAATCTCTTCAAAATAAGGCAGCTCTTTTACACAAGGTGCACACCATGTAGCCCAAAAGTTAACCACATGCACTTTATCATCGTTTTTGTTAATTAATGGTTCTAAACCATCATAGTCATAGATCTTTAAATGATAATCTGCTGAATTCTCGGCTTCTTTCTTTTCATTTAAAGAAATCTCAGGCTCTTTTGTCTCTTTAGTATCTTCACTCTTATTCTTACAAGAGCATATTACTAATAAGCTTAAAATTAATAATCGCTTCATGATATAAATTTATTAATACGTAAGCACTTCAATAAATAATTAACAAAAAATTAATTGTATTAATCCAATAAAAACATACATTTGTATATACAATTGTTGTATATGAAAGATATAACCGAAATTTTAAAAACAAAATCAAGTTTACCGCTAGCAAAAAGAACAGTATTGAATGTTTCTTTAACCAGTATAAATTTTAAAGACGGTATTTTATCAGTTTTAAAACCTTACGAAATATCTTTAGAGCAGTTTAATGTTTTAAGAATTTTAAGAGGAAAAAACGGAGAACCATCTAACCTAAAAGATATTCAAGATAGAATGATAAGTAAAATGAGTAACACTACTCGTTTGGTAGACAAACTCATACTTAAAAACTATGTAGAACGCTTTATCTGCGAAAAAAACAGAAGAAAAGTAGATATTTATATCACCAAAGAAGGTTTAAAACTTCTAGATATTCTTGATCCGATTATCGATAAAAAGGAGAAAGAATTAACAAGTAATTTAAACACTGACGAATTAGAAACTTTAAATCTTTTGCTTACTAAAATGAGAGGTTAAAAAATTTTAAAATAACAATTGTATATACAATTAAAGTACAAACAACTAAAAACAATAACATGAGTAATACAGTAGAAAACTTAAAATGGCGCTACGCCACAAAAAAATTTAACAGTTCTAAAAAAATATCTAACGAAGATTTTGAAACGCTAAAAAAGGCTATTCAATTAACAGCATCTTCCTACGGATTGCAGCCATACAAAATCTTAAATATTGAGGATAAAGAGATACGTAAAAAATTAAGAGAAGTATCGTGGAATCAACCACAAATTGAAGATGCTTCTCATATGATAGTACTTGCCAATATCACTGACTTTGGAGATGAACTTGTTGACGATTATTTTGAAAATGTTATTGAAACCAGAAATGTAACCAAAGAAGATGTTGAAGATTATTCAAATACTATAAAATCTACAATTGGTCAATTGAGTCAAGAACAGAAAGCTCAATGGACCGCTAAACAAGCCTATATCGTTGTTGGTAACTTACTATCTGCTGCGGCACAACTTAGAATAGATGCTTGCCCAATGGAAGGATTTCAAAATGAAGAATACAATAAAATTCTAGATCTAAATTCTAAAAATCTTAATGCTGCAGTGGTTGTTACTCTAGGTTACAGGTCTGAAGAAGACGATACACAGCACTATGAGAAAGTAAGAAAACCAGAAAACCAATTATTCATAAATTTTTAAACTCAACAAACAAATTATTAAAATGAAAAACAGAAATTCAAAATTCGCCATGCTATTTATCTTAGCATTATCTTTTATGTCATTTACAGTCTTAAAAGATAAAAAAGTAGATGTATCAACAAGCAAAGTAACTTGGAAAGGCTATAAAGTTGGTGGAGAACACGAAGGAACAATCAACCTGAAAGAAGGTTCTCTATCATTTAATGGCGAGACTTTAGAAGGCGGTTCTTTTACAATCGACATGACTTCTATTAACACTACAGATTTATCTGGTGACTATAAAGACAAACTAGATGGTCATTTAAAATCTGATGATTTCTTTGGTGTTGAAGAATATCCAACAGCAACTTTAAAAATCACTTCTGTAAGTGGTAAAAATGGCAAGTACACTGTTAGAGGAGATATTACCATAAAAGGAATTACAGAATCTATTTCTTTTCCTATGACAGTATCTGAAAATTCTGCAACTGCTAGTTTAAAAATAGACAGAACAAAGCACAAAATTACTTATAAATCACCTTCATTATTAGAAACATTAAAAGATAAAGCTATATATGATGAATTTGATATTAATGTAGAATTAAAATTCTAATTCCCTAAGGATTAATAACAATCCATTTTATAAAGATTCTTGTTCAAGCGTATAACATATGAGGACAAGAATCTTTTTTTATGATATAGTTTGAAATAAAAATTTTCATTTCTATATTTGACACATAAATGAAAACAATAACAAATCATACTTGGTGGTGGAATTTTGCAAACTTATGTTCGTGAAAGAAACCTTGTATGTAATATTATAGAAAAAGGCTTGTCATTCACGACAAGCCTTTTTTAATTTTAAATCATAAATGAAAACATTCAGTTTATACACACATTACAAAAAAATACTTGCAGATACCATTACTCCTGTGAGCATTTATCTTAAGATACGAGATAAATTCCCTAATAGCATTTTGCTAGAGAGTAGTGACTATCATGCCAATGACAATAGTTTTTCTTATATCTGTTGCAATCCAATTGCTTCAATAAAAGTTAAGGATGGTTTAATTTCCCAAACTTATCCAGACGGAAGCTCTAAAAACAACTTTGCAGAATCTATATGTGTGGTAGAAGAAATCAACAAATTCACACGACGATTTAAAGTAGATTCTAATGAAAACTTCAAATTTATAAATAATGGCATCTTTGGCTATACCGCTTACGACGCTGTAAAGTATTTTGAAGACATCGAAATTTCTAAAAAAGAAAATTCTATTGATATTCCAGACATTTATTATGCGGTATATCAAAACATCATCGCCATTAATCATTTTAAAAACGAAGCTTACATTTTTGCGCACTGTTTTGATACTGATAATAACATTGATGAGATACACCAAATTATTCAGACAAGGCAATATGCCTCTTACAACTTCAATGAAAAAGGAGATATTCAATCTAACCTAACGGACGATGAATATAAGCACCACGTTGAACTTGCTAAAAAACATTGTGCCAGAGGTGATGTCTTTCAATTGGTATTATCTAAACAGTTCTCACAAGAATTTAGTGGAGATGAATTTAATGTGTACAGAGCATTAAGAAGTATTAACCCTTCCCCTTACCTATTCTATTTTGATTACGGAAGTTTTAAAATCTTCGGAAGTTCACCAGAAGCACAACTTATCGTTAAAGAAGGTAAAGCAGAAATTCATCCTATTGCAGGTACCTTTAAGAGAACAGGAAATGATCTTAAAGATGCTGAACTAGCAGAAAAGCTCATTAACGACGACAAAGAAAACAGTGAACATGTAATGTTGGTTGACTTAGCAAGAAATGATCTTAGTAGGCATGGTTCTAACGTTACAGTAGAAAATTATAGAGAAGTACAATTCTTTTCGCACGTTATTCACTTAGTAAGCAAGGTCACTGGAACAAAACATAAAGGGGCTGATACTATGCAAATTGTGGCAGATACGTTTCCTGCAGGAACATTAAGTGGTGCACCAAAACATAAGGCTATGCAACTTATAGAAAAATATGAAAAAACAAGCCGTAGTTTTTACGGAGGTGCTATAGGTTTTATGGATTTTGAAGGCAATTTTAACCATGCCATTATGATTAGAACATTTTTAAGTAAAAATCACAAACTATTCTGGCAAGCAGGTGCTGGATTGGTCGCAAAATCTAGTCCAGAAAACGAACTACAGGAAGTCTATAATAAGTTAGGTGCTTTAACAAAAGCTATTGAACTTGCTAAAGAAATTTAATATGAAAAAGGTTTTAGTAATCGACAATTACGATAGTTTCACTTACAATTTAGTTCATTATTTAGAAGACTTAAATTGTGAAGTCACTGTAAAACGAAATGATAAATTAGCACTTGATGAAGTTGATGCTTTTGATAAAATAGTGCTTTCTCCAGGTCCTGGAATACCAGACGAAGCCGGACTTTTAAAGGAGATTATTGCTAAGTACGCACCAACAAAAAGTATACTTGGTGTTTGTTTAGGACAACAAGCTATAGGTGAAGTGTTTGGTGGTACATTAGAAAATCTAGATACAGTTTATCATGGTGTTGCAACACATGTAACGCTTTCTGTTGATGATGAGTCATTATTTAAAGGTATAGATAAAACCTTTGAAGTTGGCAGATACCACTCTTGGGTAGTGAGTAACAATTTACCAGAAGTATTAGAAGCAACTTCTTTTGATACTAATGGGCAAATTATGTCATTAAGGCACAAAGTCTATGATGTAAAGGGTGTACAATATCATCCAGAATCTGTATTAACTCCAGATGGGAAAAAGATTTTAGAAAATTGGGTAAATAGTTAATGCCCATCCTAAACCCTTCCCAAAGGGAAGGACTTAAAAACACAAACAGATAGAAAAATTGACTAACAGAATATTTAATTAAACAAACTAAATTCTCTTTCCTTCGGAAAGGGCTAGGGATAGACCTATGAAAGAAATTTTAAACAGACTGATAAATCAAGAAAGCATCTCAGCAGAAGAAGCCAAGAAAGTTTTAGTGAATATCTCAAATGGTGTTTACAATCAAAGCCAGATCGCTTCTTTTTTAACCGTCTATATGATGCGAAGTATTACCACAGAAGAACTTCGTGGTTTTAGAGATGCCTTACTAGAGCTTTGTATTCCTGTTGAGTTAGACGGTTATAATACTATTGATTTATGTGGTACAGGTGGTGATGGCAAAAATACGTTTAATATATCGACATTATCCTCATTTGTCACCGCTGGTGCTGGAGTACATGTAACAAAGCATGGTAATTATGGTGTCTCATCTGCATCAGGCTCTTCTAACGTTATGGAGCATTTAGGTATAAAATTTTCTAATGACATCGATTTTCTAAAACGCAGTTTAGATGAAGCAGGAATTTGTGTTTTGCATGCACCTCTTTTTCATCCTGCCATGAAAAATGTGGCACCAATACGTAAGGAGCTTGGTGTAAAAACCTTTTTTAATATGCTGGGTCCAATGGTAAATCCTGCATTTCCAAAAAATCAAATGGTTGGAGTTTTTAATTTAGAATTACTCAGACTCTATGGTTATTTATACCAAGAAACTGATAAAAACTATGCTATTGTCCATGCTTTAGATGGTTATGATGAAATTTCATTAACGGGAAAAACAAAAACAATAACCAATACTTCTGAAACTTTATTTGAAGCTCAAGACATTGGCTTAGACCAAATAGACGCTTCAGAAATTTACGGTGGAACTACTGTAAAGGAAGCAGCAAAAATTTTTAAAAAGATTATTAACGGAAAGGGAACCGAAGCACAAAATAACGTGGTATGCGCCAATGCTGGATTGGCCATAGCAACGGTAAAACAGATTTCGCACAAAGAAGGTATTGAAATGGCTGAAGAATCATTAAAAAGTGGTCTTGCAAAATCTAGCCTAAAAAAATTAATTGAACTTAGCAAATGAACATCCTAGATAAAATAGTAACTGACAAACGCAAAGAAATTGCACTTCGAAAAAGCCTGATTCCTTTAAAACAATTGGAAAATTCAGTGATTTTTGAAAAATCAACAATTTCACTTTCTGAGCGTTTAAAAAATAGTAGTTCAGGAATTATTGCAGAACATAAAAGACGTTCACCATCAAAATCTACAATCAACCAAAACCTGAATGTGCAAGATGTTGCTAAGGGTTATGAAGATGCTGGTGTTTGTGGCATGTCTGTGCTTACAGATGGTAAATATTTTGGTGGTTCTTTAGACGATTTATTATTAGCGAGAGCCAGTTGCAATTTGCCACTATTACGTAAAGAATTTATAATAGACACTTATCAAATTCTTGAAGCAAAAGCTTATGGAGCTGATGTCATTTTAATGATTGCTGCAATCCTGACCAAGGAAGAAATAAAGCATTTTTCAGAATTCGCAAAAAGCTTAGATCTAGATGTTTTGCTTGAGGTTCATAATTTAGAGGAGCTTCAAAAGTCCATTATGCCAACCATTGACATGCTTGGTGTTAATAATAGAAATTTAAAAACTTTTGAAGTAAGCCTAGAAACATCAAAAATATTGAGCAACCACATTCCTGATGATTTTGTAAAAGTTTCAGAAAGTGGCATCAGTTCTATTGAAGCCATAAAAGAATTACAACCTTATGGATATAAAGGCTTTTTAATTGGTGAGAATTTTATGAAAACTGATAATCCAGGTCTTAGTGCAACAGAATTCATTAATACTCTAAACTCATGAAACTTAAAATCTGTGGAATGAAATATAACATAGCCGAAGTTGCAGCACTGCAACCAGACTATCTTGGCCTTATATTTTACGACAAATCACCGCGAAATTTTGAAGGTATCATTCCAGAGTTACCAAAGTCAATCAAAAAAGTTGGTGTTTTCGTTGATGAAGCAATTGACAAAATTCTGCAAAAAATTGAAAAGTATGAACTTGATGCAGTTCAACTTCATGGTAATGAATCTCCTGATTATTGTAAAGAACTAAGAAAGTACTGTTATGCTGAACTTGATTCAGCATCTCAAAATGAAATCATCAAAGTATTCAGCATCAAAGACGAATTCGACTTTAGTCAACTGCAACCTTATGAAGATGTAGTAGATTATTTTCTATTCGACACCAAAGGAAAGTTACCAGGCGGAAACGGTTACACCTTCAATTGGGATGTATTAAAAGACTATCCATCAACAAAACCTTACTTTTTAAGTGGTGGTATTGGGTTAGAAGAAATAGACAATGTTATATCATTCCTTCAGAGAGAGGAATCTAAATATTGCTATGCTGTAGATATCAACAGCAAATTTGAAATAAAACCAGGATTAAAGGCTATTGAAAAACTAGAAGAATTTAAAAAGTACGTCAGCTCGAGTGATTTTTGAAGAATGAAAAAATTGTATCGAGAAGTATCTGGTTCAAACAGAAAATTCTATCAGATTTAATTCGATCTGACAAAACAAAATAAGATCCTGAAACAAGTTCAGGATGACATAAGACTATGAAAAACACATACAACATCAACGACAAAGGTTACTACGGCGAATTTGGTGGTGCCTTTATACCAGAAATGCTCTACCCAAATGTAGAAGAACTACGTCAAAACTATCTGAAAGTGATGGCAGAATCGTCTTTTCAAGAAGAGTTCAATCAATTGCTAAAAGATTATGTTGGTCGTCCTTCTCCACTCTATTTTGCCAAACGCCTTTCTGAAAAGAACAATACCAAAGTATATTTAAAACGTGAAGATCTCAATCACACTGGTGCACATAAGGTTAACAACACCATTGGTCAAATATTAATGGCAAAACGCTTGGGCAAAAACAGAATTATTGCCGAAACTGGTGCAGGACAACATGGTGTTGCAACAGCAACAGTTTGTGCACTTATGGGAATGGAATGCATTGTTTACATGGGAGAAATTGACATAGCCAGACAAGCTCCAAACGTTGCTCGTATGAAAATGCTAGGTGCAGAAGTAAGACCTGCATTATCAGGAAGTAGAACATTAAAAGATGCTACAAACGAAGCTATTAGAGATTGGATTGGTAATCCCGTTAATACACATTACATTATTGGCTCAGCTATTGGACCTCATCCTTATCCTGATATGGTGACGCGATTTCAATCTGTAATTTCTGAAGAAATAAAATGGCAACTCAAAGAAAAAGAAGGTAAAGAAAATCCAGATTATGTTGTGGCTTGTATTGGTGGTGGCAGTAATGCAGCCGGAACGTATTATCACTTTTTAGACGATGAAAATGTTGGTATTATTGCTGTTGAAGCTGCTGGTAAAGGCATACATTCTGGTGAAAGCGCAGCGACGTCTGCATTAGGTAAAGAAGGTATAATTCATGGTTGTAAAACCTTGTTAATGCAAACTGATGATGGCCAAATTACAGAACCCTACTCAATTTCTGCAGGTCTAGATTATCCTGGTGTTGGTCCATTACATTCGCATTTGTACAAATCTGGTCGTGGAGAATTTTACTCTGCAACAGATGACGAAGCTATGCAAGCTGGATTAGAATTAACCAAATTGGAGGGTATTATTCCTGCAATAGAAAGTTCTCATGCTTTGGCTGTTTTTAAGCATAAAACATTTCAACCAGATGATATTGTTGTCATCAGCTTATCTGGTCGTGGAGATAAAGATTTACAGAATTATATTGATTATTTCAAGCTTTAAAAGACTCTAGATGTGAGAAAACAGACATAAGACTAAAAAGCACGCTTTCAATAAATGTCTAATATCTAAATTCTCATATCTCATTTCTATAATATTATGAACAGAATAAACCAAAAACTAAACAACGACAAAAAGCTATTGTCCATATACTTTACAGCAGGCTACCCAAATATTGATGACACCGTTTCTATTATTCAAAATTTAGAACAAAGTGGTGTTGATATGATTGAAATCGGTCTACCGTTTAGCGATCCACTTGCTGATGGACCAACCATTCAAGCTAGTTCAACAGCTGCACTAAAAAATGGTATGACTACCGAAAAACTATTCGATCAGCTTAAGGATATTCGCAAATCGGTTTCAATTCCATTAATCATTATGGGCTATTTTAATCCTGTGTTGCAATATGGTGTGGAAGCTTTTTGTAAAAAATGCCAAGAGATTGGTATTGATGGACTAATACTTCCGGATTTACCTGCAGATGTCTATGACGAGGAATACAAAGCTATTTTTGAAAAATATGGTCTTATTAATGTGTTTTTAATCACGCCTCAAACTTCAGAAGAACGTATTAGATATATTGACTCTATTTCAAATGGATTTATTTACATGGTAAGTTCTGCTAGTACAACAGGTGCACAATCTGGTTTTGGAGAAGCGCAAACGAATTATTTTGATCGTGTTGCAAAAATGAACTTAACTAATCCTCAAATTGTTGGGTTTGGTATTTCAAACAACGACACATTTACCCAAGCTACAACTCATACCAAAGGCGCTATTATTGGTAGCGCTTTTATTAAATATATTTCTGAAAACGGAATAAACGAATTAAACAACTTTGTTAACCCAATACTTGGTAAGAATTAATAGTTTTTAACAATTAAAACTTAGATTTTAAGATGCTTTTGGGACCTAAAAATGTCATAATTCCTTATATTAAAACGAACAAAAAAACAAATGAATTATGGGAATTATAGCAGATAAAAGAAAGTTTAAACCAACAAAAGAACAAAACAATCCAACAAATCCTACCGGTAATGTTAATCAACCAACAAATGAATTTGATATTGATGAAAGTACCATTAAGGATCAACAGAAGAAAAAATAAGGATTAAATAATAAAATAAATGAGCCTGTTCATATCTTTGAACAGGCTTTTTTAATATGAAAAAATTAATAAACGATTGGAAACTTGTTATTCTTCTGTGTCTAACGCTTGGTTTAGCACCATTTTTTCCAGAACCACATATTGTCGGTAAGGTAAGATGGCTTGCAGGAGGTGCTGTTGGCATGTCTCCGATGGATTACTTTGATGTATTGCTTCATGGATTTCCGTTCATATTATTATTGAGGTTGATAATCGTTAAACTTAAAAAGTGAAATTCTGAAACAACACTTCGGCTACACTCAGTTTGATAGTTCAGAATGACAATTATTATGGCATTAAACATTGTCCTTATAGAACCCGAAATACCAAACAACACAGGTAATATTGGTCGTTTAGCTTTGGCTACAGGATCTCGACTGCACTTGGTAAAACCTTTTGGTTTTGAAATTGATGACAAACGTCTAAAACGTGCTGGGCTTGATTATTGGCAGCACCTAGAGGTTATCTATTACGATAGCAAAGAAGAATTCTTCAAAAAAAATGCTGATAAAAAGATGGCTTTTTTGAGCAGTCATGGCACTAAATCGCATTGGGATATTCAATTTGAAAATGATATGTTTCTTGTTTTTGGCAAAGAATCTGTTGGCCTTGCAAAATCTTTAATTGAAGCACGCAGAGAAGACTTGTTTCAAATACCAATGTTTAGCGAAAATATTAGAAGTCTAAATCTTGCCAATGCTGTTAGCATTATAGTTTACGAAGGATTAAGACAACTTCGTTAAAAATATCACAAAATAAACCTAGCAATTAAACGCTTTTAAACCTATGAAGTCATAGTAGTGTTCATTAACATATGCTGAACGTGTTTCAGTATTTAAACACAAAAAATATGATTTCAAAAACATTAAAATTAAGCGTATTGATTATCGCAATTTGCGCTGTATCATTTACAGAGGCACAAGAAAGACAACGTAAACACAGACCAAGTCCTGAAGAGTTATTTCAAAAATTAGATGCTAATGATGATGGAGAATTATCGTTAGATGAATTTAAAGACAAACGTCAGCGAAAAGAAATTAAAGAAGAAACTCTTAACGAACACTTTAAAGAATTGGACACCGATTCTAATGGCTCATTATCACAAGAAGAATTTAAGGCCAGAAAAGAAGTAATGAAGCAAAAACGTATTGAAGAACATTTTTCAGAAATGGATAAAGATGGTAACGGAACTATTGATTTAGACGAGTACAAAGCCTTTGTCGAAAACCACAAAAAAGAAAGACCACAGCGTAAGCATGGTAAAAATTGATTGATTGATCTGACAGAAAATCCTCTTGCTTAGGCAAGGGGATTTTTTTATGACTATCTAAAAAACTCAGAATACTGCATCACTCTAAAATCAAAGGTATTAAACTCTGTATTGTTTGCTTTTAGCTGCCTGTATAGAGGCAATCTACTAATAGATATGTTTGCTGCGCCTGAAGCAGAAGTAAGTGAGACGGTTTTTATAGTTCTGCCCTTATTCTCATGAGATTCTGAATCAAGTTCAGAATGACAAAGCCTAAACTGATGAATTCTTGGCACTTCATTAGTTACTAATTCTAGTTTTAGGTTATAGTCTCTTAGATGCCTTCTAAAGAAATATTCTGGTCCATTTTTACTATTCCCACCTGTGAACAAAATGGTTTTAATATTTGGATACTGTTTTAGATAACCAACAATATCTCTCAATTTCACATTGCTCATTCCAAGGTCTGAGGCATCAATTTTTTCGCGTTCGCATGAAGCTACAATATCACAAACACCAATTCTGTTTTTAATCAAAAACTGTTTGCGTTGTGCTATGGCTTCTTCAGAATTGTCATATCTAAAATTAAGGTTGTGAATCTTCTCTATGAATAACCACAACGAATTAAAATAACTTCCATAGCAAAAATCAACATCTTGCTCTAAAAGTTCTCCTGTAGAAAATCTTGGAGGTGGTAAAGTGCCAACAATTAATTTTTCAGTATCATGCTTTATAAATGGAGAATATGGATGCTCATGAACAAACATTATCTCGTAAAAACCAACTCTTTTTCCGAAGACAATTCGTCACTAAAACCGTAGTTTTCAAGATTAAAACCTTTGACATCGTCTAGTGTTTTTGCATCTGTATCTATAATGTACCTTGTCATTAATCCACGTGCTAATTTTGCAAAAATGGCAATGGTTTTATACTTGCCATCTTTAAACTCTTTAAAGTTAACATCAATCACAGGTACTTTTAATGCTTTTCTATCTACAGCTTTTGAGTACTCGTTACTAGCAAGATTTAAAAACAGCTCGTCTTCTCCCAATTCGTCATTAAGTGCTTTGGTAACTTTCTTTTGCCAGAATTCGTAAAGGTTTTTATTCTTACCAACAGGCATTTTTGTTCCCATTTCTAATCGGTAAGGTTGGATTAAATCCAACGGTTTTAGAATACCATACAAACCAGAAATTATACGAACCGTATCTTGCACCTTATCTAACTTTTTTGTGTCAATTGTATAAGCATCTAAACCTCTGTACACATCTCCGTTAAAGGCATAAATGGCTTGCCGTGCATTATCTTTTGTAAATGGCAATTCCCATTCTTGATTACGCTCATAATTCAACTGACCTAAATTATCTGAAATATGCATAAGTTTAGACAAATTCTTTGCTGACTTCTTTTTTAGTAATTTATTCAGGCGTTCTGCCTCAGCTAAAAAACAACCTTCAGAAGTTTTTGTAGTTGGCAATTTACTTTCGTAATCTAAAGATTTTGCTGGTGATAGTATTAGTTTCATCGACACTATTTTGTCGTTCCCACAACAATGGGAAGCTCATTAATTAAACAATTTGATTCAAAAGTAAAAATACGATGTAATTAGAATAGTTTCAAGTATTATCAAGAACTAATCTTGATAGTTCAATAAGAAATGTCTATTGCTTATTAAGTAAATATAAATTGTCATGCTGAATTTATTTAGCTACGCTGAATCTTCGATTTTAGCATCTTATTAAATTATAAACGGAGATTCTGAAACAAGTTCAGAATGACAAAAAAACTAGGTTCCTACTGACTTTGATGCTTGGCGTAGCCTCTCCATTTTTCTATACATTGCTGCATATCTTCAGGGATTTCAGTTGAAAAGCTCAACCATTCTCCTGTTGTAGGATGCTCAAATCCTAAAGTTTTAGCATGTAGCGCTTGTCTTGGTAACACCTTAAATGCGTTTTCTACAAACTGCTTATACTTGGTAAAGCTTGTACCCTTTAAGATTTTTTCTCCACCATAACGCTCGTCATTAAAAAGCGTATGGCCAATGTGCTTCATATGCACACGGATTTGGTGTGTACGACCTGTTTCGAGCTTACAGCTTACTAAAGTTACATAGCCTAAGCGTTCTAAAACTTTGTAATGCGTTACTGCTGGTTTTCCTTTATAAGCTTCATCTCCTTCGTAAACGGTATTTTGTAGTCGGTTTTTAGGATGGCGACCTATGTTACCTTCAACAGTTCCTCCTTCTTCTTCAATATTTCCCCAAACTATAGCCACATACTCGCGTTCACTGGTTTTTTCAGCAAACTGGTTAGATAAATGTGCCATAGCTTGTTCGGTTTTAGCAACAACTAAAAGTCCGCTTGTATCTTTATCTATACGATGTACCAAACCAGGTCGATTACTAGAGTTGTTTGGCAAATTTTCAAAATGATAGATTAATCCATTGATTAAAGTCCCAGAATAGTTACCATGACCAGGATGCACCACCATACCAGCTGGTTTGTTTACTACAAGTAAATCATCATCTTCGTAAACAATATCTATTGGAATATCTTCTGCAACCAACAAATACTCATGTGGTGGATGCTCAAATTTTACAGTAATATGATCGTTGGGTTTTACCTTGTAATTAGATTTTACAGGAGTGCCGTTCACAAAAATAGAACCCTCTTTTGCTGCTTGTTGAATTTTGTTTCGCGTGGCATTTTCAACAAAATTCATTAAGTATTTATCAATACGAAGGGGTTGCTGTCCTTTCTCTACCTTAAAAGCGTAATGCTCATAAAGTTCATCTTCCTCCTCAGACATATCTACAATATCTGCCATACTAATTAACGATTTCCGTTTCCTAAAACTACATCTATCTTAGATGTTAGCGGTAACATTGTTCCAGGCTCAAGAGTTTTGCCTTTGTGTTTTAGCCCTAATACAACGTCTTTACCAATGTTATCTATATAAGTAATTTCGCCAATTTTAAATTCTAAGGCTTCCAATTGTGGTTTAGCTTGCCTAAAAGTACGCTTTAAGACATTTGGTACTTCAACTTTGCGGTAACCTGAAGGGTTAAGTATTAAATAAATTTTTCTGTTTTCCTTTACCTGAGCACCTGCAATTGGGTTTTGTTCTATAACTGAATATTTTGGGTAATTAGGATTATAGTTTGCAGAATCCTGAATCTCCATTCTTAAGTCGTTATCGTTGAGCTCTATCTCTACAGTTTCTAGGGATTTACCTTTTAAGTCTGGAACGGTTACAAACTCTCCATGATTAGTTGTAATGTTTAACCATTTTAGAATTAAGAAACTTAAAACAACAATAGCAACAATGGCCAATGCTAATTGCTTAAAAAACACTTTACTGGTTAAAAACTTTACTATACTCATAGGCTGCTAACTTGTTGACAAATCTAAATAAATAATCTAACGTTAAAAAATTAATATACGTATGCTACGTTTCATTTAGATTATTGAAAATAAATGATACTTTTACATTACAACTTGTTCAACTTATATCACCTAGTTTTTAGGCTTTAAAAATGAAGAAAAATATCGCCATAATTATGGGAGGCTACTCTAGCGAATATAAAATTTCGTTAAAGAGTGGCAATGTTGTTTTTGAAACATTAGATCGCAATCTATATACACCTTATGCTATCCATATTTTTAAGGAGAAATGGGTTTATGTAAATGAAAATAATGATGAATTTCCTGTAGATAAAAATGATTTTTCAATTACACTTAATTCTGAAAAAATAACATTTGACTGTGTATTTAATGCTATTCATGGTTCACCAGGTGAAGACGGTTTTATGCAAGCCTATTTTAAACTCTTAAATATCCCTCAAACTAGCTGTAGCATGTATCAAGCAGCATTAACGTTTAATAAACGTGACCTGCTAGCGACCTTAAAACCTTTCGGTATTAAAACTGCTGAGAGTTACTATGTAAACCTTGGAGATGTTATTAATGAAGAGGACATTGTTAAAAAAGTTGGTCTGCCTTGTTTTGTAAAAGCTAATAAAGCAGGTAGTAGTTTTGGAATTTCTAAAGTGTATAAAAAAGAAGATTTAAAAACGGCTATCGAAACCTCTTTTAAAGAAGATGACGAAATAATTATAGAACAGTTTTTAGACGGCACTGAAGTTTCGGTTGGTGTGATTTCTTATAAAGGAAATACTACTGTATTACCAATTACAGAGATTGTATCTGAAAATGACTTCTTTGATTACCAAGCAAAATACGAAGGCAAATCTCAAGAGATTACTCCAGCAAGAATATCTGAGGATTATAAAACCAAAGTTGAAACTATCGCCAAGAAAATTTACGAGGTTCTAGGTATGACAGGTTTTTCTCGCAGTGAATTTATTTTTAAAAATGATGAACCTCATCTTCTCGAAGTAAATACTGTACCTGGATTAACCAAAGAAAGTATTTTACCTCAGCAAGCTGCAAAAGCTGGTATTAGTTTAAAAGATCTGTTTAGTAATGCCATTGAAGAAGCAATGAAGAATTAATAGTTATCTTTGAGGTCATAAAGAAGTTTACACAAATGAGACGCGCACTATTCCCTGGATCCTTTGATCCTATTACTAATGGACATTACGATATTATAAAACGTGGAGTAAAACTCTTTGATGAAGTTATTGTTGCCATTGGTGTAAATTCTGAAAAAAAATATATGTTCTCTCTAGAAGAACGTAAACATTTTATTGAAGAAGCCTTTAAGAATGAGCCTAAAGTAAAGGTGGTTACCTATGAAGGGTTGACTATAGATTTTTGCAAAGAAATTGATGCAGAATTTATTTTAAGAGGTTTACGTAATCCTGCTGACTTTGAGTTTGAAAAAGCTATAGCACACACTAACAGAAAACTTTCAAAAATTGAAACTGTATTTCTACTTACAGCCTCGAGAACATCTTACATCTCATCTTCTATTGTGCGTGATGTAATAAGAAATAATGGAGATTACACTGTTTTAGTACCTGAAAGCGTGAGAGTAAAATCTTAAAAATTTAAACTTGTCTTGTCATGAAATACTGAAACAAGTTCAGGATGACAATAATGATTTGTTGTTAAATAATATTATTGCGTTTAGCTTTTTGTACAGCCTCTAACTTATTATGAACTTGTAGTTTGCGATAAATATTTTCAATATGCTTTCTAATTGTTCCGGTAGAAAGAATTAAATTTTCTGCAACTGCATTATAACTTAAACCTTTGCTTAATTGTTCTAAGACATCAACCTCTCTACTGGTTAATTTTATTTCCTCTTTTTCCTTCTCTTCAACAAAAGGATTTCTTAGTAGCTTTAATGTTTTTAATGCTATTGAAGGATTCATAGCTGCACCACCATTAAGTGTTTCTATAATACCAGAATGTAAGTCTCCTGCATTTATTTCCTTAAGTAAGTAACCATCTGCGCCAGCTTTTATGGCGTTAAATATATTTTCGTCATTATCAAAAACAGTAAGCATTATAATCTTAATCTGTGGATACTTTTGCTTTACCAATTCTGTGGCTTCAATACCGTTCATTACAGGCATTTCTATATCCATTAAAATTAAATCTATACCATTGTTTGCTTCTAATTTTTCAAGAACATCTTTGCCGTTCATAGCTGTAAATCTTACTTCTAAATCTTCAAAAAAAGAAAGCTTTTCTTCTACCGTTTTTATAAGAAAAGTATTATCATCTACTATGGCTATTCTTGTTATCATTTGTTGGTTTATTAGATTATAAATATCCTCAATATAATTATTTTATGCTATACGTATTTTATCGTATTTATATAATCACTTCTACCACTGTACCTTTATCAATCTCTGAATGAATTGTTAGCTGCCCTTTTATATCTTCTGAACGTTTACGCATATTATTAAGTCCGTTACCACGATTTATGGTAGCCTCATTAAATCCTTTTCCGTCATCTTTTATACGTATAATCATCCTATCTTCATGCTTAGAAATATCAACATGTATTGCTGATGCTTCTGCGTATTTTACCGCATTATTTATAGCTTCTTGTATTATTCTATAAATATTCATTCCCTTTACAGAAGTAAAAGCCATTTCATTATCTACAGACTCATATACATTAAAATTAAACTTTATGTTTTGGGCTGCAAGATTTGCCTGATCTATAAAGTTTGAAATACGTATTTGTAAATCTTCAAATGTGATTTTATCCTTATTCATGGCCCAAATCGTATCTCTTAACTCATGAATAGTTGTTGTTGTAAACTCGCTGATTCCTTTTATTTTATTGCCCAATTTTTCGGGTATCTTAAAACCATACTTTAAGTTGTCTAATGACGAAATAATAAAGGTGAGCTGCGCTCCTATATTATCATGCAGATCTCTACTAATCCTAAGACGTTGTTCTTGAAGCTTACTTTGAGTTTCAATCTTTATTAAAGCATCTTTGAGTTGATTTTCTTTTTGAAGTTGACGGTTTTTTAGCTTTTGCTGGTTGTAAAACAAATACCCTAGAAGTCCTAAAACAACAGCTAGTGCGCCCAAACCTAAGATGTAAATATTCTTTTTACTAAGGTCTAATTCTTTTTCTGCAAGATCTGCACGCTGTGATAGGATTTCTTTTTATTTTTTTTCGGTTTGAAACTCTATTTCGAGCTCTGCTATCTTACTTGTGGTTTCTATATTAAGAACGCTATCTCTTACCCTTGAAAACTCTTTATAATACGACAACGCTTTATCCTTATCGTTAGTAACTTCATAATATTGAGAATAATTTTGCAGAGCCATTTCTACATCCACTGCTACATTATACGTTGTTGCATAATAATAGGCACTATCAATATATTTTTTTTGCTTCTCTTGCTCTGTCAAATTCCATTAAAACCTGAGCCATATTATTATAACTCGCCCCTACACCTGCATAGTTACCTATCTGCTTTTCTAAAAAAGCTGATTTTTTAAAATAGACCAGAGCTGAATCTATTTCTTGCAAATAGTAGAAGACCGCACCAACATTATTTACAGACTCGGCAATACCTTTTTTGTCATCTAATTCCCTTTCAATTTCTAATGAATATTTAAAATAGTCGAGTGCTTTTTGCAAATCTCCATCATTGGCATAAATAATGGCTATATTATTATATACTTCTGAAATTCCTTTTTTATTATTTAACTCTTCAAAAACATCCTTGGCTTTTAGGTGATATTCTATGGCTTTATCATTAGCTCCTAAATAGCTGTACACCATACCAATATTATTAGTTACAGTAGCCTCTTTTGATTTTTCATTTAGAGCATCATATATATTGAGTGCTTTTAAATATTGGTTTAGTGCTTCTTCATATTCGCCGAGTTGTCTTTTACATACTCCAATATTATTAGAGGCACTTGCCACCAAAAGTGAATCTGAAGACATCTCTATAGCTTGGCTAGACAGCTCAACAGCCTTATTAAAATCACCCAAATCTCGATACACTAAACCTAAACCATTAATAGCTCTAGCTTCTTCAAATATTTTATTCTGTGCTTTAGCTATTGTCTTAGACTTTTCTAAAATTGAAATTGCCTTTTTAGGATTGTTCTTATAAATGCTTATTGCTGAATCATTAAGCTTTTGTGGGTTTTCTTCATTTTGGCCATAGCACAACATATTAAATAGAAGAAAACAAATAAGTACTCTCATAAAATTTTAGTTGGTTAACAAAATATTTGTTTTAGCTTTTATACGATAACAATTATTTGGGTTCCTTGATTTTCTTTTGTGTTGATTTTAATTTCTCCACCAATATTTGCAATTCGTTTTTCCATATTGGTGAGGCCATTACCTCTTTTCACAGAGGCTAAATCAAAGCCTTTTCCATTATCATAAATTTTAAATACCAAATTAGAAACTTCTTTATATACTTCAACTTTTATCTGAGACGCTTCAGCATATTTTAAGCTATTGTGTATGGCTTCTTGTATAACACGATGAATATTCATACCCTCAACGGAAGTGAAAGTTTTACTTGTATCTACACTGCTATCTACGTTGAATGAAAACTGAATATTAGCATCATACAAATGTGCCTTGTCAATATAGTTTGAAATTCTGGTTTGAAGGTCTTCAAAAGTAATTTCACTTTTATTCATTGCCCAGATGGTATCTCTTAATTCATAAATAGTGCCTGATGTAAAATCGCTTATCGTCTCAAGTTTATGAGTTAGATTTTCATCTTTAATGTCAAAACCATATTTTAGATTATCTATAGACGAAATAATAAAAGTTAATTGTGCACCTATATTATCGTGTAAATCTCTACTAATTCTTAAGCGTTGCTCTTGTAGCTTATTTTGGGTTTCAATTTTTATTAAAGCGTCTTTAAGCTCATTTTCCTTTTGTAGCTGATGATTTTTTAGCTTCTGTTGGTTGTAGAACAGGAAACCTACTAAGCCCAGTATTAATGTTAACAAGGCTAATCCGTATAATTGATAGTTTCGCTTCTGAATGACCAAATCTTGCTCTGCTAATTCTGCACGTTGTATAAGAATCTCTTTTTCCTTTTTTTCAGTTTCATATTTTACTTCTAAATCTGCTATTTTTTGGGCATTTTTTTCTGAGAATATTGAGTCTTTTAATTTTATATAAGTTCGCTTTTGCTGTCTGGCTTGGTCGTAGTTTCCAAGCATGTAATTGCTTTCTGCGAGTGTTAAGTACAAATCTGCGGAAACCAATTCTATTTCTGGATATTTCTTTACCAAATTAAAACCTTCTTCTGCGTAATGTTTGGCTATTTTTGGTAAACTTTTTTCGTTATAAAGTGTTGCTATATTATTGTACGTAGAAAGCATTCCACGCTCATCACCATTATAATTTTCTTTCTTTTTTAAGGCTTCTAAATATGTTTCTAATGCTAAATCTTTATTCCCTTTATCGTAGTATGCATTAGCCAGATTATCTAAAATCTTATAGTACTCTATTCGGTTATCGAGTTTTTTGGCCAACGCTAATCCTTTTTTATAAGACAATATCGCTTCATCTATTCTACCTAAATCCTTTAAGTTTATACCAATGTTGTTATGTGATGCTATTTGCTCATTTTCAAGTTTATACTTTTCTCTGACTTTTAATGCTTTTTTATGATATTCAAGAGCTTTCTCATTAAGATTCATTTCTTGGTAAATAAGTCCAATATTATTCAATGATGTGGACGTGGATTTTTCACTTTGTTGAGCTTCATCCATTTTTAAAGATTGAAAAAAATAATCTAATGCTTCATTATAATTTCCGCGATTCCAATTAAACATCCCAAGGTTATTGATACACATGGATTCAATGTTTTTAAACCCAAAATCTCTACTCATCATTAGTGCCTTTTCAAAATAATAAGCTGCAGAGTCCGATTTACCAGTAACATCCATATATATACCATGAGTATTTACTAACTCTGTTAGACCGAAATTAAAACCTGCAGCCTTGGCAGATTCTTTTCCTTCTTTAAGTACTTTAAGTGCCTTATCTGTATCATTAAATATGTAACCAAAGGCAATTTTATTATACATTCTGATTTTTACAGAATCATTTTTTGTACTGCGTGCAACTGTAAGTAAACTATCTAGATTTTGAGAATAAGCAGATATGCCCATTAAAATACTCAAAGAGATGAGTAGGTTTTTCTTCATACCATTTAAAGAAAAAAGCATCAGAGATATGCTACTTGCTGTAAATAGTATAACTGATGCTTTTTTGAGAAAATTGATTAATAGCATTATCAATATAAAATTTTTTAACTGTAAGCTAACTTTTATTCGATTAAGGTACAATTTAAGAAGATTAAGCGTAACTACAGTTGGTTACGCTTAATCAAAAACAAATCTCAACAACAAGATTTATTTTTTAAGATCATAAGCATAGATAGTCTTGTCGTTTAACTTGTAGTATAAATACCCTCCAAATTCATCTACTTTATATTCTGGTTTTTTGTCTTTTAGCAAAATTTCTTTTTCAACTGCACCTGTATCTTTATTTAGCTTTACTAAACCCACTCCACTATCGAGCTTTGTAAGTATAAATTGAGAATTTTGGGTAGCAGATGTTGCCTTAAAACGTTTTGCCAATTCGTTAAAAGATGCTGTACCAATAGCAGCAAACATATCTTGTGTACGCTTCATTTCTGCACCATAGCTATTATATTTGCCTAAAGCATTTTTATTAGCACCAGCTCTGTAAGCCGCTGATGCAGCTATAGCTGTTGAAGCCACTGCGGTAACGCCTGCTAATACAGCTCCAAAGGCACTTTTTCCTGGTGCTCTATGGTACTCATGCCAATTGGTTTTTGCATCCCAATCTAACAGCATCATATTTTGATCTGAAGTCAACAAAATACCATTATCTCTAATCTCTACATGATTAGGGTCCTCTTTACCTTCAAAACTTGCTTCTGCTAATAGTTGAGAATCACCGGAAGTAGCATCTATACTATACAGTTTCTCATCGGCTGCAATTAGATACCTATTGTTCTTCTCATCAAACGTGGAGCTTACATTATTTGCTCGTTTAAACTTTAATGGTTTATCCCAAACTTGCTCACCTGTTTCTAAATTAACAATATTTGCATCCTCTGAAGTGATATAAATTAAGCCTTGAGGTGTTTCTGCCATGGTTAAAATATTTTCACCTGTTTTTAATGGCTTTTTAAATAACGACTGACCATCAAAAGAAATCTTATTTATTCCACCAGAATGTATTCCGAATAAAATACCATCTTCCATAATATAAAAATGCTGAACGTATCCTTTAGTTTTTGGTGCCTTCTCCCAAAGATCTTCACCATTAGAAGCATTAAACATTGTTATTTTAGACTCAGACTTGGCTGCTAAAGCACCGCTTCCGCCAACAACATTACTTACTACAGCCAAACCTTGTGGTAATATTTGAAAATTAGCTACAGATCCTTTCACTTTTCTTTCATCTTCCCAAGCCTCTGCTCCATTAGCATTCAACTTATAAATTCTGGTATTTTTACCGTTTGCTGTTGCTGCAAAAGCATAAATATCATTCTCTGTATCATTACTTGTCATCCAATTGACATTCTTTATCTTATTTTCCCAAAGTGTTTCCCCTGTTTGGGACTTAGCTACAATACCTTGACTTGTTGGAATTAGCAACTTATCTTTTAACAACAAAGGTTTTCCTGTAACTGCGTAGTATTTCATACTTACCTTACCTGGTGTTAATAAGAAAAACGAGTAATCCTCTTCACCTGTTCCTAAATCATAGACGGCTACTTTTGGAGTATTCTTATCTTTCATATCACCGACTTTTTGAAAACCACTTACTACTAATTTGTTTTGTGGCATGATAACATCGCATGTAAATACATTTTTCCATCCTTTTGATTCTGTAGTGAACAAAATTTTTCCTGACACATGGTCAATTACAGCCTTCTTTGAAGATAAATTTGCAAATCCTGTTTGGCCAACCATTACATACGGAGAAAGTGGTATATAATTTAATTCTTCAGGTTTCACTTTTCCGTAATCTGTAAAATTGAATAACAGGTTATTAGAACCTGGCTTTATTCCTACCAAACCATCATTTGTGGCTACGACTACAGTTCCGCTCTGGGTAATAGTCATATCGTTAATTTTAGCTCCTAAATCATAGCTAAAATCTGGTGTTTCTTGAGCAAACAACGATGTTGCACTCATTAAGAGCACAAACATCATTACCTTATTGATTGAAGTTAATAGCGTTTTCATAGTCAATCAATTATTGTACTTGCTTATTTAAGTTAAATGAACCATCTGTGATTGTTTTAACAGACTGATCTCCATTAACATTTTTGCAAGTAAACTCAAATGTTCCTATCAATTTATCTTCTGTTTCTTCTGAAATACTTAATGATCCTACCATAGAGTTGTCATATGGTGCCTGCCAAATTTCTGTAGTTGAAGCTTGCGGATTATTAATATCTACGTCTGTTTCTGTGTAAGAAGCAACATTTACATTATTTATATTAGAGCCATCTAAATCGTATGTTCCTACTCCGTCATAACCCCAAACCGTAAAAGAAAACGCATTTCCATCACTATTAGAAGCAATGATAATTAGATTTTGTCCGTTGTTTGCTATTGTTGCAGAAGAGGAAATCTCCCAAGATTCATAGCTAGTACCATCTACTTTTGCGACTAAAGTTCCTGATGGAGCATTACCACCACTTCCACCATCATCATCACTGCTACATGATGTAAATGTTGCTAATGATAATGTCATTACTAATAACATAAAGTTTTTTAAAGTTCTCATTGTTGATTTAATTTATTGGTTAATACAGAAGCAAATTTCAACAATAAGAGGATTGCAAACCATACGATGAATTACGTATATTTTTTCAAAATGCTGATTTTTAATTATTTAACTTATCAAAACAGAACTATTCAACCTAATATTTGATAAACTTTATGTAACATAACTCAGAAATCTACTACCAATAATTAACCGAAAACGTTAGTTATGTTTTATCAATTTTCATATTGGTTATTAAAAATGAAACTTTCTCAACCTTCAGAGAAGGTTATCAACTATTGGGTTGGTACAAACTCGGTTAATAAGCTAGAATATGCTTTAACTCATGGCAACTATAAAACAAGGCAGCTAGCTGCCGAAGCTTTAGAATTTGTTGGTCAACCTACTTCCATTCCAATATTATTAATTGCTATTGATGATAAAATTAAAAACGTATCTATTGCTGCCCTAAACACATTAGAACATTTACAAGATAGTGACGAACTGATTAAATCAATTGTAAGAAAACGTTTTGATTGGCTTAAAAGACTTCGAGAAAAAGAGGAAAAACAAAAGAATAAAAGAGCTAAAAAGCATAACATTTATCGTTGGGAACGTGCAAGCAAAAAGTCTTTTGAAATGGTAAAGGAAAGATTGAAACGACCTATTCGGTAATATTTAATCGAATTTAACGTGAGGAAGTTCTTTCTGAATCTGCGCTATCTCTAATTGAAGGTTATCTAAAAATTTTTGATGTGCTTCAGAATTTGGATTAAAAGGACGATGCGCTTTCTTAACTTGTATAATACCAATCTTCTGCGATGTTTCAATAGCATCTTCCGCTAACCAAACGGTTTTAAACCTTTCCCAAATGTAATCTATCGCTAAATCATTTGGGTGTATCATATCCTGATTGTAAAACCTGTAATCTCTCAATTCGTCCATCATAATTTCATAAGATGGAAAGTAAAACAGTTGCTTTCTTGGTTCTACAACCTGATGAATTGCTGACAATAAATGGGCTTTACTTCTATTGTTTTCTACAAAACCATCTTTAAGATGCCTTACTGGAGATACCGTGAAAATGAAATTTACTTTAGGATTTACACTTCGTACTAAAGCAATTATACGCTCTAATGAAGCAACAACATCTTCAACAGACAATAATTCTTTTAGAAACTGTTTTTGAGGTATTTTATGGCAATTAGCAACAATTTTATCAGTTGCTTTATGTCTATAAACCCAAGCTGTACCGAGTGTAATAATTATATGCGATGCAGATTTAACCTGATCTAATGTTTCGCTTAATTGCGTATTTAAACTCTCAAGTAATTGTACTTTAGAAAGCGCATTTAATTTTGAATGCGCATCGAAACAACTATAAATCTCATTCTGATGTACAAGCTCTTCTTCACTGTAGAAATCTTCATTAATACTTCTAGTAATTAAGTTTTCTATAGCCACAGGATGAAATAAAATACCGAATGGATTTACCTCTGATTGAAACTTATGATACTCAAACTTACTACCAATATTCTCAGAAAAACATGATCCTAACAACATCAATTTAGACGTGTAATCTATTTGATGATGTGGTTGTTTTTCAAATTTTATGTTAGTTTGAAGATTCATTTTCACTATTTAGAAAGTTTAACCTTCGTTTAAGATTTCTAAAATCTCATCTCTTTCTACCCAATTATCAAAACATTCTTGATGAAAGCCTCTATCAAAAAATTCATATAACCTATGGTCAACTTTATTTAATGGAGGCAAACCAAAAATATTATCTTGTTCTTCTAAAACTTTAGAACAAATTGCACATTTGGTATGACTTACAAAAATTAAAGCCATAATTAACTCAAGTAATCTTTAGCAGCCTTCAAAGCCTCCTCAATACCTGCTGGATTTTTACCTCCTGCGGTTGCAAAGAAAGGCTGGCCTCCGCCTCCACCTTGGATGTGCTTACCTAATTCCCTAACAATCTGACCTGCGTTTAAGTCTTTTTCAGCAACCAGATTTTTAGAAATATAGCAAGACAATAACGCCTTACCATTATTATCTGCACCAAACAGAGCAAAAAGATTATCAACTTCACCGCCTAACTCAAAACACAAATCTTTAATTCCAGATGCATCTAAATCTACTTTTTTGGCAATGAAATTTACACCATTAAGCTCTGTGATTTCATTTTTAAGATCGCCTTTTAAGTTCTTAGCTTTATCCTTTAATAGTTGTTCTATCTGCTTTTTTAAACTCGCATTTTCGTCTTGTAAATTCTGAAGTGCTTTTACAGGTTCTTGAGCATTGTTTAATAGATCTTTCATTTCAAAATACGCTCTGTTATTTTCAAAATAAAAGTCTTTAACCGCATCATAAGTAATAGCTTCTATACGACGAATTCCGGCTGCAACTGCACCTTCAGATACAATTTTAAAATGCCAAATATCTCCCGTATTCTTTACATGCGTACCACCACAAAGCTCTATGGATTGTCCGAATCTAACAGTACGAACTGTGTCACCATATTTTTCACCAAAAAGCGCCATTGCACCATCAGAAATTGCTTGATCCATTGGTACATTTCTTTGCTCCTCTAATGCTAATTTTCCGTCGATACGTGCATTTACGAAGTTTTCTACGTCTCTTAATTCTTCAACTGTTAGTTTAGAAAAATGAGAGAAATCAAATCGTAAATATTTAGAGTGTACTGCAGAACCTTTTTGCTCAACATGCGTTCCTAACACTTCACGTAACGCTTGGTGCAATAGGTGTGTTGCTGTGTGGTTACACTCGGTTCTAAAGCGTTGTTTTTGATCTACAACAGCTTTAAAAGTATCATTTAAATCGTCTGGTAAATTTTTAGCAAAGTGAATAATGACATTGTTCTCTTTCTTAGTATCTACAATATAAACTGTATCACCATGGTTATCTTGCAAATACCCTTTATCACCAACTTGTCCACCACCTTCGGCATAAAATGGAGTGAGATTAAACACCAACTGATACATGTCTCCTTCTTTTTTTGAAGTGACTTTTCTGTAGCGTGTAATTTTTACGTTGGCTTCAAGAGCGTCGTAACCGATAAATTCTTGCTCAGCATCATCAACTAAAATCGTCCAATCTTCTGTAGAAGTTTCACTTGCTTTGCGCGAACGATTTTTTTGAATTTGAAGTTGCTCTTCAAATCCTTTTTCATCTAATTTTAAATTCTTTTCAGATAGAATTAAAGCCGTTAAATCTATAGGAAAACCATAAGTATCGTACAATTCAAATGCCTTTTCGCCCGAAACTGTATCGCCTTTTGTTTCTTCAACAATACCATTTAACAAAATAAGACCTTGCTCTAATGTTCTTAAAAAAGAGGCTTCTTCTTCCTTAATTACGTTTTCAATCAATTGTTTTTGAGCTTTAATTTCTGGAAAAGCAGTTCCCATTTTTTTGCTCAACACATCTACCAAACGGTAAATAAATGGTTCTTTTTTATCTAAAAATGTAAAGCCATATCGCACTGCTCTACGTAAAATTCGACGTATAACGTAACCTGCTCCAGTATTACTTGGTAGCTGACCATCTGCTATAGAAAACGCTACGGCTCTTACGTGGTCTGAAATAACTCTAATAGCTACATCTATTTTTTCATCCTTACCATAATCCTTGTTGGTAATGGTTTCAATCTCACGAATTATTGGTGTAAACACATCTGTATCGTAATTAGATTGCACACCTTGTAACACCATACACAAACGCTCAAAGCCCATACCTGTATCGATATGTTTGTTTGGCAATACCTCTAGAGTTCCATTGGCTTTACGGTTGTATTGCATAAATACCAAGTTCCAGATTTCTACAACCTGAGGATGATCCATGTTTACCAAAGACTTGCCATCAACTTTTGCTTTTTCTTCAGCCGAACGAATATCTACATGTATCTCACTACATGGTCCACATGGTCCTTGGTCTCCCATTTCCCAAAAATTATCCTTCTTATTTCCCATAAGAATACGATCTTCAGAAATGTATTGTTTCCAAATATCGTAAGCCTCTTGGTCCATTTTTAGGTTATCGTTATCATCGCTACCTTCAAAAACAGTGACATATAAAATATCTTTATCTATACCATAAACTTCGGTTAGCAACTCCCAAGCCCAAGCAATGGCTTCTTTCTTAAAGTAGTCACCAAAACTCCAGTTGCCGAGCATTTCAAAAAGTGTGTGGTGATACGTATCATAACCCACTTCTTCTAAATCGTTATGCTTACCTGAAACTCTTAAACATTTCTGAGAATCTGCGATTCTGTTACTTTTTGGATCACTATTACCAAGAAAAAACTCCTTAAAAGGAGCCATACCAGAATTGACAAACATTAAGGTAGGGTCATTTTTTAAGACCATTGGTGCAGAAGGCACTACGAGATGTTCCTTACTTTCAAAGAATTTTAAAAACTTAGTACGAATATCTTGAGACGTCATATACAGAAATTATAGCTTGTTTAGTTTTAATTACCACATTTACAAAACAATTTATATCTTTGGTCGTTACGCTAATAAAAGACACCTGTTTTGTAGTCATATTAGGTGCAAAAATAGTATAAATTAGAACATGGCTAAGGTAAAATATTATTATGACGCTGAGACGCTTTCGTATCGTAAGATAAAGCGTAAAAAAGCAACAACGTTTAAATATGCTTTTGTCTTCTTACTTGCAGCAGCACTTTTTGCCTTATTGTTTAATTTTATTTCTAACCAGTATATAGATTCACCTAAAGAGCGTCAACTAGCCAGAGAATTACAAAATATGCAATTGCAATACGAGTTATTAAACAAACGTATGGATGATGCCATTGCTGCTTTAGAAAATGTTGAAGAGCGTGATAATGCCATTTACAGACTATATTTTGAAGCAAATCCGATTCCTGAAGAGCAACGACGTGCTGGTTTTGGTGGTGTAAACCGCTACAAAAAGTTTGAAGGCTACGATAACTCACAACTCATTGCAGAAAGTAATAAACGACTAGACATACTTGAAAAGGCTATTGTTGTTCAATCCAAATCATTGGATGAGATTGCTAAATTAGCTGAAGACAAAGAAAAATTTCTTGAAGCTATACCTGCAATACAACCTGTACGAAATGAAAATCTTACTCGTATGGCTTCGGGTTATGGTTATAGAACAGATCCATTTACTAAAGTGCGTAAGTTTCATTTTGGTATGGATTTTACTGCTCCAAGAGGTACACCTGTTTACGCAACAGGAAACGGTATTGTAAAACGTGCAGATAACAGTTCATCTGGGTATGGGAAACACATTCGTATAGACCATGGTTATGGTTATGTATCTCTGTACGCACACTTGTACAAATACAATGTTCGTGTTAATCAGCGTGTAAAACGAGGCGATATAATTGGATATGTAGGCAGCACAGGACGCTCAGAAGCACCACACTTACATTACGAAGTATTTAAAGATGACGAGCGTATAAACCCAATAAACTTCTATTATGGCAACCTATCTGCCACAGAATTTAATGAGTTACTAAGAAAGGCATCGTTAGAAAACCAATCCCTAGATTAATATGCATATAGATCTTCCAGAAAAACGCTATTACGGTATTGGTGAAGTTGCTAAGGCTTTTAAGGTAAATGCTTCTTTAATTCGATTTTGGGAAAAGGAATTTGACATTATTAAGCCTAAAAAAAATGCCAAGGGTAATAGGAAATTTACTCCAGAAGACATTAAGAATCTTAAATTTATTTACCATCTTGTAAAAGAAAGAGGGTTTACACTTGAAGGAGCCAAAACTCATCTAAAAGAAGAACGTAAACAATCGCTCGAAAAATTTGAAATTATTGAAAAGCTGGAAAGCATTAAAGCACAGCTCATTAAGATAAAAACACAACTTTAAAACTTATCAATTATGAAAAAATGGTTAATCCCTCTAGTACTCATTGCCGTTACTTTATTCTGGGGAATTGGTGTATATAATAGCGCTGTAGAATTAGATGAAAATGTTGGTAAAGCATGGGCAGATGTAGAAAGTAGCTATCAAAGACGTAATGATTTAATAGGTAATCTGGTAAAAACCGTACAAGGAGCTGCAGATTTTGAAAAAAGCACTTTAACAGATGTAATTGAAGCAAGAGCAAAAGCCACTTCAATTAATATTGATCCAAACAATGTTACACCAGAACAATTAGCTGAATTTAATAAGGTTCAAGGTGGCCTTTCAGGTGCTTTAAAAAGTCTATTAGTAACTGTTGAACGTTACCCTGATTTAAAAGCTAATCAAAACTTTATAGAACTTCAAAGTCAATTAGAAGGCACTGAAAACAGAATTGATGTTGCCAGAACTCGTTTTAACGAAGCTGTTAAACCCTACAACAGTTATATAAGAACTTTTCCCAAAAGTTTAATTGCAAAAATCGCTGGATTCGACAAAAAGGCTTATTTTGAGTCTGAGGATGGCGCTGAAAAACCTGTGGATGTAGAATTCAACTTTTAAAACAACACATCATGCCACACATTGAAGATTTCCTGACACAGCAAGAAGAACAGGAAATCATTGAAGCCATTCGTATTGCAGAACGTGAAACTTCTGGCGAAATCCGTGTACACATAGAACAAAAATGCAACATGGAGATTTACGAACATGCCTTGGAAGTTTTTCATTATCTAAAAATGGATAATACTAAGGAGCAAAATGGTGTGCTTATTTATGTGGCAGTAGATAATAAGGCTTTTGTTATTTATGGAGACAAAGGTATTAACGATATTGTTGGTTCTGATTTTTGGAATTCCACCAGCGATAAAATAGCCTCTCAATTTAAAAAAGGCAACTTTAAACAAGGGCTTATAGATGGTATTATTGAAGCTGGTAAAGTCCTTGCTTTACATTTTCCTTGGAAACATGGAGATCATAACGAATTAGATAATTCAATTTCTAAAGGATAATGCCAAAGCTAAAACACATATTGAAGAGATTTATCCTATTGTTATTATTAGTTAGCTCTTCATTTACTTTTGCACAATATAAAATTCCACCCGTTCCAGAATTTCAAACTAGTGTTTACGACGAGATTAACTTACTAAGCCCTTTACAAAAAAATAGTTTAGAAGATAAACTTATACGTTATTCTGACACAACTTCAACACAGATAGTTATTGCTACAATAAGCTCAACAAGAGGCGAATATATTAATTATCTAGGTGCTAGATGGGCAGATAAATGGGGAATTGGACAAGCTGATAAAGACAATGGTATTTTTATACTTCTTGCAAAAGACGATAAAAAAATTGGTATAAATACAGGAAGAGGTGTAGAGCATTTGCTAACTGATGCCATGAGCAAACGTATTATAGATAGGGAGATTATACCCTACTTTAAGAAAAACGATTACAACGGAGGACTCAACAGAGGCGTCGATGTTATCTTTCAAGTAATGCAAGGCGAATACAAAGGGACCCGAAAAAATAACGCTGTTCGCTTTCCGTTTGAAATCATAATTTTTATAGCTATATTTTTCATCTTATTCATCATAGCCATTTCTAAAACACGTGGTGGTGGACGAGGCGGCAATAAAGGTAATCGAAGAGATGACGATGCCAGAAGCATCCTTGAAGCTATTATATTAAGTAATATGGGACGTGGAAGCTACTCTAGAGGTTCATCTTCTGGTGGTGGCATTTTTGGCGGTTCTTCATCAGGTGGAAGCTTTGGTGGCGGAGGCTTTGGTGGTGGTTTCGGAGGCGGAAGCTTTGGTGGTGGAGGTGCCTCTGGTGGTTGGTAATTTGTATTATATGTTTCTTTAGATTTATGCTTCAGACTTTTGGCAATAGATTATTTATTCTATGTTTTGCTTCTCTACTGTTATTAAGTTGTAAGGAAACAAAATCTAGTATCTGTATAGATATTCCAGAAAATGCTAACCAAAACATTGTTTATGATACTGCTGAATTATTTTCTAAAACAGAACGAGATTCATTAGCATATAAAATAATTCAATTCGAAAAGCAAACCACAAATCAAACTGCTATTCTAACCATTGATTCTATTCCAAAACATATAGATATTATGGAATTTGGCAAGGAAGTGGCAAATTATTGGGGAATTGGCACCAAAGAAAAAGATAATGGATTACTCATCACAATTTCTAGATACGATAGAAAAATTGCCATAAATACTGGTTTAGGCACCGAAAAAACAATTTTAGATTATGAGTGCAAAATCATAATTGATAGTGTTATGGTTCCTCAATTTAGAAAAACCCAATATTACAAAGGAGTTGATAAAGCTTTAGATGCTCTTTTTGCTCTTTGGGATTAACTAGAACATCAAGAAATCATCATCTCCTGTTTCACCTTTAGAGCCCAAGCTATTAAACTTATAACTAAAGCCTAACATAAAGTACTGACGCAAAACTGTGCTTTGATAATCTTGTATATAATCTTGTGTTGCGGTACGCCTTGCGTTTGTGTTTTGGTTGAGTAAATCGTACACTTTTAAAGATATCAACCCTTTATCCTTTAGGATGCTGTATGTCAATGTAGAGTTCCAGAACCAAGCACTTTTTTGAAAGCCTTCAGCTACATTTGGGTTATAACTAAATCTAATATCATTTTCCCATTCAAACTTTTTAGGTAAAAAGGTAGCGGTTCTCAATCCTGCATTATGACGTGTAAAGTTTCGGTCTTCAAATGCTTCAATGTCAAAGGCGTTGTTCGAAATATTAACTTCGTAATATGGCTTTAATTCCATTACCTTATCCCAAATAAAATCTATTCCTAATCTTGGAGTTATTGTATTTACTGTACTCGCGTATTGCACATCATTATTAAAGTTGATGTTCTTACTTCTATCAAAGCGAGTTCTTAAATTAAGCTTTATAGATTTTAAAGTATCTAACTTTATTTCTTTACTATATGTTCCAGAAATACCAAAACTATAGTTACCATCTACGTTCTCATAGGTTGTTGTTCTTACTAAAGTTTCAGGATCTACAACCGTTCTAGAAACTACTTGATTGTTGGTAAAATTTGAATTAAAGTTAGCGTAAAATCCTGTTCGCTTTTGCCAATCGAAAGCATTATAACCTGCATAAAAGCTATGTCTCCTAGATGGTTCTAGGTTTGGATTACCAACAATGACACTTAATGGATTTGACACATCTGTAAATGCTTGTAATTGACGCAATCCTGGCGGATTATTACTTAACCAGTAGCTTGCATAAACAGATGCTTTAGGACTAAATCTATAATTAACTCTGTAACTCGCTTCTAAATTTTTGAATTGTCGCTCAACATTAAATTGAGGTCGTAATAAATCATTATTTTCTAATGTGCGGATATTGTAACCTATGTTTAATCTTGTATAAAACTTTTCGCCATTATACGTTACACCAACTCTAGGTATGCTTCTCGAGTCTGTATATTCAAAATCTGTACTTAGTTCTGTATTGAAGTCATCAAAACCTTCAGAAGTGTCGTTATAATCAAAAGTACTTTGCCTATTATTCTCCTTGTCTCTAGAATATTCGTATTCAAAATTTAGAAAGAGCTTTTTTGCTACTATTGGTAACCTATAGGTTAATTCTGTAGAAACACCATAACTATCATTAACACCATCTGTAAATTGATTTCTTACTATAGTTTCAGGATCTGTTCCAAAAATTTCTGCAACAGAATTTAAATAGTCATCACTTTCTTGTTTGTTAATTTCTGTTTCTACCTCAGCCTTTATAAAAGCTCCTTTGCTTCCAAATCGTTTTGTAGCAGAAATATTTGTAGAAAACTCTCTGGCATAACTTTCTACATCAGAGTTTACAGCAGACTGGTTGGTAAGCACTAAATCCTCATCTAAAGTTTCGTCATTGCTATTATAGAATGTTTTGGTTTTAGAATAGCCAAATGAAGGCTCAATACTTAATTGAAAAGTTGAATCTGTTTCAATCTCAAATTCTAAATTTGCAGAATGGCTGTCTGTATCATTATTTGAAGTTGAACGCGAATTTGTAAAAAATCTTGAATCTGCTAAGATAGTTTCGCGCTCAGAAATGGTTTGATTTTCAGAATTACTTGATGAATTAAAATAATCTGCTGCAATATCAACAGTTTCGCCAATTACGTCGGCATAATTTAAGCCTGTACTTCTAGATGTTGTAATACCTTGCCCACCTCCAAAAGAGCGACCATCAAACCTAAAAGATCCGTTACTGTTAATATAAATGCTACTTGCGTTTCCAAACATTTTAGAAAGTTCTCCAAAACTAAAACCTGGTGAATTAATATTATTGCCACCTGCAAGCACACTAATACGTCTATCATTATTAAAAAGGTTAACCATACCTGCATATTCATAGCGCTGATCTGTACCAGCACCTGCAGCTACTCTACCAAAAACACCTTTATTATTTTCTTCTTTTATAGTTAGATTTATGGTTTTATTTTCTTTGTCACCAGCTTCTCCTGTAAATGCTTCGGACTTTGTTTTGGTATCAACGACTTGAATTTTTTCAATAATATCTTTAGTAAGGTTCTTTGTTGTTATGGTTGGATCGTCACCAAAAAACGGTTTACCATTTACTAAAATCTTGTTTACCTCTTTACCATTTACTGTGATTTTACCTTCTTCATCTACTTCTACACCTGGCAATTGCTTAAGCAAATCTTCTACTGTGGCATCCTTTTTTGTCTTAAAAGATTTTACATTAAACTCTAGAGTATCTTTTTTTATAGTTATTGGAGCGGTAGACTTTATAAGCACTTCCTTTAGCTGATTATCTAGCTGCATAGAGATCGTCTTTAAATCTATGGATCCTTTTGTTATATCTATTTCCTTTTTATAGATACCATAACCAATATAAGACGCGTAGAAGTTAAGACGCTCATCAAAGGTTCGTCCTTCAATTTTAAAAAATCCGTTTTTGTCTGAAATTGTATAAGAAACAACACTACTGTCTTTTAGTCGTTCGAGGTAAACTGTAGCTGACTCTATTGGCAGATTAGAATCTTCTGTTATTAAAGTTCCTGTAATTTCGAAAGTTTTTTCTTGTGAAAAAGTAAAACATGCAAAGAGCAATGCAAAAACTAAAGTTAGTTTTTTCATAGAGATTGATTGATGGTTAATTAAATAGCTAAAGCTTTAACGCAATAAAAGAATAAATCGTATGAAATTTCTTAAAAAAACAATAAAATTTCGCTATCGCTTTAGCGTAAAGTGCCCTTTGAAAGTCCTTCCATCTGCTAATTCTGCTTCAAACCAATAGTCATCAGATGGTAAAGTTTCACCTTTGTAACTACCATCCCATTGCGAATTAGACGCGTTTAAAACTGTAATAATTTTCCCAAATCTATTAAAGATTTTTACTGATGCCGTTACAGGAAACTGAGAAGAAAACCCACTAATTTGCCAGGTATCGTTTATTGTATCTCCGTTAGGTGTAAAGAATTTAGGAAATCCTAAGACTGATATATCTTCTGAAATAATACCACAATCTGCCTTTATATCTTTGATATAAACCGTGTATACACCTGATGCTACATCTTCAAAAGTATTAGACTCTTGGTATGGTCCATTTTCATCATTTAAAGCATAAAGATATTCTCCTTCACCTGATGTTAGAATTGTAATTGTATTATACTCCGAAGCGTCTGACACCTCAATAGTTTCTACCACTGCAGTACTAGATGGTAATACCGTTATAGTTCTTTGATTGGTGCAACCGTTAGGTCTTGTTACTTCTACGGTATAAGCTCCTGGCTCGTTAATATCTATATTAATTGTTGTCTCTCCAGTAGACCAATTATAATAATAATTGTTAGGTACATCATTAATAATACCTCCATATAATGAAATGGTCTCTGGAAATGTGTTCAAACAATAATAGACTGTTTCATCTTCCATAAGTTCTGGAAGTGGCTCAACATTCAACTCCACTTCTACTATACTATGACAATTACCATCTTGCTGAACACGAGCATAAACTACTTGATAGTAAGGTTGACTATTATTATAGTTATTATTTAAAGGATTTTGAAGTAAAAGAGCATCATTATAAGTTTCATAAAAACCTTCTACTTGCTTATCGAATCCTTCGTTTGCATAAATAGCTGTTTCTGCTACCGTAAGATCAAACGTTACTAAACCTGTTTCTTCTAAATTATCACATTCTTCTATACTAACTGATGGAGACAACGCTGTATTAACAATCAAAACTACCTCAGCCTGATTACTACATTGTGTTAACGCATTAGTTACTAATGCATAAATTGTTTGATTATTGAATGAATTTATATAATTCTGATCATCGATCTGATTTAAAAATTCAGCATCAGAAAAGTATGCAACCTCTATATTAGACAAATCGCCACTTACAATTGCATCATTATACTCACTCAGATTAAAATTTGTAGAACCATCTATAACTTCATCTTCGCACTGAATAATTGTTATATCATTAGTCTCTGGTACTGCGTTAACATAAACGGTTACAGGATAACGCTGTGTATTACCAATACATGCTGGCACTACTGGCAATATCCAATACGTCGTAGTTTCTGTTAAAGAAACATCATACGTTGTACCAGAATGCACAGGCACTGCGGCTGTCTCTGAAGTATACCAATCTGCATTATTGGTAGAAGATTCTACTGCTATAGTTACCTGCTCTACGCCACAAACTGTTATATCTTCAGATAAAATTCTAGGTGTAATGATGGTACTATTAGCCGAAAGATTTATTTCTGGTTCATTAGGTAAACCACCAAACTCTACAATGTAGCCTTGCGGATGATAAGCTCCACCTGGATTTGTATCTCCTGTAACAGCTAAGTCATTCCAAGACCCAAGTATACCAATACTTGGTGAAGTTATATGTGCATAATCTTCGTCTCCTGCATTATTCGGTTCGCCAGAATTCCAAAATGAAAATTCCCCATTTACTGGATTTCCATTAGCAGCGCCCTGCCAAAAAACAGTACCTGCTTCAGGACCAGTTTCCCACTTCCATGTTCCTTCTGTTTCTGCATCAGATGCACCAATCCATCCTGTACCAGAGGTTTGTTCACCTGACAATTGTGCTTCTTCTTCTGATGTTATTGTGGCTAAATACCCTGTTAATCCGTAGTAATTTTGATTTGCAGCTGCATCTCTTGCTTCTGTCCAGGTTATACCAGGACTAGAAACATAAAAATAATAATGTCCTGTACTTGGTAAGTAGTTCGCATTTCCTAAGTTGATCGAAAATTGCTTGTCTTCAGAAAAATTGACTTGTGTGGTCTGAAAAAGCACATCTTCAATTGCAGATTCAAACTCAGCAAACGTTGCTGGTCCAAATAACGCTAACTGTCCTTGAGCTGCATTCCAGGTTGAAGTAATATTTGGATGTACACCACTTAAAACTAATGTATCTTCACCTAACTCATAACCCTCCGCTATTTGAACAAACACTTGTTGCAAGGTTGTATCTTCTGGATTTGGGTCTGTAATAGATACAGATGTTACAATATTCATTGGTGTATCTGAACAATAATACTGTTCACCTGTTACACTAATTTCTGGCGGAGCGTCTTGAGCAAATAGACTAAATGATAGTACTAATGCACCAAACAAAAACAACTTATGTATTTTCATAGCGAATAAAAGTACTATTTTTTTCGCATGTAAACACTTACAGGTACTCCATTAAAATCAAAGTGGTCTCTAAGCTGGTTTTCTAAAAAACGTCTGTAAGGATCCTTAACGTATTGAGGCAAATTACAGAAAAATGCAAACTGAGGTTGTGGAGTTGGCAGCTGCATTATATACTTTATCTTCACGTACTTTCCTTTATAAGCTGGTGGAGGGTTATGTTCTATAATTGGCAATAACGTTTCGTTTAAAACACTGGTTTTAATCCTCTTAGCTCTGTTTTTATAAACTTCTACAGCAGTTTCTATTGCTTTAAAAATTCGTTGTTTATTTAATACTGAAATAAATACAATTGGCACATCTGTAAAAGGTGCTATTTCTTGTCTGATGTGTTTTTCAAATTCCTTGGCTGTTTTGTTATCTTTTTCAACCAAGTCCCATTTATTTACTAAAATTACGATTCCTTTTCTGTTGCGCTCAGCTAGCCAGAAAATATTCTGAACCTGACCATCAAAACCTCTTGTAGCATCTAGCACTAACAAACAAACGTCGCAATGCTCTATAGCTCTTATGCTTCGCATTACTGAGTAAAACTCTAAATCCTCTTTAACTTTAGATTTGCGACGAATACCAGCTGTATCAACCAGATTAAATTCAAATCCAAAACGGTTATACTTTGTATCGATAGAGTCTCTTGTAGTACCAGCAATGTCTGTTACGATGTAACGATCTTCACCAATTAATGCATTTATAAATGATGATTTACCAGCATTAGGACGACCAACTACTGCAAATCTTGGCAGTTGCTCTTCTTCTACTTCTTCTTTTTCTGGTAAGGCTTCTACAACAGCATCTAATAAATCTCCCGTTCCACTACCATTGATACTCGCTATGGTATAATAATCACCTAAACCAAGCGAATAAAATTCAACAGCATCTTCACCTCGCTTATTGTTATCTACTTTATTTACAACAAGGAAAACCGGTTTTTCTACTTTTCTCAAAAGTTTTGCCACATCCTCATCCATACCAGTAACACCTGTTTCTACATCTACCATAAAGATGATGGCATCTGCTTCATCTATTGCTAGTTCTACCTGCTTATCTATTTCGGCTTCAAAAATATCATCGCTACCAACGACATAGCCACCAGTATCAATGAGTGAAAACTCTCTTCCATTCCAGTCGGTTTTACCATAGTGACGGTCTCTGGTTACACCACTAACGGCATCAACTATAGCTTCACGCCTTTTTATTAAACGATTAAAAAACGTTGATTTACCAACATTTGGTCTTCCTACTATTGCAACAATGTTTCCCATATATTATAATTTAATCTGCATTACATATCCTGTAAGCGGTAGCAAAGGTAGGGTTTAATTTTAGATTAACGATTTATGTATTTGGAATTTAAGTTTTGAGTTTAATTAAGAAAATATGTAAATTGAAATTAATATTATTTATAATGGAACTTTCTAACGAAATTGTTTTAAGGCCAAGATTTAAATTCAATGTCAGTCATGACAATGAAAGTCTGTTATCACTATTTGAAAAAGAAGGTAAAAGTCAATCTGAATTTATTGTAACACGTGTTGATGACCATGTGTTTATAAAAATACCCAAAGCTAAGCAGCACTTTTGGTCACCACAATTGCATCTTGAAATCAATGAGGATTACGACAATGAAAAGCTTAGCACTATTTATGGTCTATTTGGACCTAACCCAACAGTATGGACCATGTTTATGTTCTTTCATTTTGCTGCTGCTGCTTTCTTTTTTGGATTTGGGATTTGGGCTTACGTCAATTGGTCTCTGGGTAATAATTTTGCCATACAGCTTTTTGTTACCTTACTTATGATAGTTGTTTGGTTTGCTCTTTATTTTAGCGGAAGACTTGGCAAAAAAGCTGGTATGGAGCAAATGCATCAATTACATCATTTTATGCGAGATACGTTGCGAAGTAAAGATATACATGCAGTAGAATAACTTACTTCTGGTTATACCCAAATCGTTTTAATTGTTTTTGATTCGATCTCCAGTTTTTGTTCACCTTAACGTATAATTCCAAGTGAATTTGTTTACCAAAAAACTTTTCTAAATCTTTTCTAGCTTCTACTCCAACACGCTTTAAAGCAGAACCCTTGTGACCTATAATAATCCCTTTTTGTGTATCGCGCTCTACCATAATGACAGAGCGAATTCTTATAATGTTTTCCTCTTCAAAAAACTCTTCGGTATCAACCTCTACAGAATATGGGATTTCCTTTTTATAGTGAAGCAATATTTTTTCTCTAATCGCTTCATTAACAAAAAAGCGCTCTGGCTTATCAGTTAATTGATCTTTAGGATAAAATGGCGGAGACTCTGGTAATAACTCAATTATTCTTTGAAATACATTTTGAACATTGAAACCATTTAAAGCAGAAATTGGATAAAACTCTGCATTTGGCACTTTACTTTGCCATAATTCCGCTTGTTCTTCTAATTGCTCTTGGTTTGAGTTATCTATTTTATTTAACAGTAATAAAACAGGAATTTTAGAATTGGTAATTTTCTTAAAAAAGGCTTCATCTTTGAGTTCCTTCTCACCTATTTCAACCATGTAGATTAGCACATCTGCATCTTCAAAAGCGGACTTTACAAAATCCATCATTGAGGATTGTAACTCGTAGGCTGGTTTTATGATACCTGGTGTATCACTCAACACCATTTGAAAGTCTTCACCATTAACAATTCCAAGGATTCTATGTCTTGTGGTTTGTGCTTTCGATGTTATGATGGATAGCTTCTCACCAACAAAAGCGTTCATCAAGGTCGATTTACCGACGTTTGGATTACCAATAATATTTACAAAACCAGCTTTATGCATGTATCAAAGTTTTGGCAAAGTTACAACCTTTAAGTTTATAAGTTCTCAATAGACCGATACATTTTCACACATGACAAAAATCACCATTTATCTGATTTCAATGGTCTAAATTTGAATTTGTATGAATTCATCTTAAAAACTATGACTGATCTTCAGATTGCCAAAAAAGTAAAACTAAAGCCCATAACCGAAATAGCAGAGAAGTTTGGTATTGATCCAAATAATATAGAAATGTATGGTAATGATAAAGCCAAGCTTCCATTATCGCTCATTAATAGAAATAAAGCCAAGAAAAGTAATCTTATACTAGTTTCTGCAATCTCACCTACTCCTGCTGGAGAAGGCAAAACAACAATTTCTATAGGCTTATCTGAAGCCCTAAACCAACTAAATAAAAAAACAACCGTTGTTTTAAGAGAACCTTCCTTAGGTCCTGTTTTTGGTATAAAAGGTGGAGCAACAGGTGGAGGCTATTCGCAAGTATTACCTCTAGAGGATATTAACTTACACTTTACTGGTGATTTCTCAGCCATTGAAAAAGCGCATAACCTTTTGGCTGCAGTTATAGATAATAATATACAAAGCAAAACAAATTCCGTAGGATTAGACCCAAGAACAATTACCTGGAAACGTGTTGTTGATATGAACGATAGAGCACTAAGACGTATAATTGTTGGTCTTGGCGGCACAACCTCTGGAATCCCAAGAGAAACTGGCTTTGATATTACTGCTGCTTCTGAAATTATGGCGATTTTATGTATTTCAAAAGACCTTAGTGACCTCAAGAATCGACTGGGAAATATCTTTATAGGTTACACATTTTCGAAACAGCCCATATATGCAAGAGACTTAAAAGTTGCTGGAGCTATGGCCACACTTTTAAAGCATGCTATAAAACCCAATTTAGTACAAACCATTGAAGGTAATCCAGCTATAATTCATGGCGGACCATTTGCTAATATTGCTCAAGGTACCAACTCCGTTATAGGCACTTTAATGGGAATGTCTTTTTCTGATTATACTGTAACTGAAGCTGGTTTTGGTTTTGACTTAGGAGCTGAGAAGTTTTTTGATATTAAATGCCAAAGTGCCAACATATCTCCAAAAGCAGTTATATTAACCACAACAATACGTGCCCTTAAATATCATGGAGGTGCCGATTTAAAAACTTTAAATGAACCAAATGTTGAGGCACTGAGACAAGGCCTTCCTAATTTAGAAAAACATATTGAAAATATTCAGCAATTTGGTGTTACTCCTATAATCGCTATCAATAAATTTAAGTCCGACACTAAAGAAGAAATTCAACTCATAAAAGACTTAGCTAAAATTAAAAATATCAGAGTTGCAGTAGCCAATGTTTGGGCTAAAGGTGGTAAAGGCGCATTAAAACTTGCAGAACATGTTATTGAAGTTGCAGAAGCAAGTAAAGCAAAATTTAAACCACTTTATGACTGGGACATGGATGTTGAAACAAAGATTGAAACCATAGCTCAAAAAATTTATGGTGCTGAACATGTTGATTATAACACAAGTGCCAAACGGCAACTAAAACGTATTAAAGACCTAAAACTAGATAAGCTACCAATTTGTATTGCAAAAACTCAAAAATCATTATCCGATAATCCTAAATTACTGGGCAGACCAAAAGATTTTATAATTACTGTTCGTGAGATAGAAATTGCATCTGGAGCTGGTTTTTTAATTCCTATTACTGGCGAAATAATGCGTATGCCTGGTTTACCAACGCATCCAGCATCTGAAGGTATTGACATTAGCGACAGTGGTGAAATTAGTGGTTTGTTTTAAATAAAAACTTACGATCTAGGTTTGTTAATTCCTCTGTCGTACATTACAATACTACCTGCTACAGACACATTAAGGCTTAGTTGCGATTTGAATTTTACCAAAAAATGACTCTTTTCTATGGCTTGTTTAGACAACCCATGGTCTTCTGCTCCCAAAAGATAGACACATCGTCTTGGATGATGAAATGTCTCTAAATCTACTGCGTTATCTGTTAACTCTACACCTACTAACCTAGCACCTTTAGGCAAATTATTAAAAAACTCATCGAAAGTATCATAATGAAAATAAGGCATCGATTTTACAGCATTATGTGTATCGCAGGCTTGTTTTGCATACCGATTACCAATGGTAAAAATAAAACTAGCACCTAAGTTTTGTGCTGATCTCCATAGTACACCAAGATTCTCTGGCGTTTTACCATTTTGTATACCTATACCAAAAAATTCGTTTACAAAATTGTCTGTCATAGTTGCAAAAATAAGATATACTGACAAAATGTAAGTTCGTATTGGAATGGCATTTTTTTTGATTTTTAGATGGCAGATGTCTAATTTAAAATTGTAAAAAATGAAAAAAGTAATGCTCTTTTTATTTGTAGCAATTTTAGCTACAAGTTGTAATGCACAAGACACTGAGAATTCTTCTAAAAATTCTTCAGATTTAGAAATTCAAAAAGACAGCCTTCTAAAGCCTAAAGGCACATGGAAGGTGAATAAAGAAGTAGACGAAAACGGTAATATAGTCCGTTACGATTCTATTTATAGTTGGTCATCGTCTGGAAATATAAAAAATATGGAAAGCGACAGCATTTTTAACCAAATGAATTCTATGATACAAAAGCGCTTTTCTATGCTACAGTCTCCAAGACTAAATGGATTCTCAGAACACGATTCGATTATGAAACAGTTTTTTTCTGATGACTTTTTTAAAGATGATTTGTTTTCTAGTGGCATGCCATCAGGCTTCTCGAACATGGATGCCATAATGAAACAAATGGAAGCTATGCGACAAAACTTTTTTAACAACAAGAACAGATATATTATCCCACCAGAAAACACAGAACCAAAAGAGAAGAAAACTAAGACAATCGAAAAAAATCAGGTGTAATAATTTTTATGGTTTAATTTTTAAAACAATTAGATTATGAAGAAACAACCTATTGAAGTTAGATTAGTTAATCAAAAAGGAAATGTTTACCATATCAAATTCCCTAATCTCGAAATACCAGTTAAGGTAAACGAACATCTTTATCACAAAATGCTTCACAGTCCAGAATATCAATTTAGATCTTCTAATGCTGTTGTAAAACAATCGTATTCGGCTTAGCTTTATTATAATTAAAGTAACAATCAATGATTGCTCGTTATTGAGCAATCATTTTTATTTCATAAAAAATCAGACTTAAACTATTGTTTATTAATTTTTTAGCTGACAAATATCATGGGAAATTTTAAATCTTAGTCATAACTTTAAATACTAAGAACCATAAAACCCTTCGATTATGTTATCTATCTTATTGCCTACCGATTTTTCACAAAATTCTGAAAATGCTATTACCTATGCTTTAGAATTGTATAAAAATGAAGACTGTAAATTTCACTTTTTACACTGCTATCCTCCAGTCATATTTTCATATGAATATCAAATAGAAAAAGGACTCATAGGAAAGGATATACATAAAATTCTTCAGGAAGAATCTAAAGAACGTCTTTACGAATTTGCACTTTCGTCAATGCGGAAATATGGTATGGAACAAGAGTTCGAGGTTGAAGTCGTAAAAGGGTTTTTACCAGATCGAATTTCGAGAGCAGTGTCTGATAATGATATAGATCTCATTGTCATGGGAACAAAAGGCGCAACAGACTCTGACAGGGTCGTTTTTGGTAGCAATACCACACAGATTATAAACAAACGTTGTTGTCCAGTTATTGCAGTGCCAGATGATTATAAATTCGTAGGCTTGGAGAATATATTGTTCCCTTCAGATTTAAATCTTGCATTTAAAAACAAGCATTTTCAGCCAATTCTAAAAATATTAAAACTACACAAGAGCAATATAAAGGTTCTGCATATTTCAATATTAGGACTTACATCTCTACAAAGAATACATAAAGAATTCATCAAAGAAACATTTACAGATTACAACACCACATACGATATTTTAGAAGAAAAAGACATTGCAGATGTTATCTATGATTATCAGCAAGAACATAAATCTGAACTGCTTGTAATGATAAATAATAAACATACATTTTTTGAAAATCTGTTCTTTAAACCAACGATTTCAAAAATTGCAATGCACTTACAGACACCATTTATGGTGATACCTGCTTAACAAAGTTGTTTAAAATATTATAACTGATGTAAAACTAAAGTCATGAAAGTTCTTGTTTACAGCACCAGAGATTTTGAGAGAGCGTAATTAGAGCAAGCTAATAACAATAAGTATAGTCTTACATTTACAAAATAAACCGAATCATTATTAACAGTCATTAACGTTGTAGTTTACAATGCTGTCTCTACTTTTTCTGCAGAGACATTGTCTTTTTGTAATGTATTAAACTGATTTTTTATGACGTCTCGTTTAGCTTCTACAAGAAGAGACCATCGCCTTTTTTAGGCTTTCAGACAACTTAACATATTATTCAAAAGATAAGTTATTATCTGCCTTAGAAATGACATAAAACACACACCTTAGATGTATTAACAGATCCTTATTCATTATAACCAAAAATTAGTTATAACCTAAGGTATTTAAATCCCTCTAAATAAAGAATGATATTGATCATTATCATACAATAATCGCTTTTAATTACGTATCTTTAAAAGATACACCAATCACTTGTTTGGTATGATTAAACAAGACCAAGAAATATTCAACATTCTTTTAGAAGCTATCTCTGAAGCCGTTATTATAGTTGATGAAAAACAACATATAATGGAAGCTAATGGCATGGCCGAGCATATTTTTGGATACAAAAAATCTGAGCTTAAAGGTAAATCCATTAACATACTTATTCCTTCTAACTACCATAAATCTCACAAGAAAAATGTTGACCAATTTATGGAAGATTATAAACGCACTAAAATGGGAAGAACAGCAGATGTTTATGGTCTAAAAAAGATAGGTGATATAATACCAATTGAAGTTGAACTTAACCCTTTTAACATCTATAACAAAACTTTTGTTATGGCATTAATTAGAGATATTTCTAAACAGAAAGAGAGCGAGTTTAATTTTATGCTTAGAACAAAAGCGTTAGATTCTGCTAACAATGGAATTGTAATAACAGATGCCTTAAAACCAGACAATCCCATCATATACCACAATGCAGCTTTTGAAAGGCTAACTGGCTTTACTAAAAAAGAAATTTTAAACAAAAACTGCAGATTTCTTCAAGGTGATGATAGAGACCAAAAAGAGATTTCAAAAATTAGAAAAGCCGTTAAAAATGGTGAAAGTTGTTTAGCAACTCTTAGAAATTACAAAAAAGATGGTACCATATTTTACAACGATTTATACATTACTCCAATAACCAACAGAAGAGGTGTGGTAACACATTTTATTGGTGTTCAAAATGATGTTACAGAACGTGTTAGAGCTCAAGAAGAAAAAAACCATTTGGCTACAATTTTTAACGAGTCTTTAAATGAAATATATGTTTTTGATGCCAAAACACTCAAGTTTATAAATGCCAATAGAGGTGCTTTAAAAAACATTGGCTACTCATTAGATGAGCTAACTTCTATGACACCTTTAGATTTAAAAGCTAACATAGACCTCGAAACTTTTAGAGAAAATTACATTAATAAACTTCTAAAAAAGCAAGAAGAACAAGTAGACTTTGAAACTATTCATATTAGAAAAGATGGATCCTCTTATCCTGTAATGGTGCACTTACAGCTTTCATTATTAAAAGATAAAAAAGTGTTTGTGGCTATAATAGTAGATATTACCGAACAAAAAAATTACACCATAAAACTTGAACAAACAGTACAAGAAAGAACACTGCAACTACAAGAAGCTCTGAGCAAAGAAAAAGAACTTAATGAACTAAAAACAAAGTTCTTGTCTCTAGTATCACATGAATTTAAAACACCTCTCAGTGGCATAGCAACCTCGTTGATGCTGTTAGAAAAATACAGACTAACTGAAGAACAGCCAAAACGTGATAAGCATTTAGCCATTTTAAAGGATAAAGTAAACTATCTCAACACCATTTTAAACGATTTTTTATCTATTGAAAGATTAGAAACTGGCACTTTTAATTACACGTTTACAGATTTTAGATTAAGTAAGGTTATAAATGAAGTGGTTTACAACTGCAACATGCTTTTAAAAGAAGGACAACGCATCAATTACCCTAAGGATATTGACAACATAGCAATGTATCAAGATGAGAGAATTATAGAAATTATTTTATCTAATATTCTACAGAATGCTATAAAATATTCAGGTAAGAATTCTACCATAGATATTAGAATTCATCAAGATAAAAACGACACTTTTTTTGAGATTGAAGACCATGGCATTGGTATCCCAAAAAAGGAAGTGGAGAATATTTTCACTCGTTATTATCGGGCTGAAAATGTACTTAATTTACAAGGTACCGGAATTGGCCTCAATATTGTAAAAACACATCTCGAAAATTTAAACGGCACTATAAAAATTGAAAGTAAAGAAAACAAAGGAACATTAGTTACTTTAAAAATACCTAATAAGGCAAAGCATGACTAAGGTTTTACTCATAGAGGACGATACGGTTTTAAGAGAAAATATAGCCGAACTTTTGGAGCTTTCAGACTTTGAAGTTCTGACTGCGCCAAATGGAAAACTTGGCTTAAAATCTATAAATATTAATATACCAGATATTATAATTTGCGATATAATGATGCCAGAACTAGATGGTTATGAAGTCTTAAATGAGGTAACCAAAAACAACAAGACAAAACATATACCTTTTATCTTTTTATCTGCAAAAACCGAACATCAAGATGTTAGAAAAGGTATGAATCTTGGTGCAGATGACTACATCACTAAACCTTTTACTGAAGACGAGTTGGTAAGTGCCATTAAAAGTAGATTAGCTAAAGCCAGTATCCTTAAGGAGAAAGAACAAGATAACGTTCATAATTACTCTGAGAAGGATGAATTAATCAACCTCAATGACTTAAAGAACTTCTTTGACGATTATGGCAATGAGTTTATGTTTAACAAGGGAGATATCATTTATAGAGAAGGCGACCATTCTAATTTTATTTATCTCATTACCAAAGGTGCTATAAAATGCCATAAGTTAGATACTAAAGGCAAAGAATTAGCAACAAGTCTTTACAAAGAAGACGATCTGTTTGGCTACACATCTTTTACGCACAACTTACCACATAAAGAAACTGCCACAGCAATAAAGAAGACCACATTAGTTGGCTTATCAATATTACAATTAACCGAAATTTTAAAGAATAACAATAAACTGGCCATAGCACTAATAGACCACCTAACAGACGATTTATCACATTTTAAAGACCAGCTATTAGAAATGGCATATAGTTCAGTAAACAAGAAAACTGCCAATACTATTCTTCAATTTGCCGAAAAGATTAATCGAAGACCTAATGATCCAATAAAAATCTCCAGAAATGACTTGGCAAGTGTTGCTGGTATCGCAACAGAAACTTTTATCAGAACATTAACCAATTTTAAAAATCAAGGACTGATTAAATCCGAAGGAAGAAACATTGTCGTTTTAGATATTGATGGTCTTAAGCAAATTAAGTAACCATAATTATCTAAAATGATTCTAGTCATTTTATAAACCGCTTTTAGCACCTAATTTTAAGATATTAAATTATTAATATCATGAAAAATGTGCTTTTACCAACGGATTTTTCTGAAAACTCATGGAATGCTATTAAGTATGCCATTCATTTTTTTAATGCTATTGAATGTGGTTTTTACCTGTTACATGTTAACAGTTTAAATAATTTTATTCCACAAGACGAGGCTTTAACCATAGACTCTTACTATCTCGAAAACACATACATTAAACCAGCAAAACAAAAGTTACGCAGTTTTGTAAAGCGTATTTCTAAGTTAAAACCAAATAAAGACAAGCACAAGTTCTTTGTACTCACAGAAACTGGTTTTTTTATAGATTCTATTCGAAGAATTATAAAAGAAAAAGAAATAGATTTTATTGTTATGGGTACAAAAGGTGCCTCTGGTTTAAACGAAATCATTCTTGGTACCAACACTGCAGATGTTATTACCAAAGTTAAATGTACAACACTTGCAGTGCCAGAGAATGCAGAATTTGTTCCTCCAAAAGAGATTGCTTTTCCTTCAGATCTAAACCTCACCTACAATCTAGATATTTTACATCCATTATTAGATATCGTAGAGCACTTTAAAGCATTTCTTAGAATACTTCATATTAATAAAAACAAAAGGGATTTAGAGCGAGAGTTAAATCAGAACATAACATTATTAAAAGACTACTTTACAGATATTAAAAGCAGTTTTCATTACCTCACAAACAAAAAAGTAGAAGATGCTGTGCAATGTTTTGTAGAAAGTAGGGATATAGATCTTATATGTATGGTAGCAAAAAGCCTTAACTATTTTCAACAAATATTCTTTCACAGCAGAGTTGAAAAGGTGAGCTATCACACAGACAAACCATTATTAGTATTACACGAAAAAAATTAATAAAACCATGGAAAATTCACTATTCTTTACAAAATTTTGGGGCTGGTATCTTATCATATTCTTTTTTATACTAAGCTTTAATCCAAAACGCATAAAACAGATTTTTAACAATCTTAAAGATGAAAAGTTTTTAATTCTGGCAGCATTTATTTGTATTACGCTAGGACTAACTACCGTAATTTCACATAACTATTGGGAATTAAATTACAAACTGGTTATTACTTTAATAGGATGGTCTTTTCTATTTTCTGGTTTGGCACTGTTTATTTTTCCAAATAAAACAGTGTCGTGGTTAATATTAACCAACGTTAAAATGGTTCAGCTTATTTATATGTTGCTATTTTTAATTGGTCTGTTTTTATTAAATATCGTTTATCAAATAATTCCATATTAGCCAAAATTGATAATTATCATTTTTTAAAACCAAAAGCTTAATTATGTTTAACATATGATATTAAGGCCTACATAAATTTAATATCATGTGCTATTAATCACGAAAAAAGCCAGAGCAATCTCTGGCTTTTTTTGAGACATACATTCTGATAATTTAATACCAAAACTGACATTCCTCATTTTTTAAAACAGACTCAATAATTACATTTACTATGTTAGGATAAAAGCATAAAAATCCTTAATAATTTTATTAAGGGTTATGAATGTAAAAAAGTGTTTAATGCTTTGGTTGAATAAAAAAGCGATCCATTATAATTCTTTGTAGTCAGAGGAATTTAGGGTTTTCAAAATAAGAGGTGAATTATAGAATTAAACACTTTACGGAAACAGGAAGTTAATGCTTCCTGTTTCTTTTTAACCTTTTCTCTCATTAAAATTTCCTAGTTGAATTGTATGATAAATATCATTGTAAAATGATGCTAAATGCCTTAGCTTTAATAAGCTATAAAATGAATTTGTCATGAGAAACATTCTAATCCCAACAGACTTTTCCGCCAATGCAATGAATGCATTAAAATACGCTTCTGAGTTGTTTAAATACGACAAAAGCAGGTTTTTTATTATGCATGCTTACCAAGATGAAATTTTTGAAGACGAAGAACTCATCAAGGAGGAAACTCTTGTAAAAGTTACAAAACGCATTGCAGACAAATCGCAATCTAATCTTGATAAGGTCTTAAAAGACATAAAGGAAATTTCTCCAAACCCAAGACATAGCTATTCAATTATTTCTGCAAATAACATGTTGGTAGATGAAGCAGACAAGATTGTAGACGAAGAAAATATAGACATTATCGTTATGGGAACTCGTGGCAATACTAACGATAAAAAATTAACTTTTGGAAGCCATACGCTACAGGTTCTTAGATATGTACAGTGCCCTGTTTTAGCCATACCAGAACATTATGTAGGTATTCAGCCAAGACATATCCTCTTCCCTACCAATTACCTTATTCCTTATAAGAGAAGAGAACTGAAATTACTATGTGAGCTAGCTGCACCATACAGAGCTGTTATAGATATGCTGTATGTTTCTAGCAGTGACAAACTATCCATGAGACAACAGAATAACCAAAGCTTTGTTAAGGATGAACTTTGCAAAAACGAGATTAATTTTAAGACTGTTAAAGATTCGAGCATTACAGACGCTATTTGTAATTACATAGATGAAAATAATGTAGATATGCTTGTTATGGTTAATACAAGACACTCGTTTTTTGAAAACATATTCTTTCAGTCTAAACTAGATGAAATAACGCTGAGGATAGATATTCCGTTTTTGGCACTGCAAAACATTAGACGCTATTAATTCTTTAAAATCTATCGTCATGAAAAAAATACTATTACCAACGGATTTTTCAGATAATGCATGGAATGCCATTACATACGCATTACAACTATATAAAAATGTAAAATGTAATTTCATTTTACTAAACACATATACTCCAATTGTGTATCAGGTTGAATTTATGCAATCTAGCGAACCACAGTTTCAACTTATGGAAACCATTAAAGAGACTAGTAAAAAAAGGCTACAAGAATTAGTAGAAAAAATTGAAGCTGAGTTCCCTAACCCTAACCATCAATTTACAACCATTTCATCATTTAATACACTTACTGGTGAAATAAGCGAATTGTATGAAGGCAATGTAATGGATCTAATAATTATGGGAACAAAAGGTGCTTCTGGCGTTAAAGAAGTTTTGTTTGGTTCTAACACCATGCACGTACTTAACAATGCTAAATGTCCTGTAATTGCAATTCCTAGTGATTTTGATTTTGAAAAACCACATGAACTCTTGTTCCCTTCAGACTATGAAATAGATTTTAAAGATCAGCACTTACAGCCACTTTTAGATATTGCAAATCTGTATAACATTCGTGTTAATATTATGCATGTGCACTATGGTGAAGCTTTAACTAAAAGACAAGAAACCAACCGACAAAAACTTGAAGCAAAGTTTAAAGGTATTGCGCATCTTTTCCACAATATTAAAAATAAAAATATACCAGAAGCAATTACAGAATTTCAGATAAAAACAAGAATCAACTTGTTGGTGATGATTAACAATAAGCATTCATTTTTTGAAAATCTATTCTTTAAATCCAATATAAAACACATAGGTTTTCATCTTAATGTTCCGTTTATGGTTATTCCGTCATAACTATAAATAAGACTGATTATTATCATTTCAAAATGCAAAAGTTAACAGTAACTTTTGCTAATGGACTAAAGCTACTCGCCATGAAAAAAATACTATTACCAACGGATTTTTCGGATAATGCCTGGTGTGCAGCCGTTTATGCACTTAAACTTTACGAGAAGGAAGAATGTACTTTCTATTTTTTGCATTCTTATAAAATGAAAGCCTCTGCGATGTCTAACATTTCAAACAAGTTATTGAGATCTATGGCAGATAATGCAAAGCAGGAGTTGCTAGAACTCAAAGACATGGCAGAAAGAGCAAACGACAACCTTAATCATAATTTTGAAATCTTACTCAGTGTGGATGCGATGGATGATGCCATTGATATGGCTATCACTAAATACAAGATTGATCTTATTGTAATGGGAACCAAAGGAGCTACTGGTGCCAAAGAAATATTTATGGGTAGCAACACTGTAAAAATCATAAAGCATGTAAAGTCTTGCCCTATTCTCTTAATTCCTCATGAGTTTGACTTTGAGGAGCCAAAACAAATTGCATTTCCAACAGATTTTAATCGATTTTATGGCGAAGAGTTGCTTCCTCTAAAAAACCTATCAAAACTGTATGATTCTAAGATTAGAATATTACATATTAACGAAGAAAAAAATCTGAGTCACCAGCAAGATTACAATCTGGCAATGCTAAAAGCTTATTTAGAAGATAATCCACATACTTTCCATTGGATGCCAGATTACACAAAGAAAGAAAATGCAATAAACGACTTTATAGAAGAGCTTAACATAGACATTTTAGTAATGATAAACTATGAGCACAGTTTTATAGAAAGCATAATTAATGAGCCTGTAATTAAGAAGATAGGCTTCCATGCTACAATACCATTTTTTGTAATTCCGTCCTCAGCTTAGTGAACGATTGGCTCAAAGTACAACAACTTAAAACATAGAATCATGAGGCATAAGATATTATTACCAACAGACTTTTCGGACAATGCTTGGCATGCTATAGATTATGCCACCGAGCTATTTAAAAATGAACCTACAGATTTTTATATCCTAAATGTGTTTTCGGCCACTGGAAATTTAGTTGAAAGCTTAATGAAACCAAAATCTGGAAGCGACATATATGAATCTAAAAAATGGGATTCTGAGAACGGACTGGCTAAAATTTTAGACAAGCTTGTACTAACAAAGAAAGACAATCCAAAACATCATTTCAAAACCGTTTCGATGTTTAATAACACTATTGATGCTATTAAAGACATCGTGGACAAAAAGGATATAGAAATGATAATTATGGGTACTAAAGGCGAAACACACTCTAGAGCAACGGCCTTTGGTAGTACAGCAATTTATGTTATGGAAAAAGTACGTAATTGTCCTGTAATTGTAGTTCCGCTAGAAGCGGAAATAAAGCTACCAAAAGAAATAGTATTTCCAACTGGTTTTGAAGTACCATACAAACGCAGAGAGTTGGTTTACCTTACTGATATTACTAAAAAGTCTGATTCATCAATTATTGTCTTGCATGTTAAAGAGCAAGATGAATTAGATGACTCTCAAATAGAAAATAAGGCACTTCTAGAAGAAATACTAGACGGTACAACATATAAGCACCATACCTTATCTAACAATTCAGTAATAGCGGCAATCAATGTATTTGTTGAAAGTAGAGAAAGTGATATGGTAGCATTTATTAATAAAAAACATAAGTTTTTTGGCAGCATACTTTCTAGCCCATTGGTTAAGGAAATATCATTTCATCTCAATGTCCCAATTTTAGCTATGCACGATTTAAGAAATTAAGGCTTTGACATTGGGTTAAAAGCCATTTTTAGTTGAATTTTTTCAACAAATCTATTAGTCAGTAAAGCTGCCAGAGCCAATTATGTTTTGGCAGCTTTTTTTAAATGAATAAAAATGGAAAACGAAAGCATCATTATAACCAAATCATCTGGTGATAGAGTAAAATTTTCACTTAATAAGTTGCGTTCTTCTTTAAAACGAACTGGTGCAGATAAAGAGACTATAGACCAGATTATAGATAAAGTTAGAGACGAGCTGTACCAAGGTATTTCTACTAAAGAAATTTATAACAGAGCTTTTGCTTTACTAAAGAAAAAGAAAAGTCATTTTGCCTCTAAATACAAACTCAAAAAAGCAATTTATGAGTTAGGCCCAACAGGTTTTCCTTTTGAGCGATTCGTAGGAGCAATATTAAAATATTCTGGTTACAAAGTAAAAATTGGTGAAGTTTTACAAGGCAAATGTGTAACGCACGAGATTGATGTTGTTGCGCACAAAGACAATGAAACTACAATCATTGAATGTAAATTTCATGGTGAACAAGGTATTAATTGTAATGTAAAAATACCTTTATACATTAACTCGCGCTACCAAGATGTTAAAGCACATTGGAATACGAATCCCAAAAATGGAACAATACTAACCAAAGGTTGGGTTGTTACCAACACCAGATTCTCAGAAGATGCCATACAATACAGTAAATGTTGTGGACTCTACTTATTAAGTTGGGATTATCCTGAAAACAACGGATTAAAAGACCGAATTGACCGTTTAGGATTATATCCAATTACTGTATCCACATTATTATCAAATAGAGAAAAACAATTTTTGTTAAGTAAAAATGTGGTTTTATGCAGAGAATTAATACACGATAAATTCTATCTAGATCATTTAGGAATTTCTGATGCCAGAAAAGATAAAATACTAAAAGAAATCGCAGATCTATGTACAATTAAAACTGAATAGTCATGGAAAAGTTTGTGAAGGTTAATTTTTTAGGTGCCTCTGGTGTAGTCACAGGGTCAAAATTTTTGTTAGAAACCTCAGAGCAAAATATTTTGATAGACTGTGGTATGTTTCAAGGTTTAAAAACGTTGAGAGAACTTAACTGGTCTAATCTTCCTGTCGATGTTAAATCTATTGATATTGTTCTTTTAACGCATGGACATTTAGACCACGTTGGCTATTTACCAAGACTTTTAAAACAAGGCTTTAGAGGCAAAATTGTTGGTACAGCACCTACACTTGCTATTGCCGAAATTATTCTAAAAGACAGTGCTAAAATTCACGAAGAAGAAGCGGAAAAAGCCAATAAAGAAAAATACACAAAACACAAGCCTGCTTTACCGTTTTATACTGTTGAAGAAGCCGAACAGACTATTAAGTTATTTCATGCAGAAGAAGATGATAAATGGATTTCATTAACTGAAAACATCTCATATCGCTTTCAATACAATGGTCATATCATTGGTGCCACATTTATAGAATTAGATATTGATGGTAAACGGTTTGTATTTTCTGGAGACATAGGACGCACTAACGATTACTTACTCAAAAACCCTAAAACACCAGAATGGGCAGACTATCTGTTTATTGAAAGTACCTATGGCAATAAGTTACATCCAGAAGAGGATGTAGAAACCATTTTAGAGGACATCATCAAAGAAACGATTAACAGAAAAGGCAATCTCATTATACCTAGTTTTGCAGTAGAGCGTTTACAAACTTTAATGTACATTCTATGGCAATTGTATAAACAACGAAGAATCCCAAACATTCCTATTTTTATAGATAGTCCAATGGGCAACAATGTCCTCGATGTTTTTAAACACTTCCCTAACTGGCATAGATTAACAACTGAAGAATACTACGCGATGTGCAATCATGTAAACATCGTACAGTCCTACAGAGAAACATGGGCGACTATAGATGACAAACGCTCTAAAATTGTTATTGCAGGTAGTGGAATGGTAACTGGAGGACGCGTACTCACCTACTTACAACAACTTATAGATGAACCTTCAACCACTGTACTTTTGGTCGGTTATCAAGCCGAAGGCACCAGAGGACGACAACTAAAAGAAGGTGTGCACGAAATTCGGTTTTTTGGAAAATACTATCCAGTTAAAGCCACAATAAAAACTATTGAAAGCTTATCGGCACATGCAGATCAAGAGGATTTACTCAATTGGATGAAAACCATTAAAAACATTCCAGAAATGGTTTATCTCATTCATGGAGAACCTACAGCTTTAGATGCCTTTAGGACTAAAATTAAAAACACGTATGGTTGGAATGTAAAAATTCCACAGTTGACTGATGTAGAAAAGCTAATTATTTAATTTAAAAACAACACGCTTCAAACTGATTAAAATCATTTCAGAATCACCATTAGCTCAGTAAATTAGAAACAGTAAAATCGAAGTTTAACACTAAAAATTTAGAGCTATGTCACTAATTAAATTTAACAACAGACGACGCTTGTTCCCTAGTTGGACAAATGAAGGCTTAAAAAATTTTTTAAGCAGCGACGATTTCTTTAACAACGACTTTTTTGAAGAAGATAGCTTAATGCCAGCTATGAATGTTAAAGAACACGATGATGATTTTGAAATTGAGTTTGCAGCTCCAGGTTTCAATAAAAAAGATTTTGAGGTAACTATAGATGAAAACATTCTTAACGTTTGTGGTGAGAAAAAACATGAAACAGAAGAAAAAGAAGAAGACTTTACACGCAAAGAATTTAGCTACAACTCTTTTAAAAGATCTATAACCCTACCTAAATCTGTTAACACAGACCAAGAGGTTAAGGCCACCTATAAAAATGGTATCCTTAAGCTTAATCTTCTTAAAAAAGAAGAGGCTAAAACACAACAACCTAAAAAGGTTGAAGTTATCTAAAATCTCTTAATTAAGGCAGAGTGTATGTTTTATGGATTATACACTCTGCTGTTTTAAATTTTTTAAATCATGAAAACGACACATACAAATGCAAAACATACCGAATGGTTAAGTGCTGATGAGATGCACTTTGAATCTAAAAAATGGCTTTCGGAATTAGAGTTTTGCAAAGAAGAGCAATGGTTTTTTGAAGACTTAATTCGTTCGTATACACTTCAGATTTTAGACAACAATCATTTTGAAGAAAGTAAACGATTAATAGATAAACTCACTAAAATTGTTGAACAAACCGAGACTTTAATCAATGCTGTTAAATCTCATGAAAAAGAACTCTCTATTATGGTAGATGGTATAGACCAGATTAAAGAAGAAACAGCCTATAAAAAAGAACATCGTAATCTTACCGAGCTTGTGGAAGAGTTTAGAAAACGTTACAGAAGTATTAAGGCTAAACTTTTTAACCTTATTAAAATGGTTATGAAAGAAGGTAAGCAACACCGATTATTAGACAAGAAATAAACCTATTATGAAAAAGCTGACTATTCTACTTTTAACAGCACTTATAAGCAGCTGTACCTCGACACAGCTAACTGATAGTTGGAAAAATCCGGAAATAGAATCCTATGCTCCTTCTAAAGTTTTAGTTGTTGGTATTACATCTAATATTGAGGCCAAGCAAAAATTTGAGAATAAGCTAAAAGAAGAATTCTTAATGCGAGGTACAGATGCTTACACAAGTTTTGAAGTTTTTCCTAAATCTTTTAAAACCGAAAAGCTAAACCAAAATGAATTAGACAGTTTGGAACAACAGCTTTTACAGAATGGATTTGACACTATCATTTTTTCAAAAGTAGTAGGCTCGGAGGATAAAATAGGATATACCAAAAACTTTGATGTGTACGATGAAACCTTTATAAAATTTAAGGAAGATTATTTAAGATATCAGGATAGTTTTTATAGTCCTGAGTATTATGAAGAATATACAATATATCATGCAGAAACCTCTGTATTCTGCATCTGCCCAACCAACGAAAGAGAATTGCTCTGGAAAGGCTCAATAAACATAGTAGATCCACAATCTATAGACAAAACAGTAAATGATTATATAGAATTAATGATTGAAGCCTTAGAAGCTGAGCAACTATTAAACCCAATCGCATTAAGTAATCAAAAGAAAATTAGTTAAATAATATTACTATTTGAGGATAATATATCATACATGAAACACCAGTAATGGTACTTTAAGTTTCTTACTAATCTCTGTTGTTGATGAACCGGTAAAGAATCTCTCAAAAAGACTTTCTTTTTGAACTAATAAAGCTATTAATTCTATACTATGCGTTTGGGTATAAGAATTAACCACATGATCCATTGGTGTATTACTTACAACATGATATTCATAGTTGATATCCTTTAGATATTTTTGAACCTGCTCAGTATCGCTATGTTCCTCTGGTGAAACTTCGCTATTGGGCTTTATTCTCAGAAGGTGTAATTTTTCAGAATATGTATTCGCAAATGTCAACAAATTTGAAAAAGCCTCTCCACCTATTGAATCATTAATATCCAGTGGTAAAAGTATCTCCTTTGGTGATGTGTATGTAAAGTCTTCTGGAATTACCAGAGTTGGACAAGTTACCTTTCGTATGACGTTGATTGTATTACTTCCAAATAGCACTTCTTTAGCACCTGTAACTCCATTGGTTCCCATAACAATTAAGTCAATCTCTTTTGATGCTACAACTTGATTTACAGAATCTGCAAACACATCATGATCTATAAGCGTCTCAAAATTGAAATTTTCATGTTTAGATGCTTTCTCTAAATCTGAAACGACTTTTTTTAATCTACTTTTCGGCTTTTTAACAAGTGTATCGTAGATACTTTTACTTCCAGCAGCCATTAAATCATCAGTTAAAAACGTATTAGTAGACTCTACGTGTAATACAAAAAAATTAACCATAGACCTACTAAATAGTTTTAAAGCATAGTGTATGGCATTGATAGAATTATCTGAAAAGTCGGTAAGTAATAATATATTTCTCATATTCTAAATTTAATAATCATTATCTAAATTTAGTATGATTTTAGTCAGATAATTTAATGGATTACCAAATAATTGAGTAAAAATAAAGCCCCAATAAAATTGGAGCTTTATGGCTAACACAAAAATTAAAATTGCTATGAACAATTATAAAATATCTTAATTATTTCTACAAAGTCCTCTTATTTAATACTTAAATTCAGTGAAAAAACTGTTATAGATGTTGAACCAGACCCTATGAGTCTTTGTCCCCAAATTTCGATATAATCATTTGGTGCCAATTCAACAGTACCAGAGATAGCATTGCTCGAAATATCTGAAGTATTATTTACTCTCATTAAAGTATTGGTTTCAGTAAGCGTATCTGTTCCATTTTTTCTAATGAAAAATGCATAATAATCACCAACACCAGAATTCCCTCTAATAGATAAAGCTGCATTAACCTGAAAAGTTCTTGTTTTCTTACCTGTATAAGTTATTCTGTTATCTTGGGTAGACATAGTGCGAAGCGCATTTACTAATGTTGTAGAATTAGAATTACTATTACCACTTAAATTTAAAGCACTGTTGTTTGTAATTGTTTGTACAAAACCAGTTGTAATAGCTCCATCATAATAAATATTTCCACCACTTACCACATCTGACTCAACTGGTATACCAGGACAATTTACGTTCCATGAGTTATTAAAGTTGTATCCTGCATAAGACCCAGTAGTATAACCATCTACATACTGAGTACTTGTGCCAGAAAAGCTAACTCCAGATAAAACCGCATCAGAAACTGTAGGGTTTGAACTTACATCTATACCAACAGCCGAACCATCTAGTAACATAAAACCTCCTTGCTTTTGAATGAAATTAAAACTACCTGTATAGGTTTCATAAACACCTGAGTTATTTGACTGCCAACCTGTATTACTCATCAATAATTCTGTAATATCGGTAAAAGTTATACCTGTAGTGTTATTAGCAAACTGAACAACACTCATAAAAACCATATTAAACCCTGAGATACTCCCAACAGCATTAGAATTAGCGATTACGGCATCTCTTAGGATTAAATTATCAGAGGTCGTACCATTTAAGCTAAACACAGAACCTCCAGGTGCCGCAAGCGTTACATTTTTAATAAGCCCTCCTGTTGTACCAGAAAACATAGAGCCTCCTGCTTTAACTAAAACATCTTCATAAGTATCTAACCCTAATACAACTGCATTATTAAGATCAATTGGATAAGCCAAATTTATGGTTCCGTTTATTTGATAAAGTGTATTTTCATCAAGTAAATATGTAGTGCCTCCTCCGCTTGTTAACTCATCACTTAAATCTGCTACTGTTTTAACTAACTTAAAGTTGTTTCGAGTTGTAGAGTCAATTTTTTCCCATTGACTAGAGTTATAAAAATAAAAGACACTTTCAGTCGTATCATAGACCAAAAGTCCATTGGCAGGGCTACTAATTGCAAGTCTCTGAGCGCTGGTCATTCGCGGTGTTAACATTCCTTTTGAAGTAGAACTAACATCAAGCATTGATGAAGCATCTGGTGATAGCGTTCCTATACCAACTTGGGCAAAAGCGTTAAAACTAATCAACATCAAAACAAGACAATTGATTATTACTAGTGTAGAATTAAATTTTTTCATAATTAATAAATTAAGATTTTGGTAGATTTTTCGGTGTTATTTATTTTAAGTACAACTATGTAAACTCCAGTATTTCCTGTAAATGGTATTTGAAGTCTTTCGTTGTTAGTATTTTCTTTGGTTAAAACGAGTTGTCCTATTGCGTTATAGACCTCTATCTTGTCTATATTAGCTCTTTGATGATTATATATTTCTATTGCATCAACTCCATTGTAATATACTTTGGGCTCGTACAATTCGTTTTGCTCCGTGCTTAATGTAGATAATGGTGTAAATGCTAAAGTATACCTATCAAAGTAATTACCTGGTTGTAAGTTAATTTGGTAGTCAGAAAGTGTTAGATCCACTTCGGTATTGCTATAATTATCTCTTAAGAAAACAGGATGATCAAAATTTTCTAATTCATCTAACATTACGGTATGAGTACCAGATTCTGATATCTTTAAAGCAAGATCAAACTCCATATCTTCATCAAAGTCTCCAACTCCTTGTATAGCATAAGGCGAACTAATATCTTCTTCGATTACAAAAAACATATCATCATCTCTTAACCCGTTTATTTTAGCATCATAGCCAATGTTATAGTTTAAATCTGCATTAGTATTTGGTAAAAACCCTAACAAAATCTGTCTATGAAACCCTTCTGGATCTTCATACCCAACTCTTAAGTACTTATTGGCACTTGCAGAACTATTTGCATCTCGATAAAATGTAGTCTCCGAAGCTCCTTCTGTTTTAAAACTTCTTTGACCATTGTTAAATTGAACATTACCAGTAACAGTGGCTTCAACAAAGAATCCTTGCCCAACAGACACATATCTTGATGGTGCTGTAACAGCGCCTGAACTACCTACTCCATCAATTAATGGAGAGGCTACTGAAGGTGGCACACCTCCTGTTAAATTCCTTGTAGCATAGCCACCTAAATAATCTGTTAGATAATGAGAGGTAGAACCTCCATCGACCCAAAAGTAAAGAGCATTAACTACAGCTACATTATCAAGCAAAAATTGCTCAGCATCTAATGCCGATGGATACGGATTGCCTAATAGTGCACTCTCACCACCATTGATACTAAAGTTGTAATCACCATTATTAGCATCACCATAAAAAACATAATTTTGATCTGGAGATAATGTCCCTGTACCTTTCATCGTAAAACCTTGTCCTGGATTTAAAGAAGTGTTTTCATCTATAGATAACCAATCGGCATAAGTTCCATTACCCATAGCATAAGTATAAAGCCAATCTTTATTAATTGTTAGAGGTGTGGTAACGTTACCACCTCCATCAGTTACAGACGGTACACCGTTATATGGTGCGCCTGTATTATAACTAATTGACTGAGGAGAGAAAGGATTAACACCTGAGTCGGTACCATCAAACAAACAGGTTGAAATAGTATAAACACCTGTACGATTTACTGGTGAAGACCAATAATTATATTTATATACAGAATTTTCTCCTTGCTGATCTTTAAGTAACTTACCGTTACCTATTGTATTTGTATTAATACCAGAATGTGCTTGTATTAATTGAGATTCGCCAATTAATCTTAGATCTCCATTTTTTATATGCAGAGAATTTTCTAAATACAGCTCAATATTCTGGTCTATAGAAAGGCCCTTTGCTGTAATAGAACTCAAATCAACTTCAAGATTGTAAAAATTAATTTGATTTGTTGTTCCCGTAATTCCTAAAAGATCGTCAACACTGTTCTTAAAATACGTTGTTCCGCTGTTAGAACTGGTAGTACCATCATTTACAAAATTAGCATTTAGATAAAGGTTGCCATCACAATTGTGATTTCCTGAGTTTTCATAGTTGTTAGCAAAATACACATCGGTATTACTTACAATTTTTAGGTCGCCTTGATTACTAATCTGAGATTGTAATTGCCATTGCAATAACAATATCAAAGTAATTATTATAGTAGATTTTTTATTCATAACTGTAAAGCTTTAATGAGTTAATAAAACCTATTAAGAGGTTTTTTTATATTGCTTAGTGTTTAAATGCTCTTCTAAAAGACTGGCGAATTTTTCTACTGTAAATGGTTTACATAGATAGCCTGAACAAAAAGAATCATTAGTAGCTCTAGATATATCTTCTGAATAAAGCGAAGAGGTAAGCATGTAGACTTTAGATTTCTTAACAAGTTTTAGTTTTTTTAGGTTTTCTAAAAATTGAAATCCATCCATTTGGGGCATGTTAATATCTACCAGAATTAAATCTGGAATGTCCAGTATTTCGGATTCTCCATTGTTCTGGCATAACTTAAGAAAGTATAATGCAGATCCTCCACTAGTAAAATTCCTTGTTTTGATCTCTGGATTACATTTCTCAATAATCTTTTTTGTGACAAATAAGTCAACCTTATTATCGTCAACAATCATTACATTTTTAATCATTTTGTGTTATTTATTTGATTTGGGACTAATATTTTAAATGTGGTACCAGATCCTAATTTGGTATCTACCGAAATGGATCCGTTTAAATCTTCGACAATGCACTTTACAATGTAAAGCCCTAAACCTGTACCTTGTTTTCCTTCATTACTGGCTCTGTAATAGATGTCAAAAATTTTATCTTTATTCTCATCACTTATTCCCATGCCATTATCCGATATCACTATCTGCATCTTATTAGATAACTGTTGAATATCAATACTAACTTTGGGTTTAAATTGTGCACTTAATGGCTTGCTATATATAATGGCATTCTGAATTAGATTTTGGAATATTGAACACAGTAATTCTCTATTTGTTAAAAATCTTTTTGTTTGATTTATACTAACATTAAAATCTATATCTCCATAACCATCTAAACCACTTAATGACTCTAGGGTTTTATGTACTTCTTTTTCAAAATTGATGATATTAAGCTCACCCTTCTTTTGAGAAATTGAAGAAGCGAATGCAAGATTATCAAACAGCAGTTTTCCTTGGCTTAATGTAGTGCTTAACATCTCTACCAGCTGTTTGGTATCAGAATCTATATTTTCTAATTTTATAAGTTCTATCAGACCTTCTGCTGATGTTATTGGTGCTTTTAAGTCGTGAGCAGATCGATATAAAAACAGCTCTAAATCTTTAGACTTTTCCTGTAATCGTTTTTCTAAGTTTTTACGCTTTGTAACATCAATCATTACTGCAGAAAAGTATCGTTCCTTACCACAATACCAATTGTGGATGGCTAGCTCTACCGGAAACTGTTTTCCGTCTTTTTTCTGAACCACTAATTCTGTTGTTTCACCTTTTTTGTTAGATGTAGAGGCATTCTTAATTTTTAGAAGTTCGGCTATACCATCATCTAGATAGTCTTTTGCTATTAGCATTTTTAAAGATTTACCTATAACTTCTTTTTCTGTGTAACCAAAAGCTAACTTAGCCCCTTTATTCCACTCCTTAATAATACCATGACTATCCGTAATTACTATAATACCAAAATCGCAAGATTTTAAAACCGATTTATATTTGGTCTCAATATCTTGTAGTTGTTTTAATATTTTTAAATTTTTTGTTTTATGTTCTGTAGTAATATTTGCATAAGACACATCTCCATACTTATCAAGAACTGGATTAATTCTTGAAACATAAAGCTCGTTTGCATCTTTATCTGGGTTATTTTCAAACTGAAAATCATTAGAAATTTTATCTACAAAAACTTCCTTTATCTTAGACCTAACGGCTTTGTGATAATCTTTAGGAATAAAATCATAGATATAAAAACCTACTACTTCGTCATAATCTCTAGTGAGCTCCTTATCAGTGGCTCTTATTATTTTGGCTCTATTATTAACTGATAATATTAAGTCATCAATATTTTTTAAAGACGAATTTTCAGTACTAAAAACCTTATCAAAACTGTTCTGAAATTTATTGTAAGCAGTAACATCTTTATATGTTACTAAAAATTTTTGACAGCCTTGATTAGAATTTATAGGATATAAAGCTGTCTCTAACCAAAAATCTTTAAGTCCATTCAATTTATAATATAAAACACCTTGCCAAGATTTACCTTTATTAATTGCAGACCATAAGGATTTGTATACTTTATCTGCAACTAAGTGAGATTTTAGGATATCATTAGCTTCTCCTATTAATTGTTTTTTAGGTTTTTCAACTAGATTGCAAAAATTATCATTAACATAAATTAAACGTCCTATACTGTCAATGATTGAAATTGTCTGTTGAGACTCTAACACATTCAAAATCTCCAGACTGTAATCTTCAATTTTTATTCTTTCAAGTTTTTGAGCTCTCATATTTTTACGTTCTTTTCTGCCTCGCAATATTCTAAAGCTTCTTTGAAGGTGTTAAAAATCCTATACTGCTTGTCTGGTTCATAAATTCTTTTGTACGATAGAACTAATAGCTTGTTATTGATTTTATTAGTTACAAAAGCTTCGCATAAAATATTTTTTTGATATGACTTATTATTGATTAGTATTTTTGCTGCATCTATAGAAAATGAGCCTACAACATCTCTTAGATCTACTAACAACGGCATACATTCTCCTTTTGCCAGTTGACCTATTATTTCTAAATACTGGTGTACATCTTTTTCGATAAGCTGATGATTAATATTGCCACCTAAGAATTGGCAAAACAGAATACCTCTTTCTGACCATAATCTTACAGTATCGAACTCATATGAAATTTTTTGGGGCATGGTTCATTTAAGTTTGAAACCTATATTACCAATAGTGTGCCATTACAGATTTTTTAACAAAAAAAAGATTTAATTAATTGATTTTAAGATACTTATGATTTTAGAGCAAATATAAAAGCCCACGATATATCGTGAGCCTTTATATTTAAAAAACTAATTATCACGGAATTCCGTGACTAGACTTTTGCAATTCCTAATTTTTTCATTCTATCTCTAAGTGTACTAGGTTTTATATCTAAAGCTTGTGCTGCACCATTAGCCCCATCTATTTTCCATTTAAACTTATCTAAGGTTTGTTTTATATGCATTTTTTGAACTTCATTAAGACTAAGAACCGTTAAATCAATTGGTGTTTCGTCCTCACCTTTTATAAATCCTGGTACGTACAATGAATTATCATTGCTTAAAATTACTGCACGCTCTATAAGATTTTCTAGTTCTCTAATATTACCTGGCCATTCGTAGTTGTATAAGGCTTGCCTGGTTTCTTGAGATATTAGCTCTATATTTTTACCATATTTTTTGCAAAATTTGTTGACAAAATGCTCTATTAAAATTGGAATATCTTCTGGTCGATCTCGCAATGGTGGAATATTAACAGGGAATACATGGAGTCTGTAATATAAATCTTGTCTAAATCTGTTGTCTTCTACTTCCTTTTGCAGGTCTCTGTTGGTTGCTGCAATTATTCTAATATCTACTTTCTTTACTTCAGAACTACCTATCGGCTCAATTTCAAACTCTTGTATTGCTCTTAGTAATTTTGGTTGCATATCTATTGGTAGTTCTCCAATTTCGTCTAAAAATAAAGTACCACCATCTGCGAGTTGAAACTTACCTTCTTTATCACTAAAAGCTCCTGTAAAAGATCCCTTTTTATGCCCAAACAACTCACTTTCTATTAATTCCTTTGGTATGGCAGCGCAATTTACTTTTATTAATGGTTTATCTGCCCTATCACTAATATTATGTATGGCTCTTGCAACAAGCTCTTTTCCGGTTCCTGTTTCTCCACAAAGCAAAACTGTAGCGTTAGTATTAGCTACTCGTTCTACATCAGTTAGTACATTACTAAATAATGCACTACCATACACCATATCTTCATAATTAAACACTAAATCTATCTCTTCCCTTAGGTAAGTATTTTGCTGCTCTAATCCTTTTTTTAGCTCATTTAATTCTGAAATGGTAGATTTTAATTTCTTGTTTGTGCGCTCTAGCTCATTTTGAATTTTTTTGCGTTTTGAGTTTTCTAGCGCAAGAGAAATTACACTTGCAATTGTGGTTACAAATTGCTCCTCTTCTGATGTCCATATCCTTACATTACCAACTTCTTCAAAACAAAGTACACCAAATGGCTCATTAATACCTATAATGTAGGCATCTAGCATAGACTTAATATTATATTTGTTTAAGTAATTTTCCTTAAACTCTTCATTTATAGCTTTGTTATTATCAACGTCATCAACTTTTACAATTTTATTTTTATAGAGTTCAGTAAAATAGTTTGGGTAATTATCTATTTTCATTTCTGCATGGTTCAAAAACTTATCACCCTCCGCTTGGTACACGACCAAACATTCTATTTTAGTTAAGTCTTTGTTGAAACGCCAGACGCTTACACGTTGTACTTTTAATACTTTTGAAGAAATTAAAGTGACATTTTTAAGAAATTCGTCAAAATTTTTATCCTTAAGATTTAGTAAGTTTATAATCGAATTCTTTTTTTCATTAGCCTTATGCGACTTTTCAATCAAAGAATTTTGAAACTTAATTTGTTGCGAAATGTCTACGGCTGTAGAAACATAACCCATTAACTCATTTTTTTCATTTAATATTTCAGTGGTTGTCAGAAGCACCTCAAAACGTTCGCCATTGGCCCTTTTAAAAGTTAACTGACCTCTAGTAAATTTTCCTTTCAGGTAATTTGATATGTAATTTTGAATATTTTCGTACTCCTCTGGTGGCCAGTGTGGAAAAGGTGCTTTTTCACCTAGAATATCATTTTCTGTATAACCCGTTAATTTTGTAAATGCTCTATTGACTCTTACACATGTTCCAAATTTATCAAGAATAAAAACAGCCTCATAAACACTAGCTAATAGACAGTCCGAAAATTTAGTAACTAATTTTAACTCTCTCTTAGTTTTTACAAGGTCAGTTATGTCTACTATTGATGAAAGAATTACAGAATTACCATCTTGTTCTAGCAACTGAAATGTGGCAAGACCAAAGGCTTTTTCACCAGACTTTCGTCGGATTTGTATCTTATGAGACTTTAGCAAATCCGATTCGTTAAGACTTGTATATAATTCTTCTAAGTAGGATTGGGTTACGATGTTAAGCTCTACACTTGTTTTCCCAATAACCTCATCACGCTTAAAACCAGCAAAATTTTCCCAAGATTCGTTTACTGCTATTATTTTACCGCTATCAAATTCGGATAAAACATTAGCTGCAGGACTAGAGTAAAATATCTCTAAGTAAGAATCACCTTTATCGAGATGAATCTCGGCTTTTGGTAATTCATTTTTTTTAAGACCTTTCATAGCATGAATGATTAAGTTAACAATAGAAACTACATTATCAAAACTGAAATCAGATCCCTAACAAATAATTAATCCCTATTATAATATACGAAAATTTTTGATACCATAGATAAAAGTCTACATGTATCTCGTTGTAATGCATAAGTTTAGCCATAAAACACAAGGCAATTATCATCTTTAGTGCATGGTAAATCCTAAGCTTAAAACCCAACATACAATAATGACTATAAATCCTTAATAAAATTTATAATCTGACTATTATTGTTAATAGAAAAACCTCTTGATAACTCAAGAGGCTTTCTCAATAGTTTTAATTATTAACGATTAAACCTACCTGAAATCTTATATCTAAAATTTACATAGCTGTATTAAGTGAAGTGAAATCAGCATCTGATTTTTTGAGTATATTTTAAGTACTTCTCCTACTGCAAACGTATTAACTTTATAATTATTTAAACGCTGAAGTCCATACATTAAACAAACTCCAAAAGCAGCTAATCGTTAGCTTAAAAATATTAATTACAAGAGATTATATCTAATTAAAAGCTTTAAAGAAGGCGAGCGAACCACGTTTAGTAAACTAAAAACTATTTTTAAATTTTAAATTATAATACTTCAGGAGAATCTTATTTACCGTATTTTATAAAGGCTGTGGTTTATATTGTATCCTCAGGTAATACTTCAAAAGTTGAAATGTTATAAATTTGTAATATGAATTACATCCAAAAAACCTATTACTTCGACTACGATAACCCTGTTATTAAAAAGATAATAAAAGACGTAGAGCATTTAACCTCTCCACAAGATATTATAGAACAATTATATCTAAAAGTTCGTGATGGTTGGCGTTACTTACCTTTTAATATTGGTTTAACTAAAGAACATTTTAAAGCTAGTAATATTGCAAAAAAGCCAGATGGACATTGTATTGACAAAGCCATTCTATACATCGCATGTTTACGTGCATTTCATATTCCTGCAAGATTACATTTAGCTAAAGTATCTAACCATATTGCTACGGAACGCTTAGAAAAAGTGATTGGCACTAATGAGTTGGCACCACATGGGTTGGTAGATGTATTTTATAACGGTAAATGGGTTAAATGTTCACCTGCATTTAATAAAGAACTTTGTACCATTTACAATGTTGATGTTTTAGATTTTAATGGTACCGAAGACGCTGTAATGCAAGAATACAATAAAGACGACCATAAATTTATGACCTACATAGAAGATTATGGTCATTTTGAAGATGTGCCTTTCGATTTTATAAAGGAAACGTTTAAATTAAATTATCCAAGTTTATATGATAAATTTAAAGGTCGGGATCATATCATAATCTAAAATGATTTTCAATCAGGATTTAGCCAAATACGAGTGTTTTCATTAAACCGCATACCCTTTAAATTAAGTGGTCTTAAATAAGCTATTTATAAAAAACAAATTACATATTTTATTAAACAAAAATATCCGTTGCTTGTCAATCCAAATTATTCTTGCTTTTTAAGTATACCGTTTTATATTATATTGAAATGAACCATCTGCTCTTTTAGCTGTTTTAAAAGACGATCCTTGTGTAGATAAAAGATGTAGTCCTTAATTGATTTTACCATAAACACTCTTTATACGATAAAGCTTGCCTCAGTCTAGATTAAGATATGAGAAATAAACGTACTGAGTTTTAAAAGGCCTCCATGCTAATCGAAGACTTTTGACTATGAGAGTTGTATTTAATCTTTTGAATGTCTTCGATCTAACACCCTAGGGAAACATGGATAAATAATTTGTATAAAAAAACGGTTTAGAGTAAAACTAAACCATTGATTTTCGTGCAACTTGCATTTAGTAGAGCGTACAGAAAAAATATCGAACCAATTATTACAAGAAATCAATAAATTTAATCAGTTAAATGAACTTTAAACAAAAGTTACCATTAACTTTTCGATGCAAAAAGTAACTTTTTAATTTTTATAGGCTTTCTAATATCAAGAATACAAATCTTGATTCTTTAAAACATAAAATCGAAATGCTTGCTCAAATAAAGGCTTCCAATTAATATGAACAACATTGAATACTAAGATCCCCATTCCATTTTTTCATACTAAACGTCACTATTTTTTCAAGTTACATATTATCTGACTTTTACAAATCATTAGTATATTTTTAAAAACCCAAACAATTGTTATTAAATAATTTTTTGTAATTTTGTTAACCATATGGTTAAACTTAATGGTTAAATTATGACAAAACATAAAGACAATAAAACTGAAGAACAAATATTAAAAGCAGCACAAAAAATATTTCAATCTAAAGGAATGGATGGTGCCAGAATGCAAGAAATTGCCGACAAAGCAAACATCAATAAGGCAATGTTGCATTATTACTACAGAAGCAAGCAACTCTTGTTCGAGGCTGTATTTAAAAAGGCCTTTTCTTTATTAGCACCACAGCTCAATGCTATTCTTAATGATGACTCTTCATTAGAAGATAAAATCAAAAATTTTACACACAATTATATTAGTTTTATTATAAAACACCCTTATTTGCCAAACTTTATTATTCAGGAACTCAATAGAAATCCGGACTTCATCGAAAAAATAAAGAATAATGTTGCTTTCCCAAACATTAACAAGTTTAAACTTCAGGTAAAAAATGAAGTTAAAGCAAGCAATATTGTTTCCATAAGTGCTGAACAATTATTTATTAATATTCTAGCCTTAAACATTTTCCCTTTCGTGGCTTCACCATTAATTAAAGCATTTACAGATATTGATGACAAGACTTACAAAATGCTGTTGGAAGCTCGAAAAAAAGAAGTGTCCGATTTCATCATTAATGCCATAAAAAAATAAGCCTATGAAAGCTGTATATCTATTCGGACTCTTTTTTCTAATAACGATTTTTGGTTATACTCAAACCACCATTAGTTTAAATGAATGTTATGATGGTGTAATTGCCAATTACCCACTAGCAAAGCAACGTGCCATTTTAGATAGCCAAAATGAAACTGAGCTTTCAGCTATTAAATCTAAAACGTTACCGCAACTTAATCTAAATGCTCAAGCTACTTACCAAAGTGAGGTTACAGAAGTGCCTTTTCCAAACTTTGGTATAGAACCCTTGAACAATGATCAATATCGCGCCACCCTTACAGCTAACCAACTAATTTTTAACGGAGGAAAAATAAAAGCAACACAAAACCTTCAAAACACTGCTGCCGAAAGAAAAAAACAAGAAGTTGATGTAAACCTATATCAATTGAAACAACGTGTTAATCAACTGTATTTTTCAATTCTTCTGATTGAGGAACAAACTGCTTTGTTAAATGCAAGAAAAAAACAATTGCAAACTAAACTAACCGAAGTAAAATCTGGAATAAAATATGGAGTGTTGTTACATACTTCAGATAAAGTCATTGAAGCTGAACTGTTGAAGATTTTTCAGCAAAATCAAGAAGCCATTAACAATAAATCAAAGTTAATCAATTCATTATCATCATTAATCGGAGTTCCCATTTCAACTGAAACGGAGTTTATAAAACCTTTACTAAAAATGAATGAAAGTTCAGAATTAAACAGACCAGAGTTAGGTTTGTACCAGTTGCAGAAACAAGAAATAGAGCAGCAAAAAGATATCTTATCAAAATCTTTAGTTCCCGAACTCAATGGTTTTGCAACAGGTGGTTATGGCAACCCAGGATTGAATATGCTGAAAAATGATTTTACTTCTTACTACATTGTTGGTTTAAAGTTAAACTGGAATGTATTTGACTGGAATAGTAATAAAAAGCAAAGACAGGCACTAGATTATTCAAAAGAGTTGATAAACAATCAAGAGGAGGTTTTTAAACTGAATACCAACACAGCTCTAAATGAGCAACTTAAAGAAATTAAAACGCTTGAAAGCAGCATTGAAATAGATGAACAGCTTATTGACTTACAACAGGAGGTTGTACAAACTTCGGAATCGCAGCTAAAAAATGGCGTCATCACAACCTCTCAATATATTACAGAACTCACCAAATTATACGAAGCTGAAAACCTGTTCAATCAACATAAAACCCAATTGGAATTGGCTAAAGCCAACTACAACACCTTAAAAGGAGATACAAAATAAAAGAACGATGAAAAACATAAAGACAATACTCATTGCCCTAACCATAACAATGCTGCTATCCGCTTGCAATAACAACGATAGTAAAGCCGATGGCTATGGAAATTTTGAAACTACTGAAATTACCATTTCGGCAGAAAATAACGGAAAACTTATGCAGTTTAACCTCAACGAAGGTGATGTGCTACAAAAAGAACAGTTCATTGGTTATATAGATACCATCGCACTTGCATTAAAACGGGAACAGTTACAGGTTTCAAAAGCAGTAATCAGTTCAAAATCCAAAGGAGTTTTGTCTCAAATTGCCGTTTTAAATTCAAAATTAAAAACAGCCAATACCAACAAAACCAGAGTAGAAAACTTGATAAAAGACAACGCAGGCACGCAAAAACAACTGGATGATGTAGATGGCGAGATAGATGTGATTAAAAGCCAAATAAGAAGTGTGGAAATACAGAATGCACCTGTTGTTAATGAGTTAAAATCTATTGATGTGCAAATCAAACAAATTGATGACCAAATAGAAAAAAGCAAAATCGTCAATCCAATAAACGGAACGGTTTTATCCAAATATGCCGAACCTAACGAGATTGTAGCTTTTGGAAAACCTCTCTATAAGATTGCAGATTTATCCACAATGGAACTGCGAGTGTATGTAAGCGAAACCCAATTGGCAAACATAACTATTGGGGAAAATGTAAGTATTAAAATCGATGACCAAAAAGGGATGAAAACCTATGAAGGCACCATAAGCTGGGTTGCTTCGGAAGCAGAATTTACCCCAAAGATCATTCAAACCAAAGAAGAACGTATCGCCTTGGTCTATGCGGTTAAAGTACTTGTGAAAAATGATGGTAGCCTAAAAATAGGAATGCCAGCCGAAATGTGGCTAAACAACCAAGAATGAGCATAACAGTCAGTAACATATCAAAATCCTATGGTAAAGTAACCGCATTAACAGATATTTCTTTTGATGTAAAACCTGGTGAACTTTTTGGACTTATTGGACCTGATGGCGCAGGAAAAACAACCCTTTTCCGTATTCTAACCACTCTTTTACTAGCAGACAAAGGACAAGCTGTCGTAGCAGGTTACGATGTACTTAAGAAATACAAATCAATAAGAAATAGTGTGGGCTATATGCCTGGACGTTTCTCGTTGTATCAAGATTTAACCGTTGAAGAAAACCTGAATTTCTTCGCCACTATTTTTGGGACAACAATTGAGGAAAACTACGATTTAATCAAGGATATTTATGTGCAAATCGAGGCCTTTAAAACCCGACGAGCTGGAAAACTTTCAGGTGGAATGAAGCAAAAACTGGCATTGAGCTGTGCGTTGATTCACAAACCAAAAGTATTGTTTTTAGATGAACCAACAACTGGTGTGGATCCAGTGTCGAGAAAGGAATTTTGGGAAATGCTAAAACGCTTACAGCAAAAAGGCATTACCATTTTGGTATCAACACCTTATATGGACGAAGCTGCCTTATGCGACCGTATTGCATTAATTCAAGATGGCAAAATTCTGGAAATTGATACACCAAAAGCTATTGTCAATCACTTCCCAAAATCGTTATATAATATTCGTGCCAATGATATGTATGGTCTTATTGAGAGTTTGACAAACTACGAACACACCTACAGTATTTTCCCTTTTGGAGAGTTTGTGCACTATACAGACAAACGAGAATCGATAGATACCGAAAGCTTAAAAGCCTATTTGGTGTCTCAAAACCTTACAGATATTTACATAGAAAAAACCCAACCTACCATAGAGGATACGTTTATGGAATTAGCGAAATAATGAAAGATAAGAACGTCATTCAAGTAGAAGATTTATCCAAGATGTTTGGTGATTTTGCTGCGGTAAACAGCATCAGTTTTCATGTTAAGGCTGGCGAAATATTTGGCTTTTTGGGAGCTAATGGCGCAGGCAAAACCACAGCAATGAAAATGCTAATTGGGATTTCATCACCTACTTCGGGAAAGGCAACAGTTGCGGGATTTGATGTGTACAAAGAAGCCGAATTCATTAAGAAAAATATTGGCTATATGAGTCAAAAATTCGCCCTGTATGATGACTTGACCGTAAAAGAGAACATCACATTTTTTGGTGGAATTTATGGATTGTCTAAAAAACAAATAGACCAAAAAAGATGTGAATTGGTTGACGAGTTAGGGCTACAGGAAGTCACAAACAGTCTTGTGGGTTCACTGCCCTTGGGATGGAAACAAAAATTAGCGTTTTCAGTTTCCTTGTTGCACGACCCTAAAATTGTTTTTTTAGATGAACCGACTGGAGGCGTAGACCCTATTACCCGACGCCAGTTTTGGGAAATGATATACAAAGCTGCTCACAACGGAACTACCATTTTTGTAACAACCCATTATATGGACGAAGCCGAATACTGCGACCGTGTTTCTATAATGGTCAATGGTAAAATTGAAGCCCTTGATACGCCAAAAAAACTGAAAGAGCAATATAAAACGGACACAATGAACGATGTGTTTTTAAAACTGGCTAGAGGATGAAACGATTTGTAGGTTTTGTACGAAAAGAGTTTTATCACATATTCCGTGATAAACGATCCTTGTTTATATTGTTTGGAATGCCCATAGCCCAAATATTATTGTTTGGCTTTGCGATTACAAATGAAATCAACAATGTGAATATTGCTATTTTAGACCAATCAAACGACGTCACATCCAAAGAAATCATCAATAAGATTGCATCTTCAAAACACTTTAGCATTGTAGATATTATTCAAAAAGAATCATCGATAGAATCCATATTCAAAAAAGGCAAGGTAAAAGCAGTACTTCAATTTGAAAACAATTTTGGAAGCAACCTTATTAAAGAAAAGCAAGCCACCGTGCAGATTCTTACCGATGCTACCGACCCTAATATGGCAAATACCATCAGTAGTTATATGTCTTCGATACTTAAAAAATATCAGCAGGAATTAAACAGGAATATGAACAAAGATTACCAAATTGTACCACAAAACAGAATGGTTTATAATGCCGAACTAAAGAGCGTTTACATGTTTGTTCCTGGTGTGATGACGGTTATTTTGATGTTGGTATCGGCAATGATGACATCCATTTCCATAACCCGTGAAAAAGAACAAGGTACCATGGAAATTTTATTGGTGTCCCCTTTAAAACCCTTTCAGGTGATTATTGGTAAAGTGTTTCCATACATTTTTTTATCTGTTATAAATGCCATAGTTATTGTATTGCTGGGTATTTTCGTCTTTAACGTGCCTGTATACGGCAGCTTATTCTTATTGGGAATTGAAAGTGTGTTGTTTATCATCACTTCATTAGCATTAGGCATCTTAATTTCAACCATTTCGGCAACACAGCAAACGGCTATGATGATTTCCCTGATGGGCTTAATGTTGCCCACCATATTGCTTTCTGGGTTTATTTTTCCAATAAGCAGTATGCCTTTACCTCTTCAGGTTATTAGTAACATCATCCCTGCAAAATGGTTTATCATCATTGTAAAAGGCATCATGTTAAAAGGCATTGGGATTGGTTTCATTTTTAAAGAAACCACCATACTTGTTTTGATGACGTTATTGTTTATAGGTATAAGCGTGAAAAAATATAAAATCAGATTGGAGTAAGATGAACATTATACTTTATATCATCCGAAAGGAGTTCAAGCAAATCTTTAGAAATAAAGGGATGCTTCCTATCATTTTTATTTTACCAGTACTGCAATTGGTTATTTTATCTAATGCGGCTACCTACGAAATAAAAAACATACAATTTGGATATGTTGATGCAGATAATAGCAGTATCTCAAGAGGCTTGGTAGAGCAGTTTGAAGCCTCATCGTATTTTAATGTTTCAGAAAGATTTTCTTCGGAAAAGGAAGCTTCGCAGGCAATGCAAGAAGGTACGGTTGATGCTTATTTGAATATTCCTGTGTATTTTGAACGAGATTTACAAAAAGACAAAACAAATGCCATAAGCGTTTTTGTTGATGCCATTGATGGTGCAGCAGCTGGTGTAATCAATGTTTACATCACCCAAATCATTCAGAAGTACAACAAGAATATTGCTACAGATTTAATGCAAGTTTCAGATACTGTACAAAAACCAAATAGTATCGATAGTATTCCTTTATTCTGGTACAACCAAACCTTGAACTACAAAACATTTATGGTGCCTGGTATTTTGGTTTTGCTTGTTACCATGATTACGCTGTTTTTATCTGGAATGAACATTGTTAGAGAGAAAGAAATAGGCACCTTGGAACAAATCAATGTAACGCCCATAAAAAAGCATCATTTTATAATTGGAAAACTATTCCCTTTTTGGGTTTTGGGAATGGGACTGTTGACCATAGGCTTACTTCTCTCCAAAGTTATTTTTAATACACCCATGCTCGGAAATTTGGGACTGCTTTATGCTTATACTTCAGTTTACATATTAGTTATTTTGGGAATGGGATTGTTCATCTCAAACTTCACAGACACACAACAGCAGGCTATGTTTATTTCATGGTTTTTTGTAGTGATTTTTATTTTAATGAGCGGATTGTTCACACCTATTGAAAGTATGCCAAAATGGGCACAAATCCTTACCGAATTTAATCCTGTCAAGTATTTTGTGGAAATCATTCGAATGGTCTTACTCAAAGGCTCTAATTTTAACGATGTATTCCCCTTGGCCATAAAAACATTAGCCTATGCTGTGGTTATGAACGGCTTGGCAGTTTGGAGTTACAAAAAAACACTATAGTCTTAAAGATGCTAAAAAGGCATAGCTAAAACCAACTCATCTCATTTATGTTTATTTAGATATTTAAATTTTAATAATGAGAACTTTGCTGTTAAAAACAAATCATTATAAAGGTAATATAGACTCCCCTCTCATAATATGTTGTCTTAAATCCTCTAGAGTGGTCTTTTTCAGCCTTTCGTTAATCTTATTTTTCTCGTCAAAAACCAAATGATGTAACGAACATGGATTATCACTATTACATTTCTCAAGGCTCAATAAGCAAGAATTTAACCGCTCCTCACCATCAACCGCTTCTATGATTTGCATAACTTTTGTTTGCAACTGATCTCCTGTTAAATAAAATCCTCCTTTTGGACCTCGAGTTGAAGATATAATATCTTTTTTGGATAGAGCTTGTAAAATTTTAGCAATATATGCAGATGGCACATTGATTGGTTCTGCTATATCTTTTATAACTAACTTATTTACCTCACTAGAATTAACCGCAAGAAAAAGACAAGCCTTTATAGCATACTTAGCTGTATTAGAGAACATAGAAGTATATATTTAGAAGCAAAAATAAAAAAGATATTTTTGTCTTAAATATGATTTTTATCATAAAATATCGATTCTATCCTTGCTAAATTTGCTTTAATTTAATTTAAATCTTATGAAAACAATATCAAAAATTTGCATTTTAGCTTTAATGCTATTTCTTTTCAATTGTGGAGGTGACACTAAGAAAAAGGAAGATCCTTATGCTAAAAAAACACCTGAAAAAACAGAAAAAAAAGAACCAGCATCAAAGAGAGTTGAATTAACTAATAAAGGTGTTGGACCAGTTTCTAAAGTAGATTTAGCACTTGTAGTGGACCCTGAAATGGCTGCCAACGGAAAAGAAATATATGAGAAAATGTGTACAGCATGTCATAAACCAGACAAAAAACATATTGGACCTGCACCAAAAGGGATATTATCAAGACGCTCACCTGAATGGATTATGAACATGATTCTAGCACCTGAAAAAATGGTGAAAGAAGATCCTTTAGCAAAAGACTTATTAATTGAGTTTAATGGATCTCCTATGGCTAATCAAAATTTAACCAAAGATGAAGCTAGAGCTGTCCTTGAATATTTTAGAACACTCTAAACTTCTCGTTTAATTAAATGTTATAACCATGAAAACACTAATCAAATCACTATTACTCTTTGCGTTTTTGGGATGCTTTGTAGCATGTAATAATTCAGCAAAGTCCTCTGAAGACAATGCAAGCCAAACCACAACCAATGACACATCTAACGAAAAAACCGGACAAGCCTTTATTAAAGATGAAGGAGGTACACCTAATGCGTTACAATTAGCAATGCAATCAGAAGACCATACAACATTGGTTACCGCTGTACAAGCTGCTGGTGTAGAAAATGCACTAGTCAATGTTGGGCCTTTAACGGTTTTTGCACCTAACAATACAGCTTTCAATAAAATTGACGAAGCTACCTTAAACGATCTTCTAAAACCAGAAAACAAAGGCAAATTAGCCTTAATACTAACAAACCATGTAGCTCCAAGTAATTTTCCTGTTGAGATGCTGAAAAAGAACGCTGAAAAAAATCGAAAACTTTACATGGCCTCTGGAGAATATGTAGAGGTTACACAGCAAGATGGTGACTTATACGTTGGCGGCACCAAAATTATTGCAACAGTCAACGTGAGTAACGGTTGGGTACATATTATTGAAGACGTTATTCTTCCAAAAAACTAAAACTATTAACTAAATAAATCATTAAAAATGAACAAACTAAGCAAATACGTATTAGCTATTGCTGTCTCGGCTTTTTTAGTCAATTGTGGCAATAACAACAATACAAAAAACTCAAGTGCTATGACTTCTAGCAAGGCTGAGAAAGTTTATGTAGCACCTGGCGAACACGATGANTANTACGNNTTTNTNTCNGGNGGNTATAGTGGNAACATNACNGTANNTGGNNTACCAAGNGGNNGAATGNTAAAAGAAATTCCTGTNTTTTCNCAATTNCCTACTTCNGGNTATGGNTANTCNGAAGAAACAAANCCTATGNTNAANACTTCNTTTGGNTTNGTNCCNTGGGGAGATNCNCACCATCCAGANATTTCNCAAACCAATGGAGAANTNGATGGNAGATGGATNTTTATNAANGAAAACAACACNCCTCGTATTGCAAGNGTNAGTNTANCNACNTTTGAAACTGAAGANATNATAGANNTNCCAAANNNNGCAGGTAACCACGCNTCNTCNTTTNTNACNGAAAACACAGAATANATNGTNGCTGGTACNNGATTTGCTGTACCNAANCCACAAANAGANATGCCTATTAATGANATGAAAGGNNANTTNAAAGGCCCNNTNTCTTTTGTNAGCATNGCTGATAACGGNAGNNTNAANTTAGANTTTCAATTAAACATGCCNGGCTTTAATTANGANNTNNCNCANCCTGGACGNNNNAANTCTCATGGTTGGTTCTTCTTTACAAGTTANAACACAGAAGAAGCNAACACNNTANTNGANGTNAATGCNTCNCAAAANGANAANGATTNCATTGCTGCNATNAACTGGNAAAAAATTGTNGANTATGTNAANNANGGTGGNGGNNNNAAAGTTGNNGGAANNTATGCACANAACNTATATGACGAAAANACNCATACTGCNNCATCNACTATNAAAGAAGGTGTNANNNNGGTNGACCCNAGAGANGTNGAAGGTNCNGTTTTNTATATNCCAATNCCNAANTCTCCTCACGGTTGTGATGTNGANCCANCAGGACANTATATTGTNGGTAGTGGTAANNTNTCTACAGATTTNAGNGTTTACGATTTTGANAAAATNATCAAACCGCNATTGNNAATAAAGANTNNGNAGNTNATNCTTATGGNATACCTNTNTTAAGTTANGAAAANACNCTNGCAGGNGTNGTTACAACAGCCAGGNNTAGGGCCTNTACACACAGANTTTGACGGNAAAGGNAATGCTTATACNACNTTCTTTATNTCNTCTGAAGTNGTNAAATGGANNNTAGNNACNTNNGAANTNTTAGACAGACANCCAACATTCTATTCTGTAGGNCANNTAATGATNCCTGGNGGAAANTCTCGNAANCCNTTTGGNAANTATTTNNTTGCNATGAATAANATNACAAANGANCGTTANTTNCCAACNGGTCCTGAGTTAGANCACTCTGCNCANCTNTACGANATNTCTGGNGACAAAATGGAACTNTTATNAGACTTNCCNACTCANGGNGANCCTCANTANGCNGCTGGTATNNGNGCNGANATTATAAAGGAAAANAGTAAAAAGTACTATGANTTNNCNGAAAANGANCATCCTTANGNNGCTAAAAGNGAAGCAGANGCNAAAGTTACNAGAAANGGTAACGAAGTNCANATNAANATGACTATGATACGNAGNCACTTTGCNCCNGANAATATTGANGGNNTNAAAGTTGGAGATAAAGTNTACTTCCANCTAACAAATCTAGAGCAAGATTTTGATGTACCACATGGTTTNTCAATGATTGGNGCNAATACTTCTGAAATTCTAGTAATGCCAGGTCAAACCAAAACAATTGTTTGGGAGCCTAAACGCGAAGGTGTATGGCCTTTCTATTGTACAGATTTCTGTTCTGCATTACACCAAGAAATGCAAGGATATATAAGAGTATCTGGAAAAAACTCTAACACCCCTTTAAAATACACTTTAGATGAATAAAATGGGTTAATAGTTTTAGTGTTAAAGATCAATTAACTCAGATATGGGCGAGTGTATTGCTCGCCCATAATTTTTAAAATAAATTAAACATGAAATCCGCTAGTATATTAATGATCATAGGTTCCGCATTGCTTTTAGGTTTATTTATATTTCCGTTGTGGAGTATATCTCTAGAAGCACCTCAATATCCAAGTGGTATCGGTATGAATATTCACTTAGATGGGTTAGTAGGAAAAGAAAAACACGATTTACAGAACATTGATGGACTAAACCATTATATAGGTATGAGCAAGTTGCCTAAACCAAATGAAATGTGGGAGTTTTCAGTATTTCCAATGGTTGTTGGAGGTATGGCCTTATTTGGTATCTTACTTGGCTTTTTAGGATTATTTAAAGGTATTTCACCAAAGTGGTTTTTGGGATGGCTCATTTTAATGGTTATATTAGGTGTGTTAGGAATGTACGATTTTAATGCCTGGATGGTAGATTACGGTACCAATTTAGATCCTAAAGCTATTATGAAAATGACAGACGCAAATGGTAATCCTTTAAGTTATAAACCACCATTATTTGGAACAAGACATATCTTAAATTTTGTGGCTCATTCTTATCCGCATACAGGTGCCTACATGATGGGATTTGGAATGTTCTTAACCTTTATAGCCTATTGGTTAGGTAATAAAAAAATGAAAACTGTTAAAGCATGAAACGTCTAAGTCTATTAATAATTTTATNCAGNTTTTTTAGTTGTAGTAAAACACCNCAACCTATAAATTACGGAACAGATATGTGCCATTTCTGCCAAATGACCATTGTTACAAAAACACATGCAGCACAAATGGTCACCACTAAAGGCAAACAATATAAGTTTGATGCTATAGAATGTATGATTCGTTTTTTAGAAGACAAACAAGATATTATGGCTTCTGGCAACTTATTCATTGCCAATTACAATCAACCTGGCACAATGATAGATGCAAAAACCGCTACATATGCTGTTTGTGAAGAAATTACTAGTCCTATGGGAGCGAATCTCTCAGGTTTCAAAAATACAGAAACAGCGAAAAAAATCATCAATGGCAGACCAGCCCAATACTATGATTGGGAAGGTATTTTTAACAAAATTAATTGATTGGATGAACCCTAAAACAACTATTAGCTTTTTATTATTTCTTTTCACAACCTGTTTTGTATTTGCTAAAACAATAACCATTTGCAAAACAGGTTGTGATTTTAATTCTATTAAAACTGCTGTAGGTAGTTCTAAAAGTGGAGATAGTCTTTTTATAAAAACTGGTCTGTACAAGGAATCCAATATCGTCATCTACAAAAAATCACTTTATATAACAGGAGAAAAAGGCACTGTAATAGATACTCAGAATAAAGGCTACGGATTTTCTGTAGAGGCTACCGATATTATCATCAAAAACTTAACAATAAAAAATATTGAAGTTAGTTATACAAAAGAATATGCAGCAATTTTGCTATTTAAATCATATGACTTTGTTATTGAAAATATTAGAGTAGAAAGAGCCTTTTTTGGCTTTTTAGTTCAAAAATCTAAGGATGGTATTATAAAAAACAATACTATATCTGGTGAAGGCAAAGCTGAAGCAGATTCTGGTAACGCCATACATCTTTGGCACTGTGAAAATGTAAAAGTTCTAAACAATGATGTGCGCAGAATGAGAGATGGCATATATCTAGAGTTTGGTAACAGCAGCTATATTGCCAACAACTACTCTACCCAAAATATGCGTTACGGTCTTCATTTTATGTTTTCTAATGACAATACTTATGAAAACAACACTTTTGAAGCCAATGGCGCTGGTGTTGCCGTAATGTTTTCTAAGCGAATAAAAATGTTCAACAATTTGTTTAAGAAAAATTGGGGAACAGCATCATATGGAATTTTACTTAAGGAGATTAACGATGCAGAACTACAGCATAACATCTTTGAAGACAACACTATTGGTGTTAATGCAGATGGCACCAATAGAATAACATTTACAGAAAACACATTTAAAAATAATGGATATGCTATAAAGGTACATGGAGCTTGTTATGATAATATTTATTCAAAAAATAACTTTTTGCACAACTCTTTTGACTTATCTTATTCAGGCAAACTAAACAGTAATAAGTTTGAAAATAATTACTGGAGTAACTACACAGGTTACGATTTAGATAAAGATGGTATTGGAGACGTTCCCTACAGACCCGTAAAACTGTTTTCATATTTGGTAAATCGCACTCCAGAAAGTATTGTACTGCTTAGAAGCTTATTTATTGATATAATTAACTTTTCTGAAAAAGTATCACCAGTTTTTACACCAGAAAATCTCATTGATAACAAACCACTAATGCNTAAGGTAACATGGTAGAAATANTAGATCTACATAAAAAATTCGGNAAAAACAANGTACTAAACGGTGTAGACCTTAACATAAATGAAGGAGGTATATTTGCTGTTTTAGGTCCTAATGGCTCTGGAAAAACCACCATTATAAAAAGCATTTTAGGGATGGTAATACCAGACAATGGCACAATTAAAGTTTTTAACACAAACATTAAAAAGAACTCTAATTATAGAAGCAAAATAGATTATCTCCCTCAGATAGCTAACTTTCCCAGCAACCTCAAAGTNATAGAGCTCATTAAAATGATAAAAGACCTTAGGGGACAAACTAACAACGATCAAAAACTTATAGAAACTTTTAAACTTCAACCTTTTTTAAACAAAAAATTGGGAACGCTTTCTGGCGGTACAAAGCAAAAGGTTAATTTGGTGCTCACCTTTATGTTCGATAGTCCAATTGTAATTTTAGACGAGCCAACGACAGGCTTAGATCCTATTTCTTTAATACGNCTAAAAGAGTTAATTACAGTAGAAAAGAAAAAAGGAAAGGCCATTTTAATTACATCTCACATAATGAGTTTTGTTGAAGAAGTAGCCGATCAGATTGTATTTATTCTAGAAGGGAGAATATACTTTAAAGGCAGCATAGAAGAACTTAAAACCAAAACAGAACAAAACGATTTTGAACATGCCATTGCTAACATTTTAACCCAAAACCATGCTTAAGATTTTAAAATACAGTTTTTTCGATTTAATGCGTAGCAGTTGGAGTTATGTTTACTTTGCCTTTTATCTGCTGTTGGGTATTGTACTGCTTTTTCTAAATAGTGATTTATCTAAGGCTGTTATTACACTAATGAATGTTATAATAGTTTTGGTCCCTCTAATAGGCACCATTTTCGGCGTAATGTATTACTACAATTCAAAAGAGTTTACAGAGCTTCTACTCGCTCAGCCATTAAAACGCTCGTCCATTTTTTTAGGACAGTATTTTGGTGTTGCACTTTCTTTATCAATGAGTTTAATTTTAGGTCTTGGTATTCCATTTATTGCTTATGGTTTATTTAAATCTAATGCCATTTGGGATTTTTCATTGCTACTAATAGTAGGCGTGTTTCTAACATTTATATTTAGTGCTTTAGCCTTTAATATTGCGCTATCTAACGAAAATAAAATTAAAGGATTTGGTTACGCCATTCTTATGTGGCTATTTCTTGCCATTATTTACGATGGGCTATTTTTAATGTCATTAATAATTTTTGAAGATTACCCTCTTGATAAAGTCTCTTTAATTGGCACAATGCTCAACCCAATAGACCTTTCCAGAACACTTATTCTTTTAAAGCTAGACATCTCTGCATTATTAGGATATACAGGTGCTGTTTTTAAACAGTTTTTTGGCACTAGCTNTGGNTTGATTATTTCTATCTTTGCCTTAATTATTTGGGTAGCTCTTCCAGTTTTACGAATTATCCATAAATCAAAGAAAAAAGACTTTTAGTATGAAGCTCAAAACAGTTTATGGTATTGCACTACTATTTATATTGGCTTTGTTTGGGTGTAAAAACAATAAAAACAAAAAAACAGAGTCCACCATCGTTTTAGAAGGCTTAGCTCTAAACAATGGTAAACAGTGGGTAGCAAATCAGGAAACGCACATCGGAATGAAACGCATCGATTCCATCTTAAAAACAGAAACCTCAATTGATACAAAAGCATTAGGCAACGTACTTTCAAAAGAGACTAGTTACATCATTAAAAGTTGCAACATGAAAGGTGAAGCTCACGATCAGCTTCACATTGTTCTTGTACCTATACTTGAAGAAATAACAGATTTAAAAGACGTAGAAAATGATACTACTAAAGCACAAAAAATTAAACGGTTAAAACTTCTTGTTGCCAAGTATTTTGAGTTTTTTAAAGTTTANTTTCTCATGACATTTATCATCTTATTTAAGACATTTTAGTCCGAAATTTGTNTCNTGATCGCTCAAGTANTACATAAAGCCTTNGCAATAATATTAACTATTGNGTTGTTATTTAACAACATTAAAACTGTTGTTATAGTNGCAGATTTTGTGATTAACCAAGANATAATAGCGAAAACACTTTGTATTCAAAAAGACGAACAAAAGGGTTGTAATGGAAAATGTCAGTTACGTAAAGAGCTAAAAGAAAGCAACAGTAATACACCAAATAATCCGCTACAAAAAACAGAACGTACACAATTAGATGTTTTTGTCTTTTTTAGTGAAAAACACAGCACAGAAGAGCAAATCATTATTAATAATGATAGAAGTAGTCAAGTAAATTTTTATTCTAAGAGTACAATCTCTAAATACTACGATATAGATACTCCTCCACCTATTTTAAGTTAATTTTTTATCGGCACGCTTAGCGTATAACTTNTTAAAATNGGCTTTTAAAAGCTTTATTTAAGATGACTACACATTAAAATTAACTTAAAANAAAAAAAATGAAACTTAAATATATTTTACCATTAGTGCTGATGGCACTTATATTCTCGTGCTCAACAGACGACAACGACGACACAACACCTAGCAACGAAATCGCTAATTTATATCTCATTCAAGAAATCACAAATGGAGACCAAACCATTGAATTATTCAATAAAACAGGGATGTTTAAAACTGGTTACAATGCGATAAGTCTTAGAATAAAAGACAATACCACTAACACCTATATTGAAGATGCTTCTTTATCCTGGCTGCCAGTAATGCAAATGCCTACGATGCAACATTCATGCCCTAAATCTAATATTACAAAAGCTATAGGGAAGAATACCGTTTATGAGGGCTTTATAATTTATCAAATGACAAACACAGATGGTTCTGGTTGGTCACTTACAATTAATTATAACATTAATGGTGAAGCGTATAGTGTTACAGAAACCATTGAAGTGTTTCAGTATGAAAACCAGAATGTAGCTAGCTTTATGGGTACTGATGATACACGCTACATCTTAGCTTTAATTGAACCTCTAAATCCAAGCATTGCCATTAACGAAATGAAAGTAGGTTTATTTAAAATGGAAAACATGATGACATTTCCTGTGGTAGAAAATTATACCATTGCTTTAGATCCTCGTATGCCTGGTATGGGTAATCATAGTTCGCCTAATAATACCGATTTATCATTCAACAACGCAGATAGCTTTTATTACGGAGATTTATCATTGACGATGACAGGATATTGGAAGTTAAATCTAAAACTTTTAAATGTAGAAAACGACGTATTAAAAGGTGAAGATGTAACCGAACAAAATGAATCGAGCAGTCTGTATTTAGAACTTGAATTCTAGATTCCCTTCAAGNTAAAACATTGTTTTGTAGAGTTAGCAGTCGAGAGTTACTACAACTCTCGGCTACGCTCTACTATAAAAATCATTTAATCTAAAACCTTTTAGCTATGAAACAGCTGATCTTTATAATTGTTTGCTCCGTCTTTTTTAATTATGGTTTTTCTCAAGAAAAAGAAATTAAAGAAGTAAAAAATGACACTACAGAACTCGAGGAAGTCATTATAGTAACTAGAAGAAAACTAAGTAACAACAGACAAGAAAAAACCTTATCTAGTATTGATGATTATTTAGAAAAATCTAACAACATCACTATGATAAAAAGAGGTAACTACGCTTGGGAACCTGCTATAAACAATATGGTAAGTGATCGTTTGGTTGTTACCATTGATGGCATGCAGATTTTTGGAGCTTGTACTGACAAAATGGATCCTATAACCTCTTATGTAGATGTTTCGAATCTAGAAAAAGTAACTATTGGCTCTGGCCAATCGGGTACTGAGAATGGACATTGCATTGGTGGTGGCATAGACTTAAAGTTACCAACATCTAAATTTACAGATACTGGTCTAAAAACCAGCACAGATTTAGGCTACGAAACCAATGGTAATTTTTTTGCAACAGGTATAGATATTGAATATACAGGTAGTAAATTTTACATCAGTGCAGACGGTATCTTAAGGAAATCTGATAATTATGATGCTGGAGGCAACCAAGAAGTATTATTTTCTCAGTTTAAAAAGTATAATATCTCATTGCAGTCAGGATATAAGTTTTCCGAAACTCAGCATATCGATGCTAACATCATTTACGATAGAGCAACAGATGTTGGTTATCCTGCACTACCAATGGATGTTTCGTTGGCAGAAGCTTTAATCACATCTTTAACTCATTATTACAGCCCAGAAGAGAAAAGCTTAAAATCTTTAGAAACCAAGTTGTATTTTAACACCATAACCCACATTATGGATGATAGTAAGCGCCCAGATGTACCTATTCGGATGGATATGCCTGGTTGGAGCGATACTTATGGCTTTTACAGTAAAGCCGATATTGTTATAAACAACCATCATTTTACCTTTAATGCAAATGGTTTTTACAATCGTTCTTTGGCTGAAATGACTATGTTTTCTAACAACCCAAATGAACCAGACATGTTTATGCTTACATGGCCAGATATAAGAACACTTTATACTGGTATTTTTGCTAAAGACGATTGGCATATCAATAATAACAAAACACTATCTACCTCATTAAGACTTGGGCACCATACCAATAAAATTGAAGACAGAGTAGGTGTTGAAAGTCTTCAAATTTTTCACCCAAATATTAGCGATCGTAAAAACCGTTTGTTAATGAGTCTTTCTTCATCTTATAACATTAAAAAAGACACAAAGAATATATCATTTGGGTTAGGTTATGGAGAACGTGCTCCCTCTGTTAGTGAAGGTTACGGATTTTATTTATTCAATAGTTTTGATAATTATGATTATATCGGTAATCCGAATCTAAAAAATGAAAAAGCTATAGAAGCTAGTTTTGGCTACACACAATCTTTTGGTAATTTAAAACTAGGATTAGAGTCATCATATTTCTACATTATGGATTACATTATTGGAGAAATTGCACCAAATATTAGTTCTATGACTATTGGAGCTAATGGTGTACGTGTTTATGAAGCCTTAGACCATGCTTCTATTTTTGATGTGTACCTTAACGGCAGCTATAAGTTTTCTGACCATTTCTCTACNAACACTACAATTGGATATAACTTAGGAANAGGAAGCAATGGTGAAAATTTACCATTAATAAGACCCTTTAGCTACTTTGCAGAACTCAACTATACACAACACAACTTTAACGCNGCAATACAGCTAGAAGGTAATGGTAACCAAAGTCACTTTANTAGCTTTTATGGTGAAAATGAAACCGCTTCTTATGCTGTATTAAATCTTAATTTGGGGCANGNNTTTTATGGNAATCATGGTAGAACAATTTTNAAATATGGTGTTGAAAACATTTTAGACACCAACTATTCAACCTTTGCCGATTGGAATAACATTCCAAGACAAGGACGAAACTTTTATATCAACTTATCTTATTTATTTCCTTAATTTACAAACACTTAAACATAAACAAAAAAGAATTTACATATTAAAACGCACTTATGGAAAATATTACAATTGCAAGGATTGTACATATTATCGCAGTGATTTTATGGATTGGTGGTGTATCTATGGTAACTACCGTTTTAATTCCTGCGATAAAGAAAATAAAGTCTAAAGAAGAGCAGATTAAAACATTTGAAACAATTGAAGGTAAGTTTGCGATACAGGCAAAAATAACGACACTGTTAACAGGTCTTTCTGGTTTTTATATGCTTTATGAAATGAATGCTTGGTCTAGATATTTGGATTACCGCTTTTGGTGGTTACACTCAATGACTTTGGTTTGGATTATTTTTTCATTAATTCTCTACATATTAGAACCGTATATACTTCATAAGGTATTTGCCAAATATGCCAATAAAGCACCCGATAAAACATTTAGAATTATGCATCAATTGCATTGGGTTTTATTAGTTATTAGCTTAATCACAACAGCAGGTGCGGTAGCCGGAAGTCATGGTTGGTTTTGGGTAAAATAAGACTAATCGATCTTTTTATATCTTTATAAAAAAATACTATGATTTCTAATGCTGCAAAGTATGCAATAAGAGCTGTTTTGTATCTCGCAAAATATAGTGATACCCAAAATAAAATAGTTTTAAACTACTTTTTACTAAGAGAAAAGTCTAACTCATATTGTGGCTTTGGTTTAGCAAATATGATGCTTAATGCAATTAAAAAAATACCTAAAGAAAGAAAAATACTTGCTACAAATAATAATGTATTATAGTTCTCAATTCCAGATTCCCAGAAGTAATAGTTAATCGCCTGAAATAGGATAAGGAACTCGGTTGTAACAAAACCAAAATAAAAACTATAAAATCCTAATTTTAGCACCACTGGTTTATGATACAAAAAACTATTTAGCAACATGTAAAACAACAAGCCTGTAATAACACCAAGCATCACTAAATGTATAAATCCTATTATTAAACTGTGATATTGATATAATTCTTCTGCTAACCCAGGAATTAAAGACAAACCTTGTGTTAGTACCTTAAACCCAATACAACTCAACACAAACGCATAAGTAAAAATACTTAAGGAAGACCAAGTGGGTTTTGATTTTTTTATATGAAGATAAATTAACCTAAATAATATAAGTACAGCAATTAATTGTAAAAAAACACCCAATCCATTAAGATAAAATAAGACAATACTAGGTTGATACCAGTAAATGGGTAGAGCAATCGTGGCTATAGTAGCAAAAGTGAGTAAAAGATAAAATGATTTGAATAAAGTGCTATTTTTTATATTCAATTCTTTTATTAATAAAGCTAACACTCCAAACAAAAACCAACCATTGAATTGAAAATGAAGAAAAAATTGAATTGCAATATCATAATAAGGTGTACCATTACCATAAATTGCAATGATAGGTCCCAAGGACCAAACACCAATAGTTGATATTAGCATAAATACTAAAGCCGATTTCAACATGAGTATAGAAGCTCCTGTTTTATTTTTTAAATCTTTCCAAACCCAGAATACAAAAAAGTAACTGCATAGTATATGTAAAGTTGAAAATGCTATAGACACAGTTCCGTATCCTTGAAATGGGAAGCTGAGGAGCATTCCCAAAACCGAAATTTGAGTGATCCAAAAAAGTCTTATGTATTTTTTTCGATTCTGTCTTGTAAAATTAAAAACTATAAAAGTATATAGCATTAAATACACCCAACCCAGCATCGCTACATGAGAATGCGCGTGCGTAAAATATCTATAATTAATACCTAAAGCATCAATAGATGCATAACGCAACAAAAGTCCTAATACCGAAGCTATGAAAAAATTAGAGAGACAAATTATACTAAACTTTTTAAGCATAGTCCTTTTAGTTTTTATTCCAATTAAAAATATATAGAAAATCCCAGACACAGCAACGCTCTGGGATTTAACTAAGGTTTAGTTTTAAGGGTTATCTGAGTGCATTTTCTAGTTTAATTGCATTTGGGAACAGAATATTATTTTCTAAATGAATGTGTAAATGCAGATCCTTCTCAAACTCATCTAACATAGCATACGTAACTCTGAATGTATTACAGGCATCTGCCGGAGGAGTATAGTCGTTTGTTAACTCTGCTATTTGTCTAAAACGCTGACCTTCATTATCATGTTCATGTTTCATCATTGCAATTGGGTTTTCAACAGTTCCAAATTGAGGAGATGTTATTGTGGTATTACTCAAATTAGCTTCTACCATACGTCTCACAAAAGGAAAAAGTATAAGTTCTTCCTTTTTCATATGAGCTGTTAACTCTCCAGCCGAAGCCATAAAAAGCTCATAAATTTTTAGAAGCTCGGGATGTCTCTTACCATGTACTTTACAAAGCTTATCTAGAAACTGACGAAGCACTGGTATTTTTTCTTCAACATACCTATGATGCTTTTTTTCTATATAGTCCATAAGTAAATCCAAAGGCCAAGACTTATAATCAATCTTTTCTTCAGAAACAGAATTTAAGATAAAATGTATTTCTTCTTTTACCTTTTGCTCATCTACACTTTTGGCTTTGCAAGCTTCTGAAACGGTACGATTGCCATTGCAGCAAAAGTCAATTTTGTATTTAGAAAATATGGCAGCAGTTCTAAAATCCTCGGCTACATACTCTCCTATTTGTTTTTCTTTATCCATTGTAAGTTCCATAATATATAATTTTTTAATTCGGATGTTTTTATCTTATTTTGATATAAATTTTTTATGTTTTAAGGTAAGATAGACCATTCTCAATTCCTAAAGCTAGCTGTTTTAAATTAGTAGAATCTAAAAGCTGTTTTAAGTCTTCTCTAATCGTTTTATATTGATAATGTACTGGACAAGGATGATTTTCATTACAGACATCAAGCCCCAAACCACAACCGTCGTATAGTTTCTCACCATCTATAACTTTAACAATTTTTGATAGTGAAATCTGGTCTATTTTAGCTTTATCTATTTCAAATCCGCCATAAGCACCTCTATATGAATCCACCAAATCACTTTTCACTAATTCTTGCATAATTTTTGCAGTAAAAGCTACTGGAGAATTAATCTCTTCAGCTATTTGTTTTGGAGTAACCCTATTATTTTGCATGGAGCTTTTAGCAACAAAAATGCATGCCTTAATAGCATATTCACAAGCCTTTGAAAACATATTTTTTTACTTAATGATACAAAGTTAAGAAATAATATTTTAATTCGGATATATTTATCTTATTTAAATGTTATATTGGTCACTATAAGTCTGAGTAATCAAACAATTATAATTATAATAACAACAAATGACCTCATAAATCGGGCGCATCAAATTAATACGTCATTATAACGTATCGAATATTGTTAATAGTTTCAAAGGGAATAAAAAAAGGGACAAATCTAAAAAAGTTGATTTGTCCCATGAAGTACTGAAGACATGAAATACCTTGGGCGGAGTCCCTTATCAACATCTTTAGAAAAGCTGAACTTAAACATTCACTTCCTACAGTCTTATCAAAATGCACAATAGACACTGACATAAAATTCATTGAAAAAATCCAGATGAACCAAAAGTATTTTCAAATTTAAGTCCTCATTTATATTCTGAAAAATACAAATCAAAGATTATAGAACTTATAAAGATGAATCATTGGATAGTAGAGGAATCTAATGATTTAAAAACAATGGTTCAAAATATACAAGACAATTGCACTATAGATTGACGTGCTATCTATCTGTTTTCAAACTCAGGACAGTCCAATCTAATTTCTTGTCTTAATAATTCCTTTTGAAGTAAATTACAATAATCTAGTTTTTTATTTTTTTCATAGAACTTGCATCCATAACAAGTTCTTTGAACGCTTAAAATTCCATTACGGTTTAATTTGTAAATCAGTTGACTTAAAGTGCCGAATAAACTCTCTAATTCGGATTGCGAAAAGCTATTCACTTGTTTTGTTAATGGATTAGAGAAATCATTCGTTTGAGAAACTATATCATTCCCTAATTCCGATAATGATATTGAGTAACTTCGATTATCGGAAGATGAAAAATTTTTTATAATAAGTCCTTTATTATCTAAAACCTTAATAGCATCACTTACAGTTGGTTTTGTTACATTAAATTCTTTTGCAAGATGACTAACGTTACACAGGTTTTGTTTATGAAACGCTATAAAAATAAGTATCTGAATTTGAATAGGACTTAAACCTACCAATTTAGCCTTTTCCCACAGCAAGATTTTAAATACTTCTGAAACACGCTCCAATCCTGCAACGATTTTACTTGAAAAATCCTTTTCCTGTTGTTTCGGGTTAAATGTACTTTCATGCATAATAAAAAAGCCTATCAATATTTATTCGATAGGCTAAGTTAGTAATCCTAATTAAATTAATTACAATTTTCCATTTCTATAATAAAATAGCCTTTTTGTTCAATTGAGAAAACCATTTCTTTCGTTGCTTGTTCAATATGACACAGACGGCATTCATTAGAGGTCAACCGCCCAGTTTTAAAAGATTTTGTTTTCAGGTAATCTATCCCAAAATTAAAAATGGTTTGTTCATCGGTTATGTTATCAGGAACGAGAATATCGAAATGCATAATTTTTCCATTTTCTCTTTTTACGTAAGTGTCCCAAACTGCTACTTTCATTTTATTGCTTTTTAACTTTATATGGTAATGATAAATCTCCGCTTGCCACGCTAAAAACTTCATAAACCCCGAGCATAGGTAAGATTTCATTGCTTGTGTTTACTTTCATAAAAGCTGTAACACCATCATAACCAAAATCTGTTCTATTGTTAATACGATAATCTGGTACGATAACTTTTATCGTATTTTCTTTGGTTTTAACCGGATAACCTGGCGAATCCATATACATTGGCATCCCAGAGTTTGTTGGTGGAAGAACAACAGTTTTGTCTGTTTTCTTAAACTGTTTAACTGAAAGTCCACCATTAACTCTTTTATCTTCGTGAAGAATTACCCAATGCGGGTGCCAAACCACACCATCGTTTGCATAATCTTTATCATTATTCTCATCCCAAAGTGGTGTATCATCAAAATCGGGATGTGATGTCAGAGCAAGTGCAACAATGCCGTCTGTTTGATTAAAGCCAACGTCTGTAGGTTGTAAACTTGTTGGAAAAACATATCCTAAGACTGGTGCGCTATCAAGTTGACCGGCTTTTTTTGGTGTAGTTTTCCCTGCGGTTCCGTCTACGCTAATTTCCCAAATAGTCACTCCTAAGTCTGCATTGTGAGTTACATTAACTTCATTAATCTTGAAGTCGTCATTTTTGTATTCGCTTTCTTGGGCACAAGAATTTGTTGTGTTCAAAAACAAAGTTGCTGTTAGTAATAATAGTATTGTTTTCATTTTGATTTATTTTAAAAAGTTTAGAAACCTTTTATGTTAGTAATCCTAACTAATTTTCATAAAAAATTATCCTTTTACATCTGCCATTGAAGCACCAAAGTTGATGTGCAATGTATGTCCATCTGGTGTTACCAATGCCGGCACGGATTTAACTCCCGCTTTTTCTGCTTCTGAAATTCTGTTTCGGTCTTCTCCAATATTTACGACTTCAACATTTTCAGCTCCTACTAAATTAATGATGTCGTGTTCTGCACTGACACAAACTGGACATCCTGCGTGATAAAAAATTGATTTACTCATTTCATTTAATTTTAATTATTGCAATATTGCTCTACAAATATAGTAAGGATTCCTAACTAAAAAAATTTATTTCAGGATTTAATTTTATTTTTTGCTTTTTAGGAAGGCTTTTTATTGTCGAGTAGAGGTAAATGTGCTGAGTGAGTTCAATTTGTAAAGTTTATTTTTTATTCTCTCGAAAATCTTTGGTGATTTTAAATCCGACGCTAGCTTGGTGCCTTTCATTTCTTTTCTTTTCGGTACTCGATAGGCTTAATTTTTCTATACTCAACCCATCCAATTTATCACCTACATAGATTTTATGAACGACATGTTCTTCAAGAGGAAAAATGATTTCTTAAAGAACAAATTGAAAAGAAAAAACAATTAACACTAAATCTGCCGTCAAAAATGTCGAACCACAAAAAAGTAATGAAACATTTTTTCAAAATAGCTGATAACCCTCATCAATTCTACGAATCACTGGATTACCATAACAAAAGGCTACTCCAAAACATCTTGTTTCCTGAAGGTTTCCGTTTTTCCATGAAAAACAAGGAATGTCGAACCAGTAAATTGAATATTTTATTCGAATTAACTAATTCATTTTTAAAACAATACGACCCTAAAAAAGAAAAGACCCAAACAGAAAAACTGCTTGAGTCTCATTTAGTAGCGGGAACTGGACTCGAACCAGTGACCTTCGGGTTATGAGTTCGAGGTACAAATTTCTTACTCCCTGTTTACAAGGGTTCCCAGCTGTCTATTTTACAAAAACGTATGCACTTTCGTATGCAAATCGTATGCAGTTTGATGTTGAGGTTCAACATTAAATTTCGTTGTTCAAAAGTAACAAAATTTCTGCTTAAAGCGGATTTATTTCTTCATGTAATCTTGCCATTTGATTAGGACAAATTTATCGTTTCCGTTTTCTTTCTTTCTCAAAAAACCGTATTCATAGACAAACAGATAAACATCACCCTTTTGGTTCTTCCAATAATGCGTAAAGAACTTTGGGTCAAATCCCTCCCCTACTAGTATTGATTGCCTAACCACCGCTTTGCCTGCCTTGTTATACTCTTTTAAAATCCTTCGATTCAATCGTAATTGATTATCTACTTTATTGTAGAACCGTTCTGGGCGTTCCCTTTCAACTTTGTACTGATGCGCACTCTTACACCTTGGGTCGCAATATTTTTTGTCGATCCTGCCCGTCAGTTTTTTACCACAATTGAGACATTCTTCTTGTAATCTATTCATTTCTTGAATTTAAGTGTATCCTATACGCAAGTTATTCGAATAAAATACGGGTTATATTTTTAAGTTTATATAATTTGACAAGAAAAAAATGGAATTACGTAAAACCGTCACCTTAAAACATCTTTTGATAAACAAGAGAAAATGCATCGGCATCCAATTCAATTCCGATAAAGTATTGCATGCTCTTATTGAGGCTATACCAAACATTTCTTGGAGCGCCGAGTTCGCTATGTACTACCTCCCTAATCGAAAGTCTAATATAGACCTGATATTCAAAACGTTTCACGGAGTGGCTTGGGTTAATGGTAACTATTTTTTTCAGGAAAAAGTTGTTAACGACAACAATCCCGTCATTAAACTGGACAGGTATAGGAATAGAACACTTGAGAAAGGTTACAAACCATGCCCAGAATCTTACCTACTGAAACTTGAACTGAAAAGGTATTCAGCAAATACCGTTAAAAATTACGTTTCGAGCTTTGAATCCTTTATCAACCATTTCAAGGACAAGGAACTTAATGAAATAAACGAAGCGGATATTAGAAAATACCTGCAGTCTATGATAAAAGAAGGGGTTTCAGATTCTCATGTGAACCTCATGATTAATAGTATAAAGTTCTATTACGAAACCGTCCTTGGTATGCCCAACCGCTTCTACTCCATAGAACGGCCCAGAAAGAAAAAGACACTGCCCAAAGTTCTTTCTAAAGAGGAAGTCTTGAGAATGATCGACTGTACTAGCAATATAAAGCACAGATGTATTGTCGCCCTATTGTATTCTTCAGGCCTCCGACGCAGTGAACTTTTGAAGTTACGCACAACGGATATTGATAGTAAAAGAATGGTAATCAACATCAGAGGTGCCAAAGGATGTAAGGACAGATTAACGGTTTTAAGCCCTAGTCTTTTAACCGACCTTAGGGATTACTACAGAGAGTACAGACCCGAAAAACACCTTTTTGAAAGCCCAAAGGGTGGTAAGTATAGTGCTTCGAGCGTACTAAAAATAGTGAAAAGAGCGGCAATTAGAGCTAAAGTAAAACAAAAAGTAACACCTCATATGCTTAGGCACAGTTTTGCCACACATCTTTTAGAAGAGGGCACAGACCTGAGACATATTCAATTGTTATTAGGGCATAATTCTACCAAAACAACGGAAATTTATACTCATGTTGCAAACAAAACCTTTGGTGAAATAAAAGATTTGTTATCTTAGACGTATAATGTAGATATACGTAATACGTATATCCAATTGTTAGCCACAAGCTATGAAGCCAACCGCACAAACAGCACATTTGGTTTTTGCCGACACAAAAGCCAACGCTCAAAAAACCAAAAGAGCTGTTTTTTGCCAACGCTCAAAAAAAACGAATGAAATGAGGGAAACCGTAAAGAAAGAAATTGAATGAAAAGTAATTTTATGACAAAGAAATTCAACCGAAAATAAATGGAGATAATAAAAAACAACCCATATCGAATTGCGGGAATTCTCTCAAATGTAACAGAAAGAGAATTACAAAAGCAAAAGACAAAAATAAAAGCATACACAAAGGTTGGAAAAGAAATCAAATCTGACTTTGACTTTGAAATTCTTGACAGCATTTCCAGAACAGAAGAATCTGTAAATAAAGCATTCTCAAATGTTGAGCAAAACCAAGATAAAGTGAATTACTCGCTATTTTGGTTTTTAAATGCAAGTCCATTTGACAATACAGCATTAGAGTACTTGAAAAGTGGTGATGAAGAAAAAGCTATTGAAATATGGGAAAAGGTAACGAATGACAAAGATGTTAATTCCAAGAACTTTTCCGCATTTAACAATTTAGGAACCTACAAACTATTAAGCCAAAGTAAGACAGAGATAAAAAAAGGAATTGAAGCCAAAATCAAACTGATTGAATCGGACTATTTTGAAAATTTTGTTCATTCAGTTGCGGACCAAACTTATACAATTGACAAGCACAAGCAATCTGAAAAACTGATTGATGAGTTGCTAACGCAACTCAATAAACAGTATGCAAGTTCAGAAACTTTACAATTGTTTAGTGGTTGCAATGGTACAATTCAAAATTATCTGTCGAAAAAATTTACAGAAAGACCATTACATAATATAGAAAGTCGAATTGAAGGTTGCAAAAAGAAACGTAAAGCGGATAATGAAAATGCTTATGAATTTGGTTTAAAATTGGTCACAGATTGTAAAGATGATTTATCACTTTTAAATTCACTACTTGGTAATTCTGACTTGAAATATAAAACAATAGCAGACCAATTAGCCAATGAAATAATGCAATGCGGAATTGATTATTTTAATGCAAATCAAAATAGCAATAATGAAAAGGTTGTAAATCAGGAGCATCTAAAGTATATGGGTTTGAAAGAAGAAAACCCATTACAAAAAGCTCAAAAACTTACAAAAATTGCAGATAGAATAGCGGTTGGAAAACTTACAAAAGATAGAGCAAAAGACAACCTTGCTACCCTTGAAGAAATGAAAGACCAAGAGGTTAATCAGGCGATTGCACTATTAAGTTCTATAAAAATGGCTTACGATAAAGCGATTAGTGAAATTGACAATCAAGTATCGCAAATGCTAATGACAATGTCCTACAATCAGACTATCAACTACACAAAAGTTGATAAGATGAAAGCAAACTGCCTTGATTGGTCAAAGGTTGTAGAAGTAATTAGTAGTGGTATTAGTGAAAAAGATGTTGTAGCAATCCAGAATTGCTCAAATCAGAGCAAAGTTTCTGAATACAAAAGTTTAGTGGATTTTCTATTTACTAAAATTGGGCCTCTACAAATCAATAAAGTAAAATATTTATGCTATTGGAAAGATGTTAGAGCGGCTCAAGCAAAATCAACAGCTAAAAAAATTGGTAGAACTGCAATTGACACCGCAACAAGTGCGAATGAGGCATCTGGCGGTTGTTTAGGAGAAATATTTAGTAGAATAATCGGGATTGTTATAGTAATAATCATTATTATGATAATAGGTGGTATACTTTCTCTTTTTGATTAAAAAATGATTATGAAAAAAACAGCATTACTTAAAATTACACTTCTGTTAATATCAACCAATCTTTTTGCTCAACAGCAACAAGATTCAATTTTGGTTAAGGAAATACCAAGCATAAAAAGTCATCTATTAAAGCAGCAACAAAAGGTTGATGCCCTAACCAAAAAGTTAAATAGTCAAAACTACACGATTGGAAAACAAGGTCAAACCATTTCCCGTTTACAAACTGAAAATGAAAACTTAAATATTTCTATTGATAGTTTGAGTCAACTTATTGAAACCAATAAGAAAAACATTGTAATCAATTCCGAAGAACTTGGCACTAAAATTCAAGACACAGAGAAAAAGGCAGATTCGCAAATTGCCGAATTAGATAGCAACGTAGAGAAAAATCGTCTGTATTGGATTATTGCAACTTTAGGAACACTTCTGTTAGGCGGTTTGATTTATTGGTTATTGGGGAAACGCATCACTTCAAGCAAAACAGATGTAGAAACTCAAATTAGAAATACCAAAGCTTCACTTGAAGAGGAAAGCGTAAAATTGGATAACAAATTGGTCGAAGTTTTAGAAACACAATTAAAACTGCAACAAGAAACAAGTAAATCACAATCAGTCGTTTCAAATGATAAGGCAGACCATTCTTTGGCTTTAAAAGTTGCAGATGAAATCATTCGTATTCAAAAGAATTTGAGCAGAATGGACGAAAAAACCAAGGGATTAAAACAATTAAATTCTTCTGTTAAACGTATTCAGGACAATTTTGCTTCCAATGGTTACGAATTAGTAGATATGCTTGGAAAAGAATACAAAGAAGGAATGAAAGTAACTGCAAACTTTGTTCCAAGCGAAGATTTAGAAACAGGCAAACAAATCATAACAAGAATCATAAAGCCACAAGTAAACTTTGAAGGAGCTATGATACAAGCAGCTCAAATTGAAGTTAGTGTTGGTGAATAAAATATTATCAAATGGCAAGAACAAAAATTGATTACGGAATAGATTTAGGTACAACGAATTCCGCTATTTCAAGAATGGAAAATGGAGAACCAACCATTAAAAAAACGGACACTTTAAAAGACACAATGCCTTCTTGTGTATATATAAACAAGAAAAAAGCTATCCAAGTTGGCGACAGTGCATACAACGCATTGAAAAGAGATAAATTAAAGGCTATGAAAAATTGGGATGATTCCAATTCCAATTCTTACATAGAATTTAAGCGTACAATGGGAACTGATAAAAAATATGCAAGTTCTAATCTTGACAAAGAACTTACAAGCGAAGAATTGTCAGCAGAAGTTTTAAAAACATTGAAGTCTTTTGTTAAAGATGAAAATGTAAATTCTATTGTAATTACTGTTCCTGCGGCTTTCAAAAACAACCAAAAAGAAGCTACAAGAGAAGCAGCAAAATTAGCAGGTTTCAGTCATATTGAGTTGTTACAAGAACCTGTTGCTGCATCAATGGCTTATGGTTTAGATTCGGATAAAAAAGATGGCTTTTGGTTAGTTTTTGACTTTGGTGGTGGAACATTTGATGCAGCATTACTAAAAGTGGAAGAAGGCATTATGAAAGTGATTGACACCGAAGGTGACAATTATTTAGGTGGTAAAAATTTGGACTTTGCTATTGTTGATGAAATCATTTTACCATACTTACAAGAAAATTTTGTAATAGATTCCATTTTAGCGGATGATACAAAAAAGCAAATTCTACGAAACGCTATGAAGTTTTATGCAGAGGAAACTAAAATCAAACTTTCTTTTAATGATACGCATAACATTTTATCAGATTTAGGCGATATTCCCGGAGAAGATGACGAGGGCGAAGAATTTGAATTGGACATTACAGTTACACAAGCAGACATTACTAAAGCTGTTGCACCTGTTTTTCAAAAAGCTATTGATGTTAGTTTAAGTCTTTTAAAGCGTAACAATCTAAAAGGTGCTGATTTAGATTCTCTAATTCTTGTTGGTGGACCAACTTTTTCGCCTGTATTAAGAAAAATGTTGGAAGAACAAATTTGCAAACCTGATACGAGTGCAGACCCAATGACAGTAGTTTCAAAAGGTGCTGCATTATATGCTTCAACGGTTAATGTTTCAGAAGAAGTAAGAGAACAAACACGAGATAAAACAAAAATTCAACTTGAGATAGCACACGAAGCATCAACAGTTGAAACAGAAGAGTTTGTACCTATTAAAATTTTAGAAGACAAAACAGAAGGAAATATTCCTGAAACCGTTTTTGCAGAAGTTACCAGAGGAGACAAAGCTTGGTCAAGTGGAAAAGTAGAAATCAATACCATTGGTGAAGTTGTAGAAATTCAACTAAACGAAGGAAAAACCAATGTTTTTGAAGTAGTTCTGTATGACGACAAGGGAAACATTTTAGAATGTGAGCCATCATCTTTTAGTGTAATTCAAGGTTCAAAAATTGGAAGTGCTACACTACCATACAATGTTGGGATTGAATTGAAAGACCGAACAACAGGCAAAGTTCGTTTCACTACCATAAAAGGTTTAGAAAAAAATCAATCTATTCCAGCAGTTGGAACGAGAAACGGATTAAAAACCCAAAAGCAAATTCGCCCAGGAATGGATTCTGACTTTATAAAAATCCCTGTTTATGAAGGTGAGCACAATTCAGAGGGAACAAGAGCAATTTATAATGAACACGTTACGGATATTAAAATAAGTGGAGCTGACTTACCTTCTCTTTTACCTGAAAATAGTGATGTCGACTTAACCGTAAATATTGATAGGTCAGAGAAAGTGACTGTAACAGCTTACTTCCCATATTTAGACTACTCAACAGAAATAGAAGTTGACAGTACCAAAACATCTATTGAAACTTCTTGGTTAGCTAATGAAATTAGAAAAGCTAAAGGAAGTATTGCTGAATTAAAACAAGACGGCAATTCTAACAATGGACAATTACAAAAAGTTGAAGCAGAATTAGACCAAATCGAAAAAGCATTTGAGAACAACAAAAATGATGTAGATGGTAAGCAAGAAGTTTTAACTAATTTAAGAAAGTCATTAAAAACCATTGACGAACTCAACGAAACAACAGAATGGCCTAAATTAGAAGAAGAGCTTAAAGAGGAGTTTTACCGATTAGAAAAAGCTAACAATGAATTAGGTAATGAACAAACTAATCAAATAGTCAATCAATTCCGTTCACAATTGGATGAAGTCATTCGAGCAAAAGACGTTAAACTTGGGAATGTACTTTTAGAAGAAATTGGAGGTTTCTTTTTCCAATTAACAATGATTTACCAATTAGTGGGTATTCTTCGAGGATTTGATAGTGAATTCCACTCGTTGCATTGGGCTGATTCAAATAGAGCACGAACACTAATAAACAAAGGGCTACAAATTATTAGTGAAAATCCAAATGTCAATGATTTAAGACCGATTGTTGTTTCGCTTTATGATTTATTACCAATGGAAGAAAGACCAAGTGGAGACGATTCTGTTTTAGTTGGATAAAATTTTAAAATATGAAGAAAGTATTTTTATTAACTATATTTCTGTTTACGATAGTGACAATTTCAAATGCCCAAAGCTATTTAGGTTATGTATCCAAACAAGTAAACTTTAGAACAGAGGCAAATACTAATTGTACCGTAATCTCGACCTTGCAGAGAGGGACTGCCCTATTTATTATTTCGAAAGAAAAAATAAACGGGTTTTATCAAGTATTAAATATTGAAACTAATAAAGAGGGTTTTGTACATTCAAATTTCGTTCAATTAGACAGAGCATTACCAAAAAATGAAGACGGTATTTTCACACCAGTTGGAAAGACAAGTTCTTCAAAACCAGTAATCAAAATACATAATAATACAAGTCTTACACTTACTTTAAAGCTGAATAGTGATTTGTACACCTTTTCGCCACAAGAAAGAAAAACATTGACATTAACATCAGGTTCATATACTTACAGAGCATCAGCACCAGGAGTCCTTCCAGACTATGGAACTGAAAATATGCAGAGTAATTATGAATATGAATGGAGCTTCTATGTATCAACGTCCAGAAATTAAATGAAGCAAACAAACAACATATTATCCAAAGGTCAATCCATTAATGATAAGTTCAAAGTAACTTTCTTTCTTAAAAAGGGAAGTTATGCCGAAACCTATCGAGTAAAAGACCAAGACGGAAAAACCAAATTATTGAAGCTGTTTGCGTATTCAAAATTGAATAGAACACAGTTTACTGAAAATGATGATGTTTTGGAAGTTGAGATTTTAAAGGAAATCAAACATCCTAATTTGGTTAAATTTTGTGATAGTGGTGAATTACTTCTTGATGGTCAAAAATACGCTTATGCTATTCTTGATTTCATTAGTGGTGAAACTTTGGCTGATAAATTAAAACGTGAGCAATCACTTAATATTTACGAAGCAAAAGACATCATTTTAGGAGTTTTAAACGGATTGAAGTATTTACATTCTTTAAACAACCCAATCATCCACAACGATATTACCAACTTAAATGTGATGTTGGATTTATCAGGTAAAATATCTATTCCAAAAATAATTGATTTTGGTTATGCTCGTTTTTTAAGTCAATCCAATAAGGAATTTTTGAAAGATGGTTTAAATCCATTTTACCAAGCGAATGAAGCATTTAATAAAATCTTTTCTGTACAAAGTGATGTGTTTTCGGTTGGTGCTTTGTATTATCATTTATTGGAAGGATTACCACCTTGGTTCGTAGAAATTTCCAAATACAAGACAGATACCTTAAAATTAGAAGATGCTGTTCTTGACGAACGAAAAAAGCCTTTAAAATTTTCAAACATTACTGATGTTCAAACTCAAAATATCGTTAATAAGGCTTTACAACCAAATGCAGAGAATCGTTTTAAAAATGTAAATGATTTTGTAAAAGCTATTAACGGTGAATTGGAAATTCAATTGTCTTCGCCACAACAGACTTCAAAACCTAAAATAAAAGAAATAAAAAAAGGGAAAGGTTTTTCAGCTATTGCAGGAATGCAGGAATTAAAAGATACTATTAAACTTGATGTCATTGATGCTTTAAACGAAAAAGAACGTTATGCAGAATATGGTTTAACCATTCCTAACGGTATGTTACTTTACGGTCCACCAGGTTGCGGTAAGACTTTTTTTGCGGAGCGAATGGCAGAAGAAATAGGATTTAGCTTTTATCAATTAAAGCCTTCCGACATTCAAAGTAAGTTTGTAAATCAAACACAGGAACAAATCAAAGATATTTTTGATGAAGCTCGTGAAAATGCACCAAGTATAATTTTTATTGATGAATTAGATGCGGTTGTCCCAAATCGTGATAATTCAAGTGTAAATCATATGAACACCAGTGCTGTTAATGAATTTTTAGCACAAATGAATAATTGCGGTGAAGATGGCATTTTCATAATTGGAGCAACCAATAGACCAAATTCAATTGACCCAGCAATTTTAAGAGCAGGAAGATTAGATAAAGTAATTTACTTGCCACCACCAGACCTTGAAGCTCGTGAATTGATGTTTAAATTATACTTGGAGAAAAGACCAAGAGAAATCGGTTTGGATTATTCAGAATTTGCAAAAGCAACGGAAAACTATGTTTCGAGCGACATTAAATTCCTTTGTGATGAAGCTTCAAGAACAGCATTAAAATTGAAATCAAGAATATCAAAAGAAATACTTTTTGAAACAATAAAGAATAACAAACCTTCTATTTCACTGAAAGAATTGAATAGTTATATCTCAATTAAAGCAAAAATGGAAGGTTTAGCAGATAACACTAACGACCGACCAAAAATCGGTTTTAAAAATAATTAGATATGGAAACATTACAATTCGACAAACTTTTGCTTAAAACAGCTTTTTCCTGTATGGCTTGTGATGGCGATATAGACAAGCGAGAAATAAAACTGATTAAACGTTTGCATAAAGAGAAAAAGACTTTTGGAGATTTGGATGTCAATACAGAAATGGACAATCTTTTAATTGCCATCAATAAAGATGGACATCAATTTATGAGAGATTATTTTGATGAACTAACAACTTCTGAATTGACAGAAACCAATGAACTTAACTTGATTGAAGTTGCAATTGACACAATAAAAGCAGACGAAAAAGTTGAATATAGCGAAATCAAGTTTTTTAAAGTGATACGTTCAAAGCTAAAAATTGACAACGAACCAATTCTTGAAAAACATCCTGATTTTGAAGACTATTTGGAGCAAGATATTATTACAGATTCTTATTTAGCAAGACTTCAAGATGATTTCTTTGATACTCATATTTCAAACGAGTTTGAGTTAATAAGTGAAATTGATGATGATATTTTAGATAGTTTGAAAGAGGAGAATGAAGAATAGTGAGCTTTTGATTAAGGTTGTATTAGCAATTCTGATGTTCCTATGTTTATTGGATATGCCTTATGGTTTCTACCAATTTGTAAGATTTGTGGCATTAATTGGATTTGGAATTTTGGCATACAGAGCAAATGAACAACAGAGGCAGACTGAAATGATTATTTACGGTGGACTTGCCCTACTCTTTCAACCATTTTTTAAAATAGCACTTGGAAGAGAAATGTGGAATGTTGTAGATGTTATTGTCGGAATTGGATTAATTGGAAGTTTGATTATGAATAGAACGAAAAGCCAACGCTAAAAGCCATACACATTTGCAATTCGCTAAAGCTAACACACAAGCCAAAAATTGCAAAAGAGTATGTCTTTGCCAACGCTGAAAGACAAGTTAAATGGAAAAAAGCCAGTGGCTAACAATGTATAAAAATAATAGCGGTTTAATCGCTAAAACGAAATTAATGAAATATAATAAAGGTCTGTGTTAAACCGAAAAAATAATGCGTAAAACCCGCTACTATTCTTATACGAGACCGTTGGCTGTAATTTGAATAACAAAATGCGACACAAGAAAATAAAAAGAGTTTTTGCCAGAATTAAAAAAGGGAGACAATTAGTAGGCATTGAGGTTGAAAATCATAACTACACAATTTTCTTAAGCGGTAGCAATGTAAAACAAAACACTGGATTGAACATTAACGAGATTGAAATGCTCGAAGGTTCGTTAATTAGACCTGATTTTTATAAAAAGGGCGAAAAAATGTTTAATGAAAAAATTTGTGAAAAGGACAATTTACTCATACGAGATTTCTGGATAACATTAGTCCCAAATAATATCGAGAAATTTAAAGCTATAAATCAAACTAAAAAAATAGACTTCAAACAAATTAAGCAAGTGTTTACTTTTACAAGAAATGGAAGAGTCAATTGTGGAATAAAAACATTAGATGATGAAGTTGTTTTTGTTACAAAAAAAAGACTCGAAGGACTTACTAGTTTGGATGAATCAGAGTTTCATATATTAGAAAATTCTTATATAAATCCTATTTACTATAAAAATGGAGAAATAATGGCTGGAGGAAAAAAATGCTATTCAGACAATTCAATAATTAAAGAGCTTAATTTGAGATTTTCAGGAAATGTTGAGCAAATGCATCAAAATTTTGAAGAAAATGAACCAAATTTTTATTATTCTCATTCTAACAACTCAAATTATTCAAGCAATAGTTACGCTGAATATGGTGGACCTAGTGATGGTTATGGTGGACACATTGATGATGATTTTATTAATGATGTACTTGGAGGTCATCCAGATGCATATTGGAATATTGATTAAATGAAATATTGGGAAAAGTTATTAGTAAAATGGAGAAAAAAAGGTCGTGATGGTTTTTCAATACCTTATATTATCGGTAGTCAAAAATTTTTAAAAAAACCTTCAAAACAAAATATTGAAGATTTGCTTATTGACATTATTGAGAATTCGGAAAATGAAATCTATATTTCCTATTGTATGACAATTAATGACCTTATATTAGGAATAAGAGATAACTCAAAAAGAAGAATTAATGGCTATTTTCCACGATATAAAGAAAAAGAACAAAGTAAATTCTTTGTAACCAGTTTTATTTCTGACTTGGGAGCAGATGTTGAAAATATAATTGAAAAATTAAATGATAGATATTCTGAACGTATTTTAAAAGAACAATTTTCAATTAATAATAGAATTCCAGGAGATTATAATCAAAATGAGAAAGAATTTATAACTGACTGTTTAAAATAAAAAACTACAGCCAACAATGGCTATAAGTAATTGCTTGTTCTCGCCTACTTCTGAAAATCCTCGTGGATTTTCAGTTTGGTGTGTACTTGCAAAGTTAAGTACTAACCCACGCAACTACTCATAGCCGAGACCGTTGTAAACAATTATGAGAAAAACTTTCTGCATACTTTCAATATTGATTTCAAGTTTGACTTTTGGACAAACCGAATTTTGTATTCATATGAAATCGGATATCGATATTGATACTGTTTCTGTAAATAGTTTCAACTTATCAAAGAAATTCACATCTGAATTTGTAAATGGAACTGCAATTGTTAAAATACCTTCCGAGTCTTCTGACCAATATTCAATTGTAATCAAAAATAAAAGAATTGATGGTTGGTTCAACTCGGGAAAAATTGATATTTATCTTGATTTTAAAAACGATAATCTTACCGTTTTAAAAACTATCAACACACCAGTTTATGAACGTCAAGTAAATTATTTTAACGAGTATAAAAAGTTTTTAGAAGATAAGTCAACTGGTACAGATTTCATTAAAAATGCCATAGCCCAAAATGACCAAGACGCATTTATTTTGGTGCCAATAAATCATTATTTGAAATTATATCAAAATGATTTTAAAGAATTAAAGTTTGTTGAACGGATTTTAAGCAAGCAACCACAATCGACTAAAAAACATAGCATCTATGAAATGATTGAAAGCAGGCTTGAAAGATTAAAAGAAATAAAGCAAATTGAATTAAATAATTATTCCTTAATTGACAAAAATGGAGAGATTTCAAAAATAGAAACTCAACCAAATAAAAAGTATACTGTTTTGGATTTTTGGTTTACAAGTTGCCCACCTTGTATCGAAGAACATAAGCAGATTTTAATGAATCCGAATATATTCAATGATTTAAACGCTGAACTAATTGGAATATCAACTGACACAAATCAGGAAAAATGGATTGACTATTTAGAAAAAAAGAATGTTAATTGGAAAAACTACCGAATAGATAAAAGTGACTTCGATAAGGATTTAGGAATTTGGTCATTTCCAACTTATGTAATTCTTGACAAAGAAAATAATATTTTAGGCAGTTATTCGAATATTGCTGATACTATGAACGCTCTGAAAAAATAACTGTTTACAACACCGTGTATAGCTCATTGCGGCTGAATTCCTAATCGGAATTCATTGCAATTTGCTATCTTTAGGTTACGGCGGAAAATCATAGCTGATTTTCCGCAACGAGCCATACACAAACCGTTGGCAGTTATTTAAAAAAAATCGATATGAAGAAGAAATTATTATTAATCATTTTGCTTTTAATTTTTGTTAAAACTTATTCGCAAGAAACAATAAATGCTAATCAAGGATTTGTAGAAAATAAAGAGTATTTCAGTAAAATGAAATATGAAAATAAAAATGGAAAAATTATAATTAAAGTTTCAATTGATAAAAATGAGTATGATTTTCTAATAGATACGGGTTCAACAACAGCTATTTCAGAAGATTTATTTAATTTGATTAGAACAAAAAAGCTTGGAAGTGTAAAAATTAATGACCAATCCGGAATAACGGATAGTTTAGAAGTTGTATCAATACCAGAGATTAAAATTAACGATATAGAGTTTAAAGAAATACCTGTATTTGTTTCCAAAAACAACTTAAATCCTATTTTTGAGTGTTTTAAAATTGACGGTATTATTGGTAGTAATTTATTAAGAAACTCAACAATTCAATTTGACTCTCAAAAAAGTGAAATTATTCTTACAAATGACAGTAAAAATTTGGGATTGAAAAAAAGAGATGCAATTGAAATGAAAGTTAGTGAAATGCAAAGCAATCCGTTTATTCCTATAAAATTAATAAAAGAAAATCACGAAGGAAATGGATATGTTTTATTTGATAGCGGAGATAATGACTTTTACGTTATATCTAATACAGCTTATCATCAACTTCAGTCACAAGTTGATATATTTGAAACCATAGCAAAAAACGTTGGTACATTTAGTATGGGTTTATTTGGTACTGCAAATGAAAATGAACATTTGGCTTTAAAAATTAAAAAATTGAAAATAGCTGATATTGACTTTAATAATGTAACTACTAAAACCACCTATGGTGAAACTTCTCGTATTGGTTCAGAGTTATTAAAATTTGGAAAAGTCACTTTAGATTATAAAAAAGAACGATTTTGGCTAGAAAGTTTTAACGAAAAAAAGTCTATAAAACTCAGTGAAAGAATGTGGCCAATTGAGCCCATTCTTAATAAGAACAATGAAATTGTAGTTGGCATTATATGGGATAACTCACTAAAAAATAAAGTTAATCTCGGAGATAAAATTTTACAGTTTGGCAATATTGATTATGAGAATATGAAGTATTGTGAAATTTTAAATTTAACTTCAAAAGTAAATAAATCAAAAGCTAAATTAATTTATCAAGACAAAAACACCAAGGAAACTAAAGAATTAGAGTTAAATTCATTATAAAAAAACAACTGCCAACACCGTATATAACTCATAGCTAGTTAGTTGCTTAAACGAAGTTAAGGCATATTTGGAAAGTCGCCAAATTTTTAAATTTGACGATTTCCAATAAAAAAGATAAATAGCAAAATTCAAAAATATGGCTTGTGCTTAATCCGAAAATAATCGCTAAATTACACGCTACGAGCCATATACAAACCCGTTGGCATTCATTGAGCAGAACCGTTAAAAATGACAATTATGAGTAATTTAAAAGACATTAAATCGGATATTGAAAAATATGCAAATGACTCAAATCTGACTGAATTACAAATCGTTGAGAAATTGGAAAAACATTACTTTGACAAAAAAGTAAACCAGAATTTAAAGCTATATAAAAAAGGAAAGAAAAAAGTAAGCGAAATGACAAAAGACCTGAAAATATCGCCACGAAAATTTTATGCGATTTTAGAAAAAAAGAAAATAGAACATAAGAAATATAAAAAAGAGTGATTTAAAACAAAACATTTGACTTTTAGCTCGTTTGCGGAATCGGAAACTGAATTGAAAAGCAAAACCCGAATTGAATGCGGAATTGAGCAAGTTGCGAAATTGCTCACTCAATCTGAATTGAAAAAGTTTGCGGAATAAAAAGCTGACCGAATTTACTCAAAACAAAAACTGAATTTATGAAAAAAAACACACCATTAATATTAATTGTTGTAAGTGCAATTTTAATAATAGCGGATTTTATATTTTCCGAAGAATTTGACCGTGGATTTTGGTTGACAACTTTATCTAGTGTATTAATTATAATATCAATGGTCTTGACAATTAGAGAAAACAAAAAACAAGACAAGAATTAATAATTTGAATAAAAACAACGAAATGCCAACACCGTGTATAATTAATTGCTTTGGCAAGTGCTTATTTGGAAAATTCCTTCGGAATTTTCTCGCGTTCGTTTTTGTTTACTAAATTAGTTGCTGAAACACGCAACTAACCATACACAACAACGTTGGCTTTAATGCTGAAAGAACATTGAATGCAAGCTCAAGTTATTAATAGATAAACCCTAAAGAATGTTGATAGCCGGAATTTTTTTTATTTTAATTCTAATTTTTGCAATCGTCAAATTAATAATATTACAAAAGAGTAAGAAAAGAATAAATAAATCATCCAATGAAAATTTATTGAAATCCAGTCCAAAACAGGAAAAAAAAATAGAGATTAAAAAAATAAAATATGGATACAAATATTGGAATGAAGTTATAAATGGCAATGAAACTGTCGGAATAAATAAATCGGAAGTTAAGTCAAAAATATTATTGAACAATTGGGATTACATTTCCAAATACTATTATGTAATTAGAGAAGAAGTAAAGGCAATGAGAAATAGTAGTAATTTTTCAGAAGAACAAATTGTTTATGATTTATCTTTTAATCAAAAGCTAACTAAAGAGTTGTACAAGATAAATTTAGAGTTAATAAAAAATAAGATTACTGCCTTTCTAATTAACATTCTAGAAAATAGTGGAAAATTGAGAAAACCAGAAATGGAGATTCCTCTAAAGGCAATTAGTTTGATATATTTTTTGTATGACAATTCTAGCTTTTATATAAGGGCTGAACCTTCTAGAGTATTTCATAATGAAAAATATTCAACTTACATGTCCGATTTTGAATTAAAACACAAACTTGATATCGATATTTCTGGAATCGAAACTGCAATTTTCGACGAATTAAATATTATTGTTGGTGACTATTATGATGAATATTCAGATTATACATACGATTTATTTTCTAAAATGATGTTCGAATGTTGGGAAAAAGCTAAGCAAAAAACAGGTTCTAATTTATTAGGTTCTTTAGACTATGGAAGTGGAGGAATAGATTATGATTTGGATATAAAAGAAAGTATAGATGGTTTTAATATAACAGAGCATTATAAAAAAAGAGGAATAGTAATTGAAAGAGATTTAGAAAATTAAAGCACTAAAAGCCAACAATGTATAACCGCAATTACGGCGGATTCGACTACGTCCGAATCCACTCGGAATTGCTAACGTCAGTTCTAAACCGAAAAACATTAACTTTAATCCCGTAACTGACGGTTATACGAGACCGTTGTTACCACACATTTGCCAAAAATGACGAAAAAACAACGAAAAATATTTTATGCTATAATTTTCATTTTAGGAATTTCATTAATGATTTGGCAAATCAAAATATATCGGAATACTATAATTGACTTACCAATCTTAATCGGAATTATTCTTGCTACTGGCATTGTCGCCTTTATAGTGGACTATAAAAATTATGGAAAAACATACGACTACGAAGGAATTGGACTTTACCTTTATTCTGGAATGCAATATATAATTGGATTTGGGTTTATTGCTTGCTCAATTTTCACACTATCGAATTACTATTTTGCTGAATCGAACACCAAAACCGAATCTTATGAAATTATTGACCGAACTTGGATACAAGGCGGAACGAAATACAGAAGGAATAAAAAACAACCTGTATTCACAATAAACTACGAAGGAAAAAATAAAGAACTCGTTTTTAATTCAAAATACTATGAAAAAATGGAACTTTATAAAAGTGTTGAATTTGAAACAAGAGAAGGTTTATTTGGATTTAAAATATTGGAAAACAAAAAACTGAATGAATAAAAACGTGTGGTAACAACGTGTGTAATTAATTGCGGCTGAAATTCCTCTCGGAATTTCAATCTTATTAATTATCTTTGGTTTACGGCGGAAAATGACTGCGTCCTTTCCCGCAACAAATCATACACAAGACCGTT
>PBLD01000001.1:547979-1092566 GCA_002722255.1 Winogradskyella sp. | reverse complement strand
CGGAATTGCTAAAGTCAGTGCCAAACCGAAAAGTAAAACATATAAACCCGTAACTGACGGTTATACTAGACCGTTACCACACATTTGCCAAAAATGACGAAAAAACAACGAAAAATATTTTATGCTATAATTTTCATTTTAGGAATTTCATTAATGATTTGGCAAATCAAAATATATCGGAATACTATAATTGACTTACCAATCTTAATCGGAATTATTCTTGCTACTGGCATTGTCGCCTTTATAGTGGACTATAAAAATTATGGAAAAACATACGACTACGAAGGAATTGGACTTTACCTTTATTCTGGAATGCAATATATAATTGGATTTGGGTTTATTGCTTGCTCAATTTTCACACTATCGAATTACTATTTTGCTGAATCGAACACCAAAACCGAATCTTATGAAATTATTGACCGAACTTGGATACAAGGCGGAACGAAATACAGAAGGAATAAAAAACAACCTGTATTCACAATAAACTACGAAGGAAAAAATAAAGAACTCGTTTTTAATTCAAAATACTATGAAAAAATGGAACTTTATAAAAGTGTTGAATTTGAAACAAGAGAAGGTTTATTTGGATTTAAAATATTGGAAAACAAAAAACTGAATGAATAAAAACGTGTGGTAACAACGTGTGTAATTAATTGCGGCTGAAATTCCTCTCGGAATTTCAATCTTATTAATTATCTTTGGTTTACGGCGGAAAATGACTGCGTCCTTTCCCGCAACAAATCATACACAAGACCGTTAACTTTAATTCTGGAGCAAGTTTGCGGTTTAAAAAAAGCCTAGTTTATTTTTCGATTTTTTTTTGAATTTTAAGGTAGCTAATTCAAAAAACTAGAAGAAATCCGCCTCAAAAAGCACCTTAAAGTGCTTTAAAATCTTAGATTTCACTTCTTCTTCATCTACCTTATCTACACCAAGCTCGTTATTTAAAGAGGTTACTGCTTTACCTCGTATACCACAAGGAATTATATTATCAAAATAGCCTAAGTCTGCATTGACATTTAATGCAAAACCATGCATAGTAACCCAACGACTGGCACGCACTCCCATAGCACAAATTTTTCGAGCAAATGGAGTGCCAACATCTAACCACACACCTGTTTCACCAGGACTACGCTCAGTTTTTAAACCATACTCTGTCAGCGTGAGGATAATAATTTCTTCTAAAAACCGTAAGTACTTGTGTATATCTGTAAAGAAATTGTCTAGATCTAAAATAGGATAACCTACAATTTGCCCAGGACCATGATAGGTAATATCTCCACCTCTATTAATCTTATAGAATGTAGCTCCCTTTTCAACAAGTTGCTCTTCTGAGAGTAACAGATTGGACAAATCTCCACTCTTACCTAGAGTGTAGACATGCGGATGCTCTACAAACAGAAAATGGTTGTCCGTTTCTAAACCAGCATTTTCTCGCCTATTCTTAATCTTAGTGTCTAAGATGGCTTTAAAAAGGGTTTCCTGATAATCCCAAGTTTCTTTAAAATCTTTTAAGCCTAAATCTTGAAGTTTTACTTTTTTATTCATCAACAAATTTCACGTTCACATCTAGTAACCTTGGGTTTTTAAGATACTCTACCCAACTTGTTTTGTAAGTTACTGTTTTTCTATCATCAGAAAACTCAACACCTTCAATATCGATAGACTTTACTACTTTAGGAAAGGTTAATTTTACATTGTAAAAAGAACCTTCAAAATATTCTATGAACTGTTGGTTGCTCTCATCGGTTTCATCAAAAAGCTCATCTATAGCCTCATCTGTTTCTTCATCTAATAGTTTTATAGTTGTAGTTCTAGAAAAGCCTCCATCGGTAAAGGTATAAGCTACATTACTGTTTTCATTACCCATAAACTCGCCTAACGGAGAGTTATCTTTCATTGCACCTACTTGATCGCCTTGTGCGTTTAAGCTTTGTATTTTCTTGAACCTCTCATTCATATCTTTAAGCTCATCAATAGACTCAAAATCCATTCCCATACCAAAATTCATTATTCCTTCATCTTCATTAATATGCATTTTCATATACATATCTCTTACAGCCTCCATAGCTAATCGCTTGTCTTCTGGTAAAGCCGCTACACTATCTTTGTAGGTTTCCATTATGTCTGCAAATACTATAGTGGTGTCCATAATTTCGCCTCCTTCTTTTTTCTCGTTGCTTTCTTCACCTCCCATTGCTTTGGACATAGCTTTTATAGCATCACCCATTTCATAGGTAGCTAAAAACTGACCCGAGCCATCTTGATTAAAAACAATAGACTCCGTAACATTACAACTTGCTATAAAACAAGCTAAAATGACAAGTAGGATTACTTTTTTCATGTACTTTAATTTGATTTATTAAAGCACAAAGATACGGATTTATCGTTCAGGATTATTGAGAATTACCAAAGCTGCGATAACTCCAGGAACCCATCCGCAGAAGAACAAGATAAAGGTAATAAGAAAAGACCCACAACCCTTATCTACAACAGCTAAAGGTGGAAAAATAATAGCTAAAATAACACGCCAGACACTCATAATTTCGTTTGATGATTTGATGTACTTGTAGGACGTAATCTTGTTAAAATTGTTACACTTATTAAAACGAAGCTGTTAGAATTTTATAAAATTGTGTAGATTCGTTTTATGCAATTACGATGTCTTATAGCATTTTTAATTTTTTCTTGGTGTTGTGAAGCACAATACTCTTTCTCGGGTTACACCAATCCAGATGAGTGGCAAAAAACTGTATACCTTTCTATTGTAGAAGATTACCGCAAAATGTCTGGTGTGTATTCCGAGCAAATCATTGCAAAAACATCAGCAGATGAATCTGGATACTTTGAGTTTAAAGGAGATATGCTTAGCACCGAAAATCGTATCTATCGTATCCATGTAGATAAGTGTACTGAAACGCAACAGGATGTCAACCACTTTAACGGTCATTGTAGTGATAGTGAAGAGTTACTCTTTATTGCCAAAAATACGGACACTCTAAAACTACCTTTTTCGTTTGGTAACCAGGTATTTTGTAAAGTAGAATCTAATAATCCCAAGGCCAATGCGTTCTTAAAGATAGATTCGCTTAAAAACGATATGCGTTTTGCTTATGGTGAAGTACGAAGTGAAGCCAACCGAAAGCTGAATAATAAAAAGTGGTTTACAACACTGCAAGACTACGGAACTGCCTTAAACGAGCCTGTAGCAGAACTCGCCATTTATGCCTATTTATCGGATAGAAGCAGTGATTTACACAGCTATTATGTTGAAGATTTGCAAAATAATTCCTATTACGACAATCTTAAGGAACGCTTGGAAACTGCATATCCTAACGCACCATACACAGCGCAATACAGAAATGAATTAGCGGCTGACCGTTTTATGCTGGCATCGGCTGAAGAAGATGTAAATACCTCATTTGATATTTACTTATACGCTGTGCTTACCCTTTCTTTTTTCTTGAATTTGTTTCTTCTCTACCGAATGTGGAAAAACAAGCACTCTAAAACCGAAGATTTAAAATCTAAATTATCTAAACAAGAGCAAGTTGTTTTAGAACATTTATTACAAGATAAAAGCAATAAGGACATTGCTGAAGCACTTTTCTTAAGCGTTAGCACCATAAAAACACATACTAATAACATTTACAAGAAGTTGGAAGTGCAATCTAGAGACGATGTTAAGTCTTTATTTACTAAATAGTTACAAAATTCAACCTTGGTACTAGTACCAATTTCAAACCTCTTATTTCTCAAATTTTCGTTTCTAAGTTTGAAGTTTGCTTCAGTATTAATCAAAAATTTTTAAAACTATGAGACGAACAGTAAACACTATTCTAATTTTAATTCTGTCTGTAGGATTATTTAATGCAACTTCAAACAAAGTTGAAAGTAAGCCAAGTAAAGTAGCCATCATTTCATTTGAAACGGAGGTCATTGATTATGGAACTATTGAACAACATTCCGATGGCGAACGATTGTTTGCTTTTACCAATGAAGGTGACGCTCCTTTATTGATTACAAATGTAAAAACCAGTTGTGGTTGTACTGTACCAAGCTATTCAAAAGAACCTATTTTACCTGGGAAATCTGGAGAATTAAAAATTAAGTACGATACCAAAAGACTTGGTGCCTTTACAAAAACTATTACAGTAACCTCTAATGCTGAAGGTGGTAACAAAATCTTAAAAATTAAAGGGAATATAATAGCTTCTAAGTAATTTGAAACACACTTAATTTAAGGCTGTTTAAAAAGTAAGAAATCTGTCAAGCTGAATTTATTTCAGAATCTTAAAACACAGGTTTTACAATTGTTTTAGAATCTGAATCAAGTTCAGATTAACAAAACAAACTCTTTTCAAACAGCCTTATTTCTTTGTTTTATACTTTAAATAAATAACGTAATTTTGCCGTCTTAAATGAATAAAAAAATGCAACTTTCAGAACAAGAATTAGTAAGACGCCAAAAGTTAGAAAAACTTCGTGCTTTAGGGATTAATCCTTATCCAGCCGATTTATACCCAGTTACGCACACTTCCAAACAGATAAAAACTGATTACGAAGAAGGTAAACAGGTAGTTGTTGCTGGTCGTCTAATGGCTATTAATGTTCAAGGAAAGGCTTCTTTTGCACAGTTACAAGATAGCGAAGGACGTATCCAAGTATATTTTAACAGAGACGAAATTTGCCCAGGCGAAGACAAATCGTTGTACAACGATGTCTTTAAGAAGTTAATCGATTTAGGCGATTTTGTTGGTATTGAGGGCGAACTATTCACCACCAAAGTTGGCGAAAAAACAGTGATGGTAAAACAGTTTAAACTATTAAGCAAAGCTTTAAAACCATTACCAATCCCAAAACAAAAAGACGGAAAAACCTACGACGCATTTACAGACCCAGAGCAACGTTACAGACAACGTTATGCAGATTTGGCTGTAAATCCGCACGTAAAGGATGTGTTTGTAAAGCGTACAAAATTGTTTAACGCTATGCGTCAATTTTTTAATGATGCTGGTTATTTTGAAGTTGAAACGCCAATCTTACAACCAATTCCTGGTGGTGCAGCTGCGAGACCGTTTGTAACGCATCACAATACTTTAGACATTCCGTTGTATATGAGAATCGCCAACGAGCTTTACTTAAAGCGTTTAATCGTTGGTGGTTTTGAAGGTGTGTATGAGTTCTCTAAAAACTTCCGTAACGAAGGTATGGACAGAACCCATAATCCTGAGTTTACAGCAATGGAAATCTACGTTGCCTACAAGGATTACAACTGGATGATGGACTTCTGCGAAAAGTTATTAGAGCATTGTGCCATTGCAGTTAATGGGACTTCTGAAGCAACATTTGGCGAACACAAAATTAACTTTAAAGCACCATACAAGCGTATTTCTATGCGTGATTCTATTTTAGAATTTACAGGTTTTGACATCTATGGTAAAACTGAAGCTGAAATTAGAACTGCAGCCAAAGACATGGGTATTGAAGTTGACGACACCATGGGTAAAGGCAAATTGATTGATGAGATTTTTGGTGAAAAATGTGAAGGCAACTACATACAACCAACATTCATTACAGACTACCCTAAAGAGATGAGTCCGTTGTGTAAAGAGCATAGAGAAAACCCTGAGTTAACAGAGCGTTTCGAGCTTATGGTTTGTGGTAAAGAAATCGCAAATGCGTATTCTGAGCTTAACGACCCTATAGACCAACGCGAGCGTTTTGAGCACCAATTAAAACTAGCTCAAAAAGGTGATGATGAAGCTACAGAGTTTATTGATTTTGACTTTTTACGTGCTTTAGAATATGGTATGCCACCAACATCTGGAATGGGAATTGGTATGGATCGTTTAATTATGTTCCTAACCAATAACCAAAGTATACAAGAGGTATTGTTCTTCCCACAGATGCGACCAGAGAAAAAGAAAGTGGATTTAAGCGATAACGAAAAAGCCATTTTTGAAATTCTTAAAAAAGAGCAACGCATGAACTTAAATGAGCTTAAGTTACAATCTGGCTTAAGCAATAAGGGTTGGGACAAAGGCATAAAAGGCTTAGGAAAACACGGCTTAACTAAAGTTGAAAAAACTGATGAAGGGTTATTTGTTGAGATGGTTTAGAACTCAAGAAATATTATATAATTTAAAAAAGGATTTATCTTTAGGTAAATCCTTTTTTTATTTAAAATCAACTCATTTTATTTTACAACTTGCTGATTACAGCTTTTTTAGTATTTTCACAATCGCTATGAATCAGTCACTTATTAAAAAATGAAAAAACTTACCCTTTTAATCCTAACATTTTTTGTTGTTCTTTCTTGTAACAATGATGATGATGATACGGTAGCTGCATGTTTAGAAATAACAAATGTTACAGCGAATAGCATTACCACTTCTTCTGCAATAATTAATTGGACAGACCCAAATGAAGCAAGTTCTTATATTGTTGAATATGGCGAATCAGGTTTTGTTTTGGGCTCAGGCTCCACAATAGATGCAACGTCCTCATCCGTAACTTTATCTAGTTTAGAAGCAGAAACAACTTATGATGTTTATATCATAGCAATTTGCTCTACGAATAACACAAGTTTATATTCAGACGTCTTAAGTTTTACAACAGAAACTTTACCTGTAGTACCAGAGTTTAGACCTAATCTTTCTGAATTAAATTTATTTTCAGGCAATCTTGGAGATTTAAACATTTCATCGAAAGCATTTAAATATGAACTTAACACACAATTATTCACGGATTATGCGCACAAGCAACGCTTAATTGCTTTACCTGAAAATACTACAATGCAATACGATGGTGATGGTTTACCTATTTTTCCAGACAATACTGTTATTGCAAAAACATTTTATTACAATATTGACGAGCGCGATTTATCGCTTGGCAGAATAATTGTAGAAACACGCGTTCTCATAAAAATTAATGGAGCCTGGGAAACCGGAGATTACAAATGGAACGCAGAACAAACTGAAGCTACATTAGATTTAAACGGCAGTATTGTTCCTGTAACCTGGATAGATGTTGAAGGTACAACCAACTCATCTAACTATAAAATACCATCTAACACAGATTGTTTTACATGTCATAGCACTTACGATGTTACAACGCCAATAGGTCCAAAACTCAGAAACATGAACTTTGTGGTTAATGGAATAAATCAACTCGATAATTTTATCAATAATCAACACTTAACTGGAGTATCAAGCAGCTCTGAAGTCTCTCCTATAGTTAATTGGCAGGATACCTCAGCACCTCTCGAGGATAGAGCCAGATCTTATTTAGACATCAACTGTGCGCATTGCCATATAGAAGGCGGTGATTGTGGCAACCAGTCTATTTTAAGATTGGCTTACGAGACATCCTTGAACGATTCTAAAATAGCTGAAAGAAAGGTGAGTATTTCTCTTAGAATATCAGAATATAACGAAGGGTTTAGTATGCCTTACATTGGTACAACTATGATTCACTCAGAGGGTGTAGAACTTATTAGAGATTACCTAGATACGCTAGAATAACTAAAAACTTGCGTTAAAAAAATTATAAAATCGGTTCTAGAACTGAAAGATTCTTAACGGAATCCTTATTTTCATGCAAATTTTTTAAAACCGACTCAAAGTGAAGCAACTATCCATTAAGCTACTTTTTGTAGCTTCTGCTTTTTTAGCGTTTTCTTGTTCTACAGCTAAAAAAGCCAGTAAATCTAAAAAAAATGATGCCACAGCAATGGCAAAACCTGCTGGAAAAAAACCAGGCAAAAATGATCCTAAACCTTATGATAAAGTCATTACTAAAGATGCTAAAAGTGACACAGGCCTCTTTACAGTACACTCTTTAGATGATAAATTTTATTACGAAATCCCAGACTCTCTTTTTGACAGAGAAATGTTAATGGTAACTCGTATTGCTAAAACTGCAAGCGGACTTGGTTTTGGTGGAGGAAAGCAAAACGAACAAGTTTTACGCTGGGAAAAGAAAGGCAAAAAAGTCATTCTTCGTGTAGTATCTTACAATGTAACTGCTGCGGACTCTTTACCTGTTAACGAGGCTGTGAAGAATTCAAATTTTGAGCCAGTATTATTTACATTCCCAATACAAGCCTACAGCAAGGATTCTACAAGCACAGTTATAGACGCTACTCCTTTATTCAGCAAAGATGTAAAATCACTAGGCCTTCCACAATTTAGAAGAAGACCATACAAAGTTACAAGATTAGAGAGCGATAAGTCTTTTATTGAAACCATTAAAAGTTACCCTAAAAACATCGAAGCTCGCCACGTAAAAACGTACGCTGCTGGCTCACCACCATCTAACTGGAGCACAGGAAGTATTTCTATTGAAATAAACAACTCTATGATTTTACTTCCAGAAAACCCTATGAAACGTCGTTACTTCGATGAGCGTGTTGGTTGGTTTACAAGTAGCACAACAGACTACGGTTTAGAAAACCAGAGAAGTAAATCTTTAACCTATTTAGATCGCTGGAGATTAGAAGTTAGAGATGAAGATATTGAGAAATATAAGAGAGGGGAATTAGTAGTTCCTAAAAAACAAATCGTGTACTACATAGATAGAGCAACTCCAAAAAAATGGAGAAAATATATTAAGCAAGGTATTGAAGATTGGCAAGTAGCTTTTGAAGCTGCAGGCTTTAAGGAGGCCATAATTGCTAAAGACCCACCTTCAGTAGAAGAAGACCCAGAGTGGACACCAGAAGATGTTAGATATTCTGTAGTTAGATATTTAGCGTCACCAATACCAAATGCCAACGGTCCTCACGTAAGCGACCCTAGAACTGGTGAAATTTTAGAAAGTGATATTAACTGGTACCATAACGTAATGTCATTATTACGCGGTTGGTTCTTTGTACAGACCGCAGCTATAAATCCTGACGCTCAAAGTCCTGAATTTAAAGATGAAGTTATGGGACGATTAATTCGTTTTGTATCTGCTCACGAGGTAGGACACACACTTGGACTACCACACAACATGGGAAGTAGTGTTGCTTATCCAGTTGAAAAATTACGAGATGCAGAGTTTACCCAAAAATATGGTACAGCACCATCTATAATGGACTACGCACGTTTTAACTATGTAGCTCAACCTGGTGATGAAGGTGTTGCTTTAATGCCTAATATTGGTGTTTACGATAAGTATGCTATTGCTTGGGGTTACAAACCTATCTTAGATAAAACTGCTGAAGAAGAAAAAGAAATCCTTAACCAATGGATTACTGAACATGCAGGCGATCCAATGTATCGTTTTGGCCACCAACAAGTTGGTGATATCCACGATCCGAGTTCTCAAACTGAAGATTTAGGTGACAACGCAATGCTTGCAAGTAAATATGGTATTAAAAACTTAAAGCGTATTGTTCCTAATTTAATTGAATGGACAACTGAAGCGGGTGAAGATTATGATGATTTAGATGAGATGTATGGTCATGTAGTATCTCAGTTTAACAGATATATGGGACACGTATCTAATAACATTGGTGGTGTTTACGAACATTATAAAACTGCAGATCAAGAAGGTGTAGTTTATACTCCTGTACCAAAAGCACACCAAAAGGAAGCTATGCAATTTATCCAAGATAATTTATTTAGCACACCAGAGTGGTTATTAGATAAAGATATCTTTGATCGTATTGAGTACTCTGGTTCTGTAGAGCGTATCCGTGCTTTACAAGCAAGAACACTAAATAACATTTTAAGTTTAGGTAAAATGCAACGTTTAACCGAAGCGCATACCTACGACAGTAAAGCATACGCTTTAACTGACATGATGAGCGATTTACGTAAGGGTGTATGGAGCGAATTACGTACAGGAAAGAAAATAGACACCTATCGTCGTAACTTACAACGTGCGCACATAGATCGTTTGGCATATTTAATGACTGCAGAAAATCAAAGCGGAAGATCTCCTAGTCCGTATATGAAAATGACAGCTGTTAATACCAGTCAATCTGATATTAGAGCAGTTGTAAGAGCAGAATTAAAAACTTTACGCAGTCAATTGCGTTCTGCAAGAGGAGGAGATAGCATGAGCAGAATTCATATTGCTGATGCAATAGAGCGTATCAATAATATTTTAGATCCTAAATAATCTGAAATAATTAATATTCTTAAAAGGCTTCAAATTAATTTGAAGCCTTTTTTCATTATCTAAGTCAGACTTTAAAAAAGCCATCAACTCTTATTCATTATCTCTTTCTATGTAATACGTTATTGGTTTATCGTTTATGTAGACATCTTTTAAAACTGCATTTCCATTTTTCACAGCAACTAAAGCATAAGTCTCACTTTTATTGTTCCCTTGTCTGTTGTATTTTCTGTAAATATCTTCAGCTGGTTTAGCCTTAGATTCCTCCATATAAAACCGATTAAAAGGTAATTCAAAATTAATAGTATTTGAATTTCCATAATTCCAACTAACTGTTGCTTCTACATAATCTCTGTCAGTAGACTTTTGCCCCTTACTAACACTATGAACTTTAGCATAGCCTAGGCTATCTTTTTCAAGATAAACGAGAATTGTTTTTCCTTGTTCCCAAGTTGCATCATTGGTTTTAGCAGAATCCATTTCATAGTTTAAGGTGATGTACTTTCCTCTAAATGGATCATTTGGGTCAACGGGTTGTGTTTTAAATTTATAAGTAACACCTGTTTTTAAAACATTTTCTCTGTCAAAAATCATTTTTGCTGGCACAAATAATTGCACCAATATCATGACTAAGAATAATATAAATATGTGTATAGTTTTCATGTGTTTAAATTTTTAAATTTCTAACGATTTAATTCTTTCTTCTTTTTTAGCATAATATAATTGGTTAAGAAAAATCCAAATCCTACCGCTACGAAAAGAAGCCCTTTAACTTCAAAACCTATATCTATATCAAAAAAGCGACAGACTATAACTGAGGTTACTATCAACAATCCGTAATTAAGGACACTAAACCTAAATGTATCCGCACCTATTTTAATAGCTGAAAGCCCTAGAACTAAAAGGATAATATTAGTTAAAACAGTAGCTACAATGGCATTTGCTATGCCAATAAAGAATATAATCGCAACAATTAAAAAGACATATTGAAACAGATTAAAGCTTTCTGCTTTTTCTTTCTTTTTGGTATACAGTAAAATCATAAATGCTAATACAAATAAAACAGTAGCAATTATCATTTCTTGGGTATTCATGGCTAATGAAGCCAATACTAAAATCTCATCCCAGACAATATTGAAAGACAGAATAATTAACAAAACAACAGCTCCTAATGATCCTATAACAGTAAAACTATTGCGCCTTAACTGTTGATTTTCGTAAACAGGTAATTTACCTAGATTATAAAAAACACCAAACAGCATAGCATACATTAAAAAGCCAACAGGCCAATTACTACTTATAAAAGCACCCAAAACAACAGTAAAACTTAGAGTATAAAGCCAATTAAAAACAGATGTTGAATTGGCAATAGGTGATGTTTTTAGCAACTTTAAGTAAAACGGAAGTGTTGCTAAAACAAAGACTAAATATAGCCATGGCGTTTTATTCATATACCCAAAATCGTATCCTAACTCGCAAGCATAATAACTTGCAAATACACCAATCAGAATTGACACTGCTTTAGAATTGAGCAGATAAATTAAGGGTAATGTGAGTACTATCCAGGTAAACAAAAAGCTACCTAAATCACCAGGGATATTATAAATCTGACTCACAAGTGCAATAGATGCTCCAATGGCAAAAAAGAGAAACGTACCTGAAGATTCCTTCCATACCTGACTTTTCTCTTTATAAATAGAGTAACCTGATACCAGTTGTGCAATAACAAGTGGTATAAATGCAAAAACGGTTTTTATTGATCTTGATAAATTATCCCAATTATGCGCTATAATTAGAATAATACCCAACCCAACTAATGTAGCACCCAAAACGCCAAATACTGTAAACAATCTATTAGGTTGGCTATCCTCTTTAGATTTATAATATGCAGTAATATTTGTAGCAACCTCTTGAGAAATTATATTGTTCTCTAAAAGTTCTGATATATCGTTTAATAGTTTTGATTTCATACTCTTTAAATTTATCTGTTAGGAAATAATAGCAGATTTAGAGCTATTAGAGTTAAAGCCATAATTACAAAAGCTCTTCTTTTTGTCTTTTCATTTTTCTTCTTATTGTAATATAATGAATAAACTATTGCCATTATTATACTAACTAAAACAAGAAAAGGAATTGTAATTACTATTATTAAAGAAGCTCCACCTACTGCTGCAGGAAAAATTTCTAATAATGGGATAGTTAAAAATCCTAATAGAATTAATATTATAATTTTTACATAATCTGATTTCATTTCTTTTAGAATTTAAAACCTCACAGCTCTAAACCTATCTACGAGGTTTTGGGTTACTAACTAACCATCATTAAAACTAACTTTAGTCTTTTTTAGTTTCAATTTTCTTGTCAATGTATGCGACATCTCTGGTGTTTTTCTGCACAGCTATTGCTGCAAACAGACTCAGAGTAAAAGACATTCCGTAGAACCCTTTCTCACTCAATTCCAAATCCGCATTCCATAATCCAACAACCAAAAGCATAATTGATATTATGGTAGTAAACCAACTTATCCCATAATATATTTCTGTGACTTGAATATCTTCCAATTTATCTCTAACTGCCTTCTGCACCGAAATGACTGAAAACAAACCAAAAAGTAATATTGTGAAATAATAGCCTTTTTCATTTAGTTGCATGTTTGCATTCCACAACCCAACACAATAAGACACCATACCAATGAGTAACGCTGTCCAAGAAGCTCCAATAAAAGCTGGTGTTGGCTTTTGGTTATAAACCTTATTTTCCTTTTTCTTTTTTGTTACTTTCTCTTCATCCTTTAAGGATACAGTTGTTTGATAATTCATAATTCTTTGTTTTAATGATTACGAGACAAATTTTGAATAAATCTAACTCTCAACAAAATCATTATAACCTAATTACTGACGATATAATTTTAATACAATATCAATTTTAGCTTATATTTATTGAATAAAAACTATATTTCAATGACGATTATATGTTAGCTTTAAAATCAATTGTAGATGCATTTAATGTAGATGACCAACAAAGATTCACTGTGTACCTTCAACAAAAAAACAAGAGGAAGGACACAAAAAACATTGAATTATTCAGATTAATGACAAAACCCGAATTAGATTCTAAATCTATTTGTTATCAGCTATATAAAGTTGATAATTGCAATGCCTACCACGCTTTAAGGAAACGTCTTTTTCAATCCTTAATCGATTTTACTGCCAATAAAAATCTGGAAGACGAAAATTCAATAGATATGCAGATCATTAAGTATATTCTTGCATCTCGCACTTATCTGCTTCAAAAAAACTATGAGATTGCCTACAAAATTCTGGACAAAGCAGAACGCTTGGCAGATGAACATTTGCTCTTCCCTATTCTCAATGAAATCTACCATACTAAGATTCAGTATGCGCCTAATTACCCGAAAATTGATTTGAATAATCTCATCCTTAAGCAAAAGGAAAACCGAAAAAAGCATATCCTAGAGGATCAATTAAATATAATTTACGCTCAACTCAAAGCAGTTTTAAACACTATGAGTTACCAAGGTAAAACCATAAATTTTGAAGCAGAACTAGAATCTATTCTTGAAGATTACAACATTGAACTTAGCGAAACACTTTCCTTTAAGTCCCTTTATCAAATTTTGGCAATTGTCAATATTTCAGCTCTAGCAACAAATAGGTATTACGAAATTGAAAGTTTTGTTTTGAAGAGTTACAAAATCCTAAAAGACAAAAAGGATACTAATAAGCAGCTATTTTATCAAATACATATCGTTTATATCATTGCAAACACATTATTCAGAAATAAAAAATTTGAAGCTTCTCTAATGTATATCCAAGAGATGGAAGAGCTAATGAGACTAAAAAAAGGAATTTTTCAAAAAGAGTTTATACTAAAGAAAACCCTCGTAGAAGCACTAAACTACAATTATCATAATAAACAGGATAAAGCTATAGAACTTGTTGAAAAGGTTATTAAGAAAAAACATAGTGACATAGAGTCGCTTTTAGATTTACACCTTTCACTTCTAATGTTTTATTTTCAAAAAGAAGATTTTTCAAAAGCTAAATCTGTATTGGCGAAATTTTATCACACAGACAAGTATTATATAGAGAAAGCTGGTATTGACTGGGTAATTAAAAAAAATATTGCAGAAATTTTACTTTACATAGAATTGAATGAGGATGCCTTATTCTATTCGAGATTAAACAGTTTTAAACGTAAATACACCACCTACTTAAAACAAATTAACCAATCTAGAATATTAACTTTCTTAAACTATGCAGAACGTATTTATCAAAATTCCGAAACTACTACAGCTACTGATTTTTCTTCAAAATTAAAATCAACTTTTGAATCTAATACCATTCACAAAGAAGACATTTTTGTTATAAGCTTTTATGCTTGGCTAAAGAACAAAGCAGAAGATCGTAAACTCTACAACACAACATTAAATCTTATACATTCGTAATCTGCATAGATTAATTATTAAAAATCAGCAATTAGAAACTCGCTATTATTTTTTTCATAAAAAAGTTGAACCTATTATATAAATAATAATTACCATAGATTTAAATAAAATTATTATTTTAGTAACCTATTAAATTAAACAATCCACGATGAAAAAGATAATTACATTAGGCTTATTTGTTTTTGCAATGTTTATTGGTAGTCAAACATTAACTGCGCAAAACTCTATTTTAGAAGTAAATGCAAAGGCTTCTGAAAAAACTGAAACCTTAAGAAGAACTCTAAAATTTGATAATAATCAAAGAGACAAAATTTACGAAGCTTATAAATTATATATAAAGACTGAAATCAGTTTATCTGAAAACAAGAAGACTTCACAAGAAGAGATAGATAAAAACAGAGCGAGACTTGATAATTCTATGGAAGAAATATTAAACGATGAGCAGTTTTCAAAATATAAAGTCTTATCGAGGGAAGAAAATCATTAAGATTAAGATATACAACAAAAAAAGCTTCGCAATTGCGAAGCTTTTTTTGTTACAACTCTTTTGCAACTTCCTCAACAGCTGCAATGGTTTCATTTAAATCTTGATAGGTTAAGGCATCTGTGATAAACCAGGTTTCAAAAGCACTAGGTGCTATATAAATTCCCTTACTCAACATGCCATGAAAGAATTTCTTAAAAGTTTCATTATTTCCTTTTGCAGCACTTTCAAAATCCAAAACAGGCTCATCAGAAAAGTGAACAGAAATCATTGAGCCTATTCTATTGATACTATGTGTTACATTATTTTTGTTTAAAGCTTCAGCTATACCATTGTGAAGATATTTTGTTTTCTCCTCTAGCCTATTCATTAGTCCCTTGTCTGTTTTAATTGCCTTAAGCATGGCTAATCCCGCTGCCATTGCTAAAGGATTTCCGCTTAAAGTTCCGGCTTGGTAAACAGGACCTAAAGGAGCTAAATGATTCATTACTTCGTTTCTTGAGGCAAAAGCACCAACAGGCAAGCCACCACCGACTACTTTACCAAAACATACGATATCTGCATTAATTCCTTTTAGCTCTTGTACACCTCCGTTTGCAAGCCTAAAACCTGTCATCACTTCATCAAAAATCAACAGCATATCATTAGCATCGCAAACCGCTCTTAAGCCCTCTAAAAAGCCTTCAACCGGAGGTATACAACCCATGTTGCCTGCCACTGGCTCCACAATTATAGCTGCTATCTCACCTTTATTTGCTTCAACTAATGATTTTACATTTTCAATATCATTGTAAGTAGCCAACAACGTATCCTTAGCGGTACCTTGTGTTACGCCTGGACTATTTGGAGTACCAAACGTAACAGCACCACTACCTGCTGCAATTAAAAAAGAATCACTATGTCCATGATAGCAACCTGCAAATTTTATAATTTTATCTTTTTTGGTGTAGCCTCGTGCCAAGCGAATAGCACTCATACAAGCCTCTGTACCAGAGTTTACAAAACGGATTTTATCAATATTAGGCACCATAGAAACAGCTAATTCTGCAATCTCTGTTTCTAGTGCTGTTGGCATCCCAAAAGAAGTTCCTTCTTTAGTTTTCTCTATTACAGCATCAACAACTGGCTGAAAAGCATGACCCAACAACATTGGTCCCCAAGAATTAATATAATCTATAAAACGGTTTCCATCTTCGTCATAGACGTAAGCCCCTTTTGCTGATTTTGCAAAAATTGGTGTACCACCAACAGCTTTAAACGCTCTAACAGGAGAATTTACACCTCCAGGAATTACTTGTTGTGCTTCTTTAAACAAAGCACTACTTCTTTGATATAACATATTTAATTTGGAATCTTTAATTCTTGACCAATAGCAAGCGAGTTAGAACTCAATCTGTTTGTACTTTTTATAGCATCTACAGTTGTATTGTAGCGTTTAGACAAGGAATATAATGTATCTCCCTTTTCTACTATATGTATCTTTGTTCCGCTATTGACTCTAACAATTTTAATCTCATCTTTTTTTGAACCCAAAACTTCCTCATCATACTCATAAAGCTTGTAACGTTCAATTAGACTAATAAGTTTATCTGGATATTTTCTATCAGTAGCATAGCCAGCTTTTTTTAAACCTCTGGCCCAGCCTTTATAATCATCTTGCTTTAATTTGAATAAATCGGCATAACGACCTCGTCCTGTTAAAAACTTAGAATGATCTTCATAGGAAGACTTCGCTTCTTTATATTTCCTGAAACATTCTTGAGATCGATCATCATCATGGTAGATTTTTGCTCCAGTCCAACCATGGCATTTTATCCCAAAATGATTATTAGCTTTTACAGCTAATCTTCCTTTTCCAGATGCAGACTCTAAAATTCCCTGAGCCAATGTAATACTTGCTGGTATTTTATACCTACGCATTTCTTCTTTTGCTATATCTGCATAAGTTGCAATATATACAGCCGTAGAAGATGGTGGCTTAACTTCTGCTTCTATCTCAGGAGTTTTAACTTCTTCTGGTTTCTCAGTTTTTACAACCTCAACGGTTTCTACTTTTTCTTTCTGCTGTCTTTTTTTGGTTACAATTCCTTTTTTTGGTCCACAAGAAAACACAACTAAAGCTGCAACTAAGGCGATATGTTTAAATTTAATTTCTATTTTATTAGAGGCCATCCTTTTCGTTTCAATGTTATATTCATCCCTTCTATACCTTGCAAACCACCTGTATGAATTGCTAATATTTTTGCGTCCTTTGGAAAAAACTGTTTCTCCATCAAATCAAAAATACCATACATCATTTTGCCAGTATATATAGGATCTAAAGGAACATCGTATCTCTTTTTAAAGTCATTAATAAACGTGATTAATTCTGGCTTTATTTTCCCATAACCTCCAAAATGGTAATCCGTTATTAAATCCCAATTGTCCTTTGTTGCAAATTTACGAATATCCTCTCGGATAAAATCACCTTTCAATGCAGGAAAACCTAATATTTTCAGGTGTGATTTTGAAGCATTTATTACACCTGAAATTGTACCACCTGTACCAATACTGCAGCAAATAAAATCAAAATCAGAATCATTTTCATTTAAAATTTCCTCGCAACCTTGCACAGCTAAAAGATTTGTTCCGCCTTCTGGCACTAAATAAAAGTCACCAAACTCTGCTTTTAGACTATCAACAAAGTCAACTTCTGTCTTATGTCTATACGTTTCTCTATCCACAAATTTGAATTGCATCCCACAACCTTTCGCAAACTTTAATGTAGGATTAGAGTCTACCTTATCAACTAACTCCTCGCCTCTTATAATACCAACTGTTCTAAATCCATAAAACTTACCTGCATATGCGGTTGCTGCAATATGATTTGAATAAGCACCACCAAAACTTAATATAGTATCGTTCTTAAGATCTTTAGCTTTTTCAAGATTATATTTCAGCTTTCTATACTTATTTCCTGAAATAAAAGTATGTATGAGATACTCAGGTTTTAGAGCCAATTGAACAGTACTGTTATTTAATTCTAAAAACTGATTATTTACAGTATTAATTTCTAACATTTAAATTCTAATAATAGCGCGTAAAACTAAAAAACGATTTTCTTTTCAAGTAGCTAAAGTCGCTTTCATTTGTATAAGCTTCTCGTTCAAATGAAATATTTCTATAAGCTAAATTCCAATTTTTATATCGTATTAATTGAATAAAAAATTCAATGAAATAAATCACAAAAAAGGGAAGTACCAATAACTCTAACTGTTGTCTTAAATGAATTTTTTCATGATTAATTAATACCTCATTCGTCTTCAATGATTTATCTTTCAGAATCACAAAAGGAAACAAGGTTAAACCTATATAACCATCAGGAACTAAATATTTTGAAACTAATATCACAACAGTGTCCATTCAAAAATCAATCCAAATTACATTATCTTTGTGAGACATGAAAAAATATGTCCCAATAGAAGAAGGCGATTACTACTTAACTCCAGAAGGTTATCGTTGTTTTACAGAACAATACCACCTAAAACGTGGCTACTGTTGCGAAAGTGGTTGCAGACATTGCCCTTACGGATTTAACAAAGAAAAATTAAAGAAGAAATAATGCAAGTAACAGAAATATCATTTAAGGATCAGATTTTAGAAGGTATACCCAATACCTTACCTCAACCAAAAGCCTATGATCCGAATATAAATCATGCTCCTAAAAGAAAAGCTATTCTATCTCCAGAAGAAGAAAAACTAGCACTTAGAAATGCATTGCGTTATTTTGATAAAAAACACCACAGTACTCTACTCCCTGAATTTAAGGAAGAATTAGACAAATATGGTCGTATCTACATGTACCGTTTTCGTCCTGATTACAAAATGTATGCAAGACCAATTGACGAGTATCCTGCAAAATCAAAGCAAGCTGCCGCGATTATGCTAATGATTCAGAACAATTTGGACTATGCTGTAGCACAACATCCACACGAATTAATTACTTATGGTGGCAATGGAGCTGTATTTTCAAATTGGGCACAGTACAGACTTACAATGAAATATTTGGCTGAAATGAATGACGAGCAAACACTCGTGATGTATTCTGGCCATCCTATGGGTTTATTTCCTTCTCACAAAGAAGCACCAAGAGTGGTTGTTACCAACGGCATGATGATTCCTAACTATTCTAAACCGGATGATTGGGAAAAATTCAACGCTTTAGGTGTTACACAATACGGACAGATGACAGCCGGAAGCTACATGTATATTGGACCTCAAGGCATTGTTCACGGTACAACAATAACCGTTTTAAACGGATTTAGAAAAATAAACAAATCACCTAAAGGACACATTTTTGTTACCTCTGGTTTAGGTGGCATGTCTGGCGCACAACCAAAAGCTGGTAACATTGCTGGTTGTATTACGATTTGCGCAGAAGTGAATCCTAAAATCACTCAAATACGATTAGACCAAGGTTGGATTGATGAAAAAATCACCGACTTAGATGAATTAGTAGCACGAGTACAAAAAGCACAGACAAATAAGGAGACGATATCAATTGCATACCTAGGAAATGTTGTTGAAGTCTGGGAAAAATTTGATGAATCTAATATTCATATTGATTTAGGTAGCGACCAAACCTCTCTTCACAACCCTTGGGCTGGTGGCTATTACCCTGTTGAATTATCTTTTGAAGATGCTAACGACATGATGGCTAATAACCCAGACCTATTCAAAACTAAAGTTCAGGAAAGCTTACGTCGTCATGCAACTGCAATTAATAAACATACAGAGAAAGGAACTTATTTCTTTGATTACGGAAACGCTTTCTTACTTGAAGCTTCTCGTGCTGGAGCTGATATAATGTCTGAAAACCCAACTATAGGTCGCGAATTCAAGTATCCAAGTTACGTGCAAGATATTATGGGACCAATGTGTTTTGATTACGGTTTTGGTCCATTCCGTTGGGTTTGTGCTTCGGGTAAACCAGAAGATCTGGCAAAAACCGACGCTATTGCTTGCGAAGTTTTAGAGGAAATTATGAAAAATTCACCTGAAGAAATCCAACAACAAATGGCTGATAATATTCAGTGGATTAAAGGTGCTCAAGAAAATAAATTAGTCGTTGGCTCACAAGCCAGAATATTATATGCAGATGCCGAAGGTCGAATGAAAATTGCCCAAGCTTTCAACGATGCAATTGCAAAAGGAGAAATAGGCTACGTAGTTCTAGGACGTGATCATCATGATGTTTCTGGGACAGATTCACCCTATCGTGAAACCAGTAATATTTATGATGGTTCTCGTTTTACTTCAGATATGGCTATACACAATGTTATAGGTGATAGTTTTAGAGGAGCCACTTGGGTAAGCATCCATAATGGTGGTGGTGTTGGCTGGGGAGAAGTTATCAATGGTGGTTTCGGCATGGTTCTTGATGGTACTAAAGAAGCATCAACACGTCTCAAACAAATGCTATTTTGGGATGTAAATAATGGTATCTCAAGAAGAAGCTGGGCAAGGAATGAAGGTGCGGTTTTCGCGATAAAACGAGCTATGGAAACTGAACCAAATTTAAAAGTAACATTACCAAATACTGTTGATGATGATCTTTTAGAAAACATTTAAAAAAAAGTGATATGAAGAAACTACTCAAATTTACTCCGATTTTAGTTTTAGCCATCCTTCTATCGTCTTGTAGCTCTGTGAGAGTAGCTGCAGATTATGACAGAGAGGCTAATTTTGACCAATACAAAACCTTTGCGTTTTTTAAACCAGGAATTGATAAGGCAGAAATAAGTGATATTGACAAAAGACGTATCCTTAGAGCTATTGAAGCAGAACTACTTGCAAAAGGCATGACTAAATCCGAAAATCCGGATATGTTAGTGAGTATCTTCACCAAATCAAATCAACGCGTAGACGTATATAATAATGCTTGGGGTGCTGGTGCTTGGGGCTGGGGAGGTTTCAACCGTTGGGGTTGGGGCTGGGGACCTGGTTTTGGCTGGGGAGGCAGTAATGTCTCAACCACAACCGAAGGCATGTTATTTATTGACTTTATCGATGCCAACAAAAAAGAATTGGTTTGGCAAGGCTCCGGAACTGGCTATTTAGTAACCAAGAATGTAGAAAAGAAAGAAGCGCGTATCAAAGAATTTGTATCAAAAACTTTAGAGCAGTTTCCTCCATCAAAATAAAGATTGAAAATCTAAAAACGGAAGCACTGAGAAATCAGTGCTTTTTTTGTTTACAATTTCAAAATCTCTTTTTATTCTAAATATTCTATCTTTGGCGACTTCAAAATGAAAATGTTATGATTTTAGGTCAAACTACAAGAAAGAATTTTACCCAAAACCCTAAAGACGATATTTTATCTGGCCTTACTGTTGCATTGGCATTAGTACCAGAAGCTGTAGCTTTTGCTTTTGTTGCTGGTGTTGACCCATTAGTTGGATTGTATGGCGCTTTTATGATGGGAATAGTTACCGCTTTGTTTGGTGGTCGACCAGGAATGATTTCTGGTGCTACTGGCGCAATGGCTGTGGTTATGGTACACCTTATTCAAAAAGGAAATGAAGTTGGTATTAATTTAGATACACCTATTGAAAACCTTGGGCTTCAATGGCTTTTTATTACCTTACTATTTGTTGGTAGCATTCAAATTTTGGCAGGTGTTTTTAAGCTTGGAAAGTTTGTTAGACTTATTCCTCATCCTGTAATGATGGGCTTTGTAAACGGTTTGGCCATTGTCATATTCTTATCACAATTAAAATTATTTCCTAATGCTGTACCGCAGGATATTTCATTTTTTGATAATACTTCTGAATGGTTCTCAGCATTATTCTCAAATGCTGCTTTTTGGAAAATGATGGGCTTCATTGGATTGACAATGGGAATTATGTATGGACTACCTAAACTCACCAAAAAAATCCCTGCAGCTTTAGTTGCAATCCTTGTTGTCGCTTGTATCACTATTTTTGGCGGAATTGAAATGAGCACTGTTGGTTCTTTTATTACAGAAGGTGGTGGTAAAGGTTTAGAAGGCGGATTACCAACATTTCAAGATCAAATTTTTGGATTATTCGGAACACTGACAGGACATTGGGATATCATTATTTCGACGGCATTCATCTTAGCTGCTGTTGGACTAATTGAGTCATTAATGACTTTAAATCTTGTTGATGAAATCACCGAAACCAGAGGAAATGGTAATCGTGAATGTATTGCTCAAGGAAGTGCTAATATGTTGAATGGCTTATTTGGTGGAATGGGTGGTTGTGCTATGATTGGTCAATCGATTATTAATGTCGATTCTGGTGGTCGTGGTCGTTTATCTGGTGCTTTTGCCGCATTAGCTTTATTAGGGTTTATTTTATTTGCCGCACCATTAATCGAGCAAATTCCCATCGCTGCATTGGTAGGTGTTATGTTTATGGTGGTTATCGGAACCTTTGCCTGGTCTAGTTTTAGAATCATTCGTAAAATACCTATTGCTGATGCCATTGTACTTATTGCTGTTTCAGCAATTACCGTTTGGAAAGATTTAGCAGTAGCTGTTATCGCTGGTGTAATAATTTCTGCATTAGTATTTGCTTGGAAAAACGCAACAATGATTAGAGCACGAAAACGTATGCAACCAGATGGCACTAAAACTTACGAAATTTGGGGACCGTTATTCTTTGGGTCTATTCAGAGTTTTAATTCTAAATTTGATGTAAAAAATGATCCTGAAAACGTTGAAATAGATTTTGTAGAGTCTCGTGTTAGTGACCATTCTGCTATGGAAGCGATATTCAATTTAATTAAAAAGTACGAAGCGGCGGGTAAAAGTTTAAAACTGAAACACCTCAGTGAAGATTGTAAAGCTTTAATGTATAAAGCTAGCCCTAAGTTCAAAGAGGTTATTGTTGAAGACATTAACGATCCTCGTTATTATTTGGCTGCTAATCCTGAAGAATTTACAAAACCACTTTCAGAATACGATTTATAAAAGAAAAGCGACTCAATTGAGTCGCTTTTTTATTTTAATAATTAAGTAAAGCTTCAATCTTTGCTTTCACCTTTTCAGTTGAAGGAATCATTGTTTGTTCTAATGTTGAATTCAATGGAATTGCAGGCATATTTTCACTACCAATTGTCATTACTGGTGCATCTAAATATCTAAAGCATTCTTCCTGAATTTTCCCAGATAATGCTCTTGCAAAACTGTTGTTACTTGGCTCTTCAGTTACCACTAAACACTTACCTGTTTTCTTAACCGACTTCATTATGGTTGCTTCATCTAGAGGATATAATGTTCTTAAATCGATGACTTCTATTTGATCTTTTAAACCTAATTCTTCCGAAGCATTCATTGCCCAATGCACACCCATTCCGTAGGTTACAATGGTACACGTTTCTACATCGTCTTGCTTCCAGATTTCTTGTAATACCCAAGCTTTTCCAAAAGGCAATACATAGTCTTCAGCAGGTTCTACAGAGGTTGCACCTTGTGTTCCTGGTACTTTAGACCAGTACAAACCTTTATGCTCAAAAATAACTACTGGATTTGGGTCGTGATATGCTGCTTTCATTAAGCCTTTTAAATCAGCGCCATTACTTGGATAGGCAATTTTTATACCACTAATATTGGTCACAACACTTTCTACTGAAGATGAGTGATAAGGCCCACCACTACCATAAGCACCAATTGGCACACGCAAAATCATACTTACAGGCCATTTTCCGTTACTTAGGTAACAGCTTCGACTCACTTCGGTAAATAATTGATTGAGTCCTGGCCAAATATAATCTGCAAACTGAACCTCAACAATAGGCTTTAAACCAACAGCACTCATCCCAACCGTTGAACCTACAATAAAAGCTTCTTGGATTGGTGTATTAAAAACGCGGTCGTCTCCAAATTTCTGAGCTAATGTTGCCGCTTCTCTAAATACACCACCAAGTCGGCCACCTACATCCTGTCCATAGAGTAAACACTCTTTATGCTTTCGCATTAATTCTTCAACAGCGAATAAGGCACAATCTACCATCACGACTTTTTCTGCACCTTCAGGCGAACGCTCACCCTTTTCCTCGGTAATTGGTGTTGGCGCAAAATCGTGCGTAAATAAATCTTCTGGTGTTGGATCTTCGGCTTTTAAGGCGTTTTGAAAATCATCTTCAACCAACGCTTTTATTTCCGCTTCAATAGTATCAATATCTTTTTGAGCGAAACCATTATCTAACATTTGCTGTTTTAAAACAGGATATGGATCACGAGACTTTGCTTCTTCCAAGTCATCACGATACCATTCCATACGCACACCAGACGTATGATGATTCAATAATGGCACTTTAGCGTGCACCAAAAATGGACGACGCTCTTCTCTTATGGTTTTTATAACTTTTTCTAGAGCTTCGTAGCTTTCAATAAAATTAGCACCATCAATAGAAATGGCTTCTAATCCGTGAAATCCTTTTGCATATTCTGCAGCATTTTGAGCTCTGGTTTCGGCTTCATTTGCTGAAATATCCCAACCATTGTCTTGCACCAAATATAGAATAGGCATTTGCTTTAACGCTGCCATTTGAAAGGCTTCTGCAATTTCACCTTCGGTAACTGACGCGTCGCCTAAACTACAAACCGTAATTGGATTTAATTGCGATTCTTTGCTATCATTCTGAACAACATTTGAATTTTGAAGTCCTTGCTTTTCCAAATATTGCATTCCCATCGCAACACCAGTTGCAGGAATGGCTTGCATACCTGTTGCTGATGATTGATGTGGAATTTTAGGCTTATCAGCATCTTTTAAACTTGGATGTGAATAATAGGTTCTTCCACCAGAAAATGGATCGTCTTTTTTAGCTAATACCTGAAGCATTAAATCGTAAGGTGTCATACCAAAAGCTAACAACATTGCATCGTCTCTGTAATACGGAAATGCATAATCTTGAGGTAACAATTGCATTCCTAAAGCTGTCTGAATGGCTTCGTGACCACGTGATGTGGCGTGCACGTATTTTGAAACTACTTTGAAGTTGGCTTCATACAATTCTGCCATTGTTTTGGCGGTTACTAAATTGGTAAACCCTTTTTTTAATATGTCTTTATTCATTGTTTTCTGAACTTATTTTTGCGTTAGGGATTGCAGCGGCATCCTTTTTTGCCATTAAAAGCAAAAAAGATATAGCGTAAAGCCCGACCCTTGCGGTAACGCCCAAATTATTTTAAGCTAGCTCTTCTTCAACCTTTATCATCCAGTTGAATTTATCTTCAATTTTTCCTGTTTTTATGGCATTTAGCGTGTCGTTAACCTCTAATCCTACCGGACTTTCGTCAGAGACGTGAATGTCGCCATTTTCTGTGCCAATACTCTGAATGTAAGCAATACCAACGGCTGTTCCTGTTCCGAAAGCTTCCTCTAAAAGGCCTTTTTCTGATGCTTCACGGATTTCGATAAGCGTGATTGGACGCTCAATGACTTCAAAACCTTTATCTTTTAGAATATCGATAACGCTCATTCTGGTAATGCCATCGAGAATGGCGCCATCGCGACGTGGTGTGATGAATTTTCCATCGATTTTGAAGAAAATATTCATTGTTCCCACCTCTTGAATGTACTCGTGCTCAACAGCATCTAACCACAATACTTGGTCGTAGCCTTTTGCTTTTGCCAATTCCGTTGGACGAATTGCTGCTGCGTAATTTCCAGCCGCTTTTGCTTCGCCTGTACCACCATCTACAGCACGAACGAATTTCTTTTCGGCCCACAATTTTATGCGCTTACTAAAAAATGGTCCTGCTGGTGATGCCATAATGATAAACTTGTAACTTGTGGCTGCACGCATACCGATAAAGGCTTCATCGGCATACATAAACGGACGCAAGTACAAGGCGCTACCATCTTGTGGTGGAATCCACGCTTTATCCAAAGCCACGAGCTGTTTTAAGCCTTCTACGAATAATTCTTCTGGAACATTTGGCATTCCCATTCGGTCAGCACTAAAGTTTAAACGCGCTGCATTTTTATCAGCACGGAATAGCATTGGTGTTCCATCGGCATCTACATTAGCTTTCATACCTTCAAAAATGGCTTGTCCGTAATGCAACGCCATTGCTGCTGGATGCGTTGGAATTAAAGCTAAAGGTTCTATTCTTGGGTTTTGCCATTCACCATCTTTATAATCGCAGATAAACATATGATCTGTAAAAGAGGTTCCTAATGGTATGTTGTTGAAGTCGATGGAATCGACTTTTGATTTTTCTATTTTTTTGATTGCTATGTTGTAGGACATAATTTTTATAAATGATGAAATCCTGAATCAAGTTCAGGATGACAGTTAACTATATTTTTCTATTCGTATCAAATTGCTCTAAATAATCAGCAACTCTTCGCACAAAGCTTCCACCTAGGAAACCATCTACGACACGATGGTCGAAAGACAGAGATAAGTACATCATACTTCTAATAGCGATTTCGTCGCCTTTTTCAGTTTCAATCACTTCGGCACGTTTTTTAATAATTCCTAATGCTAAAATGGCAACTTCTGGTTGGTTAATAATCGGTGTTCCCATTACGCTACCAAACGTCCCAACATTAGAAATAGTGAAGGTGCTGCCTTTGATATCGTCGCCACTCAACTTGTTTTCTCTTGCTTTTCCAGCGAGCTCGTTTACGTTTTCGGCTAACTCTTTTAAGTCTTTAGTGTCAGCATTTTTAACGACTGGCACAATTAAATTTCCACTTGGTAATGCTGTTGCCATACCAATATTAATGTCTTCTTTTACGATGATATTACTGCCATCAACAGACGCATTGATATTTGGAAAATCTTTGACTGCTTTAGCTACGGCTTCTACAAACAATGGTGTAAAGGTTAGTTTTTCGCCATATTTTTCTTGAAACGCAACCTTATTGTCATTTCGCCAATTTACCATATTGGTTAAGTCAGCTTCAACATAAGCCGTTACGTGAGGTGACGTATGCTTGGAATACACCATATGATCTGCAATCATTTGACGCATACGATCCATTTCTACAATCTTTCCTTTGCCTTTATCGAACGTTAGTTGCGGAATGCGATAAGCTGTTGGATCTTGAACCACTGGCTGCGCAAACTTGTAAGGCCTTCCGTCTTCGATATAATTGAATACATCACTTTTTCTTAATCGTCCTTCGTTTCCGGTTGCTGGTATTCTTGCTAATTCTTCAAAACTTATGTGATGTTCCTTTGCAATGGAAATGATTAATGGTGAGAAGAACTTTGAATTCGAAGTTGAAGCTGAAGTTGAAACCGAATGAGATTCCTTGTTAATACTAGATGCTATTGAAGGACTCTTTTTGGTCTTCGTTTTTGATGTCTCGACTGCGCTCGACGTGACATCATTTTTCGATTTCGGTTTCGATTTCGATTTTTCTATTTCTAGAAGAGCGATAACCTCACCAACTTTTACCACATCTTTTGCTTGGTATTTGGTTTCTAGCAAAGTTCCTGCTGCTGGTGCAGGCACTTCGTTATCCACCTTATCTGTGGCTACTTCTAATATGATATCGCCTTCATCAAAAGAATCACCTTCATTGATTAACCAATTAATAATGGTTCCTTCTGTGATGCTCTCGCCCATTTTGGGCATTTTTAGTTCAAAAGTCATTAAACAAATTCAGTTTTATTTTAGAATTAAAGATAAGACATATTCAATATCACTTTTCTTAAAACCCTTGATTTTATTTTTTAAAAGAAAAAAAATCTTCAAAACAACTTACTTTAAGAATTTTAAACTTTAAATTGTTAATTTTGAGTAATCAAAAAAAATATTTTTAATGTCTCATACACTAGATAAAATCGACACCCAAATTTTAGCGATACTCCAGAAAGACAGCAATCGCACTACAAAAAGCATAGCTAAAGAATTAGGAATGACCACTTCACCCGTTTTTGAGCGTATCAAAAAGCTTGAAAAAGAAGGCTACATCAAAAAATATGTCGCTGTATTAGATAACAAGAAAGTAGGTTTGAAATTAACTGTATTTATTGGCATAACCCTTCAAGGTCATACCAGAAGTTATCTAGAAAAATTTGTCACTGAAATAAATAATTTCCCAGAAATTGCAGAATGCCATCGCGTAAGTGGAAATTATGATTACCTACTGAAACTCATTGTTGAAGATATACAAGCTTATGAGACTTTCCTTATTTCTAAACTAACACTTCTTCCTTATCTAGGGAATGTGCAGAGTTTAATAACCTTATCTACAGGAAAGGAAACCAATGAGATTGATTTGAGTAGGATTTAAAAAATTGCCAAGTCTTTCTCTCTAGTAATAACACTTATTTTTTGAAAGTTTCGCGAAGCGTTTTATAGATATCGTCTTGCATCTTCATATTTTCGGGAACTTCGCGTAATGGCTCAACGGCTTTTAAACTGTTGTGACAATCTTGCGGCAACTGCTGATATAACTGCGTTCCTTTAGTTTTCCAAACAATCATCTCGTCGCTTACCTGCTTGATAACTTTTGCTGGATTACCAACCACCAAACTACGTGGTGGAATTTTAGTTTCGGCCTTAACAAATGCCATGGCTCCAACGATACTTTCATCTCCAATTTCGGCATCGTCCATAATTACGGTATTCATACCAATAAGACAGTTACGACCCAAATTGGCTCCGTGAATGATGGCTCCGTGACCAACGTGTGCACTTTCTTTTAGGGTAATAGATTTACCTGGAAACATATGCACTGTACAGTTTTCTTGCACGTTAACGCCATCCTCTAAAATGATTTGTCCCCAATCCCCACGAATGGCAGCACCTGGACCGATGTAACAGTTTTTGCCAATGATGACATTGCCAGTGACTGCTGCCAACGGATGCACGAAACTACTTTCATGCACGACTGGTGTGTATCCTTGGAATGCGTAGATCATATAGCCCCTTTTAATTTCCCCAGAGGGGAAAAACACTCCTGTGCTTTTATTGTTACGTGTTCTTTCATTTACTCTATTTACTAGTTCCTTCCCTCTGGGAAGGTTAGGATGGGCTTATCTTTACTTAAATCGTTTTAATGTTTCTTTTGTAAAATCACTTAATACCAAGCGACCACTAATGGCTGCTCTTTCAGCTAGAAGCGTATCCCAATCTTCGGTACCTTGCCAAAAGATTTTCTTCATTTCTTTCATTGCTTCCGGATTGTAGTTGCAAAGATCTTCAGCAAAGGTTTTTACGGCTTCGTCTAATGCTTCTGTAGTATCAAACACTTGTGTAAATAAGCCTTTTTGTTTTGCCCATTCTGCTGGATAAAAGGTATTGGCATCAATGGCGATTTGTGACATTCCGCTTAAACCTAACTTGCGCTCTACAGCTGGACCAACCACAAACGGACCGATACCAACGTTTAGTTCACTCAACTTTATGGCTGCAAATTTTGTTGCCATACAATAATCAGTTGCCGACGCAACTCCTACTCCACCTCCAACGGTTTTTCCTTGCACGCGACCAATGATAAATTTTGGACATTTTCGCATCGCATTAATCACGTTAGCAAATCCTGAAAAGAAGACTTTCCCTGTGGCTTCATCATCGATATTGATAAGCTCATTAAAACTTGCTCCAGCACAAAATGTTCTATCGCCTCCACTTTTAAGAACGATGACTTTAATGTCATCGTTACCACCAGCGTTGGTGATAGTTTGTGCTAATTCAGCTAGAATATTTCCTGGTAATGAGTTATGCGCAGGATGAAAAAATTCAATGTATCCTACTTGGTTTTCTATGGTTTGTTTTACGTATGGTTGTTGTTCTGACATAATTATATTAATCCAAATTGTTCAAAATGATGGTTTAAATGTTTTCTTTCGAGCAAGTAAGATTCGTAACGATTCAACTCGCCAAATACTAAATTCTTCAATTTAGCATCTGGATTTTCCTTGAAAAACTCGATGTATTTTTTGCGTTGTTCCTTAAACTTCTCAATCGCTGTTTCTAAATCTTGATGTTTTAAATCGTCTAGCGTGTCTTTTTCTAACTGTGGAAATTGAGAATTTTGTGGAAACTTTCTATAGTTATACAAGCTTGCGTGCACCTTGTCTAAAATCTTCTCTGGTGTGGCAATTTCAAAATCTTGAATTTCGCCTGATGCAATTTTATAAGTGTATTCTAAATGCTCAATCATATGTTGAGGCGTCATAATTCCCCATTTTGGTTTAGCGTCTGCTTTTAACTTTGATAAGCATTCGTTGATTTTTTCTTCGGTCATTTCAACAAAGGTTTCTTGCTTTTTCTGAACCATTGTTAAGATGGTAGCCACGGCAACCAACGGACTGTCTTTGTCTGTTTTTTGACTTTCTGGTCGGTTTTCAAAATTAGCATCAAAAACCTCAACGTGCCATTTTACAATACCACTTGGATGCTCGGTTGATGAGACATCTCTATCCACTTTTTCCTTACAGGTTAAACGCACATAAATGGTATCATTGTGGTATAATGGTCTTAAAAATCGGATAGAATCCAAACCGTAATTTGCCGCTACAGGACCTTTATTTGGATACACAAACAATCCAGCTGCAGCCGAAATTATAAAATAACCGTGCGCTGTTCGTTTTTCAAAAATACTTCCATCTAAAGAAGTAATATCTGTATGTGCGTAAAAATGGTCCCAAGTTAAATTGGCAAAATTCTGAATATCAGTATCCGTAAGTGTACGCTTATGCGTTTTTAAAGACATTCCTGGTTGAATATCTTCCCAATGGTACTTAAACGGATGGTCTTCAGCTTCCTTATATTTTGCATTTTGCTGATATATGCCAGTGATTTCTGTAATTGTTGATGGTGTTCCTTGAATGGCTGTACGTTGCAAATAGTGTTTAATACCACGCATTCCTCCCATTTCTTCTCCACCACCAGCACGTCCTGGACCTCCGTGAACCAAGTACGGTAACGGCGAACCGTGACCTGTACTTTGTTTTGCCATTTCGCGATTAATCACCAAAATTCTTCCGTGATGACTTGCGGCATTTACAACATAATCAGTTGCAATGTTATCATCATAAGTTGCAATAGAAGACACTAACGACCCTTTACCCATTTGCGCTAATTGCACAGCTTCGTCCATTGACTTGTATGGCATAATGGTACTTACTGGCCCAAACGCTTCGCGCTCGTGAACAACATTATTTCGGAAAGGATTATCTGTTCTAAACACCACTGGACTGATGAATGCACCTTTATTAGCATCTGCTCCAATGGTTTCAATATTATCTAAATTGCCATAAACCATTTCAGCTTCTTTGCTGATATCTGCAATAGAACTTTTTACAGCTTCAACTTGTTGTTTGCTTACCAATGAGCCCATCCGTACTTCTTTAAGTCTTGGGTCTCCAATGGTTACTTTATCGAGTTCTTTTGCTAATGCAATTTGAACATCTTCAACTAAATTTTCTGGAACGATAATGCGTCGGATGGCTGTACATTTTTGTCCGGCCTTTACCGTCATTTCCTTTCGAACTTCCTTAACAAACAAGTCGAATTCTGGTGTTCCAGGAACTGCATCTTCCCCTAAAATTGACGCATTTAACGAATCGGCTTCCATAGTAAAAGGCACAGATTCTTCAATTAATCTTGGATGCGCTTTTAATAAGCGACCTGTTGCTGCCGAACCCGTAAAAGTTACGACATCTTGAGATTCAACCGTATCTAAAACAGTTTTTACGGTTCCGTTTATGATTTGAAGTGCGCCTTCTGGTAAAATACCTGAATTGATAATTTCTCTCGCTACAGCTTCAGCCAAATAAGATGATGATGGTGCTGGTAAAACCACTGCTGGCACACCAGCCATCCAGTTTACAGCACACTTTTCTAACATTCCCCAAACTGGGAAGTTAAATGCGTTGATATGTACTGCAACACCTTTTTTTGGCACCATTATATGATGCGCCATAAAGCGTCCTCCACGAGATAAATCGATTGGGTCGCCTTCTACGTGAAACGGTTTGTTTGGAAACAATTTTCGTAATGATGCGTTGGCAAACAAGTTACCAAAACCACCTTCAATATCTATCCAACTATCTACACGCGTTGCACCAGTTCTGTAACTTAAATCGTAAAATTGTTCTTTGCGTTTTGTAAGGTAAAGTGCCAATTTTTTGAGCATATTACCACGCTCTTGAAACGTCATTTTACGAAGTACTTCGCCTCCTTTAGTGCGTCCGTAATTAAGAACTTCAGGAATATCTAATCCTTCAACAGCCCAATTTGTGAAGTGTTCGCCTGTTATGGCGTCGTAAATTGGTGCTCCTTCTTCTTTTCCTGTAGTCCACTGTCCTTGGACGTAGTGTTGAATTTTGTTCTTCATCTTACTGTTTAAGATTATGTATTATCGACTTTGTATTTTTTTGGAGCAGTTCCCCTATCATTAATCTACTATCTTTAATCGTTTGCATTTAACTCAATTATCTTTTTTATCCAATCTTTATCATTGTTTAGTAGGACATCTGGTCTTATGCCAACTTGTTCGTACTTTAAATAATCATTTTTAATCACTTCTATGGAAAACGCATATTGAATAGAATTACAATTTAATCTTCCTGCTATCCCTTCATTTCCATAACCATATGATACTGCCCCTTTTGAATTCTCACCAACAATAACAGTGCGCTTATCGTCTTTTAGCCGAAGTGTACTTATTTCAGCAGCACTAGCTGTTAAAAAATTGATAAGCACATAAATTCTCTTTATTTCTTTTGTCTTTCTTAAAAGTCTAATAAGTGATTTTGTTTGTAATAAAGAACCACCTCCATTGTTTCTTAAATCTATAATTAAGTAAGGCTTGACTAATTTTTGCTTTAAATCGTTGTAAAACGTATCAGCTTCATCCATTAGCTCATATGTTCGCTTAAGGGATTTGATATTTATATAGTCATGATTAGCGTCTAAAGATTTAAAGCCGAAATTTTCTTCGTGTTGTTTATAAAAATGATATGTATTGTCTTTATTCCAAAAGGTGTTTCCTATTCTATTGTTCTTTATTTCAATATTGTTATTGTATACGAGTAAGCCGTTTTTATAATGCTCGAATATTTCAAATTTCCCTTTTGAAGTTTTGTTGAGCTTTAATCTTATGGTTCCATTTTTCCAAATATCAGAATCTGAAGTATCCATAACACCCAACCAACTCGAATTTGAATGTTTTATAAGTTTTATAGTTTCGTTACCCGAATAGTAAATTCCAGAAATTGAGTCTGAGTCAATAACATCATCAACTTCTCTTTCATAAAACAAAGGCTTAAATAAATCGGCTTCAGTCTTTTGATAAATTATATTGTGATTATCTTTTATAAAGGAAATGTATTTTTGAAGATACCCTAAACAAAAATAATCCTTTAGACTATCTTCATTAATTTCCTTTATTATTTGACTTTTCCATTCTTCAAACCTGAATTCATCTGATTTAGTTTTAATCTGAGACTTATAGCTCTTGGCTACCTTAATCTTTTTGGAAACCTCTTCTAAACTATTTAGGCAATCACAGCTTTTATCCTGACCAGAGGATATATTAGTAAATAATAGAATTAATAAAATCAGAATTTTATTCATGTAACGAAAAACAATAATTTAACTCATATTTTCAATAATAGCTGCATAGCCTTGCCCTACGCCAATACACATCGTTACCAATGCGTAGCGCTTGTTTTGCTCTTTGAGCTCTAAAGCCGCTGAATAGGCGATTCTAGTGCCTGTAACGCCAAGCGGATGGCCAATTGCGATAGAGCCTCCATTAGGGTTGATTCTTGGATCATTGTCTGCCAATCCCCAAGCTCTGGTGCACGCCAATGCTTGCGCAGCAAAGGCTTCATTGAGCTCTATAACGTCGATATCGTCCATTGTTAATCCGGCTTTTGCCAAAGCTTTGTTGGACGCCTCAACTGGACCGATGCCCATAATTCGCGGCTCTACACCCACGACAGCAGAACTCACGATGCGCGCTAAAGGCTTTAGATTGTATTTTTTTACTGCCTCTTCTGAAGCGATAATGGTTGCTGCTGCTCCGTCGTTTAATCCTGATGCATTTCCTGCGGTTACGCTTCCGCCTTCTTTTTTAAAGGCTGGTCGTAATTTGGCTAAAATCTCTTTTGATGTTGTTGGTTTTACAAATTCGTCTTTTGCAAAAACGATTGGGTCTTTTTTACGTTGAGGAATTTCGACAGGAAGAATTTCTTTTTCTAATCGTCCGTTTTCCTGTGCTTTAGACGCTTTCACCTGGCTCCAATAGGCGAATTCATCTTGATCTTCTCGTGAAATATTATATTTCTCTACAAGATTTTCAGCAGTAACTCCCATGCCGTCCGTACCGTACATTTCGTGCATTTTTGGATTTACAAATCTCCATCCAAAACTACTGTCGTACATTTTAGCATCAGTACCAAATGCACTCGATGGTTTTGCAATAACATAAGGGCCGCGTGTCATATTCTCAACACCTCCTGAAATAAACACATCGCCATCTCCTGCTTTTATCGCTCTGTTTGCGTGAATAATTGCTGACAAACCAGAACTACATAATCTGTTTACAGTTTCTCCTGGAACTGTAAATGGCAATCCTGCTAAAAGTGATGCCATACGAGCTACGTTACGATTATCTTCTCCGGCTTGATTAGCACAACCCAGAATAACATCGTCGTATGCTTCTTTTGGAATGCTTGGGTTTCGTTTTACGATTTCTTTAATTACCAAAGCTGCTAAATCGTCTGTTCTTACAGCCGATAATGTGCCTTTGTAATTTCCTATTGGTGTTCTTATGCCGTCTATTATGTATGCTTGTTTCATAACTAATGCCTGCGAAAGCAGGTATCTTATTTTTTGTTATTCCTAAATATTTTATTTCCTAAATTCCAGTTCAAACTTAAATCAGCCCAACTCGGATTCATTTCTTCTATTAATTTAATTTTCCAATCTCTCTTCCATTTCTTGAATTGAACTTCTCTAATTGACGCCTTTTCACCATTTTCAAATTCTTCAAAATAAACTAGAATCTCACAATTGTATCTAGCTGTAAAAGATTTTGGATAAACTTTTAATTTATGTTCTTTAACTCTTTCATCTAAATTATCAGTTACTCCTATATAAATTACTCCATTTGGCTTGTTTGCCATAATATAGACGTACCAATATTTCATTTATTCTTTATTATGAGATTCCTGCCTTCGCAGGAATTTTATTCCCAATCTTTTTGAGTGCGATAAACAACACCTTTAAAAAGTGCTACCAGTTCATCTCCTCGTTTTACTTCTATAATATTGAATCCGAGTTTATTTTTTACGTTTTCTATCACAGATTCTGCCACTAAATAATCTCCTTCATTTAATGCTTCAATATGATTAATACTAGTTTCTATGGACACAGCATATTTACCATGTGTGTTTGCCGCAAATCCGAAAGCAGTATCTGCCAACGCATAACTTATGCCTCCGTGGGCTTTCCCCATACTATTAAGCATTTCCTTACGAACCGTCATTGCCACGCGACAACGACCAATTTCGCATTCTAGAATTTCGATGCCTAACCAAGTACTGAATGCATCTTGACTTAACATTTTATGTGGAATTTGTTCTCCTTGCATTAAAAGAATGTTTTATTTTCTTTATTCATTTTACGCAACAATGGACTGCAACGGTAACGGTCTTCGTGATATTCATTGTATAATTCATCTAGTTTAGCTACGCACCAATCAATGCCTTTTTCATCTGCCCAAGCTAATAATCCTTTTGGATAATTAACACCTTTAGTCATTGCGTTGTCTATATCTTCTGCTGATGCGATGTTTAAAAACAAAGCGTCTGCTGCTTCGTTGATGAGCATTACTAGAACACGGTCGAAAATGGTTTGTGCTAATTCTTTATCTTGTTTTGGTTCTTGCTTTACAGCACCTTCAGAATAATCATAGTAACCTTTTCCTGTTTTTCTTCCTAAATAGCCTGCTTCACTTAAACGCTTTTGTGTGAAACTCGGTTTGTATCTTGGGTCGAAATAAAAGGCTGTAAATACGGTTTCCGTTACTGTGTAATTAACATCGTTTCCTATAAAATCCATTAATTCGAATGGTCCCATTCTGAAACCTCCCAATGTTTTTAAACTATGGTCAATGGTTTCAAAATCAGCAATGCCTTCTTCATAAATACGTAGGGCTTCTCCGTAAAATGGTCGCGCCACACGGTTTACGATAAAACCTGGTGTATCCTTGGCAACAGCTACTGTTTTCTTCCAACTTTTTATGGTTTCAACAGACTTATCTAAAACTTCTTTTGAGGTTTGTACTGCTGGAATGACCTCAACCAATTTCATTAATGGTGCTGGGTTGAAAAAGTGAATTCCGATGCAGCGCTCTGGTTTTTGCAATGATGATGCTATGGATGCTATGGATAAGCTTGATGTGTTTGAAGCGATAATACAATCTTCCGCAACATAGCTTTCCAATTCTGAAAAGACTTTCTTCTTGATATCGATATTTTCGACGATAGCTTCAATCGTAAGATTTGAATCTGCTAATGCTTTTACACTATCGACATACCTGATATTTGACTGAATTCTGTTTTTTTCTTCAGTATCTATTCGACCTTTTTCTATGAGTCTATTTAATATTTTTTCAAGACTTGCTTTAGCTTTGTCTAAAGCCGCTTGGTTAGTATCGTATAATTTTACACAACAACCAGCAGTTGCCGCTACTTGAGCGATACCGCTTCCCATTGTTCCTGAACCTATTATTCCGACAACCATTGTCGATTGCTGATTTTTGATTTTTGATTTTTGATTTTCCTTAGTTATTTCCATAAAATTTTTGATTTTTTGATTTCACTTCTAAAATCGCCAATCGTTAATCATTTTAATTTATTTGACGCTGTTTTGATACTCGAAACAAATATTGAAATCAACTCATCATTTTCTTTCATTAATTTTTCTAGATTTTGCACATCTGAAAGTATTTTAGCCCCTTTCTGAATTCTAAGATTTATGTAAGATTCTCTCAACTCTTTCAGACAAATTTTCATTTTATGTAAAAAATCCCTTGTAGATTCTCCACTTCTAGCTTCGCCATAATTCAATGCTGAAGATGTCGCTGAACGAATTAATTGCTTTGTCAAATGCTCGGAAGCAAAGGATTTATCAATAGATTTACATAAAAGAATAACATCTATTGCAAATTGAATAAGTCTATCTTCTAACTGATTTGGCCTCATTATATTACTATTCGTTTAAAATCTTAATTCTAACATCAAAAATCTACAATCGTTAATCAGAATGGTAAATTCTTCACATCTACATTTCCGCCAGAAATGATAATTCCGACGTTTTTATTTTTAAATTCTTCTTTGTTCTTTAAAACAGCCGCAAAAGCTACTGCGCTTGACGGCTCTACAACTATTTTCATTCGTTCCCAAATGAGTCGCATAGCCTCTTTAATTTCTTGTTCTTCAACTCTGATAATTTTATCAACCAAAGTTTTTATAATTGGAAAATTACGGTCGCCTAAATAGGTTTTTAAACCATCTGCAATGGTATTTGTGCTTTCGTTTTTTTCAATCTTACCTGATTTTAAAGAACGATACGCATCATCGACTTCCATTGGTTCTGCACCTATTATTTTGCAATTTGATGTAAACTGATTAACAGCTAAAGCTGTACCTGCTAATAATCCACCACCTCCAACTGGGGTTATAACTACATTAAGATTAGGCTGCGCCTCTAACAACTCCATTGCTGCTGTCGCATTGCCGTATATGACTTCATCTTGATTAGATGGATGTAGAAATGAGGCTTTGGTTTCTTTCTGAATTTTATTGGCCGTGAACTCTCTCGCTTCGGCTGTGGATTCACATTCTATAATTTCGCCTCCATAGGTTTTAACACCATTCTTTTTTGCTTGTGGCGCATTTTCTGGCATCACGATATATGCCTTAACACCAATTTTATTAGCTGCCAATGAAACAGCTTGAGCAAAATTACCTGAAGAATGTGTTACGACTCCGTTTTGTCTTTCTTCATCAGAAAGCGATAAAATCGCGTTTGCAGCACCTCTCATTTTAAACGCACCCATTTTCTGAAAGTTTTCGCATTTAAAAAACACATTACAACCTGCTATTTCATCTAATAATTGTGATGTTAACATAGGTGTTTTGTGAATAAATGGTTTTATTCTTTGGTGGGTTTGTATGAGAAGTTCTTTGTTCATAATTGGTGAGATCCTGTATTCAACACTTCGACTGCGCTCAGTGCGACATTTCGGGATGACAGACCTAAATTATTTTCCTTTAAAAGTTGGTTTACGTTTTTCTACAAATGCTGAAACACCTTCTTCGTAATCTTTCGTTTGGGCTGCTTCTATTTGTAATTTTGATTCTAGAGCTAATTGCTCCTCCAAATTATTGGTTAAAGATTGATTAAACGCTTCCTTTATTTTCCCTAAAGCTAATGTTGGCATATTAGCAAGTTTCAAGGCTAACTTATTCACGTCTTCTTCAAAGTTTTCTAATGGCAACACTTTGTAAATCATTCCCATTTTTTCAGCTTCATCGGCAGACACTTTATCGCCTAACATCGCTAATGCTGATGCTTTTTGAAAACCTATTAATCGTGGCAAAAAGAACGTTCCTGCACTATCAGGAATCAAACCTATTAAACTGAACGCTTGAATGAAACTTACTTTTTCGTGAGCCACAACGATATCACAAGCCAATGCGATGTTTGCTCCTGCACCAGCTGCTACGCCATTTATCGCACCAATGATTGGTTTCTTAATGTTTCTAATTCTGGTAATGATTGGGTTGTAATGCTCTTCTAGAATTTTCTTGAATCCTGGATTTAACTCCGGACTCGTCACTTCTTTTAAGTCTTGACCTGCGCAAAATGCTTTTCCATTTCCGGTTAGTACTATTGCTCTTACTTCTGAATTACTTTCGCAATCGTCAAAAACTTGCTGTAGGTTTAATGCCATTTCACGGTTGAAGCTGTTAAAAACTTCTGGTCGGTTTAGTGTGATGTAGGCTATGTTGTTTTCTATTTTTAGTTCTATTGAACTCATATTTTTTTATAATTATTAATCTTAATGAGATCCTGAAACAACACTTCGACTGCGCTCAGTGTGACAGTTCAGGATGACAACAAGTTGTCACTTCAAACATTTAAAATAATCAAATGGTTCTTGGCAGTCCTCACACTGAAATTGTGCTTTGCAGGCTGTTGAACCAAATTGACTTACCATTTTTGTATTTTTACTTCCGCATTGCGGACATTTTACTAATTGTTTTCCTTCTAGTAACACGGACTTATCGGCTTCGGCATCTAATGGTGCTGCAATTCCGTAATCTTCGAGTGCTTTTCTGCCTCTTGGCGTAATCCAATCGGTTGTCCAAGCTGGATGTAAAATCAAATCTACTTCAGCTTTATAACCTGCTTTTTGCATTGCGCGCTTGATATCGTCTCCGATAACATCCATTGCAGGACAGCCACTATACGTTGGTGTGATTTCGATTTTTACAATATCATTTTCGATAACAGCAGAACGCACAACACCCATATCCATAATGGATAATACTGGGATTTCTGGGTCTGAAATAGACTCTAGAATTGAAACCAGTTTTGGGTTGATATGCTCCTCCGTTGTTGTCATTATTTTTTCTTAAAACAGGAATTTTCACTAAAATGCTTCTCGATACAATTTGTTCATTCTTCACAAATCACTCGAATTGACGAATGAGATCCTGAAACAACACTTCGACTGCGCTCAGTGTGACAGTTCAGGATGACATATTGTTTCTAAACAAAATTCAATTTCTCTTTTTTAGATTCCTGCTTTCGCAGGAATTTGTTACCATTCCATATTTGGATAGGTGCGTTGCATATATTGTAAATCGGCTAGCAAGTAACCCATATGTTCGGTATGAATGCCTTGCTTTCCTCCTTTTTGAAAATATTTGCTTTCTGGAACGCTTAACGTTGCTTCTTCTAAAACTGCATTTACTTCTTCGTAATAAGCATCTTTTAATTTAGTAACATCTACTCCAACGCCTTCAGCAACCATAGCTTTATCAGCTTCGGTTTGATGGAATAACTCATCGGTATACGTCCATAAATCATTTATTGCGGTTTGAATACGACTATGACTTTCTTCAGTACCATCTCCTAATCGCTTAATCCAATCGGATGAGAAACGCTTGTGGTAACTCACTTCTTTGATGGATTTTTTTGCAATTGCAGACAGATTTAAATCAGTACTTTTTTCTAATTCGGTTAGCATTAAAAAATGATATACATCGAATAAGAATTGTCTTGCCATTGTGTACCCAAAATCGGTATTTGGTTGCTCTACCAATAACACATTGAAGTATTCGCGTTCTTTACGAAGCATTGCGATATCATCTTCTGTTCTACCATCTCCGGCTATCTTCGCTGCATATTGATAATAACTACGCACTTGCCCTAATAAATCTAACGACATATTAGTGCACGCGATATCTGTTTCTAAACTTGGTCCGTGACCGCAAAGCTCTCCTAATCTCTGACCGAGAATTAGGCTGTTGTCTGCGATTCCTAGGATGTAGTTATATAGGTTTTTGTTTTTCATTTTTAATCAAATTGAGACCTTTCGACTGCGCTAAGGTGACATTTAACATAAATAAAGAGATCCTGAAACGAGTTCAGGATGACAAAGCCTTGCTTTGTTACATATGTTTTACGTCGTCTGGTAAATCATAAAATGTTGGATGACGATACACCTTGTCTTGTGCTGGTTCAAATAATTCGCCATTATGCTCTGGGTTTGATGCTGTAATATGCTTACTTTCTACAACCCAAATGCTTACGCCTTCGTTACGTCTTGTGTAAACATCTCTTGCATTTTCTAAAGCCATTTCTGCATCTGCTGCGTGAAGACTTCCGAAATGACGATGTTCTAATCCGTTTTTACTTCTTACGAAAACCTCCCAAAGTGGCCAGTTCTTTTTATTAGACATTAGATATTAGATGTTAGATGTTAGACTTTTTCAGTATACATTTCTCATTTCTCGAGTCTAACCTTCTGATTATACTACTTGTTTGTTTTTTCTTTCTTGTTGTTTTTCTGCGTGAGCCATTGCTGCGTCTCTAACCCATTCGCCACGTTCCCAAGCGCCAACTCTTGCTTTCATTCGTGCTTTGTTCATTGGTCCGTGACCTTTTACGACTTGCCAGAATTCATCCCAATCAATTTCTCCGAAATCATAGCTCTGACGCTCTTCGTTCCATTTTAAATCTGGGTCTGGAATTGTTAATCCTAAAATATCAGCTTGTGGCACTGTTTGGTCAATAAACTGCTGACGTAACTCGTCATTGGTTTTTCGTTTCAATTTCCATTTCATTGATTGTTCGGTGTGAACTGACATATCATCAGTTGGACCTAACATCATTAAACTTGGCCACCACCAACGGTTAAGTGCATCTTGCGCCATTTCTTTTTGTTCCGGTGTTCCATTACAAAGCTTTAGCATAATTTCGTAACCTTGACGCTGGTGAAAACTTTCTTCTTTACACACGCGCACCATTGCTCTTGCATAAGGACCAAAAGAGGTACTGCAAAGTGGCACTTGATTGATAATGGCTGCACCATCTACCAACCAACCTATAGCTCCCATATCTGCCCAAGTTACTGTTGGGTAATTGAATATGGAAGAATATTTTGCCTTACCTGAATGCAATTGTTCGTATAACTCGTCTCGCGAGATTCCTAATGTTTCGCAAGCACTGTATAAGTATAATCCGTGGCCAGCTTCGTCTTGCACTTTTGCCAATAAGGCTACTTTACGACGTAAGGATGGCGCACGAGTAATCCAGTTTCCTTCTGGTAACATTCCTACAATTTCGGAATGTGCGTGCTGACTGATTTGCCTAATATGCGTTTGACGATATTTTTCTGGCATCCAGTCTTTAGGTTCAATTTTTTCGTCGCGAGCGATACGCTCTTCAAATTGCTCTTCTAGGTTTTTTATTTGTTCTTCACTCATTTCTTTTAGCTTTTGGCTATTAGCTTATTGCTTTTAGCTGGTGAAACTTAATTTTTCTTTTTCAATATATATTGAGATTCCAACCTAAGTAGGAATAACAAATCTTTATTTAAACGTCGAAATCGACCACTACTCTTTTAGTAGTTGGGACTGCTTGACAGCTTAATACATAGTTTTGTGCAACTTCATCTTCTTCTAGCGCATAGTTGATTTTCATTTCAACTTCACCTTCCATTACTTGACACTTACAGGTACTACAAACGCCTCCTTTGCACGCAAATGGTAAATCTGCTCCTGCTATAAGTGCTCCATCTAAAATATTATCATCGTCTTGCTGCATTGTAAAACGGAATTCTTTTCCGCCATCGATAACAACAACTTCGACACCATCAATTTTTTGTTCTGATAAACGCTCAACACGTTTTTTATCTTCTTCGGTTAGGCCTTTTACAAATAATTCGAAATGAATTAAATCTTTTGGTAAACCTGCTTCAGCCAGATAATTACTCACGTAATTGACCATATCTTCTGGTCCACATAAAAACACTTCGCTTGTATCTGGAATATCAATGAATGTTTTGGTGAGCACTTTCATTTTTTCATCATCAAAACGACCATTGAACAACTCAATATCTCGCTTTTCTTTGGTTAGGAAATAATAGATTTCCAAACGACCGAAATAGGCATTTCTTAATTGCTCTAAGGCTTCCTTAAAGATAATGGATTTTGCTGTTCTATTGACATAAAACAGCTTACAAGTTGAGTTTGGCTCTGCTGCCAAATGCGCTTTAATCATTGAAAGAATTGGTGTGATACCACTTCCTGCTGCAAAGAACAGATAGTTTTTAGCATTGTCTGCATTACAATCTACGCCAAATGTTCCGCTAGGTGCCATAACATCTAGCTCGTCTCCTGTTTTTAAAGTGCTATTGACAAAGGTTGAGAATTTCCCTCCTGGAATTTCTTTGACTGCCACTTTCCATTCGTTATCAAATGGATTAGAACATAACGAGTATGAACGACGCACATCTTCGCCATTAATTAGTGCCTTAAGCGTTAAATGTTGCCCTTGCGAGAATTTAAATTCGTCTTGCAACGCTTCAGGAATATCAAAAGTTACAACGGATGTATCTTTAGTTTCCTTATAAATATCTTTTATTCTTAATTTATGAAAATCTGCCATTAACAGTTATAATCTAAACTTTAAAACTTTTTAAGCTTAACTCGAAAACGATTTCGAATTACAAACTAAAAAAACTAACAGTTGTTAGTTTACTTGACAAATTTACAAAAAATTAATCGATTTTTTTGTTAATACCTTTAACAAGAACTGTACTTAACTCTTGTGATAATTTTTCTGGATTTAAATAGTCCTTTTTAGGGATCCACAAATACAAAGACCTTAAGGTTGATAAGATAGAAAACAACATAATCTCAATATTTTCATCTATTATTTCTCCCTTTTTGACTCCATCTGCTATTATTTGCCTTAACTCTTCTTCGTAATTAGAGCGTAGTTCGAGATAATAATCTAATTTTTCTTCAAGATGCATCCAATCGTTATTTAAAGACGCCATACCAAACGTATTCTGGGAGGTAATATTAACATGCAATTTTACGACCTCTTCTATTTTTTGAATACTAGAAATATCTGACTTTTGAATTAACTCTAAACCATGAGTAAACTCTTCTGCCAGTGAAATAATAATCTCTTTTAAGATTTCTTGTTTAGATTTTATATGATTGTACAAACTAGCTGCTTTCATTCCCATAGCAGACGCCAAATCGCGCATCGTTACTGCGCTAAAACCCTTTTCTTTAAATAATTTGGCTGCTGTTTTTATGATTTCGTCTTTTCGTGTTTCCGCTTTCAATTTTAGAACATAATTAATTCAACGTAAATTTATGCAAAAAGTAAAACTATGGGATTTTTGGATTTTATTTTTGGCAGTAAAAAACGACAAGTTGAAGAATTTTTAGAAAATGGTGCTGTAATTCTTGATGTACGTAGTGAACGTGAATGGGATGCTGGCCATATTACAAATGCTGTGCACATTCCACTAGATCAATTGAACAACAGAGTTGACGAAGTAAAAAAACTAAACAAACCAGTGGTCACTTGCTGTGCCAGTGGTGTACGTTCCGCTAAAGCCGCCAGGTTTCTGAATTTGAACAACATTGAAGCTACTAATGGTGGTGGTTGGGTTTCCTTGAGTAATAAGTTATAGTTTAAGCGTGTTTAAACCCTCAAGACTTTCAACTGGTGTTTGATTATACTCTAGTTTCCAACCTAAGGAATTGGTAAGAATATAAAATTTAGAAAGTTCGCTTAATAATCTATTTTGTGCGTTAGACTTTAAATCTGAAGCTTCAATTTTCTTCATTAATTGTTTTCGCACTGTTTTTTTGATTTCGTTGTAGTCCTTAGCTTCAAAAGGATTGAGATAATCTGCTTGGATATCGTAATATTCAAAATCTGGACTTATTTTGATTTCCTCCTTTGGAATACTCAAAATTTGCAGTGTTTTTGTGGTTTCATCTACGTTATATTCAATTTTAGATAAATCATAAGCTACAGTTACATCTGCATTGACTACCACAATTGCTTTCTTTTCAACCTCTAACAAATCTCCAAAAATTCGCTTAGAATTATCGTATGTAAAAACCTCACTAAAATGGCCTTCGGTAACCACAAGTTTGCTAACGTTTTTTAACTGTTCTTGTATTAGGGCAGAGTTTTCCTTTAAAATAGTTTGTTCTTTTTTTCTATCTCCACAATATTTAAATGTGAAGAGAACAATCAACGTAATAATAACTCCGAATAAGATTTTTCGCATAAGCTAATTTAAAAAAATATACTTACTTAATTTCAAACTAGTTTTTAATAAAAAAAACACTAGTTTCTTTCTCATGATGAAAGCCTGACTAATGTTTAAGTTCTGGTTAATAGCATTACAAATGTATAGCACTTATTTAGAATTGAGATTACCAAATCCTTACTAGTATATTAAATCTATATTACACTGTTTAACTTCAACGGTTTTTTTTAAACATATATCGAACACTCAAGCTTTTCAACTTAAAAAAACACCTTATATCTTGAGAATATAGACAACTCATTACCTCAACTTATCTTTACACTAAGTATTAGAAATAAATACTATTTGTTTCCCCAAAACAAAAACCTACTTATGATGACTAGACTATTAACCATTCTTCTATTGTTTTTGGCTCCATTTATCCATGGTCAAAAATCAACATTATTAAAAAACATAAATTACCGAGCTAGTGAGTTGCATCACAGTCTAAATAAAACAGGAGACACCTTAATTTTAAGAGGAGAACGCAATATTGACAAAGTTGAGATTTTTAACAGTGATTTTCAGAAGGCTTACATTGTAAATAGTTTAGATACTAAAATATCTTTGGCTGATATTCCTGTTGGCAGATTTGTTACCGAAGTAAAGGTAAACGATAAGTTAATTATCATAACGCTTTTAAGACATGAAACTTTTGAAGAGAAGATTGAAACTACCGAAACAACAGAAATAGATACTGAAGAGCAGAATAGTATTTTTAGACAATCAACCTACGAAAACAAATCTGAAGGAAAATCTATAGCGTCCTCTGACGTTAAAGAAAAACTGGAAGAACCCACAAAAAAACCTGTAAGATTTTATTGGATTGTAAAACAAATTAATAAAGGCCACAGCTCTAGCAAAAAAATGCGAATTGGTGATAAGGAAGTTGTTGACAAAATGATTGCCCAACATAAAATAGATTTAAAATCTAAAGCGGGAAAACACAACAAATTAACAATTTGGGAAGTTTATGACACTTCAAAATTTTTACGTTTTAAAAGACAAAACCCAAATTACGCAACCTTAAAAAAAGCCGATTGTTTTAACACCAACCCTTTTTATGAATCTGAAGGGATCTAAAGTTTAAAATTCACTATTTTTTTAACTCTAACTTTTCAGCAAAGTAATCGCAGAAATCTTTCATTGTAGCCGTCATTTTTTCGTCTTGAGTAGCTCTTAAAAATGTATCGCTCATGGTTACTAAAGTCTGATGAAAAAACTGTTTCATTTCATCTACAGGCATATCTTTAGTCCATAAATCTATTTTTAATGTTTCTTGAGCATTACTATCCCAAACCGAGAGCATTATAGCTTTAGCTTCTTCATTTTTTACTCCACCATCTTCAGCAGACCAATTTAATTTTTCTGGCACTCTATTCTCGTCAAGTTCAACGTTTAATTCTATTTTAGATGTTATGGTTTTAGACATTATTTCTTTATTTCTTTGGTTTAAATTTTGCTTTGTTAAAAATTTCTTCGGGTTCCTTTTTTAAAATAGTCAGTACATTTTCGTCCGTAGCTTCCGCATAAGCCCTAACAATTTGCCAACCCATATATTGCCCTAATCGTCCTGGTGATTCGTTATCTAACTCTAAATAAAACTTAGAATAAGGTGCATCTGCTATAAAACGACTTGGCAACTTACTATCGGTACTAAAAAGTAGTTCCTTCTCTATAAAATAGCTCCATATTGGACTCTCGTTGGCTTCTGCCCATTTTAGCTCTTGCTCTGTATACCCTATTTTTTCTTCATCAGACTTAAACGGAATCATAATATCTTTGAAATAAAGTAACTTTCCGTGGTAGATCATTTCATCCAAAAGCGTCTTGCGATTAGACTGAAAAGCATACTTTTTAGCGTAAGCCTCCGCAACCTCAGGAATTATTTGGCCTCTACGCATGTTTTGTGCTAAGTATCTTGGTATATTTTGATAAAACTCATGATCTTCACCCAAAAAATTATCTAGAGCTACAAGTAATAGCGAGTCTGTAACAATAGTTTTATTTCTATAATCTACATCATTAGTTAGTGTAACTATACGAGGCACACTAAATGTTTTATCGTAATATTTTAAGTGTTGGAATAATCTTTCAAAATCAAAATCCACATCTTTAAAATCTCCGTAAGCCTTACCAACTTCTATCAGTAATTGATTTTGCAGTGTATCATTAATTCTTTCAATCCAAACCGAATCTGGCACATGCTTAGAAAACAAAAACGGATAAGCTTCCTTTAATTTAGGTAAGTCAGCTGGTTTTGCATCAGCGTAAGCCTTGTCAAACCGCTCAACAATAAAGTCTACGTTGATATTTGAAATTTCTTCTTCGAGCTTATTATCCTCATTACAAGATACCAAAGCCAGACTCAATATTAACAAAATGAAAATTCTCAACGACATTTTACGAAACATTTTTAATCCTAACACGTTTCCGTTATTTTTGTTGTGCAAAGGTACGTTTCTTTGTTTTAAATTATAAATATTATGCAAACAGAAAAGGTTGTAGATTATATTGTAGATTGGTTAAAAGACTATGCAAATAATGCCAAAGTAAATGGTTTTGTTGTTGGTATATCTGGCGGAATAGACTCTGCCGTAACCTCAACACTCTGTGCTAAAACTGGTTTAGACCTTTTATGTATAGAAATGCCTATTCACCAAGCTACAAGTCATGTCACCAGAGCACAAGAACACATTGCGCAGTTAAAAAAACGTTTTTCAAATGTTAGCGATGCTCGAGTGGACTTAACTCCTGTTTTTGAAGAATTTAAAACCGAAGTAAGCCTTGATGGTAAACAAGCTACTGTAGATATGGCTTTAGCGAACACAAGAGCCAGATTGCGTATGACAACACTTTACTACTATGCTGGCTTACAAGGACGCCTTGTTGCAGGAACAGGAAACAAAGTTGAAGATTTCGGAGTTGGTTTCTACACTAAATATGGAGATGGAGGTGTAGATTTAAGCCCAATTGCAGATTTATTAAAGTCTGAAGTATACGATATTGGCGATTATCTCGGCGTACCAGAATCTATAATGAAAGCTGCGCCTAGTGATGGTTTATTTGGTGATGCCCGAAGCGATGAAGACCAAATTGGTGCTTCTTACCCAGAGCTAGAATGGGCGATGAAAATGAAAGACGAGGGTAAAACCATTAACGACTTTACAGGAAGAGAGAAAGAGGTTTTTAGTATTTTTATGAGTTATAACACCCGAAATCAACACAAAATGATTCCGATTCCAATTTGTGAAATTCCTAAAAATTTAAGATAATTATTACAGTTTATCGAATAATTTGCTAATCCTGCTTATTTTTTAACTATCTTTACTAAGCCATCACTCCGTTAAGAATCTTGACTTAGTAATATTGTTATTACACTGATTAACCCTAACCAAACCAAAATCAATTGTCATGATACGTATTTTGATTGTTGACAATCACCCTATTGTAAGAACAGGTCTTGAACTATTCTTAAACAGTAAGCCCGATTTAAAAGTTGTAGGTAAGCTAAGTAGTGGTATAGAAATTTTTGAATTTGTAAGACGTCATGAAGTTGATGTAATTATATCAGAAATTGATTTACCAGAACTGAATGGTATTACCGCATTAAGGGCCATTAAAAAAGAAAACCAGTCGGTTAATGTGCTAATTTTTAGTCATCAGCCCGAAGAAATCTATGCTATTAGCACACTAAAAGCAGGAGCCTCTGGCTACTTAAACAAAACTGCCGATGTTGAAGCCATAGAAGCTGCTGTTAGAAAAATACATGGTGGTGAAGTGTCTCTAAGCGAAAAAATGGATAAGCATTTGCGCTATGAAGATACTCGAAAGAGTAGAAGCCGTATGTTTAAAAAGCTCTCTACCAGAGAGGTTGAAGTTTTAAAACTTTTGTCCATAGGACGAAAAAACAAGGAAATTGCGGAAGAGCTAGATATTAACGAAAAAACTGTAAGTACTTACAAGGCCAGACTTTTTAAGAAACTTAACGTAAATAATATTGTAGATTTAATTCATCAGGCTAAGCATCATAACTTAACTTAGAATTATTATCCGCCAATAACTTTACCTAATTTACGAGACAATAACATTTTAAGACCAAGATAATCTTTTACATCCTCCATTACAGAGCGCGTATCTACATTTTCTCTTAAAGTTTCATTTTTATACTCTGCCACTTTTTGGTCGATGAGATAGCAACGTAAACTTAAAATTGTCTGACTTACTAACTGAGCAATAGCATGTTCCTTTTCTTTGGGCACAATATTATTTCGATGCCAATCGTGTAGATTGTACTTTTCATCTTCCATTAAAATACTGGTAACCTCGGTTGCGTGTTTCTGATCTAATTGATTTATAAAATCTTTAGTTGAAAAATTTTCATCTTGGTTTAATCTGTCTATAATGGCATAGTACAACTCCCTAAATTTTTCATTAGAAAACATCATTTCATCTTCCTGAAGGTCTAAATATATTTTTTCAAATACACGAGCCTCATGCATTGCTGGCTCTAAAATTAAATCACCAGATGCTTCATCTTCTTTTAAGATTAAATCTTCAAACTGCTCTACTCTATCTCCATAAAGCATCAAGATTTCTATAATCTTTCGCTCTAATTCGTACTGTACATCTACCCTTGGCTTTTTTTGCTGCTCACTCTTTACAACTTCAAAAGCTCTTTGCTCTTGCTTATATTGTTTGTTGGCCTCCTGAGCTTCCTTTTTACCAATCTGTGCTAAGGTAGTAAAAAGCACACTCTCACTAATATCCATAATAGAGGCACACTCTCTTACATAGATTTCACGCTTAATGGCATCAGGAATTTTAGCAATACTATTTACAATATCTCTAATGGTTTCAGCTTTTTTAATAGGATCGTTATTAGCTTCTTTAACCAAAAGCGATGCCTTAAACTGAATAAAATCCTTAGCATTTTCATTAAGATATTCAGTAAGCTCTTCTAAGGTATTAGACTTTGCAAAACTGTCTGGATCTTCACCATCTGGAAAAGTACAGACCTTAACATTCATACCTTGCTCCAAGATTAAATCTATACCACGAATAGATGCTCTTATACCAGCAGCATCACCATCAAAAAGTACCGTGATATTATTGGTTAGCCTATTAATGAGCCGTATTTGCTGAGAGGTTAATGCTGTACCAGAAGATGATACCACATTTTTTACTCCAGTTTGGTAAAACTGAATAACATCTGTGTAACCTTCTACCAAAAAGCAATTGTCTTCTTTTGCAATGGTTTGCTTTGCAAAATACAATCCGTAAAGCACATTACTTTTATGGTAAATATCGCTCTCTGGAGAGTTTAAGTACTTTGCAGCTTTTTTGTCGTTGGTTAGGATACGACCACCAAAACCAAGCACTCTCCCGCTCATACTATGAATAGGAAACATCACACGACCTTTAAATCTATCGAAACGACGCTCATCCTTTACTATGGTAAGCCCAGTTTTTTCTAAAAACTCTAGCTTATAACCTTTACCCAAAGCATCATCTGTAAAGGCTTGCCATTCGTCTAAGGAATAACCGAGTTGAAACTTTTTAATCGTGTCTTCTGTAAAACCACGCTCTTTAAAATAGCTCTTACCAATGGCTTGTCCTTGATCTGTTTTTTGTAAAACTTTCTGAAAATACTCATTAGCGTACTCACTAACCAAATACAAACTTTCTTTGGCATTGGCTTGCTCTTTTTCCTCGTCTGTACGTTCAGTTTCTTCAATCTCTATATTGTACTTTTTAGCTAAGTAGCGTATGGCTTCTGGATAGGTAAAATGCTCATGCTCCATTAAAAAGGTAATGGCATTACCACCTTTGCCTGTTGAGAAATCTTTCCAGATTTGTTTTACTGGAGAGACCATAAAGCTTGGAGTACGCTCCTCACTGAATGGACTGAGACCTTTAAAGTTGCTACCTGCTTTTTTTAACTGTACAAAATCTCCAATAACCTCCTCTACGCGAGCAGTTTCAAAAACTTGAGATATGGAATTTTGTGAGATCATATAACTTCCTGTGAGATTAGGAATCCTTTAAACTTTTTAATAATGACAAGCGTGTAAAATTAATACAATCTATTTGTTTAAAAAAAAGCTAGCAGAAAGTTATTTCAGATTGAATTTGAGAACTAGCCAAAACTTCTCTTATTTGGATAATGATTATATTTATTATTATATAACGGGTTGTGGTGCATTTAAGCAACCATTTCGAAACAAAGAACATTAAGTGAAAGCTGAAATAATAAATCAACCATACTCTGGCAAATTTGAAGAACGAATTTATGACGTAGAAAGCGTGTGGAATTCCCAATCTTGGACTTGTATTAAGTTTACGGACGAAAGCGGAATAACAAAAGTCGGACAATTTCGTGGATTTCCTAAAGATGTAAAAGTATCTAAGCAGAAAAACGAAATTTTTGTTTTGACTTCTGATTGTGCATTTCGTTTGGATTCGCTTGAATTGAATGTTATCGAATCGGAAAAACAAGCTGATTATGGAAACTTGGAAGTAACACCAAATGGAACTTTTATCCTTTCTGAATATAGCGACATTTATAAATTGGAAAATTCACTTTCTGATATACAAATTATCAAAAGTCCCTTTGAAATGGATATGATAGAATTTAAAAGCTGGAACGGAAATATATTGGAATTTGAATGCACCGAAATTGCCAATTACGAAAGAAATGAATTGATGGAATTAAATACAAATGATTGGACAATAAAAATAAAAAAAACGACACCACAACAACGTGCATAACTCATTACAGATGAATTCCCTCATGAATTCTTCGTAAATTTTCACAAACAAAACGATAATATCAATTCAAAAAACTCAATTTCTTTTTTCGGCTTTTTAACTTTAAAGACTGAAACTTTTTTGAATATTAAACAACTCATCAAGACAATTCAACAATTCAGAGCTATATAGTTTTTACTCTTAGCATATTAATAGAAATTTGCAACTGTAAAAATATTGGTAGCTTGTTCTACTATAAGCAAATGACATCATGAAAAAAAACATATTTAGAGTCGTCTTGTTGGTTGGTACCATAATTTCCCTATTCTACGTGCCATGGATTTTAGTTTGGGCCTGGATTTTACCCTTACCAAACACCGTACAAGAACAAGTAGACGAAACCTTATCTCATGGTTTTGAAGGCATGATTGTTTACGTAGACCAAGCCGGCAAACCTCCTGCATTTTATACTGGTGGCTGGAAAGACAGAGAAAACAAAATACCTGCAGACCCTAAGTCTTTATTTAAAATTGCGAGTATAAGTAAACTCTACACTGCAGTTTCTATTGCTAAACTCGATAAAGCCAATGAATTGTCGTTAGATGACACACTTGCAGATTACTTTCCGGAATTGGTTGGTAGAATTGAAAACGCAGAGACCATTACTCTAAAAATGATGGTGCAGCATCGAAGTGGTATTCCAAATTTCACAGATAATCCTGCGTATTGGGAAGACGAACAAGAAAATGGTAAAAGGGCGCTTGACTTTGCCTTGGATTTGCCAGCAAGTTTTAAACCAGATAAAGGCTACGAATACTCTAACACCAACTACCTGCTACTTCGTAGAATTATTGATAAGGTTTTAGGCTATAGCCACGAACAGTACATCAAAGAAACCATATTGCGTCCACTAAATCTTAAAAACACGTTTTTTTCTCTTAAAGAAGTTAACTTAGACGATGTAATGAGTGGCTATTATGTTGGTATAGACCAAGATTTTAAAACCAATGAATATGGCATGTTGGCTACCGCAGAAGATGTTGGCACATTCTTACGCGCTCTAAACGATGGTTCTGTTTTTAATGAAGGAGAACGAGACATCTATGCGTCTATTTATGAGTTTGAACATGGTGGATTGGTACCTGGTTACCAAAGCCTTGCCGAATACCATGAAGATATAGACACTGTGGTTATACAGTTTTTAAACACTACAGATTTTAATGGCTACGAATGGAATTTATCTGAGATTTCGATTAATCGTATTGTTAAGATCATTAAGAACCAAAAATAATTGCTTTAAAACGATTTTGAATCTGTAAAGGTACAGCATAACTCATCTTTATAGGTTATGCCCCAAGCCACAAAAAGGTACTGAATAGCACATCATTAGGATTGTATATACTTACTTTTTTGGTTAGGTTTGTATATATAACTGTTGTGCACAAGCTGAAAAATGAGCTGGTATTCAAAAATCAAATCGAAAATTGAAAAGAATGACGATTCACCTGAATTAAAACGAGGTCAGGTGAAACAGATTTTGATTTCAGAAATTGGTAAAGCATTACCTGAATTTGACTTTTTAGAATATAGAAATGGCTGTTACACTTTCGAGAATGTTCAAGTAATCAATGGTCGAAATGTGTATGAACATCTACATATAACATTTGCTTTAAAAGACAGGAATTTTAGCTGTTCTGTAGCCTCAAGAATTAATAAGAACTATTTAAGGTCTAACAGCTACAACACAGGACTAATTAATAGACATATCAACTTAATTGTCCTGAAAAAAGGGACTGGAGTAATACCTGTTGAAGAAGCCTATTACTTTCACAACGGACGAGTAAAAACCACAAAGAAAATTATTGAACAAATAGTTAAGGACTTTAAAAAATTCGGAAAAACGTTTCTTCAAAAACAAGCGAATCAATTTAAGAAGAGTGACCTTTTAAAATGTGGATTTAGTTTTGTTGAAAAACTTGAAATTGATAAGGCGGAACTGAATGACCAACTGGAAAAGGATTTGAATTCTGGTGGACATTTAATATCGAATATAAAAAACGAAACATATTTAAAGCTGAAATCGGAATTACAAAATGTAAAAGGAATTGAAAGAGATACGCGAAAAAACATTCCAAAATTAACTTATGAACTATTGGAATATTACGCTAATGTAAAATAAAAGCCAGTGCACAACAATGTATAACTGAAATTACGGCGGATTCGACTACGTCCGAATCCACTCGGAATTGCTAACGCCAGTTCTAAACCGAAAATTATTAACTTTAAATCCGTAACTGACAGTTATACGAGCCGTTGTACGCAATTCTGACCCGTCCGGAAATAAGGCTACATAATTTTAATAATTATGTACAAAAATGACAAAGTAATTAGACGTTACAGTGAATCGTTTAAATTGAAAATTTTAGACGAACTTACCACGGGAAAACTCAACAAGAACCAATTAGGAAAACTCTACGGAATAAACCCTACTACCATTAATGAATGGATTAGGAAATATGAACGTAAAGACCTCATGAACACCAGAATTAAAGTGGAAACAAAAGATGAAATAACACGTATCAAAGAGCTGCAAAAGAAAATAGAACAGCTGAAAAAACTATTGCTCAAGAAAGATCTTGATGCTATGGTTGAAGAATCCTACCTAGAAGTGGCTGCTGAGAAACTAGGCTATAAGAGTGTCATTGAACTCAAAAAAAAACTAAATACCAAGCCTTAATCAAAGCTAAAATCAAGTGTAATGGATTTGCTTCACTCACTACTATTTGTGCTTGTTTTGGACTCAAAAGAGATGCCTTTTATAAATACCAAGCTAGAGAAATAAAACGTCTGGAACTGGAAAGGCAAGTTATTCAAATTGTAAAAAAGCGACGCAAATCCTTACCTAGAGAAGGGGTTCGTAAAATGATAAGATCATTAGATATTGAGTTTGATAAAGCCAATATCAAAATGGGAAGAGATACACTGTTCAATGTGCTTAGAGCTCATAATATGCTGACCTTACGCAAAAAATATAGTGCTAGAACAACGAATTCTTTGCACAGGTTCCGTAAGTACAAAAACATAGCTAAAGATGTAAGTGTAACAAAACCTAATCAGATTTGGGTAAGCGATATTACCTACATCAGAACCTTAAAAGGATTTTGTTATCTGGCTTTGATTACCGATGCCTATTCAAGAAAAATAGTAGGTTACGACCTAAGTGATAGCTTAGAACTCAGCGGTTGTGTCAGGGCCTTAAATAAAGCTTTATATCAGGCAAAAAACATAGACGGACTCATCCATCATTCGGACAGGGGCATACAATATTGCAGCAATGTATACACCCAGATACTGAAAAGAAAACACATTGCTATAAGCATGACAGAAGAAAATCATTGCTACGAAAACGCTATGGCTGAACGTGTAAACGGTATCTTAAAAGACGAATTTTATCTGGATCAAACTTTTATGAATACAGCTCACGCTAAGAGAGCTACAAAAAATGCAATTAAACTATACAATGAAGTAAGATTACACTTATCTTTAAATTTTAAAACACCAAATATGGTATACAAATTAACTGCTTAAAATCAAGTTTAACCTGTAGCCATATTTCAGGACGAGACATTCAAAATTCAAACAAGATTTTTAGACCATTAAGGAGCTTTTGCTGTTTAAGACAAAAAAATCCCTCACTACAACCACAACTTTACTCAACCAAAGACATTAATAACTCAAGCCTATTTTATATCTTTAACCAAACGCTTTAGTTTAGAGGTAAACAAAACCTAGATTTTATGAAAACACAAACATTAACACAGAGCAACACATTCAAAACTTTTGGTTTTGCATTGGTTTTTATGATGACATTATTTACGTTTAATGCCACCTTTGGTCAAACTAATGAGACTACACAAGAGCGTACCATAACCGGTCTCGTATCTAACGAAGAAGGCCCTTTACCTGGTGCTAACATTACATTAGATGGTACCAGAGTTGGCGCTGTAACAGATGATGAGGGTAAATTTACATTTCCAAAGAAATTAAAAACTGGTGATGTACTGGTCTTTAGCTATCTTGGTTACGAAACCCAAAAGGTATCTATAACAGACAAAACAAGCTTTATTACTTTAGAGCTTACACCAGATATGGTAGAAATGATTGGTGCTGTAGACACCAACAAACCTTACAAGTCTAAACGCAAAAAGAATTAAGTGTAAGTTTTGCAAAAAACGCTTCTATTATTACTACTGCTTTTTTTAAGTTTATGTAGGCTTAATGCTCAAATAGCAGACTTTGACCATATAGATTTTAAAAAAGCAGATAGTATTGCCTTATCATTAAAAGGTGAGAACCTTACAAATCTACCTGAACTTTCTTTTAAACTTACCAGTACGTTAAACACAGATGTAGAAAAGTTTAGAGCTATTTATAAGTGGGTTTGCGATAATATTGCTAATGATTATTCGCTTTACCTAAAAAACGACCGACAACGACAACGTTTTAAAGATGATAGCCTAAAGCTTGATGCCTGGAATACAAAATTTAGAACTAAGCTTTTTAGTAGGCTACTTAAGAAAAAACGAACTATTTGTACAGGTTATGCTTATTTGGTAAAAACTTTAGCTGATTTTGCCAATCTGGAATGTGAGATTGTACAAGGTTTTGGGCGTGTAAGCACCACAAATATTGAAACTTTAGATTTACCCAACCACTCATGGAATGCTGTAAAACTTAATGACAAATGGTATTTGTGTGATCCTACTTGGGCTAGTGGTATTCCAAATCCTAAGACCAATAAATTTAGTTTTCAATATAATGATGGCTTCTTTTTGGCAAACCCAAAACTATTTGCTGTAAATCATTTTCCTGTTGATGAGCGTTGGTGGCTTTTAGATGATAATGAGATTCCTACATTTGATACTTTTTTAAAAGCGCCAGTATTGTATGGTAATGCCTATAAAAATCTAGAGTTGCATAATGCGCCTCAGCAAATGCATCATACTATAAAGCCACATCAAAAAGTGGTGTTTAAGTATCAATTAAAAAACAACACAAAGCCAGAAAATGTAAAACTTGGTTTTGACAACGGTTTTAGCACCTGGAAAGACCAACCCACTTCAATTTCTATAAATGATAAATCTCTAGAGTTGGAACATCAGTTTAACCAAACTGGTTTTTATGATGTGCATCTGTATATCGATGATGATTTAATATCAACTTACACCGTTGACGTTAAAAAATAGACTCGTTCTTCTTTACATTATCAATAATAAATTAGTGTTAAGCTTTTTCCTTTCAACTTCACTTTCACTAAATTCGTTATTTAGACACTTATAAGTGTCGTTAACGCACAGAAAAGGCAAGAATGGATAAGAAGTTATTAATGGTAATAAATGAGCAGAAATCTGCTATTAAAGTACCTATGATTTTAAAAGAGGAATCTCAACGTTTTACCAAATTACTCTTTAAAGCTTTTTTTGATAGCGACACTAATACCGAAGAGGCATTTACTGTTTTAGAGCCTCTATTTATAGCTTTAAGAGATATTGCCTGCCCAAAAACCAAAGGTAAACCTTGCAAACGCTGGACTGACTTTCTAACTAATATTCCAGATTTGTATTGCAGTTTAAAAAAAGATGCTGAAGCTATTCTTAATAACGATCCTGCTGCAAAATCGCTCGAAGAAATCTATATGGCTTATCCTGGCTTTTTTGCTATTTCTATCTATAGAATGGCAAGAATTTTTCACAACTTAAAGCTCCCTATAATTCCTAGGTTAATGACTGAATATGCGCATCAAATAACAGGTATAGACATTCATCCTGGAGCAACCATAGGCAATTCTTTTTTTATAGATCATGGTACAGGTGTTGTCATTGGTGAAACCACAGAAATACACGATAATGTAAAGATATATCAGGGTGTTACCTTAGGTGCATTAATCGTAAGGAAACAAGATCAGTTTACGAAACGTCACCCAACAATAAAAAATAATGTAACGATTTACGCTAATGCAACAATCCTTGGAGGTGATACTGTTATTGGCGAAAATAGCGTTATTGGTGGCAATACTTGGCTAACAACCTCAGTACCGAAAAACTCTACAGTAATCCACAATCATAAAGTTGAAATTTACTCTAAAAAAACACAAGCTAAATGAACAAGACCTTAATTGATAGAATAGGAAATACTCCTCTTGTAAAATCCATTGCTTTAAATACTAACCCTAATGTGAGTCTTTATTTTAAGCTAGAAGGTAATAATCCTGGTGGCAGTGTTAAGGATAGAGCTGCCCACAACATGATTAAAACTGCCTTGGAAGCTAAGCGAATAAACAAATCTTCAAAATTAATTGAAGCCACAAGCGGAAATACAGGTATTGCCCTTGCTATGATTGCTGCTATCTACGGATTAGACATAGAACTTGTTATGCCAGAGACAGCAACAAAGGAACGTGTGCAAACCATGAAAGCTTATGGAGCTAAAGTAACTTTACATCCTGATGGTATAGAAGGTGCTCGCGATTATGCCATAGACAAGGTTGAAAATGAAGGTTACTTTTCATTTAATCAGTTTGAAAATAATGACAACTGGAAAGCGCATTATAAATCTACTGGTCTAGAAATTTGGAGAGATACTGGAGGTACTGTGACGCATTTTGTATCTGCCATGGGAACCACTGGTACGATTATGGGTACTTCAACATTTTTAAAAGAACAAAACAAAGGTATTGAGATTGTTGGTGTGCAACCTACTGACGATTCTAAAATACCTGGTATTAGAAAATGGCCAGAAGCTTATTTACCTAAAATTTTTGATGCTTCCAAAGTAGATCGTGTTATAGAAGTTAGCCAAGAAGAAGCCATTACTATGGCTCGTAGATTGGCAAAAGAAGAAGGAATTTTAGCTGGTATGAGTAGCGGTGGAGCTACAACTGCCGCTTTAAAACTTGCTAACGAGTTAGAAAGCGGTGTTATAGTTAGTATTATCTGTGATCGTGGAGATCGGTATTTGTCTTCAGGTTTATTTCTCTAAGATTATAACATCTTTAAGGTATTAATCTCTTGTTCTGTAAGATGCTTCCAATGACCACGTGGAATGTCTTTTTTGGTTAAGTGACCTATGGCTACACAATCTATCTTTACTAAATCGTACTTAAAGGTTTCAAAAATAGTTCTTAAGATTGAGTTTCCTGTATTTTTTATTTTTACACCAATTTTATTCTTAGACTCACCTTCGATGTAGCTGATTTCTTCCACAGTAATTAAATTACCGTCCACATTAAAACCTTCTTGTATCTTTTTTAAGTCCTCAAACTTTAAGTTTTTATCTAACTCCACCTGAAATAATCGTGCAACACCATTCTTAGAATTGGTGAATTTCTGTACCACCTTATCATCATTAGTAAATAATAATAGTCCGAGTGAATTTCTGCCCAAACGACCTATTGGTCTAATATTAGCATTGGTAGCATTAGCCACTAGATCCATTACTGTTCTACCTTTACCTTCTGCCGTAGTTGTTGCAAACCCTTTTGGTTTATTTAGTAGCACATATACCTTAGGTTCTGGCGCAATACGCTGACCATCAAAACGCACATCGTCTGTGCGTTTTACTTTGTAACCCATTTCTGTTACAACCTTTCCGTTTACCGTTACCAAGCCAATGGCTATATTTTCATCAGCTTCTCTACGCGAACAAATACCAGAATTGGCTATGTATTTGTTTAAGCGTATTTCGTCTGGGTTTGATGCTGTTTTTGGTTTTGATTTCTTTTTGAAAGGAGCATTACCTCTCGCAAAACTTTTAGATTTGCTGTTAGCTTGTCCTCTTCCCGAAGTTTTTCCTTTTCCTTTGCTATCTTGATGTCTGCTCATATTAAAATTTTTGGCAAAGGTATAACATTAGTTAATACGAACTATTAATTTCTATAGTTGTTTGTTGCGACAATAAAAACATTACAAGCGATTTAAAACCACAGAAACATCTATGAGCAAAATAGAAAACACACCAACTACAATAATAAATTTTAAAATATTGTGAAGAATCAAGTAATGTGTTTTTTTATTAGACTTCCAAAGAATGAATAAAAAAAGAAAAAGTAACACTATACTTAGATAAAAGAAATAATACATGTGACCTATTTTAAAAAACAAAACGAGCACAATACCAGAAATTATAGTTAATAAAGCTAAAACAGTAAGCATAATTTTAGAAGTCCGCTCACCATGTACTACCGGAACTGTTTTATAATTTAAAGCCAAATCTCCTTTAATATTTTCTAAATCCTTGGTTAACTCTCGCATAGAAATTAACAAGAATAAGAATATACCATGAGCAAAAATCACCAATTCAAAGTTTTGGTAATAAATAAATATTACAAAGAATGGTGTTACAGCAAGGATGGCAGACACCAAATTACCTGTCATTGGCTGTTTTTTGAATCTATGAGAATACAACCAAATCGCAAAAATATAAAGTGCAAAAAATAATACAGCCTTAAATGAAACATAACTTGCAAAAACCACTGCTAAGAAATTCAAAACAAAGTAAAATGACAACTTTGTATTTTGACTTACCAAGCGATCTAACATGGTTTTTCTTGGTCTATTGATTAAATCTTTTTCAGAATCATAAAAGTTATTGATAATGTAGCCTGCTGCAATTGTTGCTGATGATGCTAAAACTAACATTAACAAGTTAACATCAAATAGTACTTCTTTTAAAGGCTTATCGTGCGCAAAAATGTAAATTGATGCTAAGTATTGTGCAATAACTACAACCAAAATATTGTAACCACGCACTACCGAAAACAGGCTGAAGAATTTTAACAGAATATGTTTCTGCCTTCTTGATAGCATTATTAAAAATTACTTTTTAGAAGTAATAGCTTTAACTACTTTGTAGCATAACCAAGCCAAGAACACAAAAAAAGCAATTAATAATAATTGCCATATTAATATTTCTTCACCTGATTTTATTAAATAACTCATATTATTAAAAATTATAAACAACTTCTAATTTCTGACCTTGTAAAGCTGCTTTTGCTCTTTCTATATCTTCCGTAAAACCTAAGATGTAGCCACCACCTCCAGAGCCACATAGTTTAAGGTAATAGTCATTGGTTTCGATACCTTTTTTCCATAATTCATGGAATTGATTAGGTATCATAGGCTTAAAATTATTTAATACAATTTTAGAAAGCTGCTTTGTATTTCTGAATAATGATTTAATGTCACCTTTTAGGAAATCATCAACGCATGCATCTGTGTGTTTAATAAACTGCTCCTTTAGCATACTGCGGAATCCTTCATTCCTCATGTTTTCCATAAAAATACTAACCATAGGTGCTGTTTCGCCAACAATACCACTATCTAATAAAAATACAGCTCCTTTACCTTCTGTACTTTGAGATGGTATGCCTGTTGCCTCAATATTATCTTTAGAGTTGATTAATATTGGTAGACTTAAGTAACTGTTTAAAGGATCTAATCCTGAAGATTTACCATGAAAGAACGATTCCATTTCAGAAAAAATAACTTTCAACCTTAATAGTTTTTCGCGCGTAAGGTTTTCTAAAACGGTAATTTTTTCGGTAGCATACTTATCATAAATAGCCGCTACTAAAGCTCCACTACTTCCTACACCATAGCCTTGAGGTATGGATGAATCGAAGTACATACCTGAATCAACATCTTCCTTAAGCTTTTCTATATCAAAAGACACTAAATCTTTATCTAAATTTGCTAAATAAGATGCAAAACGTTTTAGACTTTCGTTAGATTTAATAGCTTCTTCAGATGGATTTTCGTCAACCTTTAGAGCGCCATTATAAAAATTATAAGGTATAGATAATCCCTTAGAATCTTTAATGATTCCATACTCTCCAAAGAGTAAAATTTTTGAATAGAAAAGGGGTCCTTTCATCGTGCTTTAAACAATTTCTTTTAACAAATATACGGATTAATATGCTATTTGGTTTGCAATCAACATCTAAGCTAGATTAATTTTCAATTAATTGTGCGCCATTACCTACAAAATCTGTAATAAAATGACCGTTTTGACAATAATCAGCCAATTCATTATTTATAAATTTTAGCACACTTTCTTTTTCATTTTCAGGATATAACACATGTACGTTAGCACCTGCATCTAAAGTAAAACATACATTAGAATTATTTTCTTCTCTATACTTCCAGATTTTATTAATTATCTCTAACGTATTAGGCTTCATTAAAATAAAATAAGGCATACTTGTCATCATCATTGCATGAAGCGTTAAAGCCTCACTTTCAACAATTTTCACAAAGCCTTGCAAATCACCAGAAGCTAAAACTGCCTTAAGTTTTGCTAAATTATCGTGCGCTTGTGCAAAACGTTGCTGTGCAAAAGGATGACCAAACATTAATTTATGACCAACTGTACTGCTCACTTGCTTTTCTCCCTTATCAACTAAAAGTATAGTATCTTGATAATTATTGAAGTTAGAATGCACTTCACCTTCAAATTTAATTCCATATAAATCTGAACTTTCTGTGCTTTCATTTTGTCCCCAAACCACCAACTCCCCTTCGATACTTCTACATGCACTACCAGAGCCTAATCTAGCTAAGAACGATGCTTTTTGATAGAATGCCTTATCTGTCACTTCAACTACACTCAGCGACCGTTCAATACTCATTAAACACAACGCCAAAGCACTCATACCTGATGCAGAAGACGCAATACCAGAACTGTGTGGAAAAGTATTAGAAGTTTCTATCTTAAAATGATATTCTCTTAAAAAAGGGACGTATGCTTCGATACGCTCAAAAAATGTTTGAATTTTTGGTTTGAAGGCTTCGTTTTGCTCTCCTTCAAAATACACATCAAAACTAAAATCTTTAGTTTCTTTTTTAGTGTAAGTAAGCTTTGTAATGGTCTTACAATTAGACAGTGTAAAGCTTATTGATGGGTTTTCTGGAATTTGATTTTCCTTTTTTCCCCAATATTTTATTAGGGCAATATTACTTGGTGATTCCCATTTTACTGAGCCACTTTCTACACTTGAATTATAATTTTTAAGGATAAAATCTTCAGCCTTCATTTTTTAATTTTCTGCCGACAAAGATAGTAACTTTAGCATAGTTTTATAGTTTCTTGCTGTGGCATCGACATTAAGTTTTTTCTCAAAGTAGTTAAGACTGAATTTTGCATTTCCATAACCCTTGTCTGAATAGAAATAAAGACAATCATTTACAATTTTATATTCCTCGTGTTCATAGACTTTTTCGTAAGCTACCTCAACTAAATCTTCTTGTGGAACATGAGATAATATGGCAAAATAACTGTTGCTTTTTTTGTCTTCGGAAAACGGACAGTCGTCAAATATTTTTTGCAATTGTTGCCTGGTTCTTACCATTACTGAAACTTCAAAACCAAAATGATTAGCAATAGACTTTTGAATTGAATTTTCTATCTTTTGAGCATTAGTTTCTGCAACTTTAAAAATCACATTACCACTTTGTATGTAAGTTTTTACATCAGAAAACCCTGTCTTAGTTAGTAGCTCTCTTAACTCTACCATTGGCACCTTTCTGTGTCCGCCAACGTTAATGCCTCTTAATAAAGCGATCTGCGTTTTCATGATTTTGCTATTGATTGCGACACAATGTATGCTCCTGTCCAAGCATTCTGAAAATTAAAACCACCTGTTACTGCATCTACATTAATAACTTCTCCTGCAAAAAATAAATTGGGTACTAATTTACTTTCAAACGTTTTAAAGTTTACTTCTTTTAAGTCTACTCCTCCTGCTGTAACAAATTCTTCTTTAAAGGTACTTTTGCCTGTTACCTGAAAAACCGCTTGTGTTAACTGCACTGCTAGAGCTGTCAGTTGCTCTTTATTGAGATCTGCCCAACGTTCGTTTTCTGAGATATTTGAAGCTACAACTAATTTCCTCCACAATCGCTTTGGCAAATCGAACTGAGCAGTACCATAAATCTGTTTCTTGGCTAAATCTTGTTTTAAATCTTTTAATTGATCTAGACAATCTTCAAAATCTTGTTTTATAAAGTTAATTTCAATCTTAAAATTGTAATTAAGCTTTGCTAGCTCAACCGCTCCATAAGCCGATAATTTTAAGATCGCTGGCGCACTCATACCAACATGTGTTATAAGTAAAGGACCTTCAGAAAAAAGATCTGTATCTAAAACTTTCACTTCTACATTTTGTGCCACAACGCCTGGTATATCTTTTATGCGTTTGTCTTTTATATCAAACGTAAATAGTGATGGAACTGGCGGAACAATGGTATGACCCAAACTCCCTAAAAGCTTCCATACTTTCGGGTTGCTTCCTGTTGCTAAAACTATTTTTTTTGCTTCAACATCCCCTTGAGTTGTACTAACTTTAAATCCATTTTCAATAGGTTTTATAGTTTTTACAGAGTGATTATATAAAACCTCAACCTTATGTTTTTTGGCTTCAAACAAAAAGCAATCTATGATAGTCTGAGATGAATTTGAGACCGGAAACATCCTGCCATCTTCTTCTATCTTTAATTCTACTCCACGTTCTTCAAACCAGGCAATAGTATCTCCTGTCATAAAGGTGTGAAAGGGACCAAGTAATTCCTTTTCGCCTCTTGGATAATTTTGCACCAACTCTGAAGGTATAAACTCTGCATGTGTAACGTTGCAGCGTCCACCGCCAGAAATTTTCACCTTTTGCAGACCTTCCTTACCACGCTCTAAAATAGCAACTGATAATTCGGGATGTTCTTGTGCTATGTTTATTGCAGCAAAAAATCCGGCTGCACCTCCACCAATTACAATTATGTCCTTTTGTGCGTTCAAAAATGATGATTTAAGAAGATTTTATGAGTAAATCTTTGTTAAAATTAACTTCTATAGCTATTCTTAACCTATGAAAATATTTACAATGATACACTTTAAAAGATTAATATTAATAACGCTGATTGCGGTTTCTTGCCAATCTGCTGGTCAACTTAAAATAGAAGGTAGCATTAATAATTCTATAAAAGAGGCTTCGGCTGCAGAAACCACACCTCATTCGAATTTAATTTGGACTATTGAAGACTCTGGAAATGACAGTGACTTATTCGGATTAGACTCTAGTGGGAAAATTGTAAAAAAAGTAGCAATTACTAACGCCAGCAATATTGATTGGGAAGATTTAACTTCTGATAAAGACGGTAATATTTACATTGGTGACTTTGGAAACAACAATGAAAAGCGAAAGCATTTTAGGATTTTGAAAATAAATCATAACGACTTAGATAACGCTACTGCTGAAGCTGAAATTATTGACTTTACTGTACCTAAAAAGAAGTATTCTAAAGATTTTGAAGCATTCTTTTTGCATAATAATTCATTCTATATTTTTAGTAAAGAAACGAAGAAATTCATCACCTTAAAAGTTCCTAACATACCCGGAAAACATGAAGCCGTGTTAAGATCTGACTTTAATTTAGATGGTAAAAACAATAAAATTACTGCTGCAGATATTAGTGATGATGGTAAAAGCATCGTACTACTAAACCATGATAAAGTATGGAAAATCACTGATTTTAAAAATGATGATTTCTTTTCTGGTAATATCGAAGAGCTACCTTTTGACCATAACTCTCAAAAAGAGGGTATTTGCTTTAAAAATGACGCAATGGTTTACATAACAGATGAACGCAATGGCGATGAAGGAGGCAATATTTACAGTTTTAAACTCAACTAAAAGTTTAAACCAAAACCAAATGAAAATCTCAAACCATCTTCACCATTAAATAGGTTAAATGTACCTGCAACAGAATCTGCAGCTGCTACCCAAAAGCCACCTCCGTAAGAGTTATGCCACTTTTCTGAAGTGTCGTTTTTCACCCAAACTCTACCTACATCAATTCCTGAAAAAACACCTATCTGCATAGGGAACCAACCTGTTTTAAAACTATTAAAACTATATCTTAAATCTGCATTGGTTACTAAAGAATTTTTACCTGTAAATCGTTCTGTTCTATATCCTCTTAGTCCTGCTCCTCCATCTCCAATATTTGCTCCCTGATAAAATAAAAAGTCATCACCAAAACGCAATTGAGTTCTAATATCTGTCTTTAGAACCAGTTTTCTATTTACACTCAAAGCATTATAGAATCCTAGATGTGCATTTACATAACCAAAAACATTTTTAAACTCTTCTATCTCTGTTTTAGCACCTGCGACAATATTAAAATCCATTCCTCTAGAGGTTGCTATTTCGTCATCTGCACTATGGTAATCATATTCCGCCTCTAAAGCTGTAAACAATCTCCTTTCATAAAATTCTTCATCTGCTGTAGGCATAAAATCTGTAATAAATCTATTATCGGTTTCGTCTAATTCTATACCTTCAAAAATAGCTCTAAACCCATATTCACTTCCATAGCCCGAAGACTTAATGGCACCTACATCTAATCCAATAATACTGGTCTTAACTCGGTTATAATCTAAAGTTAAATCGTCATCGTTATTTACCGTTTCGTTACCTATACCAAAGAAGTTATTTGTAAAATTGGCACTTGTAAAAACACCACCTACTTTTAAGTTCCAATCATTAAAAATATTCGCAAACTGACCGTTATACCTAATATCGAAGCCTTCTGTAGCAAAATAATAACCAGCATTAAACTTGTGTTGTTGTGAAAATGGATTGCGTTCAAAGCCTTTTGTAGTTTTAACAAGGCTTACTCCTACTTTTAGTCCATCATCTGGATTAAAACCAAGACTTGGTGTTATAACACCTGTCTTTGTTATAAACTTTTGAAAATCGTATAAATTAGATTTGTAATTATCTGTAAACTTTATTTGACCTCCCTTGTTTTTTTCGATAGTATTTTTTTTAGACTTATGATCGTAAACCTTAATACGTCTTCCTTCATTTATAATATAGATATCATTTCCCTGCCCACCTATAAGTCTTGTATAGATTAAATTATTTGCTTTACCATTAACTTCAAAAATATCATCATCATCTAGACCATACACCCAAATCTCTTTAGTGACATCTCTGTGATACGTTCTATCTACAATGACATCTGCTTTTTCGCCTCCTTTATTTCTCCAGATCTGTACTCTGGTCTCTTTATCTGCTGTTCTTGTAATCTCAATAAAATCATCTTTGTCGGTTGCTGTAAGTATTACCAACTCATCTAAATAGTTAGAATAACGCGTCGCAATATCTACCAGATTATCTCGTCTTCCTCTTAATTTGGTTTTAATGTCTTCTATAGTTTCGTCTTGAATTTCTTTAGGTAAATTTGAAAATGCGTCTTCTATAACTTCATCTGTTATTTCTGTCTGAAGAAATTTAGCCTGTTCTAACCAAACTGACTTATCAGATTGTTTTAATAATGCTTTATCTAATTTATGACCAGCACTATTCATCCATTTTATATCTTTTAACTCTGAATCATATACTTGAAGTTGCTTTGTAGAGCTAGAAATCGTTCTTCCTATATCGAGCAAAGTTCCATCAAAATTAGAAAACACCTGATCTCTATCTCTTGGTATTGCTCTGTAAAGTTTGTCTCCATTTGGTTGATCAAATTGTGCCCATCTCCATTGATCCTGGTGTCTATCCCAATCTCCCAAAAGCATATCAAACAATCTTGCCCTAACAAAAGCGACTTCGTCTATTTTATACTCTTCATCTTTTCTTATTTTCTCGATGATATCATGGGTACTTTCTATATCATCTGCATATCCGAAATTTCTGTCGTTAGAATAGTTGTCCTCCGGACGTTCTTCTATCATATACAGTTCTCCACCATACTCATCGTTATATTTTCCTAAATGCTTATGTTTTGGAATGTAATATAATTTTGGATTGGTATGTAACACCTGCGCAGCATCAGAAAGTTTAGGCACTACTAAAAACGCATAAGGATGTGCTGCCGTGTAAAAATCTAAAATAAGATCTTCTACTATGGTTTCATCAAATTCATTCTTAATAAAATTATCTTTAAATACAACAGTTTGAATGTATTGTGTCGCACTTTTTCTAAGTGCTCGCATATTTAATTCTCTACCGTCTTTTAGTTTTAATCTTAAAGAACGTGTTTGATGCCCGCCACCTTTTCGGACTACCTCTAATCCACCGTAAAGGGTATCTAAAGTGGCTACTTTTGCCGTAATTTTTTTACTATAAACATCTCTATAATTTTCTCCCCAAATAGCTTCAAAAAAGTCCGTTTTATCAGTTTCTTCTTTTGAATAAATAGAAACCTCAACTGTATTTGGAAAGCTATCTGGTAAAGTAGAAATATCAAAATCTGGTTTGTTTGGAGGTATAACTTCTTTTTGAAACATGGCTTCTGGCTCTCCATTTTCGGCGCTAAAAAACTGTACCCAAGAACTACCATCTTTATACACTACGAGTTTAGCAAAGCCTTGTTTTCCATAGGAAAACAAACCATTATCACTAAGCGTAGCATAAGACTCCTTTGCACCAGAACCAGAAACTATCTGTTTTATTCTGCCTTCTTCTATATATTGCAACGTATGTTCATGACCGGACACAAATACTAATTTAGGACTATCTACAGCAAGGGTTTCTAAACGCTTCATTAACTCATTATAACGCTCGTTATATCGATCTTGAATAGAAACACCTCCTTGTGTTCTAATTTGCGCAACTACAGAAGCCAAACCTGGAAATGGTATTTTCTTCTGCCCAGGAAACAAGTGTTTTGAAGCAGCAAATTGTCCACCATGTACTCCATTGGTATACATTGGGTGATGCATCGCAAATACAATAGTTTTGTTTTGCGCTTTTTTTAATTCACCTTCGACTTCTAAGAAAAAACGTTCTCTTGTTTTTATTTCGCATTCGTCATTTATACCAGGATTATCATTCCAATTTTCTAAATACCATTGCGTATCTATAATTATAAGCTGAACTGTTTCACTAACATCTATACTTTCTAAAGGACAACCATTTTCTGGTTGAAAGGTATTTTTACCTAAAGCATCTTCAACGTATTTTTCTTGACGTTTCACACCTTTTAATCCACCAGCATACCACTCATGATTACCTGGTATAAATATGGTTTTACCTTTAAATTCTTCTACTGCACCGAATTGTGCTTTAAGCGCATTTTCGGCAGATGCTCGGTCCTTGTGCTCTTTTTTAGGTAATCCTGCTGGATAGATATTATCACCCAAATACAATGTATAATCTTCTTTTGAAACTTTTTGTTCTGCTAAATATTTTTTAAATGCCATTAAAGCATCAGAATATCCATTCATTGGAGATTTACCAGCATCACCAACTAAATAAAACACATTGTCTATTGGTTTATCTGGTAAAGTTTGTACTGTAAAATCATCCTCAGCATATTGTTCTTTGTATGTGGCACAAGCATGACTTAAAAGGATTAAAACTAGTATTGTAATTCTTTTGTAAATATGTTTCATGTGTATTATTATAACTAAAAATATAAACTTTTTAAAAAGTTAAGAGCTGCAAGATAACATAGAGCATCCTACTTTATGTCTTGCCCATTCTGGTCTTTTGGCGAACCATTTTTGATATTCTGGTTGATTTCTATATGGATTTTTCAACATTTTAAACATGTCGTCAATTAAACCATAATCTCCTTCATTGGCCTTATCTATGGCCAACTGTGCCATGTAATTTCTAAGTACGTATTTAGGATTTACCGCATCCATTTTCAATCGTCGCTCTGAATCTGTTAATGGTTCTGAATTTACTCTTTTATCGTATGCATTAAACCATGCCTCCCATTTTTTTTTCTTATCACCCTTTATTTCTTCTGAATTGTAAAAAGCATCTTCAACAATTTTCAATCCTTCATCAATATTACCCTTCTGATAATTAGACAATAAACGATAGAAAATCGTCATATCAGTTTCTGAGATTAAAAGGCAATCTTCTAAGTCTTCAATTAATTGTTTATCTCCTTCAACTTTTGTATCTAATCCTAATTTTGAACGCATCATGTCTAAAAATTCATCTTCAAAATCTTTTTGATACTGATTTAGAATTGTTTCAAATGGTTCAGCCTCTTCAACCAGAGGGTACAAAGCATTGGCAAGTTGTAGCAAATTCCAAAGTGCTATGTTTGGCTGATTGCCGTATCGATAACGTTTATGTTCTCTGTCTGTAGTGTTTGGTGTCCAGCCAAAATCAAAACCTTCTAACCAACCATAAGGCCCATAATCTATGGTTTGTCCTAAAATAGACATATTATCTGTATTCATAACACCATGTACAAAACCGACACGTTGCCAATGAATAATCATTTCTAAAGTTTTATCTGTAACTGCTTTAAAGAACTGAATATAGACTTCTTTTGAAGGTGCTCCAAGTTCTGGATAAAAATGCTTTATAGTGTAATCTGTAAGTTTTTTGAGATTGTCTATATCATTTCTGGAAGCAAACAATTCAAAATTACCAAAACGAATAAATGTTGGCGCCACTCTGCATACAATAGCTCCTTTTTCATAAGCTGCATTACCATTGTACAACATATCTCTTAACACCTCATCTCCAGAAAGCATAAGACTTAAAACTCTTGTTGTTGGCACTCCCAAATGATGCATTGCCTCACTACACAAGTACTCTCTTACGGAAGACCTTAAAACAGCTAAGCCATCTCCTTGTCTAGAATATGGCGTTTCACCAGCTCCCTTTAGTTGCATTGCCCATCGTTTTTTGTTGTGCTGTACCTCGAATAAATTTATTGCTCTTCCATCACCTAGCTGTCCTGCCCAATTCCCAAATTGGTGTCCTGCATAAGCCATGGCATAAGGCTGCGTTTCTTTGTACAATTCAGAGCCTGAAAAAATATTTAAAAACTCCTCAGAACCTACTTCGTCTTCATGAATTCCTATGTTTTCACACATTTCTGGTGATACATGAATTAGCTTTGGTGATTTAGGTACTCTGGGTTTTACATAAGAGTACATGGCACCAAATACTTTTCTTCTAGTATTACTTAAGTTAGTGTCAGACGGTAATTCTTTATTAAAAGTATCGGCTATTTTTAATTGCATATAGTTATGAAGAAGGCTTTTTGGTCTAGGATTTAAAATGGTAGTTACAACTTATTGCTTTATCATTTTTATAAAAATACAACTTAGTAATTACTATTAGCTCTAATTAAATGTTAAGTCTTGTAATTTTCGTAATTTAGACCTAATTAATAATGTACGTTACTTATGGCAAAGTCTCTTATTGAAGACACACAGGAATATGTTTTTAACCTATTATCAGACAAACTTCCTAACACTTTTATATATCATAACTACACGCACACACAGCGCGTAGTAAAGAGCACTAAAGAACTTATAGAAAACTCAAAAATCTCAAAAGAAGAGTCTCATATACTTGAGTTAACAGCCCTGTTGCATGATATTGGTTACACTGTAAATTCTGAAAATCACGAAGCTGAAAGTGTAAAACTTGCCCAAGCTTTTTTGAAAGAAAAAGGGGTTGAAGAAAACATTATCAATGCTGTTTCAAGTTGTATAATGGCAACAAAGTTTGATGAAGAACCATCCAATAAACTTGAAGAAATTATACGAGATGCTGACGCTTCTCACTTTGGAAAAAAATATTTTAATGAAGCTAGCGAGTTTCTTAGAAAAGAACTAGAACTGCGTGGTATTAAAAATTATACGCCTGCTGAATGGCGAGCCGAAAATATAAAAGTATTAACGGAACATAGTTTTTATACAGAATATGCTTTAAAAAAATGGCAACCACGAAAAGAAAAGAACTTAGCAAAGTTAATGGGCAAAAAGAAAAAGCGTAAAAAGAAACTTGATGTTGAAAAACTTAAAGCTAAATACAAAGCTCAATATAAAAACGAAAGCCCAGAACGTGGTGTACAAACATTTTACAGAACTGCATTAAGAAACCATATTAAACTAAGCGATATTGCCGATACAAAAGCCAACATATTGCTATCGGTTAATGCCATTATTATTTCGGTTGTACTTGCCAATCTAATTTCTAAGCTAGACACCAACCCTTATTTAACTTGGCCTACCATTATATTTTTATCATTCTGTGTTATTTCTATGGTACTATCAATCATTGCTACGCGACCAAATGTAACAAGTGGGGAGTTTACCAAAGAGGATGTTGAAAACCAAGAGGTTAACCTTAGTTTTTTTGGTAATTTCCACAAAATGGAATTAAAAGAATTTGAATGGGCTATTGGAGAAATGGTAAAAGATAAAGACTATATCTATAAAGCACTCACAAAAGATTTATACTTTTTAGGTAAAGTTCTAGAACGCAAATACAGACTATTACGTATTACCTATACTGTATTTATGATTGGTATCATTATCTCTTTAATATCTTTTGCTATTGCGGTAAAAGATAATCCTAACGTAAATATTGAGGATGTTTTACCAGAAACTAATGAAGAGACTGGTTTTATAAAATCAAAGGAAGATGAAAAAGGTATTTTTAGGATTTAATAGTTTCCATTAAATCGTTGTAAGTGTAGAAATTCTTATCATCATTTTCATTATGGTAAAGAATACTAACCCTTAACGCCTTAAGTCCGGTTACTCCTTGCAAGTCCTCTAACTCTAAGACTTCTAAATCATTATCAAGTACGTTTTTAGATTGTAAAAAACTTATGTATGTTTTGTATTCCTCCTCATCTTCTTTTTGAGAATACACAATGGTTAGTTTTCCTTTTTCAGTAATTCGCTCTTCAGTACCTTTTATAAAAGCTTTATCGACACGTTTTTTAACCACCTCATAACGTGCGTTATAAGTACCATCAACATCAAAGCGTTTTTCGTCCATTCTAAAACGAATTGAAAGTGGCTGATTAAACACTAACACCATTGAAGCTACATCTAAACTTATTGGATATTCATGCTGGTTTTGATAGTACGCGTTCTCCATTTCGCACATTACCTGTAATTGCCACAGTCTTAAATTATAAAGGTAAATCACATCAAAGCTATCTAGTTTAGTAATAGATTCACCTATATACATATTATGCTCTACTCCGTCAGTTTTAAAACGCTCAAAAAAGTGTGGATACATTTTTTGTGCCTCAATCTGTTTTTCGTCTAATAGTGATGACATATTGGTATTTATAAGCTTTACCGTGTCGTCGTAATGCTTTCGATAGAAATAAATAACGTTAAGATCTTCATCTATCTTTTTAAAGTAATCTTCAATATCATCTTTAAGCGATTCTTGACTTTTAGCTATGAGCTGAAAAGCTGGCTTTACTTCTTCTTTTAAAAAGACAGAAATGGCATGCTCACTATCTACCTTAAAATTATCCTTAATATCAGAACTATGCTTTATAATCTGAAACCTTATTTTCTCAAATATTGGCAAGTGTTTTTCCTCAAGACTTTTATCGAGAATTTTCTCAGCAAGATTTAATTGCATTAGCAAATCTTTCTTGGTAGCTTCATTTCTAGCATTTGAAGAACCTTTAACATCTATTTGTCCAAATAGCGGATACACATTATCAAAAGCAATCTTTCTAAATGTTGCTGATTCTTCTTTATTGTACTGCGCTTTGATATAATTTCTGGCTTCCTGCACAAATTTCCAATGTACACTAGAGTGAATAGAGGTACATTCTTTCTGTATTACAGCTTCAATTAAATTTTCTTCCTCTGCCTTAGATCGTTCTACAGCCGAGACAATAAAAGGCATTACGTCTACAAGTTTATTAGCATTAACACTATTTAGAACCTTAGGTTTATCAGATACTAATTCTAGTATTCCCATTAACCCTTGGTCATTAGCAATTGGTGCAAAAATTGCACTTTGTATACCTTGCTCTTTTAAAACTTTAATATGAGGTACATCACAATCTCTACTTTCATAAACCTCTTCTACATTTGAAATTGTGAAGTATTTTTTCTCTTTAAGCAATCTATTATATGACCAATCACACAGCGCATCTGTGCAATAAGATGCTTCTAATTCATTAAGAAGATAACTCGTCATACCAGCACCATAGACTCTCATAAATGAATCATCATCTTTATTGTAGATAGAGAACCCAACTTTTATATCCTTTATACCAAGGAGCGAACGAAAGATTTCATGAAAGTCTTCCATAAAGGCTTGGTCCTTTCGTTTTCCTTTACCTAAAAGAGAAGACTTAATATTGGAAATAGACTGATCATCAGTTACATCAAAAATATTTGAAATTACAAATCCTTTAAAATCATAACTATTTGGTGGAAACTTTGATTTCCATAACTCTAAATCCTCAAAATTATCTATCAGTTGATCATAATCTTCTGGTGTAATATTTGGAGCATGCTCATTTGGTGTAATTTCTATAAAGTCTGCATTGTACAGAATTTTATAGTAACGCATAACACCATTTTTATCTGGAATTTCATAGAAGAAAGGTCGTTTAAAACTAAGGTCATAACCATAACAGAACTTCAAAATAATTGAACATGCAATTATATAATTATGATCTTCTGGAAGGTTTTTAATTTCTAATTCAAAGTCCTCTCCAGCATCTTTCAAAATTGAATTAAAACGTTCTGATGAATTAAAAATAACATCTTGTAAAGGTATAGAAGCTGTTTTTATTTCATTTTGTGTTAAAATAGGACTAAAGGAATCCTGAAGAATACCTGCAATCTCATCTTCATACTTTTCAAACAACGACAAATCGCTAAAACCCTCTCTAAGAATAGGATTATCCTTAGCGATCTGCAATACACGTTTTGCATTAGAAACCACTGCTTTTTTATCGGAATGCATAAGCAGTTCGTACTTTTCTAATAGCTTATTAAAGCTAACCTTTACATTTAAAGGTGACTCAATGTGGTTATTAATATTCAATGAATTAAAGTAGTTTTATTTCCTAAGTTACAAAATTTTAATTGTAGTCGTTTATTAGTAGACGAACTTACACATGATTTTGTTACATATTTTGACAAAAAACTAAACTTTCTTTATGCTAATTGCAAAACCTCCTCCCTCTGCTAATTTTACTGAAAGATTTGAGCCTTTTGACACTTCAATTTTTTCGATAATAATATCTAGCGGATTTTCATCCCAATGTGCGTTATCTCCATCTTTATAAATTATAGCTTCATAGCTTTGGTTATCGTCTAAAAAGTCGAAAGTTAAGTCTATTGTTCTTGCATTTTCATCTGTAATACCACCAACAAACCAATCTCCTGTTTCTCGCTCTTGTCTTGCTATAGTTACATAATCGCCAACCTCGCCATTTAAGACTTTAGTCTGTTGCCAATCTACACCAACATCTTTTATAAATTGAAGTGGCTCTGGGTTCGCCTCATAATGCTCAACTAAATCGGCAGCCATTTGTATTGGACTATAAATCACCACATACAATGCTAATTGTTGAGCAATCGTAGTGTTTACCTGATTGTCTGGTTTGTATTCATCAAACTTAATATTGAAAATTCCTGGTGTGTAATCTATAGGACCAGACAACATTCTTGTAAAAGCAACTATTGGCAAATGCTCTGGTGGATTACCTCCATCGCTTGCCCAAGCATTAAATTCTTGACCTCTTAAACCTTCACGAGAAATGATATTTGGATAAGTTCTACGTAAACCCGTTGCTTTAATTGGCTCGTGCGCATTAACTGCAACGTCGTATTCAGCAGCTTTAATGGCTGCATTGTTGTAATGATTCACCATATACTGTCCGTGATGGTATTCACCTTTCGGAAGAATTTTGCCAACATAACCAGATTTTACTGAGTGCATACCGTATTTCTGCATTAAGGCGTAAGCTGTGTCTTGTTGTTTGGTATACGTTTCGGTTGCCGCAGAGGTTTCGTGGTGCATTATAATTTCTACACCTTTTTCTTTAGCATATCGTGTTACCTCATCAATATCATAATCTGGATAAGGTGTTACAAAATCGAATACGCCTTCTCGATCTTCAAAACCAATCCAATGTTCCCAACCAGTATTCCAACCTTCAACTAAAACACCACCAATGTTATTTTTTGCCGAAAAGTCTATAAAACGTTTTACATTTTCAGTATTTGCTCCGTGCTTTCCGTGTGCACCTCCTGTATCTGTCCAAGTACTCATATTTTGAGTCATACCGTAATCCCAAGACGATTTCCCTAAGTGCATTTCCCACCAAACACCTGTGTACTTCATTGGTGTAAACCAAGATACATTTCCAAGTTTATTTGGTTCGTTTAGGTTTACGATTAACTTTGATTCTATGAGTTCTGGTGCGTTATCTGAAATTTGAATGGTTCTCCAAGGTGTCTCAAAAGGTAACATTCGTTTTACCTTATAATCAGTATTCTCTGAACCTACTAAATTACTCTTTAAATCAAGATTTTCAGTATCTACTTTTAAAGTCATTCCTGAATAATCTATCAACGCTGCCTCGTGAAAACTTAAGTGTGTACCATCTGCGCCAACCATAGTAACTGGTGTATTTACAGCATTTTCAGGAATATAGGTTTGTGCTAAATTCTTATGATTAGCAAATTGTAAAGCATCTATTTCTGAAAGCTTAGTTGTGTTATATAAATGCTCGTAAATATCCCAATCACCAGAAATCCAAAACGTTTTATAGTCTTCGGTTAAATTGAACTCTGTATGCTCGTCTTTAATTAATGCTTCTTTAAAATTAGCTTGTTCTGGGAATTCGTATCTGAATCCAATACCATCGTCATATACTTTAAAAACAAGGTTTAGTTTTCGTTTTAATTCTGATGTTTCTTGTAATTCAACTCTTAATTCATTGTAATGATTTACCACATCGACTTGTTCTCCCCAAGGCATTTGCCACGTCTCATTGAATGTACTTGATGTTGTATTTACAATATTGAAATTATCCTTTAAAGCTTCAGCATTTGTAAACTCAAACCCTAAGTAAGAGCTATCTACTACGGTTTTGTTATTGAACATTACGGTATAAAACGGTTGTCCCTGAGCATTAAGGTTGAAATTTACTTTCACTTCACTATTTGGCGAAGTCACTTCAGTAATATGTTTTTCTTTTTGATTACAAGAAAAGAAAAGGACTGCAAGGATTAATGGGATAAGATTGAATTTCATTAAGATTGATTTATTGTCTTTCGATTAAAATGATATTAGCATTCGAATTTATGGTAATTTTTCCGTTTTCTACTGTTGCTTTAACACCAGAATATGCATCTTGAAGCAATTCGCCTTCTTCAAATACTTTAGAAACATCAATGACTTTTTCTCCTTTTAACAAGTCTAAACCTATAACAACTAGATCTTTGAAATCTCCTTTATAATAACTTCGGTAAAACAGATAAGGCTCTTTAGTTATCATTTGATGCATCCCAGCACCGACAGCTGGATGACGCTCTCTGAATTTACCCAATTTTTGCCAGTGCTCTAAGACTTTATTTGTTTTTGCATCTGATTTTACAGCATCCCAGTTCATGAACGAACGTAAGGTTGCATCTCCTTGAGTGTCTTCAACCACTAAAGATCTTGCAGATTCATCACCATAATATACTTGCGATGTTCCTGGTGACAATAATAATTTATTTGCTGTCTCAAATGGTTTTTCCCTTTTAGGATCAAATGGACCACCATCATCATGAGAGCTTAAATAATTTAGTACGCCGAATCCTTTCAACTCGTCATTTAAAATACCTGAATAGCGTTTGAATAAATCTTCGTAACCATTCTCTTTAGCATTCCATTTGAATTCGAAATTGATTTGCGCATTGAACATATCATCATAATAATTGACTTTTTTGTCACCATAATCAAATAGTTTTCCTCCACTGATGCCATAGTTGTAAACTTCACCTACCAGATAAAAATCATTATCATCCATAACTTTTTCTGGATTGTTCTTTTTGAATTCCGTAAAAGCATAATCACACTCTTTTTTGAATTCTTCCCAAACATAGGCTTCTGTATGCTTTACCGTATCACATCTGTAACCATCCACACCAAATTCAGTAATATAATCTGTAAGCCACTTCATGATATAAAAACGTGGAGCTCTTGGATGGCCTGTTCTTTCAAAGAACTCGTCTAACTCTTTTACTTCTTGCTCATAACGTCCTTCTGCTTTCCATTTTTCAACCAATTGCGGAGGTAACTCTACATTTTCATTGCTTTCAGTTCTGATATCTGGTAAGTTTTTTACCAAAGTACAACTGACAGTGTGTTCGTAATTGTCATAAGAACATTGCACATCTGTACGAACCCAATCTTCTGGCCAAACAGGATCTTTTTCCGTAACAGGACCTGTGTGATTAATCACTGCATCTAGCACAATGCGAATGCCTCTCGAATGCGCTTCTTTTACTAATTCATGCAAATCTTCTTTAGTACCATAATTTGGATCTATGCTTGTCCAGTCCTTTGCCCAATACCCATGAAAACCATACGTTACACCTGTACCTTCATCAGTTCCTCCATGAATTTGTTCAACAATTGGAGTCATCCAAATGGCATTTATCCCTAAATCAGTGAAGTAGCCTTCTTTTACTTTTTGGGTGATGCCTTTGATATCTCCTCCTTCAAAACCTCTAAGTTTTCCTGTTTCTTTGGTTCTATCAAAATTAACATCGTTCGATGTGTCACCATTATTGAATCTGTCGGTTAACAGAAAATAGAGATTCGCTCCTTCCCAAACAAATGGTGCCTTTGGTTTTTCTTTGACTACATTTTTATTTTCTTTACAGCTAAGCATTGAAAAAGCTATAATGGTTACTAAAAAATATCTGTACATTATTGTTTAATTAAGATTTTATATTCCCAAGCTTCTATTGGCTGGGCTTGTGGTGTAATTGTTTCAATCTCGCCAGTTAGATAGTTTTTATATTTCCCTTTAGGAATTACAACTCTATTGCCACTACCTGTAAAGTTTCCAACAAAAATTATGATTTCTTCACCTTTACTTCTTTCAAACATTAAGATACTATCTGAGTATGGCATCGCTTTATATGAAGCTGCATCTTTACCACCATTCAAAGCTACATTAGTACTTTTAAGCTCTCCTAATTTCTTCAACAGGTCGAAATACTCTCCTTTTTCTTTTGGAATAGAATCTTTTTCAAAAAACTTAAGGCGATGTTCCATATCATACTCCTGTCCACTATAAATTAATGGCATTCCTGGCATCATATATTCTAGTGCAGTAAATATGTCTTTTTTATCTCCCATACGTTCTTTTATGGTTCCGCTCCACGAGTTTTCATCATGATTGGTAACAAAATTCATAAGAATATCATTTGCTTCATAATCCGTTGAAACTTTAGTCATATACTCATAAAAATCTTCAGGTGATTTTTCACCTTTTGCTAAGTCATTCATTAAGTGATGTCCATTCCAAGCATAAGCCATATCAAACAATTCGCCTTTCAGCAATTCTGGCTCCCAAGCTTCAGCTAGCATAAACACATTCTTTTCACTTCTTAATTCAGAAATAGCCGTTTCCCAAAAATCGACAGGCACAGAACCTGCAACATCACATCTAAAACCATCTACACCTTCATCTTTTACCCAATACAGCATATCTTCAATCATTTCCTTACGCATATTTTGATTGTCATAGTTTAAATCTGCAACATCTGTCCAATCAGTTCCTTCAGGATGTACAATCTCACCCGATTCATCTTGGGTGTAATAATCTGGATGATTTTTTAACCACTCGTGGTCCCAACCTGTGTGATTTGGAACCCAATCTAAAATGACATAGATTCCGTTTTCATGAGCTGCATTGACCAATTCTCTAAAGTCTTCTTTAGTTCCAAATTCAGGATTGATCTTTGTGAAATCGGTTACCGCATAATAACTCCCTAAGTATTTAGCTTGTTCTTCTTCTGGAAAATCAGAAGCAAATTTGCTATTTTCACCACCTGTAGCTTTTCGTTTGGTTTCAGAAATAGGAAAGACTGGCATTAGCCAAATGACTTTTACTCCTAATTCTTTTAAAGTTGGAATATCTTTAGTGAATTCATCAAAAGTACCTTCCGGAGAATATTGACGAATATTTGCTTCATAGATTACTGCCGTTTCCAAAATCTCATCTGAAATCGGTTCAATTTCAACACTGGTTTTTGGCTCGTCCTCTGCTATTTTAGTTTCCTTTTTTTCTTCTTTGCAACTTGCAAACAGAGCAATTGCAAAAAAGGTAAATATTAATTTTTTCATGATTACTTTATTTTAAGTATGAATGATTCTAAAGGTTTTATATCAATACGTACTTGGGCTTTGCCATTTTCAACTTTTAAAGTTGACGTATAATTCTTGTACAACTGATCTTCAACTTGATAATCTCCATCTTTCAAACCTAATTTTGAGACCAAATCTTCTGGTAATTGCAATTCAAAACCATAGGTGTTTTCGGCATTAAAGTTTGAAATTACAATGAGTTTTTCATCTTCACTCCAACGTGCAAAACTTAAGACCTTATCGTTATACCACTCAGTATGTTGCTGATTGTAATGTTGCAAATCTTGATAGTCTCCCATTAAAGCTTCACTGGTAATCGTGAAGTTTAATAAGCGCTTATAAAAGTCTCGTAATACTTTTTCATCTTCGGTAGATTGGCCACTATCAAACTGTTTGTTGTTTACCCAACGTACTACGCTTGGTACGCTTCCATAATCGAAAATCGAGGTTCGGGTTGGGTCTCCAAAACCTAAATCTTCTTCGGCTTTTTCGCCAAATTCCTGACCAAAATATACCATTGTTGGCGATGTGCTTATAGTTGCAGACACCACCATTGCTGGCTTTCCTTTTTCAGCATTACCAGCAAAATCTGTACTCGCAATACGTTGCTCGTCGTGATTTTCTAAAAAGTGAAGCATATGATGCTCAATATCTTTTAAATCCTCTTGAATTGGAGGAATGTTGTACGTACTTCCGTGACCTTGCATTACGTGCTTTAAGGTATCATACAATTGTACCTTGTCGTACAAGTAATCCATTTTTCCTTTTTTGATGTAAGCTCTATACAAATGCGGTTGGTAAACCTCAGCCAATAAAAATGCGTTTGGATTCTTCATTTTGATGTGCGAATTCATATAACTCCAAAATTCTACAGGTACCATTTCTGCCATATCAAATCGGAAACCATCAACGCCTTTGGCTGTCCAATACAGGGCAATGTCTTTGAACTTTACCCAAGAACTAGGTACTGTTTTGTCTTTCCAAAAGTTATAATGTGCTTTGTAATCTTCGTTATCGAAACCTTCAGGTAATTCATCAAAATCTTTTTGACCTTCAGGATTGATTCCATAGTTAACTTTTACTGTTTCGTACCAATCGTTCATATTGGGCTGCGACGCTCTTGAACCATTGCCTGTCCATTTTGCGGGAATTTCTTCAAACTTTCCGTCAGCTTTGGGATGATTTTCGCCACCTAACGGTTGATAGCCGTTTTCCCAATTGGGCACTTTAAACGATTCTCCTGGATTGTAATAAAAGTTGTTATTAACTTTGTAAGTCACGGTTTTGTCATCTTCTGCTCCAAAATCCGTTGTGCCTTCAGGATTAGTTAAACTCTGATAATTTCGAGCCACGTGGTTTGGCACAATATCTATTAACACTTTTAAACCTGCGTTGTGCGAACGCTCGATTAAGGCTTCAAACTCTTGTAATCGGTTTTCTACATTTTCAGCCAAATCTGGATTTACATTATAATAATCCTTAACCGCATAAGGCGAACCTGCACGACCTTTAACGACATCAGGATCATCGTTAGAAATTCCGTATTTTGAATAGTCAGTAATTACACCGTGATGTGGTACACCTGTGTACCAAATATGTGTCACTCCTAAATCCTTAATTTCAGCAAGTGCTTTATCCGTGAAATCGTTGAATTTACCAACTCCATTTTCTTCTAAAGTTCCCCACGGTTTATTGTTGGTATTGGTATTTCCGAATAAACGTGTAAATACCTGATATACGACTTCTTTCTTTTTCATCACTGATTTAGTTTCTTCAGTTTTTATAGTTTGTTTTGGCTCGTTTTTGCAACTAAAAATAAGCGATACAAGTAAAATTAAAGCAATTATATATTTTGAACGCATACTATTTGTTAAGCTTTATTTTAATTTCTTTTTCGGTTGAAGTATCCCAACTCACATTTAGGGTTAAGGTTTTATACTTTGAATTGTATGTCCCTTGAACCTTTTCTCTTCCTACTTTGATTTTTTTTGGTTGGCTTTTAACATTATGAACAATCAAAGTAATTTTTTTATGACCAGATATTACCTTAAGCCTCAAATCATCTCGCTGAAAATTATATTTCTTGATATATTTAAAATTCAATAAAAGATTTCTTTGCTTAATTTTAGATTCAAAGCCTAATATCTCGTAAGCCTCTTTCTGAATAGGATTCGTTTCCTTACCATCGTCCATATATAAACTTCCCTTACTCTCAGAAATACTAAGATCATAGTAATAATGTAACTCTATATCACTACCACGATAATCTTCAGTAGTCTGAACCATATCAGTTAACGGAATAAATGCACCTGCTCTGACATAAACCGGAATAAAATCTTCTCGCAACTGAACAGTTTTTATTGTACCACCTTCGGTAATATTATCGGTTTCGATATCAAACCATTTTGAACCTTTTGGGAAGTAAATTTCTTGCTCCTTTTTGCCTGCTTCTAAAACTGGCGAGACCAGAATATCATTTCCCCATAAATAGGTTTTTGAATAATTGAATAATTCTGGATTGCTAGGTTCTTCAAACAATAATGGACGCATTAGCGGCTTTCCATATTTATGGTTTTCGTACACCAAATTATAGTTATATGGTAACAATCTGTATCGCATTGCGATGGCAAAACTTGCTAATCGCTTGGCTTTTTCACTTCTATAAATTGGCTCACTTGGTACATCTTCTTGCGCGTGAGGTCTAAAAATTGGGTTGAACGCTCCATACTGCAACCAACGCACATAAAGCTCATCGTCTAAATTTGCACCTGCAAAACCACCTAAATCGCTATGCATATATGCCAAACCTTGCATTCCCATTTGAAGCGCAATTTCTGGTTGACTTTGCAGTCCTCCCCAAGTTCGGTTAACATCGCCAGACCAAGGTATCATTCCATAACGTTGACTACCAGAATAACCTGCGCGCATTAAAATGAATGGTCTTGTATTTGGAAAATCGCGTTGATAACCTTCGTAAATTAAACGTGCCCAATCGTGACCGTAAATATTATGCACTTCTGAAGCTGAACCTGTATGATGTTGTACCCAATCTGGATGTACTTCTGGTTCACCTAAATCTCCCCAAACACCAGCCACACCTTTGTTGGTTAAATCTTTGTAAATATTCCAAAACCATTGTTCGCCTTCTGGTTTATAGATGTCAATAAGTCCTGTGTTTCCGAAGTAAAAATCATATCTGGCAGGATTACCAACAGAATCTTTAGCTAATATATTTTTAGCCACTGCCTCATCCCATTTCTTTGATGTGGTTAGGACAAAAGGTTCTGTAATCGGGATGGTTTTGACACCTTTATCATTGAGACGCTTTACCATACCTTCAAAATCTGGAAACGAATCTCTAAAGACTTCCAAATTTCCCATCGTGCCTTTAACTTCTTTCCCGAACCAATATAAATCTAGAATTATGGCATCAACCGGAATTTTTTCTTCTTTGAATTTAGCTATAGTTTGTTCTACTTCCTCTTGTGAATGGTATCCAAATCGGCTTGAAAAATTACCCAAAGCCCAACGTGGTAACATTGGCTGTTTTCCTGTGAGATTGGTGTAATTATTCAACATATCGTACCACGATTCTCCTACGATAACTTGATAAGTTTTACGACCAGAAACGGTTTCGTAAGTTAAGGTGTTATCGCCTTTGCTATCTAAGTCCAAATACCCAATTGGTGCATTATCAAAGTGAATCATATATTGATTAGACGACAATACGATTGGCATTGTGAAATTCATCAACTCGCTATGCGTTTCGTAACCATAGTGTGCTCGATTGAACAATGGTAAACGATGTCCTCTGCGATTCATACCTAAAGCTCTTGCTCCACCTCCATACAGCACTTCTTCTTTTGATAGGTTGAATTCTATTTTTTCAGTGGAATCGGCAACGACATTGCCTTTTACCATATCCATTGGCTCGTGCTTACTTTTGTAGTAGCCACGTTTTTCGGAAGTGATGAATTTGTCTTTGTAGTAGTATGAGATTTGGAAAGGTGATTTCTGAATTTTTACTGTTGTAAAATAGTTGCAATTAAGGTTTGAAGGCAAACAATCCTTTAAACTGTTTGAACCAATAAATTCTAGAATACCACCATCAGTTATTTTAAGACTCACATCAGAGTTTTTAGTATGTTGAGCTACAGCGTGACTTTCTTTTTTTTGACTTTCGCCTTTTGGAATAAACGTGGTCTCAATAGTGTTTTGAGAATAAAATTGAAATATATATTCACCATCGTTAGTGGTAACGCTTAATTTTCCATTTTCAAGTTGATGCGATTGGTATACACGGTTTGGGTTTTGTGCAACCACTGAAACCGTTGTGAAGAAAATTGAGATGTATAGGATGATGTTTTTCATAATAATAAAATAGATTCCGCATCAAGTGCGGAATGACAAAAACTTTACAATTTTGTGGAATAAATGTAACTTCCTTTCTCGTTAAGCTTTATACTATCATCCCAAGTTAAAGTCTCTCCTGTAATGATATTTTTTAAGGTTTTACCTTTTAATCCCATTTCTTCGTGATACTTTAAATCGATTTCAATTGGTTCATCGTTTTTATTCATAATATGAACCACTGTCTCGTCACTATTAGAACGGTATAAAAAGTAAGTGCCTTGAAAAGGTGCAAAATGTTTTGTCTTGCCTCTGTGAATAGCTTCACTAGATTTTCTGTAGTTAAGTACTTTTTTAAGGAAATATTGCATATTCTTTTGTGCTTCTGTTAAGCCTTCTCCTGTAAATGCATTTACAGTATCGCCTTGCCAACCTCCAGGGAAATCTGTGCGGATTAATCCGTGGTCTCCAGGCTTATCAAAATCATCCATTAAGATTTCTGTTCCGTAATAGATTTGAGGAATTCTAGGCAACATCAACAGGTAACTTAATGCCATTTTAGTATTTGTAGCATTGCCTTTAAGTTGTGTAAAGATTCGGCTCATATCGTGATTATCTGGAAAAGCCATAATCTTTTCTGGTGCTGTATATGCAAAGTCATTTGCTAGAGCCTCGTAAATTTTAACCAAACCACTATTCCAAGCCTCGCCTTCGTTTAAAGCCTCAACTAATTTAGCTTGCATTGCAAAATCCATTGACGATGTTAAATTAGAATCATAGCCATCCGTATTTTGATGTCCTTCTTGCCAATATGCAATTAGCAACGGATTTAAACTCCACTCTTCACCAACGATGCTGAAGTTTGGATATTCGGTCATAATGGCTCCTGCCCAATCACTCATAAAATCTTTATCTGGATAAGGATACGTATCTTGTCTAATTCCGTCTAAACCTAAAACTTCTACCCACCAAATACTATTTTGAATAATGTACTTGGCCATAAATGGATTTTTCTGATTTAAATCTGGCATACTTGGCACAAACCAGCCTTTTGACATGCCTTCGTAATCTGCTTCGGAAGCATAAGGGTCTTGATTTGTAGTACGTCTATGGTTAGACATTTTAGTGGTTTTCCAATCCCAATTATCCTTGTTTTGCTCGTAATGTTCTTGGTAATTTACCCAATCTTTGAATGGTAAATCCTTCATCCACCAATGTTCTAGTCCACAGTGGTTAGCCACTTGGTCCATAATAAGTTTCATATCTCTATTATGAAGTTGGTTGGCTAAATTTTTGTATTCATTTAAAGTTCCGAAACGAGGGTCTACTTTATAAAAATCGGTCATTGCGTAGCCGTGATATGAGCCACTTGACATATCGTTGATTAAAATTGGGCAAGGCCAAACAGCAGTAAAGCCCATTTCATCAATATAATCTAAATGCTCTGTAATACCTTGAATGTCGCCACCGTGACGCTTATAACCATCAGTTCTATCGATACCTTGCTGCAGCAAACCTTCAACCTCATCGTTATCTGGGTTGGCATTTGCAAAACGGTCTGGTGTGATAAGATAAATAGCATCAGAACTATTGAAACCTACATAATCTTCAGCAGATTTTTCTCGAGCTTTTAACTCGTAGGTTTGCACTAATCCAATAGAGTCGTTTTCTCTAAAAATAATATTGAATTTATTAGGTTTTGCTCCTTCTGCAATTTCTAAATCTAAAAATAGATAGTTTGGGCTCTCTGCTTTGTGAAATTTGACCAGAGAAACATCACCAGAATCAACTTCTGGAATAAACTTCCCTATATCTGGATGTTTAACCAAAAGTTGAAGTGATTTGTTTTTAAAGCCTGTCCACCAAAATGGCGGTTCAATCTTTTCAACATCATTAAATTCAGGTAATGGTTTATCTTCAGTTTCAGTCGTAGTAGAATCTGCCTTTTCTTTACAAGACCACATTAAAACGATTGAAAAAAAAGTAATAACTAATGATAGTTTCTTCATAATTAATGTATTTAATGTTCTTGTAAAACTTAGCAGCTTAAACTGTTACTAAATTGTTTGGCGAAATAGTTACGTTTTCACCATTAACTATAATTTGTAAATCTTGGTCGCCATCAACTTCAAAGTGTGTTTTACCTTGATTAACGATAACCTTTAAGATTTGATGTCTAAAATTCACTTTGAATGAATAACCTTCCCATTGCTTAGGAATGCGAGGTTCAAAAGTTAGCCTATTGTCCTTAACACGCATACCTCCAAAACCTTCCACAATACTCATCCAGGTACCAGCCATTGATGTGATGTGAAGTCCTTCGTGCACTTCGTGGTTGTAGTCATCTAAGTCTAAACGCGATGTTCTTAAGTAGAACGTGTATGCTTGCTCCATTCGGTCTAACTTCGCTGCCTGAATACTATGAACACAAGGCGACAACGAACTTTCGTGAACCGTAAATGGCTCATAAAAATCGAAATGACGCTCTAATTCTTCAGTTGTAAAATGATCTTCGAAGAAGTAAAACCCTTGTAATGTATCTGCTTGTTTAATGTATGGCGAACGTAAAATTCTATCCCAAGACCACTTTTGGTTAATTGGTCTTTGCGACTTGTCTAAATCTGCCACAGTGATTAATTCCTTGTCCAAGAAACCGTCTTGTTGCAAGAATACATTGTGTTCTTCAGAATGTGGGAAGTACATATTATTAGCCACTTCTAACCATTCTTTAACTTCAGCTTTAGAGAGTTTAGCCTTATTCATAACACGCGTGTAATCTGAATTATAATCAGCTTCAACCTTATCTATACATTCTGCTGCATACTTAATACACCACTGCGCAATGTAGTTGGTGTACCAGTTATTATTAATGTTGTTTTCATACTCGTTCGGACCAGTTACTCCAAGAATAACATACTTGTTTCTGTATGTTGAAAAGGTTGCACGTTGATGCCAGAATCTTGCAATTCCGATCAATACTTCAAGTCCCATTTCTGGCACATAACTAAAGTCTCCTGTATAACGGAAATAGTTGTAAATAGCGAAAGCTATAGCACCATTTCTGTGAATTTCTTCAAAGGTAATTTCCCACTCGTTGTGGCATTCTTCACCATTCATTGTTACCATTGGATATAAAGCTGCACCATTTTTGAAGCCTAATTTTTCGGCATTTTCAATGGCTTTTTCTAAGTGCTTATATCTGTAGGTTAATAACATTCTGGCTACGCTTTGGTCTTTGGTTGCCATATAGAATGGAATACAATATGCTTCAGTATCCCAATAGGTACTTCCACCATACTTCTCGCCTGTAAAACCTTTTGGACCTATATTTAATTGAGGGTCGGTTCCTAAATAGGTTTGATTTAAATGAAAGATATTAAATCGAATACCTTGTTGCGCTTTTAAATCACCATCTATAGTGATGTCTGCCATATCCCAAATCTTAGCCCAAGCTTCTTTTTGAGCATCTAGTAAACTTGAAAAACCTTCATTTACAGCCGTATCTAAAACCGAACTTGCTGCCGTGATTAATTGGTCTTTATCGTGATTTCTATCTACTGTGTAACCACCAAATTTATGAATAGCAACCGTCTCACCTTGCTTTGCATATTGCGTATAGGTAAAGGCTATTTTGTTTGACGTTTTATCAACTGTTGCATTTGCTTCAACTGAATCACCATTAAGATAAATACGAGATTCCATAAATGTACAGGTATGGAATTCTGTCTTCATCGTTTTGGCTTTGATGAATGCTTTCTCTCCATCTTGAACCACATCTTGCGTATCCCAAAACTGGTCGTCCCAGTTGGTGTCCTCATTGGTAATCCCACTATCTAAATACGGTTGAAAGGTTACCTTAGCATCAGAATTTAGTGGTTTTACTTCATAATTAATTGCTCCCACTTCATCTTCAGTAAGACTCAGAAAACGCTTTACATTGACTTCGATTTCTACATCATTTCGAAGTGTTGCCGTAAAGCTTCTGGACAACCAACCTTCTTTCATATTAAGCTCGCGCTTAAAGTTTTCAACCTTTTTACACGTATGCAGGTCTAAAGTTTCATCATTAATCATAACGTTGATACCAATCCAGCTTGGTGCATTTAACACCTTAGCAAAATACTCGGGATAACCGTTTTTCCACCAACCTACTCTTGTTTTATCTGGATAGTAAACACCTGCAATGTAACTTCCTTGAAACGTAGGTCCGGAATACCTCTCTTCAAAATTGGCACGTTGTCCCATTGCACCATTTCCTAAGCTAAAGATACTTTCTGAAGCTTTAACTTTGTTTGGGTCGAATCCTTCTTCGATGATTGACCAAGCGTTAGGTATGATATAATCTAAATTCATTTGTCTCTTTTTATGAGCCCAAGAAAAAAAGGCTTATTTTTTATTCGTTTATAAGTTGTTCTATAAAATCTTCAGAAATTTCCGTAAAATCATTGAAGACATATTTAGCATGACCCAATACATCCTTGCTACCAATACCTATAGATATCATATTGGCAAAATTAGCTGCTTCTACACCAGCAACTGAATCTTCAAAAACGATGCAGTCCTCTGGTGCTACATTTAACAGTTTTGCAGCTATTAAAAACACTTCTGGGTCTGGCTTTGCTTTGGTAACATCGTTACCATCTACAATAGCATTGAATTGTTCTTTTAAATTAACACGCTCTAAAATGGTTCTGGCATTTTTACTTGCAGAACCTAAGGATATAGGTTGTTTATTTTCACTCAAAAAGTTGAGTACTTTTGGTACATCTGGAAGAATTTCAGATTCGTCCATTTTAGCAATATGGCTTAAGTAATCTTCATTTTTCTTAGCCATTTGCGCGTTGAATTCTTTTTCTGAAAGGGTTTTATTTCCCCAAGCTAAAATCTTTTCAAGCGATTTTACTCGGCTTACACCTTTTAGTTGTTCGTTTTCTTCTTCGGTAAAGTCTATACCTAAATCATTAGCTAATTTTTTCCACGCCAAGAAATGGTATTTTGCGGTGTCTACAATGACACCATCTAGATCGAATATGAAGCCTTTAGTTTTCATTTATTTTGTTATTTTATCCTTCACTCTTAGCGTTAGTAATCCGGCGAATATCATTGAAATTCCGCCAACGAAAAGGGCATAAACTGGTTGGTTGTTGAAAAATTTTGAGACCAAAAAGCCTAATATTGAAGCAGCAACGAGCTGAGGAATTACGATAAAAAAATTAAAAACACCCATGTAATAACCCATTTTACTTGAAGGTAAAACACCTGCAAGCATAGCGTAGGGAATAGATAGTATGGAAGCCCAAGCGACACCTACACCCATCATTGGCAACCACTCTAGATTAACCGTTGTAGGATCACTAATAAAATAAATCGACATTAATCCCAATCCGCCAAAAACTAGAGCTAAAAAATGTGTAAATTTCCTACTCGTCCTCTTTGCCATCAGTGGTAAAAGAAATGCTACCGCTGCGGCAATAATATTATAATTAGCAAACATATTATTAACTCTATTTGCACCATCATTATAGGCTACAGATGTAGTATCAACAGAATTGTAAATATGTTCTGTCACAGCAGGTGTCATATAAATCCACATTGAAAACAAAGCAAACCAAGAAAAGAACTGCACCCAAGCAAGTTGCTTCATTACCTTTGGCATGTTTTGAAAGTCGTTCATAATGGTTACAAAGCCATTTTTGAAATTTCTACTTTTTTGCATTAAGCCTGAAATAACAAGTGCCAACCCTCCAAGACTTAACAAACCAAGGGTTAATACATACAAATCCTTTTTAAGTTGATACTTATAGATTAGATAGGTAGAAGCCAAACCTACTATTAAAACAATAGTTCCATTTCTTACATGTGTTTTTCCATTGGAAATGAACCAAGCCTGCGACTTCTCCTCTTCTTTATAATTGTTTGATTCTACATCTTCAAAGGCTTCTATCTCCTCAGGACTATACTCTTTAGATTTTACTACAGTCCAAAGGACAGCAATTAAAAATACTGCACCACCTATGTAAAAAGAATATTTTACTGAATCAGGTATTATTCCCTCCGGTGCTGTATTGGCAACACCATAATAGGTTAAAATGTTTGGGAGTTTTGACGCCACGTAAGCGCCGATGCCTATAAAAAAACTTTGCATGGCAAATCCCTTAGTAGCTTGATGATCCGGCAAGTTATCGCCGACAAAAGCTCTGAAGGGCTCCATTGATACATTAATTGACGCATCCATTATCCACAACATACCTGCTGCGAACCACAATACTGGAGAATTGGGCATTATAAATAATGCTGTAGATGCTAAAATAGCTCCAATTAAAAAGTAAGGCCTTCTACGTCCCAATTTGGGATGCCACGTTCTATCACTGAAATAACCAACAATTGGCTGAACAATTAATCCAGTTAATGGTGCAGCTACCCAAAGAATTGGAATATCTTCAATCTCTGCTCCTAGTGTTTGGAATATTCTACTAACATTGGCATTTTGGAGGGCAAAACCCATTTGAATTCCCAGAAACCCAAAACTCATGTTCCAAATTTCCCAGAAACCTAGTGTGCGCTTTTTCATTAAATAGTATGTTTAAATTAATACTATTCTGATAAGCAGTGCTCATCAAAACTTATGTAAGAAGTGAAAATATAAGTCTTGAATCGTCGGTAAAGATATAAAAGATTGTTAGAACACCAATGTTAAATTATTATTTAGTGGATTCGCGCTCAATTAATTCTGTTTCAATTACGATGGTTTGAAATTCTTCTTCTTCCGTTTCTATTTTATTTTCTAACTTGTTGATAAGGAGATCTGCTGCTTTCTCACCCATCTGTTGCGCATGCTGACTTACAGTAGTTAAACTTGGAGTTGAATGTTTGGACAAAACACCGTCAGTAAAACCAATAACCTGTATATCATTTGGAATATCTAATCCTAATTTTCTTGCAACCTTCATTGCTGACAAGGCATAGAGCTCGTTAACTGCAAAGATGCCATCTATGTTTTTATTTGACTTAAACAGTTGCTCAATCTCTTTTTCTAAAGCTTCTAAATGTGTTTCATAATCTAAGGTGTCATCAATTTTTAAAATAAGCTCTGCCTTAGGCTGTATTTGATGTTTCTCTAAGGCATCTAGATAACCCTGTGTTCTTAACTTGCCAACACTCACATAGTCTTTAGTAGTTATTAATGCTATGGATTTACATTTATTTTTAATTAATTTTTCTACAGCATTTCTGGCGCCATTTAAATCATCTACAATTACTTTATCACAATTGATATCTGAAACTACACGATCAAACATTACAATAGGCATTCCTTGGCTCATTGTTTCATTAAAGTGATGATAATCTTGTAATTGCTGTGTTTCTTTAGAAATAGAAAGAATAAATCCATCTATACTTCCGTTTGCCAGCATTTCCATATTAATTACCTCTTTTGAAAAAGATTCATTTGAAAGCCCAACAATAACGTTATAACCTCTATTATTTGCCACCAACTCAACACCACGAATTACCTTAGAAAAAAAATGATGTACAATCTCAGGAATAATAATCCCAATAGTGTTTGTTTTACGGTTTTTTAAACTTAGAGCAATATTATTAGGTCTATAGTTATACAACTTTGCGAATGCTTGCACTTTTTGTTTTGTATCGTCGCTTATTTCAGCACTATTTCTCAAAGCTTTAGACACCGTAGAAATAGACACATCTAACTCCCTTGCAATTTGCTTTAATGTAATTTTTCGTTTCATATTTTAACTATAATATAGTTGAGCGAAGATAACCTTATTTTAACAATTCAAATTCCAAAGTCCTTAATTTTAACTAGGTCTAATTGCGAATTCCTCATTTTTTTGCTATTTTAATAAAAATGTTAATGATTGTTAAAAAGTTTTTAACACGAAAACGTTTTCGTGACTTATGTCATATTTTTTAACACATGAATCACACTAATTTTACATAGATTTAACCCAAGAAGTGAAAATATAAATCAATTAACTAAGCAATTAACTTAAAAACATTGTATGAAAACATTCTTAAATGCTTTACTGTTCTGTTTGATAATGATGCCTACCACTTTATTGGCTCAAACAACCGTTTCAGGTACAGTAACAGATAAAGCAAACGCTATGCCTTTACCAGGCGTAAATGTCTTGGTAAAAGGAACTTCGAGAGGTGCTTCTACCGATTTTGACGGTAAGTTTACCTTAGAAGTTAACCAAGGAGAGACTGTTGTAGTTTCTTATGTAGGTTACAAAACACAAGAAATAACATTTAGCGGTCAATCTAGTCTTGATATTGCACTTGAAGAAGATGCAGCACAATTAGACGAAGTAGTACTTATTGGTTACGGTTCTACTACTAAGAAAGACGCTACAGGATCTGTAGATGTTGTATCATCAAAGGATTTTAATCAAGGTGCCATCGTTTCTACCGATCAACTATTGAATGGTAAAGCTGCTGGTGTTAGAATCACCAATAACGGAGGTTCGCCAGACGCTGCACCAAATATTAGAATTCGTGGTGGATCGTCCTTAAACGCACAAAACAATCCATTAATAGTTATAGATGGTGTACCTATTGGAAACGATAATCCTGCTGGTGTATCTAACCCATTGACTTTGGTAAACCCTAATGACATTGAAAGTTTCTCAATATTAAAAGATGCTTCTGCTACTGCAATTTATGGTTCTAGAGCATCTAATGGTGTTATTATCATAACCACAAAAAAAGGTACTTCTAGTGGAGCACAATATAATTTCTCTACAGACTATTCTGTATCTACTTTAGGTGATGGATTAGATATGATGAACGGAAATGAGTTTACAAGATTCATCCAAGAATATCACCCAGACCGTGTTGATGACTTAGGAGTTCCTGCTGGTACAGTTGCTACTTCAGAAGCCATAGCACAAACAATAAACGGAAGAAATATTTACAACACAAATTGGAGAGATGCTATTACAAGAACTGCAACAACCTCTAACACCAACTTTAGTGCAAGAGCTAATCTTTGGGATGCTATTCCTTTTAGAGGTTCTGTAGGTTATACCTACGCTGAAGGTGTTGTAAAAAACGATGACTATGAAAGACTAACAATGTCTGTTAAACTTACACCACGTTTGCTAAATGATAACCTTAAGTTAGATGTTAACGCTAAGAGTATCTTTGCTTTTAAAAATGCTGTTGATGCTGGTGGTGCTATAGGTGAAGCTCTTAATTTCGACCCTACTAAACCTATCTATAATAGAGCTCCTAATAATAGATTTCAAAATTATTACATAACACTAAACGGAGGTGGTAACTTTGGTATTTTCCAAGCTAATCCATTAGCAAGACTAGAACAGAGAGAGCGCCCAGAAAATGTTTATCGTTTTGTAGGAAATACTGAATTAGACTACACAATGCCATTTTTACCTGAACTTAGAGCTGTTGTAAACTTAGGTTTAGATGCATCTGGTTCTAAAATAGAAGAACGTTTTACTAATGGTGCGTTTGAAACGTTTAGATTAGACAATAGCACAGGGCAAGGTGTATTTAATCCAGGTATTAACTACAAGGAACAACAACACATTACTAATACTACCTTTGATGCTTTCTTACAATACAAAAAAGAGCTAACAGGTAAAATTGTAGATAGCTATGACGTTCAGGCAGGTTATTCTTATCAAAATTTCAAAAATGACGGTAACCAAGTTCGTTATCAATATAATGCAGATTCTGGTAGAAGAGAATTAGTATATAACGAAGCTAATCCTAACTTTAGATACTATAACGTTCTAAATTTACAATCATATTTTGCGAGAGCTAACATAAGTGTATTAGAGCGTTTCTTATTAACTGCTTCTGTAAGAGCCGATGGGTCTTCATTATTTACCGAAGATAATCGTTGGGGTTATTTTCCTGCAGCTGCTTTAGCTTGGCAAATTGATGAAGAAGCGTTTTTAAGTGATTCTAAAGTCTTTAATTCTTTAAAATTAAGATTAAGTTGGGGTGAAACTGGACAACAAGATATTACTGGTGTAGTAGGCTTTTATCCTTCAATTCCATTATTCTTAGCGGGTGACGCTAACAGTCAGTATTTCCCTAATTCATCTTTATATTCTGCGCAACCTTTTAATCCCAACTTAACATGGGAAAAAACTACAACTTATAACCTAGGTTTAGATTTCTCTTTGTTTAACAACGGAATGCTATCAGGTTCTTTTGATATATACAAGCGTAATACTAGAGACTTATTAGCTCAAGCTCCTGTTCCTCCAGGACAAGCTTTAACCAATGCTTTTATTGACAATATTGGTGAAACGGAAAGTGAAGGTTTTGAACTTAACCTTAACCTAGTTCCTGTTAGTACAGAAGATCTAACAATAAACATAGGTGGAAACCTGTCTTATAATAGCACAGAAGTTACCGACTTAAATGGTCTTGACAATATAAATGCAGGTGGTACACTTAGAGGTACAGGTGCAGACTTATTAAGACATGCTGTTGGTCAGCAAGCAGGGAGTGCTTATGTATTTAAACAAGTATATGATTCAAACGGCGACCCTATTCCAAACGCATTTGTTGATTTAAATGGTGACAATCAAATTACTGATGCTGACCGTTATTACGAGCAAATTGCACCAAACTGGACTTATGGTTTTAACTTAAATGTAAACTATAAAAATTGGGACTTAAGCTCTAGCTTCAGAGGTCAAATTGGTGGTAACGTGTACAACTTTGCACAACTTAACTACGGATGGACGGATGCTGCAGTATTTAGTAGTCAGAACAACTTAACTAATGTTCTAAACTTCTATGATGGTTCTGCTAATGATGTTATTCAAAATGTAAATGGTAACATTCAGTTCTCAGACTATTATTTAGAAGATGCAACATTCTTAAGATGTGATAATATTGCTTTAGGGTATCGTTTTAGTGATTTAATAAAAGATGGCTCTATGAGGTTATATGCTGCCGTAACTAATCCGTTCTTAATAACAGATTACTCTGGTGAAGACCCAGAAAACTTTGGTGGTATTGACAGAAACTTTTATCCTAGACCTACTGTTTACACATTAGGTGTTAATATAGATTTTTAAAAAAAGAATTATGAAAAAAAGAATTTTAATTTTATTCAGTTTAACAATTATAGGGTTCTATTTCTCTTGTACTGACGATTTAGACACAAAGCCTATAACTGAATTAACACTTGAGGAATTATTAGCTTCCGACCCTAATGCTGTAGAAGGACTAGTCTCTAGACTATATGCTTCTTATGCATTAACAGGCCCAAGCGGTCCTGGTAGTTCAGATATTGTAAGTCCAGATGCTGGTGAAGGAGCTTTTTTGAGAGCTATCATCAACTTACAAGATTTTACGGCAGACGCTATGAAAAATCGCTGGGGAGATGATGGTTTAGACCAGCTTACTACAACATCTGCTTGGGACAGAAACAATAAGTTTTTTAGATTATTCTATGACAGAGCTTATTACACTATCCCACAATGTAACAACTTCTTACAAGCATTAGAGATAGCAGATTTCCCTAATGAAGAAAACATTGTAGCAGAAACAAGATTCTTAAGAGCACTTGCATACTATAATATCATTGATGTATTTGGAAAAGGTGTATTAGCTACGGAAGAGAATTTTGGTCAGTCAGAACCATTACCTGAGGCTTCAAGACAAGAATTATTTAATTACGTTGAAACTGAATTATTAGCTATAGAACCTGTTATTAGCGAGACTTCTAACTATGGTAGAGCTAATAAATATGTAGTCGATATGCTTTTAGCAAAATTATACATCAATGCAGAAGTATACACAGGTACTGCAAGATGGGATGACGCTGCTACCTACATTAATAAAATTATTAATGAAGGACCTTATAGCTTAGACAATAACTTTATTAGAATGTTCTCTTCTGATAATGACATGTCACCAGAAATTATCTTTCCACTTATAGCTGAATCTGTAACTAGTCAAAGTTATGGTAACACAACCTACATTGTTAACGGAAGTTTAAGTGCAGACACTATGCCTTTAGCTCAGTTTGGAGCTACTCAAGGATGGACAGGTCACAGATCTTCTAAAGGATGGTACGGATTATTTGGGGATAACATTGCAGAACTACAAGCTTCAAATGATGTAAGAGCTAGTTTGTTTTGGACAGATGGGCATAACTACGAAATGAATGATTATAGAGAATGGACTGATGGATTCCCTGTAACTAAATTTAGAAATACAGCTTCAGATGGATCTGGTGGTGCTGTTGACTTTTCAGCTACAGATTTCCCTTTCTATCGTCTAGCTGATGCTTATTTAATGTATGCTGAATTAGCTTTAAGAGGTGCTGCTGGAACATCTATGGGAGATGCCTTAGATTATGTTAATGCTGTTAGATCTAGATCTGGCGCTAGCACAATAACTAGTGGAGACTTAACATTAGATTTTATTATAGACGAACGTGCAAGAGAACTAAACCTAGAAGGTCATCGTCGTTCAGACTTAATACGTTTTGGCATGTTTACAGGAGGTAGTTATATATGGCCTTGGAAAGGCGGCTCAGCTTCAGGATCATCTATACCAGACAGTTATAGATTATTCCCTATTCCGGCAACTGCCTTACAAGCAAATCCTAACTTAACACAAAATCCTAATTACTAATAAACAAAAAACAAAGAATGATGAAAAAAATAAAATTAATTTTATTGCTATTTGTCTCTGTAGCTAGCTTTACTGCTTGCCAGCAAGATGACGATTTAGAGTTTGTGGCAAATGAAGCAGAAGGACTGGTGTTTAACACTTCATTTTTAGATAACTATGTATTAAACTCATCTGTTTCAAGCAATCTCGCAGAGCGTTTCACATGGGGAAGTGCAGATTTTGGTGTACCAACTAATATCACATACTACTTACAAGGGGCTACAATGTCTGATTTTTCAGATTATGTAGCAGGCGAAAGTCTTTATGATTTAGGAAGTACTACAGCAAATCCTGAAGCTAATGAAATCCCTGTAACCGTAGGCCAAATGATTGCCTTAGCTAATGCTGCAGGACTAGACAATAATGAAGGTACAAATACAGGCACACTTTATTTTAGATTAATGGCGGTTATTGGAGATGATGGTTTACCATCATATTCTGCTATTCAAGGACTTAATGTAGAGTTACAACAAGAAACTTCAGGTGGAGGCACAGGAATAGAGCCTTCTATGTGGGGAATTGTTGGTTCTGGTTATAACGATTGGGGAAGCGCTGGCTTAGATGGTGTTTTTTATACTACTTCTGAGGAGAATGTTTTTGTAGCTTATGCTAATTTAATTGACGGTGAAATCAAGTTTAGAGCAAATAATGATTGGGGAACTAATTATGGAGATACAGGAGCTGATGGTACATTAGATGATGGAGGTGACAATATCGCTGTTACAGCTGGTTCTTACAAAATAACTATGAATCTTAATGACAACACTTACACAATGGAACCTTTTTCATGGGGAATTGTAGGTTCTGGTTATAATGATTGGGGAGCTACACCAGATGCTAAGTTTTACTATGATTATACAACAGATACTATTAAAGTTGGTGTAAAATTGATTGATGGTGAAATTAAATTCCGTTTGAATAATGATTGGGGAACTAATTTTGGAGATACTGGTGCTGACGGTACTTTAGAAGATGGAGGTGACAACATTGTTGTTACAGCAGGATTCTATAATATTACTCTAGATTTTAACAATAATGTTTATACAATGGAAGCTGGAGATGTTTTTGGTATTGTAGGTTCTGGTTATAATGACTGGGGAGCAACTCCTGACTATAGTTTCACACAAGTACAGCCAGATGTTTACATGGCTGAAATTGTAACTATGTTAGATGGTGAGATTAAGTTTAGAGTTAATGAAGATTGGGGAACTAACTACGGTGACACTGGTGCTGATGGTACTTTAGACGATGGAGGAGATAACATTGCTGTTGCAGCTGGCTTATACCGTGTAAAAATGGATGTTGCTAATGGCACCTATGAACTGAATAAAATTCAATAATAAAATATCTTATTATTAACCCAAAAAGGGCTGATTAATGTCAGCCCTTTTTTTAAATAATGCGTTATGAAAAAGATTTACATATTTACATTACTTGCTATAATTTCCTTAGTAGGCTATAGTCAAGTTACAATAACACCGAACCCGTTTGAGGTTGACGAATCTATTACTATCACATTAGATATAAATAGCAGCTCTTCCAATTGTAACGGATTTAATAATCCATCAAAAGTATATATACATTCTGGTGTTGGTGACACTACGGACCCATGGACTCATGTTGTCGGTAATTGGGGCATAGATGATGGTATTGGAGAAATGACAAACCAAGGAGGTGGTATATGGACCATTACCTTTGTACCTGAAACTTACTATGGTCTTAGTGCTTCAGAAGCTGCAAATGTTGTTAGAATGGGCATGGTTTTTAGGAATGCAGATGGTTCAGAAGAGCTTAAAGCCAATGGATGCCAAGATTTCTTTTTTGATGTTGGGACATTTCAAATGAGCCTATCGTCACCAAGTTCTGAAACAACAATACTGAATTCAGGTGAAAGTCTAAGTATTTCTGCTACTAATATAGGTGGTCCTGCTACTTATACATTATCTGCTAACGGATCCGTTATTAATACGGCTAACTTCGTTTCAAATTATTCATATACAGATATGAATATTACTGAGAACAAATCCTATGAATTAACTGCAACTTTAAACGGAACCACAATTACAAGAACTTTTAGTGTATTAGTAGACCCTGGTTCTAATTTTGGTATAATGGCTGCAGACTATGAAGATGGAATCAACTACATAGATGACAATACTGCTTTGTTAGTGTTATATGCTACTGGAAAAGATTTTGTGTACTTGGCAGGTAGTTTTAATAACTATCAGCCTGATGCTTCGTACGCAATGAAAAAGGATCCAACAAGAAATAACAAGTTTTGGATTGAACTAACAGGGTTAACTCCAGGACAAATTGAAACCTACCAATATTGGGTAGTTGATAAAACTCCAGTTGCCAACTCGCCTGTATTAGTAAAAACAGCCGATCCATACTCAACATTAGTACTTTCTCCTTTTGACGACCCATATATACCTACAACTTCTTATCCAAATATGCCTACATATCCAGTAGGTCAAGAAAGAGAAGTTACAGTTTTACAAACTGGACAAACACCATACAACTGGCAAGTCACGGACTTTCAAAAGCCAAAGAAAGAAGACCTCATAATTTATAAACTCTTAGTTAGAGATTTTGATGCTGACAGAAACTATCAAGATGTGATTGATAAAATTGACTACTTTAAAAGTTTAAATATTAACGCTATTGAGTTAATGCCTGTTATGGAATTTGAAGGTAATGAAAGCTGGGGCTACAATACATCTTTCCATATGGCATTAGACAAATTCTATGGTACAGAAGACAAGCTAAGAGAATTAATAGACGTTTGTCATCAAAATGGTATTGCTGTAATTTTGGACTTAGCCTTAAATCACGCTTTCGGACGTAACCCGATGGTGCGTATGTGGATGGATGATCCTGATGGTGATGGTTGGGGAGGACCAAGTTCTGAAAACCCTTATTTTAATGTAACAGCTACACATACTTATAGTGTAGGTAACGACTTTGATCACTCTAATCCAAGAACAAAAGACTACACAAAACGTGTTATTAAACATTGGGTTGAAGAATTTCATATAGATGGATTCCGTTGGGATTTAACAAAAGGTTTTACTCAAAATTGTACTTCAGGAAACGAAACCTGTACAAATGGTTACCAACAAGACCGTGTAGATGTATTAAGAGAGTATGTTGACTATTCGTGGTCTTTAGATCCTTATCACTATGCTATTTTTGAGCATTTAGGAAGTGAAAATGAAGAAAAGGAATGGGCTAATTACAGATACTCTGAAGGTAAGGGTGTGATGATGTGGGGAAAAATGACAGATCCTTACAATGAGTTAACAATGGGACAGAATGGAAATAAAAATATTAATGGTATTGGTCACAAATCAAGATCTTCTTTTGATGGCCCAAGAGTTTTAGGTTATCCAGAGAGTCATGACGAAGAGCGCTTAATGTATAAAAACCTTCAGTTTGGAAATACTAGTAATAGCAGTCACAATGTTCAAGACTTAAATACAGCACTATCACGCATGTCTGCTTTAGCTGCTGTATCTGTAATGGTTCCTGGGCCAAAAATGATTTGGCATTTTGGAGAATTAGGAATGAACAATTCTATATTTACTTGTAACAATGGTACTGTAAATACACCTGATGATGCTACGCCTGGTGATTGCAAATTAGACACTAAGCCACAACCTCAATGGGGTAACAATTGGATTACTGATGCTGTGAGATCACAAATTTATGATGATTGGTCTAGACTACACAAGCTTAAAATTGAAGAACCGGTTTTTGAAGGCGAATACACCATTAGTTCAGGGGATTTCACTCCTAGAATAGATATTTTTGATACTTCAATTCCTACAACTGAACTAAGAAATGTTATAATTTTAGCTAATTTTGATGTTAATACACAGTTTGTAAACACCAACTTCCCTGCAGGAGTAACTACAACTTGGTACGATTTAATGGATCCTACAGGTAACACTACGGTTTCTAACTCTACAACTACTATCACAATACCAGCAGGTCAGTTTAGAATTTTAGGAAATAAACCATCTAGTATTCTAAGTGTAGATGACCAAAATTTTTCAGTATTTTCAATATACCCTAACCCTACACAATCATTGTTTAGAATTAATTCTAATGTCTCTAATATTGAAATTTATGATTTAACAGGGAAAAAAGTAAAATCTTATAAAGGTGATTTTACTAAAAATGACACTTTTGACATTTCTACTTTAAATACAGGTACGTACATAGTAAAAGTTGAGGATAACAACAATAAAACTAAGACAACTAAGTTAGTAAAACTCTAATTTATTAAGTGTTTATTTGAGTAAAAAGGCTTCTTATAGAGAAGCCTTTTTTTATAATATTAATTAGTGGCTGTTAATATAATACACAAAAAAGCTAACAAAATGACTATAAACAAAAAACCTTCAACATATACGTTGAAGGTTTTATTTGTACAGGCGGCGAGACTCGAACTCGCACACCTCGCGGCACTAGATCCTAAGTCTAGCGTGTCTACCAATTCCACCACGCCTGCAAAAGGACTGCAAATATAAACAATAGTTTCAATATTCAAATAGGTTTTATTTAAGAAAATAATCCTTTCATTATTATTACTTTTGTTAGAAATCAAATAACTACTATGCAAAACATAAATTCTTACATCGATAAACACAAACAACGCTTTATCAACGAGCTAATTGATTTACTAAAAATTCCTTCTATAAGTGCAGATTCAGCTTACAAAGAAGACGTACTCAACACAGCAGATGCTATTAAAGTGAGTTTGGAAAAAGCTGGATGTGATAAGGTTGAAATTTGTGAAACAGATGGCTATCCTATCGTTTATGGTGAAAAAATAATTGACAAAAACTTACCTACAGTTTTAGTTTATGGCCACTATGACGTACAACCACCAGATCCGTTAGATTTATGGAATTCCCCTCCGTTTGAGCCTATAATACAAAATACAGAAAAACACCCTGAAGGTGCCATTTTTGCAAGAGGTGCTTGTGACGATAAAGGGCAAATGTATATGCATGTAAAGGCTTTAGAATACATGACAAACAATAATGAATTACCATGTAATGTAAAGTTTATGATTGAAGGTGAAGAAGAAGTTGGTAGTGCTAACCTCGGTAAATTCGTTGCAGCAAATCGTGAGAAGTTAGAAAACGACGTAATACTAATTTCTGATACGGGCATGATCGCTAAAGATGTACCTTCTATTACGACTGGATTACGAGGCCTAAGTTATGTTGAAGTTGAAGTAACTGGTCCAAATAGAGATTTACACTCTGGCTTGTATGGAGGTGCTGTAGCAAATCCTATAAATGTTTTAACTAAAATGATTGCCTCACTTCATGATGAAAACAATCACATAACAATTCCTGGGTTTTATGATAAGGTTGAAAACCTTTCGAACGAAGAACGGGCAGAAATGGCCAAAGCTCCGTTTTCGTTAGACAACTACAAAAAAGCTTTAGATATTGATGCTGTTTATGGTGAAGAAGGTTACACTACTAACGAACGTAATTCTATAAGACCAACATTAGATGTTAATGGAATTTGGGGAGGTTATACTGGTGAAGGAGCTAAAACAGTTATTGCGAGTAAAGCTTACGCCAAAATTTCTATGCGCTTAGTACCTAACCAAGATTGGGAAGAGATTACACAATTATTCAAAACCCATTTTGAGAGTATCGCACCAGAAGCCGCAAAGGTGAAGGTAACACCTCATCATGGTGGTCAAGGTTATGTAACACCAATAGATAGCACAGGATATAAAGCAGCTTCAAAAGCCTATGAAGAGACTTTTGGAAAAACGCCTATTCCACAACGTAGTGGTGGAAGTATTCCTATCGTAGCTCTTTTTGAAAAAGAACTAAAAAGCAAAACAATCCTTATGGGTTTTGGTTTAGATAGCGATGCGATACATTCACCAAACGAACATTTTGGTGTATGGAATTACTTAAAAGGTATTGAGACTATTCCTTGGTTTTACAAGTATTTTACAGAGTTAAAATTGGCTGAATAAATCTATTCTTTAATAATTTTAAAAGTCGAAGCTTTAGTTTTAGACTTAACATTTACAAAATAAACTCCTGAAGCAGTGCTATCAAATTCAATTTCAATATGTGCTTTTCTGGAGTTTATTTTTTTAATCACTTTCCCAGAAATATTATTGATTGTGATATCAATTTTTGATGCTGTAAAATTATCAACCTTAATTACTGAGTTAACAGGATTTGGGTACACCTTTATCTCATTGGGTTGAAATTCTTCCGTAGATAAAACAGAAAAATTAATACATACACTCATTTCAGTACAACTTCCATTGGTGGCTTCAACAGCATAATTCCCACTAGTTAATGGTGTAAAGGATTGATTTGTTTCACCAAAAATAGGTGTATTAGTATCACAATTATACCATTGGTATGTTCCTGTAGCTTGGTTAGATGTTAAAGATGTTGTTGTTTGCGTAATAGTATTATCTACACCAATTAAACTAGCTTTAGTTGCTGTATATGCCAAAACTAATTTGGTCAACTCCGTCATATACTGAAAATCGATATCCTCAACCCTATCGTTAGACGTATGATAATCTGGTGTTTGATCATTAGTTTCCCAAGATTCACCAACCAAAACCGCTGAATAGCCTTGATTCCAAAAACGAGAATGATCACTAGCTGTTGTTCCTGGATTAACAACTATTTCATGTAAATCGAAGGTATAAGTATTCAAAAGATTTATTAAATCATCTTTTATAGCAATTGAATTCGCAATATCTCTTACATCAATATCAAACTGATTATCGCCAGGTGCTCCAGGTGCATCACTATCATAACCAATCATATCCATATTAATCACACCCAGAATATTATCTCGTGTATTGCCATTGGTTTCGTCAGCAGCTTGCTGTGCATAATAGTTAGCACCTCTTAATCCTATTTCCTCTTCGTCCCAAAGCGCATAAACAATTGTATTATCAATACACTGTGTAGAAAGCAATCTTGCTATTTCTAAAATCGCAGCAACTCCAGTGGCATTATCATCTGCACAGTATGTGGTTACAGAATCGTAATGCGCACAAATTATGTAGATATCATCAGGATTTGTTTGTCCTAATTGCGTTGCAATAACATTCTTCCCAACCGAATTAAAGTTCTGAAATTCAACATTTAGGTTAGGCATTGCTTCTAAACGTTCCTTTATATAACCTGCTGCTAAATCATTATTACTTTGTACTCTAGTCGTTATGGTCTGTGTACTTCCGTTTATGCTCGTTGCTTGTTCACCTGATAACTCAGCAACTGTAGTTTGTAAGTTAGAATTGATGACTTGACTCATTAAATCTTCTACAGATTGCGCTTTAACAGTAAGCGTAGCTAATACTATAAAGCCTAATAGTAATAAGGACTTTTTCATTAATAAAACTGCATTAAAAAGTATAGTCAAAGATAGTGAAATGTAAAAAATTGATAATCAAATGTTTTGAAATTAAAATTTTTATTCTACATTTGTAGAGTTAATTCTAACTTTGTAGAACAATGGAACTCTCTAAAACCGAAGAACAACTCATGCAATACTTGTGGAAGCTAGAAAAAGCATTTATGAAGGATATCTTAGAAGTCTATCCTGAGCCAAAACCAGCAACAACAACCGTTGCCACGTTATTAAAGCGCATGATTGGAAAAGGTTTTGTAGATTATAAAACCTATGGTAAATCTAGAGAATATTACCCACTCGTAAAAAAAGAAGACTACTTCTCTAAGCATGTAAATGGGTTAATTAAAACCTTTTTTAACGATAGTGCGTCTCAGTTTGCATCATTCTTCACACGAAAAACTGATTTAACAAAAACAGAGTTAGAAGAATTAAAAGCAATCATAGACAAGGAAATTAAAAGTAAGTAATTATGGAACTATTTCTGTTAAAATTTTCGGCTTGTCTTTTGGTGCTTTGGCTAACCTATGTGCTATTCTTAGAAAAGCAACAAATGCATCACTTCAAAAGATTTTATCTGTTGGGTTCGTTTGCCATGGCTTTAATAATTCCGCAGCTTACCATTGTTGCATATATAGAACCTATTGTTCAAAATTTTGAAATTTCAACTGCATTTATTCCCATAGAAGCAGAATTTACACCTCAACCCATTGAGACCTCACCTGTACTTACTTTAGAAACTATTCTTTGGTCTATCTACATACTTGGAGCAACGCTATTTGCAATTCGTTTTGCGGTTAACCTTTTTAGACTATACAGACAAATTGCAACTAACGATAAACAACGCAACCGTAATTTTATCTACGTATTACTAAAAGCGTATCGCATACCACATTCCTTCTTTAAATACATTTTTGTTAACCAACACCAATTTGAAATTAACCAAATACCCGAAGAAGTTAGGCTACACGAAGAAACGCATGCCAAGCAATGGCACAGTTTAGATATTTTGTTGCTAGAACTGTTACAAATTGTCTTTTGGTTTCATCCATTGGTGTACATTTTAAAACATCATGTAAAACTAAATCACGAGTTTTTAGCAGATGACGCTGTATTGCAACAAGGTGTTACCACTAAAAGCTATCAGCATATATTATTACAATTTTCATCAAACACTCACAATCATCAATTAGCGAGTGCCATCAATTATTCATCATTCAAAAAACGATTTACAGTTATGAAAACACAAACCTCCAAAACCCGAATTTGGTTAAGTACCTTATTGGTCTTACCTGTTTTAGCTATTCTTTTTTACAGCTTTGCAGAACGAGAATATGTTGAGAAAGAACAAACAAATCCTGTTGATGCTATTACAGAAGAGCTAAAGGAAGCTAATAAACTAAAAATGACTTATGTTACTGGTGCTACAGATGCCATGATGCAAGAATATAGTGCTTGGATGGAAGCTTTTGAAAGAACAAATTTCATTAATAACACTACATATCAAAGAATTGTTGCTATCTATGATATTATGAACGACACACAACGAAACAGTGTCAAAAAGTATCCTGAAGTCCCTACAATTAACCTGTCTAAAGTCGAACCAAAATCACCTTCAAAAATACAGTTTGAATCTTGGAAAGATGAAACCGTATTTGCACTATGGCTTGACGGCAAACACATTGAAAATTCTATTTTAAACGATTATTCTCATAAAGATATCGTCTATTACACTGGCAGTAAAGTTTTAAATAATGCTATGAGTAAAACGCATCCGCAACCATATCAATTTAATCTCTATACAAAAACAGGATTCAAATCAACTTATCAAGATTCGCAAATAAAACGTTACGAGAAAATCTCGAAGGTATATTCTAATGCAATTACAGAATATTTAAAAGGCCCTCAAACCGATAATTCTGAGTTATTTATTTTAAAAGCACAGGCAGACAAAATCTATAATTCGTTCACTAAAGAAGAATTAAAAGAACATAATATTCTACCTTGTCCACCTGTTCCTGCTAAAAAAAGTGATTGGCAAAAAGTTGAAGACATTTTAGATCAACAAAAAGCAACTGAAGAGGAAATTTCTGAATACAATACTTGGGCAAAAAATATAAACGCAAAAAGTAAAAAGCTCTCAAATGGTACAACATGGTATCCACCTGTTGATGAAAAAGAGCTCAATAAATTCACAGGCATCTACAAAAAAATGTCATCACAGCAGAAAAATAAAGCCGTTGAATTTCCTTTTCCATCGCTTGATGTAAAAGCTAGTCAACAAAAAGCCACAAAAGAGCAAATTGCAGAATACAACACTTGGGCTAAAAAAATGAATTCAGCCATAAAGAAAGCTGAAGCCACTAACAATAAAAGTTCTTATCCAATAATTAAGAAAAAGGAATACGATAAATACTATAAGATTTACAGAAACTTAATGTCTGAAGCGCAACGCGAAAATGCCGAGCCATGGCCAAACATTCCACCTCCACCACCTCCTGCACCACCAGCACCTGAAACACCCAAGAAAACATCTAAGGGTGGACCAAATGCTAATGGAGTGTCACAAACTAACAAAATTGAACCTATTGAAATTTTTATTGATAGTGAAAATAACATTCTATTTAATGGAAAGAAAGTTGAAGTAACTAACATTAACAATGAAGTAAAAAAGCTCAACAAACATTTATCTACTGACGAGCATAGAAAATATGTTATGGCTTCTATTGCTATTGAAAAGAATAAAAGTGCAGATTTAGCAAAGTCTATTCAATCTAAACTTAAAGAGGTAAATGTTTGGTCTACATGTATATCTTATAATGAAAGTATTGCTAAATCTAACCTACCAAAAAGATTATTAAATTTATACGCTGGGTTAAACGTTGAAGAAGCAAAAGCTAAGGAAAAGAAAATTTTCAGTAATTCTGGAGACACTGAAAAAAAGATAGATAGCATCAATAATTCTAACAGTCCATGGAAAGTTAGAGTGTCAACCGCTTCTTACGAATTTATAGATGATAATGGGAATAGCACTGGTAAAGTATACTTAGACCAAACTGAAGATACACCATTTGAATCTACTCTAGATTTCGTTATAAGAATGGCTAAAGAAGGTGCAAAATTCTTTAATGAAGGACAACCTATAAGCTCTGACGAAGCTATAGCATTAATTAAAAAGAACAATCAACTAAACGTTAATGCCAGAGAAAAATCTAAAGATGGAAAATCTTTGGTATACATTACTAAAAAACCAATCGAAATTAAAACTGACGAATAAACAACAAACGAAATAGTTACCGTATTAAGAAAAAGCTTCGAGTATCGAGGCTTTTTTCGTCTTAAAAATGTAACAAAACCACAGTTTTAGCGTTCTAATAGCCTGTAAGACTTGTATTAAACTTGTCTTATCATCAATCAATCAAAACAAACAAGTTATGTTAAAACAATTCTTTATCCTATGTTCGGGAGCAGACACCAATATTCTCGATAACTGCTCTAATGGCGAGCAAAATAAATATGCTGGTATTGGAGCTACTGTATTTTTCACCGCATTAATGGCAACTATTGCTGCAAGTTATGCGTTGTACACAGTTTTTGATAACCTCTATACTTCCATTGGTTTTGGGCTGGTTTGGGGACTTTTAATCTTTAATCTAGATCGATACATTGTTTCAACTATTAAAAAAAGAAATAATATTTTAGACGAATTACTACAAGCCACACCACGAATTTTTCTGGCTGTGATAATTGCTGTGGTGATTTCTAAACCTTTGGAACTTAAGATTTTTGAAAAGGAAATCAATCAGGTGTTATTAGAACAAAAGAATGATTTAACACTTGCCAATCAAAATCAAATTGCGCAACAATTCAATCCTAAAATAGCAGAATTAGAAGGTCAGATTTTAGGCTTACAAAATGAAATAGATGCTAAAGAAACCGAAGTCAATGCGCTTTACGACACTTACATAACAGAAGTCGAAGGCACCTCTGGTTCAATGAAATTAGGAAAAGGGCCTGTTTACAAAGAAAAGCGAGAGAAACACGACACTGCTTTGGCAGAACTACAAAAACTAAAAACCGACAACAAAGCAAAAATTACAACTTTAGAAAATGAAATAATTGCTTTGCAAGGCGATTATAAAGCCAACGTTTCAGAATCGCAACCTATCATTGATAATTTTGACGGCTTAATGGCTAGAGTTACCGCTTTGGGTACGTTACCTTGGCTGCCTTCTTTCTTTATTTTCCTGTTGTTTTTGGCTATTGAGACTTCACCTATTATCGCAAAACTTTTATCACCAAAAGGCGAGTACGACTACAAACTGGAAGATCAGGAAACTGTTATTAAATCTTGGGTTAGCCAACAAGTTGCAGAACGTCAATTACTGGTTAAGACAGATAATGACATTAACAACAAAGTGTACACCGAAATTGCTGATGAAGAAGAAGTAATGAATTACAAACGTAAAAAAGCACGCGAGTTAATGCAACATCAGGCAGATGCTTTTTTAAAGAAGCAAAAGGGAGTGCTTTAAAAACACTCTAATGCAGATTTATCTGTAAATCATTACTTTTAGGATAAACTAAAATCCTATTTGTAATGAAATCTATCTATTTTGTTTTTGCTCTTTTATTGTTGAATTGCAGTAATAACCAAGACCAACAAAAAGACACTTTTGAAACCGACAAAGCAGAAATTTTAAAGGTCCTTAACACGCAAGAAAAGGCATGGAGCAATCATGACTTAGAAGGGTTTATGCAAGGCTATTGGAAGAGCGATTCTCTCAAATTTTATGGTAGCAGAGGCTTAACTTACGGTTGGGAAAACACATTAAACAATTACAAAAAAGGTTATCCTACAAAGGCTGAAAGTGGCACACTGAATTTTGTCATCAATGATATTTCAAAAATTGAAGGAGATAATTATTGGGTAATGGGTGAATACCATCTTAAAAGAGAAGTTGGTAATGCAGATGGTGTTTTCATCATTATCTTTAAAAAGATTAATGGCGAATGGAAAATTATAGCAGACATGTCTTGCTAAATAAAAAGTGCTCAAAAGCCGCTTATCTGTCACCATAAACGTACTTAAGGCACTTTCTGTGTATATATTTTATGATTTATTCTATTCTTCTAAGCTGCAACAATTGAACCAGCAGGCACCTGGATAGTTTCAGGCTCTTCAGACTTAAAATGATCGTAAAGTTCTTTGCAACCTAAACCTATTATTGATAATTTTTTAGATTTTGTAATAGATTCATTATGTAATCTAGCCAAGGCCATTACGCCTGCCCTATCTATACTTTCTACACTTTCTATATCTAATAAGATATTATCTAGTCTATCAAAAATATTAGCAAAATGCGCATTAAAAGTCTTAATACTTAACTTGTTAAGTGTCCCCTTAATCTGAAAGCGATTGTTGTAGTTGGTGATCTGTAAATCCATAATAAATACTGTTAAATCATTAATAATAATTTAGGGCTATTAATCTGTAAATCTGGTGCTATTAATTCTAAGGGATGACACTAATATCTAACTAAATATCCTCTACTTCCCAGAAATTCGATAAATGGTGTTTTTGTTTAGATAATTTGAAAACGGCGGTTTATTTTTTCGATAAAAAACACATTTACAAACAGATACATTGTAAGAAAATTTACTCTTTTATATTAAACTTTGTCAAATGCGCTTTAAGATTCACAGGTTTATGAATTACTTTAGTAGAAACAGGATATTTTTGCAACATATTTGCTGGACGAATTGGCCGTTTTTCAAAACCACCTCCACAGCTTGGACAGATATGATGCAAAAGCTCAACACAATCTTTGCAAAAAGTACACTCAAAGGTGCAAATCATAGCCTCTTCAGAATCAAAAGGAAGTGATTTATTACAATGCTCACATGTTGGTCTTATTTGCAACATTTTGATTTTAGTGTTGAATAAAATAAATAAGGCATTTACCTTTACACCATGAAATATAAATATAAGGTAATTTTAATGGTTATTCTGGCCGGAATAACACTCTTTGGATTAGTAACTGGTCGTTATTTGTTTTTAGTATTTATGATACCGCTGAGTTTTGACTTTTTCAACAAAAAGAACTCAGATTAAATCTTCTTAACGTATTGGGTAATAATGACGATTTGCTGGCCATCTACTTTACCTTCAATATATTCAGCATTTTCGTGATCTAGTCTAATATTTCTAACAGCAGTTCCTTGTTTGGCTACCATGCTAGAGCCTTTAACTTTAAGATCTTTGATAAGCACAACTGAATCCCCATGTTCTAAAACCACACCATTAACATCACGATGTATAATTTTATTTTCATCATCTTCACCATCACCTGAGGCTTTTGCTACTTCTAACAAGTCATCTTCGATGTAAAACATATTGAGTAAGTCTTGCGTCCAGTCTGCATCAATTCTGTGAAGCATTCTCCAAGCCATCACTTTTACGGCATCATGCTCGCTCCACATACTATCGTTAAGACATCTCCAGTGGTTAACATCAATTTTGTCAGCATCATTCATCTGCTCTATACACGTTTCTGACGCGTATAAAGCTAAATCTTTGGCATCGGGAACAATATAAACTGCTAGTTTTTCTGTATCTCCACTTAGTTCGCAACGATTTCCACTTCGCTTTTGAAGTTCTCTTTCTAAACTCATCAAAATTTAATTTTAAAGATGAGCAAATATAAAATTATAAGGTAACTAAATAGCTAATTTTTTACTTTGAGATTGTTGTGGTTTTATATACACTTCTAACAACTTTGCATTCTTACCATTAAATAAAGCTGTTCTCATTGATGCAGGAAGCAAAACAGTTTCTCCCATTTTTAAAGTTTCGGTATGTCCGTTTACAGATATTAAAGTCTCTCCTTCTACGCACATAAAAATAACAAACGAGTCTAGATAGTCATAGTTTATTTGTCTTAAACCATTAACCTTAAAAATATTAGTAGTAAAGAAATCACAAGACACTAAATTGCTATTTTTATAAGAAAAAAGTTCATAATCACATTTACCATTAGACTCAAAAGATTTTGTTGCTTCTATAGCTTGCTTGGTGTGTAAATCGCGTTTATTACCAGAATCGTCAGTTCTATCCCAATCGTAAACTCTATAAGTAATATCACTGGTTTGCTGTATCTCAGCAGCCAAAACACCTGCACCAATGGCATGAATTTTTCCTGCTGGAATAAAGTAACTATCGCCTTGCTTTACTTTTTCTCTATTAAAGACCTCTTCAACATTATTTGCGTTAATTTGTCCTAATATATTTTTATCTACACTTTCATCTTTTAATCCAAGAACGATATCTGCATCGTCATCACTATCCATGATATACCACATTTCTGTTTTACCAAAGGAATTATGATGTGCTTGGGCCATTTTATCATCTGGATGCACTTGTACTGAAAGGTCTGTTTTTGCATCTAAAAACTTAATTAACAGAGGAAACTCTTCGCCAAAACGTTCTGAATTTGCTAAACCTAAAAATTCTGAATTATATGTTTTTAAAAGATCATTTAGGTTTTGCCCTTTGTAGTCTCCATTAGCTACTTCTGAAACATTTCCTTTTACACCAGAAATTTCCCAGCTTTCACCAACATTTTCTAAATCTGTTTGCTTATTCAAGATTTTTGAGAGTTTATTTCCGCCCCAAATTTTCTCTTTTAAGATTGGTTTAAATTTTATAGGATATGCTTTCATGTTCTTTCTATTTTTAAAGGCTCGGTTTTAAAGCCCTGTATTTATTCATTTCTTTTACTGAATCTACAATTGAAATAATTCCCTTAAAGAAATTTGACTTAGGGTTATTTTTATCTATTAGCGCTTTTACCTCTGCTATAAATTCTTTGTTTTTTACACTGTGCTCCAAAATTTCATCAAGACTTTTGTTTGTTTTTTGAAGTGATGCCAAGTTTATAAACCCTATATACTTCAAATTATAATTACTAAACAAATAACGAGCACCTGCTCTTTTGGCCATTGGTTCGGAAACCGTCTTTTTTATCTCTACAATTTCTACTTTGTCTGCACAATTTTCTTTTACTTCGTTAAGTAATTGTATGGTATTATCCTTGCTGTTATTATCTACCAAACAAAACTTTACAACATCTGTAGACTGAATGTGTTTGGCTAAAGCGTCAACATTTATTAAAGATTCATTATTTCTAAAAATTATTATGACTCCTATCTTCATTATTTACTTATTATTATGCAACTTCAAGAACTTCTGAATTCTTAGATTTTGATTTTTTGGATCTATAAACCCATGCAATCTGCGCTAATTGCATTACAATCTTTACTGAGTCTTTCATAGACAATTTAGATCCGTCAGCATGTATCCAACGCTTTAATGGCTGTTCACAAAGCATCGCTTTTGCCTTCTTAAGACCAAAATGGATAGACATTCGCTTAAAAATTTCTACATCAAAAATCCACTGCGTTACAAACTTTTTACCAAAAGCAATATCAATGATATCCTTATGAAAGATTTTTGCACCACATTGTGTGTCTTTAAAATCCATTCTTAAAATCTTTCTTATAATAAATTTTATCGTTAAGCTAATGATTTTGCGTGCTGATTCTTTAGTAATATCTGCTCCCATTCTAGAGATACGAGAACCGCTTACAATTTTAAAATCTGAGTTTTCTATAGTTTTTACTAAATCGTCAAAATCTCTTAAATCAGTGGATAAATCTGCATCTAAAAACCCTATGTAATCAAGATCTTCTTTTTGTGCCATGTGTAACATTCCTAATCTTACAGCTTCAGCTTTACCACCGTTTTTTTCGCAATCATAAACTGTAATAAAGTCTTCTCTTCCTTTTTGAATATTATGCAAAACTTCTAAAGTTCTGTCTTTACTACCATCATTAACAAAACATAAATGATAGCCAGTATGTTGATCTATGTACTTTAAAAACTCATCACTTAACAATCGTTCTTCTTCATTATAGCAAGGTATTACCACACCTACACAACGTTGCTGAATCATTACATTCTCAGCAGATTCATTTTTCACCACATTTGGCGTACCAATTAATCGTTTTACACGAGCACAAATCTCGTTTAAGCTCAGCGGTTTTTTCATATAATCGGTTACACCCAACTCAAAAGCCTCAGTAATAATAGCATCTTGTGTATTACCAGATAAAATCATAATTAATGTTTCCGGATTTTTTGAAGTTCTAATTTGTTTTATCACATCAAATCCAGAAATTCTTGGCATATTAAAATCTACGATAACTAAATCTGGATTAAATTCATCGTATATAGCCAATCCTTTATTAGCATCTGTTTCTATTTTAACATCGTATCCTAACTCCTTCAATCTTTTTTCTAAAGGAAGTAATACTAACTGTTGGTCGTCGATGGCTAAAATTTTCATAATTTGTGATTTTAGGTATTAATTTCGATTCAAAAGTACTAGATAAGGCTTCCTAAAAATTTTAATTTAGATTAATCAGACATTTAGTGTAGACGAATGGCAGATTACTTAAGATGAATAAAATTAGAACCACCTTTGAAATTATATATCTTTACCAAAAATGATTTAAGCATCAGCATTATAGATGAAAGAAAGCTCAAATAAATATTTGGTTGCTGCCCTACTTATGGGTTTGGTTTTTCATGGTACTTCTATATTCTTTACTTTAGAAACTACTTACGATGCTTTAATCCATCTGTTTTTTGCAGACCATTATGCCAATAGTTGGTTTGAGCCTTGGAATTATAAGTGGTATACTGGGTTTACTGTGATGAGTTATCCTCCTTTAGTACATCAGTCTATAGGTGCGCTCTCGTATATTGGAGGACTCAAATTTGGTATGTTTACTGTAGCATTTATTGGTATAACATTATTTATCACTGGAGTTTACAGATATTCATATCTTATTACAGCAAGTAAAAAAGCAGCTGGTTATGCTGCTATATTGGCTGTATTTTCCTCTTCATTCGTAGAAACGCTTCATATCTTTGGTCAATTACCAAGTATTGTTGGCGTGTCTGTTTTAATGCATGCGCTACCAGAAATTTATCTGTGGCTAAAAACTGGTAAACTAAGATATTTAGCCACCTCATTATCCTTAATATCAGTAACCGTTACCTCACACCACGTTACACCTATTTTTGGAATGGTCTTTTTTATTTTCCCATTAATAGGTACAGTAATAATGGATGATGCGCGAGAGGGTGTGGCTTCTTACAAACAAGTTACCATTAGATTATTTCTTAATAGCTTTTTTAAACTCTTTAAACGCATTGTTAGCTTTGGAATGTTATCCTTAGTAATCATTGTAGGTTGTATTTTACCGTATTGGATAAACTCTAAAAACAATCCTATTACGCAGGTTCCAATTCCGCATGGCTCTAGAGATAATTTCCTGGAAATAACATCTTCTGGACTCGTTTTTTTCCTGATTCCTTGGGGAGTTTTACTCATCTTATTACCATATATTTTCTATCGCTATTACAGTAAGCGCTATTTGTTTTTTGGCTTATCTATAACCATTTTAACTATTTTGGGTACAGGTGGTACAACACCTATTCCTAGAATTGCGCTTGGTGAAACTGCGTTTAACATCTTAACACTAGACCGTTTTACGCTTTGGGCATCTATAATGTCTTTGCCGCTTTTTGGAGAGTTTGCTTACAGATTAGTTGAAGGCGATTTAAAAACACTCATACAAGAACGCCTTGGAGATGTGTACCACAGAGTTGCTGGCGGACTCTTTGCTGGTTTATTCTTGTTTATGACCATTTTTACACTAAGCCTTGGTTATTTTAAACCCTCCCAACCTCAAAAAATTAAAATGCTACCTATTATTAATTTTTTGAGTCAGGATCATCACGACCAATGGCGTTATATGACTCTTGGTTTTGGCGACCAAATGGCATGGTTGTCTGCGCAAACAAAAGCATTGTCTGTTGATGGTAATTACCATTCAGCAAGACGACTTCCAGAACTTACAACACGACCTATTGAGCGTTTGGAAAATTCAAAATTTAAAGGTGTAGAAGGTATTGGTTCGTTACAACAATTTTTAACTACACCAGAGAAATACAATCTAAAATACATTTTCTCTAACGACAAGTTTTACGATCCAATTTTATATTTCTGTGGCTGGCAACGTTTAAGGCAATTAGAAAATGGCATAATGGTTTGGGAAAAACTCAATGTACCTCCGTTATCATCTATTCTACCTAAAGACGACGTAGCCACCTGGTTAAAAATTCTTTGGGGCACTATGCCTTTTCTAACCGTTTTAGTAGCTTTTGTACTCAACGTTCAATTTTTATTGGTACATGCTTTAAAAACAAAATATTCACCACCACCTGTCTATCTTAATTTTCAGAATAATTATACCAAATTTTCTAGGTTAATTTTAAAACTCACACACGTATGGTCTGTGATATTAGCCATCATTGTGTTTTATGGTATTTATTTGTTTTACATTAAAAACGTATCGCATCACTCTGCCAAAAATGCCGTTATTGCCTATTACGATGCTATCGATTTTAAACGCTTTAAAGAAGCGCACAGCCTCATAAACCCAAAGAGCAATATGGCATTAGACCAATACATGCTAGAAGTTTCCGTCACTGACGGTTTATTGAGCTCTTACGCTAAACTCGATGCGATTACAACTGAAACTATAAGCGAAAATGACAGTTTAGCAAGCATAAAAGTGAATACCGAATGGATTACACCTCTCGAAAAAATTAAGAAAACCGATTATAAGTATCTCGAAAAAGTTAATGGTAAATGGTATTTACAGCCAGAAGATATTGATTTAGATTTACCACCAGACCAACTATATTCTATGAATACGACCGACTATTTTAACCAAGGTAGACGACGTATCACAACCGAGGAAACCCATCACGAAGACATTTTAAAACAGCCTGTTTTAGAAATTTTAGATGCTAAATTGGTAAAGTTTGAAAATCATTATGCTTTAATTGGCGAAGTACAAAACATAGATAATGTACCAGCAGACGTAGTACTTAAAGGCACTTTATATAACGATGACAATAAGTTTTTGGCAACCTATAATGCCAAATACCACGTAAAGCATAAGTTAATGCCTAAAGAAGTAAGTTCGTTTAGAATAAATTTTGAAGGTATTGCATGGTCTAAAACACAAGATTCTATCCCAAAAACCTTTAATCCTGATGAATTTACACCAGTAGAGTTTGAAGAACAACCAACCAAATTTAATCTTCAGGCAGCAGGTAATGTATCGAGTTCAGATTTATATAAGCGCACGTCAATTGCTATTCAAAATATTTCGGACTCAGAAATCTCAGGAACTTTATTTAATGGAGGTACAGAAGAAGTTACCATACCGCAGTTATTGGTATCTTATTACGATGAAAACAAAACATTGGTTTGGGTAGACCATACCTTTATTAAAGATGGTATACGACAGCAAAGACAACAACAGTTTGACATTTCAATTTTAAAAGACGAAACAACCAGGCTAATCAATGATAGCATGGAGAATTGTTTTGTTAACGGCTTGCCAAACGAAAACATTTCAGACAAGATTGTACCAAACCGAATTATTAAGCACAATGATAATGAGTTGCAACCCATTAATCATCCGATTTATAAATACGTAAAACTAGAAGTTAACACTTACATAGGAAACCCTAATTAATGCCGTTTAAAAATTTCTATATCATCCTTTTTATTCTGTTTTTTGCGGCAAGCAGCAATCAACATTCAGGTAACGCAAAACAAAACATTGAGTTACTTACTGAGCAAACATCTTATGTCGCTGGCGAAAATGTTTCACTTCAGTTTAAAGGTAAAGCAACCGCTTCAACTTATTTATTTTGTGCCAACAGCTATGGCAGTATTATCGTATCTCCAAAAACAGAAAACACTACATTTAGCTTTAACTTACCGCAATCCTTTGCTATAAAAACTGGCATAATAAATTGGAGATTGGTTGACGACTCTATTATAAAAACTGGTAATATCGAAATTCTACCTCAATCCAACATTAAGGCTATTGAAACCTACATTGGTCCTCCTAGCATTGAAGCAGGTGGTACAGATTATACAATGCTTGTTACCATACCTACAGACCCATTAGACAATCCTTTAGCAGATAGCACAAAAGTGCAAGTAAAGCATCAGTTTATAAACAAAAATTACAGCAACGACATCGTGATGCAAAATGGCATTGCTTACAGAAATATATATTCCGAAAAAGAAGATGGTCGCATCATTATAAGTACAGAATGTTTAGAGCTTAATTCTAAAGAATATGATGTTAATGTGGTACCAGCTATTCCTACGAATTTCGAAATTGATTACAACAGAATTCATGAGTATGCAGACGGAAATCAAATTACTACATTTTCAACTTCAGAATTAAAAGACCGTTACGGCAATACAGTTAGCGATGGCACCTTTGTAAATTTTTATCTCACTAACTCCAAGGGTTACAAATCATCAACATCAGGACTAACAATTAATGGCATTGCCAAAGCAAAATTTTTGCACCCAGACCACGAAGAACGTTATGATGTAAAAGCCTATGTTGAGGGTATGGCAGAAAGCAATACTATTGCCATTTTTTATAAAAAAGCTATTGGTGATTTTGAAATTCATTTTTCTGAAGATAAGCGCACCATAACTGTAGGACCAATTGAAAGTTTTATGAATCAACGTGTACCAGATGGCCTCAATGTGAGTTTAAAAATCTTTAAAAATGATGTTTTAGACCACAAAATGATTAAAGAAACACGTGAAGGTTTTGCGACATTTAAACTAAACAAAGACCGTTTCCCAAAAGGACAATACAATTTTGAATTTTATGCTGCTGGAACAACAAAATCCTTTAGTACCATTACCTATGAGTAATATCAATAAAAATATAATACGCACAGCGTTAATGATATCTTATATCATTCTCATTGGTTTGGTGGTTTATGGTATTTCGTCTATTTACAGTTACCTTAATACTGGTGCAGACCGAAGCAAAATGCTTCATACCGAAGTAAAAAAAGTAGAGCAATATCTGCCCCAAATGCAATGGCAACCTTTAACTAATGAAGGTAGACCAATGGACCAGCAAACCTTAAAAGCTATTGAAACAGATTATTTAGATGCTTGGTACGTAAAGCAAGTTGCATACAAAACTAACACTACTGAAGGCATAACTGATTATTATACAGAAAGCTCCAGAGAGAATCTTTATAATATCATTCAGCTTAACACTGAAAGTAATACTACAATAGATGCCACCACATTATCTCACAATCCTAAACTCGATTTTTTTAGTGAAGATGGTCAACTTGCTGTGTTAACAGATTATGATGTTGTGGAATACAAACGCGTTTTTAAAGACAACAAACTAATTTTTGACGCAACAGAAACTTCGGATTATCGTGTTACTTTTTTACTGGAAGATGGGTTTTGGCGAATACGACATATGGTAAAATTAGAAAGCCGTCCGTTTGAAAATCAAACCACTCAAGATACTTTAAAACTAAACATTAAAGGCATTAACTACTATCCACAAGCGACAGCTTGGGATATGTATGGCAACAATTTTAATACAGATACTATCACTAAGGATTTTAAAATTATAAAAAGTGCTAACCTCAACAGTATCCGTGTTTTTATTCCGTATGAAAGTTTTGGCAAGGCCAATGTAGATACCACAAAACTAGACCAAGTAAAGCAACTTTTAGACTTAGCAAAGGCAGAAGATCTTAAAGTACTTATAACCTTGTTCGATTTTTATGGAGACTATTCGGTTTTAGATTGGACCTTAACCCAGCAGCATGCAAAAAAAGTAGTTACTGCCTTAAAAGATCACGATGCTTTATTAGGTTGGGACATTAAAAACGAACCTAATTTAGATTTTGAATCCAGAGGTAAATCCTTGGTTACTGCCTGGCTTGACAAAATGATAGATTTGATAAAGTCTGTAGATAACAATCATCCTGTAACCATAGGTTGGTCTAATATTGAAAGTGGTGACATACTTAAAGACAAACTCGATTTTATCTCGTTTCACTACTATGAAAGTCTTGATGATTTATCGGAAGCATACACCAATTTAAAATCTAAAATTAAAAACAAACCTATTGTAATTACTGAATATGGTATGTCGTCTTACAGTGGTTTCTGGAAACCTTTTGGACCATCCGAAGACGATCAAGCAGAATACCACAAAAAAATTCAATCGACTTTTGCAGAAGAAGACATTCCATTTATGTCCTGGACGCTATATGACTTTTCTAAAATACCAAAGGAAGTCGTGGGTAGACTTCCTTGGCGAAAAAATGTTCAGAAACATTTTGGTTTTATAAATAAAAATGGAGCAAAAAAGGCATCCTTTAAATACATATCATCTAAAGAATAACTTCGTTGGCGTTATTTAATTTAGGGTTATCTAGGTTTTTATCTTCTATAATTGTTTGAAACGTTTGCACATACATATCTGCAATTTGAGACATTGGGTGTGCTGTTGCTGCTTTGTAATTTGTTTTGGCCAGCTCTAATCTGTAAGCATCATTGGTTACAATAGCCTCAATAGCTTGCGCTAGACTATCGACACTTGTAGGATTAAAAAATTCACCCTTATAGCCTTCATCTTGTACTAATAATGCTAAATCTCCTAAGTCTGGCATTACCACAGCCTTACCATAACTTCCTGCTTGATGCAGCACACCAGAACTTCCTGTCGTTGATGTGTAAGGAAATACAACTACAGCACTTTCGTTAAAAATTACAGGCACATCTTCTTCCTCTACATATCCTGTAAATCTTACTTGCGGCACGTGTTTATAATCGTCTTGTACTTTGGCTAAGTATCCTGGTACATTTGGGTTATCGGTTCCGGCAATTACAACTTCCATATCTAAGTCTGTAGATTGTCTTACTTTCTCTACAGCTTCAATCATACCTTCTACTTTTTTATAAGTTCCAAACTTTCCGAAAGTCATTATTTGTAACGGTCCTTCAGGCAAAGAATAATCTGGCTCTGCTGGTATTTCAAAAGTACCGTGAGGTATTAATTTTACGTTTTTAGCATTATACTTCTCTTCTAAAATATCTACATACTTCTGCATAGTTACAGCAACTGTATCTGCTTTTAGAATTAATCGTGTCAACGTAGAACCTATAAAGCCATATATTTTTTGCATCATTTTGTTTGATGTAAAACCTGCACTTCCAAGATCTACTTCTTCTAGAATATTATGAAGCAATACTATATTTGGGATTCTTTTTAGTGTACAAACCAATGGCAGCATTAAACCTAAAGCAGCTGCAACTTTCTTGTCGCCAAACTTCATGAATTGTAAATTGAACAATACTGAATCTGGTTTTGTTTGGTTGATTGCTTTTGTTACTGAAAAAATCGTCTTATAACTGTTAAACGACCAACATTCTTTTACTGTGATCTTGCATCCTGCTTCTTCAAACTGTAAATCTTTATCACCTTCTGTTTTATCGGTTAATAAAATTAATTCTGTTACATCTTGATGCTTTCTAAACTGCTTTACCAAATGATATGCATACTCATTTAAAGTGACTTTACTCGGTGGATATGCTGTTACAATTGCTAGTTTCATTTTGATGGATTTTTTAAAATTGTTTTTTAATTATAGTACAAATTTGAAAATTTACAGGAACTAATTCGTTTGATTTTAGACAGTTAACGATTTACTGTAGACGAATGGTAAATTAGTTTAGATAAGCCTCTTTTGTCTTACGACTTCGAGTCTAAAAAATGCTAACTGAATGATTAACAGCATTGCCATTGCAACAATTTGCATATGCACAACCTGATCTAAACTATCGTGGTAAAACACAACTAGTGCTACTTGTAACATTCCAAATACTCCAGAGATAATAACAGGCACATATTTATCTAAAGACAAGTAGTAGTAAGCAAAGATGTTAGATAAAGCGAACATAGAAGTCGCAATAGCATATTGCCAAAGCAATGGTGCCATATCTATGTAAGCTTCACCAAAAAGTATATTTATTATTAACTCTGGGAAAAGTACACAACCTAATACTATAACTGCAGATATTGCAGCGATGTATCCAACATACTTAAACAATACTGATGCTGTTTCTTTCCCTTCTTTTTTTAGTTCTACAACAGTTGGTAATAGTAACATTACAAACATCCAGGCAATAAAATATACAATACGACCAATCAATGCTAAGGAAGCGTACAGACCGGCTTCGTAAGATTCAAAATAGTGTTTCACTAATAGGATGTCACTATTATTAATGATGATTTGTGTTAACTCGTAAAAGGCAGTTAGCAAAAAGAAGCGTTTTATTTGCTTACCATGTTCTGCATCTAATTTTAAAGTCTTACTAAAACTAATCTGACCTGTTTTAAATGGAAACAATCCGAATGCAAAGGATATTAAAATACCTAACGCAATTACCCAAGATGCTTTAATATCGAAGATTAAAATTATAGCCAATGTAATGAGCAATCGGCTTAACATCTCTCCTTGATAAGTAATAGATAAAGCTTTAAACGCTTTTTTTCCTTGGTAGGTTCCTCTGTTAACACTCATTAAAAAATAAAGCGGCACACCACAACCAAAAATGACAAACATATTAGAAGATGATGTATTAAAAATGGTTTGTAATTGCGTTGAAAAAACCACAATCAGTATTCCCAATATTATACCAACTATAAATGATTGTTTATAGACCTTAGCAACAAAACTTTTAAAGGTATCTCCTTCAAACAACACAGAAAATTTGGCTGTAACCAATTGAAACGTCATTGCCACAAAAGACAACACCAATAAAAATGTGATGAGTACTGCAGCATCAGCAAACTGAGCAGGTCCTAATACACGACCCAAAATAAGGTTGTATAGATAGTTACCTCCATTTACTGCCAAAACACTTATCATAAAGAGTTGTTCTGGTGTTATTTTTTTCGATTTTAGGATTGATAAGGCTTGCATAGTTTTGTTTTTTTTAGTTTAAATTAAGCTGCTGTTTTAATTGCTCTTAATTCTGCATAAAGGTCTCCATTAATATTACCTATTATCATAAAACATCTGTTTTGGCTCATTGCGCTTTTGTATAATACCTCAATGGCTCTAATACCTTTAGCATCGATCTCTTTTACATTTTCTATATGTATAGTTAATTCTCCGTTAGCATCTAAAATAGCTTCGCAATGGCCTATAAAATGTTTTGCTGTAGATGCATTAATAGATCCCTCTATTAAAAATACTCCGTGTTTTTCTGTGATTGTAAGTGCCATATTTTTATAATTTTAATTATTTTTTTTATTCAATTCTGACACAAATATCTTGCGCATTTCCATGTAATAGCGTTCTATTTCGACGGATGGCAATTTACTGTAGATGAATGAAGCGTTATTCATCCGTAACTTGCAAATAGTTAAAATGAAACAAACATGAGGATTTTAAAATCGTTATTTATTATTAGTTTTTTAGCTTTTGCTATAAGCGCTTCGGCACAAAACATGCAAGAAGGATTTACGTATTTAGAAACTGGCCAGTATGCCAAAGCTGAAAAATTTTTTAATACTGTATTAAAAGATTATCCAAATAACAAAACTGCACGTTTGTGTTATGGTCGTGCTATTGGACTAAACGGAAAAGCCGAAGCTGCTAATGCTTTATTTTCAGATTTACTAGAGGATTATCCTAATGATTTTGAAGTAAAACTTAATTATGGTGAATCTCTACTTTGGAACAGCAACTTTGCAGATGCCAAGTCTTACTATAAAGGTTTAGTAACCGAAGACCCTAAAAGTTTTGCTGCCTTATTAGGTTTTGCTAATACACTTTCTAACTTAAAAGAATACGAAGATGCTCTAACCTATGTCAATAAAGCTTTAGAAGTATCGCCAGGAAACCCAAACGCTCTAACCTCTAAAAAATATATTTATTTGGGTTATGCTTACCAAAATCAACAAGCACAGAACTACAAAAAAGCCGAAGAACTCTTAAATAAAAATTTGGAGCTTTTTAATGACGATAAAGATACTTTGCTCAACCTTGGTAATTTATACTTAATATGGGAAAAGTACGATGAGGCGCAGAACATATACAATCGCTTAGCAAAACAACCAGAGCATAAGATCATTGCCTTAAATGGCTTGGCATTAGTCTCTCACCTAAAAGGCATAGAAAAACAAGCCTTAGCTCTAAGTACTGAAGCCTACAATAGCATTACCGACTCTACAGATGCAACAATAAAACAACAAACAACAGAACGCTATGCACAAGCTTTAATCTGGAATAAAAAATTTAAAGCAGCTTCTGAACTAATCAATCAACTTATGGCTGAATATCCTAATAAAAATTGGGTTTTAGCTTTGCGCGCTACTTTAAATATCTACAAAAGCAACTTTAAGAAAAGTCTTGAAGACTACAACAAAATCCTTGTAAACGACAGTACATCTTTTGATGGTAACTTAGGAAAAGCTAACGTCTTAAAAGCATTAGGTAGAACTGATGAAGCGTATACCTCAGCAGAAAACACTTTAAAATTTTACGACAAACAGAAGGATGCTACTAATTTTATTAATCAATTAGATCTTAGTTTTAGTCCAACAATAGAGACCAAAGCATCGCACACCTTTGATAATGGAGACAACAAAGCTTATACCTTCTCAGCATATGTTACATATCCATTATCAACCAAATTACAGCTCTTAGGAAATTACAGTTACCGCACTACTAATAATAGTGTTACAGATGTTTCTGCTAATGCTAATAACTTGTCCTTTGGGTTATCGTATCAGTTAATCCCTAATTTAACGTTGAAAGGTATTGCAGGTCTTAATTCTGCCGAAGCCGAAAATAATGACTATAATCAATTATTAGCAGACGTATCCTTAAATATTAAAACCTTTAAGCTTCAAACATTAGAGCTAGGTTATAAGCGCCAAGTAGAAAGCTTTAATGCTGAGCTTTTAGACCGAGAATTGGTACAAAACAACTACTACGCTAACTACAATCTTAGTACAAATTTTAATTTAGGTTGGTACACGCAGTTAATACACACCTCACAAAATGATGGTAACACCAGAAATCTATTGTTTACCTCTTTATACTATAACATTTTACCAAAACCTGGATTAAAAGCTGGTGTAAATTACCAACACATTACCTTTAAAGACCAAGTGCCAACAATATACTTTAGCCCAGAAAAGTTTAATGCTTATGAGGTTTTTATAAACCTTATTAAAGATGAGGCTGTTGCCAAACCAAAAGAATGGTTTTACAATCTTACAGGTGCTTTTGGTTACCAGTTTATAGAAGACGACCCAAAGCAAACAGCATACAGAATACAAGGTGCTTTTGGTTATAAATTTTCTGAGCGTAGCTTACTTAATGTATATGGCACACACAGTAATATTGCCTCTGCTACTGCTGCTGGTTTTACCTTTACTGAGGTTGGATTGCGTTTTAAGTGGGTGTTTATTTAGATTTTTCCTCGATTTAATCTTCTTTTAGATAGTTTTTTCCAAATCCTATCAGCTAAATCAATTTCATTATCAGAAAGTCCGAAATTTTCTTTTAGTATTTTTTCGTTCGTTATTTTTAATACCTCTGAAATATTCTTTTTATCTCTTATCATTTTATCTATGATAGGAAGTAATTCTGAATTATTTTCATTGTAAGGAAGTATTATTCTTTCAACTTCATTTGGCATTAGTTCTAAAACGCCTCCTCCATGACTTCTACCACAAATTTCCGAGAATGCCAATGATAACGAATTGTAATAGCTAGCTGTCAAAGCTTCTAATCCAATATTTGGTTTAACAGTTACACGATGCATAGTGTCTGTTGTAAATGCTTTAGCTTCGTTAATAATTAATTTTGGATATAAGTTGTTCCTTCTAATAAAAAGAGCATCCGAAATTCTTTGAGAAGGAACTATTTGCCATTCATCTCTTATCCTACATTTATAGCCTTCATTAATTTTTTGTTCTTCTCCCCAAGCAATATAATCTCTTGCTCCAACAGAACTATTTAAATCTTTCATTTTAGGGAAAGAAAGAAAATGTGTTCTTGCTTCTTTTTTACGATTTATGTTCCAATCATTTGTTGTGAATATAGCACTTGGAACTTGAACGCTTCTACCAACTAAAGGTTTTGCATATTTTTCAAGGTTATAAAACTTTACTATAGATAGAGGAACTGTAAAGAAAGGGTTAGAACCTGTAGTTATACCAACTTCTACTTTAGCATAATCTCCAAGCTGCTTAATTTTTTTGTCAGACTGTAGTTTTTCAAGAAAATCAATTTCCTCTTGTTCTAGAAAATAGAAAGTCCATTTATTAGATTTGAAATCAATTCTTTTTTTTGGGCTTTTTAATTTAGATACATCTAGTTTATCAAGTTCTTTAGCATCTCTTAATTCTAAATGCTCGATTAAGTGAGAGTTTGTCTTATTTTTTTCACAAAACAATAAAACCACTTCTTGTTGAATATTTGGAAAAACAAGTTTCTCAAAAGAAACAATGTTTATTTTATTGTAAAAATGAGCTAAAAATTCTCTCAATGGTTGTGCATATGAAACCTGAAGGATTTCTGCTGGTAAAACAAAGCCAATCTTTCCTTCTTCTTTTAAAAGTAATGATGAACCAACAACAAAAGATACCCAAGCGTTAGTGAGTTTAGAATATTTTAAACCAGCTTTGTTAAAAATGTTTGCTGCAAATTGTTGTTGTTCTTTATCAAAATATTGATACCTAATATATGGTGGATTGCCAACAATTAAATCAAATTTACTATCAGTGTTAATGCAATACCTATGAAAATCCTCATTAATCACTGTTGACTTATTCAAGTTTATAGCTTCGGATTTTTCTGCTTCGATTTCATCGTATTCTATTGCAGTTACAGAGTTATATTCATAATTGGCTTTTTGAATTTCTTTAAGAAAAACTCCATCTCCACAACTAGGTTCTAAAATGTCGAGCTCTTTATTTCCATTAAACGCCCATTTCAAAATAAATGCAGCAATTGGTTCTGGTGTGTAAAAACCTCCTCTTAATTTTTCGCTTGTAGCTTCTTTAATTAACTGCATTATTTATTGGCTTTTGTTTTATTGTGATAATTAATTTTTTCTTCTGCGACTTTCAATACTTCAGTTGCTAATTCTTCTTCTAAAATCGTATATGCGACTGTATCACTTAAATGAGCAACAGTCAAAACATCTTCACTGATGTTGAATAGGTTTGAAATATCTTTGATGATTTGTTTTGTTGGTTTCCTATTATTCTTTTCAATCTTTCCCAACATTGAAGTATCAATTTTAAGATATTCAGCAACTTCACGTAACGTTAGATGTCTTTCAGTGCGTAACTCCCTTATAGTTTCTCCGAATGATTTTTCTGAATGCATAACATTAATTTGGACAACTTCAGTCCAAAAATAGAATAAATTATTTAATTATTAAAATATTTTATTCTATTATCAATGTGAAGGCATCAGCTACAGTTAAATCTTTATACAGAGTTGCAGTTTTTCCAATTAATTCATCTTGAGCGATTAAGTTTTTAGTTTCTCCCCAACTTAATTGTGTCATTGAGTTTTTTTGCTTGTAAGATGCTGTGTCAGTTCTTGGATTATGTGTAATTATTATCGGAAAGATTCCATAATCTGTCCCTTTAATTACAAATCTAATTTGAGCAGTAGCTCTTTCTAAATGTGTTTTTCCTAGCGAAGTATCAAATTCCCAATTAAGAGTGTTGAAAACTACATCTCTAAAATGATGTCTTTGGTCAATGTCTTTTAAAGTACCTTTTTTAAAAAGCATAGAGCCAGTTGGATTGGTATTAGCTCCTTTGGGTATATTTAAATCTCTTTCTGTTAGCGGTCCACTTTGCCATAGAATTTTATTGTCTTCATTGTTTTCAAATTCAAAATTGTTTTCAATTTCAAGTTCGGATATCAATTTTGAGACAGCTTTATTTGACTTATATCTACCTTTGAAGTTAGATGGAATTTTAACTGTTTTTCTTTTTGGGATTTCTAAATCTGTTCCTTCTTGTGGTGCTTTTTTAGAAGTGTTTTTCTTGTGCTTTTTCTTCCATACTTTTCTCGTAGGAACAATTCCTTCTTCAACAAATTGATTTATAATATCTGGTGAAATCTTAAATAAGTTAGGATCTGTAAAATCAAATAAAGTTTTGTAATAATCTTTTAATTCTTTGAGTAATTTGATTCCATCAGGATTGTCATTCTTGAATTCAACCATTAATGAACTTTCAATATTTCCAAATAAACCTCTTGCTGTTAAATTAGAAGAACCAACTATTAAAGTTGTATCGTTTTCTCCTTCAAATAAGTAAATTTTTGGATGGAAAATTGGTGATTCTTTTTGATAAAATAGATAGCTATTTATTCCAAGTTCATCAATTTCTTTTAACGCTTTTTTTGATGTTCCTTCTTGGTCTATACCAACAATGAGGTTTAAAGTTTCGAAAAAGTCAGCACCACTTTCTATGCACTCGGAGAGTCCGACAACACCAGCTTCACTTGCAAAAGCAGAAATTCCGGTAAAGGAATTAAATTTAGTTTCTTTAAACAGTTTGATTACTGTATTACCTACAGAGTTTTTAGATTCAGCTTCGAAACCTTGTCCTAGAAAAGTAATTTTCATTGATGTATTTTGTTAAGTTTTTCAAATATTATCTTCATCGATACATCAAGACCTTTCGCTAATTTGTCAATATTTTCGAGAGTAATATTTTTTTCTCCTCGTTCAATCATTCCGATATATGTTCGATGTAAGTTTGAACGAAAACCTAGTTCTTCTTGAGAAATGTCTTTGCTCTTTCGAAGTTCTCTAATTATTTTTCCGAAATTCTGGGATAATTCTATGTTCATTGAGTACACTATAGTTAGCACAAAGTAAGTTTATTGTTAATTTCTTACTACATACTAAAGTTAGCACCTGGATTACTTGTAAAACAAAAAGGCAAAAGCTTTCGCCTTTGCCTTTTACCATGTAGGTTAAGTTGTGTAATCAATTAAGGGTTAATTAATAATCAGTTTTAAGGGATTAATTTCATACTGACTACTAATAATTTTACAGAAGTACAAACCAGCACTAAGGTTATCTCTATTAAAGGTGATGCTGTTGCGTCCTGCTATTGCATTGTACGTTGTATTATAAACTTGCTTACCTAATTGGTCGTATACTACAAACTGTACGGTTTCGTTTTGCACTATTGTAAATGCTATAGTGGTTTTAGATGTCATTGGGTTTGGATATGCACTTAGCACATTCTCATCTGCACTAAACTCTTCTACAGATAAGCTTGTCTCTTGCGACAACCTTAGATTGCTTAAGTTCATCATCTTAGAGCTTGTTGTACCATCTTCAGACACCATAGTAAATACTATAGTTACTACATCATTTAATAGTGGTGCATCAGCAGTATTATTCATAAAATCTGCAATTGGCAACACATATTCTTGCTCTGCATTGGTAAGGGCAATTGTAGTTTTGTATTGCTCTTCCCAGTTGCTAATACTTTCTTTTACGAATGTAATTTCTAAATTTCCTGTACCAGATGCACTTAACTTTAAACTGTTATAATCTGATAAATCAACTGCTTTAAAACGCGGTGTTAATGCTCTGTAAGCTGCTACATATGTATTTGTTGTAGCCCTTAATTGTACATTACGTTCTATAGGAAATTCATCTGAAGTAAAGTCGTAATCATTTTCTGTTACATTGTATAAACCAACTGTTGTACCATCTTGTGAATCGTCTATTCCCCAAGGACCATCTGACATAAACAAATCATCTGGCGTAGCAATACCATCACCAATTCTAAACCCAATATCAAACAAACGTCCAGTCTCAACCGTTAGATTAGTGATGTATTGCTCACCCAAGGTTAGGGTATTGCTTATATTTTGAAATTCGCTGGTTTCTGTAGTTCTAAAACCTGCATCTAAGTTTACAGTTTCTGTAGCGTTGGTATTAATAACCTGCAGATCTAGTGCTCCGTTTCTATACTGTCCTTTTCTTACAAATACTGGTGGAGGTGTTGAGAGATTGTACTCTGTTATTTCTTTTTCAACATTTAATAGATTTAAAACTTCTTCTCCTAACAGGTACAGATCATCTACTGTATTTGCCCAAATTTGGAAATTATAAAAGGTAACATCGCTTTCGTACTGATCTAAATTCCAGTGGCTTTCTACAGCAAAGTTTGCATCTTCATTAATAACCTTTGCTGAAAGACTTAAAACAAACTCATATGTGCCATCAATATTTTTTAAAATAGATTTTATAAAAGGTTGCTCGTTAATAGTTATTGTATTTACAGAAATTAACTCTGCACCTAATAGACGATCACAAATATATTTTGTGTGCTCATAAACACCGTTTTCGGTTTTGAGAGCTAAAACTGTAGCAATTGGTGTATCGTTATTCATGTAATCTACAGCATAAATTTCGCTTGCATTTGTAATATTTATAAGGTCTGCAGGTGTAGATTCTATAGCTTCCGTTTCACCAATAACATCTAATGGCACAAAATCTTGTAACGTAAAGCTATTATCTGAAGTACGGTTTGCATACATAAAATCTTTTGATACTCTTGGTGCAGTGCTTCTATCAAACGTGTAACCTGTTTTTGCTCTGTTGAAGTTACGTGCATTAATTTGCTCAGAAAGTCTGTTGTTACTTTCTAACCCTCCATCGTTTCCACCAGAAGTTGGTGGCTCAATAATATCGCACATTCCAAATCCTGAACATGATGGATCCTGGCAATCTATGAGTCCATCACCATCATCATCAATACCATTATCACAAATTTCTTGTAAAACAGGTGCCGTTGGGCAACGTGCTCCATCATTACTAGAGCTTGATGGACCAAAAGCAAACAAGTTAGAATCTATGTCTAAAGTAGAATTTACATCCTGTACATTTTGAATCACATAAATGGTTCCTGTTTGGTTTGCAGACACATAAAAACGGCCATCAGCATCAAAATATACTGCTCCGTAAGTATAACTATTTCCTGCTAATATTGGCACTACACCAAGCGAGGTTACTACACCATTGTCTGGGTTAATTCGGTATAAAATATTTGTGTTTTTTTCTACTGAATATAGTTGACCATCTACAGCATTAAAAGCCCAATCATGGATACTAATATTCTGAGATAATGTTTCTGTAGCATTATGTTGTGCGTAGTTTGTAGATTCTGGATCTACATCTATCTTATAGTAAGTTGTACCACCACCTTTAAGATAATACATACCTGTTGCGCTAATGTCACCAATGTAGCGGTTACTGGTAGGTAACTCATCTATATAATAGGTTGTAGTCGTAAAATTTCTACCAATTCTTACAATTGTTTTTTCTGGTGTTCCTAATGAGCCCCAGATAAAGCCATCAGCAGGATTGTATGCCGCGCCATTTATATTACCAGGTGTAACATCTGCAGCAACCAGATAAGAACTACCAGACGCTAAATCTATCGCATACACATCATTGTGTTGAAATAAATATGCGTTATAGTCGCAATTAAAAGGAATATCTTCTTGTGCATTAGCACTAAAGCCCAGAATTAATATTGCTAAAAGAAAAAATTTGTGTTTTAAAGTGTATTGTTGTTTCATAAGGCTGAAATGTTCTTATTTCTGTAACAAAATTAAACTGAACTTCTGCCTGTTTGGAAATATTTCGATTACCTAAAGTCAGATAGCGACAAAAAACGTTTAAGCTTCGGCGAATGGTTTTTGTGCTATTTTTTGAATGAAATTTTTATAAAAAACAAAAGGCAAAAACTTTCGTATTTGCCTTTCTCCTAGTTAGTAATTAGGGGTTTATAATAATCAGTTCTTAAGGGGTTAAAATACCACTGACTATTATACTTTATTTGCTATTTAATCACCTTCTTAATTTGAAAAGACAAAGGCTTTCGCCTTTGTCTTGTTCTTACCATCAATCCAAAAACCATGAAATTATGACTTTCGAATTCAAAAATACTGACATTCTATGCTGGGATTTTTATTATTCGTTGAACATAGACTGTAAGGCTGTGGAATGCAGTTAAGTGTCGACGAATGGTAATTTTTATTTATTGAACCAAAAAAAGGCAGAAACTTTTTGTTTCTGCCTTAATTCGTCATTAATCCAATATACCGCTATATGAATCTAAATCAAAGATAAATGAGAGTACCTATCATCATATTTAAAATTCGATAAATAGACCTTTGGCTACGTTGAAAACCCTTATTAAAACGATGAATTGTTTAGAGTAAGTTAAGTCGTTTCATTAACTCTGGACGGTTAGAACGACTTACAGGTATTACATCTTTCTTTATAAGAACACTATTATCTTCAATATCTATAATCTTATCTACGTTAATAATGTAAGAACGATGAATTTTTAAGAATAAACTATCGGGAAGTTTTTCTTCAATCTTCTTTAGTGTTGAATGTACCGTATAGTTTTTAGTTTCAGTTTTTATTTGAATATAATCGCCTTTGGCTTCTACCAAATAAATACTTGGAATATCAATTTTTATGAGTCGTCTGTCAATATTAACATACAAATCGTTACCAGAAGATGTCTCTACATCATCTTCAGGCTTTTTTACCTTTTTTGGACTGCTTGCTACAGCTTCTGCTTTTTGTATGGCTTTTTTAAAGCGCTCTGGTGTAATTGGTTTTACCAAATAATCTACTATACAATCGTACTCAAATGCTTGTATAGCAAAATTAGAATCTGAGGTAGTTAATATAATTTTTGGTGGATTCTTTATGGTTTCTATAAAATCAAAACCCGTAAAATCTGGCATGTGTATATCTAAAAAGATTAAATCGACATCATTCTGATTTAAGTACTTTATGGCATGAATTGCACTAGGAAATTCTTCTAAAACATTTAAGCTATCTACAGTACTGCATAGTTGGTTAATTATAGCTCTTGCTGTAGCTTCATCATCTATAATAATACAATTCATAAAACAGGATTAATGGGTCTTTAAAAAACTGGTTATATTTTGCAAAATAGCTTCGAACTCTACTTTGCCTTCTGTTCTGTTTTCTATTAGGTTATTCTCATAGTCTACAGCGACATCATAACTCTTTGTGAGCCCTAAAATACTAATTTTATGTTTAAGTTTGTGCACGTTTTCTGCCGCTGCTTTAAAATTACTTGCAGCGATATTATCAAAGTACACCTGCTTTTCTTCTGGAAATTCTTTTTTAATGATGTCTATTAGTTTTTGCTCAAAAGCTTTATCACCTCCAGACATACTTTCTATGTAAGATAAATTAGGCTTCTCCATTACTTTTCTTTTTTAATGTAAAATAAAACGTGCTCCCTTTACCCGGTTCTGATGTTAACCAGATTTTGCCACCATATAAATCTACTATTTTCTTTACAATTGATAGACCTACACCTGTTGATCCTTCTATATTTTCAAGCTTTTCAAAGACTTTAAAGATTTTATTAAAGTAAACCTCATCAATTCCTTTACCGTTGTCTTTAATATAGAATTGCCAAAACTGTTCTTTTTCTTCTATACCTATTTCAATAACTCCTTTTGGTTTATCGTTGTATTTTACAGCATTGCTTATTAAATTCTGAAATAATTGCTGCAATCTGTACTTATCGCCTATTATAGTTGGTAGTTCTGGCATATTGACGGAAATATGACTAGGTATCTCCATCATATTAAGCACGTCTTTAAGCAACAAATTGAGGTCTATTTTATATGTTTCTACCTGGTTTTTACCAATTGCTGAGTAGTCTAAGATACCATTAATCAGTGCATCCATCTTTTCTACATTAGAGCGAATTAAGTCTAGTTGCGTACTGCAGTGCTCGTCTAATTTGTCTTTGTTATCTTCTATTAGCCAAGCTGCAAGTGTATCTACACTACGAAGTGGTGATTTTAAATCGTGAGATACCATATGTGCATAGTCACTAAGCTCTTGGTTTTGAACCTCTAAATTATGAAGCAATTGCTCTTGTTCTTTAAGAGCTTTACATGCTTTTAGATTAATAGTAAACTTTTTTATCACTGGTTCTAATTGTGATAAATCTTTGTTACTTAGATTGTCTTTCTTAGAATACAAAAACAAATAGCCTTCCTCCTCCAGGTTAAAAATTGTAGCATTTCCTTTATCGATTGGTATTGGCGAAATACTTGAGACAATACTATCTACAGGAACTATCTTACTAAACTCTATAGTTTTTAAAAACTCTGAAATAGGCTGGTCTTTTTTTATACTAATTTCTTTGCCAAAAGGAATGGCATAAGTAGAATGCAACAATTTGCCTTTAGGCTCTAATATCCATGCTGCATTAAGATTTTTTCGTTTAAGTATGAGTTTTAAAAACAAATCGCAGCTTTCCTTATAATCTAAAGACTTACCAATAGCCATAGCATATTCATAAAGCTGTAAGATGTCTAATATGTGATTTTCAATTTTCATTATTCGAACAAACCTACAACAACTGTCTTATTGTAAAACTCTAAAAAGCCTTCTCCGTAAGATGAAATTTCACCTAGAGTTAATGCTCCACCAATAGATATATTATCAAAGTTTTTTTCTATAGTACTGGTTATAGCTGTTAGTTCTTTATCAAAATTATCTTCTAAAAACAAAATCCTAGAGATACAATCTATAAGAATTGCTTTTCTTGGTGCAGATGCCTTCTTTATACTATCCTGAGCTGCTCCTTTAGCTGCATTTATTAAAGACGCTTTATCACCATTTAAAATATCTACAAGCACATTAACCTCTAACTCTCCAACACATACCAGTTCTCCTTTATCATTTACCATTAGCGGATCTCTAACAATGCACTCGGCATCATCTTTTAATATTCCAAAAGGATATCCTTTTGCAATATCAAAAAAATTGCTATCTGTAAAGGTTTTACCTGAGTGTGCTTCCACAACTTCTTTATAGACTTTAAAAGGATTCTTCCAGTTTATTTCTTTTATGATATTACCTTCTGCTTTGGTTACAATAAATGGTCCATCTACTTTACTCCAACCATGTTTAACGCCAATTCTAGAAGACATTTTCATTATGGCAAAAACAGCTGCGTCTTGAAAAACGCCTTCGCTATTAAAAACACAAGGCCTTTGCTCTAGTGATAAACTGCCTGCTCCTCCTCCAAAATAATTGGTTTGCATTCCATAATTTTCATAGAGTTCGCTTAAGTAATGAGAAATATTTGATGTTAATCCGTCTACATATGTAAAAAGACTATAATCGTGGTTTTTACTAAAAACAACCTTAGGAATTGTATAGTCTTTTGTACTTATATTTTTAACCAAAAACATAGACTCTAAATTATTGAGCGTATTAATAACAATACCCTTATCTAAAATAGAATTGCCATGAATAACTTTTGGAAAAATCCCTCCCATAAACTTAGTCTGTGAAGCATTAAGCTCACTGATAAGCTGAGTTACATCAATTTCTGTGTGTTCTCCAATTGTAATTAAAGCTGCATTATCACCAACATGATTTGAAATAGCTGAGACAATTTCATCTGTATTTGTAGTTGTTATTAACATACTATTTTTTTAATGTAAAATAAAATGTACTCCCTTCCCCTGGCTTTGATGTTAACCAGATTTTGCCACCATATAAATCTACGATCTTCTTTACGATAGATAAACCAACACCTGTTGATCCTTCTATATTTTCAAGCTTTTCAAAGACTTTAAAAATTTTATTAAAGTAAACCTCATCAATTCCTTTTCCGTTGTCTTTAATAGAGAACTCCCAAAATTCATTTTTATCAGTAAACCCAATCTCTATATAACCTTGGTTTTTGTCATTATATTTTACAGCATTGCTTATTAAATTTTGAAACAATTGCTGTAATCTGTATTTATCTCCATTCACAGAAGGTAAGCTTGGTATATTAACTGAGATATGATTTGGGATTTCTATCATTTTAAGTACATCTTTCAATAATAAATTAAGATCTACCTTATATGTTTCTACTTCGTTTTTACCAATAGTGGAATAGCTTAAAATCCCACTAATTAAAGCATCCATTTTCTCTACATTAGTACGAATTAAACCTAATTGTAAACTGCAGTGATCATCTAACTTGCCCTTGTTATCTTCTAGCAACCAAGCGGCAAGGGTATCTACACTACGAAGCGGAGATTTTAAATCGTGAGATACCATATGAGCATAATCGCTAAGTTCTTGGTTTTGGTGTTCTAACTCTTTAAACAATATTTCTCGTTGCTTATTTATCTCAACAATTTCTTTAGCCTGATTTTCTATAAAGTTTACAAGCTCAATTTCATTAAGCTCTTTATCTTCTTTTTGTTCAGAATCATTATTAAACACCTTTAGTTTATTGACGACACTTTTTAGCTTATCAATTAGCTCTTTCTGCTCTTTTGCTTCCTTTTGTAATTTTCTATTAGCCTCAAACAACTCTTCGGAGCTAATTCTCATAGCTCTTTGAATCATATTAGACTGTTCTTCAAAATTATTGTAAGACAAATCAACAGCATTCAGAAAAGCTTCCAAATCTTTATTTTCCTTAAGATCGTCACTAAGGAATTTGCGCATTTGTCTTTTTAAAAGTGAATTCATTTACTCACTCATTAGAGTAATAGTCATGGTCTGATTGTGCAATTGGCAAGCAACTTCTCCATGAAAAGGTACTATTTCGCCATAAGAGTAAAATCCTGAAATTGTAGTATCATTACCTAAAACTTCTATAACTTCTTCTATTTCTTCTTCCACACGTTGATCTAATACTAATTTTCTACCAATGCAACTAACCAACATTGCCAACTCTGGCTTTGTTTCTCTTAGCTCTAATGCTTGCCTTGCTGCTCTTTCTGAGGCATTAGCAATATTATCTACATTAGTCATCATAAGCTGTACTTTGGAATTTTTGGTTATATCACCTGCTAAGATTACCGCATTATTTTCTTCATCGATGTTTAAAATAGACCTTACTATAGATTGTTTTTCATTTTCTGAAGTTACATTTAAAGGGTACAGCAATGCTGCGCTGGGAAGGTCTTTTGCTTTATCACCTAAATAGGATTTGTATAGGTCTAATGCTGGTTTACCATCTAACTCATATAAGGTGTTTCCTTCAGATTTTGTGACAATACGCTCTGGTCCAAATGGAGTCCATCCGCCATGAATAGAAAACGAAATATCTAGAGTCTCTCCATAAAAACCAACTGCAACTATTTCGCCTGGTTTAGGGTTTTCATTATAACCTGCAATTGTTTTTTCAAACCTGGTATCATCACCACATAAACCACCTGTTATAACTATATTATCATCTGTTGAGGCGCTCATACCTCTTGTTAGCTGACTTCCGTTTATAAAACTTCCTTCAGATACAACAAAAACATATTTTAAGCCCTCTTTTGGGAATTGGTTTATTAATTCATTACCGGTTTTATAGCTGTCTAAATCTTTATTTAAAACATTACTGGTCTTAACGATGAAATTACTTTTTTCAAACTGAATTGCCGTAATGGTTATACTATTTTCGTTGACTGTGTCTGAAGAAATTTCTGCACATGCAGAGCCAAATATAATTTCACCATCAGGAAACAACGTCCTTATTTCAGCATAAATATTTTTGTTTTCAATTGCTAAACGATTTCCAAACACTAAAACCAAAGGTTCTTTTAACTCTTGTTTTGGTGTTACATATTCCCAGTTTTTATTGTCCCTTTTTACTAATTGTACTGTTTTCATGTTACTTTTTTAAAGTGAAATAAAATGTAGTTCCTTTTCCTGGTTCACTTTCTAACCATATTTTACCATCATGAAGATTGACAATTTTTTTAACCAATGAAAGTCCAATCCCAGTAGAGTCTTTGCTTTTATTAAGTGAATGAAAAATCTTAAATATTTTGTCGTGAAACTGAGGATCTATACCAATACCATTGTCTTTAAAGGAAAATTGATAGAAGTTATCATTTTCTTCTACATCAATTTCTATAAGGCCATTTTCCTTGTCATTAAACTTTACAGCATTACTTATTAGATTTTGAAATACCTGTTGAAGCTTGGTTTTATCTCCACATACAGTTGGTAAGGTATTTAGCACCTTTACGTTTATATGATCTGGTACATATAATATTTTGAGCAAATCATCTATTAAAGCCTGTGTATTTACAGGTTCTAAGTCTGTATTATCTGAAGCAACACTAGAATAATTTAAAATATCAGAAATTAACTGCTCCATTTTTTCTAGGGTTGTTTCTATGAGACTAAAATTTTGAAGACTCACATCATCAAGCTTATCTTTATTGTCTTCTTTTAACCAACTAATTAGGGCATCAATACTTCTTAATGGAGATTTTAAATCATGAGAAACTATGTGAGCATACTCTTGTAACTCTTCATTACTCTTTTCTAGCTTTTGAAGAAGTTTCTCTTTCTGAAATTCTAGATTTTTTAATTCTGTAATATCTAGATGAATGCCAATGGACCCAGTTATATTTCCTTTTAAATCATAGTTTGGCGCACCACTTATAAGCCAATATCTAATTTCACCTTTTTTATTTTTAACCCTTAGTTCATAAGAATTAGACTCACCTCTTAGTCGTTTCTCGTTTTCTATTTTTATTCTGTCATTGTTGCTATCAGCTTGAAAAACGTCTCCTCCTTTTTTACCTAATAATTCTTCTTCTAAATAACCCGACATTTCTTCAAAACTTTGGTTCACCATTAAAATCTCATCGTCATTGTTTACCTCTACAAGACCAAGATTCATATTAGCAATGATGTTACCGTATTTCTGTTTCTCAGCAACAAGTGCCTGTTGATATTTATTTTCTAATGTAATATCTCTTACAATGCCCTGAGCCGCAACTGCCCTTCCATCTTCGTAAATTGTACTAGCGTTAATATGTACTAGTTTTTTTTCATTATTCTTAGTTAAAACATGAACCTTGTAGTCCGTTATAGTGCCTTTTTCTAATAGTCCTTTAAATGAGGGTGCTACGAGATGAATTTCCTCTTTAACTACCAGATCCATAAGATTAATATCTTCAGTTTTATAATTAAAACCTAATAAATCTATAGCTGCCTGATTCATCTTCAGGACATTTCCCCAAAGGTCTATAATAACATAGGCGTCTGCAATGTTCTCAAAAACACCTTGTAACTGAGAATTCGTTTTAGAGTATAGTGTAGTTAGTTCTTTATGAGATGCTTCTAATTTTTGGTTAACTTCGTATAATTCTGCAGATTTTGCTTCCAAAATTTCTTCTGCAGCTTTCCTAGATGCCCTCTCTCTAGCGAGAGTTCTTTTAAGAATATCTACTTCTTCCTGACTCATTGTTAAGCTTTATTGATGAAAAACCTAACTTCTGTTCCTTGATCATTAAGTTTTTCCATTTCAATATTTGCTGGCACACCAAACAACTTAAAAGTTTCTAACATTAGGCCCTTACCAAGCATGTACAATGCTTTATCAGACTTATATATCATTACCATTTTGTCATCTGTTTTTTCTTCTAGTTCAAAAGAAGGCAACTGTGCGTCTGGATATATTTTCTTAACCTCAAAGTGAATATGATCTTCTATCGAAGCCAATAAATTCATTGGATCTTTGTAGTGTGCAACTAAATTTGGATGCGACTTAATAAGTGCCTTAAAAAAATGCTCTGCAAAAACCATTAGCAGATTATCAACAGAGATATCTGTATTCTCACTCAGATGTGAAATGAGTTGTAACATTTCTGAAAAATTATAGGTACCAACAGCTGTATAGGCCCCTCCTGATTCTAAAGTAGACTGGGTAATAATTTTGTCTACCATAGCCAAGCCAAATTTTTCCTCAACTAGTTCTAAAAATTCAGTAAAGACAATACCTTTCATGGGTTTAAGTTTTTAAGGTTAAAAAGGGCATTTTTAATCACAGAAAATTAAAACATTATTTTACAAATGCTTAATGGAAGTTGCAAAATATGATCTATTACGTTGTGATTAGTTCATTAATACTCCAATATCCTAATAATTTTTCAATTTTAGAAACATAATCTTCATATTTTAAAGGCTTTAGCACATAACCTGCTATACCTATTTTATAACACTCTAAAAGATCACGTTGATTATTGGATGTTGTTAAAATTATGGTTGGTATATATTTTAGTCTATCATCTGCCTTTAAAATTTTCAGGAATTCTATTCCATTTATTTTAGGCATATTTAGATCTAATAGGATTATATCTGGAAGTTTATCTTTTTCCTCTAATAACTTAAGAGCTTCTTCACCATTATTAGCCTCAATAATTTTGTGATTAAGATTTAAGGATGACGTAGCTCTGCTAAGCTTCATCACTTCAATCATATCATCTTCTATAAGTAAAACATTAAGGGTTCTCATATTTAGCTAAATTATACTGAAGCAAGTTACTTCTATATAGAAAAATGGTATTTATTATTCGGTTGAACGAGGCTTACTGTCGTTGGATGGCAGATAAGTGTCGACGAATGGTTTTTGCTTAGGCAGCCCTCAACCCTTTGTCATTAAGCCTATTTGTGGTTTTTAGGATTGTAAGTTGAGCTTCAATTTTTAGTTTTTCAAACTCTTGAAGAAACTCAATTGAAAAACTTTTGTAATTTTTGTCTTCTAAATACATTTCAAATTGAGAAATAAATTCTAGATGTCTCAAGCTTTTGTTTAAAACTAAATGATTAGTGTTATCTACCTTTTTTGGTAACACGGTTGTGTCATTTTGTTTAATACTTTCTGCACTTTGCAATTTAATCGCTTCAGATTGTTTTTCTTTTAAATTGTTATTAGAATAATATTCTAAAACATTTTCTATACTACTCTTTAGAAATAAATACATGCCAATTTGTGTTAATGTCAATGAAAAAATAATTAATACCGTACTCATAGCTTGGGGATACTTTGATTATTAGATAAGACAAATTTAACCCTACAGTTGAGGCTATAGCGGCATTTTTAGACGAGTAAACCCTTGGTGGCGACGAATGGAAGATTATTTTCTTTAACCTGAAATACAAGATAATAGCTATAAGCTATCTCGTACTTTTTTAGGGAGCCCTTTTACCACCTCGTCATAAGAGTGATCAATAAGTTCTAGGATAAATTTTATCGAAAGGTCTGTGTTGTGGATCTTTACACTGTTCCAAAGTCTTTTGTGCATGTGGTAACCTGGTGTTATACTATTGTACTCTGCACGGAGTTCTTCTGCATAGTCTGGGTTACATTTAAGGTTTATAAAACCTTCATGGTTTTCCCAACGTTTTAATGAAGCAAGAGCAAACATTTTATTGCAAACCTTAAAAACCAATGTATCATTATCAAAAGGGAAATGTTCTGTAACTTCCTTTTTTTGCATACAGTAATTTCTAAAGTCTTCTATATTCATTTTAGTAGCTTTTTTTCTTCTCCTTCAACTTTTAATGCTGAATAATCCAAGGTCCAACCAATGGTTTGTACTAAATTTTCTATCAGTTGAATCGCCTCTAAGGCTTCAAGTTTTGCAACATTATACAATCCACTTTCTGGGATTTTGTCCATAATGTGTTCTTTTGCTTTGGTATGTAGCTCTGTTAAATCTGAAGCTTCAAACTTGTTAAACATACCATCCTTTTTATCATAGTAGTTGATATCAGTTTCGATGGACAAAACTTCGGGTTGTGGAAAATGAGAAAGTACAATCGTTTTAGATTTTAAATCTGAATGCATCTGTACTTTACTGAGATCGAAACCTACGTGTGCTTTTGCATTAATAACCACTAATGCTTTCTTTTTGCTAGATATAAGTTTTAGAAATTTTTCCTTTACATCTTCGTAATGATAAATTTCTGCAAAATCACCTTCAACAGTTATAAACTTACAAACACGCTTTATCTTATCTAATAAAACGATAGACTGCTCACTGGTTTTCTTTTTGGTTTTCCATTGTCTAAAAATGGTAACTAAACCTAGAGTTACCAATATAGTTATGATAATTATAAAAAATGTTTCCATATTTAATATTAAGACACATACATCGTGCCCTTGTTTCTTTGTTATATTTTACATAAAGTATCAGATGCTGAAACAAGTTCCGCATGTTAAGATTTTACTTATCTATTCTAATATTTTATACAGCACAGGTTTGCTCGGTGTAGCATCGTTTTCAAAAGGTGCAATTAGCAGATTTAACATATAAGCTCCATCTTCAATTTTGTTGGATACATAAATAAACTCTGTAATAGTTGCATCTTTTCTTAAAATGCCTTTTGTGTTCCAAAATGCATTGTGTCCCTTTAGCTCACCACCATCATCCTCTTTATCAACGCTTGGCAAATCTATTAATAAATGTTTAATCTCCTTTTTTACCAAAAGCTTAATCGCATCCTCCTCAAAATAAGGCCAATTTGTATTAGAATATTGCTTTGTTTTTTTATCGCTTGTATTAGGCATAGTCCTTACTACCAATGCTTCTCGTCTCTTGTTGCCTATAGCAAATTGTAGTTGTTTAGCAGATATTATATAATCTTCTCCTCGTTTTTCTGGCGCTACGGTAATTACTTCTGCCAAAAAGAAAAATCGTTTTAGATGCTTGTTTATAGAGTATTTTTCTTTTGTTATGTGACCTACAGTTTCTGTATGTGTGCCATGAGCGTGCGGATTAAAGGTTATTGTGTTAAAATTAACCGACGCACCATTTTCTACACTAATTACATCTTTATCAAAAACTTCTGGAACAATTTTTGGTGGGCCAATATACCATGCATTAACATTTGAAGTACCATCCTTTATTGGTATTGATATGTCTAAAGGCTTGGTTAAATCTATTTTTAGTTTTCTAGAATTGTATTGAATTTGTGCAATCACGCCAAATTAAGTTTAAAGAGTTTGCTGGCAATACCATCACTTAAAAATTGACCTTTTTTAGAGACGCGTATATGCTTATCATCAATATACAATAAATGTTGATTTATAAAAGTTTTGGATTGTTCTTTTAAGTATTCTTTATAAGTTTTTCCAAAATCTTTTTCAACCTTATCTAAAGATATTCCCCAAATGGTTCTAAGACCTGTCATTATATACTCGTTATAAAGGTCTGTTGTGGTTAAAGTTTCCATCTCAATTGGCAGCTCGTTTTGTTGAATTGCTTTGATGTACTTAGTGTTGTTTCTAACATTCCAACCACGTTGCTTACCATTAAAAGAATGTGCTGATGGCCCAATACCAATATATGGTTTGCCTTGCCAATAAGCTGAATTATTTCTGCTAAAAAAACCTTCTTTCCCAAAATTAGACAACTCGTAATGAATGAAGCCTGAAGCCTCAAGCTTGTTCTTAAGCAAATGAAATTGTTCATGTGCTTGCTCATCATCTACATCATCTATAATACCTTTCTTTATAAAAGACGCTAAAGCTGTTTTAGGCTCAACGGTTAGTGCATAACTAGAAATATGAGGAACATTATAACTCAATGCTATATCAATATTTTGATGCCATTGTGTATTAGATGAACCTTGTATTCCGTAAATTAAATCTATTGAAATATTATCGAAGTATTGTGTGGCTACAGACAAACATTCTTTCGCTTCTTGGGCATTATGAGCACGATTCATCAACTTTAAATCTCTCTCAAAAAATGATTGAATGCCTATACTTAGTCTGTTAATACCAATACTTCTATAATTTTCGTAAAGACCTCTCGACTGCGCTCGAGGTGACAGCTGAGTTCCTATCAAATCATCTGGATTGGCTTCGAGCGTGATTTCAGGATTTTCAGTTACTTTATAGTTTTCATAAACAGCATCAATCAACAATTGTAATTCGTCATTCGTCAATAAGCTAGGTGTTCCTCCACCAAAATAGATGGTCTGCACCTCTATATTCTTAAATTCGTCTTTACGTAATTGTAGTTCTTTTGCTAAAGCGTTGACCAGTTCATCTTTCTTTTTTATAGATGTTGAAAAGTGAAAATCGCAATAGTGGCAAGCCTGTTTACAAAAAGGAATATGTATGTAGATGCCTGCCATTTAGTTTTTTTCCAGCATGTCCAATAAAGTACTTATTCTTAAATCACAATATAGTTTCAAAAATTGATAGTAATTCATATCAAACTGACTTCCATAAATTTCTCTTCTTGTTTCCCATGTTTCATATTCTGGAAATTTGATCTTAAACTGTTCGTCTACAAAGGCATTCCATAACTTCTCAGAAGCTTCAAAATTCTTAGTAAATATTGAGTCATCTTTATTCATTTTTAATAATTCAACAACCAATGAGTCTTTGATCTTATTTGATTGGTAAAAGCTATCATAAGCAATATCATTCATTTCTACTTGTCCTTGACTAAAGATTAGAAGTGAATAATTAAAAACTAAAAATGTAGTTATAAATTTCATAACAAATAGACTATTTTTTTACCCTATTCTCATTCTGTTTTACAAAAGCTGCCCAGCCCGTATAGCTTTTACCAACCTCAACTCTTCCTTGATTATAAAAGTGACAAACTGCTGCTGCCAATCCATCTGTAGAATCGAGGTTTTTTGGCAACTCTTTTAGATTTAATGTGCTTTGCAACATCTTAGCTACCTGCTCTTTACTGGCATTACCATTGCCTGTAATTGCCATTTTAATTTTCTTGGGCGAATACTCTGTAATAGGCACTTCACGAGATAATCCTGCAGCCATGGCAACACCTTGAGCGCGACCAAGTTTTAACATACTCTGTACATTTTTACCAAAGAAAGGTGCTTCAATGGCTATTTCATCTGGATGATAGGTGTCTATAAGTTCTACAGTTCGTTCAAATATGAGCTTAAGTTTTAGATAATGATCGTCGTACTTTTTTAGTTGTAGCTCATTAAGTTGTAAAAACTGCATTTGTTTCCCAACCACTTTAATAAGTCCAAATCCCATAATGGTTGTTCCTGGGTCTATTCCTAATATTATTTGTTCTTTACTCATTAAAGTCTAATACATATTAGTTTTTCTGTTTATCACCCTTCACCTCATACTCTTCTATAGTAAAAATTACAGGCAGTGAATAGGCGACAGTTACTACTTTACCTTTGTGTTTTCCTGGAATAAACTTCGGAAGCAAATTAATAACGCGCTCAATTTCTTTTTCAAGATCTTCATGCTCTGCTCTAGACTTTACATCTACAACATTACCTGTTACATCGATTTTAAAACCAACAAAAATGCGTTTTTTACCAGCAGACAAACCTAGCTCTCTCGGTAAATCTGTATTGAATTTTCTAATAGTGTGATTCCGTATAAATTCTACAAAACATTTTTTTCGCTCTTCGTTAGTTTTATAATTTTCACACTCCTCTGAATAAGGCACTTCATTTACAGCATTAAAAGGAATAAATTCTGGCTCTTGTTCTGCGTCAACCTCAACAATCTCTACCTCTTCAGTTGATTCTACCTTAGTCTCTTTTTCTTGAGCATTACCAAAACCACTCATAGCCAACAAGATACTTACGGCAACTAATAAATTGACTTTCGTTTTTAATACCATATAATTCTTTTTTTTACTGAAAATAAATATTTCAATAGTCTTAAAATTTATTTGAGTTATTTAATCACAATACTGACAACCACTTAACGACACAGCAATACCAAAAGTAACATTAAACACACTGCCGTTAAATGCACCTAGCCCACTTATGGGAGGATCATACTCATCTAAAGATGTTAATCCATATATATAGGCTACATCTGTATAAACAGATACTTTTTCGTTAATAGCGTAGTGTAGCTCTAAACCACCCAAAAGATTTAAATAAGACTGTTTGTTATCTTCTAATCCACCCAAAGGTTTTGCAAAACTAAATCCTGGTCCTGCATGCAAGATGGTTCTTAAACGTGGTGGTAAAAAACCTAAATATTCTGTAGGGTCAAATACAAATTGTGCATTTATACGAGAGTAGTTTATCTTAAACTCTGGTGAACCATCATCGTTTTTGAAACGGTTAAAACCATAATCTAGCTTTACTCCATAAGCACGTTTAAACATGTGTTGTACACCAATATTTACCGTTGGAAAATTAACCGATTGAGCGTAAGTTCCATCTACAAAACCATCTGTTGTAGGATAGTTAAAACCTACCGCAAAAAGTGCTTTCCATTTACTGGTAGCTTTACTAAACTGAGCATTACTATGCATCCCAACACATAGTAGACTAAATAAAAAGAGGTATTGTTTTAAATTAAGCTTCATGTGTAAGTTTTTGGTTTAATTTGTATCATGCTTTACAACATACCTTACAAAACTAAGCAATTCTTCTTTGTGCTGATTAAGTTAAGCATTGTTGTTGGTGCATTTTATTTTATTTATTCAAAACTCACCGAAAATGGGCAACTTCAGCTGAGTGATTTTATAGCTTTTTTGAAAGAAAACAAGACTTTTTCAACAAAAAACATCATTTTTTTAGTCATTTTAAGTGGTTTTAATTGGTTTTTTGAAATTTTGAAATGGAAAACTTTAGTTAAAACCATTAAATCAATTTCTTTTAAAGAAGCTTTAGAGCAAAGCCTTGGCGGCTTAACAGCATCACTAATTACACCAAACCGAATTGGCGATTATGGTGCCAAAGCTGCCTACTTTACCAAAACCTATAGAAAACGTGTTTTACTACTTAATCTATTGGGTAATATTTCGCAAATGACCATAACAACCATTTTTGGTGTTGTAGGATTAGTAATTTTTATTAATCGCTATCAACTAGAAGTTGATTACTATAAAGTCGTAAGATTTGGTACTTTAATTTTATTAATGTCTGTTTTTGCTATTTTCGGAGTGAAACATAAACGCTTTAAGATTAGAGGATATTCTATTAATCAAATTATAGATTATATTAAAAACATACCATTAAAAGTGCATGTAAGTAATATTATCTTATCACTATTACGGTATCTTATTTTTTCATTTCAATTTTATTATCTGTTAACAATTTTTGAAGTTAACCTTAGCTACTATGATGATATGGTTGTTATTACAAGCATGTATCTACTAGCTTCTATAATACCAACAATTTCTATATTCGATGTTGTAATAAAAGGAAGTGTGGCTGTCTTTTTATTTACTCATATTGGTGTAGATGAGCTTACCATTTTATGCATTGTTTTAATTATGTGGATACTGAATTTTGCAATCCCAAGCGTACTGGGTAGCTATTTTGTTTTAAATTTTAAACTCCCTAAAACCAAAGCATGATTTCTACAACACTAATAGCAATTGTAATTGTCTATTTGATTTTTATAGTAGGCTTTATCTATGGTTTTGATAAGGTTGAAGATTTTGAGCTTCAGGATTTAGAACCAAAAACTAAGTTTTCTGTTGTAATTCCTTTTAAAGATGAGGCTGAGAATTTAAGTGAACTATTGAACTCAATTTACAGATTGAATTATCCTAAAACACTATTTGAAATTATCTTGGTTGACGATGATTCTGAAGATGGTTCTGTGGAAGTAATCCAAAACGTTCTCGATACATCACGCAAAAAGCGTGACACTCGAACTGACGCTATTAAGGTTATAAAGAACAGCAGAGTTACTAATTCCCCAAAAAAGGATGCTATTAGTTCTGCTGTAGCTATCGCAAAATATGATTGGATTATTACCACAGATGCAGATTGCGTTTTACCAAAGTATTGGCTAGACACTTATGATGAATGTATTCAAAATCACCAACCAAATTGTATTGTTGCTCCAGTGACTTATAATGATGGCAGTTCCTTTTTAAAACGTTTTCAAATACTTGATGTTTTAAGTTTACAAGGTGCTACTATTGGTGGTTTTGGTCTTAAACTTCCTTTTCTATGTAATGGTGCTAATTTTGGGTATAAAAAATCTATATTTCAATCCGTAAATGGTTTTAGTGGCAACGATTATTTGGCTAGTGGTGACGATATTTTTCTACTTGAAAAAATCAAAAAACTTCATCCTAAAAAAGTTTTGTACTTAAAATCTGATAAGGCTATTGTTACCACAAAACCTGTTTCAAACCTCAGCACTTTAATTCAACAACGATTACGCTGGGCTTCTAAAACCAGCCACAACCCTAATTGGTTTTCAAAATTGGTTGGACTTATTGTTTTTTTTGGTAATCTAGCTTGTATTGCCATACTTCCTATTCTATTTTTAGGATACTTAAAACCGAGAATAGCAATTGCTTTAGTGGTTATAAAATTCAGCATTGATTTTCTATTAATATTTAAAACAGCTCGTTTTTTCAGACGAGAAAATGTGCTATTCTCTTATGCTTGGTCTTGCTTTATTTATCCTTTTTTTAGTGTGTATATAGCTGTTTTATCGCTTTTTAAACCCTATCAATGGAAAGGGAGAACTTTTAAAAAGTAACCTATACTTAAGATATTTTTAATAGCTTTACTACAACCAAAGCCCTTTGCGGTTATTGGCAGACCACAAATCACTTAAAAAACTCACAAATGAAGAAAATTTTAGTTGCAATACTTTTCTGCATGGCTTTTCAAATAAATTATAGCCAACAAACCTACAATGTTAATGGTGAATCTCTAGAGCTTAAAACCGAAGTTGATGGTAAACTAGATCTACTATGGAATACGATTGATGGTAAATACCGTTATTTTGTAAAATCTGAAGATGGCACTATTACTGAGCTAAAAAACACCAAAAACGACAACAACGATTATCAAGAAGAGTATAAGTCTACACTTCGTAATCTTACTAATGGTAAGCCTACAGACAATTTAAAATTAACGCTTTACAGCCTTAAAAGCTATATTGATAGTTATAATGCTTCTGTAGATTCTAACTACACTTCTACGAGTACTGAAAGTAGTGTTCAGTTTAGACTTGGATTTTCTGGTGGAATTACAAATAATCCATTTGTTGGTAATCCTGACAACACTAAAACACCAATGATTGGTGCAGAACTCGAAATTTTTGAGGCTAATAACTTACCAAGACATTCTGGCTTTTTGCAAGCGAGACATACTTTTGAAAGTGACGATTTTAAATATAGCACAACCGAGTTAGCCTTGGGCTATCGATTTAGATTTATAAATAAAGAAACATTTTCAATTTACGGACAAGTGAAATTAGCGACCATCAATTTTTCGGATTTTACATTCTTAGATGAAAATGATTTGGAAGTAGACTCTAACGAAACTTCATTTGATATTCCTTTTATTTTTGGTATAGGTTCAGATATTAAGGTTGGCGACAACAGCTATATTACAATAATTTACGGCGAATTATTTGCTGCTTTTTTAGACAATCAAGGCAACTTTTCTACTGATATTGCTGTTGGTTATAAATTCAACTTGTAATAATGAGCCTCAGGAATTTTAAAACCTCTAACCCTGTTTTTAACGACTACTTTTGGTATGATGGCAAATCGTCTACAAAAACGATGTCTGTTGCTGGTATTTTCTTTAAGTCTATGATGGGCATTTTGGTTATTGCAGCCATTACAGCTTATTTATGGAAACTCAACGAAGCCGGAATGCAAATGCGCTGGTTTACCTTAGGTGGCATGTTAGGCGCAGTAGTTGTAAGTGTTTTAATTTCTGTAAGACAAAATTGGGCACATATTTTAGTACCGCTTTACGTTATTGCCAAAGGCTTTTTTTTAGGTGGCTTTTCCTCGTATGCACACCGAAATTTTCCTGAATTACCATACCAAGCTATTGGTGTAACCATAATCACATTTTTTGTAATGCTTTTGCTATACCAATTAAGAATTATAGTAGTAACTAAGAAGCTTAGAAGCGTCATTATAACAGCCACTATTAGCATTATGGTTGTGTATCTTATTTCTTGGATTCTAGGTTTTTTTGGTATTAAAACCTACATTAGAGGTACGTCGTGGTTTGCCATTATCTTTAATATTTTAGCAGCTATAGTAGCATCCTTTGCACTGCTTTTAGATTTTGACTATATAGAACGTTACAAAAACAAAGCACCAAAATATAAAGAATGGCTGGCTACTTGGGGACTTTTAGCAACGCTTATTTGGTTGTATGTAGAAGTGTTGCGATTGATGCAGAAATTGGCGATACGGTTTTAGTTTTTCTCGCTAAGACGCGAAGTTTTTTCTGTTTTCATCTAATTGATTTACAACCACTAACTACTAACAAACTAATCTATCTTAACTATAATAGGCAACTCAAAAGCTGTTGTAACCTGTTGCCCTCTCTTTATAGCAGGAAATATTTTTGGTACACCTTTTAAACTTTGACGCAATAAACTATCTATATGAGGAATTTGATATTCGGTTTCTGGTTTTAAGGTGATATCTTCAATTTGTAAAAGTCCTTTGTTGTCTATGATTAATTTTAATCGAATTGTATCGTAAACATCTTCTGAAACTATGATGTTCTGACTTCCTAAATAATCATTAACGTGCTGTAATAAGGTATTCTGAAAACAAACTCTACTATCCTCTTTAGTTGTCATAGCCTCACAACTGTTGAAAGTTGGATACGTATCTACATCGTTCCAATTGAAGGTTTGTAGTTCTTCTTCGAGCAAATCTTCTGAATTTACTTTTTGCTTCTCAAAATAGTCGCAAGCGGTTAGCAGAAAAATTAATAAAAAACAAGCTAGTCGGTTCATTAGCACATTTCTAATAGCGAAATGTACAATATTTTTGGGTTTTAGTCTCTTTCTAAGAATTTTTCCTCCTTTAACTCTTTCAACCTTCGTTCTGCGTAGGGTTTCAAAGGAGCATTTTTTTCCTTTTTTATAAAGTCCTCATATAATTTTATTTTGGCGTCAACATCTGCATAATATTCGTCCTTTGATTTTAGGATAAAAAATGAATTCATAATATCATCAGGATCTTCTTTTTTTGCTTTTTGAAAAGCCTCAATAGCTTCTTTGTACTTTTTCTGCCTATTTAAAACTATACCTAACTTTTGATATTCATTAGATAATGACACATCACGTAACTTAAGTGATTTTTTATAATAGTCTTCTGCCTTTTTAAATTCATTCAAAGCCGCATAATAATTGCCTAAAACAAAAAAGGCATTAGCATCTTGAGGATTGTATTTTAAGGCTTCTTCTCTATGATAAATTGCCTCTTTGTAATCTGAGTTTTGAGCATAACTCAGACTTAGCTTTTCGTGAATGAATTCTGATTTTTCACCCAATTCCAATAATTTTTTAAACCAAACTACAGCATGCGTATAATATTCTTGATAATAATAGGTCTGCGCTTTTAGACTTACAAGCTCTATATTGTCTGAATAGCTTTCTAAACCCTTATCTATAATTGTATGCGCTTCCTTAAACCTTCGTTTTACAAGATGTCTTTTTCCGATTTTAAAAATTGCTTTTTGATGTGTTGAGTCTAACTGAAAGGTGGTTTTAAAACGCTCTAACGCTGTGCTATCCTGAAATTTTTCTAATATTACACCTAACTCATAATGAAAATTTGGGTTGAGGCTGTCGCTTTGGATTAAATCTGAAAAACGTTTATGAGCTTCTTTATAATTCTTTGTTTTTGACAATAGCTTGGCATACTGATATTGTAACAAAAGATCTTCTGGGCTTACCGAAATTGCTTTTTTATAGTAAGCTAAACCTTCGCCATAATTACCAATAGCAATGTATGCCTTTGCTATATCATCGTACACATCATCTAAGACCTCTAGAGTTTTGTACGTTTCAATTGATTTTGAAAAGTTACCTGTAGCAAAAAAATGGTCAGCTTTATCCTTAATACTTTGAGCATTAACCATACAAGACATCAATAATACCGAAACAATAATTACTCGAAATCTCATAAACTGACTTCTATTTTTGAGTTAATACAATTGGTAAAGAAAATGCTACAGCGACAGCCTTATCTTTTTGACGACCAGGTATAAATTGTGGTAACAAGCTTAAAACACGCATTGCTTCTTCTTCTAAAACTTTACTAGCTGCTCTGGCTTGAATTCTGGTTACATTACCATCTGTATCTATTAAAAAACGTGCAAAAATGCGCTTTTTCTGTAGCTCGGTATTCTTCTCTACATTTGTATTGAAATGCTTTTTAACATGGGTATTCACAAACTCACTGAAGCATTGCTTTTTTTCTTCTTTTGACATTAAATTTTCACAATCTTTATGTGATGGTGCTTCATCCACAGCACTAAATGGAACTTCTACCACTTCGACTTTATCTTCTTCTGTAAGTAATGGAGAATCAATAACCAAGGTGGTTTTTCCGTCAGTAACAATAAGCTTTTTGTAATATGAATCTGTTTCTAGTTGTTTCATTAGATCATCAAAGCGTTTTTGTTCTTCTTGGGTTTTATTAGCCATATCATTAACGACTAATCTTAGGGTATTACCTCTGGTGCTTGACATCCAACGCTCTTTAGCTTCATCTGTCTTTTTCCACTCAACATAATCGGCATAGCTCTTATGAGGGCCTTCAGTAATTTTTTTGCGCATCTCCTCATCATAATCGGTTAATTCTCCTTGTTCAGATTTTCTTTTTATGCTTTTATCTGCTATATATCTTAGAAATGCCTTAAACTTTAAATAATCTTCTCTTGGCTCAATATATCTGTTTATATTTTTTTCACTAATTCCTACATAATCAGATATTTCCATGAAATCACCACCTTCTTCTTCCATTTTAAGAATCTCATTATAGTATATTTCAAGAAGCTCCTCATCTGTCAACTCTTGATTCATTTCTGTTTTAGCATCCGATTTTTCTTGTGCTTTAACCTCTGTTGAAGTGTAAACCAACATTGCAAATATTACAGGAAGTAAAAGTGCATATTTAAACAAACTCTTTTGACTGGATTTTGATTTTTGTAACATAATGATTCGTTTTTTAATTAATGATTTTTTGAAAAATGTATTGGTAAAAGACAATGTGTTAGTATCTAATATCTGATGCAATAAACTTTGATAATAGTTAGACTTGCCATGCTGCTTTACAGCTTTAGCATCTGCAATAAACTCGTGCAATTCTTTAACTCTACTTTGATACATATATACCAATGGACTAAACCAAAAGAGGATTCTTAGAACTTCAAAAAACAACAGATCTACACTGTGCTTTTCTTTCACATGCACTAGCTCATGCTCGTATATTGTATTTCTTTCAGAACTTGGAATCTTGTCCCCTAAAAAAACGGTGTTAAAAAATGAGAACGCCGCTGAACTTTTAAGAAGATTAACAATGAGTATGTTGCCTTTCCAACGTTTAGGATTATTGCTTTTTACAAAATAGAGTTTTGCAATTTTTACTATAAACACTAGTGCTGCTAATACCACACCAATGTATAACACTATTTGCCATACAGGTAATTGTGGGTTTGTATTGGTTACTTCGTTTATTTGCTCAATCACAAAAGGATTCGTATCAATGTTTGAAACCTCACCAATAAAGACTTCTGGTAATCTTATAACCGTTTCTTGTGTTGTAACCTTTCGTAATTCTGGAAGTTTTACAAATGGCAACACTATTGAAAACACAGATGTTAGCAATAGATAGATTCTGTTATAATTAAAAAAGGTTTCTCGTCTTAAAAACAAGTCGTACACTAACAGAAAAAGTGTTTGAAACAATACAATTTGAATGATACTGTACAGCATAACTACTTGTCTTTGTTAATTTCGTTGAGCAAACTCTCTATATCATTCACATCAACATCATTCTTTTTCACAAAAAAAGACACCATACTTTTAAAAGATCCTTGAAAATAATTGTCTAGCAACTTATTTATAGACTGATTACTGTAAGCTTCTTTTGCCACTATTGGGAAATACGTATGCCCTTTACCTTCCTTTTCATAATCCACAAAACCTTTAGACTCTAAAATCCTAACAATTGTAGAAACCGTATTATAAGCAGGTTTTGGATCTGGTAATATCTCAATTACCGACTTTACATTGGCTTTTTTTAGCTGCCAAAGAGCTTGCATTATTTCCTCTTCTGCTTTAGTTAATTGTTTCATTGAACTAAGTTTTTAGTTAAATATTAAAACAAATATAACTAAATATTTAGTTTAAACTAATTTTTTAGTTAAAAATGTAACTAAACTATCATTATTGCGTCATATAATTGAAAACAAATAATTTATATGGAAATATTTCTTGTAACACTTGGCGTACTACTGATGATTCTTGGTATTATAGGTAGCTTTCTACCCATAATTCCTGGTCCTCTTACCAGTTGGTTTGGACTCTTAGTCTTACATTTTACTGAAGGCGTGCAGCTAAGCAATACTTTTTTGATTGTTACCCTAGTCATGGCTATTTTAATTTATGTACTAGATTATATTATACCTGCTATAGGGACAAAACGTTTTGGTGGTAGTAAAGAAGGTATGATTGGTACTACTCTAGGTTTAGTCATTGGACTTATAACACCTATTCCTTTTGGCATTATCATTGGGCCATTTATTGGTGCTTTGATTGGCGAAATGATTCATCGCAACGACATCAACAAAGCATTGAAAGCGGCTTTTGGTTCTTTCTTAGGGTTTATAGCCTCAACGTTTTTAAAGTTTATAGTCGCCATTATTTATTTAGGACTATTTATAGCTAAACTATCAGAACATAATGCTAGTTGGCTATAAAAAAGCAAGAAAAAAACCTAGTCGTAAGAAGTACAACTAGGTTTAATTTTTCTTGCTATTAACTCAACAATTACTTAATGAGGGATTAATTAATTCTTGTTGACCTGTGGTAAAAGTAAAGTAACATATTCATACTTTGGTGTGGTAAAACCATAGACTTAATGTGGTAAAACCGTAATTATCAACAATAACAAGGGTTTTAAGCTGATTTTTAAACTATAAAAAGACCTGTTTTTATTCTTTTTTTTACAAATACCCCTTTTCTCTTGCCTCAAAAAGTAGTGTCTCGTCTTTTCCGTCTTCAACTGAAAATAACAATTTTAGCTGCTTTTTTCGTTTTTCTATAGCACTGGTAGACAAAGGAATATATTCACTTAAACTTTTGGTTTTTATTCCTTGTGACAAAAGGTGAAGAATTTTTCTATTAATATCATCTACATAAATTTCACTAGTGATGGTCTTTTTCACATAATTACTCACAGTACTGCTATAATAAGGTGGATATTTAAGAATTTGTTGAAATGCATCTGCTAGCTCCATTGAAGTTAGATCACTTTTTATAAGAAAGCCGTCCGGATTTATTTCTTTAATGATGTTATGAATTCTAAAGGATTCATTAAACATCGTTAAAATAATAATTTTAGCATCTGGCATTACTCTCTTTGCTAGCAATGCCAAATCTTCGCCCGAGGCATATCTTCCATCTTCTGAAGGTGGTAGACTAATATCAAAAAAACACACATCGTATGGTGTGCCTTTTGCTGCTCTGTTAATCATTAGTTGAGCAGTATCGCAATTATTAGCAGTATCAATAAGTAGGGTTTGATCTTCTTCTTTTGTGGCCATTAACACATTTTGGTAACCCTCAATAATTATTGGGTGATCATCTACCATTAAGATGTTAATATGTTTCATCTGGTTATTTCTGGTTTTTAATAAGACAGATGCAAGTCATCAATGTAAAGTTTGATAAAATTCAAACTCACGCACTGATTCATGTCATGTCGATTGGTTATTATAGGGAATCTTAACATTAACAGTCGTACCATTTCCAGATTGAGAAGTAAAGGTTATTTTTCCATTAATGTCTTCTACGCGAGACGTCATATTCTTTAATCCAATACCCTTTTTGCTTTTCGATGTATCGAAGCCTTCTCCATCATCAATGATGTCTAGCCAAATTACATCTTTTTCTAAAGAAATACTAATTTTTATAGCTTTTGCATTAGCATGCTTATATATGTTTTGCATAGATTCTTGAATGATTCTGTAGATATTAATCTTTGTCTTATTAGATACAGAATCCCAACTTATATCATCAGTATAGTTAAACTCATAGGCTAAGCCATATGCCTTAGTTTGATTTTCAATAAGTTCTGAAACAATATCCATAAAACCAGAACCAGAGACGAAGTCTGTATTTAACTCATGCGATATTTTTCGAATGTCATCTTCGATGGTCTTTAACTGACCAATATAATTGGCTCTAGTTGTCATGGCTTCTTTACCATCCTTAAAGTTTATGCTATCTAAACTAAGACGTGTACCAAATAAGCGTCCCAATACACCATCGTGTAACTCTTCAGAAATTCTTTTCTTTTCTAATGTTCTAGCTTCATCTACCTTATCTTGTTGACTAAGCATTAAGTTATAAATATCCTCGTTAGCTTTTTGCTGTACTTGGATAAGCTTTAGTTTTCTATTTTTAGCGCGTTGGGAGATAACTAAATACACTAAAACTGCAGTAAGTAATAATCCTGCTGATAAAATAAGGAGATATAGATTCTCTCTAGAAATTTGTTTGTTTTCTGCTACAAGTTGGTCTGTTTGCAATTCTATTCTGGCATGTTTATTCCTCACAGCACGCTCAACCCTTAGTAAGCTATCGCTTAATTTTATGTGCTTTTCTAAATAAGATTTACTTTCTTCACCTTCTGTTAAATCAGCCAAAATCCTCATTGATTCTAAAAGTAAATCGTTCATGGGAATCTCCTTAGACAATTTAAAACTCTTTTTAGCATACTTCAATGAAGAATCTATTTTCTTGTTTTCCTTATAAAACTTTGATAAATCAATAGAAGCAGCTAGTTCTGTATAAGGATCTTGTTGACTTATACTAATCTTAAGAGACTCCTTTAAGTTCTGCTCTACTTCATCATAGACGTAGTTACCACTTAAAAACTTAGTAAAACTGTAATTATCCAATACAAGACCATAAAAAGACATATCCTCCTTTAGTAATGGGTCTTCTAAAATTTGTTTAAAAATCTCTAATGACTCCTTGTAGTTACCTTTCTCTCTGTAGGAATATGCTAAGTCATTTAAAGACATTATTTCTAACTCTTCACCATTNTCAATATTATCTATTAANTCTAAAGATTGATTATGAAAAGAAATTGACTGATNATAGTTTTCTAATTTTAANGATACTATACCTAATAAATTTAAAACATAGTACATTTCTTCNGATACGTCTTGNTNNTTCTCAATACTGTTTAGTATTCTTANTGCTTTAATNGCATTTTGCTCACTTCCTAAATGATCNTTTTCNTCNTCTTGAATTTTGGCTAAAGTAATTAANGCACTNGCTNTTTCNGGNANTTTNCCNANNGCNTCAAAGTANTTTAAAGCCTCNAAATAGTATTTGTAAGANTCANTATTATNAGANGCNATTTGGTAATTNTAATANCCTAGAANNTTGTTTGTANANGCTATTGCTGTNGAGTCATTTAACTCCTTAGCCNTTTCTAAATTTTCTAANNTNANNTTTTNAAAAGNNTNATACTCACCTGTTAANAAGTAGGTATANGCTAATTGTCTTTTNCTTTTGAGTANAGTTGTATCNTGCTTNGTNTTTTTAGAAAGAGNAATNGCTNTTTTNATGNANTNNATNCGATCTTCTTTTGANAAGGAAGAATTGTTAGANANCTCTCTNNATNTATATATAGANTCNAAGAGCTTATTNTNTNGTTGNGCANTTGCTANATTTATAAATGNAGAAANNAGTATTAAAGNAAAAATTAACTTCAATGTAAANATTTAATATTCTACCAAAGTTAAGATTTTCTTATAAAATTGTATTCTAAAGTAAGAATAACTAGTATAGCCCATAACTTGTCATAGTTATGAGCTATTTTATATTTATATGGTCTCGGAATTAACCTTGTGAAGGCAATTGTGCCTTTTTCTTATTGTGAGCTAATAAATCAATTTTTGTTGGCTGCTGAATATTGCTTTTTTCACCTGTTTCAATTTTTTCTGATTTTACACCAGATACGGTTAACATAGCAACTGCTAGTACAGCGAAAGTAATTTTTAGGGTTTTCATAAGTATCAATTTAGGGTTAAATAGTTAACATCTTTATTTTGTAACGAATATCGTTACAATGAGGGAAGGGAATGGATTATTAACTTTTAAAGGCTTACACCTTAAATTGTACTAAAATAAAACGAGGGACGTTTTAGATATAAGTTAAATGGATTAAAATTTCTTGGAAGTTAAATTTTGAGGGCTTTCAAGAGCCTACAAATATAGAAGTATTTGTTAAACCTGCAAATAAATCATCGATAAAACGTCATAAAATATCGTTTAAATACGATTTACTTGTTATTACCTCATAGAAAAATCATCTATTTTTCTACGTCTAGAACATCTCAAAAACAAAAAAGCATCCCGATTTTCTATAAAGAAAAAAGGAAAGCCTTTCATTGGTAAATATCCAATATACTTGGATTTTTACTACGTCTCAGAAATTAATCTGAGCACAACACAACGTCTTTTATACTAAAAAAGCTTCCTATTACCAGAAGCTTTTTGCGGTCTGGACGGGACTCGAACCCGCGACCCCCTGCGTGACAGGCAGATATTCTAACCAACTGAACTACCAGACCGTTGCATAATTGCGAGGGCAAATATACACTGTCTTTTTAATTCCACAAACAAAAAATAAAAAAATATTTATCTATTTAAATAAATTTTTGACGCTCAATCATATAGGTCGTCAATATTTGATTAAACCCTTTCCTTATATCGGCTTCTACATACTTTATTCTGTACTGACCACATTTTAATTTTAATGTGTTAAAATAAGTATTTACAGCCTTTGTGTAGTTTTCTTTTATATTATCTGGATACAAATTGATGTATTCACCTGTTTCAACATCTATGAAACGTTTTGGTCTATTATCAAATTCAAAGTCTAACTCCTGTTTCTTATCAAGTACATGAAAGAGCACAACTTCGTGTTTATTATGCTTTAAATGTCTTAATGCTTCAAATAATTTCTCATCATCTTCAGATGTTTGAAACATATCCGTAAAAACAAAAATTAGAGATCTTCTGTGTATTTTTTCTGCAATTTGATGAAGAAACATATATGTCTCTGTACTCTTTGATTCTGGTTTTGATATTACAGCCTCACTCAGTTTACTTAATAACATTTGATGATGACGTTCACTTCCTTTCTCTGGCGCATAGAAATCATAAGCATCACTATAAATACTTAAGCCAACTGCATCACGTTGTTTTTTTAAAATGTGCATTAAGGACGCACAGGCCAAGGCAGAAAATGCCGACTTATTAAGATTATCTATTGTTGTTCCAGCAGATTCTGGATAATGCATAGAAGTACTGTTATCCAAGATGAGATGACATCTTAAATTGGTTTCTTCATCATATCGCTTTGTGTACAATCGATCTGTTTTAGCGAAAAGCTTCCAATCAATATGCTTTGTACTTTCACCTTGATTGTAAATCTTATGTTCTGCAAACTCTGCAGAAAACCCATGAAAAGGACTTTTGTGCATACCTGCAATGAACCCTTCAACAACTTGCTTTGCTAAAAGTTCAAGGTTTTTAAAACCACCAGCTTTATTAAGTTCTAACTGTAAATCCATCAATTATCGAAACTAAAAAAGGTTTGCCGTAAAGACAAACCTTTTATCATTTCTTTTTGAAAGTCTATTTTATAAAAGTGCATCGATTGCTTCTGCGTATGCATTCTTTGGCGCTACACCTACTTGGCGACCTACAACTTCTCCATTTTGGAATACTAAAACCGTAGGTATGTTTCTTACACCATACTTAGCTGCAAACTCTTGGTTAGCATCTACATCTACTTTACCCACAACAGCTTTACCTTCGTATTCTGATGAGATTTCGTCAATGATTGGTCCTACCATACGACATGGTCCGCACCAGGCTGCCCAAAAATCTACCATTACTGGTTTGTCACTTTTTAATACTGTTTCTTCAAACGTTGCATCTGTTATTTCTAATGCCATAATATCTAATATTAATTTAATTCTACTTTAATTACACAAAATTAGTCAAAAATTCTGCCAAACCTTACAATGCTCGTATTTGTTTTGGTTATGCTTATATTGTTTTGACTTATACTAATTTAACTTGTACTTTACATCGAGGCCTTTTAGCTCATTTAGCAACTCTTGTGATATGTTTACTTTCTGAATTCTACTTGGCATGGTTAGTTTTAACTTTTCGGAATTATCGTAAACCAAAAAGTTTAAACTCTTGGTACCTTCATGCATTCTTATAAGATCTTGAAGCTTTAGAATTGTATCTTTTTCTAAATCATGAATATTTAACTGAATGGATAATTTTCTTGCATAGGTTTCCATAACATCATGCAATAATTGAAAATTATTAAACTGAATTCTTGGATCTCCCTTCTTGCCAGTATCTCTATTAGTCCAACCTTCGCGCACAAAAGCACGCACATAGACAAATGAATTTACCACAAAGAAATGCCTAAACTTTAGATAATCTTCTCCAAAAATTCTAAATTCATAACTATCTGTATAGTCTTCAATTGTGAACAATGCCCAACCTTTACCTTGCTTGCTTACACGATGCTGTACATCTGTAACAACACCACCAAAAGTAATTTCTCTATTGACTACAGCTTCCAAATCATTAAAAACAGAAACTGTACCATTACAGAAATTCTTCATTTCAATTTTGAAATCGTCTAGCGGATGACCAGAAATATATATACCAACCACTTCCTTTTCTCTTGAAAGTTTCTCCATCGTTCCCCAATCTTCACAAGGTGGTACTTGCGGTTCTGCAATCTCCACTCCACTGGCCTCACCAAACAAACTCACTTGTGCAGAATTTTCGTTTTCCTGATGTTTAGCACCATATTTCATTGCCTTTTCTAAAAAGGTAACACCATCACCATCGTGAGCAAAATATTGAGCGCGATGTGTGTCTTCAAAACAATCAAATCCGCCTGCATATGCCAGACCTTCAAATGATTTTTTGTTGGCTGCTCTTAAATCTACACGCTTTGCCAAATCAAAAATTGATTTGTAATTACCACCTTCTTTTCTGTTTTCTACAATGGTTTTAACAGCTCCATGACCAACACCTTTAATGGCTCCCATTCCGAAACGAACTGCATTATCCTGGTTTACCGAGAACTTGTAATAACTTTCGTTTACACTAGGTCCCAAAACAGGAAGTCGCATACGCTTACACTCTTCCATAAAGAAGGTTACCGACTTAATATCGTTCATATTATTAGACAGTACCGCTGCCATATATTCTGCCGGATAATGTGCTTTTAAATAAGCCGTTTGGTAAGCAATCCAAGCATAACAAGTAGAGTGCGATTTATTAAATGCATAACTCGCAAAAGCCTCCCAATCCTTCCAGATTTTCTCGAGCTTGGTTTTATCCATGCCTTTTGCAGCAGCTTGTTCAATGAATTTAGGTTTCATTTTATCTAGTACTGCCTTTTGCTTTTTNCCCATGGCTTTACGTAAAACATCGGCTTCACCTTTGGTAAAATCCGCCAGTTTTTGAGACAGCAACATTACTTGCTCTTGGTAAACGGTAATCCCGTAGGTTTCTGCTAAATATTCTTCTGTTTCAGGTAAATCGTAAACAATTTCTTCATCTCCGTGTTTACGACGAATAAAACTCGGGATATATTCCATTGGACCTGGACGATACAAAGCATTCATAGCAATAAGGTCATCAAAAACCGTTGGTTTTAAATGCTTCATGTGTTTTTGCATTCCTGGTGATTCATATTGAAAAATCCCAACCGTTTCTCCTCTTTGGAATAATGCATAGGTTTCTTCGTCATCTAGTGGAAAATTCTCTGGGTCGAGCTCAATACCATGCTTTGCTTTTACAATCTTAACTGTATCTTTAATTAAGGTTAAAGTTTTAAGTCCTAAGAAATCCATCTTTAATAAGCCAGCACTTTCTACAACGGAGTTATCGAACTGGGTAACGTATAAATCTGAATCTTTTGCTACCGAAACTGGAACGTAATTAGTGATATCTCCAGGTGTAATGATAACACCACAAGCATGAATTCCTGTATTTCTAACAGAACCTTCTAATACTCTTGCCTGGTTAACTGTTTCTGCTTGTAAATCTGAACCATCAGAAATATTAAGTAGTTGATTTACCTTCTCTAATTCTTCAGCTCTAAACTTGCTTGCTAACTCTTTTTCGCTCTTACCAAATATCTTTCCGAGTTTGGACATATTTGGTATTAGTTTAGCAATATGATCTGCTTCATTTAATGGCAAATCCAACACACGTGCTGTATCTCTAATTGAAGATTTGGCAGCCATCGTACCATAAGTGATAATCTGCGCCACCTGATTGGCACCATATTTATCGATAACGTATTGCATTACACGACCACGACCTTCATCATCAAAATCGATATCGATATCTGGCATACTCACACGATCTGGATTTAAGAAACGCTCAAAAAGCAGATCGTACTTTATTGGGTCTATATTGGTAATCCACAAACAGTATGCTACTACCGAACCTGCTGCCGAACCACGACCAGGACCAACTGACACATCCATTTTTCGAGCTTCACGAATGAAATCCTCTACAATAAGGAAGTATCCAGGATAACCTGTATTTTCAATAACGCTTAACTCAAAATCGAGGCGCTCTGCTATTTCTGGTGTAATCTCTCCATAGCGCTTTTTGGCACCTTCGTATGTTAAATGCCTTAAATAGGCATTTTCTCCTCGCTTACCATTATCTACTTCATCCTCTTCATGTTTAAATTCATCTGGAATATCAAAAGCAGGTAATAATACATCACGAGCCAATTCAAAAGGTTCTATTTTGTCAACCACCTCTTGGATATTCACAATAGCCTCAGGAATATCTCTAAAGAGGGCTTTCATCTCTTCAGTTGACTTAAAATAGTATTCCTGATTTGGTAATCCGTAACGGTAACCACGACCACGACCTATTGGTGTGGCTTGTTTTTCACCATCTTTTACACACAATAAAATATCGTGTGCGTTGGCATTTTCTTGCTCAACATAATAGGTGTTATTTGTAGCAATTAGCTTTACATCATGCTTTTGAGCAAATTGAACGAGTACTTGATTGACACGATTTTCATCTTCCTGATTGTGACGCATCAACTCAATGTACAAATCATCTCCAAAGGTATCTTTCCACCAAATCAAAGCTTCTTCAGCTTGGTTTTCACCAATATTCAGCACCTTGCTTGGCACTTCACCATAAAGGTTTCCTGTTAAGCAAATGATATCTTCTTTGTATTGCTCTATGAGTTTTTTGTCAATTCTTGGCACATAGTAAAAGCCATCTGTAAAAGCTGCAGAAGACAGCTTAGCCAAATTGTGATACCCTTTTTTATTCTTTGCCAAAAGAACGATTTGGTAACCGTTATCTTTTCGGGTTTTATCGGTATGATCTTCGCAAACAAAAAACTCACAACCAATAATAGGTTTTATTAGTTTTCCTTTCTTCTCTTCACCATTCTCTTCGGCTTCTGCATGCTGGCTTTTTACACTTTTGTTATGAGCCGAAACTGCACTTACAAAGTGAAACGCTCCCATCATATTTCCGTGATCTGTTAGCGCAACAGCAGGCATATCTTCTTTAGCTGCAGCATTAACTAAATCTTTAATACTAATAGTGGATTGTAAGATTGAGAATTGCGAGTGGTTATGCAGATGAACAAACTCAGCATCTGCCAACTTTGCAACAGCCTCTTTGTTTGTGTGTGTCGGAGTATCTTGAGTTTGCTCTTTTTGAAGCCTCGCATTAATCTTAGCACTTTCGCGTTTAAGATTAAGATGTTTTAGTCCAATTAACTGAATTGGTTGTGGATTGGCTTCTGAAAATTTCTCAAAATAATCTGGTTGAACATCTAACTGTTCTTTAGTATATTCTTTTCGTCTAACTAATTCTAAAAAACAACGTGTTGTAGCCTCAACATCGGCAGTTGCATTATGTGCTTCGGCAAATGGCTGATTAAATAAAAACTCGTGCAACTCTGTTAATGTTGGAAGCTTAAACTTTCCTCCTCTACCACCAGGAATTTTACACAATTCGGCCGTATGCTCTGTACAGGTATCCAATACTGGTAATTCTTGTAGTTGGTTTGCGACATCCTCTCTTACAAATTCGGCTCCCATAATGTTAAGATCGAATCCAACATTCTGACCAACCACAAATTTAGTTTTCTCTAAAACAGCATTAAATTTTTCTAAAACTTCGGCAAGAGAAATACCTTGTTCTGCTGCCAATTCTGTAGAAATACCATGAATTTTCTCAGCATCATAAGGTATATTAAAACCATCTGGTTTAACTAAATAATCTTGATGATCTATACAATTACCCATCGCATCATGCAACTGCCATGCTATCTGAATACACCTTGGCCAATTATCTGTATCTGTGATTGGTGCATCCCAACGCTTTGGTAAACCTGTGGTTTCAGTATCGAAGATTAAGTACATAAATTACCTGTTTTAGACCTTGAAAAAGAGTATGAATTTGTCGTAAAAATAGCCCTTAAAATTACATAGAATTTCGACTTATTTGAAGGTAAGTTGTTAAGAGTTTTAAACATAAAAAAAGCCACGCAAAAGCGTGGCTTCATCTTAACCTAACCTAGAAGGAATTATGACAATACTTCTTCATATAATTTCACAGAATTGATTGCTGCTTCAATCGAATTTCTTTGCTCACGCAACAATTCAATTAATCTTGATGGAAAATTATTATTACTTAACAATTCATTATATTCATCTAAACTAGCTTTCTCGCCTCTTAAGGCTTCTTCTAGAATTGTTTCTTCATTATTTGAAGAAAAGGTTGCTCTTAAACTCATCCAATTTCTATGCATTGTTCCTTTAAAACTTCCTGAATCTTCCGGAATTTCGCCATAAGTGATGATTTCTGTTCTCAATTGGCGCGCAAATTTAGAACGTTGCTCTGCCATGTTTTTAAAGAAATTTTTTACACTTACATTATCCACTTCGGAGATTGCGTTAATGTAACCTTTCTCGGCGTCGTAATTTTTCACTAGCAGTTCATTTAACTTGTCTGAAATTTTTTTCTCGTACTTCATAATATCTTTATTCATTTTTTAATTTCAATAAGTTCTTTATAGATGCGTATTGTTTCACATCTGCATTTATAGTATAACATTCATATACCTTGAAGTCAAGTTATTTAACACCATTTAATAGTCTTTAACAGCCTTTAACAAAAAAGCGCTATTTGAAAATTTCAAATAGCGCTTTTATATATAATTCAGTACTTTTATTAAACCTGAAGATAATCTGGCACTCCGTCGCCATCTGTATCATCGTTAGTTGGGTCTCCGTCCATGTTAGCATCTTCATTTATAGTTGATATACCATCTCCATCATCGTCTGTATCTAAATAGTCTGCATCTCCATCACCATCAGTATCTGTAGGGTTTCCATCAGCATCTAATTGTAATTCAACAGAGGTTGGGACATTATCGCCATCATCGTCGTTATCTAAATAATTTGCAACACCATCTCCATCAGTATCGTCATTGGTTAAATCACCATCTCCATTAAAATCTTCAAAAACATTTGGTACTCCATCACCATCATCATCACCACAATCTAAACCATCTATTTCAGCTTGTATTGAACCATCTTCATCTCCACAATAATTTATCTGCTCCTGAAGATATAGTTGGTACTGAGCGCATTTCTCATCAAACTCACCCATGGTTGCCGTATTGTACTGTACTTCAGCTTCGTTTCTATTAGTTGTAGCCATTTCGCAACTTATTTGGCATGCTCCTAAATCATCTATCATTTGCTGAATTGAACCATCTAAATCTCCACAATAATCACGCTGAGTCATTAAAGCTTGCCTATATGCTTCACAAGCAGTTTCAAAACCTGTAGCATCTATAAATCCGTCATCACCAACTTGTTGAGCCATAACATATGAAGCTTCTGCAGCTTCCGAAGCCATTTGGGTATCTACACAAGTAACTGGATCCGCAGGAATTGAACCAGAAATTAAAGGCACTTTGTAAAATACACCGCCATAAATTGGTCCATTTTGTCCTGTTACAGGATCCACACCTGTTTCACCTGTTAATCCTGTGAAATTAACTGACTGTAAGCCTGACGCATTAAAAGCCGTAAATCTAAAGGTGCCTGTAAACCTATTATTATCAATCTCGTTTAATCTTATCTCACCATATTCAGGATATATAGAAACATCAGGATGTGGTCTATTATTAGTAGAAAACACAGTACCATCTGCAGTCGTAAAACGAGCCTCTATAGTATTAACATCTCCAAAAACATAAACACCTACAGCTACTGTAGGTATTATCAATTCTAGGGTTTCTATATTATTAGTTCCAAAAAGTGTTAAAAATCCATTTTCATCAATACTTGCTGAAAAGGCTTTTGCTCGCCAAGACGTTCCGTCCAACGACCCTTGAAATGCAGGAGTATTAAATTCAACTTCATCACCACAGCTAAATACTGATAATAAGATAAGAGATAAGACTATTAATTTTTTCATTATTAAAGCGGAAATTAATGGTTGTTTCAAATATAACGAAACAAGAATCCCAAAAGTATAATATTTTTTTATACTAGACTCACTCTTAGACTGCACTTTTGTTTAAAGTGGTAATCTTTTAGTTAAAATGGGCAAAAGGCTTTAAAATCAAAAAAATGTATTATCTTTGCGCCCTCATTAATAACAGAGGTCGAGAACCTCATTAATTAATTATTATGCCTGTAAAAATTAGATTACAAAGACACGGTAAAAAAGGAAAGCCTTTTTACTGGATCGTAGCAGCGGATTCTCGCGCTAAAAGAGATGGTAAATACTTAGAAAAATTAGGTGCTTACAATCCAAACACAAACCCTGCAACTATTGACCTTGATGTAGATGGAGCTGTAAAGTGGTTAGAAAATGGTGCACAACCAACTGACACTGCTAAAGCAATTTTATCTTACAAAGGTGCTTTATTAAAAAAGCATTTAGCAGGTGGTGTAAAAAAGGGTGCTTTAACTGAAGAGCAAGCAGAAGCTAAATTCAACGCTTGGTTAGAAGAAAAAGCAGCTAAAGTACAAGCTAAAGCTGATGGCTTATCTAAAGCAGATGCCGATGCTAAAGCAAAAGCACTTGAAGCAGAAAAAGCTGTAAACGAAGCTCGTATCGCAGCAAATGCTCCTGTAGTTGAAGAAGAAGTTGCTGAAGAGGAAACTGCTTCTAACGAAGAAGAATAAAAAATTTATTTTTATACTTTTAAACCCTGGCTTTTATTGTCAGGGTTTTTTGTTTGATAACACTTATGAAAAAAGAAGATTGTTTTTACTTAGGGAAAATCGTAAAAAAGTATAGCTACAAAGGAGAGCTTTTAGCCAAACTAGACACTGACGAACCTGATCTTTACGAAAACATTGATGCCGTTTTTATAGATCTTAGAGGAAATCTTGTTCCTTTTTTTGTGGAAAGTTCGCAGTTACACAAATCAGATTTACTTCGATTAAAGTTTGAGGATGTAGACAGCGAAACCGATGCAGATGCCTTAATAAAGTCCGAACTTTACTTGCCATTAGACCTACTCCCTAAATTAGAAGGAGACAAATTTTATTATCACGAGGTTATTGGCTTCACCATTAAAGACAAAAACTTTGGAGAAGTTGGAGTCATCAAAGCCATTAACGACAGTACAGCCCAAGCGCTTTTTGAAATAGACAGAAATGGCACTGAAATTTTAATCCCTATGAATGATGAGTTTATCGTTAAAGTTGATAAACCCAACAAAACCATTGAAGTTGAAACACCTGATGGGTTAATAGAACTTTATACAAACCCATCCTAAATCCTTCCCATAAGGAAGGACTTTCACTCTTATGGAAAAGCCTTTTAAATTCAAACAGTTTACAGTAAAACAAGATCGCTGTGCTATGAAAATTGGCACAGATGGAGTTTTATTAGGTGCATGGACTTCTGTAAAACATAATCCCTTTAGTGTTTTAGACATTGGTTCTGGCACAGGCATTCTGAGCCTAATGATAGCTCAAAGAAGTCATGCCGAGCAAATTGAAGCGATAGAAATTGATGACGATGCTTACGAGCAATGCTCTGAAAACTTTGAAAACTCACCTTGGAACGACCGCTTGTTTTGTTATCATGCTTCTCTTTTAGAGTTTGTTGAAGAAGTTGGAGATTCTTTCGATTTAATTGTTTGCAATCCACCTTTTTATTCCGAAGATTATAAAACCGAAAATAAATCTAGGGATTTAGCACGTTTTAACGATGCCATGCCTTTTAAACATATTATTTATGCTGTGGCACATTTGCTAGCCGAAGATGGCTTATTTTCAATTGTTATTCCTAGAAAAGAGGAAGATGATTTTGTTGCTTTAGCTAATACTATTGGACTTTTTCCGCAGCGCATCCTTCATGTTAAAGGCAATCCTGATACTGAAGTTAAACGCAGCTTAATTGAATTCAGTTATACTGAAAATGAGGTTGAAATTTCAGAATTAATTATTGAAACTGAACGTCATAACTACACTAAAGATTACATCAATCTTACCAAAGATTTTTATTTGAAAATGTAACGCTTCTATTGGGCAATGATATCGATTTCGTTACTTTTGTGAAACTTATAAAATAACAGCTTCTATTTTGATAAATCTTCAAAATTAGAAGTTATAAATATCATAATAAGAATGAAACCAGATTTATTTGAAGCTCCTGACTATTATAACTTAGACGAATTACTTACTGAAGAACATAAATTGGTTCGTGATGCTGCCAGAGAATGGGTAAAACGCGATGTTTCTCCAATAATTGAGGAGGCTGCTCAAAAAGCAGAATTTCCAAAATCCATTATTGGCGGATTAGCAGAAATTGGCGCTTTCGGGCCATATATTCCTGAGGAATATGGCGGAGCAGGTTTAGACCAGATTTCTTATGGTTTAATTATGCAAGAAATAGAACGTGGAGATTCTGGAGTACGTAGTACAGCATCTGTACAATCGTCTTTAGTAATGTATCCTATCTGGAAATATGGTAATGAAGAGCAGCGTCAAAAATACTTACCAAAATTAGCATCTGGTGAGTGGATGGGCTCTTTTGGTTTAACTGAACCAGACCATGGAAGTAATCCAGGTGGTATGACGACTAACTTTAAAGACATGGGAGACCACTACCTTTTAAATGGCGCTAAAATGTGGATTTCTAATGCTCCTTTTTGTCAAGTAGCTGTGGTTTGGGCAAAAAATGAAGAAGGTCGTATTCATGGTCTAATTGTTGAGCGTGGTATGGAAGGATTTTCTACACCTGAGACACATAACAAATGGTCGCTTAGAGCTTCTGCTACAGGTGAGCTTATCTTTGATAACGTTAAAGTTCCTAAAGAAAATCTATTACCTAACAAATCTGGTTTAGGTGCACCACTTGGTTGTTTAGATTCTGCACGTTATGGTATTGCTTGGGGTGCGATTGGTGCAGCTATGGATTGCTACGATACGGCTTTAAGATATAGTAAAGAACGTATTCAGTTTGGTAAGCCAATTGGGCAATTTCAATTACAACAAAAGAAGTTAGCCGAAATGATTACCGAAATTACAAAAGCACAATTATTGGCTTGGCGACTTGGCGTAATGCGCGAAAAAGGCACAGCAACATCAGCTCAGATTTCTATGGCAAAACGTAATAATGTGGATATGGCTATAAACATTGCTCGCGAAGCTAGACAAATGCTTGGAGGAATGGGAATTACTGGTGAGTACAGCATAATGCGTCATTCTATGAATTTAGAAAGTGTAATTACTTATGAAGGTACACATGACATCCATTTACTAATCACAGGTCTAGATATTACTGGCTTAAACGCTTTTAAATAAAAGAATATAATATTCTCTATATACCAAAAATGCTTCTCTTAATTAGGGAAGCATTTTTCATTTTAAAGTAATCTAAAAACTTAAATGAGCTTAATTACGTATATTTAGTTATCATGAAAAACATAACAATAGTACTCACAAGCCTTGTTTTCATTCTGTTTTCTTGTGAAAAGAATGACGATTACGAATACAGTTTTAATATTTCAGATGAAAATCCGATAGACGAAATTAGTGATAGCATCGTCTCAATTCTGAGTTTAGGTGACAGCTACACTATTGGCCAAAGCGTTTGTGACACCTGCAAATTTCCTGAACAATTAAAGGATAGCCTTATGAACTCGACAGATTTTGAGAATTTTGATTTAAAAGTCATAGCTCAAACAGGCTGGACCACAACAAACCTTATAAACGCTATAAATAATGAAAACCTAGAAAGCGATTACGACTTGGTCACATTGTTGATTGGTGTTAATAATCAATATCAAAACAAAGAATTTTCGCTATATGAATCAGAATTCCCTCAATTAGTTCAAATGGCAATTAATGCAGTAAATGGTGATAAAAACAAACTCATTGTTGTATCAATTCCTGATTACGCATATACTCCTTTTGGACAACAGAATTCATCTTTTGAAACTATTTCTACTGAAATAGACCAGTACAACACTTATGCCGAAGACTATTGCACAGCTTTAGACATAACCTATGTGTATATTACTGATATAACAAGGCTAGGTATAGAGCAGCCTGAGTTGGTTGCATCAGATGGTTTGCATCCTTCTGAGTTAGCCTATTCAAAATTTGTTCAACGTATACTTCCACGTGCTTTAGAAAAAATTGAATGAGATTACCAACATTATTTGATTTCTGTTTATTTTAGTTGAAAATGTTTCTGAATGTCTTCAAAAACCAGATTAGATAAAGCATATAATAATGCACCAATCATTTCATTTGACGATACGAGCAAGTTTATACTCTTTAGTGATTGTCATAGAGGTGATAATAGTTTTGCTGATGATTTTGCGAACAATAGAAATATTTACTTTCATGCCTTAAAGCATTACTATAATGAAGGTTTTAGCTATTGCGAACTTGGTGATGGCGATGAACTATGGGAAAATCTTTCCTTTGAATCTATACTCAACGCACACAAGAATGTCTATTTGCTCATGAAGCAATTTCATGAAGAAAACAGACTGCATATGATTTGGGGAAATCATGATATGGTGTATCGTGACCCTAAATATGTTGAAAAGACCTTATCAAATTATTTTGATCCAAAAGTAGGTGATGATGTTGAGCTCTTTTGCGACATCAACTATCATGAAGGCATCATCTTAAAACACTCAGAAACAGGACAAGAATTATTTCTATGTCATGGTCATCAAGCCGATTGGTGGAATTACTTATTTTGGAGGTGGAGTCGTTTTATGGTTCGTATTTTATGGAAACCGCTAAATGTTATGGGTATTGCAGACCCAACAAGTCCTGCCAAAAACTACAAAGAACTTATAAAAGTAGAACGACGCACTAAAAAATGGATTACCGAAAATAATAACTTAATCACAGTGACTGGTCATACACACAGACCACGATTTCCTGAGCCTGGAGATATTGCTTTTTTTAATGATGGTAGCTGTGTACACCCAAGAAGCATTACAGGACTTGAGATTGAGAACGGAAGTATTTCACTCATTAAATGGCAAATTGTGACTACCGAAGATGGTACTCTAAAAATAGATCGCTTTTTGCTTGAAGGACCTACGCCTTTGATTGATTATAAAACCGAATAATTTTAGCTCTCAGGTGCCAACTCTACTTCTAAACCTTCCAACTCTGGCGTAATTGGTATCTGACAACCTAATCGAGAATTGTCTTTTACATAAAATGCTTCAGAAAGCATAGCTTCTTCGTCATCCTGCATTTCGGGTAACTCGGTATCACTTAGAACATAGCATTGACACGATGCGCACATAGCCATACCACCACAAACACCAATAGTACCTTCTGGAGCAAGCTCGTAAGAACGAACTACTTCCATAAGATTCATAGCCATATCTGTTGGTGCTTCAATCTTATGGGTTACGCCATCCCGATCTATAATTGTTATATTAACGTCTTGATTTTCCAAATTCAAATTACTTACTCTATTGCTTTAACAACTGCTTTTGGTGCTTCCTTACGCGTACCATCAAAACCATCGATACCTGAAACTGTTGTATATTTTAACACATAGCGTTTGCCAGGATTAATAATTTTGTAAGCTGCCTGACACATTAAAGTAGCTTCATGAAAACCACAAAGAATTAATTTTAATTTCCCTGGATAAGTATTTCCATCACCAATAGCAAAAATACCAGGAATATTAGTTTGGTAATCTAACGCATTGTTAACCTTAATAGCATTCTTTTCTATTTCCAGTCCCCAATTTGCAATTGGCCCTAACTTAGGGGAAAGTCCAAATAGTGGCACAAAATGATCACACTCTATTTCGAATTCCTTCTCAATATGTTGCGCTTGTTTGACAACAACCGCATTTACTTTTTTATCACCAACAATACCGATAACCTCTGCAGGAGTGATTAAGTTAATTTTCCCTTTATTTTTTAGCTCCTGTACTTTCTCAACAGAATCTAAGTGACCTCTAAACTCATTTCTACGATGAATTAAGGTAACCTCTGAAGCAACATCGCTTAAAAATATACTCCAGTCTAATGCAGAATCTCCTCCTCCAGCAATAACAACTTTTTTATCTCTGTAGAGTTCTGGCTCTTTAATCATATACTCTACTCCTTTATCCTCAAAATCTGTAATATTATGAATTAAAGGTTTTCTAGGTTCAAAGCTACCTAAACCACTTGCTATAGCAACAACTGGTGCTTGGTGTTTTGTTCCTTTATTTGTTGTAACAATAAATGTACCGTCTTCTTGTTTTTCTACAGTATCAGCACGTTCACCTAATGTAAAACCTGGCTCAAACTGTTTGCACTGTTCTAGCAGATTTTTTGTAAGATCATCTGCTAATATCTCAGGGAACCCTGGTATATCGTATATTGGTTTTTTAGGATAAAGTTCTGAACACTGACCGCCAGGTTGTGGTAATGCATCTATTAAATGACATTTTAATTTTAAAAGTCCTGCTTCAAATACAGCAAAAAGACCTGTTGGTCCGGCGCCAATTATAATTATATCTGTTGTAATCATGTAAAAAAAGAATTGGAGACAAATTTATGAATGCATTGCAATCTAAATTGTGACAAAAGTCACACAATACTATTCAACATTAATGACTCTTTCTATTTGTGGAGCGTATTTTTTAATTGTCATCTCAACACCTGATTTTAAGGTCATTTGATTAACACTGCAAGATGTACACGCACCTGTTAATTGCACTTTTACCAACTTATCATCATCAATAGATAATAAATTGATGTCTCCACCATCACTTTGTAGAAACGGACGAATTTCGTCTAGCGCCTTTTCTACGTTTATTTTAAGTTCTTCTGAGCTCATCTATTATTTCTTTACTGCAGAACATCCTGCCATTGTTGTTATCTTTATTGCTTCGGTTGCTGGTAAATTTTCATTTCTATTCACAACTTCCTGCACTACATTTCTTGTAATATCTTCAAAGGCTTTTTCTACTGGTGTTGCCGTTTGTAGAGCTGCAGGCCTTCCTAAATCGCCAGCTTCTCTGATGCTTTGTACTATAGGTACCTCACCTAAGAATGGCACCTCTAAATCTTCAGCTAAATTCTTTGCGCCTTCTTGTCCGAAAATATAGTATTTATTTTCTAGCAACTCAGCAGGTGTAAAATACGCCATATTTTCAATGATACCCAACACAGGTACATTGATACTGTCTTGCTGAAACATTGCAACTCCTTTTTTAGCATCTGCTAAGGCTACATTTTGAGGTGTACTTACTACTACAGATCCTGTAATTGGCATTGCCTGCATAAGACTAAGGTGAATATCTCCTGTTCCTGGAGGCAGGTCTAATAACAGAAAATCTAATTCACCCCAAGCGGCATCAAAAATCATCTGATTTAACGCTTTTGAAGCCATAGGACCTCTCCAAATCACGGCCTGATCTGGTTTAGTAAAGAATCCTATAGACAATACTTTAACTCCATAATTTTCTATAGGCTTCATTTTAGATTTACCATCTACGTTAACTGAAAGTGGTCTTTCGTTAGCCACATCGAACATAATAGGAATGGACGGACCGTAAATATCAGCATCTAAAACGCCAACCTTAAAGCCCATTTTGGCCAAGGTAACCGCTAAATTCGCCGTAACTGTAGATTTACCTACTCCACCTTTACCTGATGCAACAGCAACGATATTTTGAATACCAGGAATTGGTTTTCCTTTTATCTCATTTGTTATTGGCTTTGCCGGAGCATCAACCTTTACATTTACCTTTATTTTTGCTTTTTCATAAACCTCTTTATGAATAGTCTGTAGAATTTCTACTTCAGTTTTTTTCTTGGCCTGCAGACTTGGATTCTTTATAGTTATATCTACTATAACCTCATCTGCAAATGTTACAACATTAGTTACTGCACCACTATCTACCATATTTTCACCCTCACCTGGAGCTGTTATGGTTTTTAAGGCTTCTAATATATCTTTCTTATTAAGTTTCACGTTTTTATCTAGATTTAATCTAAATGCAAAGATACGCAATAAACCTAGATTTGAGAAGAGGAATACTTGAAGTTATTTATATACAAATTGACAGAACAAATACTTGTTTATTAGCACAATTATAAAAATTTAGTCATTCAAAAACATCCATTTCAGTTTCTGAGATATCGTTATTGAATCTCTATTAGCTAGCCTTTGTTTTGTCTTCTCAATAATTGAGTCTGATTGAAATTGGGAATAGTTAATAAAGCCCTCAAACTCATTTGAATAAAAAACCTTGTCAAAGGATCTAAACTTAACACGTAGCTTTGTTTTATAATCCCCTTTATATCTTTTAACAGTAGTAAGTAAATAATGCTTAGGCTTTAAAACATAATCTCTGTGACCTGTTCCACATAAAAATCCGTATTGCTCAAAATATTCAACAGGTTTCCACTCATTATTTTTATCCTTAGCCTCAAGTAAAATAAAGAGCTCTGTTGCTATAGGTGCTTGAATTACAGTTTGACTCTCGCCATAATTATATATGTATACTGGATAAGTTTTATAATGGACTCTTTTTCTTTGTTCCATTTTTAATAATAATTCCTCAAACTCTTTATCAGTATCATATTCGTATTCATACTCATAAACCCCATTTTCATTATCATAAATAGAATCCTTGATCTTAGGTGGTGGAGGTGGCGGAATACTAAAAAAATTAAACTCACTAGTATGAAAATCTAAATTCTTATCATCTACAAAAACTTTTAAACTGTCGTGAGTATAGAAGTTTTCATCGTACTCACTAAAATAGTTTTGTTCATTTTCTTCTTTGTCATTCAAATTAACAGAATCCTTAAAGTTTATTGCATAAACAACAGGATTTGCTGCTAACATTAATTTTGAATCCTCCGAGATAATACTATCAAATTCTTGAGTTGTAATTATAGGATAGGCCTCAATACTATCTCTGCCTGTGCATGAAAACAGACAAATAAGAAAAAATACAACGATACTCTTTTTCATAGGAGAGGAAAAAGCAAAAACCATACCTAGATTTCTTTTGAAGGATCCCAAAACAAAGCTTCAAAATTTTGTATTTGATTATCCACAACCTCAACACCTTCATTTTCGAGCAATTGTTGCATAAGGTTTGTACCTTCAAAATGATGCTTACCTGTTAATAATCCTTTTCTGTTAACAACACGATGTGCTGGTACATCTTTTTCTCCAGAACTATTCATTGCATAACCAACAATACGAGCACTTTTTGTTGCGCCGAGATACTTAGCGATTGCACCATAACTCGTAACTCTTCCTGAAGGGATTTGCCTTGCCACTTCATAAACCTTTTCAAAAAAACCAAGGGTTTCAGGTTTCATTATAACTCTTTGAGAATATTAATTAATGTAACTAATGCTACTAAACCTGTAATGATACCGATACTATAATTCATGCTTTTTTGAGAGGTAAACTTCTTGTCTTTTATCTTATCAAAAAAGAAAATATAGAAATACAACATTACAAATGTTCCCATAGCTGCGCCTGTTACATAGGTTACGATGCTAGTTTTTTCAAAATTCATCCAACCAAAAGACGACAAGGTAATTGTCATATAGGCCTGATAAGGAATTGGAAACACATTGAGCGCAGACAAAAGCATACCATGAAAAAAGCGACTTTGCTTACTCATAACATCTGCTTCCTCTACATTGGTTTCTTTTTGATTTCTTGCTATAACCAAAAAGTAAATAGTTATTAGTACAAAAATCACAAAAGCAACGCGCTGAAGTATTTCTACAATGTCTGGTCTGTTAGATAAATAGCGTGCAAAAATAGCGGCCAAATACGTCTGAATAAATACTACTAAGCAAACACCTGATGAGAACGTAATACCACGACCTGGACCTTCTTTTAAACTAATTTTAGCGGCTGTCATGTTAAGCAAACCTGGCGGAATTACACCAACAAGTGCCACAAAAAGTCCGAGGAAGAAAACAACTGTAATACTCAAGTTTTAGTTGATTTTGAATCTAATATACGTAATTGCTTTGTCTTTTTCTAAATACTGGTTCTCATAAAAAGTTTGTATTTGTGTAACTTCTTCAGGACTACCTTCTAACTTATAAACATTATGATTTGCGTATAATACTTCATAACCCAAGCCATGTAATAGTCCTAACGTATAACCGTGCATAAACTCACTATCGGTTTTAAGATGCATTAGACCATCTGGTTTTAAAATTTTTTTATAACGATCCAAAAACTGAATGTTTGTTAATCTGTGCTTTGTTCTTTTATACTTTATTTGAGGGTCTGGAAACGTAATCCAAATTTCATCAACTTCATTTTCTTCAAAAACATATTCTATAAGTTCAATTTGGGTTCTTATAAAAGCCGCGTTATCAATATCTTCTTCAATTGCTGTTTTTGCTCCTCTCCAAAACCTGGCTCCTTTTATATCTATCCCAATAAAATTTTTATTTGGATAACGTTGAGCTAAGCCTACTGTATATTCACCTTTACCACAACCTAGCTCTAGCACTAGTGGATTTTCGTTTTTAAATACTTTCTCTCGCCATTTTCCTTTTAAATTATACGTTGCTTCTGTTAGCTCTTTTCTGGCCGGTTGAAACACATTATTAAAGGTTTCGTTTTCTTTAAATCTTTTGAGTTTATTTTTACTTCCCACGTTTTACTGCTTATTAATAATTTGGTAAAATTAAGGAAACATTTTAAGGTTTATCTTTGCTTTTGATGAAAAGGATTTTAGTAGCTCCATTAAATTGGGGTTTAGGACATGCAACCAGAAGCATTCCTATAATAAATGCTTTAATAGCAAATAGTTTTGAACCCGTTATTGCCAGTGATGGTGAAGCGCTTAGGCTATTAAAAAAAGAGTTTCCTCAACTTCAGGCTCTTGAGCTTCCTTCATACAATATTACATACTCTAAAAAAGCAAATAGTTTTAAACTAAAGCTTATTAAAGACTCTCCTAGTTTATTAAAAACAATAAAAAGAGAGAAAAAGGTTACTGAAAGCCTTGTAAAATCTGAAAATATTTCTGGAATAATTTCTGACAATAGATTTGGTGTTAGAGATAAAGGTGTTCCATCTGCATTTGTTACACACCAATTGCGTGTATTAAGCGGAAGTACAACTTGGTTAAGCTCTAAACTACATCAAAAAATAATTTCTAAGTTTGATGAATGCTGGGTACCAGACCACAAAGGAACAAAGAATTTAAGTGGAAATTTAGGGCATATTGAAGGATTTGAATCTTCTATTAAATACTTAGGTCCTTTAAGCAGATTTGAAAAAAAAGACTTGGAAAAACAGTATGATCTTCTTGTTGTTCTATCTGGACCAGAGCCTCAACGTTCATTTTTAGAAGTAAAGCTACTTGATGAGCTGCAGTCCTTTGATGGTAAAGTTTGTTTTGTAAAAGGTGTTATTGAAAATGAACAACGCAAAACAAAAATTAATCACATAACCACCTACAATTTTATGGCAAGCCAAGAACTTGAAACTGCTTTAAACGAAAGTAAACTTGTTTTAAGCAGATCTGGCTATACGTCCATTATGGATTATGCCAAACTTGAAAAGAAAGCCTTTTTAATACCTACACCAGGTCAATTTGAACAAGAATATTTAGCGAAAAAATTTGAGGAAGAATTCGTAGCACCTAGCTGTAAACAAAACGATTTTAAAATTGAAATGCTAAATGAGATTGAAAATTACTCTGGCTTTAAATATTTGCAGTACAATCTTAACTATAAAAAATTATTCGGCCTTTTCTAAGGTAAACGAAAACTCACTACCCACACCCAATTCGCTCTCTACGTACATCTTTTCCTCATGAGCTTCAATAATATGTTTCACTATCGATAAACCCAAACCTGAGCCGCCTTCTTTTCTAGAACCACTCTTATCAACTCTATAAAAACGCTCAAATAAACGAGGTACATTTTCTTTTTTTATACCCTCACCATTATCAGTTACCCTTATAATAGCTTTGTTTTTTATAAGGTTTTCTATACTTACTTCTGTCGTTCCTTTTTCTCTACCATACTTTATAGAATTAACTATTAAGTTGGTTAGTACCTGCTGTATTCTTTCAATATCTGCGTAAACCATAATTGGCTCTGGATATTCCATATCAAAAGTAAGTGTAATTCGCTTTTTTGCAGCTTTCATTTCAAAAAGCTCAAAAACATTTTGAACAAGTTTTACAATATCAAACTTCTCTTTATTAAGGCTAAGGTCTCCTACCTCTAGCTTGGTAATCATATCTAAATCTTTTATAATATAAGTTAAACGCTCAACACCTTTACTTGCTCTTTGTAAGTACTTTTTTCTGATTTTTTCATCTTCAATACCACCATCTAACAAAGTGTCTATGTAACCCTGAACCGTAAATAAAGGAGTTTTAAGTTCGTGTGAAACATTACCGATGAATTCTTTTCTGTATTCTTCTCTAACTTTTAAGGTTTCAATTTCGATCTTTTTATCTCTAGCATATTTATCAATCTCTTTGGTTAAGGTTCCCATATCTGTTGTTATAGGTTGTTGCCTCAGACTTGTTGATTCCAGAAGCGTTAAGTCATCATATATTTTTTTTACTCTTCTGTAGATGAAATGCTCAACTCGGTATTGTATAATTGTAAAACACAGCGGAAAACAGATTATTGGAAAAAATATAATCTGCCAATTAAATGTATGATAGTAATATAAAAAAACACTCACTAGGAGTGTTGCAAAAAACGTAACATACAATGATGTTCTAATAGCGAACTTGTATGTTTTTTTTAGGTTTTTTTTCTGCATTAGTCTACAAACTTGTACCCAACGCCTTTTACTGTCTTAAAAGACTTGTCTCCAATCTTTTCGCGAAGTTTCCTTATATGCACATCGATTGTTCTTCCACCAACTACAACTTCATTTCCCCAAACTTTGTCTAAAATTTCTTCGCGCTTAAAAACTTTACCAGGCTTTGTTGCTAACAAAGATAATAATTCAAACTCTTTTCTGGGAAGAATAATTTCTTCTCCCTTTTTTGTGATCTTGTATTCTTCTCTATTGATTACTAAATCTCCAATTTTAATAGATTCGTTTGGATTATCAGTGTCTTTTAGTCTTCTTAATAACGCTTTTACTTTACTAACAAGAACTTTTGGCTTTATAGGCTTTGTGATATAGTCATCGGCACCAGCATCGAAACCAGCAACTTGAGAATAGTCTTCACCTCTCGCAGTTAAAAATGTAATAATGGTATTGTTGAGTTTAGAATCTTGTCGAATACGTTCACAAGCCTCAATGCCATCCATCTCAGGCATCATAACATCTAATATAATTAAATGTGGTTTGTGCTTCTTAGCTTTTTCAATAGCTTCTACACCGTTTTCTCCTGTTATAACCTGGTAACCTTCCGAAGACAAGTTATAACCTACAATTTCTAAGATATCTGGTTCATCATCTACCAATAGTATCTTAATATCCTTTTTTTTCACTGTTAAGATAATTTTAAGCTAGCGTAAAGATAAAATATATCTTATTAAGTAAGCCCTTCATCCAAATTGATAACAATTCTCTAACATTGAATTTCAAGACTATGATTTTAAAACAATTAACAAAATCTAGATGTTAACTTATTGTAAAAAAGCATGTTGTTGATAAAAACATCCTCTAAAACTCAGTATTTGTTAGTATATTTACAATCTAATTTTTTAAAAATCAATTATGAAAAAACTTTACTTTTTGTTAGTAACTATCTTAGTTACTTCATTGTCTTTTGGGCAAGACCTTATTATAACGGGAGCTTATGATGGCCCACTTTCTGGTGGTACACCAAAGGGTGTTGAAATATATGTTGTTAACGATATCGCTGATTTAAGCACATACGGTATCGGGAGTGCAAATAATGGTGGTGGTTCTGATGGTGTTGAATTTACATTTCCTGCAGATGCAGTTACAGCAGGTACTTTCTTATATGTTGCTACGGAATCTACTCAATTTACAAACTTTTTTGGTTTTGCACCAAATTACACAACTGGATCTATGGGTATTAATGGTGATGACGCTGTTGAATTATTTTCTAATGTTGACACAACACCTGTTGTGATAGATGTTTTCGGAACAATTGATTGTGATCCAAACGCTGGCGGAACAACATGTCCTGAATGGGAACATACTGATGGATGGGCATATAGAATTGATGGAACAGGACCAGAAGGCTCCACTTTCACCACTTTAAATTGGACTTACAGTGGAACCAATCAATTAGAAGGTGGTGCAACAAATGCTGAATGTACTGTACCTTTTCCTATAGGTTCTTATTCAACAACAGCGTCGACTACACCTACTATAAATCTTAATGGTTCTGTTAGTTTATTTTATTATGAAGGCAATGGTCCTTCAGGAGAAGAAACACTTTCAATTTCAGGTATTAACTTAACTAACGATATAACTTTAAGTGTTCCTTCTGATTTTGAAGTATCTTTAACTTCTGGTGGCCCTTATTCTAGTTCTGTAGTTGTAACCCAAACAGGTGGTACTGTTACACCAACAGATGTTTATATTCGCTTAGTTTCTGGCTTAACTGTTAACACTTACACAGGTGATGCAACGGCTTCTTCTATGGGAGCTACTGATGCTACATTAGCATTAACAGGTACTGTTGCTCCTGCAGATCCTTTGATAAACACTTCAGGGAGTATTTCTGATTTAGAATATACTGTTGGAAACGGCCCTTCAACTGATGACAGCTTTGGTGTATCTGCATTGTTTTTAACAGATGACCTAGTAATTACAGCTCCAACAAACTTCCAAGTTTCTTTAACTTCAGGTAGTGGTTTTGCTAATTCCTTAACTATTACACCAGATATGTCTGGCGAGGTAACTTCCACTGATATTTTTGTAAGGTTAAACGCTGGGCTTGCTGTTGGTAGTTATACTGGTGATGTAACTGTTACTTCTACTGGTGCTACTGACAGAACAGAATCTGTAGTAGGTAATGTGAACCCTGCTGCTGCTTGTTCAAATGCAGGTGATGTAATCATTACAGAGGTTATGCAAAATCCTAGTGCAGCTGGTGATCCTGCTGGTGAATATTTTGAGTTGTATAACACAACTGGTTCTAGTATAGATCTTCAAGGATGGGTAATTAAAGACGATGTTTCAACAGGCGAGACACACACAATTATTTCTTCTTTAGTAATTCCTGCTAATGGTTACATTGTTATTGGCAACGTATCTACAACTGTACCAACGTTAGACTACAACTATGGTAATGACATTTCGTTAGGAAATGGCACAGATGGTATTATTATAGAATGTGGTGGAGGTACTATTGATCAAGTTATTTGGGATAACGGAGCTACCTTCCCTGACCCATCAGGCGCTAGTATGGAACTTTCTGTAACAGCCCTTAATGCTACTGATAATGATGATGGTGCTAATTGGGGAGTTGCTACTTCTGATATCGGTAACGGAGATTTAGGAACTCCAGGTGCTGTAAACGATTATAGTTTATCAACTAATAGTTTTGAGAATACTACTTTCTCCATTTACCCTAACCCAACTAATACAGGGTTTGTAAATATTAAATCTACTAACACTGATGCAATGAGTGTACAGGTTTTTGATATTCTTGGTAAGCAGGTTAAGAATGAAACTTTAACTGACAATACGTTAAATGTTTCAAATTTAAATACTGGTGTATACATTTTAAAGATTACTCAAAACAATGCTACTACGACTAAAAAATTAGTTATTAAATAATCATTGTTTTTAATCATAAAGAAAGCGCAGCTAAGATTTAGCTGCGCTTTTTTATTTTCAATACTTTTGCAAAATGATTTCTAAAGATGCTATTTTTAATATTAAGACCAATGCCGAATTTGAGGCATTAGCACTTGATATCTTTAGATTTCAATTTGAAAACAATGCGGTCTATCGCTCTTTTTGCGATTTATTATACAAACATCCTTCCGATGTAAATAATCTTACAGAGATTCCTTTTTTACCCATTCAATTCTTTAAAACACATGAGGTTTTAAGTTCTCAAAATAGTATTAAAAAAATCTTTACAAGCTCTGGTACCACAGGAAGTGTAACCAGCAAACACATAGTAACTAATCTAAATATTTATGAAGAAAGCTATCTAAAAGGCTTTCAACATTTTTATGATAATATTGAAGATTATGCGGTATTGGCTTTGTTGCCTTCTTACTTAGAGCGAGATGGCTCATCACTTATCTACATGGTAGATGATTTAATACAAAAATCTAAACATCCTGAAAGTGGATTTTACCTCAACAATCTTCAAGACCTTACTAAAACTCTAAAAAGCCTTGAAGCTCAAAATCAAAAAACACTTTTAATTGGTGTTTCTTTTGCATTATTAGATTTAGTAGAGCAATTTCAATTTAGCTTAAAACATACCATAGTTATGGAAACTGGTGGCATGAAAGGCAGAAGAAAAGAAATTATACGACAAGAACTTCACGATAGGCTCAAAAAAGGATTTGGTGTTAACCAAATACATAGTGAATATGGCATGACTGAACTTTTGAGTCAGGCATATTCTAAAGGTAATGGGATTTTTAAATGTCCTCCTTGGATGAAAATTATTACTAGAGACACAGAAGATGCTTTAACATTATTACCGCAAAACAAGACAGGTGGTATAAATATTATAGACTTAGCCAACGTCAACTCTTGTGCTTTTATTGCCACTCAAGATTTGGGCAAAACTTCTGAAAATGGACAGTTTGAAATTATTGGTAGATTCGACAACTCCGATATTAGAGGTTGTAATTTAATGGCCTTGTAAGGTTTCTGAAACTTTTACGACAAAATAATTGCTATCGAAAAGAAAGATTTTCAATAGTTGATTGATTGGTTAGAAGTGCCCAAAAGAAATTTTGGGCACTTTTTGTTATTCAACCTTTATGAGATAGGTATTTTTCTTTCCTTTATTAAGTATAATATAGGTATCGTTTATTAAGTCTTCAGAAGATAATTGGTAATCTTCTTTTACTTTTTCTTTGTTTACTGAGATTGAATTTTCTTTTAAAGCACGTCTTGCTTCACCATTAGAATTCAAGAAATTAGTTTTTGCTGCCAAAGCACCAATCATATCTAAACCTTCATTAAACTCTGCTCTTGAAACAAAAGCTTGTGGTACTCCTTCAAAAACATCTAAAAATGTAGCTTCATCTAAAGTTTTAATATCTTCTTTAAATGTCTTACTGAATAGAATATTTGAGGCTTTTGCAGCATTTTCAAAATCCTCTTTAGAATGTACCATAATGGTAATTTCTTCTGCTAATTTCTTTTGCAATGCTCTTAAGTGAGGTGCTTCTGCATGTGTTTTTACTAAATCAGAGATTTCTTCTTCTGTTAAAAACGTAAAGATTTTAATGTACTTTTCTGCATCATCATCACTAGAATTTAACCAATATTGGTAAAATTTATATGGAGACGTTCTTTTGGCATCTAACCAAATATTACCTCCTTCAGTTTTACCAAATTTAGTACCATCTGCCTTGGTAATTAACGGACAGGTTAAAGCATAACCTTTACCACCACCAATACGACGAATTAATTCTGTACCTGTGGTAATATTTCCCCATTGATCACTTCCTCCCATTTGTATAGAACAGTTATTCTCTCTGTACAAATGCAAAAAGTCATACCCTTGTACTAATTGATATGTAAACTCTGTAAACGACATTCCTTCTTTAGCCTCTGAGCTTAAACGCTTTTTCACAGAATCTTTAGCCATCATGTAGTTAACCGTAATGTGCTTACCTACATCTCGTATAAACTCTAAAAACGAAAACTCTTTCATCCAGTCGTAGTTGTTTACTAAAACGGCTGAATTAGCTTCATCACTATCAAAATCTAAAAATCTTGACAATTGATTTTTTATAGCTTCTTGATTATGGCGTAGTGTTTTTTCGTCTAACAAATTTCGTTCTGCTGATTTTCCTGAAGGATCACCAATCATTCCTGTTGCACCACCTACCAAAGCATAAGGTTTGTGACCTGCCAACTGAAAATGACGTAACATCATAACACCAACTAAATGACCAATATGCAGAGAATCTGCCGTAGGATCTATACCTACATAAGCACTTTGCATACCTTCTAATAAATGTTCTTCTACTCCTGGCATGCTTTGGTGCAACATACCTCTCCATGTTAATTCTTCAACAAAATTCTTCATTCTTAAACTTGTGTAATTTAATGTTAGCAAAGATATGTTTCCACATTAAAAGACAAAAGACAATTTTAACGTAATTTTACTTCGGCTACGCTCAGTAACCAAACATGAATTTAAGAATACTTTTTTGATGATATTAGTTACAGGAGGAACAGGATTAGTAGGCTCACATTTACTTTATAAGTTGGTTTCTAACGGCGAAAATGTACGTGCTATTTACAGACGAGAAAAAACCTTGAGACGTGTTACACACGTATTTAGCTATTTTTCTAATAATGCTGAAACCCTTTTTAACAAAATAGATTGGGTAGATGCAGATCTTAATGATATCCCAAAACTGCAAACAGCTTTTGAGGGTATTACACATGTGTATCATTGTGCAGCTTTTGTTTCATTTGAACCTAACAAATACCATCAATTACGAAAAATTAATATAAAAGGCACAGCAAACATTGTTAATCTGTGTATCAGTTATTCCGTTAAAAAACTATGTTATGTAAGTTCAATAGCTGCCATTGGACATCATGAAGATTCATCAAAACTTATTACCGAACAAACAGCCTGGAATCCTGAAGACGATAACAGTGTCTATGCCATTACTAAATATGGTGCAGAACTCGAAGTTTGGCGTGGCACACAAGAAGGTTTGGATGCTGTTATTGTTAATCCTGGAATTATACTTGGTGCTGGCTATTGGAAAGGTGGTAGTAGCGGCAATTTATTCAGAAAAATACATGAAGGCATGAAATACTATGTGAATGGAGTTGTTGGGTATGTTGATGTATTTGATGTAGTTGACGCTATGGTTTTGCTTATGAATAGCAACATTAAAAATGAAAATTACATTTTAGTTTCCGAAAATCTCAGTTTCAAAGATTTTCAATATAAAGTAGCAAAGAAGCTAAATGTAAAACCACCTATAAAAGAAGCTAAACCATGGCTTCTTAATATTGTTTGGCGTTTAGATTGGTTAAGACATAAACTTACAGGCTCTAGGAGAAGTTTTGTAAAGCATACTGCAAAATCTGCTATTAGCATTACCAAATATGATAACTCAAAAATTAAAAACGCACTTGGCTTTAACTTTAAACCTATTAATCAATCCGTAAAAGAAGTTTGTGAGTTATATCTGAAAGATTTGTAGTTAATGCAAAACTAACTATTACTCACCTCTTTTTTTAAAGCTTTTTTTATAGAATCTCGCCTCTTTTCATTAACTCTATTAATAGAATCTCGTCTGCGTTTGGCCTCTTTACTTGCTTTTTTTTCAGCGTCTTCGTAAGCCTCCTTATCCTTCTCTAATCTTGCCTTTATTTTCTCTACCATTATTTTGTACAAGTCTGGATCATAAGCATAATAAGCATTGCTTTGGGCAAATTGAGTACTGTCTATTTGATGCTTATTTAAAACATAAGACTCTGGTACAATTCCCTTGTCCTCCAATAGTTTTCTATTAACACCTTTAGCCGCATTTATTACATACAGATCGTAAAGAATTTTTTCCATCTTATCTTTTGATATAAGATTACTTGGCTTTGGTGGTCTATTTTCACTTTTACAAGAAAAAACCAAAGCCAATAAAACTATTATGAACAGGTGTTTTTTCATCTATTAAAGGTTAATCGTTTTGAAGCTTTAACGTTTAATACTTTAAAATTGTTGTAAACCAACTGTCCATTTAAAATGGTATGTGTTACTCTACTTTTAAAGGTATTGCCTTCAAAAGGAGACCAGCCACATTTATACAAAATATTACTCTTATTTACTGTCCAAGGACTATTGAGATCTACAATAACTAAATCAGCAAAATACCCTTCTTTAATATAGCCGCGTTTTTCTACATCAAAAAGAATCGCAGGATTATGACATGCTTTTTCTACAATCTTTTCGATAGAAATTTTGCCTTGATGATGCATTTCTAACAACGCTACCAGAGCATGTTGTACTAATGGTCCACCCGAAGGTGCGCTAGTATATGGATTATTTTTTTCCTCAAGAGTATGTGGTGCGTGGTCTGTTGCTATAACATCAATTCTATCGTCGAGTAATGCCTTAAGTAATTGTTCTCTGTCCTTAGATGTTTTTACTGCAGGATTCCACTTTATATGACTTCCTTTTTTAGCATAATCTTCATCTGAAAACCATAAATGATGTATACAAACTTCAGCTGTTATCTTTTTATCCTTTAATGGAATTTTGTTTGAAAACAGACTCGTTTCTTTTCCTGTTGACAGATGAAACACATGTAATCTGGCACCAGTTTTTTTTGCTAGCTCAATAGCCTTGGAAGATGATAAATAACAAGCTTCTTCACTTCTTATTACTGGATGCTTTTCCATAGGAATATCATCACCAAATTTCGCTTTGTATTTCGCTAGATTTTCTCTTATAGTAGCCTCATCTTCGCAATGTACTGAGATAACCATATCTGTGCTAGAAAATATTTTCTCTATAACTTTTGGGTCATCTACCAACATGTTTCCTGTAGAAGAACCTAAAAACAACTTTAATCCGGCTACTGTTTTTGGATCTACTTTTAAAATTTCATCTAAATTGTCATTGGTTCCTCCAAACATAAAAGAATAGTTGGCGTATGAGGTCTCTGCTGCAATAGCAAACTTTTCTTCTAATTTTTCAACCGTTGTTGTCTGAGGATTTGTATTGGGCATTTCTATAAAAGATGTAATACCGCCTGCCAATGCTGCTTTAGATTCTGTTTCTATATTGGCCTTGTGCGTTAAACCAGGCTCTCTAAAATGCACCTGATCATCTATCATACCTGGTAATACATAATTACCTTCAGCATCAATTACTGTTATGTCTGCAGACTTAACGCTTATAGAACTATCTATTTCTTTTATAATATCTCCTTCTACAAGTATATCACCTTCAATCGTTTTTCCTTCGTTTACGATTTTAGCGTTTTTTATGAGGATTTGTCGTTTCATTCTTCCTAAGACTTAGTAAATAAACTTTTCAATTTTAAACTAATAACTCCAAAAATAGCTTCAGAAATAATACTTCCACTCATTTTTGATTTTCCTTTAATTCTATCCTTAAAAATAACAGGAATTTCGACAATTTTAAAGCCTTTTTTATAGGCTTTAAATTTCATTTCAATCTGAAAAGCATAACCCACAAATTTTATTTTATTTAAAGCTATGGACTCTAAAACTTTCCTCTTGTAACAAATAAAACCTGCCGTAGAATCCTTTACTTTCATACCTGTTATAAATCTTACATAGCGTGAAGCACCGTAAGACAATAATATTCTAGATAATGGCCAATTAACCACAGTAATTCCTTTAACATATCTAGAGCCAACTGCGATATCTGCTCCATTACTTGCGCAAGCATCATACAACTTTATTAAATCATCTGGATTGTGCGAAAAGTCAGCATCCATTTCAAAAATAAAATTATACGAATGTTCTAATGCCCATTTAAAACCTGCTATGTAAGCTGCACCTAAGCCATTTTTTTTGTCACGCTGTAAAAGGTATAGCTGCTTGGAGTACTCATCTTGCATAGACTTTACCTTATCGGCTGTTCCGTCTGGAGAATTATCATCTACAACCAGTACATGAAACGACTTGTTTTGTGAAAATACGGATTTTAAAATAGTTTCTATATTTTCAATCTCATTATATGTTGGAATGATAACAAGTGCGTCAGACATGCAAATACTTTTAAAAAAACTAGTTTATTTTGTAACTGATAGAATTTTGACAAATGTAAAGTTTTTAGTGGATTAAAAACTGTTATAGCTTTATTAAGATTTTAATTATGTAAAGCCTTATTTTCTTTATAATTTAGCAATATGAGGGATTATGTTACTCACGAGTGGTTTACAATACTTACTGTTTTTGGGATTTTTGCCATAGCTGTGGCAAAGTACCTCAACACATTACGTTTTGGTGATTTTATATCTATAATAGGAAATTCTAAATACCTAAAAATCTACAGTAAGGACCAAAAATTTATAGATCCTTTTGATGGTTTACTATTTCTTAACCTTGCTTTTTCTGGAAGTATCTTTTTATTTTTTTGCTACTCAACTTTTGTGTCTCCGCTAACATTTGAATTAATATCATTTTTAAAATTACTCTTAGCCGTAGCAACAGTTGTTATTATAAAAACACTTTTAGAACGTCTTATTGCAAGTCTATTTGAGATTGATAGCATTATTGATGCCTACCTGTTTCAAAAAATCACATTTCTTAATTATTCTGGATTGGTTTTAATAATCACTAACTTACTCTTACTCTATACCATTACAAATCCTAAAATTGTAATAATTACAAGTTTTGTTGTGATTTTTTTAATAAATCTTATTGGGTTTATGACTTCATTCAGAAACTATCAAAAAATAATAAATCCCAATTTTTTCTATTTTTTATTGTATCTTTGCGCTCTCGAAATCGCACCTTATGTGCTTTTATACAAGGTGATTAGCGAGTATAACGTTTAAAATAAAGGGGTTTATATATGAAAGTGAAGACGATTTTAGTATCGCAACCAGAACCTAAAATAGAGAATTCTCCGTACTTTGACTTGCAAGAGAAGCAAAAAGTAAAAGTAGACTTTAGACCTTTTATACATGTAGAAGGTGTTTCAGCAAAAGAAATCAGACAACAAAAAATAGATCTTAGCAAGTTTACTGCTATTATACTTACTAGTAGAAATTCAGTAGATCATTTCTTTAGAGTTGCAGACGAAATGCGCTTTAAGGTACCAGATACTATGAAATACTTCTGTCAGTCTGAAGCTGTTGCTTATTACTTACAGAAATATGTGGTTTACAGAAAGCGTAAAATATATGTTGGTAAACGTACTTTTGAAGACTTAACACCTCTAATCAAAAAGTATAAGGACGAAGCATTTCTATTACCTACCACAGATAAGGTAAAACCTATTATACCTGAAACTTTAGATAGTTTAGAGGTAAATTGGAAACAAGCTACATTTTATAAAACTGTAATCAGTGATTTATCTGATTTAGCTAATGTTTATTATGATATCTTAGTATTTTTTAGTCCTTCTGGCATTGAGTCTTTATTCCACAACTTCCCTGACTTTAAGCAAAATAATACGCGTATCGCAGTATTCGGTAATACAACAATAAAGGCTGTAAAAGAAAAAGGGTTACGTGTAGATATTGCTGCACCAACTCCGGAGACCCCTTCTATGACTATGGCATTACAAAAATATATTGATGAAGTTAATAAAGGGAAATAACCTTATTTAAAACTTAACATAAAAAAAGCGATTCTAAATTCAGAATCGCTTTTTTTATCTATTGATTTATTTTAAAACGCATAACGCTGCGGACCACCTCTTCTTATTTCTTCAGAGGCATAAGACTCAAACTTCTTAAAGTTATCTCTAAATGCATTAGCTAATTTAAATGCCATTTTATAATAAGCTTCATCATCATTCCAAGTAGTTCTAGGGCTCAGCACTTCTGTTGGCACTCCAGGACATTTTCTTGGTTGAGCTACACCAAATACAGAATGAATATGGTAATGATCGTAATCGTAAAGCCCTAAATCCCCATTTAATGCAGCATTAATCATAGCACGTGTGTACTTTAATTTCATACGTGTACCTACACCATAAGGACCTCCTGTCCAACCAGTGTTTACTAACCAAACATTAACACCAGCCTCTTTCATTTTNTTGCTTANCATATCNGCATATTCTGTTGGATGTAANGGCATNAANGGTGCNCCAAAACAAGCAGAAAACGANGGCTGTGGNTCTACTACACCNGCTTCAGTACCTGCTACNTTTGCCGTATAACCAGAGATGAAATGGTAAGCNGCCTGNGCAGGAGTTANCTTTGAAATTGGAGGNAANACACCAAANGCATCTGCTGTTAAAAAGAAAATATTTTTNGGNTTTTCACCAATTGANGGTGTNTTAATGTTTTCAATATGATAAATAGGGTANCTTACTCTNGTATTTTGNGTNATNGATGTATCNGCAAAATCTACATTGCCTTTNTCATCCATAATTACNTTNTCTANAATNGCNCCTTTNTTNATNGCNCCANANATTTCTGGTTCTTGCTCTTNNGAAAGNTTNATAACNTTNGCATAGCAACCACCTTCAAAATTNAAAACAGTNTTTTCACTAGTCCAACCATGCTCNTCATCACCAATTAANCTACGGTTAGCATCTGTAGANAATGTTGTCTTNCCTGTACCNGATAANCCAAAGAAAATNGCNGTATCNCCATNTTTNCCAACATTAGCACTACANTGCATTGGTAATGTATTTTTNAAAACAGGTAATTCAAAATTTAANGCAGAAAAAATACCTTTTTTAATTTCNCCTGTATAACCNGTTCCNCCAACTATAGCAGTCTTTTTTGTGAAATTTAANATNGCAAAGTTATGCTGACGTGTACCATCTANCTCNGCNTCTGCCATAAAACCNGGAGCNTTNATTACAGTCCACTCAGGTGAAAAGTCTTTTAANTCNTCTTCTGTNGGACGNAAAAACATATTNTATGCAAATAAATTACTCCANGGATATTCGTTNATNACNCGAATATTNGTTNTGTANTTNGGNTCTGCACANGCATANCNNTCTCTNNCATAAATCTCTTTGTTAGANAGGTAATTTGTGATTTTGTNGTAAAGTTTATCNAACTTATCACTATCAAAAGGAATGTTGATATTTCCCCACCAAANNTTNTCNTNNGTAATATNNTCTTTAACGATAAANCNATCCATAGGAGANCGTCCTGTAAACTCACCTGTATTAACAGCAAGTGCNCCTGANGATGCTTCAACTCCTTGACCTTTGTNNATGGTCTCNTNATGAAGTTGATCTGGAGTCATTTGATAGTGNATNTTGGCANCTTTAATGCCNTAGTTTTCTAACGAAATCGTTTTCGTTGAAGGAGTATGGTTTACCATAATTTTTGTGTTGTTTAGGCTGCAAAATTATAACTTTATTTTAAAAAGACACGGCTAAACTGCATTAATCGACCTTATTTTTTATAATACCGATTAATACCATTACCCAAGATAAAATTAACAACAAACCTCCCACTGGTGTAATCATAGCAATAGTCTTAAAATCAAAACTTGAGAGCTCATTAGTTGCTAAGCCGTATATAGAGCCAGAAAAGAACAAAACACCAATAATAACGAGATAAAAAACTATTTTCTTTGTCTTTAAATCCACAAAAGAAGTGCCTCCAACAATCAAAAGAAAAAAGGCATGATATATTTGATAGCGTACACCTGTTTCAAACGTATTTACAGCATCAGCATCAACCAATTTTTCTAAGCCATGCGCGCCAAAAGCATCTAAAACTATTCCTAAGATTCCTAAAATTGCTCCTGCTACTAATATGCTTTTGTTCATAAGTAAAATGTGTTTTTGGTTTCTTTTGCTTAGTGTATTTATTACTTTCGTGCAATACAAAATTAGTCATATAAACCCACTATGCGAAAGATTTTAATCATTGGTGCAGGAAAATCTTCATCATACCTTATAAAATATTTATTAGACAAATCTCAGTCTGAAAATCTTCAGATTACCATTGGAGATCTTAATGTTGAAAATGCCAAAAAGCTAGTCAGCGACCATACTGATGTAAACATCATCCACTTAGATGTTTTTGATTCAAACTCAAGAACTGAAGCGGTTAAAAATGCTGACATTGTTATTTCTATGTTACCTGCTCGTTTTCATATTGAAGTAGCTAAAGATTGTATTACTTATAAAAAGCATATGGTAACTGCGTCTTATGTGAGTAAAGAAATGGAAGCTTTAGATGATGATGCAAAAGCTAACAATCTCGTTTTTATGAATGAAATAGGTGTGGATCCTGGTATAGACCATATGAGCGCCATGCAAGTTATTGACCGTATTAGAGATAATGGCGGCAAAATGATTTTGTTTGAATCTTTTACTGGTGGTTTAGTTGCGCCTGAAAGTGATGACAACCTTTGGAACTATAAGTTTACATGGAACCCAAGAAATGTTGTTGTTGCAGGACAAGGCGGAGCCGCTAAATTTTTACAGGAAAAACAGTTTAAATATATTCCTTATGGTAGATTATTTAGACGTACAGAGTTCTTAGATATTGATGGCTATGGTCGCTTTGAAGCCTATGCTAACAGAGATTCTTTAAAATATCAACATGTTTATGGTTTAGACCATGTACGCACTTTATATAGAGGCACAATGAGACGTGTTGGTTTTAGTAGAGCATGGAATGTCTTTGTGCAATTAGGAATGACCGATGATAGCTACACTATAGATGATAGTAAAAACATGAGCTACAGAGACTTTGTTAATGCGTTTTTACCATACAGCCCAACAGACTCGGTTGAACTTAAGTTTAGACATGCACTTAAAATTGATCAAGATGATATTGTGTGGGATAAGTTTTTAGAACTCGATCTTTTTAGTGCTGATAAAATGGTAGAATTAGACAAGGCAACTCCTGCCCAAATTTTGCAAAAGATTTTAATGGATAGCTGGACGCTAGACCCTGAAGATAAAGACATGATTGTAATGTATCACAAGTTTGGATACGAAATTAATGGAGAAAAGCGCCAAATTGATTCTACAATGGTTGTGGTTGGCGAAGACCAAACTTACACAGCCATGTCTAAAACAGTTGGTCTACCAGTGGCTATGGCTACGTTAGACATTTTAAACGGTAAGATAAAGACACCTGGTGTACAAATTCCTATTTCTAAAGAGGTTTACACACCTATTTTAGAAGAGCTAAAAGCTTATGGTGTATCATTTAAAGAAAAAAAAGTACCATATTTAGGCTACAACCCTCTTAATCTTTAAAATTTATAATCCTTTTCTTATTTTTAACTTTCAATTTAAAAGTCGACATAATGAAAGTTAATGATAAAGGTATTTACATAGATGGTATTGATAAAAAGATTCTAAGAGCCTTAATGGAAGATGCCAGAACTCCAATATTAGAAATTGCTAGAAATGTAGGTATCTCTGGCGCTGCCATACATCAGCGACTTAAAAAACTTGAAAAATCTGGACTCTTGGCAGGNTCTAAATTTATTNTTAATCCAAAAGTTTTGGGTTATACTACAATGGCTTTTGTTGGTGTGTATTTAGATAAAGCCGTAAGTAATCCTGAGGCTGTAAAACAACTTCAGCGCGTACCAGAAGTTATAGAGTGCCATTACACTACTGGAGAATGGAGTATTTTCATTAAAATTTTATCTAAAGACAATGAACATTTAATGCATTTACTTAATACCCAAATTCAAGGTATTAAAGGTGTCTCCAGAACAGAGACATTTATTTCGTTACAACAACAAATAAACCGACAGATTAAAGTATAGTGGCTCTTCATATTAGCTAAACTGTTAAATAGACGCTAATTGTTTCACGTGTTTTAAATTCATTATTTATTTTTAAAAGATTTGTCAATTTCTAAATTCCTAACTGATGACTTTTTTAAATAAAATAAAATGGATTCTTGGTATACTTTTGGTCTTTGTTTTAATTGCTACCACTAACCTTATTGATAGAAATAATTTTGTAAGAGTACGAGACTCTGTTGTAACAATTTATGAAGACCGATTAATCGCTAAAGAATTAATCTATGAAATGTCTAAATCGGTTAATGCCAAAGAAATTGCTCTTATTGCAAAAGATTCCAGTTTTTTCAATAAAAAAAATCAAACACTTAATACACAAATAGAGAGCATTTTATCACGGTTTGAAAAAACTAAACTTACACCAGAAGAGAGTAAAATATTTGAAGAGCTAAAATCGAACTTTAAATCTTTATTTAACTCTGAAAAAAATGGATATATCTCAAATTCAGAAAACAACTTAACCGCTACAGGTTTAATTTCTAATATAAAGGACAATTTAGATAAATTATCAAAAATTCAAATTAGTGAAGGAAGTAAGCAGTTGGCAATAAGCAAAAAAGCTATTGATACCGTAGAACTTTTTACACAAATAGAGATTTACTTGTTAGTGTTTCTTGCTATAGCTATTCAAATTATTATAATATATAATCCAAAAGAAAAACAATAACACAAAACTATTATTAGTCAAAAAAGCCCTGATTTTTCAGGGCTTTCTTTTCTTTCTATAATGGGTCTATTTAATCTCTAGACATAAAAATTCTTAAGATATACNAGAATAACAACATTAATGACGCAAATAAGCCTAATGCTGCTGGCACGTATTGATCTACAGAATACTTGTTAACCATATTTGATGTTTGNTATAAAATAGAGCCTCCTGCTAATAAACACATTCCTACAGAGAACCATAAACCAAGGTTAAAACCAAAAATTGTTCCTGCTATTATTAAACCTATAGCTATAAAAAAGCCAATGGTTAATCCTGTCTTTAAGAATGAGAAATCAGTTTTTGTAAGCAATACTGCAGCAGAAAGACCTGTAAACAACGCTAATGTAACTATAGCTGCCTGGTTAAGAATCTCCGAACCAGAATCCATATAGTAAGCTGCTATATATATCATTGGCACAAAGATTACAGCTTCAAAAAATATGTAGATACCATAAGCCAAATATTGCATATTTCTATCTGTAGTTTTAAGCGCCATACCTTCAGCATAATTAGTTGCTAGCATAAATCCGCCTAAAAGTAATAACCACTTATAACCTTGTGTCATAGACATCATAAACTCAACAACTGTGTCACTCTGTAGCAATAAGTATTCAAAAAGTACGAAAGCTAAGACTCCTCCTGCAACATGAGTATAAGTCTTTTTATAAAAAGCTGCACGTTCTACTTCAGACAGGCTACTTACCATTACACGTTCTGGTAATTGATTTGGTATTTGGTTTTCCATAATTGATTGGTATTTATTTACTGTAATGTAAGTATTTATTTACTAATCCGAAGTAAAAAAGCCCTGATTTCTCAGAGCTTTCCATTATTTTAAATTTACATGATTTATTTTTTAATCTCTACCACCAAACACTTGCAATGCCCAATATAATAATGAGGCTAATGCACCAATAGCAGCTACCAAATAGGTTCTAGCTGCCCATTTAAGTGCATCTTCAGAACCTTTGTATTCTTCTGGAGTCACCATATTTTTAGCTTTTAACCAAGCCAACGCTCTGTTACTAGCATCATATTCTACAGGTAATGTTATAAAGCTAAATAGTGTTGCAAAGCCCATAAACACCAAACCTGCAACAGCTATCCAATAGCCTAATCCAACACCTGCAGCTGCACCTAAGATTAAACCACCTATTACCAACCATTGAGACATACCAGAGGTAACACTAACAATTGGTACTAATGCAGAACGCATACCTAATGCACTATAAGCTTGTGCATGTTGAACAGCATGCCCAACCTCGTGCGCTGCTACAGCGGCCGCTGCAGCATTACGCTGATTGTATACTGCTTCACTAAGATTTACTGTTTTATTTTTTGGATTATAGTGGTCTGTTAATTGTCCTGGTGTAGAAATTACCTCAACATCATAAATCCCATTATCTGCTAACATCTTTTCAGCAATCTCTCTTCCAGACATACCATTTCTCAACTGAACTTTAGAATACTTAGCAAATTTACGTTTAAGTTGATTACTAACTAACCAGCTCACCAAAGCAATAGCACCAATTAGTACGTAATATCCCATCATTCCATTCATAGTTTTAAATTTTAATTTATGTAAATGTACTAAATAGAAAGCAAAAAATAAGCCAAACTTGAGTTAAGAAATTTTGTCAGTAAAAGGTATTACATTGCGTCAACAGACCAATTAAAAGCTTCTGCAATCTCTTCGTAAATAACTTTGCCATTGGCTATGTTAATTCCCTTTCTCAAAGATTGATCCTTTGCACAAGCAACTTCCCAACCTTGATTAGCCAATCTAAGCACATATGGCAAAGTAACGTTAGTTAGTGCTAAAGTCGATGTGTAGGGTACAGCACCTGGCATATTTGCTACACAGTAATGCACAACATCATCTATAATGTAAGTTGGATCTTCGTGAGTGGTTGGTTTTGAAGTCTCCACACAACCTCCTTGGTCTACTGCAACATCTACTATTACTGTTCCTGGTCGCATGTCTTTAAGCATGTCTCTGGTGATTAAGTTTGGCGCTTTTGCTCCTTTTAATAATACGCCACCAACTATTAAATCGTGATCCTTAATTCTTTTTCTAATGTTGAATTCGCTAGAAAACTCCGTTACTACATGGTTTGGCATTACATCATTAACATAACGTAATTGCTTCATATTAATATCCATAATCGTTACATGAGCACCTAAACCTGCAGCCATTTTAGCGGCTTGTATACCAACAGTACCAGCACCAAGCACTAATACTCGTCCTGGTGGCACACCTGGCACTCCACCTAATAAGACTCCACGTCCTTTAATTGGTTTTTCTAAATATTTTGCACCTTGTTGAATAGCCATACGACCTGCCACTTCAGACATTGGTGTGAGCAATGGTAATGAGCCATCTTCGTCTTCAACTGTTTCATAGGCAATACAAACTGCCTTACTTTTTAACATCGCCTTAGTTAAAGGTTCGCTAGACGCAAAATGAAAATAGGTAAACACCACATGATGCGGTTTAATAAAATCATATTCTACGGCAATAGGTTCTTTTACTTTTACAATCATTTCAGCAGAAGCGTAAACTTCACCAATGGTATCTAGAATAGTAGCTCCAACCTCTTTGTAATCTTCATCAAAAAAGCCGCTGCCTAAACCAGCATTTTTTTGGACATAAACAGTGTGGTCATTTTTAATAAGTTCATAAACGCCAGCTGGTGTCATACCAACACGGTTTTCATTGTTCTTAATTTCTTTTGGGACTCCGATTTTCATTTGCTGTTGTATTGTGGTTAATAGCACTATGAAATACATTCAAAAAATCTAGCTATCCAAATAATAGGGTGATTTGAGAGTCATTTTTACGAAATTATTATTTTGAAGGTTTTATTTTAAATTATTCGAAATAAACCACTGTTTTTCAGAACAATAACTCAATAGACGAAATTATTATTTTTCCGATTAAAGGGAATCAACAATGTCACATAGAATATTTTCGAGGCACAAAGAAAAAGTACAAACAATTAAGAGTTCTCGATACAAAATTGCTTTATGGCAATTTCACTCGAACTGACGAAAACAGAAAAACAACAGAACGTCACATCGAGTGTTTCTGAGGTACGAAGAAAGGTGTTTAGATGTAATCTCTGATAGTTCTCGATACAGAATCGCTTTTGGCGATTTCACTCGAACTGACGAAACTTAATCAACAGCTAAAGTTACTTTTTCAACATGTTCATTTTTGAAGATAATAAGCAGATATTCCTTCTGAGATGAAAAGAAACTTGGTGGGTCTCCGATGTTATAAATAAAAGTGTCTTTTGATGAGTTGGATTGCGAATCTGGTTGACCTAAAATTTCGAAAACTTCGCTTTTAGGTTTACCTATTAAGAACTGAGACTCAATAAGATCATCCACCATTTTGTAGCGTGTTGTATAATTAGACTTCCAGTTCTCAGTTGTAAAACGTTCTTCAAATTGAAAAATAAGAGACATACTTATAACAAAGGCTAAAAAGAAAATCAAACCAATGGTGTTTTTTCTATCTAGCCTTAATTTCATAGTAATGTTATTAAACTTGGTATTCTATTTTCAGTATTGTTTTTAACACATTCTGACGCTATTTGTCGGAGCACCTGTCTGCCGAATAGGCAGGCTCGAACTGATGAAAACAATAAACCCTTACACGTCACATCGAGTATTTTGTGAGGAACGAACAAAATGTATCGAGATGTTTAAAAAACTACATCCTCAAATAGCTCTCGATACGAAATCGCCAAAAGCGATTTCACTCTAACTGACGTTTATTTTGAAAACGTTTTTAGTTACAACTAATTATGAGATTCCTGCTTCACTTCGACTTCGCTCAGTGACCAATGCAGGAATTTGTTACCCAACAATATTCACAATCTTACCTGGCACTACAATCACCTTTTTAGGTGTGCGACCTTGTAACTGCTCTTGTGTTTTTTCGTTTGCTAGTACAGTTTTTTCAATTTCATCCATGCTCATATCTAATGGTAATTCTAGCGTGAAACGCATTTTACCATTGAATGAAATTGGGTAATTTTTAGAACTCTCTACTAAATGCTTTTCTTCAAATTCCGGGAAAGGTGCTGTAGAAATAGACTCATTATGCCCTAATTGTTCCCATAACTCTTCTGCAATATGTGGCGCGTAAGGCGACACTAACACTAATAATAGTTCTAATATTTCTTTACTTGTACACTTCTGTGCTGTTAACTCGTTTACCGCTATCATAAACGTAGATACAGAGGTATTGAATGAGAAATTCTCGATGTCTTCCTCAACCTTTTTAATGGTTTTATGAAGTGTTTTTAGGTTATCCTTTGTTGGCTCAGCGTCAGTTACTTTAGACCCATTGTCGTCGTTATACAACTTCCAAAGTTTTTTAAGGAAACCGTGCACACCTGTGATACCCGCTGTATTCCAAGGTTTGTATTGCTCTAATGGCCCAAGGAACATTTCGTAAAGACGTAAACTGTCTGCACCATAATCTGCTACAATATCATCTGGATTAACAACATTGTATTTTGATTTGGACATTTTTTCGACTTCCCTATTCACCTTAAAAGTTCCGTCTTCTTTTGTTATAAAATCAGCATCTTTAAACTCTGTTCTCCAGTTTTTAAAGGCTTCAATATCTAGTTCGTCTGATGCATTAACAAATGTGACATCTGCATGGTATTTCACATGTTGAAATTCTATCTTTCCTTTCAGGAACTCAAGTATTTCGTTATTAGATAAAGAGTTTAATTCATCAACTATTAAATCATCACCAAATAATTGTTTTAATTTCAGATGATGCAATGGTGGTAATTCAAATTTCAACCAATCTAAAAATTTATTTTCTGCATCTATATTTTTGAACGATTTGTCTATACTTATACCATTACTATAAGATTCAAATATTGGAAAATGTCTTATTGGAATCCACCTTTCTAAACCTTTATAATTAATATGTAAATATGTTATTCTTCTATACACAAAAGCACTAGTACCAAGTATCATCCCTTGATTAATCAACTTTTTAAAGGGCTCATCAACTCCAACAAAGCCTCTATCGTGTAAAAACTTTACCCAAAAACGCGAATACAATAAGTGTCCTGTCGCGTGCTCGCTACCACCAATGTATAAATCTACATTTTCCCAGTACTTTAGGGCGTCTTCTGTAGCAAAGGCTTCATCTCTTTTGGCTTGCTCTTCCATATAACGGAAGAAATACCAAGAGCTTCCTGCCCAACCTGGCATTGTGTTGAGTTCTAGTGGGTAAATGCCTTTAGATTCTGAAACAAGTTCAGAATGACAAACTGTGTTGGTATTAGTGTCCCAAGCCCAAACGTCTGCACGACCTAAAGGTGGCTCGCCTTCTTCTGTTGGTAAGTATTTTTCAACTTCTGGCAAGGTTAATGGCAAATGTTTTTCGTCTATCATTTGTGGCATACCATCCTTGTAATACACTGGGAATGGTTCGCCCCAATAACGTTGACGAGAAAAAACTGCATCACGCAAACGGTAGTTGGTTTTTCCTTCTCCTTGACCGATTTTCTCTAATTCGAAAATAGCGCGCTTAGTCGCTTTTTTGTAGTTCATTCCATCAAGGAAATCGCTATTGGCAATCTTAACGTTGTCCTTAGACGCAAAAGCTTCTTCAGAAATATCAACTCCTTCAAAAATATTTGGAATCGGAATATTAAAGTGCTTTGCAAAATCGTAATCGCGTTGGTCTCCACAAGGTACAGCCATAACAGCTCCTGTGCCGTAGCTTGCCAATACGTAATCTCCTATCCAAATTGGAATTGGTTCTTTGGTAAATGGATGCTCGGCATACGCACCTGTAAACACACCAGAAATAGTTTTTACATCTGCCATACGGTCGCGCTCACTACGTTTTGCAGTGGCTTCTATGTAGGCTTTCACCTCAGCTTTTTGCTCTGATGTGGTGATTTGCGATACAAGCTCGTGCTCTGGTGCTAAGGTCATAAATGAGACTCCGAAAATGGTGTCGGGACGAGTTGTGAAGACTTCGATAGTTGCATCATAATCTTTTACATTGAACGTTACTGAAGCACCAACCGATTTTCCAATCCAGTTTTTTTGAATGTCTTTAAGCGCATCTGTCCAATCAATTGTATCTAAACCTTGAAGTAAACGTTCTGCATAAGCCGAAATACGCATACTCCATTGAGTCATTTTTTTACGGATTACAGGATGACCACCACGTTCTGAAACGCCATTCACGATTTCGTCATTGGCTAAAACGGTTCCTAATGCAGGACACCAATTTACTTCGGTTTCTGCTAAATAGGTCAATCTGTATTTTAAAAGAATATCTTGTTTATCAGTTTCTGAAAAAGCGTTCCATTCTTCAGCAGTAAACGGATTAATATCATCATCGCAAGCTGCATTTACATTGGCATTTCCTTCAGCTTCAAACATTTTGATTAAGCTATCAATATGTTCTGCTTTGTTGCTATCGTAGTTGTACCATGATTCAAACAACTGAATGAAAATCCATTGTGTCCATTTGTAATATTCCGGATTACTTGTGCGCACTTCTCTACTCCAATCGAATGAAAACCCGATTTGATCTAACTGACGACGATAGGTTGTAATGTTAGCTTCAGTCGTTACCGCAGGATGCTGACCTGTTTGTATCGCATATTGTTCCGCAGGTAAACCAAACGAATCGTAGCCTTGTGGATGCAAAACATTAAACCCTTTATGACGCTTGTAACGTGCATAAATATCACTTGCTATATAACCAAGCGGATGCCCAACGTGCAAACCAGCTCCACTTGGGTAAGGGAACATATCTAATACGTAGTATTTTGGTTTATCGCTGTTATTAGAAGCTTTAAAGGTTTCGTTTTTTGCCCAGTAGTCTTGCCACTTTTTCTCTATGTCGTTGAAGTTGTATTTCATCTTCCTGTTTTCCTTGAATTGAGGTGCAAATTTAAACTTATTGACTGAGAATTAAAGTCTGAAACATAAAAATCTATGAAGATATGGATATTAAAAATTGAGCATCAACGCAACCTATGGGATATTTATTTCACTAAATTTGTACAACATAAATTCATAGAAAATATATGAGCGAAAACTTTGAGTCAATTCTCCAAGAACACGAAACCTTAAACAAACTTATAAAAGAAAAAGACCTTAATACGTTTACTAAGTTCCCTTCTAAAGACAACTTCAGTAGTGAATTTATAGATTGGTTAAGCCCAAAATACCAGGAGTCGTTTTTAGAAATTTACAATACACATTTAGGCACTAAAAAGGAAGCTAAAGTTGTTAAGCTAATAAACTCAACTTGGTTTTGCAATCCTGAAACTACCGAGAACATTGTTGAATTTTTACTTCCAAGACTAGAAGCCACGAAAGTACTGTCTCAAGAGTTAGCGAAGAAAATTGATGGCAACAAAGATTTAGAAGTTATTTTAAAAGTTAGTGACTCTTTAGTAAACAATGTGCTCACTTATGTGAATAAAGCAATTTTTGAGAAAGACCATCCAAAAATTCAAGAAAAGAAAAATGAAATTGTAGACAATTGTCTTGCAGTTTGTGATGAATTGAAAAGATATAAAGCCTCTAGTGAGATTGAATTTTCTATGTTTAATGGTATTTTAGATCGATTGAGAAGCATAAAAATGAATGAAACTCAACAACTCAGATACAATTCATTTTTGAAAAAATCTCAATCTTCTTCAAATAAATATGTAATTGTTACTGTTATTATCGTAATTATTGCTTTAATCAGACTAATAGCTAGATTTGCTAATTAATAATTAATCCACACTATATGGCATCATCTTTTGACAAGTATCAAAAACGAAAATTAATTTCTTCATACATCTCTGTAGTTATCAGTATTGCATTGGTTTTATTCCTGTTAGGCTGCCTTGGTCTTTTGGTTATTAACTCTAAAAAAGTGGCTGATCATTTTAAGGAGCAAGTGGTAATGACAATTTATTTGAATGACACAGCGAAAGAAGTTGAAGTTAATCAGTTGAAGAAAAGTTTGGCTATGGCAGACTATTCTAAAGAAGCCACTTATGTCTCTAAGGAAGAAGCTGCTGAAATGATGAAAGCTGAAACAGGTGAAGATTTTATGGATTTTGTGGGTTATAATCCTTTAAAAAATTCGATTGACGTATACTTAAAAGCTGATTTTGTAACAACTGAAAAGTTAAGTGAAATTTCTGAAAGTCTTTCAACCAAATCGTTTATTGAAGAAATAAGATATGATAATGATCTCGTAGAACTAATGAACGATAACGTGAAGAAAATTAGTTTTTGGGTTCTTATTATTAGTGGCTTGTTTACACTTATTGCTGTGTTATTAATTAATAGTTCTATCAGATTAGCGGTGTACTCAAAGCGATTTATCATTAAAACCATGCAAATGGTTGGTGCTACCAAGAGTTTTATCCGCAGACCATTTGTTTGGAAAAGCGTTCAACTTGGCATTGTAGGAGCTATTGTTGCTTTAGCAGGTATGGCAGTTGTACTGTATTATTTAGACCAATATTTTCCAGAACTAGAATTGCTTAAAAATACCGTTATGATCGCAGGTCTTTTTATTGGTGTTTTTGTATTGGGCGTAATCATCACTTGGATTAGCACCTTTATTGCCACACAACGCTTCTTGAATTTAAAAACAGATCAGTTGTACTATTAAATTTAGATTATCTTAACGCAAAAGTTTTAAATAAAACTATTACTTTGCAACAATAATCCAATTCACATGGGCGAACAAAAACGTAAACAGCAATCTAAAGCAGAGTTTATCTTCGGAAAAAAGAACTATAAGTTTATGCTTATTGGCTTAGCACTTGTTGTTGTTGGCTTTATACTTATGTCTGGCGGTGGAAGTGATGATCCTAATGTTTGGAATCCCGATGTTTTTAGCTGGAGACGTATTCGCTTAGCACCTACTTTAGTACTTATTGGTTTTGGCTTTCAGGTGTATGCTATCCTATTGAATCCTGATAAAAAGAAATAAGTCACCCATTAATTTCTGCAACAAATTGTTGGATTATCATCTTAAGATATTCTTCTGTATTTATTAGAGCATCTTCAAAGTTTTTTGCTTTATCCATGATAGATGCGCTGTATTGTATGCCTATTTTTTGAAGTGCCTCTTGACTTAAATCTACACTTCCACAAAATGTTGCTACTTTAATCCCTTTTGATTTTGCAGATTTTAAGATACCATCTATTGCTTTACCTGAAAGGGTTTGACTATCTAGCTTGCCTTCACCTGTGATAATCCAATCTGCGTTTTTTATTTTATTATCAAAATCGGCTATTTGTTTTACTAGTTCTATTCCTGGTGATAGTGTTCCGTTTAAAAAAGTAACGCAACCTGCACCCATTCCGCCAGCTGCTCCTGCTCCTGCAATGTCTTGAACATTTGTATTGAAATGAGCATCTAAAACTTTTGAAAAACTTTGAAGACCTTGATCTAAATATTCTATTTCACCTTTTGAAGCACCTTTTTGTTTTGCGTAGACATGTGCTGCACCATTTGTACCGAAAAGCGGATTAGTGACATCGCATGCTATTTGTATGCTAACTGATTTTAATTGTGGATCTACATGCGTATCATCAATAGATTTAATATTTATTAGCTCGCTACCAATTGGCTTCACTTGGTTATTAGTTTCATCTAAAAAACGATATCCTAAAGCGGTTGCCATACCAATTCCACAATCGTTCGTAGCACTTCCGCCAATTCCTAAAATGATGTGTTTTGCGCCTTTATTAATCGCATCTAGAATTAATTGTCCGGTACCAAAGGTTGTGGTATTCATACAATTTTGCTCTTCTGGTTTTAAAAGCTTTAAACCTGATGCTTCAGCCATTTCTATAAAAGCTGTTTTAGACTCTTCGGCATATAGATAGGTTGCCTTTATCTTATTAAATAACGGATTATTAACTTCAACTTCTATGTTGTTTCCGTTAAGGTAATAATTAACAACTTCAATAGTACCATCTCCTCCATCTGCTAAAGGCACGTTAATGACTTCTGCATTTACGGTTTGCTTTAAAATTGGTGCTACGATGTTACAAAACTCTAAGCCTGATAATGAGCCTTTATACTTGTCTGGTGCTAATACAATTTTCATTTTTTAGCTTAAAATATTAGGTAAAAATGAACTTACTATAAGTATAAAAACAAAGAATGAAATTAGAATAATACTTTCCTTTTTAAATAAATCCTTAAAGCTAACTTTATAGTCCATCTCTATTTGTTTTGCAGGTACTTTATGGGTTAATTTACTCACTAAAACAGCAACTAAAATTGCTATTATAAACCCTGTAAGATTGTACCAAATCCAAAAAATATCTGGCACATTATTATATCCTAAATCTGCTAATGCTAAATGAATAGAATCTTGACCCGAATAAAACTGACCTTGTGTAAAAAAGTAGATTAATTCTGGTAAGTATTTAAAAATAAGGTTAACTGCTACCGATGTTATAATAGCGGCATTCATACCTATATGATTAACTTTTTTTAAGAATATTGCAATAACAAAAGCAGCTAATATTGGCCCATAAAACAAGGAAGTAATAGCATTAATAAGCTCTATAACTGTGCTTTGGCTATTACCAAAAAGATATGCTGCAAGTATACAAACTACACCCCAAAAAACAACAAGACCTTTAGATAACACCATATAGCGTTTTTCGGACAGCTTGTTTTTTCCGCTATTAAAAAAATCTTCGATAGTTACAGCACTTAAAGAATTGATTGTAGAGCTTAACGAAGACATTGCTGCAGATAAGATACCAACCATTAAAATACCGATTAGTCCGTTTGGCAAATATTTGGTAATAAATACAGGCATCATTAAATCTGGTTTTATACCAGAAGCTGAATATTCAGCAGGATAATGTACTCGTGTTGTTTCTTGTATGCTTTGGTAAAACTCTGGAATATTACTAACTAAATAGCCAATAATCAATCCCATAATACAGTATACTAATACTACGGGAAATCTTAGCAGTCCATTAGCCATTAAAAGTTTTCTAATTGTACCCTCGTCTTTTGCAGATAATAAGCGTTGCGCTTGGGTTTGGTCTGTACCGTAGTACGATAAATACAAAAACAAACCACCTAAAAGCATTGGCCAAAAGCCATATTCTTCACCTTGGAAAATTCCTAAATTTGACAGGTCTATCACCTGTAATCTTTCGGTATTAAAACCTGTAAATGTTCCGGTATCTTCCATTAAAGAATAACCAACAATAAGGCAAATTATTAATCCAGAAAACAGAATTATCATTTGTATTGCATCGCCCCAAACAACAGCTTTCATACCACCTTGATACGAATATATTAGAGTTACAATACTTATAATAATTAACGTCCAATGAAAACTTATACCTACTACAGCTTGTATAATTAACGCCATAGTAAACACCATTACACCTGTTCCTAAAGCTCTACTAATTTGAAAAACAACACTTATTAATTTTCGAGTTGATTTAGAAAAGCGACGTTCTAAATATTCATAAATACTAACAATACCAGATTTGTATAAAGGTGGAATTATGAAAAACATTATACCAATCATAGCTAGAGGAACACCAAACTCAAAGGTTAACCATTTTAATCCTCCGTTAGCTTTTAAACCAACAAAAGCTGGTGCTGAAATAAAGCTAATGGCAGATAATTGGGTTGCCATAGTTGATAAACTTAGCGGAAACCAACCTAAGCTTTTTCCTCCTAAAAAATAATCTTTAGAATCTTTATTTTCTTTGAAGAAATAGCCCATAGCCACAAAACCTATGAGGTAAACAATTATAATGGTGTAATCTAACCAATTCATTTAGTTGCTTTTTAGTCTTTTAATAAATCTAGTAATAATGCTGCACTCCAAGAAAAGTTATTTCCTCCGTAACCAGCATGTTCTGTTACAGATTTTCTAGAATCGAAATATTCATAAAAACCATATTTTTCGATTAGTGTTATAGAATCTTCTTTTACACGATTAGCAATATCTGTAAAACCATAATTATTTAGTCCGTTATAAAGCATCCAGTTAAGGTTTATCCAAATTGGTCCACGCCAATATTTTTTAGGGTTAAATCTATCACTTTCTGGGTCGAAAGATGCACAAAGATAACGGTCTTCTCCTCCAAATTTTTTGATTAGCGTTTTTACCATTACGTCAGCATGTTCTTTTGTTGGTATATTGGAAAATAAAGGTGCAAAAGATGAAGACGACAGATGCTCTATCTGCTTTTCGTTTCTTAAATCGTAGTGTACGTAACCTCCTAATTTTTCATTATAAAGCTTTTCGTTAAATCTTGTTATTGCCTTTTCTTGCCAAGCTTTTAATGTACTTATTTTATCTTCTGAATCGCCAATCATTTCATACAATTCAATTAATGCTTCGTTAGATTTAATAAGCATAGCATTAAATAATGGGTCCTGCACTAAGAATGGTGATAATTCTGCAATTTTTGCGTCATCGTAATTATGCTCTTTTGCAATTTCAATTAAATGAAGATAGTAATCATACTCTCTATTTGTTGGTCTTTGTGCAGCATCCACATGTGTGGTATCTCGTCTTTCAAACTTATAGTTTGGTGGATCCATAGTCTCCCAAATATCGTCCCAAATTGGTGAATTATCTGTACCAGATTCCCAATTATGGTATATGAAGACTAACCCTTCTTGATTTGGGTCTCTGTGGTTGTAAAAATGTTGATGGTTAAAGAAAACTTTGTCTATGTTTTGCTTAATAAAATTTAGCATATCCTCTTTATCATCTACAATATCATAAATTTCTTTAAGTACAAATCCCAGTACTGGCGGTTGCGTCATACCAGTTGTTCTGTGACTTTTTGATGCTAATGGATGAAGTTTTGATAAGTGAAAATCTGGACCTGGAAAATAGGTGTCACTATCGTTATGAAAAACAATGTGAGGAATAAATCCATTTTCCCATTGTGCGCTTAATAACGCTTCTATTTCTCGTTTTGCTTTGTTACTATCGTAATGGGCAAATCCGATAGCTATGAAGCCTGAATCCCAATTCCACTGAAAAGGATATAAGCCTTCACAAGGTATTGTAAAACCTTTATCTTCATTAAAATTAGCGTCAAGAACTTGTTTTGCTTTTACTTGTAAGTTTTCTTTATTCATGGTTTAAGTTATTGAAAATAATTGTAAAAAAGAAAGCATTGACACTAACGAGAGGCCAATGCTTTACTACTCAATCAATCAATCTTAAAAATTAAACGTAGTTGTTATAAAAAATCGTCTTGGTAGAATTGGTCGTCCAACAAAGAAATCACCATCACCAGACTGCCCTGCAATACCAGCTCTTGGGTTTCCTTCTGTAAGTCCGGCACTATCAAAGAGATTAAAAACAGAAAATCCTACTCTTAAAGTACTGCTACCTTGAGTCTCAAAAGTGTACCCACCGCCTAATCTGAAAATAGAAATAGCATCCAATTCTACGTTATTTGTATCATCGGTAAACTTAGAACCAGTATGGTTTACAGAAATCAAGGCGTCGAACTTCTTATTATCATAATTTAAACCAAGAGTTCCCAAAATATTAGGTTGCCTTGCCAATTCGTTACCTACATTTGCTTCCGAGGAGGTGTTATTTGTTAAATCTTCTTGTAAGTTTTCCGTTATCTCATGGTCTTGGTATGTAAACGTTGCAAATGCCGATAAATCATCAGTAAATCTATAATTAGCCGTTGCTTCTAAACCAAATGTTCTTGTTGCTTGCGTAGAACGCGCCTGATCTACAAGCTCACCACCTACAATGGCCTGAGTAATTTTAATTCTGTCACTTAAACCAACATAGAATAATGCAGCTGTTCCAGAGAATTTAGGTGTACCAAACTTTGCACCTATTTCACCTTGTAATATCTTCTCCATATCATACTTAGTATCTCTAATACCTGGTACTGGTGCAAATCCTCTTAACTGTGGAATAAAATAACCTTTAGAAAAGTTTGCATAAAGGTTAGTAGATTCTGTTAATTCATACAATCCGGCTAATGACACTGCCCAATCTGTAGCATCAACTTCACCTGTTGTAAAACTTCCATCAGCATATCTTACAGTGCTCAATTCTGTTGTTAAATCTGGGTTGTCGTAAACTTGTGTATCTGTTAAACCACCATTTCTAAAAGTACCTTTAGTATTTTCAATTCTAAAGCCAACATCAAATCTCCACCTATCAAATTTCATTTCATCTGTAATGTAAAATGCAGTTCTACTCTGTGTTAAAAATCTATTTGATGTCATACCAATTCTATTGTACAATCCTCCTTCTGAATAAACAACATTGGCACCACCTGCATCTGTATAACTTAAGTTTACTAACTGAGGGTTATTATTAAATTCTGATAAAACTCGGTACTGATAGTTAACATCTTCGGCCTCTGTTCTTGCTAAATAAACACCTCCTGTAAAAGTATGGTTACCACCTGGTGCATTGTAAATAAAATTAGCCTCACCTGAATAATCCGTCATAGGGCGTAATCTGTCTACTTGTAAGTTTTCAACCACTAAATCATTCCCATTTATTTGATCGCCTGAACCACCTTGGTAAGTAGCACTAAATCCTGTATTACCAGGTGCAACTTCAGACACGTAATCTGATAACGAAATTGGGTTTCCGTAAGCACCATTACCACCTACATATAACGCAAAATTGTGTTGGTAATTTGCGTATCTAATTTTTGATTTAAACTTTAGATTATCACTTAAGTTATAGTCAAAATCTGCTAACAAATAGCCTCCTTTTGTATAAACACCGTCATCTATTGGGCTTTCATAAACACCTCCAGGTGTTAAAAATGAAGTATTAGCTAATTCTCCAGATAGTAATTGCTCTACTTCATCACCATCGTTACCAGCTATTCGTTCTCTAGAACCTCCATCTAATGGCAGTGGCAAGAAGAATTGGGCACGATCATTTATAAATTGTCCGTGTACGGTTATAGAACCATTTTCAAACTTTTGTTTAATATTTGCTCTTAATTGAAAACCTCGCGTATCTAAACCAGTTTCTATAGGACCACTATCTTTTCTTATGAAACCAGTTACAGCATAAAAGGTATTAGAGTCTTCACCTCCCAAACGTCCTCCAGAATAAAAATCTGTTTTAAGTCTTCCTCTATTACCGTATTCCATATTAATGATATTCTCAGCATTAGAATCACCTGTTTTGCTTGTATAATTAATCATACCAGAAACAGAACCTGGACCATAAAGTATAGAAGCACCACCTCTAACAAATTCTACACCTTTAAAACCAATATCTGGTCTTGCATATACATCATGCGCAGAAGAATTTAAGCCAAACGTACTCATTAGAGGTACTCCGTCATACATTAAAGGATTAAAAACATATTGTCCTCCAGAAGGCAAACCTCTTATAAATAAATTTGTTGCAGTTTCACCACCACCACCTTCAGCAGTAATACCTGGTACACTTCTTAAAATGTCTGCTTGGCTGTTAGCAGAAAGCTTCACAATTTCGGTTTGCTTAATAGCAGTAATAGACATTGGTGTATCTTTTTGAGATCTAAACGTAGAAGAGGCTGTAAGCACTACTGCATCTAAAGCATTGCCACCTTCTTTTAAAACAATATCTAAATTAATAGTAGAGCCATCACAATTAATGACTTTTTCGAAGGTTGTAAAACCTACATAAGAAATCTGAATGGTTTGCTCACCAGATAGGTTAGTGGTAAAATTAAAGTTACCATCAAAATCTGAAATTGTACCTGAAGCGCTGCCTTTTATAAGTACGTTAGCACCTGCAATAGCAACACCTGATTCATCTAATACCTTACCCTTGACTTCTGTTTGCGAAAACAAACTAAAAACACTGAAAGCGAGTAAAATTGAGAGTAGTAATTTTTTCATTGGTTTATGTATTTGTTATTTTTTGATAAACTTATTAACATATTCATAACATTATTAGAAAAAATTTATGAAATTTGCACGCAAACGTTTGCGAAAACGTTTGCAAAAATTACTAAAAAAATGAAAAAATCGATTCCAACCCTAAAAGCTATGGCAGAGCAACTTGGACTATCTATTTCAACTGTATCTCGCGCTCTTAACAATCATCCAGACATCAGCTCAGAGACCAGAAAACGGGTTCAGAACTTAGCGTCTGAAGTGAATTATATTCCTAATATCTTTGCTAAAGGTTTTAGAGCTCACAAAACAAACATACTAGGAGTTGTTGTGCCTAACATTACTCATTACTTTACTACCACATTAATAAGAGGCATATTAGAAGAAGCATCCTTACGTGGCTATAGAGTAATTGTTTCAGAATCTAACAACGATGTTGCAAAACAAACAGAAATGCTTAACACCATGATTCAATTTGGAGTTGATGGTGTACTTATGTCAATCTCAAAAATGACACGCGATATTGATTCTATTTTAAAAGTAATGCACACTCTACCACTTGTTTTATTAGACAAAGCTTCTAACAAAATACCCTGTACCCAAGTGGTTATAAATGAAGAAGAAGCAGCTTACAATGCCGTAGAACATTTAATTAACATAGGTAAAAAGCGTATTGCCATTATTAAAGAAACACAATTTTCTTATAATTCTGAAAAACGTTTTGCTGGTTACCTTAGAGCTCTTAAAGACTATAATTTACCAATAGATGAAAAAATAATATTAACAGTAGAGGATATTTCGCTTACCCAAGGTGAGCAAATGACCAATATTTTAATGAGTTTAAAAGAGAAACCCGATGCCATTTTTGCAATAACAGATAGTGCTGCAATAGGCGCTATTAAAACTTTAAAAAAACATAAAGTTAAAATTCCTGAAGACATCGCAGTGGTAGGATTTAGTAACTCTCTCAACTCTACTATAATTGAACCACAGCTTACAACAGTTGACCAACCTGGACAAAAAATAGGTGCAACAGCAGTTAAATACCTTATTGAGGAAATTGACAACCCTAATGTAGAATTAATGAATAAAACTATTGAAGTAAGGAGTAATCTTATTATCAGAGATTCTACACTTAGCATAAAATAAAAATTTTATATCGTTATACACTTTATCAATTTTGATACATTTGTTGTATGGAAATTATTGATGCTATTATCTTAGGGATTGTACAAGGACTCACAGAGTTTTTACCTGTATCCTCCAGTGGTCATTTAGAATTAGGAAAAGCCATTCTTGGCGACAATTCTTTACCAAAAGAAAGTCTATTATTTACAGTAGTACTACACTTTGCAACTGCACTGAGTACTATTGTTATTTTTAGAAAGGATATTCTAGATATTATAAAAGGTATCTTAAAATTTGAATGGAACGAAGATCTACAATTTCTATGCAAAATTATAATCTCTATGATACCTGCTGTAATCGTTGGTTTATTTTTTGAAGAACAGCTCGAAGCCCTTTTTAACGGCAACATTTTACTTGTTGGTGTTATGCTAATTGTTACTGCAATTCTACTATTTATGGCAGATAGAGCTAAGGACACCAACAAAAATGTAACGTTTAGTAATGCATTTGTTATTGGTATTTCCCAAGCTATTGCCATGTTGCCTGGTATTTCTCGTTCAGGTGCTACGATTTCTACGTCTGTACTTTTGGGCAATGACAAAACCAAGGCTGCACGTTTTTCATTTTTAATGGTAGTTCCTTTAATTTTTGGAAAAATTGCTAAAGATATTTTAGGAGGTGAGATCACTTATGATAGCGCAAATTTCACAACATTAGGTATTGGTTTTATAGCTGCTTTTGTAGCAGGATTATTTGCTTGCAAATGGATGATTGCTTTGGTAAAACAAAGTAAACTCACTTACTTTTCTATCTACTGCATCATAGTCGGTCTTATTGCAATAATTTGGTCATTAGCCTCATGAAAACTTTAGAAGATTACAAAGATGGTCAGGTTTTATTAATTGATAAACCGCTAACCTGGACTTCATTTCAAGCCGTAAACAAACTGCGTTGGGCCATTAGAAAAGCCTACGCTATTAAGAAAATAAAGGTTGGACATGCTGGTACTTTAGATCCGCTTGCTACTGGTTTATTAGTGATTTGCACTGGTAAAATGACCAAACAGATCAACACCTTTCAAGGTCAAGAAAAAGAATACACAGGTACTTTTGTTATTGGTAGTACGACTCCTTCTTATGATTTGGAAACTGAAATTGATGCTACCTTTCCGATAGAGCATATTTCGGAAGACTTAATTCACGAAACAACCAAACAATTTATTGGTAAAATAGAGCAATTTCCACCTGTATTTTCAGCCATAAAGAAAGATGGTAAACGCTTGTACGAATTTGCCAGAGCAGGTGAAGCTGTAGAAATTAAGTCAAGAGAAATTGAAATCTCTGAGTTCGAAATCACAGATATAAGTACAATCAACAATTCTATTGAGCTTAATTTTAGAGTGGTTTGTAGCAAAGGTACTTACATTAGATCACTTGCACACGACTTTGGAAAAGCCCTAAACTCTGGAGCACATCTATCGGTTTTAAGACGTACACGTATTGGTGATTTTAAGGTTGAAGATGCACTAAGTCCTGAAGATTTTATAGCTACACTTCCGCTAGATCAATGATTTAACAAGACATAAATTTTTGTCAGTTATAGTGAATTTCACGATTGAAGTAAGTGAGATTTACATCGAAAACAAGAAAATTTCTTTTGTAACTTTACTTCTCGATACAAAATTCTTTTCAGAATTTCACTCGAAGTGACGACTTAATCTTATACATCATTCAGGTTAATAAGGGTTTAGTTAGTGCGATTTAAACTTTTTCGTAGTTTTATTCGTATATCTAAACACAAGATTTAATCATAAGTTTTTGAAATTTATAGAACGATATAAAGCAGGTATTATCACATTTCTAATTACTGGAATTGTGGTGTTGGCTATGTTCAGTTTTCAACTAAAACAGAATAATATACGCATTACTGAGAATTTTTACGAATTAGAACCTGAACCAGACACCGTAATAGAAGAACAAGAACTACTGGATGCTTTAGATGGTAAATCTACCAACAAAGCCTTTAACGAAGACCAGGAGTACAAAGAAATGATGCGCAACTTTAAAACTATGAGCGCAAATGATTTTGAACGTACAACCAAAGCTTTAGAAGATGCAAAGGCTAGTGATATTTCAGAAGAAACCAGTATTAATAAATCATATGCCAACAGTAATGCATATGCTTTAAATTCTGAAGAAACGGAGTCTTATAAAAAACTTCAGGAAGAATTAAACAAACGTTTAGAAAATAAAAAAATAGCAGACGAACACGCTAAAACTAAAAGTACACTTACCTATTCTCTAGTTGGAAGAACTATGCAAGACTATGATATTCCGCGATACTTGTGTGAAAGAGGTGGTAAAATCGTGGTAAATATTGTGGTAAATGGAAAAGGCATCGTTACCGATGCCTCTGTTAATGGGTCTTCAAATTCCAACAACCAATGTTTAATAAATCGTGCTTTAGAATACGCTAAAGAAGCATTATTTGACTCCTCTGATAAAAACGAACAAATAGGAACTATTACATTTTTGTTTAGAGGAAAACGTTGACTTCGACTACGCTCAGTCACCAATTCAATTACGTTCCGTCAGCTATACTTTAACCTAAAAGTTTAACCAAATCTTCAATTGTAGATTGCCCTTTATCCTTGTTGTACCAACGCTGCAAATCTTCTTTAAATTCTGGTGTTAGTTTTCCATATTGCGCTTTGTAAACATTAACCATTTCTGTGGCTATTGAAGGTCTTGGCCCAAAAGTATCTAGTACTTCTAATGTTTTATTATCAATGGCAATTAATTTTGGTATAGCTTTACCTCCATTGGTTAAAAACTGATTCATTAAATCTTCATTCTCATCTCTTAGAACAATTTTTAAATCAATGTTAGCATTTTGCTCTGCAACTTTATTAATTACAGGCATTATATGGGCAGCATCACCACACCAACTTTCGGTTAACACTAACCAAGTTACATTTTTGGTGTATGCAGTAATTTTTTCAAAAGAATCATCAGATAACCTAACTGTCTTATCCCAACGCTTCATGCGTCTATCATTCATTTTTGTATATTCTACCAGTGCTTCTGTTTTATCATTACCAGTCGTTGATTGTTGTTCAACAAGAGCGGCAACTAAAGTTCGGTATTCATGGTAGTTCATTGATTTATTTAAACTTTCCTTGATGATATCTATAATCATTGTGTTTTCTAAAATTTCCATCGTGGTAAAACTAATTGGTTTATAACTCAGTGATGTTACTGTTTTAATTTTTTTTTGATTTTCAGTATACAAAAATAGTGCTGATAGCACATAAATTATGTGACACTTGTTACCTTAGTAGCATAAAACTCTAAACCTTACAAAATGACAAAACACAGATGCGGTTGGTGTGTTGGCGACCCGCTTTACGAAGCCTACCATGATCAAGAATGGGGAGTTCCTGTTTATGATGATGATACGTTATTTGAGTTTTTAATTCTTGAAACCTTTCAGGCTGGTCTGAGTTGGATTACTGTTTTACTCAAGCGTGAAAATTTCAGAAAAGCTTTTGATAATTTTGACTACAAAAAGATTGCAAACTATAAACAAGATAAAATTGAAACTCTTCTTCAGGACAAAGGCATCATTAGAAATAAATTAAAAGTAAATGCTACAGTAACCAACGCAAAAGCTTTTATGAAAATACAAGATGAATTTGGTTCGTTTTCAAAATATATTTGGGATTTTGTAGATGGTAAACCTATAAAAAACAGTTTTAAAGATTATAAAAAAGCACCTGCAAATACACCTTTGAGTGATGCCATAAGCAAAGACCTTAAAAAAAGAGGTTTTAAATTTGTTGGTACCACTGTAATCTATGCACACATGCAAGCTACTGGTATGGTTAATGACCATGAAGTATCCTGCTTTAGATATAACGAAGTTTAAAATGAAAACAAAAACACTCCTCGTTTTAATGTTTATTAGCCAATTCGTTTTTAGTCAAACTAAAAATGAAAAGGAAGAACGCATTACTAAATCAGAATTTCCAGATGCAGCTATTGCGGTTGTAAATAATCTACCAGAGAACTGTAAACGTTTAAAATTCTACAAAGAAACCGATGGTAATAAGCAAAGTTTTGAGGTAAAATTCAAACACAAAAGAAAGCGCTACAGCCTAGAGTTTTCTAAAGATGGAGTTATCGAAGACCTAGAAGTTCTTACCAAATTCAAAACTATAAACGAAGAAAAAAAATCTAAAATTGAAGGTTATTTTAAGTCTAGTTTCAATAAATACAAACTTATAAAAGTGCAAAAACAATTTGTCTATAATGAAGAATTAGGTGCTTTGACTTTTGTCAACGATGTATTAGATAATACCTCAACTGAAGCACCAAACTTTGAAATTATCGCCGAAGTTAAAACAAACAAAAAACGTGATATTAGAGAGTTTACCTTTGATGAATCTGGCATATTTGTAAACTTCAGAATTTTAAAACCAACCTCTTTCGAGCATGTCTTATACTAAAACACTTTTAGTTTTATTGGCATGTTTTGCAAGCCTTAACTTGTTGTTTTCTCAATCTGATTTTGAAGGTTTAGGTGAAACGAGTTTTGCCATAAATACAGATATAAACAATAATTACAAAGTTAACTTTGCTATTCGCTCTCGTTATTATTTATACCAAGAAGACAATTTTAGTTTTGAGAACAGACAACTCGATTTTGTACATTTTTCAACATTAAACTTAGATTATAATCATTCTGTTAGTTTTGGTATACAATACCGAATAAGGGAATCTATAGATGGAGGCAGTAACGAGCTACGTTTAACGCAACAGTTTAATTACACAAAAAAAAACGAAGCTTTACGATTTGGACACCGAATACGATTTGAACAACGAATTTTAGAGAATTTAACCATATTAAGATCACGATATCGTTTTGCTTTAGATTTTCCTCTTAATGGTGAAAAATTAGATATTGGCGAAGCTTATTTTGTGGGTTCTATGGAAGCACTATTAAGCAATAGTAAACATGAAAAACCAGAACTAGACCATAGAACAACGACTCAATTAGGATGGCTAGTTTCAGAAAAAATAAAGCTTCAATTTGGTGTAGAATATCGATTTGAAGCCTTTAATCTTAACACTGAGCAAAAGCTCTTTTTGTTAACTTCTGCAATTCTCAAGATTTAGAGAAACTTTAAAAACTTAGTTCTCGGAATATTTTTCGCACCTAGGCTTTCAAGATGTTTAGTATAGACTTGGCAGTCTATTAACTTATAGTTAGACTCTTGTACAAATGTTATAAATCCAACTTTGCTAGCGTTACTTACTTTAGTAAACATACTTTCCCCACAAAATATATTATTACCTAAATCGACACCATAAAGTCCGCCTATAAGTTTGTGGTTCTGCCACACCTCAACTGATTTTGCATATCCTAATTGATGTAATTTAAGATAAGCTTCAATCATTTTTTCTGTGATCCATGTACCATTTTGCCCTTCGCGTTTTGCTAAGGCACATTCTTCAATAACCGTTTTAAAGTCTTTGTTAACAGTAACCTTAAATTCATTCTTCTTTAAAATTTGTTTCATACTCTTTGAAATTTTTAACTCTTCAGGAAAGAGCACAAATCTTGGATCTGGCGACCACCACAATAAAGGTTCTTCGTCATCAAACCAAGGGAAGATACCATTTGAATAGGCGTAAATTAAGCGTTCTGAAGACAAGTCTCCACCAATGGCCAACAAGCCTTCAAAAGAGGCTTCAGACACATCAGGAAACTCTATTTTGCTAGTTAAAAAGTGCATTACTTAAGCTTTTTAGCGATTTTTACTGTTAAATAAAGGGCTCGGTTTTGATAGTATAAGAATTTTATTGATATTTGACCTGATCTTTATTAAATAAATTTTTTGTTCATCATTGCTTTTTTTTAAGTTTGTTTGTGAAGATCAAAACCTAAAACCACAATACTAAGTCCCAATTAACCATTGGGACTTTTTTATTTGATAATCAACACTTAATCTATTTCGGGTCAATTTCTACAATTTGTTATGATACTAAAAAAGACTTGCTTTACAAAAAACAAGTCTTTTCAATTTTATTAAAATTCTTTCTTATTTAGAAAGGTAAGTCATCATTATCATCATCATTTAAATCACTTACAGGCTCAAATGCCTCTGTTGGTGGTACAGGTGGCATATCTCCACTTGGTGCACCAGCTTGTAATGCTTCTATTCTCCATCCTTGGATTGAGTTAAAATATTTAGTCTCTCCTTGTGGATTTACCCACTCACGTCCTCTAAGGTTAATATTAACTTTAACCTGTTGTCCTACTTGATAGTTATTTAATAAATCTGTTTTGTCCTGAACAAACTCAATCATAATATGTTGCGGATATTGCTCTTCTGTTGTTACGACAACTTCTCTTTTTCTAAACCCATTGCTTCCAAAAGTTTGAGTCTCTCCAATCACCTTAATACGTCATTGTACTTCCATTTTTGTTTAATCTAATTTTATTTTCCTTCTATATTAATTGAATTTACGAAAGTAATAACTTCCATGCACTTTCTACATCTCCGTAGCTTAAATAATTTCTTGCCAGCTTATGTTTTTCTCTGTGTGTTGCAGTCTTAATATCTGGATAACGCTCACTAACATCATTTACAAACTGCTTAACAGCATCTTCAGTTGGTAATATATCTACATTAGCCAGCATTCCTAAATCATTACCAGTTAAAATCATGCTGTTTCTAACATGCTCTGGTAAATTATCCACTCCAATTCCCAATGCTTGTAGTGGTTTTGGTATTTCAAAAAATCCACTTTTAGCCCTACTATAATAACTTCCTCCTGCTCTTGCAACCAAGTCTAATGCTTCTTGGTTTACTGTGTTGTCTTCATTCATTACCTCTTCTGAAATATGAAGCTTTACAACCTCACAAATCACCAAATTTCCTGCTCCACCTTCTGTCCCTAACTTTACAACCTCATTAACTTTACATTCCATCTGAATTGGAGATTCAGCCACTCTAAAAGGCTTTACTTCGTCTGAAGCTAACATCGTTAAACCTGCTTTTTCAAACTCATTAACACCTTCAGGATACTCCGTACTACTTAAAGACATTTGATGTACAATATCATAATTGACCACATTAATCACCACTTCTTTAACCGCTTCAACATTTTCTAATGTATGTTTGGTTGTATTATCTCTTACTCTTCTTGCTGGAGAAAAAATTAATATCGGTGGATTAGCACTAAATACATTAAAGAAACTGAAGGGTGACAAATTAGGATTACCATCTTCATCAATTGTACTCGCAAAAGCAATTGGCCTCGGTGCTACTGCACTTAGCAAATAACCATGTAATCTGCCTGTTGAAAGGTCTTTGGGATTGTATGAAATCATGTAGCTTGCTGATTTTCAACAAAGATAATTATATTGCTTCGCTGATAAAAATGTTTTACCGTTGTATCTAAACAATATTATTAACAGTTTTACATTATATTTAAAAAGAAATTGCAATAACTAATGACCTTTAGCTCAAACCGAAATCTGATTCGTTGGATTATTATTTTCTCTTCTTTCATTATTGTATCTCTCATTCTTTGGAATACATATTCCTTCTTTCAAAAATTTAAGGCCGAGGAACGCGTAAAAATCAAAACCTGGTCTGTTGCACAAAACAACTTTTTGAGAAGTATTGATGATTTAACTGCTGATGTAGACCCTGTAACTACGCATGTACTTACCGAAACAACAACTAGTACTCCAATGCTAATTATAGATAAAAAAGGAGATGTAAATAATCATATAAATCTTAATGAAGAAAAGCTGAAAGACACAACCTACATTAACTATCTTATAAATAAATTTTCAAGTGAAAATGAGCCTATAGAAGTCGTATATAAAGGAGAAGTTTTTCAAACTATTTATTATGGTAATTCGCCGCTACTCAAAAAGATAGGATACTATCCTCTAGCTTTACTCCTAATTATTTTGCTATTTGCAGCCGTTGTTTATTTCTTTTACAGAAGCACTAAAACAGCGGAACAGAATAAACTGTGGACAGGTATGGCTAAAGAAACAGCGCACCAAATAGGTACTCCACTATCTTCTCTCGTTGGCTGGACAGAAATTTTGAAAACCGAAAAGGTAAATCCAGAATATATTGCTGAAATTGAAAAAGACATTGACCGTCTGCAAACAATCACAGATCGTTTTAGTAAAATTGGTTCTGCTCCAACTTTAGAAACTTTAGATCTGGTTGAAGTTACAAGCTCATCCTATGAGTATTTAAAATCGAGATCTTCAAAACTTATCAATTTTGAAATTGAACATCCTGACGCGGAAATTCCCGTAAAACTTAATGCGCAATTGTTTAGTTGGACGATTGAGAACTTAGTAAAAAATGCCATTGATGCCATGAAAGGTAAAGGAGATTTAAAACTAAGTATTTCTCAAACCGAAAAACAAGTATTTGTAAATATCACAGATACTGGCAAAGGCATTCCTAAACCACTATTTAATAAAATATTTGAACCTGGATACACCACAAAAAAACGAGGTTGGGGACTTGGCTTATCTTTAGCCAAACGTATCATTGAAGATTATCATAACGGAAAAATAAAAGTCGTTGAATCTGAAATCGATAAAGGCACAACAATACAAATTACCTTAAAAACCATTTAAGCTAAAATTAATAATTGAACAACACCTTTTACTTAAACAATTCATAATAAAGAATTTAAAAAAATATTATACATTTGAGTATGGGTTCATCAAAATACTTTACGTTAAAAGAAGCCAGACTGAGCAATAATTGCCCAGAATGTTACTCTAATGATGGTTTGGAAATTACCTTTAAGCAAAAGTTGACCGAAAATGTCTTTTACAAAGCCATAACTTCGGAAACTTCCCATCATATGCACTGTTACAATTGTAATACTACAATTTTTCCGGTGCGTTGGACAGATGACATAGAACGTGTTGTGAAATATCAGCAACGTGCTGTAAAACCCAGACCAAAATCTATAAAGTTAAAGCCATTAGCCTGGATATTCATCGTTTTTGATGTACTTCTTGTAACTGTGATAATCTTATTTGTAACCGGAGTAATTTCCTTTTAATTATAAATGCGAAGCTATCTTTTGAGCTATCGCTTCAAACTCTTCTGAAGTCAATTTTTCTTTATGCGTAAAACGTGCGTTTTCCATAGTGTGAAGCGGTATTAAATGTACATGTACGTGAGGTACTTCTAAGCCAATTACAGACATGCCAACACGTTGGCAGGGAATTACCTTTTCTATGGCTAAAGCTACACGTCTCGAAAACTGCATTAATCCCATGTATGTTTCCTTATCTAAGTCAAAAATTTTATCAACTTCTTTTTTTGGGATGCAAAGCGTATGGCCTTTTGAGTTAGGATTAATGTCTAAAAACGCAAAAAACTCGTCGGTTTCTGCAACTTTGTATGACGGAATCTCTCCGTTTATAATTTTTGTGAAAAGTGTGGCCATTTTAAATTGATTATGTCACCTTGAGCGCAGTCGAAAGGTTTTTGACACTAAAATGTGCGATTAGGTTTCGACTGCGCTCAAACTGACAAGAATTTTAACTATTCTATAAATATAAAAAGATTCCTTAATTAAGGAATCTTTTATATGTCTTAATAATTGTAGGATTTCTGCTTTCGCAGAAATTTGTTATCTAGATATCTCTAAAATATCAAACTTCAATATACCATTTGGCACCTGAATTTCTGCTACATCACCAACNGANTTACCCAACAAGCCTTTACCTATTGGTGAGTTTACAGAAATTTTACCTGAAGCCAAATCTGCTTCACTCTCAGCTACCAAAGTATAGGTCATCTCCATACCGTTGGTTTGGTTTTTTATCTTCACTTTAGATAAAGCTAACACTTTAGAAGTATCTAGTTGAGACTCATCAATAACACGAGCATTGGCTAAAGTTTCTTCCATCTTAGAAATTTTCATCTCAAGCATACCTTGCGCTTCTTTAGCTGCATCGTACTCAGCATTTTCACTTAAATCNCCTTTATCTCTTGCTTCTGCAATNGCTTGAGACGCCTTTGGACGCTCAATGTCTTTAAGTTGATTTAACTCTTCTCTTAACTTTTTTAATCCTTCTGCTGTATAATAAGATACTTTACTCATAATTCATTCGTTTTAATAAAAGATGCTGAAGTAACATTTCGACAAGCTCAATGCAACGATTCAGCATAAAAAAAATCTCGCGTCAACGAGATTACTTTGCAAATATATAAAATATTTANNGNANAGCTTAAATAATTGTAAATTGAGCCTCAAAAATTAAGATGAAAAAACTGATTATAATCCTCTCATTCATAGCTATATCGTGCGGTAGCGACGATAACATTAACAGCAATTGTAACTTCTTATTTGATGCAGGTGTAAATCTGACGGTTAATACAAACTTGCCGCAGTTTAATCAACTTCAATTTAATACTAATGCAGTATATGTTGCTAACCAAGGGAATAACGGTATTTGGTTATATCGCTTAAACTCTTCTACGCTTTATGCATGGGATGCTGCAGATCCAAGTCATGCACCTGGCGCCTGCTCTACCTTAACAGACTCTGGCACTGGAGATATCGTGGTTTGTGGTTGTGATGATGCCAACCAATATAGTTTATCTACAGGTATTGGATTGAATGGAAATACACAATCTTGCACCTTGCAACCCTATAGAGTTGATGATTTAGGTAATGGTCAATATTTGGTTTCTAATTAAAACACTATTTTTCTAAATGTACCTGAATACCAAAACCTAACAAGAAGGTGTGACTCCCAACAAACTGATTTGTTGTTTTAGAGTTCAGATAATTTAGTGAAGCCTCCAAGGCGACACTGCTATTCAAAAACACAGCCATACCTGCTTTTGCAGAAAATTCATCTAGGTTGTTATCATCAAGTAAGTTAAAACGATAAGAACTCTCTAAAAAAGGATTAATCATTTTCTCCTCACTCAGTAAATAGAATTTCACAAAAGGTGAAATAAAAAAACTATCAAATTTAGAGTTGCCAGAATCTGATTTATAATGAGAATAGAAATAATTCACTCTAGCACCTAACGCAAACTTATCCCAAAAAAAGTAGCCTATATTTGGTGATAAATCAATGTTAAATGATTCTGAATTAATAGTTGATTCAGGTTTGCTCTTAGAGTAAGAAAATCCAATATCTCCTCCCACCAACCAATTACCTTTGGTTATCTGAGCGTTTAAGGTTAAGGATAGGCTAAATACTATAAAGAAAAATAATGTTTTCATTGTTATTGTTTGTTTTTAAAAAAATTCTAGTCTCATATAAAATTTATTACAAAAGCAACCCTGCATATTGTCGATATACAGGGTTTTGTTTTAAAATATTAAATCACATGTTAATTCATTTCAAAACCTGTACCACCTCCATTATTGGTTACTGTAAATGTTTCGTACGCCCATTCTCCATAACCGCAATCGCATTGTACCCTTACACCAATTGTTAATTGACCAGCACTATTAGGATTAACATCTTTACGCGATGTGTCTGTAAAACTCCTAATCTGGCTATGTGGTATTTGCCAATCGTAAGTAATACTCAGAGGCTCATTAGACGTGTATAACAACGGTGTGTAATTGGCTTTAAGCATAGACCATTCACCAGTATAAAACTCATAAGAACCTAGTTTTTGAAGGGTTAAACCAGTATTGCTTGGTGTACCAACAAGAACACCTTTCTTAACCTCTATTGTAGTACCAGGTATACTCGCTGTAATTTCACCAGCAAAGTCATCTGACCCAAAAAGAGCCTCACTAACAGTTATAGTATTAGATGATTGTGAAACAATACTCAAATTATCTGTAACACTCCATACAATACCTGTTACACAAGGATGATTAGCACCACTTAACGTATAAGTATAATTTTGCCCAGAACAAATTGAATAGTTACCTGAAATAGTTGCATTAAACACCGACTCTGGCAGACCTATTTGCAACTGCTTTGTTAACGGTTTTGTTTGACCACAGGTGTTTTGTATAACCACAGTAAGTGTAACCGTACCATCTGAAACTTTGGTAACGGTAACTTCACCTGTATTAGCATCTAAGCTAACTGTTGCAATATTAGTATCTGATGTACTTACAGATAGTATAGAAACATTACTAGTCAAATTATTCACTGTATAAATTCCTGTATCGCAAACATCATCGTCTCCAGTAATAGTATAATTAGTTATATTGAAATCATCAAGACTAACAGTACTTATTAACTGTTCAAAGTTATCCCCATTTACTACTTCTGGCTCCACTTTAACATCACTTGGAGGAAAAGAACTTGGCTCTAAAGTTATTGAGTTGGTTGTGGTTGTAAAGGAAGAAACAGGACTACCATCTCGCAACCAACCACTACCGACATTCCATATATAAATTAGAGACCCAGGTGTATCATTTTCATTAACAACAGTGAAGGTCTTGAGTGAATTGTCATCACAAGCAATAGTAACATTTTCTGGCGAAATTGAAAATACCGGAAAAGTAATGTCATTTTCACAAGAATCCATTATAAAATCCTGTATACTTTCATGGTATACAAGATATATTGAGCCTCCCTCTGTATCATCAAAAAGACTAAAATCAAGCGATATATTTATCTGAGGCAAGTCTAAATACGCATAAGAATCAGTATATTCCCAATGTGTATCATTAATACCATAAGATTCTAATTCGACAGCTGCAGAGCCACTAAAATACTCCACCGTTAAAGTACCATAAGTATATGTATATCCACCAGGACCTGTATTATGAGGAACTCTCACATAAGGATCAAAAGAAATATTATTAGTATTATAAGAATTTAAGTTAATTGTTTCACAATCACCGTAGTCTTCATTTAAATATTCTATATTCTCCATTTTGACTACCATTTGAGAAAATGAATTCAAAATTGAAAAGAAGCAAATAAAAGTGAAAACCTTTTTTATTAAGTTTAATTGATTCATAATATTATTTATTATGAAAACATCATTTTTCCAAATGAATCTGCAATCCTAATACTGCCTTAAAGGTATTTGAATCTGAACTTGATAGATTCCCTCTCTCATAGACCAGAGCAAACTCTATACCTACAACGCTATTAAAAAATGTAACTTGCCCAAATCTTGCACCATAAAAACTTGAGTTTTCTGAATTATCTGAATTACTATTGAGATCCGAAACTGCATGCACAAAATCATAATGCAATTGAGCAAATAGATTAAATGGTTTATCTGTTTTTAGAAAATAATATCTGGTAAACAATCCTACACCATAATTTTTTTGGTTGTCTAATTTTTCAAATCTTAATGCAGAGCCTAAAGCAAACTTATCTTTTAAAAAGTAGCCTATGCTAGGTTTTATTGTTATATACTCTCTTTTATAGCTATCTCCATTATCAAATTCGTAGTTTTGGTTTGTATACTCACCACTACCACCCACCAACCAATTACCTTTGGTTAGCTGTGCATTAAGAGTTAAGGATAGGCTAAATACTATAAAGAAAAATAATGTTTTCATTGTTATTGTTTGTTTTTAAAAAATTGTAAAAAAGTACTTGCCAAATTGTATAATTGGCAGACTGTGTTGTTGGAATATATTAAGTTTTGTACATCATGCTTATCTTTTTAATTATTAATAAATAAGATTAAACATGTATTATTTATATAAGCAAAAGTGTTACTTTTGGTATATTAAACGTACTGTTTAATCAGTTTTTAGACGGACTGGAGAAGCTCTTACCTTGTAAGGGCTTTCTCAATTTTTGGACATAGGTATATTACATAAGCATAGTGCTATTGCGTTAAAAATCAAAAAAGTAAAGGGGTTATTAATTAGTAAGGGCTAATGACCCAAAACTAATAAAAAAAAAAATCAATTGGCAAAATTTTTAAGAAAAATCTTACCGTACGTAAGCCTTGTTATTACTGGATAGTACGGAAAAACCACATTAAAAAAATGTTAAAAATTTTTAATGTGGTTTTATAAGTAGTTGATTATAAGATATGAACTAAAAATTCAAAGTCATACCAACCAAGAAGTTAATTGTGGCTTGTGGATAAAAACCAGCTCCTTCAATAGTTGTTACTACATTAGGATCTGACCAAGTATTATCATAAGTGTAATAGTAACCATTAGAAATATACTTTACATTAAATATGTTGTTTACCAATCCTGTGAACACGATAGAATCAAAAATAGGTTGAGAGTCCTCAGTGTCTTTGAATGATAATTTGTAACTAACATTAAAATCGTTAATAAAGTAGCTATCTAGCTTAGAAGCATCAGCTTCAGTATTACTCATGTATTGNTCACCNACATATTTNCTTAATAAAGCCATTTGTANATCTTGNACTGGNTGAAACACAATTGCATTTGCTGCTACAAGTTCTGGTGAAAANGANATATCTGTNTTNCCTAAGTTTTGTAATTCGCCATCAAAATCNATGATNGTTTCTTTNTTNTTNTTAGAGCTCAGCGTTACATTAGGTTGTAAGGTTAATTTTGGTGTTACCGGAATTATAGCTTCTAACTCTAAACCTAAACGGTAGCTCTCACCACTATTGGTACGTATTGGGTTACCAACATCATCTAACTGACCAGACAACACCAATTGCTCATTATACAACATATAGTAAGCATTGGCATTAAACGTAAAGTTTCCGTTTTTGTGTCTCCAACCTAATTCAAAATCGTTAAGCTGCTCTGGCTCAATATCGTTATTACTTTCAAAATCGGTACGGTTTGGTTCTCTGTTCGCTCTCGCATAAGAGAAATAAAGGCTGTTACCTGCATTTAAATCATAGGTTATACCTGCTTTTGGATTGAAGAATGTAAAATCTTTATTAACTTCAAAATCTACTAAATCAGAGGTGTTTCCGAAGGTTTTATAGGTTACATTTCTAACTTGTAAATCTCCGTACAGACTTACTTTGTCATTTAGCTTATAGTTAGCTTTAGAGAAAACGGATAAATCATTTTTTAAACTATTGCCATCATAGTAACGGTCTCTAATTTGGCTTTGGCTGGCAAATTCTGCCCAAATGATTTCACCAAAATGGTCACCATCATAATGACTAAAAGAACCACCAAAAATTAAATCGATATTAGCGTCTTTATAGTTTGCAGTGGCATTTACAACATAAAAATCGTTATCTAACCAACGACGACGAATAAGGTCNGTNGTNTTNACCACTTCNCCATTAAAGTCTAATGNTTCTAAACCATAATCTGCGAAATCTTCATCTTCTTTATACTGCTCAAAATACCCACGACCATTGGTATAGTTTAAGCCAATAGTTGTAGACCAGTTATTGTTGTAACGTTGATTCCAGTGTAATTGATAATGATCTTGGCTGTAATTATCTACNTCGTTATCATAAAATTTGATATTTCCTTCATCNTCTTCGTACATTCCTGCTGTGTTGNAGGTTCTNTCATTTTCNAGCAAGTCNAGATCTTCTAAACCATTCCAAGATTGGTACGTTACTTCTTTACCACCAAATACAACCGCTTTTATTAAAGTATTGTCATCTACGTAAGCACCTTGTAAAAAATACGATTTTAAGTCTGCCGAAGCTCGGTCGATGTAACCATCTGAAACAATATTAGACAAACGACCAGCGATTTCAATATGATCGTTTAACAATCCTGTGCTAAATTTTACCGTATGCTTTCTGGTGTTGTAACTACCAAAAGAATTTGAAATCTCGCCATAAGCATCCTTTGATACAGCATCTGTAAGCACATTGATACTTGCACCAAAAGCACCAGAACCATTGGTAGATGTACCAACACCACGTTGTAGCTGTAAACTTTCTACAGAAGATGCTATATCTCCTAAATTAACCCAAAATGTCCCTAAAGATTCTGCATCATTATAAGGAATACCATTAATAGTTACATTAGTAGATTGCGGACTTACACCTCTTACTCTTATACCTGTATAACCTACACCTGCACCTGCATCTGTTGTGGTAACCACAGATGGTAAAAAATTTAACAACACAGGAATGTCTTGCCCCAAATTACGTTTTGCAATCTCTTCTTTAGTGACATTAGAGTGTGTAATTGGCGCTTTTTCCCTTACACGAACTGCTTTTACTAAAACTTCATCTAGTTTTTCTGTTTTAGTAGTGTCTTGCTCTATTTCTTGTCCATAAGCTGAACAAAGGCTTAAAATAAAAATTAAAATTGTTAATCTCTGTCGTTTTGTTTTTGAGAGATTGTTGAATAAATTTTTCATACGACTATAGTCTATAATCGAATAAAAAGAGGTAATTATTCTTTTGTTAATAATTGATTTTTTGATGATAAGATGCTGAAACAACACTTCGACTGCGCTCAGTGTAACAGTTCAGCATGACAAGTCATCTTAAATTCCTAAACAGCATTACCTGTTCTAGGTTCAATGGGTATGATCTCAGCCACTTATTGGCACCCCTTTTTTGAGAACGCTGCAAAGATAAAACCTATTTACGATTTTTGATTTACGATTTACGATTTTTTTGAATTTTGAATACTAATCGATTTTTGGAGGTTTTCTATTTGCCTTTTTTTCAGCGTTTTTGCGTTTGGTATCGAGGCGCTTTCGTTTTACCGCTTTAGGTACTTTGGTAGGTTTACGCTCCTTTTCTTCTTTTAATCCATCAACAATAAGATCTAAAAACTTTTGAGTAACTAAAGCTTTGTTTCTAAACTGGCTTCGGCTTTCGCTAGAATCTAAGATTAAAACACCTAGTTTGTTCAACCTATTCTGCAAATACTCAGTCAAGCGTGTTTTTTCTTCGTCTGTAAATTGGTCTGACGCTTCGAGATTAAAGTAGAGCACTACTTTTGAAGCTACTTTGTTAACGTTCTGTCCTCCACTACCTGAGCTTCTGACAGCTTTATAAGTTAATTCAGATTTTAAGGCTTCAACATCCACAATTAGTCTATTTGATGTGGTGCTTTTAGTAAGTCATTTACTGTTTTTACTGGGTTGAATGTAATGATTGGCACCTCAACAAAAATAGTGTTCCAATGTGCCATACTACCATTCCAAAGTCCAGGTAATTCTATTGCTTTAAGATCTTTTCCAAATTTTGTTTTCGCCGTAATAAATGCTGCATTATGGTCCACAAAATCTTCTAAATCAAACTTCTCTCCTTTGTAGTTTTTTACACCACAAACCAAATCAACTGGATTAAAGTGTGTTGCATTGGTTAGAATGTCCTTCTGACCTTTATTCTTTAGATTTATTTGCGCAGACTCTACAATTTGCAAAGACAGATTACCATAGATATCTCTTACCCAAAAAGGTCCACCACCTGGTTCACCCTCATTCTTTACCATACCACAAATTCGGATTGGTCTATTCAATTTTTCTTTAAGGTATTCAATCTTATATTTATCTAAATATTTTTTGTATTCACCAGAAATTTTAACACACATTTCATTGGTTAAAAAGGTTTCAACCATTTCAAACTCTTTATCTGAAATACTTTCTTGATCCAACACTCTAAGACATTCAAATGACTTGGTTTGCAGTTTCAATAAAATACCTGCAAGCACCTTCTTATACTTAGCAACTTCTTCTTTGTATTGTTTTACAACCACATTATCTATATTCTTTATGAATATAACGTCAGAATCTAAGGTGTTTAAGTTTTTTAATAATGCTCCATGTCCAGATGGTCTGAAGAGCAATGTGTCATCATCGTTTCTAAAAGGTATGTCCTTTGGAGTAACTGCTATAGTATCTGTAGATTCTTGTTGGTAAGAAAATGAAATATTGAATGATACTCCTGTGTTTTCCTCAACATATTCTTCAATACGCCTAAACTCTTCTGTGAATTTATCTCTGTAATTCTCTGAAATTGTAAAATGAAGCTCCGCTTTCTTATCATTTGAAGCATACAATGCTGCTTCGTACAAATGCTCTTCAAACGCTGTTGAAATATAGCCGTTTTTGTACTTGTGGAATGGAAGTAATCCTTTTGGGGAATTACCAAAATTAAGTTCATCTTCACCAAGCATAATTTGCACAAAGTGGACTGCCTTGTCTTGTGTAGATAAGGTTTTGAAATCAATTCCCTTTTCATGTAAGCGTTCTAAAACTTGCTCATAAAATGGAAATTTCTCTAAACCAACCAGAAAAAAAGCTAAATCCTTTGAATCATTCTTATTGATAAAAGAGTTTAATGATTCTTTTTGAGGGTTGTAGTCCTTTAAAAACTTAAATAAAAACTTAAACATTCTAGTTGCTGCACCAGAAGCAGGAACAAATTTTAGAAGTGATAAGCCTTTTTTATTACTATCAAAATGTGTAATGGCTTCTTCTTTCTGTTGTTCAGATAAATCTAGAATACCATCACCAATCGTAGCAGCTGCCGCAATATTTGTAAATGGAATTCCGGTTTTAAATAATTCTATTTGAGACTCTACTTGGTTTACCGTAAGTCCCTTAGCCTCTATTTGTTTAATGTCGTTTTTTGTAAAACTCATTTTTTATTTTTAAGTAGGTTATCAATATGTTCAACGGCTGTTTTTAAGCGCTCTTGTTTGTTTCCTTTTAACAGAACATAAGGTCTGTTGTATTTAATTAAAGCGTTTTCAAAAGCTTTGAACATTCGTTCTCTTTCATTGGGTTTATCTCGCAAATCATCTGCTTCCCAAGGCGTGTCAATATAAGTTAAAAAATAGAGGTCATAAGAATTTTTTAGAGCATGTGCTTCTAAAATCGGGTCACATGTACCAGAATAGTACGCTTCGCTATACACCTTAGTTTCAAGTATATCTGTATCGCAAACAAGTACTGAATCTGTTTTTTGAGCCAAGTCATTTTCTAATTTTATTTGGCCTATGGCTATTGGCAATAAATCGTGAGGCTCACAGGTTTTTCTTTCGTTGTTCCATTTATTTTGAAGATACTCTCGCGCATATTCTGGCACCCAAACCGAATTGTAATGTCTGGCCAATTGCCTAGACAGTGTTGTTTTTCCAGTAGATTCTGGACCAAATAACACAACTTTTATGCAGTTGCTTGGTTGCTGTTTAAGTGCTTCTTCCATGCTAAGTATCCGAATATTGCAATAATTGTAAAGCCAAGATATTGAAAACTAGTGAAAGTGAACCCTTTATAAAAATATAAAGGCACAGAAATAATATCTCCGATAATCCAAAAGATCCAGTTTTCAATTTTTCGTCGTGCCATTAGCCACATACCAACAAAGAAAATGGCCGTTGTAATGGTATCTACATACGCTACCCAACCATTCCATTTATCAAAAGTTTTATAGACTACAAAAACAAAAACCAAGGTTGCTAAAAAGATACCTAGGCTTAGTGATTTTTCTTTTGATGTGGTTCTCGAAATTGGTGTTACGTGTGTTTCGTCAACCTTTCGGGTCCAAACAAACCATCCGTAAACACTCATAGCAAAATAGTATGCATTAATCATCATATCACCTAGTAGCTCCCACTTTAGCAATAGGTATACAAATATGATAGTGCTTATCATTCCGGTTGGAAAGACCAAAATATTATTTTGCTTAGAAAACCAAACCGACAAAAACCCAAATACGACTGCAACGACTTCTAATACGATATCAGTTGTAGCATATTCAGCATATTGTGAAAAGAAAAAATCAAAAATTTGGCTCATAATCGCTTCTGTTGTAGTCCATCTTTATCTTCGTAGAGGGAAGAAATTAGTTATAGTAATTTATGATAAATGTTTTATTTGATTTTTAAATTTTCCCTTGAATAATCTGTCTTTAATTCCATCATTTCTATAAAACTAATGAACCCAATAGCATCTTGATTAATCAATGTTTGTTTAGTTTTAGACCTTATTCTTAAACATTTTATCGAACTGACAAAGTTTATTTTAATTATTTCGTTCCAGTAAAAGGTCTTTTTCTGCCCTATCCAATTTGTAATAATTATTCGTAGTTCATCAAATTCAACTCTAAAGTTATTATAAAACATAGTTATTAATGTTCCGGAAATCAAAAATATAGAGGCAACTATAGGTGCAATAACTTTTATCTCCTCATTCCAATTTAAAATCATAACATTAACTAAAATTACACCTATAAGAATACAGACTATCCCAACAATTTTATAAACTAAATTAGTTTTCAATGAATATCTGCCTGTTATTTCTTTTTTTAACTTTTTATTTGATTTAGTTTCAGAATACCAAAACACAATTCCCGTTATTAGGGTTACTAAAACACTTCCTATTACATTAATTATCATTTGCTACAGATTTTATTGAGATAGTTAAGACAGCTAAATACAAAGGCATTTTAAAAATGTGGTTCGTAGTCACTTCTGTTTGTTTTTACAACTTTCATGGTGAGTACGCTAATATCTGTATTTTCAAAAGACGTTTTAATGGCATCATTTAAAAATGGCATTAATTCATCAAATTCTCCAAAAACCTGTGTGCTTAATGGATTTTCTAAAACCGTAAATTTTGAAGCTCTCAAAGCCTTGATAAAATCTATAATATGAGCTTCGTAATCGTTTTGTAAAGGAGATAAGGTTAAGTCTATTGATATTTGCATGATTATAATTTTAGTTGTTCAAAAAAAAGTTGATTCGTTTCAAAGGCTGTGCCTATAACTACAAGATCTGCTCCTGCTTTATAGGCAGCTTCTAATTCGGTTTTAGATCTAATACCTCCACCAACAATAAGCGGAATATTTAAGGTGTCTTTTACTGCTGAAATAATTTCTGGCTCTATAGGATGTGTTGCTCCACTTCCAGCTTCAAGATAGATTAGTTGCATCCCTAAAAGCGCTCCTGCTTTGGCAGTATCTACAATATGTTGCTTATTCGATCTGCTTAAAGGGTTGGTATTACTTACGCGCTCTACAGCAGTTTGCTTGCCGTTTTCAATAAGAATATATCCTGTTGGAAGTACTTCGAGTTGTGTTTTGGCTAATTTAGAAACCGCTTCAACATGTTTACCAATGAGGTATTCTGGATTTCGACCTGAAATTAAAGACAAAAACAGAATACCGTCAGCTTCATCTGTAATTTGTGTTACATCACCAGGAAACAGTATTACAGGTAGTGTTGTATATCGCTTAATGGCTTGTACTACAGCTTCAGTAGCTCCCTCATCTACTTCACTTCCACCAACAAAAATGTGAGTTGCTATGGATTGGTTGATTTTTGTTACAACACCTTCAATTGTATTATGTTCTGTTTTATCTGGATCGATTAAAACTGCAAGTAACCTTTCGCCTTCAACTATAGACTTTTTTATGTGAGAATAGATGGTCATAGATTAAGGAACGACGTATGCACAAGTAAAGCCTTCAAACTCTAAAAACGCACTATTGTATCTGTATTTTCTGTCTTTATAATCTATCCAAGCAATGGTTTCACCATCTTCAAACGTGAATGGAATTACTAAAAAATGCTCTTTAAACAACATACCTGGAGTTGCAAAAAGCTTATACAACGATTCCTTAATTCCCCAAATTACAGTGAGCTTACTAATGTAATCGTCTGCAGATTTATCTAGATAATTAAACTCATAGTCCACAAATTTATGAGCGATAATCTTTATTTTCTCTCGTTGTTTTTCAATATCAATACCAACTTCTTTATCGCTAACAATAACTCCTGAAAACGTAAAACTATGTGTTATAGAAATATGCTTACCGTCTTTAAGATGTGGTTTCCCATTATCATCATAAAACAAATCTTGATCTGTATAACCAAACTCATGGAGCAAATGCCTTACACTTAAAAAACCGCGCTGATGTAATTCGCTTTTCATACCCAACACGCGTTCAAGACTTTGAGGTTTTAAATTTAGAGGTTGAAGTAAATCGGAATAAGACTCTTCAATCTTCCAGATTTTAACAGTAGTTTGTGAGTTTACACTAATGGATTTGTACAGTGGCATTTAATATTGTAAAACCTATTGATTATCTTTGCACTGCCTTAGGCAGATTTGGCATTTTTTGGTAAGCGAATTTAACCATTTCAATGTTAAACCCAAAGGCAAGAACCATTTTAAAAATTTGAGAAAAAAGAATATGAGTACAAAAACAATTCCTTTCGTACCAAACAAGGTAAAGGACATGTCGTTAGCGGCTTGGGGAAGAAAAGAGATTGAATTAGCCGAAGCAGAAATGCCTGGTTTAATGAGCTTACGTGAAGAGTATAAAAACGAGCAACCGTTAAAAGGCGCACGTATTGCAGGTTGTTTGCACATGACCATACAAACTGCAGTTTTAATTGAAACTTTACAAGCATTAGGTGCAGAAGTAACTTGGAGTTCTTGTAACATTTTCTCTACGCAAGATCAAGCTGCTGCTGCTATTGCTGCTGCTGGAACAGCTGTTTATGCTTGGAAAGACATGACTGAAGAAGAATTTGACTGGTGTATAGAGCAAACTTTATTTTTTGGAGAAGATCGTAAACCATTAAACATGATTCTTGATGATGGTGGAGATTTAACTAATATGGTTTTGGATAAATACCCAGAATTAGCTTCTGGTATTAAAGGTTTATCTGAAGAAACGACAACTGGTGTACACCGTTTATACGAGCGTGTTAAAAACGGAACGTTACCAATGCCTGCCATTAACGTAAACGACTCGGTAACAAAATCTAAGTTTGATAACAAATACGGTTGTCGTGAAAGTGCTGTAGATGCTATACGTCGTGCAACTGACGTGATGTTAGCTGGTAAGCGTGTTGTAGTTTGTGGTTACGGAGATGTTGGTAAAGGTACAGCTGCCTCTTTTAAAGGTGCTGGAAGTATCGTAACAGTAACTGAAATTGACCCAATTTGTGCTTTACAAGCTGCAATGGACGGTTTTGAAGTTAAAAAATTAGAAACTGTAGTTGGTAATGCCGATATCGTAATTACTACAACTGGTAACAAAGATATTGTACGTGCAGAGCACTTTAAAGCAATGAAAGATAAAACCATAGTATGTAACATTGGTCATTTTGATAACGAAATACAAATGGCTTGGTTAAACGAAAACTACGGTAACACTAAAAACACGATTAAACCGCAAGTAGATAAATATACTATTGATGGTAATGATATTATTGTTTTAGCAGAAGGACGTTTAGTAAACTTAGGTTGTGCAACTGGTCATCCAAGTTTTGTAATGAGTAACTCTTTTACTAACCAAACTTTAGCGCAAATAGAGCTTTGGAATAATTCTGACAAGTATGAAAACCAAGTATATATGCTACCAAAACATTTAGATGAAAAAGTAGCTGCATTACACTTAGAAAAAATTGGTGTTGAGCTTACAGAACTTAAGCAAGATCAAGCTGAATATATTGGTGTAACGGTTGAAGGTCCTTTTAAACCTGAGCATTACAGATATTAAAAAAGACCGCATACGCTTCTAGATTTTTAGAACGCTACGCTTTTAGAATATTAGATTAAATCCCAAGCATTTCTGTTTGGGATTTTTTTATTTAGCAATGCTAACCTAAATTATTGGTTCTCGATACAAAATTCTTTGCAAGAACTTCACTCGAACTGACGTCTCAACTTCCATTCAGTCACTTCGAGTGATTTTTGAGGTACGAGAAAATTGTATCGAGAAGTCTTAACATGGCTCGTTCCTCGATACAAAATTACCAAAGATAATTTTACTTGAGCTGACGTCTCAACCTAATTGTATTTCACAAAAAAAACCTCACAATAGAAATACTGAAACAAGTTCAGTATAACACTTGTGAGGTTCATCTATAAGTGTGAAGTTAAAGAAAGTGTATCGCTACTTTTTTGCTTTCTTCTTTTTCTTGTTCTTTTTTCTTGATGCTTTCTTCGGATGTACCAAAGTCATTTCATCAATTAAGTGTTTTGCACCAGCATATTTATCTACTATGAAAAGTACATAGCGTAAATCTACCATTATGTTTCTACAGATTTCTGGGTCATAGTTCATATCGCTCATTGTACCTTCCCAAACACGGTCAAAGTTTAAACCTACTAAATTCCCTTCAGCATCAATAGCAGGACTACCAGAGTTTCCACCAGTTGTGTGGTTTGTCCCTAAAAAGCACACTGGCACTTTTCCGTTTTTATCGGCATACGGACCGTAATCCTTTGTGTTGTATAGGTCTAAAAGTTTCTGTGGCACATCAAACTCATAATCGCCTGGTACATACTTTTCTACTACACCTTCTAAATAAGTTACAGGATTATAGTACACTGCATCTCTTGGCGAGTAGCCTCTAACCTGACCATAAGTAACACGCAACGTACTATTTGCATCTGGAAAATAGCGCTCGTTTGGTAAGGCTTTCATTAAAGCCGTCATATACTCAGTTTGTAATGCTGAAATAGTTTCATTCTTTTGTTGAAACTCAGGATCTATACTATTAAAAAATTCATCAATAATAGGTTTAGCATAAGCATAAGCCGCATCATCATTTAAGTTTTTAATCACAGTTTCAGCATCGCCTTCTAATAATTTTAAAGCCGAATCTAAATCCGTAAATGCCGTTTTATCATAGATTGAAGCATCAACTGGTTTTCCATACAATGGCATTACATTTAAATACACACCTTTATCTACATTGGCATCAAAGTTTTTCAGAATACCTTCAAAACGGCCTTTTAAACTTGCTTTGGCACGTTCTAAACTTTCAGGATTTGCTAACAGCGCTTGTTCAACCTGATACGCTCTAAAAGTCATTTGCATCAATTCACTTGTTACCAAAAACACTTCAACAAAATTTCTTCTCTTAATATTTATTGGACCAAATTCTTTATAAAGCTTATCAAACTCAGGTAAAATATGACCATACTTTGCTTCTAGTCCATTTTCCTTTAATGCTTTTTTAAAAGTTGCTTCAAATTCACGACGCTTAGCTACAGCATCACTTTTTTCAATACCTAAGTTTTCGCCAATCCACTTTTTCCAGGCATTTGCAATTCTCGCTTGTTTTGATGCATACTTAATACGCACCTCATCGCTAGCTTTCATATTGGCATCAATAACTTTTAAAGCCGCTTCTCTTATTTCGATATTTGTTGGATTGAATTCTTTTGTAATATGCTCAATCGCTACAGCTGGCAAATACTCATTAGTACGACCAGGAAAGCCGAAAACCATTGTAAAATCGCCTTCTTCAACACCATCTAACGACACAGGTAAATAGTGCTTTGGCTTGTAAGGCACATTGTCTTTGCTGTATTTTGCTGGTCTGTTATTCTTATCAGCATAAATTCTGAACATAGAAAAATCGCCTGTATGTCTTGGAAACACCCAGTTATCTGTGTCGCTACCAAACTTACCAATGCTGCTTGGTGGCGCACCAACTAATCTGATGTCTTCAAAACGCTCAGTTACAAATAAGAAATATTGATTGCCTTCGTAAAACGACTTTGTTTTAACGTCTTGCCAATTTTCTTTTGGCCAAGATGCCATTGCTGCATTGCTATTTCTAGTGATCAAGGATTGCTTTTCCTTTTCGGTCATTGCATCGTTTACACCATTTAAAACAGTATCTGTAACATCGTGAATGCTTACTATAAACTCAATAAACAAACCTTCATTTGGCAGTTCCTCTTCCAGCGACATTGCCCAAAATCCATTTTTTATATAATCGTTTTCTAAGGACGAATGCGACTGAATCTGGCTAAATCCACAGTGATGATTGGTAAGCACCAAACCTTTGTCTGAAATGACTTCGCTGGTACAACCTCCATTAAAATGACCAATAGCATCCTTAAGACTAGAATTGTTAACATCGTAAATGTCTTTGGCAGTTAATTTACTACCAAGGCTTTGCATTTCGTCTTCGTTCATTCCTTCTAAAAGTGAGGGAATCCACATGCCGCCTTGTTGAGCAGACACCTGAAAAACAACGAAAAAACAGAGTAATTTTATTAATCGCATAGTTAATATTTTATTGATTTTGTAAAGATAGAAAGAATGTTAAAACCAATTCCTAACTAGATGTTAAGCCTTTCATTTAATATCCATTTTTTAAGCAGACTTGCGTTTGTTGTAATCTCAGCAAACACATAGATATTAGAACTAAAACAAGGCGAAGTTTCTGCCAACTCAATAACTACTTGGTCTACACAATAGCTCGAATGTAAAAAATAAGGCACCTCATCTTTTAACAACACATAACCAACGTGATTATCTAAACCTACAAAGTAAAGTCCGTCTTTGTAAACCGAATTTAATTTTTGAATAAGCTCTTCAAAAGTTAGATTTGAAAAGACTTTAATTGCATTTCTAGGCTGTAATAGTTTTGCCTCATCCAATCCTGCAGCTTGTGCCATTTTAAATCGATTAAGGTTGAAACCAAAATGTTTCAAGGTTGTAGACACAAAATAACCACAAGCTATTTCACCATTTTTTGGTGTGTTGGTATATCCATTAAAATCCCATTCTGTTCCGTACCAATGCGGCACAATATCATTCAATAATTTTGAATACATATACTCTGAAACCGAATCTAAAGCTTTGCTCGGATTATTGTAGTATAAGTTTTTAAAGTAAGCTTTATCTATTTTTATTTGCTGTAGAATTGAAGCATAATTCCCTTTGGGTTTAAAATTAAGTTTCAATTTTGAAGAGTCCATTTTAACATCGTCAATAGGCTCAATGACTTCAACAATTTCTGGTTGAATCTCTGTTTGAATAACCTCAGCTTGATTATCTCTCTTGTGCTGACAATTGAGAAGTGTTAAAAAAGCAAGTAAAGCGGTTAATTTAGACATAAAAGAAAAACGAAATACTTTAAGATTTAGTATCTTTCAGTCTATGCAACACCAATCTAAACTACCCAATGTAGGCACCACCATTTTTACCGTAATGAGTGCTTTGGCCAACGAATACAAAGCCTTAAACCTATCGCAAGGTTTCCCAAATTATCCTAGTCCACAACTATTAAACGACTTAGTTGCCAATGCAATGAACAACGGTTACAACCAATATGCACCAATGGCTGGTAATCTAGATTTGCGCTTGGCCATCGCGAATAAATTCCAACAACTTTACAACACAAGTTATCATCCAGATACTGAAATCACGGTTACCGCTGGTGCAACTCAGGCTATTTATACTATCATTTCAGCTTTTGTAAAACCAAATGACGAAGTTCTAATTTTTAAACCTGCTTACGATTGCTACCAACCAGCTATTGAAGTTAATGGTGGAAAGACGATTGCTATTCAATTATCCGCGCCAGATTATAGTGTGAATTGGGACGAAGTGGCTTCAAAAATTTCATCTAAAACCAAGATGATTATCATCAATACACCTCATAATCCTAGTGGTACTATTTGGTCTGAAGAAGATATGCTTCAGCTTGAAAAATTAACCAAAGACACTAACATCATCGTTTTAAGTGATGAAGTATATGAGCATATTGTTTTTGATGGCGATCAGCATCATAGTGCTTGCAAGTTTCCGGATTTAAAAGCACGAAGTTTTATTACAGCTTCCTTCGGAAAAACATTTCATAATACAGGTTGGAAAATTGGCTACTGCTGCGCACCTGAAGATTTAATGAACGAGTTTAGGAAAGTACACCAATTCAATGTGTTTTCTGTGAATCATCCTGCTCAAAAAGGCATTGCGGATTATATGGCTGATGCTGAAACTTATCTTGGTTTGAATAATTTTTTTCAACAAAAACGTGATTTATTCTTGAATTTAATTGCAGAATCTCGTTTTAAATTTATGCCTTCAAAAGGCACGTATTTCCAGGTGTTGGATTATTCTAAAATTACCGACGAACATGATGTGGATTTTGCAAAACGTTTGACGAAAGAATTCAAAATAGCTTCAATTCCGCTTTCTGTATTTAATGAAAATAACAAAGATGACAAGGTGCTTCGGTTTTGTTTTGCCAAGACTGACGAGACTTTAATAAAAGCTTCAGAAATTTTATGCAGAATTTAAGTTACTTTTTGTTAAGTTACGTGTCACAATAGTGAACTAAAAATTATTACAAATGAAATATTACATCATACTTTTATTATTAGCATTTTGTTTAACCGGTTTTGCTCAGGAAGTAAAGCAAGGTGAAAAAACATATGAAGTAAAAAAGGAAAAAATATTCTTGAATGGCGAAGATGTCACAGAAACTTTAAGTGCAGAAGAAAAAGAGGTGATTTTTAAAGAAGCTGCTATTATTTCAGAAAAACTAAAACAAGCCGAAAACGCACAAAAAGCAGCNGAAAAACTAGAAAANGAGAAGANAAAAGCTGAAAAAGCNCAAAAAAAGGCNGANAAAGCNCAAAAGAAAGCTGANAANGNATTAAAGAAAAANGANAANCTTCANAANAATTATAAAAAGGCNCAAGACAATCTTAAAAAAGCNCAAAAGAAGTACGAAAAATTAAAAAAGAAAGGTAAATTGTCTCCTGTAGACGAAGGTAAGTGGTTAGATAAAATTGAAAAGCTTACCGAAAAAGTAGACAAAGCCAAACGAAAATTATAAATGACAAACGACACACTAAACGTTGCATTAGCACAAACCACTTTAGCATGGGAAAACCCAAAAGCTAACAGAACACATATAGAAGATAAGGTCAGCTCCATTACAGCTGACCTTATTGTTTTACCAGAAATGTTTAGCTCTGGTTTTACAATGAATGCATCTGAGGTAGCAGAAACCATGGATGGTGAGACTATTACCTGGCTAAAAGCATTATCTAAATCTAAAAATGCTGCAATCGTTGGTAGTTTAGTCATTAAAGAAAATGAGAATTACTATAATCGCCTAGTATTTGTTGAGCCAAACGGAACATTAACACCCTACGATAAACGACATACCTTTACTTTGGCTGGCGAACATAAGGTATATACTGCTGGTACAGAAAAAATCATCATAGATTATAAAGGGTTTAAAATTTGCCCTTTAGTCTGCTACGATTTACGCTTCCCAGTTTGGGCAAGAAATTCTGAAGATTATGATTTACTCATCTATGTGGCTAACTGGCCAAAAGTGCGCATTGCGGCTTGGGATACCCTTCTTAAAGCGCGCGCAATAGAAAACATGAGTTACTGTATTGGTGTAAACCGTGTTGGCTTAGATGGTAATAATTACGAATATTCTGGACACTCGGCAGCTTATGATGTTTTAGGAAACCGTATGGATTCCATACTAGAAAGCACAGAAACTATAGAAGTCGTAACTTTAGAAAAATCTCATATTACCAAATACCGAGAAAGACTTGGTTTCTTAAAGGACAGGGATACTTTTAGTCTAAAAGTGTAAACTCGTAAACAAAATCGAAACTAGCTCTAACCTCATCAAGCTGAGAAGAAGGCATGTAACTAACGCGTTCTGGTTGTATGCCTAATAAGTAATTACCTGTATCGTATTCACCATTTTCATTAGTGTCATAAATTACTCTAATATCATATAGTTTTGGCACAACATTAGTAAAATCTACCACTGGTGATTCTGTAGTGTAACGTTCATATTCAACTTCACCTTTATTATTTACCATCTGTACAATTAGTGGAAATTTAGCGTTTATTAATTTAACACGAATATTTCCATACTCAGACTTCATTTTAGGGTTAATAGATTCAACTATAGTATCCTTATTGATATTACCATAGAAATCTGTAAATGTTCCTGGTAATATTTTAATAGAATATTTTTGTCCTTCTTCTTTTTTGAATGGCACCTTAAATTGATTTAAAATAGAATCGTATTCTGTCTCAAAACTTACAGCAATAGAATCTTTATCTATTAAACTTATTTTAGAAACATCTATTTTCTCTATAGGTGTAGTTGCTTCTAGAGTAAAATGCTTATCATAGTTTAAACCTCTTGGTGAAACTATTTTGGTACTTAATGTATCTGCATCAAGACTTCTAAAACGATGCTTAAATGTATCTACATATTTTTCATTAGAAACAATAAAGAAGGTGGTATCAATTTCAAACTTTGGCTTGTACCAATAGTAAAGTGTATCTGTAACTTTATCTTTTGTAATTCTAGTTGAATAGCCTTCTGGTGTATCTCCCAAAACGTTTATTCTTGTGTTTTCATAACTTCCTTCGTAAGGGAAGATGATTTTTGTTTCACCTGCTTGTTTTGGTTTAATAGCTTTAAAATTGACCTTCTCGTTGAATAATGTAAGCTTATAGTCTTTATCAGTTGGTACTGAAATAAAATCTTCGTAAAACCCTATTTTATCGTTTTTTTGATCAAATGTATAATTACTGTTTTTATCCTTTAAGGCAATCAATTTATAGGTTCCTGCTTTTATATTATCTATACTAAAAGTGGTAACACTATCAAGGGTATTGGTAATATACCTTGGCTTTTCTTTGTAAACTATAGAATCTGAATAGGTAGAGTCTACTTCATAAAGCATTACCGATATAAAAGTTTCTGGTTTCTTTAGAAGCGCATCTTCAACATAGCCTTTTACAGACAGTGAATCTATTGTATCTCCTGTAGAAAATACGTAACGATAATAAGGGTATGGATTTTCTTCATTATTATCTACAATGCTTTCACCAAAATTAAAAGCATAAGTCGTATTAGGCTGTAAAGTATCTTTTATTTTTATCGTAATGTATTCACTTGCTCCACCTGCAGGATATATAATAGGATCTGAATCCATAGGTGGCGAAATAATAAGTTGCTTTCTTAAATCCTTAATCTTAACGTATTCATTAAAAGTGATTCTTATTTCATCTCCTTTAAAATTTGTTGAAAAATTTGGTGGGTTTTCTCTAAGAATTTCTGGTGGATCCATATCTTTTTCTCCTCCTGAAGGAGAACCACGATTGGCACAACTAACAATAATTAAACCGATGAATAAAATGCCTAAAATTCGTGTGAGATTTGAACTCATTTTTTGAGAATAATTTTGCACAAAGAAACAATTTTTAAACTATAGAAACGAAAAAATTAATCGGCAATTGCCATAGTAGCAAGACTTAACTTAATATTATCAATTTTTAACAATTCTGTAGCACAAGCCTCAACCGTTGCTCCTGTGGTAATAATATCATCTACCAGTAAGATATGTTTACCTCTTAACGATTGGGTATCACTTATTGCAAAAACAGCTCCATCATCACTCCATCTAGAGAGTCTACCTTCAAACACTTTGGTTTTTGTTGATTTTGTCTTTATAAGTACTGAGTCGTTATAATCTACACTAAGAGCTTCTGCTATTGCTTTTCCAAATTGCTCTACCTGATTATAACCACGTTGCCATAACTTAGTTTTATAAAGTGGCACAGGTACTACAACATCAACCTGTTTATAAGCTTCAATCGTTTTTAGTTCTGCACCAAGCCATCTACCTAAAAAACCACTAATATCTTGGTGTCCTCTATATTTTAAGTTATGAAGCATTTGTTGCACAACTCCTCTTTTTGAAAAATGCAAAAGGGCTGTTGCTTGTACTAGTTTTACACGTCCATAAACTACTTTTTTAACATTATCTGCATCATTAAAATGAAAATTTGTAACTGGTAAATCATGTCTGCATTTAGTACAAACAACTAACTCATTATCTACCAAAACATTATTACATGCTTCGCAGACCACAGGAAAGAACAAATTCAACAAATTTTTTACCACTTAATCGAATAAAATAAAAATGCACTTCAATATACTCTAATTTCGTTTCATCTAAGAAATTAATGATGATAGTTAACCCTCAATTATTTAACTACAGATTAATTATAAGTTCTTTATTAGTNGTTTTAACNGTTTTAGGNGTATATAGTTTTACNAATTANAAATCCATTAAATCCTACGAAGAATTCCTAAAACAAGAAAAAGTTTTGATAGAAAAAGAACTATCAGAAATTTTANNNAGTTATGACGAACTAAGCCAAGATTATGATCTTATGTCTTCACAGCTCCAGGAAGCAAAACTAGAAACTAAAATTGCTTTAGATTCTTTAAGATTATTAAAAAGTGACTTATCAATAATCACAAAGTTNAANGACCAGCTTTCAGTTNTNAAAACTAANAGCAANGTNTTACTNNCTACTGTAGANTCTCTTAANTCTGCNAATNTAAAATTGCAAAAAGAGAAACGCTACGCTATGAATACNATTAANAACAACAACCTNACCATCAATGCTNTAGANGAANNCAANGANTCTCTTAACGANACCATTGACAATGCNNCTNTTTTNAGAGCCAANNANGTTAGNGTTGAAGCTTTTAAAATTAANAACTCNAAAAAGAAATCNNCNCTNAGAGCNAAACGNGTTAANGCNNTGGATNTTTGNATANCANTNANTGAAAANCCNTTAACCGAAAAAGGNNANAAAGAGATNTACATTCAGATTGTAAGTCCNNNNAACAATNTNATNGCNGNNAAAGGNGAAGTATTNTTTGCAGTANNNCTTCNTTAATTTACAGNAAAAAAGAANTTGTAAANTTTGACAANAAAAATNTAAANATNTGTACTACNGTNGCNACTTANAAAGANGACAGACCTCTNNNAAANGGNACNTANTTTGTNAANGTTTTTCANGAAAACAGAAAACTAGGAAGTACNAGTATAGAATTAAAATANATCAATCTCATTATTTTTNAAAAACCGCTCAATTAATTTGAGCGGTTTTTTATTTTTGTGNCATGGCAAACGANGACAAATTCAAAAAGGTAATCTCTCACGCTAAGGAGTATGGTTACGTATTTCAGAGCAGCGAAATCTATGATGGTTTAAGNGCTGTATACGATTATGCNCAAAACGGTGCAGAATTAAAGAAAAANATTNGAGACTATTGGTGGAAAGCCATGGTACAAATGCACGATAATATTGTNGGTATAGATGCNGCAATNTTTATGCACCCAACCACNTGGAAAGCTTCTGGNCACGTNGATGCNTTTAANGANCCTTTAATTGANAANAAAGATTCTAAAAAACGTTANAGAGCAGATGTTTTAGTAGAAGATTANTGTGCTAAAATTGAAGCTAAAATNNANAANGAAGTTAAAAANGCNGAAAAACGTTTTGGTGATGCNTTTAANAAAGAAGAATTTGTATCTACAAACGGTAGAGTTCTTGGTTACCAGGAAAAAATCGATTCTATTCTAAAGCGTTTAGGTCAATCTTTAGAAAAAGAAGATTTAGCAGATGTAAAAGCTTTAATTGAAGAATTAGAAATTGCAGATCCGTTAACAGGAAGTCGTAACTGGACAGACGTTAAGCAATTCAACCTTATGTTTGGCACTAAACTAGGAGCTTCTGCAGATACTGCAATGGACTTATATTTGAGACCAGAAACAGCTCAAGGCATTTTTGTAAATTTCTTAAACGTTCAGAAAACGGGACGCATGAAGATTCCTTTCGGAATTGCACAAACAGGTAAAGCCTTTAGAAACGAAATTGTTGCAAGACAATTTATCTTTAGAATGCGTGAGTTTGAACAAATGGAAATGCAATTTTTCATTAAACCAGGTACGCAAAAAGAATGGTTTGACTACTGGAAAGAAACCCGTTTAAAATGGCATAAATCCCTAGGAATGGGAGACGACAATTACCGTTTCCATGACCATGAAAAATTAGCACACTACGCAGATGCTGCTACAGATATAGAGTTTAATTTCCCATTTGGTTTTAAAGAGTTGGAAGGAATTCACTCTCGTACAGATTTCGATTTAAAACAACACGAAGAATACTCAGGTAAAAAGCTGCAATACTTCGATCATGAAGATAATGAAAGCTACACACCATATGTATTAGAAACTTCAATAGGTTTAGATCGCATGTTCTTAGCCGTTTTCTCTAATAGTTTACAAGACGAAACCTTAGAAGACGGAAGCGAAAGAACAGTACTAAAACTTCCTGCTGTATTAGCACCAACTAAAGCTGCTATTTTGCCTCTAGTAAGAAAAGATGAAGGGTTAACTAAAATGGCAAAAGACATTGTTGACGATCTTAAATGGGATTTCAATGTGGTATATGATGAGAAAGATGCTGTAGGTAGACGCTACAGAAGACAAGATGCTGCTGGCACACCATTTTGTATTACGGTAGATGGCGAAAGTTTAGAAGATAATACGGTAACTATTCGTCATAGAGATACTATGGAACAAAAGCGTGTAAAGGTTGAAGAATTAAGAGATATCATCAAAAAAGAAGTCGATGTTAAAGAATGGTTGATGAAGATGAAATAAATCCAACATCTTAAAAGTACAAAAAGCCCGAAATATTAAGTTTCGGGCTTTTTTATTACACTATTTTCTGTGCCAAATATTTTGCATCTTTTTTAATGCCTCCTAGCGTAGCAGATCCACGCGTGTGCAACCATGGCAAGCCAATAAAATAGAGTCCTTTTGTGGTACTAACACCTCTATGATGCTTTGGGTAGCCATCTTTAGTCAGTTCAATATTATTTATCCATTTAAAGTTAGGTTTGTAACCTGTTGCCCAAACAATGTTTTTAATATTATTTAATGTCTTCTTTGTCGTTTTTACAGCATTTTGATTAGCATCTACCGTATAACCAACGGTTTTTACATTGTCTCGATTTAAAATATCTTGCACATCTGTACCAATAATCGGTTGTTTAGAATTACTAATCTTTTTACCAATCCAAGAGTCTTTACTAAAACTTAAAAAACCTGTTACGGTAAACCACCACCAAAGTGTTTTACCTAGAATTTCTTGAGGTAACGTTCTTATATCTGTGTTGCCAGAAAAATAAGTGGTGTTTTCTGTGTTTTTTGAAATTTCGTCTAAAATTTGAAATCCACTATCTCCTCCACCAACGACTAAGGTTTCACCATCCTGAAGTTGATCTGGATTCTTGTAATAATTACTATGTATTTGAAAAATATCCTCAGATATGTTATTATGAAACTTTGGTGTATATGGTATATGAAAAGGTCCTGTAGCTATAATGACTTCTTTACATTTTAAATCTCCTTTACTTGTTTTTACAACAAAGCCATCATCTGATTTTTCAATACTTTCTGCCAATGTACTTAACTGAACAGGAAATTCAAATTTCGCTGCATAAGCCTTAAAATAGTTGGCCACTTCATACTTATCTGGATAATGTCCTTTTGGAGCAGGAAAAGGCATACCTTCAAGATGATTAAACTCGGTAGGAGTAAATAATTTTAAAGAATTCCAGCGATTAAGCCAAGATGCTCCGATTTCATTTTCTTTATCAATGATTAAAAAATCCTTATCGTTTTTCTTTAAATGATAAGCCATAGATAATCCTGCTTGTGCAGCACCTATTATTATAAAATCCTTCATTAATTGTAGTTGATGTTATGTGAGGAGTATACTGCTTTTAATACTTTTACACAAATAGAATTAGAAATAAGCCTTTAACTGAATAGTTCCTGTATGGATGGTTTTTGCAGTTTCAGTTTTACGACCAAAATAATTGAGGTTTAAATCTAAAAACTTAGTCAGCTTCTTTTGTGCCAATAAACTCCAGGTGAAGTTTTTTCCTGGCTGTAAACCCTCTAACATTTGGTATGCTACAGGTGTATTAGGATTGCCATCATATTCATTTTGAAACAAATTAAATTCACCAGTTAATGCAATTTTCGCTGCTTTATTGTAGGTAAAAGAAAATCCATAATTGTTCTGCGATAATGCTTCTAAACTTCCAATAGTATTTTCTTTTGAAGTGTATTGATAGAAGACATCAAACTGCGCATTTTCACTAAACAAATAGGATAATTTAGGTTGAAAACGCTCTTCTTCAATCAGGTAATTTCTGTTAGCAAAGTTTTCACTAAGACTTTCATCTGTTCCAAAACTTGCCTGTGCATTTGCCAACCAATTGGTGGCGAATTTGTGATTAAAATTAAACTGATGATTGGTGAGTTTATTTTCCTGAAAACCTATAGACAACAGACTTCTGCTTGTATTGGTTAAAAACGTATAGGATGTGGTATAGCGCTGTTTTCCTCTGTTGTAAAAGAATACATTTCTCACACTATTATTTAACGCTAATTGGTTGTCTTCATCAGCTTCAAAAGGATTTAAATTAAAATTATTGCCTTCTCTTCTAATCTTCCTGTCAATAAGATAAGATGTTTGATTGTAAAAATGCGAAAAGAACTTTTTTGTTTTATTCTCAGAACCGCTCCATTGCATCGGATTTATGGTCAACGTCTGGCTCAATCTATTTTGATGCGTTCGCACAAAAACCTGGTTTGGCAATAATACGCGTATATAATTGCCTTGATCAGTAAATTGTGCAATTTCAAACTCATTGAGTTCTTGTATGCCATTTTCATTATAGTCAATCCATGTGTAAGCTCCTTGTCCTGCTTCGACCTCTACATAAGTAAAATCTTGCTGTGGCAACGTCCCTGAATTAGTTTCAAAATTTGTGTTCCAAAGCACAAGGTTGTTAAACAATTTTTGATTGTAGTTTAATCTGCTGTTTAAACTCTGTTCGTCTTCAGAGGCATCGTCTTCAGCCTTCAAACTTCTATAGTTCACAAAAAGCTGAAGATTGGTGTTTTTATTCTGAATTAATCGTGACTTGAGATAATAGGTGTTTGAAGCATTTACACGCTCTAGATTGTTATTCCGTAAACTATCATTAAAGCGTTTTATATAACCAACTTCTGCATAGACCTTAGTACTATCACCAATTCCAACAAAGGTTTCGTATGCTGAAAATCGCTGACTCAATGGTGTCAATGAATCGGTAGCTATAACGATTTGTTCATTGTCTTCTGTAGCAAATTTTGCACCAACCCATTTATTGTTTTTGGCATATACCACACGATTATAAGACCTTAAAAAGGTCGAACGATTAATAGTGCTTTCGCTATTAAGAAAACTTGAATTTGTAAAAATCCTGAAATTACCCAAACGCAGATCTGCCATAAGATTATGACGACTTCCATTAAAATTATTAGTGTAATCTAAATATTCAAAATTATAGGATGCCAATCCTTTTTTAGCATGTGATAATTGTAGTCCTGAAGTGAGCAAAAGTTGGTTCCCTAAAATAAAATTTCCTTGATCGTCTCTATTATCTTCAAGGTTCCAATCACGATTAAATTCGGCTCTGTATAAACGTTGAATAGTTCTAAAATTCTCTTGAATAAAATCGGCATCAATAAGCGCGGACAGATTCCAAAGGCTATCGTGCTTTATTAGCTTTTGATTCACTTTAAACTTCCCAGCAAAACCATCATTATCATCATCATCTAAACTCGAAAACAAGTTGATATCATTTTTACTTCCTGCCAATTCAAAAAATACATCTGTTTTTTCGGTAGGCTGGTAACGACCATTGAGCACTGCAATTTGCAAGCGTTCTGGTGCTACAAGCTGAGTAACAGGTTCGTAATTTCCTTGCGGAACACCAGCAATTGGCGCAGCGTATTCAAAAATATTGCTCACTGCATTATCGTTACTCAATATATAATTTCCTTGATTTGCACCAACTAAGGTAAAAGACACTCTAAACAACTGGTCTTCGGGATTTTGAGAGAAGACAAAAATCTCTTCACCATCTACAATTTCTTTTCGGTAGAGAATTCTGTTTTCAGAGAACGATTCTTCCGTCGCTGAAGGCGCAACCATTAAGCTAGTATCATCACCAGCATTAGCTAAAATTTCCGTTTGCTCTGTCGATAAATTTTGCTGCAGTGGCTGATTTTTGGCATCACTTTCAGAATACACAGAAACGTTTAATTGTAATTTTTCGGTTTCAAAAGTACTACCTCCAAACACAGTGAATCGCGAATAATTTCGCTCACTAAACTGGTAATCTACCGTAATACGCATTTCGGAAGTGATTGGATAGGTTGAGTTGAAAATAATCTCGCCAGCGTTATAATCAATGATATAATCATTGTTTTCTCCACGCTCTAAAGGCACACCATTAATATAAACAGTCTCACTACCAGAGACAATAAGCACAAACAACTCATTATTTGGACCTCGTAATTTGTAAGGTCCTTGATTGCCTTCTTGAGCCGTAAATTGTGTTGTTGTAAACTGACCTCGTACGAGTGCTCCTGAAGCAAAAACCGACGTCTTGTCACTCAAATTAGCATTTACCAACAAACCTTGCACACGTTTAGAAAAGTTAGCATAATAACTTTTAGTGTTTACCAAATCAATATCACCTGCTCTTATATTCCAATTGTCACTAAAAAGTTCTATAAAAACTTGATCAAACTCATCTAATCGTTGCGAATATCCACTTTCTTGCAACGGAATATTAGCATCTTGTATCGAGGCTCTAAGCGATACCTTGTCACTCAATTTTCCAGAAATTTGCAAATCGAGTTCACTATTTAAAACAGAATTTTGATTATTCCCTATCGTTACACCTCTAGAAATACTACCCGAAGTGGTTAAACCATCAAAAGGAGTAAAAATATTTTGGTTTGAAGAATTTTCAAGTTTGTAAAGGGTTTCAATCCCAGGAATAGATCGGTCTACAATAATATCATCGTCGAGCTGTTTGTAAACCTTAGTTATAAAATCTGGATAGCGTAAATATTCAATATCAACAGAATCTATTTCAACCTGTTGGTTAAATTTCAAAATAGATTTTGAATAATCAACGTTATAAAGTGTAGAATCCAAAACAACACCTTGTTTGGTTTTTACAACAAACCTTGAAGGATTTATACTCACAGAATCAATGAGAATAGAATCTGCAACAGCGACACGTATTTTCTTATAATTACTCGATTTTTCTTGGGAAAAACCCCAAAAAGACATCAATAATGTAATAAGAAATAGCGCTTTTTTCATCTAAAATAATAACTGCCTAACGTTTGAAATATTTTATCGTTAAAAGCAGTATAAATTTATAGTGTAAAAGTACTCTATTATTTATTTTAGCCGAATAGCTAGAAATTTATAAATAATCAGGAATTTAAAACAAAATGAAAATAGCTTCGTACAACGTTAATGGCATAAGAGCTGCCATAAATAAAGGGTTTATTGATTGGTTGCAAGCCACAAATCCAGATGTAATTTGTTTACAGGAAATTAAGGCAATGGAAGACCAACTCGATTTAGACCTTTTTACAAATGCAGGCTATGAGTACAATTACTGGTTTAGCGCACAAAAAAAAGGTTATAGTGGTGTTGCCATTCTTTGCAAAAAAGAACCAAACCACATTGAGTTTGGCACTGGTATAGAATCCATGGATTTTGAAGGCAGAAACCTTAGAGTAGACTACGACAAGGTCTCTGTTATGAGCATGTATCTACCTTCTGGAACTAATGATGCTAGGTTGTCGCACAAGTTTGAATACATGGATTTAATTCATAACTATTTAAACGAATTGCAAAACGAAAAACCAAATCTTGTAGTTTGCGGAGACTATAATATTTGCCACGAGCCTATAGATATTCATAACCCAAAAATGAAAGGTGTGTCTGGTTTTTTACCTGAAGAACGCGAATGGTTAGGTAATTTTATTGACAGCGGTTTTATAGATAGCTACAGATATTTACACCCAGAAAAGCAAGAATTCTCATGGTGGAGTTACAGAGCTAATGCCAGAGCCAATAATAAAGGTTGGAGATTAGATTATGCAATGGTGAGCAAACCTTTACAAGAAAACATAAAACGAAGCGTTATACTCACTGAAGCAGTACATAGCGATCATTGCCCAATTTTATTAGAATTAGATTTATAAATACATTTTATTCAATTTTTAAACATGATGAAACATCAATGATTAATTATAAATCAAACAGTTAAAATAACAATATGATGTTCCATGTGACCATTAAAAAAATAATAAACATTAACACATGAAAAAACTTTCATTAATAGCCATTTTACTTATTACGATGACCTCTTGTGTGTCTAAAAAAATATACACTGAGTTAGAGGACAAATATGCCAATCTAAAAAAGGATAACAGAGCTTTATCTGATGAAGTAGAAGCGCTTTCTGCAGACAGAAACAAATTAACTAATGACCTAAACAGCCTGCAAGCTGCCTATGACGAGGCTGTAAAAGAAAGAGATCAGTTACGCTCAGACTATGCTGCTACAAAAACTAATCTCGACAATTTAAAAGCATCTTACGATGCATTAGAAAAAAACAGCTCCGCTGAAATTGCCAAAAACTCTCAAAAAAACAGAGAACTTTTAGCACAATTAGAAGCCAAAGAACAAGCCCTTGCTGCCGAAAATGAGCGTTTAGAAAAATTAAAAAAAGAACTTGAAAGCAGATCGCAACGCGTTGCAGAATTAGAAAGCGTAATTGCAGCTAAAGATGCTAACATGCGTGCTTTAAAAGACGCTATTTCTAAAGCCTTAACTAACTTTGAAGGCAAAGGTCTTACTGTAGAACAGCGCGATGGTAAAGTATACGTTTCTATGGAAAACAAATTGCTTTTTGAATCTGGTAGCTGGTATGTTGGTACACAAGGAAAGCAAGCGGTAAAACAACTAGGAAGCGTTTTGGCTGAAAATCCGGATATTGCCATTTTAATAGAAGGTCATACAGATAATGTACCTTATAAAGGCAATGCACAACTAAGTGGCAACTGGGATTTATCAACTAAACGTGCTACGGCTATTGTAAATATATTAAGAGAGAATTCGTCTATAAACCCAGAAAACTTAACAGCTGCGGGACGAGGCGAATATGCTCCTGTTGCCTCTAATGATACTTCAGAAGGTAGAGCAAAAAACCGTAGAATTGAAGTGATTTTAACGCCAAAACTTGATGAGATTTCAAAATTATTGAATGACATTTAATCATCACTCTTGTTGAGATAGAAATCATTTCAAACAAAACCTTAACATAGATTTAGACCTTTCGTGTTTTTACAACGTGAAAGGTCTTCTTATTTTTGTAGTAGTGATAGTTATTGAATGCTGTCAGACAGAGCTTATCAAAGTCAACGCTTAACAAGCTCTAATAAAATTTAAGTTTAACGCAAAAAGATTCCTGCTTTCGCAGGAAATTGATATGAAATATACAACCTTACCAAATACAGATATAAAAGTTAGTAAAATATGTTTAGGCACCATGACTTGGGGCAATCAAAACACTCAAGACGAAGGTTTTGCCCAAATGGACTTGGCTTTAGACAAAGGCGTTAACTTTTTTGATGTTGCTGAGTTATATCCTGTACCTGCTACAGCCGAAACCTATGCAGAAACCGAACGTATTATAGGTAATTGGTTTGCAAAAACTGGTAACAGAGACAAAGTTGTTTTAGCCACAAAAATTGCTGGTCCTGGCGACTATACTGCCCACATAAGAACTACTGGTTTTAGCAAACAAGCATTAAACGAAGCTGTTGACAACAGTCTAAAACGCTTACAAACAGATTACATAGATTTATACCAGTTGCACTGGCCAGAACGTAACACAAACACATTTGGCATAAGAGATTATGTTCATAATGCTAATGATGGTTGGGAGGATAATTTCAATGAAATTTTACACAATCTTGATGAGATTATCAAATCTGGAAAAATAAGGCAAGTAGGTTTATCTAACGAGAAAGCTTGGGGAACCATGCGCTACTTAGAAGAATCTAAATACAATAACCTACCAAGGATGATTACCATCCAAAATGCATATTCTCTATTATGCAGACCTTTTGAAGGCGATTTAGCAGAAATTGCTCACAGAGAAAATATTGGCTTACTAGCCTACTCACCTATGGCATTTGGTGTTTTATCTGGTAAATACATCAAAGGTATTGCTGCAGATAATGCAAGATTAAAGCTGTTTCCAAGGTTTGCTAGATATAGTAGCGACCAGGCTACAGAAGCTACTAAGCGATACTTACAAATAGCCGAAGATAATAATATGTCTTTAGCACAAATGTCTTTAGCATTTGTTAACCAAAGACCTTTTGTAACAAGTAATATCATTGGCGCCACAAGTATAAAACAGCTTGAAGAAAACATTGACAGTATCAACATAACCTTATCAGATGATGTGCTAAAAGCCATTAATGATGTTCATGCTGTTATTCCTAATCCAGCGACATAATCTTTAGTCGTGAACAAAGAGGAATTTCAATATAGGTTAATAGAATCTACTAAAAGGCTGATTGATTTTACAAGTAACTCAGTTAAAAATTTGATTTCTAATAATGTTGAATATCTAATTGAACCAAGCTCAAGATTAATAAGTGATCATTTAAATAATGATGAACTAAAGAGATTAATAGAAATTAATACGCTTGAAGGAAAACACCAACCATTAGCAAGAACTGTAGATTTATTATATGATTCTGGATTAGTTCCTCTTTGGATTGATATGGAAGTTTACAAATCATCCAAAAAGAAAACTATTGTTAGGTTACTTTGTTCTAGACGATTTAGAAATGACTCAGACCTAAATTATAAAGTTAGTGAATACCCTCCCTTTAATATTAAAATACCTTTGCCGCCTTGGGCTAAGAAAGACGTAAAATTTAATATTAATTGGCGTCACAATAAAATTAAACGCTATTGGCATAAATTAACGTGGAAATGGCAATACAAAAGACGGATGAAAAGCAAAAAGACTAACCGTAATTTCTATTAGGCTATTTCTGTATTCCTCGTATTTATTTCAACTATTATATTAGTGTTAATTCCTTAGCTAATCCTTAGGTTTTTTCTACCTTTGCGGCTCGTTTCAAATTAAGGCATTATTTGCTATTTAAAGAGGTAGAAAATTATACATGTTTAAACTATTGACCACAGGATTTTGGGAAGGTGTTGCAAGAATTATTCTCCGTAACAAAATCTTCATTCTTTTAGTCATAATTGCGACGACTGTGTTCTTGGGCATGCAATGGAAACATATGCGCTTTACTTACACTGAAGCTAATATGTTACCTGACGATCATGAAGTTAACCTAACCTACAATAATTTCCTCGAAGTCTTTGGTGAAGAAGGCAATCTCATTGTTTTAGGAGTTAAAGATTCTAGCGTATTTACGGTTAATCAGTTTAATGCCTGGAACAACCTTGCAGAGTCCTTTAAACCTTATGACGAAGTTGAAACTGTGCTTTCAATAAAAGATCTTCAAAAACTGGTAAAGAACAATGAAAAGAAACAGTTTGATTTAGTTCCGTTCATAAAAGATTCTATATCAAGTCTTGATGAAATAAACAAACTACAAGAAGACCTTTTTAAGAAATATCCATTTTACGATAACTTTTTATTTAATGCAGAAAACAAGACACTTCGTACTGCAATTTATTTAAAGAAAGAGATTGTTAACACCTCTGCCAGAAAAGACTTTATTATAAATATTCTTGAAAAAAGAATACAAGAATTTGAAGCAAAACATCCTAAGCTAGATGTTAAGGTGTCTGGTATGCCTTACATCAGAACATTAAATTCTCAAAACATTGTTGACGAAATTCCGATTTTTATTGGAGCAGCTTTGTTTGTGACTTCGTTAATTTTCTTTTTATTCTTTAGATCTTTTAGAGCTACGTTTATATCACTAATTGTTGTTTGTATTGGTGTGATGTGGACCTTTGGAATCCTTGGTTTACTTGGTTACGAAATTACAGTGCTTACGGCTCTTATTCCACCGTTAATTATTGTTATTGGTATACCTAACTGTATCTTTTTAATTAATAAATATCAGCACGAGGTAAAATCGCATGGTAACAAAGTAAAGTCGCTACAACGTGTTATTACCAAAGTTGGTAATGCTACCTTAATGACTAATGTTACTACCGCTTCTGGTTTTGCAACGTTTATCTTAACCGAAAGTAAACTGCTAAAGGAATTTGGTATCGTAGCATCGCTCAGTATTCTGGCAATTTTCATACTCTGTTTACTTATCATTCCGATAATGTACACGTTTTTGCCTTATCCGAAAGAGCGTCATTTAGAACACTTAAATAAACGTTGGATTGGTGGTTTTGTAGATTGGATGGAACGTATGGTAAAACACAAACGTATTACCATCTACGTCACTGCATTTATACTTATCATGGCAAGTATGATAGGTATTAATCAAATGAAAATATCTGGTAGCTTGATTGAAGATATGCCAAAAAACAAACAATTCTTTAAAGACATTCGTTTTTTTGAAGAAGAGTTTAATGGCATTATGCCTTTAGAAATAATGGTAGATACAAAGCGCAAAAAAGGCGTTATGAAATTAGCGACCTTAAAACGCATTAATGAGCTTGAAGAACTTATTGAAGAAACACCAGAATTGTCTAAGCCAATATCTGTTGTAAGCTTGGTAAAATATAGTAAGCAAGCCTACTTTAACGGCAACCCTAAATATTACCAATTACCAACCAGCCAAGAAAACAGTTTCATTTTGTCTTATGCTAAAAACTCATCATCTGATGTAGATTTGCTTAAGAATTTTGTAGACAGTACAGGGCAATATGCACGTATTACTACCTTTATGAAAGATATTGGTACGGATAAAATGGAACGCATTCAGGAAAATCTTCAAAATAAAATAGATAAAGTTTTTCCTAAAGAGCGTTATGAAGTTACTATGACAGGTAAAGCTTTAGTGTTTCAAAAAGGCACAAAATACCTTGTAAGAAACCTTGTTATTTCATTAACGCTTGCCATTATACTTATATCGCTATTTATGGCGTATTTGTTCCGTTCGTTTAGAATGATTATTGTATCACTTATCCCTAACCTATTACCATTGTTAGTTACAGCTGGTTTAATGGGTTATTTAGGTGTACCTATAAAGCCTTCAACAATATTAGTATTTAGTATCGCTTTTGGTATTTCGGTAGATGATACCATTCACTTTTTGGCAAAATACAGACAAGAATTGCAAGCCAACCACTGGAAGATTAAAAAATCGGTTTACGCTGCGTTAAGAGAAACTGGCGTAAGTATGTTTTACACTTCAATTGTTCTGTTCTTCGGATTCTCTGTATTTACCATTTCTAGTTTTGGTGGTACAGTAGCTTTAGGAGCTTTGGTTTCAATAACATTATTGTTCGCCATGTTATCTAATTTATTGTTATTACCATCGTTATTATTATCATTAGAACGTAATATTGCCAACAAAGAAGTACTGCGTAAACCAACGATAGATATCATTCCTTCGGAAGATGATTCAGACGAGAACTCAAAAAACAAAGAATAAAAATTATCTTAGCATTCAAAATATTTAAAAAATGACAACAAAAACTGTAGCAGAACTGCTTTCACAAGATGTGACCTTACAAGATGTTACCGTAAAAGGATGGGTACGAACGTTTAGAGCTAACCGATTTATTGCTTTAAATGATGGTTCTACCATAAATAATATTCAATGTGTTGTAGATTTTGAAAATTTTGATGAAGCATTGCTAAAACGCATCACTACTGGTGCTGCTGTTCATATCACTGGCGAATTGGTAGAAAGCCAAGGAAAAGGCCAATCTGTAGAAATACAAGTAAAAGCGCTTGAAGTTTTAGGTGACTCTGATGCTGAAACTTATCCTATTCAACCAAAAAAACACACGTTTGAGTTTTTAAGAGAAAACGCTCACTTACGTACTAGAACTAATACATTTAGCGCTGTAATGCGTTTACGTTCTTCGTTATCTTTTGCTATTCACAAGTATTTTAACGAAAATGGGTTCTATTACATGCACACACCAATAATAACTGGTAGTGATGCAGAAGGTGCTGGTGAAATGTTTAGAGTAAGCACTCTAGATCCAAAAAACCCACCATTAACAGAAGATGGTGATGTAAATTATAAAGAAGATTTCTTCGGAAAAGAAACCAACCTAACTGTTTCTGGACAATTAGAAGCTGAAACTTTTGCAATGTCTTTAGGCAAAGTATACACCTTTGGACCAACCTTTAGAGCAGAAAATTCAAATACGTCTCGTCACTTAGCTGAATTCTGGATGATAGAACCAGAAGTGGCTTTTATGGACTTGGCTGGTAACATGGATTTGGCAGAAGATTTTATGAAGTCTGTTTTAAGCTACGTTCTTGAAAACAACAAAGAAGACTTAGAGTTTTTAGACAAGCGTTTGCAAGATGCTGAAAAGTCGCTACCTCAAGCAGAGCGTAGCCCAATGAACTTAATAGATAAAATTAAGTTTGTTGTAGAAAACAACTTTAAACGTGTAAGCTACACAGAAGCTATAGATATCCTTAGAAACTGTAAACCAAACAAGAAGAAGAAATTTAAATATATCATTGAAGAATGGGGAGCAGACTTACAATCTGAGCACGAACGTTATTTGGTTGAAAAACACTTTAAATGTCCTGTAATCTTATTCGATTATCCTGCTAACATTAAAGCCTTCTATATGCGCTTAAATGAAGATGGAAAAACCGTAAGGGCAATGGATATCCTTTTCCCAGGCATTGGTGAAATGGTAGGTGGCTCTCAGCGTGAAGAACGTTTAGATGTTCTTAAAGAAAAAATGAAAGCGCTAGATATACCAGAAGAAGAATTATGGTGGTACCTAGATCTTAGAAAATATGGTACAGCTGTACACTCTGGTTTTGGTCTTGGTTTTGAAAGGCTCGTAATGTTTGCAACAGGAATGGGTAATATTAGAGACGTTATTCCTTATCCAAGAACACCGCAAAACGCAGAGTTCTAAAAATAATATTAAACCTGTAAGGTATAAGTTACCTCACAGGTTTTTTTCTTACTTTTATATTCAACAGAAATTTCAATGTCCCTAAAACAGTATTTACAATTTAAGTTATCCCAGAAGCTGTCTCCACAGCAAATTCAACTTATGAAGTTGATTCAGCTTCCTACTCAAGCTTTTGAGCAACGCTTAAAGCAAGAACTTGAAGAAAATCCTGCGTTAGATACTGGAAAAGATGAGCCTTCTGATGATAATTTTGATGAGTTTGACAACTCTGTTGATGATTACAACGATAACGATTCTATTGAGGCTGATGATATTAATATCGATGAGTATCTTAGTGATGATGAAATACCAGACTACAGAACTCAGGCCAACAATTATAGCTCAGACGATGAAGAAAAGAGTGTGCCATACGCAGCAGGAACATCGTTTACACAACATTTAATCAACCAACTTAATACCTTTAGACTATCTGAACAGGAAGAAGAAATTGCTTATTTCTTAGTCGGTAGTGTGGATGAAAGCGGTTACATAAGACGCTCTTTATCTGATATTACAGATGATTTAGCATTTACTCAAAATGTATTTACTTCTGTAGAAGAAGTTGAAAAAGTACTTAAAGTTGTCCATCAACTAGATCCTGCAGGTGTTGGTGCTCGTAATTTACAAGAATGTTTAAGTATCCAATTAAGTAGAAAAGAGCAAAATCCAGATGTTGAATTAGCAAGTCAGATTATTGACAAGGCCTTTGAACAATTCACTAAAAAGCATTACAAAAAATTAATGCAAAAATTTAGTATTGATGAAGAGCAGCTCAAAGATGCAATTGAAGAAATAGAACGCCTTAACCCAAAACCAGGTGGCTCTTACGCTGGTAACAACAAAATTGTAGAACATATTGTCCCAGATTTTGCTATTAAAATTGTTGATGGTGAATTAGAACTTACCCTTAATGGCAGAAATGCACCAGAACTACATGTATCCAGAGAATATAGCAATATGCTTAAAGGCTATAAGGACACCAAAGAAAAATCTAAAGCACAGAAAGATGCCGTGCTATTTATAAAGCAAAAACTAGATGCTGCAAAGTGGTTTATAGAAGCGGTAAGACAACGTCAGCAGACACTTTTTGTTACCATGAGTGCCATTATGCACTATCAAAAAGAATACTTCCTTACAGGCGACGAGCGTAAGTTAAGGCCAATGATTTTAAAAGATATTGCAGATGAGATTGAAATGGATGTTTCAACCATTTCTAGAGTGGCAAATAGCAAATATGTAGACACACCTTACGGAACAAAATTAATCAAAGAATTCTTTTCAGAATCGATGACTAATGATCAAGGTGAAGAAGTCTCTACAAGAGAAATAAAGAAGATTTTAGAAACCGTAATTGAAGAAGAAAACAAAAAGAAACCTTTAACTGACGAAGCGCTTTCTAAAATTTTAAAAGAAAAGGGTTATCCAATTGCCAGACGTACTGTTGCTAAATATAGAGAGCAACTCGATATTCCGGTTGCTAGATTGAGAAAAGAACTATAATTATTTGGATGAAAAATTTTCTTTTAAAAAGTATATCCTTTGTTTTTCATCCTTTGATTATGCCTTTACTTGGTGTTTTGTTTTATTTTCACAAAACACCGCGATACATTCCAAAGCCTATTCAGAATGCTAAAATTTTCTCTATAGTTATTCTCACAATAATACTTCCCATCTTATTATTCTTCTTACTTAAAACCATTAACAAAGTAGATTCTATATATCTAAAGAGCACCAAAGAACGCTTAATTCCTCTACTTATTAATTGCGTGATAACTACTTTAATTTTAATACGTGTCTTAACACCAAATGAAATTGTAGAACTGTACTACTTCTTTTTAGGAATATTATGCTCTACATTGGCTTGTTTTATAATGGCTGTTTTTAAAGTTAAAGCCAGCATACACATGATTGCTTCTTCTGGTTTTTTTATGTTCGCTGTAGCTGTTGGTCTTAACTATAAAATTAATATAAATGGCACAATTGCGTTAATGATGATAATTATAGGTGCCATTGCAACATCACGTTTACACCTTAAAGCACACACAAATCAAGAACTTATTATTGGTTTAATAACAGGATTGTTTCCTCAGATATTATTTATGAAATATTGGTTATAGAATATAAAAAATCAGACCAATTTTAAAAGCAGTCATATTTAACGGAGCATCGACTAATTTTGTAGAGTCCTCAAAAATAGGGTTTAAGCCATAATAGGCATGCAAATTCCATGTACCATAACCTGCACTTAATGTTAAACCATACTGAAGCCTATTAAATTCATCAATGTTAGAAAGCTTTGTATTGCCTTGGTCACTTTTCAACTTAGTGGAGTTATAAAAAAGATACCCTAATTTAAAACCTGGATAAATCCTTAAGAAACTATAATTCGTTGGGCTAGATTTTCGCCATCTTAACTCAAGAGGCACCTCAAATAAATAGGTTGTAAACTTGTTTTTAGACACATTTAATTCACTCTCATTTATAATGTTAAATGAAACATTATTATTAGTCTCTGTAATAGCAATGTTTTGATTAAAGGAATTAGTAGATAGTCCTAACCCCAAACCTAAGGCAACTGTACGTTCTTTATTAATTGGCATATCTCTAATAAACCCAAAATGAAAACCTGAAGAAAACCCGCTTTGACTTACATCAATAGGCTTTTCGTTAAGTAAATTATAGGTTACTGATATATAAAACTGATCTTCACGGTAGTTTTTATATAATTCAGTTTTTTCTTTATCATTTTTTTTCTGCGAAAACCCGATAAAGCCTGAAATGAATAAAACAATTAAAATGGTATTCTTCATAAAGTTAAAACTACAAAATCTTTAAGTGTAATAAAACAAAAACGCCCTGATTACTCAGGACGTTTTAAATATAAAAATTAAGACTATTTTTATTCAGCTTTAGCGTTAGCAATATACATAACCTTTAATGTATTTGCCTGTCTAAGCTCTTGCTTAATATCAGAAACTAAACCAGCATGAGTGTTTTTATCAACTTTAAGACCTACAACAAATTTTGGTTGTAATTCTTCAGTTAAAGCTCGCTGTGCTTCTAATACACTTGCTTGTACTTCTTCTACTTTAATGATTTTGTCATTAAACTGTATAACTGGTTCTGTTCCCAATTGTTTAAATTGATCACTTGGCTCACCAGCATAAATAAAAGCCGTTCTGTCTTTCTTAAGCTTCTCAACCTGGTCTGCACTAGGCAAACTGTTCTTAATCATTAGAGAGCTATCTCTCATTACGGTTGCTACCATGAAAAAGAAAAGTAACATAAATACAATATCAGGTAAAGACGCCGTTGAAATCGCTGGCAAGTCTCCTTGTTTTCCTTTTTTAAACTTTGACATAATTGTTACTTTTTAACTTTTATCTGGTTCTGCTTCAGACAATTTCATAGGGAATAATTTCTTAATGTCCTCTATACGTCCATTTAAGATAGTATCCTTACTAAATTGATTCTTCTCTTTCTCTTCTAACATTGCTTGGTAAACTTTTTCTACCCCTTGGTATTCTTTTAAGTTACCATACAAACGTTTAGCTTCTCTCTCTCTTAAGAAATTATAAGCCGCTACAAGTTCGTTTTGTACGTCTATATATTTCTCATACGAGGTTTCTCTATCGTGTTTCATAGATATAATTGCCTTATCAGGATGATCAGACGATGACTCGTCTCTCTTTCCTTTACAGTAATCACATCGTTCACCTGCCGCATTGGTTCCTCCACCATTATCTAAAAACTCTATGGCTGCTTGTCTTAAATCCTTTAACTCCATTTGCTCATCTTCTACAAGCAATTGGTTGTTTCGGTTTATAAGAACAGTAAATAGATTTTTTTGTTTAATAATAGGTGGCTCAACCTCAGTATCGTCAATAGGTGGCAAACTTCTTAATAAACCTTTATCTTTTTCTATGGTAGTAGTTACCAAGAAGAAGATAAGTAATAAGAAGGCAATGTCAGCCATTGAACCTGCATTAACTTCTGGTGCTGCTCTTTTTGCCATACCTTATTATTTACTAATTATTTTTTTTACAGAAGCATAAATCATTGCTAAAGCTGCAACTACGATTAACACATAGAATGCTGTTAAACCAGCTCCTACCATGTGCGATTGACCGTCTGTTGCAAATCCTTCTTGTAACTTATATGACTTTGTGTCTCCACCAGATACCACATAAGATATTATTAAGACGGCAGCAAAAGCTCCTATTCCTATTAACGTGTTTTTTAGCCCTGAAGTATTTGTAAATAGATTTTTGATAATAAAAACCACTACAAACAAGATTACAATACCTAAAGTAATGTAAGCTGCCCAGGCCATTGGCTCTACAAGACCAGCTTTTTCGCCTGTCTCGATAGCCTCATCACCAGCTGCAATAATTCTAACTAAGGATACAATCCCTACCAGACTTAGTACAGCAGCTACTATTTTTAATATTTTGTGTAACATAATTTAATTTGGTCTTTTTTATTTTTTGTGTCTTACTAATAAGTCCATCAATGTAATTGATGCATCTTCCATATCATTTACAATACTATCAATCTTAGCGATGATGTAGTTGTAGAATATTTGAAGAATAATAGCCACAATAAGACCAAATACTGTTGTTAAAAGTGCTACTTTAATACCACCTGCTACTAATGATGGCTGCATGTCACCTGCTGCTTCAATCTTATCGAAGGCCTGAATCATACCGATTACTGTACCCATGAAACCAAGCATTGGTGCTAATGCGATAAATAATGATATCCAAGAAACATTCTTTTCTAACTGACCCATTTGCACACCACCATAAGCTACTACAGCTTTTTCAGCAGCATCGATGTCTTCGTCAGCTCTATCTAAACCTTGATAGAATATAGAGGCAACTGGTCCTTTTGTGTTTCTACAAACTTCTTTAGCAGCTTCTATACCACCAGATGCTAATGCATCTTCTACATTTTGAGTTAATTTTTTCGTGTTTGTAGTTGAAAGGTTTAAAAAGATAATTCTCTCAATAGCGATTGCTAAACCAAGAATTAAACATAATAATACAATACCCATAAAGCCTGGGCCACCTTCAATAAAACGCTTTTTTAATTCTTGATGGAAACTCAAATCTTCACCTGCTGGTTCTTCAGCATCTTGAGTTAGAGTTGTAATAGTTGCTGTTGTAGTTGCTAATGTTGTTGCATTGGCATTAACAGTTCCGATAGCCATTAAACATGTTATGGCAAGAATAGAAAATAATCTTTTCATTGTTCTTAATCTTAATTTTATTAGTTAAAGTGTTAAAGATAAAAAAAATAATGTAAAAATCGCCTAAAATCTATGCAGAGAGGAAGGGATTCGAACCCTCGATACCCTTTTGGAGTATACACACTTTCCAGGCGTGCGCCTTCGACCACTCGGCCACCTCTCTCTAAATTTTGTCAAAAATTACGGTGTGCCAAATAACAAAAAAAACTTCAAACACTAAAATTTGTATCGTTAATTTTAGGTCATTTCGCCACGTAGTGATGTTTCGAATGTTTTTTTGAATTCCGAAGCAGGTATTTTCTCACCTAAAAGATACATTAATTTAGTAATTGCTGCTTCTGTGGTTATATCTTTTCCAGAAATTACACCTATGGTTTTTAATTTTGAACTGGTTTCATATTGCCCCATATTAACGCTTCCTCCTGCACATTGAGATACATTAATGATATGGAGACCTCTCGATATTGCTTTTTTTAGCAAATCTACAAACCACTCTTCTGTTGTTGCGTTACCTGCTCCATAGGTTTCCAATAATAATCCTTCAAGTGTTTTGCAATTTAGTATTGATTCAACTAATGCCTTAGATATTCCAGGGAATAGTTTAAGAATACCAACATTGGTATTCATTTTTGTTCGAACTACTAATTGATCTTTTGACTTTGCTCTCCACAAATATTCCTTATTAATATTAAGGTGTACACCAGACTCTGCTAAATTTGGGTAATTAAAAGACTCAAAAGCTTCAAAATGTTCTGCGTTTATTTTAGTGGTTCTATTACCTCTGTAGAGTTTGTATTCAAAATAAAGTCCTACTTCGCGAATAACCGGAAGACCATCTTCTTGCAATGATGCCATCTGAATGGAGGTTATTAAATTTTCCTTAGCGTCCGTTCTTAAATCACCTATTGGCAATTGAGATCCTGTAAAGATGACTGGCTTTTCTAAGTTCTCTAACAAAAAACTTAGTGCTGATGCAGAATAACTCATGGTGTCGCTACCATGTAAAACTACAAAACCATCAAATGATTGATAATTAACTTCTATTATTTGAGCAATATCTGCCCAAAACTTAGGATTCATATTAGACGAATCTATAGGCTCATCAAAAGAAATGGTTTCAATATTACAATCTAGCAAACGTATCTCTGGAATACGTGTTAGGATGCTATCAAAATCAAACGCTCGTAACGCTCCTGTATCGGCATCTTTTATCATACCAATTGTACCACCTGTATATATTAATAGGATGTTAGGTTTTTGCATAATTTTAGATTCCAAATACTTGTTTTGAGTTTTCTGTAGTAATTCTAGCAATCTCCTCTTCGGATGTATCGTAAAGTTCGGATAATTTTTCTAATACCTTATTAATATATAAACTCTCATTACGCTTACCACGGTATGGTTTTGGTGCTAAATACGGAGAATCGGTTTCTAGAACAATGTGTTTTAAGTCGATTTTATTTATAAACTGGTCTATTTTTCCATTTTTAAATGTTACTATTCCACCAATGCCTAACTTCATATTATATGATATGGCTTGTTGTGCTTGCTCTAATGTACCAGTAAAGCAGTGAAAGATTCCGAAAAGATCATCTGATTTTTCTTGTTCTAATACTTCAAAAATCTCATCAAATGCTTCTCTACAATGAATAACAATAGGCAACTTATACTTTTTTGCCAGATTAATTTGATGCTTGAATGCTTCAATCTGAATATCTAGTGTGGTTTTATCCCAATATAGATCAATTCCTATTTCGCCAACCGCATAAAACTTTCTTTGAGATAACATATCCTCGACATGTGCTAACTCTTCCTTATAATTATCCTTTACATGTGTAGGATGCAATCCCATCATTAAAAAAATATGCTCAGGAAAATCTTTTTCGAGCTGAAGCATTGATGCTGTATAAGTAGAATCTATTGCTGGAATAAAAAATCTGGAAACATTAGCCTCCAAAGCGCGCTGAATCATGTTTGCTCTGTCTTCTTCAAAAGCTTCACTATATAAATGTGTGTGCGTATCCGTTATAATCATTTGGCAAAAATAATCGTTTAGTGTATTATATTTACACAAATTTTGAAAATGGAAACGTTAAAAGACTTTCTTCTTAGCAAAGGTTACTCTAAGATAAAACTCAAATTGACCAAGACAAATCATTTTGAAATTAAGGCTACTATTAATGGAGTTAAAGGTCGCTTTATTTTAGACACTGGAGCTTCTAGCAGTTGTGTTGGCTTTGAGGCTATAGAACGTTTTAACCTTAGAGTAAAGGATTCTGAAATAAAAGCTGTTGGTGCTGGTGCTTCTAATATGACCACGCAGATTTCTAAATCCAACAATTTAAAAATTGGTAAATGGAAAAAAAGCAGAGTAGCTTTAATACTTTTTAATCTTTCTCATGTTAACACTGGGCTCGTTAATCATAATGCAGATCCTGTAGATGGCATTATTGGTGCAGATATTTTAAAGAAAGGGAAAGCTATAATTGATTACGAGAAGAAATACCTTTTCTTAAAGCTGAAAGATATTTCTTAACTAAAAGATTCTTTTTATCTTTATCCTCCCTAGTTGATTAATAGCCTTATGAATCCAGCCATCATAATTGCAGATGACCACCCTTTGGTGCTAAAAGGTCTTCAAGATTTTTTACACGAAAAAGAATATAACGTCCTTGCCAGTGCTAAAAATGGTAAAGAAGCCTTGGCATTAATAAAAGCTCACACTCCAGATATTGCCATTCTAGATATTAAAATGCCTTTTTTTACAGGTTTGCAAATAGCTGAAAAATGTAAAAACGCTAATCTTAAGACAAAAATAGTTCTTATTACTTTTGAGAAAGACGAGAAAATATATAACGAGGCTAAAGCTTTAGGAGTTTACGGTTATGTATTAAAGGAGTTTGCACTGGATGAAATTGAAAACTGTATTTCTGCAGTAATTAAAGACAAACCCTATTTTAGTCCAGAACTTTTAGCGTACATAGAAGTTGATAATGGACCTGAAGAATTAAAAAACTTGACAAAAACGGAGCTCAAAATCTTAAAATTAATTGTAGAAAATAAGACTGCAAAGGAAATTGCAGAGCATTTATTCATCTCTCCAAGGACTGTAGAAAAACACAAAAGCAACACTATCAGAAAGTTAGGTATAGAAAAAACACCTAATAGCTTGTTAATTTGGGCAAAAGAGAACCAAAACTATATTTCTTAAAAAATACGTAAGGTTACGTATATTATCACATTGTTTTATTTCAGAAATTTACACTGTTATTAATTAAGGGTTAATAACGAGCTATTAATTAGTTCTTAGGGGATTATTTGAGCCTTGGAGTCATCCAAGGCTCTTTTTTTATGAAAAAATTCAAAAAATACGTAAGGTTACTTATAGTATCTCATTAAATTGATAATTAATTTTATACAGAATAAAAACCTAAATCCCAATGCTATGAAAAAAACACTAAACTTGTCATTCCGAGCCTGCCGAGGAATCTCATTACTACTAAGTTTTTTATTGCTCAGCGCAACAAGCTGCAACAACGATGACAACAACTGCCAAGGCATAGACTGCCTGCCACCAGCCACCCAAACTGGCGAGGGTACTTTTGGCTGCCTTGTTAACGGCGAGCCCTTTGTGGACAACTCTGGCTTCTTTAACTGTTTTTACCAATTGGTGGATGGTGAGTATTTTTTCGGAATTACAGCTCAGGATAGTGGAAACGAATACACTCAAATTGATATTGGCTCATTAAATTCTTCTATTGAAACAGATACTCAATTGCAACTTAAAGAACGTGAGAACGGAAATTTTTATGGGTTGTTGAGTTTTGATTGTATTTGCCCTCAAGGAATGACAAATTCTGATGAACCTGGAACTCTTGAAATAACGAAACTTGACCTGACAAATAACATAGTTTCAGGAATATTCAACTTTACAGTCATTAATCCTGATACAGGAGAGACTTTTGAAATAACCGAAGGTCGCTTTGACAGCTTTTTTACACAATAACATTCCCACTTTCGTGGGAATCTAAATAAAAGCCCTGCGCCAACAGGGCTTAAAAATGAATAAAGATTCACACATTTATTAACCTTTAAACACTTTACAAAATTATGGAAAAACTATTTTATCTTTTATTTATGCTACCAACGCTTGCACTTGCACAAATAGAAGTTGACGACCAATGGAAAACCTCGGTGAACCCTATCTTTCAAAATCTCGACAAAAACAAAATCCAATCGGGTATGCTATTGGATTATGCTATGGAGTTTATCGATGTTACCGCCTATAACGGTACACTTACAGACTCTACCTATATTAATGCCAATATAGTAGGAGATATCTATAAAACCCTATTTATGAGCAAGGTGGCAGCCGATACCACACATACACCTTTATTTGAGCGTTATGCCTATAATTGGGCAAGAGAACGCTATAATGCCACAAAGGACAGCAGCGGTGTTTATATACTTACTGGCTTATTATACGAGTATCAAAAACTTAACGAAAATGCCTTAGCACAAAACAAAATAACCGTTAGTAATAACAAATACTACGATAAATACATTAGTGGAGTTTGGCAAAACCCTTACCAAACCAAACGTGCCTTTGCTGTAACACCTCCTGTAGCTCACAGCCGCAGTAAAGATGTTTATTTTAAACTACCTAACGAGTTATTTCTTTCTAATCTTAATAACCAAATAGCCAATATTCAATTAGATGCAGATAATGGTCAAGGCTATCAAAATATGCCTTACAATACTATTGTACCCATACAGTTCTTTGAAAACAAAATCCATGAGTTAAAGTTTAAGGTTACATTAGTTAATGGACAAACTCTGTATTGCCATAGCAAGTTTAAAATAGATGACCCTGTTTTAGAACGACAAAAGCAACAAGCCAGAGGTGTTATTATTGTCAACGACGAACGCGTCTATATCCATGAAGACAACAATTTTTTTAGCGCAGCATGGGTTACTATTCGCCGTATTCCTGGAAATGATAACATTACACGGCCACTCATTATTGCCGAAGGCTTGGACACTGGTAACTTTACCGCACCCGAAGATTTTGGTGGTGAGACTACTTTACAAAACTTCCTTGGTTCAATCAATAACTCTGGTGATTTACTTCCTCTACTTGATGCTAATAATAATGCTAATGACTATGACCTCATTTACATCGATTGGGTACGTGGTATGGGAGATATGCAAGCTAACAGCCGTGTGCTAGAGGAAGTGATCGGTTGGGTCAACGAGCAAAAGGTTGGCAACGAGCCCAATGTATTGTTAGGGCAAAGTATGGGAGGCGTTATTGGCCGTTATACATTAGCACGTATGGAGAATGAGGGCAACACTCACGATGTGCGCTTGTTTATTGCCCACGATAGTCCTATGCAAGGTGCCAACACGCCTTTATCAATACAACATTTCTCATTACATATGCGAGAGTTGTATGTAGAAAGTCCATTGGGTTGGTTAACCGGTGAGGTTTTAATACCAATTGGTTATGGCTTAGCAGAATTAGGTAGTGGCCTTTTAAACTTCTTTGGAGCCAACACCTCAGTCCCTAGTTTTGTGACTCCTTCGCAGTTGCTTAGTTTACAAGACCAAGCTGCGGCTAGGCAGCTTAACTATTGGTCTGCTATTAGTGCCCCAAATGGCAACCAAATACAAACAAAATCTTATAACGAGTCTTGGCAACAAACCTTAGACACAACAGGCTGGCCTGCCCTATCCAGAAATATTGCCATAAGTAACGGTAACGAATGTGCTGTAGACAACGGCTACAATCCTGGTGATGCCTTGTTCTTTATAGACGATGACACTTTTCCAACAATATGGCTAGGTATGTTAGAAGCTATATTTGTCGGTACACTCGTAAGACCAAACTTAGGTTTGATTGTTGTAGGTGCAATACCTGGATTTAGTAAATGGAAAACCAATTTTAATTTTAACAGCTATGGTGTTCAAGGTTCTGAAAATAAAATATATCGTGGTAAAATATCTTATGAAAAACGTGTATTATGGATAGGCCCAAGGATTACTGTTAATATTACCAATCGTAGTTATTATGCTCCGCAAGATGCATTGCCTTTGGACACTTTTTCTGGTGGTGTAGAAAATTTTCAGGATTTTGAAGATGAGTTACCAAGTTTTGTACCTTCAATTGATTTTGTTAATCCTCGTTATGGCTTTATTCCCCTAGTTAGTGCTTTAGATATAAGAAAAAGTAATGGCAATAATCCTACTCCAGATGACTATTTAAAATCGTATTCTGGAGGTGTACCATCAGATCCTAATCTTGTATCTGGTTTTAATGCGTTCATAGTAGATAATGTACCCAACCAACCGTTTAATAATAATCATATCTCTTTTCAACCAAGGAATGGCAACTGGTTGGCTGAGGAACTAGAAGCATTATCACCAGGGGATTATCCAATTTTAGAAGATTGCTCAGCTTTTTGTACAAATGAAGCAGAAATAGTAGGCGAGGATATATTGTGTACTAGCGGCACATACTCTGTATCAGATGTGGCGACAACTGTAATTTGGACTGTCACTGACCCTGACAACCTTGTGTCGTTTACAACAAATGGCAATGAAATTACCCTCAATCAGCTAAACCCTGATAACTTTGGTATGGTTACATTAGAGGTCTATTACAGTAACCAAAGATGTGGTAACATTACACTTACAAGAGACATAGAAGTCGGTATACTTCCTAGTCGTGTTAGTAATGCTTCACTTACAGGTGAAACCTCTGTTTGTGATAGCCAGCAGTATACATACTACATTAGTGGCTTTAGCCATCCTTGTGTAGATGATGTAGAATGGACAGTGTCAGATAATTTAAATATAATCTCACATACTCCAACGAGCGTTACAGTAACTACAAATCCATTTAACGACCAATATGCTGGTATAATTACTGCAAACTTGCCAAATAGTAGTTTTTCCATTGACAAAGGTGTTTGGGTAGGTGTACCAAGCAATGCTGGGCTATCGATAGAAAAAATAGGAGCTTATGACTTAATGGTCGGTCGTTGGACAAAACTACAGGCTGTTTATGCGCCACTATTATACGAAGCTAACGATTCTCTTAATGTAACTTTTGATTGGCAAATACCAAACAGTGCTATTAGAAATTATGATGATACTGCTTATAAAGATGTTAAACCAAATAACTCTGGACAACTAAATATTGGTGTTAGGGCAGTTTGCGACTGTGGTAATGGTGAATGGAGATACAAACTTTTTCAAGTTAGTCCAAGTGGCGGTGGAAATGAGTTAATTCCTGTAGATTAGTCAAAAAAAATTAAAAAATACGTAAGGTTACGTATAGTATTGCTTTACAATTATTTGCAATTTTACAGAGCTATTAATCAATGCCTCAGATTATATTATCAAAAAGCTCTGGGCAGAACAATAAAGTTCAGAGCTTTTTTAAAAAAACAAACATTATGGACACAATGAAAGATAATACTGCAAAAAGGGATAAAATATTTATGATTCTATTAATTGTAAGTTCTGTTATAGTCATTTCAGCGAATGTGGCTGTTAATTTTTTTAGTTAATTTTAGTTAGTTACCTATTTATTAGGAGTAAAAAAAGCGCAATTACTTATTAATTGCGCTTTTTTACTTTATTGATAACTTTAATAAAATTACATTTCTAAAGCTTTCTTTGGATTGTTATCCATCAATAATTCTTCTGGGTTTTCTAATGCTTCTTTAACAGCAACTAAGAAACCAACAGATTCTTTACCATCAATAATTCTATGGTCGTAAGATAATGCGACATACATCATTGGATGAATTTCAACTTTACCATCTACAGCTATTGGTCTTTCTATAATATTATGCATACCAAGAATACCACTCTGTGGAGGATTTATAATTGGTGTAGATAACATACTACCAAATACACCACCATTAGAGATTGTGAATGTACCGCCTGTCATTTCATCTACTGTAATCTGACCATCTCTGGCTCTTAACGCTAAACGTTTTACTTCTGCCTCAACACCTCTGAAGGTTAAGTTTTCTGCATTTCTTATCACCGGAACCATAAGTCCTTTTGGTCCAGATACTGCAATACTTACATCTACAAAGTCGTAAGAAATCATTTCCTTACCGTCTATCATCGAGTTAACTGCAGGATATAGTTTTAATGCTCTTACTACTGCCAAAGTAAAGAAACTCATAAAACCAAGACCTACTCCATGCTTCGCTTTAAAGTCTTCTTTGTATTGCTTACGCAATTCAAAAATTGGTGTCATGTTAACCTCATTAAAAGTCGTTAACATAGCTGTTGTATTCTTAGCTTCAACCAAACGCTCTGCTACTTTGCGACGTAACATAGACATTTTGCTACGAGATGTTCCTCTATTTCCTCCTGTTGGAGTTCCCATAGAAGGTACAGCATTTACAGCATCATCTTTAGTAATTCGGCCATCTTTTCCAGTCCCTTTTATTGTATCGGCATCTAATCCTCTTTCTTCAATGATTTTTTTTGCGGCTGGGCTAGGCGTACCAGAAGCATATGTTTCTTTTGCAGGATTTGGTGCTTTTTCCCCAGATTTATTAGTATCAGCTTGCTCTTTTGCTAAGTTCTCTTCAACATCACTATCGTTTCCGCCTTCGTCACCGCCTTTGTATGTGGTTGTAGCATCAGCTTTTGGCTCAGCACTAGTGTCAATTAAGCAAACAACTTGCCCAACAGCTACAGCATCACCTTCTTCAGCTTTTAACGTAATAATACCACTAGCCTCTGCTGGCAATTCTAATGTTGCTTTATCACTATCAACCTCTGCAATTGCTTGGTCTTTCTCTACATAATCTCCGTCTTCTACTAACCACTCAGCAATTTCTACTTCAGTAATTGACTCGCCTGGTGAAGGCACTTTCATTTCTAAAATCATGCGTTTATTGTATTTAACCTTGTTTTGGTTTAATTATTCTTATTTTCTAATTTGGTTATTTTTCTTCTTATCAAAAACGTAATCGATAACTTCTTGATGTCTTATTTTAGAACGTACAGAACTACCTGCTGCAGGTGCTCCGTATGGTCTTCTACTTGCTGCCCTCCATGTTCTTGCGTCTTCTAGATGCATCATCATATGACCATAAGCACCCATATTTCTTGGCTCTTCTTGTGCCCAAACCACATCGTCAGCATTTTTATATTTACCTAATATGTTATTAATTTCATCTATTGGTAATGGGAATAATTGTTCTATTCTAACTAAAGCGACATCTTCTCTACCTAACTTTTCTTGCTCTTCTAAAAGATCATAATAGAATTTGCCTGTTACAAACACTAAAGTTTTAACCTTATCAGCTTTAGCACTTGTATCATCTATTATGGTTTGAAAACTTCCGTTTGCAAATTCTTCTACAGTAGAAATTACCTTAGGATGACGTAATAAACTTTTTGGTGTAAAGACAATTAATGGCTTTCTATAGTTAGCCTTCATTTGCTTGCGTAACAAATGAAACATATTGGCTGGCGTTGTACAGTCTGCAACAAACATATTGTCCTTTGCACACAACTGTAAGTAACGTTCCATGCGACCAGAAGAGTGTTCTGCACCTTGACCTTCATAACCATGAGGTAATAACATTACCAATCCGTTTGATGTTTTCCATTTATCTTCTCCAGAAGATATATATTGGTCTAACATAATTTGAGCTCCATTACTAAAGTCTCCAAATTGTGCTTCCCAGATGGTTAATGTATTAGGACTAGCCATAGCATAACCATAATCAAACCCTACAACACCATATTCTGACAATAATGAGTTATAAATATTGAATTGCCCTTGGTTCTCCGATACATTTTTTAATAAAATAATTTCTTCTTCGCTGTCTTCTACTTTTACAACGGCATGTCTGTGTGAGAAAGTACCACGTTCTACATCCTGACCAGATATTCTAACGTTAAAGCCTTCAGCTAACAATGTACCGTAAGCTAAATGCTCTGCCATTGCCCAGTCTAATCTGTTTTCATCAAACATAGTTTGACGCGATTCTACCAAACGCTGAATTTTTCTGATAAACTTTTTATCTTCTGGTAAATTAGAAATAACCTTTGTAATGTCTGTAAGCAGCTCTTTTGATACTGTTGTATCTACTGGCTTCATCATTTCACTTTCGTCCACACGTTCAAAATCTTTCCATTGCTCGTGCATAAAAGGAGAGATTTTAGTCTTTTCTACTTTACGAGAGTCTTCAAGCTTTTCTTCTAATTTATCCTTATAATCTTTTTCAATTTTTGAAACATGGTCTTTATCTATTACACCTTCAGCAATTAATCGCTCTGCATAGATATCTCTTGGATTTTTGTGCTTTGCAATTGCTTTGTATAACAATGGTTGTGTAAACTTAGGCTCATCACCTTCGTTATGACCATATTTTCTGTAACCTAATAAGTCTATAAATACATCGCGCTTAAATTTCATTCTAAAATGAAGTGCAAATAATGTTGCGTGTACCACAGACTCTGCATCATCGGCATTAACATGAAGTACTGGTGACAAGGTAACTTTACCAACATCTGTACAATAGGTACTAGAACGTGCATCTAGATAATTTGTAGTAAAACCAATTTGGTTGTTTACTACAATATGTACTGTTCCGTTTGTTTTGTAACCATCTAATTGCGCCATTTGCACAACTTCGTACACAAGGCCTTGTCCAGCAATAGCAGCATCACCATGTACTACAATTGGTAATACTTGCGAAGCATCTTCAATCTCTGGTTTATCTTGTTTAGCTCTAGATATACCTTCTACAACTGCACCTACAGTTTCAAGATGCGAAGGGTTTGGAGCAATACTTAGGTTTATCTTTTTACCAGAGTCGGTTTCGCGATCACTCGTCCAACCTAAGTGGTATTTTACATCACCATCAAAAATCTGTTCTTCATAATCTTTACCGTCAAACTCGCTAAAGATATCTTTTGCAGATTTACCAAATATGTTTGTAAGCGTACTTAATCGGCCACGATGTGCCATACCCATAACAAACTCTTTAACTCCATACTCAGCTGCTGTTTCTATCATAGCATCTAAAGCAGGAATTAGAGATTCATTTCCTTCTAAAGAAAATCGTTTTTGGCCTACATATTTAGTATGCAAGAAATTTTCAAAAGAAACAGCTTCATTTAATTTTCTTAAAATATTCTTCTTTTGATCTGGCGAAAACTGAGGATGATTATCATTAACATTCAGTTTTTCTTGTATCCACTGAATTTCCTCTGGTTTTCTTATATACATATACTCTATACCAATAGAATCGCAATAAATACGCTCTAAATGATCTATAATATTTTGTAAGGTTGAAGTGCCAATACCTATGATTTCACCTGCAGAAAAAACAGTATTCAAATCACTTTTAGAAAGTCCGAAATTCTCTATTTCTAAAGTTGGAGCGTATTTTCTTCTGGCTCTAACCGGATTGGTCTTAGTAAACAAGTGACCTCTGTTTCTGTAACCATCAATAAGTTTTACAACCTGAAACTCTTTTTGAAGCTGTTCAGGAATTTGAGCAGAAACACCTTCTACTATTTCACCATCCATGCCATAATTTTCAGACCCAAAATCGTACCCTTGAAAAAAGGCACGCCAACTTGGTTCTATAGCATCTGGATTTTTAAGATATTGGTCGTATAAGTCAGCAAAATATGCTGTATGTGCTGCGTTGAGAAAGGAATATTTATCCATTATTTTTACGAGACGTTGTCGTTTCAACAAAATTTCTTCAAAAATACAACTTTTAGTAGATAAACTAAGCGTTTTATTATATTTATAACAAATAAGGAATTAAGAATTATTAAGATGATAAAATTTAGATTAAAGACTGCCAAAAAAATAATTTTAACTAGTGTTCTTTTATGGTTTTTTACATTTTCTTTAAATGCCCAAGATATTAGTAATGAAGATGGTTTTTGGCAAAACGTTCAGTTTGGCGGTGGTTTGGGCCTAAACTTTGGAGATGGTTTTTTTAGTGGTGCTATTGCTCCTAATGCTTTATATAACTTTAGTCCTTATGTTGCCACTGGCATTGGGCTAAATTTTCAGTACAGCTCTCAACGTGACGTTTTTAAATCTACCGTCGTTGGCGGAAGTGTGATTGGTTTATTTAATCCTTACAGAGAACTACAACTCTCTACTGAATTTGAACAGCTGTATGTAAACCGCGATTTCGATGAGCAGTTTGTAAGCAATGTAGATGACAGCTATTGGTATCCTGCTCTGTTTCTGGGTGCTGGTTACCGAAGTGGTAATGTAACTTTTGGAATAAGGTATGACGTGCTTTATGATGAAGATAAAAGTATACAAAACCAAGCTTGGATGCCTTTTGTGAGATTTTGGTTTTGACTTCGACTGCGCTCAGACACCGTATCCCTATTTCAGTGTTTATTTTTATACCAAACTTTTTGCCACTCTCTCTGAAGGATTAAAAAGGTAATATCTTCAGACAACTTTAAGGTATCATCTCCATCGAGCAATCTTACTTTCTTTTCAGAAACATCAACTTGATAGAGTAAATTGAGATAGTCTGAAAATTTGTGTTGTATAAGATGAAAAACAGTGTCTTGCAGTACCAACTTAAGGCTTGTTGGTAACGTATCTTCATCAAATTCTAAATCTATATTTGCAAAAAGTAAATCCTTATTAAGCTGAACTATTAACTTTTTGTATAGCTTTAATTTGTTGGCCTCAACGATTAAATCTTCAAAATTTACAGGCAAAGCCATTACACACGTCTATTCATTAATTGTTCACCAAACAATTGAAGCATTTGTTTTTTATCTTCAGAAATATTTATTTTATCCAATACGTTAAACGCCTTTTGGGTGTAATCTTTAACAGCTAATTGCGTAGCGTCAGCCGCACCAGAAGCATTAAAAAGTGCTTTTACTTTTTCTACTTTTTCGTCATCAGTTAACGCTTTATTAATCATTAAATCTAATAAGCTAGTTTTTTCAGAATTATTACCCAGTTCTAATGTTTTGAGGTATAAATAGGTCTTTTTATTCTCTAAAATATCACCTCCTACTTGCTTACCAAATGTTTCAGGATTACCAAATGCATCTAAGTAATCATCCTGAAGTTGAAAAGCGACACCTAGATAACGACCAAAATCGTAAATTAAATTTTGATCTTCTTCTGAAGCTTCTGCAACAATAGCTCCCATTTTCATTGCAGCACCAACCAAAACAGCAGTCTTATACTCAATCATTTTAAGATATTCTGGTATGGTGACGTCATTTCGGGTTTCAAAATCAATATCGTATTGTTGTCCTTCGCAAACCTCTAAAGCCGTTTTACTGAATAATTTTGCTAAGGCCTGAAAAATTTTTGGTTCGTAGTTTTCAAACAATTGATATGCCAAGATGAGCATAGCATCACCAGAGAGAATTCCTGTGTTTAAATCCCATTTTTCGTGTACTGTTTTCTTACCACGTCTTAATGGAGCATCATCCATAATATCATCGTGTACCAAAGAAAAATTATGAAAAACCTCCACAGAAAGTGCTGCATTCATGGCTAATGCTGCCTTGTCCCCAAAAATATCAGCCGTCATTAGAGTTAGTACTGGTCGAAGACGCTTTCCACCTAACTTTAATATATAATTTACAGGCTCGTAGAGATTTACCGGTTCTCTTTCAATAGCAAAATCCTCTAAATACTTTATAAAGGACTTTTGGTAAGCTTCAATGTTTTGCATAAGACAAAAATAATGCTTTCGACAAATTTAAAGCTAAGATTACCAATGTTAAATAATTATTAAAACGCGGGAAACTTTTTTTGTTTTTAAAGTTTCCTGTTGTAGATTTGCGCCTTAATTATGAAACAAAAAATTTTAAAAACAGCTGTTGATATGTTCTTAAACTATGGGTTTAAGAGCGTAACTATGGATGATATTGCTAACGAAATGGGCATATCTAAAAAAACCATCTATGTACATTTTCCAAACAAAACCAAATTTGTAGAAGCTACAACATTATATATGTTTGAAACTATTTCTTGTGGTATTGATCATATATGTGCATTAGAAAAAAATCCCATTGAGGAGGTTTTTGATGTGAAAAAATTTGTGATGGAACACCTGAAAAACGAAAAGTCCTCTCCACAATACCAGTTACAAAAATATTATCCTAAAATTTTTGCCTCGTTGAAATCTAAACAGTTTGAAGTGATGCAAGGTTGTGTGATAGAAAACTTAAATAGAGGTATTAAACTTGGTCTATACAGAGACAACATTAACGTTAATTTTATTTCAAGAATTTACTTCAACTGTATGGTAACTCTTAAAGACCAGGAACTATTTCCTTTAAAAGCTTTTTCTATGAACACTTTAATGGAATATTATTTAGAATATCATCTTAGAGGTATTTGTACTCCAAAAGGATTAGAAAAATTAAACAAAATCTTAGAAATCAATCAAAATCAATAATACCCAATGCGAAAAACACTCATATTAATTACATGTTTATTTGCAATTGCCATAGGTGTTTCTCAAGAGCAACCTACAAGTTTTACTTTACAAGAAGCTATCGATTATGCACTAGAGAACAATAGACAAGCCAAAAATGCAGCTAGAGATATTGAAGCTGCTAAAAAACAAAAATGGGAAACCACTGCAACAGGCTTACCTCAACTGAGCGCAAATGCGAGTTATCAAAACAATTTAAAACAACAAGTGTCTTTAGTACCTGCTGAATTTTTTGGAGGACAGGAAGGCGATTTTGCTGAAGTAGTTTTTGGCACCAAGCAAAATGTTAATGCAACAGCAACACTAAACCAGCTAATATTTGACGGATCTTATTTAGTTGGCCTTCAATCTGCTAAGGTGTTTTTAGAAATTTCAAAAAATGCTAAAGAGAAAACAGATTTAGAGGTAAGAAAAAATGTGATTAATGCTTACGGCAACGTACTACTTTCCGAAGAAAGCGTACTTATTTTAGAAAAAAACATTGAAGTTTTAGAGAAGAATCTTAACGAAACTACCAAAATCTATGAAAATGGTCTAGAAGAAGAGGAAAGCGTTGAGCAATTGCAAATAACACTGTCAAACCTAAGAAGTAATCTCAACAATTCCATTCGTCTTAGAGGTATTGCCTACCAAATGCTCAACATTACATTGGGTATAGACTATGCTGCTAAAATAACGCTGACTGAGAATTTAGAACAACTCACACAAAAGAATATTTCTTTAGAAACTTTAGAATTAGAGAATGATGTAACAGCAAATATTGATTATAAAATTGCAGAAAACGACAAAAAGTCTAAAGAACTTTTACTAAAATTAGAAAAAACCAGAGCACTACCAACGCTTAGCGCATATCTTAATGGTGGCTATTTAGGGTTTAGTGATGAGTTTACATTTTTAGACAAAGAACAAAGTTGGGCTGGTTTCTCTGCATTTGGTTTTAACCTCGATATCCCAATTTTTAGTTCTGGTAAAAGAAGCGCTGCAACTCAACGTGCAAAAATTAATCTTGAAAAATCACAAGATGACCTTACCGAAACAGAACAACGTCTAAAATTACAGATTGAAACAGCAAAAAGCAATTACCAATTTGCTATTGAAGACTATCAAAACAAGCAAGAAAATCTAAAACTCGCAGAACGTATAGAAAACAAAAATCAAACGAAGTTTTTTGAAGGTATTGGTTCTAGTTTTGAGTTACGCCAAGCACAAACGCAGCTCTATACTGCTCAGCAAGAATTATTACAAGCCATGCTAGACGTTATTAATACCAAAGCAGAGTTAGAAACAGCACTTAATACTATTCAATCAAACTAATCAATTACGTAATACCACATCATGAAAAAAATATATTTATTAGTAATTACAGCTTTAGTTTTAGTCTCATGTGGAGGCGAAAACAAAAAGAACTCTATGGAGAATGTTTTAAGCTCCAACAATCTAGAATTATTACGCCAAAAACGTGCTGAAGTTGTTGCAGAACAACACGAAGCAAATGAAAAGCTAAAACAACTAGATGCTGTTATTTCAAAACTAGATACTGTAAAAAAAGTACCACTTATTACTACAATTACAGCTAAACAAGAAGCGTTTAACCACTATTTTGAAGTTCAAGGTAATGTTACAACCAAAGACCTTTTAGTAATCACACCAGAGTATAATGGTATTCTTACCAATGTATATGTAAAAGAAGGACAACAGGTAACTAAAGGACAAGTGTTAGCTAAAATTGATGATGGTGGATTAGGCCAACAATTGTCTCAGCTTCAAATTCAAGCAGATTTAGCTAAAACCACTTACGAACGTCAAAAACGTTTATGGGATCAAAACATAGGTAGTGAAATTCAGTTTTTACAAGCAAAATCTAATTACGAAGCGCAACAAAAAGCTGTTGACCAAATAAAACAGCAAGTAGCTAAAACTACTGTAAGGGCTCCATTTTCTGGAACTATTGACGATGTTATCACCGAACAAGGTAGTGTTGTAGCTGCTGGTCAATCACCTTTAATGCGAATTGTAAACCTAAGTAATATGTATATAGAAACTGAGGTTCCTGAACGTTACATTAAAGACGTTACTGTAGGTAAACATGTAGATGTTGAGTTTCCTGTACTTGGTAAAACTGTTGAAAGTAATGTTCGTCAAGCAGGAGATTTTATCAATGCTGCTAACAGAACATTTAAAGTTGAAATTGGATTACCTAAAGGAGACAATACTATTAAACCAAACTTAACAGCGAAATTAAAAATCAACGATTACACTAACGAGAATGCTATTTTAATTCCTCAAAGTGTTATTTCTGAAAATGCTGAAGGCGAGCAATACATATATGTTGTTGAAGATAAAAATGACAAAGAAGAAGGTGTTGCTAAAAAAGTAATTATCAAAACTGGTAAAACACAAGGAGATGTTATTGAAGTCCTTTCAGGAATTGAAAAAGGTGCTGAAATCATTAAAGAAGGTGCACGTAGTGTTAAAGACGAGCAAACAGTTAAGGTAATTAATATCAATAAAGACTCAATCAATTAACGATCAACCAAAGTTATGACTGACAAACAGAAAAAAGTCAATAAAGAATTTGGGTTGTCCTCATGGGCAATCAACAATAAAACGACAATGTATGTCCTTATATTGGTATTCTTTTATCTAGGTGTTTCGGCATTTTTTGATATGCCACGAGAAAACTACCCAGAAGTAAACGAAACCAAAATATATGTAAGCACTGTTTTTCCAGGCAACACAGCTGAGGACATTGAAAAACTAGTAACAGACCCACTAGAAGACCAGCTAAAAACCGTTAGTAATGTAGTAGAAATAACCTCTACCTCAGCCGAAGATTACTCTATGGTAATTGTTGAGTTTGACGAAAACTTAACCGTTGAACAAGCCAAACAAAAGGTGAAAGACGAAATAGAATCTGAAACTGCTGGCGAGGATTGGCCAACATTTAATGGTGCAAAAGTAGAACCTGATGTGTTTGAGTTAAGCCTTTCAGAAGAAATGCCAATTCTAAACATTAATATTTCTGGTGATTATCCTGTTGAAAAACTTAAAGATTATGGTGAATACCTTCAAGATGAAATTGAAGACTTACTAGAAATTAAAGAAGTTGCTATTCGTGGTGCTCAAGAAAAAGAAGTTGAAGTTGCAGTAGATATTTATAAAATGACCGCAGCTAAAGTAACCTTTAGCGATATCATTAATGCCATAAATGGTGGAAACGTAACTATGTCTGCTGGTAATATCAAAGCGAGTGGGCAACGTCGCACCATTAGAGTTTTAGGTGAAATTGAAACACCTTCAGAATTGGAAAACTTTGTTGTAAAATCTGAAAACGATTATCCTATCTATTTAAAAGATGTTGCAACGGTTAGCTTTAAAGAAGAAGACAAAACCACTTATGCACGTGAGTATGGACATCCAGTAGTAATGCTCGATGTAAAAAAACGTGCTGGTAAAAATATGATGGATGCTGCAGAGCAAATTCATACTATAGTTAAAGAATCTAAAGAAAATGTTTTCCCTCAAGATTTAGACATTACCATTACTAACGACCAATCCTCAGTTACTATTGGTCAAGTTGATGATTTGGTAAACAATATCATTTTTGGAGTTATTCTGGTAGTAACAGTTTTAATGTTCTTCTTAGGATTCAAAAACGCCATATTTGTTGGGTTTGCAATACCAATGTCTATGTTTATGTCACTCATGATACTTAGTATGTTTGGTATTACCCTAAACACCATGGTATTATTTGGGCTAATTATGGGACTTGGTATGTTGGTAGACAATGGTATTGTGGTTGTTGAAAACGTCTATCGTTTAATGGACGAAGAAGGCATGAGCCGAATTGAAGCTGCTAAAAAAGGTATTGGTGAAATTGCCTTTCCTATTATCATTTCAACAGCAACTACTGTGGCTGCCTTTATTCCATTAGGGTTATGGCCTGGAATTATGGGAGAATTTATGATGATTTTACCTCAAACACTATCTATAGTATTAGGGTCATCATTATTCGTGGCTATTTTCTTTAACTCTGTTTTAGTATCTCAATTTATGAATACCGAAGACAAAGACATGCCACTTCACAAAATCATAAGAACAACAATTATAATGGCTGTTATAGGTCTTATTATATTTATTGTTGGTGGAGAATACAGAGCTTTAGGAACCTTAATGATATTTACAGCTGTTATGCTTTGGGTGTATCGATTGTTTTTACGTAAATGGGCAAATAATTTCCAAACCAAAACATTAGTAAAACTAGAAAACTGGTATGAAAGACAATTGCGTAAAGCCTTAAAAGGTTGGCGTCCTTACGGTTTAGCTGTCGGAACATTTTTACTGCTTATTATTGCTTTTATAGCTTTTGGAGCTTCATTAGCTACCCAACGTACCAAAGTAGAGTTTTTCCCAGATAATATCCCGAATCAAATCATTGTTTACATTGAATATCCTGAAGGTACAGCTATTGAAAAAACCAATGCTATAACCAAAGAAATTGAAAAGATTGTTTACGATGTTTTAGATGACGACCAATATAAAAATGGCGATTACAACTTTATGGTTGAAAGTGCTGTATCGCAAGTTGGTGAAGGTGCAGGAAACCCACAAACCGATGGTGGTTCAGCTGCCGAAATGCCTCATAAAGCAAAAATTACCGCATCAATGCGTGAGTTTAAATATCGTGAAGGTGAAGACAGTGAGTTACTGCGTCAAAAAGTTCAAAAAGCTTTAGTTGGTATATTCCCAGGAGTATTAATTTCTGTAGAAAAAAATGTTGATGAACCTCCTGCAGGAGCACCAATTAATATCGAATTAGAAGGTGAAGACTATAACGAACTTATCAATGCTGCTGAGCAAATGCGTGAGTTTATCAACAGTAAAAACGTAGCTGGTATTGATGAGCTTAAAATTGATGTTAACAAAGACAAACCTGTAATGCGTGTTATTGTTGACAGAGAAAAAGCAGGTGAATTAGGTGTATCTGCATCACAAGTTGGGCAGCAATTACGTAATTCTATTTTTGGGTCTAAAGCTGGCATCTACAAAGAAGGTGGTGACGATTATGATATTTATGTGAGATTTAATGAAGATAACCGCTACAATAAAAGTGCACTTTTCAATCAAAAAATCACATTTAGAGATATGGCAAGTGGGCAAATTAAAGAGATACCTGTTTCTGCCATTGCTCATGCCGAAAACACTTCAGGTTTTAGTGCTATTAAACACAAAGACACCAAGCGTGTGGTAACAGTTTATTCAGCATTAGCACCAGGATTTACTGATGCAGGAGCTGTGGTAACCCAAATTCAAAATGAAATGCAGGCTTACGAAGGTTTGCCTGATAATATTAAAGTAGATTATACTGGTCAAATTGAAGAGCAAAACAAACAAATGGCCTTTTTAATGGGTGCATTCTTTACAGGTTTAGGTTTAATTTTCTTCATTTTAATATTCCAATTTAACTCTATTTCAAAGCCAACAATTATCATGTTAGCGATCTTCTTAAGTTTAATAGGTGTATTTGGAGGAATTGTTATAACAGGAAGCGCCTTTGTAATTATGATGACTATGGTTGGTATTATATCACTAGCAGGAGTTGTGGTTAACAATGGTGTTGTACTCTTAGATTACGCACAACTGTTAATTGACCGAAAAAAGGTAAATCTTAATCTTGAAGATGACGATTACCTTGAAGAAGAAGATTTATACGAAAGTATTGTAAAAGCAGGTAAAGCACGTTTACGTCCAGTACTATTAACTGCAATCACAACTATATTTGGTTTAGTACCATTAGCCATTGGATTAAACATTAATTTCTTTACATTATTTAAAGAGTTTGATGCTAATGTATACATTGGTGGTGACAACGTTATTTTCTGGGGACCATTAGCTTGGACAGTAATTTACGGATTACTTATTGCAACGTTCCTTACCCTTATTATAGTTCCTGTTCTATTCTTCTTAGTCACTAAGTTTAAAATGTGGCTCCGAAAAAGATCATCTGGCAATGAAGAAGAGGAGCAAGTAGCGTTTTCTATGAATGAACGCATTGAAGAATAATGAAAGTACTATCTTAACCCTGTTTAAGTAGTTTGATTAATAGCAGAAAAGCCTCGACAAATGTTGAGGCTTTTTTTATTTGATAATCATTTAACTTCATTAAATTTGCACATCAAAATTTATAGTATGTATAGAAGTCATAACTGTGGTGAGTTAAGAGCATCACATATTAATACAGAAGTAACACTTTCAGGTTGGGTTCAAAAAGTTCGTGATAAAGGCTTTATGGTTTGGGTAGACTTACGCGACCGTTATGGTATCACACAACTTATTTTTGATGAAGAACGTACTTCTAAAACCATGATGGAACAAGCTCAAAAGCTAGGTCGTGAGTTTGTCATTCAAGTTACAGGAACTGTTATTGAACGTGCTTCTAAAAACCCTAACATACTTACAGGCGACGTTGAAATATTGGTAAGCAAATTAACCATTTTAAACTCTGCCAAATTACCGCCTTTTACTATTGAAGATGATACAGATGGAGGTGAAGAGTTACGTATGAAGTATCGTTACTTAGATATTCGTCGTAATCCAGTAAAAAACAGTTTGATATTTAGACATAAAGTTACTCAAGAAGTTCGCAACTATTTATCAAAAGAAGGTTTTATAGAAGTAGAAACTCCTTATTTAATTAAGTCTACTCCTGAAGGAGCTCGCGATTTTGTGGTACCTTCTCGAATGAACGAAGGTCAATTTTATGCGCTTCCACAATCACCACAAACTTTTAAGCAATTGCTTATGGTTGGTGGAATGGATAAGTATTTTCAAATTGTAAAATGCTTTAGAGATGAAGATTTACGTGCCGACAGACAACCTGAGTTTACACAAATAGACTGTGAAATGGCGTTTGTAGAACAAGAAGATATCTTAAACGCTTTTGAAGGTTTAACACGTCATTTACTTAAAGAAGTAAATGGAGTTGATATTCAAGAATTCCCAAGAATGCTTTATGACGATGCTATGCGTTTGTATGGAAACGACAAACCAGACATTCGTTTTGGAATGGAGTTTGGAGAACTTAACGAAGTAGCACAACATAAAGACTTTGGTGTTTTTAACAACGCTGAATTAGTATTAGGAATCGCTGTTCCTGGAGGAAACAGTTACACAAGAAAAGAGATAGACAAACTTATTGACTGGGTAAAACGTCCGCAAGTTGGCGCTTTAGGAATGGTGTATTGTCGTTGTAATGATGATGGTACTTTCAAATCTTCAGTAGATAAGTTTTATGACCAAGACGATTTAGCTAAATGGGCTGAAGTAACTGGAGCTAAAGCAGGAGATTTAATTTGTGTACTATCTGGTGACACTCACAAAGTAAGAACACAGTTAAGTGCTTTACGTATGGAATTAGCGGAACGTTTAGGCTTACGTAAACCAGACGAATTCGCACCGCTTTGGGTTATGGATTTCCCGCTCTTAGAATGGGATGAAGATACTGAGCGTTACCACGCGATGCACCATCCATTTACGTCTCCAAAACCAGGCCAATTAGAATTATTAGATTCTAAACCAGGCGAAGTTAAGGCCAATGCTTACGATTTAGTATTAAATGGTAACGAAATTGGTGGTGGTTCTATTCGTATTCACGATAAAGCAACACAAGCGATTATGCTAAAACACTTAGGGTTCTCTGAAGAAGAAGCTAGGGCGCAGTTTGGTTTCTTAATGGATGCTTTTGAATATGGCGCACCTCCACATGGTGGTATTGCTTTTGGTCTCGATAGACTTGTTGCTATTTTAGGAGGACAAGAAACGATTAGAGATTTCATTGCCTTCCCAAAAAACAATTCGGGAAGAGATGTAATGATAGATGCACCTGCACCTATCGATGACGAACAATTGCAGGAACTCAATTTAAAATTGAATTTAAAATCATAAATATTAAATCCTGCTTCTTGCAGGATTTTTTGTTAGATTTAAACTATGCCAACTAAGTCCAACTTATTAAAACGATTACTCATTTGGAGATACAAACATGTCTCCGAAAAAAACTTTGTCTTTTTACTAAGTCTCATCATTGGTTTGTTAGCTGGACTTATTTCGGTTTTCATTAAAAACATCACTTTTGCGATTGAAGCTATTTTTGAAAAAGGAGTTATTCTTTCAGAAAATAGTATCTATTTTATTTTACCAATTGTGGGTTTGTTTTTGGTGTATTTGTTTGTAAAGTATATTTCAAAAAAACCTAGCGAGCATGCCATACCTTCTATTCTATTTGCCCTATCAAAAAGAGATGGTATCATTGATAAGAAGAAAATTTATTATCCACTAATCACAGCTCCTCTAACCGTAGGTTTTGGTGGTTCGGTTGGTTTGTTAGGACCTGCAATTGCTTCGGCATCTGCATTAAGTTCTAACTTTAGTCGCTTATTACATATTGATAGAAAAACCAGAAGCCTATTAATTGCTTGTGCAGCAGCCGGAGCTATTGCTTCTATTTTTAAGTCACCTATTGCTGCCATTATTTTTGCAATAGAAGTATTTAGTTTAGACTTAACTTTTGCTTCGTTATTACCTTTGTTAATCGCATCGGTTTCTTCAGTAATAACCTCTTACTTCTTTCTGGGAGACAGTGTCTTATTTGAGTTTAGCGTTTCAGACAAGTTTGCCATAAAAGACACATTGTTTTATATTCTTTTAGGCATTGGTACTGGAGTTGCTTCTATCTATTTTTCTAAAATTTATTTTGGAGTCACTTCAATATTCAACCGATTAAAGTCCGCAAGACAAAAACTAATTATTGGTGGTTTAGCCATTGGAGTAATGCTCTTTTTTATTCCTCCACTTTATGGTGAAGGTTTTGGTTTTATAAATAACCTTTTACTTGGCAATGATATTGAAGCATTAGGCAAAACACCTTTTGATGAACACCTGGACAATATCTGGATTGTAATTGCACTTCTTTTTGGAATTACCATTTTTAAAGCCATAGCCATGACAACCACTTTTGCAGCAGGTGGAACTGGCGGAATTATTATCCCAACATTAGTAATGGGAAGTGCTTTAGGAAATGTGGTTGCAAAAGTGATTAATCATTGTGGCTTAGGTTTTAATGTGTCTGAAGCTAACTTCACCTTAATTGGCATGGCAGGTCTTATCGCAGGTGTGCTGCATGCTCCATTAACTGCTATTTTCTTAATTGCCGAAATCACCGGAGGCTATCAACTCTTTGTACCTTTAATGATAACTGCTTCTATGTCTTTTATCATCAATAAAAATGGTTTAGACCATACTATTTACACCAAAGAATTATTAGAAAAAGGTGCGCTTCTCACTCAAAACAAAGACAAAAGCGTTCTTACCTTAATGAAGCTCGATTCTGTTATTGAACAAAATTTTGTAGAACTACACCCAGACATGACACTGGGAGATATGTTGAAAAATGGAGTTTCTAAATCTAACCGAAACCTATTTCCTGTTACAGATAGCAAACGGAATTTTATTGGCATCATTCTATTAGACAATATTAGGTCTGTAATGTTTGATCAGTCACTTTATAACTCTACAACTGTTGAAACTTTTATGCAAAAACCGCCAGAGATCATTTATTACGAAGAGGACTCCATGGAGAAAGTAATGAAAAAATTTCAGCAATCTAGAGCTTGGAATTTACCAGTGGTAAAAGACAATAAATATTTCGGTTTTGTTTCAAAGTCTAAACTTTTAACAGCGTATCGTAACGAATTGATTAATTTTACATCCTAGAATATAATTGATGAAACCTATTCATATTGTAACACTTATTGCATTTATTACCTCTGTAGGTAGCATCGTTTGCGGACTAGTTTTAGATACAAATTACACCGAAAAGCTCATTGGGTTTGGTGTATTGGGTTTATTTTTCGTCGTATTTCCTTTATTTTCTTACTACAGATGGAAAGGAAAAGATGCTAAAGACTATATGCTTACCAAGGAAAATCTTGAAAAGATGCGCGAAAATCAAAGGGAAAACAAGTATTAAGTAACTTATTAATTTTCAATATTTTAAAATAAAACGATTTATTAACCTTGCGCGTCAATTAATACCTTACCTTTGGGCTTTAATTTTTTATTTTTTTATAATGACTGGAACAGTTAAATTTTTCAATGATTCAAAAGGATTTGGATTCATTACAAACGAAGAAACAGGAAAAGACATCTTCGTTCACGTATCAAACCTTAATGGCGTAGAGTTACGCGAAGGTGACAATGTAGAGTACACAGAAGAAGAAGGCAGAAAAGGAATGGTTGCTGCGAACGTAAGCATCCTTTAAGAGATATACTTTATTTTTAGTGCAACGCTCAACCTTTGGTTGGGCGTTTTTTTTATTCAAAAACTATTGGCAAACTAGGTTTAGGAATTTTTACAATATAATAAGGTTGCGTCATTACCGAAGTTGCTATACCATTTGGCCCTTTTCTCAACACCTCTACTAAAATTTTATCCTTAGTTTCTTGAATAACCAGATTTAGGCTATGTCCACCTGAATTCTTTATCTCATCAAAAACAGCAATTACAGTATACTCAGAAAAGTCAATATCTGTTTCTGAAAAACTATCAGAAACCTTATTAACAGCATTCATTTTATTAAGCAAGTCTTTCCATACTTTAGGAGATGTAATAATTAAATTCTGTTTCTCTATACCTTCTGAACCAGAACCATACAAATTACCTTTTCCTATAAGAACAATAGCTTCTTTTGTCATTTTTGTTTTATTTTCTGTTGACTTACAGTTTAATGCAAACAGTAAGATTACGATTCCTAATAACTTATGCATTTTTCTTTGTGTTTAATTCAAATTTCGTTTTTCAATAAAAAATCGCTTCATTAATTCTGAAGCCTCATCAGCTAAAACACCACCAACCACTTTTGTTTTGGGATGCAACTTTGTTCCCATAGTCATAAATCCACGTTGCTCATCTGAAGCTCCATAGACTATTTTTGCAATTTGGCTCCAGTATAATGCACCTGCGCACATTTGGCAAGGCTCTAACGTCACATACAAGGTGCATTTGGTTAAGTATTTTCCACCTAAAAAATTGGCTGCAGCCGTTATGGCTTGCATTTCGGCATGCGCAGTAACATCGTTTAAAAGTTCTGTAAGATTATGCGTTCTTGCAATTATACGGTCTTCTACAACAATTACTGCTCCAACAGGAATTTCGCCTTTTTCATAAGCAACCTCAGCTTCCTGAAGCGCTTTTTTCATAAAATAAGTATCGTCAAATGGCTGTATCATTGTTGTAAAAATACAATTTCAAAATTACTAGATTCTATTACGGCAAGAATTTTGATGAAATAATAGAAAGCTATTAATTATGAGTACTTACTATTCTATTTCCATCCCAAAACCATGCCATGAAGATTGGTCTAAAATGACACCAAACGAAAAGGGCCGATTTTGCACATCGTGTACTAAAACTGTTGTGGATTTTACAAAAATGAGTCCTGACGCTATTCAGGATTACTTACACAACAACAAAGACCAACGTATTTGTGGACATATAAAGCAAAGTCAATTGGACAGTATTAACTTAAGAATTCCTGAAGCTGTTATTCATCAAAACCAAAGTTTCCATCGATTGTTTTTGTTGGCGCTTTTAATTTCTATGGGAATAACGTTGTTTAATTGTGAAGATGAAAACGGACAAAAAAAGAAAATTGAAAGCATAGAAGTTGTTGAAACAAACAACAAAATTATTGATACGTTACTCAACCACAATGAGAAAAAAGAGATACAGCAAGATTCTCTTAACAAAAAAGATAAATCTTCAAAAACTAAAATAAAGGATCCTCAAGTTGAAGGTATGATGATTATTGAAACTGTAGGAGATATTGTGGTACAACCAAGGGACACTACTGATATCGAAGTTATTGACCCAAATAACACTGAACCTTTGGAAGGTGAATTATCAATTCAATGCAATAATTTCAATGAAAATGACAATGTCGTTTTTGGACTCATTGTCATTGAGCAACCACCAGAATTCTTGGACACACCAAAACAATTAACCACCAAAGAAAAGAAAGCTTACTTTTCAGATCGCATAAAAGAAATCGTAAAGGAAAACTTTAATCAAAATATTGGAGACAGTACTGGTTTAAAAGGTAAAAAAAGAATTTTTACACAATTTAAAATTAACGAAACTGGAGATGTAGCAAACATAAAAGTCAGAGCTCCTCATCCTCTTTTTGAAGCAGAAGCTATACGCGTTATAAATTTATTGCCAAAATTTAAACCAGGTAAGCAAAGAGGTAAAGCAATTTCTATGGTCTATAATCTACCTATAACTTTTGTAATTGAAGACTAGAAAATCTTGTATTTTTGCTTGGTGCAAAATTCATTTTTAAAACATATAAACCTGCCACAAGATTTACGTCAAATTAAAGCCGACGACTTGCCTCAAGTAGCTAAAGAGCTACGTGAATTCATCATAAACATTGTAGCCACAAAAGAAGGGCATCTTGGTGCCAGTTTAGGTGTTATAGAATTGACCATTGCATTACATTACGTCTTTAACACACCTGAAGATTTATTGATTTGGGATGTTGGTCACCAAGCTTATGGTCACAAAATTTTAACTGGGCGAAAAGATAGTTTCGAAACCAACAGACAACTAAACGGCATTAGTGGTTTCCCAAAACGTAGCGAAAGCATTTACGATACTTTTGGTGTAGGACACTCTTCTACTTCAATTTCGGCAGCATTAGGAATGGCAATTGCTTCGCAATTAAAAAGTGAAGACAAACATCATATTGCTGTTATTGGAGATGCTTCAATTGCCAGCGGAATGGCCTTTGAAGGTCTTAACCACGCTGGAGTTACAGATGCTAATTTATTAGTAATTCTTAATGATAATGCTATTGGTATAGACCCTAGCGTTGGCGCATTAAAACAGTATTTAACTAATGTAAAAAAAGGGACTCAAAAGCAAGATAACATTTTTGAAGCCTTAAATTTTAATTATTCTGGTCCAATAGATGGCCATGATTTACCCTCATTAATTTCTGAACTTAAACGTTTAAAAACAGTAAAAGGGCCAAAGTTTTTACATGTTATTACCACAAAAGGTAAAGGGCTAAAACAAGCCGAGAGAGATCAGGTTAAATACCATGCACCAGGTAAATTTGATGCGAAAACTGGTGAACTTATTACTAAATCGAGTGTTAGTGAGCCACCAAAATATCAAGATGTTTTTGGTGAAACCATTGTAGAACTTGCCAGAAACAACGAAAAAATTATTGGCATTACGCCAGCTATGCCAACAGGTAGCTCTTTAAAATACATGATGGCTGTTTTTCCTAATCGTGCGTTTGATGTTGGTATTGCCGAACAACATGCCGTAACTCTGGCTGCTGGTATGGCTACACAAGGATTAATTCCGTTTTGTAACATCTACTCTACCTTTTTACAACGTGCCTACGACCAGATTATTCATGATGTAGCGTTGCAAAACTTGCCTGTTATCTTTTGTTTGGATAGAGCTGGCTTGGTTGGTGAAGATGGCGCAACACATCACGGTGTTTTTGATATAGCATACCTTAACTGTATTCCTAACTTAGTAATTTTTGCGCCAAGAGATGCTATAGCGTTACGCAACATAATGTATACTGTTCAATTAGGAATAGATTTTCCAATTGCCATAAGATATCCTCGTGGCAGAGGTCATCTTTTAGATTGGAAAAAACCGTTTGAAAATATTGAAATAGGAAAAGGCGAATGCCTTAAACAAGGTACAGATTTAGCCTTTTTATCAATTGGTACTATGTCAAAAAATGTTGAAGATGCTATTATAGATTTAGACGTTTCGCATTACGACATGCAATTTGTAAAACCACTTGATGAAGGGTTATTACACGAAATTTTTAAAACACACAAAATCATTGTCACTATAGAAGACGGAACTATTGTAGGAGGTTTTGGAAGTTCAATTTTAGCCTTTGCTAATTCGCATAACTATAAGCAACACATTGAAGTTTTAGGTATCGCAGATGAATTTATTGAGCAAGGCACAATACTCCAACTGCAGCAATTACAAGAACTAGATTCTGCTTCGATTACAAAGAAAATTGAAGATTTACTCACTATCCTCCACGATAGCTAAATCAGTATTACCTTCAATTTGTTCAATTAGAACAGTGTCTTTTTTTACAGGTTGATCTTGAACGTTAGAAATATCGTCTAGCATTAATAGGCAAGTCAGTACTACTACAAAAATGACTAAGCCTCCGAGTATATTATTTCTCATAAGTAGGTTTTTTGGGGCTAATTATGCAATAAATTAAAATAATTTACCGTTAAAAACCAAATTTATTCGATGAAATGCATTTTATAAAATATTCCCTTTCAGCTTTTTATGTAACAACATAGCGTTAGTATCTGAGAGTTTCGAAATAAATAAGCACACAGAAAGTAAATTGTTGTATAAGGATTCATTTGATAAACTTACCGTTTCAGGCAAAAGATTCTGCAATAATTTATCATAATTCGACAAGCTATCGTTGTATACATTTAAGGCTAAATTCCCGTAGGCATTGAGCAGTTGATTTAATATTTCGTATCCTGCAATCTCTTTATTTATCACCTCTTTTGATCGGTAGACTTTCTTGATACTCAAATTAATGATATCGGTTATTTGAGCCTTGTACTGACTAACATCTAGAAGTGCAGTTTCAAATTTCCCTTCTAGGATGTCAGTTTCATTTTTCATAAATATTGAAGCAGCTTCATCAATCAAAGTACTAATAGCCAATGCCCTCAAATAGCTAACTCTGTCTTCAGTAGTTTGTAAAGCATTATAATTTTTGGTTATGATTCTTCCCTTTACAAGTTTTATCAAGTACTCTAATGCATAATCTTCTTCGATTAATCCGAGATTTATTCCATCTTCAAAATCTATAATCGTATAGCAAATATCATCGGCTGCCTCTACTAAATAGGCTAGAGGATGTCTGTTGTAGCTCAAGTCCGTTTCACTTCTCTTAATTAAGCCTAAATCTGAAGCAACAGCCGAAAACATCTCTTTTTCACTTTGAAAAAAGCCATATTTTTTATCAACTATATGGTTGCTAGGCTTTTTTGGTAAAGACTCTTTCGGATATTTCATAAAGGAACCAAGTGTGGCATAGCTTAATCGCAATCCACCTACTCTACCAGCTCTGCTCTCGGTTAAAATTTTAAAGCCATTAGCATTACCTTCAAAATCGCATAAATCTTGATATTCTTTATCAGTTAATTCAGATTTAAATTTAGCTCCATCTCCATTCTTAAAATATGCACCTATTGCTTTTTCACCAGAATGACCAAAAGGAGGGTTACCTATATCGTGCGCTAAAGCAGCGGCAGCTACAATAGCCCCAAAATCATTAATCTTATAGCCATGTACATTTTCTAAATGCGGATGCTTATCTAAAAGTAACTTACCAACTTGCCTACCTAAAGAACGCCCAACCACACTAACCTCTAGGCTATGTGTTAATCTGGTATGAACAAAATCTGTTTTAGATAGCGGTACAACCTGTGTTTTATCTTGTAGACTTCTAAACTCTGAAGAAAATATAATACGGTCATAATCCACTTCAAATCCAACACGAGTTTCGTCTTGTTCTTTTCTTAACCGTTTATTCTCATCACCAAAGCGTCTTAAAGACAATAATTGCTCCCAGTTCATATCTTAAAAATTAAAGATGCAAGATAAATAAATTGGTATAGAATCATTTAGAAAAACAGTTTTCAATTATCATATTTTACAATGTTAAGAAATTGTATCCTTAACGCTAATTCGCTTAATATTAAACTAACCTTTAACTAACTTTTTGGTCACAAAACTTTAATCATTGAGTAACCTCTTCAAGGGAATATCACGTTTTCTTTGCATCACAATAAAAACTAAAAATTGTTTATTAAAAATTCAACTCAATGAAAAAATTACTTTTAATCGCGTTAGTAACTTCTACACTAGTATTTACTAGTTGTTTTAAAGATGATGATGCTCCTTTAATTGTAGAGACATCTACGACAATAATAAATGAAAATCCAGGTGGTGGTTCAACTGACGACTGTCCTGTTGTAACTGTAACTGGTGAAATAACTGATGGTGATGTTTGGACAAATGACAACATTTACCAATTAAACCAAAAAGTTGTTGTACCTGCTGGAGCAACTTTAACTATTAATCCTGGAACTATCATTAAAGGTTCTTCAGGAACTGGTTCCTTAGCTTCTGCTTTAATTGTAGCAAGAGGTGGTACTCTTAACGCCAACGGTACAGCTTCTGAGCCAATTATCTTCACATCTACACAAGATAACATTACTTGCGGTCAAACTGCTGGTACTAATTTAGATGAAAACGACAGAGGTCTTTGGGGAGGTTTAATCGTATTAGGTAATGCACCTTGTTCTTTCTCTGGAGATATCGTTGAAGCTCAAATTGAAGGTATTCCTGCAGATGATACTTTTGGTCTTTACGGTGGTACAGATGAAAACGATAGTTCTGGTAGCATGAGATACATTTCTATCCGTCATGGTGGTGCTTTAATTGGTGAAGGTAACGAAATCAACGGTCTTACTTTAGGTGGTGTTGGTGCTGGTACAATTATAGACAATATTGAGGTTGTTGGTAATGTTGATGACGGTGTAGAATTCTTTGGAGGTACTGTTGATGCATCTAACATTTTAGTATGGGCTCAAGGTGATGACGCTATAGATATTGACCAAGCTTACGCTGGAACAGTTGACAATGTAGTTGTTGTTTTAGGTGATATTTCTGATCACGCTTTCGAAATTGACGGTCCTGAAGGAACAGGTTCTGGATCATTCACTTTAAGAAATGCAACAATCATAGGTAATACTGTAACTGCAAACGGTGAGTATGCTGATTACAGAAGTAACGCACAAGGTCATACAGAAAATGTTTATGCATATGGTTTTAAAGCTGAATCTGACGTTGAATTAGATAACGATGGTGTTGCAACAAACTATAACAATGGTATCTTAACATTTGGTGCTTGGGAAATTGTATTACCTGAAGGTGTAACAGATGTTACTAGCATTTTTGCTAACAAAGCAGAAACAGTTACTGTATCTGGCTTTGGATCTACTGCTACTGCAGTTACAGAAGGTGCACAAACAGTTGGTGCTACTACTTCTAACCTTAGCTGGACCTATGCTAATGCAGAAGGTGGTTTAGGATTCTAATAAACACTTTTTAATTCATATAAATAAATCCAATGTCTACCAGGTAGGCATTGGATATATACAATATTACATGAAACATATAATAAAAGTTTTAGCTCTTTTTATTTTCATTTCAGCGACATCTACAGCATTCTCACAAGGAAAAGTAGCCGGAACAGTAATCGATGGTGAATTTAATGAACCAATGGCCTTTGCTAACATTTTAGTTAAAGGTACCTCAAAAGGTGTTACTACAGATTTTGATGGAAAGTTTGAAATGGAGCTAGAAGAAGGTACTTACACATTGGTTTTCTCCTTTGTTGGGTATGCAACTAAAGAAATTTCAGATGTTGTCATAAAAAACGGCGAGGTATTTACCTTAGATGTTTTGATGGAAACTAATTCTTTAGACACAGTTGTAATTACTACAACTACAAAAAGAAACACAGAAAGTGCTGTTTTAAATTTACAAAAAAAATCAGCAGTTGTAATGGATGGTTTGTCTTCTCAGGCTATTAAAAGTACTGGAGCAAGTAATGTTGCTGCTGCTGTAAAAAGTGTTCCTGGTGTTTCTATACAAGGTGATAAATATGTATTTGTACGTGGTCTTGGTGATCGCTATACAAAGTCTATCTTAAATGGTATTGATATCCCAGGTTTAGATCCAGACCGTAACACAATTCAAATGGATTTATTTCCAACAAATATTCTTGACAATGTTATTGTTTTAAAGTCTGCATCTGCTGAATATCCAGCAGACTTTACTGGTGGTATTGTAGATATAGTTACAAAAGACTTTCCAAGTAAGGCTGAATATTCAATTTCATTGGGAGGTGGTTACAACCCAGACATGCATTTCAATAATTCATATTTAACATCAGGAGGTAGTGATACTGACTGGTTAGGTTATGATGATGGTATGCGAAATGTACCTGTTAACAGATATCAATTTGAGGAAGGAGTACTAGGTAATGGTATTAATACTACAACACTTACAACACTTACAAATAGTTTTGAAAAAGAACTAGCAGCTAAGCAAGAAACTAGTGGTATGAACTACGACTTTGGTTTTACCTTGGGCAATCAATACGACATTGGTGATGATAAATTAGGGTACCAAGCATCATTCTCTTATAAAAACGAAACAACGTTTTACAAAAACAGATTTGATGGTGCATACATAAAAAACCCACAAGACACATCAGACAATGAGTTAATTGCTGCTCTAGATTCTAAAGGTTCTGAAGGTATTAACAATGTGATTTTAAATGGTATGTTAGGTTTAGCTTATAAAACGGATAAATCTAAGTTTAAGGTAAATTTACTTCATGTACAAAATGGTGAGTCTACTGCAGGTTTCTTTAACCAGGTAATATCTCAGGACGGTACTGGAGGTGGATTAGAACCACTCACAAAAAACTCTATTACCTATACAGAGCGTTCAATTACCAACTTATTTCTTACGGGTAAGCACAGGTTAAATAGCATTACAGACGATAAGCCATTTAACTTTGAATGGAAATTATCTCCTACCTTCTCTAAGGTAATGGATAAAAACCATAGAATTACGCCATTTCAGCAAGCTGATAATGGTAATTCATTCTTAAGTCCTTCTGCTTCAACATTACCTATTCAGTTATGGAGAAACTTACTTGAAGAGTCTTGGGCTGGCAAAGCAGATTTTGACAAAACTGTAGAGTTATTTGGCCGCCAAGCTAAAATAAAATTTGGAGGTTCATTTACGTATAAGTTTAGAGATTTTAGTATTGATGACTTTACCTTTAACATTCGTGGAGATCAATCTTATATTGCAAGCGGTAATGCAGATAATTTGTTAGCTACTGAAAACCTTTGGACACCAGAAACAGATGCTGGTACTTATGTTGTCTATACAGACAACTTTAACCCAAGAGATGCTTATGAAGGTGAGCAACAAATTGGATCTACTTATTTTTCAACTGAATTTAATATCACTGAAAAATTAAAAACAGTAGTTGGTTTAAGAACTGAGTTCTTTAGCTCATTCTACACTGGTGAAGATGCTGATAATGTATTTGATAGAGAATTAATCTTAGACGAATTTGATTTATTCCCATCAGCTAATGTTATTTATGCAGTTAACGATAAATCTAATTTAAGAGCATCTTACTCTCGTACTACAGCAAGACCTTCTTTTAAAGAAGCTTCTGTAGCACAAATCTTCGATCCAATTACAAGTAGATTGTTTATTGGTGATATTAACTTAGTACCAACATATATCAACAACTTTGATATACGTTATGAGTTTTTTGGTGAAGAAGGACAAATGTTTGCTATAAGTGGTTTCTACAAAGACTTTACAGACGTAATTGAGCAAACATTCTTTGTCTCTGCTCCAACACAGCTTACTGTTGGTAACTTAGGTGACGCTGTTGTTTATGGTGCAGAATTTGAAGCAAGACAACGATTAGGATTTATTTCTGAAGGTTTAAACAATCTTAAACTAACAGCCAATTTCTCTTTAATTAAATCTGAGTTAACAATGTCTGATGACGAGTATAACGGTAGAGTTGCTTCAGCCAGAGATGGAGAATCAATTGACAGAAAAAGAGATATGCAAGGACAAGCTCCTTATTTAATTAATGTTGGATTAAATTACGACAATAGTGATATTGGTTTAAGAACTGGATTATTCTACAACGTACAAGGTGAAACTTTAGAAGTTGTTGGTATCCGTGAAGTACCAGATGTTTATACTCAGCCTTTTAACAGTTTAAACTTTACGTTAAACAAATCTTTTGGCGAGAATCAACGTTCATCTATAGACCTTAAAGTATCTAATATACTTGGTGACGAAAGATTAAGTGAATATGAGTCTTTTGGTGCAAGCAATCAAATTTTTTCATTGAGAGAGCCAGGCACTGAAATATCATTAGGTTACACATTTAAGTTCTAAGACAAACATTAAATTGTCTATAAATAAAAAAGGCGTTCTAAATTTTAGAACGCCTTTTTTATTTAAGTATCGACAACTACTAGTTGTTAATGGCAACTTTGGTTTTGTTATCCCATTGGTTAACACTTACAATTTTAGAATCGATAAAATCTACTTCTTTTAAAGATTCTCCTTGCCAGAAAAACCATTTTCCAACTTTTTTACCATTATCATAGTTTCCTAATGCTACTTTATTACCTTCAGCATCGTAGCTTTTCCATTCACCATGAATATTGCCATCTGCATTAAACACACCTGTTTGACTTATTTCACCATTATCATGATAATACGTAACGTAAGTTAAGTCGCCTTTCTTCTCTAACTTTGGTTCTTTACTGTCTTGAGCATAAGAGAATGCTACACTAAGCATCATAAGAACAATTACTAAATTTCTCATATTCATTTGGGCTTTAATTAATGATTACATCACAAACATAACATTTAATTTACATTTAAACAACTATTACGTAACATTAAATTAACATTAGAAATGTAAATAATTGATTTTTAGTATTTTATATTTTAACAAAACATCATCATTCGATAACATTTAATTAAGTTCCTACGTTTACTGCAAAAACATTTCTTCATTTTTTTAAACCCTAAAGCATATCATAACATTTTGGTAACATAACGTTGAAATTAAAAGAGGAAATTTGCGTACAATTATAGTTACTCTTTTAAATGGAAAACCTTTATATCTATATGCTAGCTGCATTAGCATTCTTAGCTGTTGCAGACTTAGTTGTTGGTGTAAGTAATGATGCTGTAAATTTTTTAAATTCTGCTATTGGCTCTAAAGCCGTTTCTTTCAAAACCATAATGATTGTTGCCAGTCTTGGTGTTGCTATAGGAGCAATGACGTCTAGTGGTATGATGGAAGTGGCAAGAAAAGGCATCTTTAATCCTGGGGAATTTATGTTTAACGAAATCATGGTCATTTTTATGGCTGTGATGTTAACTGATATTTTACTGTTAGATTTCTTCAACACGCTTGGTTTACCTACTTCTACCACGGTTTCAATTGTATTTGAATTATTAGGAGCTTCGGTTGCCGTGGCTTTAATCAAAATTTACGCAGATAATTCTCAATCTATAATAGACTTAGGTAATTATATTAACAATGAAAAAGCCATTGAAATTATACTTGGTATTCTGTTATCAGTAGTTGTTGCTTTTACCATTGGTGCCATTATTCAATACGTTTCACGTTTATTGTTGTCATTTAAATTTGAAGAAAAACCAGATTGGTATAGTGCAATTTTTAGTGGTTTTGCTGTTACCTCAATTATGTACTTTATCATAGTAAAAGGTTTGAAAAATGCAGCCTTCATGCCTTCTGGTGTCAAAGAATTTTTAAACACCAACCCTTTTACTTTTGTAGGCCTAAGCTTTTTAGCATTTACTATACTTTCTATTCTGGCTATTAAATTATTTAATGCCAAGATTTATACCATCATCATCATTATTGGAACATTTGCTCTAGCTGTGGCCTTTGCCGGAAATGATTTAGTTAACTTTATAGGTGTACCTATTGCAGGCTATGATTCATTTCAAAAATGGTATGAAGCCTTCTTAGCTAATGGTGTTTTACCATCAGAGTTTAGTATGGAAGGGCTTGCTGGTAAAGTACCAACCAATTCATATCTACTGCTTATTGCTGGTCTTATAATGGTACTTACCTTATGGTTTTCGAGCAAAGCTAAAGCTGTAGTAAAAACTTCTGTAGATCTATCAAGACAAGACGAAGTTAAAGAACGTTTTGAACCAAATTATCTCTCTAGAAACATAGTAAGACTAACTATTGGTCTTAATGAGAGTATAAACAAAGTCTTACCAAATTCATACAAAAATTGGTCAAAAGAGCGGTTTATAAAACCTAATGTTGTTGTAAAAGAGCAAGATAAACCTGCTTTTGATTTGGTAAGAGCTGCTGTAAATTTAATGGTAGCATCTGTTCTTATTTCAATTGCTACATCTATGAAATTACCCCTTTCTACAACCTACGTTACATTTATGGTTGCCATGGGAACGTCTTTAGCTGATAGAGCTTGGGGAAGCGAAAGCGCAGTGTATAGAGTTGCTGGTGTACTAAATGTTATTGGCGGATGGTTTTTTACAGCATTTAGTGCTTTTGTTGCTGCAGCAATCATGGCTTTCATTTTATACCATGGTGAAGGCTATGCTTTATCCGGATTGTTGGTATTAGCAGTAATTTTATTAGTGAGAAGTTATTTGGCACACCGAAAGAGCTCTAAAATAATGCGTGAAGAAGATCAGCTTGAAAAAGCTGAAAGTAGTTCTACACAAGGTGTTATTCACGAGAGTGCATCTAACATTGCTAATGTTATTAAACGCGGAAATAGGATTTACACGTCAGCCATTAACGGTTTAGCTGTACAAGATTTAAAGCTCTTAAAAAAGAATAGAAAACAAATCGATAAATTATCAACCGAAATTGATGATCTTAAGGATAACATTTTCTATTTTATAAGAAATCTAGACGAACCAAGTGTAGCGGCAAGTAATTTCTATATTAACATACTAGGTCATTTACAAGACATGACACAATCTTTAGACTACATCTCTAAAGCCAGTCATAAACATATCAATAACAATCATAAGAAATTAAAGTTTAGTCAAATTAAAGAGCTTAAAGACTTAGATTCTGAACTTGAAACACTATTTGCTACAACACAAACAGCGTTTGAATCTAGATCTTTTGAGCAAATTGGTGCTGTGTTAGAGACTAAAACGGAAATGTTTGACTTAGTTAGGAACAAAATACAAAAGCAGGTAGAACGTACAAGAAGCGAAGAATCTAGCCCTAAGAACACAACGCTATATTTTAGCTTACTCTTAGAAACTAAAGACTTATTGACTGCCATGATGAACCTACTAGAAGAGTATTATCAATCTCATGATAGCTCTGTTAAACCTGCAAGACTTAACTCTAGTGCAGGATCTGACCAAGAGGAATAAATTCAAACTTTATTATACCAAAAGCCTTAGAGATTCTAAGGCTTTTTTTATGGTCAATTTTTAAAATTTATTACACTTAAACATCCAAAAAATGTATTTGGTCGTATATGTGTATATACTACATAAACTAATTTAAATAATAAACATGAAGAAAATTTCAATGCTTTTAGTAGCAACAATTCTTTTAAGCTCTTGTGTTTCAAAGAAGAAATATATGGCTTTAGAACAAGAAAATGGAGAGATTAAAAGTCAACTAACCAAAACCCAAGTAGCGAAAGAGGATCTAGAAAACAAATTCGCTAAAATTCAAGAACGTGTTGATAGATATAATGAAAAAATCAGCTCGCTAAATGAAGATGTAGAAGGCTTAACAATGGAAAACGACATAAAGTTAGATGTCCATAAAGATGGCACTATTATGTCTAATGAGAGTAAACGAAAAATGCTTACTACTCTAGAAAATGTTGATCCTACTAAATTGGCTGAAGCCAAGACCTTAAAGGATTCTATGAATTTAGCTATTCAATACAATCTTGAAAAAACAATGAACAGTTCGGATCTTAATGAAGATGAAGATATTGCTGTAAACATCAATGAAACTGTTGTAATGATTTCAATTTCAGATAAGATGTTATTTAATTCTGGAAGCTATAGAATAAGTAGTAAAGCAGACGACATTTTGCAAAAGTTAGCTGATGTTATTAACTCAGAAGAAAGTATTGATGTTATGGTAGAAGGTCATACTGATTCTAGAAGTATTAATACAGAAAAGATACAAGACAATTGGGATTTAAGTGTGTTAAGAGCAACTTCTGTTGTTAGAAAATTACAACACAAATACAAAGTAGATCCTGCAAAACTTATAGCATCTGGTCGCAGCAGCTACCAACCTTTGGTAGACAACAGCACCAGAGAAAACCGTTCTAAAAACCGTAGAACACGTATTATCTTAATGCCTAATATTGACAAGTTTTTTGCTTTAATGGAGGCAAATTAATTAATCCATTATTTTTTATAGAGGTGAAAAAGCACTCTCGCGTGTAACTCGGCGTTGAGTGCTTTTTGTTTTTACATTACTAATTTTAATACTAAAATAAAGAGTAGTTAAAGTTGTAGTAATCTATCATTAAAACAACAAAGTTGTGTATAAAGTGAATAATAATACTATACCAAAGTGTATTGTACTTACTCCTCATGTATCCTAAAATTAATCCAAATGGAAAAATCCAAATAAAAGATATAAATGAGAAATGAATTAGCGCAAAAATAAAAGCCGTTGCAATAATAGTAATTCGCTCACTAACCACCTTCTGTAAGCTATTAAACAAGAACCCTCTAAATCCTAACTCCTCAAATATTGGTGGCAAAATAGCTGTAAACAGAATTGCCCATAATAAAGGGTATTCTAAATACAAATATTCACTATAATAATTCTCACTAACGCCAAAGAGCGATTCGTTTAAATACCCAATAGATAAAGAAACAACAATTGCTGAAAACAAGGGAAACACAATTGAAAACGCTAAAACTTTCCTGTTTAACTTAGGGATTTTATAAAGCTTTACAATCTGCTTATAATCAAACAAAGAGAAAGCAACTACCATAAGTGCAAATACACTCTCTATACCAATTTCAACATAAAGATTAAGAGGGTATTCGTTGTATAGCAAATAAGATACAACAGCAAACAGCAGAAAAGTTGCATAAAAAACTATAATTAAGTTTAATGAGGATGTTCTCTTATCCACATTATTTTTAAGAAGTTGCTTACCACATCTGGTGCAAAACTTAACTTCTCTGTATAACTCCACATTACAACTACTACAAACAATACTCATATTCTAAATCCTCTTTACTTTTTTATTGAAGAAGCAGAATACACACCCACTCCCAGGTAAACTATAATTATTATTTTAAATATAATACCTCTTAAAATTGTTGAAGGATCAAAAATGCCCGAGATAATTATGGTTGTTAAAAATAGAAATAACCCAAGCAATAACGCTGCCAAAGGCTTTTTAGAAGTCCAAGCACCCAACAACAAATAAATAATCCCAAGAATAGCATTGGTAATCAATACACCTAAATCCTCATCTTCAAAAAAACTAAAGAAACCAAAAATAAGTACAATACCAGCCATTACATACAGTATATTTCTTGCTAATCTAATTTTTTTATCAGCATCCATATTCTGATTTTTCTGCATCGCTCTCCTTGCATGATATAGAGCTATTTCTCGTTCAGTACCTTTTTCTGGATAACCACATTCTGAACAATACAAATCTTCTATATCCATGGAAGTCTTACATATTGTACACGCGAATTCTTGAGTTTGGATTATTGGTCCTTCTTCCATATTTGGAATACGATTTTTGGATGAAGCAACCAATATAGAAAAAAAGCCAATACCTATATCAGTATCAACGAAATACTCGTTATGAGTAGAAAAATATCGATAATGCTTTTCTTGTTAAACACTAATAAAAACAAGACAAACAAAGAAGCTAGCTATATAAAAAGGCTATTTGAAATTTTTCTCAGCAACTTTTTCCAACTCGGCATACCAATCTTCGCCAAACTTTCGTATCAAGGCTTCCTTTACAAACTTGTAAATTGGCACTTGCAATTCTTTGCCAAGTGTACAGGCATCATCACAAATCTCCCATTTTTCGTAATTCACTGCAGAAAATTCGGAATAGTCCTTTACTCTAATTGGATAAAGATGGCAAGACACAGGTTTTTTCCAAGATATCTCACCTTGGTTATAGGCTTCCTCTATACCACATAATGCAGTGTTTTTATCATCAAAAATAACATAAGCGCATTCTGCGCCATTAATAAGTGGAGTTTCTAATTCTCCATAAGATGTTTTTACCCAAGCACCTTGTGCATCAAGGACTTCAACACCTTCCTTGCGTAAAAAAGGTCTTACTTTTGGGTAGATATCATCTAAAATTTTGATTTCTTCTTCATCTAAAGGAGCGCCTGCATCACCTTCCACACAACATGCACCTTTACAGGCTGAGAGATTGCACACAAAATCCTTCTCTATAATATCTTCTGAAACTATGGTTTTTCCTAACTGAAACATGCCACAAAAATAAATAAACTTTACCGTTATTTAATATTGTTAATCCACAATAAAATAAGACCTTTGCGCCGAATTTTAAAAACAGAAATTATGCAGTTAGAATTTAAACAGATATTTACTGCTTTTATGGTTTTGTTTGCTGTAATAGATATTATAGGAAACATACCTATTATTATCGATTTACGCAAAAAAGTTGGTCATATACAGAGTGAAAAAGCCTCATTAATTGCTGGTGTAATTATGATTGTGTTTCTTTTTGTGGGTAAAAGTTTATTGAATCTTATTGGTATCGATGTTAATTCATTTGCTGTAGCTGGTGCTTTCGTCATCTTCTTTATTGCATTAGAAATGATATTAGGCATAACACTTTATAAAGATGATGAAGGCAGCGCAATGACTGCTTCTGTTTTTCCATTGGCATTTCCTCTTATTGCCGGACCAGGAAGCTTAACTACCTTATTATCACTTCGAGCAGAATTTGAAATTGAAAATATTATCGTTGCAGTAATCTGTAATGTTATTGTAATCTATGTTGTTCTTAAAACATCAGCTAAAATCGAAAAGCTAATAGGTAAAAATGGAATTAACATTATAAGAAAAGTTTTTGGTGTAATTTTGTTAGCCATAGCGGTAAAATTATTTGCTGCTAATATTAAAGCCTTATTGGTATAACAAAATATAAGTATGAAGATTTTTACCTGGATTTTAACGATTATTGCTGTCGGTCTTGTAATATATAATGCAACTAAATTGGATTTTGATGCATTACTAACAGGCGAAAGTAAAATAGCAATGATAACAATAGTTGCGGCACTTTGTGCTATTATATTATTACAAATTCTTAGAATCTCTAAGAAAATTGAAACTCTAAGCAAAAACAGAAAATGAGTTTTGATGTGCTAATTATTGGTGCTGGCGCAGCTGGATTGTCTTGTGCTTTAGTGTTGGGCTCTGCAAAGAATAAGCCTTTTGCAAAAGACAAAAGGATTGGCATTATTGCACATCAAAAAAGCTCGCATCTCCAAACCGCTTTATTTAATAACGTTCTTGGTCTTAAACCAGGCACTTTAGGAGAAGATATTCTAAATGAGGGACTTCAGCAGCTTACAGATTTGTACCCACACGTTACTCAAATAGATAGCGAGAAAGTAACACAAATAGATAAGAATTCTGAAGATTTTAAGGTTACTACCAACAAAGGCGAATACCTCTCTAAAATAGTGGTTATTGCTGTTGGATATACTAATCTATTTACAATAAGTGGTTTAGAAAATTATATTGAACCTCACCCAAGAGCTGCTGTAGAAAAAGACAGAATCTGGCTAAAAAACACAGATCATTTAATAGAAGACAACCTTTACGTTGCTGGTACATTGGCAGGTTGGAGAAGTCAGTTTGCTATTGCCTCTGGCAGTGGTGCTCATGTAGCTACAGATATTCTTACACTTTGGAATGGTGGTAAACACACCAAGGTACACGACAAAGTTATTGTTTAAAACTTGGGTATTCGTTGCTGAGAAGAATCACTTCTTGTACCATAATATCTTCCTTATTTAGAACTTCTTCAAAGGAATTATCATCAAACAATTGTCTGGCTAAGGTCGCCTTTATAAGACGTCTTATTTCATCATTATAAGCCACAAATGTAATGTTTGTACCTTCCTTACGGTTTACGTAATCCTGAAAGCGTACAACGATATCGTCACTCACTTCAAAATTATTTATAAAATCATACTTAGTAACATCTTGATACACGCTTCTGTCTTTGTCTAACTCTTCAAAAACAAAGTATCCAAAATGACCTCGACGTCTTAGATAGTTAATCGTTTCGTTATCAAAAGAACGGTCTACAGGTACAAAAACATCTGGTATAATACCTCCACCTCCATATACTACTTTTCCTTTTGGTGTTGTGAATTTTAATGAGTCGTCAACTTTAATATTGTCTTCGTCAGCTAATTCGCCTGTACGCAAACGTTTATAATAATCATTATAATAAGCGTTATTATCTCCATTGGTATATGGTCTCTGAATAGAACGACCTGTTGGTGTATAATATCTAGAAACGGTTAATCGTACAGCACTACCATCACCTAATGCCATTTCGCGCTGCACTAAACCTTTACCATAAGAACGTCTTCCAACTATAATACCTTTATCATTGTCTTGCAATGCACCTGCAATAACTTCACTTGCAGAAGCGGAATTTTCATTGATAAGAATATAGATTTCACCATCTTCAAAATCACCTCTTCTTGTGGCATAAGTTCGCTCTTCTCTTCCTTTTTTGTCTCTGGTGAACAGTATAAGCTTATCGTCTTCTAAAAACTCATCTGCAATTTGTTCTGCTATACCTAGAAAGCCTCCTGGATTATCTCTTAAATCTAGCGCCAATTTTGTAGCACCTTGATCTTGCAAATCTTCTAAAGCTGTCTTAAACTCATTAAAACTCGTTTCGGCAAAACGATTCATTTTTATATAACCCAACTCATCCGTTAACATATATGCAGCATCTACGCTTTTAATTGGGATTGATTTGCGTTTAATCTCGAATTCTAAGATTTCATCCTCACTTTTTCGATATACAGTGAGCTTCACTTTAGTATTCTTATCGCCTTTTAATTTTTTTGAAATGTAGTCGTTAGTGATATTTCTTCCGTAAATGGTATCTCCATCCGCTAGAAGAATACGATCACCACTCATTATTCCTGCACTTTCACTTGGTCCATCTTCTGTTGGTTTTATTACTGCTATTGTATCCTTATATGGATAGTAGTTGATACCAATACCAACAAAATCACCTTTCATATTTTCAGTGATGCGCTCTAAATCTTCTTTTGGTATATATGTTGAATGTGGATCTAAATTATCTAAAATTCCATTAACAGTAACATCTACAATACTGTCGGTATTTACTTCATCTACATATTCGTAATCTATGTAATCTATTAGGCGATTGAGTTTGTCCTTTTTACTATTTGTTGTAAAAAGGTTATCAGACGTATCTGTGAAGTTTAACTTTCCGCCAATGACAACACCTGCAGCAATAGCTACACCAATAATAAGTGGTATGTATTTGTTTTTTGTTGCCATACTATTTTTCCAACTGGAAATCTTAGCTTAAATCTTCTATTAACTCTAACTCTATTCCTGCCTTTTTCAAAAATTCTATACCAGAATCATCTTTATAAGATTGAGAATAGACTACCCTTACAATACCTGCTTGGTGTATTAACTTACTACACTCCTTACAAGGAGATAATGTAATGTATAAGGTTGCACCTTTACAAGATTGTGTTGACGAAGCTACTTTTAATATAGCATTAGCCTCTGCATGAAGCACATACCATTTTGTATACCCTTCATCATCTTCACAATAATTCTCAAAACCTGTTGGTGTACCATTGTAACCGTCTGAAATAATCATTCGGTCTTTGACGATAAGTGCACCAACCTGTTTACGTTTGCAATGTGAAAGTTTTCCCCATTCTTGAGCAATACGCAAATAAGCTTTATCGTAACGTAATTGTTTTTTATTTGACATTAAGTGTTTTAAACAATGTATATAACGAATATAATAGGATAGAATTGTATAAACAATTACGCTGTCGTTAAAGTTTTACAAAACTTTAGCATTACCATAAGTAATCATTACGAATAAGTATTTCAAGAACCAAACCTATTACGATTGCTGAAAGCACCATTACCCAGTCGCGACGCGAAAACCTAAATATCGTCTGAAAAAGAAATCCAAGAAATAAAACCACAAATACAATAATTATCTGTGCAATCTCAATACCTAATGCAAATTCTAAAAGAAGCTCTATCTTATTTTCAGACTGGCCTGCAAACATTTTAAACTCTCTGGCAAAGCCTAAGCCGTGAATTAAACCAAAAAACAATGTAGTAAAAAATAGCAAGCCTATTTGTTTGCCTCTATCTTTTTTACCTGCTGTAAAAACATTGTAAACAGCAGCAATTAAAATGGTTACAGGTATTAAGAACTCAACCAACCCTCCATCTACTGAAACAACACCATAAGCAGCTAATACTAAGGACAACGTATGCCCTAAGGTAAACATAGAAACAAGCAGTAAAACGCGTTTCCAATCTTTAAAAACGTAAGGTACAGCCAGTACCATTAAAAAAAGAACATGGTCGTAGCCATTAATATCTAAGACGTGGTTAATGCCATACTGCACATTGAACCAAAAATTTTCGAACATACTTTAAATTTAATTAATTTGGGTTAGCCAAAGTTACAATTAATATTCATAAAATAACTGTAACGATTCTTGTGGAATTATTGATAAAACAAAACGCTCTAGTCTCTATTACACCTTTAATATTGGTAACAAATCTTGCCTCCTAATGTTTTTCTATTTAACTTTCATTACCTTTGACTAAATTTTGGTAAACCCCTTAAAATGGCAAAACAAGAAAAACAGATTGCTAATCTAAATGGAAGCGACAAGGACACAAACTCCAAAATCGACGCTATTAAGGAGCTTATCTTTGGAGAAAACATTCAGGCTTATGATTCTGAATTTTTTAAGATTAAGAAAGATATTTTAGATAAAAAAGCTGAGTTAGAAAACTTAATTGACGATGTAAAGTCAGAATTATCTAAAAGTTTGGATTCATTAGACACAGATCTAAACATTAGAATAACAGATTTAGAAGACACTATAAATTCTAAATTGGAGAAACTAGACGACAAAAAAGTAAGTCGAAATATGCTTTCAGATTTATTTATGAATCTTAGCGAAAAGCTAAAAGAATAATTATAGTATTCTAATGAATCAAGACGAAAAATTAAACATCATCAAAGATATTCTTCTTACAGATGAAAGAGAATTTGCGTCTTCTATCGAAGAAAAACTTTCACATTTAGAATCTATAATTAATCAACAAGGTAAACTCTCAGAAAAGGTTGACCCTATTATAGATTCAAAATTAAAAGCCTTTGTTAAAGATATACCTGAAAATCTAGGTCCAACCATTACCGAAGCCCTAAAAGAAGAAATCAAAAATTCCCAAGACGCTGTGGTTGAAGCTTTATTTCCAATTATGGGAAAAATGATAAAACGCTATGTGCAGCACGAAATAAAGTTATTATCTGAACGTGTAAATGAGCAATTTAATAAGACCTTTTCTTTCAAAAGATTTTTTCAAAGAAAAAAATCGAATATTAAAGGCGTAAGCTCTGCCGATCATATACTTAAGAACCAACTAAGTCCTAAAATAGAGCAAGTCATTGTTATTGAAAAAGGCTCTGGTTTAGTTCTTGGAGAATATTCGAAAGAAAAAATGACAGACGAGGATATGGTTGCAGGTATGCTAACAGCTATTAAAAGTTTCGCTCAAGATGCTTTTAAAAAAGAAAATCAGGATTTAACATATATAGAATATGATCATTACCACATACATATTCAAAATTTCTCTTCATTTTATATTGCTGCTGCAATTTCTGGCGCATACAATATTTTATTTAGAGACAAATTAGAAGATCGTTTATATGACTTTGTACAATTACAACTAAACCAAAATATACTTAACGATAAAACATTAGTATCCAACAAACTAAAGCATCTTTTTTAATATGTCATTAACAAAAAAAATTGTTTTGGCTGGTCACTTCGGTGTAGGAAAATCTTCATTGATAAGACGTTTTGTTGAAGGTACCTTTTCTGAAGATTATAAGGCTACCATTGGTGTACATATTTCTAAAAAAACTGTAATACTAGAAGATGGCACCTCAATAGCATTAATAATTTGGGACCTCGAAGGGCAAGATGATATTAGAGCCATGAGAGCTTCTTATATGATGGGAGTTAGCGGTATTATCTATGCATTTGATTTATCACGACCTGCTACTTTTGAAAATTTAGCAAACGATATTAATTATTTAGAAGAAACGTTTCAAAATATCCCTATAAAAGTTGTTGGAAATAAGCGCGACTTAGTTTTAAAGCCTCAATTAGTGCAGTATGCAGATGTTTTTGAACGTTATGTCGATTTTTTTACAAGTGCCAAATCAGGAAGTAGAGTTGATACTCTTTTCTCTAAATTAGCAAAAGAACTGGTATAAAAAGTACAAAACATGCTTTCAGCTTATAAAAACGATCATTCAAAAAAGAATCTTCAGTACATCTTAGTTAATTCTTCTGGCAAAATTATAGAGTACGATAATCAAACTATTATTGCTTGTAAAGGTATTACATCCATTCAAGAAGCGCATCCTTTTTTTGAATCGCTTGAAGACCTTTTTTCATTAGAAAACGAAACTTTTGAATTCTCGTGTATAAATATAGAAACATCCGAAACAGCATTTATCCTAGATATTAAATTAGATACGTCGTATAAATCTGGATATGGTTATATAACACTAGAAAATCTAACAGATCACTATAATGAATACCAACGTGCAGCACAAATAAGAAATGAATTTATAATAAATTCTCAATACTTAGAATTAAGTAATAAACATATTAAAGAAAAAGAAGCATTTAAAACAAAATTTTTATCCAATTTTAGTCATCAGTTGCGTAATCCAATTACAATGACAACGGTTTTTAGTGAAATATTGAGCGAAACTGATCTCACCTCAGAGCAAAAAAATTATATAGATATTATTTCATCAGCTTCAAGAAGTTTAAAAAATAGAGTTGATGATATGCTAGAACTTTCTAAGATAGAATCTGGAAAATTAGTCCTTAGAGAGCACACCTTCAATTTTAGAGAGTTTATCGAAGAGATAAAAAGTAACTTTAGAATTCTATGTAACAGAAAGCAAATTGAGTTTCTACATTATGTAGACCCTGAAATACCAGAATTTATATATGCAGATCCTTACAGAATAGAACAGATATTAGGTAATCTATTGCGTAATGCGTTAAGTTATACTTCTAGTGGAGAGATTAACCTCAATATCTATAAAAACTTTACAAGAGCACAAAAAGTTAACATTAACATAGAAGTTATTGATACTGGAATAGGCATAGATAAAAAATACCACGAAGTTATTTTTGACAGATTTAATAGCCTTAGCAACCTAAGTGATAGAAATTTTGGTTTGGGTCTATCTATAGTTAAACATTTATCTGAGCAGATGGGAGGTAGAATCTCAGTGGATAGTGAAATAGACAAAGGTTCAAAATTTGTTTGTAATCTTAGTCTTAAGATTTCAACTCAAAAAAAACTCACTGTATCTAAAACAAAAGAATACCCCAAACTAACAGAAAAAAAAGCGATATTACTTATTGAAGATTCTGAGCTAATACAGCTTTCAATTCTCAAAATTTTATCTTCCGATGGCAATTTTTTTTTAAATATTGTATCTAATGGAGAAGATGTCGTTGAATATGTAAAAAATATAAAACCAGATTTAATTATTGTATCTAATACCATTCAAAAATTTTCTGCTGAAACTATCACCAAAAATATTAAATCACTTCCTAGGCAATTTAAAAGAATCCCTGTATTAGCATTGAGTACAGAAGTATTTAAAGAAGATATAAAACGTTTTAAAGAGGCAGGCATAAAAGATGTTATTGCTAAGCCTTTTAACAAAGAGGATATTCTAGATAAACTTTATAAATACCTAAAAAAATAAGCGAACTAAAAGTTCGCTTATTTTTCTTGTAGTTTAACTGCTAATAATTCTTATTAGTTTAAAATCTGACCGAATTAAATCTTAACTACAACTCTTTAGCATTTAATTTGTAGTAATTACATTTTTACGATTATAAATTCACTACGTCTGTTCATTTGATGCTCTGCTTCTGTACACGGTACACCATTAGAACAACGGTTGATCAACTGACTTTCTCCAAATCCTTTTGCACTTTCTATTCTATCCGCTGCAATGCCTTGACTTATAATATAATCTCTTGTAGATTTTGCTCTACGATCAGACAACTCCATATTGTAGCTATCTGTGTTTCTGGCATCGGTGTGGGATTCTATTTGTATAACCATATTAGGATACTCATTCATCAGAAGAACAATCTTGTTTAGTTCTATAGCAGCATCGTTTTTACGGATATATGATTTATCTAAATCAAAATAAATAATCCCTATTTTAATCTTAAGCTTTCCGCCTTCTTCTACAATTAATTCATTAAGCGTATCTAAACCAAGTGCCACAACTGTTTCACCATTTTCATTAAGTGTTTTAAAATCTTTATCCCGTGGTTTATAACCAGTCTTAGAACAGGCAACTTTAAAAGGCATGTCGCAATTTACCACAGTATTAAACTTATATGCACCATTTATATCTGTAGTAGTAGACTCTATCTCAACATTGTTTTTATCAAAAAGCTTCACCTCTACATTTGAGATACGTTCTCCTGTTACACTATTAGAAACAAACCCTCTCACTTTTTGCTCACAATTCTGCTCTGCAAGTCTTTGCGGATTTGGAATTCGCACAAAAGAATAAATATCATCATCTCCCTTACCTCCTTCACGGTTAGAACATACAAATCCAGTGTTTAATTCTTCTTTTATTATAAAGTTAAAGTCATCTAATTTACTATTAAGTGGTGCTCCTAGGTTTATAGGATTAGTAAACATGTCGTCTTCTTTTCTACTATGAAACACGTCTAATCCACCTAGTCCTAAATGACCATCTGAGGCAAAGTATAATTCATTACCGGTTATGTAAGGAAACATTTCGCGTCCTGGTGTATTTATAGTAGCTCCTAAGTTTCGAGGTATAGAATAGCCTGTTGAATCTTTAGTTTCTCCTTCTTTGTACTTTAGTATATCTACTACAAAAATATCTGTTGCACCAACAGAACCTGGCATGTCTGAAACAAAGTATAACTTCTTACCATCTTCACTAATCGTAGGATGGCCTACAGAATAATCTTCACTATTAAAAGGCAATTCTTTTATATTATACCAATTATAAGTACTATCATTTTTCTTTTCATCTTTTCGAATTTCTGCACTATACAATTTAAGGTGGTTTGTACCATCTTCATCTCTTCCAAGATCTCCATTATAATTGTTTCTTGTGAAATACACCATTTTATAGTCTGGAGAAAATGCTAGTGTTGCCTCGTGATATTTTGTATTTAATTTATCTGAAAATTCTTTGATTTTAGAAACATCTGATTCTGAAGTATTTAATTTTCCTAAATACATATTTAAAAAAGGTTGCTCATTCCAATGGTAAATTCTTGTATGAAAATTAGATGAATCTACAGCAGAAGAATATACAAGTTGGTCTTTATAATACATGACTCCAAAATCTGAATACTTCGTATTAACTTTTACATTCTTTAAGGTGAATTCCCCTTCTATGTTAAGAACATCTTCTATCGTCTCATTAATCTGATCAAAATGTTTAGCTCTGTTATCATCGGCTTTCGTTCTTTTTGAAAATTCTTTCATCCAACGTTTAGCTTGTCTATATTCTCCTATACCTTGTAAACTATGTGCATATCTAAAAAAATATTCTGGCTCAATCTCATCTCCAAAATCAGAAATTAAGGCATCATACCATTTGTTTGCGTTTTTCATATCTGTATTAAAGAAATAAGCATCCCCAGCTTTCTTTAAAAGATCTGCACTATAGTTTTTCTCTTTCTTTAACTCTCTTTCGTAAAGTTGGGCAGCTTCTTTGTACCATAGTCTATCAAACAACTTATCGGCTTTTGTATAATTATCAGTCTGTCCATAAGAAAGACCAACTAACAAGAGTAATATTATTGTAGTAATGTTTTTCATTTTATCTAGATTTTTAGAAGAAGCGAGGTGATTTTAATTTTCTTTCTTTAGATCTCAACTCAAAGCGAAGCATGATATCGTGCGTACCAGAATTAAAATCTTGCAATGGTGTTGTGGTGTAATCATAAGAATATGATATTAATAATTTAGGGCTTATTTGTAAGCCTATTAATCCACTTACAGAATCGTCCCACCTGTAAGCTACACCTAACCTAAGTGATTCATCAAACATAAAGTTTGCGGATAAGTCTACTATTACAGGCGCACCTACCACAAACTTTCCTAAAACAGCAGGCATAAACTGTGTGTTTTCACTCAAATCCCAAACTTTACCACCTATAAGATGAAAATGTAAACGCTCTGCTGCTACAGAATTTTGTACTTCATCATAGTGTTCGTTAGTTAAAAAGTTTGGCACTGAAAATCCAATATAGCTTTTGTCTCCATGCAGATAAATACCAGCTCCTACGGTCGGTAAGAATTTGTTTCTAATATTATTTTGAAACACATCCTCGCTGCTCTGAAACGTCCCTCGTGACCAATCTATATTTAGCATTCTACCACCACCTTTAAGCCCAAAAGACAATCTACGACCATTGTTCAATTTTAAAGTATAGGAGAAATTAGCATCAAAATAGAACTCGTCTGATGGTCCAAGTCTATCATTTACAAAAGATAAACCAAGCCCAACATTTTTACCTACTGGTGACTCTATTGTCAGTGCTTGTGTTGTGGGAGCACCATCCAATCCAACCCATTGTGTCCTATGATAACCTGTTACTGCAAGATGACCTCTTGAACCAGTATATGCAGGATTAACATTCATTGTATTATACATATACTGTGTATACTGAGGATCTTGCTGTGCACTACCGTCATAACTTAATAGCGTGAGTATAATACCAATTACTATTTGAATTTTATATTTCATCTTATCATTTTTATGTTTGAGGTATATAATCTTATTTATGTTCATTGTATTATCGCATTAGGTATAACCACCCAGAATATCTTGGTGTACCATCACCTAAATCAAGTATATAATAATATGTACCTACAGGTAATTTTTCGTTTTTATTAAATACAGACCTACCATTAGATGTTCCGTCAAATGTATTATCATAACCTTCCTTACTATAGACTAGGTTACCCCATCTATTGTAAATTTCTAAAGTATTATTTGGGAAAGTTTCAATACAATCTATAGTAAACGTTTCATTTAAACCATTCCCATTTGGTGAAAATTCACTGTATATAACCAAACAAATAGGCTCAATAGTCGCGTTAGACTCATCGTTATTACCATTATCATCTATCTGATCTAAATACTCTAAACTAGCTGTATTAACATAATCATCTATATCTACAACAACAACACTAATTTCAAGAGTCTCTGTGGTCCCTGGTGCAATCATTGGTATAGTCCAAAGCCCTGATATACTATCGTAGGTCCCTGCTGTGCTTGTAAAGGACACAAATTCATATCCAGATGGTAATAAATCTAATATCTCAACCGAAGTGGCCGCTATGTTACCCTGATTCGAAGCAGTTATTGTAAATACTACAGTATCTCCAATACCAGGATTTTCTATGTCAACCGACTTATCAACAGCAACATCAGTTGTTGGCGTGTTGATCGAGGCATTATCTTCATCGTCTTCACTTTGATCACCATCGTCATTATCTGGATCACTATTAGGATCAAACTGGTCACTCGCAGTGATTTCGGCAGTATTCTCATACTCGCCATCCTCAAGGGTTGGGATATTTACAGTAGCTTCATAAGTTAACGTTAAGCCACTTAACGGTACTGTTAAGTTTATCCACTCTATGATATTACCTGTTAGGATACCACCATTACTTATATTGGTGATGTTACTATATCCAATCGGTAAGATATCCTCTACAGCAACACCTGTTGCAGTATCTGTACCAACATTATTAATCAGAAGTGTAAAGGTTACTACCTCACCAACATTAGCATTTACATTACTTACAGATTTGTTTAAGCTTAAATCCGCAGTCTCTGTCATTACTAAAATACCATCTTCATCATCCTCACTTTGGTCACCATCGTCATTGTTAGGATCACTATTCGGATCAATAACATCGCTAGCAGTAACTTGAGCAGTATTAAAGTATTCTCCATCTGCTCCAGTTGGCTCATTGATGATAACGTCGATGAACAACGATTGGGATTCACCACTCTCAATATCACCAACGGTCCATAATCCAGTAACCTCATTATAGGTTCCCGAAGTAGCACTGAATAATATAAAGTCAAATCCAGGTGGAAGTAAATCTACTACTTCTACTCCAGTAGCCGCATCAGGACCAGCATTACTCACCGTAATTTGGAAAGTGATTTCATCGCCTACATTAGGCATAATATCATTATCAACTACAGTTTTAGATAGTGATAAGTCGGCCATTGCTTCAACTGGAACTACTAGTACATTGTCTTCGTCATTTTCACTCTGGTCACCATCGTCATTGTTAGGTGTACTATTAGGATCAATAACATTACTTGCTGTTACTTCTGCAATATTCAAGTATTCATTTGCTGCACCTGTTGGCTCATTGACGATTACATCAACAAATAAGGTCTGCGTTTCGCCACTTTCAATTGTACCAACTGTCCAAAGTCCTGTTGTTTCATCATAAGTACCAGACGTTGCACTGAATAAGATAAAATCAAATCCAGATGGCAATAGATCTACCACTTCAACTCCAGTAGCCGCATCAGGACCAGCATTACTCACAGTAATCTGGAAAGTGATCTCTTCACCAACTAATGGCATTAAATCATCATCAACCACCGTTTTCTCTAAAGACAAGTCTGCCATAGCTTCGACTGGTGTTACAAGAACATTNTCTTCATCATCTTCACTTTGATCACCATCATCATTATTTGGCTCTGAATCTGGATCGAGAATATCTGATGCTGTTACTTCTGCAATATTTAGATAATCACCTGATCCGTTAACTAGTACATCTATAAGAAGTGTTTCTGAAGCACCACTATCTATAGTTCCTATCGACCAAATTCCTGTTGTTTCATCATAAGTACCAGCTGTTGAACTGAACAGTATAAAATCAAAACCAGAAGGTAAAAGATCTGTCACTTCAACTCCTGTGGCATTGTCTGGGCCACTATTCGCAATTGTAATTATGAAGGTAATTTCTTCACCTACTAATGGTGATGTATCATTATCAACAACTTCTTTAGTCAATGATAAATCTGCTACTGCTTCAACAGGTGTTACAAGGGCATTATCTTCATCATCCTCACTTTGATCACCATCATCATTATCTGGTGTAGAATCAATATCTAAAATATCTGATGCTGTAACTTCAGCAATATTTAAATAATCACCTACTTCATTTACTAATACATCTATCAATAAAGTCTCAGATTCCCCTGCCGCAATACTTCCAACAGTCCATAAACCTGTTGTTTCATCGTATGCTCCTGAAGTTGAACTGAATAATACAAAGTCATATCCTGATGGTAATAAGTCCGTGACTTCTACTCCTGTAGCATCTTCAGGTCCATCATTTGTAACCGTAATCTGGAAAGTAATTTCCGTTCCTATAAGCGGCATCGTATCTCCATCAACTACTTCTTTGGTTAATGATAAATCAGCTACAGCTTCAATTGGTGTTACAACAGCATTATCTTCGTCATCTTCGCTTTGATCACCGTCATCATTGTTAGGATCTGAATCGAAATCATATACATCAGATGCTGTTACTTCAGCAATATTGAAATAATCACCTGAGTCATTTACTAACACATCTATTAATAAGGTCTCAGATTCTCCAGCTCCGATACTTCCAATAGTCCATAATCCAGTTGTTTCATCATAAAGGCCAGCTGTTGAACTATATAAAATAAAATCATAACCAGAAGGTAATAAATCAACAACTTCGACATTAGTTGCATCCTGTGGCCCATCGTTAAACACTCTAATTTCAAATGTGATTTCTGTACCAATTAATGGTGTTGTATCACCATCTACAACAACTTTAGATAAAGATAAGTCAGCCTGAGACGGTGCAATTGTTATCGCGTCCTCATCATCATCATCAATACCATCACCATTATCATCTATTGTATCATCTGTTGTTGGATCTGAATCTGGATCAAACTGATCACTACCTGTAATCTGTGCCGCATTTGTATATTCACCTGGTGTACCCGTTGGCTCATTTACCGTAGCTTCATAAGTCAATATAACCGTACCGTTATTTGAAGGTACTGTTAATCCTGTCCAGTTAGTTGTGTTGCCTGTCTGTGTACCACCATCATTTACTGCCGTTAGCGTAAAGCCACTTGGTAGTATATCCTCTACAGCTACATTGGTTGCTACATCTGGACCTGCATTGGTAACTACTAATGTAAACGTTACCGTATCACCTACGTTTGGACTCGTATTGTCTATACTCTTTACGATACTTAAATCTGCCTGTTGGATCACTACGCCTACAGTGTCCTCATCATCGTCTTCTATACCATCTCCGTTATCGTCTGTGTCTGAACCTGTGTTTGGATCACTATCCGGATCAAACTGATCACTCGCCGTAATCTCTACACCATTAATGTATTCACCTGCTACACCTGTCGGCGCATCTACTGTTGCATCAAAGGTTAATACCGTTGTTCCTACACCTACTGCAACACCTAATCCTGTCCAGTCTATCTGGTTGCCAACTGCAACACCCGAATTACTGATATTTGTAATACCACTGTAACCTTCTGGTACTATATCCTGTACCGATACTCCTGTAGCATCTACTGTCCCTGAATTACTTAAACTAATCGTAAAGGTCACAACATCACCTACATTTGGTGTACTATCACTTACTACCTTATCTATCGATAAATCTGAGGTTTCAATTGTTACCTCAGCATTGTCTTCATCATCTTCACTCTGATCTCCATCATCATTTTTTGGATTACTATTTGGATCAGATTGATCACTCGCTGTAACCTCTGCTATGTTAGTAAACTCTCCGTTCGTTCCTGTTGGAGCATTAACCGTAACAGTGATATTCAATGTCGCTATAGATCCATTTGNTATTGTTCCTACTGTCCAAAGTCCTGTTGCTAAATTGTAATTACCACCTGAATCGTCGCCCACGTAAGTGTAACCTGAAGGTAGTTGATCTAAAACTTGAACATTTGATGCATCATTTGGACCATCATTAGATACTGCCACGGTAAATACAACAGTATCGCCTACAGTTGCATCTGTTGGTAGAACAGTTTTGGACAAACTTAAATCTGCTTCTTCTATTATAAAAGTTGCGGTATCTTCATCATCGTCGTCACCATCACCATCTCCATCTTCATCCACAGTATCATCTGTACTTGGATCACTATCAGGATCATCTAAATCACTACCTACAACTTGAACTGAGTTTGTATAATTTCCAGATGCATTAACTACAGCTTGGTAGGTTAATGTCACTGAAGAGCCATTAACAATAGCTAAATCATTCCATTCAATAGAGTTATTGCCGACTATAAATATGCCCGAATCTGAAATAGAACCTGGAACTAAATCATAACCATTAGGCAGCAAATCTTGAATATCTACTCCTGTAGCATCACCCGGTCCATCATTTTCAACCAATACACTAAACGTTACTGTGTCACCAATTGAACCTGTTAAAGGCGCAATAGATTTAGTAACCTCTAAATCAGCTTGTTCCAATACAATCTCTGCATTATCTTCATCATCTTCACTTTGATCACCATCATCATTATCTGGATCACTATTAGGGTCTCCTTGATCACTCACTGTAACTTCCGCCGTATTTAAATACTCATCAGTTGTACCTGTAGGTGCATTAACTGTAGCTGTAATATTTAAAATTGCATTACCTCCGCTTATAATAGTTCCAACCTGCCATAAACCAGTTCCTGAATTATAATTACCGCCTGCATCATCACTAACATAAGTGTAGCCAGAAGGTAGTTGATCTGTTACTTCAACACTGGTAGCATCATCTGGGCCAGCATTTTCCACAGTTACTATAAATGTAACAGTATCACCTACACTTACTGGTGAAGGCGTCACTGTTTTATTGAGGGATAAATCTGCTGATTGAATTGTTATTTCAGCTGTGTCTTCGTCATCATCATCACCATCACCATCGCCATCTTCGTCAACTGTATCATCAGTCGAAGGATCAGAATCTGGATCAATACTTCCACTTCCTACAACTTGAGCGGAATTCACATAAGAACCTGAAGCGTTTACAGTTGCATTAAAAGTCAATACTAAAGTTGCTCCGTTTGCGATGCTTAAGTTAGACCATGTGATAGTTTGTGTTCCTAAATCGAAGCTACCACCATTAGAAACTGTTCCTGAAACCAATGTATAGCCTAATGGTAAAACATCTTGAACTATAACATCATTTGCATCTGAGTTTGTTGTTAATGCATCATTATTAAAAACAGATACTGTGAATGTTACAACATCTCCAATATTAACATTGGTTGGTGTAACAGTTTTTGTAAGCTCTAAGTCGGACACTGGTAGGATTTCTACAGTCATTGTGTCTGTAGCGAAACTACAAGGACCATTCGTAACTGTCCATTCAAATTCATAAACACCTACAGCAGTTCCTGTAACTTGTGTATTTGGATTATTAAGGTCAATAAAATTAACCGTTGTTGGACCAGAAACTTGAGACCACGTGCCTACTCCTTCACTAGCTGGATCTGCTCCCAAGGTAAGAGTATCAAACTCTGGTAAGACTTGATTAGGGCCTGCTTCTGCTGAAACAGGATCAGAAAATATTGTAATTTGAACTGTATCTTCAGAAGTACAACCTCCTCCTACTGCAGTCCATGTGAATTCATAAACACCAGCGCTTAAACCTGTTACTAAGCTATTTGGGTTGTTAGGTGCAGTAATATTAATTCCTGTTGGATCACCACCTGTCTGGGACCACGTACCAGTACCTTCAGCTAAATCTGTGGCACCTAAAAATATATTGGATTCATCACATAATTCTTGGTCAGGACCTGCGATTGCCTCTGAAGGTGGTGGCCCTGTAAATGTTAATGTTACGGTATCTGATTGTGGTGCGCATAAAGATGGCACAACAAAAGGATCAGTTGGACTTGGAGGGTCAGATGGCGGAGGATTATTAGATATTGTCCATGTTAAAACATAAACATCATCAATACCGTCATTACCAACATCATCAGGAATATTGGATAAGGTTGTTTGCGGGTTGTTTGGACTATCTATGACAACTAATCCTCCTGATGGATCGTCGCCTGGATTTGCAAATGTCCAAGTTCCTATACCAATAGTTGGAGGTGTTGCATCTAATTGCGCATCTAATTGACAGGCCATAGGCTGAGGAAGGCCAGCTACTGCCGCCGAAGGCGCTTCAAATACTTCTACACGTACGATATCTGATTTATCAGTACAACTGCCTACTGAGAAATTATATTCAAAAATATAGAGTCCTGGAACAGTTAATCCTGTGACATCAGTTGTTAAACTATTATCTTGAGCTGAATAGCCTATTGTAGCCCCACCTGGTTGTGATAATAGCCTCCACTGGGATGTTACACCTGGTGGTATAGCCACGTTTCCGGCTGTAAGTGTAGCCGTTGTAGTATCTAAAATACAAATATCTTGATCTTCACCAGCTTCAGGATCTTCACTAGGCCCATCACTAACATTAATTACTACTTGGTCCGAATTATTACATGCGGCACCTGAACCAACATAATCTGTTGTGAATTGATATATATATTCAAAACCAGGCTCAACTGTAGCATTAGCTGTATTGCTATTAGAAGGTGATTGCGATGGTGTAAACCCAGCTATTCCAGCTGGGTTTGTCGTAGAAACAATTGTCCAAGTTCCCGTTGTACCTGCTGTAGCTTCGAGAAATACGCTTGTTGCTTCACACAAATTTTGATCATTCCCTGCACTTGCAGGTGCAAATACCTCTACTGTAACATCGTCCGTTGAATCGGGACATAAAGGGGAACCACTAACGGTAGTCCACCTGAAGATATAAGTTCCTGTAGTAAGTCCTGTGATATTAATTGAATTGTTACCTGGATTATCTATTGATGGTGTATTAGGGCCAGAAATAACAGACCAAGAACCAGTCTCTGCATTAGGGTTTTGGAGTGGGTCAGCAGTTATTGTTGTATTTGTCTGTGCGCATACAACCTGATTACCACCTTGAATATTGGCTGTTGTTGGCGGTACACCAACTTCTATCTCTACTGTATCGGCAGAACCAGCCGTTGTACAGTTACCATAATTAATAACCCATTCAAAAACATAAGTTCCGTCTAGTAAATTAGAGAATGTAGCTGTAGGGCTATTTTCATCATCGATAGTATAACCTGTAAGACCAGATACTAAATTCCATGTCCCTACTCCACCAAATGGTGCAGGATCTTGGGCATTCATTGTAAACGACAAAGCTACTGGATCTAAACATAAAGATTGATCATCACCTGCATCTATTACGGCACCAGTATCAGCAATGACTACTTCTATATCATCAAAAGTTTCAGGGCAACCATTTGGGGCAGGTGGCGTGTAACCAATTGTCCATCTAAATATATATTGACCATTTATAAGACCAGTAACTCCTGTTAGCGGATCATTTAAATCTGTAAATACAGCTGTACTAGGACCTGAAATCTGAGACCATGTTCCCGTTTCATCCGTATCAGGTACATTTCCTGCCAAATTTGGTATAGAAATAGTTCCGTCGGGAAGACAAAAGTCTGTTCCTGCATCAGCAATGGTTGGTGATTCGTCAGCTAACGTTGTAATCTCTACAGTATCAACTTCGGCTGGAGCACAATCTGGGAATCCAGCAGCCTCATCTACAGACCAACTTAATGTATACACCGTTGAAGGTAAATTGAATCCTGTTGCTATAGTATTTGGATCGGTGTCATCTTCGAAAACAATACTAGGATCTGATGCTGTCCATATTCCTGTTTGACTATCTAATAATGGAGCAGCAGCAAGTTGTACAGGAGCATTAAAACATACCGTCTGATTTACACCAGCATCTGTAGGTAAATTACTTAGCGGAGTTATCGTAACTGTCGTAAATGAAACTGCAGGCGGCGTACAATTAGGACCTGCAGAGACGGTATAACTAAAGGTGTATAATCCAGGGATCATTGTTTGTGCAGGCGATACACCAATTGCAGTGGTTTGCGCATAACGATCACTTATAACATCATTAGTCATACCATCCGGACCGTCAACTAACGACCAAATTGAAGTTTCACCAGGACTAATAGTATTACCGGCTAAATTACCATCTATTTGACCGCATATAAATTGCTGAGGAGATCCAGCATTAGAACCAGAAATAGGAGTTGAAATATAAATACTGATACTACTATTAGCCTCATCACATCCTTGTAACAGGTTACCTGTCCTTCTTCTTCTAAAATTAACGGTATATGTCCCTGGTACGTCAAAAACATCAATTGTAGTTGGACTACCTCCTGCATTAGCATAATTCGTTGGGAAAGATATTGCCGAATCAGCCGGTCCACTTAATATGGTATACTCGGTGAAATTACCACTTGTAAATGTAAAAGGTACATCTATAGAAGTCTCACCACAATCACCTGTAATATTATCACCACCATTAACTAATATACTTATTGGATCTATATTGTATCTTATTGTTACATTTGTGGTTGATGTACATGATGTATCATCATTGGTTATTGTGTAACTGAAGGTATATGTATTGGGAGATATTAAACCAGTGACCTGAGTTGTACTATTATCCTCATCTATTATTGTTGCAGCTGGGCCACCAGTTTGTACCCAAAGAACTGACTCATTAGTAAATTCTCCTAAAGAACCCACCAAAGTCGCTTCTGTTGTAGAAGGGTCACAAAACGTTATAACAGGGTCTTGGACTGATGCATTCGAAACATCTTGTGTAGCTTCTGGCACTGTTATCGTTACTATATCACTTCCATTTACACAAGGCCCCATAACGTCCCATCTAAATGTATAAACTCCTTCTGTTAATCCAGAAACTCCTGTGTTGTTATTGTTAGGACTTCCTATTGAAGGAGTATTTGGACCACTAACAAAAGTCCATGTCCCTTGTTGTCCATTAATGTTGCTACCTCCAAAAGAACCATTTAGATTAGTACTTTGACTTACTGTATAACAGTTAGAAAGTATTTGGTCTGGTCCTGCATCCACAATGAATTCTCCACCAATGTTAGTAACTATTATATCGTCTGATGTTTCACAAAATTGACCAGGCGCATATTGAGGTCCAGTTATTACCCATGACAATATTGTTGAACCCGCAGATCCTTCTGGAAGAGTTATTGTAGTCACTGGTGAACTGGTGTCCCCAATGAGTACTCCTGCTGGATTTGAACCAACAATAACCCACTCACCTGTTTCTCCAGGATTAGTAGGTGTATTTCCATTAATAATAAGTGAACCTGAAGAATCTGGACAAGATTCTATATCTGGCCCAGCAGCAGCTTGTGTAATTGGCTCTACAGTTATTGTTACTGTTTGCGAAGGTTCACTTCCATTAAAACAAACAGCAGACAATTCAAACACATAAGTATTACCGCCTACATAACCCGTAATTGTTGTGTCGGGATCTGAAGGGTCAGTAATAATTACCGACGGACCTGCGATTTGCGTCCATGTTGGTCCTTCTGCATAAGTATCTGGTGTAGTACCGTCTAATTGCACAATTTCATTTTCACAGATAATTTGGTCTACCCCTGCATTTACTGTACAAGATTGAGCATTTAATTTTAGTCCTACAGAAAATAAAACAATAAAAACTAGAGAAAAACTTGTTTTTACTGAAAGTCTGTTAAAATTTTTAAGGTAAAATTGGTTCATATAAATTATTATTTATCATGTAATGTACGAAAATAATTTGTCTGTGCAGTTTTTAATAAATTTTTCTTAAAAAAACACAAAACATGATAAAAGAACAATTTCATCAATAAAATGTATTTTTTTTGTAGGTTTTTAACTACAAATTGTTTAAAATATAGTTAAGAGAATAAAAACAAGTGGATTAATAGTGAGAGAAAAAATATGTATAAAAAATTCGCTTTAAAACCACTTAAGCTTTACATACAAAATATATTTATTATGGTTTATTTGAAACATCGCTTTAAAATCAAAAAAAGTTTTATTGTAACACAATTGTTTTATGTTTTAAACAATATAGATCGAGAATATTATAAGACAGAATTGTAGTAGTTATTTAAGTAAATCATCATTAGTTTTTATTGGCATTATTATAACTATACAGAGAGCATATTAGCCAAATCTTAACGCGGAAATATAACCATGAACATAATAACAATTTCAAATCTTTAAATGCTTAAATAAATTTTCTGAAAGAAGTTATTTCATATTTTCTGATCAATCTGACATTTTAAACCATTTAAAAGAACCTGAACCAAAGATAAACTCGAACTTTTCTAACAAAATTTAGATTTTTTTACAAGTGACTTAAATTAATATTCAGATTTTCCAATTTATATCTATAGAAATATATTCTTATTAATTTATACTAGGCACTTTAATAGACCTGTTCATCCAACATCCAATTTTTAAAGTTTTACCTGCTAAACCACTAAGGAATATTTCTTCTTTAGTAGGTGCTTTTGCCAAATAACTATCTACATATTTTTGTGTTAAATCATATAAGGTTGGATCTACTCTAGAGGCTTTTTGAGCTTCTTCGGCTGCTAACCAAAAAATTGCTCTTTGCTCAAAATTATCCTTACCACAACTTTTATCCTTAGCACTATCAGCATACATACTCGCAATATATAAATGAGGCTTTCCATTTGCAGGATTTAACCTAAGCGCATCCAAAAACAAATTCCTTGCTTTGCTGTATTTAAATTTTTTCTTATAAATAAGACCAATGGTAATTGCCAATTTAGCTTTCTTGTATGGCCTTTCCTCTAGCCCATAACCTTGAGATAAATATTCATATGCCTCATCATATTTTCCTTTTTTCATTAAAACTGTAGCGACATAAATTTTTGTGTCTGCAGATGGCGCTACCTTATCGTATTGCTTAACCAACGTTTCATAAAGATTATCATCTGTACAATCCTTATGGTACATTCTGCTAACAGAACGTTTTAACCAAATTGAATCGTTCTGAAAGGTCTTATAATCATTGGTGTATAACGGAATCAAATTCTCGCAAGTAGCCCTTTTATCTACTATAACATTCATGTTTTTCTGAATAAGCGTGTAGTTTTTAAGATAACTTTCGTAGGCTCTTTTCTTATTTTTTTCTCCGCTAGTAAGTGTTTCTCCATTATCAACTTTCTCTACCAGGATATTTAATTTTTCAGAATAATTCTGAATTTCAACTTCTAGTTTTTCATTAATATCATCGTACGTTTCAAATAATTCAGTAGGCGATTTTTTACCTGCATCAAATAATTCTACCATCAAAGAAAAATAGGTATATAAGCTTTTGGGATGCGTAAAGGTTTCCTTATCTGAATTAAAAGCAGTGTCAAAACATTCAAAAAGTTCTAAAGTTTTTTTCCCTAACTCGACCTTATAATCGTATTGCAACTGACAGGCCTTTGCTTCATATTCGCCTTGTGGAGTATCACTTTTAAAATGCTCACCACGCAGTATCCACAAATCTAAAAGTGTATTTACAAAACTCAATTGAACTTCTCCCTTTGAAGTTTCAATTTTATGTTTTAATATCTTTTCGCCATCAGCATATGTGGCAAGATTTAAATCTGGACAATTATCCTTTACATATAACCATGGCTCGTATGCAGCATCATATTTTTTGGCTTTAACAGCTTCATGAAAAATTGAAAGCTTGGTTTTACATTCTAACTCAGTTTGAGCATTAATACCGGAACTCAATAGCAAAACTATCGAGAAAACAATGGATTTCAGTTTCATAATGTAGTTGATTTACAGTCAGTTATTCAATTAAACAAACCACAAAAAACATACCAAACCAACCTAACGCAAAAAGGCAAGCATAATATTACGCTTGCCTTTTAAAATTATCTGTACACAACATTGATCTTTTTTTGAACCAAAACATTAAGTTGTTCAAAAATTTAATTAGATGTTTTTGAAAACAAAAAACCTCCAACCTATAAAAGGTTGAAGGCTCGACTTGTACTCAAGGTGGGAATCGAACCCACACTTCCGAAGAAACTGGATTTTGAATCCAGCGCGTCTACCAATTCCGCCACTTGAGCAAAACAGAACGACAAAAGTATAAATTTTTTTTCTGCAAGCAACTAAAAATAGTAGGTTTTATGCTTTTTGTGAGTGAATTATTTTTCTAACTTTGAACCCTTAAAACAACGCAACAAACAACCCTTTTAATTACTCTTTCAGATGCCTAACAACATTACAGAAGCTAAGATTTTTACCTGTTCACAAAGTCAAGATTTAGCTCAAGAAATTGCAGCCGCATATGGAGTTGATTTAGGTAACGTAATTACCTCAACTTATAGCGATGGTGAGTTTCAACCTTCTTACGAAGAATCTATTAGAGGTACTCGTATTTTTATTATTGGTTCTACTCATCCCGGACCAGAAAATTTAATGGAGATGCTATTAATGATAGATGCCGCTAAGCGTGCGTCTGCCAGACATATTACTGCTGTAATGCCTTATTTTGGTTGGGCCAGACAAGACAGAAAAGATAAACCAAGAGTTCCTATAGCTGCAAAACTGGTAGCTAAAATGTTAGAAGCTGCTGGTGCAACGCGTATCATTACTATGGATTTGCACGCAGACCAAATACAAGGATTCTTTGAAAAGCCTGTGGATCATTTATTTGCTTCAACAATATTTTTACCTTATTTAAAGAGTTTAAATCTCGACAACCTAACAATTGCTTCACCAGATATGGGAGGCTCTAAGCGTGCATATGCATATTCTAAAGCTTTAAAGAGCGATGTTGTAATTTGTTACAAACAACGTGCTAAAGCTAACGTTATTTCTCATATGGAGCTTATTGGAGATGTTACTGGCAAAAACGTAGTATTGGTAGATGATATGGTAGACACAGCTGGCACACTTACTAAAGCAGCTGACTTAATGATGGAGCGAGGCGCCAAAAGTGTTAGAGCTATTTGTACCCATCCTATATTATCTGGTAGTGCTTATGAACGACTAGAAAACTCAAAACTCGAAGAATTAATCGTTACCAATTCTATACCTCTAAAACAAGAAAGTAAAAAACTTAGAGTTTTAAGCTGTGCTAATTTGTTTGCTGGTGTAATGTATAACGTACACCATAACCAATCAATCAGTAACAAATTCATAATGTAGAATTGATAATTCTACAACCATTTCTCCGCAACCAAACATAGATTATTAAGAATTTTAGTTTTTCAAAGTTCTACAACATTAAAAAATAGAACAAAAAGACTAGTATTTCTCTAATATATGTTTAAATTTGCAGCCCTCAAAATGAGGAATTTAAATATTAAATCATTAAACTTTTAAAATGAAATCAATTACAATTAATGGATCTCAAAGAGAAAGCGTAGGCAAAACGTCAACAAAAGCCTTACGTAATGCTGGTCAGGTTCCTTGCGTATTATACGGCGCGGAAGCTAAACCAGTGCATTTCTCTGCACCAGAGTTGGCTTTCTCTAAACTTGTATACACAGCAAATGCGCATACAGTTGTGATTGCCTTAGATAACGGTGAAGAATTTAATGCTGTTATGCAAGACATTCAATTTCACCCAGTAACCGACAAAATTCTTCACATAGATTTTTATGAAATTTATGAGGATAGAGAAATTACTATGGAAATTCCTGTTAAAACTGTTGGAACTTCTAAAGGTGTTCTTAATGGTGGTAACTTAAGAGTACCTTATCGTAAGCTAAGAGTTAAAGCTATACCTTCTAAATTACCAGATTTTATAGAGGTAGATATTACTCCTTTAAAAATCGGCTCTAAGCTTTACATTAGCCAGCTGACTAATGAGGACTATAAATTTATGCACCCAGACAACATCGTTGTTTGTCAAGTTAGACGTAGTAGATTATCTGTTGTTGGTGCTGACGAAGACGAAGATGAAACAGAAGAAGGTGAAACTGCAGAAAACGCAGCAGAAGCTCAAGAATAGTTTAAAAACTTTTCAGATATTTAAAAAAGCATTCTTTTACAGAATGCTTTTTTATTTTTACACAAATTAAATGGAATGTGGAAACATTTAAAAAAGTGGCTTGGTTTTGGCACTGTCATTAAAGAAAATGAAGAAGATCTTATGAAAAAATTCTTAGTCGTTGGTCTAGGTAATATTGGAGATAAATATCATAACACCAGACATAATATTGGCTTTAAAATTTTAGACTACTTAGCTAAAAAAGAAGAAGCCACATTTGAAACCGTAAAACTTGGAGATGTAACAACAACTATAAAAGTTAAAGGACGAACATTAATTCTTCTAAAGCCTAGTACCTACATGAATCTTAGCGGTAAAGCTGTAAAATATTGGTTAGAAAAGGAGAAAATTCCTTTGAGCAACTTGTTGGTTATAACAGATGATCTTAATTTACCTTTCGGAACACTAAGGTTAAAAACCAAAGGAAGCGATGGCGGACATAATGGCCTAAAAGACATTCAAGACAAGCTGCAAACCACAAAATACAACCGTTTTAGGTTTGGTATTAGCGATGCCTTTAGCAAGGGAAGACAAGTTGATTATGTTCTTGGCGAATGGAATGAAGAAGAAAACTCAAAACTCGATGAGCGGCTCGAAACTTCAGCAGAACTAGTTAAATCCTTCGCTCTTGCCGGAGTTAACAACACCATGAATCAATTTAACGGAAAATAGCCTACTTCATTATTAATTTTCTGTTTAAAGACCTAACTTTGATAAAATTTTAGGAATTGCTTTGAAGTCTGAAAAAATCTTAACTATAGGTACTTACGATGGAGTCCATATCGGACACCAAAAAATATTAAAGCGTGTTGTTGCTCTGGCTCAGAAAGAAGAACTAGTACCCACAGTACTCACCTTATTTCCACATCCTCGTATGGTACTTCAAAAAGATGATACTATAAAACTTCTCAATACTATTGATGAGCGCATTGAGCTTCTTAAAACTATAGGCATAGAAAAAGTTATTGTAAAAGAGTTTACAAAAGAATTTGCTAACCTTTCTGCTAAAGACTATGTAGAACAAATTCTTGTAAAAGAACTAAACACCAAACAAATTGTTATTGGTTACGACCATCATTTTGGTAAAAACCGAAGTGCCAATATTGATGATTTAAAAATATTTGCAAAAGAATTCAATTTTAAAGTTGAGGAGATTTCTGCACAAGAAATTGAGGACGTTACCGTAAGCTCTACAAAAATCAGAAAAGCATTAAACAATGGACATATTGAAATTGCTAATGCCTATTTAGGCTATAATTATTTCATTTCTGGAGAAGTTGTTAAAGGCAAAGGTATCGGACGAACTTTAGATTATCCTACTGCAAACATTCACATTAAAGAATCTTATAAGTTAATACCAAGAGATGGTGTTTACGTTGTTAAATCTGTTATAGATAATACAACAGTTTTTGGTATGATGAACATTGGTACCAATCCAACAGTTAGTGGAAAAAGCAGATCTATAGAGGTTCATTTTTTTAACTTTGATAAAGATATTTATGGTAAAAACTTAAAAATTGAGTTTTTACATTGGTTACGAAGCGAACAGAAATTTGAAAGTCTCGAAGCTTTAAAAAAGCAGTTAAATATTGATATGACTGATGCCATAGACCATATAAAAACAATTAATGCATAAATTTTTGTTTAAACATATAGATAATTCTGGTCTTATTGTCTTTAGGATTATCTTTGGTTTACTTTGCTTTTTAGAATCTGTAGGTGCTATTGTTTTTGGTTGGGTAAAACGTACCTTAATCGATCCAGAATTCACTTTTACCTTTATTGGCTTTGAGTGGCTACAACCCTTACCTGGTAACTGGATGTATGCCTATTACATCTTAATGGGAATTTTTGGCCTCCTTATTATGGTTGGGTACAAATACAGATTTAGCATGCTAATGTTTGCGTTGATGTGGACTGCAACCTACTTAATGCAAAAATCATCTTATAACAACCATTACTATTTACTCTCTATTTTAAGTTTTTTAATGGTTTTGATGCCTGCAAACCGATACGCTTCTGTCGATGTAAAATTAAAACCCAAATTAAAGCGTATTTCAATGCCTGCTTGGTGCAAATGGGTTTTTGTGTTACAGTTACTTATACTTTATACATACGCAACAGTTGCTAAGTTATATCCAGATTGGCTAGACACCACATTCATTAAAATTTTAATGAAGGGAAAAGCAGATTTCCCTATAATTGGAAGTACATTACAACAAGATTGGTTTCATTATTTTTTGGCTTATGGAGGTATCCTATTTGATGGTTTAATTATTCCTGCCTTATTATTTAAGCCAACAAGAAAATTTGCCTTTTTTATTTCAATATTCTTTCACTTATTTAATTCTATTGTTTTACAAATTGGTATTTTCCCTTATTTGGCTTTAGCTTTTAGCCTTTTCTTTTTTGAACCTAAACGTATTAGAAATCTTTTCCTAAAAAAGAAAGAGCTTTATGAAGCTAACGAAGTAATAATTCCAAAATATGGTAGTGTGTTCATTACAGTCTTCATTATATATTTTCTTATTCATATTGGGTTACCGCTTCGTCATCATTATTTTAAAGATGATGTATTATGGACTGAAGAAGGTCATCGTCTTTCTTGGCGCATGATGCTTCGTGCCAAGAGCGGCAATGTAAATTATCGAGTAATTGACGAATCTACAAATAAACAGATTCCTATAAACATCAATGATTACCTCACCAAAAAGCAAAAGCGAGGAGCAAGCACTAAACCAGATATTATTTGGCAATTTGCGCAACATCTCAAACAAGATTTCTCAAAAAAAGGAAAGTCTGTTAAAGTTTATGTTAGAGCTTATGTTAAAGTTAATGGTAGGCCATCTAGACCACTTATAGATCCAAATGTAGACCTTGCTAACGAAGAATGGTATCATTTTAAACACCACGATTGGATATTGCCCTCAAAATAGTTTTTATCTGCTTAAATTCTTATTACTTTTGTGCCTTGATTTTCTTATACCGCTTGGTATAAATCCAAAATTTTAGATATGTTACAAGTTGCTTTTATTAGAGAAAATAAAGACGCTGTTATTAACGGTTTAGCAAAACGAAATATCGATGCTACCGAAATGATTAACGATGTTATTACATTAGACGAAGACCGAAGAAATCTTCAAACAAAGTTAGATAAGACCAAAGCAGAATCTAACGCTCTATCAAAAGAGATAGGTAACTTATTTAAATCTGGTGAAGTTCAAAAAGCAAATGTTTTAAAGGAAAAAACAACACAGCTTAAAGACACTGTTAAAACTTTAGAGCAAGAACTCAATGAAAAAGCAGATGCGCTTAATGAGTTATTATACAAAATCCCTAATGTACCTAACAAGGTTGTTCCTGCTGGTAACACAGATGAAAATAATGAAGAAGTATATCGTGAAGGCGATATTCCTACTTTGTTTGATGGCGCTTTACCACATTGGGAACTTGCTAAAAAATACGACATCATAGATTTTGAACTTGGTAACAAAATTACTGGAGCTGGTTTTCCTGTTTACAAAGGAAAAGGTGCAAAATTACAACGTGCACTTATCACATATTTTTTAGATAAAAACACTGAAGCAGGTTATACCGAAATGCAAGTACCACATTTAGTAAATGAAGCTTCTGGTTTTGGTACAGGTCAATTACCAGACAAAGAAGGTCAGATGTACCATGTTACCGCAGACAATTTGTATTTAATACCAACAGCAGAAGTACCTGCAACAAATATCTTTAGAGACACCATTCAAAACGAAGATGATTTACCTAAAGCCATTACTGGTTACACACCTTGTTTTAGACGAGAAGCAGGCAGCTATGGTGCACATGTAAGAGGATTAAATCGCCTGCATCAATTTGATAAGGTAGAAATACTAAGAGTTGAGCATCCTGACAAATCTTATGAAGCTTTAGATGGTATGGTAGAGCACGTAAAAGGTATTCTGAAAGAATTAAAATTGCCATACAGAATATTACGTCTATGTGGTGGCGATTTAGGATTTACTTCTGCATTAACTTATGATTTTGAAGTCTTCTCTACAGCACAAGACCGTTGGCTAGAGATTTCTTCGGTTTCAAATTTTGAAACTTTCCAAGCCAATCGTTTAAAACTACGTTTTAAAAATAGTGATGGTAAAAACGAATTATGTCATACACTTAACGGAAGCTCTTTAGCATTGCCACGAGTTTTAGCCGGAATTTTAGAAAACTATCAAACCGAAGACGGTATTAAAATACCAGACGTATTAGTACCATACACTGGGTTTAACATGATTTCGTAGCCTATTTCTGTCGATAAATTCGGGCTTATTTGTTAAAAAAATATGTTTTTTATCGATTTTTTATGTATTTCTTCGCTTTTTTTGTTTATTTTTATCAAGTTAGCGGTCCAAATCAAGGATTAGCCTAATTATGAAAAACGTAAAACGCATTGTACTACTCATTGCACTAGTTGTTATGGTAAGCAAGGTTTTTTTCTAACTATAAAGTATTGAAAACACCACGACAAAGTAATTGAATCATATTTACAATAAATAATGGTTAATAGCACATTTATTTTGCTGGTCAAAATGCCTAAACTTATCGTTTAGGCATTTTTTATAATAACATTTACAATATCTAGATATTGCATTTGTTATATTTACAAAAACACCTTTTTGTGAAAAACTATTTATTCATAATATCACTTGTATTTACATTCGGTTTTGTCAATTCACAAAATAGTGAAGTACTTGCTGACAGCTACTACAAAAAAGGTGAGTTTAAAAAAGCTCTTGTTATCTACGAAAACCTAAACAAAGAGAAACCATACAACTATAATTATCTTTTCAAACTTATTGATGTACATCAACAATTAGAACAATTCGATGCTGCTCAAAACATATTAATTCAGCGCCTCGAAAAACGTAGAAATCCAACGCTTATCGTAGAACTAGGCTATAACTACCAACTTAAAGACAGCTTAGAAAAGGCTAAAACCTTATACAAAGAAGCAATAGACTATATAGATGAAAAACCAAACTACGTCTATAGTGTTGCTAAGAAATTTGAAGATCACTCATTATTAGAAGAAGCCATACAAGTCTATGACAAAGGCAAAGTTTTAATGCCAAATCAAAACTATAGCATTCAATTAGCTCGCATTTATGGAGATCAAGGGAATATTGAAAAAATGTTTGAAAACTATATAGAATATATAGCCTACAGACCAAACTATATCAATAATATAAAACGTGCGGTAAGTGATTTCATATCCGAAAACAAGGACAACGAAAACAACCTTTATCTAAGGCGTTTGCTTTTAAAAAAAATTCAACAAGAGCCAAATCCGTATTGGTACGAATTTCTGAGCTGGCTGTATGTTCAAGAAAAAGCTTATAACAAATCTTTTATACAAGAAAAGGCATTATACAAACGTAATCCTGAAAGCTTAGATCGTATTATAGAACTCGCTGTAACAGCCCTAAATGATAATGACAGCGAAACCTCAAAGGATATTTTTAATTACGTTTTAGAAACTACTCAAGATCCTACTACAGCACTCACAGCGCATCAATATATTCTTGAAATTGATACTCAAAATGCAACATCAAAAAAAGAGCTAGATGTTATCGATGAAGCCTATAATAAACTGTTTGACCAATTCGGAAAGTCTGAATTAACATTACCACTACAATTAGCATATGGCGAGTTTTTAGCCTTCCACCTAAAAGATACCAAAAGCGCAACATCCTTTTTGAGAAAAAGCATGAAACTAAATATTTCAGAATTTCAAGAAGCTCAAGTAAAATTGCTTTTGGCTGATATTTTAGTCTTACAAGAACGCTTTAATGAGGCGTTAATCTTTTACTCTCAGATTCAGTTAAGTCTTAAAAACAGTACTATTTCACAAGAAGCACGATTTAAAGTAGCAAAAACCAGTTATTACAAAGGCGATTTTGATTGGGCCGAATCGCAACTCAAAATTTTAAAATCATCAACCTCACAACTTATTGCCAACGATGCTCTAGATTTAAAACTTTTAATATCAGACAACAAATGGGAAGATAGTACGCAAACCGCATTAAAGTACTATGCGAAAGCGGATTTGTATTCATTTCAGAATAAAACGGATGAAGCTATTTCACTTTTAGATAAAATTTTAGAAGAACATAAAGGAGAAAGTATCATCGACCAAGCTTTATTTCAGCAAGCCAAATTGTTTGAAAAGAAAAAGCAATACAACAAGGCAGAAGCCAACTATCTAAAAATTATTGCAGACTACAGAGAAGACATCTTAGCAGATGATGCACATTATTATTTGGCTGAATTATACAACACACATTTAGCCAAACCAGAAGAAGCCAAACAGCTTTATGAAAAAATTATTTTCGATTTTGAAGACAGTATTTACTTTATAGAATCTCGAAAAAAGTTTAGGATGCTAAGAGGTGATAGTATTAATTAAAAGTGCATGAAAAGGGTCAAAATTTTTACTTTAATATTGCCTTGCTTATTTGCAATTTTGTTTCAAAGTTGTGCATCATTTGATAAAGAATTTGTTAACCCAAATCCTTTAAAAACTCAAAATCTACATAATTTAGAAGGCACATATGATATAGCAAATATAGTTTTCGATAGTATTAAGAATGAAAAAGTATCTTATTTCAATACTCACGCGAATTTTTTCAAAGAAATTGATCGAAAACTTATAAAAGACACATTAGGTTTAAATAATACAAACGATTATAAATTTGAATTAAAAGTACTCAATCCCAAAAAAATAAAAATAAGTTATTTAAAAAATGGAGAAATAATAAGGGAAAGGGATATTAAAACTAAACTCAAAAAAGACGGATTTCTTTATTTATCAAATAAAAATCTTCAATTCTTAGGAGTTCCTTATATTTTTGGTGCTTTTGACATTAAGAAAGTCCGATTAACTCTATCAAAAAATAATGATTTAATTTTTGATGTATCAAATATTAGATCTGGGGCAGGCTTATTAATTGTATTCTTAACTTATAAAGAGTGGCAATACAAGAGAGAATATAAACGTATAAGTTTAGCTCCCTAAAATTGAATATTTAAACAATGATTATATACAACGTCACAGTAAACATAGACGAATCCGTTCACGATGAATGGTTAGCTTGGATAAAAGAACATATTCCACAAGTTTTAGCCACAGGCAAATTTGTAGATGCCAAACTCACAAGAGTATTGATAAAAGAAGACATGGGAGGCATAACCTATTCTGTGCAATATAAGGCACACTCCAGAGAAGCTTTAGATGCATATTATGCTGAAGATGCTGAGCGCCTGAGAGGTGATGGTCTAAAACGGTTTGCTGACAAAATGTTGGCTTTTAGAACTGAATTAGAAGTCATAGATGAATACTCTGTAAATTTCAATTAAGTCAAAAAATGGCACTCAATCAGAAAATATACAATAACAGAAAAAACTTAAGAATTATAAGTATCTTGATGATGTTTCTAGGTGTAATTATTGCTTATTTTTGTTATAATTCTGAACCTTGGGAAACTATTGGTGGCTTTTTATGTGGTGCAGGATTCGCTTTATTTATAATTTTTGTTTCCCTTAAAGAACCCAAAAACCAATCTTAATCAGTGTCAAATCAAAATCAAGTTAGAGCCAAAAAACACTTAGGACAACATTTTCTAAAAGATGAAAATATTGCCAAAAAAATTGCAGATACCTTAACACTGCAAGGCTATAAAGACGTGTTAGAAATTGGTCCTGGAATGGGTGTATTGACTAAATATCTTCTCAAAAAAGATATTAAAACTCACGTTATAGAGATTGACACAGAATCAGTTGAGTACCTAAAAAACAACTACCTCAACCTTTCAGATAGAATTTACGAAAAGGATTTTTTAAAGTACGATTTAACTGAAGTTTTTAAAGATCAGCCCTTCGCTATTATTGGTAATTTTCCTTACAACATATCGTCTCAAATTGTTTTTAAAACTTTAGAGATGCGTTATCAAATACCAGAATTTTCAGGGATGTTTCAAAAGGAAGTTGCTCAGCGCATTTGTTCTAAAGAAGGTTCTAAAATTTATGGCATTCTTTCTGTTTTAACCCAAGCATTTTATGATGCTGAATATTTATTTACAGTGCCGCCTTCAGTATTTAATCCGCCACCAAAAGTAGATTCTGGTGTACTATTACTAAAACGAAAAGAAAATTTCACATTGCCTTGTGATGAAGTTTTATTCTTTAAAGTTGTGAAAACAGGTTTTCAGCAACGCAGAAAAACATTACGTAATAGTTTAAAAACCTTCAACCTTTCCGATAATTTAAAAGCAAATACTATCTTTGGGCAGCGACCAGAGCAATTAAGTGTCTCACAATTTATTGAGCTCACTTCGCTTATTGAAAACGACCAAAATTAAGTTTTACGTCATTTCGAGTGATTTCAAAATATAAATTTTGAAATTGTATCGAGAAACATAAAAAAACAAGTGGAAGAAACTCAAGACAACATACAATTTCAACTTACAGATGAGCTTATTGAAAAAGTAGAAGTCCTTGTCGAAGACAAAAACGACAAAGAACTAAAATTACTTTTAAACGAGTATCACTACGCTGATATTGCCGAAATTCTTGATGAACTCGATCTTGATGATGCGCTTTATGTCATAAAACTTCTGGATTCTGAAACGACCTCTGATGTTTTAATGGAACTTGATGAGGACAATCGTGAGAAAGTTTTAAAAAATCTATCGGCAAAAGAAATCGCCGAAGAAATTGAAGAGCTAGATACCGATGATGCCGCAGATATTATTGCAGAACTGCCAGAGGAAAGACAACAAGCTGTAATCTCCCAAATAGAAGACGAAGAGCATAAAGCAGAGATTAGAGAGCTTCTAACCTATGATGATGATACTGCTGGTGGTTTAATGGCAAAAGAGCTCGTTAAAGTCTACGAAACCTGGACAGTTGCTGGTTGCTTACGTCGTATAAGAGGACAAGCTAAAGATGTTACTCGCGTGCATTCTATTTATGTGGTTAATAAAGAAGAAAAATTAATTGGTCGCCTATCACTTAAAGATTTAATTGTTGCCAAAAGTGATCAGAAAATTGCAGACATAGCCAAGGATAATGTAGACTATGTAAACGTAAAAGATGATGCTGAAGATGTGGCTAGAGTTATGGCAAAATACGATTTAGAAGCCATTCCTGTGGTTGATGATAACCAAACACTTTTAGGTAGAATTACCATTGACGATATCGTTGATGTCTTAAAAGAAGAAGCAGATAAAGATTATCAGTTAGCAGCAGGTATTACACAGGATGTAGATTCTGATGACAGTATTTTTGATCTTACCAGAGCTCGTTTACCATGGTTATTCTTAGGTTTAGTTGGTGGAGTTGGAGCTTTTTTAATAATGGAAGGCTTTCAAGAAGCCTTCAGCAAGTATGCTGTTTTGTTCTTTTTTACACCACTTATTGCAGCAATGGCTGGTAATGTAGGTGTACAATCTAGTGCAATTATTGTACAAGGTCTTGCCAATGACGATGTAAAAGGAAGCGTCAACAAACGTTTAATAAAAGAAATGCTCCTTGCAGCACTTAATGGAACTATTTTAGCCTTGTTTCTTTTCATTTTTGTTTGGATTACCAAAGGTGAATTTAATACAGCTTTAGCCATCTCAGTATCTTTAATTGCTGTAATTATTGTTGCTGGATTGATTGGAACTTTCGTCCCGCTTTTTTTAGACAAAAGAGGCATAGATCCTGCTATTGCAACAGGACCATTTATTACCACTAGCAACGATATTTTTGGAATCCTGATTTATTTCTGGATTGCCAAATTGATTTTGGGTATCTAATTGTAACTGCTTTCGTAACTTTACTTCATGAAAGCAATAAACATCAAAGAAAAATTTTCAAAATTCGATAAAAACTGGCATCCGCATCAGATAGCTGTAGTGGATGATATGCAAGTAATTCTAGCCAAATTAAAAGGCGAGTTTGTATGGCATAGTCATGATGATGAAGACGAATTATTTCAAGTCATCAAAGGCACACTCTATATGCAATTTAGAGACCGTACAGAAGTTGTTAAAGAAGGCGAATTAATTGTTGTTCCAAAAGGTGTAGAGCATAACCCTTACACGAAAAACGATGAAGAGGTACATGTATTGCTTTTTGAAAAACTAAGTACAGCACATACCGGAACCATAAAACACGAAAAGACGCAAACACATTATCCTAAGATTTAAGTTTTAGTATCTCTATACTAGAAAAGACTCTGAAATAAATTCAGAATGACAAAACACCTATGAAGATTCTCCATTTAGACAAAAACCATCCGCTACTTTTAAATCAGCTAAATGATTTAGGGTTTACCAATCATGAAGACTACACGTCATCAAAATCAGAAATTGAAGCTAAAATTGAAACCTATGATGGCATTATTATAAGAAGTCGGTTTACCATTGATCAACAATTTTTAAATGCGGCTACAAATCTTAAATTCATAGGTCGTGTTGGTGCTGGTTTAGAAAATATTGACTGTGATTACGCTGAAAAAAAAGATGTGCATTTAATTTCCGCACCAGAAGGTAATAGAAATGCTGTTGGTGAGCATGCCTTAGGTATGTTATTATCGCTTTTTAATAAATTGAACAAAGCAGATCGTGAAGTAAGGCAAGGCAAATGGCTAAGAGAAGACAACAGAGGTATAGAGCTGGATGGCAAAACAGTTGGCTTAATCGGTTATGGTAATATGGGCAAAGCCTTTGCGAAAAAGCTAAGAGGTTTTGATGTGGAAGTGCTTTGTTATGATATTAAAGCCAATGTTGGTGATGAGAATGCTGCCCAAATATCGCTTAGCGATCTTCAGGAAAAAGCAGATGTCTTAAGCCTACATACACCACAAACTGAATTAACGATAAACATGGTAAATTCAGAATTCATCAATAAATTTAAAAAGCCGTTTTGGCTTATCAATACAGCTCGTGGTAAAAGTGTTGTAACAGCTGATTTGGTTAACGCTTTAGAAACTGGTAAAATCCTAGGTGCTGGATTAGATGTTTTAGAATACGAAAAGTCGTCTTTTGAAAACCTTTTCACATCAAGCAAAATGCCCACAGCTTTTGAATATCTTATTAATGCAGAAAATGTACTTCTAACACCTCATGTAGCAGGCTGGACGCTTGAGAGCAATATTAAACTTGCGCAAACCATCGTAGATAAAATTAAAACAAAATTTTGCTAATTTTAAAACATGAAGAAAACCATTCTTGTTTTTGGATTGTTGATTTTAGCAATATTATTGCTATTTCAGTTTAGTAAATATACCTTAACAATAGGAAATATTAGTACTGAAGTTGTGGTATCAATTATTGCACTAACGTTTTTCTTTATTGGTATTTATATCAATAAAAAATCACTTCATAAGAGCGCATCAAATTCAACCGAAGTTGATGAAAACAAAATAAAAGAGTTAGATATTACAACCAGAGAGTATGAGGTTCTTCAATATATTTCTGACGGTCTATCTAATAAAGAAATTGGTGAAAAACTTTTTCTTTCAGAAAGCACCATTAAAACTCACGTTTCAAATTTATTAGTAAAGCTAAATGCAAAACGCAGAACGCAAGCAGTTCAAATAGCAAAATCTCTCAATATCATATAATACATATACTTTTAGACTTTAGTACTACTTCTTTGGTACTTTAGTATGAGCCAAAAATTAACTGCAAAAACTACTTTTGACACTAACTAAAAACAAAAATCATGAAAAATACAGTACTTAAATTTGGCGGCTATGGATTAATACTTGGAGCCGTTATTTTTGGATTAGCACTAACTTTTGGTGGTGGCTTAAGTTACACTACTCAAGAAATTATTGGCTATGGCTCAATGGTAGCTTCTTTATCCTTTGTTTATTTTGGAATCAAACATTTTAGAGATAAAGTTAATGACGGAAAAGTAACTTTTGGTAAAGCACTTTTAATTGGTGTTTTAATATCTGCTTTTGTTGGTCTTGGTGTTGGACTAGTTGATTATTTGTACACAACCGTTATCAATCCAGATTTTGCAGAAGACTATTTAGCAAAAACTTTGGAAAGTTACGAAACGTTATACTCTGGTAAAGAACTTGAAAACAAAAAAACTGAATTAACTACCCAAATGGAAAACTATGGAGGTTCAGGCTTTATGGCTACCATTATGTTTTTTACTGTATTTATAATAGGATTTATTATATCTTTAATTTCAGGATTAATCCTTCAAAGAAAATAACTACTAAATCAATCTATAAAATGCAATACGACGCAACATCACCAGAAGATTATATAAGCCAGGTGCCAGAAGAACGACAAGACACGCTCAAAAAACTTCGTAAGGTTATAAATGATAACTTACCTAAAGGGTTTGAAGAAGGCATGCAATACAAAATGATTGGCTACTACGTGCCTCACTCTGTTTATCCTGATGGTTACCATTGTGATCCAAAAACACCTTTGCCATTTATGAGTTTTGCGTCTCAAAAAAACTCTGTAAACTTATACCATATGGGCATTTATGCTAAGAAAGAATTACTAGATTGGTTTGTTGGTGAGTATCCTAAGCATTGTAAACGCAAATTAGACATGGGTAAAAGTTGTATTCGTTTTAAAAAAATGGATGAAATCCCATTTGAGCTCATTGGTGAACTTACTAAAAAGATGAGTAGTGAAGAATGGATAAATATTTATGAATCAGCCTTAAAGAAAAAATAAAATGAAAAAACGAGTAACAGGAATTGGTGGATTATTTTTTAAAACAAAAGATCCGCAAGCCTCAAAAGATTGGTATAAAAAACACCTAGGTTTTAACACTGATGCCTATGGTTGTACCTTTTGGTGGAAAGACCAAGATGGTAACGATTGTTCTACACAATGGAGTCCGTTTGCAGAGGACACAAAGTACTATGAGCCTTCTAAAAAAGACTTTATGTTTAACTATAGAGTAGAAAATTTAAAAGAATTATTAGTGACTTTAAAAGAAGAAGGTGTCACAATAGTAGGAGAAATGGAAGAATACGATTACGGAAATTTTGGCTGGATATTAGACAATGATGGAAACAAAATAGAACTTTGGGAGCCAGTAGACCAAGCATTTAAATAATCTGTAACAATTTTACACATTCTTCAACATATAATTACTACTAAAACCATTGACAATGACAGAAGAAAACAAAAATTTAGAAGACCAAGCAAATGATGCTGTAGAAAAAGCTAAAGAAACTATTAATGAAACTTCAGAAACTACTTCTGAAAAAGCAAAAGACTTACATGAGAGTGCTTCTGAAGCTTTAGATGCTGCAAAGGAAAAAGCGGGAGAACTTGCTGATGATGCCAAAGAATTATTCGGAAAAGCTAAAGACAAAGCAACTGAGTTTCTTAATGAAGATGCTAAAGAAATTTACAGTAATGCTAAAGAAAAAGCTTCTGAATTTACCGAAGAAGCAGAAGAAAAGTTAGATAAGTTTACTGATTCTGCAAAAGAAAAGGTGGCGGAATTTGCTGAAGATGCCAAAGAAACGTATGAGGAAGCTAAGGTTAAAGCTAAAGAGTTTGCAAATGAGGCTAGTGAAAAAATAAGTGAATTTGCTGATGAAGCAGAGGAAAAACTAGAAGACCTAGCAGAAGATGCAAAAGAAACCTATAACGAAGCCAAAGAAAAAACCAAAGGTTTTTTTAGTAAGTTATTCGGCAAGAAGTAATTATTGAATCCTTGAAATTCTTAAAACTCAGAATTATTTAGTTCTGAGTTTCTTTTTTTGTGCTCAACCCATAATCCAAAGGCAAAGTATCTCCCATACGCTGGCTTCCCATGGCACCATTAAAATAAACACCTCTTATAGCCGAATAATTTCCGTATGCATCTAACAAAAAGCTATCTACGTATACATTTATATCACTCTGCTCTTTTCGGTCGTATAAAATAGATACTTTTTGTTTTAGTGAAACCTCTTTAAGACCAGAACTATCTTTTTCTTCAATTTTAAAATACTTATAATCACCTACCTTAAAGCCCTGACTATAAATCTCATAACCTTCTTCTTTAAGATTTTTATGAAATAGAGCTCTCATAAAATGCTGTACAGATCCTTTATATACTTTCTCTCGTGCTCTTTTTGTCCTTTTTTTATCTGACTTTTCTAGGTTTTTGTAGTATGATGTGCCAGCATAAGCTACCCTATCTAAGGCAAAATCTTGCTCTTTTAAATTAGCGAATCGGAAAATAGCCTCAAAGTCTATCATATCAAAAGATATCTCGTACTGAAGGGCTTTGTTCTTTATAATTATAGGTACATCTGCACTTGCATATAATGTTTTCTTTTGTTTATCGTAGCGTAAAAAGATGTCTTTCTCGTTTAAAATCTTACAGGATTTCCCATACTTTGAACTTCCTAAAAACTCTTTTCTAAATAGACGAAGCTTTTGTCTTCTGGTTAATCCGTCGTCAAAGTCTATAAACACCTCATCCAGACTTACATCTGTAGACTTTAGTTTTATTGTTATATCGCTCTTGGTTCTATAATCTTCAATAATTACTTTTTCGTAACCCAAATAAGAAATGACTAAAGGAGATTGTATGGCGTCAGAATAACTTATGGAAAATTTCCCTTTAGCATCCGTAGTAGTTCCAATAGTTGTGTTATCAAAATAAACAGCTACAGTTTCTAGAGGGTTATTGGTTGAGGCATCTAAAATAATACCTGTTATTGTTTGAGAAAAACAAAGTGTTGGAAGTAGTAGAAAAAATAATAATCTACTTATCATTACTATCCATAAATTTACGTTCTAGCTCCGCCTGAAACTCTTCCATAACAGGTCTTACCGTACTTTCTGGTAAATCAGCAATCTTAATATACATTAATCCATCTACGGCATTATTAAACAATGGATCTACATTAAATGCTACAATTTTTGCATTCTGTTTAATGTACTTTTTTAACAATACAGGCAGACGTAATGCGCCTGGTTCTACCTCATCAATCAGCTTGTCTAGTTTATTTAAATCTGCTTCAGCTTCATCAAAAACAAACTCTTTATCAGCATCCTTTAATTTCACCTTAAACTCTTTTTTAGGATGCACATATTGCGCTACATAAGGATCGTAGTAATGCGATTTCATAAACTCAATCATCAAACTCTTTGAAAAGTTTGAAAATTGATTACTAATACTTACACCGCCTATTAAATACTTGTGCTCTGGAAAACGTAATGTAGTATGTACAATTCCTTTCCAAAGTAAGAATAATGGCATTGGTTTTTGTTGGTATTCTTTGATGATAAAAGCACGACCCATTTCTATAGATTGGCTCATCATTTTGTATAGTTCTGGCTCAAAGCGGAATAAATCTTGAAGATAGAACCCATCTATGCCATAACGCTCAAAAATATCAGAGCCTAGACCCATTCTGTAAGCGCCTGCCACTATATTTTTATCACTATCCCATAAAAACATATGATGGTAGTAGGTATCAAACTGATCTAAATCCGTCGCTTCATTTGTGCCTTCACCAACTTCTCTAAAAGTAATCTCTCTTAACCTACCAAGTTCACTCAAAATATTAGGCATATCATTGGCAGAAGCTAAAAACACTTCATAATTTTTGCTAGCCAACAATCTGCAATCTTTTTCTCTTAAACTTTCTACCTCAGCTACCATAAGTTTGGTATCTATTGGAGTAACAATACGTTTTGGAGGTTTTGGCACTTTTACGGTAGACTTAATGTTATCTAAGATCTTAGGCTTATCTTCAAAAGTCTTAGAAAGCATATATGTTTTTCTACGTAAGAAATCTGTGAAATCCTCTAATGTTTCATGCTCTTTTTGGTCATTTACAGAGATTGGCCTACCTATTCTTACTTTAATAGTTCTTCGTTTTTGCGTCAGTAACTCTGAAGGTAATTTGGCCGTTCTTAACGTATCACTAATTTTTGAAAGTCTATAAAACAACCTACTGTTTTTAGCATGAAAATAAATTGGAACAACAGGTACTTCTGCCTTTTTAATAAGCTTCATAGCGGCTTCTTCCCATGGTTTATCAACCACTAACTTACCATCTCTGTATGTAGACACTTCACCTGCTGGAAAAACACCTAAAGGGTGTCCTTCTTTTAAATGTAAGATTGCATTTTTAAAACCTGTTATGCTACTTTTTGCATCCTTTCTATCTTCAAAAGGATTTACAGGCATTATATAGGGTTTTAATGGTTCTATGCGATGTAAGAGAAAATTGGCAATAATCTTAAAATCGTCACGCTGCTCAAGCATTAGTTTTAAAAGTAAAATACCATCTATTCCTCCTAATGGATGGTTAGATATCGTAATATAAGCACCATCTTTAGGTAGACGTTTTAGATCTTCTTCTGGAATTTCAAATTTAATCTGAAAATCATCTAACAATGCATTTAAGAATTCTAACTCAGACTTATGTTTATTACGCTTGTATATCTTATTAATGGTAGAAATTTTTAGTACTTTCATTAGAAGCCATCCAAAGAAAGTACCCAGAAAACCATATTTGTCTGCATTAATAGCCTTTGCGACTTCCTTTGCTGTTACTAATCCCATATCAGATGATTTCCTCATAAAACAAATGTAGTAAATGTTATTTAGTTACAATTTGAACTGTTTCTCTTGTTAGTTGCTTAAGCAACACTGTTTTATCTTTTTCAAGCCCATTTATAGCTTCTTCATTATAGTGCCTAATAGTATAAAGACTAACATTATCATAACAGGTTACGTTAAATTTAGCCTTTAAATGTTGCAACAATTTATCACGATTATTGTAAATATTATCTATACAAACCGAAAAACTTATTGCTGAGTTTTGAATTACATCTACTTTCATCTTGTATAGGTGTAATAAACTAAATATCTCACTAATATTTTCTTCAACGATATACGAAAAGTCTAAAGATGATAATGAAATTAAAATCTGATTCTTCTTAACTATAAAACAAGGCACTTCTGGCTCTATAGCTTTTCCTTTACTTACACAAGTGCCTTCTGCTTTTGGGTTTAAAAACGATTTTACATACAGCGGAATTTCCTTTTGCTGTAGTGGTTGCAAGGTCTTTGGATGAATTACTGACGCTCCATAAAACGCCAACTCAATCGCTTCTCTGTAGGAAATTTGATTGAGTAACTGAGCATTTTCAAAATAACGTGGATCTGCGTTTAATACACCTGGAACGTCTTTCCAAATGGTAACACTATTGGCATTGAGGCAATAGGCAAAAATTGCTGCAGTATAATCACTACCTTCGCGCCCTAGAGTTGTTGTAAAATTATTAGAATCGCTACCCAAAAATCCTTGTGTAATATTAAGAACTGATTTATTGAATTTTGAAGCAATTTTATCTTGCGTTTCATCCCAATTAACATTGGCACGTCTGTAGTAATTATCTGTTTTTATGTACTCTCTTACATCTAACCAATTGTTTTTTAAGCCTATTTCATTAAGATAATGGCTAATTATTGTTGTAGATATTAACTCACCAAAACCAATAGTTTGGTCATAAACATAATTGTAATCTGGAGATTTATTGCTTTTAAAAAATAAATTCAACTCATCAAAAAGTGATTTTACAGCAGAAAAAACTTTATGACGCTCATTATCAAATAAATCTAATAAAATCTCATTATGATATTTTATGACATCGTGAATAGAGCTTTGTAACTCTCCTTTATTTTCAAAATAATTTTTGATGACCACTTCCATAGCATTAGTTGTTTTTCCCATTGCAGAAACAACAACTAATGTGTTTTCGTAACCTGTTTCTTTTAAAACAGAAGCTAAATTTTTTACACCATCTGCATCTTTTACAGAAGCACCACCAAATTTATAAACGCGCATCACAATTTTTTAAATAGTTTTCTATCGCTTTTTCATCTAAATGAACCACATCCCAATCTCTCATTACATTTGCTCCTTTATTTTCATAAAAATTTATTGCAGGCTCGTTCCAATCCAATACCTCCCAACTAATACGTTTTACACCAAGAGATTTTCCGTAAGCAACAACTTTATCTAACAGTAAAGTTCCTAGATTTTTTCCTCTTTGAGATTCACTTACAATTAAGTCCTCTAAATGCAAAACCTCTCCTTTCCAAGTAGAATACCTCTTGTAAACTAAAGCCATACCTTCAACCTTATTATCAACTTCTATAACAAAACAAGTAAATTTTGGATTGTCACTAAACCCATCAGACTCTAATAGTTCTTGGGTTACCTCTACAGCTTCTGGTTCTTTTTCAAAAATTGCTAGCTCGTTAATGAGTTCTAGCACTCTTGGCATATCGGTTTTTTTTGCAAGTCTTGGTTGGTTCATTTTTGTTGTTTAGAGAAATCAAATATAGTTTAAAATTCATTGTTTAATTTCATACAGATTTCTTTAAAAAGACACTTTATCAAATTCTTAATGAGTTTAATCTACGAAAACGTTATAGTTTGTTAAAAAATGCGATATTTGTTGCTATTAACCAATATAAAGCTTCATGTCTCAACGCAAACAAACGCTTGGTGAATTTATAATTGAAAACCAAGCTTCCTTTAAATATACATCAGGAGAACTTTCTCGTCTTATTAATTCTATTAGGCTTGCCGCTAAGGTTGTAAACCATGAAGTTAATAAAGCTGGTCTAGTTGATATTCTTGGAGCTGCTGGTGACACGAATGTGCAAGGTGAAGATCAGCAAAAATTAGATGTGTATGCTAATACCAAGTTTATACAAACAATGACAAAAAGAAACATTGTTTGTGGTATTGCCAGTGAAGAGGAGGATGATTTTATAACTATAAATAGTCAAGATGAAAACCACCAAAACAAATATGTGGTTTTAATAGATCCTTTAGATGGATCTAGTAATATAGATGTTAACGTTTCTGTAGGTACTATTTTTTCTATTTACAGACGTGTTACTCCAGTAGGAACACCTGTAACTATAGAGGATTTTCTTCAAAAAGGAAATCATCAAGTAGCTGCTGGTTATATTATTTATGGTACGTCTACTATGTTAGTATATACCACAGGACATGGTGTTAATGGATTTACTTTAAATCCTGCTATTGGATCTTTTTACTTATCACATCCAGATATGAAATTTCCAGAAGATGGAAGAATTTATTCTGTTAACGAAGGTAACTACATTCATTTCCCAAAAGGCATAAAAGATTATATAAAGTATTGCCAAATGGAGGAAGGAGACAGACCGTATACAAGTAGATATATTGGGTCTTTGGTTTCTGACTTTCATAGAAACATGATAAAAGGTGGTATATACATGTATCCTAAAAGCTCTAAAGCTAGTAACGGAAAGTTAAGATTGTTGTACGAGTGTAATCCTATGGCTTTTTTAGCAGAACAAGCCAATGGAAAAGCAAGTGATGGTTTCAATAGAATTTTAGATATACAACCTACAGAATTACACCAACGTGTTCCATTTATATGTGGTAGTAAAAATATGGTTGAGAAAGCTGAAGAATTTATGAGAGCAGCTGAATAAGAATAAATCAAAATTCTTCTTTAAGATAAAGGCATAAAAAAAGCAACTTCAATACTGAAGTTGCTTTTTTATTTTAATACGATAAATAAACTTATTTGTTCATGTTTTTCATTTCATCAACAAATGTTTCCAAATCTACTTTTTCGTAAGCTAGAGCTAAAGCTTTATCTGCAATATACTTTACATTTTGAGCATGAAAACCTAAGCCTACACATATTTTTTCTAATAACCAATGTTGATTAGGTCCTTCGATATCATCTACCCAAACCATGCGTGCCAAATCATATAAACGCTCTAAGCGCTTGTCGTATGATGTTGGTGGATTAATTGGATGAGATTTGTAATCTTTAAGTATTTCTTTATACTCAATATCCGTAATATCTAGTCTTGTCGCTAATCGGTCTAAAAACGCTTTTTCAGCATCGCTAATTACACCATCACTCATCGCTACTCTTACTATTGCAGCAAAATGATCCTCATTACGTTTTTTAAAACCACTATCGAATAAATCTGAAAATGACATAATTTGTGTTTTTTAATGGGCACAAATATACTCTAAACCAAAAGGTTTTAAAATGAAAATCTAAAGATTTTTATATCTATTGTTAAAGACAATTATAGAGCCCTGAAGAAAACATCTTTAGGAGTAAAGAATATTCTATTTTGAAACATTTAATCAAAACATACTTATATTTGCCTTTTTACTAAATAAGGGAAAATCTAGTGAGCAAAACTCTAATCTCGCAAACCTTTTCACAGATTTTGCAATTGCAAAATCTGCAGAATGCTATTGCCCAAACTCAAAATAAGACACACTTAAAAGGCCTTGTAGGCTCATCTTTTTCTATTGTGGTTTCTGAAGTTTTTAAGTCGGCCGAAAAGCCATTTTTACTCATTTTTGATGACAAAGAAGAAGCTGCCTATTATCTCAACGATTTAGAACAACTCATCAATGATAAGGATGTTTTATTCTATCCTGGTAGTTATCGCAGACCATATCAAATTGAGGAAACCAACAATGCCAACGTACTTTTAAGAGCAGAAGTGCTTAATCGCATCAATTCTCGCAAAAAGCCGTGTATTATTGTTACCTATCCTGATGCACTTTTTGAAAAAGTTGTTACCAAAAAAGAACTAGAAAAAAACACCTTAAAGATTGCCGTAGGTAATGAATTGAGTATCGATTTTGTTAACGAAGTTCTTTTTGAATACAAATTTAAACGCGTAGATTTTGTTACAGAACCAGGCGAATTTTCTGTAAGAGGTGGAATCATCGATGTCTTTTCGTTTTCGCACGATGAACCTTATCGTATCGAATTTTTTGGCGATGAAGTTGATAGTATTAGAACTTTTGATGTAGAAACACAGCTTTCTACAGAAAAAATTAAAAAAGTTAGCATTATTCCAAATGTAGCTAACAAGCAAATTGCCGAACAACGTGAAAGCTTTTTAAAATATATTTCTAGCAAGACAGTTCTATTTGCAAAAAATCCTTCATTTATTTTCTCAAGAATTGATGAGTTTTTCGGAAAGGCTGAAGAAGCCTTCAAAAATTTATCTACTGAAATTAAGCACGCAGTTCCTGAAGAATTGTTTTGTAATTCAGAATTACTCAAACGACAATTTTTAGATTATAATTTAGTTGAGTTTGGGACAGCACCAATACTTAGTAATAATGTAATTGCTTTCAACACCAAACCGCAACCATCATTTAATAAACAATTTAATCTACTAATTGAAGACTTAAATGAAAACCATGCTAATGGTATTACCAGTTACATAGCATGTGTAAGTGAGCAGCAAGCCAAACGTTTTCATGATATTTTTGATGATGCCGAACAAGAAGAAATTCATTATAAAACAGTCGTATTATCACTTTATCAAGGTTTTATAGATATCGACAATAAAATTGCGGTTTACACAGACCATCAGATTTTTGATCGTTATCATAAGTTTCATCTAAAAAATGGTTACGCCAAAAAGCAAGCCATTACGCTTAAGGAGCTCACCAATTTAGAAGTTGGAGATTATGTTACGCACATAGACCATGGTATTGGAAGGTTTGGAGGACTTCAAAAAATAGATGTTGAAGGCAAAAAACAAGAAGCTATAAAATTGGTGTATGGCGAGCGCGATGTGTTGTATTTAAGTATACATTCTTTACACAAAATCACAAAGTTTAATGGTAAGGATGGTAAACCTCCTAAAGTTTACAAACTAGGAAGTAAAGCATGGAAAACACTTAAACAAAAAACTAAATCTCGTGTTAAGGAAATAGCCTTTAACCTTATTAAACTTTACGCCAAACGTAAATTAAAGAAAGGCTTTCAGTATGCACCAGACAGCCATATGCAGCACGAGCTTGAAGCCTCATTTATTTATGAAGATACTCCCGACCAAGTTTCATCTACTGCGGATATAAAAGCAGACATGGAAAGCGAACGACCAATGGATCGTTTAGTTTGTGGTGACGTTGGTTTTGGTAAAACAGAAGTTGCCATAAGAGCAGCTTTTAAAGCCGTAGATAATAGTAAACAAGTTGCAGTTTTAGTACCAACAACCATTTTGGCTTATCAACATTACCGAACGTTTAAAGAACGTTTAAAGGATTTTCCGGTTACGGTAGATTATGTTAACCGTTTTAGAACTGCCAAGGAAAAACGAGAAACTTTAGAAAGTCTGGAAAAAGGTGGTGTAGATATTATAATAGGCACACACCAATTGGCCAATAAAACCGTAAAATTTAAAGATTTAGGACTGCTCATCGTGGACGAAGAGCAAAAGTTTGGTGTCGCTGTAAAGGAAAAACTAAAGACCATTAAAGAAAACGTAGATGTCCTTACACTAACAGCAACACCTATTCCGCGTACATTGCAATTTAGTTTAATGGCTGCCAGAGATTTATCGGTCATTACAACTCCACCACCAAATCGTTATCCTATAGAAAGTCACGTTATTCGATTTAACGAAGAAACTATAAGAGATGCTGTGAGTTACGAGATTCAACGTGGTGGACAGGTGTTTTTTATTCATAATCGTATAGAGAATATTAAGGAAGTTGCAGGTATGATTCAACGTTTGGTGCCAGATGCCAAAATTGCCATAGGTCATGGTCAGTTAGATGGTAAAAAGCTAGAACAGTTAATGCTTGCTTTTATGAATGGCGAATTTGATGTTTTAGTAAGTACAACTATTATAGAAAGTGGTCTAGACGTACCAAATGCCAATACCATATTTATTAATAATGCCAATAATTTTGGGTTGAGTGACTTGCACCAAATGCGTGGTCGTGTTGGTCGAAGTAATAAAAAAGCATTCTGTTATTTTATAACTCCGGATTATTCTGCTATGACAACAGATGCACGTAAGCGTATACAGGCATTAGAACAATTTACAGAGCTTGGTAGTGGTTTTAATATTGCCATGAAGGATTTAGAAATTAGAGGAGCTGGAGATTTGCTAGGTGGTGAGCAAAGTGGTTTTATAAATGATATTGGTTTTGACACCTATCAAAAAATCTTAAATGAAGCCATTGAAGAGCTTAAAGAATCTGAATTTGCTGATTTATACAAAGATGACGGCAAGCCTAAACAATACGTTAAAGATATTACCATAGATACTGATTTTGAATTGCTATTCCCAGATGATTACGTTAACAATATTACAGAACGTTTAAATCTGTACACCAAACTCAACGAGATAAAAACAGAAGAGGAACTTCAGAAATTTGAANCTGAAATTATAGACCGNNNNGGTGAATTACCAACACAAGTTCAGGATTTGTTTGATAGTGTTCGTTTAAAATGGATTGCTGCTAAAATGGGACTTGAAAAAGTGATTATGAAAAAAGGAAAACTTATCGGTTACTTTATTCAAGATCAGAAAAGTAAATTTTATCAGAGTAAAGACTTTAGTAGAGTTTTACAATTTGTACAAATAAATGCTTCAAAATGTAAAATGAAAGAAAAGCAAACCCGAAATGGTTTAAGATTATTAATTACTTTTGATAAGATCAATAATGTATCTGCTGCATTAAGAGCATTGCAACCCATTATGGCTTAATTATTGAGGTTGTTTTGTGCATCGAAATTTTAAAATTTAAACATGAAAAAACTAGTTACGTTTCTATTTATTTTTCCGCTTTTAGCTTTTGGACAAAGCGTTAAAGGTACATTTTTACCAGCTGAAGATTTTACATATGCTTTTTTATATGAAGCTACACCAGAAGGTGCTAATTACGTAAGTCATGGTGAGTTAAATACTGAAGGGCAATTTGAAATTAAAATAGATTCCAGCGCAGCACCAGGCATTTATAAGATAGTGTATGCAACACCTCCTGAAGAAAACAACTTCGATTTTATCTATGATGGCAGGGAAACTGTGGCTTTTAAATTTAGTCAAGAAAACGGTGTAGAATTTACCGAGTCTGAAGAAAATAAACTTTGGGCATCTTATATTAAAAGCATGGACATGGTTAATCAAACCATAAGTAATTACTACCAAAAAGACGGAAAAGACAAAAAAGGTTTTAATGCGGTTTTTAAAGTCTTAAAAGATACTCAAACATCATATGAAGCACTGGCTTCGGGACGATTAGCTTCTGCATTTATAACAGCTAACAGACCTTATATCCCAACGGAATATGAAGATTATAACACCTACTCCAAAAATGTAAAAAAACACTATTTCTCTCAAATAGATTTTAGCAACTACATTTTACAGAGCTCTACATTTTTAACGAATAGAGTGATCTCTTATGTTTTTAATATGGTAGAAAATCCTACCGACGACACCTACAAAACCTTGGTAGATGATGTCTATAATGCTATAGATGATAAAGATTTAGAGATAAAAACTTATCTTCTAGAAATAGTATGGCAACGTTTTGTTACTGCAGAAAATAACGATCTAGCCAACTACATTACTGATAAATACTTACTAAACTTAGCCAACACATCTGGTAACAAAGTATTGGCTGAGACTATAACTTCTTATAAAAACACATCTATTGGCACCAAAGCGCCAAATTTTGAAATTACATCTTCGAGTAATACTACAAGCCTTCATGACGTTAAAGGTTCGGAATACTACTTGCTAGTCTTTTGGAGTAGTACTTGTGGACATTGCCTTAATGAACTTCCAAAAGTAAAAGAATTAGTAGCTGATAAAAGCAATATTAAGGTAATTGCCTTTGGTCTTGAAGAAGAGCCATCTAAATGGACGTATGAAATAAAAAAGTACCCTGATTTTGTACACACTATAGGTCTGGGTAAATGGGAAAACCCAATTGTAAAAACTTACGGAATTGCAGCTACACCAATGTATTTCTTATTGAGTAGTGATAAAATTATTATGTCTAAACCGTACTCTTTTGAGGATTTAGAGGTGGTTTTGAAAAGTTTGTAATGTACAGCCTCAAAGAGATAAAAGAAAACTACAGAAGTTTTTCAGACTCGAAGATTGAGAATATTGCCAGAAATGAGTCTAAAGGGTTAAGGAAAGAAGTACTTCATATTCTTAAAGATGAAATTACAAGACGTAATCTTAATCCTAACTTAATTAATTGGATTAATACTGAAGCTAAATCATATGAAGGTTTAGAACGAAAGACTTTATTAAAGGATATTCAAAGTCAAAATTGTCCAAGGTGTAATTATGAAACTAAACTTTATGGCTTTGAAACCAATACAGTCAAATCTTTTCTAATTGCAGCAAGCATTAAAAGAAAAGAGTTTATTCTTTGTATGGATTGTGGCAAGAAAGAAAAGTTAAATGCCATTGTAATTACATTTTTTGCTGGTTGGTGGTCTGGGAGTGGTTTTTTAAAGACACCTTATTACATTCTAACAGATATTTTTAATTTTTTATATATCGATAAAATAAGTGCGAGAATATTAGAAAAATTTATTGATAAATATAATGGAACCTTCAGAAGGCATGGAGCAAATAGCTCTACAATAACAAGACTAATTAATTTAAAAAATAAAAACGCTCAGTAAAGCTAGCGCTTTATCTGAGCGTTTTGAAACTAAATAACCAACCAAAATTTAGCTTCTTGTGTTTTCTCTAGGGTTATCAACCTTAGGTGTTTTTTGTTTACGCTTTTTAGGCATTTCTTCTTTCTTTGCAATGTTACCTTGCGCATCAGAACTTCTATAGTATGCTATATATCCTCTGCCTTCAAACTCATATACTGTTCCAGAATTTGGATGATATAGCTCTATCGTTCCATCATTAATAACGCTGAGTTCAAAGAATTCATTGTCAAAGAAGTCATAATCTAATGTTAATGTTTTTAGGTACATATTTCCTGACACATTACCTACTCCATACACACCTGTGTAATCCCAGTAAATATTATCTGGATTATAGATGTTTACATCTTGAGAACTTCTAAAAGTAGAGTCATTTCCACCAGATAAAAACTGCAAATAATTCTCGTTATCAAACTCATTTATTGCTCCATAGTTACTGGTGTAAACTTTTTCCCAAGCCTCATATTCTTGTAAGAAATAATGAATGTTATCGTAGAACACAAAATCGTAATCAAATGTAGATCTCTGATAGCCATCTAAAAAGTAAGATGTATCATTATATGGGTTATACAATTCAATTGTGTTATGGTCTATTTGATACACATCAAAACTATCATATCCATCAATAATATGGTTAACGTCTAATATCATATCATACGCATCATAGTTTCCTATTTGTACACCAAAACCGTTACCTTGACTGCCAATACCTACCAAATTGTTATTAGCAAAAAGACGACCATTATCAAAAGTTAAGGTAAATGCAATTTGCATAAAAGGTGTTTCTCCATAGCCTTGAGTCGCATTAATATCTACATACCATAAATCGTAAGACTGCAATAATTGATTTAAAGAAATCGCAGGCCCATTATCGTTAATATGTAACTCTTCCGTATAACANGATGTAAGGAGNGTAGCACTAAGTNCAAATCCGAAAAGTAATTTTAATGTCTTCATAATTCAACGGTTTTAAGGGTTACTGTTGTNATAATTTCAAAACCTGTGCCAAATTCAAAATGATGCCTTAGATTGAAGTCTTAAAACAGTTATATTTTATGTATTTTTGAAATACAAAATCGACATATATTCTATGAGGGAATCTAAAAAATATGCTGTATTTGGTGCAGGAAGTTGGGCAACAGCCATTGTAAAAATGCTTTGCGAAAACTTAGATGAAGTAGGTTGGTACATGCGTAGCGTTTACACCAAAGAACATATATTAAAAGAACAACATAATCCTAGTTATTTAAGCTCTGTCGAATTTCATACAGAGCAGTTAAAACTAAGTAATAATATGAATGAAATTGCTGAATGGGCAGATGTACTCATTTTCGCAATTCCATCCGCTTTTATGCACTCTGAGTTAGAAAAACTCACTTCTGATATCAGTAAAAAAATTATCGTTTCTGCAGTAAAAGGCATTATTCCAGAATCTGGATTGTTGGTTGGCGAGCATTTTCATGATATTTATAATATTCCTTTTGAAAATATTGCTGTAATTGCTGGTCCTTGCCANGCTGAGGAAGTTGCTTTAGAGCGTTTATCNTATCTNACNATTTCTTGTGCNGATGCNGNTAAAGCAAAAGCTATTGCCAAAAATCTATCNNGCGATTATATAAAAACCAAAATTAGCGANGATATTATTGGTGTAGAATATGCTGTAATGCTNAAAAANATTTANGCNATTGCTGCNGGNATTGCNCANGGANTNGGTTATGGNGANAACTTNCAAAGNGTNTTNATGAGTAANTCTATTCGTGAAATGAAGCGTTTNATTAAGAAAATGCANAANATGAAACGCAACATTAANAACTCTGCNTATTTNGGTGATTTANTGGTAACTGGNTANTCTGTTTTCTCNNGAAANNGAATGTTTGGTAATATGATTGGNAANGGCTACACNGTAAAATCTGCACANATGGAAATGAATATGGTAGCCGAAGGTTATTATGCAACTAAAAGTGCTTTTGAACTCAACAAAAAGAATAAAAAGAAAACACGTTTACCTATTATAAACGCTGTTTACGAAGTACTTTACGAGAATAAAAACCCTAAAAAGGTATTTCAAAAATTGACTGAGAAGTTGGATTAACAAATTGCGTTGTCATCCTGAATTTGATTCAGGATCTTACATAAAAATAGATTCCGCTCAAGTGCGGAATGACAAAAATTATACTAATTTAAGAGATTCCTGCTTTCGCAGGAATTTTATTTCACCAAAACACCCTTCAACTGCATTAAAGGAATAGTTTGAAGTGACTTTTCGTTAATGGTGTTTTTTCTGAATAAATACGTTTTATCAAACATCTGATTATCATCAAAAAAAGTAATTTTAAACGAGTTGTTAAGCTCTAAAACCTTTTCTTGTAGATACTCAATCTTGGCATAACTACGCGCTGGTAATTTTGCAAGTGTATGACGCATAGGAGGTGTCATTTTTGTGTCGTTATAGCCTTGTGAAACAATAAGGACAGTATCTAAATCTTTATCTGAATTGTTTATGATATAGGCATTCCAATCTAGAGTTTTATACTCTAAATGTTGTTCTTGTACTACAGCTACGTATACGTCTTTTACTTCAGGTATAGTGATGTCTTTTTTCATGTTGCAAAAATAGCAAACTATTCAAAATATGTATTCTTGTATCCAGAAACCGAAATACCTCTTAAGCTATACACCACAAAGTGATTAAGTAATTCTTCGTTAGTGTATTCTTCCACAAGATTATTGTTTCTATAAGCAACTTCTTCAAAGCGTTTAAAGTAAAGCCCACAAAACAATTGTAAATTAACTTCGGTTTTTACAATCCCTTCCTGCTTAGCTTTCAATAGTAGATTATATATTGTTTCGTTTACAATTTCGTTTCTAAAGTTCTCAAAAATATCATTGGCCTTGGGATAGTACTTTTTCAGCCCAAAAATAAAAGAAGGTTTAAAGTGCTTAAGTCTACCAAAGGCTTTCTCATAAATTTTTATGATTTTAGTTATAGCATCATCTTCCGTTTCTAAAATAGCATTTACCTCTTTTTTAAAATCATCAATTAAAAAAGCAACACTCTCTACAACCAAATGCTCTTTACTCCTAAAGTACTTATAAATTGTTTTTTTAGAAATGCCAACTGATGTTGCTAGTTCGTCTAAGGTGTAACGTTTACTCCCAAACTTTGTAAAACTGTCAACGGCAGCTTTTATCAATTCGCATTTGTCTATCATTACTTGTGTAAGTATATACTATTCTACTGCTATGGATAATAATGGAATATTTATCCCAGAAGCCATAACTCTGGTTTTACTTTTATGAACTATGGATTCCCAAAATCCATATTTTTTAGGAATCATTACTAGTAAATCAGCTTTTGAGGCTTTAATTTCTTTCTCTATTTCTTCGATTACGGCATTAGACTTTACATTTTTGTAAATGTGTGTAATTGGCTCTAATTCGTTATCAATATTTTGTAGCACTTCACCCTTTGATAAAAGTTCGTTTATCTTGTTTTCTACATGAAATACAGTAACATTAGATTGTAATTGCATTGCTATCTGTCTTAATCTTGCTAAAGATTTTAGTGGTATAGCTTCCATTAAATCGCATGCAAAAAGCACATTTTTAATACCAGAAAATTTAGCATTTAATGGCACTGCAAGTACAGGAAACTTTCTCATACTAATCAAGGTTGTAGTAGGGTTTCCTAATAAGTTTTGTTCCATAGATTTTGGAGACATTCCCATAACCAATAAACGCGAATTATTCACCTCCATTAGGTGTTCTATCTCTTGCTCTAAATCAACATACTTACATTCGTACTCAACATCAATATCAAATGCTTTAGATAGGTTTAGTGCTTGGTCCTTTAATTTGTCACTATTCTTCTTAATTAAGCCATCCATAGATTTTACAGTTAACCTAGAGTTTGCAGCATGCACAGGTAGCCTAAAGGCATTAAATAATATCAATTTTGAATTGAATACCTGAGCAAGTGAAGCTGCATATAGTACAGCATTATTAGATCGTTCTGAAAAATTAGTGGCAACTAAGATAGGTCTCATAATTTTGTGTCGATTTTCTTTGTTTTGAAAGTGAATAACTAACAAAACGATTATTCTACATAGCTTTAAGCTTTTTCATGAAATCCGAAAAATGGGGAAAGAAATCTTCGAAAAGTTCGTGCTTTCTGTTTTTTAACATCACTTCACTAAACAACTTTAAACCAACAGCAAATTCAACAGATTCATTGTTATTATCAAATAGGTTTTTAGCCTTTAAGATGTCTATGATATTGAAGATATTATCGTGATTCTCGAATTCAAACTCTAAGTTTTTTTCGGCTACAGATTCATCCTTTAAGACTAATTCTTTAAGGTTGATGCTGTACTTATTATTTTTCTTTCCCATTATTCTTTTAAATTTTATTTCCAGCCTCCACCTAAAGCTTCATAAAGGTTGATAACGCTTAGCAATTGTTGTAATTTGTTATCAATAACGTTTAACTCGGCATTAAGCGCACTTTCTCTTGCGGTTAATAAATCAAGGTAATTAGCTAAACCGTTTTGCAATAATTCTTCTGAGTTTGCTTCTGCTTGTCTTAAGGCTTCAACTTCATTTTTACGGTATTCAAATTTTTCGGTTTCAGCATTGTAAACGTAAAGTGCGTTAGACACTTCGTTACCTGCAGTTAACAAGGTTTTCTTAAAGTTTAAAAGTGCTTGTTCTTGCTGTGCTTTGGCTACTTCGTGCTGTGTTTTTATTTTACGCTGATTAAATATTGGCTGTGTTAAACCACCAATAACTGTTGCAAATAATGAATTAGCATTAAATAATTTATCTAATTCTAAACTTTGAAATCCGCCACTTGCCGTTAAGGTTAACGATGGATAAAAGTTGCTTTTTGCCACATTGGTTAGCTCAAACGCATTGATCAAATTGTACTCTGATGCAATTACATCTGGTCTGTTTCTCAGCAAGGTTGCTGGTACGCCAAGTGTAATCTTTTCATCTAACTGTTGCTCGGTTAACTTACTACGTTCTATTGGTTCTGCTGGTCTTCCTAATAAGAAATTCAACGTGTTTTCGGTTCTAAAAATGGCTGCTTGTAAATCTACTTTTAAGGCTTTGGCATTGTTAAACTGCGCTATGTATTGGTCTACCGCAACTTGTGTGACGTTTCCAGCATCTTTTAACGCCTTAATAGTGTAAACACTACTGTCTCTAGTAGCAATTGTTTTTTCGGTAATCTCTAATTGCTCATCTAACGCTAATAACTGATAATAAGTTGAAGCAATTGCTGAGATTAATTCGGTTTTTACAGCTTTATGCGCTGCTACTGTTTGTAAATAACTAGCTTCACCTGCACGTTTATTACTTCTTATTTTACCCCAAATATCGGCTTCCCAAGATAAACTTCCTGATAATTCATATTGATCTACAGACGAGAAAAAACCACCAAACTGACTGTTTTCAGACAGCTCTTGATACGTTGCTTGGGCTGTACCAGTTAACGTCGGTAAATAACCTGCCTTACCTTGTTTCATGTATGCATTAGCGATAGCAATTTGCTGAATAGCCACACGAATATCTAGGTTATTTTGAAGACCTTCTTCAATATATTGCGCTAAATATTGGTCTTTAAACATATCTTTCCAAGATACATCGGCTAACGATATACTGTCTTGTGGTAAGTTATCGGTTCTATACAAATGTTCTGTTTCTTCTAATTCAGGACGTGTGTAATCCTTAGCCACAAAACAACTTTGCAGTGTTAGCGCCAGCATTAAAACTAATGCGCCTTTACTAAAATTTTTATTTATAGTTGATTTCATTTTTTTAAGCTTCAATTGTTTCTACTTCTGGTTTACGCGATACTTTTTCTTGTAACCATTGGAAAAAGATGAATAAAATTGGGATAACAAATACACCTAAAATGGTTCCTATTAACATACCACCAGCTGCACCTGTACCAATAGAATTATTTCCTTCGGCACCAACACCTTTAGCCAATACAAGCGGCATTAACCCAAGTATAAAGGCGAATGATGTCATTAAAATTGGTCGTAAACGTGCTTTGGCACCATGGAAAGCTGCATCTACTATACTTTCACCTTGTTTACGTCGTTGCAATGCAAATTCAACAATAAGTATGGCGTTTTTAGCCAACAGACCAACCAGCATGATAAGTGCTATTTGGAAGTAAATGTTGTTTTCCAACCCTAAGAATTTGGTGCTTATATACGCACCAAATACACCAAATGGCAGCGATAATAATACCGAAAATGGTAAAATATAACTCTCGTACTGCGCACTTAATAAGAAATACACAAACAGAATACTTAAGATGAAAATAAACGTAGTTTGGTTACCTGCATTTACCTCTTCTCGTGTTAAACCAGAATATGCAACGGTATAATTACTTGGCAGTTTTGCCACTTCTTCTTCAATCACTCTAATGGCATCACCTGTACTAAATCCTGGATTGGTTGCACCTGTTATATTTGTTGAATTAAATAGGTTGAAACGCGTTACCGATTGTGGACCATACACACGTTTTAAAGTTACAAACTGTGTAATTGGCGTCATTTCACCAGAACTTGTTCTAACATACATACTGTTTAGGTCGTTTTCATCTGCTCTATCTTCCGGTAACGATTGTATGTATACACGATACTGTTTACCAAATCGGCTAAAATCTGAAGCGTAAATTCCACCAATATAACCTTGAAGCGTCCCGAAAATACTGTTAATAGCCACACCTTTTTCTTTTGCTAAAGGCACATTAACTTCCATTTCGTATTGCGGATAATTAGTGTTGAATGCCGATTGCGCATATTGAATTTCTGGATGACTCATTAAGGCTGCTGCAAACTCTTTATTAGCTTTATCTAAATCGGTAAATTCACCACCGAATTTATCTAGTAAATTTACCTCAAAACCAGCTGAATTACCAAAACCACGAATACTTGGTGGCGAGAAGAAAATAATTTTTGCTTCTGGAATGGTAGCTGCAATACCAAATAATTTACCAGTTATGGCTTGTGCAGATAAGGCTTCAGATTCTCTTTCAGACCAATCGTCTAACTTGACGAAACCAATACTAAAGTTACTACCAGCACCACTAATTAAGCTTCGCCCTTTAACAAAACTAGCACCTATAACACCATCAAGGTCTTTAATTTTTGCGTATAATTCTTTAGTTACTGCTTCGGTACGGTCTAATGATGCACCGGCAGGTAATTCTATGTTAGCAAAAATAATTCCTCTATCTTCATTTGGTACAAATCCAGTTGGCGTTGTTGTTGCCGCCCAATAAATACCTACACCAGCAATGATTAATAGCATTACTGATACAAACTTGTTTTTATATAAAAACTGTAGTGACTTTACGTATTTATTTACAGTTGCGTCAAATCCTCTGTTAAATAACGTGTAGAATTTTTGAAGTGCATTTTTTCCTTTTAATTCTTCATCGTCTTTATGTTCTTTTAGTAACAATGCACATAATGCCGGACTTAACGTTAAGGCGTTTACTGCCGAAATTAAAATGGCTATAATTAAAGTAACACCAAACTGCTCGTAAAATACACCTGTTGGACCTGTTACAAAGGTTACTGGAATAAATACAGCAGACATTACCAATGTAATTGAAATAATAGCACCCGAAATTTCACTCATAGCCTTTAAGGTGGCACTTTTCGGTTTTTTCTCACCTTCATCCATTTTGGCGTGTACAGCTTCTACCACAACAATAGCATCATCTACCACAATACCAATAGCCAGCACTAATGCGAAAAGCGTTAATAGGTTTATGGAATAGCCAAAAACATTCAAGAAAAAGAAGGTACCAATAATCGAGACTGGTACTGCAATTGCAGGAATTAATGTAGAACGAAAATCTTGCAAGAAGATAAACACCACTAAAAACACCAGTAAAAAGGCTTCTAAAAGTGTGCTAATTACTTTGTCTATAGATGCGTTTAAGAATAAACTTGTATCGTAAGGCACAAAGAAGTTTAAACCTTCAGGCAAACCTTGTTCTACATCTGCTAAAGTGGTTTTTATGTTTTCAATAATTTCGGCAGCGTTAGATCCTTTGGTTTGGAAAATTCCCATAAATACCGCTGGATGTCCTAAACTTGTGGCGTTAGACGAATAGGATTGCGCATCTAACTCGATATCTGCGACATCTTTCAATCGTAAATATTCGCCATTTCCTAAAGCCTTAATTACGATGTCTGCATACTGCCCTTCTTCTTTAAATCTTCCGCTATACTTTAAAATATAAGAGAAAGATTCACCATTATTTTCACCTAAAGAACCAGCTGCAGCTTCTAAATTCTGCTCGTTTAAAGCAGCTGTAATATCTGATGGAATTAAATTATAAGCTGCTAGTTTTTCAGGTTTTAACCAAACACGCATAGCGTAATCTTGTTGAGAAAATACAGATACATCACCAACACCTTTAATACGCTGCATTGCAGGAATTACGTTTATTTTTAAGTAATTCTGAATAAAAGTAGCATCATAATCTTCGCTATCAGAATACATAGCAATAAACATTAATGCACTGGTTTCTTGCTTTTGTGTTACAATACCCGTTTGAATAACTTCTGAAGGTAACAACGGATTTGCACGTGCTACACGGTTTTGTACGTTTACCGCAGCAATATCGGCATCCATAGTTTGGTCGAAATACACGGTAATTTCGGCAGTACCATTATTTGATGCTGTAGAGGTAATATACGTCATACCTTCTACACCATTAATTTGCTCTTCAATAGGTACAATTACACTCTCTAAAACAGTCTCTGCATTGGCACCTGTATAGTTAGCCGTAACCTTAATAGTTGGCGGCGCAATATCTGGATATTCCTCTATAGGTAAGGATGTTATACTGATAACACCTAGTATAACTATGATAATAGAGATTACTGTTGAAAGCACTGGTCTTTCAATAAATGTTTTTAACATAACTAATAAATATGTTTAAGGAATAATTTAGTTTTTAAATAAAGTAGCTACTTTTTTAGTGGCTTCGTTAAACGGAATTTCTTGTGGCGCAATTGGCATTCCATCACGTAATTTTGAAACTCCAGATGCTACAATTTTGGTATTGGCATCAATACCTGATTTTACCACGTAAAGATTATCTACTTTAGCTTCAACTTCAATAATTTTACTGCTTACTTTATTGTCTTCGCCCAAGGTGTAAATCATTACTTTACCTTGTTGCTCAAAGGTTGACGATTGTGGTACAACTACTGCATTTTCGTAAGTTGAAGGAATACGTATTTTTCCACTGTTTCCGTTTGTTAACAGCTCGTTTGGATTATCAAAAGCTGCTCTTACTTTAACAGTACCAGTTGTTTCGCTAATTTGACCAGTACTGGTTTGAATACGACCTTTTTCAGAATAAATATCGCCATTTGCCAATACTAAACTTACGTCTGGCGAATTTTTAATACGCTCAGCTTTGGTTTTACCTTTCATTCGTTTTAAATGGTCTATGTATTGCGCTTCGTTTAAAGTAAAAAACGCATATACTTGACTAATATCGCTAACCGTAGTTAATGGTGTTGCATCGGCTGCACTAACTAAAGCACCTTCTCTAAAATTAATAGAGCCTACGTAACCATCAACCGGACTTTTTACCGTTGCGTAACCAATATTGGCTGCAATACTACTGTAAGCTGCTTTGGCTTGTGCTAAATTGGCTTTTGCAGTTTCTAATTGTACCGGACTTATAATATTTTTTTCTACTAAAGGTTTTAACTTATCAACCTCAACTTGAGCAACATTAACTTGTGCTTTTGCTGCTTCGGCATCTTGACTTAACGCTTGTGTTTCTAATCTAAAAAGAGGTTGACCTTTTCTTACTCTAGCACCTTCGTCTACCAATACTTTTTGAATGTATCCTGAAGTTTTTGCACGCACATCACTGTTTACAATACCTTCTATATTTACGGGATATTCGTTAAAACCTTCTACCGTTTGGGTTTGAATTTGCGTTACCGGAAATGGTAAGGCTTGCTGTTGTTGTGCTGCAGCTGCTTGCGCATTGTCTTTATTACCACAGCTAACCACGACTAGAAACACACTAGCTATGGTTAATATTGAAATTAATTTATTTGTTGTCATTATTTTAAAGGTTGAATTTATTTTTAATTAGGTTTTCTTTTAAATTTTCTATTGAAGCCGAAGCATCTTCTACAAATCGCAAATAATCGTTATGAAAGGTTAAATCGAATTTTTCTTCTTCATCTGTAATATGTTCGTTAATGGCTTCTTTGTAAGCTTTCATTTCTTTATGAAGTGCCGCCACTTCCTCCCATTCTTTAATCATTTCATTAATATGATGTAAAACAGAATCTTTATTAATGATGAAATACTTTTTACGGTCGCCCGTTTTGGTAAAGTATTCTAATTTCTTTAAATCTTGCAAGTGGTTTAAATGCGTAGAAATAGTGCTTTTACTTGCTTGAAGTACAGTAACCATTTCATCAAACGTAGTGCCACGTTTACCTGTTAAAATTACGTACGCCATAATGCGTGCAGCAACAGGCGCTAGGTTTTCTCTACCTTCTAAATGCACACCAAGTTTTTCTACCAGTGCCATTTTTTTGCTACATATATCTTTCGTCATAAATTATTTTAAAAAATTATGCTGCAAAAATACACTAGGTTCGGAACAAACCGAACTAAACGAAGTTAAACAAATGTTAAATGAAAAAGCCGATAGTATTTTAGTGCTATCGGCTATAATAAGTTATAATTTGTGTATCTTTTACAGAGCAGATTTGAATTGTTCTAAGAATCGAACATCATTTTCGCTTAGTAGTCTAATATCACTGATTTGATTAAGTAGCATTGCTATTCTATCGATTCCCATACCAAAAGCAAAACCAGAGTATTCTTTAGAGTCAATACCACAGTTTTCTAACACATTAGGATCAACCATTCCACAGCCCATAATCTCTAACCAACCGGTCCCTTTTGTGATTTTATAATCTGTTTCGGTTTCTAATCCCCAATATACATCTACTTCAGCGCTTGGTTCTGTAAATGGGAAGTAAGATGGACGTAACCGAATTTTAGATTTCCCGAACATCACAGTTGTAAAGTACTGAAGTGTTTGTTTTAAATCAGCAAAGCTTACATCTTTATCAATGTATAAACCTTCTACTTGGTGGAAAAAACAATGTGAACGCGCAGAAATAGCTTCATTTCTATAAACACGACCTGGCGAAATAGTTCTGATTGGTGGTTTATTGTTTTCCATATAACGTACCTGCACAGAACTTGTATGTGTTCTTAATAAGATATCTGGATTGGTTTGAATGAAAAACGTATCCTGCATATCGCGTGCTGGGTGATATTCAGGTAAGTTTAGTGCCGTAAAGTTGTGCCAATCGTCTTCAATTTCTGGACCTTCACTAACGTTAAAACCTATACGAGAGAAAATATCAATAATTTGATTCTTGACAATTGAAATAGGATGACGTGCACCTAAAGCAATAGGCTCACCAGGACGCGACAAATCGCCATAGATACCCTTTTCTTCTTCTTGACTTTCAAGAGAGTCTTTAAGAGCATTGACTTTATCTTCAGCTGTTTTTTTCAGCTGATTTATAGTCTGACCAAACTCTTTCTTTTGCTCGTTTGCCACGTTTTTGAATTCAGCAAAATATTGCTTAAGCAACCCTTTGGATCCCAAATATTTAATTCGGAATGCTTCTACTTCTTCTTTTGACTGTGCAGAAAACGCTTCCGTCTCTGCTATCAACTCTTTTAACTTGTCTATCATTTTTGCTGAATTTAGCTCAGTAATTCAAATTATAGGACTGCAAATTTAAAAAATATCAATCGATATACTCCATTTCCACAAAATAGTTAACGATAGCTTCTTTCATCAACACACTTTGTTCTCCTGCTTTTAGAAATGGTAATTGTTCTTTTACTTTATAATGTGGCCAACCATCTTCGTCTACAAAATCAAATTCATAAAACCCATATGGTTCCAAAAGTTTACAAATTGCGATATGCATAAGGTCTAATTTGTGGTCTTTTTTATATGTTCTGTGAATTTGCCCTAACTCCTGAACTCCAATAAGATATATAATAGAATCTAGATCTAGCGTATCTCCATCTGCAAATTGGTTAGAGAGCTTTTGCACCACCAAATCCCATCGTTCTTTTAACTGTTCGTCTCTTGCCATAATTTATCTTACAACTTACGCGTTATAGAATTAGCAAAGTTAATTTATATTTGCTAAAACCGCTAGTATTATGAGTATCATTGATATTGTTTTGGCAGCTCTTCTGCTTTTTGGATTTATAAGAGGTCTCTTTAAAGGGCTTTTTGTTGAAATTGCTTCATTAGTTGCCCTTGTATTGGGTGTTTATGGCGCAATACACTTTAGCTATTTTGCTGCTGATTTGCTAGAATCTAAAGTAGATTGGAACGAAAAAACCATAAATATTGTTGCCTTTGCTATCACCTTTGTTATTATTGTTTTAGCTATAAGCTTGGCTGGTAAAGCTCTAACAAAACTCGCAGATTTTGCAGCTCTAGGTCTACTTAATAAACTTTTAGGTGGTGTGTTTGGTGCTCTAAAAATTGGTTTAATACTCAGTGTTTTACTTATTGTTTTTAACAAGTTGAACAATACGTTACCTTTCATGGAAAAAGAAGACTTGGAAGAAAGCGTTCTTTATAAACCTGTAAAGTCTTTAGCACCAATGATTTTCCCTAATCTCATAAAAAGCGAAGCTGAACAGGAAACTACACCTGAAGAAGAAGCATAAAAAAAGCCACTAGAAAGCGGCTTTTTATTGTAATCTGTTTAAAGAATTAAGAATAAAACTCTACACCACCTGTACTTATATCGTACATAGCACCTACAATTTTAATCTCTCCGTTTTTTTCCATTTCATTTAAAATAACACTCTGATTTCTAATGTTTTCTAGAGTCATTTCTACATTCTTTTTTGAAACGGCATCTACAAATTCTAAGTTTGAAGAATTACGCATGGTTTTATCTTCTGGTTCTTCTACGGCATAAACTGCTGGTTCTATCTTATTTATAAGTGTTGTTAAATTGCCCATTCTTGCATGGTCACAAGCACCTTTAACAGCACCACAGCTTGTATGGCCTAATACAACAATAAGTTTTGTTCCGGCTAACTTACACGCAAATTCCATACTACCTAAAATGTCTTGATTAACAAAATTACCAGCAATTCTAATACTAAAAATATCTCCCAATCCTTGATCAAAAACCAATTCTGCAGACACTCTAGAGTCAATACAACTCAAAATTGTTGCAAAAGGAAATTGTCCATCTGCTGTATCATTAACTTGCTCTAAAAGATTTCTGTTTGCTTTAAGGTTTTTTTGAAACCTAACATTCCCTTCTTTAAGATATTGCAAGGATTTATCAGGTGTCATAGTAGCTTGTGTTTCTCTTGTATGTGCTTTCATTTGATATTTTTTTTGTGCTTCCTAAGTTTGAAGCATTATTTTTTTACTTCTTTTTTTCTGTTTTAAAAAATGTCACAAAACTATCCGGATTTTCAACGATACCTCTTTCTGAAAACAATTTAATATTAATATTTCGTTCTTTTGCTTTAAAAGCAAAGTCTTCAAGAATTTCAACAATATCGTTATCTAAAAATTTTGTATTCCTTACATCTAACTCCAAAGTAGAATCGTGAGGTACACGATCTAATTCCTTTAAAATTGCACCCTTGTTAAAGAAGGTAACTTCTTCTGCTAAAGTCATCTTAATCTTACCATCATCAATATCTTCTCCTTCTTTATGTAAGAAGTGGGAGTTTTTATAGCTTCTGTATAGTACTATAAATATACCTATGGCCAAACCTAAACCAATTCCTTTTAATAAATCTAGAAATACAATTCCTAAAACTGTTACAATAAATGGCACAAACTGCATCCATCCTCCATTATACATGGCCTTAAATGTTGATGGTTTTGCCAATTTGTAACCAACAATAAATAAAATAGCTGCTAATACAGATAACGGAATGTAGTTTAGTATACGAGGTATAATAATCACTGAAATTAACAGTAAAAATCCATGAATAATAGCACTTGCCTTAGTTTTACCACCAGATTGAATATTTGCCGAGCTACGAACAATTACTTGCGTAATAGGCAAACCTCCAATTAATCCTGATACAATATTACCTGTTCCTTGTGCCAAAAGCTCTCTATTAGTTGGTGTTACACGCTTGTGAGGATCTAACTTATCGGTTGCCTCAACACATAATAACGTTTCTAACGATGCTACTAAAGCAATAGTAAATCCTGTAATTAGTACATCGGCTTGTGTAATAACACTAAAATTCGGAAAACTAAACTGACCAATAAAAGAGTCAAATCCATCAGGCACTGGTACACTAACCAAGTGAGCCGCTTCAATAGCTAACGTTTCATTTGTATTGGTCAATAAGTAAAATATAATACCTACCACAACTGCAACAAGAGGTCCTTGTACTATTTCAAAAAACTTTCCTTTTTTAACAAGAACATTACTCCATAGCAGTAGTATGATTAAACTAATTATTCCTATCACGGTTGAACCAATTGTTATGTTGTCTACTGCAGAAAGAATAGCTGAAAATGTATTTTCACCAGATGGCTCCAAGAAACTATCTGCTCCTTCTGGCTCTATATCGTATCCAAAAAAATGAGGAATCTGCTTTAGAATAATGATTATCCCAATTCCTGTCAACATTCCTTTGATTACTGAAGAAGGAAAATAATACCCTATAATTCCAAGTCTTAGAATTCCAAAAATAATTTGAATTACTCCTCCAAGTACAACAGCTACCAAGAAATTTTCCCATCCACCTAGTGCTGTTATTGCTGTTAATACTATTGCCGCAAGACCTGCCGCAGGACCACTTACACCAATTTGAGATCCACTTAAGAATCCTACAACTATTCCTCCTATTATTCCTGCTATTAAACCTGAAAATAATGGCGCTCCACTTGCTAAAGCAATTCCTAAACATAATGGGAGTGCTACGAAGAAAACAACAATACTCGCTGGTATGTCACTTTTTAATGATTTAAACATATTATATACAATTTACACTTAGAGAGACCTCTAAGACTTTTTTAATTTAATTTTGATAACCTTTTTTAAAAGTTCGTTATATGACAGTATTTAAATAAGGTATCTCTCGGGAGGTGGCGAAATTAAATTTAAATGAGGTATATAGTATTCTTTAGCAGTATAAACGATATACTCCTTTTTATTAATATCTATTGATATGTCTTCTAATTCTTCTGGTGATTTATCAAAAAGTACCTTAGTATCCTCTTCTTCTTCATTCATTCCAAAAAATGCGGAAATATCTGCCGAATCATCGCAGGATATAATTATAGTTGGCGCACATATCATTAGCGTAAATAGCATTACAAATAATAGTGCAATTGTTCTTTTTAAAATCATAGATTTTGCTGTGAGCAAATATTACTCTCACAATATATGATTTTGTTAACAATTTTTAAAAGGTCTTAAGGATTTTTATGTCTTTTGAAGGAATCCAGCCCGTAGAATTGTCTGAAAGCTGAATTTTATTCCAATCCTCATAAGTATCTATAACTTGCACTTTTGTACCTTCATGAAGTCTAAACACCTCTTCTGAAGTTTTGTTTGCTTCAGATTTTACTTTAGACTCTTGTGCAAACACGATAGCCGGATTATCTTTTTTATTTAAATTTTCCTTTTTAAATGCCATTGCTACAGAAAAACAAGCTCCAAACAGGCCTATCAAGCTTACTACAAAAGCCACTCTCTTTTTAGAAGTTGCATAAGAAAAGTGATATAATAAAAATAAGACAACAAAAACAATAACGCCTGCAACAGCAATTTTTGCCCAAGTATCTTTACTAAATGTATTAACTAGATTATTAATAATTCTGGTAAAACCAACCTGAGGTACTGTATCAATAGAATCAATAGTCATGTTTTGAGCATAACCTACCAAGTTGTTTTTAATGTCTTTATCACTAGGGTTTAGCAACAATGCTTTTTCATAATAATATACGCTTGGTGCTATATTATTAAGTTTGTAGTTGGCATTTCCCAAATTAAAATATAGCTCTGCAGAATGCTGACCAGAGTCTAAAATCGCCTCATATTTATCAATAGCTTCTGCGTATTTACCATCATTATAAAGTGCATTGGCTTCATTAAAAAGCTTATCGTTTTGAGAAAAAACAACAACGTAAAAAAAACAAAGAAATAATGTGATAAGTCCTTTCATCTATCTAATTTGTTTATCTATTAATGAAATTGTTTTTGCAGCCTTATCATAATCATTCTGCATTGTAACATTGGTTATTGGCGTATATCTTGCCAATTCGCAACTTTCTAAAATTGAAATGAACTCTGAAACCACATTACTCTCAACTTGTCGTTTTGTAAGTAGTGTATTTATCTTCTCCTTGTTAAAATCACTGGTTTCAATATTTAATTTCGCCTTTAAATAATTATGCAAGGCCCTTTCTAATGACTCATAGAAAACCTCTTTTTGCCCTAAATTTTTCTTAGCTTCAGTTAAGTATTTTTTAGCTAAACGGTCTGCTTTTCTTATTCGAGTTCCTACAACATCTGCATCGCGTTTGTCTTTTGCTCTTCTTATTATAATTGCCAATGGTATTGCTAAAAATGGTAATAACAATAAGCACCAAAAACTTGTTGATTTAAAAAAGTCTTTGCTAGACATAGACTCCCAATTAGATGTGGTTTTTATAAATGCAAATGCATTAGAATTGGGCTTAACTACTTGTTTTATATTGCCTTCTTCTGCACCTTCAGAACTATTAACTGATGCTGTTGGACCTTCTACAACATCTATTATAATTTCATCTGATGTAATACGCTTGTAACTCTCTGTTTTTAAGTCGAAATATGAAAATGATATTGATGGTATAGGATATTTACCACGATATTGTGGTACTATGGTATAAGTATCTGAAATACTTCCTTGCATACCACTTAACCCTGTACGCACATTTTCTTTATGTTCTGGTTCGTACACCTCTAAAGAACTCGGTGTGGTTAATTTAGGAAGTTCAAATAATTTAAGATTTCCTCTACCTGTAACCTCAATCTTTGCCTGTAGCGATTCTGTAGCATTTAATTGATTTTTTGAAGTGGTAACATTAAAATTAAAATCTCCTACAGCTCCTTTAAAGTCAGAAGGTTTACCTTGCTCTGGCAACGGTTTTACATTAATAGTTTTACTCCCTGCAGTAATTGTTTTTGGTACCTTAGTCATTATTTGCTGAAGGAAGACATTAGATCTTCCTGTTGGCACTTCTACAGTAACATCTAAAACTAAAGGTTCTAGTTTTAATTTTCCTGTTTTTTGAGGATACAAAACCGTCTTTCTTAAAACCACATAGCGGTAATCTTCACCTTTATATTCACCTCTTTGAATATTAAGTCCTTTTATTTCTATATTCTGACTCCAAAAGTCGTTATATCTTGGTGTTTGCTTTTCTCTCCAATTGTTACTAATACCTACATCTCTTGCTACGTAGAGCTTATAAACCACTGTAGTTGGTTCGTTTAAATAAGGGTTGCTATTAGATACTTCTGCAACTAAATGAATCTTATCTGAAGCTATGTCTGAAGCATTTGGCTTACCATTAGGCTTATCTACAGCATCTACTACTGTTACGGTGACCGGAAATGTTTTATAGACTTCTCCATCGATCTCTATAGTTGCCTGTTTAATTGTAAACTTTCCTTTCTTCTTTGGTGCTAAAAAGTAGCTATACGTTTTTTGGTATGTCTTTTTGCCGTTAGCATAAGAATTCATCAAAGACGTATTAGGACCACCTACAACTGTGAAATCATCAAAATTTGGTGGAACAAAATTGTCTCCGTCCTGATTCATCTCAAAATCTATACGCAAACGCTCATTTACTCCAAGTTTTTGTTTACTGACTTTAGCTTCAAACTTTACTTGAGCATAAGTTATGCTAGAGAATAGCAAAAATAAAACTATCGATATGTTTTTGATGATTTTCATTTTTTGAACAACAATGATAAGTAACTCTTAGTTAAACTACCAGTCTTTTTCGGTTCTAACTTTAGCTCCTTTTTGCTTTTCGGCATTCATTTTTTGCTGAACCTTTTGTTCTTGATTTTGCATGGCCTCTAGAATATTCTTCATTTGCTGAGGAGACATCTGACCTGGCTTTGGTTTAGGTTTCTGATTTGGATTTTTTTTGTCTTTATCATCTTTGCCTTCATCCTTTTTATCATCCTGAGGTTTCCCTTTGTCATCCTCTTCTTTATCACCTTCTTTTTTATCCTTATCGCCTTCGTCTTTCTTGTCCTTATTATCTTTGTTTTCGTCTTCCTTCTTTTCTTCTTTTTCCTTGTCTTTTTCTTGTTCTTTATTCTCGTCCTTTTTGTCGTCTTCTCCTCCTCCGTCTTTTTGCTGTTCTGCACATTCCTTTGCTAAAGCAAAATTGTACCTGGTTTCTTCATCAGTTGGATTGTTTCTTAAAGCATTTTTAAAAGCCTCCATAGCTTCTTTACACTTTTTCTCTTTCATTAAGAGATTTCCTATGTTGTGATATGCTCTATGTTTTTCGTCTTTTGTTTCAGCCTTTTTTGCAGCTTCTTGCGTTCTGAATAAAGCTTCGTTGAAGTTCCCTTTTTTGTAATAGGTTGTCGCAAGATTGTAGGCTCCTACTGCTTGGTTTGGCGCATTAGAAATGGCTCTTCTATATTCCATTTCTGCTTGGATATAATCATCTTCTTGCGCCAACTCATTGGCTTTATAAACCAAATTTGTGGCTCTTTTTTCTTTTTTTAACTGTTCTTTATCCTGGTCTTGACTAAAGCCAAAAAAACCAGTCAGTACTATTATCGCTAATATGTAAGTCTTCATCTTCATAATTCTACTTTAAAAGTAACAAACCCACTAATTAAATGGCGTTAAAGAAAATTTAAAAATTCTCGTTGAACAGATTCAATTTCTTTAACCAGGCTGTTTTTCTTTCTAAAAAGAAAATTTCTATAAATAATAAAAAGATACCTATGCCCAAAAACCACTGAAACTGGTCTTTAAAGTCTGCTATTTGTTTAGATTCAAATTCCGTTTTATCCATCTTATCTAAAACGTCTTTAATGGTTTCTACAACTTCAGCAGTATTACTTCCATTTATATAAACTCCATCTGTTTCTTCTGCTATTTCTCTTAAGGTGCTCTCATCTAATCTGGTGATAACTGTTTCCCCATTGTTATCTTTTTTATAATTGAGAACAACTCCATTGCGTTTTATTGGAATAGGACCTCCTTTTGTATCACCAACTCCAACCGTTAAAATTCTTATGCCTTCTTCGTTGGCTTCTTCAGCAATATCAATGGCTTCACCTCCATGATCTTCACCATCTGAAATAATTATTAGTACTCGGTTGGTTTGCTCATCATCGTCATAATATGTTTTGGCTAATTGAATAGCTTCATGAATGGCTGTTCCTTGAGAAGATAACATATCCGTATTCATATTTTGCAAAAACATTTTTGCCGATGCATAATCTGTAGTTATAGGCAACTGAGGAAATGCTTTACCTGCATAAGCAATGATACCAACTCTATCACTCGCTAAACTATTTATAATTTGAGTTACAAGTTGTTTTGATTTTTCTAATCGGTTTGGCGCTATATCTTCAGCCAACATACTTTTTGAAACATCTACAGCAAATACAATATCTACTCCTTGACTACGAACTGTTTCTAATTTGGTACCAATTTTTGGGTTTACTAACGCTAAAGACAAACATGCAAAGGCTAAACATAGAACTGTAACTTTTAAAACTCTTTTAAAAAGTGACTGATTAGGACTCAAGCGATTAAGCAAATGACTATCTGCGAACTTCTTCTGAGCAGAGCGTCTCCACACTTGCAGCAAAACAAATAGCAAAATTATTACCGGAATAACCAGTAAGGTCCAAAACCATATTTTTTCGTCTATTCTAAACAAAGCTTCTAAATATTGTGTGTTTTAAAATTATCTCTATTAATAAAAGTATACCTGCTAAGAGCACTAATGGTCTGTACTTTTCATCATAGTTATAGTACTTCTTTTCTTCTATTTCCGTTTTTTCTAGCTTATTAATTTCTTTATAAATCTCAGCTAGTTTTTGATTATTGGTTGCCCTAAAATATTGCCCACCCGTTACATTGGCTATCTCCTCTAATAATTTTTCATCTATCTCTACCTGTTGACGGCTGTATCTGAAGGTTCCGTTAGAATTTATTGCACTTGGAGATAATGCCATACCATTGGTTCCTAAGCCTATTGTATAGACCTTTATACCATACTCTACAGCTAACTCACTGGCAATTTTTGGGTCTATAAAACCTGAATTATTAACACCATCTGTAAGCAGAATAATTACCTTACTTTTAGCTCTGCTGTCTTTAAGTCTATTTACTGAAGTAGCCAAACCCATACCAATGGCTGTACCACCTTCTATAATGGTATTGTACTTTATATCTCTAAGTGAACGTTGCACAATAGACTTGTCTGTGGTAATTGGCGTTTTGGTATAAGCCTCTCCTGCATACTCTACTAAACCAATTCTGTCGTTAGGACGACCATCTATAAAATCTGCAGCAACTTCTTTTAAGGCTTCTAAACGGTTAGGACGTAAATCTTTTGCCAGCATACTAGCCGAAACGTCTATGGCCATTACAATATCTATACCACTTGTAGTCTTGGTTTTTGTAGATACATCAACCGTTCTTGGTCTTGCAAGTGCTGTAATTAGCAAGGCTAGAGCTAACATTCTTAAAGCAAATAATAGATGCTTGAATTTTGACCAAAAGGACGATGTTGCTTTAAAACCTTCAATACTCGACATTTTTAACTCAGCAGATTGCTTATTGTGCTTAAATACATACCAAGCTATTGCTATTGGCAAAAGCAATAGAAACCAAAATAACTCTTTATTTAAAAATTGTATATCTTCAAACATTAATTCTGTGATTCTTGTTCTGTATTTGCTTGTTCGTCAGATTTCATCTCTATGGATGCTATAATTTTTTCTGCAATCTCAACAGCATAGCTATCCTCTTTAGCCCAAAATAGAGTTATGTGTGCTATCATTCCTTCTTTGGTTGCAAAACTGAATATAGCATATTCACCTTCAAAAGTTTCATCAGAATCTTGAATTGGAAAATCAGCCGTACCATGCGTTTTACTCCCTTCGACATCATTTGGTGTTTTAAATGTATCGTCTTTAGTAATTATATTTTGAACATTTTCAGACTCCCATGATTTTATGATATTGTCAATGGACTGCACTACTTTTCTTTGAATATCCTCTTGTCCTTGTTGATTATTCACCTCATCTGTAATAATCTTAATTTCAAGATGCTCAGCGTCATCAAATACAAAAACTCTTTTTGTAATCTTATCTTTTGATTTGTCTGAAAGTGTATCCTGAACACGTTTTAAAACCTCTGGAGTCTCTATATAAACTGGTGGATATCCATAGACACTTTTAACCCATTCGCCTTCTAAAAGCTCTTTACTTTCATCTCCTAAAATGGTGTCATTTACATATTTAAAACCATATTTTAAACCAAAACCTACGTAAGTAGCAGCAAGCAATAAAACTAAGCTCGCAACTGTAATAAGAATTTTAGTTCGTTTCTTCTTACGTTCTTGTGCTTCTTTGTATTGTTGATCTAACAACTTTTCTTCTTCTGAAGGCTCCGGTAAAATGGCTTTAACACTTTCTATTTCTTTTTCAATCGTTGCTCTATCCATTTCAATTAGTGCAGTATCTGGCGCTGACTTTGCAAATTTTACTAAATCGGCACGTTTTAGAATAGTTTCGAGATTATTAAGTGTTTCTTTAGAAAACGGAAATTGGTTACCTTCTTTTAAAAGCTGAAGTCTATTCATCAGCTCATCTGTTGTACTCTCAAGAGAGCGTTCGTATACTTTTTCGTCTAAATATTTTCTGATAATCATGGTCAGTTCAGAATAATATTCTTTGACTTCTGAACGTATTAAATATTGACTGTTATCTAACTTTTTTAAAGCTAACTTTGCTCTGTCATAAGGTGGCAACAACGCGATTTCCTCTTCCTCTGTCAGTGGTTTTTCTCTCCAAACAAACCACCACAACAAAAAGCCAATTAAAGCTAAGGCTGCAAGAATTACCAATAACCAAATCCACCAATTACTACTGTTTTTCTCAACTTCTATAATTGGTTTAATGTCGTATAACTTCTGCTTTGTAGTATCAACTTCAACTGTGCCAACATCTACCCGAAGCGAATCTGTGTAGAATGGTTTTTCCCCAATAATTATTTTTTGTCTTGGTATGGTATACGATCCAGAATCGAAGTGTGTAAGCTTGTAAATTCTTGATAGTTTGAATTTTGAATCTTTCTTAGTGGTATCAATTTCTAAAGCCTCTACCGCTTCAAGTGGTGAAAACGTTTGTCCTTCTGGAAAAACAACTAATGCTGTAGAGTCTGCTTCAACTTTTATTTTATAGTTGATTTGCTCTCCTATTCTAATTTTAGTCGTATCAACCTCTTTTGTAACTTGACTGAAAGAGATGAAAGATAGTAGTAAAGAGAAGAGAGACAGCACTACTCTTTGTCTACTTATCCTAAGAACATTATGTAATTTTTTAATTTTCACTTCTAACTTAAATCTATCCTCTTCGTTTAAAATACCCTAATAGTTTTTTTACGTAGCTTTCATCAACTCTACAATCTATACTGCCTGCCCCAGACTTGGTAAAACTATCTTTAAAATAATCCACTTTTTCTCTGTAAAATTTACCGTAATTCAATCTTACAGTTTTAGAGGCAGTGTTAACTAAAAGCAACTCTCCTGTTTCCTCATCTTCCATTTGTACCATTCCAATGTTTGGTATGGTTTCTTCGTGCTTATCGTAAACTCTTATACCTGTAATATCGTGTCTGCCTGCTGCAATTTTAAGATTTTGCTTGTAATCGTCTGCTATAAAATCTGAAAGCACAAAAACAATGGCTTTTTTCTTCATTACGTTAGACAAAAACTTAAATGCTTCGGCTACATTGGTTTTTTTACTTTTTGGCTGAAATTCTAACAGCTCTCTGATAATTCTTAATACATGAGAGCGTCCTTTTTTTGGTGGAATGTAAAGTTCGATGTCGTCTGAAAATAAAATCAAACCTATTTTATCATTGTTCTGCGTTGCTGAAAAAGCTAATGTTGCCGCTATTTCAGTAACAATCTCATCTTTAAACTGATTTTTTGTTCCGAAGAATTTACTACCAGACACGTCTGCCATGAGCATCATGGTCAGTTCGCGTTCCTCTTCAAAAACCTTTACATACGGTTCGTTGTAACGTGCTGTAACATTCCAATCTATATTTCTTACATCATCACCAAATTGATACTGACGAACTTCAGAAAAGGTCATACCACGACCTTTGAAAGTAGAGTGGTACTCACCTCCAAAAATATGATCAGACAAGCGACGTGTCTTAATCTCTATTTTTCGTACTTTTTTTAGAAGTTCTTTGGTATCCATAATTTCTTACGCTTCAAAATTATTAATCTCAAAACGATGTTTATTTTCATTTAACACGTCCAAAACTTTATTGAGTCTATTATTTACAATGCCTTCTAGCGAGAGAAAATAGCTTTCATTAGATGTAATAATATTTAGTTCTCCTGGCTTATATTGTCCTGCTCTTACAATATTGAAACACTGTATATCCTTCCAAAATATCTTTTCCTTGTTATCTTTATAAGAAATGTATTCTTTGTTAATTTTTAAAATGTACTTGTACTTAAACATTTTATATAACTCATACGCTATAAGAACAGCTCCGGCTACAATTGTAAAATATACCATTCTATCATTTACAGATTCTGTATATTTTAAATAAACAGCTCCAATCATAAGAACTATCCAAATAATAATTGATACCATATTGTTAGATTTAAAAACGGTCTCTCTTGCAATATCTGCATTAATATCTCTTATAATCTCTCTCTTCTTATCTAACCTGTCATTAAAGAATCTTTTTAATTCCTCCTTTTGTTTATTTGATTTTAGTTCAAATTTTTTTAAGAATTTATGTTCTGTAATGTATTTTTTAGAAAGCGCTTCTTCGTAAAACCTGTGTATATCTTTCACGTTTTTCCCTGCCCAAATCTTGTAACGCACAGTTTCTTTAAGCCACCAATAAAAAGGGAAAAAAATCCCTATTAACACACTTGAGATTCCTCCAGTGATTAGAACAATATTGTTTTGATCATTTCTAAAAACAAAAACCAAAAAAAGAGGCACAACTGCTAAAAACACAATTGCTACAGAAACACAGACATAATTAATCCGGTTTTGTCCTCGCCTTAAAGCGTCTTTTACTTTTATGTTCTGATTTAAATTCAAAGTGTGTTCTTAACTTTTTATCTGTAGATCAATACGATTTACTAATCAAAAAATTTAAAAATGATTTAGATTAATTCTCTTTTGGTCTCAACTCATGCTTTTTGATGAGAGTCCTTATAGAAATGAGACGTCTAAGGCACTTCAATCTCATTAACAATTTTGTTAATGATGTCTTCTGAAGTTACATTTTCCGCTTCGGCTTCGTAAGTAATTCCTATTCTGTGACGTAATACATCGTGTACAACAGCCCTTACATCTTCTGGGATTACATAACCTCTTCGCTTAATAAACGCATAACATTTAGCTGCAGTTGCCAAATTGATACTACCACGAGGAGAAGCGCCAAACGAGATTAACGCTTTTAAATCACCAAGTCTGTACTTTTCAGGGTAACGAGTTGCGAAGATTATGTCTAGAATATATTTCTCAATCTTCTCATCCATGTAAACTTCTCTAACAGCTTCTTGAGCACTTAGAATTTGTTTGATGGAAACTACTGGATTTACTTTATCAAAAGAACCTTTAAGATTCGCTCTAACAATAAGCTGCTCTTCATCTAACTTTGGGTAATCAATAACCGTTTTTAGCATAAAACGGTCCACCTGAGCTTCTGGTAACGGATATGTTCCTTCTTGCTCAACTGGGTTTTGCGTTGCCATAACTAAGAACGGTTTATCTAACGTAAACGTCTCATCACCAATAGTAACCTGCTTTTCTTGCATCGCTTCTAACAAGGCAGATTGTACTTTTGCAGGTGCCCTATTAATCTCATCTGCTAAGACAAAATTTGCAAATATTGGTCCCTTTTTTATTGAGAAATCATTCTCTTTAATGTTGTAAATCAACGTACCAATAACATCCGCTGGCAACAAATCTGGTGTAAATTGTATTCTGCTAAAACTTGCATCAATAGCTTTAGATAAGGTATTTATGGCTAATGTTTTTGCTAATCCTGGCACACCTTCCAAAAGAATATGTCCTTGACCTAAAAGACCAATTAACAAACGTTCTACCATATGTTTTTGACCCACTATAACCTTATTCATTTCTAGGGTTAGCAAATCAACAAATGCACTTTCTTTTTCAATCTTTTCATTAATTGACTTAATGTCAACTGTACTCGTTTCTTCCATATTTTATTAGTTTAAGGGCAAACTATTTTAGTGATTTATTATGTGATGCAAAGTGTTAAAATTATTTCGTAGTTGCTGTTAACAATTGGTTAAAAAAAAGCGCGATATCCTAACAATATCGCGCCTTTATATTTTAATGAGCTGCTATCTACTCTAAAACTATCGTATCTAAATTAGTTGTTTGACCAACGGTTACCTCCACATTATCTATTAAAACAGGATTAAGCATAGCGTCATCATCTGGTGTAATTGTAACTGTATAAATACCACTTGGCAAACCATGAATTTCAAAATTACCCGATGCATCTGTAAAAGTTGAAGCGGTAATAATACCGTTTGTTGCCTCTACTTCTACTGGTATATCATTTGGTGAGACGCTTCCAAATATACTACCAGAGTTTATTTCTAAGCTTGCTCTTAAAACGGGTTTTAGGTTAATATTACCCGAGTTTCCTGCCATTACAATAGATTCATCAACATCAAAATCTAGAATAAAATCATAATTAAATCCATTAATTATTTCTTGATTTACCATAATCTTAAGACCAGATTGCTGCGCACTAGGAGTATTTAAAGGCCTGGGCTCTGTTTCACCCTCTAAAACCACCGTGTTATCGTCACCAAGAATTAAGCGAATTTGCTTAATTGTACCTTCTTCAATTTCTTCATTATCCACCAACTGTAAACTTACACCTCCAGTTAGCTCAAGCAGATCATAAACACCTGGTGAAATAACACCTACCGATTGCCAACCATTTACATCATCATCTTCATCAAAATCTTCACTATCGTACTTTACCTTAACATCGATTACCTCAACATATACATGTTCATAATCACCTGGATCATCTACCAATTTAATAGAAAGGGTAGGTGAGGAATTATTGATAGAATCATCTGAGTTGTTGCAAGAAAATGCAAATAGAATAAGAAATGTAGCAATTAGCTGCTTTAATAATTTCATAATTTATGTTTTGGTTACTAGAGTATTTACGGCCAAAACACACTTTTAGATGTTAAAACTTCAAAAAGTTATATAACACTGAAAATAGAGTACAATACTTTTTTAGTCACAATTAATATTCAATTTGTCTTATTGCTGTATATAATTTAGGGTTTAAAACCATAATATTTTCTTCTTGATTATAGGAAACTGACTTGTCTAAGTCTATATCTATAACCATATCATATCGCCTTTTAGAATTAAGTTGTGTTTCAATTAAATTTGAAGGTTTTGCATTACCCAAGTCTAAGCTATGAAGCACATGGTTGATATCCATAAAATTATTATCACCTAGCACCAATCTAATTTCATAAACATAGGTAGCTTCGACTTCAAAATCATCAACCAACATTAAAGTGTTATCCTCTTTTAGGTCAGACACATTAAAAACTCCTTGATTGATTGTATTTAAACTCTTCCATGAGCTGTTACTATTAGGGTTTTCTCCAATTCTAATCTGAACACCTTGAATATCAAAATACACCTTACTCTGGGATTGATTAGAACTTTTAAGTTTTACAGTAATCTGCGTTGATTGGGTACTATCTTCAATATCGTCTTTAGCACAGCTCGACATTGTTATCACTAGTGTAAGTAAGAATAGAATCTTAATGAATTGAAATTTTTTCATGATTTGGGGAAATGGAATAATTACATACCAAGAATACTTTAATCTTCAGGATTTCAGTATTTTTATACACCAATTGCAAAAAAATCCATATAACCTGAAAAAAAAGTGAAATATTCTCGATTAATTGCAGGTACAATGACCTGGGGAAGTTGGGGCAAACAACTCTCAAAACATGACATGGCAGACTTAATACACCATTGCCTTTCTAATAACATTACAACTTTTGACCACGCTGATATTTATGGCGCTTACACAACCGAAGCTGATTTTGGCAAAGCTTTTATCCATTCTGGTATTAAGCGGGAAGACATTCAGTTAATCTCAAAGTGTGGTATTCAATATTTAGCTGACAACCGAAACAACAAGGTAAAACATTACGATTACTCTAAAGACTATATTATTTGGTCCGTTGAAGAATCCTTAAAAAATCTCGAAACAGAATATTTAGACTTACTTCTTCTGCATAGACCAAGCCCTTTAATGGTTGCTGAAGAAATAGCAGAAGCGATTACCATCTTAAAAAAAGATGGGAAAATTAGAGATTTTGGTGTATCAAACTTTACGCCTTCCCAAATGGAAATGGTTGGATTGCGAATGGATATTGACGTTAACCAAATTGAATTTTCGCTCACGCAACATTCAGCAATGCATGATGGCACGTTAGACTACATCAAAACAAATGGAATAAAACCTATGGCTTGGTCTCCATTGGGTTCTGTTTTTAGAGAAGACAATGAACAAACAAGACGCATCCATAAACAGCTTGGTGAGTTGATGGACAAATACAACGCCACAGAAGACCAACTATTATTAGCTTGGATTATGAAACATCCTTCAGGAATTCATCCTGTGGTTGGCACAACCAATAAAACAAGACTTAAACAAGCTGTTGAAGCTTCTAAAATTGACTTAGAACTTGAAGACTGGTTTTTAATACTAGTAGCAAGTCAAGGCCATAAAGTCCCTTAATCATGAAAAAAACAGCATTAATAACAGGCGCTACAAGTGGTATTGGTAGGGCTACTGCTCATGAGTTTGCTAAACACAGCATTAACCTGGTACTATGTGGACGGAGACAACAACGATTAGATAGTATCGAAAAGGCATTGTCTAAACAAACTGATGTCTATACCTTAAATTTTGACGTTCGAGATAAGGAAAAGACACTTGAAGCTATTGCTTCGTTACCTCCAGAATTTCAAAATATCGATATCCTAATTAACAACGCTGGAAACGCTCACGGATTAGACCCAATACAAGACGGAAGTCTTGATGATTGGGATGCCATGATGGATATTAACGTAAAAGGCTTACTATATGTTAGCAAAGCCATAATTCCTGGAATGACAGAGCGTCAATCAGGACACATCATCAACATTGGCTCATCAGCAGGAAAAGAAGTTTATCCAAATGGCAATGTATACTGCGGTAGCAAACACGCAGTTTTAGCAATAACAGAAGGTATGCGTATAGATCTTAATCCTTTCGGAATAAAAGTTTCTGCAGTAAATCCTGGTTTGGTAGAAACAGAGTTTTCACAAGTGCGATTTAAAGGTGGAAGCCAAGCTGATAATGTTTACAAAGGCTACAAAGCCTTGCAACCCGAAGATGTAGCAGAGGTTATCTACTTTGCTGTATCCAGACCTGCTCACGTTAATATAGCAGATGTTCTAATGTTTTGTACTGCACAAGCGAGTTCTACTATTGTGAAGAAGAACTAATGAAAGTAGATATCAAATCTCAATGGTTTAGTTTAGCCTCTAAATACACTAAAGATGATTTTTTAATAAATTCTCTTTGGTTAGAGATTTCGAAACATTACTCTGAAAAGAATAGATATTATCACACGCTTTCACATATTCAAAATATGCTTCTCCAAGCCAAAAGCTTTGAAGATAAAATTGTAGATTTTGACGCTTTACTTTTTGCCATTTGGTATCATGACATTGTTTATAAATCAACAAAAAAAGACAACGAAGAAAAAAGTGCACTTTTTGCCAAAAAAAGTCTAAAATCACTGAATTTTAATGAAAATCAACTTAAAAACATTCAAGATTTAATACTTTCTACAAAAAAGGATTTTCTTATTTTAGATAAAAATATGGATAATGCTTATCTTTTAGATTTTGATTTATCTATTCTTGGATCTGATTGGGATACGTATAGAAATTATACTATTCAAATTAGAAAAGAGTATAAGATCTATCCTGATTTTATGTACAAACCAGGAAGAAAAAAAGTGCTTCAGCATTTTTTAGAACGAGAAACGTTATATTTTACAAAAGCTTATCAGGTTACTCATGAAAATCGTGCAAGAGAAAATCTAAAAAAAGAATTAGAACTGCTATAAATATTGAGATTCCTGCTTTCGCAGGAAATATTATGATTAACAAACGCCTCCTCATAAAAAATCTACTGGCTCACAATGATGAGAACAGTTTTTATGACAAAAAGCGAAAAGTTGATATTAGCCACAAAGAAGGAAAAGCTAAATTTTTAAAGCACATTTGCGCGCTGTCTAACAGTAATCCTAAAAACAACTCTTACATTGTTATTGGTGTTGAAGATGAGGATAACAAAATTGTGGGTACCGATTTTTTTGATGATAGTAAAATACAAAACCTCATCAACGCCTATCTCACCAATCCACCAATAGTACAATACGAAAACATTCCCTTTCCACACTTACCAGACGATAAGGTTGTTGGTTTGGTAACCATTAGACCAATTGATAAAATCACTTCGCTACGTAAAAACATCTGGAAATATTATGGAGGTTCCGTTTTTTTTAGAGATGGTAGCATGAGTATGCCAAAAGTGTTTGATATTGAGATTAAAGATGTTAACTCAAAGATTGTTGCCGCTATAGAAAACCATGCACAAAACAACATTGAGTTGACATTAAATGGTGTTTTCGATTTTATGAATAAGCGCCAGGACTTTAATCCAAAATACAAAGTCTTTAAAGAGTATTTTGTGCTTTGTTGGTCTGGACAAAAAAAGCATGTTAAAGACGAAGTTTTCTACTCTAGAGTAGACATAGAAATGATTAACGAACAGGTGCGTTTATTTTATTCTGCATTAGATGAAGTTGCTATTTTTTATAACGAAGATTCTTTTAAAATTGTAGAATACGTGAGGCTTGGACTTCAAAAATCTTATAAATATTATAAGCTCGAAGAAAAGATTATTCATTTCGACAATAACGCTAATTATTCTATTGAAGCCGATCTAATTTTTGAGCCACCTCAATTTGATAAAAAGGTATTATACCATATCTTTAATACTAATAACACCATACTGGAAAAACTCGAAAAAGGGATTACTATTCCAAGTCATCAAATTCCAGATTTAAATAATTTAGCCGCAAGTTATTTAATTTGCTACCTCAACGGTTTTGAAGATGCATTACCAAAACTAGAATATGCCAAACCTTACATAAAAAAATACGATTCTAACTTATATAAGTCTTATAAAGAAACTATTAGAATTTTACGTAAAGTAAGGTACAATTAATCTTAGTCGAATTTTTTAGAATATTTTACCCTTATTTTTTGCATCTGGTCGAATCCTTATAAAAGTAAATGCAGATTATACATTTTTTTCTACCATTCATCAAAAAATTAAAAAATGACAGTATTTAATACGCATCTTTGAATTGCTATTAATCAATTATATAACCTTGTTTCAGTAAGCTTTTTTAAGTTAAACCTGAGACAAGGTTTTTTGTTTTAGTTAGATCTTAACTAAAATTCTAAAACCTAGGTAATGACAAAGCAATTGTCTTTAATTTTACTAACTAAATGGATTGGAGATAAAGGGTTGACATTTATTTAACGCTACTTTAATGAAACAAGGTCCTTCTCGATTAACTGCGTCTAAGAAAATAATCTGAATTTTAGATTCTAGATGAAATTGAGTTTTTCAAAATCCTGATTTAATACTATTCTGTCATCAGCGTTTAGCCATTTACTTAGAACTGTAGCGTAAACGGTTCTAAAATCAATTTCATATTTTAAATCCCCATTATTATCTAGATCATTTAAACTCGCCAAACTATTGTACAAACCAGATTTATTTAAATTTTCTCCAATAACAAATACATTGTTTGCTGCGCCATGGTCTGTTCCGTTACTATAGTTTTGTTTTACACGTCTTCCAAATTCTGAAAAAGTTAGAATTAAAGTATTTCTAAATTTATTATTCTTTCGTAAATCTTTTACAAAAGCTCCAACAGCTTCGGCATAGTTTTTTAATAGTTTGTTTTGTCTTCCTATTTGATTGGCATGAGTATCAAAACCATCTAAAGAGGTATAATAAATGTTTGTGTCTAAACCAGATTTAATAAACTGACCAACTACTTTTAATTGATTAGACAACGATGATGTTTTTGGATAGCTATCCGATAAATTAGAATCTAAAGCCGTTTCATACAAATACTTTGCAGAAGACTTTGCATCAATCATTGTCTGGTATAAATATCCTAGATTGTGTTCATGGTGATGACTAGGGTCATGGTAAGATAAAATAGTATTAAAATCAGATTCTTGAAGAGATCTGTAGAGTTGCTTAGCATTTCTTGTTGCTATTCCGTTTCTTCTTTCGCCTCTTAAAGCCAAATCTAAATCATCGTCAATTTGAATAGCATTGTATGGTTTTTTTCCATATTTATCCAAATAACGCCCTATCCAACCAGAATCTAAAATATTGCTGTGATCACTAGCTGTTTGCCAAATATCTGAGGACACGAAATGAGAACGGCTTGGATTAGGATATCCAACATTATTTATAATACTAAGATAACCTTGATCATATAACTTCTTTAAAGGCAATAGATTTTTATTAAAGCCTAATTCATCATTTAACCGTATTGTATCCTTCTGCTTTATTGCAATTTTTGGTCTGGCATTGTAATAGATGTCATTATTTACAGGGATAATTGTATTCAAACCATCGTTTCCTCCTTTTAGATGAATAACCACCAGATTACGATGCGTGTTTAAGTTTGGCACCAAATCATCAAATGCTTTTAAAAAGTTTGGCACTAATGCCATACCAGTTGCAAGGCTTGTGTTTTTTATAAAACTTCTTCTTTTCATGTTTCCCAACTTTTTATTGCCTAGCACATTTGATATTCTGGCAACGACATTAAGTTTACCAAATTTTTCCGACTAGGTCGTCTCCCAAATCTTTTAATATAGTTTGCTGTTCCTCTGTTTACTTCACATAGAATTAAAGTGTCTTTTAACATATCTAGTGAAACCTTTTTAACGCTTTTCTTATAGGCTTTCCAATCTACATATACCGTAAGTTTTTCTTGGTACTTGTTTTTAACAGACACAATTCTTAGATTTTTACGATTGCCTCTGTATTGATAACTATAGCTTTCCTTTTCTAGAATCATAGAAGGTAACTTTATTCTCAACATTAAGCTATTTGTCGTTATCCATGATTTTCCTCCTTTCCATCCTGCAACATTTGGTGGGTTAAGTAAAAATTGGTCCAATAGAGTTTGAAGTCTAAATAACTCTTCGTTTTTGGTGAAATATACAGGAATCATTCTCTGAATACCTACTATTAGATCAATTGGAGATTTTATCTTGGTTCCTATGTTTTCTTTGTTGTAAAACCAATCTGAATTAAACACATAACGCATTAGCTTTTCAATATTATATTCTCCATAAAAAACATGAACCATCTCAGCAACATGTTCTTTATTTATATTAGAATTAACGAAGTATGAATAAATTTTTTCACAGATATATTGCGCACATTGTTTTTGCTCTAAAATTATATCTATGATATCATCACCATCAAAATTACCTTCTTTACCAAAAAATTGCTTAATCCCATTATCATGTCTATTTTTAATAAGCCTAAAATCCCCATTAAATTTAAAATGGTAACCCGTAAAGGCTCTTGCGCATTCTTTTATATCCTTTTCTAAATAGTTGCCTTCTCCTAAGGTAAATAACTCTAAAAGTTCTCTCGCAAAATTCTCGTTTGGACTATTTTTTCTATTCTGACTTAAGTTTAAGTACTTAATCATAGAAGCCTCTTTAGAAATAGCCTTTACAAAGTCTCTAAAATTTCCTAATGCATGTGTTCTAAGTGTTGTATTATATTTTAAAATATAGTTTGTGGCCATATCTCTACAAACAAAATGGTTTGCCCAAAATAAGGTCATACGCTCACGCAATACCCTAGGTGTTTTTTCTAATCGTTTAAACCAAATAGTATTTAGAATTTTTGTTTCTTGCCTATTACGTCGTGCAAGTTCTTGACGAAACTGCGCTTCATTTTTTAGGCGTTCTTGAGGAAATGCTTTTAAATAAGATAAATCCTTTTGTAAAGGAACAATATCCTTAGACTTTTGAAATAAATCGTTTACCAATGCTTCTTTACTAAATGATGCCAAGTATTGCAATTCTTTAGGCTTTAAGCCAAATCCCGCTCTCCAATATAAATGTTGAACTTCTTTATAAGTCATATCCGTTAGACTAGAAAATAATGAAAATGTTTAATACAGATCTAAGATGCAGTCTTTTTAAAAATAACGAACGAACTTAAATGTCTGTTGTGTTTGAAGTTACAAAATATTCATAAAAAATAATGTCTTCTTTACTTATCTGAACCATTACCAGTCAAAAAGTCACAAAAGAAAAAAGCCATATCATATGATATGGCTTTTAAAATATTTAGTTATTTAACCTCTACAAATCAAACTTAATACCTTGTGCTAAAGGCAACTGATCTGAGTAGTTTACAGTATTGGTTTGTCTACGCATGTACACTTTCCAAGCATCAGATCCAGACTCACGTCCGCCACCTGTTTCTTTTTCTCCACCAAAAGCACCACCAATCTCAGCACCAGAAGTACCAATGTTGACGTTAGCAATACCACAATCGCTTCCTGCAAAGGATAGGAATTTTTCTGCTTCTTTCATTTCATTAGTCATGATTGCAGATGATAATCCTTGCGCAACTCCATTTTGCATATCTATTGCATTTTCTACTTCGCCAGAGTATTTCATTAAATATAAAATTGGTGCAAAAGTTTCAGTTTGTACAATATCGAAGTCGTTTTCTGCTTCAATAATTGCTGGTTTTACGTAGCAACCAGACTCGTAACCTTCACCTTCTAAAACACCACCTTCAACAAGTACATTTCCACCTTCAGCTTTTGCTTTTTCTATTGCAGACAAATACGTGTTTACTGAGTCTTTATCAATTAATGGTCCAATGTGGTTTTTCTCATCTAATGGATTACCAATAGTTAATTGCTTGTATGCACCAACAATGGCATCTTTTACTTTATCATAAACAGATTCGTGAATAATTAAACGACGCGTACTTGTACAACGTTGTCCACAAGTACCAACAGCACCAAATACTGCGCCTGGTACAACAACTTTTAAATCTGCAGTTGGTGTAATAATTATAGCGTTGTTTCCTCCTAATTCTAATAGAGATTTACCAAAACGTTCGGCAACAGTAGCACCAACAATACGTCCCATACGTGTAGATCCTGTTGCAGAGATTAACGGAATTCTATGATCTGTTGTCATAAACTCTCCTACTTTGTAATCGCCATTTATGATACAAGAAATACCTTCTGGTAAGTTATTTTCTTTTAATACCTCAGCAATAATATTTTGACAAGCTACAGCACAAAGTGGTGCTTTTTCTGAAGCCTTCCAAACACAAACATCACCACAAACCCATGCTAAAGCAGTATTCCAAGACCAAACAGCAACTGGGAAGTTAAATGCTGAAATAATCCCAACAATACCTAAAGAGTGCCATTGCTCTCTCATAACGTGTCCTGGTCTTTCAGAAGGAATAGTTTGTCCGTTTAACTGTCTAGATAAACCTACTGCAAAATCACAGATGTCTATCATTTCTTGTACTTCTCCGTAACCTTCTTGTAAAGATTTACCCATTTCGTAAGATACTAACTTACCTAATGGCTCTTTTAGTTCTCTTAAACGGTTACCAAACTGTCTTACTATTTCACCTCTTTGCGGTGCAGGCATTGCTCTAAACTGTAAAAAGGCGTCTTGAGCTGTCTTTATAACTTTATCGTAGTCTTCTCTGGTTGTTGTAGAAACTTTACCAATTAATTGTCCATCTGTTGGAGAATAAGATGAAATTAACTCACCACTTCCAAAGCTATTTGAGCCTGTAGAAGTTCCTTCGTTAACATCTTTAACACCTAATTGTTTTAAAGCTTCTTTTATTCCGAAATCGGTAGCAATTGCTTCCATATACGTCTTTTTTTTATGAATTATTAAAATTTGCCACGAAGTTACTAATAATTTATCAGTTTAGCTTGAAGTCTGCGACTTTAAAACGTAACTTTAAAGCACTTACAAAATCAGCTATTATTATGAAAAAACTTCTCGTTTGCCTTCTCGTGTTTTCACTTTATTTATCCTGTAAAAACGAGAGTAGCTCTGATATTAAAAATGAATCTGAAACGACGACATCCACTTCAAAAGTTGAAACTGCAGAATTTGCCATTATTATTCATGGTGGTGCAGGCACAATTCTTAAAAAGAATATGACTCCTGAAAAAGAAGCTGCTTACAAAGCAAAACTCGAAGAAGCCATAAGAGTTGGCTATAATATTCTAAAAGATGGTGGAAGCAGCCTAGATGCTGTTGAAAAAACCATTAACGTGTTAGAAGATTCACCATTCTTTAATGCTGGAAAAGGTGCTGTCTTTACCAATGCCGAAACCAACGAACTCGATGCTTCTATAATGGATGGAAAAACCTTAAACGCTGGTGCATCTGCAGGCACTACTACAGTTAGAAACCCAATTAATTTAGCAAGAGCTGTAATGGAAAGGTCAAAACACGTAATGCTATCAGGAAAAGGTGCAGAAATCTTTGCAAAAGAACAAGGCCTAACGCTCGTTGATCCATCTTATTTTCACACCGAAAACCGATTAGAATCCCTAAAACGAGTTAAAGAGCGTGAAGCGCAAAAAACTAATAAAATAGATACAGAATCTGCTTATCTCGATTTCTATGATGCTGACATTAAAGATTCAAAATTTGGAACTGTTGGTTGTGCAGCACTCGACAAAAACGGAAACCTTGCTGCTGGCACTTCAACTGGTGGAATGACCAACAAACGCTATGGTAGAATTGGCGACGCACCAATTATTGGTTCGGGTACGTATGCCAATAACGCAACCTGTGCTGTATCGAGCACAGGTTGGGGCGAATATTTTATTAGAGCACAAGTAGCTCACGATATTTCAGCGTTGATGGAATACAAAGGCTTAAGCCTTAAAGACGCTGCCAAAATCGTTCTCGATAAAGTAAAAACACTTGGTGGCGATGGAGGTATTGTAGCTGTGGATAAAAACGGAAATATGGTGGCCGATTTCAACACGGCTGGTATGTACAGAGCCACAATGAATGACAAAGGAGAATTAACGATTGGGATATATGAAAATTAATTTACGTCAGTTCGAGTGAAATTATACCTGCAATTACTTCTTGATACCATTTCGATAAATTGAAATGACTCGGAGTGCCATTTTATAACTTTAAGAACATTTTAACAAATACCCAAAATCTAAACATTAAAAAACTGGCGTAATTATTTAACAAGAATGCACCTACCCTTCTTTTTACTGAAGTTTTATTTAATACCATCATCAACTATGCGCATCAAAAAGCACCTCGCCGTCCTAGCTCTAATCCTAATCGTTTTTTCTTGTAAAAAGAAGCCTGTCGAAACCGATAACATTTTCAAATTTCGTGATTATATAAGCTACACAACTTCTGGTCGTGTATCTATCGCTGACCCAATTAAAATTAATTTAGCTGAGGAAGTTAGTGACTGGGAAACAGAGCAAAGTATTGATGCCAAAATCGTAAAAACACATCCTTATGTTCAAGGTTCTTTAAAAGCATTAAACAAGCATACGCTTTTATTTACACCAGACGAAAACCTAGAGCCAGATACCGAATATACGGTAACGGTAAACTTAGCTGACATCTACAAAAACATCCCAAAAGACTTTGAATATTACACTTTTCGGTTTAAAACCATAAGACCAAGCTTCAACCTTATTACCAACAATCTACAATCGTACAGTAAAGAATGGCAATATATTTTAGGAACGTTACAATCGGCAGATGTTATTGCATTAGAGGATGCTAAAAAGTTGGTCGAAGCTTCTCAAAACAATAAAGACCTCAACATTGTATGGCTAGAAAGCAATGATACCTCTCGTTATTTCGAATTTAAAATCGATAGCATTAAGCGCAAGATTGAAGACAGCAAAGTGCTTGTCTCTTGGGATGGCAAAGCCATTAACGCTGATAACAAAGGGGAAAATTACCTCAACATTCCTGGTAAAAACAACTTTACCATTATAGAAACTAATGTAATTCAAAATCCTGAGCAGCATCTAACGATTAACTTTTCAGACCCACTACAAAAACAACAGAATTTTGCTGGTTTGGTAACACTTCAAAATGTAAAAAATCCAAAATATATCGTCGATGGCAACGTGCTTAAAGTATATCCGGACACTAAATTGGTTGGCAACATTAAAGTTGATGTGTTCACAGGAATTAAAAACACAGATGGCTTCAGACTCAAAAATCAGTATACCCAAACCCTAACCTTTGAAGAATTAAAACCTCAGGTGCGTTTGGTAAGTAGTGGTTCTATTCTTCCGAATTCAAAAGACTTAAAATTCAATTTTGAAGCGGTTAATTTGAGCAAAGTGGATGTGAGAATCATCAAACTTTTTGAAGATAATGTGCTTCAATTTTTACAAGACAACAACCTTAATAGCGACAATAGTTACGCGATTAGAAATGTAGGCCGTCGTATTGCCAAAGAGACCATAACACTTATTCAAAATCCATCTCAAAACACAGGAAAATGGAAAGCCTACAGTATCGACCTATCTAAATATTTACAAGCAGATGCAGGTGCTATTTATCGTGTAGAAATCGACTTCAAAAAAGACTATTCACTATACGATTGTTCGTCAAATGTTGAAACTTCAGATGTTGATGAAGACGATTACTATGATGATTATTACGACGACTATTATGAGGATGATGTTTACGCTTCCGAAGACCTTTCCGAAGAAGAGCAAGACTTAAGAGAAGAGCGTTATTGGGACAATCTTACTTATAGCTATAAGAACAGAAATTACAACTATCGCGAAAGAAATAATCCGTGTACAGAATCGTATTTCAACTATGGCAACAAAGGTATTGCTGCCAATCTAATTGGATCTAACCTTGGTGTTATTGCCAAGCAAGGTAACGATAACAATTACTTTTTTGCGGTGACTAATATTTTAGACACCAATCCAGAACGTGGCACAAAAATCACATTATACAATTATCAACAACAGCCTTTAGCGGATGGTATAACCAATCAAGATGGTATTGTAGAAATTGACACCAAAAAACGTGCAGCTTTTGCGGTTGCTGAAAAAGGCAACAACGTGAGCTATGTGAAATTGTTTGATGGTAACTCACTTTCGTTGAGTAAATTCGATGTATCTGGAAGCAGATTGCAACGTGGCCTTAAAGGCTACATTTATGGCGAACGTGGTGTTTGGCGACCTGGCGACAGTTTGTTTTTAACCTTTATGCTAAATAACAAAGCGAACAAATTACCAAAACGTCATCCTGTAAAATTAGAAATCACAGACCCAGTTGGCAAGTTGGTGTATCGCAAAGTTTCGGTAGATAACATCAATAATTTCTACGATTTTAAAGTACCAACTTCAGCAGATTACAAAACCGGAAATTACAATGCTAAAGTTTCGGTTGGTGGTGCCAATTTTACCAAAAGTTTGAAAATTGAAACGGTAAAACCGAACCGTTTAAAAATTAAAATAGATTTTGAAGACAAGGTGTTAACCAATAACAAACCACTTCAAGGCGATTTGAATGTGGCTTGGCTTCACGGTGCACCTGCAAAAAATTTAAAAGCTGAAATTAAGGCGAAATTCACAACAAAATACACCAGTTTTGATGGTTATAAGAATTATGAATTCAACGACCCAACACGCAATTTCAGTACGGAAGAAACTAATGTGTTTGAAGGCTATCTTGATGCTGAAGGTAATGCAAAAGTCAACTCAACATTAAACATTGGGAAAAATGCACCTGGAATGTTAAACGCACAATTCCTGGTCCGTGCTTTTGAAAATGGTGGCGATTTTTCACTTGATGCATTTACAGTTCCTTATGCACCTTACGAAAGTTTTGTTGGTCTGCGTTCGCCTGAAGGTAATCGTTATGGTTCTTTCTTTACAGATGAAAACCACACGTTTGATATCGCTACTGTTGATGCCAACGGAAAACCTATTCAGCGCAAAAAACTAGAAGTGAAAATCTATAAAGTTCAATGGCGTTGGTGGTGGAATTCTTCTTATGATAACCTATCGAGCTACGTGTCCAGCAATTACCACAGACCAATGCAGCAGTATGAAATTGACACAGATGTTTCAGGTAAAGCGAGCTTCAAAATCAATATTCCTGAAAAAGACCGTGGACGTTACCTCATTAGAATTGTGGATCCTGAAAGTGGTCACGCTACTGGTCGTACTGCCTATTTCTATAAAAATTGGTGGTCTAACTCGCCATCTGGTGACAAGGATGCTGCTAAAATGTTGGTCTTTTCAACAGATAAGGACAACTATAATGTTGGCGAAACGGCAAAATTAACCTTTCCATCTGGTAGTGAAGGTAGAGCCTTAATCAGTATAGAAAATGGTACGGAAGTTTTAAAACACCAATGGGTAAAAACGCAACCTGGCGAGACTACAGTTGATATTCCTGTAACGCCAGAAATGGCACCAAACGTGTTTATCAATATTTCGTTGTTACAGCCTCACGCTATAACATCTAACGATTTACCGATTCGTTTGTATGGTGTAATTCCTATGATGGTAGAAAATCCTGCCACCAAATTAGAACCACAAATTAAGATGCCAGATGTTATTAGACCTGAGCAATCTTACGAGATAAAAGTGTCTGAAAAGAACAACAAACCAATGACTTACACTATTGCTGTTGTTGAAGAAGGTTTACTCGATTTAACCCGATTTAAAACACCAAATGCTTGGGATAGTTTTTACGCTCGTGAAGCCTTAGGTGTAAAAACTTGGGATGTTTTTGACGATGTTATTGGCGCGTATTCTGGCAGTATAGACCAAGTGTTTGCCATTGGTGGTGATGGTTCTGCAGTCAAAGGCAAAAACAAAAAAGCCAATCGATTTAAACCAGTAGTGACGTATTTAGGTCCTTTCCTTTTAGATGAAGGAAAAACACAAACGCACCAACTAAAAATGCCAAATTATATTGGAGCTGTGCGCACAATGGTTGTGGCAGGAAATAATAACAAAGAAGCCTACGGAAGTGCTGAAAAATCAGTTCAAGTTAAAAAGCCTTTGATGGTCTTAGCAACCTTACCACGCAAATTGAGTCCTGGCGAAAAAGTAACGCTTCCTGTTACTGTTTTTGCAATGGAAAACAAAGTAAAGAACGTCAACCTATCCTTAAAATTAAGTGAAGGTATTACGGTAAAAGGTCAGCAAACACAGTCACTTCAATTTGATAGACCAGATGAAAAAATGGTGTATTTTGAATTGGATGTTTCCAAAGCAAAAGGTATCAATACGATTGAAGTTATCGCTTCAGGAAATGGTGAAAAATCGAACTACAAAGTAGAGATTGATGTTGAAAATCCTAATCCAATGACCTCTCGTGTTATTGATAAGGAATTGGCTGCCAATGGAAACCAAACCATTGATTTTTCAACCTTTGGCGAACCAGGCACTAACTATGCAACGGTAGAATTTTCAACCTTGCCACCAATGGATTTCTCTAAGCGTATGGCATATCTCATTCGTTATCCTTATGGTTGTGTTGAACAAACTACATCTAGTGTATTTCCGCAGTTGTACTTAGCAGATATTTTCGACCTAACGGACAAAAAGAAAAAGGAAGTACAGCAAAATATTGAAAATGGCATTCGTCGTTTAGGCACATTCCAAAATCCTGATGGTGGATTAGGCTATTGGCGAGGCGAACGCACAGCAAGTGATTGGGGAACGAGTTACGCAGGACATTTTATGATTGAAGCCGAAAAGAAAGGCTTTGTTTTACCATTGAGTTTTAAGAGCAACTGGATTGCCTATCAACGCCAAGCGGCTCGCAACTGGCGACCAAGTTACAGACATTACCATAGTGACTTAACGCAAGCCTACAGATTGTACACCTTAGCATTGGCAGGAAGTCCAGATTTAGCAAGTATGAACCGATTACGTGAGTTTGATGAAATTTCTAATGATGCCAAATGGCGATTGGCTGCAGCTTATGCCTTGGCAGGACAAAAGGAAGCAAGCCAAGCAATAGCAAAAACTGCAAATATCGATTTTCAACCTATCAATTCTGATAATTACACTTATGGTTCATTACACAGAAACAGAGCAATGGCTTTGGAAGCTATGCTGCTTACCAACGATTCTAAAAAAGTAGAATTGGCTAAAAGCATTGCAAAATCGTTATCTAGTGACAGATGGATGAGCACACAAACCACAGCCTACAGCTTATTGGCAATGGGCAAACTTATTGTTGAAAATGGTGGGAAAGATTTAAAACTAAGTTATTCCATCAACGGAAAATCGGAAACCATTGATACTAAAAATGGTATTGCACAACATAACATTCCTGTGAATGATGGTGATAATCAAATTACAATCAATAACAGCAGAGACAATGTAGTTTATGTTAGAATTTTAAATTCAGGAAAACTGAAATTAGGCGAAGAACTTCCTGTTCAGCGTGGTTTTTCAATTTCAACAGTTTATAAAGATTTACAAGGCAATAAAATTGATGTGACCAAATTACAGCAAGGTCAGGATTTTGTAGCAACGGTAAGTATTTCTAACCTCACGAGTGATTATGTAAATGATGTGGCGCTGACTCAGATTTTCCCATCAGGTTGGGATATCGTCAACACACGCTTTACAGATTTTGGCGACACAACGGTAAGCCAAGCCAGATATACTGACATTAGAGACGACCGTGTAAACTTCTTCTTTGATATGGACAGAAGCGGCACACGTGGTACAAAGACCTTTACAGTAATGCTCAACGCTTCGTATTTAGGCACCTATTATTTACCAGGTGCACAAGCCGAAGCGATGTACGATAATGATGATTATTTAGTACGTAACAAAGGGCAATGGGTTACTGTTGAGAAGTAAAATTCCTGCAAAAGCAGGAATCTCATAAAAGTAACGTCAGTTCGAGTGATTCTGACCAAAAGTCAGAATTGTATCGAGAACAAATAGAAGTAAAAAAAGGTTTCTTTTTCTCGATACTAATTTCAACCTATAAATAGCTTGAAATTCACTCGAAATGACGAAACTTAAAAAGACTGAATTAATTTAAAATAGATTCTGAATCAACACTTCGACAAGCTCAGTGTGACAGTTCAGAATGACAAAAACAAAGCTAAACTACTTGTCGTCCGGAAGACAAGCATCCTAGAACGTAAACCGCTAAAACGTTAAACTTGAAAACAAGTAATTATGAAAAATTTAAAAATGATTTTAGCGATTGGATTTGTATTCAACATCCTAGTAGTAACAGCGCAACAAAGCGCTTATGTATCGGCAGAAAGCGGATTGTCTCTGAGAGATCAGCCTGACGTTAGCGGCAAAATGCTAACGAAATTAGCCTATGGCGAAGCCATTGGTGTGTTAGAAAAAACGAATAAACAGTTGGTCGTTCTCGATGCTGGCGAAAAGGTAAGTGGCGAATGGGTTAAGGTGGAAACCAGAAACCATATTGGCTATGTATTTGATGGCTATTTATCATCAGAAAAAATTGCCAAAACCATTCGTTTGAAATTAAAAGATTTAAATGTTGAAATTAAAAATCTAGCGACGAGTGATTACAAGCGTTCGCACGATTTAAACAATAGCGAAACGGCAACGATCAATGTTGACGCAGACGCAACACCTGAAGGAAAAAACATTGTACTAGTAGATAGCGACTATAAGCACGTAAGCTTGTTTCAACGCTATGAAAACAGTTTCTCATTTATGAGTGCAGATTCAAAATGCAACACTAACGAGTGGACACAATTTGACACCGAATGGAAGCCATTAAAGCAATTGAATTCTAATACTTATGAGACTTTGACATACACTGAAAAAGATTGGATTACTTTTATTGAAACAGCAACGAAAGATTTAAAAGATGATGTAGTAGATAAGTGTGGTGAAGATTGGTTGAATTATGTAAAAACCATTGATAACGTTAAAGATTTTCCTGTGAGTGTGTCGACAAATCGTGTGTTTATCAAAATGATTTTAACCGATTTTGAAGATAACGTAACAGAAAAAATTATTGAGTTTGAAATGCCAAAAGGCTCTTGAAATGTAAGTTTGTCAATTTGAGTGCAGTCTGAAAATCTTGAAATTATATGAGGTTTCGACTGCGCTCAACCTGACAAAAAATTAAATACTAATGAAGTACAAAATTCCCTATTACGCAGTCATATTCACATCAACCCAAACCGATGACACTGAAGGCTATTCAGAAATGGCTGAGAAAATGGAAACTTTAGCCAGACAGCAAGACGGTTTTATTGGAATTGAAAGTGCTCGCAACACTTCGACTGCGCTCAGTGCAGGCACTGGAATAACTGTAAGTTACTGGGAAAGTTTAGATGCCATAAAAAACTGGAAAGCCAATACTGAACATTTATTCGCCCAACAAAAAGGTCGTGAGCAATGGTATAATTGGTACAATGTAAAAATTTGTAAAGTGGAACGTGAGTATGAATTCGTGAAAAATCAGGAATCTCATAAACAAAAACTATAGTAGTCTATACTGTCATTCCGTGCTTGACACGGAATCCATTATAAATTCCACAGTTAGATTCTGAATCAAGTTCAGAATGACAAAAACAAGATGAAACCAATAAACTACATAAAACGCCACAAAATAAAGTCAGCAATCCTAGCTGTACTTCTTATAGTTTATTATTTCTCTTTACCAAAAAACCTCTTTAAAGACCCAACAGCTACCGTAATTACCAGCAATAATAATGAATTGTTAGGTGCTAAAATTGCAGATGACGGCCAATGGCGATTTCCTGAAACCGATAGTGTTCCAGAAAAATTTAAAACCTGTCTTTTACTTTTTGAAGACGAATATTTCTATAATCATCCTGGTTTCAATCCTATTTCAATATTTAAAGCTTTAAAACAAAACATAAGCTCTGGCTCGGTAAAACGAGGTGGAAGTACACTCACGCAACAAGTGATTCGCTTATCTAGAAAAGGACAATCTAGAACATATCTCGAAAAATTGAAAGAGCTGATTTTAGCTACACGACTAGAATTTAGACATTCTAAGGACGACATCTTAAAACTATATGCGAGTCACGCACCATTTGGTGGTAACGTGGTTGGCATCGATGCTGCGGCTTGGCGCTATTTCAATAGAGAAGCATCTAATTTATCTTGGGCAGAAAGTGCAACCCTTGCGGTTTTACCCAATGCACCAAGTCTTATTTATCCGGGAAAAAACCAACAACGATTACTTGACAAACGCAATCGTTTATTAAAGAAGTTGTTAGACGATGGCACTATTGATGAGCTCACTTACGAGCTTTCCATCGCTGAAACCTTGCCGCAAAAACCGTATCCTTTACCTCAAATCGCACCGCATTTATTACAAAAAGTAGCCAAACATAATAAAGGTAAGCGACTAAAAACAACGGTTGATATTGCATTGCAAACACAAGCTAATCATATTGTAAAGCAACACTACAATAGCTTAAAACAAAATGAGATTTATAACATTTCGGTACTGATTTTAGACGTAAAAACCAGAAAAGTCTTGACCTATATTGGTAATTCGCCAACAGATAATGCACATCAAAAAAGTGTGGATATTATTGACAAACCCAGAAGTACAGGCAGTATTTTAAAACCGTTTTTGTATGCTGCTATGCTCGATGCTGGCGATTTGTTACCACATACTTTGGTCGCTGATGTACCAACACAATTTGGTAGTTACCAACCCGAAAATTACGACAAATCTTATGATGGTGCAGTACACGCTAACGAAGCCTTATCGCGCTCATTGAATGTACCTGCTGTACGAATGCTTCAAGATTTTGGGTTAGACCGTTTTTATCATTATTTGAAGCAATTAAAGTTGAAGGATTTAAGATACAACGCCAATCATTACGGCTTGTCTTTGGCACTTGGTGGTGCCGAAAGTAACCTCTGGGATTTGTGCAAAAGTTATGCAGCTATGGCTTCGACCTTAAATCATTTTAATGACAATTCCAGCGCATATTTTACCAACGAATTTATTGAACCTGTTTATAATTTTAAATCTGAAGTCGACTTCGGAAAATTGGTTTCTGAAAAGTCTGTTTTTGATGCTGCCTCTATCTATCTCACATTTGAAAGTATGAAACAAGTGAACAGACCTGAAAGTGATGAGAGTTGGGAATTTTACGATTCGTCTCAAGACATTGCCTGGAAAACAGGCACCAGTTTTGGGTTTAGAGATGCTTGGGCTATTGGCACCACCAAAGATTATATGGTTGGTGTTTGGGTTGGTAATGCTGACGGCGAAGGTCGACCTGGTTTGGTTGGTGTACAAACGGCTGCACCAATTTTGTTTGATGTTTTTGATATTCTACCAAAAAGCGATTGGTTTGCAAAGCCTTATGACGAAATGATTGAAGTGAGTATTTGCAAGAAAAGTGGTTACAGAGCTTCAACAGTTTGTGATGATGTGGAATCTAGATTTATTCAAAATGCTGGACAAAAAACAGCACCTTGTCCGTTTCATAAATTGGTACATTTGGATGCTTCCGAGCAGTTTCAGGTGAATTCTTCATGTGAGGAGGTTTCAAACTTAAAAACAACATCTTGGTTTGTTTTACCTCCACTTCAGGAATATTATTTCAAAACTAAAAATCCGTTTTACAAACCCTTACCACCTTTTAGAAATGATTGTGTAGAAACTTCAGCAATTCATATGGAATTTATTTATCCTAATCAGCAAAACACTATTTTCTTACCCAAAGATTTTGATGGTAATACCAACGATTTAATCTTGAAAGTAGCTCATTCTAAACCCGAGTTGACACTATATTGGTACATAGACGATGCTTTTATTGGCCAAACCAAAGATATTCACGATATGGCTGTTTTACCTCAGCAAGGTGAACACATAATAACTGTAGTTGATGATTTGGGTAATGAAATAAAGCATAAGATTACTGTAGCAAATTAAAATGGTTTCTAATTAGCAAATCCTTATTTTTGCATCAAAACATATAAAATGGAAACACTACAATTTATACATTCTGGTTGGGCATATATTGTTTTGCTAGTCTTAGTCATTGCAACGTTTAATGCTTTAATAAAGTTTTTTAGTGGTAAAGAATATAGTCCTGTAGACTTTAGATTTTCGTTATTTGCTTTAATTACAATGCATATTCAACTATTGATTGGAATTATTTTATTTTTCTCTAAAGATTATTTCTCGACAATAGAAGAAGTTGGTGGAATGGGCGAAGTGATGAAAAATTCAGCCTTAAGAAATTTAATTGTTGAGCATCCTTTAACAATGATTATTGCTGTAGCATTAGTGACAATTGGCTACTCAAAACATAAAAAGAAATTAGTTTCTAAACCAAAATTTAAGCTTCTGGCTATTTTTTACACACTAGCTTTAGCGCTGGTATTAGCGAAGATTCCTTGGAACTTATGGTTTAATTAAACAAAAAAGGCGCAAATTAAAATTTGCGCCTTTTTTGTTTTTCTTAGGAAGCATTAATTTTCATTGGCTTCTTCTTCCGTGTTGTCTTTTACTTCTTTAACCAAGTAAACATATACTGGAAAGTGGTCACTAAAACCATCTGTAAAACTTCCATCTGCAAAACTTCTAAAAGGATACCCTTTATAGCGTCCATGCTTATTAGTTAAGTAATTTTTGTTAAATATTCCTGACTTGTAATATCTAAAGGACTCATAGTCTTTTTCTAAAAATGGTTGTGTCAATAATATTTGATCGAACAAACTCCAAGCATCTCTATAGCCTGTTGTACCTAACCCTTGCTTTTTAAATTGATCTTCAAAAGGATTATAAATTCCTTTAAAGCCTACTTTTTTCTTCTTAGACTCTGCTTTTAATGCTTCTTTTAAACTTGCATTATTTGGGTTATCATTTAAGTCACCCATTGTAATAATCTTTGCATAGGGATCAATGGACTGAAGAGAATCAATTATACGTTTATTCAAATTTGCAGCAGCTACACGTTTTGGTCTACTTCTGGCTTCTCCACCTCTTCTAGATGGCCAGTGATTAACTATAATATGAATTAACTCACCATCTAATTTTCCGCTAACCAACAATTGGTCTCTTGTATAAACACGCTCTCTTGTATCATCATCATAAATCTTTAATTCAAAACTACTTGTATCAGTAGGCTTAAAAAGTGCTTTTTGATATAACAACGCAACGTCTATTCCCCTAGCATCTGGCGAATCAAAATGTACAATTCCGTAGTCTTTATCTAATAATTGTGGATCATTTACCAAATCTACTAATACCTGTCTGTTTTCTACTTCAGAAACACCTATCACGGCTGGCGAATTATTAGTATCTTCTTTACCTATATCAGCTACAACCTTTGCCATATTTTTTACTTTCGCTAGGTAAACTTCAGATCTATTAGCTTCGTGCATTTCCATTATTGGACTTGCCTCGTCATATTTTAGAGGATCATTAATAGTATCAAATAAGTTTTCGAGATTGTAAAATGCTACTGTATGAATTTTATATTTCTTCTTCTCTTGCGCATTTACATTGACATATACTAATGTTAATAAAAATAAAATACTGAGTTTTAATGTTTTCATTTAATGTATGTTATGTTATCATTAATTACTTTGCAATTCTTGGGCCAAAAGTATATATTTATTATAAAAGATGTACATTTGCAGGCCTTAAATAACTTTTATTTAATGTAAGAAATATTATTAACTCTAAAATCAATTATGAAAAAAAGTCTAATTATTTTATTGTTTGGATTGTTTTCTTCTTTTGCATTGATGGCACAAAACACAATGATTAAAGGTAGTGTGAAGGATGCAACTTCGTTAGAACCAATTCCAGATGTAACAATAACAATTGAAGAAACCCAACAGTCTACACTTACAGATGGTTTGGGTGAATTTACTTTTTCTAGCAATGTTCCTTTAGGCGAACAAGTATTAAGAATATCAAAACCTGGATATGTTACCAAACGTTACCCAATCATTGTAAATGAAGGGCAAATAGTTAACATTACAGACATGACTTTGGAAGTTGACTTAGCTAGTAGTGAGGATTTATTTACAATCACATTATCTGATGATGAATTGAATGATGACACTAGTGGAGCAGACAACATTTCGGGATTACTTGCCTCTTCTATGGATATTTTTCAAAGAACTGCAGCTTTTGAATTTAGCTCTTCATTCTTTAGAGTAAGAGGTCTAGACTCTGACAATGGTTCTGTTTTAATTAACGGAATTGAAATGAACAAAGTATACAACGGAAGACCTCAATGGAGTAACTGGGGAGGTTTAAATGATGTTGTAAGAAACCAGGTTTTAACTTCTGGTTTAACACCTTCTGAATACAATTTTGGTGGAGTTTTAGGTACGACAAATATTATTGCCAGAGCTTCTAGTTACAGAAAAGGTGGTAGAGTAACTTATTCTTCATCTAACAGAAGTTATACAAACAGAGTAATGGCTAGTTATGCATCTGGGTTATTAGATGGTGGTTGGTCTTATGCTTTTATGGCAAGTAGAAGATGGGGAAATGAAGGTTACCAAGACGCTACTTTATATGATGCTAATTCTTTCTTTGCTACTGTAGAGAAAAAATTTAATGACAAACACAGTCTTAACTTTACAAGTATATACGCACCAAATAGAAGAGGTAAATCATCTCCTAATACTCAAGAGGTTTATGACTTAAAAGGCATAAAGTACAATGAATATTGGGGCTATTTAGATGGTGATAAGAAAAACTCTCGTATTAAAGAGACGGAAGAGCCTATCTTAATGCTTAACCATTATTGGGACATTAATAGCAGAACTTCTCTTAATACAAACGTGGCTTATCAATGGGGAAAATTAGGAAACAGTCGTTTAGATTTCCCTGGTGGTGCAAACCCAAGCCCTGCTTATTATCAAAAGTTACCTAGTTATTTCTTAGCTGACAGTGATGGTCCAGATTACGAAAACGCATATATCGCTGAGCAAGAGTTTATAAATAATGGTCAAATAGATTGGAACAGAATTATTGATGCTAACCTTACAAATAATATAAATGGTAGCTATGCTGCTTATGCTTTGTATGAAGATCGTTCTGATGATTCTCAAGTAACTGTAAACACTATTTTAAACACAGAACTTACCGATAATATTGTTTTAAATGCTTCGGTAAACTATAAGAGTTTAAAGTCAGAAAACTTTGCTGAAATTATCGATTTATTAGGAAGTAATACAGGTGTTTTAAATGTAGATTCTTTTGATGGTTTCCAATTTGACATGAACAATCCAGACCGAGTTGCTTTTGAAGGAGATAAATACAGATACAACTACAACTTGTATGCAGACATTATTTCTGGTTATGCGCAAGGTGTTTTTAAATACAATAAAGTAGATTTCTACTTAGCTGGTAGCATCACAAAGACAGATTACTACAGAGAGGGTCTTTACAGAAATGAAGCAAATGCTAATAATTCCTACGGAAAAGGAGGCGAAGTAGATTTTACTGGTTTTGGTGCTAAAGCTGGTTTTACTTATAAAATTTCTGGTAAGCACTTAATAGATGTTAACGGAGGGTATATTACTAGAGCACCTTCTTTAAGAAATACGTATTCTAATGCCAGAGCAAATCATGATGTTGTTGGTGTTGTTAATGGAGTAAACGTAACAGGACAAGAGATTACAGAAGAAAAAATAACATCTTTTGATGCTAGTTACATCTTTAGATCACCAATTGTTAATGCTCGTTTAACAGGTTTCTACACTAAGACAGAAGATGCTAACGAAATTTCTTTCTACTACGCAGATGGTATTGGAGGTTTCTTTGATGATCAAGGTAATGTACAAACAAACAATTTAGTTTCAGAAGTATTACAAGGTGTAGACAAAAGACACCTAGGCGCAGAATTTGGTATTGAAGCACAAGTAACACCAACAATAAAATTAAAAGGTGCTGCTTCTTATGGCCAATACACTTACGACAACAATCCTAACTTATACATCTCTGCAAACGATCAGGCAGCATTTTATGGTGAGTCTAACCTAAAAGATTACAAAGTAGCTGGTGGTCCACAGAAAGCTTACTCTGTAGGTTTTGAATATAGAGATCCAGACTACTGGTGGTTTGGTGCAACTGCAAACTTCTTTGATGAAACTTATGTAGATGTAAGCCCTCTTTTAAGAACTTCTAGTTTCTACACAGAGCCAACAGACGGATTACCAATGAACGATTACAACCCAGAGATTGCAAGAGATCTTTTAAAACAAGAAGAGTTTGGCAGTTATATGGTCGTTAACCTTATAGGTGGTAAGTCATGGAAAATAAATGATTATTTTGTAGGTTTCTTTGCTAGTGTAGGAAACATATTAGATAAACAATATAGAACTGGTGGATTTGAGCAAGGTCGTAACGCTAACTACAGAGAGTTACTAGAAGACAATTCTAATCCTAAGCGTCGTTTTGGACCTAAGTACTGGTATGGTCGTGGCGCAAATTACTTTTTAAATGTATATTTTAGATTCTAAAAAAACTATGAAAAATAAATTTCAAACTATGAAAACAACAAAATTATTAACACTTTTACTTGCTCTTTTTGCAAGTATTGCAATTACATCTTGTGTTGAAGATGACGATTACAGCGTTCCTAACAGCTTAGGAAGTGAAGAAAACGCAGGTTTAGAGCAAATCTTAGCAGATATTAACTCTGGTGATTTAACTGAAATATCAATTGCAGATTTAAAAGCACTTTACCAAGCATACGAAGATGGTCAAAGCGGTTTTGACTACGATCACTTTATTCAAATCCCAGACAACTTAGTTGTAAAAGGTTATGTAACTTCTTCTGACGCTACTGGGAACTTTTACAAAGAGTTTTACATGCAAGATGCTCCTGAAAACCCAACAGCTGCTTTAGGTGTTCTTTTAAATCAAGTAGATTCTTATAATCAATTTAACATTGGACGTGAAGTATATATAAAATTAAAAGACATGTACGTAGGTTATAACTCTAACGAAGTTATTTCTGTAGGAGGCAAAACTGATGACCAAGAAGTTGGTCAGTTCACAGCAAACCAAATACCAACTAAGATTTTTAGATCTGAAGTAACAGAAACTATTGTACCTCTACAATTAAGCCTTTCTCAAATTAGCGAATCTAACGTAGGTATGTTTGTTACTGCTACAGATGTACAATTTCCAGAAAACTTAGAAGGTAGTACTTACGGAGACCCATCAGAAGATTTTGATACTCAAAGAACACTTCAAGCTTGTGAAGGCTTTGGTTATTCTAACTTTATAGTAGAAACAAGTTCTTTCTCTAATTTTTATAACACTCCTTTACCAACTACTAATGGTGGAACAATTTCAGGTGTTGTCTTAAAATCTTACGGAGGAGATAACTTAGTAATGTTACTTAATGACATTAGCGATGTTGAATTTAATAACTCACGTTGTACTCCTTTAGATATTAATGATTTTAATGTTGTTTTTGAAGAAACTTTTGACAGCCAAGGAAGTTGGGAAGTAACTAACACAGTTGGAACTAGAGATTGGTACAATACAGGTTTTGGTGGCGAAAACTACATGAGAGCAACAGCTTTTAGCTCTGGTAACATAGATACTATGGTAAGTTGGTTAATTTCTCCAAGTATCGATTTTGATGCGCAAAATAGTGAGCAATTATTATTAGAGATTGCTGATGCATATAGTAACGGACAACCTTTAAAGGCATACTATTCTAACGACTATACAACCGGTACTAATCCTGATGATGCTACTTGGATAGAAATTGGAGCTGATGAAATTAATGCTCTTGGTGTAAACACTGGTTTTTACGACAACAACTATGAAGCAACAGGTTTAATAGATCTTTCTATGGTTACTGGCAACGCTGTATTAGCTTTTGTGTATGATAGTAACAACGGTACTATATCTACAACAATAGACCTTAGCGATGTTAAGATTTTAGCAGAGTAATACTATATTCTAATAACAAAAAAAGGCTACTAAATGAAGTAGCCTTTTTTTGTTATTTAGATTTTACTTAATTTTTAAAAATATAACCTATGCTAGATAACTTCTATATTTCTGTATTTAACTCTTATAAAGCTCGATTAGGAAAGCGTGCTAATCGCGTTGCTTTGTTCTACATTAATCTGTTAGAAATCTCCATTTATCTAGCTTTTGGCGCATTCTCTTTAGCTTTTGCCAACCAAATGAATATAGCTACTATAACTATGTTTAAGTTTTGGGTTATAATAGGGTTGGTTACACTGTTTATTATGTTTAAAAACTGGATGCGATATAACGGTAAAAAAAGAAATGTACTTAAGGCAAAATCAAGAACTAAAACTCCATCAGTAATTTTACTATGGTTATTACCGCTTGGTGGCATTATACTTTCTATTGTATTTCTGCAAGTGTTAACCTAAAATAAAAAACGCCATCCGATTAGGATGGCGTTTTATTTTTCAGGTCTATAAGATCTATTATTTTTCTTTTTGAGTTTCTTTAGTAAAGTCATCAACAACTTTCATATCCTTTACTTTATATACCTCGCCTACCTTAGTTACTGTCTCTTCTAAAGCTTCAGGAGATACTTTTGCTTCATCATACTCTACCATTGCCATACGCTTATCAAAATCTACTTTTACAGACTTAACACCTTCCATCTTTGCCATTTTCTTTTCAATAGTTTTTGCACAACCTACCGCACAAGTCATACCTTCAATTCCAAACTCTACTTTAGCATAATTTGCATTCGGATCTAAAGTTTTAGCAACTTCTTTAGCATCTACTTCTACATCAACAGTTTTTACTTCTGGCTCAGCTTTGTCTTTGCAAGATGTTAAAGCCAAGAGTAAAGCAGAAGCAACAATTATATTCTTAAAATTTCTCATAAGTATAGACTCTTAAATTTTGGATAAATCTAATAAATATTGATCTTTCTTGCGAAAGAATTAACGATTTTTGTGAATCTTAAGGAAACATTTGTATGAAAAGCCCTAACATAAAATGGATTTATCTTCTCATCCTTTCGGTTATTTGGGGAAGTTCGTTCATTCTCATTAAAAAATCGTTACTTGGACTTACTCCATTTCAACTTGGCGCTCTAAGAACTATTTTTACGGGAATAATTTTATTATCAGCTGGATTTTACCATTTAAAGCATGTCCCAAAATCTAAATGGAAGTGGCTACTTTTATCTGGTTTGTTAGGATCTTTCTTTCCTGCGTTTTTCTTTGCCATAGCAGAAACTGAAATTGACAGTGCTGTTGCTTCAATATTAAATTCCTTAGTACCTCTAAATACAATAATCCTTGGGTTTGCCGTTTTTAAAATTGTATCTACAAAACGACAGATTTTAGGTGTAGTTATTGGATTTGTAGGTACTGCAATTTTAATTTTAAAAGGATCTGAACTCAATCCAAATCAAAATTATCTATATGCTGGCTTTGTTATTGCATCTACATTAATGTATGCTGCAAACGTTAACATTATAAAACGATATTTACAAGACGTAAAACCTTTGGCTATTGCTGCAGGTAATTATGCTTTTATTGTTATACCTGCTATAATTGTATTATTCTTTTCTGATTTTTTTACGTCAGAACGATTAAATCATCCTTATTTACTTCAGTCATTAGGTTTTGTCGCTATCCTTTCTGTATTTGGAACTGCAATAGCTAAAGTAGTTTTTAATAAACTTGTGCAAATTTCTACACCTGTTTTTGCATCCTCAGTAACTTATATTATGCCTATAATAGCATTGCTTTGGGGTATCTTAGATGGTGAATCTTTTAGTGTAATTCAAGGTTTGGCAGCACTTTTAATCTTGGTTGGTGTCTATTTATCTCATAAACGTAAAACATAAAAAAAACCGAAGCTAATGCTTCGGTTTTTTTTATCAAGGTTTAATACTCTTAATTAAAATCTTCATCAGTAACTCCTTCGTTAATTTTAACTTCAGTAGTTTCAAAAGTAAATGACTGAGGCCCTGCTGTAACTTTCATAGTATATGGCATCATAACACCATCAACTTCTTTGTAGTTAGAATAATCTACAACCGATGTTATAGATTGTCCTTGTGCTTCTGTTGTAGATTCAGTTCTTATTAAATAACCTGTCTCAGCGTCATAGTATCTATACGATGCTGTGTCATCTTTAGTTACTTTTATTTTATAAGCATCTGCTCCTTCAATTGTTGTAAGGCTTTCTAATTCAATGTTTGAAGACTCCATATATAATTCCTCGAAAAGACCTTTAGTAGATTTTCTAGAAGATAATTCTTTATCTTCCATAGGAATCTTTCTTCCTTGTTGTTCCATATAACCATTACTACCATCAAAATTTTGCTTCATTAAGGTACCCATTCCTTCGGCAACAACTTCCATTTTGTACTTATTTGGTGCCATTTGTTTTGTAGTAGCAATAGGCTTAAATGGCGCACCTGTTATGGTCATTTCCGCAACAACTAATGTAGTATTTACTTCTCTAAGTTTTGCTTCACCACCAATAGCTTTCACATAGTTTTTAATCACTGTTTCTGCCGTTAAGCCTTCTGGTAATGGCTTAGAGAAAACAGGTTTCTCTGTAGGATTGGCATAGGTGTCGTAATACTTAATAGGAATTCCTGTTTTTTCAAGGTTTTCTAACACTTCACTTCCTTTACCTACTACTACTATGCGCGCATTTTCTGGTTTAAAGTGTTTGTTAGCTACACGCATTACATCTTCTTTTGTAACTGCATTGATCTTTGCTAAATACGTCGAATAAAAATCTTCTGGTAAATTATTTAGCTTTATACTTAAAGCATAGTTTGCAATAGTTCTTGGACTTTCTAAATCTAATATAAAGTCACCTACATATTTTGCCTTAGCATTTTCTAGGTCTTTAGTATCTACTGGTTCTGTTTTTATTCTGTTAATTTCCTTTAGTGTCTCAACAACAGCACTATCTGTTACCATATTTCTTACTGCTGCTCCTGCTGTAAAACGAGATGCTCCATATCTACTTGGACTAATACTTGTACGTGCTCCGTAAGTATAACCATGCTCTTCACGAAGATTCATATTTAGGTAGCTACCAAAACCACCACCTAAAATTTTATTTGCGATTAGTACGGCATGGTAATCCTCATCATTCATTTTAAAATCTACATTGTTAGTCAATGAGATATTAGACTGAACTGCATTAGGCATATCTATAAAGTTAACTTGGGTGTACTGAGCATTAGCCATTGGCTTTGGTAAAGTAGTCTCTACACCTGCTGACTTTTCCCATTTTCCAAAATGTTCTTTTATTTTACGCTTAACGTCGCTCATTTCTACATCACCCACTATTACAAGATATGCATTGTTAGGATTAAAGTACTTTTCATAAAATGCTAAAACGTCACCAAATTCAATATTGTTAACTGTTTCTTCTGTAACAAACTCTCCATAAGGATGCTTAACACCATATGATAGTGCAGAACCTACTCTACGAGCAACTGCATCTACACTCTTTTTGTCTGATTTAAGACTTTCTATAAGTTTTTCCTTTTCCTTCTCAAACTCTTCTTTTGTTAATAATGGGTTTATTGCCGCATCTGCCATTAACTCAATTATTCTATCAGAATATTTTGAAAGTGAACTTGCGAAAGCACTTTGAGACCCAAATCCTAAATTAGCACCTAAAAAATCTATCTCGTCATTAAACTCATCTTTAGGAATATTAGTGGTTCCGTTACCAAGCATAGCACCTAAAATACTAGAAACGCCTGCTTTTTTACCTTCTGCTATTGGCTTATTGTCTATTCTTAAAGTAATAGAAACTCTTGGTAATTTATGGTTTTCTACAACTAAAACTTCGATACCATTCTTTAACTTAAACTCACCTGGTTTCTCTAAAGTTATCTTTGGAGCAGGTCCTGGTTTTGGTTGTACAGATCTGTCGATTTGTGCATTTATTACACCTACCGTCATTAAAAACAACGCAACAAATGCTGATATTTTGATTTTCATGTGTTTTTTCATTTTTATTTTATTGATCATCAGTCTTTGGTAAGTATTCTAATATTAAACGTTGATTAGGGTTTAAATACTTCTTAGCAACATCTCTCATTTCTTCTCTTGTAATAGAGCGATAGATTTCTATTTCGTTATTAATTAAGTTCACATCATCATAAAGCATGTAATATCTTGCCAATGAGTTTGCAATACCTTCAATACTAGAGTTAGAATTTACAAACTGGTTTTCAAACTGGTTTTGAAGCTTTTGGTAATCACGTTCAGAAATTAATTCTTCTTGAATTTTAGCAATCTCTTCATCCATTTCAGTAATTAGTGTATCTAAAGATACATCTCCTAAAGGCAAACCGAATAAAGCATAAATACCATAATCTTCTTGGCTAATATTAACTGCTGCAACTTGTAAAGCCTGCTTTTGTTCATCTACCATTTTTTTATAAAGCACAGAACTTTTTCCTCCGCTTAAATATTGAGAAATCATATCTAAAACATAAGCATCTCTATTTTTAAAAGAAGGTGTTCTATAAGCCGCAATAACCGCTGGTATTTGAATGTTTGGATCGTAAGCCTTATCTCTCATAGACTCAGTAATTGGCTCTTCTCTAGGCAGATCTCTAACAATATCCTCACCTTTTGGAATTGGACCAAAATAATCTTGAATCATTTTTTTAACCTGAGGTTTGTCAATATCTCCTGCAACCACTAAAACAGCGTTATTAGGCACATAGAATTTTTTATTAAATGCCTGAAACTCTTCTAATGTAGCTGCATCTAAGTGCTCCATTTCACCAATGGTTGTTCCTTTATAAGGGTGCACTTTAAACATACGTTTTTTAATTTCAGCTAAAATGTTACCGTAAGGTTGATTGTCTACACGTAAACGTTTTTCCTCCTTTACAACTTCATTTTGTGTATCAACACCTATTTGATTGATTACAGGATGCAATAATCTCTCAGATTCCATCCATAAACCTAACTCAACACTGTTAGAAGGAAACACTTCATAGTAGTATGTTCTGTCATCAGTAGTATTAGCGTTATTGCTTCCTCCATTTGATGTTACAATATTAAACCATTCACCACGAGGGATATTTTCGGTTCCTTCAAATAATAAATGCTCAAAAAAGTGAGCAAAACCAGTGCGCTCAGGATTTTCATCTTTTGCACCAACATGATACATTACAGAAACAGTAACCACAGGAGCGGAATTATCCTGATGCAATATAACATGCATTCCATTGTCTAAATCGTACTCCTCAAATTCCACCTGCTGCGCATTGGCAAAAGAACCAACAAACAACAAGAGTGCTAGAGTAAATAAGCTTTTTCTCATTATTAATAAGTGTTTAAATTTTAAATTGTTTAAGTGTTTGTCTTAATATAATGTGCATTGTTACACAAAACCACACAAAAATAAGGAATCATTAGGCTTAATTAGCCTAATAAAATGTAAAAACTGTTTTTCATGTAGTGTCCTATTTTAAAAACACATACGAATTTAAGTTGAAAAGTGTGTGAAATGCCTTAAAACGTTTGTAGATTAGGAATTTAGGAGTATATTTGCATCCGCTTTCTGAGAAAAGCATATTTTTTTAATAAACAAATTAATAAAAACGTTACGCTATGTACGCAATTGTAGAGATAGCAGGGCATCAATTTAAAGTTGAAAAAGACCAAAAAGTTTTTGTTAACCGTTTATCTACTGAAGAAGGTAAAAAAGTTGATTTTGACAACGTACTTCTTATAGGTGATGGTAACAATGTTACTTTAGGCGCCCCAGCTATAGACGGAGCACAAGTAAGTGCAAAAGTCTTAAAGCACCTTAAAGGTGATAAGGTAATAGTTTTCAAAAAGAAAAGACGTAAAGGTTACCGTGTAAAAAACGGTCACAGACAAGCCTTAACTGAAATCGTAATTGAAGGTATTACTGCTTCTGGAGCTAAGAAAGCTGCTCCTAAGAAAGAAACTAAAAAAGCTGAACCTAAAGCTGAAAAAGCCGCTCCTAAAGCAGCAGCTAAAAAAGCAACTGGTAAAGCTGATGATTTAAAGAAAATTGAAGGTGCTGGACCTAAAGCTGCTGAAGCATTGGTAAACGCTGGATTTGAAACTTTTGCTAAAGTTGCTAAAGCAACTCCAGAAGAATTAAGCAGTGTTCTTTCTGAAGCAAGCTCTAGATTAGCACACATCGTTACAGATACTTGGCCAAAGCAAGCTAAATTAGCTGCTGATGGTAAGTGGGACGAATTAAAAGAATTACAAGACAGATTAGACGGTGGAATTGAAAAATAATTTTTCTAATCCATTAATATTAACAAAATAAAACCTTAAGACAATGGCTCATAAAAAAGGAGTTGGTAGTTCTAAAAACGGTAGAGAATCAGAATCGAAACGCTTAGGTGTTAAGATTTTTGGTGGTCAAGCTGCTGTTGCAGGGAACATCATCGTAAGACAAAGAGGTAACACTCACCACCCAGGTGAAAATGTATACCAAGGAAAAGACCACACTTTACATGCTAAAGTTGATGGTATTGTAACATTTACTAAGAAGAAGGACAATAAGTCTTATGTTTCTATAGCACCATTTGAGGCTTAAGAAATCTTTCTTAATAAAATATTTAAAAAGCGGTTAGAAAATCTAACCGCTTTTTTATTGGTAACATTTTCATCATAAAAATTACAGGTTTAAATAACATTGGTTGCTTTTATTTATGAGTTTAAATAAAATAACCTTGAGTTTTCATAAAAGCCTTTTATTCATATACTTTTTAATTTCCGGAATTGCTAATTCACAGTCTTCGAAAAACAACGAACAACTAGACCAACAATTATATAAATTAAAAGAAAGACTAGAATTTGCAAAAGCAGAATCTAACACTCAGAAAATAGCAAAAACCTATATTGAGCTTGGAAACTTCTTCAAGGCTATTGAGCTTTATGCTGAAGCCCTAAAAAACTATCAGGCATATTTAGATATTCAAAAAACTAAAGATTCCTGTTCTGTATACGTTTACAATTCATTAGCTTCAATAGATCTCGACCTTAAAAAATATATTGAAGCTAAAAAATACTCACTCATCAGCCTTGATCTCTCTGAAACTATTAGCTATGAAAAAGGCAAAGCCGAAGCTAATGCGCTATTAGGTAGTATTGCCGAAAAGCAAAGTGATTATAACAGTGCTTTGAAATACCAAAATATAAGTCTTGCTATATTTAAAAAGCTAAATGACAGTACTGGTCTTGCAACGGTAAATGAAAACATAGGAAGTATTTATGAAGACCTTGAACAATATGACCTTGCGTACAGTTATTTCAAAAAAGCGCAAGAATTTGCAAAACATAGTAACTCAGATTTACAGATAAATATTATCAATAATCTTGGTGATGCCAATCGTAAGACCAAAAATTATGAAAAGGCAATCTTCTATACAGAAGAAGCATTAAAACTAGCACAACAAACTAATAATGCATCTCAAATTGAAAGTGCCTTAAAAGATCTTGCAAGAACTTATGCTGATACTGGAGATTTTGAAAAAGCCTATAACTACCTCAACAATCAGTCTGTTGTAAATGAAGAAGAGCTCAAAAAAAACACTACCGAAATGGTAAGTGCAATGCAAGTGCTGTATGACGTTAAGGAAAAAGAAGCTGAAGTTGAACTGCTAAATAAAGAAAATCAAATAAATAAAGTACGCCAATATGTTATTTTAATAATTACAGGCGCAATTATCCTGGCATTGATAGTAGGTTTTATATACTGGAAAAAGAGAAAAAAACACGAAAACCGGATACTAGAATATAAACAACAATTACTTCAGGCAGATTTAGATAAAAAGGTAGCTAAAGAAATTGCTCTGAATAGAGAAATAGATATTAAAGTCTCTTCTCTCACCAATTACAGCCTTCATATTGCGCATAAAAACAAAAAGCTTTCAGACATTTCTAAAACCCTTTCTAAGTTAAAGAATCGCAATAATGAACTCGTTTCTAAAAAACTAAAAGATATTGTTAAAGATATCGAAGCAGATCTAGAAAATAATAATGAATGGGCAGAGCTTATGAGCTACTTTGGGCAGATTCATCCGAACTTCTTTTCTACCCTAAAACAAATTGTAAACGATAAGCTGTCCTCATCAGAAATGCGCTTGTGCATGTTACTGAGATTAAATCTCTCTTCAAAAGAGATTGCAGACATTCTTCACATTACTCCAGATAGTGTTCGAATAGCGAGATATCGTCTAAGAAAAAAATTGCCTTTAGAATCAAAAGACGACCTCCAAGACTATTTACTAAATCTTCAACTAGATTAACCAAATTCTTTTCTCAATGTTAATTTAGTGTAAATGTTGCTTTCATTTATACCCATTTTACAAGGTTCTGTTACGTTTTGTTAACGCTCATTTTATCTACAAATGTCGGCTTCAAACTAGTTTTGAGGAAAACAAAAATCAACCTTAAATGAAACATTATTTTACCCTTTTATTTTTAACCCTCTCTTTATTCGGATTCGCACAATCTGGAAATTTACAAGGTGTCATTTCCGATAAGGATGGTCTTACCATTCCTGGTGCTACAGTTTCTATCACATCACTTAACAAAGGAACAGTAACTGATTTTAACGGAAAATACGTGTTAGTAGATATTCCTGAAGGAAAACATACTATTACTGTAAAATATCTTGGTTATTCAGATGTGACTGAAGATATAGATATTGTTGCAAGCCAAACTGTAACTCTAAACTTTGCACTAAACTCCGAAGATACTGCTCTAGAAGAAGTTACTATCAATGGTTTTGGTCTTAGTGGACAAGCAAGAGCTCTAAACACCCAAAAGAACAAACAAAACATTACTAACGTTGTCTCTACTGATCAAATAGGGAAATTCCCAGATGCCAATATTGGTGATGCCGTAAAGCGTATTCCTGGTATTACGATGCAAGTAGATCAAGGTGAAGCACGTAACATTATTGTTCGCGGTCTTTCTCCTCAATTAAACTCTGTGACTTTAAATGGCAGTAGAATTCCTTCTGCTGAAGGTGATAACCGTAACGTTCAGATGGATTTAATTCCGTCCGATATGATTCAAACTATTGAAGTAAACAAAGCCGTAACACCAGATATGGATGCTGACGCTCTTGGTGGTTCTGTAAACTTAATTACGCGTACATCGCCTCAAGGTTTCCGTTTGTCTGCAACTGTTGGTTCTGGTCTTAACTTTATTACAGACAAAAGAATTTTAAACGGATCGTTCTTAGTTGGAGACCGAAGTAAAAACGATAAATTTGGTTGGATGGTTTCTGCATCTATTAACGATAATGACTTTGGAAGTGATAACGTTGAAGCTGAATGGACAGACGAGTTTGAATTTAATGAGTTTGATGATGAAGATAACTTAACTGAATTAGATGTAAATCCTTATGCTAACGTTTTTGAAATTAGAGAATATCTAGTACAACGTGTACGTCGTAGCTTCTCAGCTAACTTAGATTACAAATTCGATGATAATAATTCTGTTTATTTTAAATCTATCTATAACTGGAGAGACGATAGAGAAAACCGTTTTAGATTAGAGCATGAAATCCTTGATGGTGAAGACATTGCTCCTGGCGATTTTTCAGTAGATGGTAATGGTAACCTTACTATGTTTCCTGTTGAAGCAAAACGCCAATCTAAAGGTGGTATTGGAAATGACAGAAATAAAAACAGACGTTTAGAAGACCAACGTATGCAAAACTATAGCCTTGGAGGTGAGCACCTTTTTGGTAGTGTTCAATTCGATTGGATGGCTTCTTTTGCTAAAGCTTCAGAAGAGCGTTTAAACGAGCGTTATTTAGAGTATGAGAGTGAATACATAATCGACTTTAATAACAATCAAGATAAACCTTTGTACACTCCTACAAATCCTGCCAATGCTAATTTTGCTGATTTTGAATTTGGTGAGCTTACAGAAGAAAACCAATATACAGAAGAAGAAGACATTAATATTTTTGTTAATGCACAATTGCCAGTATCTATAATTGATGGTAATGACGGCTTTTTAAAGTTTGGTGCTAAAACAAGATTAAAAAATAAAAACAGAGCAAACGGTTTTATAGAATACAGTGATGAAACTGGTGCATTAGAATTCTTAGGTATGGTTCCTACAAGAAGCTATTCTGATACAGACTTCTTAGCTGGCAGCCAATACCAAATTGGCACATTTGCTAGTCCAGAATTTTTGGGTGGCTTAAATCTTAACGACACCAACCTTTTTGAAGGTGAAGATTTACCAGAAGAATATGCTACTGCTAACTTTGACGTTAACGAAAACGTATATGCAGGTTACGCTATGCTTAACCAAAATATTACAGACAAGCTAAGTGTTTTAGCTGGTGTAAGATTAGAACATACTTCTATTGAAAGTACAGGTAACGAGCTTGTATTTAACGAAGATGGTGATGTTGATGGTATTGCTGAAGTTAAAGACGAAAACTCATACACCAACATATTACCAGGTGTTCATTTTAAATATGATGTAACGGATAATACCGTTTTACGTTTTGCTTGGACTAACACTTTAGCAAGACCAAACTATGTAGATTTAGTACCATACAGAGAAATCAATAACGAAGATGAAGAAATTTTCTTAGGAAACTCTGAATTAGACCCAACAACGTCTATGAATTTCGACTTTATGGCAGAGCACTACTTTAAATCTGTTGGTATTGTTTCTGGTGGTTTATTTTACAAGAGCATTTCGGACTTTACTTATGTATTTCAATCAGAAGATGAAAACGGTTACGAAGTATACCAACCTCTAAATGGTGATGATGCTTCAGTATTTGGAGCAGAGGTGTCTTTTCAACGTCGTTTAGATTTCTTACCTGGTTTTGCTAAAAATTTCAGTATTTATCTTAACTATACGTATTTAACCTCTAGTGCAGATGGTATCCGCAACGAAGATGGTGAAGAGCGCACAGATTTAGACTTACCACAAACATCGCCAAATATGTTCAATGGTTCATTAGGTTATGCTGGTAAAAAATTCAGCTTGCGTTTATCGGCTAATTATTCTGATGCTTATATCGATGAAATTGGTGGAAATGCGTTTGAAGACCGTTATTACGACGAGCAATTTTTCTTAGATTTCAATGCAAACGTGGCACTAAATAACAACTTAAGTCTTTACTTAAACCTTAATAACATTACTAACCAACCGTTACGTTATTATCAAGGTGTGAGTAGCAGAACAATGCAAATGGAATACTACGATATGCGTTTAACATTCGGATTAAAATATGATTTATTCAAAAAGTAAAATGATGAAGAAGACCTTAATACTAGGTGTTATTTCTGCTGTAGTTTTTTCTTGCGGAAACGGATTACCAGAAATTGCGCCAACACTAACATCCGAAAAATTACCACACGATAGTGACGACCCAGCAATTTGGATTAATCACAAAAACCCTGAAAAAAGTATTGTCTTTGGTACTGATAAAGATGAAATTGATGGTGGTGTTTACGCCTTAGATTTAGACGGAAAAATCATAAAGGAGAAAAGCTTAACAGGTGTTAGCTACCCTAATAACGTTGATGTAGAATACGGTTTTAAACTTTCGGATTCAACAGAAACTGATATTATGGTGTTTTCTGAACGTGAAAAAAACCAAATCAGAGTGTACTCAGTACCAGATATGAAACCATTGGATAATGGTGGTTTTAAAGTATTTGAAGATGAAACTGATGTTTTACAAAAACGACCAATGGGAGTTTCTATTTATAAGAATCCATCAACTGAAGAGATTTCTGTATTTGTGAGTAGAAAAGCAGGACCAACGGAAGGTTATTTATACCAATATGCCTTGGTTAGCGATTCTTTGGGAGTACATTCCAATCTATTACGTAAAATGGGAACTTTTAGTGGGCAAAAAGAAATTGAAGCCATTGCTGTAGATGACGAATTAGGCTTTGTATATTTCTCTGACGAAGGCGTTGGTATTAGAAAATACCACGCAGATCCTAAAAAGGGAAACAAGGAAATTGCACTATTCGGAACGGATAATTTTAAGGATGATATTGAAGGTATTGCGATTGCAACCTACCCAAATGGTAATGGTTTCATCATTGTATCTAACCAACAAAACCACAGTTTTAACATCTTTAAACGAAGCGATAATAGCTTTGTAAAGGAAATAAACTTAGGTACAATTGAAACTGACGGTTGTGATGTTGTAACGACACCTTTAGGTAAAAAATACCCAAAAGGACTGTTTGTATCTATGAATGACGAGCAAGACTTTTTCTTTCATGCTTTGGATTCATTAAAATTGAAATAATTTTTTCAAGTTAATTTTTATAATTGGTTAAGAACCCTTTCTGTTTTTGGAAAGGGTTTTTTTATTGTCATTCTAAAACACTAATAGATTTTTATTTCCGTTATTATATTGAAAACCAACCAATCTTTATGAAACGCTTAGTACTCTTTTTAAGTCTTGTATTTCTTATACAAAGTTGTAAATCTTCATACAGCAAAACTGAATTACTTAAAGAAAACAAAGCCTTAAAAGAACGTATTAAAAAACTTGAAACTGCTGATACTGTAAATCAAGAAGCCGCTTTTGAACTTAAAAAAATGAATGTGGTTTATAGAGGTGTTGCTAATCCTATTTATATATCAAAACCTAATGCTGTTTCCTTTGAAGCTACTGCTCCAGGCTTAAAAAAAATTGACAGTTTAGGAAATTATAATTTAAATCCTGGTACAGGTAAAACAGTAGATATAGCGATTAAATCTAAACTTAAAAATGGAGATTCATTAACCGAAATAAAGTCATTAAGGATTAAAGATATTTCTGCACCTATTGGCACAATAAATGGCATTGGTTGTGGTCGTGATTGTGAATTAAAAATGACAAAAAATAAACTGATGAAAGAAAGTTCAATTAGCGTTAAAGTCGAAGATTTTATCTTTGACTGGTCTTTTCAGGTTAGACATTTTAAATTAAAAATAAACGATACTGAAATAATTCAAGTTAATGGCTCTATTTTAGATGCAGAAAAACTAAATGTTTTAGAAAAACTTAAAATCAATGACTCTGTTAAAATTTTTGACATTAGATGGTCTATAATTGGATCGAAAAGCACTTATTCTCTTAAAGCTCCTAGTCCTATTCTAATAAGAATTGTTGAAGACAATTAAACAATTTCCATCTTCTTCAACAAAAAACTTGCATTCATATTTTGGCAAACGCCTTTCTTTAGTTTGTAGTCAAAAAAGAGCTCATCGTTTTTAATTTCAGCATCAAAGTAGTAGTTTTTTACAGCTTCTAATTCGGTTTCAATTTCTGTAAGGCTTAAGTCGTGTGTAGCAATAATTCCTGTGGCATTTTGACCCACTAATTTTTCTACAAACTTTCTGGAGCCGATGGCTTTATCTGTTGAATTGGTACCCTTTAAGATTTCATCTAAAATCACAAAATAGTTTTTGTCCTCAGCAATAGTGTCTACAATAAATTTCAATCGTGTAAGCTCACTAAAAAAGTACGAGCTATCATCTGTCAACGAATCTGTAGTACGCATACTTGTAATGAGTTTAATTGGCTTGTATTTGCTTGTTTTCGCACAAATAGGCAAACCAACATTTGCCATAACAATGTGCAACGCAACCGTTCTTAAAAACGTACTCTTGCCTGCCATATTTGCGCCTGTAACGATGAAAAACTGCTCTTGTAACAATTCTAAATCGCTATCAATTCGCTTTTCAGCATTCAACAAAGGATGTCCTAAACTTTCGGCTTTAATTGTAATATTTTCTGAAGTAATTTCAGGATAACTAAAGTCTTGATGATTATAAGCATAATTCCCCAAAGTGTTGTACGCATCAAAAAACGTCACCACTTCAAACCAATCTTCAACCTTATGTGCATACTTACTAATCCATTGCTCTACGCGATACGTTTGCCTTATATCCCAAAGCAAATACCCATTTCCAAAAATGGCTGAGATGAAGTTATTTCGGTTATCTAAAGCGTCTAAAGCTTTTGAGAATTTTGTAAATATCTGTGAGGCTTTTTCACCTTCAGACTGTATTTTTTGTTGCTGTTGTTGCAATAACTCAGACTGAAATTCTTTCTGTTCAATTTCTTTCAGTAATAAAGCATATTGCCTAAAAGTGTCTTTAGCTTTTTCAGTGTTTTGGGCAACATTATTAATTGATTTTAAAAATCTTCCAGTAATCGCTAAGCCTAAAAGCAACCAATATCCAGCATATTTTATTGGAATAATTTCAGTAAATCCTAAGACCAAAAGTGCTACTGAAGCTACACTAAAGCCAATTGTTAACCAATATAATGTAGCGTTTAAAAATGGTTTATAATCCTTTAGCCATTCAATAATAGATTTTGCAGAATGCTCCACTTTTACACCTTGCGCTACACCAGAATAGTATTGCCTCCATTCGGGCTCATCAGCTAATTCTTTAATCGCATTTTGTCGTGCTTCTATATTAGTAATATCGTTTGCCAACAAACAATTAACAAGCGATTGTGTGCCTTCATTTATAGTTGTTCTATTGATGTACTGAAAGAAAGAACCTCTTCCAAACAAATCGATATCTAAACTATATGCATGTGCAGGATTTTGAAATACTTTTCCATCTGCTCTATCATGAAAATCACCTGAGGCTATTTTAATTTCATCTTCATTAATGGTGGCTAATCGCTTGTGCAGTTCGCGTTTGCTTTTAAGATCTGTATGTCTGGATAGTAAAAACAGAAACACAGCAATGCCAACCACAGCTATAATTGCTGCAACTTGCCAGTTTTGATAGGTTAGATAGATACCAAAGCCTGTAAAACCAAAAACTGCTAATCTTAATAAACTAAACAAACTCATTTTTTTATAAATGCGTTTGGCTTCAGAATTATGTTTTGATAATTGGGATTTATAAAATGAAATTATAGTCTTCATTATTTAATTAAAAAATAAAATCCCAAGATAATGCTTTACCTTGGGATTATTGTATTATTTGTAAATCTCTACTTTGTAGAAACTATTTAGCCTTTTAAGCTAGCTGCAAGATATTCACGATTCATACGTGCAATATTTTCTAAAGATATGCCTTTTGGACACTCAACCTCACAAGCACCTGTATTAGTACAGTTACCAAATCCTTCTTCATCCATTTGCTTCACCATGTTTAGTACACGATCCGTAGCTTCAACTTGTCCTTGTGGTAACAAAGCAAACTGAGATACTTTGGCACCAACAAATAACATTGCTGAAGAGTTTTTACAACTTGCCACACAAGCACCACAACCTATACACATGGCCGCTTCAAACGATTTGTCTGCATCGTGTTTATTAATAGGAATTGCATTTGCATCAATCGTATTACCAGATGTATTTACAGAGATAAAACCACCTGCATGCTGTATTCTATCAAACGATGATCTATCTACTACTAAATCTTTAATTACTGGAAATGCTTTTGCCCTAAATGGCTCTATAGTAATAGTATCACCGTCTTTAAACATACGCATATGTAACTGACATGTTGTAATACCTCTATCAGGTCCATGAGCTTCACCATTAATGTACAAAGAACACATTCCGCATATACCTTCTCTACAATCATGATCAAAAGCCACAGGCTCTTCTCCCTTGTTTATCAGTTGTTCGTTTAAAACATCTAACATTTCAAGGAAAGACATATCAGGAGAGACATCACTAATCGGATAGTCTACCATTTTTCCTTTATCGCTAGCGTTCTTCTGACGCCAAATTTTTAACGTTAAATTCATAGCTTTCCTTTTTTATTTATAACTTCTTTCTTTTACTTCTATATTTTCGTAAACCAAATCTTCTTTATGCAATACCGCATCTTTTGGTTCTCCTTTATATTCCCAAGCAGAAACATATTGGAATTCTTTTCTACGCATTGCTTCACCTTCAGCAGTTTGATACTCTTCTCTAAAGTGCCCTCCTGCAGATTCTTCTCTTAATAAGGCATCCTTAGCAAATAACTCTCCTAACTCTAAGAAATCAGCAACTCTTAATGCTTTTGCTAATTCTTCATTAAACTCATCGTTAGAACCTGGTACTTTTACATCTTTCCAGAATTCTGCACGTAGTTCGGCAATTTCGGTAATAGCTGACTTTAAATCTGCTTCATTTCTTGCCATACCACACTTGTTCCACATAATTTTACCAAGCTTTTTGTGGAAATGATCTACAGAGTACTTACCATTATTATTAATTAAATGCGCAATGTTATCTTTTACACTTTTCTCTGCTTCTTCAAACTCTTTAGAGTCTGTAGAAATAGGTCCTGTTCTAATATCATCAGCTAAATAATCACCAATGGTGTATGGTAATACAAAGTAACCATCAGCCAAACCTTGCATTAATGCCGAAGCACCAAGACGGTTAGCACCATGATCTGAGAAGTTAGCTTCACCTATACAATACAGTCCAGGAACAGTAGTCATTAAGTTATAGTCTACCCAAACACCTCCCATAGTATAGTGTACTGCTGGATAAATCATCATTGGTGTTTCGTATGGGTTTTGATCTACGATTTTCTCATACATCTGGAATAAGTTTCCATACTTAGTTCTTACAACCTCTTGACCAAGTTTTTTAACCAGAGCATCATCATTTTCGTCTAAACCTTTAACGTGCGCCTGCTCTTTACCGTAGCGCATAAATGCTGAAGCGAAATCTAAATAAACAGCTTCACCAGTGGCATTTACACCATAACCAGCATCGCAACGTTCCTTAGCAGCACGCGATGCCACATCACGAGGTACTAAGTTACCAAAGGCTGGGTAACGACGCTCTAAGTAATAATCTCTATCTTCTTCAGCTAAATCTGTAGGTTTTAATTTACCAGCGCGAATAGCTTCAACATCTTTTTTATGTTTTGGTACCCAAATACGTCCATCATTTCTTAAAGACTCAGACATTAACGTTAGTTTAGACTGATGATCTCCTGAAACCGGAATACATGTTGGGTGAATTTGCGTATAACATGGATTAGCGAAAAATGCTCCACGTTTGTGTGCTTTCCAGGCTGCAGTAACATTACTTCCCATAGCATTAGTAGATAAGAAGAATACATTTCCGTAACCTCCTGTACCTAGGACAACAGCATGTGCTGAATGACGCTCTATTTCACCTGTAACTAAGTTACGTGCAATAATACCTCTGGCCTTACCATCTACAATTACCACGTCTAACATTTCGTGACGGTTGTACATTTTTACCTTACCACGACCAATCTGACGGTTTAAAGCAGAATATGCTCCTAAAAGTAACTGCTGACCTGTTTGACCTGCTGCGTAAAATGTACGTGATACTAATACACCACCAAAAGAGCGGTTGTCTAATAGTCCACCATACTCACGAGCAAAAGGTACACCTTGCGCCACACATTGGTCTATAATATTTGCTGAAACCTCAGCAAGACGATATACGTTTGCTTCACGAGAACGGTAATCTCCACCTTTTACAGTATCATAGAATAATCTGTATGTAGAATCACCATCTCCTTGATAATTTTTTGCTGCATTAATTCCACCTTGAGCTGCAATAGAATGCGCACGTCTTGGTGAATCTTGAAAACAAAATGCTTTCACATTATAGCCTAGTTCTGCTAAAGTTGCAGCTGCTGAACCTCCAGCTAAACCTGTACCAACAACGATAACATCAATAAGACGTTTGTTTGCCGGGTTTACAAGGTTAATATCATTCTTATGTTTTGTCCATTTGTCCGCTAAAGGACCTTTTGGTATTTTAGAATCTAATATTGACATAGCATTAATTTTTTAGTGTGTAAAGTGATGATAAACTGCAATAAAAATGAATAAAGCAGGAATCCCTATAGAATACACTTTACTAAATCCTTTAAGACCTTTTGTATATTTATTGTTGGCTCCAACTGATTGAAATGCAGAATTAAATCCATGCAATAAGTGAAGTGCTAATAATACAAACGCAACAACGTAAATTCCTACTCTAACTGGACTTACAAATTTTTCTCTTAACTCTTCATAATAACGGAACCCAGAGTCTGCAACATTTGGATCTATAAGACCACTCATATCACCTTCAATATATTTCACTGTCATTTCATGTACCCAGAAATCATAAAAATGAATACCTAAAAAGGCTAAAATTACCAGCCCGCTTAAAAGCATGTTTCTAGACATCCAGCTTGAGTTCGCTGAGGCTGCATTCTTTGCATATTTTACACTTCCTCTTGATGCTCTGTTTTGTGCTTCAAGTATGAATCCCATCACAAAATGGAAAATAACACCAATGATTAAAATTGGCTGCATAAGTCCTTGTATTAATGGATTTGTTCCCATAAAATGAGACAACTCATTAAATAGTTCCTCGCTAAAAACAGAGGTAAAATTGATGGAAACGTGCATTACTAGGAAAATCATAAGGAAGAATGCCGAAAGTGCCATGGCAAACTTTCTTCCTATCGAAGAATTAAAAATTCCGCTCATTGTAGATCTAATCTTTTTGTTAGTCCTACAAAGATACAGCGCAAATGGTTTTTAGCCAACTGCGCTGTATTATAATTAATTATTTAGAATGAATTTAATTAGAGGCGTTATTTTATCTCTAACTTGGTAGAGCTATCACCAATTTTTACAGTGTAAGTTCCTTTTGGCAAGTAATCTTTCTTATTACCTGTTTCTTTAAACTCAATATTTTTATTTTCTTTTTTAAGCGCCTTTTTTCCTTTTTCTGTTAACGTTAAATCATAATCTACATAGTTTAATCCTTTAACAACATCAACAGACATACTTTTTAATTCTGATCCATTTTCTGATAGAATTTTCAAGGTTTTTGTACCTGGAGCATTGCTGTAAAACTGAATGGTTGTTTTAGGCTCAAAAGCATCATACCATCTTCCCCAAGAACTTCCCCAACGACCCGAATGACGTACAGACTCCATATCAAAAAACGTTATGGCTTTTGCGTCCATTTCTGAATTTACCTTCTGTAAAGCCGAAATGTTGGCTTTATAAATGCTACGTCCATGCGTTCCTAATAATAAATCACCAGCTTCTGGTTGCACCACAATATCATGAATCGCTACGTTTGGCAAGCCTTCTGAAAACACATTCCAAGATGTACCTTTATCAAAAGACACATAAGCTCCGTTATCGGTTCCTAAATACAAAATATTTTCGTTTTTAGGATCTTCTTTTATCACATTTACTGGAGATGCTGGTATATTTCCGCTGATGTCTTTCCAAGTTTGTCCATAATCATCACTCATGTAGGCATAGACTTTAAAATCATCCCAACGATAGCCATTCAAAGTCACATAAACACGTTCCTCTTTATGTTGAGAGGCAATGACACGACTTACCCATAATTCAATGCCTTTTACAGTCATCTCCTTATCAGAAGTAGTATATATTTTTTCGATAGGAAGATTATTTGAAATATTTGTCCAACTGCCTCCTGCATTTTTAGAAACATAAACCAAACCGTCATCACTTCCAGTGTAAAGTAAACCAAACTGAAATGGACTTTCTGAAATGGTTGTCAAAGTACCATAAGCCACATTTCCTTTTTTACCTCCATTGGTTAAATCCTCACTAATGGCTTCCCAATCGTTTCCTTGATTCATAGAACGCATCAGCTTATTGCCACCTAAATACAAAATATCTTGGTTGTGAGGCGACAATAAAATTGGTGTTTGCCAATTGAAACGGTACGGATTTTCACCTAAAGTATGCTTTGGCTGAATGTATTTCTGATCTTCAGTTTCAAGATTTAATCTGTAATAATTTCCGAATTGATAGCCTGTGTATACAACATTAGAATTTCTGCTGTCAATTTGAATTTGCATACCATCACCGCCCATTATGGATTTCCATGGATACTGACCTTCTTGCTGCCAAGCCTTATCTTCGCGCGCATTATGTGCACCAACCCAAACACCATTATCTTGCAAGCCTCCATACACATTGTATGGTTTTTCGTTGTCCACATTGATGGCATAAAATTGTCCTACTGAAGGCGAATTGTTCTTTATCCAGTTTTCGCCATCATCGTAAGAAATATTGATACCTCCATCATTACCATCGATTAAATGATTTGGATTTTTTGGGTTAATCCAAAGCGCATGATGATCGGCATGCACATTTTCTGCACTGATAGACGTCCATGTTTTTCCGCTATCTTTAGATTTTACAATCGGCACACCATAAATGTAAATATCATTTTCATTAACTGGAGACACGTGGATATGACCAAAATAATAGCCATAACTGTAGTAAATACCATCTAGATAATCGTCGTGTGTTTTCTTCCAGGTTTTTCCACCATCTGTACTTTTGTATACCTCAGCACCAACCACAGGAGTATCAAACAACATAGAGTTAGCATCTTCAAGATATTTTGCTAAATCTTCAGGTTTTACATTGCCTGAACGCACCATTTGCTTCACATTTTCTGGTCTGTATTTTTCCTGAAAACCATTCGTTCTTAAAAACACATTCAATTTTTTGTTGTCTAAAGCCAAGAAATCAGCATTAGACATGGTCTTAAAATCTTCTTTGGTTAAGCCTTCTTTATCATCCTTCTTTTTATCATCTGGTCGTCTAAACTGACTATCGTGAACAGCATACACCACATCATCATTAAAGACTGCTATTCCGATACGACCAACACCTTCACCTGTTGGAAAACCACTTTTTTCAGTAGACACTTTGGTCCAGGTTTCACCTGCATCTGTACTTTTATAAATGGCTGAATTGTTTCCGTTTCCTGAGAAATTCCATGCTTTACGATCTTTAGTCCACGACGTTGCAAACATCACGTTATAATTTTTTGGACTGTGTTGCAAATCGATAATACCACTTTCATCATCTACAAAAAGTGTCTGCTTCCAAGTTTTACCACCATCAGTAGTTTTATAAATTCCGCGTTCTTTGTTTTGTGAGTACAAATGTCCTGTAGCACCAACGGTTACCACATCTGGATTATCTGGATGGATTAAAATCGGCGCAAAATGATGTGCATCCATCAAACCTAAATTTTCCCAGGTTTTTCCATTATCAGTAGACTTTAACAAGCCAATACCAGCATATGAAGAACGCGACGCATTATTTTCGCCTGTACCAACATATATCGTTCTCGTTGGCCAGTGTACAGCAATATCACCAACATTCTGAGTGTCTGAACTGTCTAAAATTGGACTGAATGTAGTTCCATTATTCGTCGTGTGCCACACACCACCAGACGCATAACCAACATAAAATTCCGATGGCATTTCTGGATTAACATCCACATCTACCACACGACCACTCATTACGGTTGGTCCAATATTTTTAAAAGGCACTTGTTTTACCAAGGACGTTTTTGCCATTTCGCGCTTTTGCACTAAAGCATTTTTTACGGTTTCAGCAGAGGTTGCTGGTTGTTGTGCAAAGGCTACTAAAGCACTTGCAGCAAATGCAAACGACAGGAATTTAGTTTTAAACATGTTGGTTAGTTTTATTGTCAGTTCGAGCGCAGTCGAGAACTAATTTTAAAAAAATTATTCAATTGCATTTCGACTGCGCTCAATGTGACAGTAATTAAAGTTGGCTGAATTTAGCCATTAATCCGTATATCTTCAAAATTTGATTATAAAGTTTAACAGATTATCTTAATAGGCTTGGGCTTGCGTTTTACTTTGTTTATTTTTGAAAAAACGAAACTTTATCGTCAAGTTGAGGTGTTCGAAAGCATTAAAGTATGCTCTTAAAAATTTCGTCAATTCGAGTGATTTTGAGGTACGAAAAATTGTATCGAGAATAGAAATTTTTATGTTGCACTTGTTCTCGATACAATTTTCTAGGATTTATCTGAAATCGCAATCCAAGAAAACCACTCGAACTGACGTTAAACGACTTATCAAATTTTAAATCAGTTTTTGTCAATCTGAACTTGTTTCAGATTCTGAAATAAATTCAGAATGACAAGGATTTACTTTTGTAGATTAAAACAATAAATAACTATCAAATGAAATACCATCCTATAGACCGTAACCTATTCATAAAAAACCGTAAAAACTTTGCTGCTCAAATGAAGCCAAACAGTTTAGCGGTTTTTAACTCTAACGATATTTATCCTGTGAGTGCAGACAGCACCTTGCCTTTTGCTCAGCATCGCGATATTTTTTACCTCAGTGGTGTAGATCAGGAAGAAAGTATTTTGGTCATTTTCCCAGATTGCCCAAAAGAAAAACATCGTGAAATCTTATTCTTAAAAGAAACTAACGATCATATTGCCGTTTGGGAAGGCGAAAAACTCACTAAAGAAAAAGCCTTTGAAACCTCTGGTGTAAAAACCGTGTATTGGTTACAAGATATGGAAAAAATTATGTTTGAACTGATGACGCAATGCGACACGGTTTACATTAACACTAACGAACATTACAGAGCCAATGTTGAGACCGAAACACGTGAAGATCGTTTCACGAAATGGTTAAAAAATCTGTATCCTGCGCACTCAGTAGCGAAAAGCAATCCAATTTTACAACGTTTACGCTCGGTTAAAGATCCTATAGAAATCGACTTGATGCAAAAGGCTTGTAATATTACCGAAAAAGCCTTCCGAAGAGTTTTAGAATTTACAAAGCCTGGTGTTTGGGAATACAACTTAGAAGCTGAGTTTATGCACGAGTTCCTTAACAACCGTTCTAAAGGATTTGCTTATACTCCGATTATTGCCTCTGGCAACAACGCTAACGTGCTACACTACATAGAAAACAACCAACAGTGTAAAGCTGGTGATTTAATTTTACTAGATGTTGGTGCAGAGTATGCCAATTACTCTAGTGATATGAGTAGAACCATACCTGTTTCTGGTAAGTTTACAGATCGACAAAAAGCAGTGTACAATGCTGTTAATCGTGTTAAGGATGAAGCCACTAAACTTTTGGCACCTGGTACACTTTGGGAGCAATATCATGTGGAAGTTGGTAAATTAATGACCTCAGAATTATTAGGTCTTGGTTTATTGGATAAAGCTGATGTGCAAAACGAAAATCCAGATTGGCCAGCATACAAAAAGTACTTTATGCATGGTACAAGTCACCATATTGGTTTAGATACGCACGATTACGGTTTGCTGCACGAACCAATGCAAGCCAACATGGTATTTACTGTAGAGCCTGGTATTTATATTCCAGATGAAGGTTTTGGTATCCGTTTAGAGGATGACGTAGTGATACAAGAACAAGGTGAACCTTTTAACTTAATGGCGAATATCCCAATTGAAGCCGACGAGATTGAAGAATTAATGAACGCATAATAACCAAAACTGATTATATATGAAACGTATTTGCATAGGCTTACTTTGTTTAAGCTTGCTTTTTAGCACCACAGGATGTGCCACTATTTTAGGTGGACCAATTTCATCGAGTCAAAAAACAAAACCTGCTCCTGGACAACAACAACGCGATGTTAGAGTGGGATGGCTTATTGCGGATATTCTACTTTTTGCACCTGGTCTTATTGTTGATTTTGCTACTGGAGCTATTTATAAGAGGTAAAAGGTTTTTACAAAAAATAGTTTGAAAACAATTCTTGTCACTTGCGCTATCATTTTAAGGGATGATAAAGTTTATGCTTTTCAAAGAAGTAAAAACATGAAACTTCCTTTAAAATGGGAATTTGCAGGTGGCAAGTTAGAATCGAATGAAACTGAAATTGATTGCATAAAAAGAGAAATCAAAGAGGAATTAAATATTGAAATTCAGATATTAAAACGATTAACTCCTGTTACACATGAGTATTCTGATTTTAAAATCAAGTTAATTCCTTTTATAGCAAATTACTTAACCGGAGATTTAATTTTAAAAGAACACTCTTCTTTCCTTTTAGCAAGGAAAGAAGAGTTATTAAATTTGGATTGGGCAGAGGCTGATATCCCAATTTTAAATGAATTTTTATCACTTTAATTCTTCTATTCCGACTTCTTTCAAATAATCATAAGTATTATCATAGAAGTTCTTTGGTCTTGTATGGTCAGTATCAGAACCTTCGGGAACACAAATAATCATTCCTTGTCTCGCCCTTGTTAATAAGACTCTATAAGAGTTTTTAAGGTATTCTTTATCAACTTCTTTGTTTATATTCTGCCATTTACTACCCTTGAAGTTTTGGTAAATCCAATTATCATTTTGCAAATAGAAATTAGCACCCCAAATCAAACATGTTCTATCAATTTCTAAACCTTGTATATCAAATTCAGTTGCAACATCTTCTAAAAAATAAGATGAACGAATATCTTCACTTGGATTTAAAAACCAATTTGGTGCAGAAATTTCATTTTTGACATTAATACCTATAGCTTTTAACCTTCTTGAACCTGAAGAAGCTACTAATCCATATCTCTCTGTTCCCTTACTTTGCTGCCTTAACCATTTTTTAGCAACTTCTACATTCCTTGTTAAGTAAATAGGGAATGATTTTTTTATTTCTGAATAAAGCTCTTTTACTCTAGCTTTATTTAATTCTAATAACTCATGGACAAATTCTGAAACTTTTTCTGACCTATATGAGCGAACAGAAACAGCTAAGTGTAAATCAGTTTCAGAGACTCCATTTTCTCTTAACCAAATTCTTTGCTTTTCTTCTTTTATATAATTTGAACTATTAATTATTGAGTTTGAAAAATGAATGTCCCAATTTTTATAATTTTTTTCGAATGCTCTTATCCACTCTTCTAGGCCAGCCTCACCTGTATTAATTTCTTGACCTCCTCCAATCAAACAAACAATCGTACACCAATCTTTGTGTCTATTCATTACATCAATTAGAAACTCTGGCTCTGACATTTCAAAATTTTCAATACCCTTCTTCCGTTTCATAAAAGAGCGTACCTGCTCTTTAGACCAAGCTCTTTGCGCTTCATCAAAAACAACTACTTTTTCTGTTGGCTCAATGATATATTTTAGATATTCATCTCTAAAGTGATGGATATTCTGAATAAAAGCATTCGTTCTTCTCTTTGCTTCATCTTTTGTAACACGTTCCCCTTTTTCTTTAGATGTTATTACATAATCTCTCGCTAAAGCTTCTCGCAACACCTCAACCAAAGGACCATTTCCAGACAAAAACACAGCATGTTCATCTTCTTGCGAGCGCATTCTATCATTAGCTATACTTAAACCAGCCAAAGTTTTTCCAGCTCCAGGAACTCCTGTAATAAAACAGATAGACTTTTTACTATTTTGCTTAGACTCCTCAATTACATTGCTAATATAATTTGATGTCTTGTTGAGGTTTATGTTACCCGAATCATGTCTAGATATTTCTTCAACTTTATGCCCTTTGTAAAGTGCTTGGGCAACTTCAACAATTGTTGGTGTTGGTTTGTAAATTGAATTCTCCCATTCTGACACATCAATTACTTCATTTGAAGACTTGGTAATTATATTTATCGCATTTCTTATTCCTATTTGGCTACACTTTACAACTTCATTATGATTAAGAACCTCAACCAAATTAAATTCTGAATTGTATGCATTAGTTGCTACCAAAAGCGGAACTAATTTTGCAAAATGACTTCCTTCATGAAAGTTTTTCAAATCCAAGCAATAGTCTATTACTTGCAATTCCGCGCTTTTTCCAAATGAATTATCACCTACCTTAAACTCCAAAACAAACACATAATCATTAACTATAATTATATTATCAACACGTTTACCCATTCTAGGTATCTGAAATTCGAAATACAAAGAACCATTTAAACCTATCAATTCTTTTTTTAGAATTTCAATCTGCTTAACCCATGCATTTCTTTGTAAATCTTCAAGAGAACGATTTGTGTGATTTAAACTTAATTCCCCAAGAATTAAACTAGAGTCTTCTTTTAAAAATTCGGTTATTGAGTTTTTATAATATGCTCTATTCATCTAATCATCCTTTTTAAATTGATAATCTTTAAAGGATAATTTTGAGTTAGATTTTCTAAAATCTAATAACTCATCAACATGTAATTCAAATGCTTTAGCAAAAACCAAAATATTGGTCAACGAAATATTGCGTTCACCGCGTTCAATCATTCCGATATAAGTTCTATGAAAACCTGTAATAAAGGAGAGTTCTTCTTGACTAAGATTTTTTTCGTTTCGTAAAAAACGTATTCGATTTCCAAACTCTTTAAGTATGAATTGATTCACCATGAACCAAAACTATACTTATTGTATGCAGCTTTCAACATACAATAAGTATCATTTGTTTATATTTGAAGAAATTTAATTATGAAAAAATATGCAAGAAAAAGTGACTTCAATGGCAAAGGCATAAACCAAGGGTATATTTTTAATGATGGTCAATATTATTGTCAAACAGAAAAACAAGCCAAAGAATACGTAGAATCCAAAGGTTTTAATTGGAAAGAAGAAAAACAAAAATTCAACACAAAAAATGAATGGTTTTATTTTACTCTATGGGAAGAAATAGACACTGAAGAGCTTTTTGATATTGAAGGGAATGTATACACTACCTGTGTTGAATGTAATGAACCAGTAAATCTTGAACTTAAAAAGTGTGAAAGTTGTTTTACTTCAATCTATATCATCACACTATCACCCTCAAAAACATAACGCTGTAACTTCTGCAAAGTTTCTAACTTATCGCTGGTATTCACTAAAAGTGAAATATTATTGTTGCTACCACCATAAGCAATCATACGCACATTAACATCTTGTAGCACCTGGAAGAGTTCTGGCGTATCAGGATGGTAAATAATCTGGTTACCAACCAGGCAGACAATACTCATGTAGTCGTCAATGGCTACAGTTGCAAATTTTTCGAGTTCTTCGGTAATAGCTTCTAAATGTGTTGTGTTGTCTATGGTTAAGGACACTGCAATTTCTGAGGTTGTTACCATGTCTATGGACGTTTCGTAACGCTCAAAAACCTCAAATACTTTCTTTAAAAAGCCATGTGCCAACAACATACGTACCGACTTAATTTTTATGGCTGTAATACCATCTTTTGCTGCAATGGCTTTAATACCTTCACCATGAACTTTGTTAGTAATTAACGTGCCATGTGCTTGTAGTGCCATGGTGTTTTTTAGTCGTAATGGAATATCGAGTTGACGCACTGGCATTACGGTTTGCGGATGCAAAATCTTAGCTCCAAAATAAGCCAGCTCAGCAGCTTCATCGTACGACAAATGCGATAAGGCCTGTGTATCGTTAACGTAACGTGGGTCGTTATTATGGAACCCATCAATATCGGTCCAGATTTGCACCTCATCAGCTTCAATGGCTGCACCAATTATAGTTGCTGTATAATCGCTTCCACCACGTTGCAGGTTGGTAATTTGTCCTTCGGCATCTAAACAAATAAAGCCTTGTGTAATGTAAATATCAGCTGGTTCAACAGTATTGATAAGTCGGTTAAGGTTTTGCTTGATGTAAAAATTATCCGGTTCGTTATGGCTATCAATACGCATAAAATCTAAAGCTGGTAATAACCTTACATTGAATCCTTCTTGTTGCAACAAGCGACTAAACATATAGGTAGATAGTAATTCTCCATTGGCAACAATACTGTTATGTAACGTTTGTGAAAATGGCTCGTTAATCGCATCTAATATCAGCTTGAATCTGGCATTAACGTACTTGCTCACTTCCAAACGTAATGCTTGGTCTTGTAACAAATCGTAAACCACAGCATTATATGTTTCGTTCAGCTCTGTGATGATGGTTTTGGCTGTTGTAAGATCACCAACTTCAATCAATCTTGAAATTTCAACCAAGGCATTTGTGGTACCAGACATGGCAGACAACACAACAATTTTACGGTCTTTGGTGTTAATGATATCTTTTACATGATTCATATTCACTACTGAGCCTACTGAGGTACCACCAAACTTATATACTAACATAATGCGTTTATTTTAGGGCGCAAATGTAGATGACCTTTGAGCTATTGACCTAAATTTTAAAAAAATAGTACAATTAATTACAATTTGTTATATAGTTAACAAATAACTATTATCTGGATACTTCAATCTAACTATGATATCAAATAAATTTGTTAAATCATATATGATATATTATATTTGAAACATGATTACAATACAAAACCTCCGAAAAGACGTTAAAACCATACTTTTAAATCAGATGGCTGAAGGCTTAATTGCTCCCGGTCATCGTATTTCATTACCTAGTATTGCCGAGACTTTAGAGGTTAGTGCAACACCTGTTCGTGAGGCTTTGAGTCAGCTGGTAGAAACTGGTATTGTGACGTACATTCCTAATCGTGGTTTTTTTGTTACCGAGCTCAACACTTCTGAAGCCTTGGAACTTTATGAGCTTATGATAACCCTAGAAACTGCAGCTGTAAAACAATCCACATTCACTAATGCACAATTAGCAGAATTAAGGCTCATCAACCTTAATTTTACTAAGGCAACCCATGCAACAGAACGCCTTAAACTCGATATGGCGTTTCATAAATGTCTTATAAAATCGTACACCAATCAGTATGCACATAAACTCATAGAAGATATTCGGCTTCGCATATTCATCTATGAGCATGTGTATATGACCAATATGCCAAATGAAACCTCAGTAAAAATGCACAATGACATCATTGATGCTTTAGAACAAAAAGAGGTTGATAAGGCCATCAGCATTCTACAGGACAATTGGAATATCAGCATCAATCACATCAATCAAAATCATCATGAACAGTAAACAACTCATTGGTCTCGTGTGCCTAGTCATGCTTTTTGGCAGTTGCAAAACCGAAACAACACCAGAACCAAAGTCTAAAACATCGCTGGTACAAACCGAATTGGGTCAGCATATAGATAGTGTGCTTACACCTTACGTTAACAACCTTAGGAAACTTACAGATAATACTGCTGGTTTGGCTATTGGCATTACTAAAGGCAACGAAATTATCTACGCCAAAACATTTGGTTATGCTAATATTGAAACAGAAGAAAAAGCCGACTTTAATACAGTTTTTCATATTGCGTCGGTTTCAAAACCTTTTACAGCAGCTACTGTTGTAAAACTAATTCAGCAAGGAAAACTAAGCCTCTCTGATCCTATCATCAAATACATTCCTGAATTTGCAATGAAAGGTGAAGGCTATAAAGACATCACTATTCAACATATTTTAAATCACACGTCAGGAATCCCAAGACATGTGAGTTCAAACGATTGGCTAAATCCAAAAACTGGACCTGAAGCCATGGAAGAAAATTTAGAAAATGTAAAAGATTTTGAACTCGATTTTGAACCTGGTTCTCAGTTTAGCTATAGCAATTCGGCCTTTGATATTTTAGGAATTGTAGTGAGCAGAGCAAGTGGTATGTATTTTCCAGATTATGTTAAGGAGCATATTTTAATGCCATTAGACATGAATGAAAGTCATTATTTTAAACCCTTAGATACCTTACCAAAAAGTTGGGCAAAACCTTATTCTTATGGTATTGCTACGCAAGAGTGGTCTCCATATCCTTATACAGAAAAGTACTTTCCGAGTTCGGGTTTGCAATCGACACTTTTAGATATGTGTAAGTGGGGAATGCTATATACCGGAAAAGGCACCTACAACGGAACACTTGTTTTTGATGAAAAGCATTTTGACATGCTTATAAAACCCTATAGAGATACACCTTGGGGAGATAAAATAGCGCTAAGTTGGTTTGTGAAATCGTATTTAGATAAACCTATTATAATGCATACCGGAAATGATACAGGCTTTGAGACTTTGTTCTATGTTTATCCAGAGGAAAATATTTCTATAGTCGTAATGGCAAATAGGGATTTTGCACGAACAGGTCGAATTGTTAATGCAGCATCTGAAGTTGTGTTTGAAAAAGAGCCAAAATCCTATAATGTTTCGGCACGTTATCCATTCGCAAAAGCCTACAAAAGTGAAGGTATTGATGCTGCTGAAAACCTTTGGAATAACATGAAGGCTGATACTACTGACATCTATTTTGTTGATGATAATGACATCTTAACTATGGGAGCTGTTTTAGAAAATGGTAAACATTGGAAGGATGCGAAAACCATTCTTGGTCATTATAATACTATTAATGAAACTTCAACCTATTCATGGCGACTTTTAGGAAATTCATACCTTAATTTAAAAGACACCTTGAACGCAAAAGCATGCTATGAAAAAACATTAGAAATCAATCCTAATTACGAAAAAGGAAAGATTGCTCTAGAAAGCCTAATCAAGAATTAATCAGCATAGACAAACAAACGTTCCAGACTCTTTTTAGCAGGTAAGTTATCGACATGCCACGAGAAACTTGTTTTTGCTGGTTTTTCCCAAATACATTTAAAGTCTTCTGGTGCGTTGTATTCGCTTATAAACACTTGATGGCCTAATTTGCTTTGTTGCCTGCACCATTCCCAAAATTTGTCATGGTCGAAACTATCTCTGTATTTGGTGGTAGATGCGTAAGGTGGATCGCAATAGACGATACTATTTTCAGGAATCTCTAATTCGGTATAGGATTTACAAGATAAAATCACGCCTTCGAGATTAGGCACTTGTTTGGTAATATTTCGATAATGTTCTGCCCAATAATCGCGTTTGCCTTGCTTATCGCGTCGGTAACCTGCAAACCACTTGCCTCCAAACGAATTAAAACCAACATAAGCCACTAGATGTTTTGGATAGTCGTCTTGATTGTATTTTATGGCTTTGTATTCGTCCTCACTTACCGATTTTGGAGGATCCCAATTCTCGTAAATCAAGGCTTGCCACATCGCCATTAATTCTTCATGCTGATCGTTGGCAATTCGGATACCGTCGACCTTGTCTATCATATTCATACCACCTGCAAAAGGTTCAATATAAGATTGCCTTGGCTGTCTGTCTTTTAGAATAATTGGTAATATATGTTTGGCAAAACGTGCCTTGCTTCCCATGTATTTCATGCAACGGGTTCTATTGGGTTAACACAATTACTTGGAATATAAAAATCATATGGCATTCTAAATTTTGATGAAAATTCGTCAATTCGAGTGCGGTTTACGATTGCAATGAGAAAATCGTGTATCGAGAATAAGAATTTTAGCCTAAGAATTTGTTTTCGATACAATTTTTCATCCTTCAAAATCACTCGAACTGACGTATCGATAGTTTTATTAAAACGGAAAGCATGATTTAAAAATTGATGTTTCATACTAAATGGTTTTCGCCTTTGATTTCACCATAGAAACTATTCCAAAGGTTACAACTGAAGGTAACACCCAACCCAAACTATGCTTTGCTAAAGGAATATATTCTGTTAACTTTTGTAAGCCTTCCGAAGGGCTTAAAAACCCAATAACATCTGGTATGCTGAATACTAAAGTGACGATAATTACAGCTCTAAACACAACTGGAGTTGCTAGTTTCTCAGGCAAAACATTCAGTAAAATAAGCATAATCGTAATAGGATATACTAATAACAATACAGGAATAGCCACTACAACAATAGAGTTAAAATCGAGCTGCCCAACAATAACACCCAACACACAACCAATGATGGCAGTGACTACAAAACCAGTTTGCGAATCATTTAACAGTCCTTTAAAATAATCTGCTGTACCAGCAATAATACCAACAGCTGTGGTAAAACAAGCTAAAGAAATAAGAACACTTAAAACCGTATTACCAAATTCGCCCAAGGATTTTATACTAATATCTCTTAGTAGGTTAGCGCGTTGCATATCGTTACTCAAGGCTGTATCAACGCTAATCTCAGAACCATAATACGCACCAACAGCAATTAATCCAGCGTAAATTACAAATAGACCTAAACCTGCAATAAAGCCTGAATTTCTAATGAGTTTTCGTTTCGACTCGAAGCGACTTACCTCCATGTTATCGAAGTTAAGCGATACAATAATTACCGCACCTACAACCACTGCTCCGATAGCGTCAAAGGTTTGATAGCCTTCTAAAATTCCGGAAACGATAGGTGTGTCAAATTGAGGTGTTCCTGTGGTAAATTCCGAATAAAATAAACCAATCGCTATCACTGCCAGCAACATGATTACTATAAATGGTGTTAAAAACTTTCCGATGAGATTCAATATTTTGGAACGATTCAACACAAAAACTAACACTAAAGCAAAATAAATACTACTGGTTAATAATGGCGACGTACCAAAGGCAGGATGAATGGCAATCTCATGCGTTGCAGCAGCTGTTCGAGGTGATGGAATGGCAACCGCAATAACATAAATAAGAATACAGTAAATTAAGCTGAACGTTGGTGATACTTTTTTACCAAAATCAAACAACGTACCTTGAAGTCTGGCATGTGCTAATATTCCAATGATAGGAATAACAACGGCTGTAATCATAAAGCCTACAGCAACCCAAAGCCAGTTTTCGCCAGAATTGTATCCCAACATTGGTGGCAACAATAAGTTTCCTGCTCCAAAAAAAAGGGAAAACAAAGCGAAACTTGTGACTAAAAGTTCTTTGCGTTGAATATTCACTATTTGGTCTTTTTAAGTTCTAAGTCGTGAAAATCGAAACTAAAATCGGTAATTGGTGCAATGTACTTCATCGTTGCTGAAACCGCTTCTTCCTTTTCATTAAATGTAAATTGCACAAATACATCAGCATCGTAGCTTCTATCATTCCATTTGGCAACAAATGTTGTAGCATTGTATGGTAACAATTCCCCAAATAAACGTGGTGAACGCTCACATTTGATGCTGTATTTTTTGCCATTGTGTGCAATGGTTATATCTCCAAACCAATCATCTGTATAAGTACCTACTATTTGCTCTGGACTTGGTGTTGTTAATTGCGTTTTCGCCTTTTCTACCTGAGCAAAAACTTCTGTTTTTATACTGTCGTTATACTTTAAATAGTCAGCATTATTCTGCCCTAAACGCTGTAACCAATTACGATTTTCGTACCCTAAGTATGAATCTTTAATAGTGTTTGTGATTGTCGTAAATGCAGAACCATTCATTTGATTGGTTAATACTACAATCGCTAAATCTAAATCAGGTATCATGGTAAACTGCGTCACAGTGCCAATCAATCCACCTGTATGATACACTTGTTTGTGACCACCTTTCACATCAGTTACAAACCAACCCAATCCGTAACCTCTAAAGTTAGAATCGTAAGAGTCGTTGGCTCTGACTTTTAATGGTGTTTGCAATTGCCAAAGCTCGTGAAACTGTGCTTCGCTCAATAAACGTTCTCCCTTTTCTGTAACAGCGTCATTCATTAAAAACTTTGCCCAGGTCATCATATCATGCACATTACTAACAATACCACCTGCTGCATTTGCAGTTTCGCTCCAATCGTGTGGAATTTGAATCACCTTACCTTCCGCTCTGGTGTGTGCATCAATAATATTAGACTTATCTTTTACTCTGTTGTAGGATGCTTTAGAACTCGTCATGCCAACAGGTTTCATAATCTTAGTTTCAATGAAATCTTCCCAGGACAATCCACTGATGCGTTTTAAAACTTCACCAGCAATGATGAACATATTATTGTTATAGGCAAACTTACTTCTGAAGGATGTTTCAGGTTCTAAATATTTCACGTTATCAATGATATCCTGAACCGTAAAATCATTCCCTTCAGGAAAAAACATAAGGTCACCAGCACCTAATCCCATGCCGCTTCTGTGTGTTACCAAATCTCTGACCGTAAAATTCTCGGTAACCCAAGGATCATGTAATTGAAACTCTGGAATGTACTTACGCACAGGATCGTCCCAATCTAATTTCCCTTCGTCAACCAACATCGCTAAAGCAAAACAGGTAAAACCCTTACTGTTAGACGCTACACCGACTAAGGTTTCAGAATTCATGTCTTTTTTAGAGGTTAAAGATCGTACTCCATGTCCTTTTGCATAGACCTCTTTTCCATCTTTAAACACACCAACCGAGATGCCTGGCACATCAAAAGTTATGAGCGTTTCTTTTACTAATTTATCAATTTCAGCCTCATTCAATTGAGCAGAAAGGCTAGTGCTACTTACTAAAAGAAGGGCGATAAAAAGTCGTTTTAACAGCATAGAAATTTTATTTTTTCTTCAGTTCGAGTGATTCTGAATTCATTCGGAATAGTATCGAGAACTATTCAATACCTGTTCTCGATACTAATTTCAATCCATATCTTGATTGAAATTCACTCGAACTGACGTATAATAATAACAATAATGAGCGGTAAATATAACAAATATGAAAGGGATTGCTTCGCTAACCAATTTCAAAAATTAACTTTGCAAATATGACTATAGACTACAAAAACATTAGTGTTTATTTTACAGTTTCTGGCAAAGGTGAAATTGTTGTTTTGTTGCACGGATTTTTAGAAACATCTGAAATGTGGCGCGACTTAGTTCCTGAAATCGCAAGAACACATAAAGTAGTTTGCATAGATTTATTAGGACATGGAGAAACAGCATCTTTAGGCTATGTACACACAATGGAAGACATGGCTGACGCGGTGTTTGCAGTTTTACAACATTTAGAAGTTAAAAAAGCAAAGTTTATTGGTCATTCTATGGGAGGCTATGTGGCTTTAGCATTGGCAGAACAACAACCTCAACTTTTTGATGGACTTTGTTTGATGAATTCTACGTTTGAAGCTGACAGTGAAGAACGTAAAGCGTTAAGAACACGTGCCAACGACATGGCAAAGACTAATTTTGAAAATTTAGTGCGTATGTCTTTTGCTAATCTTTTTGCGCCTGAAAGTAGGATTAGCTTCAAAGTAGAATACGAATGGGCTTTAGATATTGCACTTAAGACATCGCTTCAAGGCTACATGGCTGCTAATGAAGGTATGAAGCTTAGACCGAACCGATTTGAAGTTTTTAATACTCTTAATGCTGATAAACTGATAATCATTGGCAAAAAAGACACACTAATCAATAGAGAGCAACTTCTTTCAAAAATTGAAAATACAGATATAAATGTTGCTGAATTTTCTGAAGGGCATATGAGTTACATAGAGAATTTATCAGAATTAACTTACTTTTTATTACAATTCATCGAAAAATAATACTTTTTGACGTTTTGAGTAATTTATTTATTAAGTTTAACCAACTCAAAATGTTTACCTTAAATCCTAACCTACTATGTCAGCAACTAAACTATACTGTGATTTCTTCGGTCACAATTACAAGATGACAAGAAAAGTAACAAACCATGTTAAAGAATATACTTGTTCTTGTTGCAAAAAGCAATTGACAACAAACAGCAATGGTCAGCTTACGGAATTAACGCCAAAATATCAGGAGATAAATTCTGCTTTGGAGCGCATATACAATAACAGAATGATGCGTTTAAAGCGAAAAACATTCAATTCGTCGATTTGTTAAGTGTTAACAACCTGTGAATAACTCTTTTTCTTATATTTAAAATCCTTAATTAAATAATCCCTTAACTAAGAAAAAAGTACTCACAATGAAGAATGTGTTATGCTCTTTAATAGGACATGATTTTGAAGTTTCTAAAGTAGTAACCTATCATGTTAAAGAATATAAATGCAAACGCTGCAGCTCTGAAATGACAATTGATGGAAACGGAAAATTCATTCCGTTAACACCAAAATACAAAGAAATTAATTCGGTTTTAAACCGCGTACATAATAAGCGCTTAGAAAGAAGCCAGAAGCTTCTTATGATTGATTATTAAGCGCATTCCACCCTTTTGCAATAATCGGTATTTTCTGCTCTGCCCTTGTTACTAAGTGCATTCCTCTTTCTTCTTCCGTCATATAACCAATTACAGTTAAATTAGGATTTCCTTTAATTTTAGGGTAATCTTCTTGTGAAATTGTCATTAACAATTCATAATCTTCTCCACCATTTAAAGCTACAGTTGTACTGTCTATGTTAAATTCTTCGCATGTAGAAATTACTTGTGGATCTAAGGGAATTTTATTTTCATAAATATCTACACCAACTTTACTTTGCTTGCATAAATGAATAACTTCAGAAGATAAACCATCACTAATATCAATCATACTCGTAGGCTTCACCTCTAATTTTTGAAGCAACTCTATAATATCTCTGCGTGCTTCGGGTTTTAATTGTCTTTCAACAATATAAGTGTACATGGACAAATCTGGCTGTGAATTTGGGTTTACTTTAAAAACTTCTTTTTCACGCTCTAGCACTTGCAATCCCATGTAAGCTCCACCAATATCGCCAGTTACAACTAACAAATCATTTGGTTTTGCTCCAGAACGTAAGACTTCGTTTCCTTCTTCAACTTCACCAATCGCAGTAATAGAAATAATTAAACCAGAAGTTGATGATGTAGTATCACCTCCAACAACATCAATTTTGTAAAGCTCAGCAGCAGTTGTAATACCAGCATATAACTCTTCTAAAGCCTCTAATGGAAAACGATTAGACACAGCTATAGAAACTGTGATTTGTGTCGCTTTAGCGTTCATGGCATAAACGTCTGAAAGATTAACCATTACAGCCTTATAACCCAAATGTTTTAACGGCACATAACTCAAATCGAAATGTACTCCTTCTACCAATAAATCTGTAGACACAACAATTTGTTTTTTTCCAAAACTTAAAACTGCCGCATCATCGCCAACACCTTTTACGGTAGACTTATGATTAATCTTAAAATGTTCAGTTAAGTGGTCTATTAGCTTAAACTCACCTAACTCGCTCAAAGGAGTTCTTTTAGGGTTCTTATCTTCTATCATACTGCAAAAATATTATGCTTTTTTAAATAAAGGAATTTATAAGAGCGTTAATTATATGGTAATTTTAACAATGTGTAAAATTTACCGTAAATTGCTTAAAAAAAGGTTATGAATTTTACTGCCCTAAAAAGATTATGCTTTCAGCTTATTGCATGCGTCTTTCTATCTGTTTCAATAATAGGATGCTCTGATGATGACGGCAATAGCAATTCTGATTCCGATAATGATACCGTTTTAGACAGTAATGATAACTGTCCAACAATAGCTAACGAAGACCAACTTGACACAGATGGAGACGGACTTGGAAATGCTTGTGACGACGATGATGATAATGATGGTGTTCTAGACATTAACGATAATTGCCCACTAATTGCTAATCCTTTACAAGAAGATGCCGACAATGATGGTATAGGTGATGCTTGTGATGATAATACTATTTTACCACAATTTCCTTGTGAAAATGGATTAGCCAATGGTCACCCTTGCAGTGGTTTTGACCTCATGAGTCATATACCTATTGATGTTTTAGGAGGTGATGGTTCTGAAGGTAATGATTCTTGGGGTTGGACAGATCCTGAAACGGGAAATGAATATGCTTTAGTATGCACCACAACAAACGCAGCATTTGTTGATATTACAGATCCATCAAATCCTATTTTGCTAGGAACTTTACCAACAGCCACAACTAATAGTCCTTGGAGAGATATTAAAGTGTACAATAATCATGCATTTATAGTAAGTGAAGCACCTGGTCATGGAATGCAAGTTTTTGATTTAACACGTTTGCGAAATGTCGTAAATCCTCCTGAAACATTTACAGCAGATGCCAACTATAATGAATTTGGCAAGGCTCATAACATTGTAATTAATGAAGATAGCGGATCTGCATACGTTGTAGGATCTGACACCTTTAATGGAGGTCCGCATTTTATTAATATCCAAAACCCAACATCTCCTGTTTTTGCTGGTGGTTATGCAGATGATGCCTACTCTCATGATGCTCAGGTTATAACTTACAACGGACCAGATGCAGACTACACAGGTAGAGAAATTCTAATTGGTAGTAATGAGAATGAAGTCGTAATTGTAGATGTCACTGATAAAGCAAATCCCACTCAAATTTCAACTATAGATTATGGTAACTTAGGGTACGCACATCAAGGTTGGTTTACAGATGATATGGTATATTTTTTACTTGGTGATGAGGTTGATGAAATAAGTTTTGGGATTAATTCTAGAACTATTGTTTTTGATTTTAGTGACTTGGATAACCCATTATACCATATGGAATACTTTGGTCCAACTGCAGCAATAGACCATAACGGTTATGTGGTTGGCGATACGTTTTATGTAGCTAATTATACTGCAGGACTTAGAGCCATTGATATTTCTAGTATAGACACTGGTATAATGATAGAAACTGGCTATATAGATACTTACATCCCAGATGACAACACCTCTTTTAACGGTGCATGGAACATCTATCCGTTTTTTGAAAGCGGTAATATTTTAGTAAGTGACATTAATGGAGGTTTATTTATTGTAAGACCGTCTAATTAATACTTATGATTAGTAAAGTCGCATACTGTTTTTTGGTTTTACTACTGCTAAATTGTAGTAGCGACGATAATTTAGCTGTGAATAACGTTGGCCAATTAACATTTGTCAAAACCTATGGTGGCACCAAAAATGATAGTGCACAGTCTATTGCAGCAACTTCAGATGGAGGTTATGCTATTTTAGGCTATACCCAAAGCAATGATAACGACATTACTGATAAGCAAGATGAAAGTTTTGACTATTGGGTTTTAAAATTTGACGCTAACGACCAACTGCAATGGCAAAAAACCTATGGCGGAACAGCAGACGACAGAGGTTATGATATAATTCAAACTTCAGATGGAGGTTATGCTATTTTAGGATACAGTTTTAGCAATGATGGTGATACTTCAGTTAATTCAGGATTACAAGACTATTGGTTAGTAAAATTAGATTCTGATGGAAATATTTCTTGGGAAAAATCGTTTGGTTACCAAGGCACAGATACTGGTATTTCTGTAATTGAAACAAATAATCAAGGCTATTTAATCACTGGTGTTTTGGATGTTACAGCCTCAGGAGGTGAAGGCAATTCTCAAAGAACAGCTAACAGACATGCTGGTGGAGATTACTGGGCTTTAAAGCTTGATAATTCTGGTAATTTAGAATGGAGTCGTTACTTTGGTGGAAACTTTACCGATACACCTTATGGAGCAGTTCAAACAGATGATAACGGTTTTATAATTGCAGGAAGTTCAGACAGTGAAGACACAGATATTTCTGGCAATATTGGCACCTATGATTTTTGGATTATTAAAATTTCTGAGTCTGGGGATTTAGTTTGGGAAAAGTCCTTTGGAGGTTCTCAAATCGATGAAGCCAGAGCTATAATTAAAACAGATGATGGCAACTATATTGTTGCTGGTGATACGCGTAGTAGCGATAATGATATATCTCAAAACAAAGGTGCAGCAGATTTATGGTTAATAAAAATATCACCTACAGGAAACCTAATTTGGGAAAAGACCCTTGGTGGTTCTAGTTTTGATGTAGCCAGAGCGATTAAGAAAACTCAAGACAATAGTTTTTTACTCTCTGGTAGTTCTCGAAGTAGCGACATGGATGTGTCAGAAAATAAAGGACAAAATGATGCCTGGGTTTTAAAAACAAACAATAGTGGAAATCTAATATGGGAAACTACTATTGGTGGTTCTAACATAGATTTCTCTTATGATGTTGCTGAACTTGCAAATGGCTCAATTATAGCTGTAGGCGACACAAACAGTACAGATGGAGATATCTTAAACAATAAAGGGTTTACAGATTTACTAATCATCAAAATAGATTAAAAATAGTATCAAAATGAAAAAAAACGTTTCAATCTTATGTTTAATCTTGTTATTTGTCTCATGCAACTCTAGTGATGATTCTGTTAGTCCATCTGAGGTTTCAGCAACATTTAAGTTTACACATAATTGGAATGGCACACTGATAAGAAATTTTGATTTTGGACCGATTCAATATGTAAATGCAAATGGTGAATCTATTGGATTTGAGCGTCTTCGCTACGTTATTTCAGATATTACATTCACAAAAGCTAATGGAGAGGAAATTGAACTTGATGTCTATAATTTAGTAGATCTCACCAATGAAATAAACTTAGAGTATACTCCAAATAATCAGATTCCTACTGGCAATTACACAAATGTGTCTTTTACTTTTGGTTTAGATAATGAAGATAATGCCGAAAATTACACCGATTTAAATTCGGCTTCATTTAATGTACCAGAGATGATGGGAGGTGGTTATCACTATATGCAATTTGATGGTAAGTTTATTAACTCCAATAACGAAGAGCAAGGTTTTAATTACCATGCTATAAGAGCTGTTGATAATTTAGGTGCTAATCCAACATTTCCACAAGATACATTTTTTACCGTAAACCTTGGCGCTATAGCTATTACTAACGATGTAGAAATTGAAGTAAAAATGAATATAGCAGAATGGTTTAGCACACCTAATCTTTGGGATTTAAATATATACAACCAAACGCTTATGCCTAATTCTACAGCACAGATTATGATGTATGAAAACGGACAAAATGTTTTTAGTTTAGGAGATGTAATTCAATAAAAATTTTAAGATGAAAAATGGACTCATCCTTATCGCTTTTATTATTATTTGTTCTGGTTGTTCCAGCGACGATTCAGGCTACCAACCCGCTTCATTATCTCTTGATATTCCTGAAATATTTTCAAACAACATTATTCCTCCTGTTATTCCTACAGACAATCCTCAAACAGCTGAAGGAGTTGCTTTAGGAAAAAAACTATTTTTTGATGGAATTCTTTCTTCTGATGGTTCAAAATCTTGTGCTTCATGCCATTCTCCTCAAAATGCATTTTCTGATAACACACCAACCAGTATAGGTGTTGCAGGAGTTGCTGGTTTTCGCAACTCTATGCCTTTATTTAATTTAGCATGGAATTATAATGAACGTTTTACATGGACAGGAAGAGAACTAAGTTTAGAGCGACAAATCGAAGGGCCTGTAACAAATCCTATTGAACTACAAAACAACTGGGAAGATGTTGTTGAACGTTTACAAAATGACCCTGAATACCCAGAATTGTTTGAATTAGCCTTTAACACCTCAACAATTAGCAAAGACTTAATTACAAAGGCCATAGCCCAGTTTGAGCGCACTTTAATTTCCGCAAACTCTAAATTCGATCAATACTCATTAGGCCAAGCCTCTTTAACACAGCAAGAACTTAATGGTTTAGACATTTTTTTAAGAGAAGATAAGGGAGATTGTTTTCATTGCCATGGCAACCCAAATAATCCGTTATGGACAGATAACGATTTTCATAACAATGGACTCGACGCAACTCTTACAGATTTAGGCTTAGGAGCTTTTACAGGTGACCCTAATGATAACGGTAAATTTAAAACACCATCACTCCGAAACTTAGCATATACAGCACCATACATGCACGATGGCAGGTTTGCTACTCTAGATGAAGTTATAGATCATTACAGTGAAGGACTTCAAAATTCTCCAACTATAGATCCTCTAATGAAAAAAGTAGCACAAGGCGGTGTACAATTATCACCTCAAGAAAAAGCTGACTTAAAGGCTTTTCTACTAACACTCTCAGACCCTTCTTTTTTAAACAATCCTGACTTCCAAAACTAGATTTGTAAGTTTATTCTTGTTTTTAGGTGTTTTTCATCGAAAAATAGTGAGTTTAATCATTTTCTTACTTTCATTTTACTTACATTTTCAGTCCCAAATCTTATTAAATGAAATCTACCACAAGCAAAGCATTGCCCTGTGCTGTGTTTGGTCATAATTATGTGAAGTCTAAAACAAACTCTGACCAAACAGCTGAATTAACCTGTTCTCACTGTAACACTGTTGTAAAAACAGATGCCAGCGGTAATTTTGAGGATTTAAGCGTATCCAATAAGCACATACAAACTACACTAAGGCAATTATTTCATCTTAAGCTTCAAACTAATAAACCCAAATTTTCTTAATCTATAAGAAAACTCTATTAAATCATATGCTAATATAATGTTAGTTAGTATGGTTAAACCTTAGTTAAATCGTATATTTGCATTCAATTTAGAATTAATCTGCTTTAATATATGATTAAAGTTTCTGAACAAGCAAAGAAAAAAGTCATCGAACTAATGAATGATGACGGTTATAATCCTGATACCGATTATGTTAGAGTTGGTGTTAAAAGTGGTGGGTGCTCTGGTTTATCATATGATTTAAAATTTGATAAAGAGCAAATTGACGGAGATAAAGTTTTTGAAGACAATGGAGTAAAAATCATTGTTGACAAAAAGAGTTTCCTGTACCTTATTGGCACTACTTTAGAATATTCAGGAGGATTAAACGGAACCGGATTTGTATTTAATAATCCTAACGCCAACAGAACATGTGGTTGTGGCGAATCATTTTCATTATAAAAACAAGCAATGAGTAAGTATACTGAAGACGATTTAAGAGAAGAATTAAAAACCAAAGAATATGAATATGGTTTTTATACAGATATAGAATCTGAAACCTTTCCTAATGGACTTAACGAAGATATTATAAAAGCTATCTCCAAGAAGAAAGAAGAACCAGAATGGATGACCGAATGGAGACTTGAAGCTTTTAAGGTGTGGCAAGATATGGAAGAGCCTGATTGGGCTAACGTTAATTACGAAAAGCCAGATTTTCAGGCAATTTCGTATTATTCAGCTCCAAACAGTAAACCAAAATACAACAGCTTAGACGAAGTAGACCCAGAGTTATTAGCTACTTTTGAGAAACTTGGTATTTCCCTAGATGAGCAAAAGAAATTAGCTGGTGTTGCCATGGATGTAGTAGTAGATTCAGTGTCTGTAGCTACAACTTTTAAAGAAACACTTGCTGAAAAGGGCATCATCTTTATGAGTATCTCTGAGGCTATTAAAGAGCATCCAGAACTTGTAAAGAAATATATTGGTACTGTTGTTCCGCAGAAAGACAATTTCTATGCGGCTTTAAACTCAGCAGTATTTAGTGATGGTTCATTTTGCTACATTCCTAAAGGAGTGCGTTGCCCAATGGAACTTTCTACCTATTTCCGTATTAACCAAGCAGGAACTGGTCAGTTTGAAAGAACGCTTGTTATTGCAGACGAAGGAAGTTACGTAAGTTACCTTGAAGGTTGTACTGCACCAAGCAGAGACGAGAATCAATTGCACGCAGCTGTTGTAGAGCTAATTGCTTTAGAAGATGCCGAAATAAAGTACTCTACTGTACAAAACTGGTTCCCAGGAAATGCTGAAGGTAAAGGAGGGGTTTTCAACTTTGTTACCAAACGTGGATTGTGCGAGAATAATGCAAAAATTTCTTGGACACAGGTAGAAACCGGTTCTGCTGTAACATGGAAATACCCAAGCTGTGTACTTAAAGGAGATAACTCTGTAGGCGAATTTTATTCTATTGCTGTTACTAACAATTTTCAGCAAGCAGACACAGGTACCAAAATGATTCATTTAGGTAAGAATACCAAGTCAACCATTATCTCAAAAGGTATCTCTGCAGGAAAGTCACAAAATTCATACAGAGGTTTAGTGCAAATAAGCCCAAGAGCAGAAAATGCTCGTAACTTCTCACAGTGTGATAGTTTATTGATGGGTAACGAGTGTGGTGCACATACATTTCCGTACATAGAAGCTAAAAACAAAACTGCACAAATTGAGCACGAAGCTACAACAAGCAAAATTGGTGAAGACCAGATTTTTTATTGTAACCAACGTGGTATAGACACTGAAAAAGCAATTGCTTTAATTGTTAATGGATTTAGTAAAGAGGTACTAAATAAGCTTCCGATGGAGTTTGCAGTTGAGGCTCAAAAATTATTAGAAATCAGCTTAGAAGGCTCTGTAGGATAAGGTTATGAAAAAAATTGTATTCATTTTACTGGCTATGGTAAGTTTTATGAGTTGTAAGGACAATACTAAAACCGAACCGACATTAGAAGAAAACAGAGCTAAATCTTACGACCAAAATGATGGCTACATAACTATCAAAGGCGAATTTGTATTCGATGCTGACCAAAATGCCGCAGTCTTTGAGTCACCAAATGGTACAATTTACTCGGTAGTTGTAGATGATAATATGCATCAACTTAACAAGGAAGTGCAACCTTTTAAAGAACACAAATACACCTCTGTCCCTGTTACAGTTAGAGTAAAAAAAATTAAAAATACAAATCCAAATATTAAGTGGGAACAAGCCTTAGAAATTAAAGAAGTCTTGAAGGTAGAAAAACCAAACCCAAACAAAGAAGACGTTATAAAATTATCAAACTAAGACAATGTTAAAGATAAACAACTTACACGCAAGCGTAGAAGATAAAGCAATCTTAAAAGGTATTAATCTCGAAGTTAAACCTGGCGAAGTACATGCTATTATGGGACCTAATGGTTCTGGTAAAAGTACATTAGCCTCAGTCATTGCTGGTAAAGAAGAGTATGAAGTTGAAGAAGGTGAAATTTTACTTGAAGGTGAAAACATTGACGAATTAGCTGCAGAAGAACGAGCTCACAAGGGCATTTTCCTTTCATTTCAATATCCTGTAGAAATTCCTGGAGTTAGTGTAACTAACTTTATGAAAACAGCAATTAATGAAACTCGAAAAGCTCAAGGCTTAGAAGATATGCCTGCTAACGAAATGCTTAAGATGATTCGTGAAAAGTCTGAACTTTTAGAAATAGACCGTAAATTTTTATCACGTTCTTTAAACGAAGGATTTTCTGGTGGTGAGAAAAAACGTAACGAAATTTTTCAGATGGCAATGTTAGAACCAAAACTTGCTATCCTTGACGAAACAGATTCTGGCCTGGATATCGATGCTTTAAGAATTGTTGCCAATGGTGTAAACAAACTAAAATCTAAGGATAATGCTGTTATTGTCATTACTCATTACCAAAGATTATTAGATTATATCGTTCCAGATTTTGTACACGTATTACACAATGGCAAAATTGTTAAGTCTGGTTCTAAGGAACTAGCACACGAGTTAGAGGCCAAAGGCTACGATTGGATTAAAGAAGAAGTAAACGCTTAATTTATAAGCTAAATGGAATTAAAAGAAAAGTTAGTTTCCTCATTTATGGCATTCGAAGATACAGTCGATGTAGATTCGCCTGTCCATGATATTAGAACTGAGGCTATAAAACATTTTGAAAATGAAGGGTTTCCAACCAAGCGCCAAGAGGCTTGGAAGTACACTTCATTAAATTCAGTATTAAAGCATGATTATAGTGTGTTTCCTAAACACGAAGACGCTTTAGAATTTAAAGACGTTAAGAAGTATTTTATTCATGATATCGATTCATACAAAATTGTATTTATCGATGGTAAATATTCTTCGCACTTATCTCAAACCACACATGATGGTATAGATGTTTGTTTAATGTCTGCTGCCCTTAGCAAACCAAAATATAGGTTGGTTATTGAAAATTATTTTAATAAAATAGCATCAAAAGATGGTTTGTCTTCATTAAACACAGCATTCTCTGCAGAAGGAGCTTACATTCATATACCTAAAAACAAACTGGTTGAAAAGCCAATTCAGATTTTACATTTTTCTACTGGTAATGAAGCAGCTTTAATGCTTCAACCTAGAAACTTAGTTGTGGTTGATGAAAATTCTCATGTTCAGATAATAGAACGTCACCAGAGTTTAACAGACAATCCTGTTTTAACCAACTCTGTAACTGAGATTTTTGCCAACAAACGTGCTATCGTAGATTATTACAAAATTCAAAACGACAGAGAAACTGCTTCGTTAATAGATAGCACTTTCATTAATCAAAAGCAAGAGAGTATCGCTAAGGTGCATACCTTTTCTTTTGGAGGAAAAATTATAAGAAACAACCTTAACTTCTATCAAAACGGAGAGCGTATAGATTCTACTATGAAAGGTATTACCATAATTGGTAACAAACAGCATGTAGACCATAATACTTTAGTACACCATATTGAGCCAAATTGCGAGAGTCACCAAGATTACAAAGGTATATTTGGCGATAGCGCAACAGGTGTATTTAACGGTAAGGTTTTAGTTGAAAAAGAGGCTCAGAAAACTGATGCTTTTCAGGCTAATAACAATATTTTATTAAGCGATAAAGCTACTATAAACACAAAACCTCAATTAGAGATTTTTGCAGATGATGTAAAGTGTTCTCACGGTTGTACAATTGGGCAGTTAGACGAAAGTGCAATGTTCTATTTAAGATCTCGTGGTATTCCAGAAAAGGAAGCAAGAGGTTTATTAATGTTTGCGTTTAGTAATAACGTTTTAGACTCTGTAAAAATTCCAGAAATAAAAAATAGAATTACCAAAATAATTGCCAATAAGCTTGGTGTAAATATTGGGTTTGATTTATAAATGAATAAAGTCTTAAGCCATACCACTCTCGATGTAAAACAAGTAAGAAAGGATTTCCCTATTCTTAAGAGAGAAGTTAATGGCAAGCCTTTAATATATTTGGATAATGCAGCAACATCGCAAACACCTCAACAGGTAATTGATGTTATTGTAGACTACTACTCTGGTTACAATGCTAATATTCACAGAGGAGTTCATGCGTTAAGCCAAGAAGCTACCGATGCTTATGAGCAAGCACGAATAAAAATTCAAAAGCATTTTAATGCTAAGCAGTCTCACGAAATAATTTTTACTTCTGGAACAACGCATGGTATTAATTTAGTTGCTAATGGTTTTTCTTCATTATTAAAAAAAGGAGATGAAATCATTGTCTCTGCTTTAGAACACCACAGTAATATTGTACCATGGCAAATGCTTTGCGAACGCACAGGTGCAATTCTCAAAGTAATTCCTATGAATACTGATGGTGAATTAGTAATTTCAGAATTTGAAAAGCTTTTAAACCCTAATACCAAACTTGTTTTTGTCAACCATGTTTCTAATGCTCTTGGTACAATAAATCCTATTGAGACCATAATAGAAAAAGCTCATGACGTTGGTGCAGCTGTTTTGGTTGATGGCGCACAAGCTGCTCCGCACATTAAAGCCAATGTACAAGAATTAAATGTAGATTTCTATGTGTGTTCCGCTCACAAAATGTGTGGTCCAACTGGCATTGGAATGCTCTATGGAAAAGAAGAATGGTTAAAGAAATTACCTCCTTACCAAGGAGGAGGCGAAATGATTGCCGAAGTAACATTCGAAAAAACTACATACGCTGATTTACCTCATAAATTTGAAGCGGGAACACCTAATATTTGTGGTGGAATTGCTTTTGGCGCAGCTCTGGATTACATGAATACAGTTGGCTTTAATACTCTGGCCAATTACGAAAACGAGCTGCTGGAATACGCTACCTCTAAACTACAAGCCATTGAAGGTGTAAAAATTTATGGCACATCTAGACACAAAACATCAGTAATATCTTTTAATGTTGGCAATATTCACCCTTACGATATTGGTACTATTTTAGACAAAATGGGTATTGCTGTCCGCACAGGTCATCATTGTGCGCAACCGATAATGGATTATTTTAAAATACCAGGAACAGTACGAGCATCATTTATGTTCTATAATACCAAGGAAGAAATCGACACTTTTATTGCTTCCTTAAAGAAGGCTGTAATGATGTTATCCTAAATTTTATTAAAGTATAGAAATACTTATACGCCTAATTATCCAGAGTTTGGCATCAAAAGTGTAACTTAGTTTAATAAAATCGTTATTTATGAAATTTTTACTAAGTATTCTTACTTTAGTTACACTTACAGGATCTTGCAATTCTGCTAAGTCAACAGTGACTGAACAAAAAGAGAATATGGCACAATCTAGCCTATCAGGAACCTATAGCATTAGTCAATTAGAAGCCACGGACATATCGTATGAAGGACTCACGATAACCTTTAATGACTCAATAAATCATGCCTCAGGCTTTTCTGGCTGTAATACCTTTTTTGGGAATTATACAGTCAAAGAAAACACTATTAAATTTGGTCCAATAGCAACTTCTAAAAAGTTCTGTGAACCAGACTCTAACATCTTAGAAAGAGATTTCATAAAAGCTTTAAACGAGACCAAATCATTTGTTGTAAAAAATGACACACTTATTTTTTCAAATGAAGATTCTGAACTTTTTAGAGCAACAAAAAATGAAGCCTCAAGGCCTGGTAAAAACAGTATTGTAGGAGATAATTACAAAAAGTTCGTTGTTATCTATGAAACCTCAACTAGAGGATCATTCAAACATATTGAAATTTCAAAAACACAAATAAAAATTTCAAAAGAAAGAAGTTTAAAAAACCTAAGTACTTATGCATGCAATGCAGAAGATTGGAAAATGCTTAAGAACATGCTCAGCAATTCAATAGTAGAAAATTTAGACTTATTAAAAGCACCTACAGATACGCGCCTACACGATGGAGCACCTCACGCAACATTATCTGTTATAAAGGGAGATGTAGAAATGATGACACCTACTTTTGATCATGGTAATCCTCCAAAAGAAATAGTATCAATAGTTAATAAGATATTATCAATGGTAGAAATAGCAACTAAACAGTAGCTATTTTGTAACTTTGTTTTAAATGAATTTGATTATGACTATTGAAGAGATTCAAAACGAAATTATAGATGAGTTTTCTATGTTTGAAGATTGGGAAGAACGCTATCAATATATGATAGACTTAGGAAAAACACTTCCTTTAATTGATGAACAATACAAAACCGAAGATCACATCATAAAAGGGTGCCAAAGCAAAGTTTGGGTACATGCCGAAATGAACGACGATAAAGTAGCTTTTACTGCAGATAGTGATGCCATTATCACTAAAGGCATCATTGCTATTTTAATTAGAGTGTTTTCTAATCAACACCCAAAAGATATTATAGAAGCTAACACCGATTTTATTGACAAAATAGGACTTAAAGACCACTTATCTCCTACAAGAGCTAATGGATTAGTTAGCATGATAAAACAATTAAAAATGTATGCCATTGCATACCAAACACAGTTGAATTAAGATGAGCGAAACAACAATAGACACAAATGTTTTGGGCGATAAAATTGTTCGTGTATTAAAAACAATTTTCGATCCTGAAATTCCTGTAGACATCTACGAATTAGGATTAATATATGATGTTTTTGTTAATGAAGATTATGAAGTAAAAATCTTAATGACCTTAACAACACCAAACTGCCCTGTAGCAGAAACCCTTCCTTTAGAGGTTGAAGAAAAAGTAAAATCTATTAACGAGGTTAAAGATGCCGAAGTAGAAATTACCTTTGATCCACCTTGGTCTCAAGACTTAATGAGCGAAGAAGCAAAACTAGAATTAGGAATGCTATAAAACATTTTTTATGACTGCAACAGGAATTGACGCTATTGCATTTTATGTACCTCAACTCTATGTAACAATGGATAACTTGGCAGAAGCCAGAGGTATTGAAGCAGAAAAATTAAAAAGAGGACTTGGTCTGCAAAAAATGGCAGTACCAAACATTGGCGAAGACGCTGCAACCTTTGCGGCTAATGCCTTACTCAACTTAATTACACAAAACAATATCGATCCAAATGAAATTGGTCGTGTGTATCTAGGTACCGAAAGTGCTATTGACGGTTCTAAACCTACAGCAACTTACGCTGTAGAAATTGTTGAAAAAGAATTAGCAGCAACCTATGGCGAGCGTAGCTTTAAAAACTGTGATGTAGTTGATTTAACATTTGCCTGTGTTGGTGCTGTAGATGCTTTACAAAATAGTATTGACTGGGTTAAACAAGACCAAAGCAGAAAAGCCATTGTCATCGCCTCAGATGTGTCTAAATACGATATCAATTCTACTGGAGAATACACTCAAGGTGCTGGTGCAGTTGCAGTATTAATTAGTCATAAGCCTTCTATCATTACAATTAATGATGTTTGGGGAGTGGCTTTTAAGAGTGAAGGAGACTTCTTTAAACCTAGACGTACTTACAAAAAAGTAGATTTACTAAAGTCTATTTTAAGTGAATTAGATTTAGAAGCTTCAAGCGAAAAGATTGCCAAGTTCATTTCTACCACAAATTCTGAATTTTGGTCAGATAGTAATGAAGTTGTTGAAGTATTTAAAGAAGAGCCTGTTTTTGATGGTCAATTCTCTAATGCTTGTTATAGCGATAGAATTACTGAAGCCTTAGAACATTTCGACCAAAATAAGCCAACAGATTTTAATGAAAAGTGGCAGCATATTGTATTCCATTTGCCTTATGCTTTTCATGGAAGACGTATCATTTTCAACAATTGGTTACATTGGATTAAAGATTCAAACCTTCAGCAAGACTTAGAAAATGAAATCGGCAAATCTGAAGATTCAGACCCAAAAGATTGGTCTAAAAAAGCCTATAAATCGAAGCTATACAGTGATTTTGTAAACTCAAGAATTGCACAAGGCGAATTGGCTTCTTCAGAAATTGGCAATATGTATACGGCTTCAATTTTTATGTCCTTATTGAGCTTTTTATCTGATAACTACAGAAACAATAAAGATATTGCAGGTAATCCTGTAGGCTTTATTGCTTATGGAAGTGGTTCTAAATCTAAAGTTTTTGAAGGTGTTGTACAAAACGACTGGATGTCTAAAATTAAAGACATTAAACTCTTTGAAACTCTTGAAAACAGAACAGCTATTAGTGTAGATACATATGAAAATATTCATCGTTCTAAGCTAAAGCAACCTGTAGAAAATGGCAGTAAAATTTCTTTAGAATACATAGAACGCGATGAAACAAACTATGGCCTAAGACGCTATAGTGTAAAATAATTTATGGCAGAAGAAATTATAAATAGAGTCGCTAACAGTAAACTTAAAGTTATAGACTTAGAGGATTATTACCCAAATGGGCAACGTGTTCTTTTTGACATAAAAGATTGGTTACTTGAAGGTTTAGTCCTCAGAGAAAAAGAGTTTAGAGCACACGTTGCTGAGCACGATTGGTCTCAATATAATAATTGTTATGTTGCACTACATTGTTCTACAGATGCTATTGTACCTGACTGGGCTTATATGCTAATTTCTTTAGAGCTTCAAAACTATTCTAAACTTACGGTAATTGGCACTTTAGAAGATTTAGAATCTTTGATTTATTCTTCAATCATTGCAGAATTAGACCTTGGTGTTTATCAGGATATGCCTGTAATTATAAAAGGTTGTTCTAATAAACCAGTGCCTGCAAATGCTCTGGTTTTATTATCTCAAAAACTTAAGCCAATTGCAAAATCCATAATGTTTGGTGAAGCTTGTTCTTCTGTACCTCTCTTCAAAAGGAAAAAATAAATGTGACTTCTTTATTAATTTAAGGTCTAATCAATAGTGATTAGCTGTTTTCTGACATCCAAAAAGGTCAGTAAACACGTATATTTGTAAAACTTATAACAACTTAAATTATTAAAATTTAATTCATTATGAACAGAAAATTACTTTTATCAGCATTCTTAATGCTTGCAATTTCGTTTGGTTTTTCTCAAACAAAAGAAGAGTTACAAGCACAAAAAGCTGAAAAACAAGCTGAGGCAAATAAGTTTCAAGCAGAAGCAAATGCCTTACAGGCTCAGATAGATGCTTTACCTGGCTGGAGAGTAGGTGCTTTTGGTACTATTGGAGGAAGCTTATCTAACTTTAACAACTGGTATGCGCAAGGCGCACCAAATAACTCTTCTGGTAATATTGGTTTTACTTTTAATGCTTTTGCCAACAAAATTGAAGACAAATATTTTTGGAGAAATGCCTTAACTACAAACTTAGCGTGGGTAAAATTAGACAACAAAGACATCGATACTGATAGCGATGATTTTGAACCTACTACAGATGTATTTAACTTATCATCTCTTTATGGTCGTAAGTTAAGCGAAAAGTGGGCTGTTTCTGGTTTAATGGAATACAGAACGACATTACTAAACAACTTTAACGATCCAGGTTACTTAGACCTTGGTGTTGGTGCTACTTGGACTCCGTTAGATAACTTAATCGTGGTTATTCACCCATTAAACTACAACTTTGTTTTTGCTGATAATGATGCTATTTTCGATTCATCTATGGGTGCTAAAATCGTAGCAGATTATACAAGACAAATTGGTGCTATAGCTTTTAAATCTAATTTCTCTACATTCCAAAGTTACAAGTCTGGTGACTTATCTAACTGGACGTGGACTAACTCTTTCAGCTACACCTTATGGAAAATGATTGGTGTTGGTTTCGATTTTGGTTTAAGAAGCAACAAACAAGAAGCGCTTAACTATGCTCTTGGTCAGTTTGACCCAATGGGAACTGCGGACGAACCAACGTTTGATAACGTAGACAACGATTTACAAACGTATTACACAATTGGTTTAAGCTATAAGTTCTAAGACTATAGAGCTACATAAAAAGTTAAAAAGCCTGTCAATTGACAGGCTTTTCTTTTAGTCAAACTTTTTCTTTTTATTCTTCCTTTTAAACAAACGCTTAATAAAACCATCGCGTTTGGTTGGCTCGCAATCCAAATCGTTTATCACGTCTTCAGATGGACTTTCAAACTTAGCGTTAGTTATAGACCTGTAGTCTGAATCTTTATTGAGCTTTTGATAAAACTTCGCAAAAACTGGTAATGCCGAATTTGCACCTTGCCCTATTCCTGTTGATTTAAAACCTATACTATGGTTATCGTTGCCTACCCAAGTAATGGTTACTAATTTTGGCGTTAATGCCACAAACCAACCATCTTTATTGTTCTGTGTTGTTCCTGTTTTACCTGCAATGTCGTTTCGTAATCCGTAGGTGTTTCGCAATCGTGTTGCTGTACCAGAATTTACTGTAGATTTCATCATTTGAAGCATTACTTGCCTTGTATAATCATTGTAAGCTTGCGCTTCGGCAACTTCTGGTTCAAAATTAGCGATGACATTTCCATTTTTATCTTCAATCTTTGTGATTAAAAATGGTTTTACTGGCTTACTTTTATTGACATAACTCGCATAAGCACCTGTGAGTTCTTTCAAATTAATTTCTGAAACACCTAATGCCAAGGATGGCTTATTAGGTAACTCGTGCGTGATACCTAATTTTTCGACTTGTTTTATGGTTTTTGGTATACCAACTTCCTCTAATACCTTTACAGCAATGGTATTTACAGAATTACTCAATGCATTTTCTAAAGTATAATTAATATGAGGATCTTCTTCATCGCTACCAGCATTACTTGGTGTCCAATCATCATAATTCGTATACGTCACTTCGCTAAGTGCAAAATAAGTACAAGGGTCTAAACCGTTTTCAATTGCTGCTGTATAGACAAAAGGTTTAAAGGTTGAGCCAACTTGTCGTTCGCTTTGGGAAACATGGTCGTACTTAAAGAAACGATAATCAATGCCACCAATATAAGTCCTAACTGCACCAGTTTTTGGGTCTATGGATAGCATTCCTGTATTTAAAAACTTCAAATAATGCTTCAAACTATCTACTACAGAAACATTTTTGATTGTATCTCCTTTCCAACCGAATAATTCAACGTTTCTTTTTACGTTTAAAGAATCTTTAATCTGCGCATCAGACAAACCTGCTTCTTTATATTTTTTAACGATTGGCAATTTTTGAATTGCTACTTTTAAAACTTTAGAGTTATCGTTCCAAGGTGCATACTTTCCGTAAGAAGCTTCAAAATCACTTTGCAATTTTGTAAGGTGCGATTTCATTGCGTCTTCAGCATATTGTTGCATTTGGTAGTCTAACGTTGTATGCACAACCAATCCGTCCTTATACAAATCATAGGTTTCGCCATCTGGTGTTTTTAGCGTATCTAATATTTTTGAAAGCTCTTGTTTAACAGCTTCTCTAAAATAAGGTGCCAACCCTAAATCGTGATTGTAGGATTTGTAATTGAGTTCCAACGTTTCGTTACTATAAAACTCTAAAGAATCTTTTGCCAAGTAGCCATAATTAAGCATTTGGTTGAGCACTACATTTCGTCTATCTTCACTACGTTGTTGATGCACTCTTGGATTGTAGTAGGTGTTGGCTTTTAGTGTTCCGACTAGAGTGGCTGCTTCGTTTAGCGATAAGTCTTTTACAGATTTGTCGAAAAACTTTAAAGAAGCACTTTCTATACCATAAGTATTATCCGGAAACGGAACCGTGTTTAGGTAAAGCGTTAAAATTTCTTCCTTAGAATAAATATCTTCAATACGCTTGGCTACAATAGATTCCTTGAACTTATTGATGAGCATACTAAATAGCGCATAATTTTTTCTGCCATATAAATTCTTTGCCAATTGAAGCGTTATTGTGCTTCCACCACCAGCACTTTTATCTCTAAGAATTAAATTCTTTACAAACACACGCATTAGACTGATATTATCTACACCATCGTGCTCGTAATAACGGCTGTCTTCAGTCGCAACTAGAGCATTTATTAAATGCTTCGGAAAATCCTTGAATTCTACAGGTTGCCTATCATAGATGTAATACTTGCCGATTAATTTACCGTTGTGATCTAAAAGTTGGGTGGCTTGCTCTTGCTTTATGGAACTTAGTTCTTCTGTGGTTGGCAGCTTTCCGAAGAATCCTAAATATATACTGATATAAAGACCAACCAAAAACAGTAAAATGGCACCTGCACAAACAGAAAGCCATTTTACCCACTTGTTTTTAAAAATCTTTTTTATCCGAATTTTGAATTGGTTGGCATTTGTAGTCATCTTGAAGATAATTTACTCTATATCTTCAACGTCTGGATATAGGAAATGATTGTATGGAAAACGAGTTACATGAATTTCTCGTACTTCTTGATAGACACGTTTTCTAAATTCGTCCATATTTTCTTTGTTCAATGCCGAAATAAAAAGGGCATTATCGCCAACTCTAGACATCCAGGTTTTTTTCCATTCATCAATCGTAAAGTTTGCTTTAGTTCGCTCTTCTAATAAATCTTCTTCATCAAAAGGTTCTGGCTCGTAAGCATCGATTTTGTTAAACACCATAATGGTAGGTTTATCCTTACTTTCAATTTCATCTAAAATCTGATTTACCGATTCTATATGTTCTTCAAAATTAGAATGTGAGATGTCCACCACATGCAACAATAAATCGGCTTCTCTAACTTCATCCAAAGTACTTTTAAAAGACTCTACCAATTGCGTTGGTAATTTTCTGATAAACCCTACCGTATCACTTACCAAAAATGGTAAGTTTCCTATAACAACCTTTCTAACAGTAGTGTCCAAAGTTGCGAAGAGTTTATTTTCGGCAAAGACTTCACTTTTACTAATCACATTCATCAAAGTAGACTTACCAACATTGGTATAACCTACTAAAGCCACACGTACCATCTTGCCTCTGTTGCCTCGCTGCACTGCCATTTGCTTGTCGATGGTTTTTATCTTAGCTTTTAGCAACGCAATTTTGTCGCGCACAATACGTCTATCTGTTTCTATCTCCGTTTCACCAGGACCACGCATACCAATACCACCTTTTTGTCTTTCAAGGTGTGTCCACATTCCTTTTAGTCGTGGTAATAAGTATTCGCATTGCGCCAACTCTACTTGAGTTCTGGCATAACTGGTTTGTGCACGTTGCGCAAAAATGTCTAAGATGAGATTGGTTCTATCTAAAATTTTACAATTCAATATTTTACTGATGTTGCGTTCTTGCGCTGGCGAAAGCTCATCATCAAATATTACAGTACCAACTTCATTCTCTTTTACAAAGTTCATGACATCTTCCATCTTACCTGTACCTATAAAGGTTTTAGGGTTTGGCTGCGTCATTTTTTGAGTAAATCGTTTTACAACATCACCACCTGCAGTGTAGGTTAAAAACTCAAGCTCATCTAAATACTCTTTAGACTGTTCTTCATCTTGATCTTGAGTGATAATACCAATAAGTACAACACTTTCTAATTTTATATCTTTTTTCTCTAGCATATATTAAATAAAGTACAAAGTTAAGGAAATGGATTTTCCTCAGTATATTTTTAAAAAGCTATATTTTTATTGCATGATTAAAAACTCTAACACGCACACAATAGCTTTTTATAATATCGAAAATTTATTTGATATAGAAAATGATCCATTAACTAATGATGATGACTTTTTACCAACATCTGCTAAACGATGGACACCAAAACGCTATGATAACAAACTAAAAAAATTAGGGAAAGTTATATCTCAAATAGGTAAAGAAGAAACAAACCTAGCTCCTATTATTGTTGGTTTAGCAGAAGTAGAAAACAAAAAAGTACTTTCTGATCTTGTTAGAAGTGAAAATCTAATCTCTGAAACCTATAGCTATATACATTATGATTCTGCAGACGAACGCGGCATCGATGTTGCTCTATTATATAAAGACGAATTTTTTAAAGTTGAAAATTCTGAAACATTTTCAGTCTACCTTCAATCAGAAACTGGTGAAAGAGACTATACCAGAGATATTTTGCTTGTGCAAGGGAAACTTCATGAGGAAGACATTAATATTATTGTTAACCACTGGTCGTCTCGTCGCGAAGGTGAAAAAGAAACCGAACATAAAAGGATTGCTGCAGCCAATGTTGTAAACAATGTTATCGCAAGGTTAAAAAAAGAACAAGCAAATGCTAAAGTCATTGTTATGGGAGACTTTAATGACAACCCAGAGAATGAGAGTTTAATGCTATTAGAAAAGGAAGGTCATTTATATAATCCTTTTAGTACGGTCTTATCCTATAATAAAGGGAGTTTGAATCATGATTTTCAATGGAATATGTTTGATCAAATACTAATTAGTGGTAATTTTTTTGATCCTGATGGTACAAAATTAAAATTTATAAAGGCTGAAGTATTTAATTCAAAGTTCTTAACACAATATCACGGCAAATACAAAGGGCAACCTTTTAGAACTTACGCAGGTAAGAAATATAAAGGAGGATATAGCGATCATTTCCCTGTTTATATTCAATTTAGAACGCCCTAAACCATTTATCGATAAATAATGTCGTTAATCTATTATAGCAATGTTAACAGTACGTTAATAGCCATTTTTTATATCTTCGGGTGAGCATAAAAAGTACGTTTAATCAGCGTAAATATATGCTTCCCAAAGCCTCAAAAAATTAAAAAAAACAAATCCTTTATAATCAATGTATTAAAAAGGGTTAAATAATTTCTAACAAACCGATTAATAATGAAAAAGATTACTCTATTTTTATTTTTGCTTTCGTCCATTGCAATTACGAGTGTACAAGCACAAATAACTACTTTTCCATACACTGAAGACTTTGAGTCTGGTGATGGAGGTTGGGTTGCCGACAACACAACAAACGGTACTTGGGCTTTAGGTACACCAACTGGTGCTATTATTAATAGTGCTGCATCTGGAACCAACGCTTGGGTAACCAATCTCTCAGGTAATTACAATACTAACGAAGACTCTTGGGTTACAAGTCCTGTTTTTGACTTTTCATCCCTTTCTGCTCCTTCAATTGAATTAAGTATTTGGTATGATATTGAATTTAGTTGGGATGGAGCTGTACTTCAGTCTTCTATCGATGGAGGTACCACCTGGGTTAATGTTGGTGCTAACGGAGACCCAAACAACTGGTATACAGACGACACCATTGGAGGTAATCCTGGTGGTCAACAAGAAGGTTGGTCTGGGACTGGTGCAGCAGGAACAAATGCTTGGGTCACTGCAAGACATGCGCTTACAGGTTTAGGAGGCCAATCTAATGTAATCTTTAGAATTGCGTTTGGCTCTGACGGATCCGTTGTAGATGAAGGTTTTGGTTTTGATGACATCAATATTTTTGAAGTTACATGCCCAGAACCATCTGATTTAGCAATTGTAAGTACAGGTTCTGATAGTGCAACATTATCTTGGACAGAAAATGGCACTGCTACTAGTTGGAATATTGAAGTTGTTCTTGATGGAGGAATTCAAACGGAAACTCCTACCGACGTTGCTAATACAAATCCTTTTACTATTACTGGATTAACTCCCGCTTCTAATTATGTATACTACATACAAGCAGATTGTGGTGGAGATGTTAGTTCTTGGGTAGGACCTTTTGCTTTTTCAACAGAATGTGTAACATTTACAGCTCCATATACAGAAGGATTTGAAAATGGAGGAACTATTCCGTTATGTTGGACTATGGATGGTGGAGAAGATTGGCAATTTAGTGATACAGGTGCTGGTAACCATATAGGTGACAACGGTACTATAACAGGTACAACATCTTCAAATAATTTCTTTGCATGGGTTGACTCTTCTGGAAATGATGGTGTAACCACCTTAACAAGTCCTCTTGTTGATATTTCTGGACTTACCAATCCTTCTCTTTCTTTCTATGAACTAAGTGATAACGAAGGTAACGCAAATTCTCAATTGGATGTTGAAGTATGGGATGGTGCAGCTTGGAACAATATGGGAACTTATAATACGAACACCGCTGGCTGGGAGTTAAAATTAATAGATCTCTCTAGTTTAGTTATAACTGGTGATGTTCAGGTAAGGTTTATATTCTCAGAGCCTGTAACAGGCGATTTCTATGATGACATTGCAATAGATGACGTTACTTTAGATGAAGCGCCTACTTGCTTTGACCCTACCTTTTTAACCGCTAGTGCGATTACTTCTACCTCTGCTGAACTTGGATGGACACAAGGTGGCACTGTAGTAGACTGGAATATAGAACTTGTTCCTGCGGGTACGCCTCCAACAGGCACTGCAACAGACTCAGGAGTTACAAATCCTTATACCGTAAGTGGTCTTACAGCTGTTACCGATTATGAATATTATGTTCAAGCTAATTGTGGTAGCGAATTCAGTGGATGGGTAGGACCTTTTGCCTTTACTACTGAGTGTACAACCTTTACAGCACCTTACACTGAAGGTTTTGAAAATGGAGGAACAATTCCTCTTTGTTGGACTATGGATGGTGGCGAAGATTGGTTTTTTGATAATGATCCTGGTTTCAACCATATAGGTGATAACGGTACCATAACTGGTACTACGGCAACTAATGACTATTTTGCTTGGTGTGACTCATCTGGTGATGATGGTGTTAGAACATTAACAAGTCCATTAGTTGATGTATCTGGACTTACATCTCCTGCTTTATCTTTTTATGAAATAAGTGACAATGAGGGCAATGCTAACTGTCAACTAGATGTTGAAGTATGGGACGGTGCAGCTTGGAATAATATGGGAACATATAATACTAATACTTCAGGATGGGAATTAAAGATTATTGGTCTTAGCAGTCTTACTATTACTGGAGATGTGCAAGCAAGATTTATTTTTTCTGAAATCGTTACAGGAGACTTCTATGATGATATCGCTATTGACGATGTAACTTTCGACGAAGCACCAGATTGTATTCCTCCTAGTAGTATAACCATAACAAATATAACTGGTAGTTCTGCTGATATTGATTGGATTGGAACTGGCGGAGAAGGCTCTTGGGAATATGTTGTTGTACCTGCAGGTACAGGTGAACCTACAGGACCTGGAACAGAGGTTTTTTCACCTTCTGTGAACGAAACAGGCTTATCATTCTCTAGTTCTTACGAGGTTTGGGTGAGAGCAAATTGTGATGCTAATGGATTTAGTGAATGGGTGGGTCCTGTTGTATTTGACACACCAATTCAAACTGATTTTACATTAGATTGTGCTAATGACGGTCCATTAACAATAGATTATTGTTATGACAATGGAGGTGCTACAAATCCACTTATATTTACTTTTACAAGTAATGATGGTACACCTTTAAACCTTGTATTTAATTCTGGGTTTGTAGAAAATAACTGGGATGAATTAGTTGTCTTAGATTCTGATGGCAACCCTTTCCCTGGTTACGCACCAGCTGATGACAATTATGGAAATGGAGGTAATATTGGAGGTTTATCATTTCAATCTACCGGAGATACAATTTCTTTTTATATAAACTCTGATGGAAGTGTTAGTTGTGGTAGTGGTAGTGCTACATACGCTGATGGCATAAATTATACTGTTTCTTGTGCTACATGTATAAATCCTGAAGCAACTTATACTGTAATTGATGACTGTGAAAATGGAGATCAATTCTTAATTGATGTAGATATTACAAGTTTAGGAGATGCAACCAACCTTACAATTTCAAATAATATTAATAGTGATACTGTTCCTGTAACAGCAGTAGGTGTTTATCAAGTTGGTCCTTTCCCGTTCCTTCAAGATGTAATAGTTTCTGTAAGTAATGATGATGATGTAAACTGTATTATAAATAGTCAAGCTATACAATTACTTGCATGTCCACCAGACAATGACAATTGCGATGGTGCAACTGTAGCGTCAGTAAATACTGATGAATCATGTAGTGTTACCACACCTGGAACCATTTTAGCAGCAACTCCATCAGGAGTGCCATTATCTTGTGGTGGAGATCCAGATGATGATGTTTGGTTCCAATTTACAGCTGCAGGTGACCAACAAATTATAGACATTCAAAATATAACTGGTGGAACTACCAATTTAGACCATGCTCTATATGGTGGTGATTGCGGTAACCTTGTAGAAATTTATTGTTCTGATGATACATTTAGCTTAACACCATCATTAGTTGTTGGAGACACTTATTATATAAGAGTTTTCTCTGCTAGTAGTGCAAGTGAAACAAGTACATTCGATTTATGTATCAGTACACTTGGTACTCCTACCTATTGTTTAGATGCATTACCAATTTGTGCTGACCCTTCTATACAATATGAAAGTATTGTTGGAGATCAAACAGCACCTCCTTATTTAGATTACGATTGTTTAGGATCTCAACCAGACCCTCAATGGAATACTATTAATTTTGATGTGGCAGGTGATTATGTCTTTAGTTTAGATCAGGTTGATTTATCTGGAAATCCTATAGATATTGACTTTATTGTTTGGGGACCTTTTGTTGACCAACAAGGTGGTTGTGTAGATTTATTACCTGAATCTATTGCAGACTGTAGTTATTCTGCTACAGCGAGTGAAACCATTACTCTTACTAACGTTCCTGCAAACTCTGTGTATGTTATATTAATAACTAACTTCTCGCAGGATCCTGGTTTCTATACATTTACTCAAGATTCTGGACCACCAGACGGAACAAACTGTGATGTTGTTTGTGACGTTGTTCTATCTATAGAAGGTGGTGAAGTTGAAGATGATATAGAAGACCCTATAACACCTGATGAAACTTTTGAATTCTGTGGATATCCAAGCGTAGAGTTAACAGCTAGTACTTTCTATAGTGTTGATGAATTTAGATGGTATAGAGATGGATTTATTATTGCAGATTATAACCAACCTAATTTAACAGTTACTGAGTCTGGAACTTATCAAGTTCAAGTTCTTGGTGGAATTTGTGATCAAAGTGAAACATATTTCTCCGCTTTAATTGATGTTAGATTATTTGATGAAGCTCCGTCTGTAGATCCTCAAAACATTACAGTTTGTGATGGACCTGGTTCTGATGGCGTTGAAGACTTTGATTTAGATGCCTTAACTGCCTCATTAGACTTAGGAGAAGATTTTGTTGTAAGTTATTACACTAATATTAATGATGCTAACCAAGCTATTAATGCTGTATCTTCTCCTTACACTAGCTCTGGTGAAACATTAATAATAAGAATTGAAGATGCAACAGCTGCCAGTGAAGGGTTCTTAGGATGTCGCCAGTTGTCTGAAGTAGAGTTAGTTGTTAACCCTAGACCAGTGGTTAACCAACCTGAAAACTTTGTTGTTTGTGATGATTCAGACGGTAATGTAGATGGTTCTACTGAGTTTGATTTAACTTCAATAGATGATGAAGTGAGTGCAAGCTCAGATGTTACGATTACATATCACTCATCTCAAGCCGATGCAGATAATAGTACTGGAGCATTAACAAGCCCTTATACAAGTAGTGGTGAAACAGTATTTGTAAGAGTTGAAGATATCAATACAGGATGTTATGAAACTACATCTTTCGATTTAGTAGTTAATATAGTTCCTTTAGCTACTTTCGATCAACAATTTGAATACATAGTTTGTCCAAATGCAACAGTGCCTGTTTCAATAGGTATTATACCAGATAACTTCACTGCTACAGATGTTTCTGTAACTTGGTCGTTAGATGGAGTTGATATTCCTGGTGCAAGTGGTTTAACATTAGATACTGTTTTAGTTTCGGGAGACTATTCTGCAGAAATTGTATTTAATGACACACAATGTTCAAATACCGTAACAGCATTCGTTGAAGAAGCTGAGTCTTGTGTTTTCCCTGAAGGTATATCACCTAACAATGATGATCTAAATGACACCTTCGATCTTAGTAGTTTCGATGTTGTAAAACTTGAAATTTTCAACAGAAACGGAACATTGGTTTATTCTAAAAACAACTATGTGGACGAATGGGAAGGCCAGACCAATGATGGTGAGGAACTGCCTGTAGGTACGTATTTCTATACCGTAATCTACGAAGGTGGTGCCAAGCAAAAGAGCGCATGGGTATATATTAACAGATAATCAACTAACTGAATCAACTTAATTTATAATGAAAAAACTCACGATAATAGCGGTTTTCTTCCTTGCATTGCAAATGTATGGGCAACAAGACCCTCAGTACACCCAGTACATGTATAATATGAACATTATGAATCCTGCATATGCAGGCTCTAGAGAAAACCTCTCTTTTGGATTATTATACAGAAACCAATGGTCCAAAATAGATGGTGGCCCTGAAACAGGAACGTTCTTTGGGCATGCTCCCATAGGAAGTAATCTTGGATTGGGCGTATCACTTATTGCTGACCAGATTGGTCCCGTTAAAGAAACTAATGCCTATGTTGATCTATCCTATACCTTAAAGTTGGGTGGCGAACATAGACTGGCCTTTGGTGTTAAAGCTGGGGCAACCTTCCATGATATTAACCTTACCAGTGGTAATGTAGATGTTATTGATGAGGGTGACCCTTTCTTTGGTATGCAAATCAATGAGACCACACCAAATATTGGTGCTGGTTTCTTCTATTACACCAATAAATATTATGTATCGCTGTCGGTGCCTAATATGTTATCCTCTGTACATCTTGATGCTAACGGAAATAAAATCGGTTCTGAAACACAGCACTATTTCCTAACGGGTGGTTATGTGTTTGACCTATCGCCTAACACAGAATTAAAACCATCTTTTATGGTTAAGTCTGCTTTTGATGCTCCTACATCTTTTGATGTGAACCTTAATGCAAGGTTCTTCAAAAAATTTGAAATTGGTGCTTCTTACAGATTGGACGATTCCTTTTCTGGTTTAGTTAATTTTGCGCTGTCTCCGTCTCTAAGGGTTGGATATGCTTACGACGCTGTGTCTTCAGACATTAAAGCTTTTGCTCCTGCATCTCACGAGGTAATGTTGTTGTTCGATCTTAATTTCCCGAAACGAGTTTCACGTTCACCTAGATACTTTTAATCCGTTAAGCTAAACTATTATGAAAAACTTAAAAACACTATTATTTATCATGTTAATGAGTGGTTTATGCTTAACTGCTCAAAACAAAAACACTAAAAAGGCTGACAAGGAATTCGCTAGGTTCGAATACGTTGATGCCGCTGAAAGCTACAAAAAACTCATTGACAAAGGAGAAGGTTCTGCCTATGTTTATGGACAATTGGCTGAATGTTATTACAACATCTTCAATACCGTTGAAGCCGAGAAATGGTATGCCAAAGCTTTAGAGTCTGAAGATAATCCTGAAATGATCTACAAATACTCTGAAATGCTTAAAGCAAACGGAAAATATGAAGAATCTAACAAGCAAATGGAAAAATTTGCTTCTATGCGTCCTTCAGACAACAGAGCAACTGCCTTTAGAAAAAACCCTAACTATTTGCCAAAAATTTTAGAGCAAGGTAAAAAGTTTAATGTGCAAGATGCTGGTTTTAATACCGCGCAATCAGAGTTTGGTGGTATAGAACACGATGGTAAACTTTACATCACTTCTGCCAGAAACGACAATCGTAAAAATTACGGTTGGAATGAGCAGCCATTCTTAGATATCTACTCATTAACTAAAAATGCTGACGGCTCGTATGGTACTGCTACTTTAATGAACAATAAAATCAATACAAAATACCATGAAGGTTTGGTTTCTTTTACACCTGATGGTAAGACCATGTACTTCTCTAGAGAAAGCTATTTTGAAAAAGATTTTGAAAAAGACTCTTTAAGCAAGGTGCGTTATAGCCAATTGTACTTATTTAAAGCTACTAAGTTAGGTGACGATTGGGACACTATTGAAAGTTTGGCTGTTAATAGCGAAAACTATTCTGTTAAAAATCCGTCTGTAAGTGCAGATGGTGCTACATTATATTTCTCTTCTAACATGCCTGGCGGCTATGGTAACTTTGATATTTACAAAGCGGCCATCAATGAAGATGGTACTATTGGTGAGCCTGAAAACTTAGGGCAAAAAGTGAATACTGAAGGACAAGAAATGTTCCCTTACATAAGTAGCAACAACACCCTTTATTTCTCTTCTAATGGTCATTTAGGTCTAGGTGGTATGGATGTGTTTTATACCAAAGTTATAGATGGTAAAATGGCACCTGTTAGAAATGTTGGTATTCCTATTAACAGTAATGGTGATGATTTTGCGTTCTCTATTAATGAAGAAACCGAAGAAGGTTTTGTATCTTCTAACAGAGATGGTGGGCAAGGTAGTGATGACGTCTACGCATTTAAAAAACTTCAACCACTTTGTGATGTTTTAATTACGGCTACTGTATTGGATGATGTTACCAGAGCGCCTTTAAACGGAGCTTCTGTTTCGTTATACGATGCTGAAGGTAATAAGGTCGTTACAAAAACCACAAACGAAGAAGGTGTTGCTGAATTTATTGTTGAGTGCGAGCAGGACTCTGAACTTGAGGTGGTCATGGAAGACTTTGAAAGCAAAAAAGTGCCTGTTAAAGGGACAAGCGAGGAAGAGCTAGCGGTTCAAATTTCTTTAGATCCTATTGAAAAAATTATGACTCCTGATGAAATCGTACTTAACCCTATCTATTTTGACTTCGACAAATCTAATATCACTGCTCAGGCAGCTTTTGAATTGGATAAACTAGTTCAAATCATGAACAAATATCCAGATTTGGTTATCAATGCGACATCTCATACAGATAGTAGAGGTTCTAACTCTTATAACCAAAGACTATCGCAACGTAGAGCTAAGAGCACACAACAATACGTCATCTCTAAAGGTATTGATGCTTCGCGTATCGCTGCTGAAGGTAAAGGTGAAACCGAACCTAAAATTGATTGTGGTACCAATTGCTCCGATGAGCAACATGCCCAAAACAGACGTTCTGAGTTTAAAATTCTAAAAACTTCAGAAAACGAATAATCTTTAGATAAAATGTTAAAAAGGCTTTGGATTTAAACCCAAAGCCTTTTTTTTATGAAAAAAACTCAAAATCACTCTCCTTTAATCGGAAATAAGAGCATTTAATCTATTATCACAATGTTAATATAATCTTAATAGTCATTTTTTATAAATTCACATTTCAGAAAAAGCTAGAGTAGCGTTTTCACTATATATTGAACGGCTTCTGAATACTAACTTAAAAACAAATATTCCTTTCTAATTTTCAAATTAGAAAGGTTTAATTATTTAATAACAAACCTAAAACTATGAAAAAGATTACCTTATTTCTTATTATGCTAGGGTTCTGCATTACCGCAAGCGCCCAATATGATTTTAGCACAATTATAGGGCCTACAAACGTAGCTGAAGGGACTCCTGTTACCATCAGTATAAACGACGTAGCAAATTCAGTTGGGGTTCCAGCTTCCTCTTCTGGTGCTTATGATTCTTTTACTGTTACTGTAGACTGGAGCGCCGGAGGTGGTGGCCCATGGTCCTCTGAAGCGGACATTACTTTTACCACAAGTGCTGGTTCGGTAATCATAGATCCCGCAACTACTGGTAGCGCTAACAGCGGTGCTGATGCAACACTTACCTTTTCTGGGGATTTAGCAGGTGTCTACGATCCAACAACGGATGGATATATAGATATAGTACTAAATCAAAGTTACGGTGGCTCAGATGCAGATTGGTCTAACATCGTAGTTACGCTTTTTGAAGCGCCAACTTGTATAGAACCTTCTAATATGGTGGCTAGCGCAATAACTGCTACTTCTGCCAATTTAGACTGGACAGTCGGTCTATCTGAAACCGATTGGAATATTGAATATAATAGCGGTGCTGATTTTACTCCTGGAAATGGTGAAGCCGAATCTTCTATTTCGCCTACAGGTTCGCCAAATGTTTCTTTAACTTCTTTAAACCCAGCTACTGAATATTATGTATACTATCAAGCTAATTGCGGTCCTAGCGATGAAAGTTTGTGGGTTGGTCCATATATATTTACTACTGAATGTGTAACTTTTGTTGCACCATATTCTGAAGGATTTGAAAACGGTGGAACAATTCCACAATGTTGGACTATGGACGGCAATGAAGATTGGTTTTTTGACAACGATCCAGGATTTAATCATATTGGAAATAACGGAACCATAACTGGTACAACATCTACTAATGATTATTTTGCATGGTGTGACTCTTCAGGCGATGAAGGTCCAAGAACTTTAACAAGCCCTTTGGTTGATGTTTCTGGCTTAACAACACCTGCACTATCTTTTTATGAAATTAGTGATAATGAAGGTAATGCCAACTCTCAGCTCGATGTAGAAGTATGGGATGGTGCTGCTTGGAATAGTATGGGTACTTTTAATACCAATACTAGTGGGTGGACCTTAATTGTTCTAGATTTAAGTACATTGACAATTACAGGAGACGTTCAAGCTCGTTTTATATTCTCTGAAATAGTAACTGGCGATTTTTATGATGACATCGCTATAGATGATGTGACTTTTGATGAAGCTCCTTCTTGTTTTAATCCTACTTCTTTAACTGCGGCTGCAATTACGGCTAATAGTGCTGAATTAAGTTGGAATCAAGATGGCACTGTATCAGCATGGAATATTGAAATAGTTACATCTGGTACACCTCCTACTGGAACACCAACTCATACAGGTGTTACAAACCCTTACACAGTCTCAGGATTAACAGCTGTAACATCTTATGACTATTATGTTCAAGCTGATTGTGGAAGTGAGTTTAGCGGTTGGACTGGCCCTTTTACTTTCGAAACATTATGTGATATTTATGTTCCTGATTATCTAGAACAATTTGATACAATAATTCCAGACTGTTGGGACGAAGCTGATAGTGGTGACGCTACAACTGGACCTGGTGATTTAGGAGCTGGCGGTTGGTTAGCTGACGGTTTCCTTAACAACGGTTTTACAGGTGCTTATAAAATTAATTTATGGCTTGCTGCTAAGAGCGATTGGATATTATCTCCTCAATTTGACCTAACAGGAGGACCTTTCCAGGTAGAATTTGACTTTGGAATCATGGAATTTGGTAGTACTACAAATGCTGGCACACTTGGTTCTGATGATATTGTTCAGTTACTTATAACTAATGATAATGGTGCAACATGGACACCTCTATTAACTTATGATAGCTCTTCTGTCGTTTCTGCGGCAGGTGAACATCCTGTAGTTACTTTAGAGGCTTATGCTGGTCAGGTTGTTCAATTTGGAATATTGGGCTCTGAGGGTACTGTAGATGACCCACAAGACAACGATGTTTTTGTTGATAATTTCCGCGTAAGAGGAATTCCTACATGTCCTGAGCCAACTGACTTAACGTCTAACAACTTAAGTTTAACTTCAACTGAAGTAGGCTGGACTGAAAATGGCACATCTACTACTTGGAATATAGAGTATGGTCCTGCTGGATTTACGCCGGGAACAGGTACTTTAGTTACTGGTGTAACTACTAACCCATATACTTTAACAGGTTTAACGTCTGATACAGACTATGATTTCTATGTGCAGGCAGAATGTGACCCTACTAACTTAAGTTCTTTCTCTGGACCAGGCTCTTTCTATACTGGCTACTGTCAGTCTGAACCTTCTAGTAATGATGGAGACGGTGTTAACTATGTTACCTTAGGAATTGTGAATTTCCCTAGTTTTGGTGATGTAACTTACGAAGATCATACATCAACTGTTGTGAATGCTTTCCAAGGTATAGAAACCAATGTTGAAATTGAATTTGGACATACATTTACTTACTATANAAATATTTGGATAGACTTTAATGACGATTTGGTATTTGATGCCTCTGAGCTGGTTTATCAAGGTGAGTCTGTAGGTTTAAATAATCCTCACATACTCGATGCTTCTTTTATAATGCCTGCTACTGCTACTCTTGGGCAGCACAGAATGCGCATTGGAACAGCAGATTCGGGTCAGGCAACACCTGAGCCATGTTACAATGGTACTTGGGGCGTTACGTTAGACTTTACTATAAATATTCAAGAATTATTATGTACACTACCAGAAGCTACATATGCAACTGCACCAGATTGTGCTGGTAATCAATTCTTCATCGATGTAGACATAACAAGTATGGGAGATGCTACATCTTTAGAAATTTCAAATGACTTTGATACAAATACTGTACAAGCCTTTTCTACAGGTGTATATCAAGTAGGTCCTTTTGCCTTTGGTACTTCAGTAAGTGTATTTGTGATGAGTGAACAAGATAATAACTGTACAATAAGTAGTAACACTTTTGAGTTGTTAGCTTGTCCTCCAGATAACGATAATTGTGACAATGCCACAGTTGCAGCTGTTAACACTGATGGAGAATGTACTGTTGTAACACCTGGAACTTTGCTCGAAGCAACTCCTTCGAATACTCCTTCTGGTTCTTGTACTGGTAATCCAGATGACGATGTTTGGTTTCAATTTGTTGCAACTGATGACACACACCTTATTAGTTTAGAAAATATTGTTGGATCATCTACGAACTTGGATCATGGTCTATATGAAGGAGCATGCGGTTCTCTTACAGAAATATATTGTTCAACCGATGATGCTATAACATCACCAACACTAACTGTTGGGAACACCTATTATGTAAGAGTATTTTCTGCTGGCTCTGGTAGCGAAGACACTACATTTGACTTATGTATAAGACCTGGTCTTGATAATGTAATAGTAGATCAAACGACTTATACTGTAGAGCAGTTAGTTCAGGATATTTTAATTGGTGGCGAATGTGCACAAATATCGAATATTACTTATTCTACAGGAACTGATTTTGGTGAACAAAATGGTATCGGATATTTCTCAATGGATGGTGACGGTGTTGGTTTCCCATTTGACGAAGGGATTGTTCTTACCTCTGGTGACGCAAGTTTAGCATCTGGACCAAACACTAACGCTATAAGCGATGGTAGTACTGCATGGCCTGGTGACACAGACCTAGAAAATGCAGTAGGTATTACTGTAACTAATAACGCTACCATAATTGAATTTGACTTCGTTCCTCTTGCTCAAGAAATTAGTTTTGATTTCTTAATGGCATCTGAAGAATATAATGGAGGGTCTTTTGAATGTAACTACTCTGATGCATTTGCATTCCTTTTGACCGACTCGAGTGGTAATACAACCAACCTTGCTGTATTACCAAATACAACAACACCTATTTTGGTTACAAATATTCACCAAGCCAACACAAGTTGTGGCGCCCAAAATGAACAATATTTCGGTGGATATATCCCAGACAATTTACCACCTATATCTTTTGATGGTAGAACAACTGTGTTTACAGCGCAATCACCTGTAAATGTTGGTGAATCATACCACATTAAATTGGTTATTGCTGACCAAAGTGACTCTGCATTTGACTCTGGTGTTTTCTTAAAAGCCGGAAGTTTTGACCTTGGAGAACTTAACTTAGGTGATGATATTACTATTGCTTCTGGCGGAGCAACCTGCTTAGGAGAACCTGTAGTTCTAGACACTGGCGCACCTAACCTTGAGCATTATTGGTTTAGAAACGGTATCCTTATTGATGGTGAAACGTCGTCAACTTTAACTGTTACAGAACCAGATTTATATACAGCTCAAGTAATATTCTCTAGTCAATGTTTCTTGATGGACGAAATACTTGTTGAATTTCTTCAACCACCACTTCTTAATGAAGACCCTTCAGATTTAGAAAGTTGCTCCGCAACTGGTGTAGCACCTTTTAGTCTTAGTGATAATGACAGTGTTGTGTTAGGTAGTTTAGATCCTAATAACCATACTATTTCTTATCACCTATCTGAAAGTGATGCTGAAGGAAACATAGATCCTATCACAGATAATCCATACACTAACATCTCTAACCCACAAACAATTTATGTTAGAGTGGAAGATAATACAACAGGATGTCATAGTGTAGCTTCGTTTGATTTAATCGTTTCAGAACCTAGTCACACTGCTGAAAGTGTAGACTATACTGAGTGCGGCGATGGTATCGAAGCTGAATTTGATCTTGCTTCACATTCTATTAATATTCTAAACGGTCAAGATGCTTCACAATTTGTCGTTACATACCATACATCAGAGGTTGATGCTCAAAACGACCAAAATGCACTACCAGACTTTTACATGAGTACAGGTGAAACAGTTTTTGTACGTGTTGAATCTACAAGTTATGAAGGATGTTATGTTACTAATAGTTTTGAATTAATCGTTGGCACACTTCCTGAGGCCACATTTGATCCAGAATACAATTATGAAGTGTGTCCTAACGCAACAGTTTCTATAGAAATTGGCATTATACCTACCAACTTTAATGTTGAAGATGTTACTATTAGCTGGTACTATGAAGATGTTCTAATCCCTAATGAAAACGAACTGGTTCTTGATAGCGAAGTACTTGTTGGCGGCGAGTATTCTGTAGATATCATGTTCAACGATACTGGTTGTGTTAATACATTTTATGCTGATGTGACTCAATTAGAATTCTGTGAGTTCCCACAAGGTATATCACCTAACAATGATGACCTAAACGATAGTTTCGACCTTAGTCCTTTTAATGTTGTAAGATTAGAAATTTTCAACAGAAACGGAACATTGGTTTATTCTAAAAACAACTATGTGGACGAATGGGAAGGCCAGACCAATGATGGTGAGGAACTGCCTGTAGGTACGTATTTCTATACCGTAATCTACGAAGGTGGTGCCAAGCAAAAGAGCGCATGGGTATATATTAACAGATAATCAACTAACTGAATCAACTTAATTTATAATGAAAAAACTCACGATAATAGCGGTTTTCTTCCTTGCATTGCAAATGTATGGGCAACAAGACCCTCAGTACACCCAGTACATGTATAATATGAACATTATGAATCCTGCATACGCAGGCTCTAGAGAAAACCTCTCTTTTGGATTATTATACAGAAACCAATGGTCCAAAATAGATGGTGGCCCTGAAACAGGAACGTTCTTTGGGCATGCTCCCATAGGAAGTAATCTTGGATTGGGCGTATCACTTATTGCTGACCAGATTGGTCCCGTTAAAGAAACTAATGCCTATGTTGATCTATCCTATACCTTAAAGTTGGGTGGCGAACATAGACTGGCCTTTGGTGTTAAAGCTGGGGCAACCTTCCATGATATTAACCTTACCAGTGGTAATGTAGATGTTATTGATGAGGGTGACCCTTTCTTTGGTATGCAAATCAATGAGACCACACCAAATATTGGTGCTGGTTTCTTCTATTACACCAATAAATATTATGTATCGCTGTCGGTGCCTAATATGTTATCCTCTGTACATCTTGATGCTAACGGAAATAAAATCGGTTCTGAAACACAGCACTATTTCCTAACGGGTGGTTATGTGTTTGACCTATCGCCTAACACAGAATTAAAACCATCTTTTATGGTTAAGTCTGCTTTTGATGCTCCTACATCTTTTGATGTGAACCTTAATGCAAGGTTCTTCAAAAAATTTGAAATTGGTGCTTCTTACAGATTGGACGATTCCTTTTCTGGTTTAGTTAATTTTGCGCTGTCTCCGTCTCTAAGGGTTGGATATGCTTACGACGCTGTGTCTTCAGACATTAAAGCTTTTGCTCCTGCATCTCACGAGGTAATGTTGTTGTTCGATCTTAATTTCCCGAAACGAGTTTCACGTTCACCTAGATACTTTTAATCCGTTAAGCTAAACTATTATGAAAAACTTAAAAACACTATTATTTATCATGTTAATGAGTGGTTTATGCTTAACTGCTCAAAACAAAAACACTAAAAAGGCTGACAAGGAATTCGCTAGGTTCGAATACGTTGATGCCGCTGAAAGCTACAAAAAACTCATTGACAAAGGAGAAGGTTCTGCCTATGTTTATGGACAATTGGCTGAATGTTATTACAACATCTTCAATACCGTTGAAGCCGAGAAATGGTATGCCAAAGCTTTAGAGTCTGAAGATAATCCTGAAATGATCTACAAATACTCTGAAATGCTTAAAGCAAACGGAAAATATGAAGAATCTAACAAGCAAATGGAAAAATTTGCTTCTATGCGTCCTTCAGACAACAGAGCAACTGCCTTTAGAAAAAACCCTAACTATTTGCCAAAAATTTTAGAGCAAGGTAAAAAGTTTAATGTGCAAGATGCTGGTTTTAATACCGCGCAATCAGAGTTTGGTGGTATAGAACACGATGGTAAACTTTACATCACTTCTGCCAGAAACGACAATCGTAAAAATTACGGTTGGAATGAGCAGCCATTCTTAGATATCTACTCATTAACTAAAAATGCTGACGGCTCGTATGGTACTGCTACTTTAATGAACAATAAAATCAATACAAAATACCATGAAGGTTTGGTTTCTTTTACACCTGATGGTAAGACCATGTACTTCTCTAGAGAAAGCTATTTTGAAAAAGATTTTGAAAAAGACTCTTTAAGCAAGGTGCGTTATAGCCAATTGTACTTATTTAAAGCTACTAAGTTAGGTGACGATTGGGACACTATTGAAAGTTTGGCTGTTAATAGCGAAAACTATTCTGTTAAAAATCCGTCTGTAAGTGCAGATGGTGCTACATTATATTTCTCTTCTAACATGCCTGGCGGCTATGGTAACTTTGATATTTACAAAGCGGCCATCAATGAAGATGGTACTATTGGTGAGCCTGAAAACTTAGGGCAAAAAGTGAATACTGAAGGACAAGAAATGTTCCCTTACATAAGTAGCAACAACACCCTTTATTTCTCTTCTAATGGTCATTTAGGTCTAGGTGGTATGGATGTGTTTTATACCAAAGTTATAGATGGTAAAATGGCACCTGTTAGAAATGTTGGTATTCCTATTAACAGTAATGGTGATGATTTTGCGTTCTCTATTAATGAAGAAACCGAAGAAGGTTTTGTATCTTCTAACAGAGATGGTGGGCAAGGTAGTGATGACGTCTACGCATTTAAAAAACTTCAACCACTTTGTGATGTTTTAATTACGGCTACTGTATTGGATGATGTTACCAGAGCGCCTTTAAACGGAGCTTCTGTTTCGTTATACGATGCTGAAGGTAATAAGGTCGTTACAAAAACCACAAACGAAGAAGGTGTTGCTGAATTTATTGTTGAGTGCGAGCAGGACTCTGAACTTGAGGTGGTCATGGAAGACTTTGAAAGCAAAAAAGTGCCTGTTAAAGGGACAAGCGAGGAAGAGCTAGCGGTTCAAATTTCTTTAGATCCTATTGAAAAAATTATGACTCCTGATGAAATCGTACTTAACCCTATCTATTTTGACTTCGACAAATCTAATATCACTGCTCAGGCAGCTTTTGAATTGGATAAACTAGTTCAAATCATGAACAAATATCCAGATTTGGTTATCAATGCGACATCTCATACAGATAGTAGAGGTTCTAACTCTTATAACCAAAGACTATCGCAACGTAGAGCTAAGAGCACACAACAATACGTCATCTCTAAAGGTATTGATGCTTCGCGTATCGCTGCTGAAGGTAAAGGTGAAACCGAACCTAAAATTGATTGTGGTACCAATTGCTCCGATGAGCAACATGCCCAAAACAGACGTTCTGAGTTTAAAATTCTAAAAACTTCAGAAAACGAATAATCTTTAGATAAAATGTTAAAAAGGCTTTGGATTTAAACCCAAAGCCTTTTTTTTATGAAAAAAACTCAAAATCACTCTCCTTTAATCGGAAATAAGAGCATTTAATCTATTATCACAATGTTAATATAATCTTAATAGTCATTTTTTATAAATTCACATTTCAGAAAAAGCTAGAGTAGCGTTTTCACTATATATTGAACGGCTTCTGAATACTAACTTAAAAACAAATATTCCTTTCTAATTTTCAAATTAGAAAGGTTTAATTATTTAATAACAAACCTAAAACTATGAAAAAGATTACCTTATTTCTTATTATGCTAGGGTTCTGCATTACCGCAAGCGCCCAATATGATTTTAGCACAATTATAGGGCCTACAAACGTAGCTGAAGGGACTCCTGTTACCATCAGTATAAACGACGTAGCAAATTCAGTTGGGGTTCCAGCTTCCTCTTCTGGTGCTTATGATTCTTTTACTGTTACTGTAGACTGGAGCGCCGGAGGTGGTGGCCCATGGTCCTCTGAAGCGGACATTACTTTTACCACAAGTGCTGGTTCGGTAATCATAGATCCCGCAACTACTGGTAGCGCTAACAGCGGTGCTGATGCAACACTTACCTTTTCTGGGGATTTAGCAGGTGTCTACGATCCAACAACGGATGGATATATAGATATAGTACTAAATCAAAGTTACGGTGGCTCAGATGCAGATTGGTCTAACATCGTAGTTACGCTTTTTGAAGCGCCAACTTGTATAGAACCTTCTAATATGGTGGCTAGCGCAATAACTGCTACTTCTGCCAATTTAGACTGGACAGTCGGTCTATCTGAAACCGATTGGAATATTGAATATAATAGCGGTGCTGATTTTACTCCTGGAAATGGTGAAGCCGAATCTTCTATTTCGCCTACAGGTTCGCCAAATGTTTCTTTAACTTCTTTAAACCCAGCTACTGAATATTATGTATACTATCAAGCTAATTGCGGTCCTAGCGATGAAAGTTTGTGGGTTGGTCCATATATATTTACTACTGAATGTGTAACTTTTGTTGCACCATATTCTGAAGGATTTGAAAACGGTGGAACAATTCCACAATGTTGGACTATGGACGGCAATGAAGATTGGTTTTTTGACAACGATCCAGGATTTAATCATATTGGAAATAACGGAACCATAACTGGTACAACATCTACTAATGATTATTTTGCATGGTGTGACTCTTCAGGCGATGAAGGTCCAAGAACTTTAACAAGCCCTTTGGTTGATGTTTCTGGCTTAACAACACCTGCACTATCTTTTTATGAAATTAGTGATAATGAAGGTAATGCCAACTCTCAGCTCGATGTAGAAGTATGGGATGGTGCTGCTTGGAATAGTATGGGTACTTTTAATACCAATACTAGTGGGTGGACCTTAATTGTTCTAGATTTAAGTACATTGACAATTACAGGAGACGTTCAAGCTCGTTTTATATTCTCTGAAATAGTAACTGGCGATTTTTATGATGACATCGCTATAGATGATGTGACTTTTGATGAAGCTCCTTCTTGTTTTAATCCTACTTCTTTAACTGCGGCTGCAATTACGGCTAATAGTGCTGAATTAAGTTGGAATCAAGATGGCACTGTATCAGCATGGAATATTGAAATAGTTACATCTGGTACACCTCCTACTGGAACACCAACTCATACAGGTGTTACAAACCCTTACACAGTCTCAGGATTAACAGCTGTAACATCTTATGACTATTATGTTCAAGCTGATTGTGGAAGTGAGTTTAGCGGTTGGACTGGCCCTTTTACTTTCGAAACATTATGTGATATTTATGTTCCTGATTATCTAGAACAATTTGATACAATAATTCCAGACTGTTGGGACGAAGCTGATAGTGGTGACGCTACAACTGGACCTGGTGATTTAGGAGCTGGCGGTTGGTTAGCTGACGGTTTCCTTAACAACGGTTTTACAGGTGCTTATAAAATTAATTTATGGCTTGCTGCTAAGAGCGATTGGATATTATCTCCTCAATTTGACCTAACAGGAGGACCTTTCCAGGTAGAATTTGACTTTGGAATCATGGAATTTGGTAGTACCACAAATGCTGGCACACTTGGTTCTGATGATATTGTTCAGTTACTTATAACTAATGATAATGGTGCAACATGGACACCTCTATTAACTTATGATAGCTCTTCTGTCGTTTCTGCGGCAGGTGAACATCCTGTAGTTACTTTAGAGGCTTATGCTGGTCAGGTTGTTCAATTTGGAATATTGGGCTCTGAGGGTACTGTAGATGACCCACAAGACAACGATGTTTTTGTTGATAATTTCCGCGTAAGAGGAATTCCTACATGTCCTGAGCCAACTGACTTAACGTCTAACAACTTAAGTTTAACTTCAACTGAAGTAGGCTGGACTGAAAATGGCACATCTACTACTTGGAATATAGAGTATGGTCCTGCTGGATTTACGCCGGGAACAGGTACTTTAGTTACTGGTGTAACTACTAACCCATATACTTTAACAGGTTTAACGTCTGATACAGACTATGATTTCTATGTGCAGGCAGAATGTGACCCTACTAACTTAAGTTCTTTCTCTGGACCAGGCTCTTTCTATACTGGCTACTGTCAGTCTGAACCTTCTAGTAATGATGGAGACGGTGTTAACTATGTTACCTTAGGAATTGTGAATTTCCCTAGTTTTGGTGATGTAACTTACGAAGATCATACATCAACTGTTGTGAATGCTTTCCAAGGTATAGAAACCAATGTTGAAATTGAATTTGGACATACATTTACTTACTATACAAATATTTGGATAGACTTTAATGACGATTTGGTATTTGATGCCTCTGAGCTGGTTTATCAAGGTGAGTCTGTAGGTTTAAATAATCCTCACATACTCGATGCTTCTTTTATAATGCCTGCTACTGCTACTCTTGGGCAGCACAGAATGCGCATTGGAACAGCAGATTCGGGTCAGGCAACACCTGAGCCATGTTACAATGGTACTTGGGGCGTTACGTTAGACTTTACTATAAATATTCAAGAATTATTATGTACACTACCAGAAGCTACATATGCAACTGCACCAGATTGTGCTGGTAATCAATTCTTCATCGATGTAGACATAACAAGTATGGGAGATGCTACATCTTTAGAAATTTCAAATGACTTTGATACAAATACTGTACAAGCCTTTTCTACAGGTGTATATCAAGTAGGTCCTTTTGCCTTTGGTACTTCAGTAAGTGTATTTGTGATGAGTGAACAAGATAATAACTGTACAATAAGTAGTAACACTTTTGAGTTGTTAGCTTGTCCTCCAGATAACGATAATTGTGACAATGCCACAGTTGCAGCTGTTAACACTGATGGAGAATGTACTGTTGTAACACCTGGAACTTTGCTCGAAGCAACTCCTTCGAATACTCCTTCTGGTTCTTGTACTGGTAATCCAGATGACGATGTTTGGTTTCAATTTGTTGCAACTGATGACACACACCTTATTAGTTTAGAAAATATTGTTGGATCATCTACGAACTTGGATCATGGTCTATATGAAGGAGCATGCGGTTCTCTTACAGAAATATATTGTTCAACCGATGATGCTATAACATCACCAACACTAACTGTTGGGAACACCTATTATGTAAGAGTATTTTCTGCTGGCTCTGGTAGCGAAGACACTACATTTGACTTATGTATAAGACCTGGTCTTGATAATGTAATAGTAGATCAAACGACTTATACTGTAGAGCAGTTAGTTCAGGATATTTTAATTGGTGGCGAATGTGCACAAATATCGAATATTACTTATTCTACAGGAACTGATTTTGGTGAACAAAATGGTATCGGATATTTCTCAATGGATGGTGACGGTGTTGGTTTCCCATTTGACGAAGGGATTGTTCTTACCTCTGGTGACGCAAGTTTAGCATCTGGACCAAACACTAACGCTATAAGCGATGGTAGTACTGCATGGCCTGGTGACACAGACCTAGAAAATGCAGTAGGTATTACTGTAACTAATAACGCTACCATAATTGAATTTGACTTCGTTCCTCTTGCTCAAGAAATTAGTTTTGATTTCTTAATGGCATCTGAAGAATATAATGGAGGGTCTTTTGAATGTAACTACTCTGATGCATTTGCATTCCTTTTGACCGACTCGAGTGGTAATACAACCAACCTTGCTGTATTACCAAATACAACAACACCTATTTTGGTTACAAATATTCACCAAGCCAACACAAGTTGTGGCGCCCAAAATGAACAATATTTCGGTGGATATATCCCAGACAATTTACCACCTATATCTTTTGATGGTAGAACAACTGTGTTTACAGCGCAATCACCTGTAAATGTTGGTGAATCATACCACATTAAATTGGTTATTGCTGACCAAAGTGACTCTGCATTTGACTCTGGTGTTTTCTTAAAAGCCGGAAGTTTTGACCTTGGAGAACTTAACTTAGGTGATGATATTACTATTGCTTCTGGCGGAGCAACCTGCTTAGGAGAACCTGTAGTTCTAGACACTGGCGCACCTAACCTTGAGCATTATTGGTTTAGAAACGGTATCCTTATTGATGGTGAAACGTCGTCAACTTTAACTGTTACAGAACCAGATTTATATACAGCTCAAGTAATATTCTCTAGTCAATGTTTCTTGATGGACGAAATACTTGTTGAATTTCTTCAACCACCACTTCTTAATGAAGACCCTTCAGATTTAGAAAGTTGCTCCGCAACTGGTGTAGCACCTTTTAGTCTTAGTGATAATGACAGTGTTGTGTTAGGTAGTTTAGATCCTAATAACCATACTATTTCTTATCACCTATCTGAAAGTGATGCTGAAGGAAACATAGATCCTATCACAGATAATCCATACACTAACATCTCTAACCCACAAACAATTTATGTTAGAGTGGAAGATAATACAACAGGATGTCATAGTGTAGCTTCGTTTGATTTAATCGTTTCAGAACCTAGTCACACTGCTGAAAGTGTAGACTATACTGAGTGCGGCGATGGTATCGAAGCTGAATTTGATCTTGCTTCACATTCTATTAATATTCTAAACGGTCAAGATGCTTCACAATTTGTCGTTACATACCATACATCAGAGGTTGATGCTCAAAACGACCAAAATGCACTACCAGACTTTTACATGAGTACAGGTGAAACAGTTTTTGTACGTGTTGAATCTACAAGTTATGAAGGATGTTATGTTACTAATAGTTTTGAATTAATCGTTGGCACACTTCCTGAGGCCACATTTGATCCAGAATACAATTATGAAGTGTGTCCTAACGCAACAGTTTCTATAGAAATTGGCATTATACCTACCAACTTTAATGTTGAAGATGTTACTATTAGCTGGTACTATGAAGATGTTCTAATCCCTAATGAAAACGAACTGGTTCTTGATAGCGAAGTACTTGTTGGCGGCGAGTATTCTGTAGATATCATGTTCAACGATACTGGTTGTGTTAATACATTTTATGCTGATGTGACTCAATTAGAATTCTGTGAGTTCCCACAAGGTATATCACCTAACAATGATGACCTAAACGATAGTTTCGACCTTAGTCCTTTTAATGTTGTAAGATTAGAAATTTTCAACAGAAACGGAACATTGGTTTATTCTAAAAACAACTATGTGGACGAATGGGAAGGCCAGACCAATGATGGTGAGGAACTGCCTGTAGGTACGTATTTCTATACCGTAATCTACGAAGGTGGTGCCAAGCAAAAGAGCGCATGGGTATATATTAACAGATAATCAACTAACTGAATCAACTTAATTTATAATGAAAAAACTCACGATAATAGCGGTTTTCTTCCTTGCATTGCAAATGTATGGGCAACAAGACCCTCAGTACACCCAGTACATGTATAATATGAACATTATGAATCCTGCATACGCAGGCTCTAGAGAAAACCTCTCTTTTGGATTATTATACAGAAACCAATGGTCCAAAATAGATGGTGGCCCTGAAACAGGAACGTTCTTTGGGCATGCTCCCATAGGAAGTAATCTTGGATTGGGCGTATCACTTATTGCTGACCAGATTGGTCCCGTTAAAGAAACTAATGCCTATGTTGATCTATCCTATACCTTAAAGTTGGGTGGCGAACATAGACTGGCCTTTGGTGTTAAAGCTGGGGCAACCTTCCATGATATTAACCTTACCAGTGGTAATGTAGATGTTATTGATGAGGGTGACCCTTTCTTTGGTATGCAAATCAATGAGACCACACCAAATATTGGTGCTGGTTTCTTCTATTACACCAATAAATATTATGTATCGCTGTCGGTGCCTAATATGTTATCCTCTGTACATCTTGATGCTAACGGAAATAAAATCGGTTCTGAAACACAGCACTATTTCCTAACGGGTGGTTATGTGTTTGACCTATCGCCTAACACAGAATTAAAACCATCTTTTATGGTTAAGTCTGCTTTTGATGCTCCTACATCTTTTGATGTGAACCTTAATGCAAGGTTCTTCAAAAAATTTGAAATTGGTGCTTCTTACAGATTGGACGATTCCTTTTCTGGTTTAGTTAATTTTGCGCTGTCTCCGTCTCTAAGGGTTGGATATGCTTACGACGCTGTGTCTTCAGACATTAAAGCTTTTGCTCCTGCATCTCACGAGGTAATGTTGTTGTTCGATCTTAATTTCCCGAAACGAGTTTCACGTTCACCTAGATACTTTTAATCCGTTAAGCTAAACTATTATGAAAAACTTAAAAACACTATTATTTATCATGTTAATGAGTGGTTTATGCTTAACTGCTCAAAACAAAAACACTAAAAAGGCTGACAAGGAATTCGCTAGGTTCGAATACGTTGATGCCGCTGAAAGCTACAAAAAACTCATTGACAAAGGAGAAGGTTCTGCCTATGTTTATGGACAATTGGCTGAATGTTATTACAACATCTTCAATACCGTTGAAGCCGAGAAATGGTATGCCAAAGCTTTAGAGTCTGAAGATAATCCTGAAATGATCTACAAATACTCTGAAATGCTTAAAGCAAACGGAAAATATGAAGAATCTAACAAGCAAATGGAAAAATTTGCTTCTATGCGTCCTTCAGACAACAGAGCAACTGCCTTTAGAAAAAACCCTAACTATTTGCCAAAAATTTTAGAGCAAGGTAAAAAGTTTAATGTGCAAGATGCTGGTTTTAATACCGCGCAATCAGAGTTTGGTGGTATAGAACACGATGGTAAACTTTACATCACTTCTGCCAGAAACGACAATCGTAAAAATTACGGTTGGAATGAGCAGCCATTCTTAGATATCTACTCATTAACTAAAAATGCTGACGGCTCGTATGGTACTGCTACTTTAATGAACAATAAAATCAATACAAAATACCATGAAGGTTTGGTTTCTTTTACACCTGATGGTAAGACCATGTACTTCTCTAGAGAAAGCTATTTTGAAAAAGATTTTGAAAAAGACTCTTTAAGCAAGGTGCGTTATAGCCAATTGTACTTATTTAAAGCTACTAAGTTAGGTGACGATTGGGACACTATTGAAAGTTTGGCTGTTAATAGCGAAAACTATTCTGTTAAAAATCCGTCTGTAAGTGCAGATGGTGCTACATTATATTTCTCTTCTAACATGCCTGGCGGCTATGGTAACTTTGATATTTACAAAGCGGCCATCAATGAAGATGGTACTATTGGTGAGCCTGAAAACTTAGGGCAAAAAGTGAATACTGAAGGACAAGAAATGTTCCCTTACATAAGTAGCAACAACACCCTTTATTTCTCTTCTAATGGTCATTTAGGTCTAGGTGGTATGGATGTGTTTTATATCAAAGTTATAGATGGTAAAATGGCACCTGTTAGAAATGTTGGTATTCCTATTAACAGTAATGGTGATGATTTTGCGTTCTCTATTAATGAAGAAACCGAAGAAGGTTTTGTATCTTCTAACAGAGATGGTGGGCAAGGTAGTGATGACGTCTACGCATTTAAAAAACTTCAACCACTTTGTGATGTTTTAATTACGGCTACTGTATTGGATGATGTTACCAGAGCGCCTTTAAACGGAGCTTCTGTTTCGTTATACGATGCTGAAGGTAATAAGGTCGTTACAAAAACCACAAACGAAGAAGGTGTTGCTGAATTTATTGTTGAGTGCGAGCAGGACTCTGAACTTGAGGTGGTCATGGAAGACTTTGAAAGCAAAAAAGTGCCTGTTAAAGGGACAAGCGAGGAAGAGCTAGCGGTTCAAATTTCTTTAGATCCTATTGAAAAAATTATGACTCCTGATGAAATCGTACTTAACCCTATCTATTTTGACTTCGACAAATCTAATATCACTGCTCAGGCAGCTTTTGAATTGGATAAACTAGTTCAAATCATGAACAAATATCCAGATTTGGTTATCAATGCGACATCTCATACAGATAGTAGAGGTTCTAACTCTTATAACCAAAGACTATCGCAACGTAGAGCTAAGAGCACACNACAATACGTCATCTCTAAAGGTATTGATGCTTCGCGTATCGCTGCTGAAGGTAAAGGTGAAACCGAACCTAAAATTGATTGTGGTGCTAATTGCTCCGATGAGCAACATGCTCAAAACAGACGATCGGAGTTTAAAATTGTTAGCGGAGGCCCGCAAGAACAACAGTAAATAAATCGAAATCTTTATATAAAAAACGCCCTAACAGTATTTAGGTATTTAGGGCGTTTTTTTTTATTATCGTAATGGATAACCTTTGGCTGCCCACCAAGGATGAATTTCTATAACCAAGCGTCCTGCTTTTACCATTGGGTCAGCATTTGCTAAGCTATCTGCCATTTTTAATGTTGGCACATTGTAAATTGTAATTCCTCTTATTTCACCGTCGTCACCAAAAGGACCCGAAATATCTGCATAACCTAACTCATACATTTTACCTAAGTGTGCCAAATGCTCACTTTGCAACTGATTTGCTTCTTCTTCATTTTGATTTCTAATTGGCCCATTCTTTAAAAAAGCCATAAAATATTGTTGCATTAAGGTTGTATCCTGAGTCTTTTCATCCACATAGTCAAACACCTTATAACCTTTACTTATGAGTTCTGCCTTTAATTCCGCAACGGACTTTCCGGATTCCTCCTTCAAGGGTTTAGACTTTTCAATTGGTGCCTCAATAGTCTCTTTTTCTATAACTGTGTCCTTTACTTTACTAGGCTCGTGCTCATTTTTACATGATACCAAAAAGCAAATTAATATTAATAATAGGTTTTTCATTTATTCCAATTTTTGAATGGTTGTTTACTTAATTGTGAATTATAATATCGTATATCTCCTGTAACTTCTTTACCTAACCAAATTGGTTTGTTAAACTCTTCATTTATAGATTGCAATTCTACCTCAGCAATGACTAGACCTTCATTGTCTCCATAAAATTCATCTATTTCAAAAGTATGGTAGCCCGAATTTACTTCGTACCTCTTCTTGTCAATTATACCCTCTTCACAAAGCAACAATAGTTGTTCTGCTTCCTGATTTGTGATTTCAGTTTCCCACTCTAAACGAACCAATCCATCATCTGACGATTTTCCTTTTACAGTTAAATATCCGTTATTTTCTTTTAATCTAACTCTAACTGTTCGCTCTTTATGGCTATTTAAAAATCCTTGTTTTATGCTGTAACTTTTAACGGCTTCTTTTTTAAAATCATTAGAAGTTACTAAAAATTTACGTTCTATTTCTACGGTCATTAAACGGTATTTAATGTCTAAATTTACACTATGCTAAACGATTTACCAATTAGAAAGATAATTCATGTAGATATGGATGCATTTTATGCCTCAGTTGAGCAAATGGATAATCCTGAGCTAAAAGGTAAACCGATTGCTGTTGGTGGTGGCGGAAAACGAGGTGTAATTAGTGCTGCTAGCTACGAAGCTAGAAAATTTGGTGTAAAAAGTGCCATGTCTGGTCGTTTGGCTGAGAAACTCTGCCCAGAACTTATATTCGTTAGACCAAGATTTGAAAGGTATAAGGAAATTTCTAACCGTGTGCGTAAAATATTTTTTGACTACACAGATTTGGTTGAACCTTTGTCTTTAGATGAAGCCTATTTAGATGTTACTGAAAACAAAATAGGGCTTCCTAGTGCAACTTTAATTGCTCAAAAGATAAGACAACGTATTTATGAAGAAGTGGGCTTAACAGCTTCTGCAGGCATCTCTATCAATAAGTTTATTGCCAAAGTAGCAAGTGATTATAACAAGCCCAACGGACAAAAAACTGTAAATCCCGAAGATGTGCTAAAGTTTTTAGAAGATTTAGACATTAGAAAGTTTTATGGTGTTGGTAAGGTTACTGCCGAAAAAATGTATCAAAAAGGCATATTTACAGGAAATGATTTAAAAGCTAAAAGCCTGGAATATTTAGACGAAAACTTTGGAAAATCTGGTCGTTACTACTATTATATTGTCAGAGGTATTCACAATAGCGAAGTAAAACCAAACCGCATTAGAAAATCATTAGCTGCAGAACGTACTTTTAGTGAGAATCTTTCTTCTGAGGTCTTTATGTTAGAAAAACTAGATCATATCGCTGAAGAAGTTTCTCGTAGATTAGAAAAAAGCAAAGTAGCAGGAAAAACGATAACACTAAAAATTAAATACAGCGATTTTACTTTACAAACGCGTAGCAAAACACTTCCCTATTTTGTAAGTGACAAATCTATAATCTTAGAAACTTCGAAAGAGCTTTTATATCAAGAAAAATTGAACAATTCGGTTCGTCTTTTAGGAATATCATTGTCTAATCTAAATACAGATAAAAACAAATCCTCTAAACCAAATATAGAGGATAAAAAATCTGTTAGTGTACAGTTAAGGTTTGAATTTTAAACTAAAAAAGGCTCAATGAAATCATTAAGCCTAGTATATTTAATTCTAATTTCTTGTTTAAAAACTACAACTCTCAATCTCTGTAACACGTAGGGTATTAACCATACCTCTATCTTTAATTGGCATTGCAGCTAAACTAATTAACATATCACCTACTTCTAAATAGCCTTTTTTGCAAGCAATGGCATTTACATCTTCAATAGTTTCATCCGTACTTACATACTTATCATAATAGAAGGCTTTAACTCCCCAAAGAAGACTTAATTGAGAAAGAATTCTCTTGTTAGAAGTAAAAACTAAAATATGTGCTTGAGGTCTCCATGCAGAAATTTGAAAAGCTGTATAACCACTATTAGTAAGTGTTGAAATAGCTTTTGCATTGATCTCGTTAGCCATATTGGCAGCGTGATAACAAATAGATTTTGTTATGTAACGTTTTGTACGAATATGAGGAGGTGATTGTGGCACCTCTATTAATGGTGAATCTTCAACACTACGAATAATATTTGCCATCTGACGTATAACCTGAACTGGATACTGTCCTACAGAAGTTTCACCAGAAAGCATTACTGCATCAGCACCATCCATTACTGAGTTAGCTACATCATTTACTTCTGCACGAGTTGGAGTTAAGCTGGTAATCATAGTCTCCATCATTTGCGTTGCAATAATTACCGGAATTCTTGCTCGCTTAGCCCTTAATACCAATTGCTTCTGAATTAGCGGAACTTCTTCTGCAGGTATTTCTACTCCCAAATCACCACGTGCAACCATTAAACCATCACAATAGGCAACAATTTTGTCTATATTTTCTACAGCTTCAGGTTTTTCAATCTTAGCTATTATTGGAATTTTATAATTACTATGCTCTTTAATGAGTTCTTCTAGCTCCATTAAATCTTCAGCATGTCTTACAAAAGATAGTGCAATCCAATCTACTTCTTGTTCGATAGCAAAAATGGCATCTTCAATATCCTTTTCTGTTAACGCTGGTTGAGAAATGTTTGTATTAGGTAGGTTAACTCCCTTTTTAGACTTTAGTGGTCCTCCTTGGATTACCTTAGCTTTAACTTCTTTTTTACCATCAGTAGAAACAACTTCAAAAATTAATTTCCCATCATCTAACAGAATACGTTCACCTGGCTTGGCGTCTTGAGGAAACTTCTCATAAGTCATGTAAACACGCTCTTTTGTACCTTCAAATCGTTTTCCGGTAGCAAAAATTATTTCGTCCCCTTCATTTACAATTACCTCACCTTTCATAGTACCTACTCTAAGCTTAGGCCCTTGTAAATCTCCTAATATTGCAGCATTATACCCAAACTCTTCATTGAGTTCGCGTATCATGTTTATACGTTCTTTTACATCATCGTAATTAGCATGCGAGAAATTAATTCGAAACACATTAGCTCCTTCATCAAGCATTGCTTTTAAGGTTTCCTTATTACTAGTTGCTGGGCCCAATGTGGCCACTATTTTGGTCTTTTTATTTGGCATTAATTCAAAAAATTAAATGATCTTTAGATTTTAATTTAGTCGGGTTAACCGTATAACTTGTTATAATCTGTGGTATATTTTGGAGCTTATTTAAAATAAGTTTTTCGTTTACATTCTGGATTTCATCAGAAATTTTAATAAAATAATCTACCTTCTTATACTCTGGAACAAGATTCAATGTTTTAATTACTTTTTCGTTAGTTTGAAACAAGCCTGTACTATACAAACTATCTTCTTCTTTTTTGCAAACATTTGAAACTAGATTCCAAGTAACGTATTGCGAAACATTATTCCACTCAAAAATACTGTACGAAGCTTTTAAATATTGCATATCTAAATCTTCTGTTTTTCGTTGTAATCTAAGGCCTAAACTTTGATTGAGTAAATAGGCTAAACGATAATCTTCTAACCCACAATGTATAGCAATGAGCTTGTAGGTATCGTCATAAAAATCATCAACCAAAAGTTTATGCAACGCCATACAATTATAACTTTAAAAGGTAAATATAGTACAATAATAGATTGTTAATGTCAACTTTTGGTTAATCTTAACCCTAAAAACCTACGAAAACGTTGTAGATTTTACTTTTCTATACAATCTCTATAAACTCTAAATTATATGAGCTTTGTGATTTGTTTCTGAAATGCAAAGAATGCTCGCTTGGATGCCTTTTCTTCTGCTTTTTTCTTAGAGGTTGCTCTAGCTTTAGATACTACTTTATCATTAATGCTGAGCCTTACAGAGAAGTGTTTTAACTCATCATTTCCGGTATCTTCATACACTTCATAGTCAAAAGTGTTTTTCTCTTTTTGGCACCACTCAATTAGCAGGCTTTTATAACTAATAACTTTACCTTCTAAAGTCTCTATGTCTACGTGTGGATTTATAACCCTCTTGTACAAAAACTTTTCACAAGCCTTATAGCCTCTGTCTAAATAAATAGCACCAACCAAAGCTTCAAAAAGATTACCATGAATATTGTTTCCAAAATTAGATTTTGGTATTCTACTTTGCACTAAATCAATAAGATTCAACTCTTTACCTAATTCATTAAGATGCTCTCTACTTACTACTTTAGAGCGCATTTTGGTAAGATAACCTTCGTCTCCGTGTGGTACTTGCTCGTAGAGATAAGCAGCAATAACTGAACTTATCATAGCATCACCAACAAATTCTAGACGTTCGTAATTAATAGGGTTTCCTTTTTTATCCTTAATATTCATCGAACGATGCGTAAAGGCCTTGATGTATAAATTTTGAGATCTTGGCTTAAATCCAAGAATATCTTTGAGTTTTAAAAAAAAATTCCCGTCATCGAATGAACGGGAATTTTTTAATATGTTACGAATGAAACTCATTCGGGATTTAGTCTAATTTTTTAAATAATACACAAGCGTTATGTCCGCCAAATCCAAATGTATTACTCATTGCTATTTTAATATCTCGTTTCTGAGCTTTATTGAGCGTTAAATTTAATTCTGAATCTATATTCTCGTCCGCAGTTTCATGGTTAATTGTTGGAGGTATAATACCATTTTCTAATGCTAATATAGACGCAATAGCTTCTATTGCACCAGCAGCGCCCAACAAATGACCAGTCATAGACTTAGTAGAATTAATATTAATCTTTTTAGCATGGTCTCCAAACACTTCTGATATAGCTTTTAATTCGGCAACATCTCCTAATGGTGTGGATGTTCCGTGTGTATTAATATGATCTACATCTTCGGGCTTTAAACCTGCATTTTCTAAACAGTTTTTCATTACCGCAACAACACCAATTCCATCAGGATGTGGCGCAGTCATATGATACGCGTCAGAAGACAATCCTCCTCCTACAACTTCTGCGTAGATTTTAGCTCCTCTTGCTTTAGCGTGCTCATACTCTTCTAAAACAATAGAACCTGCTCCTTCACCTAATACAAAACCATCTCGATTAGCATCAAAAGGTCTTGAGGCCGTTTCAGGACTATCGTTTCTAGTACTCATAGCATGCATAGCATTAAATCCACCCATACCAGCAATTGTTACCGCTGCTTCACTTCCACCAGTAATAACAACATCACAATGACCTAAACGTATAGTGTTTAGAGCATCAATCATTGAATTAGCAGAAGAGGCACAAGCAGATACCGTTGTATAGTTAGGGCCCATGAAACCATATTTAATAGATATGTTTCCTGGTGCTATATCCGCAATCATTTTGGGGATGAAACGAGGACTAAAACGAGGTGTACCGTCACCAGCAGCATAGTTAAGCACTTCTTCTTGAAATGTTTCTAAGCCACCTATACCTGCACCCCAAATTACTCCTACTCTGTATTTATTTATCGTGTCTAGATCTAATTTCGAATCTGCTATCGCTTCATCTGAAGCCACCATTGCATATTGCGAAAATTTATCCATTTGACGCGCTAACTTTCTATCAATAAAGTCAGTAACTTCAAAGTTTTTTATTTCACAAGCGAATTGCGTTTTGAACTTCTCAGCATCAAAATGCGTGATTGGGGCAGCACCACTTTTTCCATTAACAAGACCATTCCAATATTCATCTTTGGTATTGCCAATAGGTGTAAGTGCACCTAGACCAGTAACTACTACTCGCTTTAATTCCATAAAAATAAAGTCTTATTTTGCTTCTTCTATATAAGAGATAGCTTGACCAACTGTTGCAATGTTTTCAGCTTGATCGTCTGGGATTTGAATATCAAATTCTTTTTCAAATTCCATGATTAATTCTACAGTATCTAATGAATCTGCACCTAAGTCGTTAGTGAAGCTTGCTTCAGTTACAACTTCGTTTTCATCAACACCTAATTTGTCTACGATAATCGCTTTTACTCTTGATGCAATGTCTGACATAATCTTTTAATTTTAAGTTTTAATTAGACCGCAAAAATAAAAAACTTTATTTTAAAAATCACCTTTACCGATAAAATGTGCATATCAATGCTAAAATTTCGGTAGAAGAATTTAAGTTTTGCGCCTAATTGTTAATTATTATTCTTTTTTTTGTTTCTGAATAATAACCCAATATAACTGTAAATGAAGCGTATTGTAATTTTTGCGTCCGGTAGCGGATCTAATGCTGAAAATTTAATTAAGTTTTTTCAAAACAGCGATAATGCGTCTGTTATTCAAGTACTGACTAACAATCCTCATGCCAAAGTACTAGATCGATGTAAAAGACTAAATGTTAGCGCTTTGTCATTTAACAGAATAGCATTCAGCAAGTCTGAAGATGTTCTTAATGTTTTAAGATCATCACAACCAGATTTAATTGTGCTAGCAGGTTTTCTCTGGAAATTTCCTGAATTTATTCTCAAGGAGTTTGAAAACAAAGTCATAAATATTCATCCTGCTTTGCTGCCAAAATATGGTGGAAAAGGCATGTATGGTATGCACGTACACAATGCAGTTGTAGAAAATAAAGAAACTGAAACTGGCATAACGATTCATTATGTAAATGAAAATTATGACGAAGGAGCAATTATTTTTCAAGCAAAATGTGAGGTTAAAACGTCAGATAATGCCGAAGATGTTGCTGCTAAAATTCATGAATTGGAAATGGAGCATTTTCCCAAGGTTGTTGAAGAGTTATTGAATGGCTAAAAAGAAAAAGAAATATTACACCGTTTGGAAAGGCCACAAAACCGGAGTCTTTGAGTCTTGGGATGACTGTAAAGCTCAAATCAAAGATTTCAAAGGTGCTCAGTATAAATCGTTTTCAACTTTTGAAGCTGCAAAAAAAGCATACAAAGATGGGCCAAAAGATTACATTGGTAAATCAAAAAGTTTTAAAAGCGAACTGTCTGACGAACAACTCAAAAAAATAGGGCAACCCAATTATAATTCCATTGCAGTAGATGCTGCTTCTTCTGGTAATCCTGGTAAAATGGAATATAGAGGTGTCGACACCAAAACTAAAAAGCAACTCTTTATACAAGGACCTTTTGAAGAAGGTACCAATAATATTGGAGAATTTTTAGCCATTGTTCACGGTTTAGCTTTTTTAAAACAGCATAATAGTAATCGTATAATTTATACAGACTCTAAAACGGCTATGAGTTGGGTGCGAAAAAAAATGTGCAACTCTAAGCTAGAGCGCAACGAAAAAAATAAAGCACTTTTTGAGCTCGTTGATCGCGCTGTTAAATGGCTAAAGGAAAACAATTACACTACCACCATCGTCAAATGGGAGACCAAAGCTTGGGGAGAAATTCCTGCTGATTTTGGCAGAAAATAATTAAATGCAGATGTTACTCTGTATGTTTCATCAGCAATATATTTTATGTACTTTTGCACCTTAATTCAAACTTACTTTAATGGGTAAATTAGTAATTGTTGGTACTGTAGCCTTTGATGCCATTGAAACACCTTTTGGTAAAACTGACAAAATTCTTGGTGGTGCTGGCACTTTTATTGGCTTAGCTGCTTCTAATTTTAATGTAGATTCTGCTGTAGTTTCAGTGGTTGGTGGAGATTTTCCGCAAGAATATTTAGACCTTATGTCTAATAAAAATATTGACGTGTCTGGTATAGAAATCGTAAAAGATGGCAAAACCTTCTTTTGGAGTGGTAAATACCATAACGACATGAATTCTAGAGACACCTTAGCAACAGAACTTAATGTTTTAGCAGATTTTGAGCCTGTTGTCCCAGACAATTACAAAGATGCTGAAGTCGTAATGCTAGGAAACTTGCACCCATTAACGCAAATGAGTGTGTTAAATCAAATGACAACCAAACCAAAAATGGTAATTTTAGATACCATGAATTTTTGGATGGATTGTGCATTAGAAGATTTACACAACACCATAAAACATATAGACGTCATTACCATTAATGATGAAGAGGCAAGACAATTAACTGGTGAATATTCATTGGTGATTGCCGCAAGGAAGATTCATGAAATGGGACCAAAATATGTAGTTATTAAAAAAGGTGAGCATGGTGCATTATTGTTTCATGACGATAGTGTTTTCTTTGCACCAGCATTACCATTAGAAGAAGTATTTGATCCTACAGGTGCAGGTGACACATTTGCTGGAGGATTTGCTGGTTATTTAGCAAAAACAGGAGATTACTCTTTTGAAAACTTAAAAACAGCCGTAATCTACGGTTCTACTTTAGCCTCGTTTTGTGTTGAAAAATTTGGAACAGAACGTATGGAGAATTTAAAAACAGAAGAAGTGCACAGACGCTTAGAACAATTTAAGAGTCTAACACAGTTTGATATAGAATTAACTTAAAAACCAGCGCGCTTAATTTTTAGCGCGTTTTTTTATTTCATAAATATGAGTGATGCTTTAAAACATGAGTGTGGTATAGCACTTATAAGGCTTTTAAAACCATTAGAATACTACAAGGAAAAATACGGAAGTGCATTTTACGGAGTAAATAAAATGTATTTGATGATGGAAAAACAGCACAATCGAGGACAAGATGGTGCTGGCTTTGCTAGTATAAAATTAGACACTCATCCTGGTGAGCGTTACATTAGTAGAGTAAGATCTATTGCTCAGCAACCTATACAAGACATTTTTGCTCAAATTAACCAACGTATTAATGCAGAGCTTACAAAGCACCCTGAATACCAAGATAATGTTGATCTTCAAAAAAGATATATTCCTTATGTGGGTGAACTTTTACTTGGACATGTTCGTTATGGCACTTTCGGAAAAAACAGTGTGGAAAGTGTTCATCCTTTCCTCAGACAAAACAATTGGATGCACAGAAATCTAATTGTTGCAGGTAACTTTAATATGACTAATGTTAATGAGCTCTTTGATAATTTAGTTGATATTGGCCAACATCCTAAAGAAAAAGCTGATACTATTACCGTAATGGAAAAAATAGGTCACTTTTTGGATGATGCTGTTAGTAAGATTTATAAAGATTTAAAAAAAGAAGGTTATAACAAAAGAGAATGTTCACCGCTAATTGCAGAACGATTAAAAGTTGGGAAAATTCTTAAACGTGCTGCAAAAAATTGGGATGGAGGCTATGCTATGGCTGGTTTATTAGGCCATGGAGATTCTTTTGTACTTAGAGATCCAGCAGGAATTCGTCCTGCTTACTACTATAAAGACGATGAAGTTGTTGTTGTTGCATCAGAGAGACCTGTAATACAGACTGTGTTTAACGTGCCTTTTGAAGAGGTTATAGAACTAGATCCTGGGCACGCTATTATTACTAAAAAGTCTGGCGAAACTCAAATAAAGAAAATTCTAGAGCCACTAGAACGAAAAGCATGTTCATTTGAGCGTATCTATTTTTCAAGAGGAAGTGATGCTGAAATTTATGAAGAGCGAAAAGAACTCGGAAGACTATTAATGCCAAAAGTTCTTGAAGCCATTGATAATGATACCAAAAACACGGTGTTTTCTTTTATACCTAATACGGCAGAAACATCTTTTTTTGGTATGATAGATACTGTAGAAGAACATCTCAATCATAAAAAAACACAAGCTATTCTAAATGGCCAAAGAGAATTATCTTCAGAAAAAATTGAAGAAATTCTTTCAGAGAGACCGCGAATAGAAAAGATTGCTATTAAAGATGTTAAACTAAGAACTTTTATAACAGAAGATAGCAGTAGAGATGATTTGGTAGCACACGTATATGATGTAACTTATGGAGTTATAAAGCCAACAGATAATCTGGTTATTATAGATGATAGTATTGTAAGAGGTACCACTCTTAAGAAGAGTATTATAAAAATGATGGATAGATTAAAACCTAAAAAAATCATTGTAGTATCCTCTGCACCTCAAATACGTTATCCTGATTGTTACGGCATTGACATGGCTAACCTTGAAGGCTTGGTTGCTTTTAGAGCTGCTTTAGAATTATTAAAAGACAACAATCAATACCACATCGTCGAGGAAGTCTATCAAAAATGTTTAAAGCAAGTACATCTTAAAGATAAAAATGTGGTTAACTATGTGAAAGAAATCTATGATAATTTCACAGATGAACAAATTTCAGATAAAATTGCAGAGCTCTTAAGTGACGGATCTGTAAATGCAGAAGTAAAAATAATTTTCCAACCTGTTAAAAACCTGCATAAAGCTTGCCCTAAAAACTTAGGTGATTGGTATTTTACAGGAGATTATCCAACAGCTGGAGGCAACAGAGTAGTAAATAGAGCCTTTATTAATTTCTTTGAAGGTAACAAAGAGCGCGCCTACTAACTACCACGTTCATAGGCTTTTAATCCGAAAAATTATGCATTTCGTCGGTTAAAAATGCTTTTTGTCTAATATATACATCTCTTTTAACAAATTAAAATTACATTGGTATCACCATAACATAAGTAGGTTAAGTTCATGGTAGATTTGGGGCAAAAAAAGGTGAACAGTGTTCACCTTTTTTTATGAGCTTTATTAAAGTATTACTTTAACTCGTTTTGCTTAAATCAACCTTCGTTTTAAGCTTAATTTTAGGCAATATCCTTAGTATCCACGCTTAGACTAATATATAGGTCGTTTATCCGAAAAATTTAAATATTAATTTATTGTAAACTTATATTTGACTCACCATAACATAAGTAGGTTAAGTTTATGGTAGATTTGGGGCAAAAAAGGTGAACTCTCTGTTCACCTTTTTTCATTTTCAATTCTCGCGAAAGTGGGAATCTCATTCATAAAAAAATCCAAGCTTATAAAACTTGGATTCTTAGTATTATTATATTTTAGTTGCTCTATTTAGCTTCAGCATAACGACGCTCAACTTCATTCCAATTAATTATCTTGAAAAAAGCATCGATATAGTCTGGTCTTCTGTTTTGATAATTTAAGTAGTAAGCGTGTTCCCAAACATCTAATCCTAAGATTGGTGTACCTCCACAACTAACGCCAGGCATTAGCGGATTATCTTGATTTGGCGTAGAGCAAACCTCTACCTTACCTCCTTTGTGTACGCACAACCAAGCCCAACCTGAACCAAATTGTGTCGCTGCAGCTTTAGAAAAAGCCTCAATAAAGGCATCTTTAGAACCAAATTCTGCTTCAATAGCATCTTTTAATTCTCCTGATAAATACCCTTTGTCTTCAGGATTCATAACATCCCAAAATAAAGAGTGATTATAAAAACCACCTCCATTGTTTCTAACACCAGCATTATTCATATCTAGGTTAGTTAGGATGTCTTCGATAGATTTACCTTCTAAATCTGTGCCTTCAATAGCAGCATTTAACTTAGTTGTGTAACCGTTATGATGTTTTGTATGGTGTATTTCCATTGTACGTGCATCAATATGTGGTTCTAGTGCATCGTATGCATATTTTAATTTTGGTAATTCAAAAGCCATAATGTATATGTTTTTTAGTGTTACTATTTTGTTTCTAACAAATTTACGATTTTGAAAACAAGAAGTTCTAAATAAATTATTAAGATTCCCTATTTTGGTATAAAATTTATCTTTTGGAAGACTCAGCCTTCAAAATATACAATGCTTCTGCAGGTAGTGGTAAAACATTTACCCTAGCAAAGACTTACATCAAAATTCTTGTTCAGTCTAAGAATAATGAACAGTTTAAGTCCATCTTGGCTATAACGTTTACCAACAAGGCTGTTGGTGAGATGAAAGAACGAATTATAGAAATGCTAAAAATCTTTTCACAGAAAAAGAGGCTTACAGCACCTCATCCTATGTTTAGCGCAATATGCGATGAGTTATCAATATCTCCAGAGTTTCTAATAAATCGTTCTAAGACAATATTGAAACACATCATGCACAACTATGGCGCTTTTGATATTTCTACAATTGATGGTTTTACACACAGAGTTATTAGAACTTTTGCTCACGATCTAAAACTTCCTGTAAATTTTGAAGTTGAATTAGACCAAGAGCGACTCCTTAATGAAGCTGTAGATAATTTAATTTCTAGAGCTGGTGATAATGACGTTTTAACACAAACATTAGTTGATTTTGCGATTGAAAAAGCTGATGATGACAAAAGTTGGGACATTAGCTACGACTTTAATAAAATAGCTAAACTTCTCGTTAATGAAAATGACCTAGAAGCCATTGAGACGTTTAAAAACAAAACGATTGAAGACTTTAAAACCTTAAAATCTACCTTAATAAAGGATAGCTCTGTAATAGAAAAGGATATTGTAACTACAGCCGAAACAGTACTTGCTCTAATTGAAGAGTGTGGCTTACAGTTTGACGATTTCAATAGAAAATCGCTTCCTAATCACTTTCACAACTTAGCACAAGGCAATTTTGGCATTTCTTTTTCCTCTGCATGGCAAAACGATTTAATAGAAGGCAATACGCTTTACCCAAAACGTGTTGCGGATACAATTGCAAGTACTATAAACAGCATTCAGCCAAATCTGTCTGAAGCCTTTGTAAAAACCAAAGACTTAGTTTTTGAATTAAAACTAAAACAAGGTCTCTATAAAAATATTACTCCACTCTCTGTATTAAACGCCATTCAGAAAGAACTAAACTTCTTAAAAGAGGAGCAAAACAAAATGCTTATTTCAGAATTTAATAAAATTATAAGCAATGAAATAAAAGGCCAACCGACACCATTTATTTATGAGCGACTGGGCGAAAAATTTAAACACTACTTTATAGATGAGTTTCAAGATACCTCAAAAATGCAATGGGAAAACTTGGTGCCACTTCTGGATAATGCGCTCTCTGCATCTAATGGTTCTGCAATGCTTGTGGGAGATGCCAAACAGTCTATCTATAGATGGAGAGGTGGTGAACCAGAACAGTTTATCGACTTATATAACAGATCTAGCAAACCTTTTCAGGTTGAAGCAGAAGTACTAAGCTTAGATACAAATTACAGAAGTGCTAAAGAAATTATAGATTTTAATAATGCTTTTTTTATGTTTTTGAGTCAAAATTATTTTAACGATAGTAGATATGCTGAACTTTACTTAAACTCTAAACAAAAGCTATTTCAAAATACAGAAGGTTACGTTAACATTGAGTTTTTAGACATTTCAAAAGAGGATAATGCTAATGAAATGTACACCAATAGCACTTTAAAAACTATTGAAGAATGCCTTAAAAATGGATTTTCCTTAGACGACATTTGTATCATAGTAAGAAAACGAAAAGAAGGTGTTGAGATAGCTAAATTCTTAAGTGAAAAAGGTATAAAAATCACCTCTTCTGAAACCTTACTATTAAAAAATTCTGACAAGGTTCAGTTTCTTGATGCTTTTCTAAAACTATTGCTTCAACCCGATAATGATAGTTTAAAAATTGATATTTTAACTTTTATTGCAAATCAACATAACATAGAAGACAAACATTCATTTTACAGCGCTCATATAGCCATTGGTTTTGATGAAATGCTCAAAAAACTTGAAGATTTAAATATCTACTTAGACAAAAACAAACTACTACAAGTTCCTCTTTACGATCTTGTTGAAGAACTTATTAGAGCGTTTAATCTTCACAACTCATCTGATGCTTTTGTTCAATTTTACTTAGATGTTATTTTAGAATTTACACAAAAGCAAAATTCAGATTTGTCGTCGTTCTTAAATTATTTTGAAAAGAAAAAAGACAGTCTCAGTGTTATTTCTCCAAAAAATAATAATGCTGTACAGATTATGACCATTCATAAATCTAAGGGGTTAGAATTTCCTGTGGTTATTTTTCCATTTGCAGATCTAAATATTTATCAAGAAATAGAACCAAAAGTTTGGTTTCCTGTAGAGCAAAATAATTACAATAATTTTGAAACATTATTACTCAACTACAATAGTGATGTTGAACACTTTGGTGATGATGGTAAAACGCTCTATGAAACTCGAAAATCACAATTAGAATTAGACAACATTAATCTTCTGTATGTAACTTTAACCAGAGCTGTAGAGCAGTTATATATCATAACAAAAAAAGATATTAGCACTAAAGGTGTTGTGAGCGAAAAAACATATGCTGGTATGTTCATTTCTTATTTACAAGACAAAGGATTATGGTCAGATAGCACGCTTACATACAATTTTGGCACTTCAAAAAATCTAAACCAAAAAACAGAGACAGAAACAGACACATCTTCTATTAATTTAATCTCTGTACCAAAAGAAGATCATAATTTAAAAATCATAACAAAAGCTGGCCAACTTTGGGATACCAAGCAAGGAAAAGCTATAGAACGTGGTAATTTGGTGCATCTTTTACTCTCTAAAATTGTAACACAAGAAGATATCGACTTTGCCATTGACGATTTATTAGCTTCTGGCGATATAACAACCTCAGATGAAGAAGCTCTTAGAACAATTGTAATGCAAGTTATAGAACATCCAAAAATTAAATTATACTATAATAACGATCACAAAGTTTACAATGAAAGAGATATTGTAACACCATCTGGAGAACTGCATAGACCAGATCGTATCAACATTAATCAAAAAAATGAAGTTATAATAATTGACTACAAAACGGGAGATCAAACACAATCTCACAAAACTCAACTCAACACTTATGCTTCTCTTCTAAAAACAATGAACCATGATGTAACTCATAAATTTCTTGTTTACATAAATGAAACTGTTGAAGTTGTTGAAGTCTAATTTCAAGATAGTATCTTTGCGAAACAACTAACAAAAAAATTATGTACGGAAATATTAAAGCTCATTTACAACAAGAAATTGAAGCTATTAAAGACGCAGGTCTTTTTAAAGAAGAACGAATTATCACTTCGCCTCAAGGTGCAGAAATTACTTTAAATACAAAACAAAAAGTCCTTAACTTTTGTGCAAATAACTACTTAGGACTTTCTTCTCATCCTGAAGTTATAAAAGCCGCTCAAGAAACTTTAGACACTCATGGATTTGGAATGTCATCTGTTCGGTTTATTTGCGGTACGCAAGACATACACAAAGAATTAGAACAAAAAATAGCGGATTTTTATGGTACTGAAGACACCATTTTATATGCAGCTGCTTTTGATGCAAATGGAGGAGTCTTTGAACCACTTTTAACTGCAGAAGATGCTATCATTTCCGATTCTTTAAATCACGCCTCTATTATTGACGGAGTAAGACTCTGTAAAGCTTCAAGATATCGCTACCAAAACAACGATATGGGAGACTTAGAAAAGCAACTAATTACTGCTAATGAAAATGGAGCGCGCTTTAAAATCATTGTTACTGATGGTGTATTCTCTATGGACGGATTAGTAGCACCTTTAGATAAGATTTGTGATTTAGCAGATAAATACGATGCCATGGTAATGATTGATGAGTGCCATGCTGCTGGTTTTATTGGTGAAACAGGTATTGGTACACTTGAAGAAAAAGGAGTTTTAGGTAGAATTGATATTATCACCGGAACACTTGGTAAAGCACTAGGTGGAGCAATGGGAGGATACACAACTGCAAAAAAAGAAATTATTGAAATTTTGCGTCAGCGTTCTCGTCCTTATTTATTTTCAAACTCTTTAGCACCTGCAATTGTTGGTGCCTCCATCAAAGTTTTTGACATGCTCAAAAATGATACAACCCTCAGAGATAAAGTAGACTGGAACACTAAATATTTCAAAAAAGGCATGAAAGAAGCGGGTTTTGACATCATTGACGGTGACTCTGCTATTGTACCTGTAATGCTATATGATGCGAAGCTTTCACAAACTATGGCAAACATGCTATTAGAAGAAGGAGTTTACGTCATAGGTTTCTTTTATCCGGTTGTTCCTAAAGAAAAAGCAAGAATTCGCGTACAACTTTCAGCAGCACATTCAAAAGAACAATTAGACAAAGCTATTGAAGCATTTATTAAAGTTGGCAAAAAGCTTGAAATTATTTAAAATCGTTACAAACTCTTTATTTTAGGGCATTGTAACAATATTTTTATATATTTGTCTTTGTTAATAACATTTAACAACTTACATTTGCCAACAATTAACACTTAAAATTAAAATTAATTAGAATATGAAAAATCTTAGCAGATTACTTTTTGTTGCGGTACTTCTTATAGGCTTTACTGCAAATGCTCAGGACCAAAACAATCCTTGGGCTGTAACAATTGGTGCTAACGCAGTTGATTTATACCCTGTAGGTGAAGATATGCCTCAAGGTGATTACTTTGATGAATATTTCAACGTTACTGACCATTGGAATATTTTCCCTTCTTTATCTACAATTTCGGTTTCTAGATACTTAAGTGATGGATTTACATTCACTGCTTCTGGATCTTTAAACAGAATTGACAAAATAGGTTCATTCTCTGACCCTATGACTGGTGAAGAAACTACTGCAACAGCAGATGATTTGACTTACTACGGCTTAGATGGTAGAGTTTCTTACAGTTTTATGAATTTAATCAACTCAAAAACTATCGACCCATATCTTGGTGTTGGTGGTGGTTACACTTGGGTTGACGATATAGGTGCTGGTACTTTAAACGGTTCATTAGGTTTCAGAGTATGGTTCACTGAGAAATTAGGTATTGATGTTAATTCAACATACAAACACGCATTTGAAGATTATTTACCAAAGCACTTCCAACATTCAGTTGGTTTAGTACTTAAGTTTGGTGGTACTGACACTGATGGTGACGGTATCTATGATCAAGACGATGCTTGTCCTGAAGAAGCAGGTTTAGAGATCTTCAATGGTTGTCCTGATTCTGATAACGATGGAATTCAAGATTCTAAAGATGATTGTCCTAACGTTGCTGGTTTAGCTGAATTTAATGGATGTCCAGATTCAGATGGTGATGGTGTAATGGATAAAGATGATAATTGTCCTGATACTGCTGGTTTAAAATCTTTAGCTGGTTGTCCAGATGCTGACGGTGACGGTGTTGCTGATGGTGATGATAACTGTCCTAACGAAGCTGGTCCTGCTGCTAACAATGGTTGCCCTTGGCCAGATACTGATGGTGACGGTATCTTAGATAAAGACGATAAGTGTCCTAACGAAGCTGGTGTAGCTGCTAACAATGGCTGTCCAGAAGTTAAGCCTACTGAAGAGGTTATGGAAACTTTAAACAGCTACTCTAGATCAATCTTATTTGATTCTGGTAAGGCAACTTTCCAAAAGCAAACTGACCAAGTATTACAAGCAATGGTTGCTATCTTTAAGCAATATCCACAAGCTAACTTCTCTATAGAAGGTCATACAGATAGCGATGGTTCTAGAAAAATGAACCAATCTTTATCAGAAAGAAGAGCTAACGCAGTAAGAGATTACTTAATCGCTAACGGAATTAGCGCTGAGAGATTAACTGCTAAAGGTTATGGTGAAGACAACCCAATTGCTAGCAATAATACAAGAGCTGGTAAAAAAGAAAATAGACGTGTAGAAGTTAAGTTGAAAAACTAATTATAATACACTCTAAAATATATTTGAAAAACGCTCCGAAATTCGGAGCGTTTTTTATTTTTATGTAATGAGTACTTTTATACAATCCGTCTTAAAGCACCTTAAAGACAAGGGCAATAACCTAGAAGATTTATACTTTATACTTCCTAGCAAAAGAGCGGGTGTCTTTTTAAAGCATCATCTTTCAACACTAATTAAAAATCCAATATTTGCTCCACATATTCTTAGCATTGAAGAATTTGTAGAAGAGATATCTGGCCTTAAGACGCTTTCTAATACAGATACTTTATTTCAACTTTATAACGCCTACATTGAAGTTACGCCAAAAGAAAGTCGAGAACCGTTCGATGTCTTTTGTAATTGGGCGCAGATACTCATACAAGATTTTAATGAAATAGACAGATACCTTGGTAATCAAGAAACTATTTTTGACTATTTACACGCAATTAAAGAGTTAGATCATTGGTCCTTAGAAGCCGAACCAACAAGCTTGGTAAAGTCTTACTTGAAATTTTGGAAACAATTAAAAACATATTATCAAGTCTTTTCTGATAACCTATTAAAAAACAAGCAAGGATACCAAGGTCTGGTTTATAGAGAGGCTGTAGAAAGCCTTGAAGCGTACATAGAAAACAATACAAATAAAAACCATGTGTTTTTAGGTTTTAACGCCCTTAACACATGCGAGTCGTTAATTATCCAAGGNTTACTTCAAAATGATTCTGCAAACATATACTGGGATGCTGACGAGAGTTATTTAAACGATGATATACACGATGCTGGACTATTTATTAGACAGCACAAAGCCAATTGGAATTACTTCAAAAAACAGCCTTTTAATTGGGTAACTTCATATTACAGCCAAAAGAAGAATATTCAGGTTGTGGGTGTTCCAAAATTGGTAGGTCAGGCAAAATATATTGGGCAAATTTTAGAAAAAATAGGTGTAGAGAATAACGACTTAAAAAATACTGCTGTTGTTCTTGGAGAAGAAAACCTATTAATTCCTGTTTTAAATTCTATACCAAAAGAAATTAGTCAAATTAACGTTACAATGGGATTGCCACTAAAATTTGTACCCTTGGCTTCATTGTTTGATTTACTCTTTTCAATTCATAAAAAAAACACCAAGACATACTACTTTAGAGAAGTAATAGATCTTATTTCTCATCCATCTATTTACAGTTTATTTGAAACAGATAAAGGCAATTATTTAAATGAAATTTCTAGCTATATTCAAAAAAACAATTTGGTACATCTGTCTTCTGCAGATCTTAAAAAAATTGCGCACAAGGATGTACATGGTATTATAGATTTAATGTTTTCCTCATGGGATAACGATCCTAAAAAAGCACTAAATCACTGTTCTAATCTCATCTATTTAATAAAAGATAGCATCAGTGATACAATGAGCAATAAAGGTTTAGAACTTGAGTATTTATACAGATTTCATGCACTATTCAATCAACTAACAGACCTAAATACTAATTACCATTATTTAAACTCAATAGAAAGCTTATATCGAATTTATAACGATGTTTTACAAAACGAAACCTTAGATTTTAAAGGAGAACCTTTAGAAGGGCTTCAAATTATGGGTATGTTAGAGTCTCGTGTTCTAGACTTTGAAACCGTAATAATAAGCTCGGTAAACGAAGGCATACTTCCTTCGGGAAAAACAAATAATTCGTTTATACCTTTTGATGTTAAACTTCAAAACAAACTTCCAACTTATAAAGAAAAAGACGCAGTCTACACCTATCACTTTTACAGATTAATACAACGTGCAAAAAACGTTTACATACTCTATAACACAGAAATAGATGCACTAAAAGGTGGTGAAAAAAGCAGGTTTATAACTCAATTGGAGGTTGAAGGCATACATAACATTAACCATACAATTGTTTCACCAGATGTACCTATCATAGAAAACAGCTTGAAAAAAATATCTAAAACAAAGGCTATAATTTCTAAGTTAGAAGATCTCTCCAATTATGGATTTTCGCCATCATCTCTAACCAATTACATTAGAAATCCATTAGACTTCTATTATGAAAAAATATTGGGTATTAAAGAATTTGAAGACGTAGAAGAAAACATTGCAGCAAACACTCTAGGCTCCGTAATACACAATACTTTAGAGGACTTCTATAAACCATTTGTTGGCAAAATGCTTACTGTAGATGTGCTCAAAACATTTAAGTCTAAGATAAGAAACTCTGTTACACACCATTTTAAAGCGTTATATAAAGATGGTAATTTTAGCTCTGGAAAAAACCTCATCATTTTTGAAATTGCACAACGTTATATTTCAAACTTTATCAATTCTGAAATTGAACAACTTGAAGCTAGTAACCAAATAAAAATATTAGCAATAGAAGCTGACGAAAAAATTGAGTTGATTTTTGATAATATTCCATATGCCGTTCACCTGACTGGTAAAGTTGACAGAATAGATCAATTTAATGGCGTCACTAGAGTTATAGATTACAAATCTGGAAAGGTTGACCAAGGCAAAGTAGAAATTGTTGATTGGGAAGACCTGACAACAGATTATGATAAGTATAGTAAATCTTTTCAGGTATTGTGTTACGCCTACATGATGCACAAGAAAAAACTGATTGATTTGCCCATAGAAGCTGGTATTATTTCATTTAAAAATTTAAATAGTGGTTTCCTTAAATTTGGTAAAAAAGAGTCTACTTATAGCAGAAATAAGAATCAACTCATCTCTGAAGAAACACTAAACAATTTTGAGGTTGAACTTAAAAAACTGATAACAGAAATATGCAATCCTAACATAGATTTTATTGAAAAAGAGCTAGACTAATGCAAATAGACAAGAATTTCGTATTACATAGAACCAATAAAAAGCCGATATTATTAGACACCTTTTATTCCGAAAAATTCTCTAATCAGCCCATAGTTATATTTTGTCATGGTTATAAAGGTTTTAAAGATTGGGGAGCATGGAATCTTATGGCAAAATCTATTGCCGAAGCTGGTATTTGCATCATAAAATTCAACTTTTCTCATAATGGAGGTACCATGGAAAATCCTATCGATTTTCCAGATTTAGAAGCATTTGGCAACAATAATTACTCTTTAGAGCTCGATGATCTTAACGATGTCATCAATTGGGTTACAAAAACATTTAAAGACAACCCGTTTGTAGACACAAAAAACCTTGTTCTTATTGGTCATAGTCGTGGAGGTGGTATTACAATTTTAAAATCATCTAAAGACGAAAGAATTAAAAAACTAATCACCTTAGCTAGTGTTTGCGACTTTTCAAAACGCACAGCTACAATAGGAAACCTTGAAGAGTGGAAGGAACTTGGTGTAAAATATGTTCTTAATGGCAGAACTAAACAAAAAATGCCGCATTATTATCAATTTTACGAAGATTTTAAAGCAAACGAAGAACGATTAGATATAGAAACAGCAGAAAAACAACTGCAAGTACCACATTTAATAATTCATGGTAATAATGACACTTCTGTATCTATTGACGAGGCTTATACCTTACACAAATGGAATCCAAATAGTCAACTAGAAATTATTGAAGCAGCAGNCCATGTGTTTAACGTAAAACACCCTTGGGAAAAGAACTTTTTAAGTATTGAATTACAAAAAGTAGTTGATCTCGTTATAGCATTTACTTTACGATAATACTAAGCAACAATGTTAAGATTAGTATTAATTTCAGAACAGTTCTTAATTTTTTGAAAAAGTAAATCTCTCTTTACAGGCTTTGTCATATAATCATTCATACCAAGATCTAGAACACGCTGTCTTGTTTCTTGCATAGCATCTGCTGTAACTGCAATTATTGGTATGCTTCCAACAGCTTCTCCCAACTCTCCACCTCTAATGAGTTCTGTAGCCTCATAGCCATCCATTTCTGGCATTTGTAAGTCCATTAACACTAAATCATAGACACTTTGCTTTAATGCTTCAATAGCTTCCTTTCCATTTTCTACAACAGAAAAGGTTACATTATCAAAACTACTCAACAGCTTGCGCATTACCATTTGGTTGAGTTTATTGTCTTCTACAACCAAAATATGCATTGGATTTTTTAATTCTTTACTCTGATTAGATGCAACCTTAATTCTCCCTGCATCAACTATTTTTAATGGTATTTCTATAAATACATCTGTTCCTTCATTAGGTTTACTTTCTATTTTTATTGTACCTTCAAATAAATCTACGAGATGCTTAGCAATATTTAATCCCAATCCTATACCACCAAATTGACGCTTGTGGTTTTTTCGCATTTGATTAAAACTATCAAAGACTGTTGCCATGCTTTCTTTATCCATACCAACACCTGTATCTGACACCTGGAAGATAAAATTGCTAAAATTATTTGGCTGTGTTACACATTTGAGCTTAAATATAACTTCCCCTGAATTTGTAAACTTGATGGCATTACTTAAAACATTATTTATAACCTGCAGCAATCTATCCACATCTCCTTCAACTTTGGTAATAATCTCAGAATCCATTTCAAAACGATAGTCTAACCCTTTCTTTTGAGCTTCTGCTTTCCAGTTTTCACTTATTTGATTTAGTAATAGTGATGGATTAAAAACTTCAGCTTTTAAAACAAGCTCTTTTTTTTCCATCTTCTCAAAGTCTAAAATGTCATTAACATTACTCAATAAACTAATGGATGCATTACGTACTATTTGATATTTTCTTCTGTTCTCTTTAGAGTTATCTTTATTAGCTAATTCTGTCTCCACCACACCCATTATAGCGTTAATTGGTGTTCTTAACTCATGGCTTATATTAGACATAAAGTAAGTTTTGAGCTCACTAATTTCTTCAGATTTTTTTAGGGCTAGCCTTTGTGCTCTCTCATTATCTTGCCTTAAACGTTTAATCAAATTCGTCATAGATAAAGACAGGAAAACAACCTCTAAACCAGAACCAAACTTAGAGCTATTTAATGTATAAAAGTTACTTGGTAATAATCCTAAATTGTTCATAACAAAACCTAAGAGACCAATAACTAAGAATAAGATTCCAAATGAAAAAAATGGATCAATTTTAATTTTCTTAAAGCTCATGGTAAATACTGAAGCTAGAATAAGTAATAAACTTATCAATCCGTTTAGATTACTTATAGGATAAGTTAATTCTAAGGTTTGGGGACTTATAAAAATCATAGCAAACAGAACTGCTATTACTCCATATATCATATTATAAGCCTTTTTAAACCCTTTAAGGTTCTTTCTTATGTTTAAGAAATATTCACAATATTTTAGTAAAAACAGATTAGAAAGTAATGCTGCAATCAGAACCATTCTACTATTTATAAAACCTCCTGAAGGGAATATAAATTGATATATAAAACCATCTAAAGCTGCTTGCATTAAAGCGATAGAAAACACATAGACACTGTAATATAAGAACGCTTTGTTTTTAAGACTACCATAGAAAAAGAGATAAACCAATGCCGCCAAAAGTAGAACACCATAAAAAAGGCCTAAAAATAATTGCTGCTTATAGTTACTAAGAAAAAAAGTTACTCCATCATATAAGTTTAATGGTACATTAATAGTTTCCCCATCACTAGAAAGTTCTAGATAAAACTGTTGCTCTGTATTTGCAGGTAAAATAATTTTAAAAACAGTTTCTCTGTGGCTTACATCCCTATCTTTAAAATTAATCTGGTCTCCACTTTTATGTTTTAATAGTTTATCACCCAGTTGATAAAGATTCGCTACATCTGTAATAGCTCTTGCAGTTTGTAGAAAATAAAGTTTATCCTGGCTTGAAGAATTTTTTAATCTAAATCTTACCCAATAGATATTCGAAGTAAAACCAAGATCATGATTTTCAGATTTTAAATCATTGAATTTTAAATCATTGTCATTAGTTATATCATCGATTGAAAAACTCTTGCCTTCATCTATCTGAACATATTCTGCATATTCAAATAATTTGCCAGAAGGATTTTCAGGGTCAAAAGCTGGTTTTTGCGCATAAGAAAATAACGCTAATAAGTAGGTTATTAGAAGGATTGGTTTCATTTTAGGGGCTTTAATCAGTTTACAACATACGAAAAAAAAATGAAGTCGGTTTTTTTAGCCCTTTTTAAAAAAGTGAAAACCTAAAAAGTGGAGCATATCGGAGTCGAACCGATGACCTCTACGCTGCCAGCGTAGCGCTCTAGCCAGCTGAGCTAATGCCCCCAAATTATTTAAGTCCGCTCAACACTAAAACAGGAATGGTAGAACTATGAAAATCTCTTTTCAAAATGACATCATCTTCCCAAAGCTTTGAGAAAAAACCACGTTTGCGTCTAACTACGCACAATAAATCTGGACTATGATTCTTATAGTGCTCTAACACAGCTTGAAACGTCGTTGGACTTTCAGCCTTTGTTGTGTTAGTTATCATTGCCTTTAGTTCTTCATCTACTTCAAAATCTTCAGGATTATGATACTGCGTTTTTACCAAAAGTAAATTAAGAACTGCCTTAAATTGGTCTTTTATAGCACGTATAGGTTGCAATACTCCTTCTCGCTTAATTACAGCTGATTTAACGGCTAACAGCATTTTTACAATCGGTTTATAAGTATAACCCTCTGGTACAATTAAAGCAGGTATTTGTGTACGCTTAATGATCTTACCTGATGTTTTACCAAGATACACCTCATCTTTAATAGAGTTGGTTCTTGGCTCTAATATAATTAAATCTACATCTAGAGCATGAGATACTTTTTCAATAGTATCAATCAGTTTTCCTTTAAATGTTTTAGTAATTACCTCTACACCCTTTGTGTCTATTGCCGCTACGTGAGACTCTAAAAAAGCTTTAGACTCTCGTTCTAATATATGATCTACTTTTATCATAGTTCCTGCTTTGGTATAGACATTATATATTTGAATAACATATAACTTTGCACCAAATGCTTTAGCAAAATCTACCGCATATTGTAAATGTGATTTTGCATTTTTTGAAGAACCAACAGGAACTAAAATTGTTTTCATATTAATAACGCTTTCAAACAAAAATACAATTTATAAATGATTAGAAAAGGTAAGATTGAAGATATAAACCCTATAATGAATTTAACCAAAGCTTGTGCAAAAGCTATGATAGCTAAAGGCATTTACCAATGGAACGCGCATTATCCTAATCCTTCTGCATTTAAAAATGATATTGATAGAAATGAACTTTACGTTTTAGAAATCGACGCTGATATAAGCGGTACAATAGTCATTTCAACTCTTATGGACGAAGAATACAAACCTATAGAATGGTTAACAAAAAACGATAACAATCTCTACATCCACCGTTTAGCAATTCATCCTAACCTGCAAGGCAAAGGCTATGCACAACAACTTATGGACTTTGCCGAAAATTATGCCATAGAAAACAACTATAGCTCTATAAGATTAGACACCTTTTCTCAGAACAAAAGAAACCAAAAGTTTTACGAACTTCGCGGCTACAAACGACTGGGAGATATTTATTTTCCAAAACAAAGTGAATATCCTTTTCATTGTTATGAGTTAATGCTTTGAGTACAAAAATTACATTACAACACATCAACAAACTTGCTATACCTGCTTTAATTTCTGGTTTGGCTGAGCCTATTTTATCATTGACAGATGCTGCTATCATTGGTAATATGGATAAAAACGCGACTGTATCTTTAGCGGCTGTTGGTATTGTTGGCACCTTTTTTTCGATGCTAATTTGGGTTTTAGGTCAGACACGTAGCGCTATTTCTTCTATTGTATCTCAATACTTGGGAGCAGGAAAAATTGATGCCGTAAAAAACCTACCTGCTCAAGCCATTTTTATTATAACATCGTTGAGCCTTATTATTATTGCCGTCACATATCCTTTGGCTGCTCAGATATTTAAACTTTATAATGCTTCGGATGATATACTTAACTTCTGTGTAAACTATTATCGCATACGCGTGTTTGGATTTCCTTTTACATTGTTTACCATTGCTGTCTTTGGAACGTTTAGAGGCTTACAAAACACATTTTTCCCTATGATTATTGCTATTGTAGGTGCGCTTGCAAACATTATTCTCGATATTATTTTTGTTTACGGTATAGATGGCTTCATTCCTGCTTACAATATTGAAGGTGCAGCCTACGCAAGTGTCTTGGCTCAAATTATTATGGCTGTGCTTTCGGCTGTATATATTTTGAAGAAAACTGATATTCCACTTCTAGTAAAATTCCCGTTTAATCCAGAGATAAAGCGATTTCTTCTAATGATCGTCAATCTGTTTATAAGAACATTAGCATTAAATTTAGCACTGTATTTGGCCACTAGCTTTGCTACAAAATATGGTGAAAACTATATTGCCGCTTACACCATAGCCATTAACCTTTGGTTTTTGGGTGCTTTCGTAATTGACGGTTATGCTAGTGCTGGCAATATTTTATCAGGAAAACTGCTTGGTGCAAAAGACTATAAAAATCTTATTGATCTAAGTAACAAACTTATAAAATATGGCATTGTTGTCGGAATTATTATAGCGGTTATTGGAGGTATACTCTACTATCCTATTGGCAACATTTTTAGTAACGATCCTGAAGTGTTACATGAGTTTTATAAGGTCTTTTGGATAGTTTTAGCCATGCAACCCTTATGTGCATTAGCCTTTATTTTTGATGGTGTTTTTAAAGGTCTTGGCGAAATGAAATATCTGAGAGATGTCCTATTGTTCTCGTCTCTTTTGGTTTTTACACCAGTAATACTCGCTTTAGATTATTTTGACTATAAGCTATACGGAATTTTCATAGCCTTTACTATCTGGATTATAGCACGAGGTTTACCACTCATTATAAAATTCAGAAAAACCTTTAAACCTCTTGTTGAAAACGTTTAAATTTGGGTTTTAAAACAAATCATATGCATTTGCTTGTTACATTACTTCAAGAGATAGACATAGAACAAAAACTAAAAGATGCACCTGACGACAACTATGGCATTGGTGTATTTATTGGCTCAATGCTGCCTTTTATAATTTTAGTGATTATTGCATATGCCATCTATAGATACAATAAAAAAAGAGTGAATAATGATTAGTTTACTTATAGCAACTACATTACAAAATAGTCAAGCCCATGAAACCGGATTTGATATTGGTTACATATTAGGTTTATTATTTCCTTTTGCTATAATTGGAGCTATAATATTCCTTATCATTAAGGTTGTAAAAAAGAAATCAAAAAAATAAAATATGGATATACTTCAATTTTTAGGTGGAAACGGCTTGTTTTTAATTTTAGCTATTGTTCTTATAATTGCTTATTTCTATAATCGCAAGCGTCGTTAATTAGCGCGTTTTTAACCATCCTGTTATACTCAATCTTGGAGTATTAACAGGTTTTACTTCGTGCTCCAGAATTTGGCTTTCAAAAATGACAACCTTACCAGGAAAAGGATAAATTGTTTCTTCACCATTTTCTAAATATAACGCCAATTCGCCACCATTTTCAGGCTTCCAGTTTTCTTCATTTAGATAGCATACAAAAGAGAGTTTTCGTCTGTCATCATTCTGAAATGTATCTAGATGCCTTTTGTAAAATGTACCTTTGGGATAAATGGCATAATGAAATTCCTTTTGGTTTATGCCCAAAAAACAAGTCCTGTTGAGATAATCCTTTAAGTCATTTATTTTGTTGAAAAATAACTGCTCTGACGGATTAATGTTTTGCTCATCAATCCAAAGAATAATATCACCTCTTACTTTGGTTTTTATAATCTCGTTGGTACGATTGCCAATTGCCGATTTTTTAAAGCTGTCCTCATCATATTTTTGCAACAATGAAGCCCTTAAGGCCTTTACCTCATCTGCAGTAAAAAAATCGTCAATGACACTGTATTGTTTAAATCCTAGATCTGCTATAATATTCTCGTACAGAACGTTTTCTGCAAACGGAATAGATTCAAATAGACTTTCCAATATCGTCTAAAAAAGAAGGGTAGTTTTCATTTGACTTTATATTTAATTTCTAAAAAAGCGCGCAAATGTAGTCTAAAAAGCTATTCGTTTTACATTTATAATATCTTTGCAGTATTATTTTTTTAGAATGAGTAAAATCCGAATTACAAAACAATTCTCTTTTGAAACAGGTCATGCCCTTTACGGCTATGATGGCAAATGCAAAAATGTACATGGCCACAGTTACAATTTATACGTTACCGTTATTGGCCAACCAATAGCAGACAATGCTAATGTAAAGTTTGGAATGGTCATAGATTTTGGCGACCTTAAAAAGATTGTAAAAGATGAAATTGTTGATGTTTTTGACCACGCAACAGTGTTTAACAAAAATACTCCGCATGTAGAGCTGGCAAAAGAATTACAAGTTAGAGGACACAATGTTTTGTTAGTAGATTATCAGCCAACAAGCGAAATGATGGTCATTGATTTTGCTAAAAAAATTAAAAAAAGATTACCAGATAACATAAAGTTACACTCACTAAAACTTCAAGAGACAGCAACCAGCTTTGCAGAATGGTATGCTTCTGATAATGCGTAACAATCACCACATAGAAATCCCGAAAGGCAAAAAAATATATTTTGCCTCAGACAATCATCTTGGTGCGCCAACGAGTGACAAGTCAAGACCTCGTGAAAAAAAGTTTGTCGCTTGGTTAGATGAAGTAAAACAAGATGCCGCTGCAATTTTCTTAATGGGAGATTTATTCGATTTTTGGTTTGAATATAAGACGGTTATCCCAAAAGGTTTTACCAGGACTTTAGGCAAATTGGCTGAGATTACAGATTCAGGAATTCCAGTGTATTTCTTTGTTGGTAATCATGACTTATGGATGAATGGTTATTTTGAAGATGAACTCAATATTCCTGTGTTTCATAAACCACAAGAATTCACTTTCAATAACACATCTTTCTTTATTGGTCACGGAGATGGTTTGGGTCCTGATGACAAAGGCTATAAGCGCATGAAAAAAGTCTTTACCAATCCATTTTTTCAATGGTTATTTAGATGGCTGCATCCAGATATTGGTGTTAGAATTGCGCAATACTTTTCGGTAAAAAACAAATTGATTTCCGGTGATGATGATGCAAAGTTTTTAGGTGAAGACAACGAGTGGTTAGTTGCCTACTGCAAACGTAAACTCGAAGAAAAGCATCGTGATTACTTTGTGTTTGGCCACAGGCATTTGCCATTAGATATACAACTCAACGAGGGTTCAAAATACATTAACCTTGGTGATTGGATTCAATATTACACCTATGGTGTTTTTGATGGCCAGTCTTTTGAATTAAAGGAATACTAAGATTTTAGTTCGTCAAATTTCTCTTCCACGTCCTCTTGTAAATCAAGTTCTCTTAGTGGCTTATTTTTATAGTTTATAACCAACACGGTTAAAAGTGTTACAGAACCACCTAGCATTACAGCTAATGGTGCACCAAAAATTCTGGCTGCAACACCACTTTCTACTGCACCAAGCTCGTTAGACGACCCAACAAACATAGAGTTTACAGCTCCTACGCGTCCACGCATATGATCTGGTGTTTTAAGCTGTAGAATAGTTTGACGTACGACCATAGAAACGCCATCAAACACACCAGAAAAAAACAACGCAATAACGCTTAGCCATAATAATTTAGACGCTCCAAAAAGAATCATAAACAACCCAAAGCCAAACACAGCAATCAATAGTTTTTTACCTGTATTTTTGGTAATAGGAATATACGTTGTTGCCACCATGGCAAGTATACTTCCAGAAGATAATGATGCATTTAAAATCCCAAAACCTCGAGGACCAGCATCTAAAACATCTTTGGCAAACACCGCAAAAATAGCAACTGCACCTCCAAATAGTACAGCCACCATATCTAAGGTTAAAGCTCCTAAAATGACTTTGTCATTAAACACAAAATCAATTCCGGATTTAAGGCTTTCTTTTATAGATTCGTTAGTTGCTTTATTTAAAACTGGTTTTTTACTTATCTGAAAAACTAAAATCAGAGCCAGCATTACCAATCCAAATATAATTCCTAGAGTATAATGTACTCCAATCCATGCAATAAGGAAACCGCTACAAAGTGCACCAAATACACTTGCTCCTTTCCATGTGCTACTGCTCCACGTTGCGGCATTTGGATAAGCTGATTTAGGTACAATTAAAGCGATTAATGAAAAAATAGTTGGCCCGAAAAATGCTCGTAAAACACCACCAAAAAACACTAAACTATAAATACCAATTAAAATGCTATTGGTACTCCAGTTGTTTTCAATCTGATCTGATGTTAACCAAAACAGCCCAAAACTAATCAACGAAAACAACGCGATACAAAGTGTAAAAAGGCTTCGCTTTTCTTTTTTATCTACGATATGTCCTGCAAAAGGTGCTAAAAAAAATGCAGGCAAAAACTCGCATGCACCAANAAGTGCTAANCTCAATTTTGAATTTGTAAGATCATAANCCTGCCATTCTATAACTAAAAACTGCATGGACCAACCAAAAACTAAGGCAAATCTTACTAATAAAAATATATTAAATTCCTTAAAGCGGAGCGCTGCGTATGGGTCTGTTTTTGCCAAGGATTATGCTTTTATGTCTTTCAACTTTAACTGTAAACTTACATTACCATTCCAGTGATTCTCATCAATGGTGTAAGCTGCATCAAAGGTATTTCTATTTTTTATAATATCTAGTTTATCACCCAATCCAAATCCTATACAAACTATGGGATTACTATCAGCTTGTTTTGCAGTAAAACGCAGGTGTTTATCATCTTCACCTACACATTTTCCCCAACCTGTATCTTTTACTCCTTGTGTCATAAAAACCGGTGTCATATTTCCTGGTCCAAATGGCGCAAACTGGCGTACAATTCTATAAAGTTTATGATCTATCTGAATAAGTTCTATCTGCAAATCCACCTTCAACTCTGGTGTTAATAGCTTTGGATCTATAGTGTCTTTTACAACAGCTTCAAATTTGGCTTTAAATGGTTCGTAATTTTCTGGCAACAATGTTAAACCTGCGGCATATTTATGGCCACCAAATTGTTCTATAAACTCATTACAAGCTTCTAATGCGTTATACACATCAAAACCTTTTACAGAACGTGCTGAAGCAGCTAGTTTTTCTCCACTTTTTGTAAATACCAGTGTCGGTCTATAGTACGTTTCGGTTAGTCTAGATGCTACAATGCCTATAACACCTTTGTGCCAATTTTCGTCATAAACTACAGTTGTAAATCGGTCTTGTTCTTCATTTTTTTCAATTTGAAGTAAGGCTTCTTCAGTAATAAGTCGATCTGTTTCCTTTCGGTCTGTATTAAATTGATCGATATCTACAGCATAACTAGCTGCTAGATTAAAATCGGTTTCGGTTAATAAGGTTACAGCATGGTTACCATGTTTCATTCTGCCAGCTGCATTAATACGTGGAGCTACAATAAAAACCAAATCGATAATGGATAATTCTTCTTTTTTAACCTCAGCAATAATTGCTTTTATTCCTGGTCTTGGATTGGTATTTATAATCTGTAAACCGAAATAAGCTAATGCTCTATTTTCGCCAACAATAGGTACAATATCTGCACCAATTGCTGTGGCTACCAAATCGAGATATTCGGTTAAATCTTCTACGGTTTGTCCTTGTTTAGAAGCTAAAGCAGTAATTANCTTAAAACCAACTCCACAACCACAAAGTTCTTTAAAAGGATACTCGCAATCGTCTCGTTTAGGATCTAAAACCGCAAATGCATCTGGTATTGTATCTCCTGGTCTGTGGTGATCGCAAATGATAAAGTCAATGCCTTTTTCTTTAGCATAAGATACTTTTTCAATGGCTTTAATACCACAGTCTAAAGCAATAATTAGGTTAAAACCATTATCATCTGCAAAATCAATACCTTGGTAAGACACTCCATAACCTTCTTCATAACGATCTGGAATATATGTAGCTACATTAGCTGTTCTGGTTTTTAAATATGAAGACATTAATGCTACAGACGTAGTACCATCCACATCATAATCTCCATAAACCAAAATGTTTTCACCTTTTGCAATGGCTTGCTCTATGCGTGCAACAGCCTTGTCCATATCCTTCATGAGGTACGGATTGTGTAAATCGTTAAAACTTGGTCTAAAAAACGTCTTGGCATCTTCAAAGGTTTCGATGCCACGTTGCAACAATAATGTTGCTACAATATCATCAACCTGAAGTGCATTTTTTAAAGCTTCAACTTTTGAAGGTTCTGGTTTTGGTTTTAAGGTCCAACGCATACAAGATTACATATTATGCTTAGTTCCTACGTGGTAAAATATTTCGGTTTCTACTTCTGCAAACTGCCTAAACATTTCCATTACTCCACAATATTTTTCTACTGAAAGATTTACAGCACGTTCGCATTTTTTCTTATTTAAATCTGAACCATAAAAATGGTAATCTACCTTTACTGCGTGGTAAAACTTTGGATGTTCTTCAGTTAATTCACCTGAAACTTCAATTTTGAAATCATCTATCTTTTCATTCATTTTATTCAAGATAGAAATTACGTCTAAGCCAGAGCAACCAGCCAAAGATGACAACATCATAGCTTTAGGCGAAAGTCCAAAACGTTCATTTTGACCTTCTATATTAGTATCCATTATTACGGTTTTTCCACTAGGATTATCTGATTCAAATGTTAACCCTCCTTGCCAATGTGTTACTATTTTATGTTCCATTTTGTTTTAGTTTAATTTATAGAACTGCTATCTTGTACATTCAAAAATACCACTAAAAAAATAACTATGGCACTAGTAACTCCGTTATCTCCAGAGCACGATTTAGAAACCAAGGAATTAGCAGAATTCTTTAATGAAACTTTAGGATTTTGCCCTAATTCGGTTTTAACCATGCAACGCAGACCTGCCATAAGTAAAGCGTTTATAAATTTGAATAAAGCTGTAATGTCAAATGAAGGTCGCGTAACCTCTGCTTTAAAGCGAATGATTGCTTGGGTTAGCAGTAATGCTACAGGTTGTAGATATTGCCAAGCACATGCCATTAGAGCCGCAGAGCGTTATGGTGCAGAACAAGAACAACTCGATAATATTTGGGAATACAAAACGCATCCTGCATTTAATGAGGCTGAGCGTGCTGCTTTAGATTTTAGTTTGGCGGCTAGCCAAGTGCCTAATGCAGTTAATAAAGAAATAAAAGAACGCTTATACCAACATTGGGACGAAGGAGAAATTGTAGAAATGCTTGGAGTGATTTCACTTTTTGGTTACCTCAACCGCTGGAATGACTCTATGGGAACCGATATTGAAACTGGAGCCGTAGAAAGTGCGGATCAATATTTAGGTAAACATGGTTGGGAGAAGGGGAAGCACGATGGAAGCAAATACTAGATTGTTAGACAATTCGATTTTTAGATAAATTGGATTCAAACCTCATCAGAAATGGTGAGGTTTTTTGTTTTATACACTTTACTCATTCATTTGGGCACTTTACTCATTCCTTATTTCTAGCCAATGATGTTGGTTATACATTTGAAATCAACCAACACACACAATTATGAATAAAATTACATTCAAAATATTCGTATTGCTCATAGTATTCCCTGTGTTCTGCTTCACTCAAGAAGGAACGGTAACAGGAACACTCACCACTTCATCAGACGGCTTGCCTTTGCCTGGAGCCTCTATAATTGTTAAAGGAACGACCTACGGAGTTCAAACCGATTTTGATGGTAATTACAGTATAAAATGTAATGTAGGTGATGTTATAGTTATTAGCTATGTTGGTATGGACCCAAAGGAAATTACAGTAACAGCTGATATGTTTGGAACCGTCCAAAAAACAGAGGTTAAGCGAGTAAAAGTAAAACCTATTGAAACTGACGCGTATAGTGAAGCTTTAAAAAATAAAAAAAAGGAGCGTTTTAAAATACCTTCTATAGCAGATTCAAAACATCTCTACAATAAAAAAGGTTACTATAACGCTTTGCATAGAATTAAAGACATTCACCTTGACCCAGAACATGTAATCCTAACCTATTTTAATCCGGATATTTATTTTCAGGTTGGAGTAAAATCTAACTTAAGTTTTCTGTTTGTTAAGGAAAGTAACTTACCAAAGTTACAATCTTCATATAGCCAAGGAGCCACCGAAAATGGATCTATTGCTTTTTTAGGGCCAGAAACAGGAAATGTCTTTTCTTATGGACCAAACCTAAATACTTTGGAGTTTGATGGAAGTAATTATATATACGACAACAACGGCAAACTGGTTACACTAGGCAATGGAAATGGTGTTAGCTCTAAGCAATACAACAATAGCGTGTTAAACACTGCCATTAGTAGATTTACCAATGTGTATTTTGATGTTGACACAGATGAATGGACTACAGGACTTGACTTTAGTCAGAAAAATACTGAAGACATTTTTGGTAGAGCACAAAAAATAAATAACGATCTCGCGTTAAACTTTAAAACCCTTAATCGTAACAGTGAAGAACTAAGTTGGAAATCCTTTGTTAAATACAGCCACTGGAAAAACAACCAACCTAACATTAATGGATTTAGAAATAACCTCCTTTTAAATTCATGGGTAACACCTGTGTCTTTTAATAATGGTCAAGGCAGCGTTTTACCAGACAATACACAACGCAGTTTTAGCCCAACCAACTATAACAATCCTGAATGGCTGTTTAACAATAAAAACTATGATGCCAACACCTTATTTGTAGCCAACCTAGAAAATGACATAGATGTTGGTGATGACTTTTCAATAGGAAGTCAACTAAGCTATAAAACAGCAGAAAACGAGCAAAACTTTGGTTTGTTTACCAATACTATAGGTTTTGAAAACGGCTATCTAAGCAACAAAACCATAAAAAACAATAGCTTCAATGCGATGCTAGACTTACACTATGACAAATACTTGGGAGATTTTTCCATAGATGTGCGTTCCATTACTAGATTTAAAAATGAGCAATTAGATTATACATTTAGAGAATCTGAAGGTTTTGATGCCTTTACATTTTCAAATCCAAATAACACCACTGAAATCTCTAATCGCATTAATAGAAATGTGCTACGACCAAATCAGTCTGTTACTCTAGAATACAAGAGACACTCTAAAATTGTATTTAGTAATACTTCATATATATCTTCCATTCAGAAAAACAAATTGCTTTTACCTTCATCTATTATAAAAGTTGATTTAGCAGATATTTTAGACATCTATGATTTTTATGATTTCTCGCTTAGCGCAACAAGTGCTTTTGATGTTAATGAAATGCCTCTTTTTTACAACAATCAAAGCCACAATAGTCTGCAATTATTACCTTCAGAAAGTCTTGGTTACACTAGTAACATTGACTTATTCATAAATGAAGATTTAGATTTAGAAGAAAGACACGATTATTCCTTTAATCTCGATTTAGATTTCTATTTATGGGATGTTAATTGGTATTTCAACGCTAGTTATTTTGGTTCAATAACGAAAGGAAGTGTGTTTCCTGTTTTAGAAGATGATCAATTTCAACTTCAAAATATTGCAGATATTACCAATAAAGGGCTAGAGTTACAATTAGAAATTTCTGAATGGTTTAACAAATTTCATTGGAATAGCAGACTAAGCTTTATGACTAACCAAAACAAGGTTACCAAGCTATACAATAATGAAGAGCGCGTACCAATTGCAGGTTTTCAAAATGTGTCTAAAAACTTAATCGTTGGCCAACCTGCTGGTGTCATTGTAGGAACTGCTTTTGCAAGAGATACTCAAAACAATATCATTATAGATAGCAATGGCTACCCAATTGTAGATACAGATCAACAAATTATAGGTAATCCTGTACCAGATTTTACACTTGGCTTTTCTAATCGTTTTACCTGGAAGAAATTAAAATTTCATTTCACGTTAGACTACCAAAAGGGTGGAGATACATGGAATGGAACCCAAAATGTACTCAATTATTTTGGTACATCACAACAATCTGCAGATCAAAGAAACATTACAAATTATGTTTTTAATGGTGTAAACGTACAAGGAAATACAAACACAATTCCTGTAGATTTTTATAACCCTGAAGATGGTATTGAAAATAACCGATTTGTTCGCTACGGTTTTAGTGGTGTTGCAGAAGAAGCCATTGAAGATGCTGGTTATCTTAACTTAAGAACCATTGAGCTTTCTTATGATTTTGCTAAAAGTAACTATGATTTTTTCAGGCAAGTTGAAATAGGACTTTACGCTCATAACCTCATCACATTTACAAAATACAGAGGAGCATCTCCTTATTCATCACTTTTTGATACCAATTCTGGGCATAATCTTAACTTTTTCAATACTCCTTTAATGAGTGAAGTTGGGCTAAAAGTCAACTTAAAAATATAAATACTATGAAAAAACTTATACAAAACACCAAACTTTTGGTAATTGCCGGACTTTGCTTCTTCACGTTGCTGTCCTATAAAGCTTTTGAAGCATTTAATAATCCATTAGAGAAGATATACACACAAACGGACAGACCATTCTATTTTCCTGGAGAAACCATTTGGTTTAAATCTTACATCGTCGATACAGACAATACTATTACGACCATCAGTGACGTGATGCATGCGGAATTAATTTCGCCTAAAGGCGCTGTTGTAACATCCTTAAATCTTAATGTGAAACAAGGATATGCTTACGGAAATTTTGATATAAGCTCGGATTGGGTTGGTGGCATTTACACTTTAAAATGCTACACCAATTGGATGCGTAATTATGGTGAAGATTCATTTTTTACCAAAAAAATCACTATTCAAAAAGTGGTAAAACCTAAGCTGTTACTTAATTTAAAATTCGAAAAAGAAGGGTACGGAAAATCCTCTGAAGTTATAGCAAATCTTGAGGTTAAGGATTTAAAAAATCAACCTTTATCACACACANAAGTTACGTATAAAGTGAGTGTAAAAGGCACAGACATTATAAATGATGTTGTGGTTACAGACAAAGACGGTAAAGCCAAACCTAGCTTTACATTACCAGAAGACTTAGAGTCCGTTGATGTGGTTTTAAACGCTTTGGTATATCACAAAGGATCCACAGAATCTATCTCAAGAGCTGTCCCTGTGGTTTTAAATACTATTGACCTTCAGTTTTTACCAGAAAGTGGCAAAATTGTAGCTGGCACTTTAAACAAAGTTGCTTTTAAAGCTCTTAATGAATTTGGAAAACCTGTAGATCTCAAAGGCGATATTGTTAATGCAAAAGGAGAAACCGTTTCAAACTTTGAAAGTTTTCATGATGGCATGGGAAGCTTCAATTTTAACCCAATTAAAGACGAGGTTTACTATGCTAAGATTACAGAACCTTTCCGATCTGAGGAATTAATTCAGCTACCAAAAGTGCATGAAAATGGTGTTCGGTTTTCTGTTACAACAGATAGTCTATCAACCAATTTAGAAATTTTTTCAACCTATAGCACACCTTTATTTCTTGAGGTTTCTAATGCAAGTACATTACTCCTAAAAAAGGAAATTGGTCTCAAAAACAATATAAGCTTAAACACTTCAGAATATCCTATGGGTATTACCAAATTCAGTCTTAAAAATGAATATGGAAGTACATTCGCACAGCGTTTGGTGTTTCTAAATCCTCACAAAAAACTTCATGTAGACCTCAGCCTAGATAAGGAAGTGTATAATACCAGAGAAAAAGTAAAACTCACTATAAAAACATACGATGAGAAGCAGAATCCTATTCCTGCAAACTTATCATTAGCCGTTGCGGATAATAAATTACTGTCCTTTGCGGATGATAAGCAAGACCATATTTTATCCTACTTATTGGTGTCTTCTGAATTGAAAGGTGAAATTCATAAGCCAGATTTTTACTTGAATCCAAAAGAGCCTAAATCAAAAACAGCAATAGATTATGTGATGCTAACGCATGGTTGGAGAGACTATATCAATGCACCTACCGTTACTAAGGAAAATGCACAATATCTACCAGAACAGAGTGCTATACAAACTGGTGTTGTACTCAACAAAAAAGGAAAACCAACACAAGCACATTTACTGCTTTTTGATAGAGATGGTAATAAAGTTTTGGTTTTTGACACCGAAGAAGATGGCTCTTTCGCTTTTAAATTCAACAATAATTACAATCTTACTTTATTGGCTTACAAAGACAATGGAGAACGTGTTACTATTGAAGAAACATCCTTAGAAGAAGGAAGATACTACAGCCAAACACCAACTAAAAATGTAGAAAACAAAGAGAATATTAAGTCTTTTGACAAAAATGAAAAACCACTACAAAACACTATTAAACAAAAGGCAAAAATATCTGTTGGTTTACAAGAAAGTGGAAATGGTTTGGATGAAGTTATCGTTGTGGGTTATAGTACAACACGTAAAGCGAGCCTTACGGGTTCTGTAAAAGTGATTTCACAAGAAGAAATAGCATCAAACGGCAATTCTGTTATCAATGCTTTGGCTGGCGAAGTGGCTAGTGTTAACGTAACAAATGCTAACGGACAACCTGGTAGTGCTCCAAACGTTAGAATCAGAGGCTTTGGCAGTGTGTCTGGTAATAACGAACCTCTTGTTGTAGTAGATGGTGTACCTTACGATAGGTCTGCTTTGAGCGACATCAACCCTCAACAAGTAAACAGCGTAACAGTCCTAAAAGATGCTACTGCAACCAGCATTTATGGTAGCAGAGGCTCTAACGGAGTTATTATCATTACCACCAAAAACGATAGCTATCCTTATTATAAAGGAGCCACAAAACGATTAAATAACCGAGATTATAAAAACTATGCTGTAAAGCAATTTTACCACTATATTGGAAACCACATAGACACTCCAAGAAGTTTCTACATGCCAATCTATGAAGGAAAAAATCTACCAGAAGAGCGTACCGATTTTAGACAAACCATATACTGGAATCCAGTAGTACAAACCAATGCTGATGGCATTGCCGAAATTGAATTTTATAATTCTGATGCTGTAACGTCGTTTAAAATTTCTGCTGAAGGCATTGGTTATAATGGCCTTGTAGGCAAAGCTGACAAATTATACGCTACCAAGAAATTATTGAACATAGACATTAAAACACCTAATTACATGGTGCTGAATGATACCATTTCATTACCAATTACCATTACAAATGAAACTGAAAAAGCCATGGAAACTAATTTAAAGTTTCTTTTGCCTGAACATTTAAAGTTGGTATCGTCTATTGATGAAAAACTAAATGTGGAAGCTAAAAACGCTGTCACCAAAACCATAATAGTTATACCTATTGAAAAGGGTAAAGACTTAGACATTTCCATTCTGGCAGAATCTGAAGACTATAAAGATATCATAAAGAAAAAGGTAACAATTTTAAGCCCTTATTTCCCAACATCAATATCATTGTCTGGTTCAGAAACTCAAACGTTTGACTTTGAAATTAACCATGCTGTTAAACATAGTATTACCACAGAGTTTAATATTTATACAGACATTGTAGGTGATGTTATGGATGGTATTGAGTCTTTAATCCGTCAGCCTTATGGATGTTTTGAGCAAACATCATCTTCAACATATCCTAATATTATGGTTTTAAAATACCTGAAGGAAGCAGGCAAAAGCAATCCTGAAATTGAAGCTAAAGCTCTAGATTTTATAAAACAAGGCTATAAAAGGCTTATTGGTTTTGAAACTTCTGAAGGTGGTTTTGAATGGTTTGGTCATACTCCACCACACGAAACCTTAACCGCTTATGGCATTTTGGAATTTACCGAAATGAAAGAAGTATACGATGGTGTAAGTGACAAAATGATTTCCAGAACTGTAGATTGGCTTTTAAGCCGAAAAGACGGTAAAGGTGGTTTCAAAAAAAGTAAAAAAGGCTATGATAGCTTTGCCAGTTCACCAACAGATGTTGCCAATGCTTACATTGTCTATGCATTAAGCGAATCTGGTGTCAATGCAGATTATATGCTAGAATATAATACAGCCTATGCAGATGCTATAAAAAGTAATGACACTTATAAAATGGCACTACTAGCTATGGCTAGTCATAACCTCAATAAAGAAGAAAACTTTAAAACACTTTTAGCCAAAATAAAAGCAAATATTGAGGAGTATGGTTTTGAGAAAATACCTGTAGAAAATACAATTACCAGATCTTACGGCAACTCTAAACAGATAGAAACCGTGGCGCTTACAACATTGGCTTTAATGGACGAGAAAAACGAAAATGCAATTCTTGTAACAGAAGGTGTAGATTATCTGATTAAGCAACGTAAACACAACCGTTTTGGCTCTACACAAGCAACTGCAATGGCTCTTAAAGCTCTGATTAATTACACGAAAAGTCAAAAGAAAAAAATACTTAAGGAAAACGATGACATCACCTTAATAATAAATGGTAAATCCATAACTAAAAAATTAGAACTTTCAGACGATGGAAAAATTACCATTAACGGTTTTGAGAACTATCTAAAACAAGGAAAACAGACCATTGCAGTTAAGTTTAATAACCCAAAGACAACATTTCCTTATACTTTGAATGTGAATTGGGATAGCACGTTACCAGATAGTTCAAAGGCTTGTCCTTTGCAGCTCGAAACAACAATTACTGGGCAAAACTATGCGGTTGGCGATAATGTGAGTTTTAATATCGCTGTTGCAAACACCAATGCAGAACCCTTGGGTATGGTCACCACAATTGTTGGCATACCATCTGGAACAACGGCTCAACCTTGGCAATTAAAAAAGATTTTAGAAGAAAATAAGGTGGCTTTTTATGAGATTTTTGATAACTATCTGGTGTTTTACTGGCGAGAATTTAAAGCTTCAGAAACCAAAACTATTAGGCTAGACTTAAAAGCTGATATTGCTGGCCATTACCAAGCACCTGCAAGTACTGTTTATCTGTATTATGGAGATGAAAACAAAACTTGGATCTCAGGAAATACAGTTGAGATTAAAGATTAGTAATTTCTCATATATTTTAAAGTTGAAAAACCTCATCAGAAATGGTGAGGTTTTTTTGTTTGTTTCTAAACAATGTGGTTTCTTCTGTAAAGCAATTAAAGTAAAAAACATTAGTATTAATAGGTCTTTAGGTTAAGAGTATATTACTGTCCTTTTTTTTAAATTATACTCATTGTAGATTGCAGAAACAATGTAAAAGCAAACTATAATTGCCTGATTTAATTTGGCATAAAATTAAAATTTATGGGGTTAATAAATATCGATTTGAAGGGAAAATATACACTTAGATGTTTGAAGTTTATTGTTTACAAGGTCATTTATCCATTCATAGGGATACTAATTCTTTTATTTCTTTTTCAATTTGAAAAGCTCAAAGAAATATTGAAAATTATAGATACAGGATAGAATATTTCTTAAAGCATTCATATTTACTAAAATCACATCATAAATTCCAAAGCCTTAATAAACCCTTCCTTTTTTCGTGTAGATACTTCTATGTTAGAGTTATCGGACAAGGTTACGTAACCGCCTTTTCCTTTTGTGTATTTCTTTATATAACTAAGGTTTATTAAATGTGAATTGTGGATCCTAAAAAACCCTGCATTTTGCAAAAGTGTTTCAAACCATTTTAGGGTTTTAGAAACAACCAAAGAGCGCTTATCATTGGTGTAAATAGTTGTGTAATTCACATCAGATTCGCATCTTATAATATCTGCAACATCCAAAAATTCTAGTCCTTCAGACGTTGGTATGGTTATTCGTTTTTGACCATCATTCTTAGTTACATTGCTCAATAAACTTTTTACCTTTTTTGAAAAATCTTTGGCTTCAATTTTTAAATTCAATTTACTGATGGCTTGTGTAAAATCATCTTCATCTATTGGTTTCAACAAATAATCCACAGCACTAAACTTAAAAGCTTGTACTGCATATTTTTCGTGAGCAGTAGTAAAGATGACCTCAAAAGGTATTGTTTCTAATTCCTTTAAAAAGTCAAAACCTGTTTTATCATTAATTTGAACATCAAGAAAAACCAAATCAGGTGAAATTTCGTGTACCACTTGTAGCGCAGCATCTACAGAATTAAAAGTGTCTGTAATTTTTATTGCGTCGCTTAAAGGCTCTACAAGTTTCAGCAAAGCATTTATACAATGTTGCTCGTCATCTACTATTATGGCTTTTATCATCTAAAATGCTATTTCTAAAGGAAGCTTAACTTCTACATTAACACCTTTCCCTTCTGGTTTGTTTTTAATTACCACTGTACCATTGGTTTTCTTAACCTTATTTATAATATCTATACGGTCTTTTGTAATGCTTTGTCCTAAAGATATTCTTTCAGAATTTACTTTATTCTCATTTAAACCCACACCATCATCATCTACAATACAAATAATCATGTCATTGTCTTTTTTAATTTGAATCTTAATGTGTCCTTTGTCTTCTTTTTTTGAAATCCCATGCCATATACTATTCTCTATAAATGGCTGAAGAATCAGAGGTGGTACTAAGGTGTTTTCTATATCAATAGCCTCATCCACTTCTATACTATAGGAGAACTTATTATCTAAGCGCATGGCTTCAATCTGCATATAGAGTTCTATAAGCTGCAAATCATCTTGAAGAGTTATCTCCTTTTGATTAGAATTTTCGAGCGTTTGGCGCATAATTTTAGCAAACTTAGTGAGATATTTACTCGCGGAGTTTGCGTCATTTTTTGATATATAATCGTTAATTGAGTTCAGTGAATTAAAAATAAAATGTGGATTCATTTGCGCTCTAAGCGCTTTTAACTCAGTATTGGCTACTGTAGCACTAAACTCTGCTTTTTGTTTTTTAGAAATAGCATCGCGCTTTCTTTTGTATACTATTAATCCAAAAATTGCAGACATAACCAATAAACTTCCACCTAGAATAGATCCGTTTTTTATAAGTTTTTGGTACTTAATTTCTTCGTCGGCTAGTGCTTTTTGCTTTTGGTTTTCAAAGGTTAAACTGCGCTCTACAAATTCGGCTTTGGTATCTTCATTTATAATGCTATCGCGCAAAGATATATAGGTTTTATGAGTTTCTAAAGCCTCTTTGAACTTATCTTGCTTTTCATAAATCTGATATAATAATCTAAGAGATTGAGCTTCTCGCTCTAATGTTTTATAGGATTGAGAGAGTGAAATACTTTCTTGTAATAAGGTTTCGGCTTCTGTAAGATCATCTTTATTGAAATATTGCTCAGCTAAATTTCTCTTTAAAAGAGCCAATGTGAATATATCATTCTGCTTTTCTGCTTTTTCAATGCCAATGTTAAGATACTTAATGGCTTTTTCGTTATCAGATAAATAGGAATAGGTTTTGGATAAATTATTACAAATTGTTGGTATATATAGATCTAAATTATTTGCTTCGGCCAAATCATAAGCTCTTAAAAATTTGTTTATAGCATCTTTATATTTGCCTTGCTCAGTATAGACCGTTGCTATGCTAAAGGTTGCTATAAGTTCATCTTTTGGTGACTCTTCAGATTTGGAAATGCCTAAAAACTTTTCATAACTCTCTAGAGCCTTATCATATTCGGCCAAATCTGCATATAAATTTCCAATATTGCTGTATACTGAAGCTTCAAACAGTTTATTATTTTCACTTAGATCAGAAGCTAAAGCATTTTGCCAGCATGTAAGGGCATTGAAATAATCTGATTTGTGATAAAAAACAAGTCCTTTTTGACGGTTAGAGAGTGCTATCCCTTTATTCCAGTTTAATTGCCTGGACAGTTCCATAGCCTTTTCAACATAAACCAAAGCACTATCACTGTTTACGTTGTTTATGGCGTATGACAAGTTCAATAAGTTTGATACTCGTATACTGTCTTGCTGTTTGCTTTGAAGTATCAACAGCTTTAAAGAATCAATCTCTTGTTGTTGCCCAAAAACAACAGCAGTTAATATAAAGGAAAAAAAAGCTAAAATTATATGCTTCATGTCTATTTGCTTTGATTACGCTATTAACCAACCAGCTAGAAGACAATAGGTTAAAATTAAACTTTTTAATTAAAATTTGATTGTTGTCGCAAAAAATAATTCAACCTCAGCAGAAAATAATTTAAGGTTGATATAATGTAATTGTACTGATAGTTTTATGGTGTTATTAATTCTAAAACATTAAAAATGAAAACACTAAAAATACTTACAATTCTTGCTTTTGCGCTCTGCCTTTTGAGTTGTGGAAACGGATTAGAAGGCACTTACAAAGGAAGTAATGGAGCATTTTTTGACCAATTGACTTTTATATCTAAAAACAAGGTAGAACTGGTTTTTAAGGGTGCAACCTCAGAAGTAGAGTACACTGTTGAAGGTGATAAAGTAAAAATAACCAATGCAGGACAAACACAAATACTAACCATTACAGATGATGGTTGTTTGGATGGCGGAGATTTTGTTGGGAAATATTGTAAATAATTAAAACTTAAAAAAATGGATTTAAAACAAATTGATTTCGGAAAAGCAGTACTAAAAGTATTAGAGCTTATTATTGTAAAACCTTTTACGCTGCCATGGCATATCTACAAAAGTGCTATAATTAATCTATCAAACACCAGCTCAGATGATTCAGAGGAGAAAGTCTTATCTAAGGACTTCCCGTTGTTCACCTGGTTTATCCGCATGTTCGATGCGCTTATAGCCATTATTTATCCTGTTGGTGCTATCATGGCAGTAATAGCTGGAACAAATTCTTACACAGGTGGGTTTGGTAGCTTTTTAGTAACTCTTGCTGCTACTTATTTTGCTCCTTTAGGCATTGGACTTTTGAGAGAGCTATATCAAATTTCATTAAAAATGATTCTTTACTTAAAAATTATATCAAGCAAATAGAGCTTCTTTAAAACAAATCAAATTTCTGCTTATCTCTAAAAACATTAAAAATCATGAAAGTATACAAAGGTAAAATTACAATGATAGGTCAAGGAGATTGGTCTAGTAAAGGCTCTGGTGGAGGACATACTACCGTTTCGGTATTTGAAATTGGTGAGCACAATTTGCGAAAACTTCTTATTACTGATTATATGATGAACTATGTTAAAGTTGGTGATGAAGCAGAAATTTTGGTTTCAAAAGGTTTGTCTCAAGGATTAATTACCAGACAAGTTATTTTAGGTATTAAGGTTAATGGAAAAAAGTATATGGAAAGTACTGTAAAAATCATCTTTATGAATTTGGCAAAGATATTTTTATACTTTATGCTAACCTTTCCTTTAATGCTGTTTTATGATTCTAAATTCCCATTAATTTTAGGGTTTGCGGCTTTAATATACTATGTAAAAGACATCTTTGACTTTCTGAAGTTTTGAAAACTTTTAGGAAACTAAATGCCTTAAAAGAACATCAATATAGCTACTTAGCTTTTAAAAATATTAAAATCAATTATTATGAAAAAAATAATCTCTCCCTCAAAACACTCTTTGTTTGCTATTATCTTGGTTATTTGTCTAGGTTTTACCTTATGGTCTTATTCTACTAGTGACAAAACAATAACTCGCGTTTCAAACGAAAAAATGTACTGTCAATTAAGCGTAAATAATGTTTTCAACAGACTTCAGCAAAGTTGGACTTTTGAAATAAGCATCAATTATGGTAGTTTCTTAAAATACGACTATAAATCGCTAGAAGAATATAAAGTAAAATCGTTTACCGATTACTTAGATGCTCTAAACTATCTTGGTTCCCGAGGTTGGAAATTAGTCTTAACCAATAGGCACATGGTAGATGGTTACAACCATTATCAGGATTATTATCTATTTGAAAAAGATACCAACTAAAATCATTACCCTATGAAAGCCATTATAATCTTCGTTTTCATGAGCAATTTTTTATATGCTCAGGTTAATTCTAAGCTTTACGATATGCCAACGGCGGAAAACGTGCTCAAAAACGTAAAAGGCACTGATAACATTGATACCTATGCCAAACAAAGAGCAGCACTCTATGTCTTGTGGGATATTGCCATGTCAGAGATTGAAAAAAACTACAGATATAAAAATAAGCCCATAGAAAAAGTAATATCAGCCCAAAAAGAAGAATACAACCAGGCCATGTATTCGGTTTATAAAAAATACCTAGCAGAAATCAATGGACCAGAAACCCAAGCGGTAAAAGATCAATGGCAAAATTTATGGAAAAACTATAAATACCATACACTTAACTTTAAGGAAGACTTAATAGAAAAATTGTTTAATGCTAAAGCTAAAAAACGCTATTATGAACTCAATGGTTATCCTAGATCTAGTAAAATAGATTTAAGCGATGCTGAAGTTGTTTATAAAAAAGGCAAACAGTATTTTAATGGAGAAAATGTTAAGCAGTCCAACGAAAAGGCCTTTTTGTATTTTAAGAAATCAGCAGAAATGGGGCATCCTGATGGGCAGTATGCATTAGGCTACATGTATGCAACAGGTAGCTATATTAAACAAGATTACAATGAAGCACTAAAATGGTTTAGAAAAGCTGAAGCGCAAAAGAATGCCAAGGCAATGAATTCACTAGGGTATCTCTATTCTAATGGATTGGGTGTGGAAAAAGATGAAAAAATGGCTTTTCATTATTTTAAAAAGTCTGCGGATCTTAAAAATGCTGATGGGCAATATAATTTAGGGTGGTGCTATACCAATGGTTTTGGTACTGAAAAAAGCATAGAAGAAGCTATAAAGTATCACGAACTCGCTGCTGAAAATGGCAATACCTTAGCTTCATTCAACCTTGGTGCTATGTATGAGAATGGTTCAGGAGTGACAAAAGATGAAACCAAGGCATTTCAATACTACTTAAAGGCTGCCAACTTAGGGTATGCCGAAGCCCAAAATAAAGTTGGCGTAATGTATGGTGATGGTGTTGGTGTTAAGAAAAATGTGGAAAAGACCATTGAGTGGTTTACCAAAGCCGCCAACCAAAACCACATCACGTCCATATATATGTTGGGCAATATGTATCTAGAGGGTCATGGTGTTGAAAAGAACGAGACAAGAGCATTCAATATTTTTCTAAACGGTGCTCAATTAGGCAATCCCATTTTGCAGAACAAAGTTGGTGAACTGTACATGTTTGGAAAAGGCACAAAAGAAGATCGATACGAAAGTCTTAGGTGGTGGAAAAAGGCCGCTGATCAAAATTTTAAAGATGCCTGTATCAATTTGGCTATCTATTATGAGACTAGCAATTACAGTGACAAAAATATTACCAAAGCCATTGAATGGTACACAAAAGCTGGAGATTTAGGAGATGCATATGCATTCATGAAATTGGGCGAGATGTATCTGTATGGAAACGATGTTGAAAGAGATTTTAATAAAGCGTTGACACAATTTGAAAAAGGTGCGGCATTGGGAGATAAAAAAGCATTGTTTCATCTAGGCACCATGTATTCCAAAGGTTTGGGAGTTGAAAAAAGCGACCAAAAGTCTTTTGAGTACTACCAAAAATCTGCAAAGCTCGGACACGAAATGGCACAATTCAATATAGCCTTAATGGAATACGACGGTATAGGTACACAAAAAAACCAAAGCAATGCTATGGCTAGGTTAAAATCATTAGCAGAAAACGGCCAAGCTGAAGCGCAGACTTTTTTGGCGCGTATTTACGGTTCGAAAATGAAATATGAAGAATCTTATAATTGGCTGATTAGAGCCGTTGAACAAAATAATGCTGATGCTCAGGAATTACTAGGCTTTATGTACGAGAAAGGTCTTTATGTACAAAAAGATATTAAAAAGGCTATTGACTATTACATCAAAGCTGCAAAACAAGGCAATAAAACAGCCGAAGAGGCATTAGATAGATTAAGTAATTAAATTAGCTTATAGTAAGATAATACCTTTTCCTAAAACTAGGGTTACAGCACAGAAAAGCTTGATTATTACTGATAAAATGGGATAGTAAAACGTTTGCAAATAACTTATTACAAATTTTACCTCTTCCCACCAACCACAACAACAATCTCACCTTTTGGTGGTTTGTTGGTGTAATGTTCTAAAACTTCTTTTGCTGTTCCTCTTACGGTTTCTTCATAAAGTTTGGTAAGCTCTCTCGATACAGACACTGGTCTGTCTTCACCAAAGTACTCACAAAAATGTCCTAAGGTTTTTACTAGCTTATGTGGACTTTCGTAAAAAATTATGGTTCGGGTTTCTTCTGCTAAAAGTAACAATCGGGTTTGTCGACCTTTTTTTACGGGTAAAAACCCTTCGAACACAAACTTATCGTTTGGCAAACCACTATTTACCAATGCTGGCACAAATGCTGTTGCTCCAGGTAAACATTCAACCTCAATATTGTTTTCTACACAGGCTCTAACCAACAGAAATCCAGGATCTGAAATGGCTGGTGTTCCTGCATCACTGATCACAGCAATTGTAACTCCGGACTTTAGCTTTTCAATAAGATTATTCACCGTTTTATGCTCATTATGCATGTGATGACTTTGCATGTGTGTGGAAATTTCAAAATGCTTTAATAGCTTTCCAGAAGTTCTGGTATCTTCAGCAAGTATAAGATCTGCTTCTTTTAAAACCTCAATGGCTCTAAACGTAATGTCCTTTAAATTTCCTATTGGTGTTGGGACTAGGTATAGTTTCATGTATCATAAATCTTAATCTCAAATTTACAATCTTTTGTATATCTTAACGCAACCATTTGTAAGAATCTACATCTAGATATAAAACCAACCTGTGAAGAAACCGCTTTATCTTTTATTACTCTTTTTGTGTAATGCCTCTTTTTTACTTAGTCAAACCACAGATTTATCCATTAATATTGAAGCTCAAAACCTCAGCGGAACAGCAATTTCTCAAGTAGATATTTATGAAGATTTTCAGTATTTAATTACATTGTCTAACACTGGTAATGCTATTAATAATGCGTCCATTTCTGTAGATTTTGATGATGATATTACCATCATTTCCACAAATTCTCAGAATAATATCAATGGTGCATCTGATGTTTCAGTAATTTCTATTACAGGTAATGTACTCACTGCCACAGTGGCTAATATGCCCAACAATTCTAGTGTAGAGCTCTTGGTCCTGGTTTCTGCACCAACCAATTTAGGTGGAATAGCTGTTAATGGCAGTATAAGTCCACCAAACGGAACTACAGATACTAACACCAGTAATAACCAGTCTATAATTTCTATTGATGTATTAGATATTGTAATTGATTTTGTAGTCACACACACCCAAATTCAACCCGCTCCAGGTACACCAATAAATGCTTGGGGAGACGAAGTTACCTATCAATTTACCATAACTAATAATAGCGAGATAGATTTTCCTGTTGAGGCTATTGATGGTCGTCTTATCTTAACCTCACCTATTGGTAATGGACAACCCTTTGTGGAATTTGTTTCTCTAGAATGTTTAGGAGCAACCAATGGAACGCTTTGCCCAGATGTAAGCACTGTTAATGGTCACACTGAAACTATTTATACCACTGCTGTCACCTCTGCACCTTCCCTCTTTGAGTTTAATAATTTTGAAATTACCTCTGGAGGTAGTGTAACTTTTGAAATGGTTTATCGCTATAACAATTTTTCATGTTCAACAGAACCAATGCCAATAACGGTTGATAGCTTTATTGAAATTGAATTAAATCACGCTAATGTTTCCTCAAACCTTTCAAACTTTGTGGAAACTATTTTGCTAAATGCTGATTTATGTCCTGTTACTGATGTATGCATTGAAACCGAACTTATTGATCCTGTAGATTCAACAGACATCGATTATGATGAAGAGGTTACTTTTGAAACAACAGTGTGTAACAATGGACCGGCTGAGGTACCTTTGTTTTTTTATCTTCAAAATTTGTCTCCATTTATAAACTGGAGTATTGTTTCTGTAAACTGTATAACAACAACAGGACCTGTAGCCTGCGGAGATTTCACGATTTCAGATAATGGTCAGATATGGGTAAGTAGTGAATTTATACTTCAACCCAATACAACCATAACTATTGAGACAGTTGTTACATTCATTGAGCCTCTTTGTAGTCCATTTCCATCTGTTGGAGAAGGCCTCGTTAAAAGTCAGGTTTCACTATTACCAACTCAAACTATAGACGTAAACCTAGATAATAATTATCATTATAACGACTTAGTCCTTCCACCTGCGGAGATTTGTGATGATGAAGACCTTTCTGATTTACAAGTTTCTAAAACTCAAATATTTCCTGAATTACCCATAGGAAGTTCACAAACAAATACTGCTGAATGGGGAGAAATTACTTATGAAATTACAGTGACTAACAATGGAGACACAGATGAACCTATACAAGTGCAAGATCATATGCCTGTTCCATTGGGTGATGACGTGCCTATCACTGGAACTTTAGTCAGTATTGAGTGTTCGGGAACAACAGGAACAGCATCTTGTTTTTCAATTAACAATGCTTATGTAGGTGTTCCTTTTGATGGTGTTACCGAAGATGGAAGTTTTGATACGTTTTGGGAAATTTTACCTGAAGATAACTGGGTTCTTCCTGCCAATAGTTCGGTTTCCTTTACTGTTACTGTAGATTGGCAACCCGAATGTTCTACCCTACCAATGATTGGTACAAACTATGTAAGAGCATATTACGTAAATGACGTACCTGATTCTAATGGTGCCAATAATGTAACTTTTGTAGAAACTTTTTTTGCTCCATGTATAGATTTAGTGGTACAAACTTATCCTGAATTTGTTCAAGTAGATACAGGAGCGTCTTTTAACTGGATTATTGATATAAGCAATAGCACAACCAGCTCTGATGCTATAGATATAGCGTTTGAAAATGTTTTAAACAATGCCTTTACGATTGTAGGCACACCTACCTGTAGTATAACTTCTGGTAATGCAACATGTATTTCTTCTTTTAACACTTCAGGAAATACAATAACAGGTATAATACCAACCATGGAAGCAGGTTCAACAGTCAGAGTTTCCATTCCTGTAATAGCTCCAAGTTTTGGTGGCGCTTTTAATAATATTGCTGAAGCCTTTCCTAGTGCTTCAAACAATGAAGAGTTAACTCCCGAAACCAATATTTCAGTTAATAGTGTACAGGTAGTTTCGCCAATACTTGATAAGATCTTTTTCCCAGATACAATTTATGAAGGAGGTGAAAGCGAATTAATTTTTACCGTTTACAACATTGCTTCAAGCCCTACTCAAAACAGCATAGCGTTTACCGATAATTTACCTGCAGGTGTCACTTTAACCTCAACTCCTGTTTGGATAGAAGACAATGGTTGTGCAGCGACATTTAGTGGAACTGTAGGTGATACTTTTGTAGGAGTTACAGATTTAACTTTTCCGAATGGTGTGGAAAGTTGTACATTTTCGGTAATGGTAACAGAAGATGTTACAGGAACATACCTTAATGACTTTCAAAATATAAGTGATACTAATAACTTAGATGCATCTCAAGTTAGTGCCACATTAAATGTTATTGTAGATACTTCTAACGTAGATATTGAAATTCTAAAATCTGTTGAGCCCACCGAAGTTATTGTTGGCCAAGAAGCAACATTTACTATTACAGCAACAAATGTAGGCACGACTCAGGCAACTGCTGTTGAAGTTTTAGATGCACTTCCTATTGGTTATGAATACATTTCTTATACAGTCAGCGCTGGTGTTTTTGACGATAGTATGTTGTCTTGGTCAATTCCCTTTTTAGACCCTAATCAATCCGAAACTTTACAGATTACGGTCTTAGTAGTTTCGTCAACCAATTTATTGAATGTTGCTTTTCTCAATACTTTAAATGAAGTAGACAGAGATGACACTAACAATGAAGATGAAGCCATTGTAGAAATATCTAATTGCTTGTCTGTACCTGAAGGAATTTCTCCTAACGGAGATTTAGAAAATGACAATTTGGTTATTCCTTGCATAGAACGCTTTTCTGATAATAGAATTAAAATTTATAACCGTTATGGTACGCTAATCTATGAAGCCAATAATTACAATAATACTTGGGATGGTAGAGCAAATAGAGGTATACCAGAATCATCTGGTTTATTGCCTGTTGGTACGTACTTCTACATTTTAGAAATTAATGGTATTGCAAAACCATTACAAGGGTATGTCTATCTTAATTATTAACTGAATTTACCTTCAACGATTTCTATAAAGCGCTCTTCGTAGTCTTCCTTGCCTTCCCAGTTATTATAATCTGGTTTTACCATTTCATAAATAAGTGTTCTGGCTTCTACAATAGAATCTGCTGTGTTTATTTGAGAAATTACACGATCGTAGTCTTCGTTTTTACCCTCAAAAAGGTGTTTTATAAAGGCCAACTTATCATTCAATCCTATCTGAAGTCCGTTGCCTTTTAACTTATCGTTCAAAGATCTTTTAGCTTGTTCGGCTTCTCGTTTTTTTGCATCTTCAATGGGTTCAAACTCTGGAATATCAGCAAAATCAGACGTTATAGATTCAAAATCTATGGTTTTAGTCTCTTCGGTAGGTTTAATTGTTTCTAAAACTGCGTCTACCTCTTCCAAATTTTCTGGCATATGCGCTACCATGTTTTTTATTTTATCCATCACAGGCTCCATAATACCATCATCTTCTACCTCATCTACGTTAACGTAAGTTTTATTTCCAATTTCAATATTATCACTTACTGTATTGTTAAACGCTGTATCTAACATACCAAAAAAAGAAGAGTCATTACCTATGGTTGGCATGTCATCTTCAAAATTTTCTTGTGCAAATTTTAAAACCGTCAACTTCTCATAAAGCTTAGTAACCTCCTCGTGCATTCTGTCCACATCTTCTCTTCCTTTTAACTTTAGAATCCTATGTGCTATGCTGATTAATTCTGATTCTAATTTCTTTTTCATGTGATCTAAGTTTATTGTTAAGCAAGTTTCATGAAACACCTGTATACTTCACTATTATTATTTGTAAATAAATAGTAGATGTTTCATCCTAATTACTTTTGATTTTTAATATTTTTGATTGACCTTTATACAAACGAAAATTAACTACGTTTTAGTGCTAAAATTACGAAATGTTTCTTGAAAATACGGTAAATCATAAAGAACAATTTGGGTGGATTGAGGTTATTTGTGGATCTATGTTCTCTGGTAAAACCGAAGAACTCATACGAAGATTAAAGCGCGCCCAATTTGCCAGACAAAAAGTTGAAATTTTTAAACCTGCAGTAGACGTGAGGTATGATGACGAAATGGTAGTTTCTCACGATTCTAACGAAATCAGATCTACTCCAGTACCTGCTGCTGCTAACATTCCCATTTTAGCAGACGGTTGTGATGTTGTTGGTATTGACGAAGCTCAATTTTTTGATGATGAAATTGTAAGGGTTTGTAATGATTTGGCCAACAAAGGCATTCGTGTCATTGTAGCTGGTTTGGATATGGATTTTAAAGGCAATCCTTTTGGCCCAATGCCCTATCTTATGGCAACAGCAGAGTATGTTACAAAAGTTCATGCCATTTGTACCAAAACAGGAAATTTAGCACAGTATAGTTATAGAAAAGCACAGAGTGATGATTTGGTTTTACTCGGAGAGGTTGAAGAATACGAGCCTTTGAGTCGTGCTGCTTTTTACAAATCTATGCTTAGAGATAAGGTAAGACAAATGAAAGTGAAAGATGCTGAAGAGATCAATGCTAAAGAAAATAAGTCTGATGCCAAAAGCGAATGAAACCGTTCTCGAAATTGATTTAGGTGCCTTAACACATAATTTCAATTACTTAAAATCTAAATTACAGCCCAACACTAAATTTTTAGCTGTTGTAAAAGCGTTTGCTTATGGTAGTGATTCTGTTGCAATAGCAAAACACCTAGAAACTTTAAAAATTGATTATTTGGCTGTTGCATACGCTAAAGAAGGTGTTTTACTCAGAGATGCAGGCGTTACAACACCTATATTGGTACTTCATCCGCAGCCAGTAAATTTTAAAACCATAATTGAACGCTGTTTAGAGCCAAGTATTTATAGCGCAAGAATTTTAAGTGAATTTATTTCGGTTGCAGAAGAGCAATCACAAAAAGACTATCCTGTTCATATTAAATTTAATACAGGTTTAAATCGTCTAGGTTTTTGGGGAAATCATGTAGATTATAATGTTTCAAAACTAAAAGAAACCACATCAATAAAAGTAAAATCACTTTTTTCGCACTTAGCTGCCAGTGAAGACAAAAATGAAACAGAATTCACAAAACACCAAATAGCAACATTTAAATCTATAGCCAAAGTATTTAAGTCTAAAATAAACTATAATCCATGGCTGCATTTATGTAATACTTCTGGTATTATAAACTATCCTGAAGGCCATTTGGATATGGTACGAAGTGGTGTAGGTCTTTATGGTTTTGGGAATTCTGTGGCAGAAGATAAGCAACTAAAACCCATAGCGAGTTTAAAGTCTGTAATATCGCAGATTCATACCATAGAAAAAGGTGAAACCGTAGGCTATAACCGAGTGTATAAAGCCAAAGATTATGAAACAACAGCCACCATTCCAATTGGTCATGCAGATGGCATTACAAGAATTTATGGAAAAGGAAAGGGATATGTTTTTATCAATGGGAAAAAAGCACCTATAATTGGCAATGTTTGTATGGATATGATTATGGTAAACGTTACTGGTATAGACTGTAAAGAAGGGGACGAGGTTATTATCTTTGATGGCTTACATAAAGCCTCTAATCTTGCAGAATCTTCAGGTACAATTTCTTATGAAATTATTACCGCAATATCTCAACGCGTTAAAAGAAATATTATCTCGACTTAAGGTTTTTTTAACAATTTGTGACTTTTTACTTATTTTAGTATCTAACTAACATATATACTAACTATTTAAAACACTGAATTATGTTAAAAGAGTTTAAGGAATTTGCAATGAAGGGTAACCTTGTAGACATTGCTGTAGGTTTTGTAATGGGTGCTGCTTTCAATAAAGTAGTTGCTTCATTTACAGGAGGAATTGTATCACCTCTTATTGGTATGATATTCGATTCTGATTTTAAAGCATTAAGATACAAATTAAAAGATGGAGCATTAAACGACGCAGGAGAAATGGTAGGAGAAGTATGGTTAGAGTACGGAACGTTTTTAACAAACGTTATTGATTTTATAATCGTTGCATTTGTAATGTTTATGGTTGTAAAAGGTGTTAACAAAATGAAGAANAAAGAAGANCCNGCNCCAGAANCACCAGCAGGNCCATCTGAAATCGATTTATTAATGGAAATCAGAGATTCTTTAAANAAATAANNAGNNTATAGCTTTACCGCTANACTACATATTTANTAACCAAACCCAGAC
>PBLD01000001.1:0-547895 GCA_002722255.1 Winogradskyella sp. | reverse complement strand
TAATNGAAAGTANGGTCTTTTTTTTACGTAATTTTGCACGANATTTANTTNAATTCNNTTTAAAAATNAACAGATGAAAATAGCTGTAGTAGGTGCAACTGGNTTNGTAGGNAGTGTNATGTTAAACGTTCTNNAAGAACGNAATTTCCCAATNGANGAATTNCTNTTAGTAGCATCNGANCGTTCTGTTGGNAAAANAATGGAATTNAAAGGAAAGACNATATGANGTNATAAGCATNCCTNCTGCNATTGAAAAANNNCCNGATATAGCANTATTNTCAGCTGGTGGAAGNACATCTTTAGANTGGGCNCCAAANTTTGCAGAAGTNGGCACTACAGTTATNGANAANTCTTCNGCTTGGAGAATGGANTTANCTAAAAAACTNGTTGTNCCNGANATTAATGCNNNTCAACTAACNAAAGAAGATAAAATTATNGCCAANCCAAATTGTTCTACNATACAAATGGTAATGGCNTTAGCTCCACTTCANCATAAATATAAAATAAANCGNATTGTTGTNTCTACNTANCAATCTGTTTCTGGTACTGGTGTAAAAGCNGTAGAGCANNTAGAAAANGAAATNGCTGGCAAAAAAGGAGANATGGCNTACCANTATCCTATTCANAAAAATGCNATNCCNCATTGTGATGTTTTTGAAGANAANGGNTATACNAANGANGANATGAAANTGGTTAGAGAAACTCAAAAAATTCTTGATGATAGAACAATTGCTGTAACGGCAACGGCTGTAAGAATACCGACAGCAGGTGGACACAGTGAGGCTGTAAATGTTGAGTTTGAAAATGACTTTGATTTAACCGAAGTAAGGCAAATTCTTAATAATACAGATGGTGTTACATTACAAGATAATTTAGATGTTAATGTCTATCCAATGCCAATGTATGCTAATGGAAAGGATGATGTTTTTGTGGGTAGAATAAGAAGAGATGGTTCTCAACCAAACACTCTAAACCTTTGGGTTGTTAGTGATAATCTTAGAAAAGGAGCTGCTACTAACACGGTTCAAATTGCAGAGTACCTAGTAAATAACGGTTTAGTTTAGTTTTTTAATAGTTTTTAGACTATACCTAAATTTTGTACCTTTCATCATATGATTTAACGAGATGTTAGAGCATTATTTATGTTTAAAAATTAACGCAATACAGTCTTAATNTTGACTTTTATTGAGGTTTAATACCAAAAACTTATTATGAAAAAATTACTTCTAACAACAGCATTACTCAGTATTTTTATGTCCTGTAAAAACGAATCTGAAAAAGTGAAACCTATTAATATAACTTACCCTGAAACTAAAAAAGTCGATACTGTTGATAATTACTTTGGTGTAGATATATCAGACCCATACCGCTGGCTGGAGGATGACCGAAGTGCAGAAACAGAGGCTTGGGTAAAATCTCAAAACGAAATTACTTTTGGTTATTTAGATAATATACCTTACCGAGAAGAGTTAAAAGAGCGTCTAACAAAACTATGGAACTATGAAAAAATAGGAGCACCTTTTAAAGAAGGAGACTATACATATTTCTATAAAAATGATGGCTTACAAAACCAGTACGTTATTTACAGGTACAAAAATGATGCAGACCCTTCAACTGCCGAAGTATTTTTAGACCCTAATACCTTCAAAGAAGATGGAACAATCTCGTTAGGAGGATTGAGCTTTTCAAAAGATGGAAAAACATTAGCATACTCAATTTCAGAAGGAGGTAGTGATTGGAGAAAAATTCTAATAATGAATGCTGAAACCAAAGAAATTGTTGAAGACACCTTAGTAGATATTAAATTTAGCGGTATGTCTTGGTATAAAAATGATGGTTTCTACTACTCTAGCTATGATAAACCAATAGGTAGTGAGCTTTCTGCCAGAACAGACCAACACAAAGTATATTATCACAAGTTAGGCACCAAACAATCTGAAGATCAATTAATCTATGGAGGTACTCCAGAAGAAAAACACCGTTATATATATGCAGGAGTTACAGAAGATGATAGATATTTGGTAATAACACCTAGAGTGTCTACATCAGGAAATAAGCTTTACATCAAAGACCTTACTGTGCCTAACGCACCTTTAGTAGAGATTTTAGGCCATACAGATTCGGACTCTAACATTATAGAAAATGTAGGCTCTAAGCTCTACATTATGACAAATCTTAATGCACCTAATCAAAAAATCGTTACTGTTGATGCCTCTAACCCAACTCCCGATAACTGGAAAGATTTTATTCCAGAAACGGAGAATGTCTTAAGTCCTTCAACAGGTGGTGGCTATTTCTTTGCTGAATATATGGTAGATGCTGTATCTAAAGTTTTACAATACGACTATGATGGCAAACTTGTAAGAGAAGTAGAATTGCCTGGTGTAGGAAGTGCTGGTGGGTTTGGTGCTAAAAAAGAAGAAAAAGAACTTTATTATTCTTTTACTAATTATGTAACACCTGGCAGTATCTATAAGTATGACATAGAGAAAGGAACCTCTGAGCTATATAGAAAACCAAAAATAGATTTCAACCCAGAAAACTACGAGAGTAAGCAAGTGTTTTACACCTCTAAAGATGGTACAAAAATCCCAATGATTATCACCCATAAAAAAGGCTTAAAATTAGACGGTAAAAACCCTACAATACTATATGGTTATGGAGGATTTAATGTATCTCTTACACCAAGTTTTAGTATTACTAATGCCGTATGGATGGAGCAAGGTGGAATATATGCTGTAGCTAATCTGCGTGGTGGTGGTGAGTACGGAAAAAAATGGCATGATGCAGGTACTCAAATGAAAAAACAAAATGTTTTTGACGACTTTATAGCTGCTGCTGAATATTTAATTTCTGAAAAATACACCTCATCAGATTATTTAGCTATCAGAGGAGGTTCTAATGGTGGTTTATTAGTCGGAGCAACAATGACACAGCGACCAGATTTAATGAAAGTTGCATTACCTGCTGTGGGAGTTTTAGATATGCTAAGATATCACACATTTACAGCTGGTGCAGGTTGGGCTTACGATTATGGTACTGCAGAAGATAGTAAAGAAATGTTTGAATACCTCAAAGGCTACTCTCCTGTACACAATGTAAAAGAAGGAGTAAAATATCCTGCAACTTTAGTAACCACAGGAGACCATGATGATAGGGTTGTACCTGCGCATAGTTTTAAATTTGCTGCAGAATTGCAAAGCAAGCAAACTGGCGATAATCCAACACTTATAAGAATTGAAACCGATGCTGGGCATGGTGCTGGTACACCTGTAAGCAAAACCATTGAACAATATGCGGATATCTTTGGGTTTACTCTTTATAATATGGGTTTTGATGTCTTACCAAGTAAAACGAAAGAAAAAGTTAAGGGTTAACCAAATTCTATTTAAGCTGACCAATCTTTATAGTCATTTGCCTTTTTTTANTTGATTATAAACGATTTAATTAAAATATCTTAGATTTACTCCTATTTTTGTTAAAAAAGTAGGAGTTTTTTTATTGAGATTGTTCTACTAATGTACTGTCATTTATACATGAAAAAAAAATACATTCTAAAATTACTTTTACTAACATTGGTATTACTTTCATCTTGTAGTGAATCAGATGACAATACAACACCTTTGTCTATTCAAACAAGTCCAGACGACGTCTATTTAGATCAAAACTCACAGATTGAAATATTTATATTTAACAACGACTCTAATATCCCTCAATCTGGTACACTATCTATAAGCCAGCCGTCTTTAGGCTCAGTAGTAATTAATGATAATAATACTCCCAATAATGTAAACGACGACTTTTTGGTTTACACAGCAAATACAAATACTATTGGAGAAGACTCTATTCAATATACAATATGTGACGCTTCAAATAACTGTCAATCAGAAAGTATCACTTTAACGATTACATCTTTATCTATTGTAAACATGTTTGATAATGAGACACCTCATGAAACATTATCTTCATATAATTTCTTTCAAGGGGTTTTAAAAGACCTCAATCCTTCATTTGGTGTTTTTCCTTACGATCTCAACACGCCTCTCTTTACCGACTATGCCAAGAAAAAACGATTTATATGGATGCCAAATGGTGTTAAAGCAAATTATATAAACGATTATACTCCTTTAGAGTTTCCTACCGGAAGTGTAATTATAAAAAACTTTTTTTACTACAATGTACAGCCAGATAATTCTACAAAAATTATTGAAACGCGACTTATGTACAAAAAAGAAACCGAATGGGATTTTGCAAATTATGTATGGAACGAAGAACAAACTGAAGCCTACTTTACTAATGCAGGAAGTATTGTAAACCTAAGTTGGATAGAAGGCGAAAGTATAAAAACAACTGACTACAGAATACCTTCTAGGGCAGAGTGCTTTACATGTCACAATCAGTTGGAAGATCCTACTCCTATTGGCTTAAAACCTCAAAACCTCAACAAAGATTATAACTACATTGATGGGCCAGCAAATCAGCTTCGAAAACTGGTAGAGTTTGGCTACTTAAACTCTGATATTCCAGACAATATAAATTCTTCTGTTGCTTGGGATGATGATTCTCAAACGCTAGAGGCAAGAGTACGCTCTTATCTTGATATTAATTGCGCACACTGCCACTCTGACGAAGGACATTGTAATTATAGACCGATGAGATTTGCCTTTAACTTAACAGAAAACACCGAAAACATTGGTGTTTGTGTAGAACCAGAAACTCAATTCATTCCAAATTCTTATATTGTAAAGCCCAATGATACAGATTTATCCATACTTTATTACAGAATAAGTACTACCGATGAATCATTTAGAATGCCTCTCTTAGGAAGAACAACAAATCATGTAGAAGGCATAAATCTCATAGAAGAATGGATAAATTCTTTAGATAATTGTGAATAACACCAAAAAAAATATGAAAAAAACTACCCTCTTGCTTATTGCTATTTTTACATTTAGCTTAGGCTACTCACAAGTATTAAATGAAAGTGCTAACTGGCCAAATAGCAATTGGTCACTAACAGGAACATATGATGCTACTTACCTCTACGAAAACCCAATAACAACTTCTACTAATTTCTCATATGATGATGATGATGCAGGAAGTGGAACAGATAGTGATATAGCAGCAGAATCTCCAGTAATAGACTTATCTGCAGCAAGTGGTGCTGGCGAAACACACATATACTTATATACAAATTATGTATTTAATGTATACCAAAATGAGATATTCACGATAGAATATTGGGATGATGATAGTTCTCAATGGGTGACTTGGGGAAATCCTTATGATACTGATACCGCTGGTGCACCAACATCAGATTATTGTAATGGTACGTTTTATAGTTTAGACGTTCCTTTTTTAGATATTTCATCTTTTTCTAACAATCAATTATCAGGTTTTAGATATCGTATTTCCTATGAAGACAATGGGTCTTGGGGTTATGGATTTTGTTTCGACTCTCCAACAATTATATCGCAAAATCCACCTGCTTGTCCCAATCCAATAGATTTAAGTGTCTCTGCTGTTACCGAAACTAGTGCTGTTTTAGAATGGACTGAAGCAGGATCTTCTATGTCGTGGAATATTGAATGGGGAACTGCTGGTTTTGCTCTTGGTTCAGGTACTGTGATATCCAATGTAAATTCTACCTTTTATAATTTAAATAGTCTCTCTCAAGGAGTTTCATATGATTTTTATGTACAAGCAAACTGTAGTGGTGGTGATACCTCTAATTATGTTGGTCCTTTTAATTTTACTACTTCAATGCCAGGCGGCACTTGCATTTCAGCAATTTCTATGCAAGTAGAAACAGATTGCTCTAGTGCAACACCAACAACATTTGATTTTTCATTAGCAACAGACATTGATGCAAATAATGAAAACCCTACTTGTGATGCTTCTGGTAATTATGGATATTTTGTGAGTTTTACAGCTCCGTCAATAGGCTCTGTAATATTTAATTTTAGCGGAGCAGCTAATGGTATTGGACTAGAAGTTTATGAGTCTTGTGGCGGAACATCTGCCTCAACTTGCTCTAATAATATTTTAAACTCAGGTGATACTTCTGGTCTTATAGGTGGCTTAACTCCTGGCGCAACCTATTACGCTGTGATTTGGAGAGATTTACAAAGTGGAACAGCAGATGTCTGTATAGAAGAAGGCGCTAGCTGTCCAGACCCAAGTAGTTTGGATGTGACTTCTGTAACACTAGATTCAGCAATGCTAAACTGGGTAGAAAACGGAATTGCTTCTTCTTGGAATATTGAATGGGGAGTTTCAGGCTTCACTTTAGGTTCAGGGAATCTTATTAACAATGTTGGTGCAACTAACTATAACTTAATGGGCTTATCTTCAGGAACTAGTTATGACTTTTATGTGCAATCTAATTGTACTGGTGAAACCTCTGGCTTTACCGGACCCTTCACTTTTATGACTCAAGCCCCTTCCAGGATAAATTTCATTCAACAACCTATAACTGTTAATGGTTATGACTTAGCTGTAGTTGATATGAATGGTGACTTTTTAGATGACATAGTTGGTGTCACTTCAACAAATGTTAATATTCAGGAACAAAATCCTGATGGCTCTTTTACAAATAAAAATATTACAACACCAAGTGCTGATTACTTACCGAGCTGGAGTATGGCAGCAGCTGACTTTGATGCAAATGGAAAAACAGACTTATTATATGGTGCTGGTAGCGGTGTAACGTTTATGCAATCAAATGCAGATGGCACTAGCTTCACTAAGCAATCTACCACAGAATATGTATTCTCTCAACGCTCCAATTTTGTAGATATCAATAATGATGGAAACCTTGATGCTTTTGTTTGCCATGATGTACAACCAAACGTTTACTTTATAAATGATGGTACTGGTAATTTTACTTTTTATCAATCTGATGTAACTCCTGGTGCACCTTATTCTTTAGGAAACTTCCCTTCTGGTGGTGACTATNGCTCTATATGGATAGATTATAACAATGATAGAAATATTGACTTATTTATTGCAAAATGTGGCGGCTCTACAGATCGTAGAACTAACATGATGGTTACAAATAATGGTGATGATACTTTTACAGAAAATGCTGCAGCCATAGGCTTAGCTGACCCNATGCAAACTTGGTCTTCCGCTTGGGGAGATTTTGACAACGATGGCGACATGGATGTTTTTGTTGGTGCAAGCTCTGGAACCCATAAGTTAATGGAAAATAGTGGATTCTCAGATGATGGAAATCCTAATAACGACTATATTTTCACAGACGTTACAGCTGGTGCAGGCATTGTTGCTCCAACAGGCTGGGAAAGTTCTGTACACGATATAGATAATGATGGTTATTTAGATATTATAAGCAACGGCTCCATAATGTATGGTAACGGAGATATGACTTTTGAAGATGCTGATGATGCTCAAATTAACTATAAAAATGGAAGCTTCGGTGATTTAAACAATGATGGGTTTATTGATGTCTATTACAGTGGTGTAAGATATTACAACCAAGGTAATAGTAACAACTGGGTTAAGATAAACACCGTAGGTATGGCTCATATGACACCAAACTATAGTAATAGAAATGGTATTGGAGCAAGAGTTGAATTAGTTACTCCATCTGGAACTCAAATTAGAGATGTAAGAAGTGGTGAAGGTTTTGAATTTATGAGTTCTCTTAATACCCACTTTGGTCTTGGTGCAGAAACTTCTATTACAGAAATTAGAGTGTATTGGCCTTCTGGTATAGTTGATGTTTTTGAAAACCCAAGCATAAACAGCACACATGTTCTTGTTGAAGGTACAGCACCTTTGAGTATAAGTGATGAAACTTTTGCAGATATTTCTATTTATCCTAATCCTGTTGAAGACGTTTTAAAGATTAAAACTTCGGAAGTTTTAACCGAAAAGATTGCAACTATTTTTGATGTTACAGGAAAACGTGTTTTCAACCAAATGATTATTAATAATGAGCTTAATGTTTCAAATCTTCAAGGCGGTATTTACTTCCTAAGGATAGAATCTAATGGTAGAAGTTTAAGACGAGAGTTTATTAAAAAATAGACTTCCCTTCTAATACACTAAGCCGCTTGATATTCAAGCGGCTTTTTTATGGTATTTTTGCCATATGCTTCAAGTTAAAAAACTCAGTTTTGGTTACTCTAAAGAGCCTGTCCTAAAAGACATAAACTTTACTGTTAATTCTGGAGAAAATCTTGCTATTATTGGTGAGAGTGGTTCCGGAAAAAGCACACTACTAAAGCTTATTTTTGGTGAATACGACTTAGAGCAAGGGCAAATATTTTGGAAAGACAATGAAATTTTGGGTCCAAAACACAATTTGGTTATTGGTTATGATTTTATGAAATATGTATCTCAAGAATTTGACCTAATGCCATATACTTCAGTTGCAAATAACATTGGTAAACATTTATCGCGATTTTATCCTGAGGAAAAAGAACAGAGAACCCAAGAGCTGTTAAAAATTGTTGAACTGGAAGATTTTGCCACAACTAAAGTAAAAAACCTTAGTGGAGGTCAAAAGCAACGTGTTGCTATAGCAAGAGCCTTGGCTAATGAGCCAGAAATTCTACTTCTGGACGAACCTTTTAGTCACATCGATAACTTTAAAAAACAATCGCTTCGAAGAAATGTTTTCAACTACCTTAAAACAAAAAGTATTTCTTGTATTGTAGCTACCCACGATAAAAATGATGTTCTCGGGTTTGCAGATGAAATACTAGTGCTAAATAGCAAAAAAATAATTGCTAAGGATAAACCTCAAGAGCTTTATAAAAATCCAAGATTGCCCTTAATAGCATCTTTCTTTGAAGAGTTTAATCTTATTAAAAACAAAATATACTACGCACATCAACTTAAAATTGTAGAACACTCCGATCTTAAAGCAACAGTAAAACAATCTTACTTTAATGGTAATTCATGGTTAATTGAAGCAGAATATAATGAGACTATTATTTACCTTAATAACAATGAATCTATTAATCAGGAAGAAGTGATTTATTTTAAAATTTCAGATTAACGTCATTCAATTAAATCGAAAAAACTATATCACTTTCAAAACNGTAAATGGGTTGTTTCTAAAATTAATAATGTCTCCTTCTCTCTTTCCTAACAATAATTGAGCAATAGGAGATTGTGGTGAAATAGCATAAAACGAAACATCTTCTAGTTTTATTTCACCTCCACTAATACTAATAAAATAGTTATGTTGCGATGTATATACCACACTTCCTAAGGCTATGTTTGTGTGCTTAGCATTACAGTCTATTTTTTGAAGCAATTCTCGTTTGTTTTGAATTCCCTTTAGTTGCTGTCCTGTTTTTTCGCGTTCTATTTGTATCATAGCCCTACCTGTTTCGTGCTTATCTCCTGCACTACTTTTGGTTTCTGACTGTAAAGCTTGCTCTAGGTCTAAAATACTCTTTTTAACATGCATTAAACGCTCTTGTAATGCCTCATTACATTTACGGTATAGTTCTTCTTTTAAAATCACTCTATTAAATCTGCTAATTCCTTACCAACAATACTACCAATTGCTACACCCATTCCTCCTAGCCTTACACCACAGTACAAATTATTACCAAGTTGCTTTACTATTGCATTTTTTTGTTTACCAACACCCATTATACCAGACCATCTATGGTCTATTTCAAAATCTGTATCAGGCAATATAGTTTCTTTTAATATAGTCTCAAGGCTATTTTGAATACGCTCGGTTTCATTAAACTCTTCTGTTTCTTCTGTTTTAAAATCGAGATGTCTTCCGCCACCAAATAAAATTCTATTATCAATATTTCTAAAATAATAATAGCCTCTATCTAAGTGAAATGTTCCTTTGATATGTAAATTATTAATCGGCTTGGTAATTAAAACCTGCGCTCTGGCTGGCTTTACTGCTTCATCTATTAATCTTGAGGCAAAGCCATTTGTAGAAATTAAAAGTTTTGATGTTTGAAACTCTATATGATTAGTCTTTATTTTCACAGTGTTGAAATCTTCGGAAAACGACTCAACAACATAGCTGTTAATAATCTTTACTCCTAGGCTCAAAACCTTTTTAAGAAGTGCTGACATCATTTTTCCGGTGTCTATTTGCCCTTCAAACTTATTAAAACTATACTCCGTTTGAATATTTTTAAAATTAAAGCTGTTCTCTCTAAAACTAAAAACATCATCTTTAAAAACAGGGTTTAAAAGCTTATTGATATTTTTTTGCTGCTCTATACAAGTATTAAAGAGTTCTTCATTTTCTTTTGGAAATAATTCATATCCACCCAATTCTTTATAGTCTATTGCAGCATCTCCTAACGTTTCTCGAAGCAATGATAAACCATCAACTCGTTTCTTAACAAGGCTTAAGACTTCTTGCTCTGAATGACTCTTTAAATCATCTATAATTTCACTAAGGCTTCCGAAGCAAGCAAAACCAGCATTTTTTGTGCTTGCTCCTTGTGGTAAAATACCCTTTTCTAATATTAGAATATTAGATTTTGGAAATCTGTTTTTTAACCATAAGGCCGTAGAAAGCCCAACAATTCCGCTTCCTACTATTGTAAAATCTACTTTTGTAAACCACGTCTTTATTTCCCAGTATGATAAATTCATAGCAAAAAAAAGCTCCTTAAAACAGGAGCTTTTGTTTTTTTATATTGATGATTACTCTACAACTATTTTCTTAGTTACCTTATAAGATCCGTCAAAAATGTTTAATAAATATACACCAGATTGTGCATTACTTAATCTAATAACCTCATCAAATCTATTAGTACCATTATAGGCTTTTGTAAAAATAGCCCTACCTCTAATATCATAGACTTCTACATTTATATCCTCTCCAGATCTAGGATTAAAACTTATTGAGAAAGTACCATTGTTAGGATTAGGATAAACACTTAAGTTATTTAACTCATTGTCATCTATACTTAAATCATTAATAACGTTTATAGAATAATCTTCAACCTCTCCATCAAAACCTGTTTCACAAGATGTTGGAAAATCTAGAGGGTCTGGAGATGGAGGAGAATACTTAGTACTTACCCTCATTAACGTAGTACCTGCAACAGCATCTGTAGGAACAGTAATTGTTAGTGGTGATGCATCCGTTAATTGGTCGGCAATATTTGCTGTTGTACCTAAATCTAAATCATACTCTTCACCTGGATCATTAAATGAGCAATTTTGATTCCAATCAATCCATACTCTGGTACTAATTCGGTAATTACCATCAGAGTTCGCTCTTACTGATAAATCGTAATCCATACCAGCCTCAACATCAGTAGAAATTGATGTGAAATCTGTATAAGGAGAGGTTTTAGGACCTGCATCTAAGTTATTAATAGTATTAAAAATCACACCTGTTGTTCTTGTCTGGAAGCTTAAATTTCCTTCCGAAGGACAAACTCCATCTGTAATTATTAAATCTACGGTTGTTTGTTTTGTGATTGATGGTGAGGTAGCAATAAGTGTAATCGTATACGTATTACTCGCTAATGAGTTTAATCCTGTTAGATTTAGTGTAACTGTACCATCAGCATTTAAAGACGTTGGGCTTAAATTAGAACCTACGCCTCCAGGTAAACCAGATACACTAAATGAAGTTGTCTCAGAAAAACCATTAGACGTTATAAAACTAAAGTCTATTGAAGCTGTGTCTTGGCTACAAATTGTTACATCACCATTCGTAGCATTTATACTAAAGTCTTGTACGTTTGATATTGAAAAAGCGTTAGATACCGCATAAAAAATGTTATCTGCTGCTTCTACTAAAACTCTAGCGTTACTTGTATTACTTATACCTGGAACTGTTATTGTTGCCGAACCTGTATTAGGAACACCTGAGGCTAGGGTAGTAAAAGAAAAACCACCATTGGTTGTAAACAAAATATTTACAGTTTGACAATTTATTTGTGCTGAACTAGTTTGACCAACAACCCATGATACTGTCTGACTAGAATTTGCTCCCCATGTTGGTGGTGTGTTAACCGTAAATGGTGTTGAAAAATTCTGAACAGTCACTGTCATTTCATCAGAGTCTGTTGCAGCGCCACCCGCTTCATTATCTCTTACTGTTAGTGAAAAATCCATAGTCCTTCCTACAGACGGCACAACCTCCCAAGTGGTAGCTAAAGAACCCGAAAAAACAGTACTCAAAGTTGGCATATATCTATTTGGAGACGTTGTTGGATCTAAAGACCTAAACAAAGGACCACCAAAATTAGTAGATTGAGGAGGCATTACAATAGATGAACCTGCTTCTGCATCTATTTGCTCCCAGCAATAGGTTAATCCAGAAGCTGTATCTGCATCAGTTGCGGAACCTCTTAAAACAAATGCTGTAGATAAAGGAATTGTGTAATCTGCACCAGCATTAGCAACAGGTGCTGCATTATTTGTTGTGCTACCAGCAAAACAAGTGCTGCTTGGACCAGATGATATGTTAGCCCACATCTCTTTTATGTTCTCCCCATGAAAATAATCATCACTATTATTTTGAACATTAGGAGCACAAATACCTGCGTAGCCCATAATTGTAGAAGCACTTCCAGGCTCTACAGACACACTCGACCTTTGGCAATTATTGTTTTGTGTATGGTTGCCTCCATATTGATGTCCCATCTCATGAGTAACATAGTCTATATCAAAAGCATCCCCTTGAGGTACTGGAGAACCTGTTACACCTTTAGCTTTATTAGAGGTACACGGTGAACGCAATTGAGCTATTCCACCACCTCCAGTACTAAAAACGTGACCTATATCATAGTTTCCAAACCCTATTGTACTATCGCACTCTGCCTGATTTTCTCCAAGCATTATACCTCCACTATTATTTGTATAAGGATCCGTTGCTGCATTTAGAAAAATAATGTCTGTATTATTAGCAATAATAACCATTGTTAATCCTAAATCTCTTTCGTATACACCATTTACTCTTGTCATAGTCGTATTCATAGCCGCTAAAGCACCTGCAACTGTACCTCCATGGAATTGAGCATATTCACCTGTACAAGCTAAAGCTAAGCGATACGTTCTTAGTGTACCATCATTCGCGTTTTTTGCTGTTATAAAATCCTCATCAGATATTTTAAAATCTGCCGGATCATATTCTGTTTCACAAACAAAACTTCCTCTTGGACCATCTTCATCAGAATTTATAAAAGCTATATATGTTTTTAAATCTTGGGTGTAGGGCTCAATAAAAACTGTTTTTCCGTCTGATAAAACCATACCACTAAATCCCTTTTCTGGAGATAAACTAAATCTCATTATAGCTGCAGGATTATTTATTCCTTTTCCTACAAAAGATCTTATTTCTGGAAAACGCATTTGTAGTTCATACTCCATTACAGACGCTTCTTGCACCAAATAAGATTCAGGTTTTCCTTCATGATTAGGAAACTGAAGTACTACTCCTTGATCTTTAGTAGAAAATTGACGTTGAGGAACATTTGCTAATTGTTGCTTTAACTCTTCAAGATTAATTGTAATTATTGTTGAATATTTGGGCTTGGATTTATAAAAAGCTACATCTTCTTTCTTAATTTGGTCTTTGTTGATTGACCATATGCTACCCATTTTTTGGGCATTTCCTATTAAGCCAAAAAACAAAACCAGCAAAAAGGTTAAAAGGAATTTAGGGTAATTTTTTTTCATCTTAGAACAATTTTATTTTTCCCTACAAAGGTATCAGTAATCTAAGGACTTTACAAAAAAAAGCCTAATTCCTTAAGGCTTTCTTAACTGAAACCGTAAATTAAAGATGATTAGTAAATATTTTGAGATATATGCAATAAAAAAAGCGACCGTTTGGTCGCTTTTGAATATTAATCTTCTTCTTCCTTAATCTTAAAGTCTTCCATGAATTTAGTGGTGTAATTACCTGCTAAATAATCTGGATGCTCCATTAATTGTCTATGGAATGGAATGGTTGTTTTAATACCTTCTATTACAAACTCATCTAAAGCACGCTTCATTTTATTTATAGCCTCTTCTCTTGTTTGCGCTGTAGTAATTAACTTGGCAATCATAGAGTCGTAATTAGGTGGAATACTATAACCTGCATACACATGTGTATCTAATCTTACACCATGACCTCCTGGAGCATGAAGTGTTGTTATTTTACCAGGCGATGGTCTAAAATCATTAAAAGGATCTTCAGCATTAATTCTACACTCAATAGAATGTAAGTTTGGTGTGTAGTTCTTTCCTGAAATTGGAACACCAGCAGCTACCAAAATTTGCTCTCTAATTAAATCAAAATCAATAACTTGTTCTGTAATTGGGTGCTCTACCTGAATACGTGTATTCATTTCCATAAAGTAGAAGTTTCTATGCTTATCTACTAAAAACTCCACAGTTCCTGCACCTTCATACTTAATAAATTCAGCTGCTTTAACTGCCGCCTTACCCATTTTCGTTCTAAGCTTATCTGTCATAAAAGGTGAAGGCACCTCTTCTGTTAGCTTTTGGTGTCTTCTTTGAACAGAACAATCTCTTTCTGACAGATGGCATGCTTTACCTCTAGAATCACCTACTATTTGAATTTCGATATGTCTTGGCTCTTCAATGAGTTTTTCCATATACATATCATCATTTCCGAAGGCCGCTTTAGACTCTTGTCTAGCTGAGTCCCAAGCTGCTTTTAAATCTTCTTTTTTCCAAACAGCTCGCATACCTTTACCTCCACCACCTGCTGTAGCTTTTAACATTACAGGATAGCCTACTTCTTCGGCAAGTACAACACACTCTTCGTAATCTGCGATAATCCCATCACTACCAGGAACACAAGGTACACCAGCCGCTTTCATTGTTGCTTTTGCTGTTGCTTTGTCTCCCATTTTAGAAATCATTTCCTCAGAAGCTCCGATAAATTTTATACCGTGTTCTTCACATATTTTAGAAAATTTTGCATTTTCAGATAGGAAACCATATCCTGGATGTATGGCATCTGCATTTGTAATCTCTGCAGCTGCTATTATATTTGAAATCTTTAAATAAGATTCGTTACTAGGTGCTGGACCAATACATACAGCTTCGTCTGCGAACTTAACATGAAGACTGTCTGCATCTGCTGTTGAATAAACTGCAACGGTTTTAACACCCATTTCTTTGCACGTTCTAATAACACGGAGTGCTATTTCTCCTCTATTTGCAACAAGTATCTTTTTGAACATAACTTTTAGTTTAAAAATTCAACTTCCAAGCACCAAATTCCAAATAATTGGGTTTGGGATTAGTGGATTGGAATTTTCAATTGTTATGATGGGTCAACCAAAAATAACGGTTGATCAAACTCTACTGGAGATGAGTCGTCTACTAAAACTTTCACAATCTTACCAGAAACTTCAGATTCTATCTCGTTGAATAATTTCATAGCTTCGATAACACATAAAACGTCCCCTTCTTTAATTTCGGTACCAACCTCAACAAAAACAGGCTTGTCTGGAGCTGGTTTGCGATAGAATGTTCCTATAATTGGAGATTTTACAGTAATATATTTAGAATCGTCTGTTGTAGGAGCTGTTGCTGCAGGTGCTTCTGGAGCAGCTGCTACGGGAGCTGCCGCTTGCTGTTGAACAACTGGTGCTGCCGCTTGAACAGGTACTTGTTGTACAATAGTTGTTTCATTGTCTGATCCTGTTCTGATTGTTATTTTAACATCATCCATTTCTAACTTAACTTCACTTGCGCCAGATTTAGCTACAAATTTGATTAAGTTCTGAATTTCCTTTAAATCCATAATATTTAAATAGTTTTTGTTAGTTAGTTTTTAGTTAGGGGTATAAGCCCATTTAAAATAGATAGAACCCCAAGTAAACCCTCCACCGAAGGCAGCAAATATTAAGTTGTCGCCTTTTTTAAGCTGAGATTCGTAATCGTTTAGTAATAATGGTAAAGTTGCAGAAGTCGTATTTCCATACTTTTCTATATTCATCATTACTTTTTCTTCTTCTAAGTTAATTCGTTGTGCTGTGGCATCAATAATTCTTTTGTTTGCCTGATGTGCAACTAACCAAGAAATATCGTTATTTGTTAAGTTGTTTCTTTTTAAGATGCGTTCTGCTACATCTGCCATGTTGAATACCGCATTCTTAAACACCGTTCTTCCATCTTGAAAAACGTAATGCTTTCCTTCGTCAAAGGCCTCTTGTGTAATAGGGTATGATGAACCTCCGTAAGTAGCTTGTAAAAACTCTCGTCCTTCACCATTACTTCTTAATAATTCATCTTGAAGTCCTAACCCTTCTTCGTTAGGTTCAAATAGCACAGCACCTGCGCCATCTCCAAAAATGATGCATGTGGCTCTATCTTTATAATTAATAAAAGATGAATTTTTATCTGCGCCGATAAGTAGAATCTTTTTGTATCGCCCAGATTCTATATATGCTGAAGCGGTAGACATTCCGAAAAGGAAACTAGAACACGCTGCTTCTAAATCGTAAGAAAATGCGTTTACCGCACCTATCTGAGTAGCTGTATAGGCTGCTGTTGAGGCTGCTTTCATATCTGGTGTTGCTGTAGCAACAATAACCAAATCTATTTCCTCGGGATTTAATCCTGTTTTTTGAATTAAATCTTCAGCTGCTTTTATAGCTAAAAATGATGTTCCTTTACCTTCTTCTTTTAGAATTCTACGCTCTTTTATACCTGTACGCGTAGTTATCCATTCGTCGTTAGTTTCTACCATGGTTTCTAATATTTTATTAGAAAGCACGTAGTCTGGTAGATAACCTCCTACAGCTGTTATTGCCGCTGTGATTTTACTCATTATTAGCTTTTAGATTAATTAAAAGTATTTAAAAATGATAAAAAAAGAACCGTTTTTGTTCAGTTTTTATCATTTTTTGGCAAATAATTATGCAAATTAAGTGGTTTTTCACCTATTCAGAAAATTTAAACAAAAAAAACGCCCACAAGTGAGCGTTTTATTATATGCATGCATAATAATTATGCTAAATTTTCTTCTTCTGCAGAATTATCAATTAATACTTGTCCTCTATAGTATAATTTTCCTTCGTGCCAGTGTGCTCTGTGGTATAAGTGTGGCTCACCAGTTGTTGGGCAAGTAGCTATTTGAGGTACAGAAGCTTTGTAATGTGTTCTTCTTTTATCTCTTCTTGTTTTAGATATTTTACGTTTTGGATGTGCCATTTTAAATGTTATTTATCCGTTAATAGTTTTTTTAAATTATTCCAACGAGGGTCTATCTCCTCCGATGCTTTATCTTCATTCACCTCTTTAGGGCTCAATTCTTCTAATTTTGAAAGTATCTCAGATTTTAATGTGCCATCTTCTATACCTGGATGTACTCGTTTAGCTGGTACCGCTAAAACAATGAGTTCATAAATATACTGAGCAACATTAATTTCGTACTCTCCATGTGGTATAATTAAGATGTCTTCATTGTCATCATTATATTCCGCACCAAACTTCACAACAAGTTTAAATTCATCTTCGATCTCTTGATTGTAAGGTTCGTTTGTAAGGTCACAATTAACATTTACAAAACCAGATGCATCAAAATATAACTCTAATAATGTTGATTTTTTAATGAGTTTTAAGTCAATATTTACATCAACCTCATTAAACTCATCATACTCAAAATTTTTAAAGAACGTACTATCTATATTATAATCAAACTGGTGCTCTCCTTCTTTTAACCCAACAAATTGAATTGTAAAATCTTTTAATGCCTTCATTACCACACCCATTTTGAGCCTGCAAATATATAAATTTTTCCTTATTTAAAGGCTAGATATCAACAAATTTTGTTAATATCTATTTTGAGGCTTTTTTGAGAGGGTTTTTTGAATAAAAATTATACTCGGTTCTGTTCTTAAAAATGCTTATTGCAGTGTAAATTGCTTGCACAAAAGAATTCTCATCTGCTTTCCCTTTTCCTGCAATTTCATAAGCTGTTCCATGATCTGGAGATGTTCTAACTTTATTGAGACCTGCTGTATAATTTACACCACCTCCAAACGCAATAGTTTTAAATGGTATTAACCCTTGGTCGTGGTAAGAGGCAATTACAGCATCAAAACTTTTGTAGTTATTAGACCCAAAAAAACTATCTGCAGAATATGGACCATATACTAGGGTTCCCTCCTCTCTTATCTTTTCTAGTGTTGGTCTTAAAACGATATCGTCTTCTTTGCCTATAACACCATTATCACCTGCGTGAGGGTTAATAGCCAATACAGCAATTCTGGGTTTACTAATACCAAAATCTTGCTTTAGCGATTTTGTAACCGTTGCTATTTTCTCTCTAATTAAATCCTCTGTAATATGATTAGCTGCATCTTTAAGTGGCACATGGTCTGTAAGTAAGCCTACACGCAAATCACCTGCAACCATAAACATTAAGCTTTTTCCGTTAAGCGCTTTTGCAAGATAATCAGTGTGCCCAGGAAAATTGAACTTTTCTGATTGGATGTTGTGTTTGTTAATTGGAGCCGTTACCAAAACGTCTATTGCCCCTTTTTTTAACGCACTTGTAGCTGCTTCAAGTGACTTTATTGAATATTCACCTATCTTTTTGTCTTCTTTTCCAAATTCAATTTTAACAGGTTCTTTCCAAACATTAACCACATTTACCTTACCATGAACTACTTTTTCTAGACTATCTATACTGAAAAAATTTATCTTGCTCTTGAAGTGGTTTTTAAAGAACTGCATGGTCTTTCCTGATGCAAAAATTACCGGAGTACTTAGTTCTAGAGATCTGTTATCTTCATAAGCTTTTATAATAATTTCTGGCCCAATACCATTGAGGTCTCCAACCGAAATACCTACAATCACTTTTTCGTCTTTCTTCATACTACAATTATCCTATTTTTTTATTAAAACGTACAATGGTGTTAATTTGTGTACTTAACTTTGCAAATGCAAATTTAACTAAATAAAGCGGATACTATGTTTACAGGTATAATAGAAGATTTAGGAATTATTAAAAATCTTGAAGTTGAAGGAGAAAATCTTCACATTACAGTGCAAACTTCTATAACTTCAGAACTTAAAATAGACCAGAGTGTAGCTCATAATGGAGTATGCTTAACTGTAGTTTCTATTGATGCAGCAAATTATATAGTCACCGCTATTAAGGAGACTTTAGACAAAACTAATTTGGGAACTTTAAAACTTGGCGATTTTGTAAATATAGAACGCGCCATGAAACTTGGAGATCGTTTAGATGGTCATATCGTACAGGGCCACGTTGATCAAACCGCAAAATGTGTATCTATTGTTGAAGAGAAAGGGAGCTGGGTTTTTACCTTTAAGTATGATAAATCTCTGAATAATATTACTATAGAAAAAGGCTCAATTACAGTAAATGGAGTGAGTCTAACGGTTGTTAACTCTAAAACAGATGAGTTTTCTGTAGCTATAATTCCATACACTTACAAACATACTACCTTTAATAAACTAAAAGTAAGTGATACCGTAAATCTAGAGTTTGATGTAATAGGTAAATACGTAAAACGCCTTAATGACTTAAGAAATTAAGTTGTTTTCTTAGTTATTTTATAGGCTTTGTAAATTCCAAAACTTAAAGCGAGAATAAACAATAACAATATTCCACCATCAATTGGGAGACCTGGTGGTGGTGGTGGCATAGGTGGCGGTGGCGTAGCTCCTTGTGCTACTGAGGCATAACCCATGGATAAAAATAAGATTAGGACAATTACCTTTCTATTGTTCATATTATCAATTAAGGGTTCGTAAATGTAATAAAAAAACCTATCTAACAAAATAAAATCAATCAAAAAACGTCTTTAAACGGTAAATATTTTCGACGAAATACCTAAATTGTGCTAAAATTAGGGAAGATACGCACAAATTTTATCTATATTTAACGTAAATATAATACTAATTATTATTCTCAGAAAGGCTAAACCAAGCAAAATTCTACAAATAGAGTTAAAACAAAAAAGCCCTTCTAGATTAGAAGGGCTTTTTGTGGTCCCACCTGGGCTCGAACCAGGGACTTTCTGATTATGAGTCAGATACTCTAACCAACTGAGTTATAGGACCCATTAGCATGTTGCTAACAATACTCTTTTAAAAAGAGTTTGCAATATTACTATATATTTTAAAACTCTACAAGAAAATTATTCCCTAATGTCTTGACATAACTCTATTAGTACGCCATTTGTTGCTTTTGGATGTAAAAAAGCTATTAATTTATTGTCTGCTCCCTTTTTTGGTTTTTCGTGAATCATCTTAAAACCCTCATCTGTTAATCTGGCTATTTCACTTTCAATATCATCAACTGCAAAAGCAATATGATGAATGCCTTCGCCTTTCTTTTCTATAAATTTTGCTATTGGACTATTCTTATTTGTAGCTTGTAATAATTCTATCTTGTTTGGTCCACACTCAAAAAAAGATGTTTTTACACTTTCACTTTCTACATCTTCAATCTTATAATGCTCTTTTCCAAACAATGACGCAAAAAGATGATTTGAAGCATCTATATCTTTTACCGCAATGCCAATATGTTCAATTTTTTTCATTCTATTAATTTAAAATTTTGTCAAAGAAATGAATTCCTTTGTGTACAAACTATGATTTTTGTTATATAAAAATACCATAATCTTTAAATATGCTCTACTTTTGTACTATGGAAAGTAATAGACAAAAGAAAATAGCTGGTATTTTACAACAAGATTTAGCAGAAGTGTTGCAACGTGCAGCTTCTTCTGGTGGATTAAAAGGTGTTATTATTTCTGTATCTAAAGTTAATGTTACAGTAGACCTATCCATTGCTAAAGTTTATCTTAGTATTTTTCCTAATAAAGAGGCTAAAGAACTTTTAGAAGGTATACGCTCTAACACACCTCTTATTAGACACGAGCTGTCTCAGCGAACGCGTCATCAACTAAGACGTATGCCTCAATTAGAATTCTTTATTGATGACTCTTTAGAATATATTGATGGTATAGAACGTTCTCTTAAAGGTAAAGACAATCCGCTTGAAAACAACGATTTATTAGACAAGCGCAAAAAATCCTAAGTGAATTTCTCGCTATACATAGCTAAACGTTATCTGCTTTCTAAAAGTAGTAATAACGCTATAAATATTATGACACTTATTGCTTCTGCAGGTGTTATTATTGCTTCCGCTGCTCTATTTATAGTGTTGTCGGTTTTTGCTGGATTAAAAAACTATAGCCTTCAATTTTCGTCATTTGTTGATCCTGATTTAAAAATACTTCCTGCTGAAGGAAAATCTTTTGAGTTTACTGATGTTGATAAAAACAAATTAAACAACATAAAAGGTATAGCTTCTTTTTCTGAAGTGATAGAAGAGCGGATTATTATTAAATCTGAAAACAAAAATCTTCTTGCAACCCTTAAAGGTGTTGACTCTAATTTTCTAAATGTAACTCATATAGACTCTATGGTTACCAAAGGATATTGGTTTACACCAAACAGTAATGAGGTTGTTTCTGGATGGGGAATATCTCATAATCTTTCCTTCGGAATTTTAGACTTTAGAAAAGCTTTATCTATATATGTACCAAAACCAGGAAAAGGACAAATAAGCTCTATAAAAAGTGCTTACAATGCTGTATATGTTAACAATGTTGGCTTGTTTGATATAAATGAAGAACTTAACGATAAGTATGTGTTTTCTGATATAAACCTGGCGAAACAACTACTAAATTACAACGACAAAAAAATTAGCGCAATAGAACTAAGAATTAGCGCTGATGCAGATGAAGATAATGTTAGAAAGGCAATCAACACTTCTTTTAATGGTAGATTTACCATTAAAAATAGAGAGCAACTTAATGAAGCTTTGTTCAAAATGTTGAACACTGAAAACTTAGCGATTTATCTCATTTTTACCTTAGTAATTATTATAGCGCTTTTTAATGTTGTTGGTGCTATTATAATGATGATTTTAGATAAAAAAACATCTCTAAACACGCTTTTTAATTTAGGCACAGAACCAAAATCAATAAAATCTATTTTCTTTTGGCAAGGTAGTCTTATGACTGTAATAAGTGGTATTATAGGTGTTGTTATAGGCTTAATTGCTGTCTTTGTGCAGCAAAGCTTTGGATTGATAATGCTAACACCAGATTTAGCCTATCCTGTAGGTTTAAATATCTTTAATGTATTTATTGTATTGGCTACAATTTTTGCTTTAGGAATAGTAGCATCTCGTATTGCTTCGCAAAGAATAACAAAAAAACTAATACAGTCTTAGATAAACTGATAATCTGAAAATTTCTCTAATACTTCATCAAAAGTATCGAAAACATCTTTAGAGTCGTCGCTTGTTACCATTTTCATACGATACTCCTTAAAGTTTGGAATACCTTTAAAATAGTTAGTATAATGTCTTCGGGTTTCAAAAACACCTAGCTTTTCACCTTTCCAATCTATAGACATTTGTAGATGACGACGTGCGGCTTCTACACGTTCTTGCATAGATATTGGTGCTAAATGCTCACCTGTTTTAAAATAATGCTTTACTTGCTTAAAAAACCAAGGGTTACCAATAGTTGCTCTACCAATCATAGCTCCATCTAGGCCATACTCATCTCGCATTTCTACAGCACGTTCTGGAGTATTAACATCCCCATTTCCAAATACAGGAATATGCATTCTTGGATTGTTTTTAACCTCAGCTATAGGTTTCCAATCGGCATTACCTTTATACATTTGCGCTCTTGTGCGACCATGAATTGCAATTGCTTTACAACCTACATCTTGAAGTCGTTCTGCCACTTCAACAATTTTTATTGAGTCGTGGTCCCATCCTAATCTGGTTTTTACAGTAACAGGCAAATTGGTGCGTTTTACCATTTCGGCAGTAAGTTGCTCCATAAGACAAATGTCTTTAAGGATTCCTGCTCCCGCTCCTTTAGAAACTACCTTTTTTACAGGACAGCCAAAATTAATATCAATAATATCTGGATTAGATTTTTCTACAATATCTATGGTTTGCAACATGCTTTCCATATTGGCACCAAAAATCTGAATACCAACAGGACGCTCTTTTTCATAGATATCTAGCTTCATAACGCTCTTAGCAGCATTACGGATAAGGCCTTCGCTAGATACAAACTCTGTGTACACCACGTCTGCTCCTTGTTCTTTGCACAATGCTCTAAATGGAGGATCACTCACATCTTCCATTGGTGCTAACAACAACGGAAACTCACCTAACTCTATGTCACCTATTTTTACCAAATCTAAAATTTTGGAGCAAAATTACATCTTTTTCACACACATAGTGTGTTTATAAAAAAGCCTTTACAAGTTAATCTGTACTGAAAGTTTCTAAAAATTCACTTTAGTATCAATGGTTTGTTCGCCACGTTTCACAGTTATAGCTGCCTCATCACCTTTTTCAAAAACTGATAGTGCGCGCATATAACTCATCATATCTGTTACGGTACTATCGCCTAATTTTACAACAATATCACCCTTTTGTAAACCTGCATTATATGCTGGTGTTTCTTCTCTTGTACCATCAATACGCATTCCCTTGCCATCAAATAAGTAATCTGGTACAACACCTAATCCAACTTTAAATCGCGGTGTTTCTTCGCTTTCGTTTTTAGTTTTTCTGAAAACCAGTTCTCCATTGTCATCTAAATCAGAAATAATTTCAAAAATATAATCCGAAATTAGATTCATTCCTTCATAATTCAACTTCTCTGAGTCATCGCCTGGTTTATGATAATCTTCGTGCTGACCTGTAAAGAAATGTAATACCGGAACATCTATAAGATAAAAAGATGTGTGATCGCTAGGTCCAACTCCACTTTCATTTTCAACCAGCTTAAATTTGTCATTATTTGATTTTATAGTTTGCTTAAACATTGGAGATGTTCCTAAACCATATACTGCTAAAGTGCTGTCTGCTTTTAAGCGTCCGACCATATCCATATTTATCATATAATTTATAGACTTGGCATCGATAGTTGGATTTTTAGAAAAATAGTTTGAGCCTAATAAGCCCATTTCCTCACCTGAAAAGGACATAAACAGATAGTTGTTTTTATCTTTTATTTCAGCATTATCGTTCTTTACCTTTAGACGTTCAGCTAAATTTAGCATTATGGCAACACCACTTGCATTATCGTCTGCTCCATTGTGTACCGCTTTTTCTTCACCTCTATAAAGTGAACCCTCTCCTCCATAACCTAAATGATCGTAGTGAGCACCAATTACAATGGTTTTTTCTGCATTATTATTAATAAAACCTATAACGTTGTTTCCTGTGATTGTGCTATCTGCATTAGTTGTAAACTCAACCTCCTTATGTGGATCTGTTTTTGGCTTAAAAGAAAAAGGTTGTAAATAACCCTCTGTCCCTTTTGCCTCTAGACCTATTTCTTTAAAACGCTTAACAATATATTCTGATGCTTTCTTCTCGCCTTCTGTTCCGGTTTGTCTCCCTTCTAATTTATCATCTGCTAAAAAATAAACATCTTCTTTTATCTTATTTTCTGCAACCTTAGGTTCTTTCTTACAAGCGAATACACTTGCTAAAAGAAACAAAAACATTATTTTTCTCATCGTTTAATACTATTTTTGCAAAATTAAATATTAATGCTCATATATTATAATTATTACCCATGAACAGACTTGTTGTTACCCTTCTTATTTGCATTTCTTTTGTATCATGTAAAAACGATAAAAAATCTTCTGATACTGATGGCTATTCTGGTGCAACTAAAATGAATGGATCGCTGATTTATCCTGAAGAAACCAACTTTAAAACTTTAAGACAAGTTACCTATGGAGGTGACAATGCTGAAGCTTACTGGAGTTTTGATGATAAACAACTGGTTTTTCAATCCAACAGCGCAAAATGGGGAGTTAATTGTGATCAAATGTTTTTAATGAATGCAGACGAAACGCTTTCAGACAGTATTGCTCCACCAATGGTAAGCACAGGAAAAGGCAGAACCACTTGCTCTTATTTTTTACCAGATAACAAGCACATTATTTATGCTTCTACACATTTGGGAGGTGATGAATGTCCTGAAGTTCCTGTAAAAGAAAACGGTAAATATATCTGGCCAATCTATGATACGTATGATATTTTTGTTTCTGATTTAGAGGGTAATATTGTTAAACAATTAACCTTTGAAGATGGTTATGATGCAGAGCCAACAGTATCTCCAAAAGGCGATAAAATTGTTTTTACCTCTACCCGAAGCGGAGATTTAGAACTGTACACTATGAATTTAGATGGTACAGACGTAAAACAAATTACCAACGAACTTGGTTACGATGGTGGTGCCTTCTTTTCACCAGATGGAAGCAAACTTATTTTTAGAGCCTCTCGCCCAAAAACAGAAAAAGAACAGAAAGAATACAAAGATTTATTAGCTAGAGGACTGGTAGAACCAAGTGATATGGAACTCTTTATCTGTGATGCCGATGGTAGCAATATGAGACAGCTAACAGAATTGGGGAAAGCAAATTGGAGTCCGTTTTTTCATCCAAGTGGAGAAAAAATATTGTTTTCTTCAAATTTTGAAAGTGAAATAGGTTTTCCTTTTAACCTATACATGATTGATATTGATGGTAAAAACCTAAAACGCATTACACACGGTAATACCTTTGAAGCTTTCCCTGTATTTTCTAACGATGGTAAATATTTAGTATTCTCTTCTAACCGAAATAATGGTGGTACAAGAGATACTAATTTATTTATTGCTGAGTGGCAGGATTAATTTAGATCTTTTAATCTCTCGCGTTCTTCTTCTGAGGTTGAGCGCTCATTGGTGTTAAGCTTTGTATTTCCAAATTTATAACTGAACCCAAGTCTTATAAATCTATTGTCTATATCATCTAGTCTTATGCTGGATTGGTTTAAATAATCAATAGTTGTTTTATAGTCTTGCATATTAAATGGGTCATCAATACCTAAAGATAAAACGGCTTTGTTATTTAGCAACGATTTAGAAACACCAATTGTTGAAACTAACCTGTCTTCTGCAACTTGTAATCCTTGAAGATTCCTCCCAAACCACCAGAAGGTAGCGTTAATTTTTAGACTGTTGTCTTTAAGAAGTGAAAATCCTGGAGACACAATAAATAGTTGAGACCATTGATTTAATTCAACAAAATCCTCTCCAAAATTTACTTCTTCATTAATATTATATGTAGAAGATGCAGCATAAATATAAAACCTATTTGATGGATAATAATTAAACTCTAAATCAAAACCATAATCCACACGCTTATCTAAATTTGTTGGTATATAAGCAATGAGATTGGTTTCATTATTTTGTCTTGGTAATTCTTGTATTTCTCCATCATAATTTGTGTAATACGCTGATAACGTGAAATTTTTCAAAAAATCTAAGCTAATCTTATAGTTATCTATATATGTTGGTAGTAAATTAGGATTTCCTAAAACAACAGTATTTTCATTTAGGAAAAAGGTAAATGGATTTAAATCTGTATAACTTGCTCTTGTAATGCTTCTTTTATAATTAGCAGATAGACTAACATCATCTGAAATATTATGAGTTAAACTAGCATTAGGAAACCAGTTAAGATAGTCTTGGGTATTGGTCTCGTTCAGAGATATTGACTTACCTTCAATATTGGTTTGCTCAGTTCTTAATCCTACATTTATATTCCACTTATCCCATGATTTGCTGTAATTGGCGTAGACTGCAAAAACATTTTCATCGTAGTTAAAGGCATCTGTATTATTAGTGTTTATTACTTCTTCTCCATTTATAATATCTAGACGTGTAATATCGCTCTCTGTGCTAACGTTAGAAAATTTTAAACCAGCACTAAAACTAGATGCGTTTTTAAGAGGTAGCGTGTAATCTAATTTTCCGGTTAAAATTTTAGTGTCTTGATTAGCAAGGGTATTAAACTGTGAATCATTTGTATCTACAGGTTCATCTTGAAATACATTCTGGTCGCGCTCGTAATCATAAATGGTGTAATGTGCATTAAAAATTAAACTCGATTCATTTTTAAAATCGCGCTTGTAAATTATATCTGTACCAATATTAAATTTATTATCTCTAGACAGGTTGTCTGCTCTAAAACCTGATAGATAATTATTATTAGCATCAAAAATATCGGTAATATTATTTATTTTATATTTAAAATAAGGTGTGTATAGTCCTGTAGTTGTTAGGCTTAAAGTATTATACTCATCAATAAAATAATCTAAATTAAGATTGAGATTATGACTTTCTGACCACGTATTTCTATTTACATTAGATTTCCATATCTCATCTATACCTCCTGAGTCATTTAAATAATTTATTGTGTTGTCTTGATCTCTGTTAATTTTTTTATTGCTGTAACTATAATTTAGATTAAAATTAATATCATCATTTTTAAAATAGTGGCTTGTACCTGCATTATATCTTGGAAAAACACCCTGTGTGTAATTAGTGACAACATTACCTCTGTAGCCTGTTACTAAGTTCTTACTCATTACAATATTTATAACCGAACCACTATCTGCATCATAACTCGCTGGTGGATTAGTTATAACCTCTATAGATTTAATACTGTTTGCAGGTGCGCTTTCCAGCAATTGCATTAACTCATCAGAAGTTAATTGAACCCTTCTATTATTGATATAGATTGCCGCAGGTGCACTTTTTATATTTATACCGCCCTCGCTAACAATAACTCCTGGTGTACTTTTAAGAACACCAAGCGTAGACCCTTCTACAAGTGCTGTGTTTTCAACATTAAAAACTAAACGATCAGGCTTTCTAGTAATTGTAGGTTTCTTGGCAATAATTGTAACCTCATCCAAGCTTTCAGGTATCTCGTTGAGAATTATACTCTTTAAATCTAAGTTTCCTGTTAGAATAACTTTCTGCTCAAACTCTTGTAAACCAATATAACTTATTTTAAGGTAGTAAGTACCTTGTTTTAGGTTAACCAAATTAAAATAACCATTATCATCTGTTGATGTACCAATTAAAAAAGCCTTTTCCTCCCCTTCTAAGAGAATAATATTGGCTAATTCTATAGGGTTTTTGTCAGCATCAATCACCTTACCTAAAATAGAAAGTTCTTGAGCAAAAGCATTTAATGAAAGCACAAAGAGCATTGTGCAAAAAATAGAACGTAGGTAAATAATCATTAGTTAGGTTTGTAACTGCAATATAAACATTGTTTTTTACTTTATATTATGGTTTTTGCGCAGTTTATAGGTATTTAATTGTTATTTTTTGTTGCTACAAAGCATAAGAAATCAATTATATTTGCACACTTAATGTCGCCTTAGAATAAGAGAAATGAAGAATATTCGCAATTTTTGCATCATTGCACATATAGACCACGGAAAGAGTACACTAGCTGATCGCTTATTAGATTTTACAGGTTCTGTAACCGATAGAGAAAAGCAAGACCAGCTACTGGATAACATGGATTTAGAGCGCGAGCGTGGTATTACCATAAAGTCTCACGCTATTCAAATGGAATATACTTATAAAGGCGAACAATATATTCTTAATCTTATTGATACTCCTGGTCACGTAGATTTTTCGTATGAAGTATCGCGTTCTATTGCTGCATGCGAAGGTGCGCTTCTTATTGTAGATGCTGCACAAAGTATACAAGCCCAAACTATTTCAAACTTATATTTAGCCTTAGAAAACGATTTAGAAATAATTCCTGTTCTAAATAAAATAGATTTACCTAGTGCAAACCCTGAAGAGGTAACCGATGATATTGTAGATTTACTAGGTTGCGACCCTTCTGAAGTTATTCCTGCCAGCGGAAAAACAGGTCTTGGTGTAGAAGACATTTTATCGGCAATTATAGAGCGTATTCCTGCACCACAAGGTAATCCTGAAGAGCCTTTACAGGCACTTATTTTTGATTCGGTTTACAACCCTTTTAGAGGTGTAGAAACCTATTTTAGAGTTATAAATGGCTCTATTAAAAAAGGGCAAAACATAAAATTTATAAATACTGGGAAAACATATTTTGCTGATGAAGTAGGGACTTTAAAACTTACTCAGGTTAAAAAGCAAGAGATTAAAGCAGGTGATGTTGGCTATTTGATAACAGGAATTAAAGATGCTCGCGAAGTAAAAGTGGGTGATACCATTACCGATGCAAAGGAACCAACCAAAAATGCTATTTCTGGATTTGAGGACGTAAAACCAATGGTATTTGCAGGTATTTACCCTGTAGACACAGAAGATTATGAAGAACTTAGAGCTTCAATGGAAAAACTTCAGCTTAATGATGCTTCCTTAGTATTTGCTCCAGAAAGTTCTGCAGCTTTAGGTTTTGGATTCCGTTGTGGATTTCTTGGTATGCTTCATTTAGAAATTATCCAAGAGCGTCTAGAACGTGAGTTTGACATGACAGTAATTACTACTGTACCAAACGTAAGTTACCATGCTTTTACCAATAAAAATCCTGATGAGATTGTTATTGTAAACAATCCTTCAGATTTACCAGAACCTTCAACTTTAAACCGTGTTGAAGAGCCATATATCAAAGCTACAATAATCACTAAATCCGATTTTGTTGGTCCCGTAATGAGTCTATGTATAGAAAAACGCGGACAAATTACTAATCAAACATATTTAACGACTGAACGTGTTGAGTTGAGTTTTGATATGCCTTTAGCAGAGATTGTTTTTGATTTTTATGATCGACTTAAAACCGTTTCTAAAGGTTATGCGTCTTTTGATTATTCTCCAATTGGTATGCGTGCTTCTAAGTTAGTGCGAGTAGATATCTTATTAAATGCTCAAACTGTTGATGCACTCTCTGCTTTAGTACATACAGATAATGCTTACACAATCGGTAAAAAGATGACCGAAAAGTTGAAGGAATTAATTCCAAGACAACAATTCGATATTCCTGTGCAAGCTGCTATTGGAGCAAAAATTATTGCTCGTGAAACCATTAAGGCACTTCGTAAAGACGTTACCGCAAAATGTTATGGTGGTGATATTTCGCGTAAGCGTAAACTTCTTGAAAAGCAGAAAAAAGGTAAAAAACGTATGCGACAAGTCGGTAACGTAGAGATCCCTCAACAAGCATTTATGGCCGTTTTAAAGCTAAACGATTAATTTGTAATTTCTTTACCAAGATATACTAATTGGCTTTTTGCATCTATTTCCTTTTCTAGGTCTTCGTCTAATGAAGGAATTATATGTATTTCACCCTTACTGGTTTTAAGGAATAGAGGTATTTGATCTTTATCTGACTTTATTCGTTCTAAAATATCATGGTAAGAGTCTAAATCCTTAACGGCTTTCTCATGAATTTCTGGATATTCTTCCGTTACTTCCATTAGATTATTAAAGTCGTCAGATAATGTAAATACACCATCTTCTGAAGAAATAGAACTATTCTCTAGTTCTGTTTTAGAGGCTAATCTAAACGATCCATTTTCACCAAATTGTGCTCCAAATTTTTCCACAGCATAACGATTAATGTCTGCGTTTCCGGTTAATGCTAACAGATATCCAATATCATTAAACTCTACGTTATCTTTCAATGTCTCAGAGTAAATATTCTCTGTATGCGCCTCAATACCCATTTTTTCGGCTTCATTAACATTGTTTTGATTACTATCTACCAAAACAACATGTCTTCCATTATCTATTAAATATTGAGCTACAAGACGAGATACTCTTGATGCTCCTATAATTAAAATACCTTCGGATTTAGATAAGAAAACTCCCGAAATTCTTGCAAATAAACGTGCTGTAGTTGCATTAAGTAATACTGTACCCAGCACAATCATAAACACTAAAGGAGTAATATATTCTGCTCCTTCAACGCCTCCTGCTCTAAGCTTACTACCAAAAAGTGACGCTATACCTGCAGCAACAATACCTCGTGGTCCTACCCAACTAATAAACATTTTTTCGTTAGTTCTAAGTGTTGAGCCTTGTGCACTAATAAAAACTGCAATTGGCCTTATTACAAAGGCTACAGCCAAGAACAATGCTAAAGTTTCCCATCTGTATAACAGCATTAAATCTTGATAATTAATATTTGCAGCTAAAAGAATGAAGAGAATGGAAATTAATAATACACTCAGAGATTCTTTAAAGTAAAGTAGCTCTTTAATATTATCTAGTTTACTGTTACCAATAACCATACCCATCACCACAACTGCCAATAAACCAGACTCATGAGCAAAAATCTCAGATTCAATAAAAACTAATAGAACTACCGATAAGGATACAACATTGAGAAGATAATGTGGAATAAATTTTTTATTAATCGCAAACACTAAAGCATGTGCAAACGTAAACCCAAATGTTGTACCAAATAGAATAATTTTACCAAACTCTATTAAAGCTGTTTTTGTAAAACCAACTTCTCCTTCAACGGAAATAAACTCAAAAACCAATACTGCAATTAAAGCTCCTATTGGGTCAATGAGTATTCCTTCCCATTTTAAAACAGTAGACACATCTCGTTTTAAAGGAATATTTCTAAGAATTGGTGTTATAACCGTTGGACCCGTAACAATAATTAATCCAGAAAACAAGAAACATAAATCCCAGCTAAGACCAAATAAATAATGTGCCAAAACCGCAGCACCAAAAAATGTCACTGCAGCACCAACTGTAATTAGCTTCGTAATAACAGGTCCAACGTTTCGTATTTCGCTTCGTTTTAAAGTTAAACCTCCTTCAAAAAGAATGATACTAATGGCTAAAGACACAAAATAGAATAAGCCTTCGCCAGGAAACAACCCTTTCTTATGTTCTTCATTCCAAATCGGTTCTATCCACTTTGTACCATCAGCGTTTATAAATTCGGCAGCAATTGGTCCTACTAATAGTCCTATGAGTATTAATGGTAAAATAGCTGGAATCTTAAATTTCCAAGCAAACCATTGTGCTAAAATTCCCAGTATAATTATACCTGCTAATTCAACCATAACCTTGTTTTTAAAATCATCTCGAAAATAGCCTTTTTTTTATAACCGTAAAAATCCTAATAATTTCAAAAGGTTATTATGTTTTACAAGCTAATTTGGTAAATTGCGTAATTATGAAATTATATCCTATAAACGCTGGTAACTTTAAGCTCGATGGTGGTGCTATGTTTGGTGTAGTGCCAAAATCGTTGTGGCAACGTACTAATCCTGCAGATAACAACAACATGATAGACATTGCGGCACGTTGTTTGTTGATTGAAGATGGAGATCGATTGATATTAATTGATACAGGAATGGGAAACAAACAAAGCGATAAATTTTATGGCTACTACTATCTTTGGGGAGATGATACTATAGATAAGTCGCTTGCCGAATATGGTTTTCATAGAGATGATATTACTGATGTATTTATGACACATCTGCATTTTGATCATTGTGGTGGAAGCATTCAATGGAATAAAGACCGAACAGTCTTAGAACCTGCTTTTAAAAATGCAAATTTTTGGAGTAATGCAGATCATTGGAAATGGGCAACCGAACCTAACAGAAGAGAAAAAGCATCCTTTTTAAAAGAAAATATTCTTCCAATGGAAGAATGTGGACAATTAAAGTTTACAGCACTACCTGAAGATAAGATTTTAAAAAACTCCGAATTAGGATTTGATATTTTCTTTGCAGATGGCCATACAGATAAGCAAATGATTCCTATGATTAACTATAAAGGAAAAACCATTTGTTTTATGGCAGATTTATTGCCAACTGCAGGTCATTTACCTCTGCCATTTGTAATGGGTTACGATACTAGGCCATTACTGACCTTAGATGAAAAAGAGCTGTTTTTAAATATGGCAGCAGATGAAAATTATTATCTCTTCTTAGAGCACGATGCTCATAATGAAATTATAACCGTAAAACACACCGAAAAAGGTGTAAGACTTAACGAAAATTATACTTGTAAAGAAATATTTAATTAAAACTAAACATCAACAAATGAAATTTAACATTAGACCATTAGCGTACCTATTTGTTTCTTCAGCACTATTTATGGGTTGTGGTGGTACAGCAGATATTATTTCTACTCCGATAGAAAATATTGATACTTCTCCACTAAAAGTTACAGAATTAACTGAAGCCGAAAAGAAAAACTGGGGACATTTAGATTTAGAAAAAGATACTATTCCTGGTATGGCAGTAGATAGAGCTTACGAGGAAATTATTAAAGGAAAGAAAGGTAAAAAGGTTATTGTAGCCGTTATCGATTCTGGAATAGACATCGATCATGAAGATTTAGATGATGTTATCTGGACCAATGAGGACGAAATACCTAACAACGGAAAAGATGATGATAAAAACGGTTACATCGATGATATTCACGGTTGGAATTTCTTAGGAGATGCTTACGACGAACAATTAGAATACGTACGTATGATTGCTGCAAAAGACACTTCTAACCCAAGATATGACGAAGCCGTAGCTTTACAAGCTTCTGAATATGAAAAATGGTTGGGCCGTAAAACACAATATGAGCAAATTTATCAGCAAGTTATTTCTGCAGACGAAACTTTAGTTAAAGCTACAGGCAAAAAAGACTACACTAACGAAGATGTTAACGCTATAACGTCTGAAGATGCTGATGTACAACAAGCTAAAGGTATTGCCCAATACATGTACAGCAACGGTATAGAATCTATGGCAGATGCCAAAAAAGAAATTAAAGAGGCTTTAGAGTCTATTAATGAGCGTTTAAACTATAATTTAAACATCAACTTTTCTGGAAGAACCACCAAAGACGACATCAATGATTTATCTGATGTTGGTTATGGAAATGGTAACGTAAAGCATGTGAAAAAATCAGAATCTCATGGTACACACGTGGCTGGTATTATTGCCGCAGAACGTAACAATGGTTTAGGTGCTAACGGAGTTGCTAATAATGTTGAGATTATGGCATTACGTGTAGTACCAAACGGAGATGAATACGATAAAGATGTTGCTTTATCTATTCGTTACGCAGTTGATAATGGAGCAAAAGTTATTAACGGTAGTTTTGGTAAGTCATTTTCTCCGCATAGCAAATGGGTAAGAGACGCTATTAAGTATGCTGCAGATAACGACGTTGTTTTTGTACATGCAGCAGGAAATGACAGCAATAATATCGATGAAGAACCTAACTTTCCTGATGATAATGTGGACTTCGTTGAAGTATCTGATAATTACATTAGAGTTGGTTCATTGACTCAAAACTATGGTTCTAAAATGGTATCTGGTTTTTCTAACTACGGAAAGAAAAACGTAGACGTATTTGCACCTGGTTCTTCAATTTACTCAACAACTCCAGAAAACGAATATGACTTTAAAGGTGGTACATCTATGGCAGCACCTGGTGTTGCTGGTATTGCAGCGTTAATTCGTTCTCAATATCCAAATTTAACAGCAGCCCAGGTAAAACAAGTAATCTTAGATTCTGGTTTACCATTAACAACTAAAGTTGTTGTTGGAGGAGATGCTTCAAACGTAAAGCCATTTGCTGATTTATCTAAATCTGGAAAAATTGCCAATGCATTCAATGCATTAATTATGGCTTCTAAAATAAAATAAACCCTTTTTGGGAATTCTATAAGGTAACTATTCCGTCATATTTGGAATAGTTACCTTTTAATTTTAAATCATTTTGATATGAAAAAATTGCTTTTTAACCTAACGCTTTTTGCCTTAGCTTTTTCATGTGGTGCAACTGAAGATCCTATTAAAAACACTTCTAAAACTAGTGAAAACACCTCTTCTTATGGATACTGGCAACAGCACGTTAATTATACAATGGAAATTGATATGGATGTCAATTCCTATCAGTATAAAGGAATGCAAAAACTAGTATACACTAATAACTCACCAGATATTCTTAATCGTGTATACTACCACTTGTATTTTAATGCATTTCAACCTGGTAGTGAAATGGATGTACGTTCTCGAACTATAGGAGATCCTAGCCCTAAAATTGGTGATCGCATTAGCAAGCTTCAACCAGATGAAATTGGATATATAAAAGTAAATTCTTTAAAACAAAATGGAAAAGTCATCGCTCACGAAACTGTAGGAACCGTACTTGAAGTAAAGTTAGACCAACCTATTCAACCAGGTGAAAGTGTAACGTTTGATATGGATTTTGATGCTCAGGTTCCGATTCAAATTCGTCGTTCTGGTAGAAATAACAAAGAAGGTGTAGCGCTATCCATGACGCAATGGTATCCTAAATTAGCAGAATATGACGATGAAGGTTGGCATGCAGATCCTTACATTGCCAGAGAGTTTCATGGTGTTTGGGGAGATTTTGATGTAAAACTTACTATTGATAAAGATTATGTTGTTGGTGGTACAGGTTATATTCAAAGTGAAACCAAGGCTAAAAAAGGTAAAAAAACAATTCATTTTAAAGCTCCTAATGTTCATGATTTTACTTGGGCAGCAGATCCAGATTTTATTCATGATACATTACAAATGCCAAATGGGCCAACCTTACATTTCTACTACAAAAAGGATCTTGAACCAAAATATTTAGAAAATTGGAAAAAGCTTCAGCCAGATACTGCTAAGCTTATGACCTATTTTAGTGAAAATATAGGTCAATATCCTTACGAGCAATATTCTGTAATACAAGGTGGTGATGGAGGTATGGAATATGCTATGTGTACACTAATTACAGGACAACGCAGCTACGGAAGTCTATTAGGAGTAACGGCTCATGAAATGGCTCATACATGGTTTCAGTTTTTATTAGCAACTAATGAAGCGAAGCACGAGTGGATGGATGAAGGTTTTACCACTTACATTTCTACTTTAGCAGAAAATGAGTTTGGTGACTCTAAAAGCGACAATCCACTATCTTATGTCTATAGAGGTTATATTGCCTTAGCTAATTCTGGTTATGAGCAACCATTAACAACACATGCAGATCGTTACAAATATAATCAAGTATATGGTGCCGCTGCTTATAATAAAGGTGGTGTATTTATTGCACAATTAGGATACGTCATTGGACAAGAAAATTTAAACAAAACCATTAAAAAGTACTTCGAAGACTTTTCGTTTAAGCATCCTAAACCAATGGATTTTATCCGTACAGCAGAACGTGTAACTGATCTTGAATTGGATTGGTACCTTATCGATTTTGCACAAACCACAAACACCATTGACTACGGTGTAAAATCTGTTGAAGGCAATACAATTACCTTAGAACGTATTGGTTTAATGGCTATGCCAATAGATCTTTCGGTGACATATACGGATGGAACTACCGAAGAATTTTACATTCCGCTACAAATGATGCGTGGGGAAAAACCAACCTCAGCAACGGTTATAAAAGATTGGGCTTGGGCTATGCCAACGTATTCATTTAATACTGAGAAAACTGTTAAATCTGTAGAAATTGATGCTTCAAAATTAATGGCAGATGTAAAACGCGAAAACAATACATTTACTGTAGAGTAATTTTGGTATTACTGAAAATTTTAAAACCGTAGTTATTTAGCTACGGTTTTTTTATACCATTTTTCGTTCTTATACATGGCTTTTTTAGCTACACGCTCTCTGTTGTAAAGCAACAAGTAATTTTTATCTATTTGCTTGTTTCTGTAGCCAAACAAGTGAAATATAGATTTCGCTAAAAATCGTGTGACTTTTAGATTAGCTTTTAAAATTCCTTTAGATTTATCATACCAACTAATACCAGGTAAAAAGGTTAATACTTGATCTGCTTTTGAGTTTCTTAAAAGTTCTGATAATCTTAAAAAAAATTGTGGAATGACTTTAATAATGAAGAAACCATCATTTCCTGATTTTTGATACAATGGCATAAAGAGTTTTGCCGAATAATTTGAGTAAATATCTTGACCGTCAGAACTAGCTAAAAGTGTTCCTTTTTTGATAGATTGAAAGCTTTCAAAACCTTGATACATCTTAAAATTTTCCTCTGGCTCAATATGGTATTTATAAACAACTTCAAAAATAGAATCTATTGATTTTGAAGCGCTTTTTAATTCATTTTTATACACATTTATCTTATCACTTTCAGGATTAAGTAAGTTGTTGGTATGATTCAAAACCAAATAAACAAACGCCTCAGAGCTCTTTACAGCTTGTGGGTCTGTATGTTGTCCAGATTCAAAACCGAGAGACACATAGCCAAGCGTATTTAAATAACTTAAAAGTGGTCCCTCTAAATATTCTTCGATACCAAGTACTACAGGTATATTAAAAAAGGATGAAAATTTACGATTGATTAGAGCGTCATTAATGGTTATAAACGGCAAGGTTTTGCTAGATGTGGTGTGCAGGTCAATAAAATAAATTGGATTATCTGTAGACGCTAAAACACCTTTTATAAACTTGAATAAATCTATTTGCTCTTGCAGCTCGTTTTTAGGATTCTTTTCTACTTCTAGGCGCTCAAGTTGTTTAGCTGTCCATAATCTGTTTAGGTCTAAGTCTATGAATCGCTTGTTGGCTTTAAGCGCTCTTATATTTCCATAAATACCAAATATTTCTCCTCTGATGAAATTTTTATTCAGATTTGGAATAACGGCATTTAGTGCGCTAACTCCAGCAAATTCATTACCGTGAATACCAGCAAAAAATACAACTGTTGCTCCTGGCTGTTTTCCTTTTATATGATGAAAAATGCGGTTTGAAGCTTCCAATGTTTTGATATGTTCTTGTAGGTTAACGCTCATCTTTCAAAAATCACTAGATGTTATAATGCCTAGGAGTTCCTTTTTTCTAACTACAGGTAAACAATTAATTTTGTGTTTTTGCATTAGGTCTTTTGCTTTATTTAATGGCGCTTCTTGAGTTATGGTAATTAAATCTGTCGTCATTACATCCTTAACCCTTAGGTCTAAATCTTTATCGCCAAGTTTTATTAAATCCGTCCAGGTTAATAATCCTGTGAGTTCTTTCTTTTTGTTTATTACTGGTATATGATGAATATTTTTCCATTGCATTATACTGCTTACCAACTCTAAACTATCGTTTTGGTCTACAAGTAGCATCTTTGTGTTCATATTGTGTTTTACGATTCGGCTGGTATCAATTTTTAAATTATCGTCAGGATTAAAAATAGCCCATTGATCAACTGTTTTCTCGTCAAACTGATGCTTATACATATATGCTGTAATATTCTGAAGGGCTTCAAAATTGGTTTTCGTTTTTTGAAGATTTCTATAATTATCTACCATCCATTGTGCACCTGTATGTGATTTTGCTCGAGCTTCAATTACAGATAAATATTTTGAAATATCGTTGGAAGAAATATTTGCTTTCTCTAAGCCTTTTATGGCCATTGGTAAAAGCTCGTTTAAAATAAGGTCATGGGAAGAAATGAGTTTGTTATTCCACTTAAATTGTGTTTCCATGCCATTGCGAGCTGCTTTAAAGAAGTTGTTTTTTACATCTTTAAAATCCATCTTTTCGTGAATTTTATTATACGCTTCTGAATGACCTAGCATTAAGCCAACCCAAAACACCATATTGGCAATCTCGTCGGTTAGTGTTGGTCCTGCAGGAATATAGCGACACTCTATCCTAAGATGTGGTTTTCCACCACCTACTCCATAACAAACACGGTTCCATTTATAAACGGTTCCGTTGTGCAGCTGTAGCGCTCTAAGCTTTGGTATGTCTCCTTGTTCTAATTTTTCTAAACTATCATCGTGCTCATCTGAGGTTAGCAAACTTCTAAACCGCGAAATATGATCTCTAAAAATATCTGTTACAGTGCCTCTTTCCCAATCGGCACCAAAACTAACGCGCGACTCTTTCTCATGGTGTATAAATGAATTTCTCCTAGTATCAATACTTTGTGTAAACAAAGCGATACGTGTTTCTGCCCATAATTCTCTACCAAAAAGAATAGGCGAATTTGTACATATACTAAGTACTGGTCCTGCTATAGCTTGCGCCCAATTATACTTATCTACAAATTCATCTGGATTAATTTGTAGATGGGTTTGAAAGCTCGTATTGCAGGCTTCTAACATTACACAATCATGTATTAAATTAAGCTCATCAACACCTTTTATATGAATATTAAAATGTTCGCGTCTAGAGGATTTTAACGAATTATTTAATACGTGATATCTAGGTCTATCAGTCATGTAATTTTCACCGATATGTTTTAGTCTTAATGTTGGTAAAATTCCTGTCAATACAACTTTAGAGTTACTTGCTTTAGCTCCCTTTTTTGCTTTCGTGAGTAAATCTTCGAGCTGTTGTTGTAGAAGTGAAAAACAATTTTCTTTTAGCAGTAAAGGGTCTGAGTTAATTTCGAGATTGTATTTTCCTATTTCTGTAGTAAAGTGATCGTCGTTAATAGCTTCTAAAACTTCAATATTATTGTTGTTGGGAAAAAATTGGTTGTTTGTAATACAAAATTCTTGTTCTCCACCAATTCTAATAGGTTCTTTCTCAATCAAATCTTGTTTTAGCATTATATCTAAAGCTTCTAAATCTCTAATAAGATGCCGAATATATAATGCCTTATCTTTGGGCTTTTTAAGTTGTTTTACATCTAACTGTCCCATAATAATAAAGCTTCATTTGATTAGTATCTTGTAAGTTACTCTAAATAAAATGTTTAAAACATGATTTTTATCATGGCTTCAGGGTCCATTTCCTTTGGTAAAGAGAAAATACAATTCTATTTTTACGAGCTACTTATTTTAAAATATGCGATTTAAATACGGCAAAAAAGACAAGCTAAAAAGTAAAAAACTTATTGAACAATTGTTTAGTGAGGGAAAATCTGTAACAGTTTATCCTTTAAAACTAATTTATCTTAAAACTAAATTTGAAGATGATTGTATTTTAAAAACAGGAGTATCAGTAAGCAAGCGTCTACATAAAACAGCTGTAGCAAGAAATAAAATAAAACGATTACTCAGAGAAGCCTACAGACTTAATAAGCCTTTATATTTTAACAATAGTTCAACATCTTATACGTTTATGATATTGTATCTTAGTAAGGATGTAACAACTTTTGATGCAATTGATAGCAAGATGAAATTGTTATTTGAGAAGTTCTTAAATAAAACTAATAAAAATGAAGAAAATCCTACATAAAAGAATAATACTGCCAGTAATTGCAGTAGTTATATTTCTCACCACCTCCGCTTTTAGAAATGACTTTTTTGAAATTGCAAAACAGATTGAAATCTTTACTACCATGTTTAAAGAATTAAACATGAACTATGTAGATGAAACCAATCCTGGTGATTTAATGGATACTGCAATAAAAAGTATGCTAGATGATCTAGATCCTTACACCCAATTTTATAACGAACAAGATGTTGAAGCTTCTAGAATTAATAATGCTGGAGATTATACAGGTATTGGTGCCAAAGTTTTAACGCTAAAAGACAAATTAGTCATTGTAGAACCTTATAAAAATTATGCTGCAGATAAAGCAGGTTTAAAAGCTGGAGACGAAATTGTAAAAGTAGACAATGTCCTAGTTTCAGACTTTAAAGATGATGCCGCAAATTTACTCCAAGGTGCTGCAGGTACTGAAGTTAATATTACTTATAAACGACAAGGAAAAACCAATACTGTAAAAATTATTAGAGAATCTTTAGAGATTAAAGCGGTACCTCATTACGCAATGATAGATGATAAAACAGGTTACATTGTACTAAGAAAGTTTAATAATAAGGCATCTTCTGAAACCTTAGGAGCACTTAGAGCACTAAAAAATCAAGGAGCTAAACAACTTATTTTAGATTTAAGAGGAAATCCTGGTGGATTGTTAAGTGAAGCTGTTAATGTAACAAACATATTTGTACCAAAGAATCAGCTTGTTGTTACGACAAAATCTAAGGTAAAAAAATATAATAAAACTTACTACACAAAGCGCGATGCTATAGATACAGAAATTCCTTTAGTGGTTTTAATAGATGGTCGTAGTGCATCTGCAAGTGAAATAGTATCTGGTGCTTTACAAGATATGGATAGAGCAGTAGTTGTAGGTACACGAAGCTTTGGTAAAGGCTTAGTACAGCGTCCAAAACCATTAACCTATGGTACACAAATGAAAATTACAATATCGCGCTACTACACACCTTCTGGTCGTTGTATACAAGCCTTAGATTATTGGAATAGAGATGAAAACGGTAAAGCTACTCGTGTAAAAAAAGAAAACTATAACGAGTTTAAAACCAGAAACGGAAGACCAGTTTATGATGGTGGTGGAGTAGAACCAGATGTTGAAGTAGAATTTGCTAAACAAACACCAATAACAAAAGCTATCCTAAACGAAAACTTAGTTTTTAATTTTGCTACAGATTACTACTACAGTAATTCAGTTGAAAATTTAAAGGATTTTAAATTGTCTGATAGTGAATTTAAAGCATTTAAAAATTATCTAAAAACTACTGGTTTTAATTTTGAAACTAAAACAGAAAAAGCTATTAGTGATGCAATGGAAATCGCTAAAGAAGAGGAATTAGAGGGAGTTATAAATTCAGAATATCATAATTTATCAGCAGCATTACAAGCTTATAAATCCAATGCTATAGATGCTAATAAAACCCAATTAAAATCATTGTTAACGGACGAAATTATTAAACGCTACTTTTATAGCGAAGGCCTATATACATATTACACAGCAAATAATCCTGAAATTAAAAAAGCAATTAGCATACTTAATAATCCCGGTCAATATGCCAGTATTTTAAGATAATTTGTAACTACCTAGTTATTAATCAAATAAATGAATAATAAAAAATTGCATATATTTAATGTTGCATGAATTTTCAAAATATTGGAAAATTTTTTAATAAAATGAAGTCCCTACTCATTGTCATATACCTAATAAGTTTTCAGTTTGCTTTTGCTCAAAAAGAATTAAAGCATCAGGTCTATTTTTTAACTGATGAATATGAAATTCCTGAAACAGAAGAAAGTAGACTCCTTTTATTCCTTTCTGAAATAGAAAATATGGATATTAAAAAAATATCTATATATGGTTTTTGTGATGATAGAGGTAGTGATTCTTATAACTTAGTTTTATCTCAGCAACGTGCAGATGCTATAAAAGAAGTTTTTTCTAATAATGAGTTTGATGAATCTGTAATTACCAATGTAGATGGTAAAGGTAAAATTTTACTTAATGTTATTAATGATAACGATCTCTATAAAATTCGCGGTCTTAATAGAAAAGTTGAAATCATAGTTCAACCCTACGATCCACCTAGAGAAAAGATAGTAGAGGCACCTAAAAAGGAAACTACAGAAGATTTATTACGTGGCGAACTAAAGGAAGGAGATAAAATTCAATTAGAAAATATTTTATTCCGTACAGGCTATAGCTATCTTACCAAAGAATCTAAAGCTAAATTAGATGAGATTGCAAAAATACTGGTAGAACGTACCGATATTTATTTTAATATAGAAGGACATGTATGTTGTACACACGGATCTAGAGACGCTATAGACAGAAAAACTAAAAAGCGTAATTTATCTTTAGCCAGAGCAAAAACAGTTTATGATTATCTAGCAGAGAAAGGAGTTAAACGCTACAGAATGAAGTTTGTAGGCCAAAGACGTAAATTTCCACTTGGAGGCGAACCAGAATTAGATAGACGTGTGGAAATTGTTGTAACACGAATTATCAAATCTAAAAATTAACGATATTCTTTTTATAAACAATATTCTAATCTAGATTATTAATTTCACTGAAAATGAAACACTTTTACTTTTTTATAGTGCTTTTTATAGGTTGCAATTTTGGTTTTGCTCAACAAAAATTTTACGAAACAAGCTGGAAATCCAATAATATAACCTATACAGGATTATTAATATATAACAATGATAATGATGCATTAATGCGTGTAAAATATTCTGTTAATAATTCAAATAAAGTAGCAGAGTTTAAATGTTATAAAATTCCCTTTAGTGATGGAGATATAAAAGGCTACTATTGGGATGGTAGAAATGCTAAATTAGTTAAAGGCAACGGATCAAGCTATAATGCAGACAATTTTTACTTTATAGATAAAGGTGGATATTACTCTAAACCTATGCACATAGATGACTATGGAATGAATCAAAGTAATAAAGCTAATTACTATAATAAAGTTAGTTATTGGAAAGAAATTCAACCTAATAGATTTACTAAAAGTTATGTATCTAGTTTTTTCTACTCCTATGAAAATTATTACGACAAACTATTGATGTTAAAATTAACAAACAGTTCAAATCCAAAAAATTCACCATATAACGATAGTATTTATTCTTTATACAATACAGATATTTATTCTTTATACAATACAAATAAAAAGTCTTCACCTAATACTACTATTCAAGAAGATAGTGATTTAGGATCGATTTCTAATTATACTATTGGCTCTTACAAAGAAAAATGGATAATAAGATCCAAATTTCCTAAAACTGATATAAATGACTTATGGAATAGTGGTTATGATATTAATTCATTAACCTACAGTAAGAATAAATGGATAATAGATTTTACAAAAAAGAAAACTTACAATAGCCAAAAATGGTCTACTAACAAAGAGTTTCCTAAGGAAAACATAGGTAAAGGCTGGGAAGATGGCTATACAATTTCCTCTATTACTTATGGTAATGGTGTATGGGCTGTTAATATGTCAAAAGGAACTGGCTATTATGAACAAATTTGGAGAACAAGAAAATTATACCCAAAAGAAGAAATTGACAAGGCTTGGCAACAAGGTAAGCAAATAACTCAACTTAGTTATCATGATGGTCTTTGGGTTTTAATAATGTCTAAAGGAACTGGACTTTATGCTCAAAGTACTGTAAGAGCTAAAGAATTACCCAGAGAAAAAATAAAAAAAGGATGGGATGAAGGAAAATATATCACTTCATTTACTTATGGAGATGGTAATTGGATTGTTGTAATGTCTAAAGGAACCAAGTATTCAAAACAAAGGTGGAGAACTAGATCTTATTTTCCTAAAGAGGAAATTGAAAAAGGATGGAAAGATGGTTTTGAAATCACAGCCCTTGATTATAATGAATCTACTAATCTTTGGGGTTTAATAATGTCTAAAGTAAAAAATTAAGTCCTTAAAATCATATTGATATGTGGTATTCCATCTTCCAGATATTCTTCTCCCACTGCTTTAAAACCTAAATTATTGTAAAATTTTATTAGATAAGTTTGAGCTGATATTCTTATTTCTGAAGTTTTAAAATGCTCTTTAATAGCTTTTATCGAAGCATTCATAATATTATAACCAAAACCATATTGTCGCTGATTTTCTTTAACTAAAACACGTCCGATACTTGCTTCTTCAAAATAATCACCTGGATGAAAAACACGTGTATAGGCTACTAATTTTTCGTCTTTGTAACCTAAAATATGTAAAGCTTTTTGATCTTTTCCATCAATATCTTGATAAACACAATCTTGTTCTACAACAAAAACTTCACTTCTTAGTTGAAGCAAATCGTAAAGTTCAGTCGTATTGAGTTGATTAAATGTTTTTGTTTGTATATCTAACATTAGTCTTGTACAATTACTTCTTTAGGATCTTCCTTATTATATTCTGGCTGAATAGTGACATGATTTATGTCGAACTCTTCATGAAGAAGTTCTTCAATCTTTAATAGCAAATCATTAAATTCAGTAGTGCTAATATCTTCAGTAAGGTCCAGGTGTGCTTCGAGATGCAACTCATGATCGCTAAGATTCCAAATATGTACGTGGTGTAGTTTATTAACCTTTGGTAGCTTATTAACAGCGCGTACAACATCTTTAATATTAATGTGCTCTGGTGTAAAAAGCATTAACATCTTAGTAGATGTTTTTAATAAATCGTAACCAACATATATTAAGTACAATGCTATTAACAACGTTAATAAACTATCTACCCAAAACAGCTGATAATATTTCATTAATAAACCACCTACCAATACAGCTACACTCGCTAACATATCTGTTAATAAGTGTAAATAAGCAGAGCGCATGTTAATATTATTTGTAGATTCTTTCTTTAATAATAATACACTAAGTCCATTAGCTATTATAGCTATAAAAGATAGCCAAATCACTAAATTAGAGTTAATAAGTTGAGGATTCTGAAAACGCTCTATAGCCTCCTTTATTAAAATAATAGCAATAATAATTAAGGTTGAGGCATTAATAAAAGCTGCTAATATTTCGGCACGTTTATATCCAAAAGTTCGGTTAATAGACGCTTTTTGTTGTGATAATTTTGCGGCAACATAACTTACTATTAGTGAGAGTACATCACTAAAATTATGCAATGCATCACTTAATAATGATAAACTTCCAGATACCAAACCACCAATAACCTGGGCTACTGTTATAACAATGTTTAGTACTATTGTTATTAAAAGTTTTTTACCTTTTAAATCTGAGTGATTATGTGAGTGAGAATGACTCATGTCATACCAAAATAAGGATTGGTATTAACAAGATAAAGGAATTTTATCAATACGTCTTTTATGACGACCACCTTCAAACTCAGTATTAAGAAAAATATCTACCATTTTTATAGCTTGTGGAATAGATGTATAGCGAGCAGGAATACAAATAATATTAGCATCATTATGCTGACGTGTCAATTCTGTAATTTCTCCAATCCAACAAACACCAGCTCTAACATTTTGATATTTATTAGCGGTCATTGCTACACCATTAGCTGTACCACAAATTAAGATTCCAAAATCTACTTTTCCATCATTAACATCTTTTGCAACAGGATGTACAAAGTCTGGATAGTCGGCACTTTCGTTTGTGTCTGTACCATAATTAGTAATAGTATACCCTTTACTTTCAAGGTGTTGTATTATAGCTTGTTTATACTCTGGTCCTGCGTGATCGTTACCGATAGAAATTGTCATGTTAATAAGTGTTTGTTTTGCTTTACAAAATTACGAATAATAAAATCTGGTTAATACAATTTCTCATTACTTGTTAATAAGTGTTCACAAGTTTTAAAAATAAAAATTAGGATTGTTGCAGAATTTTTTCAAACAAGAATTGAATTCTAAAATCAAAATTTAATAATCACTTTTTTCGAGGAAGTTATTCATACTCCTAACAGATGAAATTAACAGTGTTTTTAAAATTAAATATGAGTCATTTCTATTAACATGAGTTATTAACACTTGTTTACAATAATTTTAATTTTCTTAAAAATCAAGCGATTACATGTAAATTTAATGTTAACTAAACCGTAATAAAGTGTAAACTTCAACTTATCAAAATAAAATTTAAAAAAGTTATACTAGTAATTAACACCCTATAATAACCATTATTTATTTTTTAAAATTTTAAAAGAAAAATGATAATAGTATATATAAATGTGAATAAGTGAATTTTCATTTATTTAACCTTATCTAAACACTTTTAAATTTTAATAGTGTAGCTTTGTAATAAACTTAATAACTTCACTTCCACCTTTATTAAGTTTTAAATGAAGAATTCCTAACACTTTTAGGAAATGAATATGATTACAAATTAAATGACAAGAAAAAGAAAAAAGAAATCAGGTAAAAACAAGATTTCTAACCTTACAAATACAATTCTAAGTATTCTAAAAAAAGAACGAAACAAATCGTTTAACTATAAACAAATAGCGGCTATTATTGGTGTTAACGACGCTAGTAGCCGTAACCAGATTATAAAAACTTTAGCAAAACTTGCTGCTAAACAAGAAATAGAACAAGTAGATCGTGGTAAGTTTAAAGCAGTTGTAACAGCTGAGTATCATACAGGTATTTTAGATTTAGCTTCTAAAGGAAATGGTTACGTTATTTCAGACGATTTTGAAGAAGATGTCTTTATAGCATCTAATAATATTAATAAAGCGTTAGATGGTGATGAAGTAGAATTCTACGCTTACAAGCGAAGAAAGCGTGGTAAAATTGAAGGTGAAATAACTAATATCCTTAAACGTGCTAAAACCGAATATGTTGGTACCATTCAAATTCAACAAAACCGAAATTTTGCTTTTGTAGTTGCAGATAGTAGTAAAATGTACAAAGACATTTTTGTACCAATTAATAAAACTAAGAAGGCTGAAGATGGTGATAAAGTGTTGGTAACACTTACAGATTGGCCAGAAAAAGCCGATTCACCTTATGGTAAAGTATTAGAAGTTTTAGGAAAACCAGGTGAGCATAATACAGAAATACATGCCATTTTAGCGGAATATGGTTTACCACATGAATTTCCTTACGAAGTAGAAAAGTTTGCCAACGATCTAGATATTTCTATTACTGAAGAAGAAATTGCTAAGCGTAGAGATATGCGAAAGGATTTAACCTTTACGATAGATCCTAAGGACGCAAAAGATTTTGATGATGCATTATCCTTTAAAGTTTTAGAAAACGGCTTATATGAGATAGGAATCCATATTGCAGACGTATCGCACTATGTGCAACCAGGAACAGTTTTAGATGATGAAGCTTACGAACGTGCTACATCTATTTATTTAGTAGATCGTGTGGTTCCAATGCTTCCTGAACGTTTATCTAACGGAGCATGTTCGTTAAGACCACACGAAGAAAAATATACCTTTTCTGCAGTGTTTCAAATGAATAATCAATGCGAAATTAAAAAGCAATGGTTTGGGAGAACAGTAACGTATTCTGATGCACGTTTTGCTTATGAAGAAGCACAAGCTATAATTGAAAACAATCCTAAAGTCACGCTAAATTCTATTGAAGTATCTCAATTAAATACTACAATTCCTAAGGAAGTTTCACTAACAGGTGATGAGTATAACACTAAACCAGAAATTGCAGAAGCTGTTATGGTTTTAGATCGTTTAGCTAAAAAGATGCGTTCAAAGCGTATGCGAACAGGTGCTATTTCTTTTGATAAAGTTGAGGTAAAATTCAATTTAGATGAAGAAGCTAATCCAGTAGGAGTATTCTTTAAAACCAGTAAAGATGCTAACAAGCTTATTGAAGAATTTATGTTGTTAGCTAATAGAAAAGTATCAGAATTTATTGGTAAGCAAAACCCAAAAAAGACCTTTGTGTATCGTGTACACGATGAGCCAGACGAAGCTAAGCTTGCACAGTTACAAACTGTAGTTGGTCGTTTTGGTCATCAACTAAATTTTAAAGACAGAAATAGTGTTGCGTCATCTTTAAATAAGCTTTTAACCGATGTAGTAGGGAAGAAGGAGCAGAATTTGGTAGACACATTGGCTATACGTACCATGTCTAAGGCAGAATATACCACACATAATATTGGTCATTATGGTTTGGCTTTTGATTATTACAGTCATTTTACCTCGCCAATTCGTCGTTATCCAGATGTTATGGCACACAGATTATTACAGCACTACTTAGATGGTGGTAAATCTGCTAACGAAGAAGTTTACGAAGAAAAATGTAAACACAGTAGTAATATGGAATATCTGGCAACAAAAGCAGAGCGCGATTCTATAAAGTACATGCAAATTCGTTTTATGCAAGATCATCAAGACGAAGAATTTTTAGGTGTTATTTCTGGAGTTACAGATTGGGGAATTTACGTAGAAATAGAATCTAATAAATGCGAAGGTATGGTGAGCGTTAGAGATATGAAAGATGATACTTACGATTTTGATCAGTCGCATTATGCTATGATTGGTCGCAACACACATAATATGTATCAACTTGGAGATGAGGTTATTGTTAAAGTAAAAGATACTGATCTAGTGAAGAAACATTTAGATTTTTACCTAGTTGGTAAATCTAAGTAAAACGATTAATTTTATTCTAAATTCTAATAGCGAAGCGGTCTAACATCTAACATCCTTTTAAAATGATTCTTACCACAACCAATTCAATAGAAAACTTCAAAATAGTAGATTATCTTGGTATAGTTACAGGTGTAGCATTAGCCGAAGAAAAGATAGTAATGGGTTTTAGTATGTCTAAATATTTAAATTCCATAAGAAATAGTGTTGATGCTACAAAAGAAAAAGCATTTCAACAATTACAAGAAAATGCAAAAAAACTCAATGCAAATGCTGTTGTTGGCATTAAAGTTGAGATAGAACTTATGACAAGTAATTATGCTATGGTTTCTGTAACAGGAACAGCTGTACAAGTTGCAGCTTAAGCATTTTTTTAAACTCTATTTTATGAAAAATTATATGTTAGTATTAGTATTTGTATTAGGATTAACAGCAAATGCTCAAGATACTATAGAGAAAACTACAGGCGAATTTTCTACAGTAAAAGTTTATGATTTAATCAATCTTAAGATGATAAAATCTGACGAAAATAAAGTAATTATAGCAGGTGATAATAAGGAAGATGTTCAAGTCATAAACAACAACGGAAAGTTAAAAATAAGAATGAAGCTCCAAGAAAGCTATGATGGTAATGACATTGTAGTAAAATTATATTACACAGCAGTAGATGTTATTGATGCAAATGAAGGAGCTAATGTTGTAGTTAATGATGCTTTAGAGCAATACGAAATAGATTTAAAAGCTCAAGAAGGTGCAGAAATAACTGCAACATTAAAAACTACATATGCCAATTTTAGAGCTGTTACTGGCGGAATTATTAATGTTACTGGTAGTTCAAAAAATCAAGATATTTCTATTTATACAGGTGGTATTTTTAATGGTGAAGAATTTACAACACAAAAAACCGAAGTTAGTGTTAATGCTGGTGGAGAAGCTTATGTAAATGCTACAGAGTTTGCAGACGTAAGAATTAAAGCTGGTGGAAACGTGTATATCTACGGAAAACCTAAACAAATTAATGAAAGTAAAGTATTAGGTGGTAAGGTAAAGCGCATGTAGATATATTCATTTCTAATACATTAACAACTTAAAAATCTCAATAGCTATAGTTTAGCATTTCTTAATTAGTTTACTACTTTTGTGTAAACCGCAAGTTTACATGTTAGACGACATCTTAACAGCCATTCCTTTTGGTGTAATTTTAGCTTTTACTATTGGCCCTGTTTTCTTTGTATTATTAGAAACCAGTGCAACCAAAGGTTTTACTAGTGCACTTGCATTTGATTTTGGTGTAATATTAGCAGATATTGTTTTTATACTACTCATTTTTATGAGTACCGATACACTTCTAGAGAAGATAAAGGATGATCCAAAATTATTAGTATTCGGTGGTGTTTTACTCGTTGTTTATGGATTAATTTCCTTTGTAAAAATTTCAAAATCCTTTAGATCTATTGTTAGAGAACATCACAGAATTAAACTTCCTAAGAAAGATTATGGTAAGCTTTTTATTAAAGGATTTTTACTCAATTTTATAAATATTGGTGTGTTATTAGGCTGGTTAGGTTTTATTGTAATAGGTACTTCTATAACCAAATCAGAAAATGGTGTAACAGTATTTATTGTTACTATGTTAGTATCTTATTTTGTATGCGATTTATTTAAAATTGCAGCGGCAAAACGTTTAAAAAACAAACTAACACCAAGACGTATTTTTAAAACCAAAAAGATTGTTGCGTTAGTGATTTTAGGTTTTGGTATATTACTGCTTTCTCAAGGTCTATTTCCAGAATTGTATGAAAAAGGTAAAGAACAAATAGAAAAGGTAAATCCTTTAGATTAAATATATTGAAATAAAAAACCTCTGAATTATCAGAGGTTTTTTTGAGGTGTCGAGCGGATTCGAACCGCTGTAGATGGTGTTGCAGACCACTGCCTAGCCACTCGGCCACGACACCTTATTGCGAGGGCAAATATATAAATTATTAATGTTTTACCCTATACAGACTTACTTTTTTCGTTTTTCAGAAAGTTTAATCGTTACCATTTCAACATCACCACCTATGGGTGGATTAATTTTGCTAACAGAAACAATAACTTTCAAAACAAGTTTATCCTCGTTAAGTATTCTATCTATAATACGTTGCGCAACGGTTTCAAGTAGTTTTGATGGTTTTGCCATTTCTTCTCTAACCACTTTATTTAAAAATACGTAATCTACCGTATCCTTTAATTCATCGGTTTTAGCAGAGGTTTTAAGATCAGCTTTTACTTCTAAATCTACACGGTAATCACTACCAATAGCAGTTTCTTCTTTTAAACAACCATGGTTAGCAAATACACGGATGTTTTCAACTTTTATTGTTCCCATGGTACAAAGATAAACCTTCTGTCACTTCGAGTGAATTTCTACAAGAAATTTGTATCGAGAAGCATTGCCTAGCTCATAGCTTGGTTTAATTTGTAAAAAAGTCAAATATATTACTCATCGCACTTGTTTTAGCCTTAAAAAACTCAGTATAAGTACATTTTTTGCATGTTACTGAGGTGAATTTTTTGTTCTGTACATCAAAAATTTTAGATAAGGTTCCACCTGTTACTCTCATTTCACTTAATTCATAGGTTGTATTATCACATTTTGGACATTTGTAATTCATTCTATTTAAGTTTTTTTGGTTCATTCTATAAGTACGAAATATTATTTTAATGTTACAAATTATGTAATTTTGCACTTTAATTTTTTGCAATGTCTGAAGAAACAAAATCACTCAATTTTATTGAGCATATTATAGAAGAAGATTTAGCTAATGGTTTAGAAAAAGATAAGCTACGCTTTCGTTTTCCGCCAGAACCAAACGGGTATTTACACATTGGTCATACCAAAGCTATTGGTATTAGTTTTGGTTTAGGATTAAAGTATAATGCACCTGTTAATCTTAGATTTGACGATACTAACCCAGCAAAAGAAGAGCAAGAGTATGTAGATGCGATTAAAAATGATGTGGCTTGGTTAGGTTACCAATGGGAAAATGAGTTGTATTCTTCAGATTATTTTCAACAGTTATACGATTGGGCTGTACAGATGATTAAAGACGGAAAGGCGTATGTAGATAGCCAATCTTCTGAAGCGATGGCAGAACAAAAAGGAACACCAACACAACCTGGTGTAGATGGTCCTTATCGTAACCGATCTGTAGAAGAAAATTTAGACCTTTTTGAACGCATGAAAAATGGCGAATTCAACGAAGGTGAACATATTTTACGTGCAAAAATAGACATGCAACATCCTAATATGTTAATGCGTGATCCTATTATGTATCGTATTTTAAAGAAGCATCATCATCGTACTGGTAACGATTGGTGCATTTACCCAATGTACGATTGGACGCATGGCGAAAGTGATTATATCGAGCAAATTAGTCACAGTTTATGTTCTTTAGAATTTAAACCGCATAGAGAGCTTTACGATTGGTTTAAAGAGCAAGTTTATGACTATGCTAAGGAAAGCTATCCTATGCAGCCAAAACAGCGCGAATTTGCGCGTTTAAACCTTTCTTATACCATAATGAGTAAGCGTAAGTTGCTTAAATTGGTAGAAGAGAAGGTAGTTTCTGGTTGGGACGATCCGCGAATGCCAACCATTTCTGGTTTACGACGTAGAGGTTATACACCAAACTCAATTAGACAATTTATAGAAAAAGTAGGTGTTGCAAAGCGTGAAAACGTGATTGATGTGGCACTTTTAGAATTCTGTGTTCGTGAGGATTTAAACAAAACTGCACCTCGTGTGATGGCGGTTTTAGATCCTTTAAAAGTAGTCATTACTAATTATCCAGACGATAAAGAAGAATGGTTAGAAGCAGAAAATAATCCAGAAGACGATAGTGCTGGATTTAGAAAAGTACCTTTTTCAAAAGAAATTTATATCGAAAAAGAAGACTTTAAAGAAGAAGCTGGAAGTAAGTTTTTTAGATTGAAATTAGGTGGCGAAGTGCGTTTAAAAAATGCATATATTATAAAAGCTGAAAGTGTTGTAAAAGATGTTGAAGGCAATATTACCGAAGTACATTGTACCTATGATACAGATACTTCTAAAAAAGTTAAAGGAACGCTACATTGGGTTTCTATTAAACATGCTGTAAAAGCTGAAGTTAGAGAATACGATAGATTGTTTATGGATGAAGCGCCAGACAGTCATGACGGTAAAGATTTTATGGAATTTTTAAATCCAAATTCTTTAAATATCATTGAAGCTTTTGTTGAGCCAAGTTTAAAAGAAGCTAAAGTAGGAGAGCAGTTTCAGTTTCAACGTTTAGGCTATTTTAATGTGGATGACGATTCTAAATCTAACGCTTTAGTATTTAATAAAACCGTTGGTTTACGAGATAGCTGGGCAAAACAAAAACCAAAGCAAAACAATCCGCAAAAATCACAAAATAAACCTCAACAACAGCGTAAAGCTATTAATGTAGTTCAGCAATTAGGAAAGAAGTACACTAATTATCCACCAGAAAAGCAAGAAAAGGTTAAAGCAGAAATTATTGAATTAGCAAAAGATGTGACTTATGACGAATTAGAGCCATTATTTGGTACTGCTGTAAAAAAAGCAGGTACACGTATCGCTGTGATGATTACGTTAAAAGAATTGCTTAAAAATGGCTTAGAACGAAATGATGCTATTAATGCGTTTATAGAGAAAGCTCTTGAAGATAAAAATGAACTTTTAGTTGCTGAAGCTTCTGAGGTTTAACAATTGTTTAGTAGAGATTGTACTTTATAATGTTTAGTTTATAGGAAAGTAAAATATTATGGATACAACACAGCAAATACTCACTAAAATAGCAGCATTAACCAGAGAGATTGAAGATCATCACCCAGAATTAATCAAGTATCTTGATGAAACTAGAAGTACTTTACCTAATAATTCTGGTCAGGCTACTTTAGATAATAAAGACTTACAGAATTATTTAGAGCAGCTACAGTCTTTATTAGAAAATCAAAGTTCTAAAAGCTGATAAAGTAGCAATATAATATTACCAAACAGAACCTCTTTGTTATAGACTTAGAGGTTTTTTTGTACATTTAAAATACTAACTATAACAACAACATTATGGAGTTAAATTTTTTAGCCATTGTGGTTGCAGCTATCGTACCACTTTTAATCGGTGCAATTTGGTACAACCCAAGCGTACTAGGAACTGCTTGGATGAAAGCTTCAGGAATGACTGAAGAAAAAATGAAAACAGGTAACATTGCTGTAATCTTTGGTGTTACTTTGATTTTATCTTTTATGTTAGCCTTTACTGTAAATGGTATGGTAATTCATCAAGTAGCAGCGCAACAATTAGCCTTTACAAATCCTGATGCAGAATCATTTCAAGCATTTATGGCTGAGTTTGGAAACATGCATCGTAATTATGGCCACGGAGCTTTACATGGAGCTATTGGAGCATTATTTTTTGTACTACCAGTTTTAGGAATTAATGCACTTTTTGAAAGAAAAGGATGGAAGTATATTTTAATCAATGTAGTCTATTGGGTAGTTACCTTAGCCATTATGGGATCCATACTTTGTGGTTGGAAATAATAAATTAAAGCATAAAAAAAACCGAAGTGAAAACTTCGGTTTTTTGTTTATAATAGAAGAGACTATTTGTCATCGTTTTTCTTTTTGGCATTTTTCATCGCTTCACCAATTTGGTTACTAGCCGTAAAAGAAGCTACCATGTTGTTCAACATATCGCTACCAGCTTGTGGTGAATTTGGTAATAAAATTAAGTTACTATTTGTTTCTTCACCAATAGATTGAAGCGTATCATAATGCTGTGTTACAACAATAAGTGCAGAAGCTTCTTGTGAGTTAATACCAACTCTGTTTAATACTTCAACAGACTCTTCCAGACCACGAGCAATTTCACGTCTTTGATCTGCAATACCTTGCCCTTGTAAACGCTTACTTTCTGCTTCAGCTTTAGCTTTTTCAACAATTAAAATACGTTGCGCATCACCTTCGTATTGCGCTGCAATTTTTTCACGCTCAGAAGCGTTAATTCTGTTCATAGCAGCTTTTACCTGTGCATCAGGATCTATATCTGTTACTAAGGTTTTAATGATGTCGTAACCGTAATCCATCATAGCATCATTCAATTCAGATTTTACTGCAATAGCAATATCGTCTTTACGTACAAAAACGTCATCTAATTTCATTTTTGGTACTTCCGCACGTACCACATCAAATACATAACTTGTAATTTGCTCATGAGGGTAGTCTAATTTGTAGAATGCATCATAAACCTTTTCCTTAATAACCATATATTGTACAGACACTTTTAAGCGTACAAATACATCATCTAAAGTTTTGGTTTCAACAATAACGTCTAACTGCTGAATTTTTAAACTCAATTTACCAGCAATTCTGTCTACCAATGGAATTTTTATTTGTAAACCAGAGTGTCTAATACTTTGATAACGTCCAAAACGCTCTATAACTGCTGCAGTTTGTTGCTTTACAATAAAGAAAGATGAAATTAAAATAACGAGTCCAAAAAATATAATTGGAACTAAATAAATAGGAAAATCCATAGTGATTTTATTAAATAATGGTTAGAAAATATGTTTGTACTAATTTAAACTATATTTACCGGCAATTCATCAGTAAATCATGAAAAAACTTAAATACATCCTATTAGTAGTCATTAGTATGGCTTTTGTTACACTTACTTACGCCCAACATAAGCGCTATGCCATAAAAAATGGTGTTGGTATACAAGGAGGAGTAACACAGTTTGATATTATTACAGATAATTTTGTGACTAAAAAGAATACTGGTTTTATAGGTGGTTTATCTGCTTCAGTAGATATTCCTCACAAATGGTATAACGTAAGTTACAACATTCTTCTATCTGAAAATAACATTGATATTGCTGCTTTTTCATTAGCTAACCCTACCGAAGAATTTGTAGAATATAAGTTACTTACGGCACAATTATCATTTTTATTTCATGCTAAGTTGATAGGAAGTAATTTAACCTTAGATTTAGGTCCGATGCTCCAGTATAATGGAGATTTAGAACTTAAAGATAGCTCTAAAGAAGGTTATATTATATCGGATTACGATACACTTTTAACCGAAGATATTTCTAAAATTTCAAACTTTAATGTGAATGGAGCAGTGGGTTTATCAGCTGGTTTTGGTGCGTTTAGACTAAGAGCACAATACATTTATGGTTTTACTAATATTTTAGGAAAATTAAATGATGAAGACCTTAGCGTTGGTACAAATGATAACAAATTTAAAGGCAACCAGTCTATGATTGCCTTTACTGCTATTATTACATTTTAGTAATTTATGAATTGTCATCCTGAACTTGTTTCAGGATCTTAATTTAAATCGTCTTCATCAAAGCCTCAATACGCTTAACGGTTTCGGCTTTACCTATCATATACATAATTTCAAACACATCTGGTCCTTGTAAAGCACCTACAAGTGCTAAACGTAATGGCATCATCACTTTTCCGAAACCAATTTCATTGTCAGTTATCCAGCCTTTTATATTGGTTTGAAGGTTTTCTACCGTAAAATCTTCGCTCGAATTCACCAATTCAATAACCTTATTTAAAATCTCATCTGTACCTTCTTTTAAAGCCTTTTTAGACGCTTTTTCGTCATAATCTGTAGGCGACACAAAGAAGAAGTGGCTCAATTCCCAAAAATCGCTTACAAACGTTGCACGTTCTTTAATTAAACCAACAACTAAAGCAATGTAATTCACATCAATATCTTTCAACAAAATGTTTTTTGCTTGAAATTCTATTGCTAATTCCAAGTCTAATTGCTGTTGCATATAATGATGGTTAAACCATTTGGTTTTATCAGGATCAAAACGTGCACCAGCTTTGTTAACTCTTGCTAAATCAAAATCATTCACCAATTGCTCTAAACTAAAAATTTCTTGCTCTGTACCAGGATTCCAACCTAAAAATGCTAAGAAATTAACCACAGCTTCAGCAAAGTAACCATCCTCTTTATAACCTCTGGAAACTTCATTGGTTTTAGGGTCTGTCCAAGCTAATGGAAATACAGGAAATCCTAATTTATCACCATCACGTTTGCTTAATTTTCCTTTTCCTGTTGGTTTTAAGATTAAAGGCAAATGTGCAAATTCTGGCATAGAGTCTTGCCAACCAAGTGCTTGATAAAGCTTTATGTGGAGAGGTAAAGATGGCAACCATTCTTCACCACGAATCACATGCGTGATTTTCATTAAATGGTCGTCTACAATATTAGCAAGATGATAGGTTGGCATACCATCACTTTTGAAAATTACCTTGTCATCTAGCAATTCTGTTTGGAAAGATACCGAACCTCTGATTTTGTCACTAGTTCTTATGGTTTGATGAGAACCCTCATTTTTAGTATCTAGCATTTTGAATCTAACAACATAATCTTCACCAGCATCAATCTTTGCTTGAGTTTCTTCCTTTGAAAGTACTAAAGAATTTACCAAACGTCCTTTTTCTCTATTATGCCAGTTATAGATAAAAGTTTTGCCTTCGGCTTCATGTTGTTTTCGATGTCCATCCAGCTGCTCAGCAGTATCAAAAGCGTAATAGGCTTTACCCTTAGCAATAAGCTGTTCGGCATATTGTTTATATAAATGCTTACGTTCACTTTGTCTGTAAGGACCAAATTTCTCGTTTTTACCTGGACCTTCATCAAACGGAATACCACACCAGTTTAAAGATTTTACAATGTAATCTTCAGCACCTTCCACATAACGGTTTTGGTCGGTATCTTCTATACGCAACACAAAATTGCCATTGTGCTTTTTGGCAAATAAATAATTGAATAAAGCAGTTCTTACACCACCAATATGTAAAGGTCCTGTTGGACTAGGCGCAAAGCGCACACGTACTTTTTTTGACATAATATAATTTCAAAAATTAAGTCTGATTGTCACACTGAGCGCAGTCGAAGTGTCTTCAAAAGCAAGTGCTAACCAGAACAGCGGCAAAGATAAATTTTTGAAGTTCAAAGTTCAAAGTTTAAAGTTCAAAGTTTTGCGAACTGAAGACAGAGACTGAAAACTAATTTAACACCATACTTCTCGGCACACGCTTATTCATAATCTTAAACCAAAGTGGTGGCACCATAGCCAAAACCATTGAAGTTGGATAGCCAAAAGGCATTTGTGGACTATCACCGTGGCAATCTAAGATTTGATATTTTTTTGAAGACTTAAAATGGTGGTCGCTATGTCGTGTTAATTCATAAAGCACAATACGACCGATAACGTGATTAGAGTTCCACGAATGTATTTCTTTTACACGCTCGTAACGACCAGATTTAGTTTTTAAGCGCAATAGACCATAATGTTCAATATAGTTGACAGTTTCTAGAAGAATGAAACCGACAACACCTGCACAAATAGCAAAAAGTAACGCTGTAGTTCCTAAAAGTAGTGTAACAGAAACCAAATACAACAGTTGAAAAACAGTGTACCACAACATATCATTCTTAAAACAAAAGAAGGATTGCTTATTATTCTTCAAAAGCTTTTTCTGAATGTTCCACGCATTAAAATATTGTCTAATTGTAGACGTCAACCAAAACGAATACACACTTTGATTGTATTTTGCGGTTGCAGGATCTTCTGGTGTTGCAGCGTGAAGATGATGCCCAAAATTATGTTCAATATAAAAATGCATATAAAAAGAGGGTAGAAGCAAGGCCTTGCCCAAAAAGCGTTCGTTGGTTTGTTGTCTGTGTCCAAGTTCATGACCAACATTAATGCCGTTAACGCCTAAAACAATACCAACGGAAAAAATAAGTCCGACAAACTCATAAGTTTCCAAAGGTTGATGAGCAACTAAAATCAAAGCATAGATTACAATACCATAAACAATGGGTAAGTTGAGGTAAAGCAGCCAATCAAAAATCTTACGTTTTAGTCTGCTATCTACATCTTCAGATTGAAGATTAGTAGTGTCCACAGGAAAAATAAGCTCTAAAACGGGAATACAAACAAAAGCAAAAAGAGGTGTAGCCCAAACCCAATAGCCCTGAAAACTAAGTCCTAAAACTGCCATAATTGGAATTGAAAATGCCGCTAAATATTTAAGGTCTTTCATTTATAGGCTGATTATTAACAGTTAATCCCTCTAAATTAACACAATCTTACCAAATTTAGGAAATCATCAATTAAAATAAAATTGTAGTTTAGTAAGTTAGAATAGTACTGATGAGCAATTTCGAAACCATAAAAAACAAACTACAGCAATTCATTAAAAAATATTACACTAATGAATTGCTAAAAGGCGCAATTTTATTTTTCGCCATTGGCTTGTTATATCTCATTATTACGCTATTTGTAGAATATGTGTTTTGGCTCAACCCAACAGCAAGAACCATCTTATTTTGGGTGTTTGTGGCCGTTGAGCTCGCGTTGTTTGTTAAGTTTATTGCCATTCCGTTAGCACATTTATTCAATCTTAGACAAGGCATTGATTACGAAACCGCTTCAAAATTAATAGGCAATCATTTTCCTGAAGTCAACGATAAATTGTTGAATGTACTTCAGTTGAACCAAAGTCCACAACAATCCGATTTATTATTGGCAAGCATAGAGCAGAAATCGCAAGAGTTGCAACCTATTCCCTTTAAATCGGCAATCAATTTTAAGACTAATACCAAGTATTTAAAATATGCAGCTATTCCTGTAATCATCATTTTGTTGTCTTATTTTACAGGAAAAATCGATTGGTTTAGTGATAGCTACGAGCGTGTAGTCAACTACAAAACAGCTTATGAGCCACCAGCACCTTTTCAATTTTTTGTTCTGAATGAAAACTTACAAGCTATTGAAGGTAAGGACTTTAAGTTGAAGGTAAAAACCGCAGGAGATGTTATTCCAGAGAATGCTCAGATTCAATTCAATGGTCAATCGTATTATTTGCAACAGGTAGCACCAGGCGAATTTCAATACACGTTCAATCTTCCGAAAAGCAATATAGAATTTAGTTTATCAGCTAACGATGTCAATTCAAAATCGTATGAGTTACAGGTTGTAAACACACCAAACTTGGTCAATTTTGAAATGCTGTTAGACTATCCATCGTACACACAAAAACAAGATGAGGTATTAAAAAGTACAGGTTCTGCCGTTGTTCCAGAAGGGACTAAAGTCACTTGGAAAGCAATGACCAAAGCCACAAATGCGGTTCACATTTATGCCGAAGACACCTTGACGTTTTCAATAAATGACAACAACAATTTTGAAGCGACCAAGCGATTATTCAGAAACTATAATTACAGCATTTCAACTAGTAATGAGAACCTAAAGGATTACGAAAATCTGGCTTACAATATTTCGGTGGTCAAGGATTTGCATCCTGAGCTCAACATTAAAATGCAAATCGATTCCTTAGACCAACAAAGTATGTATTTCTATGGTCAGGCGAGTGACGATTTTGGCTTGTCAAAATTGAATTTGGTGTACTATCCAACAGAAGATGAAACTCAGAAAGTTGTAGAGCCGATTAGCATTTCAAAATCTAATTTCAGTGAGTTTGTGAGTGCGTTTCCAAACCAATTCAATTTGGAAGAAGGCGTCAGCTACCAATTGTATTTTGAGGTTTATGATAATGATGCTATTCACAATTACAAGCGCACAAAAAGTAGTGTGTTTAGTTACCGAAAATTAACTAAGGATGAAGAAGAACAGAAGCAGTTGCAAGAGCAGAATGAAACGATAAAGGATATTGGCAAAACGTTTGAAAAATTAGAAGAGCAAGACAAAAAGCTTGAAGAATTTTCTAAAACTCAAAAGGAAAAGCAAGAACTTAATTTCAACGATAAAAAGAAATTTGAAGACTTTCTGAAACGTCAAAAGCAGCAAGAGCAGTTGATGAAAAATTTCAACAAAAAGTTGCAGAATAATTTAGAAGAATTTCAGGAAGAAAAGAAAGAAGACCAATTCAAAGAAGACTTAAAAGAGCGTCTAAAAGAGAACGAAGAAAAGCTAAAGCAAGATGAAAAATTGCTTGAAGAATTAGAAAAGCTGAAAGATAAAATCAACAAAGAAGAGTTTACCCAAAAGCTTGAAGAATTAGCCAAACAAAACAAAAACAAAAAACGTAGTATGAAACAACTCTTAGAGTTGACCAAGCGTTTTTATGTAATGAAAAAGGCTGAAAAAATTGCTAATCAATTAGACGATTTAGCAAAGAAGCAAGAAGAACTTTCTAATAAAGACAAAGAGAACACCAAAGAAAAGCAAGATGAATTAAATAAAGAATTTGAAAAGCTTCAAAAAGATATCGATGATTTAAAACAAGAGGATAGACGTTTACAAAAACCGATGAATGTTCCTGTAGATGAGTTTTTAGAAGATGGTGTAAAGTTTGACCAAAAGGAAGCTAAAGAAGCGCTTGAGAAGAAGGAAGAGAAAGAAAGTGAAGGTAAACCTAGTGAAGCGCAAGAACAACAACAAAACGCTCAGGAAAAGCAGAAAAAAGCTGCTAAAAAGATGAAGCAGATGAGTGAGCAGATGATGCAAATGATGTCTGGTGGAGGCGGAGGTGGAGGCGACCAAACTTCTGAAGATGCTGATGCTTTACGTCAAATTCTTGAGAATCTTTTATTGTTTTCTTTCGACCAAGAAGCATTGATGAATACTTTTGAGAATATTGATATCAATAATAACAAATACGGTAAGTACATCATTAACCAAAGCAATTTAAGAGAGCATTTTGAGCATATTGATGATAGTTTGTTTGCCTTGTCTTTGCGTCAACCAAAGATTTCTGAGAAGGTAAATGAGCAAATCACAGAAGTGTATTTCAATATAGATAAAGCGCTTGGTCAATTAACTGAAAATCGTTTATATCAAGGTGTGTCTTCTCAGCAATATGTCATTACAGCGAGTAATGAATTGGCCAGTTTTCTCAGTGATGTTTTAGATAATATGGAGATGCAAATGAATTCCGCTTCGGGTTCCGGAGGTGGAGGAGGTCAGCAACTTCCGGATATTATTATGAGTCAAGAAGAGCTTAATAAGCAAATGGAAGAAGGAATAAAAAAGAACGAGCAAGGAAAGCAAGGAGAAGAAGGACAGCAAGGCGAAGGTGAAAAACCAGGACAAGAAGGTGGCGAAGGCAAAGAAGGAGAGGGAAAACAACCAGGTGAACAAGGACAACAAGGTGAGCAAGGACAGAGTGGTAATCAAGGTCAAAGTGGGCAAAGCGGTGAGAATGGACAGTCTGGAGAACAACAAGGTAAAGGTGGACAGAACGGAAAGAATGGCCAACAGAATGGAGAAGGTAATCAAGAAGGTGGTGAAGGCCAAAACGGAAAAGACGGCAAAGGAGAAAATGGAAAAGGAGGGAAAAATGGTAAAAACGGAAACGGTTCTAATGGAGATGATAATGGAGAAGAACAAAATGATGGTTATGGAGAAGGTGGAAGAGAAGAACAGAATGAAGAATTATTTAAAATTTACCAGCAACAACAACAATTACGTCAGGCACTAGAAGACCGTTTATCTAAGGAAGGAAAGATTGAATCTGCTGGCGAATTGATAAAGCAAATGGAAGATATAGAGTTGGATTTATTGAACTATGGTTTCACAAATCAAACGCTTCAAAAGATGATGGATGTACAGCATCAATTATTAAAATTAGAAAATGCCACCTTTATGCAAGGTCAGGATACGAAACGTGAATCTGAAACAAATAAGAAGGATTTCAATACTAACAATCCTAGTCAAATTCCAACGGCAAAACAATACTTTAATACTACTGAAATATTAAATAGACAAGCACTACCTTTGCAGAATCATTTTAAGAAAAAGATTCAAGAATATTTCAAAAGCAATGATTAGTTTTAATTACGAAACCGAATTTAAATTAGAGAATGAAACCAAGATTTCTGAGTGGATTTCAAAAGCTATCAATTCAGAAAATTGTAAAGAAGGAGAACTAAATTACATCTTCTGTTCCGATGATTATTTACATAAAATCAATGTCGATTTTTTAAATCACGATACATTAACAGACATCATCAGCTTTGATTATTCGGTAGGAAAAGAACTACACGGAGATGTTTACATTTCAGTAGAACGTGTAGAAGATAATGCCAAAGATTTTGATGTGTCTTTTGAAGATGAATTGGCACGCGTAATGATTCACGGGATTCTACATTACTGTGGATATAAAGATAAGAGTGAAGAAGATGCTAAGCTGATGCGTTCTAAGGAAGACTACTATTTGAGCACGCGTTCTTAGTCTTGTGTTTTCGATGTATCTTTGCACGTTTAAATTTAATGAAATTCTAATTGTTCCACGTGGAACATTAAAAATATTCAACAATGTTTAATGAAGTTTACGATGTAATTGTAGTTGGTGCAGGTCACGCAGGAAGTGAAGCTGCTGCTGCTGCTGCCAATATGGGAAGTAAGACGTTGTTAATTACAATGAACCTTCAAAATATTGCACAGATGTCTTGTAATCCTGCTATGGGTGGAATTGCAAAAGGACAAATTGTGCGAGAGATCGATGCGCTTGGTGGTTACAGTGGAATTGTATCCGACACCTCTGCAATTCAATTCAAGATGCTTAACAAATCTAAAGGACCTGCAATGTGGAGTCCTAGAGTCCAATCAGACAGAATGCGTTTTGCTGAAGATTGGAGGTTGTTGTTAGAACAAACACCGAATCTCGATTTTTATCAAGAAATGGTGTCTGGTTTAATTATAGAAAACCACAAAATAGTAGGTGTAAAAACCTCTCTAGGAATAGAAGTAAAAGCCAAAACTGTTGTGCTTACAAATGGTACTTTTTTAAATGGTTTAATTCATATCGGTGACAAAAACTTTGGTGGAGGTAGAGCAGGAGAAAGAGCTGCTACAGGAATCACAGAAGACCTTATTAAACTAGGTTTCGATTCTGGGAGAATGAAAACAGGAACACCACCAAGAGTAGATGGCAGGTCATTAGATTATTCTAAAATGATTGAACAACCTGGTGATGAAAACCCAGAGAAGTTTTCATATTTAGATGTTACAAAACCTTTGACCAAACAACGTTCTTGTTATATGACCTACACAAGTCCAGAAGTGCACGATTTACTTCGACAAGGGTTTGATAGGTCGCCAATGTTTAATGGTAGAATTAAAAGTGTTGGACCTCGTTATTGTCCATCAATAGAAGATAAGATTAATCGATTTGCAGATAAGGATAGGCATCAATTATTTGTTGAGCCAGAAGGATGGAATACAGTTGAAGTTTATGTGAATGGCTTCTCAACATCCTTACCAGAAGATGTTCAGTTTAATGCTTTACGATCTGTAGCTGGTTTTGAAAATGTGAAGTTTTTTAGACCTGGTTATGCTATAGAATACGATTATTTTCCGCCTACTCAATTGAAACATACTTTGGAAACGAAGTTGGTTGAGGGTTTATATTTCGCTGGTCAGATTAACGGAACAACAGGTTATGAAGAAGCAGCATCTCAAGGATTAATGGCAGGTATAAATGCGAGCTTAAAAGTACAAGAACGCGATCCATTTACCTTAAAAAGAGATGAAGCTTATATAGGTGTTTTAATAGATGATTTAATTACAAAAGGTACAGAAGAGCCTTATCGTATGTTTACATCTCGTGCAGAATATAGAACGCTTTTAAGACAAGATAATGCAGATTTTAGATTAACACCAAAAGGATACGAACTTGGTTTAGCTTCCGAAAAGCGATTAAAACGAATGGAAGAGAAGCAATCTAAAGCCTCAAATTTTGTTCAGTTTTTTAAAGATACCAGTGTAACACCAGATGAAATAAATCCGATTTTAGAGTCAAAAGATTCTGCTAAAGTGAAGCAACAAGACAAGATGTTTAAGTTGTATGCTAGACCAAATATCACGATTGAAGATATGCAAAAAGTAGCTTCAGTAGATGCTTATATTTCTGAGAACAATTTAGATTCTGAAATTATAGAGCAAACCGAAATTCAGGTAAAATATGCTGGTTATATTGAAAAGGAAAAGAACAATGCAGATAAATTAAACCGTCTTGAAAACGTAAAAATTCCATCAAACTTCGATTATTCAAAATTGAAATCTATGAGTATGGAAGCAAGGCAAAAGTTAACCGAAATTCAGCCAGTAACCATTTCGCAAGCATCAAGAATTAGTGGAGTATCGCCTAATGATATTTCAGTTTTATTGGTGTATTTAGGTAGGTAATATTCCTGCTAAAGTAGGAATATCAAAAATTAAAATATATATATGTTCCACGTGGAACGTTCAAGTTAGCATTAGTGAATAAAGAAGCAGTTTGTTGTTTTTGTGGAAAATCAGTACTCGTTAAAGAGGCTATAAGCCTTTCCGTTAAAGTTAATATTGACGCAGTAGAAGAGCAAGGTTTTCTTTGTCACAGAAAGTGTTTAAAATCTAAATTAGATAAAAGAATTGCTAATTATCTTTTTATTGATTTATAATTAAATAAAACAGCGTTAAGTGTTTTTTTGCTTGCTGTCATTCCTGCGAAGGCAGGAATCTAAAACTGATTAAACAATGGATTCCTGCCTACGCAGGAATGAAAAATTGATTTAGTGTTAAAAGAAAAACCAACATATCTAACCGTAAAAGACCATTCCGTTTCTGGAGAAGAATTTCAATTATTGCATAATGAGACATTGGATATGTTAGAAACATTTCCACAACCTCAAGGCGAAAAACTTTCAGAATATTACAAAAGCGAAGATTACATTTCGCACACAGATGCCAAGCGAAATCTGTTTGAAAAAGTGTATCATTTGGTCAGAATGATTTCTTTAAAACGAAAATTGAAACTGATTAATTCATTTCAATCTGAAGAAAAAACACTTTTAGATATTGGATGTGGTACAGGTGATTTTTTAGAAATCGCAAAAAATAATAATTGGAATGTTGTTGGAGTAGAGCCAAACGAACAAGCAAGAGCGATTGCAAATTCTAAAACAAACAATTCGGTTTTCGATATTCAATATTTAGAAACTTTAAAAGAAAACAGTTTCGAAGTTATTACACTTTGGCACGTTTTAGAACATTTACCAGATTTAGAAATGCACGTTAAGCTTTTTAAGCATTTATTAAAACCAAATGGAATTTTGATAATTGCGGTGCCAAACTTTAAAAGTTACGATGCGCAACATTATAAAAACTTTTGGGCTGCTTATGATGTGCCGAGACATCTTTGGCATTTTTCAAAAACAGCAATTGAAAAATTGTTTCACGAGGAACAATTAAAATTGGTAAAAATCTTACCAATGAAATTTGATGCTTACTACGTGAGTTTACTTTCAGAAAAATATAAATCTGGTTTTATGAATCCCATTAAAGCTTTTTGGATAGGATGGCGTTCAAATCTCAAAGGAAATCGTACAAAGGAGTATTCTTCCCACATTTATGTCCTAAAATCTAAAAATAATTAGAATTAGGTAAGCTGTGTCTTATATCTCTCGTTGAATAAGGTAATTGGGTTGGTAAAATTATAAAAGCGCTTAAAACGCCTTATTTGAGCTTGTTTTTTATAGATTTTTAAAATAATAGATGTATCTAACGATAAGATTTATTTATACATAAAAAATAATGAAAATCACAGGTTAACTTTTTTACATTTGCAAAAAACAATAATAGATTAATATCATGAAAAAAATAGTTGTTGCTTTAGTAACCTTAGCGATTTTTACATCTTGCCAAAAACAAGATAAAATAGCTTTTGTAGATAATGCAAAAGTTGTAAAGGAGTTTAATAAGAAAAAAGATTTCGAAGCTAAATTTCAAATTAAAATAGACGCTTTTAATAAAAAAGCAGATAGTTTAGATAAAGCAATACAAATGGAGGCTCAAGCTTTTCAAACTAGAGCTCAAAAAATGAATCAATCTAAAGCAGAACAAGAATATCAGGCTTTACGTCAGAAGAAGCAAATGCAGGACTACCAATTAGGTAATGAAGAAAAAATGCTTCAAGTAGAAGGACAAAAGGAAATAGATACTTTGGTTAAACAAGTTAAAGCTTTTGTAAAGGATTACGGAAAAAAGAACGGATACACTTTTATTCTTGGTGCTAATGAAGCAGGAAGCGTTATGTACGGAGCAGATGATAAAGACATTACCGAAGATGTTATTAAGGCATTAAATGGTGATACTAAAGAAGAAAGTAAAACAAAAGAGTAATTCTTTACTGTTTTATAAAATTTTAAAGCCAGATGATATAATAAACATCTGGCTTTTTTGTTTAATATTCTTGTTTAAATCTGAATTTTAAAATGAGAATTACTGAGTTTTTAGAGCAACCTTTCGATTATTTTAATGATGCAAAATCCAAATGGATTTACATTATTAGTGCTGTAGTTTTCTCTCATTTCTTTCTTATAATCTTTCAGCCTTATGGCATTTCTGAGGAAATGTCTAATCCCGAAAATCCTACACTTCATAAGTTTTTATTCTTCTTTTCTATTGCTGTTAGTACATTTACAGCTTTATCCTTATCTCAATTTTTTTAAGACAAATATTTGATTATCAAAATGTTATAAATAAAAAATACATATTTTGGTTGTTGTTTGAAGCTTTAGTATTGCAAATCATAAATTTTGGGATGTCTTTTATTATTCCAGATTTAGGTAATGATTTTGAAGAAGAATTAAACGTTTGGTTTCAGTTAAAAATGTACCCAAAACTCTTAATGATTTTAATTTTTCCGTTTATGGGAAGTGTGGTGTATTTGGCGATTACAAAAATGCAATCAGAACTACAACAGCGTGATGACGAATTGAGTGCTTTTAAAAAACGATTTAAGAATTCTAATGTGCAAAAGCAGGTTGTATTTTATGATGAAAATAACCAACCAGACCTCAAACTCAGCTTAGAAGAGATTTTATACTTAGAATCTAGCAATCAGTATGTTGTAGTGTATTACAATAAGCTAGATCAGGTAAAAAAGCATATTATTAGAAACAGATTAAAAAACATTATTGCGCAAACTGAGGATTTGCCAATAGAACAATGTCATAGATCTTATGCAGTTAATGTTTTTAAAATAAACAACTTAAATAGAGATAATGGCAAGTTGTTTCTTACTATACAAAGTTCAAATTCAAAAATAAAGATTCCTGTTTCAAAGTCTTTTTCAGAACAAATTAAGCAAGAGTTTAAGGCTTAATTTTAGTCTTGATAAAGATTCAATTCAAACAATTGCATTTTATTTCACTCCGTAGATGTAACAATTCGCACCAAAAGCTCGTCTTCATTAGGTGTTTGGCTAATATTTAAAATTTATTTGCGTTAACAAAAGCATAACCAAAAAATCGATTTTTTAAACCATTCAAATAATAATTTTATCAATCAAAAAACAGATCAGTTACTAATGAAACATTTAGGTTTAGTTATTTTCCTGTTTACAAGCTTGTGGTGTCAAGCGCAGGAACAATTTAGTATAAGCGGAACCATTAAAGACATTACAAATGGTGAAACCCTTTTGGGAGCAACCGTCTATTTAAAAGATACCAACTATGGAGCAACTACAAATGAGTACGGTTTCTTTTCACTTACAGCGCCAGAAGGAACCTATACTTTGGTGATTTCTTACGTAGGTTTTAAGTCCGTAACACAAGAAATTACATTAAACAAAGATCAAAAGCTAGATTTTGAACTTGAGGAAACTGCAACATCACTAGACGAAATTGTAATCGTTGCAGAGGAATCTGAAAGAGTCAGTATTAAAAAACCACAAATGAGCGTGGCAAAACTTAATGCTAATACAATTAAAGAAATGCCAGCCGTATTAGGTGAGGTAGATGTTGTAAAATCTATTCAATTATTGCCTGGTGTTACCAATAATGGCGAAGGTTCTGCAGGATTCCATGTACGAGGAGGAGCAGCCGATCAAAATTTGGTGCTTTCAGACGAAGCTATAATTTATAACACATCGCACTTCTTTGGTTTTTTCTCGGTATTTAATGCAGATGCTATAAAGAATATTAAGCTTTATAAGGGTGATATTCCGGCAAAATATGGAGGTAGAGTATCTTCAGTGTTAGATGTAAGGCAAAAAGACGGCAATAGCAAGCAGTTTGGGCTCACAGGTGGTGTTGGGTTAATTTCAAGTAGATTGACTGCAGAATCGCCTATTTTTAACGATAAAGGCTCGTTTTTAATAGCAGGTAGAGCGTCTTATGCACATTTGTTTATGCCACTTATAGAAGACGTAAAGGACGATAAAATCTCATTTTACGATCTTAATCTTAAAACCAACTACGAGATTAACGAAAACAACAGGCTGTACTTATCAGGTTATTTTGGAAGAGATATTTTTAACTTATCTAAAATTATAGAAAATAACTACGGTAATGCTACCGGAAACTTACGCTGGAACCACGTTTTTAACGATAAGTTGTTTTCTAATCTATCGTTTATTTACAGCAAGTACGATTATAATATTATTCTAGATTTTATTGAGCTAGATTGGAATGCAGATATTACCAACTTCAACGTAAAGTATGATTTAGGTTATTATGTAAATAATGACATTACACTAGATTTTGGTGTCAGTGGATTAACTTATAATCTTAATCCTGGTGAAGTAAGACCTTCGTCTGAAACGTCTCCAATAAATTATCTAAAATTAGACGAAAAACGTGCTTTTGAAGGAGCAGCGTATATAAGTGCAGAGCATCAAATTTCAGATAAATTGGCATTTAATTATGGTTTGCGTTACAGTGCATTTACAAGACTTGGTGGTCAAAACATGACCAATTACGTCAATAATCAACCTGTGATTTATAATAGTGATTTGGGTATTTACGAACGAGGAGAGGCTGAAAGCGAAACGTATTACAGTAAAGGAGAAAGTATTAAAACATTTGGCAATTTAGAACCAAGATTAGGAGTCTCTTATCAACTCAACGAAGACGCTTCTGTTAAGGCTAGTTATACTAAATCTACACAATATTTGCACCTTCTGTCTAATACAGCTTCGGTAACACCTTTAGATGTGTGGACACCAAGTGGTCAGTACATAAAACCTCAGATATCTAATCAATTTGCTTTAGGATATTACAAAAACTTTAAAGACAATGCTTATACTTTAGAGCTGGAAACCTACTACAAAACAGTTGATAATCGCATAGATTATATTGATGGGTCTGATTTAATAGGAAACAATAATATTGAAACCGAAATATTAAACGGTGAAGCAAGAGCTTATGGTTTAGAAGTTTTATTACGAAAAAACAAAGGCGATTTTACAGGTTGGCTGGCTTATACACTATCAAAATCTGAACAACGCGCTTTTGGCGGAAACGCTGGTGGACCAGGTATTAACAATGGAGATTGGTACAATACACCTTACGATCGTACACACGATATTTCATTAACAGGTTCTTATAAATTGAATGATAAATGGAGGTTTAGTTCTAACTTTATATTTCAAACAGGACGTCCTGTAACTTATCCAAACGGACAATACACTTACGAAGACTTATCTGTAGCAACGTATTCTAGCAGAAATGAAGACCGTTTGTCTGCGTACCATAGATTAGATGTTTCTGCAACGTATTCACCAAACAAAGACAATGATAAACGCTGGAAAGGCGAATGGGTTTTTGGTATTTACAACCTTTATAACAGAAGAAATGCGGCTTCAGTTAGCTTTAACCAAAACAATCAAACAGGATTGAATGAAGCCACTCGAATTTCAATTTTTGGAATGATTCCTTCAATAACCTATAATTTTAAATTTTAAGATCATGAAAAACTATATAAAATCACTAATCCTAATGACTTTTGTTGTTTTTGCATCGTGCGAAGATGTTATAGATGTAGATTTAGATAACGTAGAACCACGCTTGGTTATAGAAGCGTCTTTAGATTGGGAAAAAGGCACAGCAGGCAATGAGCAAACCATAAACTTAAGTATGTCTACACCGTATTTTAATACAGGTGAAGATACAAGTGTTAGCGGAGCAGTTGTTACAGTTACCAACACAAACTCTGGAGCAATATTCACGTTCAATGATCAAAATGATGGCAGTTATACTGTAGATAATTTTGTGCCTGTTATTGGAGATACGTACCGTTTAGATGTTAGTTATGCAGGCGAAAATTATGAAGCTACAGAAACATTAATGTCCGTTTCAGACATCAATAGTATTACACAAAGTATTGAAGGAGGTTTTGATGATGAATTACTAGAGGTGAATGTCTATTTCGACGATCCTGTAGATGAAGAAAACTATTACCTTATTCGTTATTATGAAGATGGAGATTTGTTTCCTTATTTTGAAGATATTTCAGACGAGTTTGTGAATGGTAATGAGGTACATGATTTTTTTGAAAAAGATGATGATGAAGATAATGGTGAAGCAGCATTTCAACCTGGAGATATAGTAGATATTGAGCTTTATGGTATTTCCGAACAGTATTACAACTATATGAGATTATTGATAGAACAGTATTACAGTGGTGGCGATCCGTTTTCATCTAATTCTGCTTTAATTAGAGGGAATTGTATTAATCCTACCAACCCAGAACAGTATGCTTTTGGGTATTTTAGGCTAACGGAAGTCAATGTAACTTCCTATACTTTTGAATAAAAAAAGAGGTTATTTGAAAAGTTAATGTTTTGTCAATCTAAACTTGTTTCAGATTCTAAAACAATTTGAAAATCAGTTTTTTTGAGATTCTGAAACGAGTTCAGATTGATAGATTCTCATTCTTTTTAGACAGCTTTTTTATGTAGTAAACGAGTAAGTTTTATACTTAAATCGGTTAAGATAATCTTAGAATTCCCATTTCGTTCTATGTGATAAATAGCATCTTGAAGCTCATCACTAATCTCCAAAATATTATTGCCATGCACAAAGGGTGCAAAATTCTCAAGTTTAAAACCTTCGGATTTTGGTTCTAAATACACCAAAGAATCAGCTTTATAATTCATAAGCATGGCTTGTCTAAAATAATTGAGACAAAACGCTAAAAACTTCTTTTGTGTTTCTCTTCCGGTTTTTGCAATTTCTTCACTCCAGGATATCAAATCATGAATAGCACTTTTATTGCCTCTAGCCTTAAAAGCCGAACGTACCCAAAGAATAAACCATTTTTCAAACTGAATGTCTTCACTATCTTGATAAATAAGATCGCAAGCCTTGTTATAATTACCATTAGCTTGATGTGCAATTTTGGTAGCAACAGCGTTTTCAATATGATAATTTCTCACCAAAGCTTCAGTAATTGCTTCTTCTGCTAGTGGAGGAAATGTTAGTATTTGACATCGCGAACGAATGGTATTAATAATTTGCTCTTCGTCTTCTGCAATGAGAATGAAAATGGTTTTTTCTGGTGGCTCCTCAATGAGTTTTAAGAGCTTATTGGCACATGCTGTGTTCATTTTTTCAGCCATCCAAATTAGCATTACTTTGTAACCACCTTCATAAGATTTAAGTGAAAGGGACTTTACAATTTCAAAAGCTTCATCAACACCAATCTGCCCTTGTTTATTGTCCACACCCAACAATTTGTACCAATCAAAAAGATTGCCGTAAGGTTGCTGTTCTAACAATTGTCTCCATTCTTCGAGATAAAAATTAGAAACAGGTTTACTTTTTACCTTATCACTTGTAGTAACAGGAAACGCAAAGTGCAAATCGGGATGCGATACGTTCTTGAATTTTAGATTACAAGATTCATTTCCGCCAGTGTTTTCGCCACCAGTGTTGCTGCATAAAATGTATTGTGCATAAGCTATGGCCATTGGTAAAGTGCCAGAACCTTCTGGTCCAACAAAAAGTTGTGCGTGTGCAATTCTACCTTGATCAACACTTGTTGTAAGGTGATTTTTAATGTGTTCTTGCCCTAAAACTTCAGAAAATAACATAAAGCAAAACTATGTAATTTTTTTATGCTTTCTAATCTTTATATTTGTTATTCAAAACAGAGAAACATATTCCTTATTTAAAACAGATGAAGACACTAAACGATTTTAATTTTGAAAACAAAAAAGCATTAATCCGTGTAGATTTTAATGTGCCTTTAAATGACAATTTTGAAGTTACAGACAACACAAGAATCGTTTCGGCAAAACCAACAATTATAAAGGTTTTAGAAGATGGAGGAAGCTGTATTTTAATGTCGCATTTAGGCAGACCTAAAGGTGTACAAGATGAATTTTCTCTTAAACATATTGTTTCAGAAATTAAAGATGTTTTAGGAGTAGAAGTAAAATTTGCCAGCAACTGTGTAGGAGAAGAGGCTGAAGCAATGGCAAATGACTTACAACCTGGTGAAATTTTATTACTTGAAAACTTGCGTTTTCATGACGAGGAAACAAAAGGAGACAAAGACTTTGCAAAGCAATTATCTAAGCTAGGAGATATCTATGTTAATGATGCTTTTGGTACTGCGCACAGAGCACACGCTTCTACGACAATTGTTGCAGAATTTTTCCCAGATGCTAAATGCTTCGGGAGCTTATTGGCAAAAGAAATAGAAAGCATCAAAAAAGTATTAGAAGATGGTGAAAAGCCTGTTTTAGCTGTACTTGGTGGAGCTAAAGTATCTTCAAAAATCACCGTTATCGAAAATATTTTAGACAAAGTAGATCACCTTATTATTGGTGGCGGAATGACATTTACATTCATTAAAGCTAAAGGAGGATCTGTTGGAGATTCTATCTGTGAAGATGATAAAATGGAATTGGCTTTAGATATATTAAAACAAGCAGAGGCTAAAGGTGTGCAAGTTCATATACCTGTAGATGTTATTGCTGCAGATGCTTTTAGCAACGATGCCAATACACAGCATGTGGATGTTTATCACATTCCTGATGGATGGCAAGGTTTGGATGCTGGGCCAAAATCTTTAGAGATTTTTAATGATGTAGTTAATAAGTGTAAAACCATTTTATGGAACGGTCCGCTTGGTGTTTTTGAAATGGAAACCTTCTCTAAAGGCACCATAGCACTTGGAAACTCTATTGCTAACGCTACAAAAAACGGAGCATTTTCTTTAGTAGGAGGAGGAGATTCTGTAGCAGCTGTAAAAGAGTTTGGTTTTGAAGATAAAGTAAGCTACGTAAGTACTGGAGGTGGAGCTATGCTAGAAAGCTTAGAAGGAAAGACACTACCTGGTATCGCGGCTATTCTACAATAAATAAAACATAAATAAGTATACTCAAATATTTAAAGCTGAGTATAAGTCAGAAAAAATACTATTTTTAGACCTACTAACGTTAAGAGTGGTAGGTCTTTATTATTATATGCAATACAAATTTAAAATTTTATTCGTAGTCTGTAGTTTTGCTTCATTAGGATTTTCGCAAACAAAGACAGACTCCATATCCACAACTACCAAGGTTAGTGACTCTATCATTGATGGAAAATCAATTGTGAACGGAAAAATAATTCCTGCAGAACAAGATACATTAGACATCAAAAATCTTAAAGACCATCCTGAAGCCGCAGAATTAGACCAAAAATGGTTAGAAGAATTATACAGTAACTCATTGTATGATACAATCTACAAATCCGTAACAGAATTAACGTATGAGCCTATTGATTATCCAGAACTATCAACAGATACCTTAAAAGCAAGGTTAGCACGTCTCAATGCGAGAACACCTTTTAATGTTGAGTATAACCCGTCTTTAGAAAGTGTAATAAAGCGTTATTTAAAGCACAGAAGAACATCTATAGAGCGCTTAATGGGCTTAAGTCATTTTTATTTCCCAATGTTCGAGGCTGAATTTGACAATCACAACATTCCTTTAGAAATGAAGTACTTGTCTATTGTAGAGTCTGCGTTAAAACCAAAAGCAAGATCTAGAGTAGGAGCTACAGGCTTATGGCAGTTTATGTTCGGAACCGGAAAAGAATATGGTCTCGATGTAAGTAGTTATGTAGATGAGCGCAGCGACCCTATAAGTTCAACTACTGCAGCAGCAAAATATCTGTCTAGACTCTACAGAATATTTGGAGATTGGGATTTAGCATTAGCAGCATATAACTCTGGTCCTGGAAATGTAAACAAAGCCATAAGACGATCTGGAGGTTACAAAAACTATTGGAATATTAGACCAAATCTTCCACGTGAAACAGCAGGTTATGTACCAGCATTTTTAGCAACTATGTATATTTTTGAGTATGCAGAAGAACACGGTTTTAAGCCAGAAAGGCCGCCTTTTCAACTAATCCAAACCGATACAGTACATGTTAAGCAAATGATTACGCTAGATCAGGTATCAGAAACTACAGGTGTTAAAATAGAAGAACTTCAGTTTTTAAATCCATCATACAAGTTAGATATTATTCCAAAGATTGAAGGTAAAACTTATGTACTACGTTTACCTAGGGAAGCAATAGGTGTCTTTACGTCTAACGAAGAAAAAATATATGCATTTGCTAAAGCGGAATTCGATAAACGAGAAAAACCCTTACCGCAATTATTTAACGCAGATACAAAAATAAGATATCGTGTTAAAAATGGGGATTACCTAGGAAAAATAGCAAGGAGATATGGCGTTAGGGTTAGCCAGATAAAACGTTGGAATGGATTAAGGAACAATAACCTTAGAATAGGACAACGATTAACAATTTATCCGCGAAAACCGGTTGTAGATTCAAAACCAAAAGCGTCAAAAACAACCGTTAATACAAAAGGGAAGAGGACATATGTAGTAAAGTCTGGTGATACACTTTGGAGCATCTCACAAAAATTTTCTGGAGTTTCTATTCAAAATCTTAAAGATTGGAACGATATTAGTGGTAGTAAACTCAAAATAGGAATGACACTTATTGTGTCTGAGTAATAAACCAACAAAAAAATTAATTTATGAGAACGCTATATGCACTTTTATTTTGCTTATTGCTAACAGCTTGTGGAGACAAAAAAGAGGAAGATAACAGGATATTTCTTCCAGAATCTAATGGAAATCTAAATAGTATTTCTGTAGTTGTAGATAATGATTTATGGGAAGGAAGTATTGGAGAAAATATTAGAAAGATTTTTGCAGCACCACTGAATGGTTTACCAGTTGATGAGCCAATGTTTAAGCTTCGACAAATTCCACCTCAAGTCTTTGATGGATTTGCAACACGCAGTAGAATAATTCTTAAAATTGAAAAAGCCAATTTAACTCCCACAACCAAAATAGCTAATAATGCTTTTGCAAAACCGCAAACAGTAGCCGTTGTTGGAGGCAAAACGAATGAAGAAATAATTAGTCAGCTACAAGAAAACAAGGCTAAAATTATTGATGCATTTAACAAAGAAGAAGTTAAAGAAAAGCAAAGAAGAATAAAGCTAGACCTACTTGATGTAAGCGCAATACAGAAAAAAATGGGCTTTAGCGTAAATATTCCATCAGCATACAGAATTGCTAAAGCAGAAGACGACTTTTTCTGGATAAGAAAAAATCTAAGTAATTCAAAAACTATAGAATTAATGTTCTATGAAGTGCCACTAGAAACAATTACAGAAGGAGATAGCACAGTAGTAGACATTATAAAAATGCGAGATCATATTACTAAAACAAAAATTCCGGGAGAAGATGGTATTTATATGGCTGTAGAAGATGCTTACGCGCCTGCAATGTTTGAAACTATAATAGATAATAAGCCAGCTTACGAGGTAAGAGGTATTTGGGAAATGAAAGGCTTTACTATGGCAGGACCATTTATTACCTACGCTATAGAAGATAAAGTAAACAAACGTTTCCTCATAGCAGATGGTTATGTTTATGCACCATCATTAAGAAAAGCAGAATATGTCTTCGAATTAGAGTCGATGATAAAATCAATAAAGATTAAGTAATAAAAAAGCCAACTTGAAAAAGTTGGCTTTTTTTATGTTTTTAAATAAAACGTCTATTGTTCTTCTTTCTTTTCAGAAGTCTCGTCTTTACTTGCGTCTTTAAACTCTTTTATTCCACTTCCTAAACCTCTCATTAATTCAGGAATTTTCTTTCCGCCAAATAATAATAAGACAGCTAAAGCAATTAATACCCAAGAACCTGGACCTATTGCACCTAAAAATATACTACTAGTAATCATAACTTCAAATTTAGACCGCAAAGTTAGTAATTAAACTTTAAATATAACGTTGTATTCTCAACTTTAATAACTATTGGGAATACCGTTTCACTATTTTATTTAATTTTGTTTTAATGGCAAAAAAGAAGAAAAAAGAAAAGAAGTTTACTAAAAAACTACTTCATAAGTATCGCTTGGTTATACTTAATGAGGACACTTTTGAAGAACGATTTGCAATAAAATTAACACGACTCAATGTATTTGTGTTAACATCATTATCTGCTATTTTGCTTGTTTTTTTCACCATTCTCCTAATAGCTTTCACTCCATTAAGAGAGTATATTCCTGGTTATTCTTCCGCAAAATTAAAAAAGGAAGCTTCAATGCTAAATTATAAAACAGACTCTTTAGTAAGAGAAATAGAATCAAAACAACGCTACTATGCTTCAATCAAAAAAGTACTTACAGGAGAAGTTTCTACGGTAGAGTTTAATAGAGATTCTGTTATTGAAGCTGCAAAAAACGATCCAGAGGTTTTACAAATAACAACCAATAAACCAGATTCACTATTAAGAGAAAAGGTTGAAAAAGAAGATAAATACAATTTGTTTGAAGATACTTCAGACCAAAATAATATTGTGCTTTTTCCGCCAGTAAATGGGTCCATATCACAAAATTACAATTTAAAAGATAAGCATTATGCTGTAGATGTCGTTGTAGCAACTAACACGCCTGTAAAAGCTACAGCAGACGGTACAGTAATTTTTGCTGAGTGGACGGTAGAAACAGGTTATGTTGTTATAATAGAGCATAATCAAGAGTTAATATCTGTATATAAGCATAATTCTGCTATAACAAAATCTCAGGGAGATTTGGTAAAAGCAGGCGAGGTTATTGCCATGTCTGGTAATACAGGAGAATTAAGCACAGGACCACACCTTCATTTTGAATTATGGAGTAAAGGTTATCCAGTAAATCCAACTAATTTTATTGATTTTCAGTAATGCCTTCGATTAAAGCAGCACTATCAAAACCATTTGCTAAACTAATAGCAAAGCGCATCAATAAATGGGCTTCTCAACCAGTAGAAACCCAAGATAAGGTGTTTCAAAATCTCATTAAGGAAGCCTCAAATACGGTTTTTGGTAAAGATCATAAGTTTAATACGATTCAGTCTTATGAAGACTTCAAAAATTTAGTTCCGGTAAGAGATTACGAGGCTCTAAGACCCTATGTAGAACGTGTAGTAAAAGGCGAAGAAAACATACTTTGGAAAGGAAAACCTATTTATTTTGCTAAAACCTCAGGAACAACATCTGGCGCAAAATATATTCCTATAACAAAGGAAAGCATGCCTACACATGTAGAAGCTGCAAGAAATGCAATCCTAATGTATATTCACGAAACTGGCAATACAAAATTTGTAGATGGTAAGATGATTTTTCTCCAAGGAAGTCCAATTTTAGAAGAAAAGCATGGTATAAAATTAGGAAGACTTTCAGGTATTGTAGCACATTATGTGCCAAAATATCTTCAAAAAAACAGAATGCCAAGCTTAGAAACCAATTGTATAGAAGATTGGGAAACTAAGGTTAATGCTATTGTAGAAGAGACGGTAAATGAAGATATGAGCATCATATCCGGAATTCCATCTTGGGTACAAATGTACTTTGAAAAATTGATTGATAAGAAAGGGCAGAAAGTTGGAGACATATTCAAAAATTTCAATTTGTTTATTTTCGGAGGAGTTAATTATGAACCGTACAGAGCAAAATTTGAAAATTTAATAGGGAGAAAAGTTGACAGTATAGAACTTTATCCAGCAAGTGAAGGATTTTTTGCGTTTCAAGACAAGCAGGATCAAAAGGGCATGTTATTGCAGTTAAACTCAGGTATCTTTTACGAGTTTATAAAAGCAGAAGATTTTTTTGAAGATCATCCAGAACGTATTACAATAAAAGATGTAGAACTTGGAGTTAACTATGTTATGCTTATTTCTACAACCGCAGGTCTTTGGGCATATAATATTGGAGACACAGTGGAGTTTACATCATTAAAACCTTATAGAGTTATTGTAAGTGGAAGAATAAAACATTTTATCTCTGCTTTTGGAGAACACGTTATTGGCAAAGAAGTAGAGCAAGCGCTAAAAGAAGCTACGGCAAATACTGATATTACAGTAAACGAATTTACTGTAGCGCCTCAAATTAACCCTTCTGAAGGATTGCCATATCACGAATGGTTTATTGAGTTTGAAAACGAACCGAAAGATGAATTAAGGTTTATTCAAGATTTAGAAGCTTCTCTTCAAAAACAAAACAGTTATTATTTTGATTTAATAGAAGGGAAAGTTTTAAGACCTTTAGTAATCACAAGAGTAAAAAAAGATGGTTTTCAGTCCTATATGAAGTCAATAGGAAAGCTTGGAGGGCAAAATAAAATACCAAGACTATCAAATGACCGAAAAATAGCAGATAGTTTAAATGACCTAAAATTAACTAAATAAAACTATATTTGCACGCCAAATAAAGGTATGAGTACAACAAATAAAAAACACGAAAGAACTAGAGCCCAGGAGAGCTCTAGTGCTATTGAGCGTATGTATATAACAATGCGCCACTTATTTAATCGTGGATTTTACAAACCAATGGGTGTTTCTGGAGAAACTTTAAGAGAAGCGTTACTTCTTTTAAGACCAGAAATTTATGGTTCAATAGGAGAAGAAAAGGCAGAAATAGATGGACTTCTTTATGTAATTGATCGCCTACCTCAAGGTATAGAAGAGTGTACATTCATTAATTTAACAAGTGATGAAGGTTATGCTAACTCTCACTTTAAGCCTATAATTCCACCTAAAAGAAGACGTAATTGTTACAGAATAGATGATGAGCAAATGAACATAGAGATTACTCGAGGACGCTCTGAAATCTATGATATTTTAACACATCTCACGTTTTTATTTGTAGAGTCGCATAAAATAAGTAAACGAGTACTTATTGATGAAGAAGGAACAACAGTTAGAGATTGGCAAAAGCTTGAAAATGCTGTTACATCTACAAAAAAATTAACTCAGAAAGAAAGAGAAATAGCAATAACGCATACAGCAAATATTTTAGGTAGAACCTTTAATGAGTTGACAGAGTCGTACTCAAAATTTGCAACCGAAAACCAACCCGAACGCTTATTACACATTGTTTACTGGCTTGGCAAATTGGCTATTGAAGAAGTAGTAAATGGCAACAAACGAACAATAACTTTTAGTCCGGTTTTAAGAGAGCGCTTAGGGCATCACATCCACGGTGAGGTGTGGGCCGATAACATTAAGTCTGTTTTGCATAAACACGGTTTATTACAAAGGCCAATTCATATCATTAGTGCCAATATGCACAGTGTTATGAATTCTTTATTTGCTAAAGGAACTCTTAAAGGATCAGACGCCAAAAAGAACATTTTTGAGATTTACGAATCCTTAAGTAATCCAAAAAGTTCTTTAATGCGCAATAAAGTAGAGAAATCTGCGTTGCAAAACGGAATGATCTATATTAAAGATAGTTCTGGAACCAACATTGATGTTCAGATTTTTGATACTGATAAAATAGATTTTTCTAAGACAGACTTTAAATACTTAGAAACAAACGTAGAAGACAAAGCCGTAATTTTTGTCATGGATTATGCTTTTGGGGAACAGGCTTATGAGACTTTAGATGAGTTTTTAAAACCAATTAAAGCAGATAGAGAAAAAATACATTTAGATGTAAAATCTATTTCTATAATGGGTAAAGCTGGGATTTTAGAAGGTGGTAAAGGAGATGTAATGATACCGTCTGCTCATATTTTTGAAGGTACTGCTGATAATTACCCTTTCAAGAATGAGCTAAGTAAAGAAGATCTATTAGACTGTGGTGTAGATGTTTATGAAGGAACTATGATAACAGTATTAGGTACATCGTTACAGAATAAAGAGATTTTAAAATTCTTTAAAAAATCTACATGGAATGTTATCGGTTTAGAAATGGAAGGAGCACATTATCAAAAAGCGATACAAGCAGCATCAAAAGTGCGAGGAAGCATAAACGAAGATGTTAAAGTTAGATATGCTTATTATGCAAGTGATAATCCTTTAGAAACAGGAAGTACCTTAGCATCTGGTGGTTTAGGCACATCAGGGGTAAGGCCAACATACGTAATTACAAAAAAAATACTAGAACAAATATTTAATTCATAATAAATGAGTCAAGAAGTACCACAAGGTTCTCAAAACGAGGAAGTAGATTTAGGACAATTGTTTAACATGATTGGAAAATTGTTTGATAAATTTTTCAATTTTATTAGTTCAATATTTAAAGCTATTTATTCAGTTTTCATATATGCTTTAAAAGCAATAGTTACTAATTTTAAAATAATTGCAGTTGTACTTGTATTAGCTGCAGTTTTAGGGTTTATTTTACAACGAACACAAAAGGACATATATGAGTCACAAATGTTAGTGAAGCCATATTTTGACTCTAAATTTCAATTAGTAACAAATATTAATTATTATAATGCATTAATTGGAGAAAAAGACCACAGTCAATTAATGTCTATTTTTGATATAGATGAAGAATCTGCTAAACAAATCATTGAATTTGATATTCATCCTGGACCAGAAAATGAAAATGACAAGATTAAGCAATATGATAGTTTTGTTAAATCAATTGATAGTGTAAGAGCACAAGATATAAGCTTTGATGAATTTATTGAAAATAGAAGTATTTATTCTGGCGATGTTTTTGAAATAAACGTTAGATCTTTTAAAAAGGATATTTTTAGGTCATTAGAAAAAGGGTTAAATACAACCTTTACAAATACGTATTCTGTAAAGAAAATGCAGAAAAGAGACTCTTTAATCTCAATAGAAAGAAAACGGATTTTAGCATCTATCAAAGAGGTAGATTCTTTAAAGAAGGTTTACTTAAGAGTAATGGAAGAAGAATCTAAAATAAAAGAAGGATCTTATACAACTAAAGATGGTTTATCTTTTATACAAGAAAAGACAAAGACCAGAGAATACGATTTATTACAAGAAGAAAATAAATTAAGAGAAGAACTGAGTAAATTAGAGGCTAAAAAGGTTGAAGAAGATGTATATTTTGATACACTTTCTAGTTTTCAAGATGTAGGAGCAAAATATACCAGTATTTGGAATTTATATATACTTATTCTTCCAATAATAGCATTTGTATTATTATGTTTAATTTATTTATTTAATAAATTAATTAAGTACGTTGTTTCGTATGAAGGATAAGAGATTTTTAATAACAGGAGGAGCTGGTTTTATAGGTTCAAACTACATTATTTATCTTTTAGAAAATTATTCAGATATTAAAATAGTCAATTTAGATAAGCTTACCTACGCAGGTGAGCTTTCTAATTTGAAACAAATTCAAAATAACTCAAGATATGAGTTTGTAAAAGGAGATATTTGTGATAAGGAACTTGTTAATCAACTTTTTAGTAAATACAATTTTAATGGAGTTATACATTTTGCCGCAGAATCTCATGTAGATAACTCCATTAAAAACCCAGATGCTTTTATTAACACAAATGTGTATGGTACATTTAATTTATTAAACACAGCCAAAAATCATTGGATGTATGATCCGTTCTTATTCAAGAAGGGTTGTGAGAATAATAGATTTCATCATATTTCAACTGATGAAGTATACGGTAGTCTAGGTAAGGTAGGCTTATTTACAGAAGAGACTCCCTATGCGCCTAATAGTCCTTATAGTGCCTCGAAGGCCTCTTCCGATTTTATTGTTCGTAGTTATTACCATACATACGGTATGAATGTAGTTACTACAAACTGCAGCAACAATTACGGACCTAGACAACACGATGAAAAATTAATCCCTACAATAATAAGAAAAGCGATAATTGGAGAGGATATTCCAATTTATGGTAAAGGTAATAATATTAGAGACTGGTTATATGTAGAGGATCATTGTAATGGTATAGATTTAGTTTTTTCTAACGGAAAATCAGGTGAAACCTACAATATAGGAGGTAAAAATGAAAGAGATAATCTTTATATTGCTAACAAGATTTGTGAGATACTAGATGAAATAAGACCCAAGGGAAGCAAATATTCTCAGCAAATAACCTTTGTAAAAGATAGACCAGGTCATGATTTTAGGTATGCCATTGACGCATCAAAGATTGAAAACAAAATTGGGTGGAAGGCAAAAGAAAATTTTGAATCTGGTATACTTAAAACAATAAATTGGTATTTAAATAAGTACGAAAACAGATGAAAGGAATTGTTTTAGCGGGTGGTTCAGGTACACGTTTACACCCTATTACTTTAGCGGTAAGTAAACAATTAATGCCAATATATGATAAGCCGATGATATATTACCCTATATCAACACTCATGTGGTCTGGTATTCGGGATATATTAATTATTTCAACAGCACAAGACTTACCTTTATTTAAAAATTTGTTAGGAAACGGTGAAATGTATGGATGTAATTTTCAATATGCTGTTCAAGAAAAACCAAACGGGTTAGCCGAAGCATTTTTAATTGGTGAGAAATTTATTGGTGATGATAAAGTAGCACTAATACTTGGTGATAATATCTTTTATGGAACTGGTTTGTCGGAGTTACTCCAAAAAAACAACGATCCAGATGGTGGAATAATTTACGCGTATCATGTTCACGATCCAGAACGATATGGTGTGGTGGATTTTGGTGAAAATGGTGTAGCAGTTTCAATAGAAGAAAAACCAGAATTTCCAAAATCTAATTATGCTGTACCTGGAATTTATTTTTATGATAATTCAGTTGTTGAGATTGCAAAGGACATTAAACCAAGTAAAAGAGGAGAGCTGGAAATAACCGATATTAATAGAATATTCTTAGAAAGAGGTAACTTAAAAGTAAGTGTTTTAGATAAAGGAACGGCATGGTTAGATACAGGTACATTCAAATCATTAATGCAAGCCTCACAGTTTGTTCAGGTAATTGAAGATAGACAAGGACTTAAAATTGGGTCAATTGAAGAGACAGCATATAGAATGGGCTATATCGACGATCAAAAATTAAAGCAGATTGCTTTACCATTAACTAAAAGCGGATATGGAAAGTATTTGTTAAATATCATATCAGAATAATATGGTAGCTGAAGAAACAAAATTAAAGGGCTGTTTTATATTAGAGCCAAAAGTTTTTAGAGACCAAAGAGGTTATTTTATCGAAAGTTTTAATAAAGAGACCTTTAAAAGACTTACAGGAATAACTTCCAATTTTGTTCAAGATAATGAATCTAATTCTTCAAAAGGAGTATTAAGAGGCTTACATTTTCAAAGAGGAGAGTATGCACAGGCAAAATTAGTCAGAGTTGTTAGAGGTAGTGTTATGGATGTGGCAGTGGATATTAGACCAAATTCTGAAACATTCGGACAACATGTTTCGGTTCTTTTATCAGGTAAGAATAAAAAACAACTATATATCCCAAAAGGGTTTGCTCACGGTTTTGTGGTTTTAGAAGACAATACAATTTTCAGTTACAAATGTGATAACTATTATAACAAAAGCGCTGAAAGTGGAATAATGTATAACGACCTCGACTTGCAAATAGACTGGAAATTGTCTGCAGAAGATTTAATTCTTTCAGACAAAGATTTAAAATTATCTGGTTTTAAAGATATAGCGTTATGACTAAAGTAGCAGTTTTTGGTGCAAATGGTCAGTTAGGACAAACGCTTCAAAACCAAGCTCATAATCAAATTGAATCTTATGAGTTTTTTAATAAAGAAGAAGCAGACATAACTAACAGGGATCAAATACATAAAATTTTCAGCAATAATAGTTTTAAATACTGCATTAATTGCGCAGCCTACACCAATGTTGATGGTGCCGAACAAAATAAGGATATAGCTTTTAAAATTAATTCAGAAGGTGTAAATAACTTATCTGAAATCTGTAAAAAACACAATGTAATTCTTATTCATATATCAACTGATTATGTTTTTGAAGGAAAAGCGACTTTACCTTACAAAACCACCGATAAACCTAATCCTATAAATCAATATGGTAAATCGAAACTAGATGGTGAATGTCATGTTCAAAAGCAGCTAGAAAAGTATTATATAATAAGAACATCTTGGTTGTATTCTCCTTATGGTAAAAATTTTGTAAAAACAATTCTTTCGAAGGTTAAAGAAGATATTGATTTAAAAATAACAACAGAAGAAGAGGGCACCCCTACAAGTTGTATAGACCTTTCAAATTTTATTATTTCAATTATAGAAAAAGGTGATGTGCCATATGGTATATATAATTTCTCTGCAAAAGGAAGCACTAATTGGTATTTATTTGCTGTAGAGGTTGCCCGTAATGTCTTCCCTAACAATGTTTCAAAAATTTCACCAACAAGTAGCTATAAAACTTTAGCTAATAGACCAAAGTATAGTGTTTTAAATCTAGAAAAGACAGAATTAATATATCAGAATTTAAAGGATTGGAAAGAGAGCCTTAAGACAGTCATTCAAGAAATAAAAAAAGATGCAGTTCTATAATTATCTATGGTAATTTGAATAAAATTTTACCTTTGCAAACCCAAATAGAATAAAGATAAGACATTTAATATGAATAAAGTAGCATTAATTACAGGAGTAACAGGACAGGATGGAGCTTATTTAAGTGAGTTTCTTCTTAAAAAAGGATATATAGTTCACGGAATAAAAAGAAGGTCTTCCTTATTTAATACCGATAGAATAGATCATTTATATCAAGACCCTCACGTAGATAATCAAAATTTCTATCTGCATTACGGTGACCTTACAGATAGTACTAATTTAATTAGAATTATTCAAGATGTAAGACCAGATGAAATATACAACCTCGCGGCAATGAGCCATGTTCATGTGTCTTTTGAAACACCAGAATATACTGCTAATGCAGATGGTATAGGGACGCTTAGAATATTAGAGGCGGTTAGAATGTTGGGTCTAGAAAAAACAACTAGAATCTATCAGGCATCAACTTCTGAGTTATATGGTAAGGTACAAGAAGTACCCCAAACAGAAACAACGCCTTTTTATCCAAGAAGCCCTTATGCTGTAGCAAAAATGTATGCGTATTGGATTACAGTCAACTATAGAGAAGCCTATGGTATGTATGCTTGTAATGGTATTTTATTTAATCACGAATCACCAATTAGAGGAGAAACTTTTGTTACAAGGAAAATTACAAGAGCAACATCTAGGATAGTGCTTGGCATGCAAGACAAAGTGTATTTAGGAAACTTAAATGCACAAAGAGATTGGGGACATGCCAAAGATTATATTCGCATGATGTGGATGATTCTTCAGGCTGACCAACCAGAAGATTGGGTAATTGCTACAGGTAAAACAACTACAGTTCGCGACTTTATAAAAATGTGTTTTAACCATGTAGGTGTTGAGTTAGAATTCAAAGGGGAAGGTGCAGAAGAAAAGGGATATGTAAAATCATGTTCTGAGGAACAATATCAATTACCAATTGGGCAAGAAGTAGTTGCAGTAGATGAAAGATATTACAGACCAACAGAAGTTGACTTGTTAATTGGTGACGCAACCAAAGCCAAAGAAAAATTGGGATGGATACCAAAATATGATTTAAAAGATTTAGTTGAAGACATGATGACAAGTGATTTAAAACTAATGAAGAAAGATCAATTCCTTAAAGATGGTGGTTATAGAATTAACAATTACTTTGAATAAAAAAGAATGAATAAAGATTCTAAAATATTTATAGCTGGTCACCGTGGTCTTGTTGGTAGTGCAATTTTAAATAGCCTCAAAGAAAAAGGTTATAACAATATAATTACACGCACACACAAGGAATTAGATCTCACCAATCAAAATAATACCAAGGTTTTTTTTGAAACAGAAAAACCAGAATATGTTTTTTTGGCGGCAGCAAAAGTAGGAGGAATAGTTGCTAATAATGTGTATAGGGCAGATTTCATTCATCAGAATTTGATGATACAGAATAATGTTATTCATTATAGTTACGCCAATAGTGTAAAGAAACTTCTTTTTTTGGGTAGTACGTGCATTTATCCAAAGAGCTGCCCACAACCCATGAAAGAGGAGTATTTGCTAACAGATACTTTAGAATACACAAATGAACCTTATGCTATAGCTAAAATAGCTGGTATAAAAATGTGCGAGAGCTATAACCTACAATATGGTACTAACTTCATATCTGTTATGCCGACAAATCTGTATGGGCCCAATGATAATTTTGATTTAGAAAAATCTCATGTACTTCCAGCATTAATAAGAAAAATACATCTGGCGAAACTATTATCAGAAAATAGGTATGATGAAGTAGTTTCGGATTTACAAGTTTCTAATATTGAAGAAGCTAAAAAATATCTTTCAAAATTTGGAGTGGATAAAGACTCAGTTGAAATTTGGGGATCAGGTAAACCAATGAGAGAGTTTTTATGGTCAGAAGACATGGCTGATGCTTGTGTGTTTATAATGGAGAATAGAGATTTTGAGGATACATATTCAAAAAATCAAAAGGAAATTAGAAACACACATATAAATATCGGTACAGGAGAAGATATTTCAATTAAGAATTTAGCTCAAATAATAAAAGAGGTTATCGGTTTCAATGGTAATTTTGTTTTCAACGAAAACAAACCCGACGGAACCTTAAAGAAGTTAACAGATGTGTCTAAACTTCGAGGCTTAGGTTGGAAGCATAAAATAGAATTAGAAGAAGGTATAAAAAAAATATACGATTGGTATGTTAAATAAAAATTTAGAATTAGCATTAAAAGCATCACTCGAAGCGGGAAAAGTTATCATGGACGTATATGATACAGCTTTTGATGTAGAAATAAAAGATGACAAATCACCTTTGACAGAGGCAGATAAAAAAGCTAACGATGTTATTAATTCGTATTTGATTCCTACAGAAATTCCAATAATTTCAGAAGAGAATAAGCAAACGGATTACGATATTAGAAAAACTTGGGAAACCTGTTGGGTTGTAGATCCAGTAGATGGTACTAAAGAGTTTATAAAGCGTAACGGAGAATTTACTGTAAACATAGCGTTAGTAACCAACGGAAAACCAGTTTTAGGAGTTATTTATGTACCTGCAGTAAAAACGATATACTTTGCTAATGTAGATAACAATGAAGCGTTTAAGGCAGATTTAGAGTCTCATGATGTTACTGTTGAAACTATATTAAAACAATCTAAACCATTAAAACCAAAGAATAACATTTCAGACAGAGTAGAGGTTGTTGGCAGTCGTTCGCACATGAACCAAGATACGCTAGATTATGTAGAAAGCTTGAAAGCAGCTGGCAAAGAAGTTGAAATAGTGTCAAAAGGAAGCTCTTTAAAGTTTTGTTTGGTAGCCGAAGGAAATGCGGATGTATATCCACGCTATGCGCCAACAATGGAATGGGACACAGCTGCAGGACAAGCCATTTGTAACGCAGTTGGATTACAGGTTATTTCAAAAGAAACAAACAAACCACTAGCATATAACAAAGAAAACCTATTAAACAGTTATTTTTTAGTTAGTAAGTGATATGGCAACAGACGTTTCATATAAGCGGCATATTGCAAAGACAATTACCTGGAGGTTAGTTGGCACTTTAGACACAATACTTTTGTCTTGGCTTATCACAGGAGATCCATTAGCTGGATTGAAAATAGGTTTGGCAGAGGTCACAACCAAGACCGTGTTATATTACTTACACGAGCGCGTATGGTATAAAATAAATCTATCGAAAGATGGTGTATTATTAGAAAGTAGAAAAAGACACATAGCAAAAACCTTTACATGGCGTTTTATAGGAACAATAGATACTATGACCTTAGCCTGGATTATTTCCGGTAATCCACTTGCAGCATTACAAATAGGTTTTGCTGAGGTAATCACTAAGATGGTTTTATATTATTTACATGAAAGAGCTTGGTATAAAATTAACTTTGGCTTGTCTAAAAGAAATTAAAATTATTTATGAGAGACAATATAATACCTCACGATTATCAAATATCCATAGAAGATAGACGAAAGCAAAATGGACACAATTCTTTTTTATTATGGTTTACAGGCTTATCAGGATCAGGTAAGTCTACTATAGCCAATGTGGTTGAACAGAAATTACATCAAAACAGTATTAAGACCTTTACGCTAGATGGTGACAACATTAGAAAAGGAATTAATAAAGACTTAACCTTCTCACCGCAAGATAGAACTGAAAATATCCGTAGAATTGCAGAAGTGGCCAATTTAATGGTTGATGCTGGTTTAGTGACACTTGCAGCTTTTGTATCACCTTACAAAAAAGATAGAGAGAACATTAGAAGTATCGTTAAAGATGTTAACTTTGTCGAAATATTTGTTAATACCAGCGTTGAAGAATGTGAAAGACGCGATGTAAAAGGGCTTTATAAAAAAGCACGAGCTGGAGAAATAAAAAACATGACAGGAATTTCAGCGCCTTATGAAGCGCCAGAAAACCCTGACATTGAAATAAAAACAGAAAACGAATCCGTTGAAGCAGCAGCTCAACGAATCGTAGATTATATTACACCAAAATTGTCAAAGCAACAATGAGTAAGTATTATTTAAATTATTTAGATGAATTAGAGAGTGAAGCAATTTTTGTTTTACGTGAAGTTTGGGCACAATTTGAAAACCCAGTAATTTTATTTTCAGGAGGAAAAGATTCTATCTTGGTAACGCATTTAGCAAAAAAAGCATTCTATCCTGCTAAAATACCATTTCCATTAATGCATGTTGACACTGGTCACAATTTCCCAGAAACCATTCAGTTTAGAGATGACATTATTAAAGAATTAGGCGCCCAGCTTATTGTTGGGTCTGTACAAGAATCTATAGACGAAGGTCGTGTTGCTGAAGAAAAAGGGAAAAACGCTACGCGTAATGCACTTCAAATTACAACACTTCTTGATGCTATTGAGGCAAATAAGATTGATTGTGCAATTGGTGGAGGACGTCGTGATGAAGAAAAAGCAAGAGCAAAAGAGCGTTTCTTCTCTCATAGAGATGATTTTGGACAATGGGATCCTAAAAACCAACGACCAGAACTGTGGAATATCTTCAATGGTAAACATTTTGAAGGAGAGCACTTTAGAGCATTTCCAATAAGTAACTGGACAGAAATGGATGTTTGGAACTACATAAAACGCGAGAATATTGCAATTCCATCATTGTACTTTGCACACGAGCGCGAAGTAGTTTGGAGACAAGACTCTTGGATTCCAAATTCTGAATTTTTAGTATTAGAAGATCATGAAGAAGTGGTGACTAAAAAGATACGTTTTAGAACACTAGGTGATATTACTATTACAGGAGGTGTAGAATCTGATGCTGATACATTAGAGAAAATTGCTGCTGAAGTTGCTGGTATGAGAAATACCGAGCGTGGTAACCGAAGTGACGATAAGCGATCAGAATCTGCTATGGAAGACCGTAAGCGTCAAGGATACTTTTAATCAATATTAAATAAAAAATTAACTGTCATGCCAAATTACATTTGGCATCTCATATAAAGATAACATGTTAGACAACAATCAATTATTACGTTTTACAACTGCAGGAAGTGTAGATGATGGAAAAAGTACATTAATAGGGCGTTTGCTATACGATTCTAAATCCATTTTTGAAGACCAACTTGAAGCTATAGAAAACACAAGTAAGAAAAAAGGTCATGAAGGTGTAGATTTAGCACTATTTACAGACGGTTTAAGAGACGAAAGAGAGCAAGGTATTACTATTGATGTTGCCTACAGATATTTTACAACACCAAAGCGTAAATTTATTATTGCTGATACACCAGGACATATTCAATATACACGTAATATGGTTACTGGAGCATCAACAGCTAACGTGGCGACCATTCTAATTGATGCACGACATGGTGTAATTGAGCAAACTAAACGTCATGCATTTATAGCGTCGTTATTGCAAATACCACACATTATTGTTTGTGTAAACAAAATGGATTTGGTTGATTTTTCTGAAGAAGTATTTAATAATATTGTTTCAGAATTTGAAGAAGTGTCTTCAAAAATGCTTGTTAAAGACGTTCGTTTTATACCAATGTCTGCGCTTTTAGGAGATAATGTTGTAAACAAATCAGAAAATATGCCTTGGTATCAAGGAGCACCTATGCTACATACTTTAGAAACAATGCATATTAGTAGTGATATTAATAAAGTAGATGCGCGTTTTCCTGTACAAACTGTAATAAGACCACAACGTGAAGGTTTTATAGATTATAGAGGTTATGCAGGTCGTGTAGCAAGTGGCATTTTAAGAAAAGGTGACGAGGTTACTATAATGCCTTCAGGCTTTACTTCAAAAATAAAGAGTATTAATCTTCATGATAAAGAATTAGAAGAAGCTTATGCACCAATGTCAGTTTCTATAACTTTAGAAGACGATATAGACATTAGTCGCGGTGATATGATTGTACGTTCAAACAATAAACCAGAGCCTTCTCAAGACATTGAGGTGATGTTATGCTGGTTAAATAATAGTGCGGCTAAACCTAGAGCAAAATATACTATTAAGCATACTTCTAACGACCAAAAAGCGATGATTAAAGAAGTGGTTTACAAATACGATATCAATACCTTGGAGCGAAATAGTGACGATACTGATTTATCAATGAATGATATTGCTAAAGTTAAAATTCGAACCACAAAGCCATTAATGGTAGATCCTTATAGAGAAAACCGAACTACAGGTAGCATTATTTTAGTAGATGATGCCACTAATGAGACGGTTGCGGCAGGTATGATAGTTTAATATCATAATTTAAAATCTTTTGAATCAATAGTTTGAGATTAGAATCATTAACTTTCTTACGTTTTATAGCAGCATATATTGTTGTTATTTTTCACTTTGGAAGCAAAACAGGTCTAGCTAATTTATCAAAACCCTTTCTTACATCTGGCTCAGAAATGGTTACCTTTTTTTTTGTGCTATCTGGTTTTGTGTTATGGATTTCTCAGTCAACAAGAAAATTTTCAACAAGGAAGTATTTTTTTGCCAGAGTAGGTAGAATATATCCTATTCATATATTGGCATTAATAATAGTTGTATGGCTTAACTATGGAATCAATAGTAAAAATAATCTCACAGGTTTACTACTATCCGTACCTTTAGTACAATCATGGTTTCCTACATACTCAACTGCATTTAACTTTCCTTCTTGGTCATTAGCGGTTGAAATGTTTTTTTATATCACTTTTCCGATGTTATTATTTGTTATTAAGAAAAGTAAAGTTTCACCTAAAAAGCTTTTTATAATAGCAATTACTTTTTGGCTCTTTACCCAATTAGTTTTAATAAATCTTTTTAATTCTGAAAATAGTTTAGTAATAAAACAGTTGGTAAATTATTTCCCTCCATCCCACCTGTGTAGTTTTGTTTTAGGTATAAGTGTAGGACTTATATATACAGAGAATTCCAAAAGAATTGAGTATAAAAAGCCATGGTTAGTTTTAGCGTCCTTCTTGTTAATTTATTTGATTTTACAGCATCCATTAAAGAACATTCTTGGTTATAAAATACCTTTGGGTTCTAGTTTTCTTGCACCAATATTTGCAGTTCCTATTATAGCTTTAGCTTTTACCAAAAATAAGATTAATGAATTTTTGGGTAATAAGGTATTTAAATTATTAGGTGAAGCAAGTTATGGGGTTTATGTTTTTCATATGCCATTATATATAGTAATAAAAAAATTCTCGCCAGATTTCTTTGCCACAGATAATGGTTTCTATATCTATTCAGTTTGTTTAGTAATTATTTCGATTATAATTTTTTATGCTATCGAAAAACCGTTGAACAAAACGATTAGAAGATTAGCATAATTATATTCTACTAAATAAAACACTTAATTAATCATTTTCCTTGTCTCAAAAGAAAAATAAAATAAAAGAATTCATTCAGTTCAGTATTAAAAACTCTGGCACCTTATTTATTCTTAAACTTTTAGGATTAGGATTAAATTATTTTATTCTTCTACTAATACTTCATTTCTATGATTTTAAAGGAAACGGTGAGTATGCGGTGGTATTAGAACTAGCAAGAGGTCTAAAAGTATTTGTTGTATTTGGGCTTGATTATTTATTGGTAAAGGAGTTAACATCAATTAACACGCAAAATAGAGGGCTAGAATCTTTACTCGGAACCTTTTTGGTTAATAATTTTTTATTTTTCCTTCTGTTTTCCTTCTGTCACCTAATATTTGATTTAGACATGAATATTTTCTACTGGACTATTTTTATGTCTGTATGGAGATTTACAGGGCATTATTACAGAGGAAAAGACAGTATGGTTCTCTATGGTTTTTTTGAATTTGTAATATTTCAGTTAATTGCACTAACGAGTATTATTTGTAGTAATTTTATTTTCAATGGTTTTAATTTTGAAACTATAATCAATATTTTAAGCCTCTTAGTTATTGTATTTTTAGCGGCTTTTAAATTGCCTAAAATCTTATCTCAGATAAACAAGAGTGTAATTGAAACGATTAAAATAACTTTTTTAAATCTCTATTCTGTTTATAAAAAGGGGTTTCATTTTGTTTTAACTAACTCAACCAATATTTTGTCAATCAGTATTTTATATGTAATAATCAAAGAAAATTACTCCTCTGAGGTGCTGGGTGTTTATGATACCGTTTTAAAATTTGCTATGATAGTTTCTCTGCCATTAATTGCGGCCTCAGGTAGAGTAATGACATTATCGGCTCAATATTTTAATAACGATAAAATGAATGAGCTTAGATCTTATATTCATAATATAACTAGGATGTTGATTATAGTGAGTACGTTAGCAGCTATTGGTGTTAGTATATTTTTTATAGTGTACTCTTTTTATTTTAATATAACACTTAAAGACTATTGGTTGCTTTTTGCTGTTTTGGTTGCTGGACAACTCGTTAACAATTGGACAGGTCCCGTGGGTATTGTTTTACAAGTAACTAATAATGAGAAAATATTTAATAGAATCACTATGCTCTTTGGGGCGTATTTAGTATTTTCAACTTTTATTTTGGCTAAATTTTTTGACATTTATATAATTGCAATAAACATGTTATTGTATCTGTCCTGTGTAAATTATTTTGCGCTTAGAGTACAAAAAAGGAAGTTGGATATAAGACCACATAAAAAGTTATTAAAAAAATAGAATGAATTTTATAGAGCAGAAGTATAGTAGTTTTAAGCGTTATCTAATGTGGCATTTTTTTGCAAAGAAACTTGGCTTAATACATGTTGTAGAATACCCGAAATCTGGGGGAACATGGATGACACAGCTTCTTGCAGATTATTTAGACATGTATTATCCCAGAAATGTGATTCCAAAATTTAAAAAAGCTGTAATTCATGGTCATTATATATATAGTCCAGCTTTTAATAAAACGATTTTAGTTATTAGAGATGGAAGAGACGTTGCGGTTTCTTATTATCACCATTTACTTTTAGGTAATGACCGTACACCGCAAAGTATTATCAACCATTATAGAAGTAAAGTACGGTTTACAGACTATGAGAATGTAAAAGAAAATTTACCTGAGTTTATAACTTTTTTAAACGAAAAATATACCAAACGAATTAATAGGCACAGGTGGTCAGATTTTATTGAAACATATTTAGATAAAGAAGATGTTCATATTGTAAGATATGAAGATATGCTCCATAACGGCGAAGAAGAATTGAAAAAAGCATTAGTGTTTCTTGGAATTGACGCAATTGATGATGATAAAGTTTCATCAGCTGTAAACAAGTTCTCATTTAAAAATCAAGCCAAAAGAAAACAAGGCGAGGAAAACAAAAAGAGTTTTTTACGAAAGGGAATTTCTGGAGATTGGAAAAATTATTTTACTAAAGAGAGTGGCTTAATTTTTAATAAGTATAATGCTGAGGCCATGAAAAAACTTGGTTATATTGATAGTAACGACTGGATCAATGAATTAAATTAAGAATCATTTTAATGAAACCTAATTATATTATAATATCAGGCACTAGTAAGGCTGCAACTACATCTTTGTTTAAGTATGTTGCAGATCACCCAGAAGTTTGCCCTTCATATGTTAAGCAGACAAATTATTTTTTAGATAGTTCCGATCAAGAAAGGTTAGACTTGAAATCCATAGAAAGATATGATGAGGACGCTAAGACCTATTTAAATTTTTATAAATGTAATGGCTCAGAAAAATATAGACTTGAAGCCTCACCTGATTACATGAATTATACAGGTGCTATAAATAAAATAAAGAAGTTTTTAGAAAGTAATGAAGGTGATGTTGTAATGATACTAAGAGAACCAGTATCAAGATTTAAATCTTGGTTTAATTATGGTAAGCAGCAAAATCTTTTGGATGATTCAGTTGATTTCCCTAGCTATTATAAAAAGGCAAAAGAATACAAAGGAGACGATAATTTAGCCCTACTAGCATATGAAACAGGGTTTTATAGTAATTACATTAAAGAGTTTTATCGCTCATTTGATAAGAAAAGGGTTCATATATTTTTTTATGAAGAATTAATCTCTGACCCCAAGAGCTTTATGATAAAGTTTTCAGAGAAACTGAAATTAAATAACGAATTTTATCAAGATTATGATTTTAAGCAATACAATAAAACTATAAAAGTAAGGTTTAAGACCATATCTTGGTTTTATGCAAGTCTTAGATCGTTTTATATGCAACACCTCTTTAAAGGTAAAGCAGGTGTTCGTTTTGGTAATTTTTTAAAAAACACTTTAAGCCCGTTATATCAAAAATTTAATACGAAAGATGTCGTTGACAATAGATTTGACCTAGAAACAGTTAATCAGTTATCGCAAGATTACAAAGAAGAATTAGGACATCTTAGAGAACTTTTGGAAATAAAAAAGTTACCTTGGTAAAATACCTGTATATTAATTAAACAAAGCCAATAAAAATGAAAACAAGCACCCTAAAAAGTACTATTATATTTACACTTCTTTTAACATTCTTTATTTCAGCATGTAAGAATGAAAAGAAAGAAGATAATAAGGCTACGGACAATACTCCTTCAGAAAAAAAAACCAAAGAAAATAAAAAGATAAATGATGAAAATAATTTGAAATTATTTTTTGACGGCACAATTCAGAATGACGATGAGATACAACTTGCTTTTAAAGATATTGAAGGGGAGAACCATCTTTCTAAAAAAATTAAAGGTTCTGATAGTCGTTGGCAAAGAATTTCTTTTAGTTTTCCGGAGGAATCTATTCCTTATTCCTTTAGGTTGAGTTTAAATAACAACGAAAGTAATAAGATAAAGTTTGATAAAATCGTTTTAAACCGTAAAAATGATAGGATAATAATTAGAGACTCTGCTCTGCTAGTTTACTTTGAACTTAAAAATTTAAAACATGAGTTTGAAGGGAAAAAGTTAATACTAGAAAAAATTTCAGCAAATCAAAAGGCAGAGTTGGTGTCAAAAGATAATTTAAACAGCAGGATTGAAAATAGATATTCTAAAATAAATCCATAAATTTCTTTTTTCGTGCTATTAGGTGCTGTTCTTTTCGTAATTTTTCTAGGATTAATATTCTTTTTATTTAAAGTTTTAAGATATCTTATCATTAGCCCTACATACATTTATCTTATCTTCAATGTAGTTGTTGTTATACTTACGGTGCCGTATTTTTATTTTTACGACAATAAATTTTCAATTGCCGAGGTAGATTGGATTATGGCAAAAGACTTTTGGAGTGTTTTAAATATGTATTTGATTGCTAATATCGCATTTATCTTTGGGTTTCTGTTATATCATCAAGTCTCCACGCCCAAAATACGAAACTTATATAAAAGTGATTTAAACCATAAATTATTTACAAAGTATATAATCCCAGAATATTTCATTAAGATAGCTTACACATTAACACTATTGGTTGTTGTTTGTTACTTATTTACATATGGAAAATTACTTCTTGTCAGAGAGGATTATATTCCAGAGTTTGAAAACAAATTCTTAATTACAATCGCAAAAGTTATTTCCCTTATTGGATCAATTATATTGGGCTTAGTTCATAATAAAAATAAATATTCCAGCTGGTTTCTTATTGTAGTAATTACCGCATTTACATTTGCAACCGGCTCCAGAATTACATTTTTAATTTTGATGCTTTATTTTTTGACTATTTTCCAAATGTCTGGAAATACTAAAAAGAACAAATTAAGATTTCTATTTCAGATAGTAATCTCGTTTGTGTTTTTATCTTATTTAATTTCACTGAGGCAACTCAAAGAACATGGTGTAGTTCCATACATAGCAACATTGTTTTCGGAAGATTCTGATATAATAGAGTCTGTAGCTTTTAATATTTACTATTCATTTATTTTCGGTGTTTTTGCTACTGCTAGAACTATAAGAGAAGCAGATCCTAATTGGTACTACATGTACGTAAGCCTTAATCCATTGCCAGGTAGTATGGTTGGTTGGCCAGAAGTAGCGGAAAACCTTAAACTAACTAAGTTTATGCCCTTTACTCTGCACGGTCAGGTTTTTAAGATGGGATACAGTTTTTTAGTTTTCTTTTTTCTCTTGATTGGTTCGCTCTTTTCTTTTTTTGAAAAAAAAATTAGAAAGTTTTTAATTAATGACAAAAAAAGAACAGCTGTTCTTTTTACTTTAATTTTATCACTATTTATTTTTTATAGTTTTGAGTATCATCTTAGATCTGCTTTTAGATATATTTATTATGCGTATTTTGTTTTATTAAGTGTTTATTTTTTTCAGTCTTTATGGAGGTACATCCCTAAAAAGAAAACGCAATGAAAATTTTACTAATAGGCCCATTACCAAACCCAACAACAGGAGTGTCATTAGCTAATAAAGTTGTTTATGATGGTTTGAAAAAAAGGAAAAACTATAGAATAGATGCTATTAATACATCTTACAACAAATTTGAAGAAGACTTAGGGGCATTTTCAATATCCAAAGCATGGTTTTTTTTAAAGTTAAACTTTTTTAGTTATAAAATATTTAGGTTTGATGTAGTTTACATAACACCAGGACAAACTTTTTTTGGAGTCCTTAAATATGCACTTTTTATATTACTTGCTAAGCTATTGAGTAAGGAGATAATTATACACGTGCATGGCAATTACTTAGGAAAAGAATACCATTTATTAAAAGGCGCAAAAAAGAAGATTTTTAAAGCATTGGTAAGTACAGTTTCTAAGGGTGTTGTATTATCAGAATCATTAAGAAGCAATATGTTGCCTTTTACAAATGAAGAAAACATTTATGTACTCTATAATTTTGTTCAAGACAATAACTTTATTAATAAACATGCGTTCTCTAAAAAACTATTAGATAATGAATTAAAAATAATTTTTCTAAGTAATCTAATGGAAGAGAAAGGTATCTTCGATCTACTAGAAGCGTTATTAATTTTAGAAAAAAACAATATAAACTATGAGGCTAAAATAGCTGGCAATATAGATGCTAAACATAAAGAAAGGGTAGATAAATACTTTAATGAATTGTCTAATACAAAGTATCTCGGTGTTGTCTATGGAAAAAACAAAAAAGACTTGTTAGAATGGGGAAATGTATTTATACTGCCAACGTATTACATTATGGAAGGTCAGCCTATTTCTATTTTAGAAGGAATGGCTTCGGGTAATTTAATAGTCACCACTAAACACGCAGGAATTCCAGATATTTTTACAGAAAGCGAAAATGGCTTTTATGTTGAAAAACGAAACCCTCAGAGTATTGCTAACACACTAATACAAGTATTAGAGAACCCAGAATTATCGAAAAGAATAAGGACGAATAACTTAGAGATTGCAAAGAGCAAATATAAAGTACATCATTTTATTGATAACTTTATAGACATACTTGAAAGTTAGTAAGACAATGAAACAAGATTTAAGTAAATACAAAAACCCCAAAGGGTTTAGAGGGCGTTCTGCTGTTGTAGTACAGTTGTGGTGGCTGGTACATTCAATTTTATTTAAACCTTCACCACAATTTCTTTATGGCTGGAGAAGATTTCTTCTAAAAAGTTTTGGAGCACAAATTGGTAAAAACGTTTTACTCAGACCTTCCGTTCAGATAACTTATCCCTGGAAAGTGAAAATAGGAGATAATTCTTGGATAGGAGATGAAGTAGTATTGTACTCTTTAGGAGAAATAGAAATTGGCTCTAATACGGTTATTTCCCAAAGATCATACATATGTACAGGATCTCATGATTATACAGATATTAGTTTTCCTATTTATCAAAAAAAAATAACAATTGGCGATGAGTGTTGGTTAGCTACAGACGTATTTGTAGCACCAGGACTTACAATAGGAAACAAAGCTGTCGTAGGTTCTCGTAGCACTGTATTAAAAGATGTTGAAGAAGGAACAGTGAATGTAGGTTCTCCTTGCAAAATGATAAAAAGAAGATGAAGAATATAACTATTATCGGTGTAAACTATTACCCTGAAGATAGTGCTATAGGACTATATTCTACCCAAAAGGCTGAATACCTAAGCAGTAAAGGGTTTAATGTTTCTGTAATAACAGGCTTTCCATATTACCCTCATTGGAAAATAAATAAGGACTATATAGATAAAAATAAGTTCTTATTTGAAGAGATTAATGGTGTAAAAGTTTACCGTTACAAACAATATGTGCCAGAGAACCCAACCTTTATTAAAAGAATAAAGCATATTATTAGCTTTACTAAAGGAAGTTATTTTAACTTAAAAAAAGTAGAGAAACCAGATCTTGTAATTTCTATTGTTCCTTTTACATCTGGTATACTATTGGGATGGTTGTTAAAGAGAAAACACAAATCCAGATTATGGGTACATATACAAGATTTTGAATTTGATGCAGCTTTTGAATCTGGTTTGATTAGCAAAAATAAGGCGCAAATATTTAAGCTATTATTTAATATAGAAAGGTTTTTACTAAAAAAGGCAGATGTTATAAGCACTATTAGCAATGGTATGTTAAGTAAGCTAAAAAGCAAAGTCTCTAGAGAAGGTTATTACCTAACAAATTGGTTAGATACAAGTAAATTCCAAATGGAGTTTGAAGAGGCTCATCCATTTCTTAACGATGCAGGTAAATTTAAAATATTGTATTCAGGGAATATAGGAGCAAAGCAAGATTGGGAGGTTTTTTTCAGTTTCTTAGACAAGTTAAAAGGGCATGATGATGTAGAAGTTGTGGTTGTTGGTGAGGGAGCAAACAGAAAACAAGTACAATCTAAGCTGAATGATTATGATTTTGCAAGCTATTATCAGCCTGTACCATTTGAAGATCTTCCTAAAATGTTAAAAAGTGCAGACTTACATGTATTGTTTCAAAAAGACGATGTCATAGATACAGTAATGCCATCAAAAATCTTGGGTATGATGGGTAGTGGTAAACCATCATTAGTTACTGGTAATATGGAATCTGAAGTAAAACAAATATTTGATAAATCGTCAGCTGGTTTTTATTTTAGTAATAATCAAATTGATGAAATGGAAAAGACTGTTTTAGAGTTAAAAGAGAACAAAAGTCTTCAAAAACAGTTGGGTGAATCTGCCAAGAACTTTGTAATAGATAATTATTCAAAACACGTTGTTTTAGATAATTTTATAAAAGAGATAAATAGTTTGCTTAAATGAAAAAAAAGCTTCTAAAAGTTAGTTTAATTCTGTTTTCTCTTTTTATTCTGATTCCTTCAGAAAAGAGAGGGATTCTTGTTATTCTGTTTGCCTTAATAGCTGTAATAACTTCGCCTCAATATCCAAAAATAAAAACATTAAAATTATTTCTAATAAATGCACTTCCGTTCATTATTTATCTCTTAAGTCTTTTACTTTACTTTGATCCAGAACAAACACCAAAGAAGTTAGAAACAGGATTGTCAATTATAGTGTTACCTCTAATTTTTGCGATAATCAATAAAGAAATATTCAATAAAAAAGTTGAGATTTTGATGCAGAAGGTGTTTGTGTTTTCAGCAGTATTATTCTCATTAATAATACTGATTTATTTTATGAATTTAGGCTATTTTACAGGGGTCAAAACATATGGCTACTGTTTGTCTAAACTAACAAATAAACTTCCGTTGTTGGCAGATCACCCAATATACATATCAATAGCGTTGAGTATTGCTATTCTGTTTTCATATAATATTTATCTTAATATAAGCAAGTATTATGAAAAAATAGTATTATTAATTGCTGTATTTATTGTTTTCGCTACAATTCTTTTTTTATCTAGAAGAGGACCTGTTTTTGCATTATGTTTAGCATTAATACCTGTTTTATATAAACTATACAAAAGTTCTAATAGAAAGAGTTTGTTTATGAAATTAGGCATTGGAGCGATTGTTTCGGCTATTACAATTATTTTATTAGTTAAACCCATAAAAAAAAGAGTTTTTGAGGTCTTAAATCCAAAAACTTATGTCGAAAAAAATGAAACAAATTCAACAAACAATAGAATTCAGATATATAAATGTGCTGTAGAATTAATAAAACAAAAGCCAATTTTGGGTTACGGCATAGGAAGGGATAGAAAAGAACTTTACGACTGCTATAAAGAAAATCTTTATTACCTCTATGAGAATAAATTTAATACCCATAATCAATACCTAGGGATTTTATTAAGATTTGGCACACTGGGTTTGCTTTCTTTCTTTTTGTTTTTATTATATAATTATAGAGCTGCATTAAATTCTAAAAACATTATTTTTTTAAGTATTTTAATCTTCTATACTACAAATTTTCTGTTTGAAAATGTTTTAGAAAGGCAGAATGGGGTTATTTTATTTTCCTTTTTAATCAATTACTATTCTTTTAAGAACATAGAAGATGATTAAAGTTTTAAAAAAAATTACTATTCATTAGTATATTTATGGCCTACTGACCTTTTTTGTATAAGATTGAATTAGTTTTTGTTATAATTATTATTTATAACTACATTTTTTTAGATTATATTCAAAAAAGGCAGTTATTTTTGCACTACTAATTTTATAAAATCAATTTTAAAGATTGAGCTTATTTAAACACGGAAGATATTCAGGCTACTTAAGACCAATATCTTACTTAATAGATTTGAGTATTATAAACGGGATAGGTTTTTTATATTTATTACCTAAACAAAACCTCCTTATTTTTTCACTATATATTTCTATAGGGTGGATATTATTATCTGTTTACTCAAAGTTTTATGAGGTATATAGATATACAAGACCTGTTAATATTTTATCACTTATATTAAGGCAACTGATACTTTTCTGCCTATTTGTATTTGCTTTTTCTGGGTTATACCATGAGTTAAATATCTATCCAAGACCGATTGTAAAATATACATTGCTTTGTTTTTTTATAATTGGAATATTAAAATTTACCGTATACTATCTCCTTCAAAAGTATCGAGTTTCTTTTGGAGGAAATTATAGGTCTACAGTGATTTTTGGATACAATAAAAAAACCTTAGCGCTTGAGAATTTTTTTAACAAGAATCCGGAATATGGTTACCTACACAAAAGAACATTTAACTTCAGAAAAAAAGCAGATTCTTTAACTGAATGCTTTGATTATATATTAAAGGAGGGAATCGATGAAATATATTGTTCAATATCAGAGCTTACCAATGCTCAGATAGCAGACATAGTAGATTTTTCGGATAATAATCTTAAAATTTTAAAGTTTATTCCAGATAGCAAGGAGATTTATTCTAAAAAATTGAGATATGAGTACTACGATTATATTCCCATACTCACTTTACGCAATATTCCATTAGAGGATTCAGTAAATATGATTATAAAACGTACGTTTGATATTTTATTTTCTAGTATTGTAATTGTATTTATTTTATCATGGCTTACACCAATCATTGCTATACTGATAAAACTAGAATCAAGAGGCCCAGTATTTTTTAAACAATCTAGGAATGGCTTCAATTACAAGGAGTTCGATTGTTATAAATTTAGGTCTATGACTCCTAATAAGGGAGCTAATTTGCATCAAGCTACAAGAGGAGATCAACGCGTTACCAAAGTTGGTAAATTTATTAGGAAAACCAGTATAGACGAACTTCCTCAGTTTTTCAATGTATTGTTCGGCGATATGTCGGTTGTTGGACCTAGACCACATATGGTGAGTCACACAAATATGTATGCCAAAAAAATTGATAAATTTATGGTAAGACACTTTGTAAAGCCAGGCATCACAGGTCTAGCTCAAGTAAGTGGTTTTAGAGGAGAGGTAGAAACAGACAAAGATATTATAGGGCGTGTAAAATATGATATCTTTTATATTGAAAACTGGTCACTACTACTCGATATAAAAATTATCACACAAACGTTTGTTAATGCTATAAAAGGAGAAGAAAAAGCATATTAGAGTTCTCTTTTTAGTAATTCTAGCTGAGTGTTAAAATCAAAATTTTTATAAGCTGTTTGTTGAATCTTTTGTTTTAGAGCAACATTCAATTTTTCTTTTTCTATAAATTTTATTGTTGAATTAAGATGAGAATAATCACCCGCTTTAGCAACCCATCCTAAGTTATTCTCATTAATTACACCTTCACCCTCACCTCCTCCAAAATAAAGCATAGGTAAGCCTAATTTAGCGTATTCAAATATTTTTGAAGGTACAGAGCCATAGATTCTGTTTAATAGCGGAATAATCACGATATCGTACTTTTTAAGCTCGTTATGAAGCTCATCTCTATCAACTCTTCCATAAAAGTGTATCGGTAGGTCTTTATTGTTTTCAATAAATGCTTTTATATCGTTTTCTTCAGCGCCAGAACCGTAGATGTGTAGTTCTATAGCTCTATAGTCAAGCTCTCGACAGAGTTTTAAAATACCCTGTGCAACACCCAAAAGACCAGCATATACAATCTTCAAAGTATCATTATTTAAGGAAGTTTCAGTAATGTCTTGTCGGTTGATGTTAGGATAGTTTCTATAAAGAAACAATTGCGGTTTTGAGGTAATTTTACCAACATGAGTTAAGATCTCATTACTCTGTCCTAAGATTAAATCAGCAGATTTGTAATTAAAACGTTCTAGCTTTTGCAACAATTTATAACTAAAACCTTGCTTTAATGCGCCGAGTTCAAAACCAGCACTAGGCCAAAGGTCACTAACATTTAAGATGAGTTTTCGTTTTTTAGACCTTAAAAAAAGCATGCAAGTAAAAGCAACCAAAAGTGGTGGAGACTGAACAATTACCTTATCAGGAATTTTATTCCACATAAAAAACCAAACCAAACTCATACTGTAAGATAGCATAGCAAATAACCTAACAAATTTGTTTTTAGATTTACTTGCATATAGCCAAAGCCTAACAATATTGATATTGTTTTCCTGAGACTTTACTTTGAATTTACCCTTGTAAGCATCAAAAATTTTACCAGTAGGATAATTTGGTAAAGGAGTAACAACAGTAACATTATAATCAGATTGTAAGCCTTGAGCTAAATGAAAAATACGGTTAGAAGCCGCACCAATTTCTGGTGGAAAATAACTCGTTATTATCATTATATTCTTCATGGGCCTAATTTATGAAAGATGTAAACTGTTTTAGTTTCCCGGATTTTGAACGATCTAGTTTTGCAACACGATCAAAAGTAATAGAAATTTCCGGCTCTAAATATTGAATCATAGCCTTACTAATCGTTTCTTTTTCTTCATAAGAAAGCGCATTTTTGCTCACATATTTTATTTTAAAAGCATCCAACTTTAATTGTTCTATTACAAATTCAGACACATTGCCATCATTTTCAATAACACTTTTTGTAATGTAATAGAAGGTTAGTCCTGCAGCTGTTTTCCCGCTTGGTAAGCGAGCAATATCGTTAGTACGACCTATTAATTTTTTTAAAATAGGCTTTTGTAAGGTGCTTTCTTCACATAAAACCCCAATATCTCCAATATCATATCGAATAAAAGGATGTGCTTTGTTGTAAAGTGAGGTAATTACAATTCGTCCTTCTTGACCATAAGGCAGTATATTGTCTTTGTCATCTAAAATTTCAACATACAGCGTTTCGCTATTAACTTGCCATAAATCTTCTGTATTCTGAAAAGCGATGAGGTCTAATTCAGATGCTCCATACTCATTTACAATCGGCACTCCAAATTGCATTTCTAATAGTGTTTTGTCATTATCAAAAAGCATTTCAGAGGTAACGATGCAGACTTTTAAAGTTGGGCAAACAGATTTTAAAACAATCTTTTTTCTTTTAAGAAATTTGGCGAATTGCACTATTGGACTTGTATAACCATTGATATAGTCAAAAGGCGTAGATTGAAACTTCGCTAATACACTTTCAAAAGCATTATCACTTAAATCAAAAACCGAAAACCGAAAACGATTACTAAACCAATCCTTTAATCGTTCTTTATAATAGCCTTTTTTGTCCAGAGGAATTCCATAAAATCGAGCTTGTTTAGAGGTGTTAAAATCAATGCCAAACCACCCAAAACGATTCATTATTTCAGCCCAAGTTAGTGCATGGCACCATTTGTCTTTTGCAAAAATAAAAGGGTCTCCAGAACTACCAGAGGTTTTGTTTACATATACATTTTTGGTTGTATACCCATCAGAAAGACGCTTTTCAAGCGGTTGCTGTAAATGACGTTTGGTCATCACCGGAACTGATTTCCAATTGTTAAGGTCAATGTTTTTGCCAAGCGATTTATAGAAGGGATTGTTTTGTATATGAAAGGCAACAACTTCTTTTCTTTTGTTATTCAAATAGTCCTCAAACTCATCATCAGTTAATGTCTGAATTTTTCCCAAAGCTAGTTTCGCCTTGTTAATATCAAAGCCATTGAATTTTAATGAAAAATCGAATAATTGCAAGATGAATAAAGGCCAAAAGGTTTCTGTAAATTAATTGTTTTTTCATCGTAAAACCAATTATTTTTGCGCAAACAAAACACAATCATGAATATTTTAGTCTTAGGATCTGGCGGAAGAGAACATACATTTGCATGGAAAATTGCGCAAAGCAACCAATGCACTAACCTTTATGTTGCACCAGGAAACTCAGGTACAAGTGCAATAGCAACTAACCTAGACCTTTCGGTTACCGATTTTAAAGCCATTAAAGATGCTGTAATAGCTAATGATATAGAATTGGTTGTTGTTGGTCCAGAAGATCCGTTAGTGCAAGGTGTACACGACTTTTTTCTGGAAGACCAAGACCTCAAAAATGTTGCAGTAATTGGCCCTCAAAAGGCTGCTGCTGAACTAGAAGGCTCTAAAGAGTTTGCAAAAGAATTTATGATGCGCCACAATATTCCTACAGCAGCTTATCAAAGTTTTACTAAAGATAACGTAGAAGAAGGCTATAAATTTCTAGAAACTCTAAACGCACCATATGTTTTAAAAGCAGACGGATTAGCAGCCGGAAAAGGGGTTTTAATTCTTAACGACTTAGACGAAGCAAAGGAAGAATTAAGCAATATGCTTGTAAATGCAAAGTTTGGTAATGCAAGTGCTAAAGTTGTTATTGAAGAGTTTTTAGACGGTATTGAGTTAAGTTGTTTTGTGCTTACAGATGGAAAGGATTACAAAATACTTCCAACAGCTAAAGATTATAAAAGAATTGGAGAAGGTGATACAGGCTTAAATACGGGTGGAATGGGAGCTGTGTCTCCAGTACCATTTGCAACAGATGAATTTTTAAGTAAAATGGAAAATCAGATTGTAAAACCTACTGTAGAAGGATTGCAAAAAGACAACTTACCATATGTAGGTTTCATTTTCATAGGATTGATTAAAGTTGGAGACGATCCAAAAGTTATTGAGTATAACGTTCGTATGGGAGATCCTGAAACGGAAGTCGTTTTACCAAGATTAAAAACCGAATTGGTAACTATTTTTAAGGCTATGGCAAATGGTACCTTAGCAGACGTTGCTATAGATATAGATGAGCGTGCTGCAACAACAATAATGTTGGTGTCTGGAGGTTATCCAGAAGCTTACGAAAAAGGTAAAGAAATTACAGGACTAGAAAAGATTGAAGATTCTATCGTATTTCATGCAGGAGCAAAAGATAAAGATGGTAAGGTGGTAACTTCTGGTGGTCGTGTTATGGCTGTAACGTCTTATGGCGATACGTACCAAGAAGCCATAAAAAAATCTTATCAAAATATAGAAAATCTACATTTTGATAAGATGTATTATCGTAAAGATATTGGTTTTGATCTATAGATAAGAGTGCGAAGAAATACTCTTATCTTCTTCGTTGTTAGCGTTGAATTTAGCTAATTGCTTCATCCAATAAACAAATGCAACAAAGCCAATAGCCATAAAAATCCATGACATAGTGTTTGCAGCAAACCAAGAAGAAAGCTCTAGCTCTCTTAAATAATCTAATGGTGCAAATAATACGTTGACAAATAAATCTTGTATTGCGTAAAAGAAATCCTTCATAACTTTATAAATTTACTCGGCTAGCGAGATTTAAATTATATTTATACTCACATCCAATTTAGCTTCACTAATTAGACGAAAGGCTCAATTGGATAGCAAAAATACAAAAACAGTAAATGATTACAAGCATTTTTAGTAAATCTAAGCCTATAAACTTTATAATGGTTGCTGGTTTTGTTATTGTCCTTTTTGTAACTTCTAATTTTAATCAACTATTTGCAGATGTAAGTACGGCTTTAAAAACTTCTGTAAGGCTAATAGTAGCAGTCTTTTTTGTTTTTCTTTTAGACTTTATCATTTCAAAAAATAACCTTACTAAAAAAAATGGTTATGCAATAATGACGTTTGGATTACTGTTTGGATTGTTTCCAGAAGCTTTAAGATATTCAGATCTGCTCTTTGCTAATTTATTTGTGCTTTTTGCATTGAGACGCCTTATTAGTTTGCAAACAAACCTCCATACTAAGAAAAAGTTTTTCGATGCTGGTTTTTGGGTTATGATGGCTACGTTATTTCACTTTTGGTCTGTTTTGTTCTTTGCCGTTGTAATTGTAGCATTAATCTACCATTCAAAAAACAACTTAAAGAATGTTATTATCCCTTTTGTTGGTGTTGCCACTGTAATCTTATTACTTGTCGCTTACAATATCATTGTTCATGATACTTACATAAAGCCTACTAATTTTAGTCGTTATGCAAGTGTAGATTATTCTGTTTATAACAGTAGTGAATTTATTTTAGAGCTGACTGTTTTATTTACTTCGCTTGTTTGGACGCTGATTTACTTTTTCAAAAATATTCAAGACAAAAACAAAAAATTAAAACCTTCTTTTTTTCTCATAGCTTGGTCATCGGTTATAGCCATTTTAATAGCCATAATTGCACCAGTAAAAAATGGAAGTGAGTTCATTTTTCTGTTTGCGCCATTTTCTATAATTATGGCAAATTATATAGAAGTGGTTTCAGAAAAATGGTTTAAAGAAGTCTTTATTTCATTACTAATAATAGTACCTATTATTAGTTTATTGTTGTAGTTTATTACCAAACGCCAAGTCACCTGCATCACCCAAACCAGGTACAATGTAACCTTTTTCGTTTAGTGTATCATCAATATCTGCAATCCACAGGTGTGCATTTGTATCAAAATGCTTAGCAACAAAATCCACACCTTCCTGTGCGCCAATAACACTAACCAAATGTATATCTTTTGGTGTGCCAAAAGGTTTAAGTGCTTCGTAAGTTGCTACCATGGATTGTCCTGTGGCTAACATCGGGTCTGCAAGAATTAGAGTTTTACCTTCTAGACTCGGGCAGGCTAAATATTCAACAATGATTTCAAAACTTTCAGGATTGTGTTTATGATGTCTGTAAGCCGAAATAAATGCGTTTTCGGCTGAATCAAAATAATTCAATAAGCCACTATGTAGAGGAACTCCAGCTCTTAAGATTGAGCATAATACAATATCGTTTTTATACAATGTTGTATCATGATTTCCTAAAGGTGTTTTAGTGGTGTGAGTTTCAAAATGAAGTGACTTGCTTAATTCGTAACACAAAACCTCACCAATACGTTCAATATTTCGTCTAAAACGCATTCGGTCATTTTGAATGTTCACATCTCTAATTTCAGACATAAAAGTATTTAAAATTGAAGGGCTTTCAGAAAGGTTATGAATTTGCATAATGAAGTGTTTTTCTTGAATGGCTAAGTTAATAATTCAAAGTATATTTGCATATTCAAACTAAATAATTCGATATGTTTTCAGATAAAGCAAACAGTATATTTCAAGATGTTATTAAAACCTATAAAGTTTTAAATACGGTAGAACAACCTTTTACAAATAAGTATGATAAAAATGAAGATCTAATCGCTCATTTATTATACAGAAAATGTTGGATAGATACTGTACAATGGGCTTACGAAGACATCATTAGAGACCCAAATATCGATCCTGTTGCAGCATTAAAACTAAAACGTATGATTGATGCTTCTAACCAAGACAGAACCGATACGGTTGAATATATTGATAGCTATTTCTTAGACAAATACAAAGATGTTGAGGTAAAGCCAGATGCAAAAATCAATTCTGAAAGTCCTGCTTGGGCTATAGACAGACTTTCTATTTTGGCATTAAAAATCTACCATATGCATCTAGAAACTGTGAGAGAGGACGCTACAGAAGATCATAAAGCAGCTTGCCAAAAGAAATTAGACGTTTTACTAGAACAACGTAAAGACCTTAGCACAGCGATTGACGATTTATTGACAGATATAGCTAACGGAGATAAGTACATGAAAGTTTACAAACAAATGAAAATGTACAACGACGATGAGTTGAATCCTGTTTTAAGAGGGCAAAAATAAGTTGTCATCCTGAACTTGTTTCAGGATCTCTATTCTGAAATAAATGTCAGCAGCCACTCACATACTCGTCATAAGGTTTTCGGCAATGGGAGACGTTGCTATGACAGTGCCTGTGTTGCGTGCATTAACCTTACAACATCCGCAAGTAAAAGTAACGGTTGTTACCAGAGCGTTTTTTAAACCTTTTTTTGAAGACATTCCAAATGTTGAGGTATATGTCGCGGATCTTAAAGGCAAACACAAAGGCGTTTTAGGGCTTTATAAACTATCAAAAGAACTTAGAACGTTAGGCTTTGATGTTGTTGCAGATTTACACAACGTTTTACGAAGTAAAATTTTGAAATTGTTTTTCTTCGGAAAAAAAGTAATTCAGATAGATAAGGGAAGAGCAGAGAAGAAGGTTTTAGTTTCTGGTGAAGTAGTAAAACAACTAAAAACCACACACCAACGCTATGCTGATGTTTTTAAGACTTTGGATTTTCCGATTGATTTGTCTCAGCCAAAATATCCAAAAGCAAAGCCTTTATCCAAAGCCGTTTTAGACTTAGGAATTAGTACTAATGAAACTTTAGTTGGTATTGCTCCATTTGCAGCTTACGAAAGTAAAATGTATCCACTAGAGAACATGGAAGCGGTTATTTCGGAATTGTCCAAAGATTATAAGGTTATCTTATTTGGAGGTGGAGATAGAGAAATAGAAGCGCTTAATACCTTTGAAGCGAAATATGATAATGTGGTTTCTGTTGCAGGAAAACTTGATTTTAAAGATGAATTGGCACTAATTTCAAATTTAGAATTGATGCTTGCCATGGATTCTGGGAATGGCCATTTAGCTGCAATGTTTGGTGTAAAAGTGATTACGATTTGGGGAGTTACCCACCCTTTCGCTGGTTTTGTACCCTTTAATCAACCTGAAGATTTTCAACTTACAGCGGATCGCGACCAATATCCAAAAATTCCAACATCGATTTACGGCAATAAATATCCTGAAGGCTACGAAAACGCAGCAGGAAGTGTTGCTTTTGAGGCTATTGTGTCAAAAATAAAGTCTGTAATTCCTGCGAAGGCAGGAATCTAATAGTCTAATAGGTCTAAAAATCTAAGTATCTAGATTATACATCATCATAATCCACAACAATAGTTGCAGATGTAGGGTGCGCCTGGCAAGTTAATACCAAGCCTTCAGCCACTTCGTTATCTGTAAGAATATTGTTTTGTCTCATTTTAGCCTCACCTTCAGTTAAGCGTGCAATACAGCTACTGCAAATACCACCTTGGCAAGAATACGGAGCATCAATATCTTGTTTCAGAGTCGCTTCAAGAATAGATTGCTCTTTAGACATTTCAAACTCAAACTCTTCATCATCTACTAATACTTTTATTTTGGTGTTACCAGATAAATCTTCAACCGAATTTTCGTTTTCTGCGACAACAGGTGCTGTAAATAACTCGAAGAAAATAGCCTTTTCTTTAATGCCGTTTTCAACTAATGTGTCTTTTACAGTATGAATCATGGCTTCTGGTCCGCACAAGTAAAAAGATTCAATGTTTACACCTTGGTACTTATTTTTGACCATAAGATTAACAGTACTTTTTTCTATTCGTCCTAACAAAGCACCTTCTTCACGAGATTGACTATATATAAAATGTACATGAAAACGATTACCATACTTGGCTTGCATTTCTACCAAATCGGTAAAAAACATCGTGTCTTTTGAAGATTTATTACCATAAACCAAAATAAAATTGCTAAACGGTTCTTCTTCAAGTAGTGTTTTAGCAATGCCTAAAATAGGTGTAATACCACTACCAGCAGCAAAGGCAGCAACTGTTCTTGTTTTAGCTTCGTTTGGTTCAAAGACAAAGCGACCGTTAGGCTCAGCAACCTCAATAGTATCTCCTACCTTTAGCTCTGTATTAGCATAAACGGAAAATGTACCACCATCAACCGATTTTACAGCAACGGTTAAATCACCACTGTTTTTTGATGCGCAAATAGAGTAGTCACGACGTATGTCTTCACCATTAATTGTGGTTTTTAGTGTGATGTATTGTCCTGCGTTGAAAGCAAAATTAGCCTTTAAGGAATCAGGAATTTCAAAAGAGATCGCTACAGCATGTTCGGTAACTTTTTCTACTGACTTTATTTTTAGGGTATGAAATTGTGCCATTACTATTATTTTCTGCAAAAATAAGGAAGGATGATTGTATAGTTAAATTTGTTTGTAACAAATTAACGTTTAAGTTTACTAATAGAAAAAACTAACCACAAATATGATAAAGCACTTTCTTAATTTAGAATGGAAACAGTATTTCCGTTCGTCGTACTGGCAAAAGAGTTTAGGGTTAAATGTTCTATTAGTCTTTTTTGCATTATGGTTTATTGTTATGTTTTTAAGTTTAGGATTTGGATTGCTTTTTGTTTTGAAGAAAACATATCCAGATCAAGACCCATTTGTAATAGCTAACGGACTTTTATTCTACTGGCTTATGGTAGACCTCATGATGCGTTTCTTTTTGCAAAAGCTACCGGTAATGAGTGTAAAACCATTACTAACGTTACCAATAAAACGCTCTACCATTGTACATTTTGTGTTGGGTAAATCTGCACTGTCGTTTTTTAACTTTTTGCCACTTTTTGCGATTATTCCATTTAGCATAATGCTTATTAAGGAGGGTTACGAAGCTTCTCAGATACTGCCTTGGATGTTTGCATTAATAATTGTGGTACTCATTATTAATTTCCTAAACTTTATTATTGAAGCGCTATCCTCAAAAACCGATTTACCATTTTTACCATTATTAGCAACTGTTGGTGTTCTATATGGTTTAGAGTATTTCAATATTGTATCAATGACGTCTTTGGTCGGTAATGCTTTTATGGGTATTTCTAACAATCCAGCTTTAATCTTAATTCCAATAGCATTATTAGCGATAGCTTACGCTTTCAATTTTAAAATTTTAAGAGAAAAACTATTTTTAGATAGTGGATTAAAATCTAAGGTTACAGAGGTTAAGGCAGCAGATTTATCTTGGACCAATCGTTTTGGAGATATTGCGCCATTTATGCAGTTAGATTTAAAGTTAATTTGGAGAAATAAACGCACAAAGTCATCAGTATTTATAATGGTCATAGGACTCGTTTATGGTTTATTTTTCTATCCGCAACCAATATATAGAGATATGGTTTGGTTGTTTCCTTTCATCGGTATATTCGTTACAGGAATTTTCTTAATAAACTTTGGACAATTCATTCCTGCTTGGGATAGCGGTTATTACAAAATGCTAATGAGTCAGAACATTAAGTATGAACAATACTTGAGATCTAAATTTGTATTAATGATACTTAGTGTAGTGATTATGTTTGTTTTGAGTATTCCATATGTATATTTTGGTTGGAAAATTCTGATTGCACATTTTGCAGCAGCCATATATAATATTGGAGTTAATTCTCATATAATGCTATATGGTGGATCTTTCAACAGAAAGAAAATAGACCTCAATCAGCGTGCAGCATTTAACTATCAAGGTACAGGAGCAGTACAGTGGATTATTGGTTTACCATTAATGATTTTACCAATGGGTATTTTTGCGCTTATGAACTGGTTAGTCGGTTTTGAAGCCGGTATAGCATTACTCATTTTATTGGGTGTTGCAGGCATAGTATTTCATAAAAAACTCATGAAATCCATTACGCAACGTTACTTAGATTCAAAATACAAAATGATTGACGCCTTTAGTCAAGATAACTAATTACACAACACAACCATGATACATACAAAAGACCTTTCAAAAACATATAACGGAACAACCGTTTTAAATATCGAAGAGTTAAATATTCCTAAAGGCCAAAGTTTTGGTTTAGTAGGTAATAACGGAGCAGGAAAAACTACCTACTTTAGTTTGCTGCTAGATTTAATAAAGCCAACGACAGGAAGCATTACAAGTAATGATGTTGTTGTAGATAAAAGTGAAGACTGGAAACCTTTTACTTCTGCATTTATAGACGAAACCTTTTTAATAGGCTATTTAACACCAGAAGAATACTTTTATTTTATTGGTGATTTAAGAGGTCAAAACAGAGCAGATGTCGATGCTTTAACGTCTCAGTTTGAAGATTTCTTTAACGGAGAAATCCTTGGGAAGAAAAAATACTTGCGCGATTTAAGTAAGGGTAACCAAAAGAAAGCAGGCATTGTAGCTGCGCTTATTGGTAACCCTGAGGTTATTATTTTAGATGAACCATTTGCCAATTTAGACCCAACGACGCAAATACGTTTAAAGCAAATTCTCAAAGACTTAGCAAAAAAACAAGGTGTTACTATTTTGGTGTCTAGTCATGATTTAATGCACGTTACAGATGTTTGCGAACGTATTGTCGTGCTAGAAAAAGGAAATATTGTAAAAGATTTGGAAACCAATCCAACAACTTTAAAAGAACTTGAAGCTCATTTTTCTGGCAGTATGGCTGCTCAAGAAGAAGAATAAATTACCCAATCAATCAGTTTTAAGAAGCTTGTGAAGATTTAAAAATTCACAGGCTTTTTTGTTTGGTTAGACTTTGCCTATTCTCGAAAAACAGCGTAATAACATCATAAATTCAAAAAGATGCGTATTTTTACCACTTAGCACACTAAATGTGCTATAATTTAGTTATCTATTCATTAAATAGAAACAACGTTGAAATTCAAAATTAAGCACATATTATATCTTTTTTTGGTAGTGACTATTGCTCAAAGTTGCTCACGAAAAAAGGACACTTTTATCAATAGAAACTTTCATGCTTTAGGTACAAAGTACAATATTCTATATAATGGTAACATTGCTTTAGACAGAGGTAAGCTCGCTGTAAATGATGCTTACACTGAAAACTTCTGGGAGTTATTGCCAGTAGAGCGTATGCAAGTAAGTGAAGATGTTTTCTTACCAGGACAATCTAAAAATGCTGATTTTGAACGTGCAGAGGAAAAGGCCATTAAAGCCATTCAAAAGCACGGTATGAATATTAACGGAAAAGAAAAAAATCCGCAAATAGATGAAGCTTATTTGTTATTAGGAAAAGCAAGATATTACGATCAGCGTTTTGTGCCTGCTTTAGCGGCTTTCAATAATATTTTAAATAAGTATCCTACAAGCGATAAGATTAATCAAGTAAAGATTTGGCGCGAAAAATCTAATATGCGATTAGATAATAATGAAGGCGCCATTAAAAAATTAAAACGTTTACTTGAAGAAGAAGAGTTGGAGGACCAAGATTTAGCAGATGCTACAGCCACTTTAGCTCAGGCGTATATTAATATAAAAGCTAAAGATAGTGCAATTACTTTATTAGGTATTGCAGCTGAAAATACTAAAGTGAAAAGCGAAAAGGCACGCTTTCATTATATAAGAGGACAACTCTACAATGAGTTTAAGGAAAAGGACAGTGCCAATATGGAATTTGATGCCATTATTGATATGCATAGACAAATTCCTAGAGCGTTTTACATTAATGCTCATCTTGAAAAGTCTTATAATTTTGATGCTGATAAAGGTAATGAAGTTGAGTTTTTAGAGTACTTAACAGATCTAGAAGAAAACCGAGAAAACAGACCTTTCTTAGATAAGATTTATTACCGAATAGCGGAATTTCATCGTAATAGAGCTTCAGATAGTTTGGCAGAGGCATACTACAATAAATCGTTACGAAAAATTACATCAGACAAATACCTCAGAGCACTCAATTACGAGACTATTGGTAATATGTATTTTGATAAGAACGTGTATAAAACAGCAGGAGCCTATTACGATAGTACGCTTACAGCAATGACTCCAAACACCAAACCTTATAGAATTCTAAAGCGCAAGCGTGAAAATTTAGATGATGTAATTTATTACGAAGGAGTAGCACAAGTAAATGACAGTATTCTTTACATGGTTAGTTTGCCAAAAGAAGAGCAGTTGGCCATTTACACCAAGTATGCAGAAGAACTAAAAGAAAAAGCTTTAGAAGAGGAAAAGCGTAAAGAGGAAGAGGTGGAGAAGCAAGCGTCTAGACAAAATTTAGCGCTTAATGCGTCAAATAATAAAAATTCTAGAGCAAACTTAAATCCAAGAGGGTTGCCAGGTGGTTTTGCTTCAAAAGGAAATGATAATAGTAGCAGTTTTTACTTTTATAACTCTACCACTGTCGCTTATGGAAAAAATGAGTTTATAAAACTTTGGGGAGATCGAAAACTTCAAGATAATTGGAGGTTATCTAATGAAAAAGCAGGAATAACGAATTCAGAAAAAACAGAAAGTATATCATCAATTACAGGGAAAGAAGATCAATACAATCCAGAGGTTTATATCGCTTCATTGCCTACAGATCAAAAAGTTTTAGATAGTATTTCTAAAGAAAGAAACTTTGCGTATTACCAACTGGGCATTATTTATAGAGAGAAGTTCAAAGAACTTCTACTTTCTAAATCAAGGTTTGAGGATTTATTGCAAAACGACCCAGAGGAGCGACTTATATTGCCATCTAAATACAATTTGTATAAAATATATACAGAGTTAGGTATGTCAAACAAGGTAGAAGCAATTAAGAACGATATTGTTTCTAACTATCCCGATTCACGTTATGCCGAAATAATACTAAATCCTCAGTCCGAATTATCAAAAGATGAAAACAGTCCAGAGGTTATATATACAAATCTGTACAAGAAATTTGAGAATGAAGAATATGCTGAGGTTATTACTGAATCTAACATACAAATAAAACGCTTAGAAGGAGATGATTTCTTGCCTAAGTTCGAAATTTTAAAAGCCTCTGCCAAAGGACGTCTATACGGATTTGAAGAGTATAAAACGGGAATAGATTACATAGCATTGACGTATCCAAATACAGAGGAGGGGAAAAAAGCGCAAGAGTTGCTTCAAAACGCCATTCCTGTTTTAGCAAAAAAAGAATTTACAGAAGATGATAAGGCTACTCACTTCAACGTAGTATATCAATTTGAAAATGGTTCAGGAGAGGATATCGATGCTTTTGTAAAAACACTCAACGAAGAGATTGAGAAAAAGATTAAATATTTCGACCTAACAACATCAATTGATGTATATGATGAAAACACAACATTTGTTGTAGTACATGGTCTTACAAGTATACAAGGAGCAAGTGGCTTTGCTCAATTGTTGCAATCAGACGAAAAAGATAGTAGAGGCAGACCAGTAAAACCTAAGATTACAAAAGAGTACTTTGCTATTTCATCTCCTAACTATGCTATTATTCAACGTCATAAAAACTTAAACGCATACCTCAAATTAGAATAAATTAATACCAAATCAACAATGTTTTCCTCAGACAATAAAAAATCTAAATACGCATTAAGTATGGAAACAAGTACACAACAAAACATAATAGCACAAGGCACCAAGATAGTTGGTGACATTGCTAGTGAAGGGCCATTTAGAATTGATGGTACTGTTGAAGGTAATGTAAAAACTTCGGGTAAGGTGGTTATTGGTAAATCAGGTTTTATTAAAGGGACATTACAAGGAGAGAATGCTGATTTTGAAGGCAAGTTCTCTGGAAAATTAATCTTATCTGGTACATTATCTTTAAAGTCTACTGCTCATATTGAAGGAGAGGTGCACACAAGTAAATTGGCAGTAGAACCAGGAGCAACCTTTAATGCCACTTGTAGTATGAAAGGCACTGTAAAAGCATTACCTAATGAACCGGCAAAACTTAAACAACCAGAACAAACCACCCAAAGACAACAAGGGTAAATACAATAAGTTTTTAAGATTTACAGGTGTTGCATTGCAAATGGGACTCACCATTTATGCAGGCAATTTCTTAGGTATGTGGTTAGACTCTAAATACAACTCCGATAAATTTGAACCAAGCATCACCTTATTGGCTGTTTTTGCCTCAATGTATATGGTTATTGCTCAGGTTATAAAAGTATCTAAAGAGTAATGGCTAAAAATCTTATTACTTACATTTTGGTTTTTGCTTCTGTAGGAGTATTGTCCTATTTACTTCACAATAATTTTATTGAAGAAAAAAACATTTCTCTTCCATTTTCATTAAAAAAAGTATACTTGTTCTTCGTGTTTTTTTCCTTGGTTATATGTTCTTTATTCAAAATAGGAAGTGTTATTAACAAAATTAAAGAACAATTAGGCTTTATTTACTTAGGCACTATAATTTTTAAAATCACGGTTTTTGCGGTCATTTTTTATAAGTCTGTTTTTGAAGTAGACCTTTCTAATGCTCAACGAATTGCACTAATTATACCTATGGCAATCTTCTTATTTATCGAAGTGTTTTTTGTGGCAAAAATCTTAAACAAAACTTCTTTCTAATTTATCTCAATAAAATTGGTTTAATTGTTAATAAATTATGTACTTTTGCGCCGAATTTATCTAGAGTAATATTTTTCAAAAGAAAAAAATGAAGATAGCAAACAAACCTATCAAATCTTACTTACTGATTGTATTAGCGTTAACAACATTTTTTGGTTATGCTAGTGATCCTGTAAAATCGCAAGACGGAGGAATTGTAGATACTGAGCAAGAGGTTAAAGATTACATCCTTCATCACTTAAAAGATTCTCACGACTTTCATTTGTTTTCATACACTAGCGATGGTGAAAGAAAGCATGTTGGTTTTCCGCTTCCTGTAATTGTTTGGGGAGAAAATGGATTAACAACATTTATGTCTTCTGCGTTTCACCATGATGATGCTGGCCATGTTATCGTAGAGAAAAATGACTCTAGATTTGTTAAAATTCACAGTAAAATTTACGAATTAGAAGAAGGTGCAACTACAGTTAATTTTGACGACCACCATCACCCAACAAACGCTCACAAGGTATTAGATTTTTCTATTACAAAGAGTGTGTTTGGTATTTTGATTATTGGTCTATTAATGTTATTGTGGTTCTCTAGATTAGCAAAGCAATATAAAAATAAAAGTATCCCAACAGGTTTTGGTAGAGTATTAGAGCCACTTGTGGTTTATGTGCGCGACGAAATCGCAAGACCAAATATTGGAGACAAACATTACAGAAGATTTACGGGTTACCTATTAACAGTATTTTTCTTCATCTGGATAATGAACTTAGTAGGTTTAATGCCATTCGGTTTTAACGTAACAGGTCAATTGGCTGTTACAGCAGCTTTAGCGGTATTAACCTTGATCATATACACATTTAGTGCTAAAAAAGATTACTGGCAACACGTATTATGGATGCCAGGAGTGCCAATTTTTGTAAAACCAGTATTGGCAGTAATAGAATTAGCTGGACATTTCTTAATTAAACCATTCTCGTTACTTGTGCGTTTGTTTGCAAACATTTCGGCAGGTCACATTGTAGTGATGAGTTTAATTGCGATTATGTTCACATTAAAGAATGAATTAGGTACAGTAGGAGCAACAGGTTTGTCGCTTGTATTGTCATTCTTTATCACGTTAATAGAAGTTCTGGTTGCGTTCTTACAGGCTTATATCTTTACTATGCTTTCAGCATTGTTTATAGGTATGGCTGTAGAAGAGCACGATCATCACTAATAGATTTGTTTAATTAATTTAAATTATTTGGCTATGACAGTTCCAAATTTAGTAGGTGCAGGTTTAATTGTAATCGGTGCTGGTATCGGATTAGGTAAAATTGGTGGAAGTGCAATGGAAGGTATTGCGCGTCAACCTGAAGCAACTGGTAAGATCCAGACTGCGATGATTATTATCGCTGCATTATTAGAAGGTTTAGCATTCGGTGCTTTATTCTTAGGAAAATAAGAATCGAAAATGTAAACTAATAAACACGAATTCCTGCAACGGTTGGTTGCAGGAGCGTGTTTTACAAAAATTAAAAAAATCAAAGTAAATATATAATGGAGCAATTATTAAACGATTTTTCACCAGGATTATTTATAGTACAAACAATACTGTTTTTACTATTAATCTTTTTAATGGTGAAGTTTGCGTGGAAGCCAATTCTTAACTCTTTAAATGATAGAGAAGAAGGTATTAAAAGTGCATTAGATGCAGCTGAGAATGCTAAAAAAGAAATGGAAAACCTAAACGCAGATAACGAGCGTTTATTAAAAGAAGCGCGTATTGAAAGAGAAGCACTTTTAAAGGAAGCAAGAGAGATGAAAGATAAAATCATTTCTGATGCTACTAACGAAGCGCAAGAAAAAGCAGGCAAAATGATAGAGCAAGCTCAGGCTGCTATTGAGACTGAAAAGAAAGCTGCTATGGCAGAATTAAAAAGTCATGTAGCTGGTTTATCTATAGAGATTGCAGAAAAAGTTGTACGCGAAGAGTTATCTAACAAAGACAAGCAATTAAAACTTGTTGAAGATATGTTAGGTGAAACCACTTTAAACTAATTAGAGATGGCAGAGTCTAGAGCAGCAATACGTTATGCAAAAGCAGTACTAAGTTTAGCTACCGACAATAAGGTGGCTGAAGCTGTTAATACTGATATGAAGCAAATTGCAAATGCTATTGCAGAAAGCAGTGAGTTAAATGCAGTTTTGGTAAATCCTATTGTTAGATCTGCAGACAAAAAAGCAGTATTAACTTCAGTGTTTAAAAATGCTAATGCTGCTACAACAAACTTAATAGATACTTTAATTACAAATAAGCGTGTGGCATTATTAGGTGATGTTGCTAATAAATACACACAATTATTCGATCAGTTAAGGGATACACAAATAGCTAAGGTAACTTCAGCAACACCATTAACTAAGGAATTAGAAGAAAAAGTGTTAGCTAAAGTAAAAGAGCTTACAGGAAAAACTACCGAAATAGAAAACACGGTTGATGAATCGATTTTAGGAGGTTTTATCCTAAGAGTTGGTGATTTGCAATATGATGCAAGCATCGCTAACAAACTAAATAATTTAAAAAGAGAATTTACATTAAACTAAATTTATGTGGTCACCAAGCGTATTCGAAGTGAGCATTAAATAATAAATAAAATGGCAGAAGTAAAACCAGCTGAAATATCAGCAATCTTAAAACAACAACTTTCAGGTTTTGAAGCAGGTGCTTCATTAAACGAAGTAGGAACAGTATTAACTGTTGGTGATGGTATTGTACGTGCTTATGGACTTTCTAATGCACAATACGGAGAATTAGTAGAATTCGAAGGTGGCTTAGAAGGTATCGTACTTAACCTTGAAGAAGATAACGTTGGTATCGTATTATTAGGCCCTTCAAAAGAGATTAAAGAAGGTGCAACAGTAAAACGTACTAATCGTATTGCATCTATTAAAGTAGGTGAAGAAATGGTTGGTAGAGTTGTTGATACACTAGGTAACCCAATAGACGGTAAAGGACCAATAGGTGGTGATTTATACGAAATGCCATTAGAGCGTAAAGCACCTGGTGTAATTTTCCGTCAGCCAGTAGATGAGCCAATGCAAACAGGTATCAAATCTATTGATGCTATGATTCCTGTAGGTAGAGGTCAGCGTGAGTTGGTAATTGGTGACCGTCAGACAGGTAAGACTACGGTTTGTATCGATACCATCTTAAATCAAAAAGAATTTTATGATGCAGGTGAGCCTGTATTCTGTGTATATGTTGCTGTAGGTCAAAAAGCGTCGACAGTAGCAAACATTGCAAAAACATTAGAAGATAAAGGTGCTTTAGCTTATACAGTTATTGTAGCGGCAAATGCTTCAGATCCTGCACCAATGCAAGTATATGCTCCTTTCGCAGGTGCTGCAATTGGTGAGTATTTTAGAGATACTGGTCGTCCTGCTTTAATTGTTTATGATGATTTATCTAAGCAAGCCGTTGCGTATCGTGAGGTATCTTTATTATTACGTCGTCCACCAGGACGTGAGGCGTATCCAGGTGACGTTTTCTACTTACACTCTAGATTATTAGAGCGTGCTGCAAAAGTGATTGCTGATGACGAAATCGCTAAAAATATGAATGACTTACCAGAGTCATTAAAGCCAATCGTAAAAGGTGGTGGTTCTTTAACTGCATTACCAATTATCGAAACACAAGCAGGTGACGTTTCTGCTTATATTCCAACAAATGTAATTTCTATTACAGATGGTCAGATATTCTTAGAGTCAGATTTATTTAACTCTGGTGTGCGTCCTGCAATTAACGTAGGTATTTCTGTATCTCGTGTTGGTGGTTCTGCTCAGATTAAATCAATGAAGAAGGTAGCAGGTACATTAAAATTAGACCAAGCACAATTCCGTGAATTAGAAGCGTTTGCTAAGTTTGGTTCTGATCTTGATGCTGCGACATTAAACGTAATTGAAAAAGGTAAGCGTAACGTAGAGATTTTAAAGCAAGCTCAAAACGATCCATTTACTGTAGAAGATCAGGTAGCAATCATTTATGCTGGTTCTAAGAACTTATTAAGAGATGTTCCTGTAGAGAAGGTGAAAGAATTTGAAAGAGATTATATAGAGTACTTAAATGCTAAGCATAGAGATACTTTAGATACATTAAAGGCTGGTAAATTAACAGATGAGGTTATTGATACTTTAACAAAAGTAGCAAAAGACCTTTCTGCGAAGTTTAAAGCTTAATCATATTAATTGTCATCCTGAGCTTGTTTCAGGATCTAATTTAGGTTTATAAAGATTCTGAACTAAATTCAGAATGACAAAAAAGAGAAAATGGCAAACTTAAAAGAAATACGTAATAGAATATCTTCGGTATCTTCAACGATGCAGATTACTAGTGCTATGAAAATGGTATCTGCTGCTAAATTGAAGAAAGCTCAAGATGCTATTACTGCAATGCGTCCTTATTCTAATAAGTTAACAGAATTACTTCAAAGCTTAAGCGCTACATTAGATGCTGATAGCGGAAGTAAGTTTGCTGAGCAAAGAGAAGTAAAAAAGGTGCTTATTGTTGCTATATCTTCAAACAGAGGTTTAGCTGGTGCGTTTAACTCTAATATCATAAAGCAAGTTAATGTGCTGTTGTCAGAAACATATGCTGGTAAAGACGTTTCTATTCTTACAATAGGTAAAAAAGTTAATGATGCTTTTGTTAAACAAGGTAACGTTATTGCTAACAAAAGTGAAGTTTTTGACGATTTAACCTTCGATAATGTAGCAGCTATAGCTCAAATGATAATGGATAAGTTTGTAGACGGAGAGTATGATAAGGTAGACTTGGTATACAACCACTTTAAAAATGCCGCAACTCAAGTTGTAATGACAGAACAGTTTTTACCAATAGTTCCTGTTGAAAGTGATGCTAACGTTAACTTAGACTACATTTTTGAGCCAAGTAAGCAAGAAATAGTTGAAACCTTAATACCTAAGTCTCTTAAAACTCAATTATATAAGGGAATTAGAGATTCTTTTGCCTCAGAACACGGAGCTCGTATGACTGCGATGCACAAGGCAACGGATAATGCAACAGAGCTTAGAGATCAGTTAAAATTAACATATAACAAAGCGAGACAAGCAGCCATCACTAACGAAATACTCGAGATTGTTGGTGGAGCAGAGGCCTTGAACAACTAATAATTTCTGTGATTGTAAGCATTCACAGTGATATAAAATAAAACCCAACTCAAAGAGTTGGGTTTTTTGCTTTATTTATCTCTAAAAAGGGTAACAATAAAAGCAACAGCAATAAAAACGTATCCTAAGTATAAGTACCAGACGTGTTTTGCATCGTCTTTTATAATATCTACTCTTCGTTGTGTAATAGGATCTACAACGTCATTTTTATCGTAAATCTTCGCGCAGTGAGAACAAGACAATTCTGTTGATTTCCCATAAACAAAAGGCAATATTTTCAAAATAAACATTTTAGAAAATACTTTAGCCAATAAAGTGTTTTGCTCTCCGCACTGAGAGCAAGAGGAGTTCTTTACTTTTTCTTCTGTAATTAATCGTTTTGCTGGACCTATCATGTATTAAAAAATTATTTCCGTTAAAATAGAATATTTATACGACTTTAAAACATTTTATTTTTTGAAATAATATCTTACATAAAATTTCCTTTAATCGATTATATATAAAAATAAACGATAAAATAAATTATTTTCATATATATTGTCTTTCCAAATCTTAACCTACTTATAATGAAGAATCTAAAAAAGGCAGTATATGCCATTATTTTTACTTGTACATTGTCTTCTTTATTTCAGTGTGCTAGTCCTAAGGTAGCTACAACCAATTTTGAACAACAAACACCTTTTACAGTGAAATCTGTAGTATTTCAGGAATGGTATGCAGGAATAAAAGTTGGAGGTACAGGAATTAATGTTTTTGTTCCGGTTTCTCATGTTAATGATAATATAGCCTTTAACGAGGTTTATTTTAGAAACTTAAAAGGAAAGCTTGTTAAAAGCGGAAATAAGTACACAGCTGTACTTAAACACCCATCACGAAACTATACATTTCAAAAAGCAGAAAAACCTATTGATTACCCTTTTGACCTTAAAGATGATGAATGTGTAATAAGCTATTCAGAAAATGGTCAAATCAAGTATCATAAAATAGTTTCTCTAAACGAAGTTGCAGGTACGTACTACGAAAATGGACCACCATCAATTTATGAAAGAAGTACTTCAAGTAGCATGGCAACTCTAGATGAAGAAATAGACGATAATTAGAATTATCATAATCAATACCAGAGCCTTACTTTTTAGTGAGGCTTTTTTGTTTATCTAACTGTAGACCCATTTATATTTAATATTTTTGAAGCGATTTCATTATTAAGCAATTGAGCGTACTCAAAACCTTTTTTAAAGACACCATAATTTATGGTTTAGCAACGGTGTTGCCTAGACTCATGAATTTTGTACTTGTGCCGCTACACACAGACACATTAGATACTGCCAGCTATTCAGACAATACATATTTCTATGTGTATGCTGCATTTTTTAATGTATTGCTTACCTATGGTATGGAAACGGCATTCTTCAGGTTTTTCAGCAAGCAAAAAGAACAAAGCAAAGTCTATTCTACAACCTTAATAAGTCTTTTGGTTTCTACATTATTTGTTTTTGCTGTTGTGATGATTTTTAATCAACCTTTAGCAGAATTTGTAAATCTCCGATTAGACTATTTTAATTATCTAATAGGAGTGTTGGTTTTAGATACCTTAGTAGTAGCGCCATTTGCTTATTTAAGAGCAACAGGAAAGCCTATTAAATTCACATTTATTAAACTAAGTAACATACTTACGTATGTGGTTCTTAATTTCTTTTTTCTTTGGGCAATTCCAAAGTTCAATATTGAGTTTTCAGGATACGACAAAACCGATTTAGTAAAGTATATTTTCATTGCAAACCTTGCTGCAAGTGCAATTACAATACTGTTGTTGTTGCCGTATTTTTTAAAAACGAAATGGGTTTTTGACAAAGCGATATTCAAACAAATGCTGAATTATGGCTTACCAATTATGATTGCAGGTCTTGCCTATGTCATTAACGAGAATTTTGACAAATGGTTAATTCCAGATGTACTAGGAAAAGACATTAATGGAGCCTATGCTGGCTGTTATAAGCTAGCCGTGTTTATGACTATTTTTATTCAAGCTTTTAGGCTAGGAGCAGAGCCCTTTTTCTTTAATCACGCTAAAGAAAAAAACGCCAAAAACACCTATGCATTAATTATGAAATACTTCGTTATTTGTGGCACATTAATGTTGTTATTCATCATTGGATTTATAGATGTTTTTAAAGCTTTAATTGTGCGAGACGAAGCATATTGGGTTGCTTTAGAAATTGTACCAATTGTGTTGCTTGCTAATTTGTTTTTAGGCATCTATTTTAATCTGGCAATTTGGTATAAGCTCACAGACAAAACACGGTTTGGAATGTATTTTTCAATTGTAGGAGCTGTTATTACGATTGCGCTTAATGTAATCTTGTTACCAAAATATGGCTTTACAGCAGCAGCATGGACTACATTAGTAGCATATTCCATAATGATGATGATGTCTTATGTATTAGGGCAAAAACACTATAAAGTACCTTATCAAGTGTCAAGGATTTTAGGCTATATTGGATTTGCAGTAGCGCTATGTTACATATCTTTTAAACATCTAAGAGGCAACTATTTTTTCAACGTTGCTTTAATGCTTATTTTTATTGCAGGTATTGCTTTATTAGAAAGAAAAGAACTCAAACAATTATTAAGAAGAAGATGACAATTAAAATCATAAATAAATCCATTCACGATTTACCACATTACGAAACCATAGCTTCTGCAGGTATGGACTTAAGAGCCAACCTTACAGAAGATAGAGTTCTTAAACCATTAGAAAGAACAATAGTAGGCACAGGCCTATTTATAGAATTACCAATCGGTTATGAAGCACAAGTAAGACCAAGAAGTGGCTTGGCAGCAAAAAAAGGAATCACTGTACTCAACGCACCAGGAACAGTAGATGCAGATTACAGAGGTGAGATAGGAGTGATTTTAGTAAATCTTTCTAACGAAGAATTTACCATTCAAAACGGAGAACGAATAGCACAATTGGTAATTGCTAAGCATGAGCGTGCAGAGTGGATAGAAGTCGAAGAACTTTCTGAAACTGACAGAGGAGAAGGTGGTTTTGGAAGTACAGGCACCAAATAAATTCCTGCGAACGCAGGAATCTCATAATAAATAAGCATTGGACATTGAAGGTGCCTATATCATAATAAACAAATCTAGATGGATTTTATTAAATGAGGAAAGGAAGTATAATTTAAAGAAGAGATACCTGCGTTCGCAGGTACTTGAGTATGAAACTGTGGTATGTGTATATAATGAGCAATAGAGCTAATGGAGTTTTGTACATTGGAGTTACTGATAATATTGAAGAAAGAGTAAAAGAGCATAAATTAAAAGTTTATCCAAAATCTTTTACAGCCAAGTATAATTGTACTATGCTTGTTTATTTTGAAGAGTTTGAAAGCGGAATAGATGCCGAAAAGAGAGAAAGACAATTCAAGAAATGGAAAAGAAATTGGAAAATTGAATTGATAGAAGAAATGAATCCTAATTGGATAGATATGAGTACCAATTGGAATCTAAATTTCAATCAACTAAGAGAATAAGAGATTCCTATTTTCGTAGGAATTAAGTTTAATATAAAAAAGATACCTGCTTTCGCAGGCAGTAATATGAAAATAATAGTACCAATGGCAGGTCGAGGCTCACGTCTTAGACCACATAGTTTAACAGTTCCAAAACCATTAATTCCGGTAGCAGGTCAACCCATCGTACATCGTTTGGTAAAAGATATTGCAAAAGTGTTGAAGCAACCTATTGAAGAAGTTGCTTTTGTACTCGGAGACCCAGCATTTTTTGGAGATGATGTTGTTGAGAGTTTAACGGAGTTGGCTGAAGATTTAGGGGCAAAAGCATCAATCTACAGACAAGATCAACCGTTAGGAACTGGTCACGCTATTATGAGTGCCAAACCATCACTTTCTGGTCCTGCGGTAATTGCTTATGCAGATACCTTGATTAGAGCAGAGTTCGATTTAGACCCAAGCGCAGACAGTGTGATTTGGACTAAGCAAGTAGATAATCCTGAGGCTTATGGTGTGGTAAAACTCAATGACAATCAAGAAATCGTTGAACTTGTAGAAAAACCAGAAACTTTTGTGAGCGACCAAGCCGTAATCGGAATCTATTACTTTAAAGATGTTGCAGTTTTAAAAGCGAAGCTTCAAGAGGTTTTAGATGAAAACGTAATGAATGGTGGTGAATACCAAATCAACGACGGTATAAAGCGAATGATGGCAGATGGTAAAGTCTTCAAAACAGGTACAGTTGATGAGTGGATGGATTGCGGAAATAAAAACGTAACGCTAGAAACCAATACCAAGATGCTAGGCTTCTTAAAAGCAGATGGCGAAGAGCAATTAGTTGACGATTCTGTCGTTTTAGAGAATTCAGAAGTAATTGAGCCTTGTTTCATCGCCAAAGGAACGGTTTTAAAGAACGCTACGGTTGGTCCTAATGTTTCTATAGGTAAAGATTGCGTTATTGAAAATTCAACCGTTAAAAATAGCTTAATACAGAATCAGACCACTATTAAAAATGCTAATTTAGACGAAGCTATGATTGGTAACCACGTTAAATATAATGGCGATTTTACTAAGATTAGTATTGGAGATTATACGGTAATGGAGTAGTGTTCCTGCGAAAGCAGGAATCTCATCTCTAAAAGCTGGCAATTATTAAACAAAATAATGAAGAAATACGAAGATGTTGAATATACAAGTCCATTTGAATTATTTTTCTTATTTGTTTCAACAGTAGCTGTCTTTTCTGCAATAGTATTTGTGTTAAATAGAATAGTGAGTTTTGGTTTACTTAAAGGAACTTTGGCTTTTGTTCTTGCTGGAATTTATTTCTATATCTTAAAAAAGAAGTTGATAGTAAAAGTTTCAGACTTTGAGTTAAAATCAAATCAATTGAAATGGGATAATAAAAATATTGATTTTAAAGATATAGAATATTATAAAATCCATTGGATGAAAGGAGCTGGAATAAAATTTAAGTTTAAAAATGGAAAAACTTTACAAATAAGCTCAAATGATAATTTTTGCAATTCTGAGCAATTTGTGAATTTATGCCAGGATATTGATTCAAAACTCTTGAAATATAATAACGGACAAATAGAAAGAAAAAAATCGTTTTTCGAATCTAAACAAGGATATTACTTTGCGGTAATTATATCAACTCTATTTGTGGTTGGAACTATTTATAAATCATTATCAGATGAAAAAATTAATGTTGGAAACCTTGCGTTAATTTTAGTTTCATTAGGAATTGTTTGGAGTGGAGTTAAATGGAAAAGAAAATGACAATGTGCAACAGTCTGTATAACTCATTGCGATTAAAATCCTTAATCAAAATTAATTGCAATTTGCTATCTTTCGGTTACAGTGAAAAATCATAACCAAACACAAGTTTGGAACAACTTTTGAAAATAATCTATCATCCTGAGCGTTAGCGAAGAATCTAAATATGAAATTAAAACAACACATAACAAAACTTCTACTGGTACTATTTTTAGTACCAAGCTTTGCTATGGCCCAAGTCGATTTCAACAAACGACCAGATGATGATTTAGGCAATGTTGAAGACGAATTTCAAGAACACTTTTTTGAAGCCTTAAAACAAAAGGGCATCGAAAATTATGAAAGAGCTGTTGAAGCGCTTCATAAATGCCTTAATCTAGATTCTAAAAAGCCTGTCATTTATTTTGAGCTTGGTAAAAACTACAACAAACTCAAAAACTTTGGTGCTGCTGAGGACAACCTTAAAAAAGCCATTAGTATGCAACCAGATAACGAGTGGTTTTTAGATGAGTTGTACGATGTGTATTTTCAGCAAGATGACATAGATAATGCGATTAAGACCATAAAACAGTTGGTGAAATATCACCCAGATTATAAAGAAGATTTAGCAAGTCTATACATTAGAGAGAAGCGTTACAGACAAGCGTTGAACCTTTTAGATGAGTTAGATGAGGAATTGGGTGTTAGCGAAGCCAGAGATGCCATGCGTAATGAAATTTACAATATTACAGGTAATGCAGACGACCGAATTGAAAATTTAGAAGAACGTGTGGCTAGTAATCCAAACAACGAAGAAAATCATCTTAAACTCATCTACAGATACAGCCAATCTGGTGATAGAAAGAAGGCCTACAAGGCCGCACAGAATCTCTTAAAGATTAAGCCAGACTCAAAGTTTGTGCATTTGGCATTGTACAAATTCTATTTACAAGACGGTAAAGTAGAAGATGCCATCAACTCTGTAAAAATAGCTCTAACAAGTCCAGAAATTAATGCAGATGCTAAGGCTAAAGTATTAAAAGATTTTGTTGGGTTTGTTGGTAAAAATCCAGAGTACGAAGCAGATTTAGTTGAGATCACAGCGTTGATAGATGATAATAAAGATGCGCAAACTCATAACGACTTAGGACAGTACTATTTAAAATCAGGCGATAAGGTAAAAGCATTAGAAAACTTTAAAGAAGCGCTTAAGCAAGACCCAAATGATTTTAAACTCATAAAAGATGTGTTGTTGTTACAAATAGATCTTCAAGATTATAACGCAGTGATTAAGGGTAGTAAAGAAGCATTGGAGTTGTATCCTGCACAACCTATTTTATATCTAGTAAATGCAGTAGCAAACAATAAACAAGGCAATTTTAAAGACGCGATTGATAACTTAGAAATGGGATTAGATTTCTTAATAGAAAACCCAAAAATGGAATCTGATTTTTATACAGAATTAAGCATAGCTCACAAAGGCCTTAATAATATAAGTAAGTCTGAAGCGTTTGCTAAAAAAGCAAGAGACTTAAAAACGCAACAATAACATTCCTGCGAAAGCAGGAATCTAATTGAAAAATGGAAAGAACAAATTATATTAATCGATATACATTCAAAATCGTACTTGCTTTAGCAATGCTTTTTTTTGTTACAAACTGTAAGTCTACCAAAAGCATTGTGGCTTCAGGTGAAGCAAGTGATAAGCTTTCGGCTAAGCAAGTAATAAAACAACATCAAAAAAGCGATGCAGATTTTAAGACGCTTCAAGGGAAGGTTAAAATTGATATTACACAAAACCAAAAAGAACAAGGCTCAACGTTTAACCTTAGAATAGAAAAAGATAAAGTGATTTGGTTAAGTGCTAAGCTTGGCTTAGCTCGTATGATGATTACTCCAGAAAAAGTGCGCTTTTACAACAAACTCGATAATGAGTACTTTGATGGAGATTATAAATTGTTGAGTGATTTTGTGGGTGTAGATTTAGATTTCAACAAAGTACAGAATATATTGTTAGGTCAAGCTATTTTTGATTTAAAGGAGGAACCACACAAGGTTTCTGTAAACGAGAACTCTTATGTGCTACAACCTAAAGACCAAAATGCATTGTTAGAGTTGTTTTATTTAATCAATCCATCACATTTTAAAATGGATAGTTTGCAATTGTTTCAGCAATTAAAAAAGCGTGTTCTTCAGGTAGATTATAAATCGTATCAAGAAGTGAATAAAGAAGTGCTCCCAAAAGATATAAGAATAATTGCGGTAGAAGATTATGACGAGGTTAAAATTACCATGGAATTTAAATCTCTGAAACTAAATGAAGACGTTAGATTTCCTTTTAACATACCTACAGGATATAAAGAAATAGTTATTAAGTAGAATAAATGAATAAACGTTTTTACATAGTATTCTTTTTAGGATGTTTATTATCCTCAATGTCTTTAATTGCACAAAGCGATAAACAGAAAAAGCTTGAAGCACAACGTCAGCAAATACTTAAAGAAATAAAGCAATTTCAAGCTTTTGTTTTAGGCAAAAAGAAAGAGGAAAAATCTGAAATTACACTTATAGAAGACCTTAATTACAAGGTGCAACGCAGACAAAACCTAATTAGGATAACTAATGAACAGGCTAACTTGCTTACTAGAGAAATTAGTGTAAATCAACAAGAAATAACAAGTTTAAGAGCTCAATTAAAAGAACTAAAAGACGATTATGCAGCTATGATCGTAAAGTCTTATAAAAGTAAATCGGAGCAAAGTAAGGTGATGTTTTTGCTGTCTTCTAGTAATTTTAAGCAAGCCTACAAGCGATTACAATACATTAGGCAATATGCTAATTACCAAAAAGAACAAGGGGAAAACATAAAAAAGAAGACAAAAGAACTCCAAGAATTGAACCTTCAGTTGTCTAGACAAAAGGCAGATAAGGATAAGTTAATTAAAGAAAACAGAATTGCTAAACGAGAGCTCGAAAACGAACTTAAAGAGCGGGAAGAGTTAATGGCTTCTATTAAAGCTGACCTGAGTAAGTATACGGCTCAGATTAAGAAAAAGAGACAAGAAGCAGACCGATTAGATGAAGAAATTAATAGATTGATTCGTGAAGCTATTGCTGCATCTAATGAAAAAGCCGGTAAAAAAACATCTACAGGAAAGTTTGTTTTAACACCTGAAGCCAAGAAGTTAGCATCTAATTTTGAAGCCAATAAAGGTAGGTTAGGTTGGCCTGTTGAAAGAGGTATAATTAAAGGTAAATTTGGCAAAACAAGATCTCTAACCGATAATACCGTTGAGGTAAATAATTCTGGTGTTAAAATAGCTACCACAACTGATGCTGATGTAAAGGCAGTGTTTAATGGTGAGGTTTCAAAAATTATAATAGTAAAGAATGCTAATCCAGGTATTATGGTGCGTCATGGTAATTATGTTACCATCTATTACAACCTTTCAAAAGTTTATGTAAAACCAGGAGATAAAATTTCTACAGGACAGGTAATAGGCAAGGTGTTTACCAGTAAAGTAACAGGAGAGAGTCTACTGGATTTTAGGCTGTTTAAAAACAACCAAAAGCTTAATCCTGAATATTGGTTAGCTAAGAATTAAAATTTTACAACGACATAGCCATTTCTTGTTTTTCTATAATGTCTTCCATTAAAGAAGTAATAGCGCTTTCCTTTTACTCTAACCACTTTATATTGTCTAGGTAGTTTCTTAACTACTGTTACTGATGCTGGTTGTGCTACAACAACACGTCTTGCGCACGAGTTAAAATTTAAAGCAAATACTAAAACTAAGGTGTAAACTAAATATCTCATCATTAATACATTTGGTTGATGATAAGACTATTTGTTTTAGAAAAGGTTTAATAGGATGGAAACTAAGATGCTGAAATGAATTCAGCATAGCAATTATACATTTTAAATCAATTTTGTCATTCTGAACTTGATTCAGAATCTACTACTCAAAAAGCGCCTTTAATTCAGTAGCATCCGCAGGCTTCATTTTACCAGCTAAAACAAGACTTAATTGTTTACGTCTTAATGCAGCATCAAAACGTTGTTTTTCAAGATCTGTTTCTGGTACTAATTCAGGAATCTTTACTGGTCGTCCAGTTTCATCTACAGCAACAAAGGTATAGATGGCTTCATTGGCTTTTATGCTCTCGCCAGATTCTCTGTCCTCTATCCAAACATCCATGTAGACTTCCATAGAAGATGTAAAAGCACGAGACACTTTAGCTTCTATAGTAACAACACTTCCTAAAGGTACTGATCTGTTGAATGCTACGTGATTTACCGAAGCCGTTACAACAATACGTCTCGAGTGTCGTCTTGCAGCAATACTGGCTGCTCTATCCATACGAGCCAGTAGTTCACCACCAAAAAGATTGTTTAATGGGTTAGTTTCACTTGGAAGAACAAGGTCTGTTACAACAGTTTTAGACTGAAATGCGGTTCTTGATTGCATAAATTTTTAAAATTTGTGCAAAGATATGTCGATTTAAGTAAAAAGAAGGATAAGAAAAGGTTAATCTAATTTCTTAATTAATAACCAAGCATCTTTATTGTGTTCACTGCGAATTTTGGTGAGTGCTCTTTGAGCATCAAGTCTAGTTTCAAAACTTTCATAGACTACTTCATGCAATCCATAGCGATTTTTACCAATTTTTCTGGCTTTATAGCCCATACTTCTAAGTTGCTCTACCTTTTTATTAGAGTTCGCTTCAACCCTAAAAGCACCAGCTACAATATGATAATTACCTGTTTGTTTTTCTAGAGATAAGGTAGCCGCAGGTAATGGATTACTAATAACAAAGGTTGCCTCTTGTACTTTGGCATCGAGTTGAGCATTAGCTTCTTCTTGTGCTAATTGATTATGATTTTCAACGCTGTTGTTATAATAATTAGCAGCACCAAATCCACTAAGACCTAAAACTATTACAGCAGCTGCAGCATATTTTAACCAATTATTGTTAGAACGTTTTTCTGGTGTAAATGCTATTGGAGCTGTTTCTTCAATCGTTTCTACTTCTTCTTTGTAAACCTCACGCTTAATATCTGCCGATGTAAAGTGCGATAAACCAAAAGAATCTGTTAGGTAGTTGATATGACTAGAAGGATTAAAAACAATTTTTCCTTCAGTATTTAGAACAAGTTCACCAATGTTTTCAAATTGAATAGTTTCCCCTTCAATAAGGTAAGATTTTATGGCTTTTACTTGCTTAGAAATCTTATCGTTAGCAGTAGCGTACGGTACTTTTTCTACTTCAGCAATATAATTTGCTAATAACCCATCATTGTGTTGTAATTGCTCGTTAAAAGACAATACTTTTTTTGGTGGATAAAAAGTATGAGTAGTATCATGTACTCTTGCCGATACACGGTTTGTTAAAAAAGCACCCAGTTGAGGTACAGTTATACAATCGTATCGGTATAAAAGGTCGCTAATGTAAGTTTCTAATTGCATACAGAAACAAAGTTAAAAATTTTTGTTTTCGATAAAAGTTTGCTCTAGTTTATTTATTAACATCATAAAAATTTAGTTTCTTGTAGTTTTGAAAATCAATAGTTTAAATGACAGAACAAGATTTAATTTATGCTTTAGCGCTTCAACATGTACCAAAAATAGGTGCAACAACAGCTAAAAAATTAATTAATCATTGTGGTTCTGCTGAAGCTGTACTAAAAGAGAAAAAGTCGAGTCTTCTTAAAATTGATGGTATAGGTACAGTTACAATTGAAGGACTTTTCGATGCCATTCACATTGAAGAAGCCACCAATGAGTTGCGCTTTATTAGAGACAATAACATAGAGCCACATTATTTTATCGAAGACACTTATCCTGAAAGATTAAAACATTGTATTGATGGACCAATAGTGTTATTTCAGTCAGGAAATATAAACTTGAATAACAGACCAATAATAAGTATTGTTGGTGCTCGTAAAATTACAACTAATGGTATTGCTTTTTGCGAAAAATTGGTAGAGGAAATATCGCATTATAATCCTGTGATTGTTTCTGGTTTTGCTTATGGAGCAGATATTACAGCACATAAGGCAGCCATAAAACACAATTTGCAAACTATTGGTTGCCTGGCGCATGGCTTAAATCAAATATATCCTAAAGTTCATAAAAAGTATGTTGTTGAAGTAGAAAATCATGGTGGTTTTTATACCGATTTTTGGAGTACAGACGTATTTGATAGAAAAAATTTTCTGAAACGAAACCGCATTATAGCTGGACTTAGTGAAGCTACTATAGTCATTGAATCTGCAGAAAAAGGAGGAAGTCTCGTTACAGCTGATATAGCTAACTCTTACGATAGAGAGGTTTTTGCTGTACCTGGAAGGATAACAGATAGCCAGAGTGTTGGCTGTAATAATCTAATTAAATTTCAGAAAGCACATCTGTTATCTAACCCTCTGGATATTCCTTATATTTTAAATTGGCAATTAGAGGATGAGAAGAAACCTGCTGTGCAAAAGCAACTTTTTGTTGAGTTAAATGAAGACGAAAAAGTTATATATAATTATTTGAAAGACAAAGGCAAAGAGATATTGGATGTTATTGCCTTAGAGTGTAATATTCCTACTTATAAATTAGCAGGAATATTACTTAATATGGAATTAAAAGGCGTCATACGTCCTTTGCCTGGAAAATTGTTTGAGGTTATTTAATACCCAACCTTTTCTCTTACACGTTGCAGTACATCATCAGCTACTAATTTGGCTTTAGCAGCACCTTTAGCTAGGATTGCATCGAGCTCGTTAAGATTGCTCATGTAATAATTGTATCGCTCTCTTGGCTCTGCAAAACGTTCTAAAATAAGCTCGTATAGTGCTTGCTTAGCATGGCCATAACCATAATTTCCACCTTCGTAATTAGCTTTCATTTCTGCAATTTGTTCATCTGAAGCCAGTAAACTGTAGATTGCAAAACAATTACAGGTTTTCCAGTCTTTAGGTTCTTCTAGAGGTGTGCTATCGGTTTGTATAGACATTACTTTTTTGCGAAGCTGTTTTTCTGGTAAAAAGATATTGATAAAGTTGTCTCTACTTTTACTCATTTTTTCACCATCTGTACCAGGAATAAGCATTGTGCTTTCTTGTAATTTTTCTTCTGGTAAGACAAAAGCTTCACCCATTTTTGTATGAAAACGAGAAGCAACATCTCTAGTGAATTCTATGTGCTGAACTTGGTCTTTTCCAACAGGAATAATCTCTGCATCATACAACAAAATATCTGCAGCCATAAGCATTGGATACATAAACAGACCAGAGTTAACGTCGTCTAATCGATCTGCTTTATCCTTAAAGCCATGAGCGAGTTTCATACGTTGATAAGGGAAAAAACAATTGAGATACCAAGCTAATTCAGTTACTTGCGGAATGTCGCTTTGTCTGTAAAACACAGATTTTTCTACATTTAAGCCTAATGCCAACCATGTGGCTGCTACAGAATAAGTATTATGTCTTAATTCTTCTGCGTTTTTAATTTGTGTTAGCGTATGCAGATTTGCAATAAATAAATAAGATTCATTGTCGCTCTTTTCAGATAGCTCTATTGCTGGTAAAATTGCACCTAAAATATTCCCTAAATGAGGTGTTCCTGTACTTTGTATGCCTGTTAATATTCTTGCCATAATATTACCTGCGAAGGCAGGTATCTTTTTAATTCTGCTCTATTCACTATAAGATTTTAATAAACATAGTCTTATTAATAAGTAATAAGCAGTAATCTCTTTGAAATTAAACTTAAATCTAAATAGAAAACAAAGATAATTTTTTGAAAGAACTATAAGAAGCGATTTGAATTAAATACTTAGTTTTGGTACCATGGCAATAATTAAGTATCCGTTTTGGGTTTTGTATCGCATTTGGTTCTACATATTGGTAGCCTTACCAATTATTGTAATGTTTCCTATTCTTTTGATTTCAATATCTAGAGAAAAGTGGTATCCATTCTTTTTTAAGTTAGCTCGTATTTGGGCAAAGTTTATTCTTATAGGAATGGGCTTTAATTATAAGATTATAAAGGAAGAGGTTCCTAACCCGAAGAAGAGCTATATGTTTATTGCCAATCATACATCTATGACAGACATTATGTTAATGTTGGTGGCTGTAAAAAATCCTTTTGTATTTGTAGGAAAAAAAGAATTGGCAAAAATTCCATTGTTTGGGTTCTTTTATAAGCGTACATGTATTTTGGTAGATAGAAGTAGTGCTAAGAGCAGGCAAGCGGTTTTTCTAAGAGCGCAAAGGAGATTAAAGCAAGGGTTGAGTATCTGTATATTTCCCGAAGGTGGAGTGCCAGAAGAGCATATCGTATTAGATGAGTTTAAGGATGGAGCATTCCGATTAGCTATAAATCATCAAATTCCTATTGTTCCTCTAACGTTTTACGATAATAAAAAGCGATTTTCTTATACTTTTTTTAGTGGTGGTCCTGGTGCAATGAGGACGAAAATTCATCAATTTCTTAAAACAGAAAATTTAAAGGTTGCAGATACTAAGGCTTTAAATCAAAAAGCAAGAGCAATTATCTTAACTGAGCTTAGTAAGAATTTACCAGAGAATAGATAAAAAAATAAAAGCCACTCTAACCAAGAGCAGCTTTTGTCATCATTGCATTCATCATTGCTTTTATGTTTGTTTGCAATAACCTAAACTAACTAACTTAAACCTAAAACTTGTAACTTAATCCGGTATACAAACCAATAAAGAAAGGTCTATAATTACCAGACGTGTTACTAAATGTGTTTATTTGATACTTGAACTGAGGTTCAAGATTAAAATTCCATTGTTTTGATAAACTATAATCAAGCCCTAAACCAAAATTGGCACTAAAACTTGTTGAGTTCATATTATTAGCTTCTCCAATTAATGTAGAAGCTCCATCGATATCTGCATAGACTTCATTCTGATTTAAGAAAAATGTACTAAAACCACCAATGACATTAATCCCAAATTTTTTGTCTAGAAGACGATATTCTAATTCAAGAGGTACTTCAATAAATCCAAAACGTTGATCAATATTTCCAGAAGATCTTGAGTTGAAAACTTCAGGAGTTGTACTTCTGTCAAACATATTTGTGCTCATTAATGAGATGTTTTCAAAACCGTCTCTTGGGTTAATATTACCCATTATGGATACTTCTGCATTTCTCGAGGCAAATTCACTACCACTTAGTGCAAAAACATTAGAAGTGCTTTGACTAAGATTAACTCTATTAATACCAGCTCTAACTTTTAATTTACTGGTAACAGCGTATGAACCCGTAATACCATAACTCATATTAACATTACCACTCTTAGAGTTGTTGTTAAACTGTTGATCTATTGATGAGCCTTGACCAAGAGAACTGTAATAAACAGGCGCAACATTTGGTGCAATGCTCCACCTGTTTTGTTCATCTTCTTTTTCTTTTTCATCAATATTTTCCTTGCTATTGCTGTTATCGGCAATTGCATCTAGAATAGATTCTTTTTCGTTGTCTTCTTTTATCGAAGTGTTTTTTTCTAACTCTTCTTTGTTTTTTTCAGTATTAGAAGCATTTTCAGTACCATTAGATGATGTGTTATCTGTTACTGCAGAGTTCTTGTTGCCAACAGTATTCTCTATAACAGATTTCATTTCAGAACCATTAATGATTTCATCTTCTAGTTTGTTTTCAGTATTCTCCTTGTTTGAAGCGACAGTGCTGTTGTTGTCTTCGTTATTTAACTCTGTTAAGCTCTTATGCGAATTAGAAGTTGCTTTAGTTTTATTTTCATTTGAATCAGCAACGGCATTCGACTTATTTGTTTTAGAAGAAGTTAATTTTTTTCTATTGTCTTGTTCTGTTGAAGATTTTTCATTTCCGTTAGGATTAGATAATTCCTTCTCGTTAGAATCTGCAACATTTATGTCTTGTTTATTATTGTTTAAACTGTTGTTGTCTCCGTTAGAGCTTTTTAATTCAGTATCTTTTTTAGAGTTGCCTTCTGTTTTTTCGGTATCCACAATTGTAGGTACAACCTCATTATCGTCAGATGAATTGAATAAAGAGGTACCAACAGTTAAGAGTAAAGCAATGACTGCAGCGACACCACCGACTTGCCACCATAGCGCAATAACTCTGCGTTTTTTCTTTTTCTTAGGAAGACTCTCGCTTATGCGATCCCAAACAGCATCGTTAGGAGCTACTTCAAAGTTTTTAAACTTCTCCTGAAAAAGTCTGTCTATATTTTTTTCTTCGTTCATTTTATAACGACTGCGAATTTAAACTCGCTTTGTAATCTTCTATTTTTTCTTTTAAAATCATTCTAGCTCTTGCTAGGTTAGATTTTGAGGTTCCTGTAGAAATGTTAATTAATTTACTTATTTCTACATGAGAGTATCCGTCTAGAACATATAGGTTAAATACCAATCGATATCTATCTGGTAACTCTTGTATAATTTGAAGCAAAAAATCTATATTAACATCTTCATCATTAATATCTACCGTAACATCTTCAATATTACCTTCGTTAACAATATCAAACACTCCAACGTTTTCTCTGTAGCGTTGCAATGATGTATTAATTGCTATACGTTTTAACCAACCTTCAAAAGAACCTTTGTTTTTATACTGATCTATTTTACTAAATACAGTTATAAATGCGTCGTGCAGATTATCTTCTGCCTCGGCATAGTTTTTAGAGTACTTAAGACAGAGCGAAAATAATTTACTTGCATATTGCTTGTATAATTGGCTCTGAGCTTTAGCATCTTGGTTTATACATTTTTTTATGAGTTGTTCTAAACTCACATTATTGTTGGAATTAATTAATAATTAGTCTTCTTCTACCACTATAGAGTCTCTGCCGTCAACAACAGGTACTTCTACTAAATGATATTGATCTACACCGTCTTGAGTGCCTTGGAAAAATTTAAACAAGTATACTTCATTTCCAGAAATCGTTAGATCAAAACTAACTGTAGTTGATTCTCCTTCAGGAATACAGTTGGTGTTTTCGTAAACTGTATTCAGAATGGCTACGGTTCTCTCATGTCCTTCAATATCAAAAATGATATTATTAAAAACATAGCAAGAGCTAGGTTTTATGTAAGACATGTTAATCTCATAAGTTTGACCTTGAATAAAATACTCTGGTAATTCAACATTTGTGATAGGCATAAACTCTGTGTGAATCACAGGGTCATCATTCTCTACGCTACACGACGTTGATAATCCAACAAACATAAGGAGCAAAAAGGCATACTTTTTCATCACTCTATAAAATTAATTCCACCCATTAGATGCAGAAATTGCAAAAGGGTTGCGTCCAAAAAATAAAAAAATCCTGTTTTTAGCAGGATTTTTTTATAATTTATTGATTTTCATTGATTAACGACCGAACTTTTTCTTCTAATTCGTCCATTAAATCAGGATTGTCTTTAATTAATGACTTAACAGCATCTCGTCCTTGACCTAGTTTAGTGTCACCATAACTAAACCATGAACCGCTCTTTTTTACAATATCTTTTTCAACAGCTAAATCTAAAACTTCACCAACTTTAGAAACACCTTCTCCATACATAATATCAAATTCTGCAGTTCTAAAAGGAGGTGCAACTTTGTTTTTTACAACCTTAACTCTGGTTTTGTTACCCATTACATCTCCGTTACTATCTTTAATCTGAGTAGAACGTCTTATGTCTAAACGAACAGATGCATAGAATTTAAGAGCATTACCACCTGTAGTAGTTTCTGGGTTTCCAAACATTACACCAATTTTTTCACGTAATTGGTTAATAAATATCATGGTACAATTAGTCTTACTAATTGATGCTGTAAGCTTTCTTAAGGCTTGAGACATTAAACGTGCATGTAAACCCATTTTAGAGTCTCCCATTTCGCCTTCAATTTCACTTTTTGGTGTTAAAGCGGCAACAGAATCTACAACTACAATGTCTATAGCACCAGAACGTACAAGATTATCTGCAATTTCTAATGCTTGCTCACCATTATCTGGTTGAGAAATGATTAGGTTCTCTAAATCTACACCAAGCTTTTCTGCATAAAAACGATCAAAAGCATGCTCTGCATCAATAAAAGCTGCAATACCACCAGCTTTTTGAGCTTCTGCAATGGCATGCAAGGTCAACGTTGTTTTACCTGAAGATTCAGGACCATATATTTCTATTACTCTCCCTCTTGGATAACCACCAACACCTAAAGCAATGTCTAAGCCTAAAGAACCAGATGATATAGCATCTACATCTTCAATCGCTTGGTCACTCATTTTCATTACGGTTCCTTTTCCGTAGGCTTTATCTAACTTGTCTAGCGTTAATTTTAGCGCTTTTAGTTTGGCATCTTTTTCACTACTCATTTCTTCTTGTTTCTTATTTAAATTGATATCAAAAATACCACTTATTTTAATTTTTTCAATTTTATGACGCAACCATTTTACACTTTTCACATCTACTTTATGGAAATGGAAAAAATTGCTATGAATATCTTATTGAAAAGTTAGAGTTTGGCCGAAAATTTCTCTAACTATTTTTCAATTAGTTTACAATTGAATCTTAAGGTATTTAGTTACTAGGCTGTTAATAGGGTTAGCAGCCTGGTACTAAAGTAGAAATATTTTTTCATAATAATATTTTAGTTGGAAGGCACTTTGATAAATTCAAAGTGCTTTTTTTATGCTACTTAGCTAAAAATAATACCTTTGCACAAAATTCTTTAACCTTAAAAATTAGTATAGCATGCAACTGTACAATAACTTAAGTGCTAAAGAAAGAGCAGAACTTATCGAAAAAGCGGGAAAAGAGCGCTTAACGATCTCTTTCTATAAGTACGCCAAAATTGGCAACACACAGATATTTAGAAATCACATGTTTTTGGCATGGGACGCTTTGGACGTCTTGGGTAGAATCTATGTAGCCCACGAAGGTATTAATGCCCAACTATCTGTTCCAGCAGAAAATTTTGAGGCTTTCAAAAATCATTTAGACACTATTACGTTTTTAGAAAATGTAAGATTAAACATCGCCATAGAGCATGATAATTTTGCCTTTTTGAAATTAAAAGTAAAAGTGCGTCACAAAATTGTAGCTGATGGTCTTAATGACGACACGTTTGATGTAACCAACAAAGGTGTTCATGTAGATGCAGAGCAATTTAATGCGCTTATTGAAGATCCAGATACGGTTTTAGTAGATATGCGAAATCATTATGAGAGCGAGATAGGGCATTTTAAAAATGCCATTACACCAGATGTAGACACCTTTAGAGAATCTTTAGATTTAATTGAAGAAGATCTTAGAGAGCACAAGGAGGACAAAAAATTAGTGATGTATTGTACAGGTGGAATTCGTTGCGAAAAAGCCAGTGCTTATTACAAACACAAGGGATTTAAAAATGTGTTTCAGCTAGAAGGCGGTATTATAAATTATACGCGTCAGGTAGAGTCTGAGGGTTTAGAAAATAAGTTTATAGGCAAAAACTTTGTTTTCGATCAAAGACGTTCAGAACGTATTAGTGATGATGTTATTGCTAACTGCCACCAATGTGGAAAACCAGCAGACACACATACTAATTGTTTAAATGAAGCTTGTCATTTATTATTTATTCAATGTGATGAGTGTAAGGAAAAAATGGACAACTGTTGTTCTTCACATTGCCAGGAAATCATAAAACTCCCTTACGAAGAACAAAAAGCATTACGTAAAGGACAGGGTAATAGTAATGATATATTTAAAAAGGGTAGAGCCGATCACTTACCATACAAAAAGGATTTGAGAAACATTTTTGAAGCACAAAGTAATACCGCTAAATAAATGAATATTTATAAGCTATTACAGCTCAACAGAAAAATAAAAAGCCATAGAATTAAGTTTTTAGGGCTTTATCTGCTACATAAATTCAACAAGCGCTATTTAGCGGTGAATTTAGACCCTGTATTAGCTTGCAACTTACGCTGCAAAATGTGTTATTTCACAGATGCAGACTATGTAAAAACACTTAAAGGACAGTTTAAGGAAGACGATTTAGAGAAGGTTGCAAAAACGATTTTTAATCGTGCTTTAAAATTGCAAATTGGCTGTGGTACCGAGCCAACGTTGTATAAAAATTTAGTAAGAATTGTAGAATTGGGTAAACAATATAAAGTACCGTATATTTCTATAACTACAAACGCAAACTTACTAACTAAAGAAAACATTGAACCGCTTTTAAAAGCAGGACTTAATGAGTTTACAATTTCGCTTCATGGAGTAACCAAAGAGAGTTATGAAAGTTTTATGAAAAAGGCGAGTTACGAAAAATTTCAGAATGCTTTAAATGCCTTTGTTGAACTTAAAAAGACTTACGATTTTAAAGTAAGAATAAACTACACCTTTAATAAAGACAACTTTTACGAACTCAAGGATTTCTTTAAGCATTTTAATGGAGAAAGTTTTGATATTCTTCAATTAAGACCAATTCAAAAGATAGGAAATACAGAATATAATGACTTTGATGTTTCTTCTTTAGAGGACGATTATTTAGACCTAATAAAAAATGTTAGGCAGCAGTGTTCTAGCCATCACATTACGTTAATGGCACCAGACAGTTTATCTATATTAAAAGGAGAAAATGACGCTAGTTTTGTTTTCGATTACACCTTTTGTTATATCTCACCAAATAAATTTTGGAAAGAAGGTTTTAATTGGCGTGAAGAGTCCTTTAATGAGTTCTCCAAGAAGATAGGATGGAGTAAATTATTGTTATCTAATGTTTTCAAAACTAAATCCAAGCTTAGATCACTATCCAATAAACTCAACTACGAGATAGAATTTAATTAAGAGTAAAGTACAAAGAGATGCAAAAGATTGAACTTATGGCGCCTGCAGGAAATTTTGAATCCCTTCAGGCAGCGTTAGATAATGGAGCGGACTCTATATATTTTGGAGTAGAGCAGCTAAATATGCGTGCCAGAGCATCGATAAATTTCACACTAGACGATTTAGAAGAAATAGCTCAACGTTGTAAGGCCAAAAATGTAAGAACTTATTTAACGCTAAATACCATTATTTATGATCATGATTTATCTATCGTAAAAACCTTGGTTAAAAAGGCAAAAGAGTCAGATATCACAGCAGTTATAGCTATGGACCAGGCGGTTATTGCCATAGCGAGGGAGTTTGATATGGAAGTGCATATCTCAACTCAAATAAACATCACCAATCTTGAAACTGTAAAGTTCTATGCCATGTTTGCAGATACTATGGTTTTGAGTAGAGAGTTAAGTTTGCGCCAGGTAAAACACATAACTGAGCAAATAGAGAAAGAACAAATCAAAGGGCCTTCAGGTAGATTGGTAGAGATAGAAATTTTTGGTCATGGAGCACTTTGCATGGCAGTTTCTGGTAAATGTTATATGAGTTTACATGCGTATAATTCTTCTGCTAATAGAGGTGCTTGTAAGCAAAACTGTAGAAAAAAGTATACGGTTGTAGATCAGGAAACGGGTATAGAAATGGAGCTTGATAATGAGTATATAATGTCACCAAAAGATTTGTGTACCATTGACTTTTTAGATCAAGTGGTAGATGCAGGCATTAAGGTTTTAAAAATTGAAGGAAGAGGTAGAGCACCAGAATATGTAGCTAAAGTAATTAAATGCTACAGAGAAGCCATTGATAGTTTAGAAAATGGAACGTATTCTAAAGAGCAAGTTATCTCTTGGATGCAAGACCTAGAAAAAGTTTATAATAGAGGATTTTGGAGTGGCTATTACTTAGGGCAGAAGCTAGGAGAGTGGAGCAAAGGCTCAGGCAGTCACGCTACCCAAAAGAAAGTTTATATAGGTAAAGGTGTGCATTATTTTCCAAAGGCTAAAATCGGAGAGTTTAAGATTGAGGCTTACGACATTTCTCTTGGTGATACAATTTTAATTACAGGACCTACAACTGGAGCTAAAGAATTCGAATTAAAAGAAATGCTGGTCAATGATAAGTCACAAAAAAAAGGTACCAAAGGAGATGCAATAACCATTCCATTAGATTTTAGGGTAAGACCATCAGACAAACTCTACAAAATTGTAGAAAATAAAGTTGAAGCCTAATGGTTATTATTACATTACAACGCAACAAGTGTATTGGTTGTAATTACTGTGTAGAATTGGCGCCACAACAATTTCAGATGTCTAAGAGAGATGGAAAATCTGTGTTGCTACATGCGGAAGAAAAGAAAGGATTTTACACACTAAAATCTAAGGATTATGAAATTTTAGAGCCAAGTCAGAATGCTTCAAAAGCATGTCCTGTTAATATTATTAGCGTAAAGCAAGTTTAGATTCTAAAATACATCTTTTAAGGATATCTATATAAAACACTAAAAAATCATATCTTTACTCTTTAATAATTTTATGAATCCTTTATTTAGGCTTTAAGTAGTCTAGATTCAATATATATAATTCTATATGGCTTGTAACAGTTGCGCAACTGGTAAAGACGGTCAGCCAAAAGGATGTAAAAACAATGGGACTTGTGGTACAGATAGCTGCAATAAACTTACTGTTTTTGACTGGTTGGCTAATATGTCACTTCCAAACGGACAAGAACCTTTTATAGGTGTAGAAGTACGTTTTAAAAATGGAAGAAAACAATATTATAAAAATACAGAAAATCTCACATTAAGTATTGGCGACATTGTTGCCACTCAAGCAAAATCTGGTCATGATATTGGTATGGTAACCTTAACGGGTGAATTGGTGCGTGTACAAATGAAACGCAAAAAAATTGATATTGAAGATTCAGAAAATGTTTTAAAAATATACCGTAAAGCATCTCAAAAGGATATAGATATTTGGTCTAGTTCTAGAGATAAGGAAGAACCAATGAAGGTTAAAGCAAGGCAGTTTGCTATAGACCTTAACCTAAAAATGAAAATCTCTGATATCGAATATCAAGGAGATGGGAGTAAGGCTACGTTTTATTACACTGCAGAAGAACGTGTAGATTTTAGAGAACTAATTAAAGTCTTTGCAAGAGAATTTAAAACAAGAATTGAAATGCGTCAGGTTGGTTTTAGGCAAGAGGCAGCAAGACTTGGAGGTATTGGTTCTTGTGGAAGAGAATTATGCTGTTCTACTTGGTTAACCGATTTTAGATCGGTGAGTACTTCAGCAGCAAGGTACCAGCAATTGTCATTAAATCCATTAAAGTTAGCAGGACAGTGCGGTAAGCTTAAGTGTTGTCTTAATTACGAACTAGATGCTTATTTAGATGCCTTAAAAGCTTTCCCAAAAAACGATACAAAACTATATACAGAAAAGGGAACAGCAGTTTGCCAAAAGACAGATATCTTTAAAGGTCTTATGTGGTATGCATATGAGGGAGAATGGATGAATTGGCATGTAATTACTGCAGCGCAAGCCAATGAGATTATTTCAAAAAACAAGAAAAGAGAAAAAGTCGCAAGTCTTGAAGAATATGCTGCAGAGCACATACAAGACACTAAAACAGAGTTTGAAAACGTTGTAGGTCAAGACAGTTTAACACGCTTTGATAATCCAAAACCTAAAAAGAAACGTAATAAGAATAGGAACAGAAATAAAAACCGTAACAAAAATCGCAATCAAAAACAAAATGCAAAGAAGAACTAATTGGTTATTGCTAGCCCTTGTAAGTTTGTTTTTGGGTACAAGCTGCGATTCTAAAGCCGTTTTTGATGAGTATAAATCTGTTCCAAATCAGTGGCATAAAGATTCTATAGCAACGTTTTATTTTAAAGCACCAGATACCACAAATAATTATAATCTTTACGTTAATCTAAGAAACAATAATGACTATGCGTATAGTAATTTGTTTCTCATTGTAGAATTAAATTATCCTAATGGTAAAGCCATTACAGATACATTAGAATATAAAATGGCTGCAAAAAACGGTGAACTTTTGGGTTCGGGATTTACAGATATAAAAGAAAATAAACTTTGGTATAGAGGTTATAAATCTCCATTTAAATTTACAGAAAACGGAGATTATAGCGTAAATATTCAACATGCTATGCGAAAAAACGGAGAGGTCAATGGTGTTGAAAATTTAGAAGGAATTACAGATATAGGTTTTAGGGTAGAATCAGCTCAAAATTAGGTGTTATGGCAAAAAAGAAGACAACAAAATCTAAAGCAGAAACAATAGATTTTTCAAAATATGTAAGATGGTTTTGGATGCTATTTGCAGGAGGTGTTCTTGCTGTAGTATTGTTATTTCTTTTTGCGTCTTGGGGACTGTTAGGAGAGATGCCAGATCATACCAGATTAGAAAATCCTGAAACGAACTTAGCAACAGAAATCATTTCTTCAGATGGTGTTACACTAGGTAAGTTTTATTTTGATGATAATAGAACACCTGTAGGGTATGACGATTTACCCAAGCACTTAGTTGATGCTTTAGTTGCTACTGAAGATATTCGCTTTTATGACCATTCAGGAATTGATGGAAGAGGAACACTTCGAGCAATATTTAAATTAGGAAGCGGAGGTGGAGCGAGTACAATATCTCAGCAATTAGCAAAGCAGTTATTCACGGATCAGGTGTCTCAAAATAAATTTGAACGAGCACTTCAAAAAGTAAGAGAGTGGATTATTGCTATCCGTCTAGAACGTCAATACACCAAGGAGGAAATAATAACTCAGTATTTCAATATTTACGACTTTAATAATCATGCAGATGGTATTCGTTCGGCATCTAGAATTTATTTTGGAAAGGAACCAAGAGATTTAGACATTAAGGAGTCAGCTATGTTAGTTGGGATGTTCAAAAATTCTTCATTATACAATCCTAGACCTCATAAAAATCCTGTTGGAACTAAAAATAGACGTAATGTTGTCTTAGCTCAAATGCATAAGTACGGCTATATTACAGAAGAGGTAAAAGACTCTTTACAAGCCACAGAATTAGATCTTAATTATACTCCAGAATCACATCGAGAAGGAATTGCAACTTATTTTAGAGAATACCTAAGAGCTTTCATGAAAGATTGGGCAAATGAAGAAGCTAATAGAAAACCAGATGGTTCTAAATACGACTTGTATAGTGACGGGTTAAAGGTGTTTGTTACCATTGATTCGCGTATGCAAAAATATGCCGAAGAAGCTATTGCACTGCATATGCCTAGGTTACAAGCAGAATTTGATCACCAAAATACACCAGATAGAAATCCTACAGCTCCATTTTTAGAGTTGTCAAAATCTGAAGTTAATAATCTACTTAAAGCAGGAATGCGAAGAGGTGAGCGTTGGAGAATTCTAAAGGAACAAGGTAAATCTGATAAAGAAATAGAGGCATCATTTCATAAACCTGTTGAAATGACAGTGTTTAAATGGATAGACGGTAAACCAAGTGAGGTAGATACCGTAATGAAGCCAATAGATTCTATGCGATACTACAAATCCTTTTTACGTCCAGGTATGATGTCTATGGATCCATCAAACGGTCATGTAAAAGCATGGGTTGGAGGTATGAATTATAAGCATTTTAAATATGACATGGTTAAGCAGGGAAAACGACAAGTTGGTTCTACCTTTAAGCCGTTTGTGTATGCTACAGCCATAGATCAGTTGCAAGTATCACCATGCGATTCTTTCCCAAGAACACCTATTACTATAGAGGCTAATAAATTTGGAAATCCAGAACCATGGACGACTAAGAATTCGGATGGAAATTACTCGGGTAAGCAAACCCTAAAGGATGCATTAGCAAGTTCTACAAATACCATTACAGCTCGTTTAATGAACGAGATTGGTCCGCAACCTGTAGTTGAAATGGCTAAAAAATTAGGAGTAGAGCAAGATATCTTACCAGTACCAGCAATAGCTCTAGGTACACCAGATATTAGTGTATATGAAATGGTCGCAGCGTATTCAACCTTTGCTAATAAAGGTGTTTACAATACACCAGTAATGGTTACACGTATTGAAGATAAAAACGGCACAGTACTTTATCAAGTAGCACCAGAAAGTAAAGATGTGTTAAGTGAAGAGGTGGCATATGTTACTGTGAATTTAATGGAAGGTGTAACACAAGCTGGTTCTGGTCGTAGATTAAGACATAAAGGGTTTGACAAATGGAATGCTGTTTATAAAGAAATTATCACAGGCTACCCTTATGAATTAACAAATCCAATAGCAGGAAAAACAGGTACAACTCAAAATCAGAGTGATGGTTGGTTTATGGGAATGGTGCCAAATTTGGTAACAGGTGTTTGGGTTGGTGCAGAAGATAGAGCAGCACATTTTAAAAGTATTTCTTATGGTCAAGGAGCTTCTATGGCATTACCGATTTGGGGATTGTATATGAAAGCTTGTTATGCAGATAAAACACTTAATGTATCTAAAGGCGAGTTCGAAAAACCTTCAGAATTATCAATCAATATCGATTGTACAGCAAAAGATGAAGGAGATTTAGATGATGAATCTCAGAGTAGCGAAGACGATGAAATTGAAATAGATTTCGATTAAATACAACATAGTCACACCCTTATTTATTTTATAAGAAACTATTAATTTATAGCATTGTTTTGTATTTTTCCAAAAGGAAAAATAAACAATCATGATTAATAAAAAAGTAGCTAATGTTACTGAAGCTTTACAAGGCGTAAAGGATAACATGACCTTTATGTTTGGAGGTTTCGGCTTATCAGGTATACCAGAAAATGCAATAGCAGAGCTCGTAAAATTAAATGTAAAAGGTTTAACATGTATTTCTAATAATGCAGGTGTAGATGATTTTGGTTTAGGCTTATTACTTCAGCAAAAACAAATCAAAAAAATGATATCGTCATATGTGGGCGAAAACGACGAGTTTGAACGCCAAATGCTCTCTGGTGAGCTCGAGGTAGAATTAATACCTCAAGGAACATTGGCAGAACGAGCAAGAGCTGCTCAGGCTGGTTTTCCTGCGTTTTATACTCCTGCAGGTTATGGTACTGAAGTTGCAGAAGGCAAAGAAACGAGAGAATTTAATGGTAAAATGTATGTGTTAGAGCATGCTTTTAAAGCTGATTTTGGATTTATTAAAGCGTGGAAAGGTGATGCTGCAGGTAATCTTATTTTTAAAGGTACAGCTCGTAATTTTAATCCTAATATGTGTGGTGCCGCCAACATTACAGTTGCTGAGGTAGAAGAGCTGGTTCCTGTTGGAGAGTTAGATCCAAATCAGATTCATATTCCTGGCATATTTGTACAAAGAATATTTGAGGGAGCGCATTATGAAAAGAGAATAGAGCAAAGAACTGTAAGACAAAGAAGTTAGTTATGTTAGATAAAAACGGAATAGCAAAACGTATTGCAAAAGAAGTAAAGGATGGTTACTATGTAAACCTTGGTATAGGCATACCAACTTTGGTGGCTAACTTTGTAAGAGATGATATAGAAGTAGAGTTTCAAAGTGAAAATGGAGTCCTTGGTATGGGACCATTTCCATTTGAAGGTGAAGAAGATGCAGATGTCATTAATGCAGGAAAACAAACCATAACAACATTGCCAGGAGCCTCCTTTTTTGATTCGGCAATGAGTTTCTCTATGATTAGAGGCCAGCATGTAGATTTAACAATTCTTGGCGCAATGGAAGTTGCTGAAAATGGAGATATTGCCAACTGGAAAATACCAGGTAAAATGGTAAAAGGCATGGGAGGCGCTATGGATTTGGTAGCAAGTGCAGAAAATATTATTGTAGCTATGATGCATACCAATAGAGCAGGAGCATCCAAACTTTTAAAATCCTGTACTTTACCTTTAACAGGTGTTGGTTGTGTAAAGAAAATAGTAACCAATCTGGCTGTAATAGAGGTAACAACTGAAGGTTTTAAATTGTTAGAGCGTGCACCAGGTGTTTCTGTAGAAGAGATCCAAAAAGCAACAGAAGGACATTTAATTATAGAAGGAGATATTCCTGAGATGGCTATTTAACGTTTGAAAAGACGTAACAAAATACTAATTGGGCTCATATTTTTTATAGGCATATCTATTTATGTCATAACACAACATGTCCTACCCTATGCTATTTTACAACCTCAAAGAGTAAATAGCGAAAATCACTTAGACTCTAATAACATACCTTACGAAGTAGTTAATTTAAAATCTTTTGATGGTATTAATTTAACGGGTTATCGTGTGACATCTTTAGCAGATTCTACAAGAGCATCAATCATATTGGTACATGGAATTGGAGGCTGTAAAGAGCACTTTACAAGTTTAGCTATTTCCCTTGCTGAGTTAGGATTTGAAAGTTGGATTTTTGATAATAGAGCCCATGGCAAAAGTGAAGGGAAATTTTCTACCTACGGATATTTAGAAAAGAAAGACATTTCAATAATAATTGATGAAATTAAAAAAGTAAGGCAAGATGCAAAAGTTGGTATATGGGGAAATTCTTTAGGAGGTGCAATTGCGTTGCAGGCTATGGAGTATGATAAAAGGCTAAAGTTTGGAGTTATAGAAAGTACATTTACCGATTTAAGACAAATTGTATATGACTATCAAGCGAGATATTTTTTTGGAATAGGATTAAAGTGGATATGCGATTTAACCTTAGATAAAGCAAGTGAACTTACAGACTTTAATCCAGATAAAGTTAAGCCCTTAGAATCTGCAAAGCATATTAACCAGCCAGTGCTTATTGCTCATGGTAATGCAGATAAAAATATCAGTTTTGAATATGGTGAAGCTTTATTTTCAAATTTAGCATCAAAAGAAAAAGAATTTGTTACCGTTGAAGGCGGTGGTCACTATGGTTTGTTTAAAACAGGTGGAGAAAATTACACTACAAAACTTTTTAACTTCCTTTTAAATAAGAGCGAATAAACTCTTAAATGTTAAAAATAAATGCATTTCATCGATTTATAATGCTTTTTAACAGAAAAATTCAAAAATAATTAGATATTAGTCATCCCAAATCAAAAACTAAATTAACCCTAATTTACCATAAACTTAATTTACAGATTTTGCCCCAAATCTAGCATAAACCAAAGCTTATGAAAACCAAATCAAATCTACCAGAACCTACTTTAAATGAAAACGTGATGTTTTCAAACTTAAGAAACACTATGAAGGTAATTTCGGGTGTTTTAAAGTTAACTAAGAAAATATTCATGCTATAACCCTTTTGGGATAGCATGAATTAATTTTTTAGTATACTCTCTTTCAGGAGAAGCATAAATCTTATCAGCATCTCCAATTTCTTCAATTTTACCTTTATTCATTACCAGTAATTGGTCTGCCATGTATTTAACAACAGCAAGATCATGAGAAATAAAAATATAGGTAAATCCAAACTGAGCTTTTAGATCATTTAATAGATTAAGTACTTGTGCTTGTACAGAAATGTCTAAAGCAGAAACTGATTCGTCGCAAACAATAAGTTGAGGCTGTAGCGCAATAGTTCTGGCAATACCAACACGTTGTCTTTGGCCTCCAGAAAACTCATGAGGATATTTATAAAAACTAGAAGTATCTAATCCTACTCTTGTTAAGATATCCAGAACCTTTTCTTTTCTTTCTTCAAAAGAATTGCCAATGTTATGAACTTTCATGGGTTCGATTATGGCATTGCCCACAGTCATCCTTGGATTTAGTGATGCAAATGGATCTTGAAATATAATTTGAATGTCTTTCCTTAAAGCTCTTAATTCAGATTTTTTTAGATTGGTTATATCCTTTCCTTTGTATTTAATACTTCCAGAAGTTGCTTTATCTAATTGAAGTATGGCATTGCCTAAAGTGGATTTGCCACAACCAGACTCACCAACCAAACCAATAGTTTCTCCAGGATATACCTTAAAGCTTACTCCATCTACAGCTTTAAAGGCTGTGTCTTTTGAAAACAATCCTTTATTAGAAAGATAAACTTTTTCGACATCGACAACTTCAAGTAAAGGTTCCTTAGCATATAATTTTTTATGGTTGGCAGTTCGTTCTTCTTTTGAGATAATATCATTATTAATCTCTCCGTTTATAAAATCCGAAATTGTAGGTAATTGTTTTAATCTCGTTTTTGTTGAAGGTCGCGCGTTAATAAGCGCTCTTGTATATATATGCTTTGGTTGGTTAAAGATTAAAGACGTTGCACCTTGCTCAACAATTTCACCATTATACATTACCATTACTCTATCTGCAAGTTCAGAAACAAGAGATAAATCATGAGAAATAAACAAAACACTCATTTTTGTTTCCTTCTGTATTTCTTTAAGGAGCATTAATATCTCTTTTTGTACGGTAACATCTAATGCGGTTGTGGGCTCGTCTGCAATAAGGATTTGCGGTTTACATGCTATGGCCATAGCAATCATAACTCTTTGTTTTTGACCGCCTGAGATTTCATGTGGATAAGACTTATAGATCCTTTTAGGATTGGGCAGTTTTACCTTTTCAAAAAGTGAAATGATTTCATCTTTAATTTCAAGTCTAGATAAGTTAGTGTGCTGTTTCAAAATCTCTTCAATTTGATTGCCACATCGCATAGAAGGGTTTAAAGAACTCATCGGTTCTTGAAAAATCATTGAGATTTGATTACCTCGAATCTTTTGAAAGTTCTTATCCGAAAGTTGTACTAATTCTTTATTTTCAAAAGTGATAGATCCCGATGTTATTTTTAAGATTTGCTTTGGTAATAAGCCCATTAAAGCTAGAGATGAGACGGATTTTCCAGAACCAGATTCACCAACAACAGCTACAATTTCATTTTCAAATAAATCATAGGAAATGTTACTGATAATTTTGTGCTCTTGACGAGACTTAAATGCAGAAATGTTTAAGTCCTTTATGCTCAACAATTTTTTATGTGTCATAAGTAAATGTAGTCATTTTCTTCAAATGCTTTACGGTAAAAACGCAATAATAATTAAAGCGAATGTATTTTGTCGAAAACGTTTTCGTAAAAACTAAAATTCTTTAACAATTTTCATAATTTGTTAAAGAATTATTAAAATATTAACCATTAAACTATTTATTTTTATGAAAAAAGCTTTTACTAATCTCAAATCATTTTTGGCAGTTACCTTTTTATTAGGCATTATATTTAATATAAATGCTCAAGACTGGACTAAAGAAAATTCAGACCTATATTATATAGATACAAATGGTAAGGTTTATATGCAACCAGACTATAGTTCAGTAGCTATTTATTTTAACAATGATATAGTACCAGAAAGCACAAAGCAAAATTTTATAAATAAACTTTCGCTTAATGGAGATTCTAAAGAAGTTAGCGTAATGGATAAAAAAGGGGTGATTATTTTAAAATCTACCAACAACTTAAATTCTATTCAAACTCTTGAAGAGCGTAAAGCTTTTTTAAATTCTTACGGACTTCAAAATGAAGGTGCGTACGATGTGTTACCAGCATTTATGATTGGTGATAAGCAGGCTTGGTTTACCAAAAGAGTAACTATTCGTTTAAATGAAGGAGTAGATTTGGAAGACATTTCATCAGTTTTAAATGAATATGGTGCCCAATTAATAAAGAATATTGTTAATAAGGATACATATTTGCTTAAAGTTGACGAAATTGAAAATCAACTAAATCTTATACAAGAACTTCATGAAATGGATGTTTTAAAATGGGGTGAACCAGATTTTAAAGTAGAGTTGGTAAAATCCACTAATGACCCTATGTATAGCGATTCCTGGCACTTAAATAACACAGGTGGATCAGTAGATGGTAAGGCCTTAGTAGCTGATATAGATGTTAACGCTCCTGAAGCTTGGGGAATTACAACAGGAAACTCTAGTATCGTTGTTGCGGTTATAGATGATGGTGTAGAGGCTCATCCTGATATGCCTACTCTTTTAACTGGTTATACACCAGCAAATAATGGAAACGGAACACCTTCTACAAGTGGAGATGGTCATGGTCAACAAGTTTCGGGTTTAATTAGTGCACAGCACAATACTATTGGTGCAGCAGGAATTGCTCCAGGTGCAAGTACCTTTAGTATAAATATATTTGATCCTAATACATCAAATGCCGATGTTGCTGATGGTATTACCTGGGCTGTAAATCAAGGAGCAGATGTACTTTCTAATTCTTGGGGATTTGGTTCTTGTACTTACAATGTATCTTCTATAACAGATGCATTTACTTACGCTGCAAATAGTGGACGTAATGGAAAAGGATGTTTAATAATGATTGCGTCTGGTAATGATTTTCAGACATGTGTAAGTTATCCTGCCAATTTGCCAAATGTTATGGCAGTTGGTGGTATTTCTGGTGATGGAGGAAGAAGTATGTATAGTAATTATGGTCCTGCTTTAGATATTGCTGCGCCAAGTGATGATGATTGGGTACAGCAAGGAGGTCAATGGTATTCTACAGGTACTCATGGTTTAAGAACATTAGATCGAGTAGGTAGTGCTGGTTGGTATAGTGGTGATTATAGCGATTCTATGGGTGGTACTTCGGGAGCTACTCCTCAGGTTTCTGCGGTTGCTGCACTGGTACTTTCTGTAAATCCAAACCTTACTAAGAGTGAAGTTGAAAATATATTATACACAACTACTAAAAGTGTAGGTGATGCCAATCAATTTGGAGCAGGACTTGTTAATGCTTATGCGGCAGTTTTAGCTGCAGGAGGAAGTGTTGATGATCAGGCTCCAAGTGTTCCATCTGGTCTTGCGGCATCAAACATAGGTTCATCTTCATTTGACGTTAGTTGGAATGCTTCTTCAGATAATGTTGGTGTTACAGGTTACAATGTTTATGTTAATGGGTCTTTATACGGAAGCGTATCAGGAACATCAATTACGATATCAGGATTAACCCCAGATACAACATATGCTATTAGAGTTTCGGCTTATGATGCCGCAGGAAACACTTCTGCTCAGTCTTCTGTGTTAAATGTTACAACAACGCAGTCTGTTTTAGATTGTAGTACAACAGTATCTTCTTTTCCATATTCTGAAGGGTTTGAGAGTAGTTTAGGAGCGTGGTCTCAAAGCTCTGATGATGATATGGATTGGACCAGAGATTCTGCTGGAACACCATCAAGTAGTACTGGACCTTCAAGTGCTGTAGAAGGTACTTATTACGTTTATACTGAAGCTTCAAGTCCAAACTACCCTTCAAAAGAAGCAATTTTAGAAGGACCTTGTTTTGATTTAAGTGGTCTTACCAATCCAGCAATGACTTTTCAATATCATATGTATGGATCGGCTATGGGAACCTTAAGGTTACAAGCTAAAGTAAATGGGTCGTCGACTTGGACAACCATCTGGAGCCTTTCTGGAAATCAAGGTAATTCTTGGCAAGAAGCCGAAGTTAGTTTAGCAAGTTACAGTACAGTTCAGTTACGTTTTCAAAATACTACAGGAACTTCATACACAGGAGATGCAACTATAGATGATATTAATGTTTTTGATAACGCATCAGATACGCAAGCACCAACAGCACCAACGAGCTTAACAGCTTCAAACACAACGCAAACTACAACTGATTTATCTTGGAATGCGTCTTCAGATAATGTTGGTGTAACAGGTTATGAAGTGTTTTCAAATGGTTCTTCAATAGGTACTGTTACTTCGACATCTGCAAACATAACAGGTTTATCAGAGAGTACCACCTACTCTTTTTATGTTACAGCTTTTGATGCTGAAGGTAATGTATCATCAGCTAGTAATACGATTAATGTTACAACATTAGATCCAGTTAGTGGATCAGGTTGTTCGGGTGGAATCTCTTCTTTCCCATACTCTGAGAGTTTCGAAAATACACTGGGAGCTTGGTCACAAAGTTCTGGAGATGATTTCAATTGGACTTTAAGAAGTGGTAGTACTCCATCAAGTAATACAGGACCTTCAAGTGCAAATTCTGGTTCATATTATATTTACATGGAGTCTTCATCACCAAACTACTCTACAAAACGTGCGATTTTAAATTCTCCATGTTTTGATTTAACTTCTGCAAGTCAGGCAACATTTGAATTTGATTATCATATGTATGGTGCAACTTCTATGGGAAGCTTGGCATTAGAATTAAGTGATGACGATGGGTCAACTTGGATTAGCGTTTGGAGTGAATCTGGTAACCAAGGTAATTCTTGGCAAACAGCTAGCGTAAACTTAGCCGCTTACGTTGGAGGAAGTATTCAATTAAGATTTAATGGAGTTACAGGAACAACCTGGCAAGGAGATATGGCTGTAGATGCTGTTAGCCTTTCTACAGGTGGAGGTTCTGGGTCTTGTTCTAATGTAACACTTTCAATAACCTTTGACAACTATCCAGAAGAAACAGCGTGGAGTCTAATTGATGATTCTGGAAGTACAGTAGCTTCTGGAGGAACTTATGGTTCGCAAGCAGATGGTTCTACATTAAATATTAATGTTGGGTGTTTAGATTCTGGTTGTTATGATTTTGTAATTACTGATACTTATGGTGATGGTATTTGCTGTGCTTATGGAAATGGGTCCTATACACTTACAAATTCCGACACAGGTGCAACATTAGCATCTGGAGGTTCTTTTACAAGTTCAGAGACTACTAATTTCTGTTTAGGTTCAACAAGTTCTAATCAATTATATAACACAGGTATAGTTTTAGATAACCCTAATCAATATTTAAAATTGAGTCCAAATCCTGTAAAAGACATACTAAATGTAGATTTAGTAGGCTATGAGGCTCAGACATTCGAAATTATAAACATGTTAGGGCAAACAGTTGCTAAAGGTCGTTATACGTCTACAGTTGATGTTTCTAATCTTGAAAATGGATTATATATACTTCAAGTGAATATTGGAGAAAAGACCAAAATAGAACGATTTATTAAAGAGTAATCTTTTTTATTAGTTTGTTAATCAAAAAGCCTGGAAAATTTACTTTCAGGCTTTTGGTATGAAAAATATCGAATTAGTATAATTTAATTAGAGCGATATAATTAATTATATATGCTTTATCTCATTGTCATGAAGCAATTCATCTCCTCGTAAGCGCAAGAAAATTTGAGCCACAGCCACAGTGTCTTTTTCGCAATAAGTTATGATTCTGTCAATATTATTTTCTTCGTAATACACTCGGTAAACTTCACTACCATCTATGTCATCTTTTGGTGAAGGAATCCCTAATACATTGGTTAGTAGTTTTAGAGAAGTATAGGTTTTATAATCACCAAATTTCCATAACTCTAAAGTATCTAGATGAGGTACTTCCCAAGGTTTTTTGCCAAATAGATTGAGTTTGTATGGCAATTCTATATTATGAATAATCATACGTCTTGCTATGTAAGGAAAGTCGAATTCCTTACCGTTATGCGCACAAAGCAAATGCTTGTTTTGGCTGAAATGAGAAATGATGAGGTTCTTAAAATCTTTTAGAATTTTATCTTCTTCACCATAGAAAGAAGTTACTCTAAAATTCCGGATATCACCTTCCATTTTAAAATACCCTACAGAAATACAGATGATTTTACCAAACTCTGCCCAAATGCCAGCTCTGTCATAAAACTCTTCAGCCGAGAACTCTTCTTTACGTTGGTATCTAGATTTAGCTTCCCAAAGACTCTGTTTGGTTGTGTCTAAATCTGAAAAGTGTTCCGTCTCAGGAACAGTTTCAATATCTAAGAATAATATGTTTTCAAGATTGAGTTTTGAAATCATTGACTCTAAGGTAGTTAAATAAAATTAAAGCAAAAATTATATATTTAGAATAACTTAGTAAAGAAGCTATAAGATATAATATGGAGTGCTTATTCAAGTAGCTTACGTAATTTTCAAAACGTTCTAAGCTTGTTTTTTCTAAATCAACAAAAGCTCTAAAAAAAGCTTGTAATACATGGGTTAGTACAAATGACATAATCACAAAAATTGTCACTGATCGAATTTGTTTATTTGTAAAACTCTTTCTAGATAAAAATCTTAAGCCAAATATTACAAATGATATAAAAGAAAAAAATTCTAAACCTTCATTTAAGATGAAAATTAAAAGGGGATTTTGATTAGAAATTATAAGTAAATCTCTGAAAATAAAACCTAAAAAATAGCTCAATTCAATAAAAAGGAATAGTGAAAATGCTCCTATTAATAAATAGTAAACATTTTTATTTGAAAGAGGTTTTTCCATTAAATCAATTTAGTATTGAAATCATAAACCTAACATTTCATAAGCCTCATCAATGTATAAACTAATATCATAAGTAAAAGCACCAATGCCTGCGTCTGGTGATTTTTGGTGTCCTAACCTTACAATAATTACATTGTCCTCTGGTTGTACGATAACATACTGACCTAAGTGACCACGCATCATTTTAAAGCTTTTTCCATTAACATCTTTCATCCACCATCCGTAACCATATTCTGGACTTTCAGCAAAACGAGGAGTAATGGATTTAGCAACAAAGACTGAGTCTAAGATTTGTTTCCCATTCCATTTGCCATGGTCTTTATATAACTTTCCAAAACGCGCAAAATCTTTTGCATTTCCGGCAATACAGCAATAGGCTTTTACCAAGTCATGATCTTCGCTATCAACTTGCCATAGCACATCGTTTTCACTTCCCAGAGGTTTCCAGAAGCTTTCTTCTAAATATTTGTATAGTTTTTTTCCTGTTGCTTTTTCAATAACCATAGCTAGCATTTGTGTATCACCACTAGCATATTTAAAGGCTTGTCCTGGTTCTGTATCCATTTTTAGGCCATTCATTACTTTGGCTAAGTCATCATCAAAATAAGCGCGAGTTGTAATAGATAATGGAGAATAATAAGCTTCGTCCCAGTTGGTGCCAGATGCCATACTGCTTAAGTCTCCGACGGTCATTTTTTTGGCTTTATCATCGCAAAATGCTGGAAGAAAATCACAAACAGGCTGATCTAAACTTTTAATATAACCATCCATTATAGCTTTACCTAACATTCCAGACACATAGCTTTTTGCCATTGAGAAAGAGTTAGATTTAGAGTCTTCGCCAAAACCATCGTAGTACTCTTCAAACCAAATGCTATCATTTTTAATGATTACATACGCTATAGTTCCCCAATCTTTGTTGGCTTTAGAGAGTTCATCTGTTGGTTTTACAGAATTATAATCTTTGTGGTTTGGCCAAGGTTCTGGATTATCGCTGGCTTTTACTTCTTTATTATCAAAGTACTTGTAGTCTTCAAGGAAGGCTGTGCTATGACCATTTAAGTAAATTGTACGTACCGCTTTTAGTAGGTAATCTGTATCTGTTATGTAAAGTATAGCGACAGTTAGTCCAATAAGTATAACTAAAAATTTAAGTAGTTTTTTTAAGAATTTCATCAGCTAAAATTTATTGTTTTTTAAATGTCAGATGGAATTCGCCATTATTATTTCTGTTGATATCAAATTTATTGTCTAGGCTCATTTCATCTGATTGATTTAAGAATTCTAAATATAGTAAAAATAGGATTTAAAAAAGCGTCTGTTGCTTGTATTCGCTTTCGTGATTGAGCAGCCATTGCTTACGGTGTAAACCACCAGCATAACCCGTAAGACTTCCGTCTGTGCCAATAACACGATGACAAGGTACAATAATCCAAAGCGGATTTTTGCCATTAGCACTTGCCGCAGCACGTATGGTTTTAGCATCACCAAGTTGTTTGGCAAGGTCGAGATAAGAAATGGTTTTTCCGTAAGGGATTTTAGATAGTTGTTTCCAGACTTTTTTTTGAAAATCTGTGCCTTCAGGATTTAATTTTAAATCGAAAGTATTGAGCTGGTTGTTGAAATAGGCTTTAAGCTGAGTGACGCATTCTAAAAGCGATTCAGGAATATTATCGGAAGTGTTCTCAGAGTTATCTAATATTGAAACGTGAGTAATGCCATCTTGGTCACCAACAATTTTGGTAATACCAAGCGGAGTTTCAACATAGCAGGTGTCCATTAATTTTCAGGATTGTCGTTGTCTATTAAGCCAAGACGCTTTGCTCTGCTTTCCCAACTTTTTCTGGCAAGCATTTGTAAGTCTGATACGTTATCGCTTTCGTCCATAATCTCTAGTCCAAGTAAGGTTTCAATCACATCTTCCATAGTTACGATGCCGCTTACAGAGCCATATTCATCTACTACAAGAGCCATGTGATTTCGACTTTCAACAAGTTGTTCAAACAATGTTGGAATAGGAAGGCTTCGGTTTACGATAATAATACTTCGCTTAATTTCAGACAGTAATTTATCACCATTACCTAATCCCATTTCTTTAAACACTTCATCCTTTAAAACTAAGCCAGTAATATTATCAGGATTTTCTGTATACACTGGAATTCTTGAAAAACGAATATTAGAGTTGGCTTCAAAGAAGTCTCTAACGGTCATCGTTTCGTTTTCAGTTTTTAAGACTGTACGAGGAGTCATAATGTCTTTGGCTTGCACTTCTTTAAAGTTAAGAAGGTTTTTAATGACCTTACTTTCACTTTCTTCAAACACACCTTCTTCGTGAGCTATATCTGCCATTGCAACAAATCCTTCGCGACTCAAAACACTGCCATGACCTTTACCTCCAATTAGTTTTGTGGTAAGCTGTAAAACCCACAAAATACCAGTCCATTTTAATGGAAATATTAAAACATTAAGTGCTTTTGCTGTAAAGTTGGCGAGTTGTTTCCAAAAGGTTGCACCAATGGTTTTAGGGATAATTTCTGAAGCAACTAAAATTAGTATAGTCATTACAGTAGAAACAATACCTACCATAACATCTTCAGTTAATTCGATACCAAGAATACTTCTTTTAGTGTTTCCGTAAAGTTCTGCATAGGCCACTTTAGCTTGTACACCAACCAATATTGCGCCTACTGTGTGTGCAATCGTGTTTAGGGTTAAAATAGCAATTAACGGACGGTCTACATCTTTTTTTAATTCTTCGAGATCGTTGGCATAAGCTTTGCCTTCTTTCTTTTTTACATTAATAAATGTTGGTGTTATACTGAGTAAAACAGCCTCGAGAATAGAACACAAAAAGGAAAAGAAAATAGAAATTATAGCGTAGAATATGAGTAAGCCCATTAATTTTTTTGGTTTAAGTTAATGCTAAGTTACGAAATCAATTTAACAACATCCTTAGCAAAATAGCTTGCTATAATATCAGCACCAGCACGCTTAATAGATGTAACTTGCTCTAGCATTACAGCATCATGGTCTAACCAGCCTTTTTCTGCTGCGGCTTTTAGCATTGCGTATTCGCCAGATACTTGGTATACAGCTAATGGCACGTCAAAATTGTTTTTAATATCTCTCACAATATCTAAGTAGCAAAGTCCTGGTTTTACCATAACAATATCTGCACCTTCGTTAATATCCATTTCGGTTTCTCTAAGCGCTTCTTCACGATTAGCAAAATCCATTTGATACGTCTTTTTATCCTTTGGCACATCTACCATATCTACAGGTGCAGAATCTAAAGCATCTCTAAAAGGCCCATAAAAAGCTGAGGCGTATTTTGCAGAATAGCTCATTATCCCAACATCTAAAAAGTTAGATTGGTCTAAGCCTTCTCTAATGCCAAGAATACGACCATCCATCATATCGCTTGGTGCAACAAAATTGGCTCCAGCTTCAGCATGAGAAATACTCATTTCGGCTAAAACTTCAACGGTAGCGTCATTGATAATTTTACCATTTTCTACAATTCCATCATGTCCATAAGATGAAAACGGATCTAAAGCCACATCTGTCATTACCAACATATTTGGGCAAACGGCTTTTACAGTTTGTATAGCGCGTTGCATCAATCCATTTGGGTTTAATGCTTCAGTACCTTTATTGTCTTTTAATTTATCATCAACTTTTACGAATAATAAAACCGATTTTAATCCTAAACTCCAAAGTGTTTTTACTTCGTCTTTAAGTAAATCCAGACTAAAACGATAGTAATTAGGCATAGAAGCAATTTCTTCTTTTACACCATTGCCTTCAACCACAAAAAGCGGTACCAAAAAATCATTTGGTGTTATATAGGTTTCTCTAACTAAACTTCTAATGGCTTCGCTTGTTCTTAATCTTCGGTTTCTTCGTATTGGGAACATAATTGTAAATCTGAATATAAAAGTGAATATGCTTATTTTTAGCAAATACAAAGTTAATCAATATAACCCATTTAAGAGTGTCAGAACGTCTCAGTCTTTTACAATTTCAATTTCCTTGGCGAAGCTACCAAAAGCAACTATTAGATAATTTTGAGACACACATTTCAGATCAGCATTTTCATGTTATTGCGCCACCTGGTTCTGGTAAGACTATTTTAGGTATTGAAATTTTAAGAAGAATAGGAAAAAAGACGCTTGTGCTTGCGCCAACATTGACGATTAGAGATCAATGGCAAGATAGGTTGCAGTCGTTTTTTACAGATAACAAAGCTTTTGAAGCCTTTTCGTTTGATGTAAAAAATCCAAGTGATATTACATTCTCTACCTATCAGTCGTTGCATTCATTTTACAAATCATTTGAGGATAAAACTGATTTTCTTGAATTTTTTAAAACACATAATATTGAAACACTCGTTTTAGACGAGGCACATCATTTGAAAAATGCATGGTGGAACTGTTTAATCGCTCTAAAAAAGAGCAAGCCTTATTTTATTGTGGCATTAACAGCAACACCTCCTTACGATAGTTCGAGTTTAGAGGTGAGTAAATATTTTACGCTCTGTGGTGATGTCGATGATGAAATCTCAGTGCCAAGTCTTATACGAGAAAAGGATTTGAGTCCACATCAAGATTTTGTTTACTTCTCAAAACCGTATGATTCTGAGTTGCATCACATTCAAGAATATAGAGATAATATTGAAACGCTAAAAGCAGATTTGTTAAGCGATGAGACGTTTATTTCGCTTATTGAAAATCATCGCTTTTACACCAATCCAGAAGATTATGAAGATGCAATTTATGCCAATACCACGTTTTTTTCATCACTTCTTATAACGCTTAATGCAGTTAATATTCCTGTAGATAATTATAGATTGAGCATTTTAGGATTGAGTAAAACAGATAATGTTAGCTTTCCGAAGCTAGATATTGAATGGTTAGAAATTCTGTTGCAAAACCTTTTAGTTGAAGACAGAGAGCAACTTGAAGATTATGAAGAATATCTTTCAAAATTCGAAAAACAACTAAGACAACTTAATCTTTTAGAAAAAAACAAGGTTAATTTATCAGGTAATGATACAGTTTACAAATCATTAGCTTTTAGTCCTAGTAAGCTTGAAAGTATTGTAGAAATTGTAAACTCAGAACGACTATCGCTTAAAGATGACTTACGCTGTGTGGTGTTAACGGACTATGTTCGGAAAGAATTCTTAAACACTTCAGATCAGGATATTGAGCAAATTAATAAGATAGGTGTTGTTCCTATTTTTCATTATCTGAGAACAAGCTCTGTAGATAACAAGGATTTGGCAGTACTTACAGGCACTATTGTTGTAATTCATTACTCAAAAATGCACGCTATTGAAGCTTATGGTGATGAAAATTCGTATGTGTTTACAACCTTAAAAGGAGACGATAATTTTGTCTTAGTTACAGGTTCTGATAAAGCGAGAAAAGCCCTTGTAGGTATTATTACCAAGCTTTTTGAAGATGGTGTTTTTAAAGTTTTAATAGGAACAAAAGCCTTACTTGGCGAAGGATGGGACGCACCATCTATAAACAGTTTAATATTGGCTTCTTTTGTTGGGTCTTTTGTGTCGTCTAACCAAATGCGAGGAAGAGCCATCAGAAGAGATGCAAATAACCCTCAAAAAACCAGCAACATTTGGCATTTAGCTTGCATTGATCCTACGGATAAATATGGAGGAAAAGAGTTAGAATTATTAAAGCGAAGGTTTGAAGCATTTGTTGGTATTACCAACACAAAATTACCATACATCACAAATGGTTTTGAACGTTTGGGTATTCCAAATGAAATATCTGTGGAAGATTTAGAGACTTTAAATGCATCAAGTGTAGCCAATTCTGTGGGAAGAGCGCAGACCTTTGTGAATTGGAAAAATTCAATAGGAGAAGGCAATAAATTAACCAGACAAGTACAACTTCAAGATTTTAAAACTCCTCAGTTTAAAGCACAACGACAATTCTATTTTGCAAAAGCATCGCAGTTAATAGCTATAGAAATGGCTTTGGCCTTAATAATATTCTTTTCTGGTAGTATTTTGTTGGCGTTTAATCTTACAGCTCCACCTGAGTTCATTTCTGGATTAAAGATTGTTGGTTGTATCGCCTTGGCATACTTTGGTTATAAACTTTACAAGGCTACAGTTTACTATTTAAGACATGGATTTTTACACAGAAAAATCAAAAATATGGGATCAGCAATTGTTGATACTATGGATGAGATGCGACTTTTAAATACAGATCGAAATAGGATTAGAGTTTACACGTACAAATTAGTCTCTAATGCTGTGGTTTGTAATTTAAAAGGCGCTAGTAATTATGAAGAAGCCTTTTTTGTTAAGACTTTAACTGAACTTTTAGAGCCAGTGGCATCTCCGAGATATATCATCATCAACACCAATTTTTTCAAAAAGGGATTTAATATTGAAAATTTCTATCCAGTTCCAGAAGTTTTTGGCAAAAACAAAGAGGATGCGCAGTGCTTTCTGAAGCATTGGGTAAAACACATGGGAAAAACCAAATTGGTTTACACAAGGCAACCTGAAGGTAGACGATTGCTATTAAAAGCCAGATTATTTCACAGATCTAACGAATTGAGAAATAATTTAGATACTTCTACAGTTTGGCAGTAGTTCTCTTAGTTAGTAGAGGTTTAGTGCTCCTTTTCTATAATAGAAATGTTTTGGGTTAGAAAATAGCGTTTATTTCTCTGAAAAAATCATTGTTATCAATATATCGAATACCAAAATTTAAACAGACATCAGGTAATTTAACTGCTCTAATAATATTTGGGTCACTCACTTCTAAAGTAACAATACTAATTTTAATTTTATCTTCTCTTAGTTTATTTAGTGCATATGCTAGAATGAAAGGATCAGCATTTTCAGAATCTGCAAATTCAGATAGAGCTCTTTGATTGTAATTTTGTGTTTGAGCCCAATTTTGTATTTCAGAATACTCAGATATAGCAATATCTGATTTTTGCCAAAAATTATCTTTTACATTTGCCTCACACCATTCGAAAAGAACATCCTTATGTCTATATATTTCATTTTTAACCTTATCAATTGAAATCACGTCTTTTCGTTCTAAAATTTCAGACATTTTATTCCAATATGTTGGATGAATATCAATAGGATTAGATTTTCTATGTGGAGTAATTAATATGTTGGTATCTATTAAATAAAGCATTCATTATGATTTTTGCCTAAAACTTTCATAAGTGTTTGCTTTCATATTCGTCAATTTATATGCGTTGGAAGGAAGTATCTTTCCTTGTCTTAGCGCAGTATCAACATAAGAATAAAATTTTCTACTGACCTCATATGGTTTAGAATTCCAATATGTGCCACCACTACTTTTTAAATATGGTTTATTTGTATATCTATTATAAAAGTCCCAGAAATCAGATTTTTGAATAAAGCCTAAATCGAGAGCTTTTTTTAATATCACTAATTTACTAACATGATATTGTTTTGCTAGTATTTCAATTTTGTCAGAAATATTAGTTCTTTGTGAATTCCAACTTACCTTAAAAAAATCAGTAGGCACAAGAATTTCAGAGGAAACTTCATCACAAAATTTTTCTAATGGTTCTGAGGAAGGATGTATTGGATTATATCCAATTCCAATACTGTTTCCAACAAAAACATGAACTAACTCATGTATGAGAGTAAAAATTCTACCTCCACCAAGATTATTTGTGTTTATGTAAATAAATGGACATAAATTATCAATAAGTGTAAAACCTTTACAAGTATTAACATCAATTGTTCGTTTATTATTACCAACAAATCCAGTAGATATTACAAAGATTCTATTCAATTCAATTTTATCGATCCAATATCTGAATGATTTATCTTTTGAGGTTTCTTCATACCATGTCTTGTTTAGCTTTAATGACTTTCTGATTATATCTGCTCCTTCTTGTGGACTAATTTTTTTAAAACTTTTTAGAGAACCTACAAAATCCAAATTTTCATAGTTGTTTTCTAACAGATAATCTTTTAACCATTCCTGTCTTGATTTTATAAGATTGACTAAATCTTTAACAGCTAATGGTGTGTTTTGAATAACTTCACCATTACTTCTATAAAAAGTAATAGGCAATTTTTCTACTGGAGGGTTTTGTAGAAAAAGAAATCCAAATGGAACATGAAGCTTTTTTGCAAATTTTTCAAGTTGCTTTACTGTTGGTTCGGACTCTTCCTTAATCCATTCAATTGCTTTAGGAAAAATATCATGTAAACTATCAGTATTTAAACCACTTCTTTCAGTAGCCCAAACTAATGTTTCAGGTGATATTTTTACTCTTGTAGACATAGCTTCAAATTTAACTAAATTAACTCAAATCCAATCCCTAGGATTTTGTAAAACATCTATTAATTTCTCTTCGTCACTTCCTTTTTCAGGATGATGGTCGTAAACCCATTGCACATGTGGAGGCAAACTCATTAAAATACTTTCAATTCTTCCGTTGGTTTTAAGTCCGAAAAGTGTGCCTTTGTCGTGTACTAAATTGAATTCCACATAACGACCACGACGTATTTCTTGCCAATTGCGTTGTTCTTGAGTGTATGGTAAATCTTTACGCTTTTCAATAATTGGGACATAAGCTTCTAAGAAACTATCACCAACTTCAGTAACGAAATTGTACCAGTTTTCCATGGTCATCTCATCATTTGCTTTGCAATAATCGAAGAATAATCCTCCTATACCTCGAGCTTCGTTACGGTGTGCATTGTAAAAGTATTCGTCACAACGTGACTTGTATTTTGGGTAGAATTCAGGATTGTGTTTATCACAAGCAGTTTTGCAGGTTTGATGAAAGTGTTTAGCGTCTTCATGAAACAAATAATAAGGTGTTAAATCTTGTCCACCACCAAACCATTGGTCAATTATTTCCTTCTCTGAACCTGCCCTGAGCGCAGTCGAAGGGTACATTTCAAAATAGCGCCAATTAGCATGTACCGTTGGCACCATAGGATTTTTTGGGTGTAAGACTAAACTCAATCCACAGGCAAAAAAATCCGCATCTTTAACACCAAAATAAGCTTGCATACTTTTTGGTAACGCACCATGAACAGCAGAAATATTAACTCCACCTTTTTCAAATACATTACCATTTTCTATCACACGAGTTCTGCCACCACCTCCTTCTGGTCGTTTCCAAAGATCTTCTTGAAATTTTGCTTTGCCATCAATAGCTTCAAGTTTAAAGGTTATGGTGTCTTGTAATTGTTGTATGTAGTTGTAAAATTTGTCTTTCAAAATCTATGATTTATATAATTCATATAACTCCATGTTTAAAGGCTGTTCACCAGGAGGAGTATATTCATTTATGAGTGTTTTTTGCCACACAAAATTATTGTTTTTAGCAACATTTGCACTGGCAATATTGTCTTTATGTGTTATAATTTGAAGGGTTTCTAAACCCAGTGTGTTAAACGCATATTTATTGAGTTCTGCAATGGCTTCTGACATCAATTCTTTGCCTTTTAGGTTGTAGTCGATGCAATAAGCATATTCTCCTTGTTTTGTGTCCCAGTTGAGCTCTTTAATATAGATAAGACCTGTTAGTTTTCGGCTTATAGAATGCTTTAAGGTGAATAAAAATTCTTCGTTATTTCTGAATTGTTTCACCTTTTTATCTACGAATAATTGTGATAAAGTTGGGTTTAAATTCTGTTGCAACGTTAATGGAAAAAAGCGTTTTAATCGATCTGAATTTGCAACGCAAAAGTCGCAAATCTTCCAGGCATCACCTTCGTGTACAGCACTAATTTCAAAATCGTTAAAACGTAATATCATTAGCTAAGATCTATTTTGTCAAAAGGTTCAAAACCAATTTCTTCGTCATCATCAAACAATAAATCTACTGCAATAACTGATGCTGAGGTTACACTCAAAGGTAATACTAGGATAACACCAACCACAGGAATGAGTAATAATAGTAAAAACCCAATACCATTGCCAATGGCCAAACCTCTATGCTGTCTTATAAACGCGACACTTTCTTTGTACTTAAAATGACGCTCTAGTGTGTAATCCATATTGGCAAAACCCGCATAATACGCTTGAACTAGAAAGAGTAAAACGGTTGAAAAAATATTTACAACAGGAATAAGCTTAAGTATTAATATTGGCAGTGTATAAAGCAGTTCTTTAGATAGGTTTCGTAAACCAATTCTAATGCCTCTAACAAGTTGTTTGCTAAAATTAGTACTCACGTAATTCTTGGCAGGCTTGCCTGTAAAGTAAGCTTCAATCTTTTCTGAAACAGGACTCATAAAAGGCGAAGACAATGCCATTATAATGTGCTTATAGAGAATTAGGCCTATGGCAAAAATTACAATGCCACCAATAAATGTTGAAATAGCTGTGAACGTTGCTTTTCCGGTCTCCCAAATCCAAATGCCAGCCATCCATTCACCAAGATTATCTGACAATCCGTAGGCCGAAACAAAAATCATAGCAAATACAACAACGCTTATTATTACAGGAATAACGAAGTATTTCCACAATTTTAATTTTGAAATTAATCCGTAAGCTCCTGTATAAACCTGAAGTCCTCTAAATATGTCTTGTATCATAATACTTCCTGCGAAGGCAGGAATCTTTTTAATTAAACTTTAACTCTATATAACTAGACGTTTTGAGCTCTATTATGTTACATAAATTAGATCTATCAAATCTTTTCTATAGCCTACAAGATATTTAAAATTTAGCAGTAATAACTACTCCTTCCTTTTAGTAAAAATAGTATAGACTGTAGTTTTAGTTTGGACTTCTATATTCCTTTACAGCATCAATAAAAGCCTTGGCGTTATCTAGCGGAATATTTGGTAAAATACCATGACCTAAATTTACAATGTATTTGTCTTTTCCAAACTCATCAATCATTTGGTGCACCATTTTCTTAATTTCACTAGGTGGTGAAAATAAACGTGTTGGGTCAAAATTACCTTGTAATGTAATGTTTCCACCAGTTAAGTAACGTGCGTTTTTAGCAGAACAGGTCCAATCGATACCTAAAGCAGACGCATTAGACTTTGCCATTTCACCTAGAGCAAACCAACAGCCTTTACCAAAAGCAATTACAGGTGCATCGTCTTTTAAAGCTTCAATGATTTGGTTAATGTATTGCCAAGAAAATTCCTGATAATCCACAGGAGAAAGCATGCCTCCCCAAGAATCAAATATCTGAACGGCATTACAACCAGCAGCCACTTTTGCTTTTAAGTAAGCAATAGTAGTATCTGTTATTTTTTGAAGTAAATTATGAGCCGCAACAGGATTTGTAAAACAAAATTCTTTGGCTTTATCAAAGTTTTTAGAACCTTGTCCTTGTACGCAGTAGCATAAAATTGTCCATGGTGAACCAGCAAAACCAATAAGCGGAATCTCGTTATTAAGTAATTCTTTGGTAGCTTTTATAGCTTGCATTACATAATCTAGCTCAACATGAACGTCTGGAACAATAACATTATCCACATCTTTCTGAGAACGCACAGGATTTGGTAAATAAGGACCAAAATTAGGTTTCATTTCTACCTCAATATTCATGGCTTGTGGAATCACCAAAATATCACTGAACAAAATAGCAGCATCCATACCATAGCGACGAATAGGTTGCACGGTAATCTCACTTGCCAATTCTGGAGTACGACAACGCGTAAAAAAGTCATATTTAGCCTTAATTTCCATAAACTCTGGAAGGTATCTACCAGCTTGACGCATCATCCAAACTGGTGGACGCTCTACAGTTTCTCCTTTTAATGCTCTTAGGTATAAATCGTTCTTTATCATAGTTCTGTCATTCCTTATATGGAAGGAATTTGGTTTAATTGTAACTTAATTTTTTAAGATTCCTGCTTTTGCAGGAAATAATCATTCACCAACTCAATAACACTCTCAACAGTCGGTACTTTTGCAATACGAACATCTTCAAAATACAGACTTGCCGCTTTTGCTGTGGTTTCGCCTATACAAAAAGCAATACCAGTGGCTTTATTTTGTTTTAAATAGCTTTCTACTGTTGAAGGACTATAAAACATTACTCCCTCTACTTTAGCGTCAACTTTATCAGCATCAAACTTGGTTTGGTAGGCTTCAATTTCGTTAACTGTAATGTCATTTTCAGATAGAATGTTTGGTAAATCATCTAGTCGTAAGTCACTACAAAAGTAGGTAACCTCTGTGCCTTCTATATATTCAATCAAATAGTTGGCTAATTTTTTAGCATTAGATTCTGTGTGTGTGACTTTACCTATTCGTTTTTCAACCAAGCGCTTTGTACGTCTGCCAACACAATAAATATTTTTGAACTGTAACTCTATTGCCGAAAAATTATGAAGCAAAGCTTCAACCGCATTTTTGCTGGTAATAATTACATTTTTAATTTCATTACGAACAACTGTTTTTGGAATACGATTTAGGCTGATTTTAATCGCATCATTACTGTCTGCAACAACGTCATTATGAAACAATAACAATTGGTCGTCTGTTAATTTTTTTGTTGAATAGATATTGGTTTCTTGCTTGCTTCTATGAAGCTGATCGATAAGTGTTTTACCACCTTTACCAATAATATAGTTAGCGCAAAATTCTGCTAAATCGTTATGCTTTCCTAAAGGCACAACTTTAGCAACTTCAATTTTTTTGGTACCATCTTTACTTAGAAGAATGCCTTTAAAGTTGACTTCTTCATTTTTAATAAAGGCTAAGGCTCCAATTGGTGCTGTACAACCACCTTCTAATCTATTTAAAAATTCGCGCTCAATTGCTGTACAAATTTGAGTTTCTTCATGATTAATTTCTTGGCAAATCTCTAAGATCTCTTCATCCTTTTCTAAAGCAGTAACCATAATGGCGCCTTGCGCAGGAGCAGGAATCATCCAATGCAAATTGATAGCGTTTTCTGGTCTTATGTTTAATCTACCAATACCAGCTGCAGCGAAAATAGCACCATTCCAATGCTCGTTATCCTCAAGTTTTTGCAATCTTGAATTAACGTTGCCACGTATGTTTTCAACCTTATGTGTTGGGTAGCGGTTAAGCCATTGTGCTCGTCTGCGAAGACTACCTGTAGCAATTACCGCATCTCTTGCTGATAAGAATTCTTCGTTGTTTTTAAACACCAAAGTATCGTTAACATTACCACGTTTTATAACGGCAGCTTGTACAATACCTTTTGGCAAAACTGTAGGAACATCTTTTAGTGAATGTACTGCAATATCAATGCTTTCATTGAGCATAGCAATATCTAAAGTCTTGGTGAAAATACCTGTAATGCCTAATTCGTATAACGGTTTATCAAGTACAATATCTCCTGTTGATTTTACAGGTACTAATACGGTTTTGTGGCCTAAGCGTTCTAACTGCGATTGTACAGTTTTAGCTTGCCATAGTGCTAATTGGCTATCGCGTGTGCCAATGCGAATAATTTTAGACATTCTGTGAAGTTTCTTCTAGCTGAAATATTTTTTTGATGAGTTCTAAACTCTCATCAGACGTATCGTTGTCTTCTCTAAAGTGGTGCGCAAACTGATTGGTTATTTTTTGAATAATATTGTTGGTAATCAGTTCTGCTTGATCTTCGTTAAAATCGGATAATTTTTTACGTTGTGTGTTTAATTCCGAATTCTTAAAATCGGTAAGTTTATGTTTTAAGGCTTGTATTGTTGGTACAAACTTTAAGGTGTTTAGCCAAGTATTAAAATCGGCCATAATTTCCTCAATAATAGCTTCGGCTTTTGGTATAAAAGTTTTGCGCTTTTCTAGAGTGTCATCCGTAATTTTAGCCAAATCATCCATATGTACTAAAGATACATTTTTTAACTCAGTTATATCTTCGTTTACATTTTTTGGGATGGATAAATCTAAAACTAATAATGGTTTTTCTGTGGTGATTAAATCTTTAAAAACCGTTGGATTCTGTGCACCTGTAGCTACAATAACAATATCAGAATTGTTAATTTCGGTTTCAAGATTTTCGTAATCTTTTACAATAAGATTGAATTTTCCTGCAACCTCTTCAGCTTTAGTTTTTGTTCTGTTAATAAGGGTAATGTGCGGGTTTTTAGTGTGTTTTACTAAGTTTTCGCAAGTGTTTCGTCCTATTTTACCAGTACCAAAAAGTAGAATGTTTTTTTCTGAAATACGTTCTACATTGTTCATAATGTACTGAACAGAGGCAAAAGATACTGATGTTGCTCCAGAGGATAATTCGGTTTCGTTCTTAATGCGTTTGCTTGCCTGAATTACAGAGTTTACAAGACGCTCCGTAAACGAGTTTAATAAGCCTTCTTTTTTTGAAGCTCTTGCAGCAAATTTTAGTTGGCTTATAATTTCAAAATCACCTAAGATTTGACTGTCTAAACCAGAGCCAACTCTAAACATATGATGTATGGCGCTTTTGCCTTTATGTACATAAGCCACATCTTGAAACTCTTCTACAGTACCTTTAGTGTTTTCACAAAGCAGATGTATAAGTTGGTATGGATGTTCTGCGAAACCGTATAATTCTGTTCGGTTGCAAGTAGAAATTACAATAAGACTTTCTATCCCATTTTGCTTGGCTTCTGCTAATAGGTTTTGCTTCGCAGAATCGCTTAGGCTAAAATGACCACGCACTTCGGCATCAGCTTTTTGATAGCTGAGACCAATAGCATAAAAGTATGTGTTTTTGTATTGTTGCATTCGCTCGTTTACCTGACTCGGAAATTAACAAAGCAAATTTATGTTTGATGCTATAAAAAAAATAACGCTAAAAGAACTTTAAATGTCGTTTCTGGTTTTTTACGGTTGTTTTTTCAAAAAACATGATATTTGTCATATTTTTACAGTAAAATCAAGGGTTTTATAGCCTTTTGTTTAGAACGAATCTAAATAAGAAGAAAATGAAATTAGAAAATTCGCCATCGAAAAGTGTCGCTAAAGGTACTTTTGATGAAACTTTTATTGAGGAGGGCTTTTTTGTATTAACACACAAAAATGAAGCTAATGCTGTTGAAATTCTTGAGCGTGAGATTGATAGCACCTATATACAATTTCATTTTTGCACTAAAGGTTCAGCTAATTTTGTGTTTAATAACGGAACGTATACACTAAATATTAAAGAAGAAACATCTTTACTGCTCTATAATCCGCAACGCGATTTGCCAATTCATTTAGAAATGCAGCCACACTCTTGGTTAGTATCTTTTGTAATGTCTATAAAAAAGTTTCACAGTCTCTTTTCTCAAGATGCCAACTACGTTACCTTTTTATCAGATGAGAATAAAAATAAAAAGTACTATACAGACGGAAATATAAATCCATCTATGGCTGTAGTGTTAAACCAAATGATCAGTTTTAATCTCAATCAAACGATAAAGCCACTTTATTTTAAAGGGAAGGTTTATGAGTTGTTGAGTTTGTACTTTAACAGAAATGAAGATGCAGATGTTGAGCAATGTCCATTTTTGGTAGATGAGGTTAATGTGGCAAAGCTAAAAAAAGCAAAAGATATTATTATAGCTAATATGGCTGAACCGCCAACTTTACAAGAGTTATCAGAAACTATTGGATTAAGCCTCAAAAAACTAAAAGAAGGTTTCAAGCAAATTTATGGTGATACGGTCTATGGTTTTTTATTAGACTATAAAATGGAAGTGGCTCGCAAACTTTTAGAGTCTGGCGACCATAACGTTAATGAGGTTGGGCTAAAGGTAGGTTACAGTACAGCAAGCCATTTTATTGCAGCGTTTAAAAAGAAATTTGGAACGACACCTAAGAAGTATATTATGGCTTCTAGTTAGAAATTATAGATTACATTTTTTATTAAAAAATGATTAATAGATAAAGAACAAGAAAGTATAAAATGAAATAGGCTATATTAAAAGTTCTATTTTGCTTTTTTGAAAGGTTCTTTAGAATCAGTAACTTAATGAGTTTTAGGAAGAAAATTAATCCTATATATAGACAAATAAAGATTAATATTTTTTCCATAGTTTCGTTCTGTATATTAAGATTTAACGTTGTTAGTAATCATAATACCCATTATAACCACGTGAGGTTGGTGTTACCCGTTTTCGGTCTTTGTAAATGGCAAGATTAATAATTTCTTCAATTTGCTCGTCTAGTTCTTTGGTTTCATCAACTGTGGTACCATAACTATTACTGATATCATAATAATCTACAACGAGTTTTTTACCGTCTTTAGGTTTTATAAAAGAGATGTAATGTAGTACTTCGGACTTACCAGAGTAGTCATCATCTTTATCTATTTTAAAGAAGTACATCACGGCATCTTTATTGCCTTTATCAGTTTTAAAATCGCGTTTCATTAAAAAGACGAGAGAGTCCTTTTCTTTCTCATAATCTGCATTACCTAACAGTTTAGATTTTGCAAATTGTTGCTGACTAATATTAAGTGACTTTATAGAATTAAAGAGCTTGGCCTCGTCCAGTTCTTCTAAAAGTTTGTATTGATTTTCTTCATCCTCTAGCAACTTCTCCTTTAATTCGCTTGGGATTTTTTCTTTGTTTTTAGCCAATAGCACATAATACCTTGTTAGTGCTGATGTGTCTTCTACGTTGAGCATTTTATCAAAAAAGTCTTTGGCAGTACGTTCATTTCTATAAGGAAAAATTAAATCAACGTAAGTCGATAGATCATCAGAGTAGTAACCATAACCACTGTTACTTAGACTGCGTTTTACTTCAATCTTACCGTCATTTATTATCTGGTTTTTATATTTTTTGTAATCTTTTGTCTTAACCAAGCCAGAATCTTTAACACGAGCCAACAATCCGTAAAGTGCTTCCTTGTATTCGCTAATAGTGCTGTACTGTAAAATTTCAGGAAACAAATCGGCTTTTAGTTCTAAAGAATCTTTCTTTGCGTAGCTATAAAAAATGCTACCAATACCACCAAGTGGTAAATCGCGTTCCATTAAATCCATAGCCAACTCAAAGTTTTCTTTCTTCTTGGTGTCAAATAAACCTTCTAATATCGCAGACTGGGTTTGTGGATCTGAGTAGCTATCGTAGTACAATTGTTTTATAAAGTCTAGATTGTTTTTAAGATCTATCTCAACAAGTTGACCTACTAAGTACGACTTTATATTTAAACGTTCTTTATCGAATTCAAAATCTTTTAAAACAGAAACGATGTCTCTACTGTTGTATTTTTTGAATTTAATAAGACTATAAGATTCTAAAATAATACTGTCATTTTCTTTTAGAGCCTCAAAAAATTGACGGGTTTTATCTTTAAGTACGTCTTTACCCATTAAGGTATCTATTGGAGTAAAAGAATCGTAAAATTCAGTTACAAATTTAGAGGGTCCACTAATAGAATCTATTAATGTTTTTAGCTCAAAAAGAACACCTTTTTTGAGGATGTTCTTCACCATAACCTGCTTAGCACTATTGCTATCTGTATACTTAAACGAGTAAGAATAGATGTCATCTTTTTTAGCCTTAGACCTATTGAAAATTCTAAATTTCTTTCGTGGTGTGTAGTAACGTGTAGCACCATTAGCTTTTCGCTCTACATCTTGCCAAAGACTATCAATGTTGTGAAACATTTGTAGGTCATGAAATTTGGTTCGGGTAATTTCTATTTGCTCATTGGCTTTTGTAGAGTAGGTAGTAGATTTTGTTTTTTCTTCGTAATCTTTATCGTCTTTATTAGAGCCATAGTACCCATAACCATAAGGATTTGGTAACGGAGATTTGGCATTGGTGTTTACTGTAAAATGAAGTGAAGTATCTACCAATTTCTCAAACCCTGAATAATCTGTTTTATTGAACTTAAAAGATTTAAAAAATTCAGTTTTGTCATCAGTATTAGTGCCAACATAACCTAAAAGGTAGTAACTACCATCTTTTACAATTGTTTTTAAGTGTAAATTTTTACCAGATGTTGAATCTAAGACAGCACGAGACTCATAAGTTTTATAATCACCTCTTTTGAATCCACCTTCAGCTTCTTCAAGTTTATAATTTAAATAAAGCGCATGATGGAAGTACTTAGCTTCAAAGCTGTCTTCTTCGATATAGCTTAAGTCATGAAGTGTGGATTCTTCAACAAAATAGTAAGCATCATCTTTATAACCTTCTAATAGCTTTTTTCCTTTATTAGCCATGTTACTGGTAACGTAATATTCAGGAAACTTAACTTGAAACTTTTTAGCAGGAGACACAAACGTTATTATAGAATCTGTAGGTGTTTTAATATCTATTGAGTTAAATATTTTGGCTTCATGTTTAAGCACAAAATCGCTACGACCTGCATATTTTATAATGATGATTTCAAGAGGTGTTTGGTAAATATGGTATTTCTGAAATTCACCTTTTTTAGTCTTATTTACGATACTTAGTCCAGGATAAGGCTCTTTTAATTCTTCTTTCTTTACAATATCACCAGGTATATCTTCATACAATAAATCGTCTATTTCCTTAAGTGTCATGTTCTCTTTTTCGTTTGGCAAATAAGTGAAACGACTAATTCTGTTTACTGTTAAATAAGCACCATTTGTCATATCTGGATCTAAATAATACTTTTGTCCACCATAAGAGAATTCGCGTAATTCGTCATAAGTATTTAAGCTTAAAAAACCGTCTGGTGTAATGTGCTTTTTTAGAATAGGTTCTATAAAAAGGCTGTCTAGCTTTGTTTTTTCGGTTTTACTAAAATCAGTTTGCTCAGATGTTAAAGCTTTAACAGTATAACCTCTTTCACGAAGCATATTAATCATTCCCTTTTCACCTGGTAAATGTGCTGCGCCAACACCAGCAAAAACAGATTTTTTAGGCATTAAATCCACCAATGAGTTTACCATGTTCTCGTTTCTGATAAAGAGCATGTTTTCTCTGTAAAACTCTGTGTTAGAACCTGCTCCTATAGAGTCTAAAAGATCTAAGTTTCTGTCGCGATAAAGATTTTCTTGTATGAGATAAGGATTCTCTTTAGCGTATAGTTTCTGTAACCAAGGATCTATATCTTTTTTATTGGTGTTGTATGCTGCTTTGGTGGTTAGGTAACGAGACTCTGCCAAATCTTCTAAGCCATAAATTTCTTTACCATTTTTCTTTCCTGCCTGATAGATAAACATGTCCAGATACGTTTCTTCTTCAAAATTATCTGCGGCATTACTTTTTCTATACAAATAAGCATTTACAGCGCCATTATCCATTCTAACCGAAGCTCTAACAGCCATTTCTTCAGGATGAGTAAGCTTAAAAAGATTGGTGTAAAACCCTTGCCTGTAATTGCTATAAAAGGCTATTTCATCAATCATCATGTCATAGTTAAAACCTGGCCATGTGATAGGGTCAGATTCTAATGCAACACACTCACTCTCATTAAGCGCTTTGTAGAACACGTCATCTAATCTAAAAGCTACTTTTTTACTTACATGCATTGTGCCATATAAGTACGACGTTTTTTCTAAGCCGTTACCGGAAATCTCCCAAAGTAGACTTTGATATTGTTGTTGAGAAAAAGCTGTTATTGAAATTGTAAATATTAGGGCTGTAAGAATTTTTTTCATTTTGTACTTTATAATCAGGACTTGTAAAGATATTTAAATCATTGAAATAGCCATGCTCCATCATCAAAACTCGTTTAAAAACTAAAATCATGGATATTCCTTGTTAAATATAACAACTCAAAAAAAGTGAAAACAGTATTTAACATAGCATTATAAATAAAACTAATACAAGTGATTTTATTCTATTACGAAAGGGTTGTATTTTTGTTATAAGAAAAAGTGAATATGAAAAAAGGAGTTTTACTAGTTAATTTAGGTTCGCCAGATAGTCCTAATCCAAAAGATGTAAAAAAGTATTTGGATGAATTCTTAATGGATGAACGCGTTATAGATCTTCCACTTTGGGCACGTACATTATTGGTAAAAGGAATCATCTTAAATACCAGACCAAAGGCTTCGGCTAAAGCATATCAAAAAATTTGGTGGGAAGAAGGTTCGCCATTAATTGTGTTGTCTGAAAGACTTCAGGAAAAAGTACAGAATAAGGTAGACTATCCAGTTGCTTTGGCCATGCGTTACGGAAGTATGAGTATTAAAAAAGGACTGCAAGAACTGGTTGATAAAGGTTGTACCGAAGTAAAGACAATCCCACTATATCCACAATTTGCTATGGCAACTACTGAAACGATTGACGTAAAGGTAGACGAGTTGGTTGCAGAGCACTTTTCGCAATTAAAAATAACCAGAACTCCTGCATTTTATCATAGAGAAGATTACAAAGAAGCTTTAGCGCAAAGTATTGCCGAAAAACTAGACGGTTTAGATTACGAACACATTTTATTCAGTTACCATGGTGTACCAGAACGTCACATAAGAAAAAGTGATATCACTAACGGTAATTGTAAGATGAACGGAAAATGTTGTTTTAAAATGGGTAGCCCGCAACATGAGTTTTGTTACCGTCATCAATGTGAAATTACTACAGTGAATGTGGCTAAGAATTTAAAACTCAAAAATGGAACGTACTCTACAACCTTTCAATCTCGATTAGGTTTCGATCCATGGTTAAAACCATATACTGATAGAACTATTGAGCGTATGGGTAAAGAAGGTGTTAAAAAAATGGCCATTGTAACTCCAGCTTTTGTTAGTGACTGTTTAGAAACTTTAGAAGAAATCGCCATGGAAGGTGAGGAAATCTTCCACGAAGTAGGCGGAAAAGAGTTTACCGTAATTCCTTGCCTTAATGACAGAGATGATTTTACACAAGTGTTAACTAATATGATTGAAGAATGGGCAACATCTGAAACTTTAGCAGTGTAATAAATGGCTAAAGTATCCTCACAAGATTTAGGTAGTCAACCAATAGGTAAATTGCTTGTAAAACAAGCTGTGCCAGCCTCTATAGGTATTTTGGTAATGTCGCTCAACATTCTTGTAGATACTATTTTTGTTGGTAATTGGATTGGCCCTAATGCCATTGCTGCGATAAATGTGGTATTGCCAGTGTCATTTTTTATTGCGGCTTTAGGTATGGCTATTGGTATTGGTGGGTCTTCAATTATTTCTAGAGCACTAGGTGCAAATAACAGAGAAAAAGCATTAACTACATTTGGCAATCAAATAACCTTAACACTATTATTTACTATATCATTTGTTGTGCCAGGTTTATACTTTGTTGATTCTATAATACCTGCTTTTGGAGGTAAAGGGGAAATTTTTGATCCTGCAAAAATCTATTATGTTATTGTACTTTATGGTGTGCCATTTTTGGCCTTGTGCATGATGGGAAATACCGTAATTCGTGCCGAAGGAAAACCAAAATTTGCGATGTATGCCATGATGATTCCTTCTGTTGGCAATCTTATTTTAGATTACATTTTTATAAAAATATTAGGTTACGGTATGCATGGTGCAGCTTGGGCAACAACCGGTTCATACATGCTGTGTTTGGGGTTTATTGTCTGGTATTTTTTATCCAATAATTCAGAATTAAAAATCACAGAGTGTTTTTATAAATTGAATTTCCCAATCATCAAAGAGATAGGTGGTTTAGGTTTTGTAACCTTAGCAAGGCAAGCTATTGTAAGCATCACTTACTTATTAATGAACAATATTTTATTCAATTTAGGAGGTGAAACTTCTGTAACAGCATACGCGATTGTAGGAAGAATGCTCATGTTTGCACTTTTTCCTGTTTATGGTATTACGCAAGGGTTTTTGCCAATTGCAGGTTATAATTATGGTGCAGAACAATATAAGCGTGTACGAGAATCTATTCTTACAGCCATTAAGTACGGAGTTGCTTTAGCGGCTATCATATTTGTTTTTTTAATGTTGTTTCCAGATTCTATAACACAACTTTTTACCCAAGATACTGAGGTTTTAAAAGAAACTCCACCTGCCATGCGCTGGGTGTTTGCCGCAACACCAATCATTGGTGTTCAGCTTATTGGCGCAGCATATTTTCAGGCGATTGGTAAGGCAACTCCGGCTTTATTGCTTACATTACTTCGGCAAGGACTCTTCTTTATCCCGTTGATATTTATTCTACCAAACTTTTACGGAGAACTTGGTGTTTGGATGTCCTTTCCAATTTCAGATGTATTGGCTACTCTTGTGACCGTTTATTTTTTACATAGAGAGGTAAAGTTAAATTTAATACCGAAGGAAGCATAATAATTTTAAATCCGTAATTTTAGTGTTCTTATAACCAACTACTAATTTTTATGCGATTTTCTTCTTATTTGTTAGCTGTTTTAATAGCATGTTTTAGCTTAGATCTACAATCACAAGACTTTCAAGAATCCGATTATGGAGCCTTAGAATACAGATTGCTTGGTCCTTTTAGAGGAGGACGAAGTGCTGCTGTTACAGGAGTTCCAAATCAACCTAACTTGTATTATTTTGGAGCTACTGGTGGAGGTATTTGGAAAACTACGAACGGAGGTCGTGCCTGGGAAAATATCTCTGATGGTTATTTTGGCGGAAGCATTGGAGCCATAGCGGTTTCTAAAAGCGACCCAAATGTTATTTACGTTGGTGGTGGTGAAAAAACAGTCAGAGGAAATGTGTCTTCAGGTTATGGTATTTGGAAAAGTGTTGATGCTGGTAAAACATGGCAAGCATCTGGTTTGCCTCAAAGTAGGCACGTACCACGTATCGCAATTCATCCTACGAACCATAATATTGTCTATGCTGGTGTATTGGGCAACATCTATAAACCAACACAAGAACGAGGTGTTTACAAAAGTACAGATGGTGGAAAAACTTGGAAAAAGATGTTGTTTTCTAACGAACATGCTGGTGTTGTAGACTTAATCATGGATCCTACAAACCCTAGGATTTTGTATGCTTCAACTTGGCGCGTACAACGAACACCTTTCAGTTTAAGTTCTGGTGGTGAAGGTTCAGCTTTGTGGAAAAGTACAGACAGTGGAGAAACTTGGACAGAAATATCGGTTAATAAAGGTTTTCCTGAAGGCATTTTGGGTATTATTGGTATAACGGTTTCGCCAATAAATAACCAACGTCTTTGGGCAATTGTTGAAAATAAAGACCAAGGAGGTTTGTACAGGAGTGACGATGGTGGTGAAACCTGGACACAAGTGAACAGCGAAAGAAAACTACGTCAGCGCGCTTGGTATTACACCAGAGTTTATGCAGATACTAAAGATGTAAATACAGTTTATGTTCTTAATGTACGCTACCATAAAAGTACAGATGGTGGCAAAAATTTCAATACCTATAACGCACCTCATGGAGACCATCATGACCTTTGGATTGCTCCAGAAAATCCAGACCGAATGATTATTGGTGACGATGGAGGAGCACAAGTGACCTATGATGGTGGAGAAACCTGGAGTACCTATCACAATCAGCCAACATCACAGTTTTATAGAGTAACTACAGATAATGCGTTTCCATATCGAATTTATGTTGCACAGCAGGATAATTCTACTATAAGAATTCCGCATCGTACCGATGGTTATGCTATTACAGAAGACGACTGGGAAAGTACAGCAGGAGGAGAATCAGCACATATAGCTGTAGATCCTAAGGATAATGATATAGTTTATGGCGGAAGTTATGATGGGTTTTTAACACGAGTGAATCATAAAACAGGAACCGTAAGAGCAATCAATGTTTGGCCAGACAACCCAATGGGTCATGGTGCAGAAGGTATGAAGTATCGTTTTCAATGGAATTTTCCAATTATGTTTTCTAAGCATAATCCAAATCGATTATACACCTTTTCTCAACACGTTCATGTTACTGAAAATGAAGGGCAATCTTGGGAAATCGTTAGTCCAGACTTAACTCGAAACGATCCGGAAAAATTAAAATCTTCAGGCGGACCAATAACACAAGACAATACTTCAGTAGAATATTACTGTACCATTTTTGCAGCACAAGAATCCCCTTTAAAAGAAGGTTTACTTTGGGTTGGTAGCGATGATGGTTTGATTCATGTTACTAAAGATGGTGGTAAAACCTGGGATAATGTGACACCAAAAGGCATGCCTGAGTGGATGATGATTAACAGTATAGAGCCAAGTGTTTTTGATGAGGGTACGTGCTATGTGGCTGGCACAAAATACAAAACGGGAGACTTTGCACCATATCTGTACAAAACCACAGACTACGGAAAGACTTGGAAGAAAATCACTAATGGTATTAACGGAGAGCATTTTACCAGAGTTTTAAGAGAAGATCCAAAGCGTAAAGGCTTGCTGTATGCAGGCACTGAAACAGGAATGTATATTTCGTTTAACGATGGTAAAGACTGGAAGCCATTTCAATTGAATTTACCAATAGTACCAATAACCGATTTAACCATAAAAGACAATAACTTAATTGTTGCGACTCAAGGTAGAAGTCTTTGGATGATAGATGATTTAACCGTAATTCATCAATTATACGATGCAGATTTAAGTAAAACAGTTTTATTTCAACCAAAAGACACTTACAGAATGCGAGGTGGCGGAAGAAGTGGTAGTTTAACATCTGGTGCTAACCATCCAAATGGTGTTATCACGTATTTTAATTTAAAAGATTATAAGGAAGACGACGAGGTGTCTCTAACCTATTTCGATACAAAAGGAGACACGATTAAAACATTTTCAAATAAAGACAAAAAGAATATACTTAAAGTTGAAAACGGAGCAAATCAGTTTGTTTGGAATATGACCTATGATGGTGCAGAACGTTTACCAGGTATGATATTGTGGTGGGCAAGTTTAGAAGGACCAAGAGCAATTCCTGGTGAGTATAAAGTGAGTTTAAATGTCAATGGAAATGAGCAATCAAAGCCATTTACAATTCTTGCTGACCCAAGAGCTGAAAGCACGCTTGCTGATATGGAAAAACAGTTTCAGTTTGTAAAAGATGTTAACGAAACTATCGACAAAGCGCATAAATCCATCAAAAAAATAAGAAATATTAATGGACAGTTAAGTGCATTTCAAAAGCAATACAAAGACGATGAGAATGTGAAAGACTTGGTAGAAAAAGCTAAAGCCTTAGAAGAGCAACTTTCAAACATTGAAAAGGAGTTATACCAAACTAAAAATAGAAGTGGTCAAGATCCTTTAAATTTTCCTATTAAGTTGACCAATAAATTAGGGCATCTTAATTCATTGGTAAGTATGGGAGATTTTGCACCAACCGATCAAGATGTTGCTGTTAAAAATGAATTGACTTCAAAAATTGAAGCCCAATTGTCTCAGTTTAACACAATTCTTAATGACGAAATTAAAGCATTTAATGCAGCCTTTAATTCTAAACAGTTGAATTATTTGTTTGTTGAGGATTAAGTCTAAATTTGTCATGCTGAATTTATTTTCAGCATCTAATAAAAAAATAAGATAGACCTTGAAACGACTTTAAGGTGACAAAATAAATCTATGGAATACTACAATTACATAAAATCACTACATCTCATTTTTGTTATCACTTGGTTTGCAGGCTTGTTTTACATTCCGAGATTGTTTGTATATCAAATAGAAGCGTTTCATAAACCATCACCCGAAAAAGAAATTCTTGGAAAGCAGCTAAAACTTATGGCGAAGCGCTTGTGGTTTATTATTACTTGGCCATCAGCAATTCTTGCAACGTTATTTGCGATTTGGTTAATGATTTTAATGCCTAGTTGGTTTCAGCAAGGTTGGATGCATGTAAAATTAGCCTTTGTAGTTTTACTATTTATTTACCATTTCAAAACCCATGTTTACTATAAGCAACTTCAAAATGATGAGGTAAAAGTAACTTCAAACTTTATGAGAATATGGAATGAAGGAGCAACCTTTATTCTTTTTGCAGTAGTCTTTTTGGTTATTTTAAAAAGTACCATTAATTGGATTTTTGGTGTTGTTGGTATCGTAGTTCTTGGGATACTTATAATGTTAGGGTTTAAACTTTATAAACGCATACGCGAAAAAAATCCAGATGCCTAATTGGCTTGATTATTGCTATATTTAGTCCATTAATAAGCTGATGAAGATTAAAAAACTCTCTTTAAGATCTCGAATATTTATTGCTATGATACTTCTGGTATTATTAGCATCTGTATTAATTGCGGCAGTTACAATATATCAGTACAACGAAGAGGCTAGAGATTACCATAGAGAGCGATTAGAGCGCAAAGAAAAGGCTATTAGAAAGAGTATAGAATTTATTGTACAAGAGACTACTTATCCTGTTACTACAGAAAATATTCCACTAATTTTTAAGGATGCTATTTTTGATATTGATGCCATACATAGCTTACAAGTAAATTTGTACGATTTAGATGGTCAATTACTTAAAAGTTCTAAGCGCACCATTCAAAGAGATACTACAGAACAGTGTTTAGATGCAGATGTTCTTAATGCATTATCTAACACAGCAGAGCATCGTTATGTTCTTAAAAAAGAAAAAAACGGACAAATATTTCAATCTTCTTACTCTTACATCACAGATGGTAAGTTTAAAAATTTAGCTATACTCAATCTACCGTATTTAGAAAATGATGATTTTTTGAATAAAGAGCTCAATGAGTTTTTAATGCGTCTAGGCTATGCATATTTGGCAATGATATTAGCAGCCATTGTATTTGCTTATTTTATTTCAAAATATATAACAAAATCACTTAAAACAATAAGTGATAAGATGAATGAAACAAGACTCGAAAAGCGAAATAAAAAAATAAAAGTTGAAGCTACTAGCGAAGAGATAGAAACACTTGTAAACTCTTATAATAGTATGATAGATGAGCTAGAGGCAAGTGCTGTGAAACTGGCTACAAGCGAACGTGAGCAAGCTTGGAGAGAAATGGCAAAACAAGTAGCGCACGAAATTAAAAATCCACTAACACCAATGCGGTTGAGTGTACAAAGTTTTCAGCGTAAATTTGACCCAAGCGATGAGAATATTCATCAAAAAGTAGATGAGTACAGTAATACGTTAATTCAACAGATAGATACTATGAGCTCTATAGCATCTGCATTTTCAAACTTTGCCAAAATGCCAGCTCAAAAATCTGAAAATCTCGATGTTGTTCATATTGTAAAACTAGCATTAGACATTTTTAATGAAGATTATATTTCTTTTGAAGCTAAAGAAGATGAGATTATAGCTAAGTTTGATCGTACACAGCTTATTAGGGTTGTGACTAATTTGGTTAAAAACTCAATACAGGCCATACCAGATGAAAAAGAAAATCCAAGTATAAAAGTTATGGTATTTTCTGAAGGGTCTGAAGTAAAAGTCACTGTAGAAGATAATGGTAATGGTATTGCAGAAGAAACAAAATCAAAAATATTTGAGCCTAAATTTACCACAAAGTCAAGTGGTATGGGGTTAGGACTGGCAATGGTAAAAAATATTGTGGAAACCTTCAAAGGAAGTATTACCTTTACATCACAAGAGGGAAAAGGTACGACGTTTACTGTGGCGTTTCCTAAAGAATGACCTTATCATCCTGAATATCTTCAGGTTTTCACATATTAAATCAATAAAATATTATGTCTTATAACAATATACTTACAGACTATCAAAACGGAACAACAATCATCACTATTAATAGACCTAAAAAGCTTAATGCGTTAAATAAAGAGACAATACAAGAACTGCACGATGCTTTTGACGAGGCTAATAAAGACAAAAACACCAAGGTTATTATTGTTACCGGAAGTGGAGAAAAAGCATTTGTAGCAGGAGCAGATATTAGTGAATTCGCGGATTTTAATGTAGAAGAAGGTGGGAAATTAGCAGCACAAGGTCAGAAACTTCTATTCGATTTTGTAGAAAATTTAAGTACTCCTGTTATTGCAGCCGTTAATGGGTTTGCACTTGGAGGCGGTTTAGAATTAGCAATGGCTTGTCACTTTAGGGTTGCAAGTACCAATGCCAGAATGGGCTTACCAGAAACATCATTGGGAGTAATACCTGGTTATGGTGGTACGCAACGTTTATCTCAGTTAGTAGGTAAGGGTAGAGCTATGGAAATGATTATGACAGCTGGCATGATAGATGCTAATCAGGCTTTGAGTTACGGTTTGGTAAACCATGTTGTAGAGCAAGAAGGACTGATAGAGTTTTGCCAAGGTATTGCAGGTAAAATAATGCGTAATTCATCAGTTGCAATTTCAGAGGCTATTAAAGCTGTGAATGCCAATTACAAAGATGGTGTTAATGGTTATGATGTAGAAATAAAAGCCTTCGGAGACTGTTTTGGTACAGAAGATTTTACAGAGGGTACAACAGCATTCTTAGAAAAGCGCAAAGCTGATTTTCCTGGGAAATAAATAAAACTCTTTTTTTTAAAACAGACTTTTTTTAAGAGATTCTGTTATCGTTAATACTACATTCTGTAGCCACTATCCTGTGTCTTTCATTTTACTTTTACAATATGAAAAGGAAAGATGTGATTAAAGGTAGAGGTGCCCAACGAAACATCCATAACCGTTATTTTGAGTTATCTCACGAAATGCGTGATGATTTCTTAGAATATTGCCATAAAGAAGGCGAGGTTGTAGATAAGAATAAGACACAATATCTTAATGTATTTCCTAAAACCATAGTCAACAAAGTAGAGAGCCCAGATGTAGGTATGGCATATTCTATGAATATGTATCAAGGTTGCGAGCATGGATGTATTTATTGTTACGCTCGCAATAGTCATGAGTTTTGGGGTTTTAGTGCAGGTTTAGATTTTGAACGTAAAATTTTAGTAAAAAAAGACGCGCCAAAACTCTTGGAAAATCTCCTAAAAAAGAAAAGCTGGAAAGCACATACCATAGTCATGTCTGGTAATACGGATTGTTACCAGCCAGCCGAGCAGAAGTTTCAATTAACTAAACAGTGCTTAGAGGTGTTTTTAAAATACAAACATCCTGTAGGGATTATTACAAAAAATGCGCTAATATTAAGAGATATTGAGATTCTAAGAGCACTAGCAAAAGACAATTTAATTGCAGTAAATATCTCTATAACATCTCTATCTGAAGACACAAGACGCATTTTAGAGCCAAGAACCGCAACTATAAAAAGAAGACTTCAAACCGTTAAAGAACTGAGTGATAACGGTATTCCTGTAAATGTAATGTTAGCTCCAATAATCCCTTCTATTAATAGTCATGAAATTTTACCAATGGCTAAGGCTGTGTCTGAATCTGGAGCTTTAAGTATTGCACATACAGTTGTTAGACTAAATGGAGCTATTGGTGAAATTTTTACAGACTGGATTAAAAAAAAGATGCCAGATAGAGCAGATAAAGTCTTACATCAAATTAAAAACTGTCATGGAGGAACCCTAAACGAGAGTAGATACGGTGTAAGAATGAAAGGAGAAGGAAAAATGGCAAAACAAATTAGTGATTTGATGGATTTGGCAAGGTTAAAATATTTTAAGGGTAAATCTATGCCTCATCTTAATACCAGCTTGCACGAGCTGTATAAAGATGGTCAAATGAAACTATTCTAAAAAACAAAAGTGGGCATAAAGCCCACTTCCGAAGTAAAAAAATAACTAATATATAAACAATCAAAATTTATATCCTAAAATTCTTAGTGTATACTCTACCATTAGATTTAATAACAGCTGTATACTCACCTTTAACGGTTGTATCTAATTTGTAAACTCTGTTTAAGACATCTTTTCCTTCAACATTTTCACTATGTATAAGCTCATCTTCAAAGTAAAGTTCTACGTCCATGTTATTGGTGTCAAGACCAATTTTTGAAACGATAACAACTCCCTCTTCGGCTCTTACAACAGGTTTATAAATTTTAGTTTGTGTATCATTTAAGATTTTAACCTCTTTATTGTTTACTTGAAGGTCAACGATCTCAATTTCAAAATCTTTGCTAATCTCTACAGTATATGTACCGTTATTTAGTTGGCTAAAATCAAAAAGTCTAACCAGATTTCCATTGTGTTTAATACGACCACTAAAAATAACTTCTCCCGAATCATCTGTCACAGAAAGATTATGCCCTTCACTTACAAATTTAAATGTAGGTAAATCTCTTAAGGTCTCGCTTGCGTAGCTCGCACATGTTCCCAACATCACAGCCACTACTAAAATACTTTTAATTAATGTTTTCATCTTTTTCCTTTTTTAAGGTTAAACTGAATTAACACTACAAATGTATGGTGATAAGAGGTTGTGGAAAACAACAATTTTGGCATATTTATATGTAAAATTAACCCAAAATACGCCTCACGTTATATATATGGTTAAAATAGCATACAATAGTGGTAATTTTATATATATTTGCTTTTTATTAAGCAGTAACTTTGTACAAAATATTAAGCAGTGAATACAAGAAAGCCTATACTAGAAAAAATTAGCCCAGAATTTGGGAGCTCTATGAAAGTTATTAAGCATGGAGCATATGTAGGTGAAAAGAAACCATTTTGGCATTTTCATCCAGAGATAGAATTGGTTTATGTTAATAAAGGAAAGGGAAAGCGACATATAGGTAATCATTTATCTTACTTTAATAACAGTCAACTATTACTTATTGGATCTAATTTACCTCATAATGGTTTTACAGACAGACTTACTGTATATGGTACAGAAACCATTGTTCAGTTTAAACCAGAGTTTTTAGGTAAGCATTTTTTTGATATTCCGGAGATGGAAAAAATTAATAGTTTATTTGAACGAGCAAAGAGTGGGATTCTTTTTGGCATACCTACGAAACAAAAACTTGGAAAGAAAATTGAAAAGCTATCAGAAAAGGAAGGGTTCAAGAAAATATTAATATTGTTAGAGGTGTTGCATAGTCTGGCTAAAGCAGAAGATTATACAATATTAAATGCAGATGGTTATAGGTTTGAAACAGAACCGCAAGACAGTGCAAAAATAGATACTATTTTTAAGCATATTAATGAAAACTTTAAAGAGCATATTAGCTTAGATGAAATTGCCGATAAGGTAAGTATGACGGTTCCTGCATTTTGTAGATATTTCAAAAAAGTAACAGGAAAAACATTTACCAAACTAGTAAACGAATATAGAGTGGTGCACGCTACAAAATTACTTACTGAAAGCCAAATGAGTATTACAGATATTAGTTTTGAGTGTGGATTCAATAACTTTTCTCATTTTAATAAACTATTTAAAGAGTTTACAGGCAAAAGTGCGTCAAAATATAGAAGTGAAGTAAAATTAATGGTTCAGTAATGGGTTTTATTTTTCACCTTCCCACTCTGCATAAAACTGTTTTAGATAATCTTCCATAAACTTATGCCTGTTTAAGGCTATACGTTTTCCTGTTTTTGTGTTCATCTGGTCTTTAAGAAGAAGAAGTTTTTCGTAAAAGTGGTTTATAGTTGGTGCTTCGGATGCTTTATATTCGTCTTTAGTCATATTAAGATTTGGTGAAATATCAGGATTATACAGAGCTCTGTTTTTAAATCCACCATAATTAAAACAGCGAGCAATACCTATAGCACCTATAGCATCTAACCTATCTGCATCTTGTACAACTTCCATTTCTTTGGAGGTAAAGGACGTATTTAAATCAAACGAATTTTTAAAAGACATGTTTTCGATAATTTGAGTTACATGCTCAATAATAACACTGTCTACATTTATACTTAATAAAAATTCACTTGCCTTTCTTGGGCCAATGGATTCATCTCCATTATTAAATTTAGGATCTGCTATATCATGAAGTAAAGCAGCCAGTTCTACTACCAGAAGGTCAACATTTTCACTTTTTGCAATTAATCTGGCATTATTATATACTCTTAAGATGTGAAACCAATCGTGTCCACCTTCAGCATATTTAAGCTCATTTTTTACAAAGAGTTTCGTTGATGCTATTATGTTACTTTTATTCACTATCAATACTGCTTATAACTTGGGCTTCAACAATACGAATTAACTCAAGCTTATCTTCGTATTGCTTAGCCTGTATTGGTTTATGAACTAAAAAAGAAATATTCGCGCCTAAACCCATTGGAAATTTACCATATTTAAGTGTTTTCCAAGAATTGTTAATGGTAACGGGTACAATTAAAGCATTTGGAGCATGCTTTATCATTGTTAGTAAGCCTTTTGTTTTAAACTTTTTTGGTTTACCATCTCGGCTTCTTGTACCTTCAGGAAAAATAACAGCAGCCCATTTATTTTTTTCAATGCGTTTAGCAAAATCTTCAATAGCTTTTATAGAGCCTAATGCGTCTTTTCTATTTATAAGTACAGAACCTCCATGTCTTAAATTGTAAGATACGCTCGGTATGCCCTTGCCAAGTTCTTTTTTACTAATAAATTTCACATGATGTTTTCGCATATACCAAATTAATGGTGGTATATCATACATGCTTTGGTGATTGGCTACAATAATTAGCGGAGTATCCTTTTCTATAGTATAAGGGTTAGTAAAATAAAATGTGGTGCCTAGTACATTAAGACTTCGCATTATAAAAAACTGAAGCCAATCTACACTAATTTTATGAGCTTGGTATCCGAACACATTTTTGCAAAACCATTGTATAGGATGAAATATTACCAAGGTTAATCCAAAGCAAATAAAATATAAAATAGTAAGAGGGTAAGCCAAAATTTTTTGCATAACACAAAAGTAAATCAATGCCTATTAAGCACAAAAAAACCACGAAACTATTCGTGGTTTTTGTTATAAAGTGTTTTGTTTATTAACAATGCTCATTGTAAGCATCCATAAGGTTTTCTGCTATTAATTCCGCAGGTCTCCCTTCAATATGGTGACGCTCTAGCATGTGTACCAATTCACCATCTTTGAATAATGCCATACTTGGTGAGCTCGGTGGAAAAGGTATCATGTACTCTCTAGCTTTGTTAGTTGCTTCTTTATCAACACCGGCAAAAACAGTCACTAAATTATCAGGACGTTTTGCATTTTCTAGACTCATACGAGCACCTGGTCTTGCATTAGCAGCAGCACATCCACAAACCGAATTAACAACCACTAATGTTGTACCTTCTTTTGCTATGGCTTGGTCTACGGCTTCTGTTGTATGTAATTCTTCAAAACCAACGTTTGTTAAATCTTCACGCATTGGTTTTACTAATTCTGCTGGATACATATCTTATTCTTTTTAATTATCAATTTTAAAGTGCAAAGATACCAAATGTGTAACAATTAATAGAAGTAATACACTAACTAATAGTATATTTATGCATTCATAAAATCTATAGTTAATATATGAGTTTTGCAAAGTGGATAGGAGGAGCAATAGGTTGGTCTTTTGGAGGACCAATAGGTGCTATTATTGGACTAGCTTTAGGAAGTTTTGTAGATAATTTATCTGACAACGGAACCCCTTTAATAGGAGACCGACAAACAGGTAGAAGCCGAAATCGTGATCCATATCGTCAGCGACCAAAACAAACACGCAGAGATCAGAAGCCACAAACACAGTCTGGAGATTTTGAGGTTAGTTTGTTGATTTTAGCATCAATAATTATTAAAGCAGATGGTAAGCAAGACCAAAGAGAACTAGACTTTGTGCGTCAGCAATTTAGAAATATGTATGGTAAGGAGAGAGCCAATCATGCTTTTGAATTATTTAAACGTATTTCTAAGCAAAATATATCTATGCGTCAGGTATGCTTGCAGATTAAACAAATGATGGATCATGCTTCGCGTTTACAATTACTTCATTTTTTATTTGGTATCGCAAAGGCAGATGGTCATGTCGCTGAGGTAGAGATAAAGCAAATCTATACCATGTCTGGTTATCTAGGCATTAGTAGAAAAGATTTTGAAAGTATTAAAGCCATGTTCTATGATATGACAAATAATGCTTATAAAATTTTAGAGGTAGATAAAACGGCTTCAGATGATGCTGTTAAAAGTGCTTATCGAAAAATGGCTAAAAAATACCATCCAGATCGCGTTGGTCATTTAGGAAAAGAGCACCAAGAAGGTGCCGAAGAAAAATTTAGACAAGTACAAGAAGCTTACGAGCATATTCAGAAAGAGAGAGGGTTTAAGTAGGCAAGTAAACAGTATAAAGTGCTGAGTAGGCAGTGAAAAATAAAAATGTTTAGGTGACCTTTTAAGCAAAACGCCATTAATATATAAACCACTCTTATGAGCGACGACAAAATAATGGCATTGTTTAAAAATGGCAAACGCGAAAAAGCGTTTAAGGAGTTGTACAAACTCTATCCACGTATCGAAAAACTCATTCTGTCTAACAATGGAACAAAAGCAGACGCTAATGATGTTTTTCAGGAAGCGTTAATCATTCTAAACAGAAATCTGGAAAAATCAGATTTTAAACTTACATCTTCATTTTACACCTATCTCTACTCAGTATCTCGATTTGTTTGGAAAGACACGCAAAGAAAATTCACCAAACAAGAACTACATAATTTACAGAGTGAAGAAGTTTCAATATTTGATGCTGTTTTAGAAGAGCAAAAATACAAGTCGGCAGAAAAAGCGTTTCGCGAATTAGGAGAACGATGTCAACAGTTACTACAATGGTTTTATGTAAAGAAAATGACCTTTAAGGTTATTGCAGAGCAAATGCGATTTAAAAGCGAAAAAGTTGCAAAAAACCAAAAGTACAAATGCCTACAAAAGGCAAAAGACATCTACAGAACTCAAACAAAAACTGTTCAATCTTAATTCGGAAATACTATGGAAAAAGATATAGATTTAATCAACGCATATTTAAATAATAGCCTTTCTGAAACTGAAAGATTGGTTTTTGAAAACAGACTTAAAACAGACGTAACATTCTATGAGATTTTTAAAGAACACCAAACAATTATAAAAGGGATTGAGCGTGTAGAATTGCTTGAAGAAATAAAAACCTCGAAGAATAAGTATCTCATAAGCAAATGGCTAAAATATATTGGTGGATTTGCTCTATTAATTATAATTTCAATAGTAGCATACAGTTTGTTTTTTAGTGCCCAAAGCGAAGAAAAGCAAAGCGATAACAATAGCTCTTTTGAGATTGTTAAGGACTCAGTTGTAAATGAAACTTTAGCAGATTCTATCCCAAAATATATTGCAGTTAAATATTATAAAAAGCAGATTCTTCTTGAAGAAAAAACCAAAGCTTTTGGCGGTGTTGAAATTGTAAAAGATACCATTATAAAAGAAGTAATTGGTCGTTACACGATAGAAGAATTCAAATTAGCATTTCCAGAAAATGATGATTTTAAAAAGGAAAGCGACACCATTTTTGTCAATCCAAATCTTCTTATTGAGATAGAAAAAGCACAGCAAAAAGTTCAGAAAGAAAGTAAGGCTGATAAAGCTACCAAACTAGTTTCCAAAAACACGGAATCCTTTTTCAATTCAATTAAAAAGGAAGCACAAATAACATCTTTTAATGCTAGTGAAGATTATATAGTCACCTTAAAAGAAGGCACCGAAATTTCAATACCTGCCAATGCCTTTATTAATTCTAAAACCCAAAAAGAGGTGACAGGAAATGTTAGCTTAGAAGTTACGGAGTATTATAAACTCTCAGATATAATCTTGGCAGATTTGAGTACAAAATCTGATGACCAAATTCTAGAAACAGGTGGAATGTTATATATAGAAGCCAAAAAGAACGATTCTAATTTAAAATTAAAACCAGGCAAAGAATTAGAGATTGTGTTTAACAATAAGGGGAAGAAGGATATGCAACTTTTTAATGGATTGAAAACTAATGGAGTGATGAATTGGATTTTGCCAGAATCTACAGAGATTATCACAGGTCAATTTAAAAGTACATCACAAGAAGTTAGTTTGTCTAGTGAATACTATGAGAATACTGACAGCTATTCAAACTTTGAGCTTTTAGATGTAATGCCTAGACATCCTAATTGCGAGCCAGGAGATAATGAACAATTAAAGCAATGTTTTAATGAAGAAATAACAAAGTTTGTAGCTAGAAAATTTAATTATGAAATAGGAGAGAGGCTAAACCTAACAACCAAAGAAAATATATACGTTTCCTTTGAAATTGATAGGCGAGGAAACATCGGTAAAATAGAAGCCAGATCTCAGTATGATGCGCTTGCTAAAGAAGCAATAAGAGTTTTAGAATTGTTTCCAAAAGTAGTTCCTGGCAAAAAAAATAGCAGGTATGTTGCTGTTAAATACCGTTTTCCTATAGCTTATAGAATATTTGGTAGTGAAAACTCAACACCTGTCACCAGAACATCTGGAATGATTGTTCAACAAGATTCTGCATTAATCATTGGAAACAAAAAAGAAGTTCAGAAAGAGATTGAAGAAAAATCCATTTCAGAAATTAGCAAATCAGACCTTGAGCGTTATACACTTTCAGCCACGAGCCTTGGTTGGATTAATTGCGACCGTTTTATAAACAGCAGAAAAAGTAAGATTAAATATAACATTAACATTAGTAATGCTGAAGATGCCAATGTTAAGCTGATTTTTAAGTCGATAAGCTCAATTCTGCCAAGTAGAACATCAAACGGATTTTACGATTTTGGTTTAGTGCCTGTTAACGAAGAGGTTATTCTACTAGGTATAAAGAAAAAGGGCGATAAAATATTTTTAGGTCTTAAAGAGTTAAGAATAAGAGCGACTTCAAAACAGGATATTGATTTTAAGGAGGTGTCTTTAAGCGAACTGAAAAAGGAGCTCATAAAACTTAATTCTAATTTCTAAAAAAAATATACTATGAAAGCATTGTTTTTATTAAGCTTATTGAGTTTTACGGTTTGCTTTTCTCAAAATCAAGACTCACTAAAACTAAAGATCGATTACGGAGTAGCATCTGAAGAATTTCAAGATTATTTGCTTATGAAGAATATTGATTTTTATAAAGTGAATATTTCAAACAAAAATCTAAAAGGAAAAACCTTTACACTTGTTTCAAAAGAATACTGGAATAAAAAATTAACAAAAATAGATACTATTATTAATCTAAAAAATCATCCAAGAAGAATAGAGTCAGATACACTTTCCTTCAATATTATAACTGAAAAAGTGAGTAATGATAGTTTGCAGTTGTTTGTTAAATTTAAAGGGCTTTTAAGCATTAATAGAAAATATAAAACGACAGAGACTAATAGCTATTCTGCAAGAGATTTATCTAATGGAAATGAAACGAATTTTCAATTAGGAAAATCATTTCCGTTATTGGTTTATACTTTGCCTTATAAAGACCCTAAATATCCTGGCTATTTATTTTATTGTGAGTTAACAAAAGAAGGTATTCCGCCAGAAGAATGGGGAGATAAATTCAACCTTGAACATTACATTATTTTTGAAATGCAGTTTGAATAACACTTAACCTCTAAACAAAAAGAAATCATCTTTCATATCCTCAATCTGTGCATCTTCGTTGGTAATGATGTAATCTATAGCTTTAGAGGTAAAGGCATCGCCTTTTTCGGTAAGTGAAACGATATCGTCTTTTATAACAATCATATTGTTTTTTTGAGCTAAATCCAACACAGTTTTAGAGCGTACTTTTTGCCAATTAATATGCTCGTTAAGGTGTTTTACGTGACGCTCAGAAAGGTCATCGTGATTTTTTAAATGCAACAAAAATGTAAGCAAAGAAACTTCTGTGCGCTGTTGCCTTTCTCTATACATCACAGCAATAATACCTTTTGAAGGCGCAAAAAGATATACCATAAGAAAAACTAAGCCCAAAACGGTAGTTATTGAGCCAGCAATTGAAGCATCTAGCCAATGTGCAACCCAATAGCCTAAAACAGCACTCAGTACACCAAAACCTATAGCCAAGGCCAGCATCTTTTTTAAATCTGTAGTTAAAAGATAAGCCGCAGCAGCAGGTGCAATCATTAAAGCAACAACCAAAATAGCACCAACAGCATCAAAAGCACCAACAGTAGTTACAGAAGATACAGACATTAAGCCATAGTGAATAATGGCAGGTGAAAACCCAAGTGAAGCAGCAAGACCTTTGTCAAAAGTACTAAGTTTTAGTTCCTTAAAAAAGGTAATAAGAAGCGTGACAGTAACAAGAAGAATAGTGCCAATTATCCAAAGTGATTTTGGGCCAATATCAGTTCCGCCAACAATCAACCTATCAAAAGGCGCAAAAGCGAGTTCGCCAAGCAAAACAGCATCAGTGTCTATATGCACATCATTGGCGTTTTTAGCAATTAATATAACACCAATACTAAAGAGAATAGGAAACACCAAGCCAATGGCAGTATCTTCCTTTACCAATCCTGTTTTTTGAATATACTCAACAATCACAACTGTAATTATACCAGTTAAGGCAGCAAATAGAATGAGTAATGGCGAATTTAAGTCGTGCGAAATAAAGAAGCCAATAACAATTCCTGGTAAGATGGAATGACTTATAGCATCGCTTATCATAGCCATTTTTCTAAGTACTAAAAATGTACCTGGAATGGCACAGGCAATGGCAACCAAACTTGCAATTAATTGTATTTCTAACTGAGCGTTATTCATCAGATGCGTTTTGTTGGTTGTATAAATTTGAAGCAGTTTTAAAACCTTCTTCCGTAAGGTGCCACATATTGCCATCGAGTTCTACAAAACCTCTATCCACTAATTTTTGAAGCGTACCTTTTGTATATCCTTGAAAGTTATTCAAGATTTTTATGGTGTGCGGATGTGAAATATTATCGTGTGTTTCGGCAATGTGATACATAAACGCCAAGGTTTTGTGAAGTTCTAAATCTCGACGATTTTTCACAAATCTAATTTGCTTAAATAAGAGTCCTCTTTTAGGCGAAAAAACAAAAGAAAACAATACAAAAACACCTGCAACAATAACAATTACAGGGCCAGTTGATAAATTGTTTTGGCTTGCGCTAACAGCTGTACCAAACACACCTGAAAATGCACCAAAAATAGCAGCTAAAAATACCATTTTAGACAAACTGTTGGTCCATTGTCTTGCAGCAGCAGCAGGTGCTAAAAGCATAGCGCTCATTAGAACTACACCAACGGTTTGAAGCCCAAGTACAATAGCCAGTACAATGAAACTGGTTATGAGAATATCTATGGTTTTAGTGTTAAAACCCAGGGTTTTGGTGTAGTCAGCATCAAAAAGTAATATTTTGAATTCTTTCCAAAAGGTTAGCATTACAATAAGACAAATTCCTGTGACGATAGCCATCATCCAAACATCGCTTTCTACCAAAGTTGCAGCTTGGCCAAAAAGGTATTTATCCAAACCAGCTTGGTTGGCATTGGGTTGCTTTTGAATAAATGTGAGTAATAGCATTCCAAAGCCAAAAAAGACGGATAGAATTAGACCTAAAGCTGTGTCTGATTTTAAATGCGTTTTGGTGACAATGCCTCTAATCCAAAATGTACCGATGAGACCACTGACTAAAGCACCAAGCAGTAATGTATTTGTGTCTTTTGCACCAGTAATTAAAAACGCAATTGCAATACCAGGCAAAGCCGCGTGAGAAATAGCGTCACCAAGTAAACTCTGCTTTCTAAGCACAGCAAAACTTCCCAACATTCCTGTTACTGCACCAAGGATGGCAGTACCAAGTGTTATGGTTCTTAGTGTGTAGTCTGTAAAGACGAGTTCTATGTATTCTATTAAGTCTATAGTTTTATGTAGTTATTAGAGGTTAGTCGTTAGAGGATATTTTTGTTTTGAGGTATTTTTGGAGACTTGTAATCATTTTTGATAATTCAACTAGTCTTTCTCTAAGTTGATTTTCTATGTCTTCTGAAATATAGTTTTGTCTTTTAGCAATAGTAGAACAAACAACGCACTCATTTACTGAATCTAAAGCCATTTGCAGAAATCTATTGAATTGTTTGTCGGTATCAGAAGAGCCTTCCGCTATATTTAATGCGATAGAAACAGAGGCTCTTGTAAATTGAGAAGAAAGACCAAACTTCTCTGAATTAGGGAATGTGTCAGCGATTTTATAGACTAAGTCTATAAAGTCTAACGCTTTGTTGTAAACCTTTAAATCTTCAAATTGAAATTTAATATTCTTCATAATTATTCGCTTTCAGACTATCCATTAATGACTACCTACTAACCACTACTCTTGTATACTCACTTTATAATTAATACCATAAGTTTTAGTGAGGTTATCATCATTAAAGATGTCTTTAACTGGTCCTGTGGCAATTTTCTTCACGTTTAAGAAAGTAACCCAATCAAAATATTCTGGTACAGTTTGTAAATCGTGATGCACCACAATAACAGTTTTTCCTGCTTTTCGTAAGGCTTTTAGAATATTAATAATTGCTATTTCGGTTGAAGCATCCACACCTTGAAACGGCTCATCCATAAAATAGATAGATGCGTTTTGCACCAAGGCTCTGGCCAAGAAAATACGTTGTTGCTGTCCGCCAGAAAGCTGACTGATTTGTCGGTTTTTAAAAGGAAGCATTCCAACTTTTTCTAAGGCTTCAAGCGCTGCTTTTTTTTCTTTCTGTCCTGGTCGTTTTATCCAGCCTAGACTGCCATAAGTTCCCATCATTACAACATCTAAAGCTGTAGTAGGAAAATCCCAGTCTACACTACCTTTTTGAGGCACGTAAGCTACAAGTTTGCGTTGTTTTTCATAAGGTTTTCCGTAAATGCTTACACTGCCAGCAATAGGCTTAAGAATCCCTAAAATAGATTTTATAAGAGTCGATTTTCCTGCACCATTTGGCCCAACAATAGCCATAAGTACACCTTCTGGAATTTCTAGATCGATATCCCAAAGTACTGGCTTGTAGTTGTAAGCTACAGTGAGGTCATCTACTTTTACGGCTAATGTTTTCATTTAAAGTAGAGCTTTTACAATCGTTTTAATATTATATCTGTACATCCCAAGATAAGTACCTTCAGGAGTTCCGGCATTTCCTAAAGCATCAGAATAAAGTGTGCCACCAATGATGACTTCATAATCCTTGGATTCTACAGCTTTTTGAAGAGCTTCAATAGTACGTTTAGGAACAGAGCTTTCAACAAAAATAGCTTTGACTTTATGGTCTATTATAAATGAAGCTAACTTTTGTACATCTTGTACACCAGCTTCAGTTACAGTAGACAACCCTTGTAAGCCCACAACTTTAAAATCATAAGTTCTGCCGAAATAATTAAAAGCATCGTGAGCAGTAACTAATATTCTTTTTTCTTTAGGTAAAGCATTTACTGTTTCTTTTATATCCTCTTCAAGTTTATCTAATTCAGAAAGATAAGCTTTTTCATTGGCTTTGTAAAGGTCCTTGTTTTTTGGGTCTTCTTCAGAAAGCGCATTGGTTACCTGCTTGGTGAATTCTTTAAAATATTCAATATTAAACCAAACATGAGGGTCGTAACTAGAGGCAAAATTTTCTGATCCAATCAATCCGTTTTTATGTATTTTTTCGGCGAGGGCAATAGTTTTTATGCCTTGACCTTCCATTTTCTCAAAAACATCAACCAACTTTCCTTCAAGATGTAAACCATTAAAAAATATTATATCTGCATTGGTTAGTTTAGAAACATCACCTTCGCTGGCTTTGTATAGATGTGGATCGACTCCACTACCCATTAAACCTTGAAGATTAATAGCATCTCCACCAATATTTTTTACCAAATCTGTGATCATTGTTGTTGTTGTGACAACGTTTAGCTTACCGTTAGTTTTGGTGTCATTTTTACAGCTAAAAAATGTTGCAATAAGTAATATAAGATAGTATGCTTTTTTCATGGTTTAAAATTTAATGTGAAAGTACTAAAATTCATTTATTAATTTAATTTATATCGTAATCCAATAAATGCTCTTATGCCTTGGTTTGGACCATACACATACGAAGGATCAAAAGTTAAGGCATACGGATTGTTAGCAGTTGGTACAACATTACCATCATTATCAAACTGTACATTTTCGTCAAATGGATCATCAGCTCTTGCTATTATAAACGGATTTCCTTTGTTAGGTGTCCAGTTGAGTAAGTTCTTAACACCTCCATAGATTTCAAAATTATTAAAACCATCATAAGTCAGTTGAATATTTTGGATGCTCCATGTTGGCGAATATTCTTGTCTTGGATCTAGCTCACCAAGTAATGGCAATCGCATTGGTCCATATATATTTCCTGTGTAATCTAAGGTTAAGTTTGTTGGATAGTGTTTGTATGAAAACGACCAAACTCCAGTGAATCGTTCTGTAAGGATTTGCCTTGTGGTTGTGCCATTTTCGGTTTGTGATACATCTTGGTAGGTAGCGCCAAGAGATGCTTTTATACCACTGCCAAATACAGCATCAGCATTAAAACTTATCCCTTTTGAAGTGGAATGACCATCAAGATTATCATAGATTATTTGGTTTGGGTTGGTATCGTAATCTGGTAAAATAGCATTGGTAAAATAGGTGTACCAAACAGATGTGTCAAACGTAAACATCATTCCGTTGTTGAGGTAGAGTTTTTTTAGATAATTGAGATTAATGTTATAGGATTCTTCGGGTTTTAAAGCCTCTTCTATAACAACTTCTCTTGAGCCTGTTAATGCAGCATGATCTTCTGTAAATAAGTTGACAACTCTAAACCCTGTACCAGCATTCAACCTAATAATATCATCTTCTGTAGGCTTAAAACGGTAAGCAATTCGAGGTGTAAAAATATTTCCGTGCCTACTGTCATAATCATATCGCATTCCTAGTAATACGCTTTGCTTTTTGGTAAAATTTATTTCATCTTGAATAAATAGAGAAGGTATGGTAACTTCATCTGCATTTACGGTAGCTGTGGTATTATCATTATAATAGTTGTAGCGTAGGGCAGTACCAATAAGTAAATCGTGTTTGTTTACTTTTTTGTCCCAAATAAACTGACCAAAACCAATACGTTGTTGTGCTAAATATGGCGTGTTACCATATACCGAATTTTGGTCGTGGTCTGAGTATGAAAATTGAAAGTTTACCTTTTCTTTTATTGGAAGTTGGTAGTTTCCTAAAAGCTCAAATCGAGACGTGTAGATGCTTTCTCCATAAACTTCGTCTCCACCTCTGTAGCTAGGATTCCATTGCATTTCTCCGCCCCAACGATCCTCGTAAAAATAGCGACCTGCTAATGAAAATTTCCGATTGTTTGCGCGTTCAAAGTTCCATTTTTGAAAAATTGAAATACGATCTTGTAAGGTAACATCCGTAAAATTATCATTGTTGTTATCTATAGGATTGCTGTAATTGAAATAGTTGGCGCCAAAAAGAACTGTGGCTTTTTCGCCAACTTTAGACTTAAAACCAACATCTACATTGGCTTCTCCCCAACCCGTTACAAAGCCATCGGCAAAAAAGCGTGGTGCATTTTCGGGCAGTTTGGTAATAATATTTATGAGTCCACCAACAGCTTCGCTACCGTAAAGTGAAGAAGCAGGACCTTTAACAATTTCAACTTGTTCAATTAACGAGTTAGGAATACCAGACAAGCCGTAAACGGTTGATAGACCACTGACAATAGGCATTCCGTCTATCATTACCAACGTGTAAGGTCCTTCTAAACCATTAATATGAATGTCGCCTGTATTGCAAACATTACAATTTAGTTGAGGTCTTACTCCGTTAACATTTTGTAATGCTTCAAAAATATTTGGTGTGGGATTCTTTTTTAAAAATGTTGGTGAATAAACTTCAACAGGTACAGGACTTTCTAAACGTGATACTGCTTTTAGTGTTCCTGTAACAATTACTTTATCTAGTGCGTCACTTTGGTTAAGTTCAAAATTAATGACAACATCACTATTAGAAATCGCTATTCTCTTTTTCTGAGTTGTAAATCCTGTGAACGAAACGGCAATATTATATGTGCCTTGAGAAACATTTGTGATAATAAATTTTCCATTTTCATCCGTAACAGCACCTTTAGTAGTGCTATCTAAAATAATATTAGCATAAGGTAACGGCAGATTTTCGTTCGTTACTTTTCCAGAAATAGAGTAGGTGTTCTGTGCTGCAAGAACTTGCAGAAAAGAGAATAGAAAAAAAACTATTAATCGTCTCACGTAAATTATATTTTTAGCAAATATAAAAACAAATTTAGATAAGTCTAAAAATTATTTAAGAATAATAACTTTACTATATTTGTGTATAGCGAAAACACGATGATTACACTTACCGAAGAAAATTATATCAAAGCGATATACCATTTAAGTAACAATGGTACAGAAAACGTAAATACCAACGCAATTGCAGAGGCTATGAGTACCAAAGCGTCTTCTGCAACAGACATGATAAAAAAGTTGTCTGAAAAAAATTATGCAGACTACAAAAAGTATCAAGGTGTTACGCTGACAGAAAAAGGGAAACGCGTTGCCGTAAATATTATTAGAAAGCATAGGCTTTGGGAAGTGTTTTTGGTTGAAAAACTAAATTTTACTTGGGATGAAGTGCATGAAGTTGCTGAACATTTAGAGCATATAAAGTCAGACAAGCTCATTGATGAACTCGATGCGTTTTTGGAACATCCAACTCACGATCCTCACGGCGATCCCATACCAGATAAGAATGGGAATTTTCAGCATATAGACAAAATTGTATTGGCAAAAGCCAACATAGGTGTTGCTTATAAATGTGTTGGTGTAGATGATACTTCGACAGCATTTCTTCAGTATTTAGATAGTAATGGGATTGCTCTTGGTACTATGATTACAGTAATACACAAAGAGCCTTATGACAACTCTGTGAAAATTCAACTTAAAGACACAGAAATTGTAGTGTCGCAAAGTGTCGCAAAAAACCTCTACTTAAAGAAGGTTTAAGTTTTTTAAGAAATAAGAAGGTGTATGACTTTTTAATTTTATAGTTACATTTAATGACTATGTCCACCTTTGCCACCTTCTTCTAGTAACATTCCTATACCTTTAACTAATATTTGTTTGTTTTGTATAGCTTTAGGGTTTAAAATTTCTGTAGCGTTTTCATCCTGTTGTCCTGTATTGACTTTTAGCTTTTTAAATTGATAACCATCAGTAGTTGTTTCATCTAATACAAGTACATAATTGTTCTTGTCTTCACTTACAATAGCTTCGTTTGGCAAGCCAACACCTTTTTTACTGTCTGTAATAATGTTAGCTTCTACAAACATACCAACAATAAAATTGGCTAAGTCTTTATCTACGTGTCCGTGAACTTTAACACGTCTTGTAGTTTCATCAATGGTAGTGCCAACTAAATGTACGTCTGCTTCAAAAGTTTTTTCTGAAGCTTCAGGAATTTTAAACAGTATTTTTTGACCTTTTTTAATGTGCATAATGTCTTTTTCAAAGACTGATAATTCCAAATGAATATGGTCAATATCTACAATTTCTAATATCACATCGTTTGGCGCAACATAAGCGCCATTACTTACATTTACTTTAGTGACATTTCCGTTAATTGGTGCGTACAAATTAATGGTTGAAGTAATATTGCCTTGTTCTACAGCAGTCGGACTAATATTCATCATTTGTAATTTTTTCTTTAGCCCGTTGTAAGTAGCCAAACTACTTTTGTAAGTGCTTTGCGCTTTTAGATAGTTTTTTTCTGAAGTTATTTTTTCGTCAAATAACGTTTTTTGTCTGTTAAATTCAGCTTTCAAATAATTAAGTTGCTCTGCGATTTCTAAATAGTTTTGCTGAATTTCAACATACTCAGGATTTTTTAAGCTTACCAAAAGTTGTCCTTTTTTAACTTCGTCACCAACTAAAAGTGGTGTGTTTGTAATATATCCACCAATAAAAGTTGTGATACTCGATTTGTTTTTTGGTGGCACGTCTATCATTCCGGTAACGGCAATTCCTGTTGAAAAATCAAGTGTTTTCAACGTATCTAAAACCATGTGTTCACTTTCAAATTGAGCTTTAGTTACTGTTATTACATTGCTTTTGGTTGGCTTGTTTTCAACTGTTTCAGGTTTGTTTTCTTTATTTCCGCAGGCTAAAAATAAAAGCGCAAAAAGAAGTATATATATATGTTTCATAGATTTAAAATTTTCAAGAACCATTGGTTCGGTTATTTACTTTTCTAAAGTTATTGGTCTTTATTTGTCAAATGCCCATTATGGGCTTTCATTTTAATTAATATTTAATGTCAAGTGATTAATTTGTATTACGGTTTGATTGTAAGCGTTTAAATTTTTTAGATACGATAATTCAATTTCGCTAGCGGTTTCAAGACTTTGTATGTATTGAAAAAAGTCAATTTCACCTTCTTTAAACGTACGATTTGCTGTTTTTATAATTTGATTTTTCAGCTCTTCACCTTCATTATTATAGTAATTTACAGCTTCTTCGTATTGTGCTAAAGTCGCCAAAAGCGCATTGTACTTAGTGTTTAACTTGGTTTTATAATCTTGTTGTTGCTCTGTAATAATGTCTTTAGCAATTTTTGAAGCTTTTATTTTTGAAGCATTGCCAGAAAACAACAACGGAATTTTTAACCCGAATTGATACCCTTTTAAATTAGTATTTAATTGGTCGTTTGTACCTTGAAAATACTCGACGCTAATGTCTGGTAATAGGTTTTGTTTTTCCTGTTGATAGATGGCGTTTTGATAGTTTTTAGCTTGGTCAAAGTACTGTAAACCAACATTATTTTGTGTTGAAATACTTTCGATTTGTAATTGTTCGAGCGGTTGGTCAACAATCTCTAAACTATCAACTTGTACAACACTTTTTAATTGCTCTTTAGAAAATGCAACTTCTTTAAGTGCTTGTTTGTACAAGGTTTCTAACTGTTTTTGTTTGGATTTAGCGGTAATCATTTCTAAATAATTAGTTTCGCCAAGTTCAAAACGGCGTTCGGATTTATTTGCAAAATCTTGATACAGACTATCTAAATATTTGTAAGTTTTTGCTTTGTTTTTAGTGTAACTCAATAAGTAATAGTTGGCGTAAACCGCTTGCTGTAATTGCTCAAACCTGAGATTGTAATGTGTTTCTTCTAAACTAGCTTTTGCTTTATTGGTTTTCTTTTCCGCAAAATATACCGTTGGGAACTTAAAATCTTGAGCAATACCAAACACCTTTAATGGTTGATTGTTTATGGCTAAATTATTTTCGTCATAACTGTAATAAATTGACGTTTTATCAAAACTAAAAGCACTTCCTATTAGAGCATTGCTTTCGTCTACCTTAAGATTTGAAGCTTTTAAACTAGCGTTATTTTCTATAGCTAATGCTAAGGTTTCTTCAATCGTTAATGGATTTTGAGCGTTAGCATTCATCATAAAAAAGAAACCGAGAATGGTAACGATTGCAGTTTTATTCATTTTAATTTCTTTTTTAGTTTCGAACCACGCGTATAAAACAGGTAAAACAATTAGGGTTAATACGGTTGCAGTGACTAAACCACCAACAACTACGGTTGCTAACGGACGTTGAACTTCGGCACCAGCATTGGTCGAAACCGCCATAGGTAAAAACCCTAAAGCTGCTGCTGCTGCTGCGGTTAGTAAAACAGGTCGCAAACGCTCTGCAGTACCACGTTTTATGCGTTCTTCAATATCATCCATACCGTGTTCTTTTAGTTCTTTAAAATGCTCGATAAGTACAATACCATTAAGTACAGCAATTCCAAAAAGCGCAATAAAACCAACACCTGCCGAGATACTAAACGGTAAATCGCGTAGCCATAAAAGCAATACGCCACCAACAGCAGATAATGGAATAGCAGAGTACACCAACAAGGCTTCTTTTGCTGAGCCAAATGCAAAATACAGCAGTAAGAAAATTAAGGCTAAAGCAATTGGTACCGCAATCATTAAACGTGCTTTGGCACTTTGTAAGTTTTCAAATTGTCCACCATAAGTTATGTTATAACCAACAGGTAATTTTAGTTGTTGGTCTAGAATGGCTCTGACATCATCTACTACCGATTGCAAATCACGATTACGTACATTAATACCAACAACGATACGACGTTTGGTATCATCCCTTGAAATTTTTGCAGGTCCAGTGGTGTAAGTGATCTCAGCTAGTTCACTAAGCGGAATTTTCGTTCCACTTGGTGTATCGACATATAAATTTTGAAGACTGGCTAGATTTTTTCTATTGTTTTGGTCAAAACGCATTACTAAATCAAAGCGCTTTTCGCCTTCAAACACTTGACCAACAGTTCCGCCAGCAAATCCCATTGAAATTATTTGATTAATATCTGAAATATTAAGTCCGTAACGCGCAATTTTACTTCTGTTGAAAGACACACTCATTTGTGGTAAACCTTCAACTTTTTCAATGATGATATCTGAAGCACCTTCAACATCTTTAATTAATTCTTTGACTTCGTCTGCTTTATTAGCTAAAATGGATAAATCTTCACCAAAAATTTTAATAGCCACATCGGCTCTTACACCAGTAATTAGCTCGTTAAAACGCATTTCGATAGGTTGGGTAAATTCCACTTCCATACCAGGAATGATACTTAGCGCTTCTTTAAATTTATCGGCTAATTCGTCTTTACTTTCTGCGCTTACCCATTCGTCTTTTGGTTTCAGTTTTATAATCACGTCACTTTCTTCCATAGACATTGGATCTGTTGGGACTTCGGCAGCACCAATACGACTAACAACTTGGTCAACTTCTGGGAAATTTTCTAATAGAATATTCTCTATTTTGGTTGTAGTTTCGATGGTCTTTCCAAGTGATGTTCCTGTTTTTAAAACCGGTTGAATCACGAAGTCGCCTTCATCTAAAGTTGGTACAAATTCACCACCCATTTTACTAAATAAAAAGATGCTAATCGCTAGTAAAATTCCGGCTAAACTCACCACAATTTTTTTGTGTTGTAACGCCCAATGTATTGATGGTTTGTACCAAGAATTAAGTGCTTTCATTAACCTAACGGAAACATTTTTTTCGCTAGGCTTTTTCGGTTTTAAAAACAAAGATGATACCACAGGAACGTAAGTCAAACACAGTAACATAGCACCAATTAAGGCAAAGCTGAAAGTCAATGCCATAGGCTTAAACATTTTGCCTTCTACACCGCTTAATGATAAAATTGGGATAAATACAATTAAGATGATTAATTGCCCAAAAATGGCAGAATTCATCATTTTTGAAGCGCTTTTTAACGTAATTTGGTCAATTTCGGACTGTTTTGCTTCTTTTGTGAGTGATTTTAGTTTTTCACTTTCGGTAATAATTCTAAAAGCAATAAACTCGACAATAATCACTGCACCATCAATAATAATCCCGAAATCTATCGCACCAAGACTCATTAAATTGGCATCTACACCAAAAATGTTCATCATTGAAATGGCGAATAATAAACTCAACGGAATAACAGACGCAACGACCAAACCAGAACGCAAATTACCAAGTAATAAAACCACAACAAATATGACGATTAATGATCCTAAAATTAGGTTTTCGGATACTGTAAAAGTTGTTTTACCAATCAGTTCGCTACGTTCTAAAAATCCGTTGATGTAAACACCTTCAGGTAGACTTTTCTGGATATCTTTTACACGTTCTTTTACGGCGTCGATAATAGCTTTAGAGTTACCGTTTTTAAGCATCATAATTTGCCCAAGGACTTTTTCGCCTTCACCATTACCTGTAATGGCTCCAAAACGTGTGGCACTTCCAAAACCTACTTTAGCAACATCTTTTATGTAAATTGGTGTCCCTTCATTTTTGACTACGATTTGCTCTATGTCTTCAAGATTTTTAACCAAACCTTCGCCACGAATAAAATAGGCTTCGTTAGTTTTTTCAATATAACCGCCACCAGCAACACTATTGTTTTTTTCTAATGCATTGTAGATTTCGGATACAGAAATATTCATAGCATTTAGCTTGTTTGGGTTAATGGCAACTTCGTATTGCTTTAAATATCCGCCCCAAGTATTGACTTCAACAACACCAGGAATACCTGATAGTTGACGCTTAACAATCCAGTCTTGAATGGTACGCAGATCGGTAATAGAATATTGGTCTTCGTAACCAGGTTTTACATCTAAAATGTATTGATAGATTTCACCCAAACCAGTGGTAATTGGTCCCATTTCTGGTGAGCCAAAACCATCTGGAATTTTCTCTGAAGCTGACTTGATTTTTTCGGCAATTAATTGTCTTGGTAGATATGTGCCCATTTTATCTTCAAAAACAATGGTTACCACAGAAAGACCAAATTTTGAAACTGATCTAATTTCTTCTACGCCTGGTAAATTTGCCATTTCTAGCTCGACAGGATAGGTAATAAATTGCTCCACATCTTGGGTTGATAAATTACGTGATGTGGTAATCACTTGGACTTGGTTATTGGTAATATCTGGTACAGCACCAATAGGAATTTGGGTCAAAGAGAAAATTCCGAAACCAATAATAAACGCTGTAAAAAGGAAAATAATAAGCTTATTATTTAAGCTTGATTTTATGATTTTTTCTAACATAATTCATAATGATAAAATTGAAAAGTACCTGTTCATAATTGAAAACAGGATGAATTTTAAAATGAATTATGCGTGTTTGGGTGATTGAAAAAGCTGTGTATCGCTTAAGGAAGCGTATAGGTTTAAATAATGAAAATTAGCTTCAGAAGTTGTGGTAATTTCAAAAGAATCAACAGAAGGTTGAAAAGGAATTTGTACAATAGCTAAAATTGAAACGTAGTGACCTTGACATTGAAACGGCAATTGTTCGTGGTCGCTTTGTTCTCTATGATTGTGCTCGGTATGTTCCGCTTTTTGTTTGCCATAGTGTTTAGACAGGAAGACAAAAAAGTTATCACCATATTCTTGTTTGTGAAACTGAGCATGCTCAATGAGTTCATCTAATTGCATAATATCATCTATGCTTATCTGAAAACTCTGGATAAGTATAATGCCTGATAATACTATGTAAATCAATTTGCTCACCAGACAAAATTAGTAAAAAAGTAATTAAATTTTATTAAAGAAAAATTAATAAAATATAAAGGTTGGTTGTTAAGAGCTTAAATTAGTTGCAACCGCAACTATCTGTTCCGCAAGATTTAGCCTTAGTTTTCTTAGGCTTCCAAATGAATTTTCTAGCAAGAAAACCTATAGCAATAAGTAATGCTGAAAATACTAGTATATTTTGGATAATGTCATTCATTTATTTCAAAAATTGAAAAGCAGCCAATGCTACAATATAAGCAAATGCACTCATAACTACTAATTGGTACAATGGCCATTTCCAAGAATTGGTTTCCCGTTTTACGATGGCGAGCGTACTCATACACTGCATAGCAAAGGCGTAAAATAATAGTAAAGATATACCTGAGGCAAAGTTAAATAATGGTCCTCCTAAAATAGGATTTACTTCGCCTGCCATTCTGTTTTTTATGGTTTCTTCTTCATCGCTACCAACACTGTAAATGGTTGCAAGTGTGCCCACAAAAACTTCGCGAGCAGCAAAAGATGATACTATGGCAATACCAATTTTCCAATCGTAGCCTAAAGGTCTAATAGCTGGTTCTATGGCTCTTCCTGTGATGCCTATAAAAGAGTGTTCTAACTTGTGCGATGCTATTTTTTGTTGTAATTCATCTTCAGAAAGATTATCAGACGCATGTTGTTCTGTTACAATTTCTTCTGCTTTATTGAAATCATCTCCAGGTCCATAAGAAGCCAAAAACCAAAGCACAATAGAAATCGCTAAAATGATTTTTCCAGCGCCAAAAATGAAGGCTTTTGTCTTTTCTAATACGGTTAACGCTACGTTTTTTATGAGCGGTACTTTGTAATTAGGCATTTCTACTACAAAGAATGATTTGCTTTTAATCTTTAGAACTTTATTTAATATCCAGGCAGATCCAACAGCAGCGCCAAAACCTATTAAATACAAAAGCATTAGTGTAAGTGCCTGGTAACTCAGTCCTAAAACTCTTCCTTCAGGTATTACCAGTGAAATAATGATGAGATAAACAGGCAATCTTGCAGAACAAGTTGTAAAAGGTGTTACCAAGATAGTGATAAGGCGTTCTTTCCAACTTTCAATATTACGTGTTGCCATAATAGCAGGAATTGCACATGCTGTTCCAGACATCAATGGTACGACACTTTTTCCGCTAAGTCCAAAGCGGCGCATTATTCGATCCATTAAAAACACAACGCGACTCATATAACCGCTTTCCTCTAAAATGGAAATAAACAAGAATAAAAAGGCTATTTGAGGTATAAAAATTACGATACCACCCAAACCTGGTATTATGCCTTCGGCTAACAAATTTGTGAAAGCTCCTTCTGGTAAAATACTTTTTACCCATTCACCTAATGAAGCAAAAGATTCGTCTATAAAATCCATTGGTACACCAGACCAATCATAAATTGCCTGAAAAATGGTTAGTAATATGATTCCGAATATTAAATAACCCCAAACTTTGTGCGTTAAAATTCTATCGAACCTAATTCTTAGATCTTTGGCAGATTTAAGGTCAATAGTTTGCCCTTTTTTTAGCGTATCGTTTATAAACTGATACCGTTTAATGGTTTCTTTTTGTTGCAGACGTTTTAAATCTGCATTGGTTTTTGTTTTAAAATTAGAAACATCTTCAATGGTTTTCCTATCCGTTTTACCAAAATTTACATCTTGAGTAATGACTAACCACAATTTATAAAGCAATTGATTTGGAAATGCTTCTCTAAGGTTATTAAAATAAGCTTCGTCTATAGAAGATGCATTCATACAGGGCTCAGTTGAAAGCTCTTTATAATTGGTGATTAGTTCTTTTAGTTCAGAAATTCCATTGTTCTTTCTGGTACTTACGAGTGCAATTTTGGTGTTTAGTTGCTTTTCTAAATAAGGAATGTCTAGAGAAATTCCTTTGTAAGCCATTCTATCAGACATATTAATAACCAATATGCTTGGTATTTCTAAGTCCTTTATCTGGGTAAATAGTAACAGATTGCGTTTAAGGTGCTCTACATCACTTACAACAACAGCAACATCAGGAAAATCTTTATCATTCTTGTTAAGCAGTAACTCAATCACCACATTTTCATCAAGAGAAGATGCATTTAGACTATACGTTCCTGGTAAATCTATGATGTGCGCTTTAACACCACGAGGTAATTTGCAGATACCTTCTTTTTTTTCAACTGTTATACCAGGATAGTTACCAACCTTTTGGTTTAAGCCAGTTAAAGCGTTAAACACAGAAGTTTTACCTGTATTAGGATTTCCTATTAATGCAACATTTATCTGCTTACCCATTAACTATTTCTATTACGATATGTATTGCAGTTTCTTTTCTAATTGCCAAATGAGTACCGTTAATGTTAAGGTACATTGGGTCTGCAAAAGGTGCAACTTGTACAAGCTCTACAGCATTACCAGGTAAACATCCCATTTCAAGAAGTTTTAATGGAATATGTATAGAAGATACATCTTTGATGATACCTTGTTCGCCACGTTTTAAGTCTGCAAGTGTCAAGCTTATCCTTATTTAGATTGAATTTAAAGAAGCAAAAATAAGGCAAAAATTTCAGCCTTAAAAAGAATTAAGAAACTATTGTGTGTACTCTTTTTTCAGAATTTCAATATCCTGAAGTAAAGAATCAATGCCACCTTGGCTGATTCCATTGTAAATTCCTCTAATTTGTCTTTTTTTATCTATGAGGGCAAAATTTTCGGTATGTACCATTCCATAATTACCCATGCCATCATCTTCTACTACAAGATAAGATTTTCTTGCCAAATCATAGATTTGTTTTTTGTCTCCTGTAACTAAGTTCCAGACATTATCATTAACACCTTTTTCTTTAGCGTATTTTTTTAGTTGCGCAACACTATCAATTTCGGGAGTTACAGAATGTGATAATAGCATAACATCATCATACTTAAGGATTTCTTCTTGCACTGTTACCATATTTTCTGTCATAATAGGACAAATGGTTCTGCAAGTTGTAAAGAAAAAATCAGCGACATAAATTTTGTCTTTGTAGGTGTCTTGAGTTATTGTATCACCATTTTGATTTACTAACTTAAAATCTGCAACGGTATGGTATTTCTCTATGTGCTGAATTGAGCTATCTACCAGTTTTGCTTCAAAATTTACAGGTTGGTAGATGGGTAAGGGTTTATCAACATTTAAAATATTATAAATTATTACCAATATGATAATAGACAATACTGAAAAGAAAATTCCAAACTTTTTATACTCTTTAAAGAATGAGAGGAAAGACATAAGTTAAGCTTCAAAAATTATGAATTGCAAAGATACGATTAAGGTAAATTTTCGTGAATTTTTTTAACAGAAATATACGACTGTAACGGTATNATTTATAATTCATTGTTAAAAATATTCTGTTTGGAAATACATTTATTTTCTAAATGCCTTTAAAACATTACTTTTGTCAATCGAAATTTGAAAATGACTACATGGAATTTGTAATTAAGATATCCCAATTCTTACTAAGTTTATCCCTTCTTATCGTACTACACGAGTTGGGCCACTTTATACCAGCAAAGCTTTTTAAAACTAAGGTTGAAAAATTTTATCTCTTTTTTGATGTAAAGTATTCGCTTTTCAAAAAGAAAATAGGAGATACCGTGTACGGTATTGGCTGGTTGCCTTTAGGAGGTTATGTTAAAATAGCCGGAATGATTGATGAAAGCATGGATAAGGAACAAATGGCACAGCCACCCAAACCATGGGAATTTAGATCTAAACCAGCTTGGCAACGTTTAATTATTATGCTTGGTGGTGTTACGGTAAACTTTATCTTGGCTTATGTTATATACGTAGCTGTATCTTTTACGTATGGAGATTCAGATGTTAAGGTAGATAGCTTAAAAGATGGTTATTCTATAGAAAACCCGTTATTAAGTGACCTTGGTTTTAAGACCGGAGATAAGGTAATTGCCATTAATGATGAACCTATAATTAATGATTCTGATATAGGATATAATTTAATAAAGGCGCAGACTATTACAATAAACAGAGATGGTAAAAAACAAACTATTAATTTACCGGAAGATTTTTTAGGACAGTATTCTGCAAGTGGTGTAAAAACTAATTTTGAGTACCGAATTCCTTTTATGGTTGGTAAAGTTGCAGATTCTTCTTTAAACAAAGGAAAAGGTTTAAAACAAGGAGATGTTATTACAAGTATTAATGGAAAGCCATTAAAATATTACGATCAACTTAAAGGAATAGTAAAAGATTTAAAGAACACAAGCGTAACTGCCGAAATTCTGCATGAAGACAACACCAAATCTACCATGGAACTTCAGCTTGATAAGGATGGTAAGTTTGGTATTAGACCTTATAATAATCCTAAGCGATTTGAAGAATTAGGATATTATGATATTTTTAGAAAAGAGTACAGCTTTGGTGAAAGTTTTGGGGCAGGATGGCGAAAGTTTACTAAAACCATAAGTAACTATGGTGACCAATTAATGGCTATTTTTAACCCAAGCACAGGAGCTTATAAGGGCTTAGGAGGTTTTAAAGCTATTTACGATCAATTTTCACCTGTATGGAGTTGGCCTTATTTTTGGGGATTAACAGCCTTCCTATCAATTATGCTAGCCATACTTAATTTATTACCAATACCTGCATTAGATGGAGGACACGTAATGTTTTTACTGTATGAAATGATCTCTGGTCGTAAACCAAGTGAGAAATTCTTAGAGCGTGCACAAATCGTTGGTTTCTTTATTTTAATAGCGTTAGTACTATTTGCAAACGGAAATGATATTTTTAAAGCAATTACTCAATAAAAAAATTTAGATTTCATATTGCAGAGATTAAAAAATAATTTATATTTGCGCTCGCTAAAGCGAAAAAATACCTTCCTCAGTAGCTCAGTTGGTTAGAGCATCTGACTGTTAATCAGAGGGTCGTTGGTTCGAGCCCAACCTGAGGAGCAAAAAAAGCCTGATAATGTTATCAGGCTTTTTTGTTTTTCTACATTTTAATTATCCGCGCAACTAATATTAAAAATTGAGTTTCATATCCTTTATAAGTCAACCCAAAACAATAAGTCCTATAAGTTAGTTATTGTTGCTCGAGAAGTACTTAATTAATAATTGATGTAATTTCTCCTGAGATAAGGGCTTTGCTAAATAATCCTGCATACCATATAACAAGGATTTGTTGATTGTTTGTGTCGTAACATCTGCAGAAAGTCCTATAATTAGTGTTTCAGGATTATTCTCTTTTATGAGTTTTGTAGCTTCATAGCCATCCATTTGCGGCATGTGTATATCCATAAAAATTAGTTGGTAATTTTTATTTTTTGCCATCTTTACTGCCGAAATACCATCATTGGTTTGCTCTGATTTAACTCCAAGGTTTTCCAGAAGCTTGGTTAAGACAAGGATATTAATATTGTTATCATCAACGACTAATACTTTTAATTCAGAAAAATTGAGATCTGAAATTTTATCATTATTAATATCACTCGCCTCTATATCTGATAGCTTAAAAGGGATATTAACTTGAAATGTACTTCCTTCTTCAAGTTTACTTTCGACAGAAATTTTTCCGCCCATTAACTCAACTAAATTTTGGCTAATAGCAAGGCCAAGACCACTACCTTCATGCTTTTTCTTAATACCTTGATCTACTTGTGTAAATCTTTTAAAAATTTTGGAAAGTGTGTGTTGGGGAATTCCAATGCCTGTGTCAGATACTTTAATACTTATAAATACACCATCATTTTTTAAAGTCTCTTCGTAAATTACTGTGGTACCACCAGTACTTGTGAATTTTAAAGCGTTTTTTATTAGGTTTATAATGACTTGATTGAACTTACCTTGGTCTCCAATTACAGAGAGATTAGAGTTAGAAACAGAGCTAAGGTTTAGGTAAAGATTTTTAGTTTCAAATTCATCTTTAAACTGACTTACTAAGGTAGATACCGCTTCACTTGGTTTAAAGGTAACCTCGTTTAAGCTAGCTTTTCCAGACTCAATTTTATCTATCTCCAAAACATCGTTCACTAAGGCTAAAAGGTTTTTAGAAGATTGATCCATTAAATCTATATAATGATCATAATTATCNNNNTTATTTGAGTTCTTCANTAATTGTATTAANCCTAAAATACCATTNAGNGGNGTNCTTATTTCNTGACTCATATTNGANAGAAACTCTGTTTTNGCNTTAGANGCTTTTTCAGCTCTATTNCNNTGTTTACTNAGTTTNTNGTTNGTTANTNNTANNNTTTTATTNGCTCTAANNGCTCTTAAGNCTTCTCTGNTTTGGCTCTNANATAGAANTAAATGAGTAAACTCATTAAGGTAGANAANANNAAACCAAAAANNANCATGTANTTNATNGANGNGCTTTTNTCNCTTAANAAACTNGCNGANGCAGGAGTNACTTTAATNGACCANTTTTGATTNTCTANANTATCNATTTTNAAAACNTTNGTATANANNAANTCNTNNCTCNNAACTTCTGTTCCTGAGNTNGATTNTGNGTATAAAANACNCTNTTGTTNTCGTCNCNNATTTCNATACTNTAATCNGNTAGNTTTTCTGCAAANGCATCNAGATTNTNNTTAAAATCCATACCNGCNGTTATNGTNCCTNTAAATTNNNNATCAAAATAAACAGGNACATCTACTAAAAAGGCATGTCCNCCNTGAGTCATTTTAGACCANGGNGTAATNTTTGTNGAGCCATNCNNNCTATGNNTAATCCACTCGTCNCGTCGATANTCTATTTTAGAAATATCTAAACCAATTGCAGCCTCATTCCCTTTTGTTGGGTTTATTTTTCTAATTATCATTGAGTCATCTATCCACTCAATGAATTTAAAGGATGCATTTTGTTGTAAAAGTAATTCGGCATCATTTTCCCAGTAGTTAAAATAGTCGCCATTGGTAATCTCAAACCTATATTTTAAGTTCTCAAGACTTTGTATATCTCTTTTAATTATAGAAAGAAACTTTTTAGAAAGAAGTTCGCCAGAGTTGTGCACGCGTCTCTGTAATGCTAATTTTTGAGCAGTAACAGATTGGTCCCATAGAAATAGAACAGGTAGGTTGAGAAGTAAAAAGGAAAAAAAAGGGATTAACACCTCTCTTTTTCTAACTTTTGCAAACATTTGAGGCTTTAAAGCGCCAAATATAATAAAATTATGTAAACTAGACAGTTAAGTCTAGTCATTAGCATATCTTTTATTTAATTCCTTTAACATCACTTCTGTCATAGCATCTAAGTCAAAACTGTGTTGCCAGTTCCAGTCGTTTCGTGCTATAGAATCATCAATAGAAGATGGCCAACTATCTGCAATGGCTTGCCTAAAATCTGGGCTGTAAGTAATTTTAAAATCTGGAATATGACGTTTTATGCTTTCAAAAATCTCTTTTGGTGTAAATGAAATCGCAGAAAGATTGTAAGAAGACCTAATAGTTAAATTGTCTGCAGGAGCCTCCATTAAATCTACCGTTGCTTTTATAGCATCATCCATAAACATCATTGGTAAACTTGTATTCTCAGATAGAAAACAATTATAGTTTCCTGTTTTAATGGCTTCGTGATAAATTTCTACTGCATAATCAGTAGTACCTCCTCCAGGCATAGCCTTATGGCTTATAATACCAGGATAGCGTATACTTCTTACATCAACACCGTATTTCTTATAGTAGTATTCGCACCAACGCTCACCAACTTGTTTGGTAATACCATAGACTGTAGTTGGTTCGCAAATTGTATGCTGAGGTGTGTTGTCTCTAGGTGTCGTAGGACCAAAAACAGCAATGCTGCTAGGCCAATATACTTTTTTAATAGTGCCTCCTTTTGCTAGGTTTAAAACATGAAAAAGCGAATTCATATTAAGATCCCATGCTTCCATAGGATATTTTTCTCCAGTAGCACTTAGAAGCGCAGCCATAAGATAGACTGTATCTATATTATAGTTTATACAGCAATCTTTAATGGCATTAAAATTTTTGGCATCAATGATTTCAAAAGGGCCAGAGTTAACCAAATCTAATTTTCTGGTATTGATATCGCTGGCTATAACGTTCTCAACGCCATGTATTTCTCTAAGCTTTGAGGTGAGTTCCGTGCCTATTTGGCCGCAAGCACCTATAATTAATATTCTAGAAGACATAAGTGTAATTAAAGTATTCTCAAAAATATGAAGAATTTAGGTGTGCAAAAATTAAAATTTTCAAAAAAATCAATGTTTAAGTAAAAAGTTGATAATCTATATTTTAAGAATATACTATAATTTGAAAATATTAGTTTCAGTATATTTACAGCAAATAATTTGTTTTATGAGAGTTGGGCTTATTCTTCTTAATCTATGTTTTCTTTTTCTTTTCAATTGTGGTGAGGACAAGCCATCTTCTGAACTTAAGACTGAAGAAGATAAAGCACAACAGCCTGTTATAAACGCTAAAGCTATTGAAGGCTTTAAATATACAGATTACGTATTGAGTACGAGAGGTGAAAATGCTGTTTCAGCTTGGGATAAATATCAGGAATTAGCAATACAAGTTAATTATCTTAAAAAAGCAGATTTGTCTTTCTTTAATGGAGATAAGGCGCTTTTAAAAGGGTTTATAGATACTCTTAAGTTAAAAACACCTCCAATACTTTCTACAAATCCAATAATTTCTAGAACTGCAATTATTGAAACGTCGATTTTAAGACTAAACGAAAATTTAACATTAGACAATATTGATAACCAGCTAAAACTTGAAAGTGTGAAAGAGGTACTGGTTGCATTTTCTAATCTTAATTATCAGATTAATAAAAAATTAGAACGTGATTTCTATGAGAAAATACAATCTGAATACTAAAAAACTACATAGTAAAACAAAAAATGCTGCCTAGTTTGGCAGCATTTTTTATTTAAAGCATTTTAAAAAAATGACTTAATTCTTTTTGTTTGCAGCAGCTTGTGCTTGCTGAGCTTTTTGGCTTTCTAAACCTTGTCTGCTAACCTTTGCAAGGTTAAAATTAGGATCAATAGCTAATGCATCATTCATAAGTTTAATTGCGGCATCAACATTCGCTGTTCTGTTTTCGGTAAACGTTAATAACCCCTTTAAGCATAAAAGTGCAGCTTTCATAGAGGTCTCATAAGGTTGCTGTGTTTCGTAAAAAGCACGTTTCATGTCATCTTTTACATTAGCAAGACCATACTCAATATTAGACCTTGCACCAGCTAAATCTTTTACCTGAATTTTCATGTCTGCCATTTCATAAGCTAAATAAACGCTTGGTTCTCTTTTAAATAAAACCTCATAGTGTTCTAAAGCTAGTTTAGGCTGATTAAGATTTTTGAGTGCTAAAGCTTTTACTTCAACATTCATATCAGAGTCTGAATCGTTTTTTTCTACACCAATAGTGTTAAGTGCTTGCAAGTATTTACCTTCAGAAAGGTATAAATATGCTAAGGTGTCTTTTCTTGCTACAGAAGGCTCTAAAATATTAAGGTGTGTTAAGGCGTTAATAATACCTTGCACATCACCTTGCTTTTTCATCTCCTTGTAATAAGTCTCGTAGTGTGCTTTTAAATCTGCATTAGTCTGGGCAAAAACACTTACCGAGAAAAGCATAACAATTGCAATTGTAATTTGTTTCATTATAAATATAAATTTTGAGGGCTAAAACTATAAAATTTTGAGAATATAGCTCTTAATAAACTATTAATTTCTATAGTGCCTGTTTAAAACTGTATGTCAAAAGCTGTTCCAAATTTGTACTTTCTATTATTTTTCCTTCATTTTTTTCTGCATCGTTAAATTTTGGCAAGTCTAATTGATGCTTTTTACAATAGGATGTATAGTAGTCTTTTTTTGTTGGATGATTAGGATGTACTGCATTAAATACTTCATTCCATATATTATGTTTTAGTATTAAGGTAATGATGTTAATACAGTCTTCTTTATGAATAAGATTTACAGGAGCTTTTGGATTAGAGAGGTTTGTTTTACCTGCTAAGTATTTTGCTGGGTGTCTTTCCGAATCAAATAAGCCACCAAACCGAATAATAGTTGTATTAAAATTGTTGTTTTTCTTTAACAAATTTTCAATCGCAATAAGTTGTTTACTGCTATTAGAGGTTGCGTTTGGTATAGAATTGCTATTATAAGCAGGAAAGTGGGTTTCATCTTTAAAAACAGAAGTAGAACTTATATAAATAACGTTTTTAATGTTGGAAGATGCAATAGCATGAATTAAATGCTGTAATTCTGCGACATGATTTTTATTAGGATTTCTTCTTAAGCCAGGTGGAATATTAATGATAACCGATTCGCTTCCTTTTAAAAAATCAATATAATTACCACTTACACCATCCTCATTTAATACAATATGAAAAGCTTCAATATTGGCATCACTAATCGTTTTTAGTTTTTCTTTTGATGTTGAAGAACCTTTTACAATATAGCCTTTATCTACAAGGGTTTTTGCAAGTGGAAAACCCAACCAACCACAACCAATGATGCTAATTTTTTTCTTCAAAATTTGAGAATAATTTTAAGTTAAAAATACGTAACAATTGCTTAAGAATTTTTTCATTTTGCTAACCAATTAATTTTCAGTAACTTTAAATAAACACTAAAATTTAAATGTTATGGGAATAAAAAGTTTTCAAGGTGCACGTAAGCAACAACAGAATACTGCACCAGCAACAGCATTAAAAGTACGAGACTACATGTCTACAAATCTTATAACGTTTAAACCAGACCAAACGGTACAAGAGGTTGTAGAATCTTTGATAAGGTATAAGATTTCTGGTGGCCCAGTAGTTAATGACAGGCAAGAATTGGTTGGTATTATTTCTGAAGGGGATTGTCTTAAACAACTTAGTGAAAGTCGTTATTATAACATGCCTTTAGAACACGATAATGTAGAAAAACGTATGGCGAGAGATGTTGAAACCATTGATGGCAACATGGATGTTTTTGATGCTGCTAATAAATTTTTAAACTCTAAGCGCAGACGTTTTCCAATAGTAGAAAATGGTAAATTGGTAGGTCAGATTAGTCAAAAAGATATTCTTAAGGCAGCTTTAGAGCTTAAAGGAGAAAACTGGAACAGCACAACGAAAGGCTAATCATCTCGTTTTACCAAAGCATAATAATCTCCTTCTAAAGGTAAATATCCTTGGTCGTACACAAAGTAATATATAGCTCCTGCTTTTGTGGTGTATATGCTTGTAAAATAGTTAAAATCAAACCCTTTTTCTATAAGTTTGGCTCTAGAGCATTTGGTCTTTTTATTTGGGTTGAGTGCTTCTAAGATTCTATAGTTTTTTCTGAGTCTGTTATTAGTGTTTCTAATTAGGTTTTTAGAGTCTTTGTTAATGCGATTATTATGTGCATTTCTGCAACTGTCACTACAAAACTTTTTGTCTACTCTACCAATTATTCTATCTCCACACTCAGGACATTTTCTTTGCATAGGCTTGTTTTTAGTAATAACACAAATTACAAAATATTAGCTTACAAATGTTTACAAAAAAATATGAAAGACTTTTCTTATAGAATATTACCATTTATCTAGGTATTATTCTATATCTTTGAAACGTTAAGATTTTTAAGGGGAATCTTAATATAATCCATTGAACTATTAAAATTAATAGCCAACACAAAGCACCTCTAAAAAGGGGTGCTTTTTTTATGTCTTATTCTTCTGTCAGCTCTAAAAAACCAATAGAAATTCCATTTTTAAAATATGGGTCTGAATAAATAATTTCAAAGGTTTCCTTTGGCTTTACCATTCTTATTCTATCTATAATATGTTTTTCGATTGGGAAGGGAGAGCGTACTGTATTTTCATTTCTAAAAGTAGCAAATCGCTTATCGTTGAGTGCTAAAACTATTTCTCGATTAATAATGTCGTTATTACAGTCCGAAAAGAGTTTAAGAGTAAGGCTCTTGTACGCATCCGATTTTTTAATTTTTGCAGTATATCGATTAGATTCTATAATGTTGCTTTTAAACAATAACTCAGAATCTTTGTAAAGCTGCCAGTTAGTTATGGTGTCTGTAGCTTTTTTTACAATGCTTAATGCTGTAATACCTTTTGTAGACTTTAATCCGTCAATATTATGGTTGTCTTTACGTTTACAACTAAAAACTAAAAAGGATATAAATATTAGAATTCTAACCATTAGTGTTTTCAGTTAATTTCAACTTGTAAGTAGCAGCATTTTTTATAATTTCGGCTTTAATAGTCTCGTAATCTTCAATTTCTTTAGGTATTGAAATTTTACCATTACCAGTTGTAAAATCGTAATCTTTAGATTTTATAACTATTTCATTTGCTTTTATCGTAGTAGATTCAATATTGCTAAACTTAATGGTTTTGTTAAACTTTACACCATACCTATGCTCGTTTCTTGAGACGCCTACTTTGTTCATTAAATTAAGCTGTTCTTTATCTAGTAATTTTGATACTGATTCCTCTGAAAAAACAAAGCAAGTAAGGTCTATTAAATTTTTATTTTGAGACAAACTCGATGTGTAGAGTACACCCAAAATGATTAGAAAAAAGATAACAAGTGGCAGCATTAGAATTTTGTGTACTCCGTACGAATATGTAAAAGCAAACATTAGAATGAAAAAAATGAAAAAGCCAATTGCACTAATCCTCATTTTTTTCTTTGTTTCTCTGTTTACATAGTCATCAATGCCTTCTTTTTTTATGTAATACGTTTTCATATGTACTTATTCGGATACTAAAAATGCGATTATTATCATTATATAAGAAGTCCAATAAAAAGTTTGAAATCCTTTTATAAAAATATGTTGATTTGCTGCCAACCAATCATTATCTGGATTTAGTTGTACAACTTTTTTCACTAATGTTGTTACTATATATTTATTCCAAAAGAAAAGTAATATACCAGAGAGGATTAAGTCTGGTAATTTTTCTAAAAAATTCATTGGTTTTTAGTTCGTTTGAGGTAGTGAAGTTAATAATTAATACTTTGCTACTGCAAGATTAAGTTTAGTTTTACGATGTCTTTATTTTTTATAAATGTAAATTGTAATTACAGAATGCTAGTATCAATATTTTGTAATTTTTAAATATTTACAAGCCTTTTGCAATAATGAGGGTATTAGTCTTGTTAACATTGTCGTAAAGCTCAACCTTGAATACTTTTGTTTTCAGGTAATTTGAAATCGAAATGATTTTATCAGCTTTTGAAATCTTAACTGCAGCATTGAAAATTATGGAGCCAGATGAATTTTTTAGTGCCAAAATATGATCCCAAAATTCAAAATCCAGAAATTTATTTGGAACATCTAAATCTATATAAAGATCAACAATAATGAGGTCGAATGTTTTTGAGTGGTCTTTAACAAATTCATAGGCATCTGCACAATGAATTTTTAATGTTTCGTTCTGTTCTATACCAAATTCTGTTTTGGCGATATCTATTATTACCGGATCAAGTTCTACAGCTTCAATTAGTTCAGAATAGTTAAAGTCTTGTCGTAAAGTTTCAATGACACTTCCGCCTCCTAATCCTAAAATTAAAACTGAATTTACTTTGGAAAGATCTATCTTTTTTAACCCAAACTTTAAAATGCGTTGTAGCGAACCATAACTATAATTAGCGTTCGCTGAGTTAAGATGTTTTTTTCCGTTATACCATGTAATTTCTAGCTTTCCGCTGTATTTGGATTCGATGGTTTTGGTCACGGGATAGATGTAGCTGAGCAAACGTTTCATTATAAAGTTAAAAGTAAGGCTATAAGAATACTATTTCTTTAGGGTTTTAAAGTACAATTGCAGTTTTATATTTTTATTATTTGTAGACATTATCCAATCTCAGACCTTTTTTTCTCTACTTGCAAAATGTTGTTTTGAATGTCTTTCATTATCCATTTTCCCCACCAACCAGCATAGAAATTAAAAGTTGTATTCATTTTAAAGTGACTGTATAAATGCAAACGATGTAGTCCGTTTGGTAGTTTTTCGAGTTCGTAGGTGCCATCTAAAACGTCAAAATAATCTCCACCAATAACTACGTGCTCATCTAAAGTGGTTGATGGTATTTCGTGTGGATATGCCTTTATAGAAAACACCATTTTTTTGTTGTCTTCGTAGTCTGTTACAGTTTCGTGGAATACAAGCCCTTTTGTAAAAATAGCTTCTCTGTATGCACCAACTCCTTCAAAATTCAATTCTGCTTTTACAGGTCTGGGAAAGCCAAGCATTCTTGTAAGATAGCCTTTATCTTGTTCTACAGGAATTTCTTTTACACGTGTTACATTATTCCAGATTTTTTCTGCAGGAGCATCAATATCTATGTAGGTATAGGCTTTATAGGTTGCCGGAATCGTTTCAATAATACTTTCTATTGGCCCAACTAAAAACGGTAATAATACTAATAGCGAAATGTTTAGTCGGTCATTTTTTTTGTAGTTTTTTAAATAACCACCAAATAGTCCTCCAATGGATGCAGCTAATAAAAAGACAGGCAAAATCATTATCCAACAAGCCCAACCTTCAATTCCCCAAGCCAATGTTAGAAATAAGAATAATAAAACAGGAACCCAAGGTGTAAATATTCTGTAAGCAATACTTTTTGCTTTTTCCTGGCTTGATAGGTACACGGTTAGAGCACCAATTATTGTAGGAAGGAAAAATAAAAAAGTTGTAGACATTACCTGAAAATAATCATCCCAGGTCTTTAGTCTCATCCCAAATGCCATTCGGACGAGGATTGCATAAACAACCGGAATCCCAATTGCAATTATGGTGCTTTTAATTTTTTTGTTCATGTATTCTAACTGCTTACAATGTGTTAGTGTGTAACGCTAACGGAAAAGTAGTTGTGATTTTTTTGCCGTAATCGAAAGATAATGAATAAGATTGAAACTCCCGTGAGTAAATTAAGCTGCAATTAATTATAGGCTTTGTTGTAACCAGTTTTTTATTTTTCTGGCTCATAAGAAACTTGACTTGGGATTTCAATTTTCTTGCCATTAAAGTCAATTACTACCGAATAATTCACAATAGTTTTTTCATTTGCTCTTGGAATAAACTCTAAGTCAAAACTTGGTTTAGTTAGATTTTCTTTTAGAATTTCTTTTTCATTATTGCCCTTCATACGGTAAACCTTATAATTAGGATAAGGAAGAAAAGTATGCATTACTATATTTAACTTGTTGGGCACACCCATAGTTACCTCTGTTTTTTCAGGTATTGCAATAAGTTGTGTATTGTAAATTCTGTTTTCCATCATTTTGTTCAACGAATCAGACAACTTTTTATTCATTTTTTCGAGTTCAGCTATTCGGTCATTTAATTCCAATTCTTTGCTTTGTTCATTCATACACGAATTAAGGGAAAGAACAGCTAATAGGATAATTAGTAATATTCTCATATGGGATAATTGTCTACAACGGTCTCGTATAACCGTCAGTTACGGGATTAAAGTTAATGATTTTCGGTTAAGCACAGACGTTAGCAATTCCGAGTGGATTCGGACGTAGTCGAATCCGCCGTAATTGCGGTTATACATTGTTGTAACACGTTTTTATTTTTCTTTTTTTTTCATTTTTATCTCCAACTGCCCATTTTTTGATTCGTTCGTTTAAATCATTAAATCCAATTCCACCAAATAACATTCCAATTGGCATTCCGATTAAAGTTCGCCAAAACTCTTTTGGATTTCTCCTATAATCTGGCAAATAAGCCCAATATAAAAAAGCTCCAAAAACGATGATTAAAATTAGTATGATTATAAATTCAGTCATCTCTAATTTTCCTTTAAAGTATCTTTTTTTCTTTCCATGGTTATAATTCGACTATTTTTAATTTCGGTTCTTACAGAAATGTTTCTTTTGAAAATTCCAAAATATTTGTATTCTTTTTCGCAAACTATAACCGTATCGAAGTCTTTGTTGTCGTCTAAAATCTGAACAACACTAATATTCAGCTTTTTTTCATTCAGTTCAGCCGCTTTCTTTTTTTCAGAGTTTGAGTAAGTCGATTTTAAATACATACTAATTTTAATCAGATATTCGTTCAGATTTTCAATTAGTTCATTAAATTTTTTTACATGATTTTCTAGAATTCCATTAGTACCTACATTCAAATACAAGTCAAAAAATCTGCGGTTTTCGTCATAAACAATTTCTGAAAAATATGATGAATTAATCAGCATAAAATCCCGCTTTATTATTTCAGTTGTCAGAGTTTCTAATTTATGACTTTTGTTCAATTGTGATTTATTTAAATGCGTTACAACGGTATTGTATAACCGTCAATTTCGGTATTAAAGTTAATGATTTTCGTTTAAGAACTGACGTTAACAAACCTTTAGGTTCAGCGTAGCTAATTCCGAGTGGATTCGCTTGAGCCTGACCTGAGCTTGTCGAAGGGTAGTCGAATTTGCTGTAATTGCGGTTATACATTGTTGGCGGTAGTTATTTTTCATTCTTTTCATTTTGTCTATTCCAATTTCTTATAGAGTTTTGAATATTTTTTTCAGTCATTTCTTCTGTTCGAATGATAGTTCTAACTCCGTAAATCATAATCATAGAAGCTTTTCCTGTTTCAATAAAATATTTAAAATCCGTACCATTATTCAGTTCTACAAATCCAAATGTGTATGACTTGTCTTTGTAGCCTTTAAAATCTCCATAAAGTTTGTCTTTTGCGCCAATTAAATTCCCAATATTTTTAATTCCGTTTTCTTTAGTTATTAATTTTTGAGTTGTCAAAACACTATAATTTTCGGAATCAACAACTGTTGAGCAAATAATCAGTTCATTTTCAGTCAAGTCAAGTTCCATTCCACGGTATGGGAATTCAGAATTTGATTCATAGAATTTTGTCAATTCATAGTCATATGGCTTAAACGTAGAACGCTTAATCGCAGCAATTGAAATATTATGTTTTGATTTATCTGTTTTGTTCATTCTAATTACTGCTAAAGGTATTGTATAAAAGTTAGTTACGGTTTTAAAGCTAATGATTTTCGGTTAAGAACTGACGTTAGCAAACCTTTGGGTTCAGTGTAGCTAATTCCGAGTGGATTTGTTTAAGTTTGTCTTGAGCATAGTCGAAGGATAGTCGAATTTGCTGTAATTGCGGTTATACATTGTTGGCAACTGGCTTTTAATTCGTTTTAACTGAACCTGAACACATATCGCCTTCTTCAATCCCATTTAACCAAATCCGTAATTTTTCAGTTCGCTCTTCAGTCAGTTCCTTTAAAAACAAAGAAACACACATTGGATAAACACTTCCATATTCGGCTTGTTTATTTTCAGCTGGGAATTTCATTTCCAATTCAGAGTCTCTATAAGTAATCCAAATTCTTTGTGTCTTTTTTAGTCGGTCAATAAAAGTTGAGTCAGATTTATATTCAGTCAGTATTTTTTGATAAACATTATTTAATTCAATATCAGACTTTTTATATTCTTCACTCGCTTCCTTGTGCATTTCGTGCTGAGTTTGTCCAAAAGCACAAAAGTTAAAAGTCAGAAATAATATTATTAGAATTCTATTCATTTTATTTTTACGGGATGTTTTCAGCTTGTTGCTAACGGTCTCGGCTATGCGTAGTGCGGGATTTCAAGGCACTTCACTTTCCGTTTAGCTGTTAGTTTATTTATTGTAATTACTTCCATATTAGCTCTTTAGCCCGCATTACGTATAGCCATTGTTACCTGCTGGCTTTCTTTTTTTCAGTCCGTGAGCGTGGGCGTGAAAGCTCTTTGCAACCGCAGGAACGAGGATTGCAATGTGCTTGAACTTTGCGTTGGCTAAAATCCGTACAGTTCATTTATTATTTTGTTGTTTTCGTTTTCAAGTTCTAAATCATAGTCGCCTGAAAGTTTAACTTGTTCAATTATCTGCTTTATATTTTCTGTAATTTTTTTCTCTTGCTTTGGTATAGGTTCAAAGAATGGAATTTTCTTTATGTAGTTAGAAGAATTATTTGTTGAAGGGTTAATTGTTCTTATCAGTTTATTACAAGTTGGTGAATTGAAAAACGCTAACAAATAATAAATCAAATCTTCATTTTTAGGGAAAATTCCAACAATTGATTGGTCAAAAAGTCGGTTTTCTATTATCGCTCCAGTTATTGAACTTGAACTAACCATTGGTACTGCTATTCCTTTTCGGAAATAGTATGACGAATTTTGATAACGTGCTTTTTTGTCCTTTTTGTAGAAGTCGACAATCTCCTTTGACCATTCCATAAACCAATTGTCTGCTTTGAAATATTTTACATTTCCGCCTTTAACAATTGGAACATATACCTTTTCTGTTTCAATCCCATTTAACGGTCTTGAGCTACAGTCATAAGTTATTTTGGTCTTATCAACTTTATCATATCTTTTTGAGTTTCTGATTGACTTGCTTAAAACTTTTAATCTGTCTTTGTCATTACCTGAATAAAATCCTGTAGCACAATCACAAATATCTCCGATAGTTAATTCAGCTTTTCTAATTGTATCAGAAACATTTTGATTTTTGCTTGTTAAAAAAATATGACCATCATTATTTAAAACATTTTCTTGTTTGAATTTTAACTTCGTTAAATGTTGCAATTCATTTTTTCCAAGTTCTTCAACCGATTTAAAGTCCTTGTAGATATTGAATGAATTGTTCAGGTTTGAAGAATAATTACTGCATTTTTCCAAAGCAATAATTGATAAGTTAGCATAACCAAAATTTACTCCTGGGAAATATGAAGAAGGGAATAATGAGATTTCTTTAATCTTGGTGTTTGTAAGGATATATTTTCGAATATCCTTGTGCATATTTAAGTTTAGATAAGTATCAGGAATAATGAAAACAAGCTTACCACCTTCATTTAATGATTCAATACTTCTATATAAGAATAGTGAGTAGCTTTCTTTGGCATAAAAACCATTAAATCTTCTTTTTAAAGAGGCTCTATCTTCGGTGTTTCTCCAAGCTCCGTATGGTGGATTTGCAATAACAGCATCATATTTCCCGCCCATTGAACATAGAAATTCCAAATCCAAATCGGTTAATGTGTCTGTTTGTTTTATTGAAACATTTTCTAAATCAGAATATTTACTTTTTAATTTATTATAAGCTGAAAGATTAAGTTCAAAAGCATCAACTTTTACTGTTTCATATTTACTCAAAATAGGGTCTAAAAAAACTCCGTCTCCAGCACATGGCTCAAAAATGGTTTCTGTACCATTAAGGCCTAACAAATCAACCATATAAGACACTATCGGTTCTGACTTTGTGTAGTATGCTTGAAATATTCTTTGCTCGCTTATCATATTACCAAGTTAAATATTGTGTTAAATCGTTAGACTCTAAATGCTCTACAAAGTCATCATCTAAATCTTCTGCCCAATTCACATTTTGGTTTATCCAAGAGCGAATGTCAAATCCTGAATATTTATGAAGTTCGTCATAGGTCTCTGAACCTGAAAAGGCACTCCAAATTCCAGAGTTTTTCAATGTGTTAAAGTAATTGTTGTTTTCTGACGCTCTCACGAAGATTAACGGTTCGTAATTATCTTCAAGGTTGTGGTAGATACTTGCAACTAATAATAGTCTATTCGTATTTCCTTTTTCATTTGAGCCAAATCCACTTTTAAAGTCCACAACATATTTTTTGCCTTCAAATATGAAATGTAAATCAAGTTCAAGTTGAATTTCTCCAGACATTACCAAACTCCAAACTTTGTTGTAGTATTTGATTAGTTGCTCCTTTTCTTCATTCGTGAGATTCAATCCGTTAATGTAATCTTCAATTTCATCAGCTAATTGCTTTTTTACATCAGCAAATAAAGGTGGAACAAAAAGCTCTAAATCGTTTATAGGATACTCAAAAGCTAATTTGCAAAAAGGTTCCCATAATTCTCCTATTCTACGTGAGAAAGCCATATATTCATAAGGCCAAACCGAATGACGAACTTCAAGCATTACAACATAATTGCAGTAAGTAACCATCAACACGCATTCGAGAATTTCTTTATTTGTCCAATTTTCTTTTTTCCCTTTTTGCTCAATTATTTCAATAATAGTAGTTCTGGCTTTTACAAGTAGTGTGTTTAATTTCTTTGCTTTCTTTTTGTATTCAGTATTACCGTACTCGCCATTTACTTCTGCCAAAAATTCACTTGACCTATCTCGAAAGTATTGCAAGAGACCTTCTTTATAGTTTGCTGTTTCCTTAGTTATATTCATTGAGCTTTATGAGTTTTTAAGTATTCAATTTTTTGTTCTGCAACTTTCATTGCTGCTAATGCCAAATCTTCATCTTGGATTTCGTAAACAAGTTTGTCGCTTAACCAAGCAATTATGACTTCATTCTTTTTGTCTTGATAGAATTCGGATAAGGCACTAACTTGTTCTTTTGTGGGCATTCTGTCATTACGCTCAATTTTACTCAATAGAGTTGGGTCGATTGATAATGCAGCTCCGACTTCTCGTAAAAGCAATCCTTTCAATTCACGTAACTCCCTTAATGTCTGTCCTATACTTTTCATTCGCCTATAATTGACTTGACAATATTTGTCAAATATAAGAATTAGTTTTGAATTTCAATCGAATTTGTCATTTATTTTTTGGGTGGCGGTGGGGAAGTGAAAGCTCTTTTTATTTTGTGAGGAACGAGCAAAATGAAATGTGCTTGAACGTGTGGTGGCTTTTTTTCAGCTTGCAGGTAACGGTAAAGTATAACCGTCAGTTACGGGTTAAAGTACGCAAATTTTTCGGTTTAGCGCAGGCGTTAGCAATTCCGAGTGGATTCGGACGTAGTCGAATCCGCCGTAATTGCGGTTATGCATTGTTAGCAACTGGCATTTTTTCCACAACATTTTTCAATTCCATTTCTTTTTGTGTTCCGATTACAAATTTTTTTCCATTATTTAATTCAATCGCAAGCCCTCTATTTCCTTTCATATTGTATACAGTTCCGTATTTACTTCCGAGCCTAATTCCGTAACCAACAAATCCATAGTTCACTATTTTTATAGATTTCAATTCGCTCCATTGAATTTCTTTTTTTACGAAAGGAATGAACCTCATTTTAATTCCGTCTTTATTGATTTCTGTGATTAATGTCATATACCAATTGAAATAAATTAACCCAAATATAAAAATCGATAAAATTGTCATAGTCAAATCCGAAACAGGTTTAGTTCCAACTGGAATTCCCATAATTAGTTGTTTGTAAATTCCGTAAACTGGAATAATTGACAATCCAATTAAAATCAGCCAAATCCACCATTGAGTAAACTTTTGTCTTTCTTTAAATTCAATTTTCATAGATAATTCCTGGCGTTCGTCTTTGCTTGTTGCTAACGGTCTCGTATAACCGTCAGTTACGGGATTAAAGATAATGATTTTCGGTTTAGCACTGACGTTAGCAATTCCGAGTGGATTCGGACGTAGTCGAATCCGCCGTAATTGCGGTTATACATTGTTGTACGCTGGCTTTTATATTATTATGATTAATTTTTTTCCATTTAATTCTGTTTCTACAAGTTGTAAATTATTACTCCTTTTAAAAACAAATCTGTTTTTGCCTTTTTTCAGTTTGGTATTTACGAAAAGCTTTGTACTATGTCCTTTTAGTAAGTGATTTAATTCAAATTTAATTTCGTCTTCAATTTCCGATTCCAATTTGATAATGATTTTTCCTTTTCTCCTTTTTATTTGAATATTTTTGAATTCCGTTATTTCGTTGAGCACTGGTTTATCAGGACGATTAATTAGTACAAAACCGAGATTACATCTTTGAGGATAGATTCCTTCTGATTCGCAAAGAGATTGCGCAATGTTGAAACTGTCAGCTGGAATTAATTTTAAATTCTCAATTTGTTTGTCAGAAAAGTCATGAGCAATTGAAAACGCTCCACCATCAATTACTATTGTAAGCCAAAAGTCAATTTCATTTCGTTCTGATTTTTGCTCACATTCAATTCTATCAATAATTTTATTTTTGCGCTCTTCAGGACTCAATTGTTTAATGTTCTTAACCCACTTTTGAGATTCTTCATAATTTTTAAAATCTCCGCAGTTATTTTGTCCAAATGAAACTTGGCTAAATATTATAAATAGAATGAAGAATTTAATGATTCTCATAGGTTTTCACAGGTGTTCACAGCTTGCGTACAACGGTTTTGTGTATGGATCGTTGCGGAAAATCAGCTATGATTTTCCGCCGTAGCCGAAAGATAGCAAATTGCAATGAATTCCGATTAGGAATTCAGCCGCAATGAGCTATACACGGTGTTAGCAGCTGTTTTTTAATCGTTTATATTCAGTTCCGCAACTTTCCTCAAAGTCCTTTAAATTCTCAAAAATATTCAGTCCAGCCATTCCAGTTCCGTGAGGCGCAGTTAGTGTTTCGGTTATTATATTTCCATTTTCTAATTCCAAAAAGCCTACGGAATCATAGTCCTCAAACATTATAAAATCCACGATTTTGAGATTCTGAAATTTTTTCATTTCATTGTCCACAATCTCTGTCGATTTCGATGTGTATTTTTTAGGAATTCCGTTTTTAATTCCAAGTTTATTTTTGAGTCTTCCGAATAAAGTTGAGTTTTGATTCCTTTTAACATCTTCTCTTACGTCTTTCCAAGTTTTACCTTCTGGAAAATTAAATTCAGTTGATTCAATTCTAATTTTATCGCTTGATTTCAGCACCAAACTTTTAGATTTAGCTATTGGTTTGGTTTCGATATTTTCAGATTCGAAATCCCAAGGAATCGAAATTGTTTTTCCGTTATTCAATTCAATGAAAACTTGTCCTTGGTCAAGTCCGCCAACTTCCATTTTTGACCAAACGAGAATGTCCTTAATTCTTTCTCCAAGTAATTCTTTAGTATTCACTGTTCAAATTGCTGCTAACGGTTTTGTGTATGATTAGTGGCGTGTTTAAGCACCTAATTTAGCAAATAAAAACCGAATAGAAAATCCGCGAGGATTTTCGTAAGTAGGCTCGAACTAGCCATTAATTATACACGTTGTTGTGCGTTCGTACTTTTTATTTCCAAACCTCATTTAATGTTTCCCTAAATAGCTTGTCAAGCTTTTCAGTTTCTGGTTTAAAATTTTTATTATAATCTTCTACTTTCTTTTCAAAATATTCAATTTGCTTTTCTACAAATTCATTGATAATTCCAATTCGAGTTTCTTTATCAAGTTCCTCTCCTGATTTTTTCCGTTCCAATAACTTCTCAATTTCTTTTTTCAATTCAGGATTCTCAATTTGAGTATTCACAAGTTTTTCAAATTCCATTGGTGCCATTGTTCCCATAGATTCAATCCATTTACAAGCTAAAATCGGTCTCAAAACGTAAAAGTATTTTTTCACTCTTACTAAATCAGTTTGTAAATAATCTCGATAATTACCTTTTGCCATATGCAAATAGTGATATGTACAAGATTTTGGGTTAAAATAATATTTAGTCAGTTCACGCATTTTTTCCGCTGTCGAATAATGTTCTAAATAAATTAACGGACTTCTCAACCATTCTAACAAAGGTGGATTTGATTTCCTAAATAATTTTAGTGTTTTTCGTAATTCCCAACCTGCAAAGTCTAAATCATTAGGTAACATAACTTCCATATTGTCTTTTTTGTCGTCAATAGACAAATACCAATTCGGATTTTGTATGTACAAGAATCTTACATCCCAATCGCTGTCAGTTGAGGCAAAACCCCAAGCTCTACTTCCAGATTCCACAGCATAGAGAATTTGAATATCATTCTCTTTTTCAATTCGTTTTAATTCTGTTCTTATTTGTTCAGTCAATTTTCTAGGTTTTTTTGGGTATGACGCACAACTACCGAATAAACGGAAGTATTATAAAATAAACTGAAATCTACAATAAAAGCCTATAATAACAAAGTGTTAACCATTTACAAACGACTACAAACATTTACAAACGAAATTAAATAGGTAACTACCGACTAAAATTTGTTAGTCATCTCATCTTTGCAGTGTTGAATCATTGAAGGTTCAATTGTATTAACTGTTTAACATATAAAATTTAGAACACATGAACACATTAAAAAACAAAGTACAGTTGATTGGTAATTTAGGAAACGACCCAGAAATCATTAACCTTGAGTCTGGTAAAATGCTTGCAAAATTTTCTATCGCTACTAACGAAAGTTACAAAAATGCCAATGGAGAAAAAGTTACAGATACGCAGTGGCACAATATTGTAGCTTGGGGAAAAACGGCTCAAATCGTTGAAAAATTTGTAACCAAAGGCAGAGAAGTAGCCATTGAAGGTAAACTAACAACACGCTCCTGGGAGGATAAAGATGGCATGAAACGCTACACCACTGAAGTAGTTTGTAATGAACTGTTAATGTTAGGAAAGTAAAGGTATAATCACATAAAAATAGACATCAGAAGATAAATGAAACACTTAAAAGATTCTTCTGATGTCTTGTATATTGCAAGCTTTTTACTTGCAAATTGTATTTAATAATTTGAAATAATACTTTTTGCCAATTAACTAACTCTTAATCAAATTATAGAATACCTATTATTATTCATTATTGAGCACTCCAACCACCATCTAATGCGAAGGATGTACCTGTAATTGTTGTAGAACTGTCTTTTGCTAATAATAATGCCATATCTGCTATTGCTTTTAATGGTACAAACTCTTTTACAGCTTGCTTTCTTAGCATTACCTTTTCTACAACCTCTTCTTCAGACATGTCATGCGCTTTGGCTTGATCTTTTATTTGTCCTTCTACCAAAGGTGTTTTTACGTAACCAGGACAAATGGCATTGCATGTTATATTATGGTTTGCACCTTCTAATGCCATTACTTTGGTCATGCCAATAACACCATGTTTTGCTGCTACATAAGCCGTTTTGTATTCTGAAGCTCTTAAACCATGAACCGAAGAAATATTAATAATTCTTCCAAAATTTTGCGATTTCATTTGAGACCAAGCAGCTTTAGATGCATAGAAAGCGGCATTCATATTTATAGCGATGATGTTCTCGTATTTGGTATTTGGAAACTCCTCAATAGGAGATACAAATTGAATACCAGCATTATTAATTAATATATGAAGCCCACCAAATGTTTCAATAGTTTGTTTTACCAGATTTTCTATCGCTTCTGCTTCTAACATATTAGCATTAGAAAAAGAAGTTTTAACATTGTATTCCTTAGCTACAGATTGCGCAATCTCACCACCATTATTTTCTAAACCATGAAACATAATATCGTAACCTTCTTTTGCAAAATGTTTTGCAATCCCAAGACCTATACCACTTGTGCTTCCTGTAATTAGTGCAACTCTATTCATCATTTAAAAAATTTAGCAACACATTATTAAAAGCCTCTGGTTGATCTATAACAGCACCATGTCTTGAATTCTTTATGACTACTAATGTTGCGTTTGGTAGTCTTGAGACATACTCTTCTTTAAAAGAAACTGGTGTATAATCCATGTCTGAAGCTACTACTAATGTTCTAGTTTTTATCTCTTTTAGCTTTTTGCCTAAACCCCAATTCATTAAAGTGGTAAAGGATTTGTAATAAGCATTGTAGTCATTTTGTTTGCAGCGTTCTTCAAATTCGTTTCTTAAATCTACTTGAGATGCCTCAGGAAACATGTTATATGAAATTTCTTTGGCTAGAGCATTAAGACCTTTGGTTTCTAGAAACTTTGTTCGACCATTGAGTAAGTCTTCGCCTATTTGTCCCATATCATTAAAATCTGGACCGCTGTTGACTATTACAAGGTTATCTAAATACTCCGGATGCTTTACTGCAAAGTCAAAAGCTACAGCTCCTCCCATAGAGAAACCTATTAGAGTTGCTTTTTTAATACCCAAAGCATCTAAAAAGCATTTAATATCCTCAGTCATTAAAGGTACACCGTATGCATCTTGTGGTTTTGTAGAATTACCATGACCTCTTAGATCTACAGCTATAACTCTAAAATTTTTAGAGAAAAACGGTACTTGGGCATCCCAGTCTTTTTTTGTAGAACCTAAACCATGAAGCATAAGTAGTACTTTACCACTACCATAATCTTCATAGTCTAGGCTTATGTCATTGACTTTAATTTTTGACATCTTTTAAAACTTAATCGTCGTTATTTTTTCTGTTTTTAAAAAAGTTAACGTTGTATTTAAGTTCGAATGAAATTAAACGTCCTATAGCAGGTGATGCCACAAACTCTCTCATATCAGTATCAAATAGGTTTGTTACATTTAGACCAAAAGATACATTGTCGTTAAGGCTGTACCCTATGTTGGCATCTACAACAAATCCTCCTAAAGGACCATAGTTCCATGTTCTTCCAACTCTGGCATTTTCTACAATTTCATTAACACCGTCTCCATCTAAGTCTTGTGTTTCAGCAGCTACATTAATACCAGAAAAGAAGTCATAATCTTCTATCCAACGGCCAAAAACTGCGCCATAGAATTTATTCTTATTATAATGTAAACCTAAAGTAAATTTGTTAGCAGGTGTGTTAATCGGTAATTCACTTTCTAAAACCACACCGTCTAGGTTTCCATCATTTGCTAAATCATCAGTATCTAAATTTCTGCCAAAGTAAGAGTAGTTAAGAGAAGTTCTAAAAGCGTCTGAGAAATAGTAATTTAACCCTATGTCTAATCCGTAAGTGTCTACACTACCAAAATTGCTGTACGTTAATAGAAAAGGAGACGCACTTGCACCTGGTGATACTTCATCTATTGGTGTATCACCTATGTGCGTTGCATATACATTGTTTGCTGCATCTACAATATTACGAAGTGGACTAATAAAATTTTCAGACATATTATAGTACACACTTGTGTCTAAAAATAATTTATCCGATAATTGACCTTTAAAACCAGCTTCAAAAGAGTTTATAGTTTCTACTTCTAGGGCATCCACAGTATTGCCGTTGCTTAATGTAAAACCTTCTCCGTTACCTAAAACTAATCCACCAAATAAGTTGCCTTTTAGGTTTAGGATAGATGGTACAGCCATACCTCGTCCATAAGTTAATCTAAATGTACCTGCGTCAATAGATTTAGTAATGGCAGCTTTTGGTAAGAAGTTGGTTCCATATAAATCATGGTTATCAGCACGTAAACCTAATAAGAAATTCCAACCAGAATCCATTTTGTATTCAAATTGGCCATAAACACCTGTTTGAGCTATATCTATAGGGCCATCTTGGTCTAATAAATAAGTACCTTCTGAGTCTGCCATATCTTTTTGATATTGTGCTCCAACAGTAAGATAAAAATCTCCCCAATTATTGTTGTATTGGGCTTCTGCATTAAAACGCTCTGAAGCATCTTTGAATAAAGCTCCTCTAGGAATAGCTATACCAAAAGCGGGTACCCATTGCTCATATAACGCACGTCTCCAAGATTCTTCTTCAGAAAAACCGTTCTCAATAAATGACACGTAGTTTTGTGTACGTTGATTTATAGCGTACGTTTCATCAGTTCTACTCCAAGTATAATATGCATTTGCAAAGAAACGATCTGACACAAATTTTAACTGAGCTAAATCCATAGTCCAGTCTTTTATTTGGTTTCTACCAGCATTAGTAACACCTAAATTAGTATTGTTACTGTGCCCATAATATCCTATTAATTCCGATTTTTTACCTGTTTTATAGTGTACTGCACCTCCATATCTTAATAAGTCAAAATCTCTATCTAAGTTCTTCTCTGTGTAAGCTGTTGTGCCAACATATACAGAATCTACATACTGAAATTCTCTACCAGCTGTTCTTTCTAAATGTACTTTATAAGACAGCTTATCATTAATTACCTGAGCATGACGTAAACGACCAGTAATAACGTTTTGGCTACCACCACCAAAAACTAAGGTGGTTCCTTCTGATGTTCTTGGGTTTTTTGTAATAGTACTTACCAAACCATTATGTGCATTTGGCCCATATAATGTTCCGTTTGGTCCTAAAAGTATTTCTACGCGCTCTATATCATCTTTTGTTACTGTAGAAAATGTACCAAATGGTAAACCTGTTGCAATTAACATAGAAATACGATCGTCAGTTACCTGAAGATTTTTAGAATTAAAAGCCGAGTTAAACCCTCTGATATTTATACCTGTACCTAGTACACCTGTACGAACAAAATCTACACCTTTTTGTCTTGCAGCAAGTTCACCAATATTAAAACTCGGAAACTCTTCTATATCTTTTGCTCTAATAACACTTACAGATGCTGGCACGTCTGTAATTTTTTGTGGTTGCTTGCTCGAAGTGATAATAACTTCATTGAGCATACTGTCAGACTCTTTTAAAGAAACGTTAGTAGTTGTGGTTTGTCCTGCAGTGACTGTTACACTTTGAGTTATAGTTTCAAATCCAACATAAGAAAAGGAAATATCATAAGTACCTGCAGTAACATCATCAATGGTATATTTTCCATCAAAATCAGTTACAGTTCCTTTGTCTAAAGATTTAATGTAAACAGTGGCACCAGATAATGGCATGCCATCTTCAAGAGTTATTTTCCCTTCTATTTTTCCGGTGTTTTGAGCACCAGCCAACAGAGAGCCAATAAAGGTTAGTAATAGTAATAATTTTTTCATGATTATAGATTAGTTGTTTAGTTACATTTTACTGCAATCTATTATGAAATCGTAAACATGTACGCTTAAAAAAGTGAGTAATAAAATGTGACTTTATCTACGTTGTTAAAAACAAAACTTATTTAAGCACTTGTTAAACAGTGATTTGCTGGGTGTTTTTAGATGTGTGACTTTAGTTTTAAAAACGCCTCAGGAAGGTTGTTAGATAGCTTATCTATAACCTTAAACATCAATTGTTTTTGGTTTAAAGTAGGTTGAATATGCTTTAGCGGTTCTTTGATTTCATCAAGCAAACGATCTGAATTTATTTTACCTTCCATGTATCTTGAAAGCGAAATACTCCATGAAACATTTGGCACATAATTTATTTTTCTTGAACGTTCTTTTTCTCTTTCAATAAGGTTGAATTTTGAAGACAATTTTAAGACTTCATCATACTTCTCTTTAGCAATTAAAATATTAATATAAGAGGTGAAAAAATGATGCCAGCGATGTTGAAGCACTTCGCTCTTATATTTTTTCAGAAAGGTTTTAGCAGTAGCCTCTGCGAGTTCAGCTTTACCCAATTCAGCATGAATTCTTATTAAATACGAACAAAATCCAATTTTTTGGTGGTAATTGTGGACATCTCTATACAAGTCTTTATAGTTTTCAAAAAGTGTAAAAGCTTGTTTTGGATTGCCATTACGAAGTAAAATTGCTGCCAAATTGTTTACATACATCAAAGTATCATTATTGTTTTGACGAATAGAGAGGTATCCGTAATATTCTGCTTCCTTAAATTCATTTTGTTTTGAATGCAGCAACACTCTACTAGCATAATAATTTGAGAGTAGACGTCTGGAGTACATTTCGCCTTTACTAAAATGAACATCTATCTCATCGAACAAAGATTTTAACTTGTTGTTTTCGTTATAGTTAGTATACATAAAAGCTAATAGAACAAAGGCTTGATATCTGTTTTTTCCATCAAGAGTTTCGTCATTAAACACTTCGAAAAGCCAAGATTCTAAGTGCTTTGTCTCATTGTTATTTAGTGTATATTGGTTTGTAATTTCGGTAGTTGCTGCATAAAGTTTTTCATGTATGGCAATAGATTTTTTATAGGCTGATTCGTAATTGTTCAAAAAATCTGCGATGATCTCATGGTCTTTATAGCGCATTCTTACCAATAAATAAGATTTGTATTCTTTAGCAAGTCCGTAAAGACTTTGAAAATTATATTCAACAGTTTTATACTGTATAACATACTGAAGAAACTCTAGTTCCTCATTTGAGGTAATGGCATCCGTGAGTATTTTCTTCTTTAAGGTAATGAGCCAGTCTATGGTGGCATCTACATCGATATTGGCTAGCTTTTTTTCTACCCAGTCCTTAATGTAGGAATACTTTCTTTTGTTTATTGCGGTATCAAAATCTTTAAATTCTAACTTAGACAAAGCGTTAGAGATTAAAAGATTTATAATTTTAAGTTTTTCGTCGTCAGTAAATTGGATTACGGACTTAAGGTAATTAGCTTCGTGAGGTAGAATGGTTTTGCTAAACTCTGTAAATTTTTTGAGTTTTTGTTTCATGTGTTAATATTTATTGTTTTTCAATGGTCACATGGAACATCTCATTATCATTTTCGCTATATGATTAATAATTAATCCTCTTCTACAAATTCCCTAATTAATAAATTAACGTCTTCAGGTTTTTCAAATTGAACAAAATGACCAGATTCATCAATGTATTTTACAGTTACCGATTTGATTTGTTCTTCTGCAATTTCGCCAACTTTTTCCACAGATAAAGTTGGATGAAAGTAACGATTTGGAATAAGCATATCGTTTTTTCCAAAGAGGACTAATGTCTTTTGGCTGATATCTTTTAAGTCTTCAAAAACAGGATCGTCAATCATTCCAGAAACACTTTTTACAATAGCTTCGCAATGTGCATCAAAATCAGAAGAGGACTTTATCTTTATTCTGTCTTCAATCATTTTAGAAACATCTTCTGGTTGCTTATAAAAATTCAGGGCATAGTTTTTTCTTATTTGTTCATTTGTAGTATGTTTCACCATATCTGCGGTGTAGATGCTTTTTATCATATCTCCTTCGGTTTTAGTAAACTTCTCTATACCTGCAGGTGCCACTAAAATGAGTTTATCAATAACATTTGGGTGTGTAGTTGCAAGTTTTATACTGGCTTGTCCTCCCATAGAGTGACCCACTAAAACAACGTTTTTCAATTTTAATTTTTGCAGAAATTGGTAAGTAACATCAGCAAAAAATGTAGATGTATAGTCTGCTTTTGGTTTAGAAGACTTGCCATAGCCAGGTAAATCCAAAGCAATACACGTGTAGTTTTTACTTAAGGCTTCAATGTTTTTAGACCACGCATCAGAATTACTACTTAAGCCATGCAAAAACAACAGTGTTTTTTCTCCATTACCTTCCTTTACATAGCTAATATTTAAGCTATCTAAGGTGATTGATTTTGTTTCGAACTTGTATTCTGAAAGGACTTCTTTCATGGGTTTTGTTTCTTGCTGTGAAAAAATTGAAGTACTAATTAGTGTGAATAATAGAACTAATTTTAGTTGTTTCATCTGTGTTATATTTTTACCGAATTGAAATATTTCAATAATTTTTTTCTAGACACCTTACCAATACTTGTTAATGGAATATCGTCTAAGAAAAAGATATATTTAGGATGTTTATAAGCTACTAATCTATCTTTTAAAAGTGCTCTAACATCTTTAGCTGTTAACGCTTTATTGGTAGGGGTTACAAAAGCAATGCCACATTCGCCCCATTTTTCGTCTTTTACGCTCAGTACAACTGCTTTTCTAATACCATCAAGAGCTTCAAGATGTGTTTCAATTTCTTGAGGGTAAATGTTTTCTCCACCAGAAATATACATATCATTTTTACGCCCTTTTATGTAAAGATAGCCTTCATGATCTCTGTAGGCAAAATCACCTGTAAACAACCAACCTCTTTTAATGTTGTTATTGGTTTTTACCGAATTGTTCCAATAACCAGGAGTTACAATGTTTCCTTTAATACAGAGCTCACCAATCGTGTTGTTTTTTACTACTTTTCCGTTTTTATCTACAATTTTAGTTTCGAGATAAAAGTTAGGCTTTCCTATGGAGTTAGGTTTTAATTGTGCCATTTTATGGTGAAGCGAGGTAATACTCGGACCTGCTTCTGTGAGTCCATAACCAGGCCTTATATAAATGTTCTTTTCGGTTTTCCAGTGCGACACTAATTCTGGCGGGACCTTTTCACCGCCAGAGATTATGTATCGTAATTTTTTTAAGCTAATGGCTTTAAAACTTGGGTCTTTTTGCATCATTAACAACATAGTCGGCAATGCCATAAAAAGTGTTGTTTTATTGGCTTCTAAAAGCTGAAGTACCTTTTTTGGGTCAAATTTTTCTAGCATTCCAATATGTGCTCCTTTATGCAACAATGGTGTTAAAAACACATTCCAACCCGAAGTGTGATAGGGTGGAAGCGTGTTTATGGTAGAATCTCTAAACGTAATACCCAATTGCATGGACGTATTCAGGCTATTCCAAAACAGCATTTTATTGGTGTAGATGACGCCTTTTGGGCGACCTGTTGTACCAGAAGTATAGAATATAAATAAGGGACTACTTTCCTTTATTTTGTATGTTCTAGGTTCAACATTTATAGTGTCGTCAAGATAAAAATGTCTTACATCTTTAATGTTGAAAATGTGCTTACTTGTTATGTTAAGCTCTTCAAATTTTTCAAAATGATTATAACTATAAATAAAAAGCGTAGGAGTACAGTCTAAAATCAGCTTCTGAATTTCGTTAACTGGAAACCTATAATTCAAAGGCACCAGAATAATCCCAAGGCGTTGACAAGCTACAAATAAAACAATGTATTCTAAGCCATGCTCAGCTAAAATGGCGACTCTATCTCCTTCTTGCAGCCCTATCCTTTTAAACTTTTCTGCTAAACGATTAGCGTAAGTATTAAGATCGCTAAAGGAATACTGCTCACCACTATCGTAAGAGGTAAGTGCAATTTTATTTGGCGTGTAATCTGCCCATTTAGCTGTCCAGTCTAGCGTGTTCACGTTGTTTGTTTAAATCTAGTTTGTAAAATACGAATCCTATAATTAACGAAGAAACGATGCCGATAGCAGCAGATACTCCAGGGTTGTTTACAGGTTCTTGCATGTAAGGTGTTAATCTTCCGTAGTAAATGCCAAAGTGCACGATAATTGCTATAATACTAGCTATAAGTACAGAGCGCGTGCTTACATTTTTTAAGAACGTGCCGAACAATACAGGAACAAAAGCTGCGGCAAAATAGGCATAGACACCATTTTGAGCAAAAATAGCTACACTTACATCTGGTGACTTAATTTGTTGCCAGCTTAAAACAAAACTCACAACTGCCAGACCTACAATCACTATTTTATTTACCATTATAGTTTTGTTTCCTAGCTTATGTTTTGAAATAGGATCAATAATATCTGAAGTAATAGTAATGGACAACGATTGAATTAAACTTTCTAAAGTTGAAAGTCCTGCTGAAATTAAGCCAACAACAATTATTAAACCTACACCAACCGAAAACTTGGTAACCACATAGGTTGGAATAATTTCATCCATTTTTAATGTGTTGCCGTTCACCATAAAATTTGGGAAACTGATTCTTGCATAAAGGCCTACAACTACTACCAAAAAGAATACAATCATAAAGATAATTCCACTAGCTAAATAGGTGTTTATTTTACTTGAATCTTTTAATAAAAGCGATTTGGTGATAATATGAGGTTGACAAACGACAGCAACACCAATGACGATTTGTGTAACAATAATTTCAAAATAATCTCTAAAAAGAAAGCTACTTTCATTAGTTGGTTTGGTGAGATTTGGATCAATTGCATTGAGTTTTTCTACTATACCACTTATACCTCCTGAAAAGAACTCCCAACCAGAACCTATTAAAATCAAAGCCACAATAAACATAATTATAGCCTGAATGGTATTGGTGTAAACCATAGAATTTGCACCTCCAAACATCATATAACCAAATACAAAAGCTGTGATAGAAAGTAAAACATAAAAAGGATCTGCGTTCAATGCTTTAGAAATAACCTGTGTTAATCCTACATTAATCAGAACAATAAAAGTGATTAAAAGCAAGGCAATAATTCCGAAGAAAAAGGCATAGTTTTTACTATTGTAGCGTTTACCAATCCACTGGGCCATTGTTGTTGCTTTTACTGCATTCCCTTGCTTTACAAAACCTTTAGTAAATACAATGAGCGAAATAAATGCAGCAATAGGTAAAACAAGTGCAAAAGAAATAATGCCTGAAAAACCATAAAGTGCAATAAAACCTGGATTGATTATAAACGTGGCTGCACTCGTCATAGACGCAGCTAAAGATAAACCAACTACCCAAGCTGGAAAACCTAAATTGCCAACAGCATAGTCTTTAATATCTATGTTTTTACGTGCCCCACGTACTACAAAATAGAGTATAACTAAAGCATAAACTGCTAGTAGAATACACATGTAGGTTACCCATTGGTCTGATGCTATCATATTTATAAAAGTATCTTACTAACAAATAAAAAAGAAATCTATAACTAATAGATATTGTTTTTGTATAAATATAGTGTGACTATTAAATATATATGAATTATATTAGTTAAATATCAATAAAATTAGATATAAACAGGTGTGTGACTTTTAAAAAAATAGCGCAACTCAATCAAAGTTGCGCTATAAAGAATACTTCTGAATTTTCTTTTTATACAGTTTCAGTTTCCAGTGGCTGTGCCTCTGGAAAATCAACAGGTACTTGTGTGGTACTATGTACATAATTAGAGATGGTTTTGTCACCAACTAAAGAAATGGTATCTATTAAATTAGCTTTGGTGTAGCCAGCGTTAAAGAAGTTTTCTAAAACATCAGCATCTGTACGACCTCTATTTTCTGTAATGTTTTTTGCTAATTTTGCTAAAGCATCTAATTTGCTATTTACAGTAGAAAAACCAGCTCTTAACTCTAAAATTTGTTCATCAGTAAAACCATTCATTTTACCAATCGCTGTATGGGCAGACAAACAGTAAATACAGTCATTTACTTGGCTTACCGCTAAGTTTACAACTTCTTTTTCTTTTGCAGATAAAGATGTCTTTGCATTAGCAAAGTTTAAGTAGTTTTCTAAAGCAGTATCGCTATGCGCATAAGTTGCGTATAAATTTGGTACAAATCCTAAAGCTTTTTTAAGGTTGTCAAAAATTGCTTGGTTATTTTCACTAACGTTTTCTCTTGTTGGTACATTAAATGTGCTCATAATTTTAATTTTTTAAGCTGAATAAATCAGCGATTGTTATTTAATTTTTTTTTGGTACAAAGTTGCAGTAGAAAGGGAAGTAATAGAATGAAAATACTTCCCTTGTACATGTCATTATTTCCTTAAGGGTTAATGTGTGGTTTTTCTGCGTCGCAGTAATAATCATGCAATTGCTCATGCTCACAATGCGTATTAGATAATTTGCTTGTTGCAATGCGTCTAGGGCTTTTTGCAAATATTTCAATAAGATTGAATATTGATTTAATGGAATGTTTCATCTTTTATAGTTTAAAAATTACACTACAAAGATGAAGTATGAGGTAATATAATAGAATGAGGAATTTACCCTTAATCTTGTCAATTTTTCCTAAGTAAGAGTGGTAAGTGTTTTTTTGAATTCAGATGGAGATTGAGATGTATATTTTTTGAACAATCTGCTAAGATGTGAAGCATCATCAAAACCAATTTCGTAGGCAATCTCTTTTGCAGATTTATCGGTATAGGTCAATAAGCGTTTAGCTTCTAAAACAATTCTTTGATGAATAATTTGTAACGGACTACGGTTAAGCTTTGCGAAATTATTAGAAAGCGTTTTGGGTGACTTGAAGAGTTTTTCGGCATAAAAAGACACACTATGTTCTTCTTTAAAGTGCTGTTCTACTAATACGTTAAAAGCTCTCAGTAAATCTACTTTAGAACTTTTTGGAGTTTCGATAATGCCTTCTTTTGCTTTTAGTAATCGCGTACTTTTTATTATAAATCTACCCATCAACATTCTAAGCATTTCGGCTTGTATATTGTCTTCGGTCTCTAGCTCGTCTATAAAAACCTCGTGCAGTGTTTTGTATTTCTGCTGTTCTTTTTCATCAAGACTAATTATTGGAATATTAGTATTGCCAAAAAACAACATGCCAGCACAACTCACTTCATGATCATGATCTTTAATACAGTAAAATTCTCTATTAAATTGATATATAATTACATCTGCACCATTTAAATATTGTACATATTGTATTGGTGAAAGTGCTAAAATATGATGAGGTGGAAGCGTAATAGGAATGCTATCAACAATAAGCTCTATAGGTTGAGATCGAGCCCAAATAAAAGTATAAAGATTAACTTGTTGTGCTTTTTTAAATGGATTAAGATCATCGGAATTACCAATATTAAAAATTGCACCTGTAGAAAATTCGCTAAAAGTATATTTCATGTATATGTAAGTCTACATACACCATAAAACATTACAGAGCTAAACGTCTTTATGCAACTTTTTTAAGAAGATCAAAGCAAGGGCACTTTTTGCAACGTTTGTGTTCTGCCTTTTTATATTTCTTGCAGCATTTAGATTTTACTTTGCCTAAAGTTTCTATACCAGAAGTTTCAAGAACTTTAATGCGTTCTTTTTTAAGCTTCTTATCTTTTTTCTTCTTGCCCATATTGACTAAAAATCAACAGTGCAAAAATAACTATTTTAATTTGTTCTAAATAAACTTTAACATTAAATACCTGGTCCAGGTGTCTGAGCAGCAGAGCTTACGGTTAGTTGTTGTATATCTCTGTCAAATAAATAAAGACCTCCTTTATCATCTCCAATCATATTTATTTTGTCTAAGATAGTTCTGGCTACAGCCTCTTCTTCAATTTGTTCAGCAACATACCACTGTAAGAAGTTGTGCGTTGCATAGTCTTTTTCTTGTAGAGATATATGTACAAGCTCATTAATACTTTCAGACACAAACACCTCATGCTCTAAAAGTTTTTGAAACATTTCTTGAAACGAATTGAAGGTTACATTAGGTGCGTTTAACTCAGAAATATGTGCATGGCCACCACGCTCATTAACAAATTTCACCAGCTTCAGCATATGCTCACGCTCTTCATCAGACTGATCGTACATAAAATTTGAAATGCCTTCTAATCCTTTTACTTCTGCCCAAACGGCCATTGCTAAATATACCTGAGACGATTCTGCCTCAATACGTATTTGTTTATTTAATGCAGCTTCTATTGATTTTGATAACATAACCCTTTAGTTTTTTATAAAAATAATAACTAATAACTTAAAACTTAGTTAATAGTTGATGATATTGATTATTCATATTTAATCTAATTTGGACATGAATTTTGATTTTACGTCATAATTATTTCATATTTGTACCGCTAATGAGAACAACAATAGTACATAAAGCACTAAAATCACTGATGTGTCAGTGGGATTATCGTAGAAATAGTATCGAATTATTTCAACGAGAAAGGACGTTATGTATCTATTTTAGTCATCATTAACAGATGATTTAGACTTAAACCATTATTATAGATTACAAGCGTCCAAGAAATTGGACGCTTTTTTTGTATAAAAACAAAACGATTGACAAACAGAAATATGAAAACTCAAAAAAATTATCGAAACTAATTGAAACAAGATTTTAAAAACTAAAATATAGACTTTGAAGATTAAGCAATTGGGAGACAAACGTTTGCGGAAAACCTTCAAGTATCTGCATAATGCGGACAGGATTTCCTTTGTTTAAAAATAAACATAAACACTTGATAATCAATTAATTAAATTGAAATTTTATTTGGAAGTTTCAAAAATTCAACTTTATATTTGCAACGCAGAATCAAACAAATAGATTCGCATTTAAAACAATAACAACAAAAACAAGAAGCCATGCTAAAGTATTGTATAGCATTTCAAAATTTTAACCAGCCAACAAGTATGGTTGAACGTGACCTCGAGTCGTATAAAAAATGGCTTCGGTATATTTCTGAAATATCTGCTTATAAATAGACAGATCATCTTCCAGAAAAAAATCCGAAGCAATAAAACTGTTTCGGATTTTTTTATGTCTCAATATTAAGATTTAATCAAAAACAAACAGTTTTAAAAGCATCCATTAAAGGCGATGCGTTTAAGACAGTATTAACTATTGAATAAAGGAAAAATGGGAAATATATTACAAAATATACACTTGTTTAGAGCAATTGAAGCTTACCCTTGGGAATTAGAAAAAGCAGTAGAAGCATTACACTACGCTTTGTCTTACGACCCAGAAAATGCTAAAGCGTTGCACTTAATGGCAAAAGTATATGCAGAGCAATTGGGTGATTACGAAACAGCCAAGACATATTTCGAAAGTGCTTTAGCGAGCAGATTGGATTTAACAGATATTTATCCAGATTACATACGGTTATTAACCAATAACGAGGACTTTGAAGAAGCTCAAAAAGCTATTGATTTTGCCAAAACTGTAAAAGGTATAGATAAGGCTGGTATAGCGTTGGCACAAGGCCAATTGTTTGAAAGTATGGCTCAGTTTGAAGACGCAGAACGTGCTTTAAAAGAAGCAAAGCAGTTAGCGTTGAATGATGATTTTATAAGTTTTGTTGAAAATGTGTTGTCTCGTGTAAAAAAGAAAAGAAAAGCACAGGCAAACGAAAACAGAATATTAGAAAATCAGGCCAAAAAAGAGACTGAAACACAACCAAAAAGTTGGTTTCAGAATCGGTTGAATAATTTCTTGTAATTAAAAAGAAAGCGGAATAACAAATCGGCAGACCTTGGTTTGCCGATTTTAAAGACAAGATGGCTGAAGGGTTAAGGCAACAGACTGCAACTCTGTTTTTTATGAGTTCGAATCTCATTCTTGTCTCAAATTTGGGAATTCGTCAGCGTTGGAGAGCTGAGACTGTCTGTAAAACAGTTGTATTGTACTTAGAAAGTTCGAATCTTTCAATTCCCACAATATAGTATCGTAGTTCAATGGTAGAGCACTCGGTTGTCTCCCGAGAAGTTGCGAGTTCGAATCTCGTCGGTACTGCAAAACAGAACAAGAGATGAGAAGTTTACCCTGAGCGCAGTCGAAGGGAATCTTGTCGGTACTGCGAAACGCTCCGTTGGTCAAATGGTTTAAGACGCCACACTTTCTATGTGGAATTAAGGGTTCAATTCCCTTACGGAGTACAAAATGAGGTATAGCTCAGTGGAAGAGCGTCACGCTTACATCGTGAAAGTCATAGGTTTGATCCCTATTACCTCAACAGTTTGCAGGAATGGCGAAATGGTAAACGCACTCGATTTAGAATCGAGAAATTGGGAGATCGAAATGCACAGCATTCACGAACACATAAAACAATGGAAATGATGTGAGCTAATCTCTCTTCCTGTACAAATGCTCCACTAGCCCAAATGGAAGAGGCAAAGGTTTTAAGCACCTTTAAGTCCAAGTTCGAGTCTTGGGTGGAGTACAATAAGCTTATGGTGTAATGGATAGCATTCAAAGCTACGGACTTTGAGGTATGGGTTCGAATCCTATTGAGCTTACAATATTAACCTGTGGTGTAATGGCAGCATTCAAGACTTTGACTCTTGAGGTAATGGTTCAAATCCATTCAGGTTATCAAAAATAGTGTCTATAGTGTAATACTTAGACTGAGCTCAGTACAAGTTCATCGCACAAGAGGTATATCCTCTAAGATCGAGTTCGACCCTTGATAGACGCTTAAACCGGAACAGTAGCAAAGATGGTCAATGCACCAGATTGAAGATCTGGCGATACAGGTTCAATTCCTGTCTGTTCCGCTAATAAATTGTATAACTAAAAAGTGGAAATCATGAAACTAACTCAGCAAAAATGGAGAAACATGAGCGGTAAGGTATTTGATGAGCCTATTACCAAACTTGTGAAAGATGCTATTGTTAGAGAGCAAAAGGCAGGACATCGCCTAAAGATATGTGTGGGTTCGGATTCACAAGCGTACCAAGATTATATTGCTTATGCAACAGTAGTTGTGGTGATACGCGAAGGTAAAGGTGGTTTTATGTTTATCAGAAACCTAAAGGGTAACACAAAAATTGGCCTTAAAGAACGTATGCTTAAAGAGGTAACAATGTCTGTTGAAGTAGCTTATGCTATATGCAATATTCTTGAAGCTTACAGCGTAGAACTTGAAGTACATGCTGATATAAATACAGACCCTAAGTTTCAATCTAACGTGGCACTGAAAGATGCTATGGGTTACATATTAGGAATGGGCTTTGTGTTTAAGGCCAAACCTTATGCATTTGCAAGTTCGTCTTGTGCAGATAAAGTTGTATAAATAATTATAGAATAATTTAGAAGAAGTCTTTTGGAATCAGACTTCAAAGTAGTGCTCTGCCAGACTAAGGATCTGGCAGAGCTTAATAGAAAATAGAAATATGAAAACTAAAATAACAGGACACGATTTAATCGCTTTAGGTTACAGACAAGGAAAATGGATGAAAGAGGCTATAGAACATATTAATACCAATGCTCTAGAAGGTGAAGCTTTATCTGCCTACTTAGAACAGTTTAAGTTGCCAGATCCTATGAGATTGCATCAAAAGCCAATTGAGTTTTCCATCAATATAAAAGCTGAAAATGAATTGGAAGAAGACAATGTATCTAAAGTCATAAATTCTATGCAGACTTTAATGAAAACTCCAACCTTGGTTGATGGTGCCATTATGCCAGATGCCTGCCCTGCAGGACCAGACGGTACCATTCCTGTTGGAGGTGTTGCTGTAGCTAAAAACGCCATTCATCCAGGAATGCATAGTGCCGATATTTGTTGTTCGGTAATGTTGACGGATTTTGGTAAGTCAGATCCTAAAGCTGTATTAGATGCTGCTCATACCAACACACATTTTGGACCAGGTGGACGCGATAGAAATACACAATTTAGATTCCCTAAGGAATTATTAAATGCTTTTGAGGATAATGTGTTATTGAATGATAAGGAAATGATAAAAATAGCACGCTCTCATTTAGGGACTCAAGGTGATGGTAATCATTTCTTATTTGTTGGTAGGTCTAAAAAGACAGGAAATACTATGTTGGTGACCCATCACGGATCTAGAGGTCCTGGTGCAAAATTGTATGGTAAAGGGATGAAAATTGCAGAACGTTTTAGGCGGGATTTATCTCCGGATACTAAAGCGCAAAATGCTTGGATTCCTTTTGATACTGAAGAAGGGCAAAACTATTGGGATGCTTTACAGGTGATAAGACAATGGACCAAAACCAATCACAAAGTGATTCATAATGCGGTAGCTAAAGCCTTAGACATTGCAATTGAAAATAGATATTGGAACGAGCATAACTTTGTATTTAAGGATGGTGACTTGTTTTACCATGCTAAAGGAGCGACACCATTGGATGCTAAGTTTATGCCAGACATTACTGGTCCGAGATTGATTCCCTTAAATATGTCTGAACCTGTTTTGATTGTTGAAGGTGCTACAACAAAAACCAATTTAGGTTTTGCACCACATGGAGCTGGTAGAAATGTAAGTAGAACGCAACATAGAAAAAGCAAAACAGGAAGCATAATGCAGATCTTTAAAGAAGAGACACGAGGATTGGATGTGAGGTTCTTTTCTGAGGAAATTGATATTACTGAGTTACCTAGTGCTTATAAAAATGCGAAAGCTGTTAGAGCACAAATGAACGAATTTGGTTTAGGCAATGTCATTGACGAAGTGATGCCTTACGGTTGTATTATGGCCGGTGACTGGCAGAAAAACGCACCTTGGAAGAAGCGTAGAGAGCATAGAAAACGTAATAAATGTTAGATTTTATAAAAGCGCTAGTACTAACTAGCGCTTTTAGTTTTTAGAATAGAATTCTACTTTTTAACCAATTCAAACTTAAAATCTATCTCAACTTCGTTAGATAATTTGTTGGCAACAATTTTTGGGATTTCAATCTCAAAATCTGATGCTAACACCTTAAAATTACCTGAAATAATAATTTTTTTATCTTCCTTTTTTATGGTTAAAGAAATGCCTTCAACTTGTTTTGTGACTCCATGAAATGTTAATGAACCATCAATTGAAGTGTTACTTTCTTCATTACTTAAATTGTCAAAATCTAGGCCATCAACTTTTCCTTTAAAAGTAGCTTTTGGATGCTCATCAGATTCAGCATAATTTTCATTAAAGTGTTCTTCCATCAAAGCATTTTTGAATCGGAAGCCTTTTACTAAAGCTAAGGCTGCAAATTCCCCATTTTCAGTATTTAAAATTGCAGTAACAGCATTGTTTTTTGCAGCAACTTCTTCAAAAGAAGGTACAGAGGCTTCAAAATTTAATTGTCCTGTTTTGGTTAAGTATTTGCTTTGAGCTATTGCACTTATGCTTATTGAGAATAGTGCTAAAAATATGACCTTTTTCATAACATATTACTTTAGTTTTCTAGTAGACCTTCCTGTTCCCATTGAATAACAAGATCTATTAAGTTTTGCGGTAATCTTGGACCTCCAAACGGCATTACAAAACCAGCATCTGTGGTAGAAATACGTCCAATTAAATCTCTGTTTTCTATAGCATCTACAACATCGTTGTAGGTTACTAGAGAATTTGGTGCTCCGTTAATTGGAGGACTATTGTGGCATGAAATACAATTAGTGTCTATTATAGATTTTATATTGTCTTCGTAGGTTACAAATTCTTCAATAATAATAGCTTCTGTTAAGTCATCTTCACTATTATATGAACAGTTAGTCAAGCAGAATAAGCTTGTAAAACATAAGAGATATTTAAATTTCATAACTATTAATTTTAAAACACACGACTTAAGTTAAACCCAAAATAGATGTTGCCATTACTCCAATCTCCTGTAGCTTGCCCCAAAAAACCATTGGTATTCATGGCTTGAGCGTTAGAAAAATGCATTTGAAATACATGACCTCCAGTTTCTAAATCAAAACCAATAGAAAGCGGATTTTTAAAAGGTGAGCCATCAGCTCTGTTAAGATGCCACCCGTAATCTAGGTTTATAGACCAACGCTTGCCTAATTTTTGTCGTCCTCCAAAACCAATAGCGTATTGCGAGTTGTGCTGTTCGTCATAAGCCACAAAATTGTCATGAAAAAATGTTGGTGCCACTTCCAATGACAATTTTGAACTTACTTTTTTAGATATGAGCAATTGCGCTGTATATCCTAGACGATCCCTAAATTCTAACTTCGGTAAATTTTCTTTTTCTAATGCGGTATTTATTAAAATCGAATTATAGGTAGCTATGGTAAATGGAAAACCATTTTCTTTTTGTCTTACTAGTCTGTATTTAGCTGAAGCTTCATAAATTTTTTGAAAAGAGCTACGAGATACACCAATATTTATTCCATCAGTGATACCATAGACAAAGTTTAGTCTGGTAACGGCATCATCTAGTCCAAAGAAACTATCAAATCCATTTTCGATGCTACCAAATCTGTGCGAAACCATGAAGGTCAACTCTTGTTTTGCAACGAGTTTGGTAGATTCAAAGTTTACGATTTTTAGACCTTTAAAAGCTGCTGTTGCATATTGGTCTCCATTAGAATCTGTGTCAATTTCGCTAAGTAAATCATCTCCTTGAGCCGTTAAAATTTGGCATAGCAATAGCATGATGAGTATATGTAAGCATCTCATTTTTAAATAATTAAATTATGTAATTCGGATTATTCTCTAGCTAAAACTGTTTGGTTTATTGCTTTACAAATCGTTTAGTTTCTTCTCCGTTATCAGAAGAAATTTTAACTAAGTATACACCACTATTCCAATCAGAAACATCAATTTTTGTTGCTGCGCTTAGTAATTCCTGGCTTATAACCTTTTCACCAAGAATATTATAAACCTCTATAGTACTATTTCCTCCAGTGGTTTGAACAAGAACATTGAGTATAGAATTTGAAGGATTTGGATATAGTGTTATATTCCCAACTTGCTCAAAATCTTCAATGCCAAGTGTACTCCAATAAGCCACACCATGTTGCGAACCATTACCTGTATATTCAAAAGGAGGAGCAACATTTATAAAAGTGCCAGCATCCCAAATACCTTTAGCTACTGCTACAGATTCTCTTTGGTGACCTGCATTTCCCCATTGTATGTAATCTTCCATTGCGGTATCAGACCCAAAACTGTTAGTGTTGTAAAGTCCAAATTCTCCATCAGCAACGGCAAAATTAACTGAGCTTGCAATATTTATTTCTTCTCCTGGATTTAACATTACTGTACTTGTCATAGAGCTAACTTGTCCGTAAGCTGGGAAATTACAAAACCAATATCCTGAAATATCTACAGTTGATGATCCGAAATTTTTAAGGGCTACTGAGTTGGTGCTTGGGTCTAGTTTTGAAATTCTAACACTTCTGAACGTTATCCATTGTTCAGCACCATTTTCTGTGCCTGAGCCACTATAAGCAAAAGGTGCAGCAAGATCTACAAATGTACCTGCTGTCCATATCCCTTTAGCAACGGCAACAGATTCTCTTTGGTGGCCTGCACTTCCCCATTGCATGTAATCTTCCATTGCAGTTGAAGAACCAAAACTATTGGTGTTGTATAGACCAAATTCTCCATCGGCTACTGCAAAGTTTATTGAGCTCGCAATATTTACTTCTTCACCAGGATCTAAACTAGCCACAGAAGTCATAGAGCTAACTTGTCCGTATGCAGGGAAGTTACAAAACCAATAACCAGATATTGGGACGTTTGTACTACCGTAGTTTTTTAATGTAACAGAATTTGTTGCAGGATCTAGCTTTGCAATTCTTACTTGAGCGTTAAGACTTGAAAAACTTAGCAAGACTAACACTAGTAGAGCAGTTGTTTTTAGAAAGTAATTGTTCTTCATGATTTTTTATTTTAATTGGTTAATAATAGTGCATTGGTCTAGTTTTACTTGTTCTAGCAAATCGTCATAACCAATAACACGTCCTTTTATTTATATGTCTTCTTTTTTTTTGTCTAATGAGGTTTCAAGATTGTTTGAGAATTGACAGAATATTTTATCGTCAATAGTTATATCATTACTATTGATATCTGTTATTAATCCTGAAACCTCAATAGTTTTGTTTAAAAATTTTTGCTCAGGAGAAGTGGAATTTTCAGAAAATAGTTGATTTATTTCCGAAGAAGTCATCGTGAATTCTGCTTGTTCACTTTGAATATCTCTGTGGTCTTGGTATATATAATTGTAGCCAAAAATTGCTACAACTATTGCAATAACCAATATTAGTATCCACTTGCGCATTGCTTGGTGCTTTCTAATTAATTTCTTTCAAATATTAAAGTGTCTACACTTCCATCTCCACCACTAACATCTCTTAAGCTAATCATGTTATTGCTGTGACTAATGATATCCCAATCGTCATTTAAATCATCAAAATCATGATCATCAGGTACAGGAAATGATAAATTAAAGTCTATGTCACTGTCTGGACTATCATCATTACTATTACTGTCGGTAACAGACCAAGTTCCATTGTAAGTTGTATTACCGTTAGTTGCTGTAATACCACCGTTGGTTCCAAAAGTAAAAGTGTAACCATTAAAGTCGTTGGTCTCATCTGTGCCTGAGTCTATGTAGCTTGTAATTATCCAATCTCCAGATTCTACGGTTGTTTCAATTTGAGCTATTTCTTGCGAATTATCCTGATTACTTCCATCATCGTCATCAGAACATGTAAAAGACATTAATGACAAACTCATCATTAATAAAATGCTGTAAAAAAATCTTGTTTTCATAATTAATTGATTTTAAGGTTTGTTATTAATTACAGTTATTTTCATAACGTAATCTGTCTTCATCGCCAACTCTAAGATCTATTTTTGTTTCGTCAGAACAGTTTTCTATTTCGTGCAAAATCCAATTGTTATTACATAATGGTAAAGCTGGGACGTTAATTAAAACTTCGAGAGTATTGCCAGAGCCACTAGCAGTCCATGTACCATACTCTATTATGGAGTTCCAATACACAGACATAGTGCCATCGCTAAAAAAGTTGAACTCGTAGCCATTGTATGCATTGTCGTAATCATTTCCATCGCGCTCAAGTTTATCAACTTCCCAATCAGTGCAGCTAATAAGTAAATCTTCTAATTGTGATGGTGTACAGTTGTCACAGTCATCATCACTATAATCATAGTCATCATCTTCATCACATAAGTTAATAGAATAATCTATTACTATTTCCAACTCATCAAAATTGTTGATTACAACTTCAGAATTGTCAAATAAGATTAACGTTAAGGGAAAATTTAGGGTGGTTATATTGTCTTCATCAAGATCATCTATGAAATCAAAAAGTTGATTATCATTTTCAATTGTAATAGTTTCTAATAGTTCATTATTTGGGTTAAATATTGAAGCTTCAATAGGGAATATAAAATCTATACATTCTATATCATCATCATATTCATTTTCTCCATTACAACTATCAGTGTACGACTCAAATTCTGCCAAAGTGTTTATGGTTACTTGTGAGTAATCTGATAAAACAATTGTAATAGGAAACTCAATATTTAAAGTGTTATCAATTTCAGACTGGTCAAAAACACACTCAATAACGGCATAGTCACTTGCCGAATTTACGTCTATTTCCACACCATTAACATTTACAGTGTAAGGAAAAGCAATATCAAAACAATTTGCTCTATCAACTATATTATCTAAAGAGCCATCATTAGAAGCAGTTCTTTTAATAAGAGCAGCGACATTTGTATTGGCCTCTAAAATTTCTTCTTCAGGTGTTTGAATAAACTCTCTTTCTTCTTTTCTACAAGACGAAAAAGCGAAAGTGATAACAAAAAGGATTAAAAATGTTTTGAGTTTCATAATGACTAAAGTTTTTATTGCCATTTAAGATATAACAACTCACTTTTAAAAACTACTGAACTTTTTTCAAAAAAATATTTATATACCTTTAGACAAAACTTTTTAACCTTGTCTAAAAGTCTTAACGATAATATTTGTGAAGAAGCGGCATTTGAGCGTGTTTATAATAAATACTCAGATGATGTTCACAATTTTCTATATTATAAATACGGCTCTCAGTATAATCCTAGAGACAAAGCACAAGAAGCTTTTATAAAGTTGTGGGATAATTGCAAGCAGATAACTTTTGCTAAGGCTAAGTCTTTTTTGTTTACGGTTGCAAATAATTTGATGCTTAACGAAATTAAACATCAAAAAGTGGTTTTAAACTACCAAAAAACCAAATCAAAACAGTACACAAACGAAACTCCAGAATTTATTATGGAGCAAGAGCAATATTTGGAAAAATATAAAAGTGTACTCGCCAGTTTAAAGGAAGAACAACGCGTAGCTTTTTTATTAAGTAAGGTTGAAGGAAAAAAACATAGTGAGATTGCAGAGATGTTAGGTGTTACGCAAAAGGTGGTGGAATATAGGATTTACACAGCCTTTAATATTTTGAAAAAAGAGCTTGAAAATTTTTACATAAAAAGATTAGTAAAAAGCAAAAATAAGCAAAACGATTAAACCCGTTGCTATACAATGCTTTATAAAACAGTAGTCTTAGTTTGGAACTCGGTGTCTGATAGGTTTTGGGCTTGAAAACACAAGGTTAGGTTACTAATTCGTTACCGATTGATAAAGGTAACTACATAGCTTAACTGTTTATATTTCAGTCTTTTGCACCCTTTTTTACATTCCCTTGTAACTCAATGTAATTTAATTTTAAACATTAAACATTTGAGTTATGGAACAGACAAAAAAGTCCACGTTCAAACTGCTTTTCTACCTGAAAAAGAACGAACTGAAAAAGAACGGTAATGCACCGATTATGGCACGTATTACCATTGATGGAACAGCTAAAACTTTGGGAACAAAGTTAGAAATTAACCCGAAAAATTGGGATTTAAAATACGGAAGAGTTGAGGGCAAGAGTGCCACCGCTTTGAACATTAACCAAAAGCTGGATAACGTACGGGGTCGTATCGACAAGATTTACGAAGATATGCTGAAGCACGAGGGTTTTGCGACCGCACAGAAAGTAAAGCTCTCGTTTTTGGGTGTTGGTGTAATGGACGATGCCGTACTAAAAGTCTTTAAAGACCAAAATGAAGACTTTGAAAAAATGGTCGCTAAGGGAAAACGCTCTCAAAGCACGTATAGCAAATACAACACTGTTTACAACCATCTTAGCGAATTTATAAGGGAGCGTTACCATCGGGACGATATGGCTTTCCGGGAACTCACTTCTGATTTTATTCGTGAGTTTGATTTCTTTCTTCGCATTGATAAGGAATGTACCCATAATACGGTTTGGGTTTACACAATGCCAGTTATTGCTTTGGCAGAATTGGCTATTAAAAAAGGCTTGATACGGGATAATCCTTTTGAGGATTATGAAATCAGTATGGAAGAAACCGACCGCAGCTACCTTTTAAAAGAGGATGTAGAAACCTTAATGCTCCTGAAACCATCTAAGCCTCGATATGAACTTGTAAAAGACCTTTTTATTTTCAGTTGCTTCACAGGGCTTTCTTACATAGACATTAAGAAACTGAAATGGAGCAATATCCAGTCTTTCTTTGATGGACACCAATGGATAATCAGCAGGAGAAAGAAATCAGATGTTGCCTCCAACGTCCGTCTTTTGGAAATCCCCAAACGCATCATTGAGAAATATCGTGGAGCTACAAGAAATGATTTTGTATTCCCAATGCCATCCAATGCGACTTGCAACACGCATATAGGTAAACTTATTGAGGAAGCGGGTATTGTTACAGAACAGAAAGTTACATTCCACACCGCCCGTCATACATTCGCCACAATGTTTTTGACCGAGGGTGTTCCGCTTGAAAGCCTTAGCAAAATGATGGGTCATAAGAATATTTCCACTACACAGATTTATGCTAAGATTACCAGCCAAAAAATCAGTAAGGATATGGATTTGGTTTCGCCTAAATTTAAGGCAATGGAAGATGCGTTTATTATTAAAATGGAACGGGAAGAAATAGCATTATTGAATGAACATACAAACGCAGATAAAATTTACAATACCGAAGAAATTATGGTTTAAAAATTAGTGCATTCTTTACTTATCAGATTGAAGCAGGATTTAACTATCCTGCTTTTTTTATGCCCTTACTTTTCGATTATTCCAACCTCTATTTCAGGCTCTCATAGCCTGGTCATTTATTCCATAAAAATTAGAACAGAATATTTCCACAATCAACCGGTAAAAAGGCAGCTAAGTTATAGCGGGCAGCCACCGCACACACCCACCAATAAAAAAAATGAATGAACGGTTTCCCCCTAAAGGAACCCCCATTAAATCATTTTTTTTCTTGGTTTTCGCTATTGCCCGCTTGGATTATCTGCTTTCTTTTTTCCGGTTTTTCTTTTGGAAAAAATTATGCGAAGCGAAGCGGAGCAAACCACAACAGGAAGCAGGAAACGAGAAAAGCGAACGTAACAAAATGTAAAACTTTTAAAACAGGACGATTATGAACATTATCGGAAGACTGACAAAAAATGCGGAAGTACGCACATTGTCGAACGAAAAACAGGTAGTAAACTTTTCAGTAGCGACCAATGAAAGCTACAAAAACAAGCAAGGTGAACGAATAGAGCAAACAACCTATTTCGATTGTGCCTATTGGATTTCTGCAAACGTGGCAAGCCTACTCACAAAAGGCACTTTGGTAGAACTCACAGGCAGAATAAGCACAAGGGCGTGGATAGGCAAAAACGGCGAAGCACATTCGGGGCTGAACTTTCATACCTCTCAAATCAAACTGCACGGAGGTAGTAAGAGAGCCGAAACCATACAGGCTACTGCACAAGCCGAGAACAACAGCTTTACTGCACAGGGAGCAGATGACGACCTCCCATTCTAACAACGAGTATTCAATCATTTTTTAAACATCAAATTTTAAGCATTATGGCACATAATATCAATTTCAACGAGAGAACAGGACGTTATTCATTTTTTAGCGTACAACAAAAAGCGTGGCACGGTTTAGGTCAAATCGTAGAACAATACCCGACAAGTGAGGAAGCAATCAAATACGCAGGGTTAGATTACGAAGTCGTAAAATCCCCACTATTTACCAAAGGTTCGGGCATTATCGAAACCACCAACGGCATAGAGATAGGCAGTAGCGAATTAGAAGTACCTAACTATTTCGCCAACATACGCACCGATAACAATGCAGTATTGGGCGTAGTCGGTAAGGATTACCATATCGTACAAAACCGTGAAGCCTTTAATTTCTTTGATGCCATTGTAGGCGGTGGCGAGGGCATTCTGTACGAAACCGCAGGAGCGTTAGGCAACGGAGAACGTGTTTTTATCACAGCCAAATTGCCCGACTATATCCGTGTAGGCAATGGCGATGATGTTACGGAAAAGTACATTTTCCTAACCACTTCGCACGATGGTAGCGGAAGTATCACAGCCGCATTTACGCCTATCCGTATTGTATGCCAAAACACGCTGAATGCTTCGTTACGCAGTATGACCAATGTAGTCCGTATCAAGCACACTTCGGGAGCAAAACAACGTATCGAGAACGCTCACAAGATTATGGGACTTGCCAACACATTGAGCAACCAATTAGAGGGCATTTTCAACGAATGGGCAAAAGTAAAGGTAACAGACCGAGAAGTAAGAAAGCTAATACAGTTGGCACTTTGCCCAAATAAGGAAACGCTTGACCTAATCAAAAAAGGTGCGGAAGATGAAATTTCCACCGTGTTCAAAAATGTCGTTGAGGATGCTTTTGCGTATGCTATGATAAGCGACACCCAACAAATGGACACTACCAAAGGTACGTTGTTCGGAGCGTACAATTCTGTGACAGGCTACTATCAGAATGTAAGGAGTTACAAGAATGACGAAGCCAAGTTGCAGAGCATTGTATTGGGTGGTACTGCCCAACTCAAATCGCAGAAAGCATTTGAACTATGTACTGCATTTGCTCTGGACGGTGCGGAAATCCTAAACCTTAATTAGATAACCACAGGCTACCGCCTTAATCGGTGGTAGCCTATTATAAACAACAGCTATGACAATGGAAACCTATAAAGCAACGCTGAAACACGACACAGGCAAAGTAACGCTGACAGTAGTATCACTTAGCGGAAAGCAGAGAGCAATACAGCAGATAACAGCCGTAGAGGGTTGTCCCGAATGTGCCATTGTGGATATAGTAAAGATTGATAACGATACAAAACAGCAGAATATGAAAGCAAAAACCATAGACGAAGCCAAAAGTATGGCTAAAGAAAAAAGCCTTGAAACGCAATACAGGGATGAAGCTATATACATCATCTATTGCAACAGAACAGAGTATTTCTATGTAGATATCGACAGCCTAATACGGCTTTGGGAACGGCTTATAGGCTACTATGAAAATGGAAAATACACCGATGCTGAAACTAATTCATAACACTTAAAGCAGATACAATGGAAACGACAGCAATAGCCACAAAGTTTGTACGCTACGATGTTCCCGAATTGGAAACCCTGCAAAATGCAAAGGTTTACCTACTAAGGGAAAAACTGAACAAAAGCGACAAGTTGAGCCGAGCAGAAAAAAATTGGCTTGCGGAAGCAGTAAACCGAAATGCCTACTTCAAAAGAGCCGTACCCCTTATGGGTTATCGCTTCGGGTTTGAGGATATTTTGAAAACCTATGTAGTGAAGCAGTACGGCAGTTGGGCAGAATACAACGCCCCCGACAAAACAAGCCTTAGAAGTATTGTTTACGGCAGGATTGACCAAATAGCGGAAATCACTAAATAAGAATTAGAACAGGTATGAAAATAACGGATTTGAACGGTTACGAAATTGAAGTAACCGACCTAAAAGAAGCTATCTGTATTGCCAAACGAAATACAGGGTATAGCCACGAGGACAAAAGTTTTTCAGACTTCGATAAAAGGCAAAATGCCTATTGGATGGACATATACGAGAAACTAAAAGCAATCAAAAAACGGTTAAACAACAATTAAAATCAAAGAACGATGAACACAAATTTTTTCAATCAGATACAGCAGTTGGACTTTACAGGAGTATTGCAACTGAACATTTCAAAAGGAATAGAAAGCAACCTAATCGTAACAGTATTGCTCAATAACGAACAATGCGGAGATAGTGCCAAAAACCTTATTCCCCCATTGACATTTAACGCCACACCCCAAGAGTTTGACGAGGGATTTTTTGAACAGATTACCACACCTATACAAAAGGTATCGGGCTTAATGGTGGATATGGAAAAATTCTTAAAGCAATTGGAAGAAGTTAAAAAGCAATCGGCAATCGAGAAAGAAAAAGCAGAAAAGGAGAAAAAGGAAAAAGAAGCCAAAGACAAGAAATTTAAAGATGCTATGGTAAAGGCTGACGAGTTGGAGAAAGAGGGCAAGTTCCGCGAAGCGTGGATGAAAGTACCCGATATAACGGAGTTTCCCGAAAAAGCGGACGAGATACGCAAACGCAAAACTTCATTGTCCGACAAGTTCGCAACACCGAGCCTTTTCGGAGCAATGGAAGAAGCTACACCCGAACCGCCAAAGGTGGAAGAAGTTACTGCCGATTATCCTATTGATGAAGCGGACGAGGAAGAATAAAAGTGTTAACCCCAAAATTAGAAAGTTATGTTATTAGCAACGCAATTAGAACGAGTTTTCATACTCAAAGACAAAGGACAGGACATCAGACTGACCGACCCAGAGCCACGTTGGAGCGTGGAAGCCGTAATGAATTTTTACGCCAATATGTACCCGATTTTGACAACGGCAAAAGCATCTGCACCACAGATAAAAGACGATGCGGTAGAGTACAAATTTGAGAGCGTAATGGGTACGAAAGGTTAAACCAAAATTTTAAAACGATGAATTATGCAACGCAACATCATATCGGGAACAATCAATATACCCGAACAGAAACGACAACAGCAGTTACACCGACAGTTGGGCGAGTTCGCAAATTGGCTACAAAGACCAAAGGACGCAAACCAAGTGCAGAAAGACAAGCAGAAATCCGTACCGATAGCAATGCTACCAATGGTATTCTAAAGTGTACGTTTCTGCCTAAACTGAAAACAGCACAATCCGTACAGGCTTGTCAGAAAACGGAGAGGGATTTTTACAAGTCCCTTTCCCGACTTGCCGAGCATTACAGCATTGAACCGATGCAAACCCATGATTTTGAGTTTCCATACAATGTAGTATTATCTATGTGGGATATGGAAACCAAAGTAAAACGTACCAACATAAATTGGGACAGTTTCAAATTGGTACAGGATAGTAAGAAAACCTTTTTTGTAAGTGAGGAAAGGTATAATGTAGGTACAACCTTGTATTATATTCCTATTGCACCACTCTTTAAAATGCTCAAAGACCCGAAGCGTAAAAAGACCGCACAGCTACTTGTATCGGTATGCAGTTATCTGTACCATATTGCCGATGTGCCGTATTACAGGCAGGAAGACAGCTATTTGTATTGGTTGTATGAAACGCATAAAGATTGGGTAGAACAGGACGAGGAAACGGACGAAACAGAAACATATAGAAGTGAGTTGAGAAATGCCGAATATATTGGCGACAGGATAGAACAAAAGTTATTTAACCGAAGCAATCTAAAGATATTTGAACAGCGTTTGAACCGATTTAAAAGCCTTGACACGTTCGACAGGGAATGTTGGCAGGTAGCGTGTAATGCGTTTGCCCTTTGTACTGAATATCCGAAAGCAACTTTTTTTAGAAACGCACCATTGCCCGAAGAAGACCCTTATGACGATGATTACGAAACCGAAGCAATCGGAATGGAAAAGTACATTTCATTTATCGCAGATACCAAAGGTTGGCTATATGAAAGCCTTTCCGAAAGCATCAACAATGAGTTCAACGAATACGGAAAAATGGAAGAGCCGACCATTTGCAAAGCATTTGACGGCAGTAAAATAACACAAGGCAACCTTGATTTTGAAAATCGCCTGTTTGAATTGTTGGATGACCTTTCTTACTTATTATATAACTATAAAACAACAGAAAAATGAACACCGTAAACGACATAACCAAAGATTTCGGCACATTATACTATCCAAAATCCGCTTTGGTTTTCTATGAAACCAAAGGAACAGATACAGCAATGTACGTGGAGCATTTCGATATGGATAGCAACGGAACGCCTATCAATGCCCACCCATTGACCGTAAAAGAAGCCAACGTATTGGCAAAGGCGTTACAGACCGATGAAGAAAAGAACACAGCCTTTTTAAAGTCAAAGGGAATATTGCCTACAAACATTCTGCATATCAATCCAAATGCTGAAAAAGGTATAGTATTATGGTACACCAAAGCACAGCAAAGACAACTGTATTTTGTGGATAGTTTGGGCATATCCAACGGAATGGCACAAGTACCGCCAATGCTTTGGTTAGCGAGCAAAAGCAGTCTTACTGTATTTGCTTTGGCAAGCGACAGAAGACCCACCGAGAAAACGCCATTGCATTACGCACCTTTCTTCAATATCTACGAAAAGGGCAATGTATGTATGGGTACTGTTAGTATTGATATTAAAAATTCGGCTTCGGTTGAGGAATTTACACAGGCGTGGGAACATTATTTTTTTAATTCCTATTTCAGCCATTCATTATGCGAGAACCTCACGAAAAAAAACATTGTAAACCTTTGGAAAGACCTTATCAATACTGATAAACCTTTTCCGAAAGAAGTATTAAAAAAGAATAACAAAACCCTTAAAAATCTATTGTGATGAATACAGCAAAAACAGCAATCCATTTTACGGACAATTATCTGCTCAATCCGACAAACCCAATTTCGGTAAACCTTATCGGGGCAGGTGGCACAGGCTCAAAAGTATTGACCGCTTTAATGGAAATAAACGAGAGCTTGATAGCGTTGGGACACGCAGGGTTGCAAGTCCGCCTTTGGGATGATGATGTTATCACGAGTGCCAATTTAGGCAGACAGCGTTTTTTTGAAAGTGAAACAGGATTGTACAAATCGGTTGCATTGATAAACCGTATCAATCGTTGCATCGGTACAAATTGGAAAGCCGAAACGGTAAAATTTGAAAAGGACAAGTTTGGCAGAATACCCGAAAAAGCAAGGGCAATCATTACTATTACTTGTGTGGACAATGTACAGGCGAGGTTTGGCGTTGCTGAAATTCTTAAAGAAATAAGTTACCGCAGACACTACCAAGATGAGCCGAAATATTGGTTGGATTTTGGCAACAGCCAAGATACAGGACAAGTGCTACTATCTACTATCGGAGAGATAAAGCAACCCAATTCAGAGAAATACCAAACGGTGGCAAGCCTGCCATTTGTTACCGATGAATTTGGCGAATTGCTGAAGCAATCCGAACAAGAGGATAACACGCCAAGTTGCTCACTTGCCGAAGCGTTGGAACACCAGGACTTGTTTATCAATTCCTCATTAACCCAAATGGGTTGTTCTTTGCTGTGGAACTTATTTCGCAGGGGAATGACTGAATACAAAGGATTTTTTCACAATCTGAAAGATTTCCGCACCCACCCGATAAAAGTCGCCTGACCCGAAAAGTCGGGCGGCAAAAAGACAGATCCTCCCGATGGTCGGGACAGTCTTTTTGCATCAAATCGGTGCAACCCCTTTGTCAAAATGCACCGCTACACAATTTCCTTTCTCTACCTTTTACCAAACAGGTTGCGACATTATTGTGTGGGATATTCATTATCCCAATGATTAGGTATGCAATGACTTCTTTTCTTTTCACATAAGCGACCAAAGAAAAGAAGCAAAAGAACGCCGCTTGATTAGAACAGATATTTTATACTATTATAATCGGAACGTAACTTATTACTGAAATATTCCTGTGCAATTTCCGCTACTCCCACACTAAAATATCTACCGCCATTGGTAACAACATCAATAGCTTTTTTAAAATCGTCCGTATCGCTACCAATGAGCAAATAACCTGTAAAACCAATTTCCAAAAGAGGTTTTACGGCTTTTTCTGCATCAATATCATTATGTGCAATCAGGTTAATGGTTGGATATTGTGTTCTCAATTCTTGAAGCTGTGCCAGCACATTCTTATTGTAAAAATCAAGGTCAATAATACAAATGTTGGGAAGTGTTTTTAATGCTGGTAATTGAGATAGTCCGTCTTCAATGTTTTCAGAACGGAACAATACTTCAATTCCTGAAGCAACGAGGTCGTTGCAGGTCAAATCCAAAATCGGGCTTTTATCATTGATAAAGGCGAGGGCAATTTTTTGTTGTGCTGTACCAGTTTCCATATCATTACTTTTTTGAGTTGATGTAGCCCTGCACAAAAAAAAGAAGCGCAGGCAACCACACTTACCGATACTGAGGCACTGGTACGCCTTAATCCCCGAATAAGCGAGCGCCCACGCCTATGACGTGAGCGTTCTTACTTATTGTCTTGGGGATACAAAAAATTACCAGTTTTCAGTACCAAGACCTAAAGCAAAAACACTTTAAGTATTGTTATATTTTACATAGCAAATATACTAAAGTCCTTCCGTTGAAACATAGTCAGAACCAAATTAATTAGAAGCAATGTCTGTCATTGGTTATATAGTTCTGTTCTAAGACGGTCAGAATATCCGTTTCCTTATAAATAATCTTACCCCCAATTTGTATATACGGCAGGATATTATCGTCACGGTATTGCTGTAAAGTCCGTTTACTGATATGTAACAGCCTACACACATCTTCGCCCGACAAGTATATTTCTCCGTTCATTACAGGACGGTAATTTTTTAATATTTCTTCAATACGGTTTCTCAACTGCATTATCATTTCCTGATGGGCGATGATTTCTTCCGTTTCATTCGTCAGTAAATCCATTGTCGTTGGTATTGTACGGCTGTCCGGCTTCGAGTAAAGCCTGTACGTCCGAGCGTTTATAATAATTCTTGCGGTTCAGTTTGGAATATGGTAATAAGCCTTTGTCCTTGTAGGTCTGCAAAGTCCGTTTGGTAATGTTCATCATCAAACACACTTCCTGGTTATCGAGCCATTGCTCCTCTTTGAAAATCGGGGTATATTTTCGTGTGGCATTTTCGGTCATTTCCAAAAGTTCCCTTAGGTCATTCTTCATTCCGTCCAATGCGGTTTTTTGTATTGCAATAACTTCCATTGTTTGCTCATTTTTTCTGTGGAAGTCGAATTTATAAAGGCTTATTGCAGGATTGGGAAAGGTTGCATTGATTGGCGTTGAAAGGCAGTGTTTGGCTTTTTACTTTTGCCATAAACGAAAAATCGGATAACCTTTTGAGCTATCCGATTTTTTTTATTTAAGCCCCGTTTTATAAGTGTTATCAAGTTTGTTGTGAATAATTGTTGCTACAACCAAAACTTCTGTCATTTGTGAAAGTTGGGTATCTTCCAATATTTTGGGGTTGTGTGCTTTTGGATTTCTGTACATAGAAAAAAATCCTTTGCAGAAATTTCCAAAACCTTTGTGTTCACTTTCTTCGCTTTGATTTTTCAGAGTATTGAAAGCAAGCATAGGTCTTTTGTCCTTTCCCAACGCAAAACAATCATCAACTAAATCTGCTCCGTCTGAAGTATAGCCACTTTTTTGCCTAAGCCTCTCTGCTACACTTTTCGTAATTTCAAGTATAGCGTGAAAATAATTTTCCTTTAACCATTCAGCTTCACAATAAGGCAAAATTTCTGAATGAACTCCAATTCCGTGTACTTTTTCTTTGATTTTTAGTGACCTGCTTTTTGCTTCCGAAATAGTTTTCGCCTTATCAACTTGTCGGGGCTGTCCACTTTTATCAATTTCTATCCCTTCATAAACAAGTTTCTCATTGATAGTTGTTCTATCTTTTTCAAATTCATCTTCGGAATTATATCTTTTAGGATTTAATAATCTAACAACAAATGCCAATACATTATTTCCACATCTGTCTTGTGCTTGTCTTTCTTTTAAAGCATAAAACAATCTGTCTGTTTTATTTGTGCCATATTGAGATTGAGAAATACCAGCACCTGATAAATGTTCTGTAATTTTCGTATGTGTCAGTATATTTGATATAATATCAGATATATTTCGTAGGGTTATGTCATCAAAGGATTTTGTCATTTTATAATTTTCCTCTTTATTATGAATACTAAATCATATAATCTAAATTTCCATAAAAATACTTATTTCGAGTTAGGTATCTCCACTTGTTGCTTCTCTTTGTCCTTTTTCATTTGGCTATAAGTCCATATACAGACAATACCGAGAATTATCAAAGCGTATGCAATCCATTTGCCGACACGTTCTATAAAACGGGTAAATACAGATGCTTCAAAACTCGAAAATCCCTCTGCACCCATACCATTACGCCTATAAAATTTCCTGCGGTTTATCCAATAAATAAGCACTATCGCAATAACGATAACAATAATACCAAACACCAATTGAGCCGTAACTGTATCCATACCCGTTAAGATTATAATTCAAGTAAATTTAAACAAAAAACAACGTACACCGAAAGCTGAAAAGCAATAAACCGACCTGTAACAGTCGGTTTTGCTTTTATATAAGTAGCATTAATCACTACTGTTGAACTGAAAGCTCAACTGCTTTTCGTTACCGAAGTTATCGGAAATCCAAACCTCAAAGGATTGTGATACGGTAGATGCCGAAGTGTAATACAACCGGAACTGCTCCGTTGGCAACGAATACAAATCGTTTGGCAAATACGGTGGTTCGTCATAATACCGCAATGTGCCTTGACCGTCAAATTGAAAGTAGCGGAGAAAATATTGCGTGTTGCTGTAATTGCCTGTTCGCTGTATGGTAATCCGTATCTCTACGGTCTGCCCACTGGCAATATCTTTGGGTACAGGCATTACTTTGACCTCAAAAGGGAAATCGTTCTGTATTTCGAGTTCATCGTCTTTGCTACAAGATACCAACGTAACCGAAGCCGTGAGGATTGCCAAGAGTATATATATTGAGCTTAATCCTATCCTGAATTTATTGAATATTGCTATCATCATTTTACATTTTAAAAATTAAACCTTAATCCCACGCCTGCGGACGGTCGGAATTGTTCCAAGTCTGTACCCCACAAAACCTTTGTACGCCCTTGCAGGACTAACACAAAACGGTCGGACAGGTACGTTTCAAATGTGAGCCGTCCGCCTGCTCCGTAAACAAAATTGTCTTCGCTCAGTATCTTCGCTCCGTCATACAACATTGCTTCGCCACGGTTGATGCTTTCGTAACCGACTACGCCTGTTATTCCAAAGTTCAGCGTGATGTTCTTACGAACATCGCCCAACAGGAAGAAACTGTAACCGCCCTCTGCGGTATAAGTTTCCTGCGGTATGCGGAGGTCTTTATAATCGTGGTATTGGTGTGTATATTCCAACGCCCAAAGCTGGTAGTTACCATTTTTGCCGTTTACGGTCATTGCTACATTGATGTAATAATCGTTACCGATTTTATCATCGGACAGCACACCCGTACTCACTTCCAATCCTTTCTGTTTAGGTAACATTCTTTGTGCCTGTGTGACCGTGATGGCCATAAAGATGAGCATCACGGTATAGATATACTTTTTCATATTATTTACTTTAAAAGGTTATTAAAATTTCAGGTGCATATCGTTAATCAAACGAGCTTTGATTAAGTCGGAATTTTCTATCTGGAGTGTCTGATGCCTGCCACCGTTTTTCTCGAAAATCTCAATAAGTAGTACCTTGTCATCGGCAATGGTAAATTGGTCTAACAGGAACACGTTTTGCTCGGTCGTTTTTCCGCCAATCTCATCCAATGGTTTGTAAGTCCTAAGCGGTATCATCGGGCGTTCCTGCACTACGGTACGTTTGGCTACCTTTTTATCCACCACTTTGAAATTCACAAAATCAATCTGAAACGGCACATTGGTACGGTTTCTCAATTCCGTATGGAAATAGTATTTGCCGTTGTGTATGTAGATACCTTTGAGGATAAACTGAATACCGAAACTCTTAGCCCCGATATGCTTTACAATACGTTTGTCCTTTTTGTAAATGGTTTCCAAAAGCAAGCCTGCCAATGATGGCGAATTGTTGCCCAATTCTTCAAAAAGCACATCGTTTCCGTTGGCTTTATCAACCGCCTTTTGCATTGTCAAGAGGTCATAGCTCAACGCTTCGGGATAGGGACTGTAATACACATTGAAACTGTAAAAACGCCCGTCATTTGTGATAACTGAAAAATTGGTTTCCGCTTCAAATTCCCTTACCGATGCTTTTACACGCAATACATTTTCCGCATCTTCCGCTTTTCCAGCAATCAGGTATTCGCTTCCCAAATCCACATAACGGATGGCGGTCGGAAAAATAAGATGTGAAGTTTTATCGTAGGTAACTTCCATTCTATACGGTTCTATCTTGCCTAATGCAAGCGGAGTTTTTGCACTATCCTGTGCGTAAGATTGTACGGCAAAGCCGAGTATCAGGGCAAATGCCCAAAAGGTTTTTAAATGATTTTTCATTGTTTAAATTATTTGAGTTCAACATTATTTTTTAGATACAAGGAAGACCTGATGCCCTGCTTTTAGCGTAACCTTTGGGGTTCTTACCTTTTTGGCGAAATAGCCCGAAACACCCTGTACCACGCCACGGCTTAAATCAGCAGCAACCTGTTGTCCTGCATTCTGCGTGAGCATTATGCTTGTTCCCGAAGTCTGGCTCATATTGCCCGCCATTTCGGTAAGGGCGTTCATTTCGGGCGAATACGGAACGTACAAGCCTTGCTGTCCGTCCAAATCGTAAATAGTAATATCAACCGGAATGATGTTGCCCTCTAATTCTACGGAGGTAATCTTTAGCTGCAATCGACCTCCCTGAAATTTGGCATTAGCTGTTACAATCGTTCCTTTCGGAATGGTACGTTGAGGCGTTTGGGCTGGCTCTAACAATCGCAATCGTACCCCTGTTTCGCCAATAACCGTTTGCGCATCGTGTACACAGGCTTTGATACTGTTTTTCGGTTGTGCCGTTTGCTCAATAGAACCTGCGGTATAAAAGCCCCGGTTTCTTGTTTCGCTCCAATCGGCTAAAAAGGCACTGTCCGTAGGCTCACGATACAAAGCGGAAACGGTGTTCTTTCTTGTAGGTGTGAATGCCACAAAATGCTCCTTTTGAGTTGAACCTGCGGTAGCCGTACCTGCATCCTTAGCAGGTGGGGCTTCTGTCGAATTTGTACCTGTTGGCAGATACTTTGCCGCCATCTGGTAGGATTTCTCCATTATGGCAAGCTGGTCATCAACGGTTACAGATTTAGGTACATCTTTCTCGGCTAATTGTTCTTTTAGTTCGTCCAATTGCCTGCGGAGTTCTGTTGTTTCAGAGTTGTTATCCTGATAAAATGAACCCAATGTGCTTTGTGCATTGCGGTAACTGCTCAATGCAGGATTGCCGTTTCTTCCCGAACCTCTGCCAACGCCATAGCTGCTGTTTTCGTCTTCTTCGGGAAATTCATCATTAGGCTCTTTTTTGTCTTCAGTATTCCAATAGTCAGAAAGCGTGGTAAGTGCATTGCGTTTTTCTTGCTCTTTGCGTTCCAGCATTTCCAACTCGTAAGCCTTGCCTTTGTCGGCAGGCATTCCTGCTCCGGTAGCCTCCGGTACTGCATCGTTCAGCCCGATGTTCTCAATTTCCTTTTTGTCTGCGGATGGTTTAAATATGAGGTACATACAACCTACGAAGACAATTCCCATTAAGCCAAATATGAGTGGCTTTTTGAGCTTTTCGGCTTTGTTCTGTGTACCGTCTTGCAGTACATCAGTGGTTGCTGCCTGGTTCCCTTCCGTTACCCGAACAACCGACTTTTTGTTCTCATTTTCTTTCATAAATCTTGTTTTTTAGAATTGTTGATAATGTGTCCTGCAATCTTGCAGGACTTTCACTTTTTTTGAGGACAGGGTTTTCGATATGCTCAATGACCATATCGTTACCCGACTTTGAGGTATCGTACCATACTTTGCAAATGACACCTGCCGTAAGCAGTAGATACCCCACAAAAAAGTAAAGTGTGTATTGGTGCTGTTTCCGCAAGGGCAATGCCCGCCAGCGTTCGTCCAGCTTGTCAAAGTACCTGTCCATATTTGCTCTTAGTTTTTTCATAACCTTACTATTTCTGTTGTTATAGCTTGAAACGCTTAGGACTTTGACCTGCCTTTTGCTTCGGTTCTTCATTGACCAAAGCGACTGCCTCAACCGCTTTGGGTGCGGATATGACTGACAGGTTTGTCAGTTCCGATTTTTTCAGCAGTTGCCCAAATTGGTCTTTCCTTGCAACCTCCATTCTGTTAAGCGAGAATTTGCCGTTCAGGTATTTTACCCACATACTGCATTCTACACTTGGCTTGTCTTCGCCCGACCATTGCAGGTAGCCCGTCAGCAACAAGTCCTGTTTAGGCAAACTATCTGTACCTTTTTGGCAGTTTTCGAGGTATTCGCCGATACTTTCCTTCAACTTTCCAGCATACGCTCCCTGCGTATGGAAATAGCCGTTATATCCTTTATCGGTAAGGATTTTTGCAAACGTGCTTAAATCTGATAATGCTTCCATAAGATTGTTTTTTTAGCGTTCGATAACTTCTATATCCCTGTTTTCTATCACTGCAAACTTTTCGATGTTGAAGCCTTGCGGGTTGTTGTCCGAACGGACAGAGTTCACGAGATAACAGGAAGTAATCAGGTTACGCCTGGTCACGTTGCTCGAACGGATAATGAATTGTTTGGCGTAGGTACGCACCGCATAAGGATAGGTGTCGAAATTGCACACGACACTATCCACCTCAATGCGTTGCTGTACATTCCCCGAAATAATCCTGCTGTAATAGCCCTTTTCCGACAGGTCTTTGTAATAATCAAAAGCTGATTTATCGGCAAGGTTGAATGCCCTGCTCATATTGCTTTCGATAGCGTTCTTGTCGGGAGCAAGCGTAAAAAAGAGTTCGTGAAAACGCCTGACGTGTTCCCTTGCTTCCACAGGTCGGTTGATACTTGCATCTTGCGATAAGGCAAGCATCAACGATTTTCCATTATCCAGCACATAGATTTTTTGGCGTTGTTCGTCTGCAAAGCTGTAAGATTTCCAAAGTGAAAATCCTACCACGCTTAGGCAGAGAACGGCAAATACAATGGCATACAGCCGTATTTGCCTAAAACTGTTTTCGATATTTCTTAATGTTTTAAATTCCATTTTTAAATGATTTGATTGTTTTTATTTCCCCATTAACTTGCCACCGATATTTCCAACTGCCGAACCTGTTCCTGCTCCGGCGATATTTCCGGTTTTCATTGCGGCTTGGTTTACGTTACGGGTAAAGTTCCCTGCACCGCCTGCCTGAATAATCCAGCCTGTTACCGTTGGGATAGTGAAGTAGCCCACGATACCGATTATCATAAAGATGATGTACACGGTATTTGAGGTATCAGGAATGTAAGTCGGGTCGGCAAGCATTGCTATATCCTTTTCGATAATGAGGGATTGTATTTTGGCAAGCATAGAGCTGAACAGGTCTGCCACAGGCAACCACAGGTAAACGCTGACGTATCGGGTCAGCCATTGCGTGAGCGTGGACTGAAAACCGTCCCACACGCTTATCGCAAAGGCTATCGGCCCGAGTATGGACAGGACAATGAGAAAGAACGTCCTTATGGTATCAATAACCAAAGCTGCCGCCTGAAACAGTACCTCTAACAGATTGCGAAACCAATTCTTAATAGCTTGTTCGGTTTGGTAGGCAAACCTATCCATATACATTCCCGACATCGTAATCAAATCGCCGGGCGACCAGCCCAATTCTTCGAGCTTTTTATCAAATTCCTCATTTGATACGAGATAGGCTGTTTCAGGATTTCGTAGCATAGCTTCCCGTTCGAGCAGGTCTTTTTTCGCCTGCAAATTGTTGAGGTCAAGCACCTGATTTTCGAGGATTGTGTGAGTACCCTGTACCACCGGACTTAACACGGCATTGATTGTTCCCAATACGATAGTTGGGAAAAACATAATGCAAAGCCCCAAAGCGAAAGGACGAAGCAAAGGGTACATATCAATGGGTTCAGCCCTGCTCAAAGCCTGCCATACTTTTATGGCAACATAGAACAAAGCCCCCAATCCGGCTATCCCTTTAGCCACTGCCGCCATATCGGCGGACAGTGGGAGCATCTCATCATATAATGAGCGTAGGACTTCGTGAAGATTTTGAAATTCCATAACTACCAGTATTTTTGGTTAGGAGTTCCATAGAGGTCAAGCACTCTTTTGGTATTGTTCTGCTTTTTTGCTCTTAGAATACTTACAGAGATATTCTTATTGGTATAGTAGCGTACCAAGCTGTGGTATTCCTTTACTTCTTTGTACACTCTATCAATAATATCCATACGCTCTTTGTCGTTCAGCGAAAGGCTTGATGAGGTTACAATCTGTTTGAGTTCTTTCAGCAGTTCGGTACTTTCATTCAGCAATGCCGAATAACCATTGCTGATAGCTGCCAATTCCTGTGCAGAAAAATTCGGGTCGTTCATCATCTTACCGAAGTTGGTAACATACATTTCGGATACGTCACCGACAAGCAATACAGTCTGCTGTACCTTACGTGCATCTTTTACAAGATTATTTACAGCTTGTAGCTTGTCGTAATACTCCTTACCCTGTTTATACACCTTTTCCACTTCCTTGAAATTTTTAATTACATTGGATACCGTGGAAGAAGTCTGTACGATTTCATTCGCACTGTTGAGAATACCCGATGCCAGATTTGTGGGGTCGGTTACTACCCATTGTGCTTTTGCGGACGGTGCTACGGCGAGCATTAGTGCCGTACACACCATAAAAAGGAACTTTTTCATTTTTATGAATTTTAAAATGTTAATGACTATTGATTTGCTTTGTCACGCCTTTGCATTGCGATATGCTTAATGGCGAGTTCTACGTTACCGTCCAATTCGGAAGCTAATTGCATTACCTCCATTTTTTCGGTTTCTTCGGTGGTGTATGCGAGGTATTCCTCCAAACTAACTTCGGTGGCATAGACTGCCGAGTTCGTACCACCTAAGCCAATCCAAACCTCTTTGTACAGTCGGCTTGCATCGTTGTTCATATTGATAGAAAGTACCTGACCTTTTTCCTTATCTGTAAGCCCCAACATTGCCTGTATGTCATCGAATTTATTCATATACTTACGCTGGTCTAAGAGGATTTTACAGTCGGAATTGTTGATGATACTTTCTTTTACAATGGGCGACTGGATAATATCATCTACCTCTTGCGTAACGACAATCGCCTCTCCGAAGAATTTGCGGACGGTTTTAAATAAATATTTTATATATTCCGCCATTCCTTCTTTGGCAATCGCTTTCCACGCTTCTTCAATCAGGATGAGTTTTCGGATACCTTTCAGCCTCCGCATCTTGTTGATAAAAACTTCCATAATGATAATTGTGACTATGGGAAAGAGGATTTTGTGGTCTTTAATCGCATCAATTTCAAACACGATAAAGCGTTTGGAAAGCAGGTCTAACTGCTTGTCGGAGTTCAACAGATAATCGTATTCGCCACCCTTGTAGTAGGGTTCGAGGACGTTCAGGAAATTTGCAATGTCAAAGTCTTTTTCCCTTACCTGTTTTTCTTCGAGTACCTTGCGGTAATCACCTTTGACATACTCGTAGAAACCGTTGAATGATGGGTAAACATCATCTGTTTTGATACGTTCAATATAACCTGATACGGCATTGGATAATGCCACTTCTTCCGAACGGGTTGGCGGTTCATCATCACGTTTCCATAGTGTCAATATTAAGGTCTTAACACTTTCTCTCTTTTCGATGTCGAAAACCCCATCATCCGTGTAAAATGGATTGAATGCAATCGGGTTGCCTTCGGTGTACGTAAAATAAACACCGTCTTCACCTTTGGTCTTTCCTTTGATGAGTTCGCATAAGCCCTGATAAGAATTACCCGTATCTACCAACAATACGTGTGCGCCCTGTTCGTAGTATTGCCTTACCATATGGTTTGTGAAGAACGATTTTCCCGAACCTGACGGACCAAGTATAAACTTGTTCCGGTTCGTGATAATGCCACACTTCATAGGCAGGTCGGAAATATCCAAATGGATAGGTTTTCCTGTAAGCCTGTCAGCCATCTTGATACCGAACGGCGAGGGCGAATTGTGATAGTTGGTTTCTTCTGTGAAGAAGCACAAGGCAGGTTCGATAAAAGTGTAAAAACTTTCCTCACTCGGAAAATCGCCTGCATTGCCGGGCATTCCAGCCCAAAACAAAGTGGCTACGTCCGTAGTGTTGTGGCGAGGCTTACACTCCATCAATGCCAATGCACTACCGCAATCGTTCTTTAACTGTTTCAGCTCCGCAGGGTCTTCCGACCACGCCATAATGTTGAAGTGTGCCCTGATAGACGACAGACCGAAGCTGTGGGCTTCGTTCAGGTATTTTTCTATCCACTCTTTGTTGATTTGGTTTGCCCTGCTATACCTTGCCAAAGAGTGCATATTGCGGGCGGACTTTTCAAACTTTTGCAGGTTGTCTTCGCTGTTATCCAAAAACAAATATTGGTTGTAGATATGGTTACAGCTAAGGAGTAATCCCACGGGAGCAGCGAACGACAAACGGCAGTCGCTCCGGTCGGTGGATAGCTTTTCAAAACGGGTATCAGCCGATACCGTTCCGGGCAAATCGTCTGTATCGGACAAGGTGTGCAGGCTCAACCTTTTGTTTCCGATACGGACTTCTTCCGTTCCGAGTGCGATGTCCTGCATCGGTGTTCCGCTTTCCCTTGACAGGGTTAGGTACTGTTCCAACAATCCCTGCTTTTCGTCCGTTCCGATGATTTCATCTTCGGTAAGGCGTTGCAGGGTTATGAAACCGCTATCGTTCACGATACGCTCAAACTGTGCCACCGCTTCCATAAAGCGGTGTATCGTTTCCTTGTTCCTGATTTCCTTTGGTATGAGCGTACCTTTGCAAAGCGAACTGAAGTTGCTTTGCATACGCATTCTTTCCTTAGTGGTCTTGGTCAGGAACAGGTAACAATAATGGTTCAGAAATGGTCGCTCATTAAAATGGCGTTGGTAGGATTTAGCCAAAAAACTTTGGTCTTCCTTTGCCAAATCGGGAGCATAGCTTTCTTTGATGTACCAATCCTGTTTGTGGATGACCGTAAAATCCGGCAAGGTCTTGATAGCCTTATGCCAGGCGGAGTGAATAGCTTCGTATTCCGCCGATGCTACCGTAAACAGTTCCGGCAAACGAACCTCAAAGCAGGCGGTAATGTCCGCATCTTTGGAAAGGATGCAGTTGTTTTCTACTGCCAACAAAGGAAATTTGTTTTCCAGCGTTGTTGTCTTTGCAACGTTTCTCATAGGGCATTCGATTTAGGAGTGAATTTCAGATAGCGGTGTACAGGCTTGCGACAAATGATGTATCGGGGATGTCTTTTTCCTGCTCCGATTTTCATTAGCCCGTGTTCGCCGTACTTCCTGTTTAGTGAAAAGGTCTGCCACACAATGAGCGAAGCACCGCCTGCTCCGAGGAACAGGCAGATGTAAGAGTTTACGCCTGCCATATACAGTATCATCACGAGGATGAGCGTACCGAGCAGTCCGCCAGCGAAAATGAACAGGTATTGTGCTTTCAGTCCCTTAAATTCCACTGTCCTGCCAATGCCTTTGTTTATGTTGTAATTGTTCATAAAGCAAAGGATTAAAGGAAGAATGAACGCAGGATGGTAGCCGCTACGATTAAGAAGATACACGCACCGAACCAGCTTGCCGCAGTCTTCGATGTGTCGGGGTCGCCCGAACTGAACTTATTGTAAACTTTAACGCCCCCTATCAAGCCCACGACCGCACCGATGGCGTAGATTAATTGGGTTGCGGGGTCGAAATAGGAAGTTACCATTTGGGTAGCCTCGTTGATACCTGCCGAGCCGTTTCCCTGTGCGAACGCACCAATTCCTGACAGCATAGCCACGGCTGCCAGCAAAACTTTTTTTCTCTGTTTTTCCATAATTGAAACACATTAATTTGTTATTGTTATCCCGCACCTTGCGGACTTTCGGAACAAAGGTGTTTCAGAAATCAGGGCGTTATAATAAAGTGGCAGTCAAAGGAATGATTTGGCAGTGAGTGGCTTTATAGAAAGTCTAAATCCGTATTTATTAAACTATTTTGCTTAAATTTGACATATTTAGACAAGTCTTAAAAAAGCAAAATGGCATTTGGAAAACACATAAAAAGACTAAGAGAAAGTAAAGGATTGTTCCTACGGGAAGTTGGGGCTGCATTGGAACTGGATAGTGCTTTTATCAGTAAAGTCGAAAATGAAGAAAGACCATTGCCAAGAAAACACATCGAAAAGCTTGCAGAATTTTTGAATACCCCAATTGATGAGCTATTGGTTTTATGGTTTTCAGATAAAATAAAGGGACTTATTGACGATAAAGAAATAGGAAAGCAGGCTTTAAAAATTGTTTTAAAAGAATTAAATGCAATCAAGAATAATGCAGATTAGGTTTTTAACAACTCTTCTTTGGCAATAAAAAGGTTAACAAATAAAATATGCGAATATGAAATACATTTTACTCAACAATAACAGTTCTGTTGCTTATGATGATAGTGATGCTACTGATATAAAAGTATATATCGACGGCAAACTTCACGATTTCAAAGAAAGTACCGAAAATAGAATTGATTATGCAATTGCAACAAATAGGAATAAATACTCCCAAACTCTAAATAATCAATTTGAGAATTTATTACTTCTAACTGGTGCAGGGTCATCTATTGGTTGGGGAAAAGATGGGAAGTTGGGTAAGTCGATGGCAAATTTATGGGATGATGCGGAAGCTCTTTTAACAGCCGATGTTTTTGGAAAGTTACTTGAAACTATTGGCTACGATGAAAAATGGGATGATGGCTCTATAGTAAAGAATTTAGAAAAGGTTCTTTCTATGGCAACACCTGCTATACCATATATACCCAAAGAGGATATAGATATTGAGGATTGTGTAAACAAAATTAAAGATTTTATCAAAGAAGCCTGTCAATTGAGTTTGCCAGATAATTCGCCACATACGCTCTTATTAAATAAAATAACGAAACGCAAAGTTACTTTACCAAGATTTAAGCTGTTTACATTGAATTATGACCTAATGTTTGAACAATCAGCTTGTGAAAGCAATTTTGTTGTTATAGACGGGTTTTCATTTTCTCAACCAAGAATATTTAGTGGGCGTAATTATGATTACGATATTGTTTCCCGCAATCAAAGTAGAGTAAAAGAAGAAGACAATTTTATTCAAAAAGTTTTCCATTTGTACAAATTACACGGTTCTGTAAATTGGGAAAAGCAAGACAACAAGATTATACAAAAAGAAGAACCTGACGAACCATTGATGATATATCCACATCAATCAAAATATGAAAGCTCTTATGAACAGCCGTATTTTGAAATGATGTCGAGGTTCCAGTCCAATTTGAGAAAGGAGAATGTTTTCCTTATTACAATAGGCTTTAGTTTCGGGGATAAACATATCGTAACCGCAATCATCGAAGCCTTGGAACAAAATCCAGGCTTTCAATTGATGATTGTAAATAAAGGGATAGATGAAACCAACGAAAATATGAAACCCTTTATTGATGCTGCAAACAAATATTCCAATATATCTATTGTTTCAGAAACCTTTGAGGATTTCGCTAAGAATTATCCTGACTTAAAATCTTACAATCAGGAAGATACACGACAAATAGTAATTAATATCCCTAATAGTTAGATATGAGCAATAGCCCCTTTAATCACAGTCATTTTCTTGGGTATGTAAATTTTGTATCCCCTGCATTTGTGAAAGTGCATTTCCCGTCTTCTGTTTTGATGAAAACATTTGTTCACCACGCAGAAGTGTTGAGAGGTGGACTTGTAGGAAACTATATTGTTGTTGAGGGAGAGGAAAAAGGTTTTCTGGGAAAAATGTTGGAAATATCGTTACCTGAAAAAGAACGGTTGGAATTAAGTGAAAGAACTTTTTCAACTAAAGCATTTCATCCAGTAGGAAGAATAGAAATTCTTTTATCATTTGATTTGTTTGACCCGAGTAGAATAGAAAAAGGGATAAATAGCCTCCCACTCATTGGTTCTAAGGTATTCATTTGTTCGTCGGAATTTCTTTCTACACATTTCAAAACCTTTGGCATAAAACCCGAAAATATCGAACATTCTCCTACTTTTAGAATGGGGAATTTGATATACGATAAAAATGTTCCCGTAGATATTTCTTTGCAAGCGATATTTAGTCGTCATTGTGCGGTTGTTGGTACAACAGGAGGAGGGAAAAGTTATACCATCAGCAAATTTATTGAGGGAGTTATAGAAACCGGAGCAAAAGCTATAATCTTAGACCCAACGGGAGAATACTCTACATTTGATGCTCATCCAAAAGTTGACCATTCAACACTGATTTCAGAAAGCTATTTTCCATATCAGAATTTAACCATTAATGATTTATTCGTTCTGTTCAGACCATCAGGACAAGTACAGCAACCCGTTTTATTGGAAGCTATTAAGTCGTTAAAAGTTGCACATTGCTTATTAGGGAATATTCCTAATAATGGACATAATAATGATGGAACTAACGATACTTTTACATTCAGGGGTCAGCAAGTAGTTATAAATAATGGATTAGTTGTAAAACAAAATAATATTACTGCGGCATATAATAATGCCTACTTTACTTATAAATCTATTATAGAAGATTTCACAATAAATAATTTCAGTATAAATCTACTCCACAGGCAAATAGGGAATGAATGTTTTCAAATATTCAACGACCGTTGGGCAAACAATAGAGATGAAAGAAATTATGGAAATGCAACGAGTTTAATAATGCGTGTTAACAATGTAATATCGGACAATGATTATTCCGGTATGTTTGGATTTAATGCTCCAACCACAAATAACCTAATAACCAAGATAGACGAGTTTTTGAATAATCCAGAATTAAATATTTTAAGAATTGGTTTTGAAAATGTACCTTATAATTTTCAGGCAAGAGAAATCTTGGCAAATTCATTGGGAAGATACTTATTGAATAAAGCTCGAACTAATATTTTCAGAGAAAATCCTCTAATTCTCTTTGTAGATGAAGCCCATCAGTTTTTAAACAAGAAAATTAAGGATGAATATTTTGAAAGCACAGAATTAAATGCTTTTGATAACATTGCTAAAGAAAGTCGTAAATATGGATTATTTCTATGTTTATCAACACAAATGCCAAGAGATATTCCTGTTGGTACGCTAAGTCAAATGGGAACATTCATTACTCATAGGCTGATAAATTATCAAGATAAGGAAGCAATCGCGAGTGCTTGCTCGACTGCCAATAAAGAAACTCTTTCTTTTTTACCATCTTTAGGGTCAGGAGAAGCAATTATTATGGGAGTTGATTTTCCAATGCCAATATCAGTCAAAGTAGATATGCCAACAATTACACCGAAGTTCGATACTCCAAAATTTGTAAAAATAGCGGGCACTTAGTTTTATAGCGTTTGAACAATTTTTAATTTGTGTCTAACATACAAAAGGGAGCTTGCCTAAACAAACTCCTCAATGTCAAAATCACTCAAATCACTTTTCCGCAAAGTGGAAGAACTGTCTTCCGTTTCAGATGAAAGGGTGCTATCCAAAAGCTCGGCTATTCTTCGGGAAGCATCTTCCATAGAATTCTCCAATAGGCTGAATAATTCGGTTCCCTGTATTTTTTGAACTATGGCTATCGCTGTTTCCTTTTGGGCTGGTTCCAATTCTTCTTTTTGGAGCAACACCCCCACGGAGCTTAGTTCTTCAAAGGTAACCCCTTGGGCAAAACCGTCATCGCCACCGGATATTCCGTACCTGTTCCAATCTTCTTCCTCTTCCTCCAAATCAGGTATATTACTGAAAACTTCGTCCAGCTCTTCCTTGCGGATTTGAATGCCGACGTTTTCATTTTCGTCGTATTCAATGTCTAAATTAGCGGGGTTTATCTCCGGTTCCTCAATTTGGCGTTCATTGGCAGCGTTTGGCATTGAAAGGCGTTCTACGGATTTTGGCTGCCCCATAATATCGGGCAGGTTCGGATTGACTTTCTTCTGCGGAGGTACTTGTTTTGTCCTTTTCTTAATGACAATCTTATCCTGTAAAAGCAGGACAATGACTATCAGCAGGCATATCACAATTACTATTTCCATAACGTAGGTTTTTTAAAACAAGCCTTTGTACTTTTCGTTGAACTCTTTTGTAATCATATCTTCAAATACTTTAAAATGATGTTCAAGAATATTATTGAGATAGGCAAACAAGGGTATTTTATCATCGCCTATAATCTGGACTATGCGGGTTAAACGCTCGTGATGTTCAGGACTTAGGTATATGCTTTTATTGCCTCTTTTCTGCATTTTATTCATTTGCATAAATGCGTTTTCATAGGTTGTTTTAGCTGTATTGCTAACTGTATCGGAGTTGCTGCCGGCTGCAACAGTATTCCTGTTCTTTTTATCTTTCTTCATTATAGAATGGGTTTAAAATGTTCATTGAAATAATCGGTAATATCGTCCCCGTACTCCCTGAAATGATGTTCAAGAATATTGTCAATGTAAGAGTAGAGCGTTGTTCTTTCTTCCCTTGTCAGTTGAACGATGCGGAGCAATCTTTCGTGGTATTCAGGGCGTATGTAAACGACCTTGCCATTACGCCCCGATGGAAAACGATTGACCAAAAACGTTTCCTCGTAGTCCGCTTTCTTTGATGAACTGTTACGGGCTTTTTCCCTGGGCTTGTTTTCCTTTGGTACATCCTGCTTTTTGTTAATGGTCGGTGGAGCAACAGGCTCATCGCCGCTTATGACGTTCATAAGGTATTCCTCATCAACATTGGGCTTTTCAAAATCGTTGTTTTTGTTATCTGAAGCCATACTTTACTATTTTTATAGATGAGTGATTTTTAAAAATTCCTCGACAAACAAATCCATTTTAGTTGCTTTCATTAACTGTGGTTCGGCAGGCAGCAAACTTGACCTGAATACATAACTGGCTGTGTCGTCTGTTTCCTTTCGGAAACGCTTGCTGTCCATTATCCTTGTTTCCATTATGGGCAGGTTGAGTTCTTTGATGACACTTTGATACGCATCATACAAACCTGTTTTTTCCCTGCCATCCACTTGGTTCCAGAACAGCCACATCTCTTGTTCGGGATTGCCCTCGTCCGTTTGGGGAAGTCCGAGAAAGGCTTTGGTAAAGCCCAATGTACTTTCCACTACCAAACGGTCGGCAGTAATGGGCGAAAAGATGAAGTCCATTTTTTTTAAGGTTGTCAGTACACCTTTGGTATTGGCTGTTCCCGGCAGGTCGAAGAAAATAACATCCGGCACAACCGCCGACTGGCTTCTGTATTCCGATGCTTTCTCCAGAGCTGTTTCAGCCTTGCATTTGATAATCGGGTACGCTTTTTTGTTGATGGCTTGAAACTGCTTCATTGCCGCCTTTTTATGGTAGTCGTTCTGCATTATGGTTCTCTTATCCCGTTCACGCATATTGGTCAGGCTGTGTTGCGGAAAGTCGCAGTCCATCACCAGCACATTAAAACCTAAACGGTAGTGAAGCACACTTGCCAGCAAGGTGGTCATTGTAGATTTTCCCACACCGCCTTTTTGGGTGGAGAAGCTGATTTTTAAAGTTTTCTTTGTTGTTTCCATTATTTAAAAATTTATTGTTACACACTTTATTTGTTTTGCAGGATTGAATATTGGTTTATCTGATTATTACCTCATTCCTATATTCCTGCATTCCCTTTTGCGTACTTTCCTGCACAGGTATTTGCTTTCATTTTTGCCTTGTCAGGCACATTCTTTAGCAAGTGGCAAACCTTACAATAGGTAAATTGCTTTACCGCTTTTATGCTTTTACACTTTTATTGTTTTATGCTTTTAAAACCTTATGCTTTTATTCCAAACTGCCTGTTTGCAAACCTGATTTTCTTCTTTGTCGAAATACATTTTTTACTACCTGCACTAAAATTATACGGCAAATAAAGCGATTGATTTATCCGCTGATTGAGGTGTGGCAGTGTTTGGCACTCAAAGGCAGTCTTTGTCCGGGTATCGCATTGCAATACTCTTACAGGTAGGGCTTTACTTTGTACAATGATTATTATTAACGGATTTATGCAAAAGTCTTTTGACAAAATGGAGGGTAACGGGAACGGCATCGAGCCGTTTTCCCTGTTACATTTAATCCGTCCCGAAGGGCGGATTTTTGTGTTCAACGGAACACGGCAAGTTGTGTTTTGAGCATCTCGGAATGATTTCCGATGCTCAAAACAACTTGCCCTTTGCAGGGGGCAGAAAACACCTTCCGAAGTCAGGGTTTTGTATGGATTTTAAAATGGATTAGTGATGAACGATAACAACAAAAAGCAATTGAAAAAGACCGGACGCCGCCCAAAAGAAGACCCGGCGACCATCCGCTATACGATTTCCTTTAACGAGCAGGAACACGCCCGTTTTCTTACCCTGTTTGATAAATCAGGTATGCAGGTAAAGGCGCATTTCATAACGTCCTGCATCTTTGACAAGACCATAAAGACCATTCAGATTGACAAAGGAACGGTTGATTTTTATATGCGGCTAACCTCTTTTCACAGCCAGTTCCGTTCCATAGGTGTAAATTATAACCAGATTGTAAAGCTGTTGTACAAGCATTTTTCCGAGAAAAAAGCGGCAGCGTTCCTCTACAAATTGGAAAAACAGACGGCTGAAATGGCGATGCTATGCCAAAAAATTATTCAGCTAACCGAGGAATTTGAAGCAAAGTACCTGAAAAAACAGCCTTAGAAATGATAGCGAAAATCGGTAGAAGCGGAAATTTATACGGAGCATTGGCGTACAATCAGCTCAAAGTGGAGAATGAAAACGGACAGATTTTGTTTGCCAATAAGATGATTGAAACCGCTAACGGGCATTATTCCGTTGCACAATTAGCCCAGTCTTTTGCGCCTTACCTGATAGCCAACCGCAATACCGAAAAACATACGTTGCATATTTCGCTCAATCCTGACCCGAATGATAAAGTAAGCGATGATAAGTTTAGGGAGATGGCAGAACAGTATATGCGGGAAATGGGTTACGGAGAACAGCCTTTTGTGGTGTTCAAACACACGGATATTGACCGCAGCCATATACACATTGTATCGGTTTGCGTGGACGAAGAGGGTAAAAAGATTTCGGACAAGTTCGAGAAAATGCGGTCTATGAATGTGTGCCGTGAGTTGGAAAGAAAACACGGATTGATACCCGCAACTGATAAGGAGCATCGGCAGAACGACAAGGTTTTCCGCCCGGTAAACTACAAAGCTGGAGATGTGAAAAGTCAAATCGCTTCAGTAGTTCGCCACTTACCAAATTACTATAAGTTTCAGACTTTGGGCGAATACAATGCCTTGCTTTCCCTGTTCAATATTACCACCGAAAAAGTAGAGGGCGAATTGCAGGGGCAGCTACGGCAGGGTTTATTATACATTCCTTTAAACGAGAAAGGCGAAAGAGCCGGGCATCCGTTCAAGGCTTCTTTGTTTGGTAAAGATGCAGGGCTTCCGGCTTTGGAACTGTATTTTGCGAAATGCAAAACGGATTTAAAAGATAGTCCAACCAAGCAGACCTTACAATCAGCCGTTACCATTGCCTTGAAATCAACAACTGATGAAATGGGCTTTAAGAAGCAATTAGCCGAGCAGGGAATTAACGTAGTGGTGCGGAGGAATGATACAGGGCGTATTTACGGAATGACATTTATAGACCACAATTCTAAAGCGGTTTGGAACGGTTCACGTTTGAGCAAGGAACTTTCTGCCAATGCCTTTAATGATTATTGGAACAATAATATCAAACCGGAGATTAAAGAGCCAGTTGAATTACAACCGAAAATATCTACATCAAATGATGCGGATCTTCCTGCGGAAGAACCACACCATTTGTTCGACTTCTTAACTACTGGTAAACACGAAGATGGTTTGATTGAAGCACTGGGAGGCTTATTGCCCGAAGCCCAGGGCGAAGATTACGAGGAACAGGATTTTGCCAATAAAATGAAGAAGAAAAAGAAGAAAGGTAGTAGGTTGTAAAAAATATCTATTGATTGAAATATATGTTTCATTTTTAAGGTTGTACAGCTTCAGTCTTCACACCACATATAACGAAGCTCATTTTTTTATTTTGTAATTTTGTTACAACAAATCAGCATTGGATTAATGAACATAGACCTTTTACTTGAGAATATATATCCGCTTCCAGATACTTCAAAAGAATTGCTCAAGAAATCAATTACAGAGGTTAAATATAAAAAAGGGCATATTCTTTTGAGAGCTGATAAAATTGAAAAGAACATCTACTTTATAAAGAAAGGTGTAGCAAGAGCATATTCATATAAAGATAATGATGAAATCACTTTTTGGTTTGGCAAAGAGGGCGATACTATTATTTCAATGAAAAGCTATATAGCCAATCAGAAAGGATATGAAAATGTAGAGTTGTTGGAAGATTGCGAATTATATAAACTGAAAACAACAGTCTTACAAAGACTTTTTGAGAATGATATACATATTGCAAATTGGGGGCGAAGATTTGCCGAAAAAGAACTTATAAAAACAGAAGAAAGGCTTATTTCTCGACAAGTCCGAACAGCTACCGAACGATATAAGGAACTTTTGAAAAACAGTCCCGATATAGTCCAGCGAGTGCAATTAGGACACATTGCTTCTTATTTAGGTATAACACAAGTCAGTTTGAGCAGAATTAGGGCAGAAATAAAGTGAACGGCTCATTTTTTATCATTTGTAAAATTTCACCTCAATTCCGTTTCCGACCTTTGCAGATAAAGAACAAAGGAAATGAATTGGATAATTTTAGTTGTAGCAGGGTTGTTTGAAGTGGCTTTTGCATTCTGTTTGGGAAAAGCAAAAGAAACAACAGGAAATGAAATGTATTTGTGGTATGCAGGTTTTCTCGTTACCCTTACTATGAGTATGGGACTTTTGATTAAAGCAACCCAAACTTTGCCCATCGGAACGGCTTATGCCGTATGGACAGGTATCGGAGCAGTCGGAACAGTTTTAGTCGGTATTCTTGTATTTAAAGAGCCTGCAACATTTCTGCGAATACTTTTTCTTATCACTTTAATAGGCTCGATTGTCGGGCTGAAAGCCGTATCAGCTCATTAAATAATGTTTTAAAAAAATGAATATAACAATAAGAAAAGCCGAAGAAAAGGACAGCGAGAAAGTTTGGCATTTAATGAAAGAATTGGCTGTTTTTGAAAAATACATTGACAGTTTTGCCATTACACCCGAAATTGTCAGAAACAGCGGATTTAAGAAAAACCCACCCGATTTTTATTGCCTTGTGGCAGAAGATAATGATAAAATCGCAGGAATGTTGGTTTATTATTTTCTTCCTTATACAGCCCAAAACCGTCCTGCTATTTATATGAAAGAGCTCTATGTGGACGAAAATTATCGTGGTCAGAAAATTGGCGAACAACTAATGAATGCGTTAAAAACTGAAGCAGAACAAAATAATTGCAGTCAAATAAAATGGACGGTTGCACCGTGGAATAAAGTAGGAGTGAAATTTTATGAACGATTAGGAGCAAGAGAAAATACCGAATGGCTTAACTACGAATGGAATTTAAAATAGATGGAACCAATGGAAATAAGAAAAGTAACATTAAACGATATTGAACAACTGCAACAGATAGGCAGACAAACATTTTCAGAAACATTTTCTTCGAGTAATACAGAAGAGAATATGACAACATATTTAGAGGAGGGATTTTCCAATGAAAAGCTAATAGAAGAATTGAACAATGAAAGTTCCGAGTTTTATTTTGCCTTATCTGAAAACGAATTAGTTGGTTATTTGAAAATCAATTTCGGGCAATCGCAAACAGAATTGCAAGACGACACAGCACTTGAAATTGAACGCATTTATGTTTTAAAGGAATTTCACGGTAAAAAAGTCGGACAAGTGCTTTATGAAAAAGCTATTGAAATTGCCAAACAGAAAAATGCACACTACGTTTGGTTAGGTGTTTGGGAAGAAAATCCTCGGGCAATCAGCTTTTATAAGAAAAATGGTTTTGTTGAATTTGACAAGCATATTTTCAAATTAGGCGATGATGAACAAACCGATATAATGATGAAATTAAAATTAGAAGAGAGGATTTTGTAAATTAAATTGAGCCTCACAAGGGGCGAGATGGACGAAGCCGTTACTTTTGAGAAAGAATAAGGACAAAATCAATTTTACAATAAGGTTGAAAAGGTAGCGATTTGCTACCTTTTTCATTTTATACTAATCTGCCAAATACTGCCACACAACGCCACTTACTGCCATATTTTAAGAGCCGACAGCAACAGCCTTTAAATTCACGCCCGAACATTAAAACTTAAAATAATGCAGGGAGAAGACGATTTAAGAGGGCTTGCCAAAATAATGGCTTTTATGCGGGCAGTCAGTATTCTTTTGGTGCTGATGCACCTTTATTGGTTCTGCTACGGTTTCTTTTTAGAACGTGGCTGGACGTTGGAAGTAATCAACAAGATGTTAGGCAATTTCGACCGTACGGCGGGCTTGTTTTCACATACCCTTTATACAAAAGCATTCGCTTTGGTTTTACTGGCTTTGAGTTGCTTAGGGACAAAGGGTGTAAAGAATGAGAAGATAACCTGGTCTAAAATTTATGTGGCGTTGGGCATTGGCTTTGCGCTGTTCTTCCTGAACACACCATTGCTAAAGCTATCCCCCGCAACAAGCACATTTCTGTATATTCTTACTATCTCGTTAGGTTATATCGCCTTGCTGATGGCAGGCGTATGGATGAGCCGATTGCTCCGTACCAACCTAATGGACGATGTTTTCAATAACGAAAACGAGAGCTTTCAACAGGAAACCAAGCTGATGGAAAACGAGTATTCCGTCAACCTGCCCACCAAATTTTACTACAAAGGCAAATGGAACAACGGTTGGATAAACATTGTAAATCCTTTCAGGGCATCAATCGTGTTGGGTACTCCGGGTTCCGGTAAATCTTATGCCATCGTAAACAACTACATCAAGCAGCAGATAGAAAAAGGCTTTAGTATGTACATCTACGATTTCAAGTTTGACGACCTTTCGACTATCGCCTACAATCATTTACTAAAGCACCGGGATAAATACAAGGTACAGCCGAAATTTTACGTGATAAATTTCGACGACCCACGCAAGAGCCACCGTTGTAATCCACTCAATCCCGATTTTATGACCGACATTTCTGATGCTTACGAAGCGGCTTATACCATAATGCTAAACCTCAACAGGTCGTGGATACAGAAGCAAGGCGATTTTTTCGTGGAAAGCCCAATTATTCTTTTAGCTGCTATTATTTGGTATCTGAAAATCTATGAGGATGGCAAGTATTGTACGTTCCCACACGCCATTGAATTGCTGAACAAAAAGTATTCGGACGTATTCACGATTTTAACCTCATACCCCGATTTGGAAAACTATTTGTCGCCCTTTATGGATGCGTGGCAAGGTGGCGCACAAGACCAGTTACAAGGGCAGATAGCATCGGCAAAAATACCTTTGTCAAGAATGATTAGCCCGCAGTTGTACTGGGTAATGACCGGGGATGATTTTACACTCGACATCAATAACCCGAACGAGCCGAAGATTTTGTGCGTGGGTAACAATCCCGACCGCCAAAATATTTATTCAGCAGCATTAGGGTTGTACAATTCCCGAATTGTCAAGCTCATCAACAAAAAAGGACAATTAAAGAGTTCGGTTATCATAGATGAGTTACCCACGATTTACTTCAGAGGACTGGATAATCTTATTGCAACTGCGAGAAGTAATAAGGTGGCAGTATGTTTGGGCTTCCAGGATTTTTCGCAATTAACGAGGGATTACGGCGACAAGGAAAGCAAGGTAATACAGAATACGGTAGGTAATATATTCAGTGGTCAGGTGGTTGGAGAAACGGCAAAAAGTCTTTCGGAGCGTTTCGGTAAAGTATTACAGAAACGTCAGAGTATGACCATTAACCGCAATGATAAATCCACCTCTATTTCCACACAGTTAGACAGCCTTATTCCGGCTTCCAAAATTTCAACGCTTACACAGGGTATGTTTGTCGGTTCTGTATCGGATAACTTTGATGAACGTATCGAGCAAAAGATATTTCACGCCGAAATCGTGGTAGATAATGAAAAGGTAGCCGCCGAAACCAAAGCCTACCAAAAGATACCCCAAATCTTATCTTTTGTAAATGAGCAGGGCGAGGATAAAATGAAGCAGGAAATTGAAAGCAATTACAAACAGATAAAAAAAGACATCCTGAATATTGTTGTTAGCGAAATGGAGCGTATCAAGAATGACCCGAACTTGCAGCATTTGGTACAGGACGGATAATTTAAAAGGGAGGCTTAAATGACCTCCCTTTTTTATTGCCTGCCCGTTCAGGTTTTACAATACGCCACGAGGCAAATGAATACCTTTTGTCCGTATAATGCTTTCCTGAACCTTTGGAGCTTCTTTCTGCTTTTCTGCCTGCTCCGGAGCATCTTGTTTGGTTTCTGGTGTAATAGATAGCTGTATCTTTCTTTCTACGGCAGCCAGTTCCGTTTTGAGTTCGCCCAGTTTACTTTCTTTCGACCAAGTACCGTTAACCACTTCCTGAAGAATGGGCAGGTCTTTTTGTATCTCCGTAATTTTCTTGTGCTCCTGCTCGATATAGCCGGGCAATTTCTCCAGTGCATTAAGGAAGTTCGTAGCAGCCAGCTTTTCATCTTTAGCAATCACACCGTTGTTGTAGGTATATTTGATATTGCCCTCGCCCTGTACCAAAAAACGGTTTACCCTTATATCCACACCCTCTTTTTCGGACATTTCCGTTTTTACCAAAAGCGTAAATCCGTATAACGTACCGATTTCTTCATACTGACCTCCGGTTCGGGCTTTGTCCGCAATCTGGTTGAGTTTTGCACCGATTTGTTTAATATCGGCATTGGGCGGTAAGCCATCCAACTGTACAGGATTTACGATTGTACCGTCTGACCGTTTTTGGATACGCTCTTGCAGATTATTCCAATCAAGGCTCATACGGTTTAAACGAGATTGAGTGCTTTGCAACATTTCCGTATAATCTTCCAATTTGTACTTCGCACTATACTTTGAACGGTTGAACGCCTGTTTTTCGCTTTCCAACCCGGCAATCTGTTTTTCCAATTTGGCTTTATCCAACAGGTCTGTATTTCCTGATAGGATAGCCACGTATTCCGAAAAATTCATTCCCGATTTTTCGTCCATACTGCCCTCGTCAATAGTACGTTTGCCGAGGTTATTGTTTTTTAATTGGTCTATAAAAAGTTGCTTATTGTACAACAGATTGAACTTGTAACTATCCAATGATTTTTCTACGGCATAGATAATCACATCTACTTTGTTATCGGCAAAGAATTTGGCAATCTCATTACCTTTTCGAACGGCTCTGCCGTCCCTTTGAGCAAGGTCGCTTGGTCGCCACGGCGTATCGAGATGATGAACGGCAACGGCTCTTTTCTGTGCGTTCACGCCAGTTCCGAGCATACTTGTGGAACCGAACAACACACGGATTTTGCCCTCGTTCATTCCTTTGATAAGTTCCTTACGTTGCTTATCATTTTTGCCTTCCTGTATAAAACGGATTTCGTTTGCAGGTATGCCGTGGTCTTCCACGAGCTTGCGTTTGATTTCGGAGTACACATTCCATTCGCCCGGCTTGTAGGTTCCCAAATCGGAGAAAACGAACTGTGTTCCTTTCTGTGCGTTGTATTGGTTGTAATACTTGGTAATGTTTGCCGCACAATGCGAAGCCTTGTTATCGGGGTGGTCATCATACGCACCGCTTACCATCCGCATATCCAAAGACATTTTACGGGCGTAGTCCGTTGCGATGAGCATCTTTGCTTTTTCTTCCGATGGAGATAAAGGTGCTCTTCCGAGTAGTTCTCCTTTTCCTGTTTTTGCAAATTCCATCAGACTTTGGATAAATTCTTCCTGGTCGGGAGTAGGCGGTATATTGTACAACACCTCGTTCTTATTGGGGCGGTCAATTCCTATATCTTTTGCCGTTCGGTAATCCGTAATTTCGGAGTAGAATTGTGCCAGTTCCGGCACTTTGATAAAGTATCGGAAACGTTCTTTAGCTACAATGTTGTTAGCAACAGAAAATTCATAATCGGTCGTTTTCCTTGCATAGATAGCTGCCCACGCATCAAAAGAATGAATGCCCTGTTTTTCCAATGCCCGTGGTCGCAGGTATTTGAACAGCAGATATAGTTCCGTTAATGAGTTGCTGATGGTAGTTCCTGAAAGAAAGGTTGCTCCCATATCCGCATTGGTACGCTCCTGAATAGTACGGATAGCAAAGAGCAGGTTCAATGCTTTTTGGCTTCCGTCCACATTGCCCAATCCGGCAACCCTTGTATGCCTTGTGTTGAACATCAGGTTTTTGAATTGGTGGCTTTCATCAACGAACAAGTGGTCAATGCCCATCATCTTAAAATCCACCACATCATCTTTTCGGTTTTCAATATCGTGTTGCAGGGTTTTGAGCTTGACTTCGAGGTTTTCTTTCCGCTTGATTACTCCGGCAAGCATCCCTCTGGTAACTTCCTTGCCTTGCGATTGCAGGGCATCGAGGTTACGCTCTACGCTGTCTAATTCTATTTGGAGTATTTCTTTTTGAATTTCGGGCGATTGCGGTATCATTCCGAATTGGTCGTGTGTCAGTATCACACAATCCCAATCGTTGTTTTTAATGTCGCCAAAAATCCGCAGGCGTTTTTGGGGCGTAAAATCTTCCTTGCCAGGAAACAGAATTTTTGCGTGTGGGTAAGCCGTGCGGTAGGCTTCGGCAATTTCGTGAACATTGCTTTTCAGCCCGATAATCATAGGCTTATGGGCTAACCCCAAACGCTTCATTTCCTGTGCAGCCGTACACATTACCAACGTTTTTCCTGCACCTACTTCGTGGTCGCAAATTGCCCCGTTGTTGAGCTTTATCATCCAAACGGCATCCTTTTGGCTCGAATACAGGTCATTAATGCCTAAGCCCTTGCAGTCTAATCCCGGAAACTCCTGATGTGTGCCGTCGTAGTTAGGGCGGACGAAACAGTTAAACGTATCATTATATTGGTCGGTCAGCCTTGTTTTGAACTCATCGTTTTGGGCGTGAAGCCAATCGGTAAAGGCGTTGCGGATTTCATCAATCTTAGTATTCGCCATTTGTATGGCTTCCATATCCCGCACTTTGACATCTTTGCCTTCAACCGTTATTGTTTTTGAAATATCGGGCGTGGTATTGACAAGGGCGTGTTTGAGCAGGGCAATCCCATCATACGTCCGGCTTTGGGCTTTGACGGCGTATTTCTCCCAAATGTGTACGTTCTTCTGTTTGCAGGTTACGGAAAAGTCATCGGCACTGTCGGAATAATGGACACGGACTTCTGCATCGAACAGGTGCGATGCAAACCGGGCATAAATACCTGTGGGTATCCAGCGTTCGCCCAGATTAAAATCGAGTTCTTCAAATTCAATTCGTATTGGTCTTGCTTCCTCTAATACGGTAAGGCTTTCTTTGGCTTGTGTATCATCGGGATTGCTTTCGAGATAGGCTCTGACTTTCTCCGCTTTTTCCACTACGTTCCCTGCAATCCAGCGTTCGGCTATTTCATATTCCTTTTGAAGTGGATTGTAGTAGATACGACCGTGTAAGGCTTCTTTCAAAGCATCGTCAGGCATACCGCTGATTTCGGACATAAAGTCCAAATCCACGCTTCCGTACTTGTTCAACGAAGCTGATAACGCTTCTTCGGGATTATCCGTTGCTATGGTTATAGTAGAAAAACTAACAGGTCTGCTGAATATATCGGCTTTGTGTACCACGCCACCAATAACACGTTCCAAATAAGGGATTTCCTTACCGGAACTATCCGTTTTGATGAGCTTGATATTATCGGCACTGTTGAGGTTGCCGTACCTTTTAATAAAGGCATCGTAAAGGCGATTAAGGTTTTCCCTTTCTTCTTTGTATTCGGTCTGATGCTGTGCCTCTTTTGTGTAAAGCTGTTGGTAAACATCACGCACCCCGATATACGCTTCGGCTCTTGCTTTCTGTAAGGTCGGTAACTGTAAAGGGTGGAATACAGCCGTACCGTCTGCTATATCTACATCTTGCAGATGACCGACCCAACCATTATCCACCACAAGGCAATCGTTGCGATGGAACGATTGCAGTTTGCCACTGTACGGAGCAGGTTCGGGAATGGTATCGGGAATAGCTGGCTTATCAGCTTGGCCATTCTCATTGATACTTGAAAACAGGTCGCCGATAACTTCCTGTTTTTTGCCGTTGGCTGATGTATTTCCATTGGTAGGTCTATTAGTAACAGGAGGCGTATAAGGTTGTTGCATCGCACTGAACAGGTCGGTTTGGCGACCTATTGCACGGCGGTTTGTTTTAGTGCTTTGCCTTTTGGCTTGCGTGGTTCTTTTGGGCGGAGCAGCAACCATTACAGGTTCGTCCGCATTTTCAAACAGGTCGAAGATGCTTAGTTGCTTTAATTCCTGTGGGCTTTCCCGATGGGTTACAGGCGTGGGTACAGGTTGCGGTTTTGGCTGAATGATTACAGGCTCAATAACCGGAGGTGTAACCGTTGGTTCAATCGGAATTTGTATTATAGGTTCATCGTTCCGTTCGCCTTTGTACAAACCTATATTCAGGTGCTTGCCAAAATCTTCGGAAAGCATTTGTTTTAAATCTTTGGCAATTCCCTCAACGCCGTCTTTATGCGTATAGATTAATGCAGGTTGTCCGTATGGGTCGGTATCTAATTTACGTTCGGTATGCACAATCCTTGTGTTGTCCTGAAAGAGTGCATTACCAGGTGTATTGTATTCTGTTTGCCTGCTTTGGCAAAACAGATCTTCCCTTTCGGTCAGATTTTGTTTTGCCGTATTCTTTTGCAGGATAATCAGGTCGCTTCCGACTTCTGTACCTGCATATTCTGTAAAAAGATTGTTGGGTAAGCGAACAACCGAAACCAGATTATTATCCTGCATTAACGCCTTGCGTATGGGTTCGTTCTTAGGGCTGTTCAGAATGCCCTGTGAAGTAATGTAAACCAACAAACCGCCCTCACGGAGCATATCAGCACCTTTCAGAAAAAAGTAATTGTGTATGCTTCGGGCTGCCTGTACTTTTGCACTGTCCCTGCTACGGGAATAGGAAAGGTCGAAAACGGAAGTATCGCCAAATGGTATATTGCTGGCAATTACATCATAGCTGTTTTGTTCCTTTTCGAGAATTTCTTCAAAACCACTTACACGGATATTGCTTTCGGGGTAAAGCTGTTTTAAAATCTTGCCTGTGAGCAAGTCTTTTTCATAAGCGGTAATACTTTGTTGGTTTTCCGAAAAGGACTGTACGAATGAGCCGATACCTGCGGACGGTTCAAGGAATTTATCAATGTTCAGACCTCTTTCACGCAAGGTTGCGGAAATCGCATCTATTACCTGTGGCGGTGTATAAAAAGCTGTCAGTACGGAACTTTTCATACTGTCCACATACCTGCGGTATTGCTTATCGTCTTCGGAATTTTCTTTGAGCAGTTGGTGGAGTTCCTGCGTAATAGGGAAAAGGTCGTGTTCGGTTTTTCTCCAATGATTGATGTCTATTTCGTTGGCTATGGGGTTCAGCACGAATTTAAGACCGCCAAATCCGCTGTATTGCATCATTAGCAGTCTTTCGCCTACGGTGGCTTGCCGTTTCTCCTTTTCCAGTTTAAAAGCAATTCGCAGGGCATCAATATTCTGTTGGAGATGTTGCTTCTTACTGAAGCCCATTTTCCTCTATCCATATTGCGATGGTTCCAGTCAGTTCGGTATAGAGTAAATCAAACTCATAACCGTAGGCGAAATCATCGGTTAATTCATATCCTGCGAGAACAGCCTCACAGACAGGGAACATTTTAAGGGCAAACGGTCGCAGTTCCTCATCTGCCATTACGGTATCAAACTCATTGCATACCACCTGAAAAACAGTGTCGAATTTGGAGAAGTGTAAGCCCTCAAAAAGTATGTAGTTGGCTATTTCATTGCATTGCTCAATGGGGTTTCCCGCCCTGAAAGCACCCTCATAAGCATTGGAAGCCCACGAAGAACGCTGGTCGATAAATTTTTGGTCGTGTGCCTTTTCGGGGAAGCTACTGTTTAACAGTTCTTGCAGTCGTAATCTGAAATACGATAGGTCTTTTTGCTGTACATCCATACTATATTTTGTTTTAGAATTTTACTTAAATCCTAAAATTAGAAGCAGGAGCAAATGCCTATGAGAATGTTGCAGGGTTTGGCTTTGAAAGGCAGGATTTGGCGTAATAGGCAACAAAAAACCTCCGATAATTCGGAGGTTCATTTTTATGGCTTATTCAAGATTTGAAGCATCCTGCCGACTTCAATATCCATTCTTGAAAAGGCAAACCATTTTTTGCCCAGGTCTTTGAGTGATGCCCCGATGTGGTAGAGTTCTGTATGGTCAATAATCAAGAAACGGTCGTGGGCATCGGAGAAAAGCTCAATATCTACCGGAGGATATTGGCTATTGTAGCGTTGTAAATCCAACCGTAATTGATTACTGATATTTTTAGTAAGGATTGTGGCTGTTACATTGTCTTTGCGTTTCCCCAATAACGTAAGCACGGTATCATCCACATAATTATCAAGCAGGATAATGGAACTTGTGGCATTGCGGATAATATCGGAAACAAAGGCATAGGCATCAAAAACCTGCCCGTTATAGAAAATGCCTTTTTCGCTGTGCAGCTTATCACTTTCCAAAGCCTTAAAAATCTCTTCAAATTTTTGGTCGGCTTCCAGTTGCTTTAACTCGATATTATCCAAACGATGAAACAAAGAAGCATTGCTAATAAGCATACGCCGCATTTCTACAAAGGCTTCCATTATTTCAACACTCATTTTAACGGCTATGTCTGAACGGAGTATGGCAGATGCCATTGCAACGCCTTGTTCGGTAAAAACATAGGGTAAATAACGTCTGCCGCCGTAGCTCAAACTTGAGGTTCCAATTTGGAACCTCAAGTTTTCAACTTCCTCTTCGGTCAGTTGAAAGCAGAATGATACAGGAAATCGCTCAATATTTCTTTTAACGGCTTTGTTCAGGTTCTTTGTTTCTACCTGATATAAGGCAGCGAGGTCACTATCCAACATTACCTGTTTGCCCCGGATAGTATAAATCAGGTTCCTGATTTCTTTGGGTACGATTGACGGTTTATTTTCCATTGCGTTTACTGCTTTTGTTTTTCTCAAACTCAAAAGAGGTACTACAATCGGCATTCAACACGATATACGCATCGAATTTCTTACCTGCTTTGCTTGTCATTCCTTTGATTAAAGAGGTTTTGCCTTTATTGACAAGGCTTGTTACATTTTCGATACTGATTTGCACACCGCAGACGATACGGAACTGTACCCAACTACAAACCTCATCGGGACACTTCACAATTTTATCACGGATAATGAGTTGCTGGCTTTTGCATTTAGGGCAAACCAACTTCGGTAGGTTGTTTTGAGCAATAGAAGTTTGCAGCAATTCATCGGTAATGGATTTGGCATAGGTTTCCATTTCCTTTTGAAATGTTCCGGCATCCGCTTCGTTGTTCTCGATTTTCTGCAATGCCAATTCCCATTCGGCGGTCATTGCCACATCCGCAATTTTTCGGTCTTTGACAAGCCCGTACACCTGCAATCCTTTTTCCGTAGGGATTAATGAACGTTTATCCCTTTGGATATAATTGCGGGTAAACAGGGTTTCGATAATGGCGGCTCTTGTAGCCGGAGTACCGATACCGATATTTTTGAGGGCTTTGCGCTCTTCCTCGTTCTCGATTTCTTTCCCTGCGGTTTCCATAGCCGACAAAAGCCCGGCTTCGGTGTAAAGCACTGGCGGTTTGGTCTGCTTTTCCAAAACGGCGGCTTCCTTTATTTTGAGTTCATCGCCTTTATTCAGTTCAGGTAGTTCCTGTACCGGCTCTTCGCCATCATCGGTAAAACTTCCTTTGATGGAACGCCAACCCGCTTCCTGAATTTTACAGCCTTTTGCCGTAAAGTCGTAATGCAATACCTGTAATGATACATCGGTTATTTCTTTGACACAGGCTTGTGATATGGCTTCGAGCAACCGAAGCGCAATCATATTGTAAATCTTGTTTTCGTCTGCATTGAGTACGGACGGCACTTTATCCGTAATCAACAAACCGTGATGGTCCGTTACACGGAGGTCATTCACGATACGTTTGTTGAACCGTCCCCATTTGATTTTGGTAAGGGCTTGCTTGCAATCTTCACGGTTCTGCAATGCCCGCACAAGGTTTGGAATTTCAGCCCACATATCTTCAGGAATGTATTTGCTTCCGGTACGTGGGTACGTGATAAATTTCTTTTCGTACAGGCTTTGTGCGATATTAAGCGTTGCTTCAGCAGATAATTTCAGTCTTTTGTTAGCTTCCTTTTGTAAGCCTGTCAAATCAAAAAGCAAGGGCGGTTGTTCTGTAACGCTTTTGGTTTCTACCGAGGTAACAGTTGCCGTTGTGCCACGCTGAATAGCTCTAAGGGTATCATCGGCAAGTTGCTTTTCTTCCCATTTGGTAGCGGAAATACTTTTGAAATCAACCTGCGTTTTGTTGTGCATCAACTGTATCTGCCAGTATTTCTTTACCGTGAAATTCTTATTGTCAAGGTAGCGTTTGCATATCAAAGCCAGTGTGGGTGTTTGCACTCTTCCGAGCGAATAGATACCGTTACCTGCGGCTATACTCAATGCCTGTGTAGCATTGATGCCTACAAGCCAGTCGGCACGGCTTCTGCCTTGCGCAGCCTGGTACAATCCGTCAAATGCTGCCCCGTCTTTCAGGTTGTCAAAACCCTGCTTTATTGCCTTTTCGGTAAGTGAACTTATCCAAAGGCGTTCAAAAGGCTTGTTGCATTTCAGGTACTCATAAATGTACCTGAAAATGAGTTCGCCCTCACGACCTGCATCGGTAGCAACGATGATGCTGTTGCTTTGCTTAAAAAGTTGCTCAATGACTTTCAATTGCTTTAATGCGCCAGTATCGGCGGTGTACCCTTTATCTTTTTTGACCTTGCGGACGGTCAATAAAAACGGGTTGGGCAATATCGGCAGGGATGCTTTATCAAATCCCGAAATGCCATAATCTTCGGGCATTCCCAGTCCTATTAAATGACCGAATGCCCACGTAACAAAATAGCCGTTACCTGTCAGGTAGCCGTCCTTTTTATCGGATGCTCCCACAAGTCCGGCTATTTCCCTTGCTACGCTTGGTTTTTCTGCAATAATTGTTTTCATATCGTACTACATTTTTCTGCCTTTGGATTTTGCAGGGGTTTCGGGCTTTTCCTGTTGTTCCTGCTGCTGCTTGTTTTTTGGACTTTGCTGCCCGGACTTTAAAGGCTCTTGGACGTTTTTGGTCGCTTCGTTGGTTTTGCCCTCCGAATTGACGGCAGTCTGCGTTTTGTGGGCTTCGGTGGGTTTTACTCTTTCCTTATACTGATTGGGAAACTCGAACCCGGTTTTTCCTGTATCCTTATTGAAAGTGATATAGCCCTGATAAGGTTGCCCTTTTTTATCTTTTAATCCATCAATGTAGATGGTTTGACCTGCTTTGAAATCCTTATGTTGCTCATCGGTCAGCTCTTTGCCCCTAAATGTTTTTGGAGCTTCCTGCGGTTGGCTTTGCTGATTATTTTGTCCTTTGCTTTGGGCTTGACCGTTGCTTTGGGTTTGCCTGTTGGAATTATTGCGGTCAAACAGGAACTCCACATAACGCTTGTCTGCATTGAACTGTACTGTTGCCGAGAACTCCGTTCCTTTGGTGGAAATCATACCCTCTAACTTTAGCGGTTTACCCTCCATTAAAGTTTGCTTTTGTTCCTCATTCAGCTTTACGCCCTTAATTTCATCGGGAATTTTTATGAACTCTGTCCGTAATGCAATTACATCGTTTGTCAGCCTGTCAATACTGATAATAGACGGCATCAATTCGCCTGTTTTGGAATTTACCAAATTAACGACACGCCCCATATTGCCCGTTTCGAGCAGGTTTTTCTTGTCTTCATCGGTAAACTTGTGACCAAAAAACTCGAAGTGGAGGTTAGGCTCTTTTTTGATACCGTGTATTGCTACGATAACATTTCCATCTTCGGCTTGCTGTAAAGACAGGCGGGCATCTGTGCGAAGAACAGAACCTCCGAAATTAACGCCAATCGGTAAAAGTTCATTGGTTTTGTAACCTCGTAGCAAAGGGTCAAGCAGGTTTCTTTTTTCAAGATATTCCTTGCTTAACCCGAGATTTTTCATTGTGTCCCAATCAATCTGTTCCGGCTTGTAGCGATATTCGCTTACTTCCGGTGTTGTTTGTGCTGTTGCCATATTATTTTGATTTTCTTGTTTTTTATCCTGCTGTGGTTCTGTCTTCACTTCGTATTCTTTCATCACTTTTTCGCCCTCGGGAGTAGGCTTATCTACCTGCTTTTGCAACTCCTGTGCTTTATCAATAGCAAGAGGTGCAGGCACTTTGAAGAATGAAAAATTGGTAGGGTTCTTTAACTGACTGAAAAAATTGGAAAAGAAGTTGGAAAAGAAATCACCGCTTTTGTCCACACGCATAAACTGGTTTTGGTTCTTCTTTGTGGGTTCTACGGTTTCCATTTTCCCGTTTTCGTCAATACTCTTTACGGCTTGGATTTTCATTTTCTCTTTATCCAGCACCAGTAATATGTCCGATAGCTGTTCAGGCATATCCTGTTTATTAGTTGTTTCTTCGCTCATAATCTGAAAATTTTAAAAATTCACTGTCGAATGTAAAGGAAGCCTTCACTGATTTGCATTATGTGGCAGTCAAAGGCAGTGTTTGTCACTTATTGGCATCCAGTTTGGGCAAGGGAGGGTTAAAACTTTCCCTGATGAACTGATGCACATCGGACAGCTTGTAATACAGTTTTCCGCTAATGGTATAATAAGGGAGCTTGCCGATGGAGCGATACCGTTGCAGGGAACGGTTACTTATTTTCAACATTTGCAATAAATCCTGATTATCCAGTAATTCCTCGCCGTCTATGCTGTTGCGCTTCTTTTGTAAATCGTCTATGTGGTTGCCGAGAATGTCAAGCCTATCCATTATGCGTTCCATCCACGCCACAAATTCCATTTTGTCGATATTCATACGAGTACGCCTTTAATTATTACCTGATTTCAGCTTTCTGCCTTTTTCGATATAGCTTTTGCCTTTCGCCATAAGCTCTTCTACATATTCATTGGTGGTCTGCACAGCGTTTGCGTTGAGCATTTCCTTGATAGCACCAATCGTATAGTAATACTGTCCATACATTTTTGAAAAAGCAATCTGCCCGTTGGTACGCATACGCCACAATGTTTTTTCGCTGATGTGGAGATACTGGCAGACTTCGTGATTGTTGAGCCATAAGCTATCGTAACTTGTATCTTCAAGTTTGAGGATATATTCGCTTATGGCTTTCAACCGTTCATTGAGGTGCTTCCACACTTCTTCGTCAACTGTTATAATGTTCATAGCACTGCTGTTTAATGTTCACAGGACAAAATTCAGAACTGTGGCAGTGTTTGTCTGCCAATGCTTGCCAATTGAAAAAGCGTTTTTTTGAAAATTTTACAATTTGTCGTAAACCCTTATTAAATAAGAGTTTCGGTAGATTTTCCCATTTTTCGGTTATGGAAATAAGTCCATTTGCCAATTGGCATATATGGGTAAGTGCAGGCACAAAAAAAAGCAATACGGAATGTGTATTGCTTTCAAACCCTTTACGGACGGACTATTTATAAATCCTTATCCATATATTCTTCAAGAGCCTGTTTCAACTGGTCTAAAAATAATGTCCGTGAGCCTGCACGGGTTTTCATTCTATGGAATGCGTGATGCACATCGGTCAGTGAAATTCGGAATAAGACCTGCGAAATGGCAGTGAGCTTTCGGATGCCGATTTTACCACCTGAAATAGCGCCCGATGCGTACAGGGCATACATCAGCTCAACCAGTGCGTTTTTGCTGTCCGTCCAAGAAAGTTCTTTGATACCTTCTGCGTTCTGAAAATATACATCGAGATTATCTTCGGGGTTGATTTTGGTTAAGAGGTAGGCGTATAATAGGTCATTAGCGATGATGCGGGCTACTTTGTAATCGTAATAGGTAGAGAATTGCGGGTCGATTTCAAAGACGTAACTGTTAAGCCCATCGAGGTAATTTATCTGCCCTCGCTTAAAGTATTCGTTATCCTTATCCACCCTGCCCGAACGGTAGTACCTATAAAAATGGGAGTTGCAGATATGTTCCCTAAATTCAATCTTTAACTCCTGTAAATGGTTAGCGAAATAAGTATGATACATTTTCCCGTTATTAACCGGGCAAGCGGTTTCTATCCGGTAGAGCTTATTGTAGTAGATGAGTTTGCCCAGGATTTGGGGTTTAACCATTTTGAAAAACTCAATCTCTTTTGCCTCATTGACAAAGCCCGAATTTAAAACACATTCTTTTGACGAAACCAGTAGCTCCTGAAGATAAACCGTCATTTGAAAAGCCTCTTCAATCAGCCCCGAGCACGTAAGTGATAGTTTCCGTTCCTTCTCCTGAATTTCGCTAACAATATTGCCTAATGATTTTCTCATAGTAGGGAGGATTTTGTTACTGATACTTTGTTACTGATACAGTGTACCTGCACAAATGTTATTAATAAACAGGGATTTAACTGCCAATATGCCCCTACAATGGGGAAGATTTTGAACCATTTATGCCTGTTTTCTCCTGTAAAAAACCTTACCCGTATCACTTAGTCGCTCACAATCAATAAATACTTAAATTTTAATCCTAAATTTGTCTTTGCGTATTTATGCAATAATATGAACAGTGATTTAGGGAAATATGAGCAAATTATTTATCAAAAATATGGTCTGCAACCGTTGTATTCTCGTAGTTCAAAACGAACTCGACAAGCTCGGTATAGAGGCTAACAATATAAAGTTGGGCGAAATAACCCTTAAAAAAGATTTAACCACAAAAGAGCGTGAAGCATTGGAAAATGTTTTAGACCCTTTGGGCTTTCAGGTCATTGACGACAAAAAGAGCCGGATGATTGAGAAGATAAAAAATGTTATCATTGATTTGGTGCACCATCAGGACAATGATGCCAAAACCAATCTTTCGGATGTATTGAGCGATGCGCTGCACAACGACTACAACTATCTTTCCAACCTGTTTTCCGATATTGAGGGCACGACCATTGAGAAATATTTTATCGCACAGAAAGTAGAAAAGGTAAAAGAGCTTTTGGTATATGATGAGCTGTCTTTAAGCGAAATTGCCGACCGTATGAATTATTCGAGCGTGGCGTATTTGAGCAACCAGTTCAAGAAAGTAACCGGACTTACACCAAGCCATTTCAAGCAGATACGGGAAGACAAGCGCAAGCCTTTGGATAAGGTTTAAGTAAATCTTACAAATCAAACCCATAATTTCACAATAGAACTCCCCCTTATTGTTGCCAACTTTGCAATGTGAAAACAAAGCAATCGAAATATGGCAACAAATAAAGAAACAGTTTACATTCCTTTAGAGGATGTAGAAAGCGAACACTGTGCATTGATAGTCGAAAAAGGACTGGCACAGGTAAAAGGCGTAGAAACCCACAAAGTAGAGCTAAATAACCGCAGGGCGGCTATTACCGTAAATGATAACGAGGTAGTAGGAGAAGCTGTAAAAGCGATTAAAGATTTAGGCTACGGCGTTCCAACCGTTAAACATACATATCCCGTATTGGGTATGACCTGCGCATCTTGTGCGGGCAGTGCCGAGAGTATGGTAAAATACGCTCCGGGCGTGGTAGATGCTTCGGTAAACTTTGGTACGGGCAACCTTACCGTGGAGTTCCTGCCGAATATGACCAATTCCGAGCAAATCAGAAAGGCGGTACAGGATGGCGGTTATGACTTACTGCTTGAAGACGAAAACAAGCAGCAGGAAACATTAGAAGCTATCCACGCCGAAAAATTCAGAAAACTTAAAAACAAAACCATTTGGGCGGTAATCCTATCGCTTCCGGTAGTCATTATCGGTATGTTCTTTATGGATATGCCTTACGGTAATGAGATAATGTGGGCATTCTCCACTCCGGTAGTCCTTTGGTTAGGTAAAGACTTCTTTATTAATGCGTGGAAACAGGCAAAACACCGTTCTGCCAATATGGATACCCTCGTAGCATTGAGTACAGGTATTGCTTATATATTCAGTGTATTCAATATGCTGTTTATGGACTTTTGGCATCAGAGAGGCTTACACGCTCACGTGTATTTTGAAGCAGCCGCCGTTATTATCGCATTCATTCTGTTAGGTAAGCTGCTGGAAGAAAAAGCCAAAGGAAACACCTCATCAGCTATTAAAAAACTGATGGGCTTACAGCCGAAAACGGTTATCGTGATAGAAGCTGACGGTACGGAAAGACAAAAAGCCATCGAAGATGTGAACGCAGGCGATATTATCTTAGTTAAGCCAGGCGAAAAAATTGCGGTAGATGGTATGGTGGTATCGGGCAATTCGTATGTAGATGAAAGTATGCTAAGCGGCGAGCCTGTACCTGTACTGAAAAAAGAAAACGAAAAGGTATTTGCAGGTACAATCAACCAAAAAGGCAGCTTCCAGTTCAAGGCGGTTAAAGTGGGCAAAGAAACAATGCTTGCCCAAATCATCAAAATGGTACAGGATGCACAGGGAAGCAAAGCTCCGGTACAGAAATTGGTCGATAAAATCGCAGGTATTTTCGTTCCGGTAGTAATGGGTATTGCTATCCTGACATTTGTACTATGGTTCATTTTGGGTGGCGATAACGGTGTAGTACAGGGATTATTGGCAGCCGTTACCGTATTGGTTATTGCTTGTCCTTGTGCTTTGGGCTTGGCAACACCAACCGCTATTATGGTGGGCGTTGGTAAAGGTGCTGAAAACGGTATTTTGATTAAAGATGCGGAAAGTCTGGAATTGGCTAAAAAAGTAAACGCTATCGTTTTAGACAAAACCGGAACCATTACCGAGGGAAGACCACAGGTTACAGGCATCCAATGGCTGAACAATGACGATGCGACCAAAGATATTTTATTGAGCATCGAAAAACAATCGGAACACCCGTTGGCGGAAGCCGTTGTTAAACATCTGGACGGAGTTTCTACCACTACGTTATCAAACTTCGACAGTATTACAGGTAAAGGAGCAAAAGCCAATCACAATAACGAAACCTATTTTGTAGGTAATAAAAAGCTCTTAGCTGAAAACAAGATTACCATTGGGGAGCAACTGCAACTGCAAGCCGATGAATGGGGCAAACAGTCCAAAACCGTTATTTGGTTTGCAAACAGCAAACAGGCACTTTCGGTAGTGGCTATTTCCGATAAAATCAAAGAAACATCGGTAGCAGCTATCAAAGAAATGCAGGATATGGGCATTGACCTGTATATGCTGACCGGAGATAACGAAGCAACTGCCAAAGCCATTGCACAACAAACAGGTATCAAGCATTACAAAGCGGAAGTATTGCCACAGCACAAAGCCGACTTTGTAAAAGAACTGCAACAACAAGGCAAAGTGGTAGCGATGGTTGGCGATGGTATCAATGACAGTACAGCTTTAGCAACAGCCGATGTCAGTATCGCAATGGGTAAAGGTTCGGATATCGCAATGGACGTAGCTAAAATGACCATCATTTCATCAGACCTTACCAAAATACCACAGGCAATAAGATTATCAAAGCAGACCGTTGCTACCATTAAGCAAAACCTGTTCTGGGCATTCATCTACAACCTTATCGGTATTCCTATTGCAGCAGGTATTCTTTACCCAATCAACGGCTTCTTATTAAACCCGATGATTGCAGGAGCGGCAATGGCATTAAGCAGTGTGAGTGTGGTAAGCAATAGTTTACGTTTAAAATGGAAAAAATAACTTCTAAAAAATTAAAGACAATGGAAAAGAAAACACATTTTACGGCAGAGCAAGCCAAATCTATTGGCGACCAGTTGAATATTGACTGGAATAAAATTCCATTAAATGAGTTTCGTGTAGGGCTTGAAGTGGAACTGGAACACGGCTTGCAAGATGAGGCAACCAATGTAACAGGTAATGACCCTATTCTTACGGCAAAAATTGCCTTATCCCACTTAAACGCATTTTCAGATTATTATACAAGATTGTACAAAGGTTTTGGAATGGAAGTTCCACAATTAGGCAACGAATAATTAAGAAAGAATATGGGACACGACCACGGGCACAGCCACTCGCACAGTGCGAATAAAAAGACCTTAACCATTAGCTTGGTTATCATTACGTTGTATATGGCAGTAGAGGTAATCGGCGGATTACTGACAAACAGCCTTGCATTATTAGCAGATGCCGGACATATGTTGAGCGATGCGGTATCATTGTTCATTGCATTGATGGCATTTAAGTTCAGCAGCAAGGTAGCCGACTACGGCAAGACCTACGGCTACAAAAGATTTGAAATACTGGCGGCGGTTATCAACGGCGCAACGCTGATTTTGATTTCAGCTTATATCATTTACGAAGCGATAGAACGCTTCCAAAACCCGCCGGAAATTCAATCAAGCGGTATGCTCATCGTGGCATTCATCGGCTTACTCGTTAATGTGCTTGTAGCCTGGATAATGATGCGTGGGGCTGACGTAAAAGAAAACCTCAATATGCGTGGCGCATACCTGCACGTAATCAGCGATATGCTTGGTTCGGTTGGTGCTATCATCGCAGCCTTGCTCATTATGTTCTTTGGTTGGGGATGGGCAGACCCATTGGCAAGTGTTATCGTTTCCATACTGGTATTGAGAAGCGGTTATTTAGTAACCAAATCATCGGTACACGTATTAATGGAGGGCACACCGGAGAATGTTGAGGTTGAAAAGGTAACTGGAAAAATCCTGAACACCAACGGTATCAGCGGCATTCACGACCTGCATATCTGGACGATTACAAGCGGTTTGAACGCCCTTACCTGCCACGCCGTAGTTGATGAAAAAATGACGATTGGAGAAAGTGAAGTAATGCTTCGTAAAATAGAGCACGATTTGGAACACCTGAACATTCATCACGTAACTATTCAGTTAGAAACACCTGCCCATACACACGATAATTCAGTATTGTGCAATGTAAAGGCAGACCCATCAGGACACGACCATCATCATCATTAATTCAGTTGAATACTATTTAAAAACAAGTTTTAATCTCTAAAAAGGAAATAGAAATGAAAGTGAGCAAATTATTGATAGGCGCATTCGCCTCGTTAACTATCCTCTTGGCATCTTGCGGTGGCGATACCAAAACAGCAAAGGACGGACACGTACACACAGCGGGCGATGGACACGACCACGCTACGGAACAGGTTGAAAAACCTGCCGAAAAAACAACCGCAAAAAACAGAAATGAAAAAGGCGAATTAGTTGATGCGTCAGGACACCTGATTACGGGTTGTCCGGGGCATAAAGAAATGATAGGTTCGCAGGGCGATATGTGCCCGAAGTGCGAATATATGGTAATGATACCTATCACTTGGGATATTACAGGAGTAGATACGGTAAGGGTAACTGCTTTGGCAGACTACAACCCACCTGCGGATAAACTGAAAAAATAATCATCGAATTTAGCTTTATTGCGTTTGCTTAACGGTAGTTCCATTCAACAGGAACTGCCGTTTTTTTATGCACTTCCAAATCAGTAAATATCACAAATCTATCAGGGAAAAGCGTAATAAGGAACTGCCGTAATGTGCTGAAATTTGCAATATCAGAAAACAAATAAAATCTCAAATAGAAATGAAAAAGTTAGTGTTAGCATTGTCGGTAATCGCTTTTACTGCCTGTAACAATACACCAAAAGAAGAAAAGGCAAAGGAAAGCCTTTATCCCGAAACAGAAGAAACGGTTGCACCAGCAGAAACTGGTAACGAAGCCGTAATTACCATTAATGGCGGAGATGATATGAAATTCGACAAGACCGAACTTAAAGCCAAAGAGGGACAAACTGTAAAGCTCATTCTGAAGCACATCGGCAAAGCACCGATTGAAGCTATGGGGCACAATGTTGTCATTCTTGCACAAGGGACAGACTTTAACGCCTTTGCCAATGCATCAATAGATGCTAAGGAGAACGGCTACATTCCAAAGGGAATGGAAAACTCCATTATTGCCAAAACCGATATGATTGGCGGCGGGCAAACCGCCGAAATCACCTTTGCTGCTCCGGCAAAAGGTTCGTATGATTTCCTATGCTCGTTTCCTGGTCATTACATCTATATGAAAGGCAAGTTCATTGTAGAATAATACGGCAATTTCTAAATCAGTAAAAATCACAAATCTTACAAGGAATAGCATAATAGTAACTCACCGTTAAATACGGAAATTTGTAGAACAATAAAAAAACAAGTTCAAAATGAAAAATGTAGAATTAAGCATACCAGATATGCAAAGTGCACACTGCCAGGCAAGAGTAAACGGTGCTATCAAAGACATAGACGGCATCAAAATCGAAAAATTAGAAGCAGGAAAATTGGCTGTTTCAGTTGAAAGCGATGAAGTAAAAGAAGAGCTGGTTGAGGCGATTGAAAAAGCAGGCTACAAAGTTGGCGGCGACAGCAATGAGGCTTCAAGTTGCTCAACCGGATGCTGCAATTAAATTTGGGCAATCCCGGGAATGTATGAAAGTGCGTCTCCGGGATTTTTTTCTCGAAACTATTTCAAAGAAAATATGAAACACTTTAGAACGTTGTTCCATAAATAAGAAGCTATGTCACATAAACAAAATTCAGGCGACTGTTCGGAAATAATGACGAAAGTTTGCGGGGTAGCAGACCTGAATATTCAGACACGATTGGATACAGGTACATCCGCACCATTTACCGTCCAAATTACTAACGAGCTACAAACGGATTACCAGCAGTTGAATAACCTGCTCCTTGTTAAATGCAATATCACCCTTGAAATTATTTTTATAAAGCGTATTATCGAAAAGGTAAAAGAATTACTGGTGTACACCGAACAATCCATATCGCAGATAGCAAAAGCATTAGGCTACCAAAAGCCGACTGAACTATCGGGTCAGTTAATAACCTATACAGGATTAACGTCTGCACATTTTAAGCAAATACGAAAAAACAAGCTCGAAATCATCAAAAGACAGCAGGATAGACAAAACAAATTATAATGTCAGAACAGCAAACTTTTAAATAAAAGTCTTCATTAACCTCTCTTTGTGTACTAAAGCAGAGGTTTTCTTTTTATAAGCAATGGAAGACAGGAAACTACCGAGAGATGAAGAAATACACGTGGCAGACACACAAAATTATAAAGGAAACCGAAGACACCATTACCATATACTTTGACACAGCGCAGCAGGCATTTACCTATCTGCCCGGTCAATACCTTAATATCAGGCTTACGGTAAACGGCGAACTGCTCATACGTTCGTATTCGTTCAGTTCTAAGCCGTCTGAAGAATTTCCCGCCGTTACCATTAAAAGGGTCACAGGCGGAAAAATGAGCAATTACATTTTGGATAATGCAGACCATATCGAAAACTGGGAAATAGAAGCACCCTTTGGAAACTTTGTTTTGGAAAAACCGATAGCAGAACAATCCCAAATCGTACTATTGGCAGGCGGCAGCGGTATTTCGCCGTTATACGCAATGCTGAAAAGCATTGAAAGCACCAATCCAATTCCCTTACTGGTGTACAGCAACAAATCGCCGGAAGATACTATATTCTGGAATGAACTGGAAGCGATGCAGGCGGATGAAAAGCTGAACATCTGCTATTCCTTTACCGCACCCGAATTTGTTTCAACCAAAATCAACCACGTTGCAGGCAGGTTCAATTTGCTTGTTTTGCGTTCCGTCATCAAAAGACTGGTTGGCGAGGTTGCCGAAGCCCATTATTACATCTGCGGACCCAATGGGCTGATGGATTTGTACAGGGATGCCTTAACGGGCTTGAACATTCCCGAAACGCATATCCATTTGGAATACTTCGACCCCATACCGATAGATGCGGGCAATATGGAAACGGACGGCAATGCCAAAGATGTGATTGTAAACTACTACGAGGAAAATTACATTAATGATGAAACGCAGACTTTTGAATGTACATCGCTCATTGAGGTTCAGCCGAAGCAGTCGCTTTTGGATGCGATGAAAGCCCATCATATCAATGTGCCGAGTTCTTGTAAGAACGGAACCTGCGGAGCTTGTTGGGCTGTAAAGACAGACGGAGAAGTTCGGATGCTAAACAATGCCGCATTGACCGAACAGGATATTGCAGAGGGAATAATTTTGCTTTGCCAAAGCTACCCGATGAATGCGGATGTTTGTGTTACGGTACAGTAATACCGCACACAAGTAAGTTTATAATATTTAATGTTACTGCACCGATTTTCATAAAATTTCACAAAACAAAACCGGAATATCATAACACTTTGTAGGTAGCAAATGCAGAATTTTGACCCCTGAATAAAGGGATTAATACAATTTTTAGAAGCTATGACACTATTAATAAAAGGAATGGTGTGCAATAGATGTATGTATGTTCTTGAACAGGAAATGACAGCTTTGGGTTTTGAGGTTTTGGATATAAAACTGGGACAAGTGGTTTTAAAAGATACGGAAGACTTTTCGCAGAAGTTGGGAGCAATCAAAACGATGCTGAAAAGCAACGGATTTGAGCTGATGTACGACAAAAACCAAAAAACGATAAACAAGATAAAAGAGTTGGTAGAAAAAGGTATCAGGATGCAACTGGATAGCGGAACGCCTACCAAATTCACGACCTTAATCAGTAATAAGCTGCACAAGAACTACGATACATTGAGTGCCTTATTTTCTTCGGCAGAGGGAATAACACTTGAAAAGTACATCATTCATCGGAAAATTGAAAAGGTAAAAGAGCTTTTGGCAGATACCGAAATGTCTTTGACCGAGATTGCCCACCTATTGGGGTACAGCAGTCAGGCATACCTTTCCAACCAGTTGAAAAAGCACACAGGCTTTACATCAAGCTATTTCAGGCAGGTAAAGCAGGAGCACGAGCATACCCTAAATATGCAAATGGACGAAGAGCATACCCCGCATTAAGGGTTTTTCAATCCATCAACAAGGCAATACGCTGAATTTATTAATGCGGACATCGGAGCTACTGAAACATCAGTAGCTCTGTTTGTTTACGGCACATACAAGCCATTCAAAAAAGTAAATTTCACAACTTTTACCCGTCATTTCGTATGGCTGCTCTATGGCGCTAACCCGACCTTTGCTCCTGATATTTTAAGATTTTCAAAGTTTAACAACAAATAAGATGACAGATACAACAACTGCACTTAATCCGGCTATTTGCAGGAGAACCCCGTTCCGTTTTACGCCCGAACAAAGGATAACAAAAAAGCTATTCAGCATTTGCAACCAGGTTCCCAAAACTGACGGATAGCTTTGCCATAGAATTTAAAAATATGTTGAAACAGGAAAAATCAATAGCGCATTGCTCCAAAAATTAAGTAACAAAATAAATTTAAAATGAGAACACATAAAATTGGCTTGCTATCCCTCTTCGTAATGGGAGCAGGCTTAATACAAAGCTGTAAGCAACAAGCAGAAAAACAGTTAAAAGAGGAGCCTCCGGTAGTAACCGTAGCCACCATCAACAGTTCGGAAACAGAGCAGTCCGTTTCCTATTCGGGTTCTATTGTACCCGATAATATGACTACCGTAAGTTTTGCCGTAAGCGGAACAATTAACAGTGTGGGCGTAAATGAGGGACAACGTGTAAGCAAAGGACAATTCCTTGCAAGCATTGATGCCACCGAGTACGAAGCCGCATTGCAGATTGCCAATGCAAGCCTTGAACAGAGCGAGGATGCGTTCAGAAGATTTGATGAACTGTACAAAAAAGGGAGCTTCCCCGAAAAGGATTACATCGACATCAAAACCAAAGTAGCACAGGCGCAGGCAAACAAAAAGATTAACCGCAAGCGCATTTCCGACAGCCGCCTGCATTCGCCTACCAACGGAATTATAACCGTGAAAGCCGCCGAGGTGGGCGGTATCGCAGCACCGGGAGTACCTGCCTTTACCATCGTAAAAACGGATATGGTATATGCGCAGTTCGCAGTACCCGAAAGCGAAATCGGGAACTTTAAACAAGGGATGCAGGTGGATATGCACATACCTACATTGCAACGCAATTTCACGGGCAAAATCACAATCATCAATCCCGTGGCTGATGAAATTTCCAAAGCATATACACTGAAAGTACGCCTTGACAATCCCGGTGGTGTGCTGATGCCGGGAATGATTACCCAAGTGCTTGCAGGCGTTCCAGTTAAGGTTAAGCAGGTACGTGTACCGCTTACCGCTATCGTGAACAACGTTGATAAAATCCCTCACGTGTACGTGGTAGATAAGAACAACAACGCCAAGCTGACAAGGGTAACCGTTGGCAAAATCGTAGGCGATGAAGTCATTATTACCAATGGGCTTGAAGAAAACCAAACCATTATCCTTGCCGGACAAAAAAACGTCAAAGACGGGCAAAAAGTAAAAGCAGAAACAGCATCGGTAACAACCTCCGCTCCAAAAACTGAATAATTTATGAAAAGGAAAATAAACATCATTGAAGCGGCAATGAAATTTCCGCAAGTACCGATAGCGATTACCGTTATTATGGTGCTTGCAGGACTGATTTCATTAATGACGATGCCGAGAAGTGAAGACCCCCGTGTAACAGTTAGACAGGGGCTTGTCGTGGCTTTCTATCCCGGAAGCGACGAAGTACAGATGGAAAAAGAAGTTACCGATAAACTGGAACAATACCTGTTCGGTTTTGAGGAAATCAAAAAAGATAAAACCCATTCGGAAAGTAAGCCCGGACAGGTAGTTGTAACGGTAGAATTGCAGGACTATGTAAAAGACACCAAAAAATTCTGGAACACCTTACAACACGGTTTGGATGCCAATATGCCCTTGATATTGCCACGAGGCGTACAGGGACCGTATGTGAACAGCGACTTCGGTGATGTGGTCGTTCAAATGATTGCTGTATCAGCTCCCGGTCGTTCTTACGCCCAGTTAGAAAATTATCTGGACGAACTGGAAGACGGTATTAAGACCATTCCGCAGGTTTCCAAAATCAAGCGTTACGGCGGGCAGAAGCAGCAAATATTCATTACGCTGCGTGAAGATGTATTGAAACAATACGGCTTCGGTATCAATGAAATCACAGCAACATTGAGCCAACAGAATGTAACCATTCCGAGCGGCGATATTGAGATTGACAAAAACCGTTTCCTCATTTTTACAGATGCGCAGTATCAGAATGAAAATGAAATCGGAAACCTTATTGTATATAGTTCTCCGCAGGGTGGCAATATCCGCTTGCGTGATATAGCCAACATCGAAAGGAGATACGAAGACCTGAAAAGTAAAATTACGGTTGCGGGAAATGATGTAATGATGCTGACCGTAGAAATGCAACCCGGACAGAATATTGTCGATTTGGGAAATGCGCTGACACAAAAAGTTGCTGAAGTAAAAGAAATCCTGCCATCAGATGTGCAGGTCAACACTATTGTCGACCAACCCAAAGTGGTGGATATGAATTTGGGGCATTTCTTTATTGAGTTCGGAATTGCCATTGCCGCCGTTATCTTGGTAGTGATGCTTCTGCTACCGTTTAGAGTGGCTACAATTTCTGCTATTGCCGCACCTGTTACAATTGCCGTAACATTCGCTATCCTAAATTTACTTGGTATCGAAATGCACCAGGTTAGTTTGGCGGCAATGATTATTGTACTGGGGATGGTAGTAGATGATGCCATTATCGTAGTGGATAACTACATTGAGAAAGTGGACGAAAAAATACCGTCGTGGACTGCCGCTTGGCAAAGTGCAACGCAATTAATGGTTCCAATTTTTACTGCTACACTAACCATTGTCCTATCGTTCCTGCCGTTGGCATTTACGCTAACCGGACTAACAAGGGAGTTTGTGCAATGGATACCGATTACCGTTAGTATCGCTTTGGCGGTTTCGTTCTTGGTAGCCTTGTTCCTGACCCCATATATGTGTTACCACTTCCTGAAAAAAGGATTGAAAAAGCAAGATGATAAACCGAAAAAACGCAATTTCTTAGACAGGATGCAGGACGGTTTCGACAGGGCAATTGAGTTCTGTATGAAATGGTACAAAACCACGTTGGTAGCAGGAATATTCATCTTTTTACTTTCGTTCGTGGTAGGCAGTCAGGTAAAAACCGAGTTTTTCCCTATCGTAGAAAGAAACCAGTTCAACCTTGAATTGTGGATGGATAACGGTACAAATATCCACGAAACCGAAACAGCCGTTAAGAAGATAGAAAAAGAAATTGCAGGCGATAAACGAATTGTAACCACAGCGAGCTTTATAGGTACAAGCTCGCCACGTTTCTACTCCACCTACGCACCGGAGCACCCACGTGAGAACTTTGCGCAGATATTCATCAATACCACAAGCAAGGATGCCACTTCTGAAATGATTGATGAGTATGTGCAGAAATTCAACAACTACTTGCCGAACGGTTATGTACGGGTAAGGCAGTTAAGCAAGAAGCAGCAGCCCGCACCGATTGAGATACGTGTGATTGGCAAGGATATGACCGAGCAGAAAAAAGTAGCCAAACAGGTTGCGGCATTACTGGAAAATACCAAAGGCTCTAACTGGGTGCGCACCGATTATCAGAATGATTATGTAGGGCTGAAAGCCGTTGTTAAAGAAGATGTAGCCCTGCGTTTAGGCGTTAGCAAAGCGCAGATTGCGCAGGCATTGGGTGCAAAGATAAAAGGCTACCCAGTATCGCAGATGTGGGAGGGCAATAAAGCCATCGACATTGTATTGCGTACAGACGAAACCGACCGGGAAAGTCTGGATGCTTTGGGTAATATGTACATCAATTCAACATTCGGTGCTAAAGTACCTTTAAAGCAAGTGGTAGATTTACAACCGTCTTGGCATACTGGGGCTATTGTACACCGTAACGGATTAAGAACGTTAACCGTTTCTTCCGAAGCACAGTTAGGCAGAAAACCCGCAGAAGTATTTGCAGAGGTACAGCCGAAAATTGACAGCCTGAAATTACCGAAAGGCATTAAGATTGCCTACGGTGGCGAATATGAAGACGGACTGGAAAGCGGTCCCAAAATGGGAAAAGCTTTTATGATAAGTTTCGTCCTCATTTTCCTTGTCCTGTTATTCCAGTTCAAGCGTGTTGGTAAAGTATTCATTGTACTGGCTTCGTTCCCGTTGAGCTTGCTTGGTGCAATGTTAGGCTTGTTCCTTACAGGTTACGAGTTCGGGTTTATGGCAATCATCGGTATTACCGCCCTATTGGGGATTGTAGTCCGAAACGGAATTATCCTTGTGGACTATGCAGATGAACTGGTAAAGGAACACGGGCACACAATTAAAGAAGCAGCCCTGTTAGCAGCCAAACGAAGAATGCGACCAATCTTCCTTACTTCTATGGCGGCGGCAATCGGATTGATACCGTTGATGTCGAGTGGTTCGCCCGAATGGGGACCGATTTCAAGTACGATTTCAATCGGGATTTTGGTATCAATGGTTACCACTTTGTTTATCGTTCCAGTATTGTATTACAGGTTCGTGAAACCGCCTAAAAATAAAGAGTTGGATGAGCAGTACGAGCTTAATGCCGAAAATGTTCAACCCAAAAATCACTTATCATAAAAAGAGATTATGTTACAGAAAAGATATAAAACAGTCATAAAGGTTTTTGTATGCACTTTCGCTCTCTTTCAGGGAACAGAAAACCTCTTTGCCCAACAGCAATTAACCCTTGCGGAAAGCAAAGAGCTGGCATTAAAAAACAACAACAGGATAGGCAAAGCCAAAGAGGACGTAATTGCCACCCAATCCGACAAGCGGATTGCTGATGTGGCAGGCAGACCGAAACTGGATGCTTCGGCAACCGCCTTTTACTTTGGCGAACCGTTAAACACAATGCTTCCCGAATATGGTCTTGCACCAATGGTCAGCGTTACACAGCCGATTTATACCGGAGGTAAAATTAAGTACGGTAAGCAAATGGCGGAAACCAATATACAGATGAGCAACGCTCAACAAAGATTGGTCGAAGATGAAGTATTATTGGCTACCGAAACCGCTTACTGGCTTGTAGTGCAGGCAAAGGAAGAAATAAAACTGGAACAGCAGGTTAAAAAGCAACTGGCTTCGCATTACACTTTCCTGAACAATCAGTTTGAAGCAGGATTGATTTACAAAAACGATGTGTTGCGGGCAAAGGTGCTTCAAAACGAAAACGAAGCCCGCTTACAGGCAGCGGAAAACAAGCTCATTTTGGCAAAAAGAAGATGGAGCCAGTTAATCGGAATGGAAGACCCCACAGTGATAGACGTAGCTGATACATTGAGTACGGGCGACTTTTCAAATCAGGGCATTTTGCAAAACACCGATGCCGTGCGACCGGAAATTGATTTGGCTGCCAATGCCGTTAAAATAGGCGAACTAACAAAAAGTATGCTCAAAGCCGACCTGAAACCAACCGTTGGTTTAGCACTTAACGGAGTGGCTGCCTTTGGAAAAGAGGGCATCAACTTTGGCGACCCGACCAAAAAACATATGCTGACCTACTTCGGTATGCTAAGCGTGAATATCCCTGTTTTCGACTGGGGAAGCAAACGGGAAAAAGTAAAACAACAGGAAGCGACAATCCGTTCGGCTGAATACGGTTTGAAAGAACTGAAAAGCCAAATCAATGTGGAGGTTGAGCAGGCAACACTTAACCTGCAATTACAGACAAAAAATATTGATTTGATGCAGGCATCATTAACCGAAGCTGACGAGAACCTTAAATTGAGTAATGACCGCTTTAAAGCCGGAACTATTACCGGAGAAGATGTGCTGATAGCAGAAACACTTTGGCAGAGAGCATACAGCAATATGTTAGATGCAAAAGTACGGTACAAAATTGCCGAAGCAGTGTACCGCAAAGCCATCGGGCAGATAAAATAGCTTTTGTTGAAATGGAGTTAATGCTACGGCACTGATATACTCAAAATGCAGGGGCAGTCATACGCCCCTGCATTTTTAATTAACGTGAATAATGGATAATAAAAAAGTGTTTTTATTTTAGTTTATCATACTGTATTTCAGTATATTAAACAATAAAAACACTTCTAATGCTTAGAGATAAAGTTACTGAATTCTTTGTAGAAATGGACGATTTTTGCATAGAATTTGCTTCACAATTAGAAAATCGTCCACTTTTAGAGGATTTATCTGTAAAAAGACGCAACAGAAAGGGAAACTTATCGGATAGCGAAATGATGAGCATCTATCTTTTATTTCATTTTGGGCAGTTCACCAACTTCAAACATTTTTATAACCAATATGTTTGCAAACATCTCACAGACTTATTCCCTTCCCTGATAAGCTATGAGCGATTTAATGCAAGACAGGACCGTATCTTGTTGCCCTTGATGCTGTATTTGAAGTATCGTGGTTTGGGCAAGTCCAGGGGCATAAACTATATTGATTCTACCTTGTTGCGTGTGTGCCACTCCAAACGCGAGAAGCAACATCGTGTTTTTAAGGGTATTGCTGCAAAAGGAAAGTCTACTATGGGATGGTTCTTTGGTTTTAAGTTGCACCTCATTATTAATGATAAAGGCGAGCTTCTGTCTTTCTACCTTACCAAAGGCAATGTGGATGACAGGAACATTGAACTAATGACGGCCATGACCAAGGAGGTCTTTGGAAAGCTCTTTGGAGATAAGGGCTACATATCCAAGGCTCTGGCAGAACTGCTCTTCCAGGACGGCATACAGCTCATTACAAAAGTGAGAAAGAATATGAAGCAGCAGAATTTATCTGATGTGGATGCTATACTGCTGAGAAAAAGAGCTCTTGTAGAATCCGTCAATGATGAGCTCAAGAACATCTGCAAAATTGAACATACAAGACACCGCTCTGTTAAAGGGTTCTTAGTAAACCTCATAGCAGGGCTTACCGCATATTGCTTCTTCCCTAAAAAGCCGTCTCTAAATATCACCCCTGTGCAAACAAACCAATTATCTTTATGGGCTGCTTAAACATTATTCACGTTAATTAATAATACGATGGAATAATGCAAGAACATACCGCCGATAATAAAAAAGGAATGGTAATGATACCCGACATTTCAGGTTTTACAGATTTCGTTATCAAATCCAATATGTTTGTTGGTAAATATATAACCGAAAGCCTGCTCAAATCAATAATGGACAGCAATATCCTTTGCCTTGAAATTTCGGAAATAGAGGGCGATGCCATACTATTTTACAAGCACCATAACCTGCCCACTTTTGAAGAAACCCTGATGCAGATAGAACAGATGTACAACGATTTTCAAAAGGAACTCAAACGCCTGGCAATGCAACTGGCAATCGAAATTCCGCTTTCGCTGAAGATAATCGTACACTATGGAGAATTTACCAAATACAAAATCGGGAAATTCGAGAAGCTCTACGGCGCACCTGTGGTAGAAGCACACAAGATGCTGAAAAATCATATTGCCGAACATCCGCCTTATGCCTTGTTTTCTGATGCTTTTTTACAAGCCAATTTCGACCAACCCGAAAAAGCAACCGTAGAATACGACAATTGCGATGACTGTATGTATTTGCCCGAAATCGGCTACATACATTACCTGTAAAAACCTAAACAGTAAATATCATAAATCAAACAAAGAATATCGTAAAATTGTCGGCAGCAAGGTTGTCTATTTTTGTGTAATCACCTTAGCTACGGACAGCATATAAAATACTAAAAATGGAACGCTTGGAACAAAAATTATTGAACAGGAGTATAAAACCAACATCAGTTAGGCTGTTAATTTTTAAAACAATGTCTGACTTTAAAAAAGCGTTCAGCCTTACCGATTTGGAAACCGAATTGGAAACTGTCAATAAATCGACCATTTTCAGAACGTTGAGCCTTTTTCACGACAACCTGCTCATCCATACGATTGATGACGGTTCCGGCTCAATGAAGTATTCCATTTGCAGTGATACCTGTATGTGTACCGTTGGCGAGCTGCACGTACATTTTAACTGTAACCGTTGTAAAAATACCTTTTGCCTTGAAAGCATTTCCATACCGCCCATTCAGCTTCCCGATAAATTTCTGTTGGAAAGTGTCAATTTCGTGATGAAAGGAATGTGTAACGAATGTTCGAGGTTCGTTAAGAAAAAATAATTTTTATCCCAATCGGTTAATCAAAAGCAGTCATATTTCAGGATATGGCTGCTTTTCATTTGCAACCAAGTTCCCAAAACCAACGGGTAGTTTTGCTGTGTAATTAAATCAAATATTACTATGGCAGATAAATATATCCCTACCCAAGATACAGATGTAGGCTACAACAATAATTTTAAAGTCATCAGGTTTGAATGTGCCGTTCCCGAAAAAGACACGATGATGGCATACACGGCAGCACTGCAATCCAAAGCAGAGCATCCCATAGCAAAAGCTATTCTCAAAGCACTTCCGCCAATCACTTTATCAGATTATACGGTTGATAAATTTGAAAAGATACCCGGCTGCGGCATTAAAGGTTTTGTGGACGGACACGAAGTCATCATCGGCAATATAGCCTGGATGAAATCTTATGACTTCTATTACGATGAAAGTTTAGACCACGTAAACGAAAAGGTGGTTATTGTAATGATTGACGACAGGTACACAGGCTGTTTTTTCATTACCGAAACCACAGCATAGCAACCGCTCCTTTCCAAAAGGCAAATTTTATATACTCCAAAATAGCCGTGTTGCTTTTGCAACTAAGTTCCCAAAACCCCATAGTAATTTTGCCTTATAAATGGAAATTAAAAACAATTAATAGATATGTCAAAACTATGTTGCAGTACAGATAACAATCTGAACCTTGTAAAAAAAAAGGAACACAAACACAAATATGATACGCAGGGTAATCAGTTGTGCTGTGTAAGAACAGAGAAAATTTATGAAAAAGCAGGAGCAGCAGATTTGCTAAAAGATGCCAATCATAAAGATGACGGACACGGACACACTGACGGCAGCAGTTGCAGTGAAGACGATGCCGGACATTGTGATGATGAGGAAGACCATCACGACCACAGCCACCACCATCACGACCACGGTCATAAACACAGCCATAACAAAAAAGGTGGTCATAACCACGACCACGGACACGACCATAGTCACGGACACGGGCACAGCCACGGGGATGACCACGACCACAGCCACGACATAGAGGGCAAAACAGCGTTTCAGCTTTTTATGCCTGCGGGTATCTCATTAATTTTATTGCTTATCGCCATCGGGTTAGATAATTACTTTCCACAGGATTGGTTTACCGGATGGGTACGAATTGCTTGGTATGTAATTGCCTATATCCCTGTCGGACTACCCGTAATTAAAGAAGCAATAGAAAGTATCCGGTATAAAGATTTCTTTTCAGAGTTCTTCTTAATGGGTATTGCTACAATAGGAGCATTTGCCATAGGCGAATATCCCGAAGCAGTAGCCGTTATGTTGTTTTATTCCGTAGGAGAAGTTTTTCAGACCATTGCAGTATCAAGAGCCAAAGGAAATATTAAAGCCCTGTTAGACCAACGTCCTGATGAAGTTACGGTTCTTAGGGCAGGCAAAGCGGTTGTGATAAAAGCCGAAGATGCTAACATTGGCGATATTATCCAATTGAAACCGGGCGAAAAATTAGGCTTGGACGGCGAATTAGTTTCGGATAGTGCTTCATTCAATACAGCAGCACTCACAGGAGAAAGTAAACCCGACACCAAAGGTAAAGGCGACACTGTACTGGCAGGTATGATTAACCTGAATACCGTAAGTCAGATAAAAGTTACTACCGACTACGCTGATAGTAAATTGAGCAAAATTCTGGAATTGGTACAGGATGCAACTTCTCAAAAAGCACCCACCGAATTATTTATCCGTAAATTCTCCAAAGTTTATACGCCAATCGTAGTGTACCTGTCAATAGCCATTACTTTGCTGCCTGCACTCTTTGTAGATAACTATGTATTCAGCGAATGGCTGTACAGAGCATTGGTATTTTTGGTTATCTCTTGTCCTTGTGCGTTGGTAATTTCCATTCCGTTAGGTTACTTCGGTGGTATTGGAGCAGCGAGCCGGAACGGTATCTTGTTCAAAGGTTCCAACTTCCTTGATATTCTTGCCAAAGTTGAAAACGTAGTAATGGACAAAACAGGAACGATGACCGAGGGCGTTTTCAAAGTACAGGAAGTATTCATAAAACCGGAGTTCAACAAAGATGAAATCCTGAACCTTGTCAATGTTTTAGAAAGCCAAAGTACGCACCCTGTGGCAACCGCAATCCACAATTACTGGGGAGAAGTAGATACCACAGTGAAACTTGAAAATACGGAAGAAATTGCCGGACACGGGCTAAAAACCACTGTCAACGGTAAAGAGCTGTTGGTAGGTAATTTCAAATTGCTTGACAAGTTCAATATCAGCCACGATGCAGACACGGCAAACATTGTTTATACCGTGATAGCAATCGCTTATGGTGGTAAGTTTGCCGGATATATAACCATTTCTGACAGCATTAAAGTAGATGCGAAAGCCGCCGTTGACAAACTGCGTAAAATGGGTGTTAGAACCACAATGTTAAGCGGGGACAAAAATACCGTGGTACAATACGTTTCAAATCAGTTAGGAATTGACAGTGCATACGGAGATTTATTGCCCGAAGACAAAGTAAATAAAGTAAAAGAAATCAAATCCCGTAATGGAAGCGTAGCCTTTATCGGGGACGGTGTAAACGATGCTCCTGTAATTGCATTGAGTGATGCGGGTATCGCAATGGGTGGTTTAGGAAGTGATGCCGCCATTGAAACTGCCGATGTGGTTATACAGGACGATATGCCGTCTAAAATCCCGATGGCTATCAATATCGGGAAACAGACGAAGAAAATTGTTTATCAGAATATTGTTTTGGCGTTCGGTGTGAAAGCAATTGTACTGATACTCGGAGCAGGCGGACTGGCTACAATGTGGGAAGCCGTATTTGCCGATGTAGGTGTGGCATTATTAGCAATTCTAAATGCGGTGCGAATACAGAAAATGAAGTTTTAATTGTTGGATTTGACTGCCGCCGAAAATATTCTGCGGCAGTTTTTTTTGACCTAAACCAAAAAGGAAGATGGCAAAACATCAATCACAGGCATCGCTTATTAATTGTCAAAAACAACATTGAACACAAACATTAACCAAATTGTAAACTATACCAAAAATAAATGCACACAAAAAGAGGCTGTTTCAATATTGGAAACAGCCTCTTCGCATTAAAAGAAAATTATAGAATTATAACGTACCTCTGCGTTCCTGCTCTCTTTCGATAGACTGGAACAAAGCCTTAAAATTTCCTGCGCCAAAACCTCTTGCACCCATTCTTTGGATAACCTCAAAGAAGAATGTAGGGCGGTCTTCCACAGGTCTTGTAAAGATTTGCAATAAATAGCCCTCTTCGTCTGCATCAATCAAAATACCCAATTCCTGTAATTCCTTTATATCCTCTTTAAATCGGTGCATATGCGCTTTTAAACGGTCTGGAATAGCATCATAATACGCTTGTGGCGGTCTTGATAGAAATTCAACACCTCTTGATTTAAGGTCGTTTACCGTCTTTACAATATCGTCCGTAGTTACCGCAATATGCTGAACACCCTCGCCCTCATAAAATTCAAGGTACTCTTCAATCTGCGATTTCTTTTTGCCCTCTGCGGGTTCGTTAATCGGGAACTTAATTCTGCCGTTACCATTTGCCATTACTTTTGACATCAGGGCAGAATATTCGGTTGAAACCTGCTTATCATCAAAAGACAGAAAGTTTTCAAATCCCATTACATCCTCAAACCATTTTACCCAGGTGTCCATTTGGTTCCAGTCCACATTGCCCACCATATGGTCAATATATTTCAGTCCGGCAGGAGCAGGATTATATTCGGTTTCCCATTTTTCATAACCTGGCATAAAAATACCGTTGTAGTTTTTGCGTTCGGTAAACATAAAAATGGTTTCGCCATACGCATAGATACCCGATTGTACCACTTCGCCGTTTTTATCTGTGGTTACGGTAGGTTCCATAAATGCTTTTGCACCTCTCGATGTGGTTTCTTCAAAGACTTTGCGGGCATCTTCCACCCAAAGACCAACCACTTTGATGCCATCGCCGTGTTTTTTAACGTGTTCGTTGATTTCAGAATTAGACCGCATTCCGGTAGTTAAGACCAACCGTACTTTATCCTGTTTTACCACGTAAGATGCCCTGTCTTTCATTCCCGTTTCCAGTCCGGCATAAGCCTCTGACCGAAATCCGAAAGCGGACTTATAATAATGGGCAGCCTGCTTCGCATTGCCTACATAAAACTCTACATAGTCGGTTCCTAAAATCGGTAAAAAGTCCTGTGCACCTTCGAATATTTTATCCAAGCCGTATTCAACGTTTTTCAAATCGTTTGTCATTATAATGATTTTTAAAAATTATGTTATGTGTGATTTTGCAATAAAGGTTTTTGCACAAGTGGGATTGTGCAATAGTGTTTTAGTTCCTGAACCCGAGCTACAACATCGCCCGATGCAAAACCGAGAGAAAGGTTTTGATAGACATTTTATAATCAGTTAGCGTTATTAAGCGGTAAATGTATTCCGCTTATTCAGAACCAACACCATAATCAGTAAAAGTCACAAAACAAAACCGAAATATTACAAGCGGAACCGTTTTTGAGGTATAATCAGTAAATATCATAAATCAAACAAGGAATATCGCAAACAGCATAGCGCATTATGTTCCGAATTTTGTACCAACAAAAACAATTAAAAGTTCAATACAATGGAAAGTAAAAATCTTCAATTCAAGACAAACCTTAACTGTGGTAACTGTGTATCAAAAGTGCAGGCAGATTTAGATAACGCAGACGGTATCTGCGAATGGAACGTTGACACCACAAACAGCGATAAAATACTGACTGTAAAAGCAGAGGGCATTACCGAAGACGAGGTTGTCGCAATCATCAGGAAAAAAGGTTTTAAAGCTGAACCTGTTTCAGCATAATACCATCAGCAATTCACTAATCTTTAAAAGGAACAAAAAATGAAAAAGTTAATAGTTGCAATAACCGTAATGATGTTTGGATTTTCTGCTTTTGCACAAAATACAGGCAACCTGCTGAACAATTATATCAGCGTAAAAAATGCTTTGGTAAGCAGTGACAGCAAGGCGGCAAACACCGCTATTTCCGCACTGAACGAAGCCGTAAAGAGCGAAGACAATTTTGCACAGAAAGCAGAATTGCAGAAAGCCACCGAGAAATTAAGCAAGGCAGGCAACAACATTGAAAAGCAAAGAGCCGCTTTCAATGATGTATCTACCATAATGTGGAAACTGGTAAAACCATCCGACAAAGTAAACCAACCAGTTTACTACCAGTATTGCCCGATGAAAAAAGCATATTGGTTGAGCAAAGAAAAGGACATCAAAAATCCTTACTACGGTTCATCTATGCTTACGTGTGGTAAAGTTGCAGAAACTAAATAATACCCATTAAGGCATTGCTCATTAGGCAATGCCTTTTAATCTTTATAACCAATGCTATTTTTAAAATGGATAATCAAAAATTTCTTCACAAAAAGCTGTTGCCGCTAACCCTGTTGGCACTCTTTATATCACAAGTCAGCATTGCCCAAAAAGTAGTCCATTACGACCTGTATGTAAGAGATACGGTTGTAAACTACGCAGGCAAAGAAAAAAGGGCAATCGCTGTAAACGGGCAAATCCCAATGCCCACGCTTGAATTTACAGAGGGCGACACGGCAGAAATTGTTGTCCATAACCAGTTGAAAGAAAGTACATCCCTGCATTGGCACGGGCTATTCCTGCCCAATAAAGAAGACGGTGTACCTTTCTTAACGCAAATGCCCATAGAACCCGGCACAACCTATACTTACCGTTTCCCGATTATTCAGACCGGAACGCACTGGTATCATTCACATTCGGGCTTGCAGGAGCAGATTGGTATGTACGGCAGCTTTATAATGCACAAAAGGGCTGATGACAAAACATTCAGGAAAGGCATTGACGATTTGCCGGAAATTCCCATAATGCTAAGCGAATGGACGAACCTCAATCCCAACAATGTACACCGTATGCTGCACAATGCAAGCGATTGGTTTGCCATAAGAAAAGGCGCAACACAAAGCTATGCCGAAGCCATCCAAAGCGGTAAATTCAAAACCAAGCTGACCAACGAATGGAAACGTATGTTGGCTATGGACGTGAGCGATGTATATTACGAACGTGTGCTGATGAACGGCAATCATCATACAGACCTGAAAAGCATTGACGGCAAGCCGTTAAAAGCAGGCGACAAAGTGCGTTTGCGGATTTCTAATGGCGGTGCATCCTCTTACTTTTGGCTTCGCTACGCAGGCGGTAAAATGTCCGTAGTGGCAAGCGACGGCAACGATGTGCAACCTGTGGATGTGGACAGGCTGATTATCGCTGTATCTGAAACTTACGATGTAGTCGTTACCATTCCCGAAGACGGTAAAGCCTTTGAATTTATGGCAACTACCGAAGACCGTACCCAATCCACAAGCTATTTTATTGGCAGCGGTACAAAACAATATGTTGGGGAAATGCCACGCCTGAAATATTTTGAGGGTATGAAGATGATGAATGATATGATGAAGATGAACGGCACGGCGACCTTGACGATATGGGAATGAATATGAGCCTTAACCAAATGGATATGAACGTAGTAATGTATCCTGAAATTACAGGCGAAGAAAAGGGCAAGAAAGCTAAGGACAATGGGCAGCCAATGGAGCATCACGGGGAAAACCATAAAATGAATACGGACGAAGACCCCAACCGTTATAATGCCAATGCGTTGAGCAATATAGTAACGCTCAATTACGCAATGCTGAAATCGCCACACAATACCACATTGCCAAAAGATGCTCCGGTAAAAGAACTGAAATTTACCCTTACCGGAAATATGAACCGTTACGTTTGGAGTATGGATAATAAGGTCTTGGCAGAAAGCGACAAAATACCTGTAAAGAAAGGCGAGATTTTGAGGATTACCATTCACAACAACTCAATGATGCGCCACCCGATACACCTGCACGGTTTTGATTTCAGGGTGCTGAATGAGCACGGCGAAAATGCACCGATGAAAAATATAATCGACATTATGCCGATGGAAACCGATACCATCGAGTTTCTTGCCAATACCGAGGGCGATTGGTTTTTCCATTGCCATATCCTGTACCATATGATGGCAGGAATGAACAGGGTTTTTGCAGTGGACGATTATAAAAATCCCGAATTGCCCAACAAGGAAAAAGCCTATAAAATGTTACAGCGGGAAAGCAATATGCCACACTTAATGGCACAGAGCGACTTTGCCATCAACGGTATAGACGGGGAAGCTATGCTGATGAACGCCCGTTACAGTTTGGGTACAGAATGGCGTTTAGGCTACAACGATATGCACGGCTACGAAGTAGAAACCCATTTAGGACGTTACATCGGTAAAATGCAATGGCTGATGCCGTTTATCGGTTTCGATTGGCGATACCGCAAAATGGGAATGGACGAACACGAGCAAAACCTGTTCGGACAGGTCAATAAAAAGGACAACCGGGCAGCAGTCAGCTTGGGTGTAATGTACACCCTGCCAATGCTCGTTAATGTACAGGCAGAAGTATATCACGATGGGATTTTTCGTGTATCGTTAATGCGTGAGGATATACCTATCTCCCGAAGACTAAGAGCCGGATTTATGGTCAATACCGATTTGGAATATATGGCAGACCTGCGGTATATCCTGACAAGGCATATCGGTATCAGAACACACTATGATAGTGATATGGGCTTTGGTGTAGGGCTTTCGCTCATCTACTAAAGCATTTCAATACAAGATTGGGAAAGGTTGTAGCGTTGCTATGACCTTTTTGCTTTTTATAATACGGGCTAAATCAGTAAAAGTCACAAATCAAACAAGAAATATCACAATAGAAGGCTTTGGAATTATGCTGAATTTTGCAACAGTACAAAACATTATAAATAAATTTCAAAAAAATGGAAAATAGAGAATTTCAATTCAAAACCAACCTTAATTGTGGTGGATGCGTATCAAAAGTAAAAGCTGATTTGGACGGAGCGGACGGTATCTGCGAATGGAATGTAGATACAGCTAACAATGACAAAATTCTAACCGTAAAATCAGAGGGAATTACAGAAGATGAAATAGTTGCCATCGTTAAGAAAAAAGGCTTTAAAGCAGAACCTTTAATGGTTTAATACACAAGCCCTATTCAGTTTCAAAAGTGAAAGCGGATATGGCTTTCCTATAAGCATACTATAACAAACATATTGAAATGAGGTAATTTATTGTAGGATACCTGCAATTACTGCCTCATTTTATCCTTTTTATTGGTATCATACTTAAAATTCCGCTTTCAATGACAGATTATTGCCATACTATAATAAACGAATTAGACGATAGAATAAGTGAATTGACCTACGAGCAGAATAATTCATTGGTATCGTATGAAAATGCTATTGTGCTGGTATTGCAGAAGATTGAAGAGGTAAAGAAGCACATTCAAGAAAAGGGATTTAAAGATGCGGAAGAAGAAATATTGTTTTTCAAGCAGCTAAAGCCGCAGTTAGTTTCAAAACTTATCTTCTTCAATTCGATTTATAAAATTGAAACAAAAAGACCACGTGGAGGGGATAAAATTATCAGGAAATACCTCAATATTGAGCTTTCCAAAATCAAGCGGTACTTCGATGCCAATCTGGAATTTTACAAGTATTACAGAACCAACAGCACCCATCTTGATAACAAATACTTTGTACGTGGCAAACACGATATTAAGCTAAGTTTAGACACCTATTATTTTGAGGCAGACCACAATTTTACAACCTCACACGATTACAAAGTAGCCAAGATTATTGCCAATGATTTGATACAGGTTTATCTCGAAGACCAGTTGAATAACAACAGTCAGAAAAGAATTTGGGAAAACCCGCCTTTAAACTGGACGGGCAGCAAGACCTCACTCATCGAGTTGATATATTCGCTGCATTCGCAAGGTTCGATTGACAACGGTAATGCAGACATTAAAATCATAGCCAAAACCTTTGAAAATATGTTTAATATTGACTTAGGGGATTTCTATCATTCCTATCTGGAATTGAAAGCCAGAAAGATGAACCGCACAAAGTTCCTCGATAGTCTTCGGGATGCGCTCATTAAAAGGATGGACGAACAAGACGAAAAATAAAGGTAAAGTTTCACGGCTTTACCTTTATTTTTTATAAATTTGCAGTAATGATTTACAAGGTAATCAAATGAAAACAAGTGCAGTAAGCACCATTACTAAATCGTTACCGATAGTACTTCCGGTACTTGTAAACTACTCTTTATTAGCCGATTTAGGTTAAATTAATCTTTTTAAAATAAAATAATCAGGAGAATTGAAACCTGAGTTGTTATATGTTTAAGGAGTAAATTTATGATTGAAGACGATTTATTAAAAAAATGGTTGAATAATGAACTTACAGATGCTGAGAAAGACGCATTTAGTAAGCGAGAAGACTTTGCCTTCAATCAAGAAATTATTGATAAAGCTAAGTACTTTAAAGCTTCAGAATTTTCAAAGATTGACGATTTTGAAACATTTAAAGCAAAATATAAAGTAAGATCATCCGTAAAAGATCTTAACTGGTTAAAACCAGCGTTAAGAATTGCAAGTGTTTTGGTTATAGGCTTAGCAATTTATTTTACCATGTTTATGAATGATAGCATGGTTGANCAACANACTCAANTNGCTGAAAAAACNACTATNANACTTCCTGATTTNTCTNGTGTAANNNTNAATGCNGATTCNNAAATNACATANGATAAAGANTCNTGGTATGATANTAGNCANCTAAATCTTAAAGGTGAAGCCTATTTTAAAGTAGCCAAAGGAAAAACGTTTGATGTTATNACANANNANGGTGTNGTAACTGTNGTTGGNACNGAGTTTAATGTAAAAGCAAGANCAGATTATTTTNAAGTTNTNTGNTANGAAGGTATNGTNAAAGTNNCATCAGATACNATTACAAGACANTTGTTGGCAGGNGANACNTNTCGNATATTAAANAANNANTTTAGNCAAGATAAGNTAGNNGNTNNNCAACCAGANTGGGTTGAAAANAGAAGNAGNTTTAAAGCTGTTCCNNTNAAAGANGTTGTNTCNGANTTAGAGCGNCAGTTTAATGTNNAAGTNACNTTTAAAGACACNAANACAACNCGATTGTTTTCTGGTGGATTTACTCACAANAATTTAGAAAAAGCCCTTTCTGCCATAACTCAGCCTATGNNTTTAACCTATAAAATTAGTTCANNCAATCAAGTGCTAATTTATGGCNATACAGATTAAGCAGTACATANTAGTACTACTTCTTAGNTTTAGTTTTTCTTTCTGTGCTNTTTCNCAAGAGACTGAGAGCAAGNNANCNTTGTCCGAAATTTTANCANNATTAGANCANCGNTANAANGTTCAGTTTAATTATGCCGAAGATGCTNTTTCTGNNATTTTNNTTAAACCNCCANAAAGNANNCTNATCNNTANAAGANGCNNTGAACTANNTAGAAATNCAAACNGATTTTCAGCTATCAANTTACNGANGANAATATGNTTTTGGTNATNNNNAACNANNCNGCTTTNGATTTGCAAAAANTNTCAGAAGTNNTGGTNTCTGGNTANATTGTAAAAGGNATCAATAAACTNAGNAATGGNTCTTTTGAAATTAAGGTNTCNGANTTTGANATNTTNCCTGGTTTGGTAGANACNGANGTTTTNCANGCTGTACAAGCGTTTCCTGGNATACAGAGTATTAATGAAACNGTTTCTAANATTAANATNAGAGGTGGNTCTNACGACCAGAATTTAATTCTGTGGGATGATATAAAAATGTATCAATCTGGTCATTTTTTCGGACTAATTTCTATGTTTAATCCTCAGATAACACAACGTGTTTCCTTAACCAAAAATGGCTCATCTACAGAATTTACAGATGGTGTTTCGGGTACAATTTCTATGGAAACCGAGAAAGATGTTAATGAAACGTTTAATGGAAATATTGGAGTGAATTTTATTGATGCTAATGGTTTTGTAGATGTGCCTATTAGCAAAAAATCGTCATTACAAGTTGCGGCCAGAAAAGCTTTAAGCGACTTTACAGAGACTCCTACCTATAACAATTTTTTTGAGCGTATATCGCAAGACACAGAAGTAGAAAATAATACGATGAGTATTACAAATTCTGACAAAACTTTCGATTTTTATGATGCCTCCTTACGTTGGATTTATAAGATAAATAAAAACGAAATACTAAGAGTCAATTTTATAAACGCAACCAATGAGTTGGTTTTTAATGAAAACACAACGATTGATGCTATTGAGGATTCCAGAGAAAGTAGCCTGTCTCAACATAGTATTGCAGGAGCGATTTCGTATTCCAAGGTTTGGAACACTAAATGGCAAACCGTTTTTGAAGCTTATGAAACAGATTATAAGCTAAAATCTATTAATGCCAATCTCTTAGATTCGCAACGATTTTTGCAGGAAAATAAGATATCTGAAACCAGTTTAAAACTAAAGGCAAATCATAAATTTAATGGCAGGTTTCAATTACTAAGTGGTTACCATTTTGTAGAAACTAAGATGACCAATTTAGATGATGTAGATGTACCACGTTTTAAGTTATTGGTGTCTGAGGTGGTGAGAACGCATGGTGTGTTTTCGCAGCTTTCATATAAGTCTAATGATAAAAATACGAATATAACTTCTGGAATAAGGTACAATTACATAGATAAGTTTAGCAAACATCTGTTAGAGCCAAGATTGAGTTTTTCTCATAAGTTTTTAGACTTCTTTTCTGTTGAAGTTTTAGGTGAATTTAAACATCAAAATAGTTCTCAGATTATAAATTTTCAGAATGATTTTTTAGGTATAGAAAAACGTAGATGGCAGTTGTCTAACGACAACGATATTCCTGTAATACAAAGTCGTCAAGCGTCGTTGGGTTTGTCATACAGTAAAAATGGATGGTTGGTTAGTGCAGAAGGGTATTACAAAAAGATTAAGGGAATTACCACGCAAAGTCAAGGATTTCAAAATCAATATGAATTTGTAAGAACGAGTGGATTTAATGAAGTGAGAGGTCTCGATTTTATAGTTAGAAAGCGTTTAAATAATTTTAATTCGTGGCTTAGCTATTCTTTTATGAATAGCGATTATACATTTAGCGATTTACCAGAGGCGACTTTTCCTAGTAATTACGATATTAGACATGCAATTACGCTTGGGACAAATTACACTTCTGGCAAGTTAAAAGTGTCTGCAGGTTTAAATTGGAATTCAGGTAGGCCAACAACAACTCCTGTTGAAGGAAACGAACTTAGTAATGGCGAAATTAATTACAATAGGACTAATTCTTCAAAACTTAAAGATTATCTAAGAGTAGATGTTTCAGCATTGTATAATTTTAGATTAAGCACAGCTACCAGTGCTAATCTTGGACTTTCTGTATGGAATCTTTTAAATCGTGAAAACACTATAAATAGTTTTTATCGTATTAATAATAATGCTGTAACAGAAGTGAAACAGCAATCCTTAGGGATTACGCCAAATCTCATTTTTAGAGTTAATTTTTAAAAGAAAATTTCTTGTGCTAATCGGTAGGTGTTAGCATGTGCATTTACAATGATTTTTATGTCTGCTGAGTATCCTCCTCCCATACTACACATTACTGGAATACTATGGTCTTTGCAAGTTTGTAGAACAAAACGGTCACGTTCTTTACAGCCTTCTACACTCATGCCGAGTTTTCCTAATTTATCTGAAGCAATAACATCTACACCAAAAAGATAATAGATAAAATCTGGTTGTTGCTCATCTATAAGTTTAGGAAGTGTATCTTTTAGAATCTTGAGATAGGTATAATCGTTGGTGTCATTGTCTAATGCGATATCTAAATCGCTCAATTCTTTTTTAAATGGATAGTTACTTTTGCCATGCATAGAAAATGTAAATACAGAATCATCATTCTGAAAAATTTCTGCAGTACCATTACCTTGATGTACATCTAAATCTACAATAAGAACTTTGTTTGCTAATCCTTTGTTTTGAAGAAATCGAGCTCCAATTGCTTGGTCGTTGAGTAAACAAAACGCTTCACCACGATTGGTATAGGCGTGATGCGTGCCACCAGCAATGTTCATTGCTATACCATGTTTTAAGGCATACTCACTGGCTTTTATGGTGCCATCTGCAATGATGACTTCGCGCTCCACTAATGCTCTGCTCAATGGAAATCCTATTTTTCTAGCTGCTCGTTGATCTAATGTTAAATTAACTAGTTCATAGTAATATTCCGGATCGTGTATTGCAACAATGTATTTGTCATTTGGTTTCTCAGGTTCAAAAAAATTATTGCCACTACAAGTACCTTCGTGGAGTAATTGCTGTGGCAATAATTCATATTTTTCCATAGGGAAACGATGCCCTTCTGGTAATGGGTGTCTGTAGATTGGGTGGTATGCTATTTTTAGCATTAAGGCTCCTTATAAAATCTAGTTAGTCTAAAGAGATTTTTTTGTCTTCAGCTACGAGAGATCCATCATTTGCTATGCCTTCTATATAGATACTTACAGGGACCTTTGGTTTTGCAATTTTAAAAGTCACTGTACCATTTTTATTAGTTGTAAGGTTTGTTTTCCAATCTATAACACCATAATTTTTGAAAAAATCATTTTGATATAGTTTATATTTTGGAATATAAAACTTTTTATCAGCACTAAAGGTTAAAGGAAATTCGTATGCTTTGGTAGTTTTCTTGTCATACCTTGTTGAAGGCAACTTTTTTGTGTAAATTTTCACAAAACCATTAGGACTTCTATAACCATCTCCGATACCAAATCTATTAAACTCAATAGACTCAATATCAGCTAAAAATATACCTTCTAAAATGGTTGGATCTGTTAAGAGTACATCGTCTAAAAAATAGTTTATTTGAAACCTGCCTATAGCAAAAGAGGAGTCGTTACTGTTTTGGGTTCTTATTCTTTCGCTTTTTATTCTTTGGTCTATGTAGTCAGTTAGCATAATGAGATTGTTTTCATCTTGTTCATCAACTACAGTAACTCTTCCAAACCTGTCTGTGCTCAGCTCATGTTGCTTAAGTCTTTTTTCTAGTATTGGGCTAGAAACTACGGTAACAGTATCTAACTCTTGTAGATTTTTTGAGCTCTTCAAAAAGTTATTTTTAGTGTAATTATTTCGTTTTAGTTTAAGTGTTTTTTCCTCAATAAAATTTAAATCGGAATCATCGCTATTGAGCTGCGGTATTGTGCTAGGAAAAAATTGCACATACATAGATGCAGGTTTCAGTCCATCTGCTTCAGTAATTTTAGACATTTTAATGGTGGTATTGTCTTCTGGGTATAATCCATATATCCAATAATAGGAGTCTTTTGGATTTACTTCAGAAATCATAAATCCCTCATTATTTAAACTATACATCAATTGGTCATTAGTACCATTGCTATTAGGTGCTGCGTTGGCTTTTACTGTAATACCTTGTTCAAACTCATAGCTTAATTTTGGTGCACCTTTAAAAATATCATCCCAATTATAACTACTCCAACCTTGTGTAATTAATAAGTTGTCTAGCTCATACTCTTTTTTTTGGTTTGTATCTGTAAAATAGTATTTAGGCTGCTCAATAACTCCCTTAACATAGGGTTCTAAATAAGTAGAAGAAATAATATTATTTTCTCTGTTGTATGATTTGGTGTCTTGTGGTAAAACAGAAACACTAAAGGAATTTTTAAGGCTTGGATCTAAGTATTTAAAGTTTATATTAAACGTAACAGAGTCTTTTGTTTTAGAAGTGTTTATGGTACTGGATTTTAACACATTTATACCATGATGATTAAAAAATAAGCGTTCTGCAATAGGCTTATCTTCTGCATTGAGTAGCGTAACAATATTAATACCAGGTGAGGTAGTGTTTTTATCAAGAACACTAGTTATAACCGTATTGTCTGTAAAATAAACATCAATTAAATTATAACTAACACCGTTATGAATCATTAACGTGTACCTTTGATTTTTGATGGTGTTAAAGGTTTCATTGTTAGTCGTCAGAGAGATATATATTTTATCTTTTAGTTTATTTAAACTCAGAATGATGCCTTTTTGCTCTATTTTCTGATTGAGACTAGCCTCATAGTCTTTGCTCTCTGTCTTAATTTTTACAGAATAGGTGTTTCCAATTTTTGGCATTAGTTGAAAATTACCTATACCAAATTGATTGGTTGCAAAGGTTGTTATTGTGTTTTTGTTGCTATCAATAACTTCACCTTTTGCATTTGGTATACCATAGCCGTTTGGGTCTTTTATAGTAACACCTACAACATTAGTTACATTATGCAGTAAATGACCACTTTCGGGTAAAAATTGAGCATCGATATCTTCTTCATCTAAAGCGGTACTTTTTTTAACATTGTTCTCAAGATCGATGATTTGTATAGATTCAGAATAATAGTTCTTTTCATTAAAGTTAAGCATCCAATTGGTATAGGCTTTAATGTTGTATGTGCCAGAGCTAAAAGAAGAATCAACTTCAAAAATGTTTGATGCCACTCCATCTTTTACACGCACTAACTTTTGTTTTACAATGGTATTGTTAGAATCTTCAATGACCACATAAAGATTAGAAGTGTAGATTGAAGGTTTTTTATTTCTTTTGTCTAAAACATAAGCCGTAAAGCCAATATCTTCACCTTTTATGTAAGTAGACTTATTGAGATGTAAGTAAACAATCTCTCTGGCAGTTTTATGATAGTCGGTGTATGACTTAACGAGCTTTTCCTCTTGGCTGAAAGAGAAGTTAAATATACATAAGAATATTACCGAAAAAAATGAATTAAAACCGAGTCTTACTGTTGATTTCATAGAAATTATTTTTATTCTAAAGATATGGTTTTCTCTTCAGAAATGAAAGTACCATCATTGGTTATGGCTTTTGTGTAAAGACCTAAAAGACTTTTAGATTTAAAATTGAGTGGCTTCTTTTTTAATCGAAAAAAACTTACATCGGTAAAATTGAAAAATAGATAGACTTAAATCCTCTGTTGTAAAGTTTGCTATTTATCTTATTGAATTGATTTTTGTGCATTTCATTATAAACAAAGTAAACAGGATGACTTTTTTGGTCAATTGTTATAAAAACAGGTACAATAGCATCTTTACCATCATTCAAGGTAATATTATGCATAGCTTTAAAAGAAAATGTCTTGTCCTCAGCTTGTACTTTGGTTTGTATTTCGCTAATAACCAAAGTAGCGTCTATTTTTACATTTCCTGTTGCTGCTAAATCATTAGTTAAAGAAATGCCTGTAAGCGATTCTAAGTTAGAATTAAAATGAACGTTTTTATCGCTTAAGTTTAAATCTTGATACTCAAATAAGATGCCTTCTTCAATTAAGGCAGCAGTCTTTTTGCCAATAGTAGCACGTCTAAAAAGAACAAAAGGTGTAATAATAATAAAAATTACAACAGCTATAATTATGGCAAATATCGAAGAGATAAGAGCTCTACCACTAACACAGTTTTTAAAAAATAAACTCCAGTATTGGTTTAAAGTGTTTGATTTAAAACAGTAAGAAACTATTCTGAAAATATTAGAAAAATTGATAAATAGATTGACGATTATAATCAGAGCAGCAATGACGATGAGTATTATTCTTATTCCGTCCATTAGTTAATTTAAGATGGTTGATAAAAGTTTCAATATAAGAATTTACAGACAATAAAAATCATTGCGTTGTTTCCCAAAATTCTACTTATGCAATTTCAATTGAATGCGTTTTCTGCTCACATCAACATCTAGCACTTTTACTATAATTTGTTGATGCAGATGTACGTGCTCATTAACATCTTTGACGAAGCTATCGCTTAGGTTTGAAACATGAATTAAGCCGCTTTCTTTAATGCCAATATCTACAAAACAACCAAAGTTGGTAATGTTATTTACAATACCTGGTAAAAGTTGCCCCTCGTGAAGATCGTTTATAGTTTTTATGTTTTGATTAAAAGTAAAAACTTTGGCTTCCTCTCGAATGTCTAAACCAGGTTTTTCAAGCTCTTTTACAATGTCTTGTAGTGTTGGTAAACCAACGGTTTCAGTATAGTATTTTTTTAAATCGATATTTTGAAGTCGGCTTTTGTTTCCTATTAACTCTTTAATAGAAATACCTTCGTCTTTAGCCATTTTTTCAACAATAGGATAACTTTCAGGATGTACAGAAGAATCATCTAATGGGTTTTTAGCNTCTTTAATTCTTAAGAAAGCAGCCGATTGCTCAAAAGCTTTTCCNCCCAAACGNGGTACTTTTTTTATTGAATTTCTTGATGAGAACGCACCATTTTCAGTTCTGTGGTTGACGATATTTTCTGCCAATTTAGGTCCAATACCAGATACATAGCTTAATAGCGAAACACTTGCTGTATTAATATTAACACCAACAGCATTTACACAGTTTTCTACCACAACACCAAGTTGTTTTTGTAGTTTTGTTTGGTCTACATCGTGCTGGTATTGGCCAACACCAATGGATTTGGCATCAATCTTTACCAATTCTGCTAAAGGATCTTGTAAACGTCTACCAATAGAAACGGCACCTCTTACAGTAACATCGTAATTAGGAAATTCATCTCGTGCAATTTTTGAAGCCGAGTAAATACTTGCACCAGCTTCGCTGACTACAAAAACCTGAACGTCATTCTTAAACTGAATTTTTCTAACCAAAGCTTCTGTTTCTCTCGATGCTGTACCATTACCAATAGCAATGGCTTCAATTTTATGCGCTTCGGTAAGTGAAGCCAGTTTTTTTAAAGCACCAGACCAGTCATTTTTTGGTGCGTGCGGATAGATGGTTTCATTGTGTTTTAAGTTACCGTTTTCATCTAAACAAACCACTTTACAACCAGTTCTAAATCCAGGATCTATAGCTAAAACACGTTTTTCGCCAATAGGTGAACCTAATAAAAGCTGTCTTAAATTTTTCGCAAAAACAGAAATAGCAGCATCGTCTGCTTTTTCTTTAGCGGCATTTAAGGCTTCTTTGCTTAGCGATGGAAAAAGTAAGCGCTTATAAGCATCAGAAATTGCCAATTCTAACTGGTCTGCACAAGCATTGTTGCTTCGAATAATTTTTCTGTCTATGCGTTCTAAGGCTTTATTGTCATCAATTTCAATTTTTACTCTAATAAAACCTTCGCTTTCTGCACGTAATATAGCGAGCAAGCGATGAGATGGAATGCGACCTAAACTTTCAGACCAGTCAAAATAATCTCTAAATTTTTGTGCTTTTTCCCTTGTGCTGAGCGCAGTCGAAGTATCGGTTTCTTTTGTCTTCACAACTTTTGTGCTTATCTGTGCAAAGCGTTCTAGTTGCTGTCTTAATGCGTTTCTAATATCTGTACGCTCGTTAATCCATTCGGCAATAATATGTCTGGCACCTTCTAAAGCTTCCTCAGTAGATGATAAGTCCCCTTTTACATACTTATAAGCAATAGATTCTATATCGTTAGCATTTTGGCTCATTATAATTTTAGCCAAAGGTTCTAGGCCGTTTTTACGAGCAGTTTCAGCCTTAGTTTTTCGCTTTTTCTTGTAGGGTAAGTATAAGTCTTCAAGCGTGGTTAAGTCTTCAGCGTCCTCAATACTTTGCTTCAATTTTTCCGTTAAGACATCCTGTTCTTCTAATGCTTTTAGAATGGATGTTTTTCGTTTTTCTAAAGCTTCAAATTCTTCTTTAAACTTTACAATTAAGCCAACTTCAACTTCATCTAAATTACCAGTTGCTTCTTTTCTATATCTCGAAATAAAAGGAATGGTACAATCTTCGTTGAGTAATTTTATGGTGTTTTTTACGGAAAACTCAGGTAATTTGGATTTAGATATTATGTAATTAAGCATAATTTTAATAGATGAAATACAGGTAGGTAATATTTTACAAATCTAAACTTAATTGTGTTTCAATTTTAGGGTGAAATGTTCCAATTATAACAAAAGGATTGTTAGCACGTCTTCTATGCCATTGCATGGTTGTCCCTAAAAAAAGATAAATATCATGCTCTTTAGTAAAAACATTAAAATATTTTTGCCTAACCTTTTCAATTGCTAATTTTTCATCTCCTTTGGATAGACGAAGACAATTCCAATATAATTGAAAAATTTCCCAATCTTCGATCATTAATGTACTAGAAACTCCTTCATCATCCTCAAAAGTATATGAGAATTTATAAGGTACTTTAGGAATTAATTTTTCTGGATCACTCTCTATTTCAGCAAATAAATCAGTTTGTTTTCTTAATTCGCGCCATTCGTCTTTCCATTCTTTCGAGTCATTTTCGACAATAAAATTGGTGATTTTTGAAGGTTTGAATGTAGCTAAAGAAATGTTGGTAGGGGCTTTAGAATCATTTAATAAATTGGCCTTATTAGTGTAAACATTTTTTAAGCATATCTTTTTTCTTTCCTTCCAATAATTTTTTGTGTCAAGAGTATCTATAATTCTAACATCATAATTTTCTGGAGAGTGGCTTTCTGGTCTAAAATCATCATCTCTTGGCTTAACATCGAGTTCTATCCAAGTATATTTTTTAAACCCAGTATCCTTTTTAATTTGATTTAAAAAACTTAATGGTATAGGATAAATTCTTATCCAACTACCATTTTCTAAAATTCCAGCAGTACAAACTAGCTCATCATAACTCCTAGAAGGTAAAGGATATGTAGTTACAGTTATTAGTATTTTTTTTAAAGCCATACATATATTATAAATGCTCTAACTCATAATGGAAGTCTTTTAGTTGAGAAATAGATTTGGCTAAATGACTTCTATGACATTGACATTCATTAGCTTCAAAACAGGTTAGAGCTATCCTTCTATTCTCAATTAATAAATTGAGAATTTCTTTTTGTTTATCAATTGTCTTAATAAGATTATTCTCAGCATATAATTTAAAGAGTTTATCGTAATCATCTTGCGAATTTAACTCCTGACGCTTGTCTGAATCAATACCAACTTCAGGTATGTGGATATAAATTATCCCAACACCTTCACATGCATTTTTTAATTGACTCTTACTAAATCCATATTTCATGCTTAAAGCATTCTTTCTAACATCACAAAGAACTTTGATGTTGTTTTTTATGAGCTTGTTCAAATAATGTTCTAGTGAAATACCTTCGTATCCAATGGTAAATAATACTATATCATTTTCAAATGATCTAAAATTATTTAAACTTTCTAGTTCGTTTTCAGACAGATATTTATCAGCGATAGTACTATTTATCGAATAATAAGGATATCTTTTATAAGTCAAGGCTATTAAATCATCATTAGTTTTGTTATTGTATATAACTTTAAAATCAGAAATAATTTTTTTATCATCTTTATCTAATTGAATAAGATAATTGGTATTATCTATTTTTTTCCAAGATTTAGATGTTTCATCAACAATTCCATACTTTTTTAAAGTATATAAATCTGCATTTGCCTGAAAAGAAAAACAACCATATTTATATGGGACAAAATCATAAGTCTTTTTCTTTGTTTTGTATCGACTATGAAGAAAGAGTAGTTTTTGAATTTGAATTTTATCTAATTCATTACCAAAAACCTGTAAAAGTGATAGCGCTATTTTTCTTCTGTAGTACATATATCAAATATATAATATTCTTAACTAATCTTCAACCCATTAGAAACACCGTCGATATTAGGATTTACAAACACTAAATTACCACTTTCGTCTTCAGTCATTAAAATCATTCCTTGGCTCTCTACACCTCGTAGTTTTCTTGGTGCTAAGTTGACTAAAACAGTAACACGCTTGCCGATGACGTCTTCCGGTGAAAAGCTTTCTGCAATACCAGAAACAATAGTACGTGTATCGATACCAGTGTCGACTTTTAAAACCAGTAATTTTTTAGTTTTTGGCATTTTTTCAGCCTCTAAAATAGTACCAACGCGAAGGTCTAATTTTGTAAAATCATCAAAAGTAATTTCCTCTTTTTGAGGCTCTACTTTTTTGTTAGCAGCTTCATTCGCTTTTTTGCTAGCTTCAAGCTTATCTAATTGTTTTTGAATGGTCTCATCTTCAATCTTAGAAAATAATAATTCTGGTTTTCCGGATTGAATGCTGTGACCTGCAGGAAGTAAAACGTCTTTTGTTGAAATGTCTTCCCAAGTCAATTCAGAATCAAGTTCAGAATGATTTAAAATTGATTTTAATTTATTAGACGTAAATGGTAAAAACGGTTCACTTAAAACTGCTAAAGCTGATGCAATTTGTAAAGCGACAAACATTACGGTTTTAGTACGCTCTTCGTCTGTTTTTATAGTTTTCCAAGGCTCTTCGTCTGCTAAATATTTGTTTCCGAGACGTGCTAAATTCATTAATTCCTGGCTACCTTCTCTAAAACGGTAACGCTCAATAGAGCTTGCAATTACTGCAGGATACGCTTTAACAGCTGCCAAGGTTTCTTCGTCTATAGCTTTAAATTCTCCTGGTTGCGGAATTTCTCCGTTATAATATTTGTTGGTTAGTACAGCAACACGATTAATGAAATTACCAAAAATAGCCACCAACTCATTATTGTTTCTAGCTTGGAAATCTTTCCACGTAAAATCATTGTCCTTAGTTTCTGGTGCATTAGCCGTTAATGCATAGCGCAACACATCTTGCTGATTTGGAAAATCTTCTAAATACTCTGGTAACCAAACGGCCCAGTTTTTTGAAGTTGAAAGTTTATTGCCTTCCAAATTCAAAAACTCGTTAGCAGGCACATTTTCTGGTAGAATGTATGAGCCTTCAGCCTTTAGCATTGATGGGAAAATGATGCAGTGAAACACAATATTATCCTTACCAATAAAGTGTACCAGTTTGGTGTCTTCGTCTTTCCAGTAATCTTCCCAGTTTTTGCCTACACGTGAAGCCCATTCTTTGGTGGCAGAGATGTAGCCAATAGGTGCATCGAACCAAACATAAAGCACTTTGCCTTCTCCACCTTCTACAGGCACAGGAATTCCCCAATCTAAATCTCTGGTTACGGCTCTAGGACGTAGTCCATCGTCTATCCAAGATTTTACTTGGCCGTAAACGTTGGGTTTCCAATCTTTTTTATGCCCTTTTAAAATCCATTCACGTAAAAATTCTTCGTGCTTGTTTAAAGGTAAAAACCAGTGTTTGGTTTCTTTCAAAGTTGGTGTATTGCCTGTAATTGCAGACTTCGGATTAATTAAATCTGTAGCGTTGTGGCTGGTTCCACAGTTTTCACATTGGTCGCCATAGGCTTCTTCAAAACCACATTTTGGACACGTACCAATAACAAAGCGGTCAGCCAAAAACTGATTCGCTTCTTCATCATAAAGTTGTTCGGAAACTTCTTCTACAAACTCATTTTTGTCATAAAGTGTTTTAAAGAATTCTGAAGCTGTATCATGATGAATTTTCGCTGAGGTACGCGAATAATTGTCAAAAGAAATACCAAAATCTTCAAATGAAGTTTTGATGATAGCATGATACTTATCGACGATATCTTGTGGTGTAACACCTTCTTTTTTTGCTTTAATGGTAATAGGAACACCATGCTCGTCACTACCGCAAATAAAAGCAACGTCATTACCTGTTAATCTTAAATATCTCGAATAAATATCTGCTGGTACATAAACACCTGCTAAATGACCAATATGAATTGGACCATTAGTGTAAGGTAAAGCAGCTGTAATGGTATATCTTTTTGACATGTTTTTAGAAAATTTTGAAGCCACAAAAGTACGGAATATAAAGGCTATTTAGAAAAAAAATGTACATTTACATAAAGCCCAAAATATGATATATAGACAACGCTTTTTGTATATATTGTTATCAGCTACACTAGTTTTGTGTTTGGTTTTACATGGTCAAAATAAACAAGAGGAAACTTTGAAAATGACATCAGAATTAATTAGGCCTCCATATCTAAAAAAGGGAGATACAGTTGCTATTGTAGCACCTTCAGGAATACTAAAAAACAGAGAGCGAGAAGTGCAACAGGCTGTCGATTTACTAAAAAGTTGGGGTTTGCACGCTACTGTTGGTAAACATGTGTTTAGCAAGGCTAATCATTTTGCAGGTACTGATGCAGAACGTTGCGAAGATTTGCAAAAAGCTATGGACGATCCAACAATTAGTGCCATTTGGTGTGCAAGAGGAGGCTACGGTACAGTAAGGATTTTAGATAAATTAGACTACACAAAACTAAAAGAGAATCCTAAGTGGATTATCGGTTATAGTGATATTACGGCATTACATAATCAGTTACACAACCAAGGTTTTGAGTCTTTGCATGCCTTAATGTGTGTGAGCTTAACAAAAGATATCTCAGAAGTGCAAGAGTCTGTAGATACGTTTAAAGCAGCACTATTCGGTAAGCCTAAAAATTATGATTTAGAAGGTTCTAAATATAATAGAGAAGGTGAAGCAAAAGGGCAATTAATTGGTGGTAATTTAACCATGTTGCACACTATGTTAGGTTCTGATACAAGTTTAGATACCTCTGGAAAAATTCTTTTTATTGAAGAAATAGGTGAGTACAAATATCATATAGATCGTATGCTACAAAGTATGAAGCGTGCAGGTTATTTTGAAAACCTTAAAGGTTTAGTTGTTGGTGATATGTCTAAGTTGAGAAAAAACACAACGCTTTGGGGCACATCGATAGAGCAATTGATATTAGATGCTCTTGAAGAATATGATTTTCCAATAGCTTTTAATATGCCAGCCGGACATGAAAAAGATAATAGAGCATTAGTGCTGGGTAGAGAAGTGGAGTTGAAGGTTGGGAAAGATAAAAGTAATTTGCACTTTAAATAAGTGTTTTTGTAAATTAAGAAAGTAGGCTAGAGATTCCTGCTTTCGCAGGAATAAAATGGCACAACACAACGAACTTGGTAAAAAAGGTGAGCAATTAGCAGTAGATTTTCTAGTTGAAAATAGCTACGATATTGTAGAGCGTAATTACCGTTTTGACAAAGCTGAAGTTGATATTATTGCTCAAAAAGATGATATTTTGGCAATTGTTGAGGTAAAAACCAGAAGTTCGTTAGAATTTGGAAATCCTCAAGATTTTGTAAAGCCAAAACAAATAAAAAACCTGGTAAAAGCAGTTGATGAATATGTAACCGAAAACGACTTAGATGTTGAGGTTAGGTTCGATATTATTGCCATTGTTAAAGAAAACAAAGCCTATAAGATTGAGCATTTAGAAAATGCTTTTTATCATTTTTAAGTATAAATTGTCATGCTGAACTTGTTTCAGTATCTCTATCCTTTATCTCAAAACTTTCATTAAAGCAATACCAGAAATCTCAAATGGTATAAGTCTTAAAGCTAAGAGATTCCTGCCTGCGTAGAAATTTTACTTATAAAAATTCATTTCGTCTATGTATTCCCAAACTGAGTCAGGTAACATAGGACGAACGTTTTTACCTTCTTTAATAGAATTTCTAATAAATGTTGAAGATAATTCCATTATTGGAGCTGCCACATGATGAATTTTTGGGTGATCTTTAAACTGAGTATCTGTTTTACCTTCAGATATACGAGGATATACATAAACGCTGTAATTCTCTAGTATTAACTCATAGTTTTTCCATTTATGAAAGCTCTTTAAATTGTCTTCCCCCATGATTAGGGCAAATTCATAATCAGGAAATTTCTCTTCAAGATAGATAAGTGTGTCTATGGTATAGTTGGGTTGTTTTAATCCAAATTCTATATCGCTAGGTTTTAATTTTAAATAGCTTTCTGTTGCTCGGTAAACCATTTCATAGCGTTGTCTATTATCTAGAAGGCTACTTTTTTTCTTAAATGGACTTTGAGGTGTTACTACAAACCAAATTTGGTCTAAATCGCTGTGTTCAGCCAAATGGTTTGCAATCGTTAAATGACCAATGTGTATTGGATTGAATGTTCCGAAGTAAAGACCTATTTTCATAATATTTTGTCATGCTGAACATGTTTCAGCATCTATTTAAAAAATTAAGACCCTGAAACAAGTTCAGAGTGACAGATTAATATTTATTTTTTAATAAAATCAGATACTAACTTATAAGCATTTTCTAGAGCTTCGTCTAAGTTAGAATTAACAACAATTGTATCAAAAAGTGGAGCAGTTGCTAATTCTGCTGGTGCTTTGGCAACACGCATACTAATTTTTTCTGGACTTTCTTCGCCACGATCTTTCAGACGTCTCACCAATTCGTTTAAGTCTGGTGGTTTTACAAAAACTGCTAAGGTTTGCTCTGGGAATTTTCGTTTTATACGCAAGCCTCCAGAAACATCAATATCAAAAATAACATGCTTTCCTTGTGCCCAAATACGTTCAATTTCCGTTTTTAGAGTGCCATAAAAGTTATCTCTGTATACTTCTTCCCACTCTAAGAATTCGTCATTTTTAATTTTATTTTTAAATTCTTTTAGCGAGAGGTAATAATAATCTTTACCATGCTCTTCGTTACCACGAGGTTCACGAGAGGTGGCAGATATTGAAAACTCTAAATTTAATTCGGGCTGTTTTAATAAATGACGAACAATTGTGGTTTTACCAGAACCTGAAGGTGCTGAAAACACGATAAGTTTGCCTTGTTTTGTTAATTCTTCTTTAGACACGTAGTTTGTTTTTAATTAAAGCACATTCAATAACTGTTCCTTTATTTTTTCGAGCTCATCTTTCATTTGCACCACGAGCTTTTGCATAGGTGCATGGTTAGATTTTGAACCAATAGTGTTGATCTCTCTACCTATTTCCTGAGAGATAAAGCCTAGTTTTTTTCCGTTAGAATCATCAGAGTTCAGGGTTTTAATGAAGTAATCTAAATGATTGTCTAGCCTTACCTTTTCTTCGGTAATGTCAAACTTTTCTATGTAGTAAACTAGCTCTTGCTCAAAACGATTTTCATCAACTTTCTCCTTAATGTCTGCAATGCCTTTTTCTAAACGCGCTCTAACACCTTCAATACGCTCAGGATCCATTGCAATAACTTGGTTTAGTAATTCTTTTAATGTTGTAATTCTATCGGTAAAATCTTGTTTCAAAATTGCGCCCTCGTCTTTTCTATAGTTTACAATTTTAGAGATAGCTTCATTGATACCTTCGGCAATTTTCAACCATTCTTCTTCATCAATATCGTCACGCTCTGTAGTTACAGCATCTGGTAAACGAACAGCCATTTTTAGCAGCTCAACGTCATCTCCATCAACCACATCCTTCAGTTGTTTTATGTATTCTTTTACTACTGTTTTATTGATTTTAGAGCTGGTGTCTTCACCAGTAATTTCAACATAAAGTGAAAAATCTACCTTTCCTCTAACCAAATGTTTAGCCAGAAGTTTTCTTATATCTAATTCTTTGGCACGATACATAGAAGGCATGCGTGCATTAACGTCTAAATTTTTACTGTTAAGTGATTTTAGTTCTATAGATATTTTTTTGGTTGGGAGTTGTAAAACTGATTTCCCATAACCAGTCATGGATTGTATCATTAAAAGATGCGATTAAAGTTGGGCAAAGGTACAAAAATCAGCGGTTCTGAAATTATTTTAAATTTTTTAGAAACTCTTATGCGTGCATAATAAGGTTTGTTAACTTTGTTTATCAAAACCAAAAATTTACCATGTACAAAAAACAATTTGAAATCCGTTGGAGCGATGTTGATGCCAATGGTCACTTAGCCAATTCTGCGTATACTAATTTTATGAGTCATGCAAGGATGTCTTTTTTTAGCGAACAAGGCTTTTCTATGCCAGAAATTATGAAGCATAATATTGGACCTGTAGTATTCTATGAACATATGTACTATTTTAAGGAGTCCTTTATTGGTACGCCAATTACAGTTACTATTGAAGTTTCTGGTTTGAGTGAAGATGGTATGCTTTTTATGTTTGAACATAATTTTTATAACCATAAAGGAGAGAATTTAGCCTACTGCGAAATGCAAGGTGCTTGGATAGATTTAAAGGCAAGAAAACTGACAGGTTTGCCTGACGAATTGTTACAATTGGCAAATACATTTCCTAAGTCTGAAAACTATAAAGTGCTTACCAAAGAAGATACTAGGAAGCATGGTGTAAGACCGAAGCCACTTGAGATTTAAACTAAATAAACTTTTTTTTACATAAATACTAAAGGGTTGGTAAATTAAGACCAAGAGATTCCTGCTTTCGCAGGAATTTACTTAAAAGGTTGATGCTGCTTGAATGTTTTTATATGAACATTCTTTATAAAGGGCTTAAGGATTTTATTCGGTAAACCAAATTTATGCCTGCAATAACAGGTTAAAGTCTTGGGTTGTGCGCCAAGTGTACTCTTAATTTCAGAAGCTGTTCTGCCAAGATTTATTTGAGAGGATTTAGTTTCTATTCCTAAGCGAACATAGTCATTTAGAATTCTAGGATAGATTGCATATTCTTTATTTTTTGAATAGTCTATGCCAATAAAATGCGCATCAAGATGGTCACCATTTTGCATTGCAGATAAGAAGCCTACAAGCTTTCCTTCCAGAAAATAACCCTTAACAATAAAATGGTCTTTGTAAGTGTTTTTTAGTTGAGTATAGGTGTTTAGGTTTAGTATCTGAGCATTAAAATCTGCATTATCTATTGTGTTTTGATATAAAGCTTGTAGCTCATCTAAGTACATTTTGATGTCTTCTTCACTTAAGAGTTTAGATTCTAAAACGTCACTTTTTGTATCAGCTCTATTGGCTTTCACTCTGTATTTAGACTTTAAAGCTGAAGTATAATCTTCAAAAGATTTCCATGCAGAATCAAGATAAATAATCATATTAGGCTCTACATGCATCGAAGCATAATCAAAAGCCTTTAAATGATCTGTAATGTAGAGAGATTCGTCTTCAAAATCTTTAATAAAAACAGTACTAAGGCGTTTGCAGCGATAGAGCTTTTTTACAGCTTTTGCAATGGCTTTAAAAGTTTCCACCTTTGGTTCTCCTTCCTTTAAAAATGTACCATATTCTCCACTTAAAAACACATTGCCACAAAACAATACTCTGATGTGATTATTGCAAAACAGGTTGTTTACTATGTTTCTCAATTTATGAGACATAGCAATGTTTTTGGTAATGGTTTCTATGCCAATGGTTACAATCTGAGTGTTAGCAAAAGCTACAGCTTCTCCGTCTTTTAAAATAAAAATATAATTAAACTCAATATCTCTGTTGGCAAGTTCAAATGCCTTTAAAAACTCTGGCGAATAATAAATATTGTTTGTACAATTGAGGCTCTCCCAATAGGATTTAGGAATAGAGTCAACAGTTTTAAATATTTCGGAATTAAGAGTCAAACTACTTATTTTGTTTTCGCTTTACAGATACCAAATAAACACCTGTAAAAATAAGAACCATAGCTCCGATTTTTATAGCATCTATAAAATCCGCACCAACTGCTAATGCAAAAAGTGCTGCTATAACAGGTTGAAGGTAAATAAAAATACCTACTGTTGAAGCTTTTAGCTGACTAAGTGCGTATGGGTTTAATAGATAAGTGCCAAAGGTTGCGCCAACAACAACAAAGATTACAGAGAATGTAATATAAGGTGTAAATGATTGCCATTGAACTTCAGTTAATTCTGTATAGCCAAAAGGTATAAGTATAATCAACCCAATTAAAAATAGCCATTTTATAAAGGTGAAAGGGTGGTATTTTTCGGTTAATTTTTTAATAAGAATAACATAAATACTATAAGATATGGCATTAAGTAAAATAAGTAAATTACCAAGAGGAACATTATCTCCTGCTCTTCCGGATTTACCATATATGGTTAAAACAAGAGCACCACAAAGTGCTACAATGATGCCAACAATTTTTATAGCTGTAATCTTTTCTTTTAAAAAGTAAGATGATAACACCAGAATAATAACTGGTATTATAGTCATTATAGCAGAAGCATGAATTGGTGATGTATATTCTAAGCCTTTAAAAAAGAACAATAGATTAATTACAACGCCAAAAATAGCTGCAACAAAAAACTTAATGTAATCTCTTTTTTCAATTTTTTCTTTAGGGAAAAAGAAACTTACTAACCAAAATAGGGCAGTGGCACCAATAACACGCAAAAGAACAAAACCGAAAGGTTTAATGTAATTTTCATTCATTACGGTTTTGGCAATGGTATAGTTAAGACCATAAATAAGCTGAACTGCAAACAATGCTGCCAAAGCATATTTTCTGCTATTCATGTATCGCTTTTTTAGCTGTTTCAACTACTTTTTTAGAGTTGCCAATAAAAATAGTATCATTAAAAATTATTACAGGTCTTTTAAGAAATGTATAGTGCTCTAGTATGTAGTTTTTATAATCATCTTCTGTTAGAGATTTGTTCTTTAAATCTAATTCTTTATAAAGTCTTGCACGTTTGCTAAAGAGACTTTCGTAACTGTTAGTTAGGCAGCGCATTTCCTCAACTTGTTTTTCGGTAATTGCTTCGGTCTTTATATCTTGAAACTGGAAATCCTCAGGTAGGTTAAGTTCATTAATTATTCTTTTGCAAGTGTCACAAGTACTTAGATGATATATTTTTTTCATAGCGTTTTGAGCTTGTATTTATAGCGTTGCAAAGAACGGACTTTTAATACGATTATTAATAAAATGCTTACTTAACTTTTAGATATGGTTCGACCGCATCAAATGGAATAACAAACTCGGTATAACCTTGGTCGTAAGAAGCAACTTCATACACGTTGTATAAAAAAACTAAACCATCTTCACTAAAGCCAATATTTTCAGGTAACTGAAATGGTTTCCCAAAAAAGTAGTCCTCTATTTGATTGTTTTCTTTATCGGCATCGATAGATTTTAAAAAATAGTCCTTAGCAAGTGCTTTAAAACCGTCTGAATTGTCTAGGAAGTCATTGAGCTTATAAACCTCGCCTGTATTAGCATTAAGATTTAAAAACTTAATTTTATCATTTCCGTGAGCACCACCTTTAAACTCATAGGTGTTAATGGATAAAGTTATGATTTCTTCTGACTGATAAACCTTTTCGGTTTCTATGTGTAGTTCCCAAGCAGGATGAGACGCTTCTGGAAATTGCTTTTTGAAAGTTATAAATTCAGCATCAAAATCTTCTAATACAGACTCTAGACTTGTTTTTTTTGTGACATCACTTAGTGTTGAAATTATAGCTTCTTTTATTTTAAAGTTTATAATCTTACTTACTTCACTATTGCCAATAGCCTCATCAATAGAAACAGAAATATCAGCTTCGTAATGATTTTCATATGAATTGTTTTCAAAACTAATAGTCTTAGTTTCATTACTACATGAAAAAAATAAAGCTAAGTATAGAAATAAAAGCGAAATGTGATTTTTGTTAATCATTCATTAAAGGTGTTGTAGTGCTTATTTAAGAACGAATTATAGATTAAATTTGTTATGCCTTAAAGAATCTTGTTTCTGTAAAGTTACCACGATTAAGATAAACCATTTAGAAATTATAATGAAATTTAACACAAAAACTATTCATGGAGGTCAAAAGCACGATGCAGCTTATGGATCTGTAATGCCACCAATCTATCAGACTACTACATATGCTCAAAAATCACCAGGTAACCATAAAGGCTATGAGTATTCTCGAACTCACAACCCTACAAGACATGCACTTGAACAATCCTTCGCAAGTTTAGAAAATGGAAATTTCGGGCTGGCTTTTGGTTCAGGATTAGCGGCCATAGACGCAGTTTTAAAGTTATTAAAACCAGGTGATGAGGTGATTTCTACAAATGATTTGTATGGTGGTACATATAGGCTTTTTACTAAAATATATGAGGATTTTGGAATCAAGTTTCACTTCATAGGAATGGGTAATGTAGATAAAATTGAAAACTATATAAGTGAGAAAACTAAACTCATTTGGGTGGAAACTCCAACAAACCCAATGATGAACATCATTGACATAAAAGCTGTTTCTGAAATTTCGAAAAAATATAGCCTTTTACTAGCGGTAGATAATACATTTGCTACACCATATTTACAACAACCATTAGATTTGGGAGCTGACATTGTAATGCATTCAGCTACTAAATATTTAGGAGGACATAGTGATGTGGTAATGGGTGCTTTAGTTGTTAGAGATAAAGAATTAGCAGAGAAGCTATATTTTGTTCAAAATGCAAGCGGAGCCATTTGTGGTCCACAGGATGCTTTTTTGGTTCTAAGAGGTATAAAAACATTACATGTTAGGATGCAGCGTCATTGTGAAAATGGTAAAGCAGTTGCTGAGTTTTTAATGAGTCATCCAAAAATTGAAAACGTATATTGGCCAGGCTTTGAAAATCATCCTAATCATGACATTGCAAAATCGCAAATGAAAGATTTTGGTGGTATGGTTTCATTTACCACAAAGGGAAACAATTATGAGGAAGCCATTAAAATAGTTGAAAATCTCAAAATCTTCACTTTGGCTGAGTCTCTAGGAGGAGTAGAGTCTTTAGCTGGTCATCCTGCAAGTATGACACATGCAAGTATACCAAAAGAAGAAAGAGAAAAAACAGGAGTAGTAGATTCCTTAATTAGATTGAGCGTTGGGATAGAGGATAAGGAGGATTTAATTGCAGATCTTAAGCAGGCAATAGATTAAAAGTTCTTTATTAATCTAGGTAATAAATGTAACCAAAGTTTAGCCAAAGATTCCAATCATTAGCTTTGTTAGATGAAAGCTTGTGGTTTAATCCATCAATAAAATCATCAAAATAGTATTGCCATCTTAATTCTACAAATAAGTCAGACAGTATTGTAAGTTTGTAACGCGTTCCTACACTAGCAACTACAGACCATGTAGATCCAGATTCTGCACTTATAAAAGGATCACCATCAGAAACATTGCCCCAAGGTGTGTAAAAGTTATTGTTGTTTAAAATATTACCATCTCCATAGGCAGTTTCAACATTTGGATTAAAAGACACAAAGTGAGCACCAACAGCCGCAAAAGGTGCAAAAGAGTAGGCGCCTGCTGAGAAAGCTCTAATACTTCTTGGGAAGTATTCTAATTGCATTCCAATATCCCAGTTTTGAGCCTCTCCTGTATGAGCTCTTAGTTTATCTGCATCTGCACTTGTTCTTGCATCATCTACCCATTTACCAAAATGCTCTAGTGGAGTTTTATTCCAGGAGATTTCACTTCTAATTTTAAAATGGTCGTTAAAATAAGTATCCGTTGTATAACAATTACAGTCGGCTCTGTAGGCAAAGTTAATGTAGTGCACAATCCCTAAGGCAATACCAGTATTACCAGAATTGGTTTCAAAATCATTTCTAACACCAAAGTCAGATTGAAACGCAACCGCTCCAACAAATGCACCTATTTCGTGAGAAAAACCCAATTGGGCTGTAGAGGTTTGAACTGCACATATCAATCCAAACAACGTTATTAATTTTTTAATATGTCTTACCATAAAACACTTGTGATTAAGCGATTGCCAAACAAATATATAAAAACTCGACGAACTACAAAATAAAACGGATAAAATGCAGATTTCTTTTAGGGAGAAGAATTTTATTACAAAGTTCGAATATTTAAAAAATAATTGAGAATATAAAAAAAATAAGCCTTTATTTTTAAAGATACTGTATCTTTGCACCCTATAAATCACAATTTCTTAACGATTTTTTATATGAAAGATAAAATTGAAGCTTTTTTAGATCTTGTAAGAGAGCGAAATGGGCACGAACCTGAGTTTTTACAGGCGGTTCAAGAGGTAGCTGAGACAGTTATTCCTTACATTGCCAAGCACGAAATTTATAATGGTAAAAACATTCTTTTAAGAATGGTAGAGCCAGAGAGACTAATTTCGTTTAGAGTAAGTTGGGTAGATGATTCTGGCGAAATTCAGGTCAACAGAGGCTACAGAGTGCAAATGAATTCTGCAATTGGACCTTACAAGGGTGGTTTGCGTTTTCATCCTACAGTAAATGCTAGTATTCTTAAATTTTTAGCATTTGAGCAAGTATTTAAAAATAGTTTAACCACTTTACCAATGGGAGGTGGTAAAGGTGGTTCTGATTTTGATCCTAAAGGAAAATCAGATAACGAAATTATGCGTTTCTGCCATGCCTTCATGACAGAATTATACAGGCATATAGGCCATAATACCGATGTTCCAGCTGGTGATATAGGTGTAGGAGCAAGAGAGATTGGTTTTATGTTTGGGATGTATAAAAAATTGAGAAATACATTTACAGGAGTTTTAACAGGTAAGGGACAATCTTGGGGAGGTTCTTTAATTAGACCAGAGGCAACAGGATATGGTAATGTATATTTTGCTGAAAATATGCTTAAGACTAGAGACGATTCGTTTGATGGTAAAAAAGTAGTTATTTCAGGATCTGGTAATGTAGCACAGTATGCGGCAGAAAAAGCAATAGAGTTAGGAGCAACAGTACTTACACTTTCTGATTCTGGCGGCTATATCTATGATGAAGAAGGAATAAACACAGAGAAATTACAATTTGTAATGGATCTTAAAAACAACAAACGCGGAAGAATTAGTGAGTATGTTGATAAGTATCCAAACGCTAAATTTTTCAAAGGAGAAAGACCTTGGTCTGTTAAATGTGATATAGCACTTCCTTGCGCTACTCAGAATGAGTTAAATGGTGAAGAGGCTAAAACTTTAATTGATAATGGTTGTATATGCGTATCTGAAGGTGCTAATATGCCGTCTACTCCAGAAGCTATACATGAGTTTCATGCAGCAAAAATATTATTTGCACCAGGTAAGGCATCGAATGCAGGTGGTGTTGCAACTTCTGGTTTAGAGATGAGCCAGAATTCACTACGTTTAAGCTGGACAAGAGAAGAAGTTGATGCAAGATTAAAGGATATCATGGAAGATATTCATGATTCTTGTGTTGAGTATGGTAAGAACGATGATGGTACGGTTGACTATGTAAGAGGTGCTAATATAGCTGGTTTTGTTAAGGTTGCTGATGCAATGTTAGCTCAAGGAGTTATATAATTTATAAAATTAAAATATGAAAAGCTTCCACTACTAGTGGAAGCTTTTTTTGTTACATATTATATGATTAGTGCAATATTATCGTTACTATTAAATATATTTGAGCAAACAATTTATAATGCATAAAACTGTTTTTAAATTTTTACTATTCTTTCTTAGTTTATCTCTTAATCTTAGCGCACAAGATTTTTCTACATTATGGCAAGCACATTTTTCTTATAACGATATTGTAGATGTTGTTAGTGGTACTAACAAGATATATGCTGCGGCTCAAAATGCTGTTTTTGAATATGATACATTAACTGAGGAAATAAAAACAATTACTACCGTAGAAGGGTTGTCTGGTGAGCAGATTACAACTATTCTTTATAGTGAAGAATTTCAATACTTGGTTGTCGGTTATGAAACAGGTTTAATAGAAGTATACTCTGAAACAGATAACTCGGTGTTGTCTGTGGTTGATATTTTAGAAAAAGAAAACATTACACCAGATAATAAATCTATCAATCACTTCTATGAGTACGATGGTTTAGTATACATATCAACAGATTATGGTATATCTGTTTATGATTTAGCAAGATTAGAGTTTGGGGATACTTATTACATAGGAGGTGGAGGTTCACAAATTATAGTAAATCAGGTTACAATTTTAAATGACGAAATTTTTGCAGCGTGTTCTAGTGGAAATGGATTAAAAAAGGCAGATTTAAACAACCCTAACCTCATAGACTTCTCGCAGTGGCAAACTATTATAGGTGGTAATTTTTTAAAGATTAATACGGTAGATAATTTAGCTTATGCTATTAGAGCAAATAGGGCCTTTTTTGAAATAACAAATACGAGTTTTACCCAACTTTTTGTTTTACCATTCACACCCTTAGATACAGAGGTTAATGATAGTAATCTTATTATCTCAAGTATTAACACAGTTCAGGTTTATAATGAGGCTGCACAACTCATAGAGACATATTCTAACAATGATGATTTTGATACTCGTTTTACTTCTGCCGCTCAAGTTAATGATGAAATTTATATAGGTACAGAAAAATTTGGGGTTTTAAAAACCAGTAATGAAGCAGGTTTAATATACACAGAAGTTAAACCAAACGGACCTCTAATGAATGAAATATTTAAGCTTAATGCTGAGTCTGAAGTCGTTTGGGCAAGCTTTGGGGACTACACTACTGCTTTTGACCCTGCGCCACAACGAGCTAGAGGATTAAGTTATCTAAAAGATGAGGTCTGGCACAATATACCTTTTGATAGTGTTTTTGGGGCAAGGAACTTATCACAAATATCTGTAAATCCCTTTAACCCAAATCAAGTTTTTGTAAGTTCCTTTCAAAATGGAATTTTAGAAATAAATGACTTTCAGCCAACTATACTATATAATCAAGAGAACAGTGGCTTAGAGTCCTTAGTGGTACCAAACGCTCCACAGGTTATAAGCGTAAGAGTTTCGGCTTCTACTTTTGATGATGAAGGTGTTTTATGGACTATGACTGCGAGAGCACCTAATCCTTTAAAGTCTTATGATCCAAATTCCGGAAGTTGGCAAGGTTTCGATTTTTCATCTATTATTGAAGACGAATTGTTAGGGGAGTTTGGCTTTTTTGATATAGCTATAGATAATAATGGGACAAAATGGATTGGAGGTTATTCTAATGGTTTGTATGCTTATAATGAGAACTTAGCTAATCCACTTAAAAATTTAACATCGGAAGAACAAAACCTTCCCTTTCCCAGAGTAACAGCTCTAGAAATAGATAATAGGAATCAACTATGGATAGGAACCTTCTCAGGACTTAGAGTGCTTTTTAATACATCTGGCTTTTTTGACGATCCTAACCCTACTCTAAACTCAATAATTATTCTAGAAGATGGTATTGCACAAGAATTGTTAGAGTCCCAGACCATAACAGATATTGAGGCAGATGGTTCTAATAATAAATGGGTAGCTACAGTAGATTCTGGCGTGTTTTATTTTTCACCAGATGGTCAAAATACCATATATCACTTTACAAAAGATAACTCTCCATTGCCATCTAATAGTGTTACAGATATTTCTTTAGATCCTAATAACGGCATAGTATATATTGCTACAATAAAAGGTATGCTCTCATTTAGAGCGGGTGGATCAAAGCCAGAAGAAACGTTAGAAGATGCCTTTGTATACCCAAACCCAGTACGACCAGAGTATAATGTACTTGGTTTTAATGATTTGAATGATATTAATAAAGGTATTAAAATCAGTGGGTTGACTGAAAATGTAAACATTAAGATTACTGATATCGAAGGTAACCTCGTTGCTGAAGCTCAGTCTAATATAAACCTTAGATCCTCGAGTGCAAATTATAATTTTGCTATAGATGGTGGTACAGCCGTTTGGAATGGTAAAAATTTAGGTAACTCTATTGTAAGAACAGGTGTTTACCTAATAATGATTTCAGATTTAGATTCATTTGAAACTAAAGTTTTAAAGGTTCTCATAGTAAGATAACATGCTAACAAAAAATCAAGGTATTGTTCTTTCAAAATTAAAATACAGGGACAATGATCTTATTGTAAAATGTTACACTAAAGAGCGAGGTGTTGTAACTTATATTTTAAGAGGTGTTTTAAAATCAAAAAAAGGTAGTAGCAAAACAGTTTACTATCAAGCTTTATCTCAACTTTATTTTGAAGAAAATTTTAAAACCAACAGATCACTACAGGGTATAAAAGAAGTAAAGTTTAGCTTCATATATCACTCAGTACATTCCAATATATACAAAAGCTCTATAGCACTGTTTCTCTCAGAAGTTCTCTCTAATACTTTAAAGGAAGAAGAAAAAAACGAAGCATTATTTAATTATCTCGAAATAGCTTTACAATATCTCGATAGCGCAGATCAATTTTCTAATTTTCATTTATTGTTTTTGTTAAAGTTAACGCGCTACCTTGGCTTTTTGCCAGACAGTAAAAATATAGACTATCCATATTTTAATATGGAGTCTGGGATTTTTGAATCTATCAATCATGGTATATACTCTATTTCTGGCGAAAATTTAACACTCTTAAAACGATTATTGGGCACAAATTTTGATGCATTAAACGGTATTAAAATCAATGCAAAACAAAGGCGAGAGTTTTTAAATGTCCTATTGCATTATTTTGAGTTACATTTGGATGGATTTAAGAAACCAAAATCATTACAAGTGTTAAATGAAGTATTTCATTGAGCTAATTTTTACGAAAAGATTTTAATGACCAAGTATATAAAACTAAAAATTAGTGTCATTTTTAGTGCCATTTTGTACCTATGTTATAATGGTATAAATGCCCAAACCATTACGGTTTTAGAAGAGGGTACAAACCAACCAATTTCTGGTGTTTCATTATATAATTTGCAACAAACAAAATATGAAGTTACAGATTTTGATGGTAATGCTAATCTAAATAAGTTTAATGATAGGGAAGTTATTTATTTTAAAAACCTATTATATGAACCATTGCAGCTAAGAAAAGTAGAGATTTCTGAAAACAATTACATTATATATCTAATACCTAAAGTAGAAGGGCTTAAGCAAATTGTAATTTCAGTATCTAAATTCGAGCAAAGCAAAAAAGATATTCCACAATCTATTGTTGCGGTAAACGCTAAAGAAATTGCCTTTACCAATCCGCAAACAAGCGCAGATCTTTTAGATAATACTGGCAACGTTTTTATTCAAAAAAGTCAAATGGGAGGTGGTAGCCCAATGATACGCGGTTTTTCTACAAATAGATTACTTATTAGTGTAGATGGTGTAAGAATGAATAATGCCATTTTTAGAGGAGGTAATCTACAAAATGTTATATCAATAGATCCTTTATCTGTTCAAAATACCGAAGTAACGCTTGGAGCTGGTTCTGTTGTTTATGGTAGTGATGCTATTGGTGGTGTTATGAGTTTTTATACTAAAAAACCACAATTGTCATATAGAGATGAGTCTGTAATAAGTGGAAATACCATGCTTCGTTACGCTAGTGCTAATAACGAAAAAACAACACATTTAGATTTTAACTTAGGCTATAAAAAATGGGCCTTTTCAACTAACGTTAGTTATACAGATTTTGATGACTTAAGAATGGGAAGCCATGGACCAAATGAATACCTAAGACCAGAATATGTCATAAGGCAAAACGGTGAGGATGTTATTGTAACCAATAGTAACCCAAAGGTGCAGAAACCTACTGGCTACGACCAGATAAACCTTATGCAAAAGGTAAGGTACGAACCTAAGGACAATCTTAAATTAGATTTAGGGTTATTTTTTACCACAACTTCAGACTATTCAAGGTATGACAGGTTGATAAGGCCACGAGGTGAAATATTACGTTCTGCCGAATGGAATTATGGTCCACAGCAATGGTTTATGGGTAATTTTCAGGTTACAAAAACCAGTAGTAGCTCTAATTTATATGACAAGCTTCAAACTACCTTAGCCTATCAAAACTTTAAAGAGAGTAGAGAAGACAGAGATTTTCAATCCGATATTAGATCTCTACGTGCAGAGAATGTAGATGCATTTTCGTTTAATGTAGACTTAGAAAAGGACTTAAGTAGTAAAACAAGCCTTTTTTATGGTATAGAATATTTGCACAATACTGTAAACTCTGATGGGTATGATAAAAACATCATTACAAATGAAAATTCAGCAACTGTAACACGTTATCCAGATGGCGCCACTTGGCAGTCTATTGCAGCATATACAAGTTTAAAATATAAACCTAACTCTAAGTTTGTGTTTCAATCAGGTTTAAGGTACAATCAAATAATTGCTAAAGCAGATTTTACTGAAAACAATGTCTTTTTAAATCTTCCGTTTAATAAAGCCGATATTAATACAGGTGCATTAACAGGTACAGCAGGTATAACCTGGTCGCCAAGCAAAATGATTCAATGGAAGCTAAATGCTTCAACCGCTTTTAGAGCACCTAATATAGATGATATTGGTAAGGTGTTTGACTCAGAACCAGGATCTGTAGTAGTGCCAAACAACAATTTAAAACCAGAATACGCTTACGGAGGTGAGTTAGGTTTAAAGCTAAATTTTGAAAACAAAGTTGTATTAGACATGGCGACCTATTACACCTTTTTAGACAATGCACTAATTAGAAGAGATTTTGATATTAATGGCGAAACCGAAATTGTTTACGATGGAGAATTAAGCTCAGTGCAAGCCATACAAAACGCTTCTAAAGCCTGGATTTATGGTTTTGAAATTGGTGCAGAAGTAAATTTCTCTAAGGCATTAAAGCTACGGTCACAGTATAATGTTATTGGAGGTACTGAAGATGATAATGGTATAGAAGTTCCTGTAAGACATGTGGCTCCTAATTTTGGTAACACTCACCTTATGTGGAAAAAAGAAAAGTTACAATTTGATGTCTTTGCGGTATATAATAGCGAGCTGTCTTTTAATCAATTAGCGCCATCAGAGTATTCTAAAGATTATTTATATGCTAAAGATGATGATGGAAATCCGTATTCGCCTTCTTGGTATACGCTGAACTTAAGAGCACAATACCAATGGAAAGATAAGTTAACTTTAACAGCAAGTCTAGAAAATATTACAGACCAACGTTACAGACCTTATTCCTCTGGCATATCTGCTGCAGGACGTAACTTAATAGTAGCTGTGAATTATAGTTTTTAATAAAGAAAGCCTCATTGTTGAGATGAGACTTTTCTTTAGTTTTCCTCTTTTGGGTTTTTATTTCATTATCGCTTTTTTGGTAATGACCTTACCGTTAGAGATATGAGCTTTCACTATAAAAATAGAATTTGTAATATTTGATAACTTATGTACTTCTAAGTTAGAAGTGCCATTAAGACTATATATTCTTCTTCCTTTCACATCATATATTTCAATCTTATCAAAAGTCAATGAACTATTAGATAATGAAAATTTGACTAAACTATCAGGCATCTCAGTAATTGTAAAACTATCAACCAAGTTAGTATACTCTGTATTAGATAGAGTACTTTCGTTAAAAATAATATCAAATCTATCTGCATAATCACCTCCCGCAGATAAGAATTGATAGTCGCTAGACTTAAGATCATGAATAATACCTAGTTGATTATCTCTGAGAAAAATAGAATTATTTTCTAAGTACTCACCTTCAAAATCTGATAAGGAAATAGAATATAGTTCAGCTGTTGATAAATAAGAAGCAAAACCAAGGTTAATAACTTCATTCTCATTAAGGCTATTTTTAGATTTTCCTTGAATGACATAAAATCCTCCGCTATTATTGTCCATAGAGTACAATAAACCTGCATTGCCTGCATAGTTACGTTCCGTATCAATACCTTTGCCATCATAACCATCTGTGGCGCTATCAGCATAAGCTACACATATTTGGCTATAAACACCAATATCAGAACTAAGGTTAATCCAGAGCCTTTCTATATCTTCATAATTATTTTGTTGATTAATACGGTAGAAGTCGTTATTTACATTTGTACCACCTACTCTCATGGAATTAGTGAATGTAACATTTCCAGGACTGGTTGATGAAATAAAGAAGCTCTGTCCTGAAGGCACTCTAGGTTGAGGTGCTGGTGTTGTACCATTACCTGCAGTTCCTAAGGAGTTAATGGTAATATAATCGGCTAAATTAAAATTTAATATTTCATTACCAGGATTTGCACCATCGGGTGGGCTAACCTGTGACCACATGAAAAGTTCAGAAGCAACCACAGAACTGTTTGCTGTAAAGAATGCAGATGCATCCAAGGCAGAAGGATATGGGTTACCCAATAAATTCCAATGGTTTAAGGTGTTAAGTGCATTAAATGGTACAGTCTGAGTAATGTCTCCATTGTTATATGCACCTTCAAATAAATAATCATAGGATGTGCCTAATGGTTGTATGAATAGGCCATGCATAGAAATATAACCCTTACCAGCCACCATTATGTCAGTGTCTCCTACGGGTTGCCAATCATTACCGTCATCGTCTATTTCATCTCCATCTGTATCTAAATAATTGTTTGCATTAAACGTGTAACGTCGATTTGGTTTTGCATCTGTAAGACCTTCTAAGATAGTAATATTATCAACTGGACTACTCCAGTAAGTGTAATCCTCCTCAGTGTTTGGAGTTGTAGATTTAATGACAACTGCCTGGCCAGTTCCGGCAAGAACAAAGTTATTTCCTCGTTGTACAAAACTGCCTTGAGTTTCCGTGGTAAGTTGTCCGGCATTAACGGTTACATCATTTACAACCTCAACGAAGTCTCCATTGTCAATGGTTAAATTAGCATTAACTTCCAAGTTGCAAGCAGTAAAACTCCCAGAGACTCCTGTAGAATAGGGACCATTTATTACAGCAGCAGTACTAACATCTGGACCTACTCCATTATCCCATGCAGTTCCATCCCAAGTTGCAATAACAGGACAAGCTGAGCATGAATAAGTACACCCACCAAGGACAAAAGGAGTACCATTGTCAGTATTCCAATTTCCTGCTGTTGACACTGCAGCCAATATTAAAGCAGAATCCGTTGTTACAGAACAGTTATATTCAGCGTTATCAATCTCATTAAGATGTACCGCATCTACACCATTAGTTAATGCTGGAGGCAAAGCACTTGTATTTGCATCGATGGCATCTGCTGCCCAATCTGTACCATCAAAATTTATCCCATATAGAAACGTTGGTGAAGCATCTGGTCCTTGATAGGCGAAAATTTGATCACCACTTACAGCTAAAGCAAATGCTGCACTATCCGTTATTGTACCTGTAGAACTTGTAAAAGGTGCTTGGTCATCAACTATAACTTCCGTGCCGCAAGGCAAATCAGATGTAGCCGTCCACGTAAGTATACCTTCATTGAGTCTAAAGCCACCAGCTGCAAACCAGCCATTGTCCGTGAATTTTATTTCCGTATTAGTCGTAATATCTGTAAGTAAAACAAAACTAAATTGGTCTGGGTTGTCTGAATTAAACCCTGTGATTACAAGGTCACCATTGGTAAGTGTAGTTTGCCCAAAACTAAGATTTAGGACACAGAAGAATACTATAAGTGATAAGTAGTTTTTTTTCATAGGGATTCGGATTAACTATTAACCATTAACAAATGCAAATTAAAGTTACCTTATTAGCAGGTAGTTATACCTTTGCAAGGTATTAACAAATTGTTATTTTCGCTAAATGAACCTACAAACCACCTATACTGTCGATGAAGCGCAAAAAAAGCTAGAAAATTACTGCGCATATCAAGAGCGTTGCCATAAAGACGTAAGGAAAAAGTTAAAGGATATGAAAATGATTCCTGAGGCTATAGACAAAATTGTGGTTCATCTCATAAACCATAATTTTTTGAATGAAGAACGGTTTGCAAAGGCTTTTGTACGTGGAAAATTCAGAATAAAAAAATGGGGAAAAAACAGGTTGGTTAGAGAATTGAAATTTAAGGATGTATCAAAATATGCCATAGATGTAGCTCTAAAAGAAATTGATGAAGCGGATTATTTTGAAACTTTAGACGAACTTACCCAAAAACGCATAGCACAAGTCAACGAAAAAAACATATACAAGAAAAAGAAAAAAGTAGCAGATTACTTACTGTATAGAGGATGGGAAAGTCATCTTGTTTATCAAAAACTCAATGAATATTTATAAAAAAAGAGGCCGTCTAAAAAGTCAGTGTTTTCTCAATCTGAACTCGTTTCAGATTCTAAAACAAACTAAAAATCTGCTTATTAAGATTCTGAAATAATTTCAGAATGACAGATTTTAGACTTTTAAGACAGCCTCTTTTGAGTTTATTGTGTTATACTGAATTGTTCCACTGAGCGTTGGTCACTGAGCGAAGTAAAAGTATATTTCAGCATCTTACTTCTGTAGTGTCTCAGATTCTTTGAAACAAGTTCAGAATGACAGTAGTTACAAATTAAAACTTGCACCAATATTAAATGTAAATTGGTTGTAAAATAAATCTACGTCTTCATCATATTTTGCTAGTGGGAAAGCCGCTTCGGTATAAATACCAAAACCATCAGAAAAGAAGTAGCGTGCACCTACGTGACCACCAAAATTCTTTAGGCTAAGACTAAGTCCTGGATAAAGGTCAAAATTTGGGTCAATGTTTATAACATTGCCAAGGTTAGCATTAAATCTTGCTTTTAAGTCAAAACGATCTCCAAAATCAGCAACATCAGCTATGACATCATCAACACCTAAAGCGTAAGACGATGAAACACCAATTGAGATATTTTCTCCTAATCCGTAATCGTAAGTAAGGTTAATACCTGTAGCTTCATCTTGAAAGTTAGCACCAACTTGAAATTTTTGATCTCCTTTACCTTCAAATGCCTGAGAATTTCCAAAACTAAATAATAACAATGCTGCTATTAAAACAATATTTTTCATGATTTGAGTTTTTTAAAAAATGTGCGCAAATATACAAATAGATTGTATGTCAGAAAATTAAACGTAAGGCTTTGTGTTGGTTATGGCCTTTTCATTCTTCCAATCAATCCATTTTTGCCCTTTTATACGACGCATTAGGTTGTCGTAATTTCGCATTAAAAAGATATTATAAAGGGCCTTTCCTAGATTTTTAGGATTACGCGCAATGGCACGTAAACTCATAGAAAAACCAGGTGTTAAGTAGCGCATGTAATGCCAATAACCTTCTGGCATGTATAATACCTCTCCATGATTAAGATCGCAAACCCAACCTTTGGCATGCTTTAATGCTGGCCATTTTTCAAAATCTGGATTAGCAAAGTCAATATCTTCTCTGGTTATAAGCGAATGCGGAACTTTATATAAATATTTGTTCTGCTTTTGATCGAAAAGAATGACTTGCTTTTTACCTTCAAAATGAAAGTGGAAGATATTAGCTAAATCAATATCGTAGTGCATAAAAGTGTACGAATCTCTACCACCAAAAAATAGCATTGGTAAGCCCTTCATTAATCGTAATCCAAAATCTGGATAGCTAAAATCTTTTTGTAGTTGAGGTACTTCTTTCAAAATATTCCAAAGAAAAATCCTGAATTTTGTAGGCTCACGTTTTAGAAGATCTACATAATCGCTCATTTTCATTTTAGCATGAGCTTCGTTAAAACCATCTTTGTAATCTACAGGTCTATCGTCGTAAAGCGGTACGGTTTTATCTCCTGCAACGTCTTTCATGTAATCTAAACTCCATTTAGAGTAGGCAGGCCAATCTTCAATAAAACGCTCAATAACCACAGGCTTTTGTGGTTTGAAGTAATTTTTAATGAAATCTTCTTTCGTAATTGTCTTTACGCGTGGTATGTCTTGAAGGTCTAATTGCAACAGTTAAAACTTTAGAGTGCCAAAGTTAAGAAAACGTTACCAATTGGTTTAAATTGTATGATAAAAAATAACTTATTGCTGATTAGTAAATCCTATGGTGAAAAGATAGAGGTTGTCTGAAAATTATGATAATCTGTCATTCTGAACTCGTTTCAGAATCTCAGAGAATTGATTTTATACTTTTTTAGAATCTGAAATAAATTCAGATTGACAAAACTTAACTTACCTGACAACCTCTTGTATTTATTATCAAATCCTATTTTTTGTCTAAAAATCCTTGTCTCAGTATCTCTTTTATACCTTCAATATTATCTGTAAAGTCAGCCATCTGTGCTATAATTTGCGACATCTGGTTTTGTCCACCTAGAATATTCAGTTTATTGTTTTTTGCAAAAATCACTTTAATGTCTTCCCAACGTTGTAGCTCTTCTTTAGTAAGCGAGTTGCTTAGTTCTTTAAACTTTAAAAGGTTGGCTTCCGCAGCGCTAGTTAAGGTTTGCGATTCGTTTTCGTAGTGCGACAACACTAAGGTTTGTAATTCCTTATCATCCATTATAGGCACTACTTTGGCAACTAATTTGTTCATGTCTCTGTACGATCCTTGTAGCTTAAAACTAGGCTCTGTACGATAACTGTCTTCCATACCTGCACTGGCAATATAGGTCTCGTTAACCTTGAGGACTGTGTTTCTTATTTTAATAACTTTTTCAATCACAGAAACATAATCTGCAACCTCTTGGTTACTATGATTACCTTTAAGCTCTGCGTCTGCTGTGTTATGTTGTACACGATCAATTAAGGTATACACATCATCAAAATATTTGGTGCTTAATTGTTGTAAAACAGGATTGCTTGTTAAGGCATTTTCAATAAGGCTTAACTCAAACAAATGGGCTGTATCTCCAATAATGTCACCTAAATTGTATATATCTGCACGGTTAGCAAGCATGTCTGGTATCTGGAACTTTTCACCACTTTCGGTATATGGATTTCCAGCCATGATAACGCAAAACTTCTTACTTCTTAAATCGTAAGTTTTAGGTTTACCTTGGTAAACACCTTCAATCTTACGTGTACCATCGGATAGACTGATAAACTTCTGTAAAAATTCAGGATTGCAATGTTGAATATCATCTAAATACAACATCACGTTATCACCCATTTCAAAAGCTAAGTTTAATTTTTTAAGCTCTTCTCTGGCAGCAGAATTATTTGCAGCTTCAGGATCTACAGAGGTAACTTCGTGGCCTATGGCAGGACCATTAATTTTCATGAATATTAAGCCAAGTCTGTTGGCTACATATTCCATTAATGTGGTTTTACCATAACCAGGTGGTGAAATTAGTAGTAGTAAACCCATTCGGTCTATACGTTTGGTGTCTCCAACAGTACCTAATTGCTTTGCTAAATTATCTCCAATAAGTGGAAAATACACCTGATTTATAAGTTTGTTTCTAACGAAAGAACTTAATACGCGAGGTTTAAATTCATCTAATCTCAACTGTTCCTTGAGTTGTTCTATAACCTCATGTTTAGCCGATTTAAAAGCTGAAAACGCAGGAACTTTTACGCTATTAAAATGCTCTAGTTCTTCAGAGAATTTATGATAGCTAAATTGAAAGGTACCATCAATAATACTAGGATGAACGCCTTTTAAATCTTTAATTTCAGTTTCTGAAACAGCAGTATTAGAAGCGCTATCGTTTTTATATAAAATACAAGCCACACATTCATTTACATAAGGAACCAATGTGTTTTCATTCGCTTTTGCAAATGCCGAAACCCAATGCTTTACCAATTCTATACGATCTTTTTGAGTAGCACTATCGTTAAGACGTTGTTTGAATTTTTCGGTAGCCTTCTGAGTTTTTAATTCCTTTTCAAAAGCATCTTTTAGTTTTATAGCTTCGCTACTAACCGTAAATGTGTCATTGTCTTTGAGTTCATTAAATAAATATTCGGCAATAGTTTTGGCACTATTAGCCTCAATTTTTCTTGAAGTTTGAATGTCTTCCGCTAACTCATCAATGATAAAATCATATTCCTTGCTGTTTGGAAAAACAGCCAAAACCTCACCAGCACTTTTTAAGTCGTGGTTGTATGCCTTTAGACTTTCTTCTGAAAGATTATTCCAGAAAAATTGTGCTTCAGCTCTTACATTTGGCGGATATATAAGTAAATCTAATTCCTGATGTTTTTGTAATAAAACCTTTAGAAATTGCGTAGCATCAAAATCGTGAACACCTTTAATATAACCACCTGAATAATCACCACTGATGTAATCTTGTACATGGCTTAGTAACTCAGCATCATTTAGCTTATTTAGTACTGTTTTATCACCAGTAGAGAACATCTTGTAGGCAAGATATGCAGCTCTGTATACTTGTTGGTCTTCAGAAATTAATTCTTGATTCCAAATGTCTTTTGAGTTATTAAGCACTTCATGATTTAATTTTTGATAAAAATCAGTACCTGTAAGATGATAGTATAATTCATCATTTTTAAAAACGATAGTTATATCTAACTGCTGCTTATTAACACCAAACTTGTGCTTTCCTAATTTTATAACGTTGTCTCCATCTTCGTAGAGTTCGTTTTTATCTTTTAGTTTTCGTAATGCATCCTCACGCGCGACTTTAAGCGCTGTTTCTATGGCTTCAGATTTACCAATATCGCCAAGGTCTTTTAATTGACCGATGATATCACGTACCTTATTTATCATAAGATCACTGGCAAAATAGCCATTTATTGCAGCAATATCTTCTAAAGATTGTGCCTTCTTTTGTGCGCCATTTATAATGCGTTGCGCAGCATTTTGTAAGGCAATCGTTTTTTTATTTCGAGCTTCTACAAGGCTGGATTTACGATTATCAAAAGCAGAATAAACCTCTTCTCGTTTTTCAATAATTTGAGTAATGTATTCTTCAAAATCTGAAAATTTACCTTCTAATTCTTCAAGTTGAATAGAAACCTTAGTGAGAAATTCATCACATTTTTCAGGTGTGTTGGCTATATCAATATAGTTGATGATACTTTGGTCAATAAGCTTGAGTTGCGCAGTAAAATCGGCTTGCGCTTCTTTTTTACCAACAGCCTTTAATTTGTTTTTTATTGCTGCTTTAACCTGATTGATTGTCGCAAAAATCAGAGAGATATTCTCAATGATTTTAGTGGAGTGCGAGGTGTCTTCAATATCGAGATTTGATACAATATCGATAAGCAGTTCTAAATCTTCTGCAATTTTATTGACCTCTTCCTCTAAGGCTTTTATCTCAATAACCTTTTTTAACTCTTCTAATGTTTTTTGCTTTTCGTTAATGGCATTGTGGTACGGTTCTAAAGCTTTATCATCTAGAAGAAATGTCGTTGCACGCCTAGAAATGGTGTCGTTTTGCTCCAAAATTTGAGCTTCAATACCTTTAATGAAATCATGATCGACATAACGAACTTCGTACAAACCAATAGCCTCACCTCTAATAGAACGCAATTGTGTTAGCAGATTTACAAAATCGTTAATAGACTTAAAAGACGTGCTTTTAATTTTACTGAAAAGCTCTTCAGATTTCTTAGAAATGGAAAGGGTTTCTTGCTCAGCTTGTTTGCGTAATTGTTTTACCTTTTCAAATTCATCTATGGCAGCATTAGAGGCTTTATTAATTTCAGCCAAAGGTATATTGAGCTGTTGAGTTTCTTCTTTAGAAATCCAATAATAAGCATCTAAGATATCTTTAGATACTCGTGCAATATCATCATACAACCCATCATAGCTATCTTCTTTATTTAGTAGAGTGATAAGCTCATTGGTTTCGGCCATGGCCTTAACAATATCTTTATTTCCAATTTTATAAAGTAAAGTGTCTTGATGCTCAGAAGGCATAATATCGCCTTTTAAATATGGTGTTTGCCATATTTGCATCATGTGATGCTTGGTTTGTTCTTCTTCAGTACGGAAATAACACAGTTCACCATTATCTAAAATTGTAAATCCATTACAGATAATAGGTGTTTTGACTTCCTGTTCAATAACGTTGTAAGACATCAAGACATAAACAGCCTCTTTAGGATCGTAGTAAATATATAGGTGATCTTCTCCGTTAGGTGAGGTTATTTTTTGTTGAAACTTTAATTGAAACGTTGTGTTTGAAAACACATTGTATTCACCAGTTTGCAGATAATAGCCGCTTGGGAAAATAATACCTTGATCGTCTGGTAACAAAACAGCAGATTGTGCTATGGAATCAACTTTTTCAACAACTTTAAGTTTATGGTTGTAAACAAAATATCGTGGTTGTTCTTGAAATGGTTTTATTTCTAACACAATAAGGTTTCCCAAATCGGCATAACGGTACTGACCATCATCTAAGGTTTGGTCTTTATGCTCAACATCTTCACTGTAAATACCTTTGCCATCGTCTGTGTTATCTTCGACTTTAATAGTTAAATCTCCACCAATAGTTTCAACAAAAACCTTATCTAATATAGAAACGTGTGCATGTTTTCCATTGCGTTGATGATCACGACCAGCTTCATTCCAAATGAAATCGTATTGTTTAGGATATTTGTATTCGTGCTCACTACGGTTATCTATATATTCTAAAGTATTACCATTAATAAGCCATTTGAATGTTTTTATATCCGAAACCGATTCGCTTAACTGAAATACCATGTGGAGGTAATTCCCAATAATGGCAAACTTTGAAAAAATGGTATTTCGATAATATTTATATAGATTTTCGAAGTCGTTTTTAAACACAGGATCATCAATAATTTGCAATCCTGTCGGACTTTCTTCAAACCTGAGAGCATCCTCATGTCGTTGAAACTGATAAACGCTAAAAACATCACTTAACGAAATAGACGTACGCAGTCCAAAATGCACGTTATACCCGAATAAGCTTTGGTTTCCTATAGAAACGATATCTCTGGCAATACAGTTATGCTCTGTATTGATACGATCGTTAGCAATAAGCTGTGTTTCTAGGGATCCAAAAACGGTTTTACGTGCTTCGTTAAGGCGGTGTAAACGGTTTTGTAAATCGTTTTTTTGCTTTAGTAAACGACTCTGAATGATTTCGTAAGTTCCAGAATCTAAAGCTATATTATCATCAGTTTGGTTGTCTGCCATTTTTTATAAAAGTTTTACTCGATAAATTGAGATTAGAAATACCAAAGGCTTTTTTTTAAAGACCTACAAGGTTAGTAAAATCTTGCAGGTCTAAAGGACTGTCTTTTAATAAGCTGTTTAAGAAGTGGCTTGTCATTCTGAATTTATTTCAGAATCTTTTAAAGCCTAAACATCAATTTTATTTAAGAATCTGAAACGAGTTCAGATTGACAAAAAAAGTGAACCTCTTTAAACAGCCTTACAACTTTTATAAATCATTCATCTTTTTGTTAGATAATCCCATGCCTTTTGCCAGGTTGAATAGATTACTTAACATCGTTTGTTCACTTTTATCATCAGATTTGTCTTGTAGATTGCTGAGTAAATTGGCAATGGTTAAGTTTTTAATATCCTCTGAACTAATACCATACTTATCTGCAAAAGATTTTACTTTATCAAGTAGATTTCCTTTTACATCATCACTACTTAGTATAGCGTCTTTTACTTCGCTTACAGTTTCTGAATGCTGTACTAAACGATCATAACCCTTAGCTTTTGTAATTTGTCCTATAATTTGCTCAAAGAACATAGTCTCACCACCAACAATATCAATTTTAGCAGCTCTTAACGCTTCACCAATTACTTTAGCTTGTGCATCAGCAATTTCTTTCTGGATATTAATTTTAGCAAGGTCAACTTGTAATTCTTTATCAAGTTTAAGTTTGAATTCTTCGTGCTCTTTACCAACACCATCTAACTTCTTCATAGCCTCAGCTTTTTCTTCAATTCCTGAAGCATCTGCCATCGCTTTTTCTTTAATTACTTCAGCTTCTGCCAATCCTTCTAAACGTTTAGCTTCCGCTTTTGCAGTAATTCCGCTCGCTTCTGCTTCTGCTTTTTTCTGAATGATTAATGCATCAACAACACCTTGTCTTTCGCTAGCCTCAGCTTTTGCATGCATTACTTGCGCTTCAGACATACCAATTGTAGCCTCTTCTTTAGCTTTTGCTTCAGCAAGTGTTTTACGAGCTTCAGCTTCTTTTTCGCTCGCTTCTTTTTGCGCTTGTGCTTCTATGTTTAATTCCTCAGCTTTTTGTTTTGCAGCTTCTTTCTGTGCTTCAGCAGATTTAATCGTTTTTATTAAGTCTTCTTGTGCAGCCGCTTCAGCGTTAGTTATTGCCACTTGTTTTGCTCTGTCAGCAGTTTTGAAAGCTTCAATATCTTTCATGTTTTCCTGCTCTTCAACTACACCTTTCTCAAGAGTAACACGATCTCTAATAACATCTTGAATGTTCTTTTTCTCAACTTCAACAACCTTCTCTTTTTCAATTTGAGCTAACGTTACAATACGCTCTTTTTCGGTTCTTTCTAATAAACGGTCTTTCTCTACACGCTCGCTTTCTATAGCATCTGTACGTTGCTTGTTTTTCTCTGCAACAATGATTTGACGTTGCATGTTTTCTTCGGCAACCTTTACTTTTTCTTCGGTTGCTATACGTGCAGTTTCAGATTTTAAACGCTCTTCTTCTGCTACTTTTAAAGTTGCAGCTTCTTCACGAGCTTTTATGTTAGCAATTTCTCGTTTTTGTTGTTCTTCTTTTTCAGCCAATTGCTTGTCTAATTCTAAGATAGCTTCTTGTGCTTCTACATCTTGTTTACGGATGATTTTTTCTTCATCACGCTTTATTAAATTGGCTTTAATATTTTGCTCAGCAGTAAGATCAGTGATCTTCTTAATACCTTCTGCATCTAGGATGTTATCTGGTTTTAAATGTGTAACTGCTGTTTGCTCTAAATAATCGATAGCACAATCTTCTAGCGTGTAACCATTAAGATCTGTACCAATAATGTCTACAATTTCGTCTCTAAATTCGCGACGCGCTTCATATAATTGGATGAATTCAAACTTCTTACCAACTGTTTTTAAGGCTTCAGAGAATTTCGCTTCAAAAAGATCTTCTAAAGTTTCTATGCGAGAGGCACGATCTACACCTATAGTTTGTGCTACTTTCTTAATAAATTCTACTTCATTATTTACACGAACAAAAAAGGCAACTTTGATATCTGCACGCATATTGTCTTTACAGATAAGACCTTCTGTGCCCAAACGTTCTATTTGAATTTTCTTTACAGAGACATCCATAATCTCCACACGATGAAATACAGGAACCACGTACAAGCCTTTGTCTGTGGCTACTTTTGTGCCACCAAAACCTGTTCTGACAAGTGCTTGGCCTTGTGGTACTTTTTTGTAAAACATCGCAATGATTGCGAAATACACAATGATTAGGAATAAAATAATTCCCAGTCCGGTTAAAATAAGAGGTAAGATTCCTTCCATGGTTTTTTATTTGGTTTTTAAATGTTAATTAAGGTTTGGTTTTGCAACTAAATAGTAGTTTTTGTCTTCGGATTGTTTAATTATTAGTGCTTTTTCATGAAATTTAAGTTCTGATGTGTCTAAAGATTTTACATAGATCGTCATAACGTTTCCATCGACTATAACTTCGGCATTGCCCATTTTCTCTCCTGAAATAGTAGATAGAAGTTTTGCTTCTAAACCTATGAAGTCAATAGCTTTATCACCGTCTTTATTTAAATTTTTAAAGAAGGATTTAAAAGGAACGGTTACGATTTTTGTAAGAAACAATGATGGTATTATTGCCAGTAAAACAATAGCATATCCAAAACTGGTATCGTAACTGTTGGTTAGCGTCGTTGTTATAACAGATATGAGCCACCAGTTAAAAATCCAGAAAGTAAAGGTGAACATAAATGGTAAGCCAACAAAGTTGAAATAGATTAATACAACCTGCCACCACTTTAAATTGCGTGTTCTTTTGTTTACGACATGCTGACGGTCTACTTCTACATTGCTAACATCTTGAAAATCTATGTTGCCACTTTCCAGTCCGCTTTCGACTTCCATATCTACATCGGCATCAATGTCTACATCGATATCTACATCGACATCTAAGTCGAAATCAATACCACTAAACATGGTAACGAGCCAATATAAAATCAAGATGATTAACAAAATGCTGAGCGTAATGTTAACTTGTGAGAATACGATGTCTAAATACTGTTCCAATGTTTTATGTTTTAAAATGAACTCATTTTGAGTGAGTTTGGTAAAATAACGGATTAATTATTGTTTTTTATACCTAATTGTTCTTTTAATTTTTTTAGTTCTTCGTTAGCTTTAGATACCGAATCATCTAGTGTGAAATCAATATCGTTGTCTAAGTTTATATAATCATCTGGTTGCTCTTTTAAGTCTTGAAATTCTTGTTTTTTTTCTTTTAAAAATTTCAATCTATCATCAATACTTTGAGCATTAAGATGTGTCATTTGTTTGTTTATGTTTTGTTCAGCTTCAATTAGTTTAATTTCAGCTTTTAAAGTATCGAGCTCTTTTTCATAGTCTGATATGTTTGATTGAATCATCGCTACATTACCTTTTAACAATTCAACTTTATAATCTAATTTATCGCGTTCTGCTGCTGTAGCTTTCGCTTTTGCTAATAATGCTTCTTTTTTTATCAAAGCTTCTCTGGCTAAGCGATCTCCTTCATAAACATCAATTTGATTGAGCTGTACTTTTTTTAAAATAGCAACAGCTTCATCTTCGCTTTTTTTTGCTTTAGTGGCATATTCGTCATTATCATTTTTTACACGAATTGCTAGCGCTTTTACTTTATTTAGATGCTCGGTAGTGTAAGAAAGTTCTTCTTTTAAGCGATTCAGTTGTTCTTCAATGGCATCTTCAAGCTCATACTGATTATCAATCATGGTATTAGCTTTAGCCTGAAAAAAATTGAATAGCTTTCTAAAGATGTTCATAGCGTTAAATCTAGTACTTTTAATTGAAATACCTTACAATAAATTCTAAACTAAAGGATACATTTTTAAAGGATAAAAGCCTTGATAAGAATGTGATGGTTGAATTTTATCGCTATTCCGGATGTAGCGATAAGCTTACATATAATATGTAGCACTTATTTGAGTTTTGTTACAATAGCAACAAAAAAATCCTGTCGGTTAGGACAGGATTTATAGTGGGATATGTTGTTTTCTATCTATTTAAACGTATATCGTAAACCAAATAACACGTTGCTTGGAGGCATTGGTGTAAAGCCAGATTCAATATAGTCAGCATCAAAAATGTTGCTAGCTGTTACTGTAAATTCCGCTTGATTAAATCTGAAAGCAATTGAGGTATCCCAAACATTATAGGTTTGTCCTGTGGTGCGCTCAGCATATTTGTAAACAATGTTTTGACTTACGTTTTTAAACAACTGAGTGCTTAATCGCGTAATATATTGGTGCTTCAACGTATTAAGTGAATAGCGTGATAATTCTTCATTTTGATCTGAAATATTATCATCTAAGTACGAGTATCCAAACGCTAAAGTTTGTTTGTAGTTGCTCATATTAAAGTTGTATGCAGCATCAAACTCTAAACCTTTGGTGTTAACTTCGGTAATGTTCTGTGCAGTAAATACATCTTCGGTTACAGATGTTCTTACATAATCGATTAGGTTATCTGCATCTCTGTTAAATACAGCGATACTAGCTGTAAGTTTTGGTGAGATGTATTTTAAACCAAGCTCTTGTGCAAACGCTTCTTCTGGTTCTAGATCTTCATTTCCTGTGGTTACAGGATCGTTATAGTATAAGTCGGTGTAGGTTGGTACTCGGTAAGTATAACCAATGTTACCATAAACCTTGAAGTTGTTGGTAATGTCATAACCAACATCTAAACCAGGAAATGCATGAAATTTAAAATCGGAAAAATACGTTAAAGCAACACCAGGTGTAATGTCTAGTTTGTTGTCTAGCAAACTAAAGCGATGCTCTAAGAATGCATTAGCCATAAAACGGTTACGGTCTCCTAAGTTGTTACTTCTTAGGTAAATCTTAGAAAGATCTATTCCAAAACCAGTTACACCTAATTCTGAAGTGTAAGAGGCATTTGTTTCCGCGCCAATTTTATCAGAAATGTGCATGTTTCTATAAAAATCTGGCTCATCTCGTCGTAATAGAAAGATATCTTGATTACGTTTCCAGTAAACTCTTGGCTGAATTTTAAATTTTTCAGTTCTAAACGTTGTACCAAATGCAATTAAGCTATTCTGCGTTTCTTCGTACTCGTTAAACGTAGGATTGGTTGTGTAGAAGTTTTGTGCACCAAATTTGCGTTCAAGAAATGTAGCTGTCATTTCAATAGCTTGTGCATTTTTATTGAACGTACTTTTTAGGTAGTAATTGGCATTGTCGTAATCCGTATTAATTCGGTAACCTTCAGAAGTCACTCTGCCAACATGAACAATATGCGATGAGTTTTCTAAATCTACACCAGCAGTAACATTACCGTTAAGTTGTCCAAAAGATCCAGTTTCAATAGTTGCAGATGTTGAATTTTTCAGGTTTTTCTTAGTCACAATATTTATAGCTCCGTTAAAAGCATTTTGACCAAAAACTCTGGCGGCAGGACCTTTGATAATTTCTATGCGCTCAATAACTTCTATTGGTAAAGCAGCATTCATGCTATGATGACCGGTTTGTACATCATCCATTTTTATACCATCTATTAGTAGAAGTGTTTGGTCAAAACCACCACCTCTTATGTAAAGATCGGCTTGGCTGCCACCTGTACCACGTCTTCTGATGTCTACACCAGCCACTTGCTGCAATAGATCTGCAAGATTTACAGCTGCACTTTTTTTAATAGCATCTGATGTAATGATGTTTATCGTTCTTGAGTTTTCTTTAAAAGGTAAATCGATACGTGTACCAGTTAAAGTAACAGAATCTAATTGTTGTGTAACTTCTTGTGCATTAAGCTGAAAAACAGCCATAATTAGTAATGCAAAAGGGGTAATCTTTTTTCTCATATCTTGTTTTAAATTGAAAGTGCAAAAGTCGTAACTTTCCGGACGATTAAAATAGTCCACTTTTAAAAGAATGAATAGTCCGGTTGAAGCAGTTTTAAAACAGCTTATTAGTTTCGATAAAACTATCGTGCAACCTGTCTATGTTCAAGTTTCTCAGCAAATTATAAATGCTATTCAGCGTGGTTATCTGATAAAAGGTACAAAATTACCAGGCACAAGGATATTAAGTCAACTATTAAAGGTCCATCGAAACACAGCCGTTGCAATCTACGATGAGTTGGCATCTCAAGGTTGGGTAGAAATCATTGCGAATAAAGGCACTTTTGTGTTGCTACCAGAGCAAGCCACAGCAAAAATTAAAGCCTCTACACAGCAAGTGCATCAGGCGTATCATTATCCTAAGGAAGCTGGTTTTCCGTTTCAACAGTCGTTTCATTTGGCGACTAATCTTCAACAAACACAAGCTAAATACATTATTAATGATGGTAAGCCAGATTTACGCTTGCATCCAACACATCAATTTTCGAGATGGTATAGCGCAGCTATGAAGCGTAAACCATTAATTCAAAAATGGAACAGAATCACAACGTCATCAACTTCAGTATTTAAAACACAATTGTGTAATTATCTCAATGCCACACGAGGATTTCATATAAAGCCCAGTAACCTTCTGAATACACGCAGCTCTGAAATGAGTCTTTACATAGTATCGCAATTGCTGATAAAGCAAAACGATTTGGTTTTGGTTGGTCAATTGAGTCATTATGCGTCTAACACTATTTTTCAGGAAGCAGGAGCTACGATTAGAACAATTCCTGTGGATGACGACGGTCTCGATGTAGATTATATAAGGCAGCATTTTGTGAAAAATCGAATTCGATGTGTGTATGTAAGTGCGCATAGGCATTACCCAACTACAAAAACGTTAAGTGCAGAACGACGTATTCAATTATTAGAGCTAGCTAAAGATTATGGTTTTGCCATAATTGAAGACGATTACGATTATGATTTTCAGTACGATGGTTCTGCAATGCTTCCAATGGCAACGGCAGATTCTGATGGTATGGTGATTTATTTGGGTAAAATGGGACAGTCGTTTTTTCCAAGTTTTCAATCTGGATTTGTTGTAGCTCCCGAAAATCTTATTGCAGAAGCTCATAATTATTTGACGCTTTTAGATGAGCAAGGCGATATTATACAAGAGCAAATGCTATCGGAATTAATTGCTGAAGGTGAAATTTACAGGCTTTTAAAGAAGAATATTGTAACCTACAAAAGACGAAGAGATGTTTTGTGTGATGCTCTAAAACAACAATTTAAAAATGTTATTCAGTTTGAAAAACCTTCAGGAGGTTTAGCAATTTGGTTGAAATTTATAAAGCAGATTTCTCTGGTACAATTAGCAAATGAAGCTGAAGTTTTAGATGTGTTTTTACCAAAAACAATTTTATACCAAGATAAAGATACTTGTGCTATTCGGTTTGGTTTTGGGCATTTAGATGAAGATGAAATTGAGATTGTAGTGTCTAGGTTAAAACAAGCCTATGATAGGATTATTGCTTTTTAAAGTTAACAATAGTGTTGCAATTATCGCATTTATACTCGTAACGTGCGCTTAGCGGAAGTGAGCCAAAAACAAAACCTATTATAAAATGAACCAAGGATTTAAAACTATTAATAGTAGAGTAGAGGCTAATTTTATTGCTACCACAATTAGAACAGGCAACAGCATTGCCATTATCATCTAAAGCATAAGCCGAAATAGAATTTAAAACAGCTTTCGCTTTGCTTTCATCTTTGGCTAAAACCTTCAATTTTACACCACCTATAGCCTGACTCACTAATGGATCGGTATCTATGGTAATATTATCTTTTAAAAAAACTTTAATGCCTTCAGCTTCTAGACGACCTTTTATGATTTCGGCTTCAGAAGAGTAGGTGTAACGTGCTATGGTGGAAAATGTGTTTTGCATTTTGTAAAGATAGCAAGATTCGGTGCTTTTTTAAGATTTTCAACTTTAGAAGCTATTTGTAAAACACTAGATTGTCAACCGAGGGATATCTTAGAATATGTAGAGGATTAACTAGCGATGTCTATTAGCAAGTAGAGGAGGAGGCTCACCAGTAAATGGATTCCAACGACTAATGGTTTTGGCTTCCATTCCTGCAGCAGACATTACGGCTCTGTCACCAAAACGTTCACGCATTTTGTCCATAGCTTTACTTAAATTGAGGTGTATTTCATTATCTTCAAACAAGTTGATTTGATGACCTCCTTCTACCAAATGGCTAAACTTTACACCAATAAGTCTGACTAATAATCTACGATTATAAAGTTTTTGGAACAAATCTAAAACTACCGGAATTATAGTGTGATCCATAGCACTATACGGAATACGTTGTTGTTGTGTGTAGGTTTGAAAATCGGAATACCGAATCTTAAATGTTACACAAGCAGTTAGCTTATTACCACGACGTAACTGAAAGGCTAAATTTTCTGCCATGGCGATTACTAAACCTTTTAATTTATGGATATCTGTAGTGTCTTGCCCAAAGGTGCGTTCTGTAGAAATAGACTTGCGTTCGTGGTATTGTATTACAGGGCTGTTATCTATACCGTTGGCCTTTTTCCAAATAGAAAGCCCGTTTTTACCCAATACTTTATGCATTAATTCCATAGGCATATCTTGAACGGTTTTAATGCGTTTCACACCCAAATCACAAAGTGCTTTGTAAGTGACATTGCCTACCATTGGAATTTTCTTAACAGAAAGTGGTGCTAAAAATGGTTTTTCAGTACCTGCAAGAATTCTTATTTCGTTATTGGGCTTTGCTTCACCAGTTGCAATCTTTGAAACGGTTTTGTTGAGTGATAATCCAAACGAAATAGGAAGTCCGGTTTCTTTAATAATACGTTGTCGTAGTTCTGAAGCTAATTTGTGACATCCAAAAAACTTATCCATTCCGGTGAGGTCTATATAAAATTCATCAATAGAGGTTTTTTCATAAAGCGGTACGCTTTCTTTGATGACGTCGGTAACATCATTAGAAAATTTAGTGTAAATACCAGAATTACCTCTAAGTATAATAGCTTCTGGACAAAGCTGTTTTGCCATACGCATAGGCATGGCAGAATGTACGCCAAACTTACGAGCTTCGTAACTGCACGAAGCCACAACACCTCTATCACTTGTACCACCAATAAGCACAGGTTTACCATTAAGGCGACTATCTTTTAAGCGCTCGCAAGACACAAAAAAAGTGTCTAAATCCATATGTACAATGCTACGGTTGTTGTTCATTCTTATATTTTACAATTGACGTCAGTTCGAGTGGCAATTTTGTAGCCTTAGCGAAAAAGTTGTTGTATCGAGAATTTCGCTATGGATAAAAACTTCTCGATACAATTTGCTCATGCTTCACAAATCACTCGAAGTGACATTGGTGGTATTATTTTTTGATATTCTATTTTGAAATCCAATCGGATCATGTGTCTTTTTCAAATCGTTAAAACTTTTCTTTCTTTGAAATGTTGGATTTGCTGATTTTACAGCGTAACGTGGGTCTTCAATAATTGCTAAACGCTCTAATTTTGAAACTTCAATAGAGACACAATCAAACTCTATCATCACCTTTCCTGTAATGGCATAAATGCCTTTTCCTCTAAAAGGATACTTAGAGGCAATTGGAGGAAAATGTACTGTATCTAAAAAATCTCCATCGCGATCTAAGAAAGTGCCAAAGTGCATTAATTTTCCATTTGCTGTTTTGGTGTTTTTGGTTGTAATTAAATAACCTTCTATGATTACTAGTTTGCCTTCTAACTTTTCCAAATGCTTAGCTCTTAATTTGCTTAAAGAGGTGTTTTCTAAAAGCTCAAAAGGATTGCAAAGGGGAAAACCTAATAGTTCTAATTCATCAAAAGCATTTTCTAAAGCTGTACTAGGCAATTCTGGAGTATTATAATTAATGCGTCTGGTTTTGAATAGCGTTACGACATGCTCTTGAATTATGGTTTTGCTAATTTTTAGGTGAGCTTCCCAAAGCAGTTCACGCTTATTAATTTTTGTAAATCTGAAAGCGTTTATTTTTATTAGAATTGAAATTTGCTCAATGGAAATAGAAACACGTTCTATAAAGTCATCCAAAGATTGAAACTTTCCGTTTTTCTCACGTTCTGTAACTATACGCTGTACAGTTTTAGCTTCTAAGGCATGCAAAAACATAAAACCCAAATAGATAGTTTCGCCTTTGATAATTGCTTGGTTGTATGAGTTATTTATGCAAGGAGCTTCAATAATACCATTGTGCATTCGCGCTTCGTGTACATAAAGTTCTGTGCTATAAAAACCTCCAAAATTATTAATGGTAGCTGTCATATATTCGAGCGGATAGTATGCTTTTAAGAATAAGCTTTGATAACTTTCTACGGCATAAGAAGCTGAGTGGCCTTTTGCAAACGCGTAACCAGCAAAGCTTTCGATTTGCCGCCAGATATCAGCCGTAAGTTCTTTAGATTCGCCACGAGCAATACAGTTATCAAAAAACTTTTGTTTTACCTTAAGAAACTCTTCGCGAGATCTAAATTTACCAGACATACCACGTCGCAGCATATCGGATTCTCCCAAGTCCAATCCGCCAAACATGTGAGCAACTTTTATAACATCTTCTTGGTAGACCATAACACCATAGGTTTCTGGCATAATATTTTGCAGTACAGGATGCGCTTCTTTTCGTTTTTCAGGATAGCGATAGCGCAAAATATATTCTCGCATCATACCACTTTTTGCAACACCAGGTCTAATGACCGAACTTGCGGCTACTAGCCCCAAATAATTATCTACTTGTAATTTTTTTAATAGCATACGCATGGCAGGCGATTCCACATAAAAACAACCAATAGCCTTGGCGTTTTTTAGTAAGAATTTTATACGCTCGTCTTCTTTAAAACGTTTGATGTCATGAATGTCTAAAGGAGATTGATTGTTATAATTTTGATCTATGATTTCTACAGCATCTTTAATTTTCCCTAAGCCACGTTGACTTAAAATATCGAATTTATACAGGCCAATATCCTCTGCTACAACCATATCAAATTGTGTGGTAGGAAATCCTTTTGGTGGCATAAACGTAGCACCATAATAGTAAATAGGCTGTTCTGAAATTAAAATTCCACCAGCATGTATGCCTAAATAATTTGGAAAACCTTCAATATATTTACTGTATTTGAGTACGAGTTGAGATAGCTGATCTAATTGATTAAAATTAAACTTACCACGTGTTAGGTTATCCATTTCAGATTTTGGTAACCCGAAAACTTTACCTAATTCGCGTACGGAAGCTTTAAATTTAAAGGTGTTATAGACTGTAATAAGAGCTGTGTTTTTAAAGGTTTTAAAGATAAATTCAGTAATATCATCCCTGTCCTTCCATGAAAAATCAATATCAAAATCAGGTGGATTTTGTCTAAAGAGATTAATAAAACGCTCAAAATATAAGTCGAGTTCAATAGGATCTACATCTGTAATACGCAACAGGTAAGCAATAATACTATTGGCACCACTACCACGACCAACATAGTAATAGCCTTTACTGCGCGCATATTCTAAAATTTTCCAATTGATTAAAAAATAGGAGACAAATCTTTTCTGTTTAATAATGTCTAACTCTTTTTTAATGCGATCGAATATTTTAGGATCTGGATTATCTCCATATCTATAAGAAATGCCATTGTAGGTTAATTGCTCTAATAATGTATAATCGGTGGTTTCGTTAGCGGTTAGGCATTTCTGATTTTTGGGCTGTGGGTTTTCAAAATCAAAATGAATAGAACAAGTGTTTAATAGCTGTTCCGTGTTTTTTAATAGAGAAGGGTAATCTTTATAAAGTTGATATAATTCATCATAAGGTAGCATTATATCATTAACGTGTCCCTCTTCAGATTTTGAGAGTTTACTCAACAACGTATTGTTATCTATGGCACGAAGTAAACGATGTGTATTGAATCCTTTTTTATCTTGAAAAGACACCGTTTTTAAAACTACTAACTTATCTCTATGTTCATTCCATTTAGAAAACTTTAATTGGTTGAGGTCTTTAGGTGTAATTCCTAAAAATTCGTTTTGTTTAAGTTCAAAATGCTTTCCTTTTTGGTAAGGATAGACAATGAAACAATCTTCCAAAACGTCGTCGGGTCGCTCAGGAATTTTTAAGTCTTGATTATGAAGAAATTTTGATAGATATGCGTTTATATTTTGAAAGCCTTGGTTGTTTTTTGCGATAACAATAAACTGTTGCTCTGCCTTATTTCTAAAGTCTACACCAAGTACAGGTTTTACCTTGTATTTTTTTGATAATCGTACAATATCTAAGCATGCTGAAGTCGTATTAATATCGGTTAACGCTAAGGTCTGAACACCGTTTTCTGAAGCAATAGCAAGTAATTGCTCAGGTTTTATGGTGCCGTAACGCAGGCTGTAATATGTATGACAGTTTAAATACATGGGACTAACAAAATTAGCTACTATATGTAGTATATATTGCTTATATTTGTAGTAAATGATGTTAAAATTATTTCCATGAAAACCCATAATGGGCATTTGATAGGAAATGGTCAATGCACATCGAGATAATTAAATTACTAACCCATAAGTTATAGTGAAACTTAAATAGATGAAGCCAATACAAGCCAACATAAAACACCTTAGGTCTTTAAAGAAGCTATCTCAAGAGCGTTTTGCAGACGATTTAGGATGGACACGCTCAATGGTAGGGTCTTATGAAGAAGGACGAAGTGAACCGCCAATTGAGCGCTTAATAGATCTGTCAAATTATTTTAATATACCTATAGACATCCTCGTTCGTAAAGATTTACGGAAAGCCAAGGACACCTCTTTTATTGAGATAGGGAATAAGCGTGTCTTATTTCCTGTAACGGTTAATGAAGACAATGAAGATTTAATTGAAATCATTCCGGCAAAAGCGTCGGCAGGGTATTTATCTGGTTATGATGATCCGGAATATATAGAACAACTTCAAAAAATAAAGTTGCCGTTTTTACCTACGGGAACACATCGTGCTTTTCCTATAAAAGGCGACTCTATGTTACCGGTTAAAGATGGTGCTTTTGTCGTAGCAAAGTATGTAGAGGATATTAATGATATTAAAAACGGCAGAACCTATATTGTTCTAACAAAGGATGATGGTTTGGTTTATAAGCGCATTTATAATACCGATGATAGCAATAGCTTATTACTAAGTTCGGATAACAAAGCCTATAAGCCCTATTTTGTATCTAAAGAAAATATCTTAGAGCTTTGGGAATTTACCTGTTGCATCAACACCCAGGAGTACGATGAGAAGGAACTGAAGTTAAGTAGTATTATGACCATGTTTCAAGAACTTAAAGTAGAATTAGCAGCTGTAAAACAGATGTAGAATGACAAAAATTTTTAAATGGGGAATTATTGGCTGTGGTAATGTCACTGAAGTTAAAAGTGGACCAGCCTATAAAATGGCCGAAGGTTTTGAGCTTGTTGCTGTAATGCGACGTAACCTTGAGCTAGCCAAAGATTATGCTGAACGACATAATATACCACGATACTATAATGATGCAGATGAATTGATAAATGATGCTGAAATAGACGCAGTTTACATCGCTACACCACCTGATACGCATTATTATTATGCGATGAAGGTGGCACAAGCCAACAAAATATGTTGTATTGAAAAACCAATGGCACCGAGTTATGCAGAGTGTTTTGAAATACAAACTATCTTCGAAAAACGTGGGCTTCCGCTATTTGTAGCTTATTATCGTAGGTCCTTACCACGATTTAATGAAGTAAAGAGGTTATTAGAAGAAAAGACCATAGGCAACGTAAGGCATGTTGATTGGTTTTTGAGTCGTACACCGAGTGATTTAGATAAATCTGGTAACTATAATTGGCGAACCGACGCTAAGATTGCACCAGCCGGATATTTTGATGATTTAGCAAGTCATGGTTTAGACTTATTTGTATATTTATTAGGAGACGTAAAGGAAGCAAAAGGAATTTCGTCTAATCAACAACAACTATACACGGCAAAAGATATTATTTCAGCATCGTGGGAACATGAGAAAGGTATAATAGGAACTGGAATGTGGAGTTTTGGTACTTATAAACGCGAAGATAAAGTTAGGATTGTTGGTAGTGATGGTGAGTTGTCGTTTTCTGTATTTGGGGAAGTGCCAATTGAAATAATAACGAATGATAAAATAGAACAAGTTTATATTGAAAACCCTAAGCACATTCAACAATATCATGTTGAAAATATACTGAAGCATTTACAATTAGGTATTGAGCATCCATCTACAGGGAAAACAGCAATACATACTGCTTGGATAATGGATTCTATTTTAAATCCGCTATAAAAGAAAAGCGCCAAACATAATGTTTAGCGCTTTTTTTATTTTGAAAGAATATTATTTCTTAATCAGCTAAAATGATAAGTTTATTGTCTTTCATTTCAATAGTTCCTGAGTTAATCTTTACGGTTAACACTTTATTATCGTCAGCATGAGGAACAACATCTCCATGCAACTCATCAAAAACTAAATGACTTTGAGAATGCGTATTGATTCTAATAGTACCCTCACTTAAGATAGAAACTATAGGTGTGTGATTTGATAACATTTCGAATTCACCATTTATACCTGGTACTACTACAGAATCAACTTCTGAACTAAATAAAGTCGCTTCTGGTGATACAATTTCTAAGTACATAATTTTTAGTATTGAGTATTGAGTATTGAGTTAATTAGAAGTTCTCACAACTAAAATCTCATATCGCACTATTAGTTTACGCTTCAGCTAACATTTTCTCACCAGCTTCAATAGCTTCTTCAATAGAACCTTTAAGGTTAAATGCTGCTTCAGGTAAGTGATCTAATTCACCATCCATAATCATATTAAAACCTTTAATAGTTTCTTTGATATCTACTAATACACCTGGTATACCTGTAAACTGCTCAGCTACGTGGAAAGGTTGAGACAAGAAACGTTGTACACGTCTTGCTCTAGATACAGCTAATTTATCTTCTTCAGATAATTCTTCCATACCAAGGATAGCAATAATATCTTGTAATTCTTTATAACGTTGTAATAACTCTTTTACGCGTTGTGCACAATCGTAGTGCTCATCACCTAAAATTTCTGGAGTCAAAATTCTTGATGTAGAATCTAAAGGATCTACCGCTGGATAAATACCAAGCTCAGCAATTTTACGAGATAATACAGTTGTTGCATCTAAGTGAGCAAACGTTGTTGCAGGAGCAGGATCTGTTAAATCATCTGCAGGTACGTATACCGCTTGTACAGATGTAATAGAACCTTTCTTAGTAGATGTAATACGCTCTTGCATTGCACCCATCTCAGTTGCTAACGTTGGTTGATAACCTACCGCAGAAGGCATACGACCTAAAAGTGCAGACACCTCTGAACCAGCTTGTGTAAAACGGAAGATGTTATCTACGAAGAAAAGTACATCTTTTCCCTGTCCGTCTCCAGCACCATCACGGAAATACTCAGCAATAGTTAAACCAGATAATGCTACACGAGCACGTGCTCCTGGTGGCTCATTCATCTGACCGAAAACGAAAGTTGCTTTAGAATCTTTCATAGCAGACTTATCTACTTTTTGAAGATCCCATCCGCCTTCTTCCATAGAGTGCATAAAGTCATCACCGTATTTAATAATACCAGACTCTAACATCTCTCTTAAAAGGTCATTTCCTTCACGAGTTCTTTCACCTACACCAGCAAATACTGATAAACCACCGTGACCTTTTGCTATATTGTTAATCAACTCCTGAATTAATACTGTCTTACCTACACCAGCACCACCAAATAATCCAATCTTACCACCTTTAGCATAAGGCTCAATAAGGTCAATTACTTTAATACCTGTAAATAGAACTTCAGTAGAAGTTGATAATTCTTCAAATTTTGGAGCTTGTCTGTGAATAGGTAAACCTGCCTCACCAGCTTTAGGTAAATCACCTAACCCATCAATTGCATCACCAATTACATTGAACAGACGTCCGTAAACATCATCACCAATTGGCATTTGGATAGGAGCACCAGTTGCTACAACTTCAGTTCCCCTACTTAAACCATCAGAAGAGTCCATTGCAATAGTACGCACAGTGTCTTCACCAATGTGAGATTGTACTTCTAATACTAGCTTAGAACCATCTGGGTTGCTAATTTCTAACGAATCATAAATTTTTGGAAGTTCTGCACCAGAATCGAATTCTACATCGATAACTGGACCTACAATCTGTGCAACTTTACCTGTAACTTTTGACATTACTTATATGTTTTTGTTTTGCAATAATTTAAATCTGAAAAACACCATTTTTCTTTTATGTTGAATACGTGCATTTTTCGCGCTGCAAAGATATAGTTTTATTTAAAAAAACCACCCCTTTTTTAAATAAAAAAAACGCACTCGAACAGAGTGCGTTTTTATGCTCATGGTAAAATATTTTTTATTGTAATGTTGCCGAGTAACTTGTTGGAAAATCAACAGCTTTTGCCATGTTTCCTGAAGCCTCAAAATTAGAGCCATAAGTTGCATCAATAGCCTGTAAAAAACTATTAGCCATTAAAGCATAGCCTCTTGCTGTTAAGTGTACACCATCTAAACTTACCAGACCACCAAAAACAAGGTCTGTGTTTAAATTATAGTCATCAAACATAATTCCTGAGGTTGAAGCTTGCTCCAATATTGAGTTTAGATCAACCAATGCTAAATTATTTGAGCTGGCTACATTAGAAATTGTAGAATTATACGCTTGAGTTGCGGTAGCAATTTCAGCTTGTTCTGATGGTAACAAGACCCATTTATCATCTAATGGATATGTAATTCCTTCAACAGAAAACTGACCAGCAAGAGTAGCTGGTATTCCTTGCGATGTTAAAAACGTATAGAAATCTGAGTTTACAGTACCTATGACAGAGCTACTAGGTAAAACTAATAAATCTTCTGTAGTTGCTTGTCTCGTTTGTCCATATGTAGAACCTAATAGATTTGCTACTAATGGTGCTGCTGCTGCTGGCAATCCTAAAGATTGAATAAAAGACGGGAATGTAGGGCTAGCATTAAATGCAGCTGTCATTTGAGCTGATATATCTACCAAACTTTCATCCTTAATAACAACAGGGCTAGCTGAATTCTCTGAGAAAACAATGGCTCTGTCTGGTTGCCCAAGAGCTTCATAAACTAAATTTATTTGTCCAAAAATTCCATTTAATGTAGGAATCAAAGGTCCAAAAGTCTCATTAGTTGGATCTAGCGGATCGTGAGGTACGGTTGTGAAATGTGATAAACTTGTAATGTTAGGTAAGTTACCAATAACACCTTTAGCACCAGTAGAGGTTAAACCAGCAACAAGAGCATTAAGAGATGCATTAAAGGTTGCAGTATCGGTTATTGGGTTTGACCCATCACCTCCAGACAACGCATAACCTAAAACATCATTTCCTCCAACTTCAGAAATTGAAAAGAATGTAGGATTTTGAGCCATAGCTAGCTCTAAAATACTAGCATTAGGTGCATTACCTGTTACACGAACAGCGTAAGGATTAGCTGCCGTAGGGAAATTGGCCAAATTACCATAACCAGGAGCTACTAAATGAAAGCTTTTTGCACCAGGAATTCCTAAGTTGTTGAATGGACCTGTTGGATTATTCAATGCTATATCTGTTGAAACGGTAACTGGTCCCACAACAGCCTCAAGAGGAACTGGGCCAGCTCCGCCAAATACTAATCTAGGGTCAGTTATTCTCATTCCACCAACAGCTAAACCACCAAAATTATCATTCATTAAAGGTTGCGTAAATGTACCTCCTCCAATATTAGCAAATTTATTAGCCATTATGTTTGGAAAGGAATTCTCTTGACTAGCAATAAAAAGGGCATTGTCTGTAAAACCAGCTGTGAAAGAAGCACCAATTGAAACAAAGTTTGAAAAATCTGCTGATCCTGCAGTTAATTCTGGCAATGGTTCAGAGTCAAAGCTATTTCTGTCTCTTAAATCTTCTACTAGTTCGTTTTCACAAGCTACCATACCCAAGGTTAGTAGTGATAGAGTGATATATTTTATTTTTTTCATCATAATTTTCTTTTCCGTTATTATAAATTATTAATAGTCCAAGACACGTAATATTGAGAACCGATAAAACCTGTGCCAAATGCAGTAAAGTATTCGTCCTGTAATAAATTAGTGGCACCCGCTTTGAAAGTAGATTTTAAGCTAGGTACTCTAAAGTTGATTTGTGCATCAAGAACATTAAAAGAAGGTACATCTCCGTCACCAAAAGACGCTTCCCAGAAATAATTATCACTCCATCTCCAAGACACATTAAAACCAAAGTTTTTGAATAGTTCTGTTTTACCAAAAGATGCTTTTACTTTATGTTCTGGTGTGTTGAAGTTAGTTCTAAAATCAGGATTTTGTTTTACATCAAAATCTAATTTAGAGTAAGTATAGTTTGCGCTTATGTCAAAATCATCAAATACTTTTGCAGAAACTTGAATTGCTGCACCATAAGAACTTACAGTTTCGTCTGAGTTTGTGTATGTTTGATAAGCTTGAAAATCACCACTTGCAATTGCCGCTACAGCTAATGGCGTACCATTTGGTAATGTTTGAGTTAGTTCTACATCACCATAAAAAGGAGCGATTACAGTTTCGTTAGCCAGGAAGTCTTTGTATTGGTTATAGTAAGCAGAAGCGTCTATAATTATACCATCTAATTTACCACGATAACCAACTTCGATTGAACTTACTTGTTCTGGTTTTGCTAAGTTAGAATTTCCTATAACTAGATCTGCTGGGTTTCCGGTATTAGCAAATCCGTCTGAAACAGATGATGCTAAGAATGAATTATTATATGCACCAGTACCATCAAAATCAATGTTTGTCTGACCAGTGATAGCTGTCCCAGTTGTGCTAAGGTCGTAATTTCTTATATCTCTTGTTGGGTTATCTGAAGCACCACCTATTAAGATAGCTCTACCAACATCTAATCCAATATATAAATCTTGTGTTGTTGGGTTTCTAAATCCTGTTTGGAACGAAGCTCTTATGTTGTGGTCTTGATTGATTGTAAAACCTGCCGATAGTCTAGGTGAGAAAAATCCATCAAATAATTCTGATTTATCATATCTTAAAGAACCTGTAAGTTTTAATTCTACACTTTCAGATAATTCTAAAGAACGCTGTAATTGTGTATAAACACCTACTTCAGAATAGTTAATAGGTCCGTCATAATCTGTGTAAATTGTTCCAAAAGAATTTAAACGGTATCTTCTGTAAGAACCACCAACTTGGATTTCAGCAAAGTCTACTAAGTCTCCGAAATTGTAATTAGCATCTGCATGATAAATTCTTGAATTGTCTTGGAATTTAGATCCGGTACTTAGGTCTGGGTCATTGATACTACGGTTGAAAGCAGCCTGAAACTCAGGTGTACCAGGTAAATAACGCCCTGTGTCGGCTTGAGTCCTAGCAGCTGCATGTGCCTGTGCGTCAGTTGCACCACCTAAAGTTGCTCCGATGTAAGTTCCTACATATTCACCAAACCAAGTGTCATCAGCTTTCCAAGCTCTGTTGATATTAATACCTGTGAAAACCATATCGTAAGAATCACCAGCTTTATCTTCGGTGATATAACCTCTTACAAAGAAGTTATCATTTCTTATTTCAAGTTTATGTTGTTGTAAGAAAAAGTTTTTAATATTATATCTGTTAGCTCCTTGGTAAATAGTATTACCAGAACCTACTTTACCAACATATTGGATTTCGAAATCATTTTCCCAAGGGCGGAAGTAAAGTCCCCAATCAGCTTTAATACTCTCAGCATTATAGTTGGTTAAATCTCTTTCATTGTAACCTGTTCTACTTACATCAACGGAAGGTACCAATGCAGAAGAACCAGCTGGTGCTAAGCCTAAGCTTTCTAAAGTTTGTGCTACTTCGTTTATGTTAGTGCTTACTTCATCACCATAAACATTAATACCATCATAATCAATATCTGCTCTTGTAAGTCCTCTGTTTAATTTATCGGATTCGTTAACAGCAAACCAGTCAGTTCCTTTTAAGTATCCGAAATTAACTTTGGCAGCAAATTTTTCACTGAACTTATAAGCCATTCTAACACCTAAGTCAGTATATTCATTGTCACCAGCTGCTTCTTGAGATGTGATTCCTCGTTTTATATATCCGCTTATTCCTTGATGATCAAAAGGATTTTTACTACGCATAAATAAAATACCATTAAAGGCATTTGCACCATATAATGCAGAAGCTGCACCTGGTAATAATTCTACACTTTGTACATCTGTTTCAGTCATACCCAATAGGTTTCCAAGTGGAAAATTAAGTGCTGGTGCAGAGTTGTCCATTCCGTCGACCAATTGCATAAAACGCGTATTCGCAAAAGTCGCAAAACCTCTTGTGTTTATGGATTTAAAGGTTAAACTGTTTGTGTTGATGTCTACACCTTTTAAATTTTCTAAACCGTCATAGAAATCTACAGAAGCGGTATTTTTAATCTCCTTTAGGCCAAATCGCTCTACAGTTACAGGTGATTCAAAAATACGCTCTGGTGTACGTGAAGCAGAGATTACTACTTCATCTAATGAGTTCCCTTCTTTAAGTGTAAGATCTACAGTTTGTTCGTTACTAGTAATTTCAATAGTTTGAGGTTCAAAACCTGTATAGCTCACACGAATTGAAAATGGTGGGTTTTGATCTACAGATAGGGTGTAGTTGCCATCAAAATCCGAAACGGTACCAGTGCTGGTACCTACTATTACAATATTAGCACCAGGTAAGGGTAACCCAGTGTCATCAGAAATTTTACCTTTTACTGTGGTCTGAGCAAAAGATGTCACACAAAAAAGTAATGTAAAAAGCTTTAAGATTGTCTTCATTTTAGAGAATTAGTTAATTTATTCGATGCCAATTTAAATAAATATATGAAAATTAGGTAAGAAATTCTCAAAAAATTATGCATGCATAGTAATATTTAAAAAATTGAAAGCCTTAAAATTGTGAATTTCGCAATTTTAAGGCTTATTTTAAATAATTTTAAATTCTAATAATCTATTCCACCGTAACAGATTTTGCAAGATTGCGAGGTTGATCTACATTCTTGTCTAACATTACTGCAATATGATATGACAGTAACTGTAAAGGAATTGTGGTTAAAAGTGGTGTAAGACATTCGATAGTTTCTGGTACCTCTATAACGTGGTCGGCTAATTCTTTTACACTTTGATCACCTTTGGTAACTATACCAATGATTTTACCTTTTCTAGATTTTATTTCTTGGATGTTGCTTACAACCTTTTCATAGTGCCCTTTTTTTGTTGCGATAACAACTACAGGCATTTGCTCATCAATTAAAGCAATAGGCCCATGTTTCATCTCTGCAGCTGGATAACCTTCTGCATGTATGTAAGAAATCTCTTTTAGTTTTAATGCTCCTTCTAAAGCTACAGGGAAGTTGTATCCTCTTCCTAGATATAAGAAGTTTTTGGCATCTTTGTATATATCTGCTATAGTCTGAACATAGCCATCAGATTCAAGGGCCTCTTTTACTTTACTTGGTATAGTTTCTAGCTCAATTAAGTGGTGTCTAAATTCAGAACTTGATATAGTTCCTTTTGCTCTAGCTAATCGTAAAGCTATCAGTGTTAATACTGTAATTTGTGTGGTAAATGCCTTTGTAGAAGCCACACCAATTTCTGGGCCAGCATGTGTATATGCACCAGCATCTGTTTCTCTGGCAATTGAAGATCCTACAACATTGCATACTCCAAAAACAAAAGCTCCTTTTGATTTTGCTAATTTAATTGCAGCTAGCGTGTCTGCAGTTTCTCCAGATTGAGAGATGGCAATAACAATATCCTTTTCTGTAATAACAGGGTTTCTGTATCTAAATTCTGAAGCATATTCAACCTCTACAGGTATTCTAGCTAGATCTTCAAAAATGTATTCTGAAACCAAACCTGCATGCCAAGACGTACCACAAGCAACAACAATGATTCTGTCTGCTGCTAGGAATTTTTTCATGTTATCTTCAACACCAGCAAGTTTTATTACTGCTTCAGAACTAAGGAGTCTTCCTCTAAAAGTATCTAATATAGCTTCCGGTTGTTCGTATATTTCTTTAAGCATAAAGTGGTCATAGCCACCTTTTTCTATTTGCTCAAGATTTAATTGAAGTTCTTGAATATAAGGGTCTACAAGTGAATCCCCTTTAATCTTTCTTACCTTAATATCTTTGCCTCTTCTAATAATAGCCATCTGTTCATCTTCAAGATAAACAGCATTTTTGGTAAACTCTATGAATGGAGAAGCGTCACTGGCAATAAAAAATTCATCTTCTCCAATACCTATGGCTAATGGACTACCAAGTTTAGCTACTACAATTTCGTTTGGTTTATTTTTGTCAAAAACCGCTATTGCATATGCTCCAATAACTTGGTTTAAGGCGATTTGAACGGCTTTACCAAGTTTAATATTTTCATTTTTCTTTACATCTTCAATAAGATTTACTAAAACCTCGGTATCAGTATCTGATTTAAATGTATAGCCACGTTTAACAAGTTCTTTTTTTAGAGCATCGTAGTTTTCTATAATTCCGTTGTGAATTATAACTAAATCACCAGAATTTGAATAATGTGGATGCGAATTTACGTCATTAGGAACACCGTGAGTAGCCCATCGTGTGTGACCAATGCCTAAGGTGCCGCTAGTCGAAATTTCATTCTCTAACCTTTCTTTAAGATCAGATACTTTCCCTTTTGTTTTTGAGAGTTTTATGTCTGTACCGTCATAAAGTGCAATTCCTGCACTATCGTAACCACGATACTCTAATCTTTGAAGTCCTTTTATTACAATAGGATAAGCCTCTCTATGACCAATATATCCGACTATTCCACACATAGATTAATTTTAAATACTTTAATTATTATTGGTTTGATAACTATTCGTCATCACAGTCTTCATCTAGACATGTATAATATATTTCTAAATATACTCTTTTACTTTCATCTGCAGTATTATTTCCATGTAAAACTGTTCCTCTAGGTGATAATACAGAACTTATTGGAACTGTTAATTCTGAGCCGTCATTGGTTTGAACTTGTTGTTGAACGAGCTCTTCCAGATTAACATTTAAAGAAACAGAAATGCCTAGCTCAACATTTGTGGAATCATTAATAAGTAAATTGTTAATATGTTCTGTGATTCTGAACTTGTATTTTATTCCTTCGCCTGTTGATTCATCTCCTTCGCGTTGTAGTGGACCTAAATGATTATATTTTGAAAAATAAGGTAGGCTATTATTAGTTACGTCTACAAAAAAGTCTGTTAGTGGAATTTGGTTCTCAACATCGTAAATATATAAACGGTCTGGCTCTCTTTCTGGTCCGTATAAACCTGATTGACTTAAATAGTCTTGGTCTACATAAAATACTAAATTGGCCTCATTAACCAATCGCTTAATACTTTTAAATTTTCCGTTTTCGGTTTCAACAAATTTATTTTTCCAGTCTTCAAAGGTGTTCATTGTATCATCATCGTCATCTATATTCTCGCCATTAAATAATTTGATTTTAGCAACAGAGCCTTCTCCACCCTTTAAAAACAGCCTTTCGTCTCCAGTATTTTCATTTCCATTAGGAATTGATACATTAAAATTATTTTCTAAAAAATTAATTTTATTACCACTAAAGTTTAGTTCGAAATTTTGTCTTTCTTCTGTAATTATATCTTCTCCGTCATCATCTTGGGTTATTGTAGTGGTCCTATAATAGATGGTAATATTTGCATTTGATGAGTTTGTGTTTAGAATAAGATAGCTTCCGTCATTATTTACAGCCTCTGCCTTAAAATAAAGTCCTCTAAAATATTCTGAAAAATTGTTAGCATTACTTAATACAGCTTCTCCTTCTTTGTCAATTATTTTTTCTTGCCAAAACTGATGGTCTAATTTTAATCTAATACCAGGAGGTGCATATGTTGTTGTAGTGGTATCTTCTTCTCCGTCTTCGCCTTCTATAGTCTGAGTTAATATAAAACCTTGTTTGTTAATATTTATGTTCCCTAATGAGTTAAGAGATAAATGATCAACATCGTTAGGGTTGTCTATAAAAATTAATTCTGTTCCCTCAAGTGGAGCAATTGCCTCTGAGGTCGAGGCTGTTTTATTTGAGAAATAAGCTTGTGCTTCATTGAATTCTGCACTTGGATCAAAATCTCTTAAGAAATAATTATTCTCATAGATACTTAATTTTATTGGACTGTAGGAGCTGCCTTCTGGAAAAATAGAGTCTACATTGTAGGTTATGTTGTTGTCTTCGTCAATGTCAGTAACTCCTGAAAAATACGGAAGAGTTAAAACAACAGAATCTATCTGTAACTCATTTGCATTACCAAGAAAAGTTGGTGAGTAAGAAGACAAACCAACTTGAGATACAAAGCTAGATGTTACTCTACCGTAAATGTCGTCATATAACCCAAGTGTACTAAGACCTATACCATTATTAGTTTGAACTGGTCCTAAAGTGCTGGAGTATGTAATGACATCATAATTGTTGTTTAAAATGTCAAAATTAGTTGCTACACCGCTATTTAAAACGTCAGACTCTAAATTATTAAAATCGCTATCACAAGCTATAAAACTCATTACGATTAATGCAAGCACAGCAAAATTAAGGGCAAGTTTATTCTTCTTCATAAATATAATTAACTGTTTAGTACAGCTTCTTTGTAAAATTCAGTATACGGATCGGCAAATTCTTCAATAGAATGAAAATCNAATACAGGTTTTTCTAAATCATTAATGTAGCTGTCTAATGCTTCTGGTAATTCTTCAGAGCCTCTAATTACAGCATCAGAGTTGTCTATTGCAACTTTCATTAGGTTAATGTAATCTGGTTTTTCTAATGGTTTTATAACATCTTCTTCCAAACCATCAAATTTCACCTTATCTATCATACCTTTATCTAACGTGCCTTCAAAGTTTTGATTGTATACAGAGGTAACTATTTTACTTTCTGTAAATAAAGGTTCTGTTTTATAAAATTCTTTAAGGTATAATGGTAATAATGACGCCAACCATCCGTTTACATGAATTATGTCTGGTGCCCAGTTTAATTTTTTCACAGTTTCTATAACTCCTTTAGCGAAGAAAATAGCACGCTCATCATTATCTGGAAAAAGTTTTCCGTCCTCGTCTGTTAAAGTTGCCTTTCTTTTAAAGTATTCTTCATTGTCAATGAAGTAGACTTGAATGCGCTCTTTTGGTATAGAAGCAACTTTAATGATTAATGGCATGTCTAAATCATTAATAACTAAGTTGATACCTGAGAGTCTAATTACTTCATGTAATTGATGCCTTCTCTCGTTAATATTACCAAAGCGTGGCATAAATATTCGTATTTGCCCTCCTTGTTTGTTTACCATTCTAGGAGCTTCAAATGACATTGAAGAAATCTCTGTTTCTGGTAAATATGGAACTACTTCCGAGGACACATACAATATTCGTTTATCTTTCATAAAATCTTCTGCTTTTGTAAATTAAGAGTAAAAAACATGCAAAATTACAAAAATTTGTGCAGATTGCCAGTAAAATATTATGTTTGCACGCGTTAATTTTTTGTTACTAAAGTGAAAGTTTTTCATAATAAATCTCAATTATCTAAAATTATAGATGGTTTTAAAGCCCAAAACAGAGCTATTGGTTTTGTGCCAACTATGGGAGCACTCCACGAAGGTCACTTATCTTTAGTTGAGAAGGCGTTATCCGAAAACAATGTTGCTGTAGTTAGTGTCTTTGTAAATCCGACCCAATTTGACAACCAAGAAGATTTAGTGAAGTACCCTAGAACTTTGGAGGCAGATGTGGCTTTGTTAAAGACAGTAAGTGACGACAAAATTATTGTTTATGCACCTACAGTGGATGATATTTATGGAGACGATGTAAAATCACAGTCTTTTAAGTTTGATGGTCTTGAAAATGAAATGGAAGGTGCTTTTAGAGATGGCCACTTTGACGGAGTAGGTACTATTGTGAAGCGATTATTTGAAATTATTAAGCCTAATAGAGCTTATTTTGGAGAGAAAGACTTTCAGCAATTACAGATTATAAAGAAGCTTGTAGAATTACATCATATGCCAGTAAAGGTTATAGGATGCCCAATTCATAGAGCAGATGATGGTTTGGCTATGAGCTCTAGAAATACGAGGTTGACAGAAAATCATCGTAAGGTGGCTCCATTTATTTATGAAACATTAAAGTCTGCCAAAATTAAGTTTGGCACAAAAAGTGCTAAAAATGTAACGGAATGGGTTGAAAAGCAATTTAAGAAACAGCCTTTGTTAGAGCTAGAATATTTTATTATTGCAGACACAGACACCTTAAAACCAGTAAAAAGAAAATCAACAAAAAAGACATACAGAGCGTTTATTGCTGCTTATGCTGGTGATATAAGACTTATAGATAATATCGCCTTAAATTAATTATCTTTGCCTCATGCAAATTCAAGTTGTAAAATCTAAGATTCATCGTGTAAAATGTACAGGAGCAGACCTAAATTACATTGGTAGTATAACTATTGATGAGGATTTAATGGATGCTGCAAATATTATACAAGGAGAAAAAGTTCAAATTGTTAATAATAATAATGGTGAGCGTCTAGAAACCTATTGTATTCCTGGGCCTAGAAACAGTGGTGAAATTACATTAAATGGTGCCGCAGCACGTAAGGTAGCTGTTGGAGATATTCTGATTTTAATTACTTATGCTTTTATGGATATTGAAGAAGCTAAAGTTTTTAAACCATCTTTAGTGTTTCCAAATGAAGCTAACAATCTTCTAAAGTAATATTGTTTGAGCAAACTCAAGTCCATCCTAAAAGTTATTATACCCTTGCTCTTAGGTGTGGTTTTGGTGTGGTATTCATTGTCTCAGATGTCAATTTCAAAGCTAATTCAGTATTTTAAGAATGCTAACTATTTTTGGATAGTTACTGGTGTAATCTGTGGTGTTTTAAGCCATTTGTCTAGAGCGTATCGTTGGCTTTTTATGGCAGAGCCTTTGGGTTATAAACCCAAGTTAGCTAATAGTATTATGTCGGTATATTCAGCTTATCTAATTAACTTAACAATACCCAGAGCAGGTGAGGTAGCTAGAGCTTCTATACTTAGCAATTACGAAGATATTCCTTTTGACAAGGGATTTGGTACCATCGTTGCTGAACGCGTAGCAGATACAATTATGCTTCTTTTAATTGTAGGTTTGGCACTTGTCTTAGAGTTTGAATTTATTTATGAGTTTTTTGCCAATAAGTTTAATTCTTCAACATTAATATTTGGAGCGTTAATCCTGTTGGGCTTGGCAGTTTTAATATATCTCTTTATTATTCGAAGTAGCTCAAAAATTGCTTTAAAAATCAAAGAATTTATTGGTGGTTTGGTAGAAGGTGTGCTTAGTATCTTTAAAATGAAGAAAAAATGGCCTTTTATTTTACACACCATTTTTATTTGGTTAATGTATTTGTCTATGTTTTATATTACCACATTTGCATTGCCAGAAATAGCGAATATTCCCTTAGCTGCAATTTTAATAGGATTTATTTTAGCAAGTTTTAGTATTGCAGCAACCAATGGTGGTATTGGTTCTTTTCCAGAAGCTATAGTAATAGCCTTTAGTTTATTTAGTGTAGCCGAAGACCCAAGTAGAGCTTTTGGTTGGATAATGTGGTCTACGCAAACTATAATAATCATTATACTTGGAGGATTTTCTTTAATCTATCTCCCAATCTACAATAGAAAGAAAGTAGGTATATAGAAATATTTTTTACCTTGCTTTAACTTTTAAGATCACAATCTACTATGAAGCAATTCTTCTATATTCTTTTTTTTACATGTGTTTTTTTTAACGGTATTGCACAAGGTAAAATAGAAACAGTACACTCAGACCAATTAAATAGTCCAAGAGAGTTAAAAATTCAATTACCTAGAAATTACGATTCAAAAGCAGAGCGTGTTTATCCTCTAATTATTGTTTTAGATGGAGACTACCTTTTTGAACCAGTTGCAGGTAATGTAGATTATCAAGCATATTGGGAAGATATACCAGAGTGTTTTGTTGTGGGTGTTAACCAAGAAATATATAGAAGCACAGACTTTGAGTATGATGATGCAGGCAATCTTACAGAAAATGGTGAAAAATTCTATATGTTTTTAGCAAAAGAATTAATTCCTTATTTAGAAAGTAAATATAGAGTGTCTGCCTTTAAAGTTGTTGTGGGCCATGATGACGGTGCTAATTTTATAAATAATTTTCTTTTAAAAAATAAAGATTTATTTAGAGCTTATATTAGTTTAAGCCCAGATTTAGAAGAAGGAGTTGTAGATAAAATCAAACCACAACTTGCAAGTTTAAAAGAGGAAACCTTCTATTATCTAGCTACAGGAAGTGAGGATTTTAAAGCGATAAAATCAGAAGTGGTAGAGTGTGATGCAAAACTAAAAACTGTAGAAAACGAGAAGTTAAAGTATACATTTCACAACTTTGATGATGCTAATCACTATTCTTTAGTAGGTATGGGTATACCAAAGGCATTAACCGAAATTTTCACGCTCTATAAGCCAATAGATGGCAAAGAATACAGAGAAAAAATACTAACCTACGAAGGGTCACCTTACGACTACCTTATAAAAAAGTACGATGATATTAAATACTTCTATGGGTTTAAAAAACAACTTACAGAAAACGATATTAGAGCTATTGCTGCGGCTTCCAAGAAAAAAGATGACCTAACATCTTTAGAAAATCTTGCTCTATTAGTAAAAGAAGAGTACCCAAAATCAATGTTAAGCGCATATTATATGGGTATGTACTATGAGAAAGAAGGTAGTCTTAGTAAAGCACTATTACAATATAAGTCTGGTTTAATGCTAGAGCCTTCTCAATATATTGATAAAGAAATGATGTTAGATAAGATGTATCAAATTCAAGATGAATTAAAAAACTAAAACGAAACAGAAATGATAACAATACTTAAAAATTCTGAAATGTTTTATAATAAAAAACCAAACTTCATTTCGTTTACAAAAACCATTATAACAGTACTTATATTGCTTATAGGCTTACCGCTTTTTGCGCAGATTAGTTACAAAGAAATTAACTCATCTAATCTTAATAGTGTAAGAAAACTAAAAATAAAATTACCTAAAAATTATGATCCATCATCAGAGGTTATGTATCCTTTAATCATTGTTTTTGATGGCGATTATTTATTCGAGCCTATTGCTGGTCAAGTAGATTTTCAAACCTACTTTGACGATATGCCAGGCTCAATAGTAGTCGGTGTGGTACAAGGTAGTGATAGACGATATGATGGCTATTGTGATGAGGTTACAGGTTTGCCAAAAGAATCAGGTTTAAGATTTCACAATTTTGTGTCTCAAGAGTTAATTCCTTTTTTAGAAGAACAATATAACCTTAGTAAATTTAAAATAGCAGTTGGGCACGACTTAATGGGTAATTTTATCAATTCTTTCCTGTTTAAAGAGGATCCGTTGTTTAACGCTTATGTATGTATAAGTCCCGATTTATCAGGTACTGTTAGAGATTATTTAGGCGAGCGTTTAGAGTTTTTTAAAGATGATATTTTTTACTACATGGCAACATCAGATAAGGATTTGCCATATATAAGGGAAGCTGTCTTAAGTGCCAATGAGCAAATTTCTGCGGTAAAAAATCAGTATTTAACTTATTATTTCGATGATTTTGAAAACGAAACACATTATACTCTAGTAAATAGTGCAATAGCAAGATCTTTTGATAAAATTTTTGAGCTATACAAACCACTTCGTGAAAAAGAATTAGAAGAGAAAGTAATCCCTTATGAAGGAACTTTAGATGATTATCTGGTAGAACGTTATGATAGAATTGAAGATCTTTTTGGTATAGTAAAGCCTATAAAAGAAGAAGAGTTTGAAAAAATAAGGAAAGCTGCAGCAGAGCGTGAAGATTTAGAATCTTTAGAGGCAATAGGAAAGCTTGCTAAAAAGTTATATCCAGAGTCTGTTTTAGGCAGTCATTATTTAGCTATGTATGCAGAAAAAAATGAAGACACAAAAAAAGCCATTAAGCATTACGAAGACGCTTTAGAGCTAGAAGAAACTCAACTTATAACTATAGACTATATAACTTCAAAATTAGAAGAGCTTAATGGTACTATTGAGTTAATGGAATTAGAAAAAGAGATTGAAAAAGAAGAGCGTAAACTAGCAAAGCAAAAAGAAAAGGAAGAAAAAGAGGCCGCAAAAGAGGCTGCTAAGGCAGAAAAAGAACAGAAAGCTAAAGCCGAGAAAGAAAACAAAGAAAAGGAGGATAATTAAGCAGAGAAATTTAATGGCTAAAGTTAAAACAACATTTTTTTGTCAGAATTGCGGTGCGCAATATGCCAAATGGCAAGGACAATGTACCTCTTGTAAGGAGTGGAATACCATTGCAGAAGAAGTCATTCAAAAACCAGAAAAAAGTAGCTGGAAAACAGCTTCTTCATCAACCTCAAAGCGAGTGTCAAAACCACTAAAAATTAATGAGATTGATACAGCACAAGAAGCAAGATTAAACATGCAAGATGCAGAGTTTAACCGTGTATTAGGTGGTGGGATGGTACATGGTTCCTTAACGCTATTAGGTGGTGAGCCTGGCATTGGTAAAAGTACATTGTTGCTTCAAATAGCGTTGAGCTTGCCTTACAAAACCCTTTATGTCTCTGGGGAAGAAAGCCAGAAACAAATAAAAATGCGAGCAGAGCGTATTAATCCTCAAGAGAACAACTGTTACATTCTTACAGAAACCAAAACTCAAAACATCTTCAAGCAAATAGAGGCTGTAGAGCCAGACTTGGTGATTATAGATTCTATACAAACCTTACATAGCGATTATATAGAATCCTCAGCAGGAAGCATTTCACAAATAAAAGAATGTACTACAGAACTCATAAAGTTTGCCAAAGAAACAGCAACTCCAGTGCTCTTAATTGGTCATATAACCAAAGATGGGCACATTGCTGGTCCTAAGATTTTGGAGCATATGGTAGATACGGTTTTGCAGTTTGAAGGAGATAGAAATCATGTGTTTAGAATTTTGAGAGCTCATAAAAATAGGTTTGGTTCAACAAACGAACTTGGTATCTACGAAATGCAAGGCTCTGGTTTACGTGAGGTTTCAAACCCATCAGAAATACTTATCTCAGAAAAGGATGGGGAATTATCTGGTAATGCAATTGCTGCTACTTTAGAAGGTTTAAGACCTTTAATGATAGAAGTGCAGGCTTTGGTGAGTACAGCAGTTTATGGTACACCACAAAGATCTGCTACTGGTTTTAATGCCAAACGATTAAACATGCTATTGGCTGTTTTAGAAAAACGTGCAGGTTTTAGACTGGGTGCTAAAGACGTTTTCTTAAATATTACAGGAGGTATTTCTGTTGATGACCCAGCTATTGATTTAGCAGTTGTGGCTTCAATTTTGTCTTCTAATGAAGATGTAGCTTTACCAAGTGATTATTGTTTTGCAGCAGAAGTTGGATTGTCTGGCGAAATAAGACCAGTACAACGTGTGGAGCAACGCATACTTGAAGCTGAAAAATTGGGCTTTTCAACAATTTTTGTATCTAAATACAATAAAATAAGTTTAAAGCATACGTCTATAAAAATTCAGTTAATATCTAAAATTGAAGACTTAGTAAATATATTAGTCTGATTTGTAGTGTTTTATGATTTATTTTTCCTACAAACAAAACACTTAATCGGATAAATAATGCTTTTTATCGACAAAAAATGCCGATTTTATTAGATTTTCATCTTTTTTATTCCTATAATTGTTCCCATAATTGAAGAATTTATATTTTTTTGTTTATTAAAAGGATAGTCCTCTCCCTCAAGTATCTCATCCTTATTGCTATTATCTTGACCTATGAAAACTGCTAAAAATCAATTAGTTTGGTTATTGTCGCTGTTTTGTGCCCTAACCTTTCTAAAGTTAAATGCTCAGTACTGCACACCAGTAAATATTAATAACTACAATACCAACTACATTTCTAATGTTTCAATTGGTACGATTAATAAAAGTAGTGGTGGCCCTACCGGATCATATAATTATTATTCAAATGTGTCGCCGACAGACATAACTGCAGGAGAAACATTGACAGGTACTGTTAAAGTGAAAATTGATGGCTGGAATACAAATGTTAATACTGTAGTGATTTGGCTTAATTTTAATGAAGAAGATGATGATTTTGAAGATAGTGGAGAGCGCTTCTTATTCACTTTCCAAGATACTAGTAGTACTGGAGGAAAGAAAAACATAACTGTACCTATTAGTATTCCTATTCCTTCTAATGTTCAAAATGGTCTGGCAAGAATGCGTGTTGGCATGAGAACAGGAAGCGGAACATCCTTTACATCTTGTGATTATGGTTGGGAAGCAGGTGAGGTGGAAGATTATGACGTTAATTTTGTTGGAGGTGGTGGATCATCTACCGAAACAGCACCTTTGTTTTGTGAACCTGCCAATATTAATAATTACAATACACTTTATATCTCAAATGTTTCTTTAGCAGGAATTGATAACAGTAGTTCTGGCTCTACAGGAAGCTACACATATTATTCAGGTATTGCGGCATCAGATATTCCTACGGGTGAAACTTTAACAGGTAGTATAAATGTTACTTTAAATGGATGGAACACAAATGTCAATACAGTTGCAGTTTGGTTGAATTTTAATGAAAGTTCTGATAACGATTATGAGGATGCTGGAGAAAGATTCTTGTTTACATTTCAGGATACAAATAATGTTGGTGGAAATAAAACGGTAACCGTGCCAATTAGTATACCTGTACCGAATACAGCAGATGAGGTTTTGTCAAAAATGCGAGTAGCTGTAAGAGGTGGAAGTGATACAAATTTTACATCATGTGATTTTCAGTGGGTAAATGGAGAGGTAGAAGATTATCTAATAAATTTTGGGTCTTCATCTTCATCAAGTGATCCAGATATTGCTCTATTTGGTAATAACAATTCAATCTCTAATGGAGATACCTCAACTATTGATTCAAATTTTACAGACTTTGGAACTTACGATGTTTACTCAGGTGCAATTCAAAGAGTATTCGAAATTACTAATGAAGGTGAGTCAGATTTAACATTGACTACTCCGTATGTGTCGATAAGTGGATCTTCAGACTTTTCTATAATTAGTCAACCATCACAAGTGGTGTTAGCTAATGGAGAATCTACAAGTTTCGTTATAGAATTTGATCCATCTTCCACAACAGTTGTTTTTGCAGAAGTGTCTGTTCAGTCAAATGATCCTGATGAAAATCCATTTACATTTACGATAAAAGGTAAGGGACGTAACACGTTTCCAGATACTGATGGAGATGGTGTTCCGAATATAGTTGATTTAGATGATGACAACGATGGAGTTTTAGATAGTGTAGAAAGCTCTTTGTGTAATGCAAACCCTTTGTCTACTACAACAGATGTAATGTTCTTAAATGAAACATTTGGTGCTGGTATAGACAGAGTAGAAATAAATGGTAATTATTTTGGTGTAACAACATCGTATTGTTACGAAGATGGCACAGGTTCTTGCTCTTCTTCATATAATTCAACAAGTGTTAATGACGGAGATTATACAGTACACCATACCATAACTAACAATAATAATGTGAATGATGGAATAGATGTAGATATAGCAAGCTGGGCAGAAGATTATTGGTATGCTGGTGAGGATCATACTCCAGGAGATACTAATGGTAGAATGGCAATTTTTAATGCAACCGAAGAACCAGGTGTATTTTATAGCCAGTCTATTGTTGGTGCTACACCCAATGTGCCTGTTCAATTCGGGTTTTATGCTATAAATATTGATAGAGATGATGCGCCAGACGTAACTTCTAGAATTAGACCAGAGGTTGTAATTACTATCTACGACCCTAATGGAAATGTTATAACCTCAGAGACTTCTGATTTAATAGAACCAACAAGTCCTGCTGGTGATTGGGTTGAAGTAAGTGCAAGTTTTACGACTACTTATTCTGAATTTACTGTAGAATTGAGTAATGCTAATTTAGGTGGTATCGGAAACGACTTAGCTATAGACGATATTTTTGTAAAACAAACATTGTGTGATTTAGATGGTGATGGAGTAGCAGATATTTTTGATCTAGATAATGACAATGACGGTATTCCTAATGTTGTTGAATTAGGACTTATAGATGATAATTTTGATGCTACAGTTTATAACGACTCAACAAATCCTTGGTCTGATACTAACCAAAATGGAGTGCATGATGCATACGAGAATATAAACCCTATTGATTCTGACGGAGATGGAGTGCCAGATTATTTAGATTTAGATAGTGATAATGATGGTGTTTTTGATTCTGTAGAATACGATGGTTTAGGAGATATTGATGTTAATGGAGACGGAGCAGGTGATGGTAGAGACTACATTGATGCTTCTACAGATACAATAGATAATAACCAAGATGGAGATGGCATACTTCATTTATTAGATGATAATACAGGTAACCATGGAACCTCAAGCTATTCGATTCCTTTAGATTCGGATGGTGATGGCATACCAGACTATCTAGATTTATTTAGCAACGATGCTAGTAATAATATCTCTAACGGTAGCGATATTAGCAATACTATTTATTGGTATTTAGATGATAATAATGATGGTTTGTTAGATGGTTCTACCGATACAGATGCAGATGGGATATTGGATAGTTTTGATACAAACAGTACTGTTTTTGGATCGCCAAGAGACATAGAAAATGGCTCGTTGAGTTTAAGCTTTGATGGACGAAACGATTACATAGAAGAAGCGTCTAATGTTGTAGAAGGTTTAACTAAAGTAACGCAAATGGCATGGGTGAAGATTGACCAAGATTTTAGTTCTACAGGAGCAATTATGGGTCAGAGAAACTTTCGGGTTTTTGTGAATGCTTCTAGGAAAGTTAGACTAAAAATGTTTAGTAATGCTCAAATTCAAGTACCTTCTTCTGCAAAACTTGAGTATAATAAATGGACGCACGTTACTGCGGTTTATGACGGTGAGGCTTCAGAAGAAAGACTAAAAATATACATTAACGGTGAAAAAGTGGCTTCAGGTAATAATGCTTCTGGTAGCATTCCAGTTTCTGCAGAAGACATCTATAGAATAGGAAGAAAGCCTTTTGACTCCGGTCAACAACAGTATTTTAAAGGGGAAATAGATGAGGTTAGAGTTTTTAATACCAGTTTATCAGAGGATGAAATTCAAAAGATAGTCTATCAAGAATTAGATGAGAGTCAAAACTTTAATAGAGGTAAAATAATACCTAAAGATATTTCTGCTAATAGTATTGGAAACAACCTTATTCGATATTACAGAATGGATACTTTTAAAGATGATATTTTAGATAATAAAGTAACACCTTCTATAGACGTAAATTCTGGTGCAGTAATTTATAATATTAAAAATTTATGTAATCAATCTGCGCCATTACCTTACAGTACAATACAAAATGGAGATTGGAATTCTGTAGATACTTGGACACACGGAGATGTGTGGGATATAACAGATTTAAATAGTGTTAAAGATTGGAGTATTGTAGAAATAGATAATGAGATCACCCTATCAGCCTCATATACAAGTTCTGGTTTAATAATTAATGAAAATGGTATTTTAAATGTTGAAGAGGATAATGTAATAAACAATACTTGGTTACTTAGCCTCAAAGGTATATTAGACCTAAAAGGAGACTCACAATTGCTTCAAAGTATAAAAAGTGATTTAGTCACATCTTCTAACGGAAAAATAAAAAGAAGACAAGAAGGAGCTTCAAGTGCCTATTGGTATAACTATTGGTCATCGCCTGTTGGTTCTATGAGTGCTACAGCATATTCAGATAATAACTTAGAAACCAACAACTCAAATAACTCAGGGTTTAAATTAAATATGCTGAAAAAAGGTGATGGTTCTAGTTTTCAATTTACTAATTCTTACAATCAAACAGGAAAAATAAGTAGATATTGGTTATATACGTATATCAATGGAGTGACATACTACGATTGGCAATCCTTTAATGAAAATGATACTATTGGAGTTGGTATAGGCTATACACAAAAAGGTACCGGAGTTGCAGACTCAGAGCAGCAGTATATTTTTGAAGGCAAACCAAATAATGGTACTATAGTAATTCCTGTAGTAGATTCTGGAGGTGATGGTTCTGTTCCTGCCGTTTCCAAAACGGATTATTTGTTAGGAAATCCTTATCCATCAGCATTAGATATCCATAAATTTATAGATGATAATGAAGGTGTTATAGATGGTACATTGCAACTGTGGCAACAATGGAGTGGAAGTTCTCATATATTAAATGACTATAATGGAGGTTATGCGCAAGTTAATAAGCTTGGAGGAGTAAGAGCTTATCAATTTGTTGGTGTAGAAGGAGATTCTAATGGAAACCAAGATGGTACCAAAACACCATCTCGATATCTGCCAGTATCTCAAGGCTTTATTGTAGAGGTTGTGGCAGATGGTAATGTTGTTTTTAATAATAACCAACGTGTATTTGTTAAAGAATCGGATGCTGATGGTTCGTATAATTCGGGTTCTGTGTTTTTTAGAGGTAATCCTAACTCATCGGAAGCTATAGCAAAAACAACCGTAAATTCTAATGAAGCTCTTATGCAAAAGATCCGATTAGAGTTTAATTCTGTTGACGGACCACAAACCAGAAGAGAATTGTTACTTGGTTTTAGTAGTGATACCTCAGATGATTATGATTATGGATATGATGCTAAAAATACTGAAGAAAATGATGACGACCTTAATTTAGTAATGGCTAATGATAGGTATACAATTCAGGCATATAGTATCATAGAAGAAGATAAAGTTGTTCCTTTAATGCTTAATGCTTCAGGTGTATATAATTATACAATTAAGTTAACCGAAACCGAAAACATTTCAGAAGATCAGGAAATATATCTCAAAGATAATCTTACAAATACATATTATAATTTAAGAGAAGGAGAGCCATACGAGTTTTTGTCTGAAGCAGGCGAGTTTAGCAATAGATTAGAAATTGTTTTTCAGGGAGAGGCAGCATCTTTATCTCAAACAGATGAAATCATAGAGGATTTAGACATGTATTACGCTATTGGTAGAAAAAAGATGGTAATTCTTAATCCAAACAATAAAGCAATAAAGCAAATAGATGTTGTAAACATGCTAGGACAGTCAGTTTACACAATAAATAATGTGTTTGAAGGAAGATACAATGAATATGATTTGCATAATTTAAATACAGGTGCATATGTCATATCCTTAACCACAGATACTAATACAGTATTAACGAAAAAGATTATTGTAAAGTAAGATTCAAAACTTAATAAAAGTAAAGGCTATTTCATAGATAATGAGATAGCCTTTTGTTTTCAATAAACACACCTTATTTTTAGCAAAAAATCATTAATTTCGCACCTCGAAAAGAAATGCGAATAATGAGTACAAAGTTCCCTGAATATAAAGGACTTAACTTGCCAAAAGTTGCTGAAGACATCAACAGCTATTGGGAAGCTAATAATATCTTCGAAAAAAGTGTAACTACCAGAGAAGGCAAAGAACCTTACGTGTTTTTTGAAGGACCACCTTCTGCCAACGGTTTACCAGGAGTACATCACGTGTTGGCACGTGCTATTAAAGATATCTTTCCACGTTACAAAACAATGAAAGGTTTCCAAGTGAAGCGTAAAGCGGGTTGGGATACACACGGTTTGCCAGTAGAGTTGGGTGTTGAAAAAGAATTAGGTATTACCAAAGAAGATATAGGAACTAAAATTACGGTTGAAGAATACAACGAAGCGTGTAAAAAAGCCGTAATGCGTTATACAGATATTTGGAACGACCTTACCAAAAAGATGGGCTATTGGGTAGATATGGATGACCCATATATTACCTACAAATCCAAATATATGGAGAGCGTTTGGTGGTTGTTAAAGCAGATTTATGATAAGAATTTGTTGTATAAAGGCTACACCATTCAGCCATATTCACCAAAAGCTGGTACAGGTTTAAGCTCGCACGAGCTTAACCAACCAGGAACATATCAAGACGTTACAGATACAACAGTTGTCGCACAGTTTAAAGCGATAGCGGAAACATTACCAGATTTCCTTCAAGATGAAGGCGATATTCATTTCTTAGCTTGGACGACTACACCTTGGACGTTGCCAAGTAACACAGCTTTAACGGTTGGGCCAAAGATTGATTATGTTTTAGTTGAAACATACAACCAATACACATTCAAACCAATAAATGTGGTGTTGGCAAAGAGTCTTGTCGGCAAACAGTTCGATGGAAAATACAAGCAAGTAGAAACCAAGCCAGAACTTATAGAATTCAAAGAAGGCGATAAAAAGATTCCGTTCTACGTCGTTAAAGAATTCAAAGGGAAAGATTTAGTTGGCATTAAGTACGAACAACTGCTAGATTATGCGTTGCCAAACGATAATCCTGAAAATGCCTTTAGAGTAATTTCTGGAGATTTTGTTACTACTGAAGATGGTACAGGTATTGTACACACAGCGCCAACCTTTGGTGCAGATGATGCCTTGGTTGCAAAACAAGCAACACCAGAAATTCCGCCAATGTTGGTTAAGGACGACAATGGAAATTTAGTGCCACTTGTAGATTTACAAGGTCGATTTAGACCAGAAATGGGCGAGTTTGCAGGTAAGTACGTAAAGAACGAATATTACAATGAAGGCGAAGCACCAGAGAAATCTGTAGATGTAGAACTTGCCATTAAATTAAAAATAGAAAACAAAGCCTTTAAGGTTGAAAAATATAAGCACAGCTACCCAAATTGTTGGAGAACAGATAAGCCAATTCTATACTATCCGTTAGATTCTTGGTTCATCAAAGTAACTGACGTAAAAGGTAGAATGCACGAGTTAAATACAACCATAAACTGGAAACCTAAATCAACAGGTGAAGGTCGTTTTGGTAATTGGTTGGCTAATGCTAACGATTGGANCTTATCACGTTCACGTTTTTGGGGAATTCCATTACCAATTTGGAGAACTGAAGATGGTAAAGAACAATTATGCATAGGTTCTGTTGAAGAGTTAAAAGCTGAAATTGCAAAAGCTGTTGAAGCAGGTGTGATGTCTGAAGATATTTTCGCCGATTTTGAAGTCGGTAATATGTCTGAAGAAAACTATGAAAAAATAGATCTGCATAAAAACGTAGTTGATAAAATCGTTTTAGTATCACCTTCAGGAAAACCAATGAAACGCGAAAGCGACTTAATAGATGTTTGGTTCGATTCTGGTTCTATGCCTTATGCGCAATGGCATTATCCGTTTGAAAACAAAGATTTCATTGACAAGAAAGAAGCATTTCCTGCAGATTTTATTGCAGAAGGTGTAGACCAAACACGTGGTTGGTTCTATACATTGCACGCTATCGGAACAATGGTTTTCGATTCTGTGGCATACAAAAATGTTGTATCTAACGGATTGGTTTTAGATAAGAATGGGCAAAAAATGTCTAAGCGTTTAGGCAATGCTGTAGATCCGTTCGAAACTCTAGCAAATCACGGTGCAGATGCTACACGTTGGTATATGATTAGTAATGCCAACCCTTGGGACAACTTAAAATTTGATATTGAAGGTGTAGAAGAGGTAAAACGTAAGTTCTTCGGAACGTTATATAATACGTATTCATTCTTCAGTTTATACACCAATTTAGATGGTTTTAAATATGAAGAAGCAGATATTCCTCTAAATGAAAGACCGGAGTTAGACCGTTGGATTCTTTCAGAATTAAATACCTTAATCAAAAAGGTAGATGAATATTATGCCGAGTATGAGCCAACAAAGGCTGCGAGAGCCATTTCAGACTTTACACAAGATTATCTAAGTAACTGGTATGTGCGTTTAAGTAGAAGACGTTTCTGGAAAGGTGATTACCAAGCTGATAAAATTTCGGCATACCAAACGCTATATACGTGTATGGAAACCATCGCTAAGCTTGGTGCGCCAATTGCGCCATTCTTTATGGATAGATTGTATTTAGACCTTAATGCAGTTACCCAAAAAGAAGGTTTTGAGAGTGTGCACTTAGCAGAGTTTCCTAAAGCAGATGAAAGTGCTATAGATAAAGTATTAGAGCGCAAAATGGAAAATGCACAGACAATATCTTCTTTAGTATTGTCGTTAAGAGCAAAAGAGAAAATCAAAGTTCGTCAGCCACTTGAAAAAATTATGATTCCTATTGATAATCAACAACAAAAGGAAGAAATAAAAGCTGTGGAAGATTTAATAAAACACGAAGTTAATATTAAGAATATTGAGCTTTTAGAAGACGCTTCGGACATATTAGTAAAACAAATAAAACCAAATTTTAAAGCACTTGGGCCACGTTTTGGTAAGGATATGAAGTTGATAGCCAGTGCAATAAGTGCGTTTTCGGCAGAAGACATCAAAAAAATCGAGCAAAACGGAAATTTAGACGTTGAAATTAACGGAAAAAACATTAATTTGGGACTTGATGATGTAGAGATTACATCGCAGGATATTGAGGGATGGCTTGTTGCTAATGAAGGTGCATTAACTGTAGCTTTAGATGTTACAATCACAGAAGAACTGCGTAAGGAGGGTATTGCACGTGAGCTCGTAAACCGTATTCAAAATTTGCGCAAAGATTCTGGATTTGAAGTTACTGATCGTATAGATGTACAACTCCAAAATGATGCCCAAGTTGCAGCTGCAATCGCTTCAAATGAAGATTATATTAAGTCGGAGACATTAACCGAAGAATTACAATTAATGGATAATTTAAACGATGGTATAGAAATTGCTTTCGATGAGGTAAATACTAGGTTATTCATTCAAAAACATTAAAAACTATGGCAACAGATACTACAAATAGATATTCAGATAAGGATTTAGAAGAATTCAGAGTTTTAATTCAGGAGAAAATCGATAAAGCTGAGCACGATTTAGAGTTAATTAAAAGCGCTTATATGAACGACCATAATAATGGTACAGACGATACATCACCAACTTTCAAGGCTTTTGAAGAAGGTAGTGAGACTATGAGTAAGGAAGCAAACTCGGCTTTGGCAATTCGTCAGGAAAAGTTTATTCGCGATTTAAAAAATGCCTTAATCAGAATTGAAAACAAAACCTATGGTGTTTGTCGTGTTACAGGAAAATTAATCAATAAAGAACGATTAAAACTTGTACCACACGCAACGCTAAGTATCGAAGCTAAAAACATGCAGAAGTAGCAGAATCCCTTTGAAAAAAGGGATCTCATGATAGAGTTAAGTAATTTAATTACGATATTAGATTAGACCTCACAGGTTTCTAAAACCTTTGAGGTTTTTTGTTTTATGTCTATTGTGTAGAGCTTAAGAACATCAATGTTCTTATTCAGTTGCAAGACAAGAATAATCCGTTACATTTGTGATATTGTTTAACATCAAGAGATTCCTGCCTTCGCAGGAATATATTATGTCTTTAAAGAAAGCCTCAATAATTATTATTCTTATTTTACTAGTTGATCAGATTAGTAAAATTTACATCAAAACTCATTTTGCGTTAAATGATGATGTCACTGTGTTTTCATGGTTTAAAATTGCTTTTGTGGAGAATGATGGCATGGCTTGGGGAACTAAACTGAGCGATTTCTTTACTTTTATTTCAGATAAATCAGCAAAACTTATTTTAACGCTTTTTAGAATTGTTGCTGTCACAGGTATTGCTTTTTGGTTGGTAGATGTTACCAAAAAGAAAAAATCTAGAACATTAATCTTTGCTATTTCTATAATATTTGCTGGTGCTTTGGGTAATATTTTAGATTCTGTTTTTTACGGAGTTTTATTTGGAGATAGTCATATGCAAGTGGCTGAGTTTCTTCCTGAAGGTGGTGGTTATACAGGTGTTTTTTACGGTAATGTTGTAGATATGTTGCATTTCCCAATTTGGAGTGGTGTTTTGCCAGAATGGTTGCCAATAATTGGTGGAAAGTACTTTTCTTTTTTTGATCCTGTTTTTAATGTTGCAGATGTTGCCATTAGCACAGGAATTGGTATTTTAATTGTGTTTAATAAGAAGGCTTTTAAGGAAGAGTCTAATTCTAAAACTGAATCACTTGATCTGGAGTCACACAATAATCTAGTTTAATGTCATCTACGGAAGCTTCAAAGATTTCTTCTTCAGCTTCAAAAAACGATAACCCGATTTTTATAGTTTCGGGTTTGCAATTTGCTAAAAACCGATCATAAAACCCCTTACCATAACCTACTCTGTTTCCGGCTTTATCAAATGCTAAAAGCGGTACAAAAACAACTTCCATTTGAGTTGAATTAATTTCTATACCATCTACAGGTTCAGGAATGTTGTAGTCGTCTTTTCTAATAGTGGTATTATCCGTTAAAAGAAAATGCGTCATAGAAGCATCTTCAAAATTACTTTTAGATATTACAATGTTTTTATCTTTTCCTGCTAGAATGTTTAAGATGTATTCTGTGTTTACTTCTTTCTGTTCTTCGATACTCAAAAAAATATGGTAGAAGGATTTATCCCAAATATCAAGTTGAAGTAATCGATTTGCAATGGCAAGACTGAAGTCATCAATTTGGTCTAAGCTAAGCGATTTTCGTAAAGCTTTGTATTTTTTGCGTAGCTCAGATTTTGTCATTGCTGCAGCTTTGTAGAAATATGAAAAATGGCATCTCCTTGATAAATGATTGGTGACTCATTCACATTGAAAATATAACCACTGTTAGGTGCTTTCACAAAATGATTGAAACTACCATAAGGATCTGTAATATGTCCTAAGACGTCACCTTTTTTTACAACTGTATTTACATTTACAGTAGCTTTAAACATGCCAGAATGATTAGCTCTTATCCACTTACTGTCTAAAATTTTAATACAGTTTTTCTTAGGTTTAGAGACTTTGAATTTTCGGTTGAGCATACCCAAATGATTCAAAATACGTTTAGTGCCATTAACACCTGTGTTTGTTACGGTATTGTCTATATGAAAAGATTTACCACCCTCAAACAAAAGCATAGGAATGCCTAGTTTGTAGCAGGTATTTCTAAAGGATTTATTAAGATTTTTAGTGTAATAGATTATAGGAGCTCCAAAAATTTGAGCAAGTTCATCTAAGATAACTTCATTCTTAATAATTCGAATTTGAGCAGCATTAAAACGGTCTGCTCCGCCTGTGTGAAAATCTAATATTAAATCTGCGTGAGGTACAATCTCCGTCATCAGTTTATGAGCAACTCTGCTTGCTAACGAGCCACTTTTAGCACCTGGAAACACACGATTAAGATCACGTCCGTCTGGGAATTCTCTATCCATATGTATAAACCCAAAAACGTTGATAACAGGAATACAGATAATAGTTCCTTTTTTAGGTTTATTAATACCCTTAGAAATGATTTGACGCACAACTTCTACACCATTAACTTCATCACCATGTATGCCAGCAGTAATTAAAACGGTTGGTCCTGGTTTTTTTGAGCGCTCAATGATAACAGGAACTTCAATGGTGTTTTGCGTGTGTAGTTTAGCAACACTAAAACTAACTTTGGCACTTTCACCAAGTGCAACTTTTTTTCCTAAAATATGTAGTACTTCCTTTTCGCTCATAAGCCCTTTTTCCGTTATAACAGGAGTCTCTTTTTAATAAAAATTACCTTCTATTCCTTTCAATGTATGTGATAATTGCTCGAGCGATATTTTTTTGTGTAGCTCCTTCAATACCTTCTAGTCCAGGAGTTGAGTTAACTTCCATAATTAAAGGTCCTCTGGTAGATTGTAGCATATCTACACCACATACAGGTAGTTTTAATGCTCGTGCTGCTTTTATGGCTAGCTTCAACTCTTCTTCTGTTAGTTTAATTAAATTAGCTTTACCACCTCTATGTAAATTAGATCTGAATTCGCCTTCTTTTCCTTGTCGTTTCATTGCGCCTACAACCTGCCCATCTACAATCAATGCTCTTAAATCTGCACCTTTTGCTTCAGCTATAAATTCTTGTACTAGTGCTCTGGCTTGTAGTCCGTTAAAGGCTTCTAGTACAGATTCTGCTGCGTTTTTAGATTCTGCCAAAACAACTCCAAGTCCTTGTGTACCTTCAAGTAATTTTATAATTACAGGTGGTCCGCCAACATGGTCTAAAACCTCTTCAACATCTCTAGAATAGTTAGTAAAAACAGTTTTAGGCATACCAACACCTGCTTTAGATAACCGTTGAAAACTACGTAGTTTATCTCTACTTCTTATAATAGCATCAGAAGTTACTGTCGTAAAAACATTCATCATTTCAAACTGTCTTACAACTGCACAACCATAGAAAGTTACAGAAGCACCAATGCGAGGAATAACCGCATCTACATAATCTAAATAACGATCTTTGTAGTATATGGTTGGCTTTTCTTGTTCTATAATTATGTCGCACTTTAAAGGGTCTATAACTTCTACATCATGCCCTCTGTTTTCGCCTTCTTCAATAAGACGACGAGTAGAATATAATTGCGAATTACGCGATAGAATGACTATGTTCATCAGTAGTTTTTTTAAACGATTGGTTTTCTAAATCTACATCGATTAAGAATTTTTGTTTTAGAAATTGGCGGCCAATTAAGACTGGAAATCTCATATCGTCTCGAGTGCTTAAAGTTAAGTTAATCTTATAGCTTTTTCCAAAGAATATCGCAGTAGTTTTAATTTTATAACGATTTTCTTTGTGCCCATTACTGCTCTTAACATCTGTAAAAGAATAATTTTCAAAGATGACTTCTTTGCCGTTAAAGTTAGGATGTTCTTTGCTCTCAAAAGTGCAATAAAGCTTGCCATCCTCTTCTTTTATTTTAGAGCAATGTATGGCAGAGGTGTAAGCACCAGTATCTATTTTTACATCAATATTTCTTAGATGTAATTCGGGGAAGTCAATTTTATCAACACGTCCCAAAACTTTCTTCATAGTCTATTTTATTTTTTAAAAAAGTTGCGCAAGATAGTCATAAAGTTAATTCAAAATACATAATTACTTTAATGAATTGTTACCTTTGAAATAATGCCAGAAACCACCTTAGACATACAGATAAAAACACTACCTCACCAACCTGGTGTTTATCAATATTTTGATGCTAACGATAAGCTGATTTACGTAGGAAAGGCGAAGGATATCAAGAAAAGAGTAAGTAGTTATTTTACAAAAAATCACGAGTATGGGAAGACACGTGTTTTGGTGAAAAACATAGCCTCTATAAAGCACATAGTGGTCGAAACTGAGAACGATGCTTTGTTGTTGGAAAATAACCTTATAAAAAAGTATCAGCCTAAGTACAATGTAATGCTTAAGGATGATAAATCGTACCCTTGGATTTGTGTAAAAAAAGAGCGGTTTCCCAGAGTTTTTCCAACGCGTCGCGTTATTAAGGATGGATCGGAATATTTTGGGCCATACACAAGCATGAAAACCGTTAAAACCTTACTCGGTTTAATTAAAGGTTTGTATCAATTAAGAACGTGTAATTATGATTTGTCAGAATCAAAAATTGAAGCTGGTAAATACAAAGTCTGTTTAGAGTATCACCTCGGAAATTGTAAAGGTGCTTGTGAAGGCTATGAAACAGAAGAAGAGTATCATGCTAATATTGTTGCTATACGCGAAATTTTGAAAGGTAATTTTAAAGATTCATTACAACAGTTTAGAGTGCAAATGCGCCAATATGCTGAAGCTATGCAGTTTGAAGATGCTCAAAAAATAAAAGAGAAACTAGAAATTTTAGAAAATTACCAGGCAAAATCTACCATTGTGAATCCTAAGATTAGCAATGTTGATGTGTTTTCAATTGTAAGTGATGAGACATATGCTTATATCAATTTTTTGCAATTAAGCTATGGTTCCATAATAAGGTCGCACACTTTAGAGTTGAAGAAAAAATTGCAGGAATCTGATAAAGAATTGCTGGAAATTGCCATAACTGAAATAAGACAGCGTTTCAACTCTAATTCTAAAGAAATATTTGTGCCGTTTAAGGTAGATTTAGGAGAAGAAGTTAAGGTGTCAGTACCAAAACTAGGTGATAAAAAAAGTTTGGTAGACTTATCGCAACGTAATGCTAAGTATTACAGAATGGATAAGCTAAAGCAAATAAAAATAGTAGATCCAGACCGTCATGCCAATAGAATAATGGCACAAATGAAAGCTGATTTACGATTGTCTGAAGAGCCAAGGCATATTGAATGTTTTGACAACTCAAACATACAAGGAACAAATCCGGTAGCAGCTTGTGTGGTTTTTAAAAATGGGAAACCAAGTAAAAAAGACTATCGTCATTTTAATATAAAAACAGTTGAAGGTCCAGATGACTTTGCATCAATGGAAGAGGTGGTGTACAGACGTTACAAGCGTTTGCTAGACGAACATGAGCCATTGCCTCAACTTATAATTATAGATGGAGGTAAAGGGCAATTATCATCGGCTTTAAAGAGTCTTGATATCTTAGGGTTGAGAGGAAAGATAGCTATTATAGGAATTGCAAAACGTTTAGAAGAATTATTCTATCCAGATGATCCAATTCCCTTATATTTAGATAAAAAAAGCGAAACACTAAAAATAATTCAGCAATTACGTAACGAAGCGCATCGTTTTGGTATTGAACATCATAGGAACAGGCGTAGTAAAGGAGCTCTAAAAACAGAACTCGAAAACATTCCTGGTGTTGGTGAACAAACCATTATCGATTTAATGAAGCAGTTTAAAACCGTTAAGCGAATTGCTAATGCTAAACTAGATGAACTAGAAGCTGTGGTTGGTGTCTCTAGAGCTAGTAAAGTTTATAATTATTATCATAAAGAATAAGTTGAAAAAAAACCTAACATATTATCTTAAAACAGGCTTCTATGTATTGTTGTTCTTCCAAATATTTTTTGGTAACAATACTGTAAATGCTCAAGAGACTAAAAAACCAAAAGTTGGTCTGGTGCTAAGTGGAGGTGGAGCAAAAGGATTTGCGCATATTGGAGCTCTAAAAGTCATAGATAGTTTAGGTATAAAAATAGATTATGTTGCTGGTACGAGTATGGGAGCTATAATTGGTTCCTTATATTCTACAGGATATTCTGGTCAGCAGTTAGAAGATTTATTCAATACAGTAGATTTTGATGAACTTATTAATGACGAGTTTCCCAGAGAATCAAAATCTTTTTATGAGCGGCAAAGTGAAGAGAAGTATGTAGTAAGCCTACCATTTGATAATTTCAAAATTAAGTTGCCTTCAGGTTTGTCAAGAGGTCAGAATGTATATAATCTTTTATATCAATTAATGCTTCCTGTGAATGAAGTTAGAGATTTTGAAAAACTACCGATTCCTTTCTTCTGTATGGCAACTAATATAGAAACAGGTGAGTCTTTAATTTTAGACAAGGGTAGGTTGGCAGAAGCAGTTACTGCTAGTGGTGCGCTGCCTTCTATTTTTCAACCGGTAACCATAGATGATAAAATTTTAATAGATGGTGGTGTAACTAATAATTTCCCTATTGAAGAATTGAAAGCTAAGGGTATGGATATAATTATTGGTGTAGATGTTCAAGACGATTTAAGAGATAGAGAAGCCTTAAAAAGTGCACCAGAAATACTATTGCAGATTAATAATTTTAGAACCATCAATGCCATGAAAGATAAAGCGAAGATGGCAGATATTTACATAAAGCCAGATATTGCTAATTTTTCAGTACTTTCTTTTGATGAAGGAGAAGATATTATTGCAAACGGTGAGGCAGCTGCTCTAGATCATATAGATGCACTTAATGAAATTAGGAAATCACAAACCAAAAGTACAAATCGTCCTAAACTCAAAATTATAGATAGTTTAAAAATAGAGTCAATTGCCATAGATGGTAATGAGCGTTATACAAGATCATATCTTTTAGGGAAACTAAAACTAAGAGGAAATGAAACATTAAGCTATGATGATTTTAAAAAGCGAATAAACAATGTTATAGCAACAAACAATTTTGAAACATTTAGATATCAGCTTGAACCAACCGATAGTGTAAATAAATTTAAACTTTATNGCAAAATCCAAGAATCAGAAGCAAAAACATTTTTAAAACTAGGTATACATTATGATGGGTTGTATAAAAGTGCCATTTTAGCAAACCTTACAAAGAAAAGGTTACTTTTTGATAATGATATAGCATCCTTAGATATTATACTTGGGGATAATTCTAGATTTAATTTCGATTATTTTATAGACAAGGGATTTTATATAAGTTTAGGTGTAAAATCGCGATTCAATCAATTTAGTAAAAACATAAACCCTCAATTAGCATTAGAAGAAGATTCACCTTTTTTAGACAATCTGAGTAAAATTGATGCAAAGCTTCAGGATTTTACTAATCAATTATATGTACAAACACTATTTAGAAAAGACTTCTCTTTACGCTTAGGTGGTGAACATAAGCGATTAAAAATAACATCAGAAACACTACTGTCAGAAAACCAAGAGGATGATTTTGAGTTTGAAAACACTGATTATTTTAGTGTATTCGGAAAATTAAAATATGATAGTTACAGTCATCCAATTTTTCCTAAAAGTGGTGCGTATTTCAGTGGTGATTTTCATTGGTATCTCAATGCATCAGATTTTATCTCAGGTTTTGAGCCTTTTTCTATAGCAAAGGCAGATTTAGGTTATGCTTTTAGTTTTAGTAAAAAAGTTACGCTAAAGACAGAAGCGAGTGGAGGGTTTACTTTAGGTGATAATTCAATATCTACACTCGGTTTTGCATTAGGCGGATATGCAGATAATTTTATAAACAATTTTTACAGTTTCTACGGTTACGACTTCTTTGATATAGCAGGTAATAGCTTTGTAAAGTCTTGCTTTACATTAGATTATGAATGGCTAAAAAATCATCATATAATTTTAGCAGCAAACTATGCTAATGTAGAAAATGGATTATTTGAAACAGGCAACTGGTTTACGTCACCAGACTATACTGGTTATGCATTGGGTTATTCTCTAGAAACATTTATAGGTCCTTTAGAGGCTAAGTACACTTATTCGCCAGAAACAGGAGAAGACTACTGGTTTTTTAATCTAGGGTTTTGGTTTTAAACTAAATTTTATAAACTTTGTAACACAATGACACTATTCTGGGAAAACTTAAAACTTTATCTACACTTCCTTATCAAAAGGAATCCAGAATAAATACACCCTTTTTGTTTTTTCTGTTAAGCCAGAAATCTCTTAATTTTTGTACCTTTAAAACGTTGTTCGTTTACGATAATTAAACGAATACACAAATCAACAATTAAACGAAAACAAAATGCCATTTTATCATAAATTAGGAAAAATTCCACCAAAGCGCCACACGCAGTTTAAAAAACCAGACGGCAGCTTTTACTACGAGCAGTTATTTGGTACTATAGGTTTTGATGGTATGTCAACCAATAGTTACCACGAGCAAAGACCAACGCAAGTAAAAGAAATAAGAAAGCAATACAGTGTAGCACCAAAAATTGCTAAAGCAAATAACATACAATCGTACCGTTTGCATGGGTTTAAAGTAAAGCCAGAAAACGACTATTTAGACAGTAGGAAAATAGTGTTAACTAATAGCGATTGTAACATTATACTGGCTGCACCAAAAGAATCTACAAGAGATTATTTTTATAAAAACACAGATGCGGACGAGCTTATTTTTGTGCACAAAGGCACAGGTAAGTTGCGTACTATGTTGGGTAATTTAGATTTTAAATACGGAGATTATTTACTAGTACCAAGAGGTGTTATTTACAAAATGGATTTCGATACCGAAGATAATCGTCTATTTATAGTAGAGTCTTACAGACCAATTTACACACCAAAACGTTACCGAAATTGGTTCGGTCAGTTGTTAGAGCACTCACCATTTTGTGAGCGCGATTTGCGTCAGCCACAAGAGTTGGAAACTTATAATGAGTCTGGTGATTTTTTAATAAAAATAAAAAAGCAAGACGAAATTATAGAAATGGTTTACGCTTCGCATCCTTTTGATGTTATTGGGTATGACGGTTATAACTATCCTTATGCTTTTTCTATACATGATTTTGAGCCTATAACAGGTCGTGTGCACCAACCACCACCAGTACACCAAACATTTGAAACTGATGCTTTTGTGGTGTGTAGTTTTGTGCCACGTTTGTACGATTATCATCCATTGGCTGTGCCAGCACCATATAATCACAGCAATATAGATAGCGATGAGGTGTTGTACTACGTTGATGGCGATTTTATGAGTAGAAATGATATTGCAGCAGGTCATATTTCCTTGCATCCAGCAGGTATACCTCATGGTCCGCATCCAGGTGCTATGGAGCGTAGTATCGGTAAAGTAAAAACAGATGAATTGGCAGTTATGGTAGATACTTTTAAGCCGTTAAAGGTTACAGAAGATGCCTTAAAAATTGCCGATGAAGATTATTATAAATCGTGGCTGGAGTAGTTGAGATTTTAGAAACGAGAGAATAGAAAAGAGCATATGAAAAGACATAACTACAAGAATCTAAAGATTTGGAGTTTAGGGATGGAGATTGTAGATGATGTTTTTAAAGCAACTGAAAGTTTTCCAAACGAAGAAAAATTCGGGTTGGTATCTCAAATTAATAGGTGTTCAGTTTCAATTCCGAGCAATATTGCTGAAGGTTCTTCAAGAACAGATAGGTCATTTTCTCATTTTATAGATATTTCATTAGGTTCATCATTTGAACTTGAAACACAACTAAAATAATAGCAAACAAAAGAAATTATTTAAATAAAGAACAATTAAAATCACTTGAAGATAAAATAGCAGAATTTCAAAAAATGACAATGAGTTTTCAAAACAAATTGTAAGTCATCTTTTTTCTCTATTCTAGCTTCTCTATTCTAAAAAGATATGAGTAAAGAAATAAAATCAGTAAACTACGGATTAGAAAAAATATTTGAAGGAGCGCAAGATTTCCTTCCCTTATTAGGAACAGATTATGTGGAATTTTATGTAGGTAATGCCAAGCAGGCTGCTCACTTTTACAAAACAGCATTTGGTTTTCAGTCGTATGCTTACAAAGGCTTAGAAACTGGTAGTAAGGACACAGTGTCTTATGTGTTAAAGCAAGACAAAATAAGATTAGTGCTTACAACTCCATTAAATTCTCAACATCCAATTAATGATCATATCGTAAAGCACGGAGACGGTGTTAAAGTTGTAGCGCTTTGGGTAGAAGATGCTCGCAAATCTTATGAAGAAACCACAAAGCGTGGTGCAAAATCCTATATGGAGCCAACAGTAGAAACTGATGAGTTTGGAGAGGTTGTAAGAGCGGGAATTTACACTTATGGTGAAACGGTGCACATGTTTGTTGAGCGCAAAAACTATAACGGAGTTTTTATGCCTAAGTTCGAAAAATGGGAATCAGACTATAATCCAGAGCCAGTAGGTCTTAAATACGTAGATCATATGGTCGGCAATGTAGGTTGGGGCGAAATGAATACTTGGGTAAAATGGTACGAAGATGTTATGGGATTTGTTAACTTCCTGTCGTTTGATGATAAGCAAATACATACCGAATACTCGGCATTAATGAGTAAAGTGATGAGTAATGGCAACGGAAGAATAAAATTCCCAATTAATGAACCAGCTGAAGGTAAAAAGCGTTCTCAGATTGAAGAATACTTAGATTTTTACGAAGGACCAGGAGTGCAACACATAGCTGTTGCAACAGATGATATAATAAAAACAGTATCAGAAATGCGTAAGCGAGGAGTGGAGTTTTTGTCCATTCCACCAGAAGAATATTACAGAGCTGTGCCAGGAAGATTGGAAGAGTTTAGTCACGAATTACGAGAGGATATTGAAACTTTGAAATCACTTGGTATCATGATAGATGCAGATGAGGAAGGTTATTTACTTCAAATTTTTACTAAGCCGGTTGAAGATAGACCAACCCTATTCTTCGAAATCATTCAGCGAATGGGAGCACGTGGTTTTGGTGCAGGTAACTTTAAGGCCTTATTTGAGTCAATAGAAAGGGAGCAGGCAAAACGAGGAACATTATAAAAATTTAACGCGTTTAGAAATAGAGTTTTTAAACGCGTTAAATAGAACACCAATCCTAAATTTTTCGACACTAAAAATAATTGCTTCAATACTTTTTGCGCTTTGGTTTGTTCTACTTTATTGTTGAAAAACATTTAAAATGTGCGCATTAAACCGAGGAAACAATAAATTAACCTAATGTTTTTGCTTGTATTTCAGGGTTTTAATAGATTTGGAATAGTAATTGTATTTAAGATAAATGTAACATAAAAATTGAGTTACATTAGTTAAATTTACAAATCGAAAATTATGAAATATATACTTACAATATTAGTTTTCTTAGTTAGTCTCAACGCACCAAACCCACAGCAAGATCCAGCGTTTCAATCAGGTGAATGGTTTAAGTTTAAAATGAGCTATAGTGGTTGGTTTAAGGCTGGTGAAGCTACTCTAAAAGTTGATGAAAAAAAACTCAATGGTAAAACCGTTTACCATGTTGTTGGAAAAGGTAAAACAACAGGAGCGGTCAATTTATTCTTTAAGGTAAGAGATCGCTATGAGAGTTATTTTGATAAAGAAACAGGTGTTCCTTACAAATTTATAAGAAAGATTGATGAAGGTGGACACACTAAAGATATAGAGATTGAGTTTAATCATCAGGAACAAAAAGCTATTGTTAACAACAAAAAGCATAAAAAAACAAAAACGATATCAACAGAAAAAGATGTGCAGGACATGGTATCGATGTATTACTATCTAAGAAATAGTATAAATATTGATGATTTAAAAATTGGTGACGAAATAACAACCAATATGTTTTTTGATGAAGAAAACTATGGTTTTAAGCTTAAGTATTTAGGTAAGGAAACCATTAAAGTAGATATCAATGATTCTGATATAAAGGTGAAGTCTTTAAAGTTTAGACCATATGTTATGGCTGGACGTGTGTTTAAAGAAGAAGAAAGTTTAACTTTGTGGGTAAGTGCCGATAAAAATAAAATTCCACTAAAAATAAAAGCAGATTTAGCAGTTGGTTCACTGCGTGCAGATTTAGTGCAATTTAAAGGGTTAAAACACTCCTTTCCGATAGTATTTGATAATTAATTTATGCCAGACCAACCGAATTTCGATGAGATTTTAAAACAACTTCAAGAGAAGTATGTTAAAATAGACCAAGATACAGATGACCATTTATACGGCTTGCTATACAGCAAGCCGATTACATATTGGGATTATATACAAACAGACGCGTTGTTAAACCTTCAAATTCAGCGTACTACACTTCCAGATGAGATGGTATTCATAGCCTATCATCAAATTAACGAGCTTATTTTTAAAATGATACTTTGGGAAATTTCTCAAGTAGCAGAAAAAGAAAATCTCGATGTAGTTTTCTTTGAAAATAAAATAATGCGTATAAGTCGTTATTTCGATATGCTCACGACCTCTTTCAATATTATGAGAGAAGGTATGGAAGTAGAGCAATACATGAAGTTTAGATATACACTAACACCAGCAAGTGGTTTCCAAAGTGCACAATATAGACTTATCGAATTTGCTTCTACAGAATTAATAAATTTAATCGATTATAGATTTAGGGCTGATATTGATAGAAACACACCTTACACGCATGCTTTTGAGCATTTATACTGGCAAGCCGCAGGAAAAGATCATAAAACAGGTAAAAAATCTACACTTTTAGTTAATTTTGAAAAGCGTTACAAAGACGAGTTTTTAAGATTTATGGAAAAGTATAATACCAAAAATCTTTGGACACGCTTTAAAGAATTACCTACAGAAGATCAGAAAGATGAAGATTTGGTGAAAGCAATGCGTCATTATGACTATACTGTAAATGTAACCTGGGTTATGGCACATTACAATGCTGCAAGACACTACATTGAGAGTGGTATGGGTGATGGAGAAGCTACAGGAGGAAGTGACTGGAAAAAATACATGCATCCAAGATATCAAAGGCGTATTTTCTTTCCAGATTTGTGGTCAGAAGAAGAATTAGAAAATTGGGGAAATAATATATAATTAGCAATTAATGCGTTTAAAAGGATTAATAGTAATTGCCGTTTTTACGGTATTTTTCGTTGCATGTAAAGAAGATAATTCAGCAGAGAACTACAAAAAAGAAATTGCTGAGAAGAAACAGGAAGAAAAAATATTAGAATTCGGATTTGATTTAACAAAGTTTGAGTTTAAAAGAGATACCGTTAGGAAAGGCGATACTTTTGGCATAATTCTAGAGCGAAATAATATTGGTTACCCAGAGATTTTTCAAATAGCAGAGAAAGCTAAAGACACCTTTGATATTGCCAGAAAGCTTCAAGTTGGTAAGCCTTACGCTTTATTATACGATAAGGAAAAAGTTAATGACAGTATAAAAAAGCCTACTACGTTTATTTATCAGCAAAATCTTGAAGACTATGTCGTTATTGATTTTAAAGATTCTATTAAGGCATATACACGTACAAAGCCTATAACTTACGTAGAGAAAACAGCTACAGGTGTTATAGAAAATAATATTTCTGAGACTTTAGAGAATAAAGGTTTAAGTCAGGTGTTGGCCTATAAAATGGCAGACGATATTTATGCCTGGACTATAGATTTTAGACGTTTACAACCTGGTGATAGGTTTAAGGTGATTTATACCGACAAATACATAAACGACACTATTTATGCAGGTGTGCATAATGTAAAAGCGGCTTATTTTGAACATAATGGTGATTCATTATATGCCTTTCAGTTTAAAACAGATTCTATTAAAAATATTGTAGACTACTTTAATGAAGATGCCAAAAACCTAAGGAGAGCGTTTTTAAAAATGCCAGTAAAATTTGGTAGGTTATCATCTCGATATAATCTTAATAGACGAATTGCTTATTATGGCTACAAAGTAAGACCACATAAAGGAACTGATTTTGCTGCTCCTGTGGGTACTCCAATTATGGCAACCGCAAATGGAACAGTAATAGAATCTACAAGACGAGGTGGTAACGGTAAATATGTAAAAATTAGGCATAATGCAACATACTCCACACAATACCTTCATATGAAAGCTCAAAATGTAAAAAAAGGGCAGTATGTTAAACAAGGAGATATAATTGGTTGGGTAGGTATGACAGGAAATACAGGTGGTCCACATGTTTGCTATCGTTTTTGGAAGAACGGAAAACAAGTAGACCCTTTTAAGCAAAAATTGCCTGAAGCAGAACCAATTTCAGATAGTCTAAAGACTAAATATTTAGAATATATCAAGCCTGTAAAGCAACGACTTGATAATATTTTCTTTTTAGAAACTGAGACTCAAAATGCTGAAAATACAATAACAGAAGACAAAACAACAGACATACAATAATGGCACTTAAATCTACAAACCCAACCGCAACAGAATCTTGGAAAAAATTACAAGCCCATTTTGAAACCATTAAGTCCATACACTTAAAAGAGCTTTTTGAGTCTAACCCAAAACGGGCAGAAGAACTAACAATTAAGTGGGAAGATTTTTATGTAGATTTTTCAAAAAATAGAATTACCAAAGAAACACTCAATTCTCTAATTGAGCTGGCTAATGAGGTGGATTTAAAAGATGCTATTTCAAAGTATTTTGAAGGTGATATCATTAACGCAACAGAAGGAAGAGCAGTGTTGCACACAGCATTAAGAGCTAAAGAAGATGCTAAAGTTTATGTGGAAGGTGTTAATGTAATCCCAGAAATTTATGAAGTAAAACAAAAAATCAAAGATTTTACCGATACTGTAGTAGGTGGTAGTCATAAAGGGCACACCGGGAAATCAATAACAGATGTTGTAAATATAGGAATCGGAGGCTCAGACCTTGGGCCAGCTATGGTTGTAGACTCGCTTCAATATTACAAAAATCATTTAAATACACATTTTGTAAGTAATGTAGATGGTGATCATTACAAAGAGGTTATTAAGGACTTAAATCCTGAAACAACCTTATTTGTTATTGTTTCTAAAACATTTACAACACAAGAGACACTATCTAATGCCAACTCTATTAGAGCTTGGTTTTTAGAAACATTGCCAGAAGATGCTATTGCTAAACATTTTGTTGCTGTTTCTACTAATATAGAGAGTGTAAAAGCATTTGGTATTAATGAAGGCAATATCTTCCCAATGAAAGACTGGGTTGGAGGTCGTTTTTCATTATGGAGTGCAGTAGGACTATCTATTAGTTTAGCAATAGGATACGATAATTTTGAAAGCTTATTATCTGGAGCTCATAAAATGGATGAGCATTTTAAAACAGCCGATTTTGAAGAGAATATTCCTGTTATTTCAGCATTACTAACAGTGTGGTATAATAACTTTTTTAATGCCGAAAGCGAAGCAATTATTCCTTATACGCAGTATCTAAATCAGTTCGCGACCTATCTACAACAGGGTATTATGGAGAGTAATGGAAAGTATGTAGATAGAGCAGGAGATAATGTAAATTATCAAACAGGCACCATTATTTGGGGAGAACCAGGTACAAACTCGCAACACGCATTCTTTCAACTAATACATCAAGGTACTAAATTGATACCTGCTGATTTTATAGGTTTTGTCAAATCGCTTTATGGAGATAAAGATCACCATGATAAATTAATGTCTAACTACTTTGCTCAGACAGAAGCATTAATGAATGGTAAAACAGAAGAGGAAGTATTAGCAGAGCTAGAAAAAACAACACTCTCTGAAGAAGAAAAACAAAAATTACTTCCGTTTAAAATCTTTGAAGGTAACAAGCCGACAACTTCACTATTAATTCAAAAACTAACACCAGAAAGTCTAGGAAAGCTAATAGCAATGTACGAACATAAAATCTTTGTGCAAGGTATCATCTGGAATATCTATAGCTACGACCAGTTTGGTGTTGAGCTAGGAAAACAGTTAGCAAAGACAATTCTAAACGAGCTTACAAGTAATGATATTTTGGGTTCTCATGACGCTTCTACACAAGAATTAGTTAACTTTTATAAGAAAAATTGTTAAGATTTGTTAAAAAATTTTAATAAATTTTAATTGTGCGTGCATAATATTGTTGATTTTACAATTAACTTCATGGCGACTAATTGTTAACATTTAGTTAATGTTACAGTTAGCGTAATGCGTAATTTTGCGCTGATGAAAAACCAATTAACTTAAATTTCATAATGAAAAAATTTAACCAATTATTATGTCTTATTGCTTTTATGTTCATATCAGCGGTAAGTTTTGCTCAAGGTGTTACAACAGCATCTATAAACGGGCAAATCACAGAGGCTAATGGAGATCCGTTGCCAGGAGCCAATATTGTAGCTGTACATACACCATCTGGCACAACCTATGGCGTTGCTACCGACTTTGATGGTTACTACAGAATATCAAACATGAGAACGGGTGGACCATACAAAATTACCATATCTTATGTAGGATATCAAGAGTATGTTAATGAGGAGGTGTATTTAGAATTGGGTGAATCACAGAGAATAAGTATCTCACTATCTGAAGATGCCAATGCATTAGACGAGGTTGTTGTGACAGGAACTACCAATAGCATTTTTGATTCTGGTAAAACAGGTGCAGAAACTAAAGTTAGTAGGACCCAAGTAAATACATTACCAACTGTATCTAGAAATATTGCAGATTTTGCTAGATTATCACCACAGGCAAAAATTACAGGTGATGATGTAATTTCTATAGCGGGTCAAAATAATAGATTTAACGCTATTTATATTGATGGTGCTGTAAACAATGATGTTTTTGGTTTAGCAGCAAGTGGTACAAATGGTGGTCAAACAGGTGTTAGTCCTATTTCGCTAGATGCCATTGAAACATTCCAAATTAACGTTGCACCGTTTGATGTTAGACAATCTGGTTTTGCAGGTGGTAGTATAAATGCAATTACTAAGTCTGGTACCAATACATATACTGGTTCAGCTTACACGTTTCTTAGAAACCAAGATTTAGCAGGTAAAACACCAGTAGATTTGGCAGGAGACAATGGAAGAGAAAAGTTAGACGAATTTTCTTCAAATATTTACGGTATTAGAATTGGAGGTCCTATCGTTGAAGACAAAGTATTTTTCTTTGTAAACTACGAAAATGAAAAAAGAGAGACACCTCAACCTTTCAACATAGAAAACTACAGAGGAGATGCAACAGCAAGTGATTTGACAGACCTATCAAACTTCTTAATAAATAATTTTGGCTATAATCCAGGTGGCTATGCCAATAATACAGCATCATTAAACAGTGATAAATTTATTGCTAAGGTAGATTGGAACATTAATGAAAACCATACACTAGCTCTTAAGCACAGTTATGTAAAAGCCGTACAACTAGATGCACCTGCATCTAACACAGGAAGCATTAATTTTTTCAATAGAGCCATCAATTTTGAGTCTATAACCAACTCAACATCATTAGAGTTGAACTCAAAATTTGGAAATAAATATTCAAATAACTTGGTTATTGGCTACACTACTGTAAATGATAATAGAGATCCAAATGGTAGTCCGTTTCCATCTGTTCAAATATTTGATGCTGCTGGTTCTTCTATATTCTTTGGTTCTGAACCTTTTTCGACAGCAAACCTTTTAGAGCAAAGAATATTAACACTAACAAATAACTTTCAAATTTACTCTGGGAGACACACTGTAACAATTGGAACAAACAACGAGTTCTCTTCTGCTAAGAATGTGTTTTTTAGACAAAACTTTGGGGACTATAGATTTAATGACCTAGATGCTTTTTATGCTGGTACGCCAAATAGATACCGTTATGGTTACTCACTTCTAGGAGGTTTTGGTGATGATTCTAACGGAGCTGCAGAATTTGATCTTTTTCAATTTGGTTTTTATGTTCAAGATGAGGTTAATATGACCGATAATTTTAGACTTACGGCAGGTTTAAGAATCGATATACCTTACTGGGAAGATGGTTTAGAAAATGAAGATTTTAATACTCGTACCATACCATTGTTAGAACAGGCTGGTAAGGATTTGAGAGGAGCAAGAGTTGGTCAAGGAATAAATCCTAATTTACACTTGTCACCTAGACTCGGATTTAACTGGGATGTAAAAGGCAACAATAGCACACAGATTAGAGGTGGTTTAGGTATTTTTACCTCTAGAGTACCTTTAGTTTGGCCAGGTGGTACATACAATAACAATGGGGTTACTGCTGGGTTTATTCAACTTACTGGTAGTAATGCACCAAGCTTTAATCCAGACCCAACAGGTCAGTTTGCAGATCCTGCACCAGGTAGTGGCTCTATTGGCGGACAAGTAGATTTATTTGCTAAAGATTTTATGTTGCCACAAGTTTTCAAAACCAACATTGCTATAGATCAAAAATTACCTCATGGTTTTACGTTTTCAGCAGACTTCATCTGGAATGACAACATTACGGCTGTAGCTTATGAGAACATAAATATTAGAGGTCCTCAGTTTACTACAACTGGAGCAGGTTCTAGACCTAACTACGGTTTTGAAGATATAGATAATACTTACAGTGATATTTATCTAGGATATAATACTGGTGCAGGCAGTTCTTATAACATAGCTGGTACGTTATCTAATGTTATCAAAAATGACAAAATTGACTTAAGAACTTCGGCTACTTATTCTTACGGAAAATCTGAAGTACTATTAGATGCAACTAGTTCTCAAAATAGCTCACAATGGAGAAACCTAGAAACTGTTAATGGTTCTAATAGACCTGATTTGTCGATTTCAGATTTTTCTCCTGGACATAGAGTTTTAGCAAATTCAACATTTGAGTTTAAGTGGACTGAAAACATCAAAACAAGAATTGGTTTATTCTATGAAGGTGCTGAAGGATCTCCATTTAGTTATGTTTATAACGGTAGTGGTTTATTATCTGATACTGGCTCTTTCTCTGCCCTAATCTATGTGCCTAGAGATTTTGAAGAAGCTCAGTTAATTGCCGATGGTGATGTTACTGCTGAACAACAGTGGGCAGCCTTAGACGCTTATATAGAAAGTAACGATTATTTAAGAACTAGAAGAGGAAAGTTTGCTGAAAGAAATGCGGATCGTTCAGATTGGACTCACATTGTTGACTTAAAATTTGCTCAAGAGTTTGGTATTAAATTTGGTAACAAAGTTCATAGATTAGAATTAACAGCTGATATCTTTAACTTTACTAACCTTCTTAATAAAGAATGGGGTGTTAGAACATTTGCAAACTTTAATCAGGTTCAATTGTTAAATTTTGAAGGTTTTGCAGCTGACGGAACTACTCCTCAATTTACTTTTGACGAGAGAGCTACCGAGACTGACAATATTATTGATGACTCAGGTTTTCAATCTTCAAGATGGCAAATGCAAGTTGGTTTAAGATATACTTTCTAGAGTAAGAAAAGCAAAAAAATAAATATCAAAAAAGCCTTGCAATTTTAATTATTGCAAGGCTTTTTTATTTGAAACACTTTCTAATTCCTCCATCTAATAGATTCCATTAAACGCTTGATATCTTTTTTAAGATATTCAGATGCTGGATAGATAGAGTCATAATTTGGTTTTGCATAAAAATACAAAGAGCCGCTAAGAAAATGTTTTGTACTGTCTGTAACGTAAAACTGGGATTGAGAAGCAGCATCGCCACCAACTTCATAGAGCATTCCGTAAACTTTATTTTTTGGATTTTCAAAAGGTTTATAAGCTATCTCATCAGCTTTCATAGTATGCTTTTGCGTAAGATTTTGTGCATCTCGAAGAAGACTATCTAAATTAGTATCTGTTACCTTTTTATAGCTTAGGTAGATAGTTGCTTTTAAAGATGGGTATTTTACATCTAAGCCTTTCACATTTCCAGAAGATTTCACTTTAGAAGTAGACGCCAACACTGAATTTTTATCAAAGGTAAACGGTAAGGATGAAGTTACCTTTTTATATTCAGCTACTGGATATTCTAAGCGCAAATATGCTTTAGGTTTTGGTATTGGGTCATTGCCACAACCTAATATAAACAAGCTAATTATTGGTAGTACTATACGTTTCATATAATTTTTTACTGTAGCAGAAGTCTTTCTAAATTTAAACTTGAATGTTTATCTTAAAACAGTAAGTTTAATTTGTTTTATGCGTTTGCGTTCAAGGGCTTCAATAGTAAAAACGTAATTTTTAAAATTTATTTTACTTCCAACTCTTGGGAAGCCGCCTGATATTTCTAAAACAAAACCAGCTAATGTTTCTGCTTCTCCTTTTCTATTTTCAAAATTCTCTGCTTCGTTATCTTCTAAATCAAGTATTTTATACACATCTTTAAGAGGTGTTTTGCCCTCAAAACTGTAATTGTTATCATCAAGCTTTGTAAAGACTAAGTCTTCATCATCGTATTCATCACTTATGTCTCCAACGATTTCTTCAATAATATCTTCAAGAGAGACCAAACCAGAGGTACCACCATACTCATCAACAACTACAGCTAAGTGTACTTTTTTAGTTTGAAATTCTACCATTAAATCATCTAACTTTTTATTTTCAGGTACAAAGAATGGCTCTCTTAATAACGTTGTCCAATTAAACTTTTTCTTGTTGAGATGAGGTAAAAGATCTTTAACATATAAAACACCTTTAACATCGTCTATACTTTCTTCGTAAACAGGGATTCTTGAATACCCATTATCTACTATTTCTTTTATGATAGTTTCAAAAGGAGTGTCAATATTTAAGGCAAACAAGTCCATTCGAGGTCGCATTACTTGCTTAGTATCTGTATTACCAAAAGACACTATACCTTGTAATAGCTTTTGCTCTTCTTGTGTTGTGTCTTCATTATTAGTGAGTTCTAAAGCTTGGGAAAGTTGGTCAACGCTAAGATTAGATCGCTGTTTTCCAAATCTTTCCTGAATTTTGAGCGTAGTATAACGCATAGGAAGACTTATTGGAGAAAATATAACATCTAATACTCTTAAAGGCCTTGCCATAAATGAAGCGAACTTTACGCTGTTTCTACTTGCGTATATCTTAGGGATAATTTCACCAAATAATAAAATGAGAAAAGTAGCAGAGACCACTTCTAATAGAAATCTCATAATTGTATTGGTAACATCTTTAAAAAGGGTTTCTCCAATAAATGCAAATAGTAATACAATGGCGATATTTATAAAGTTATTGGCAACAAGAATAGTTGCTAATAGTTTTTTTGGGCGTTCTAATAAATTGGCAATAATCTGCATGTTTACAGATTTGTTTTCTAGACCTTCATCAATATTAGATTTGGTTAATGAAAAAAGTGCTACTTCGGCACCAGAAATCAATGCAGAACAAGCTAATAATATAACAAGCAGAATAATACTGGTTATAAAAGATGTATTGGTGACTATTAAATTTGAAATTAAAACCGAGGGTTCTGGATCCAAAATAAAACTAATTTAATTAAAATGGTAAATCGTCATCCTCTTCTGGTGTAGCGCTATTTTGCACAGGTTGTTGAGGTTGAGATTGTTGTTGAGCACCAGATGATTGTGCCTGTTGTTGTTCGTTTTTATTTGTTAAGAAAGTAAAGTCTGTACACTGTATTTCTGTAGAGTAACGCTCCATACCTTTATCATCTGTCCACTTTCGGGTTTTTATACGTCCTTCAATGTATACTTTATCTCCTTTAGTAAGGTATTTTTCACAGATTTCTGCAGCCTTATTTCTTACCACTATATTGTGCCACTCAGTGTTAGTAACACGCTCATTAGTGGTTTTATTTGTATAGGTTTCGTTTGTTGCTAAAGGAAAGCGACCAACGCAGTTTTTGTCATCGAAATAATGCATTTTTACTTCATCTCCTAAATGCCCAATTAGCATTACTTTATTCAATGTTCCTGACATAATTATAAATTGTTTTAGCTTACAAAGTTACTTAATTTGTAATCACACATTTAAAATTAAGAAAAAAATGTGATTCTTATAAATCATTGAAATTAAAAGCGTCAATAAAGCTGCTAATTAATACAGGTACGGGATAATTTTTTATCTCTTTTATGGCAATACTATTATTTGGTAATTCTTTGGTTTCAATAATCCAGAATTTGGTATAGAGATGTTGATGCGATAGTTTATGAACTTTATCTTCTGTATTGTATAAGGAATAGTCAAATTTTAAATTATTTAAAACAGAATCTTCTGTATTAAGCAAATGAAATTCTTCTGAAGACAAACTTTTATGAGATTCTAATAAAGGAAACTGATATAAGTTTTGCCAAATACCTTTTGAGGTTCTTTTTTCAAGAAATGTGTTCTTATTGTTGTCTATGCATACTAAGAAATTAAAAAATCGGGTTTTCACTTTTGTTTTCTTCAGCTTTACAGGTAAAAACTCAATCATATCTTTTTGAAGCGCAATACAACTATCGTTTAGCGGACAAACAGTACAATTAGGATTTTTGGGTTTACATTGCGTAGCGCCAAATTCCATAATAGCTTGATTAAATTTTGCAGGCTGTTCTTTATCAATAAGGTTAGAGGCTAATTTTTTAAACTCTTTTATACCATCGGTTGAATTTATCGGAGTTTTAATACCAAAATAACGAGATAGAACCCTATAGACATTACCATCTACTACAGCAGCCACTTCATTAAATGCAATTGAGGCTATAGCACTTGCAGTGTAATCGCCAACACCTTTAAGCTTTAATAAGTCTTTATAATTATTAGGGAAATGACCATTTAATTCAGAAGCTACATGCTTGGCAGTAGTATGAAGGTTTCTTGCTCTGGAGTAATAACCAAGCCCTTGCCATAATTTCAAAACCTCTTCTTCAGAGGCATTCGCAAGATCAAAAACAGTAGGATATTGCTTAATAAAAGCATCATAATAAGGTAATCCTTGCTTAACTTGTGTTTGTTGCAAAATTATTTCTGAGAGCCAAATATGGTATGGATTTTGAGTGTTCCTCCAAGGTAAATCTCTTTTATTGTTTGAATACCAGTAAGTTAGTTTGTTTTTAAAATCCATTGAATTTTTAAATGCTTCAGCAAAATTAAATCTTTATTACGTTAAATTTTAATTAATTACGCTTGAAATATTGAAATTAAATTACCTATATTTGCATCCCTTAAGATTTAATAGTAACCCTAAAACTAATAACAATGACAAAAGCCGATTTAGTAGCTAAGATATCTGATAAATTAGGTATGGAGAAAGGTGACGTACAAGCTACGGTAGAAACTTTTATGGAAGAAGTAAAATCATCTCTAGAAAGTGGAGATAATGTTTACCTAAGAGGTTTCGGAAGTTTCATAATTAAAACAAGAGCTGAGAAAACAGGTCGTAACATTTCAAAAAACACTACGATTAAGATTCCTGCTCACAACATACCAGCTTTTAAACCAGCTAAAGTATTTTTAGAAGGTGTAAAATCTAATGTTGAAGTAAACTAAAAACATTAAAAAAAATATTAATTTAAAAAGCATTATTCATTATGCCAAGTGGTAAAAAAAGAAAAAGACACAAGGTAGCGACGCATAAGCGTAAAAAACGTAGACGCGCTAATCGTCACAAAAAGAAATAAGCTGGGAAAAAGTAGTTTTTAGACTACTTTTTTCAGTTTTAAAAAACGTTCTTTGATATAAAATTAAGTGTATTTAATAGAGTACATCTTAATTTGTTTGGATTTTCCGATATATATTATCGGAATCCTGTGTCAAATAATTTAGTAAAATCCATCTACCTCAATTAAGAGATAGATATAAATTAACATCATGAACAAAGAATTAATCGTAAGATCGAGTTCAGATATTGTTGATTTTGCCTTATTAAAAGATGGAAAACTTATTGAATTACATAAAGATGAAGAGGATAATAACTTTGCAGTAGGTGATATTTTTATTGCTAAAATTCGTAAAGTTATTCCAGGGTTAAATGCAGCCTTCGTTAACGTAGGCTATGAAAAAGATGGGTTTTTACACTATCATGATCTTGGACCAAAATTACCTTCACTTTTAAAATTCATTAAGCGTGTAAGCACAGGAAAATTAAGAGATTACAGTCTTAAAGACTTTCCGTTTGAAAAAGATTTAGACAAAAACGGCAGTATTGCCAATGCGCTTAAATCTAATCAATCAATTTTAGTACAAGTAGTAAAAGAACCAATTTCTACAAAGGGACCTCGCATTAGTTCAGAATTGTCTATTGCAGGTAGATATATTGTTTTGGTACCTTTTTCTAACCGAATTTCAATTTCTCAAAAAATTGAATCTCAAGAAGAAAAAGACAGACTAAAACGATTAGTAAAAAGTATTACTCCCAAAGGATTTGGTGTTATTATTCGTACTGTAGCAGAAGGCAAAAAAGTTGCCGAGCTAGATAGTGATTTACAAAATTTGCTGACAAGATGGACAGCAATGTGTAAAAAGTTGTACAAAGCACATCATCCAACAAAAGTTTTAGGGGAAATGAATAAAGCGTCATCTATTCTTAGAGACATTTTTAATGATTCATTTTCAGGTATTGTTGTAGATGATGAAGAATTGTACATACAAGTAAAAGATTATGTGCAAAAAATTGCACCCAAAAAAGAGTCAATCGTAAAGTACTACAAAAACGGTATTCCGGTTTTTGAAAAATATGGTATAGAACGCCAAATAAAAACTTCTTTTGGAAAAACCGTTTCTATGGCTAAAGGAGCTTATCTTGTTATAGAACATACTGAAGCTATGCACGTTATAGATGTAAATAGTGGTAACCGTTCTAACAAAGAAAAGAGCCAAGAAGACACAGCCTTAGAAGTAAATTTGATTTCTGCAACAGAAATTGCCCGACAATTACGCCTCCGTGATATGGGTGGAATCATTGTAGTTGATTTCATAGACATGGGTAGAGCAGAAAACCGTAAAAAACTTTATAATCATCTCCGCGAAGAGATGAAAGATGACAAAGCAAAGCATAAAATATTGCCGCCGAGTAAGTTTGGTTTAGTGCAGATTACCAGACAGCGTGTTAGGCCAGAACGCAATATTAAAACTAAAGAAGAAAATCCTAATCTTGTAGGTGGAGACGAAATAGAAGCACCAATTAAAGTAGTGCAACGTATTAAGCAAGACCTAGAAAGGATTATTAAAAAAGACTATAAAAAGATAACCTTAAATGCACATCCTTTTATAGCAGCCTTTTTAACCAAAGGGTATCCATCAGTACGTACAAAGTGGTTCTTTGAACACAAAAAATGGGTAAAAATTATACCTAGAGATGCCTACACATATCTTGAATATCATTTTTTTGATAAAGATGGTAACAAAATCAATTAATATCTATTAGAAAAGTCCTTCCGCAATTGGAAGGGCTTTTTTTATTACTATAATTCTTTTATAAAGAGATATTAAAAGTAAACTTAAAAGCAATATTATCTTCAAAATTAGGAAGATGATATGCACCATATCGATAGGCAAAACTCAATCCAAAACCAAGTAGAAGTCTGTTAATCTCAAAACCAGATTCAGAATAGAGATGATTCAGCCTATTAAAGGTTATTCCTTGGTGTCTATTGATGCTTTTCATGTCTCCTAGCGCATATCTAGAAATAAGTACTAACTGAGGCTTAAAACGCTCTGTAATCTTAAATGGTCTAAAGAAATGTTTTAGCTGAAGGGTAGAGAATTTGTCGCTAAAAAATTCATTAAAATACATGGTCTCAAAGCTATTAAGACCAGCTACAGAAAAACGTTGTAATATGGTTTCTTTGGTAATATTATTTGGATAGGCATGATACAAATGTGTTAGTGGTGTTTCGCCGCCTGCAATACCTGCTACAAGCGTAATATTCGTTTTAGAATCATTTCTATGCGTAAATTGTTGAATAGTCCTAAAATCTAGCTTAGAAAAATTAAAGTCACTACCAAAAACAGATTTAAAACCTTGAGTGAATTGTAATGTAAATTTAGGATAACCATCTCTGGTTACTACAATTTGATCTTCTTTTAGTTCAAATTTGCTAAAAGGACTCCATTGCAAACTAAATTTAGCTGTGCTTAAATCAAAAGTGTTAAAAGACTCATTATCTAATACAAAATTGTAGTTGTATGTAGGATTGATTTTGCTTGCTGAAAATTGCGTTTCAGATAATAAGTGATTAGATATTTTGTGCTGTACACCAATTGACTTTGTGATGTGTCTATGAAATAAGTCAATGTTTAGAAGTCTGGGCTCAAAAAAGGTAAAGAAGCGTTTGTCGGTTAAAAACGTTGAGCTGCCAGTTTCTTTTAGATCATCAGTATACGATAAATTTATCCATGTGTTGGTAGCTTCATTAACTCTAAATCCTCCACCAATGCTATATTTAAATCGAGTGTCTTTAAATCCGTAAACAAGGTATCCATTTACTCTATAACGATCAGAAAAGCTTTTGTTGGTGGTACCTCCTAGACCTGTTCTAAAACCTTCATATTGATTAAACTTTATGAGATACCTTAAGTCTAAATCAAAAAAATTAGTAGGTAAAAATCCATTACCTAAATTCTTAAGAAATTCAGCTTTTTTTATAGAGTCTCTAGCTATTTTAACAGAATCACTTTTTTTAGAAACAGGATTCTGTGCCATGCAAAATGTAGCAAAGCAAAATAAAATAATAGCAAGAGACTGCTTAAGCATGCAAATGGATTAATATTAAAAGCTAAATAAAATACGTTGCTTTTAACCTGAAACAAATTTCAGATTGGTATTACTCTTACCAATTAAAAAAAGAAAATTATGAGGCTTTTTATACCGTCATAATTTCGTTTTCTTTTACATCAAGGATTTTATCTATTTTCTTAACGTAAGAATCAGTAAGTTCTTGTACATCGATTTCTGCATTTTTCTGTAGGTCTTCTGAAACATCAGATTTTTTGATATCATTCATAGCATCCTTACGTGCATTTCTAACACCAACTTTAGCATCCTCAGCTTCAGCTTTAGCTTGTTTTGCTAAATCCTTTCTTCGTTCCTCTGTTAATGGCGGAACATTGATTATGATGGTTTCACCATTATTCATAGGATTAAAACCTAAGTTGGCTAACATAATACCACGCTCAATTTCTTGTAACATGCTTTTTTCCCAAGGCTGTACAGAAATTGTTCTTCCATCAGGTGTATTAACGTTTGCAACTTGGTTTAAAGGAGTTTGAGATCCGTAATAATCTACCATTACACTGCCTAACATAGCAGGACTTGCCTTGCCAGCTCTAATGTTTACCAATTGTTTTTCTAAATGCTTTACAGCATTATCCATTGCTTCTTTTGCAGAATCTAATATAAATTGAATGTCTTCGTCCATAATTTTTAAATTTTAATTGTGAGTTATCAAAAGTTAAGCCAAAACCTAAAGGTTAACTTCTGTACCTATTGTCTCACCAGAAACTACTTTTAGTAAGTTCCCTTTTTTGTTCATATCAAATACTATAATTGGTAATTTATTTTCTTGACTAAGTGTAAACGCGGTAGTGTCCATTACTTTTAGGCCTTTTCTCAGAACATCATCAAAAGTAATATGATCAAACTTTACTGCACTACTATCTTTTTCTGGATCTGCAGTATAGATACCATCAACACGTGTACCTTTCAAAATAACATCTGCTTCAATTTCTATTGCTCTTAGTACAGCAGCAGAATCTGTAGTGAAATATGGATTACCTGTTCCACCGCCAAAGATAACTACACGCCCTTTTTCTAGATGACGCATCGCTTTACGTCTTATAAAAGGTTCTGCTACTTCGTTTATTTTTATGGCAGTTTGAAGTCTGGTTGGAATATCAGCGTCTTCTAAAGCGCTTTGCAATGCTAGTCCGTTGATAACAGTTGCAAGCATTCCCATATGGTCTCCTTGTACTCGGTCCATTCCATTACTAGCACCAGCAACTCCTCTAAATATGTTTCCACCACCAATAACAATGGCAACTTGTACACCCAAGTCGGTAATTGTTTTAATATCTTGAGCATATTCTGCTAAACGTTGTGGGTCTATACCGTATTGACGCTCTCCCATCAAGGCCTCGCCAGATAATTTAAGTAAAATTCTTTTGTATTTCATGATTATTTTGAAAGTTGAACAAAGCTACATAATTATTAGCATCTGTAAAAGTGAAAAAAAAGCCAAAAAAAAGCCTCTCAAAAAATTGAAAGGCTTTTAACTTTATAAATTATTTAGGATAATTAATTATCCTACTGAAGCACGTTTGAAACCAGTTACTTCAACATCTCCAAATGTCTTAACGTATTCAGCAACAGTTTTCTTTTCGTCCTTAATGAATTTTTGATCTAATAGACACTGCTCTTGGTCTAAAGTTGTGTTGTCAGAAATAAAACGCTCCATTTTACCAGGTAAGATTCTATCCCAGATTTGTTCTGGCTTACCTTCAGCTTTTAACTCAGCTTTAGCATCTTCTTCTGCTTGTGCTAAAACTTCTGGAGTTAATTGTGCCATAGAGATATACTTAGGAACATTCTTTAATGTTTTACCTAAACGACCTAATTCTATGTTTTCTTTTTCGATTACAGCAATACGAGCTTCAGTTTCTGAAGCTACATAAGCAGGATCAAAATCTTTGTAAGATAATGTAGTTGCTCCCATAGAAGCTACTTGCATTGCGATATCTTTTACTAAAGTATCAGCGTTATCTACTTTTGCAGATAAACCAACTAAAGCAGCAATTTTGTTAATGTGAACGTACTGTCCTACAAATGGTGCGTCTAATTTTTCAAAAGAAGTGATGTCTAATTTTTCACCGATGACACCAGTTTGCTCAACTAATTTTTCAGCAACTGTCATACCACCAAAATCAGAAGCTAAGAAATCTTCTTTAGAGTCAAAGTTTAATGCAGCTTCAGCAAGATCGTTAGCTAATTTTACGAAGTTTTCGTTTTTACCTACGAAATCAGTTTCACAACCTAAAACGATAGCAACACCAGAAGTGTTGTCTGCATTTATTTTAGCCACAGCAGCACCTTCAGAAGAATCTCTGTCAGCTCTCTTTTCTGCAACTTTTTGTCCTTTTTTACGTAATACTTCAATGGCTTTATCAAAATCACCACCAGCTTCAACTAAAGCTTTTTTACAATCCATCATACCAGCACCAGTTGCCTGTCTTAGCTTGTTTACTTCTGCTGCTGTAATTTTTACAGTATTTTCCATAGTGTTTAATTTAAAAAAGTCGAATAATAATGTTCTGCGAAGAAACGAATTAAACGACTTTTATATATTTTCTAAATGTTATTTTTATTCTTCTTCTTGATCTGCTACAGTAGCTTTTGCAGCTTTCTTAGCTTTTCCGCTATCTTTTTCTGCACGCTCAGCTTTTCTTTCGTTTAAACCATCTTGAATTGCAGATGAAACGATTGATAAAACTTTGTTGATAGATTTTGAAGCATCATCGTTTGCTGGGATAACGTAATCTAACTGACGTGGGTCAGAGTTAGTATCTACCATTGCAAAGATTGGAATGTTTAGTTTTTGAGCTTCTTTAATTGCGATGTGCTCTCTTAAAGTATCTACAACAAATAAAGCGCCTGGTAAACGTGTCATATCAGAGATAGAACCTAAGTTCTTTTCTAATTTTGCACGTTGACGGTCTATTTGTAATTTTTCTCTTTTTGATAATGACTCAAAAGTACCGTCTTTTTTCATACGATCAATTGAAGACATTTTCTTTACAGCTTTACGGATTGTTACAAAGTTAGTAAGCATTCCACCTGGCCAACGCTCAGTAATGTATGGTTGGTTTACAGCGCCTGCTTTTTCAGCAACGATGTCCTTAGCTTGTTTTTTAGTTGCTACGAATAAGATTTTTTTACCTGATGCAGCAATCTTACTTAACGCTGCACAAGTTTCATCAATCTTAGCAGCTGTTTTGTAAAGGTTAATGATGTGAATACCATTACGCTCCATGTAGATATAAGGAGCCATGTTTGGATTCCACTTACGTGTTAGGTGACCAAAATGTACACCTGCGTCTAGTAGTTCTTTTACTTCTACTTTTTCCATTTTTGTGATAGTTTACGTTCTGTTGAATTAGCAATGACTAAGTGGTTTTTTAGCCTTAATCATTTAGATGCTAAACTAAATCCTGACTGTAAAGTCATGGACAACAATAACTGGTTTATAATTTGCTGCACTATGCAGCGGTTTTCAATAAAATAAAATAATCCAGAACTTGATAAGTCAAGTTCTGAATTAAGTGTTGTTGGATATTAACGTTTAGAGAACTGGAATTTCTTACGCGCTTTCTTCTGACCGAATTTCTTACGCTCTACCATTCTTGGATCTCTTGTTAATAGACCTTCTGGCTTTAATATTGCTCTGTTTTCAGCATCAAGTTCGCACATTGCACGAGATAATGCTAAACGTATAGCTTCCGCCTGGCCGGTGATACCACCTCCATATACGTTAACAGTAATATCAAAGTTGCCATCATTGTTAGTCATAGCAATAGGTTGGTTTACTTTATACTGTAAAGTTCCAGTAGTAAAATAATCCGCCATGTCTTTTTTGTTCACCGTAATGTTACCTTTTCCTGGGGCAACGTATACACGGGCAACAGCCGTCTTTCTACGGCCAATTTTGTGAATTACTTCCATTAGTTAAATTCGTTTAAATTAATTGCCTTTGGTTTTTGAGCTTCGTGAGCGTGCTCAGCACCAGCAACAACAGTTAAGTTTCTAAAAAGAGCTGCACCCAATTTGTTTTTAGGTAACATTCCTTTTACTGACTTTTCTACTAATCTGGTTGGGTCTTTCTCAAACATCTCAGTAGCAGTCAAGCTTCTTTGACCACCTGGATAACCTGTGTGACGGATATAACTTTTTTCCGTCCATTTGTTACCAGTTAAGTTGATTTTTTCAGCGTTTACAACAATTACGTTGTCACCGCAATCAACGTGTGGCGTAAAGTTAGGCTTGTGCTTACCTCTTAAAAGTACTGCTACTTTTGAAGCTAAGCGACCTAAAGTTTGTCCTTCAGCATCAACTAAAACCCACTCCTTATTAACGGTAGCTTTGTTAGCAGAAACTGTCTTGTAGCTTAATGTATCCACACTAATTTGATTTATTATTGCACCTTAGGGTACAAAAGATTAAACATTCCTCTTCCGAAAAAGAGTTTGCAAATTTACGATAAACAATTGGATTGGCAAACTCTAATTAAATGTTTTTTTGTGTTGAAAATCAGGTGTTTTAAAATGGTTGAAGTTAGATTTACTTTGTGGCGCGTTGCAATCTGTCATTTATAGATTTGCCCAAACCATAATCTGGTAGTTGTTCTGCTATAATAATATCGAGTTGTTGTTGATCTAATTGATGTAAAGCATCATATAATTTTGAAGCCGCTTCTTCTAGATTTTTACCTTCGGATAACACAATTTTATATGCGATTGCATCATCATTCAAAATATCATTATAAGTTAGAAGTCCAATTTTTAAATCTTTATAGGTTTCAATAGCTTCTGCTATGTTAGTGGTGAGAATGGTTTTGGTTTTTGGCGCATAATGACGTTCTAACATCCCTGGCGCTTCAGGTGCAACCTCTTTTTTGTTTTTAATTTCAATAGTTCCAACTACAGCTTCAATAGCTTCAATAGAAGTTGAGCCTAGTCTATAAATTATAGGTTCACCATTTTCAAAACCGATAATTGTAGATTCAATGCCACTTTTACAAGCACCACCATCTAAAACCATTTTTATTTTATCCTTAAAATAGCTTTCTACATGCTCAGCTTTGGTCGGGCTTATTCGGTTAAAAGGATTAGCACTTGGTGCGGCAAGCGGGAATACTAATTTGCTTAAAAGATCTAAAGTAAGAGGATGATTCGGGATTCTAACAGCAACCGTATCTTTTCCGCCAGTAATTAAGTCTGGAATTATAGATTTCTTTTTTAAAACTAAAGTTATTGGTCCAGGCCAAAAAGCTTCAGCCAAGAGTTTTGCCTTTTCAGGAACCGCTTCAACAATAGTTTCTAGATAATCTATATTAGGAATATGAACAATCAACGGATTAAAAAACGGACGCTCTTTAGTTTCAAAAATTGCTTTTACCGCTTTTTCTGAAAAGATATTGCCAGCCAAACCATAAACCGTTTCGGTTGGTATAGCAACAAGCTCTTCATTATTAAGAAGTTCTACGGCTTTTGATAGATCTGTTGAAATGATACTCATAACAGGTTTAAAATGCAATATTACTTCAAAAAAATCAAAGATTTATCTTTCGGCTTTTAGTAGTTTTGCGCCTTTAAAATTAAAGCTATGATTTCTGTAGATAATTTAGTTATAGAATTTAGTGGTCACACCTTATTCAGTGATGTGTCTTTTACTATAAATGAAAATGATAAAATTGCCCTTATGGGTAAAAATGGTGCTGGAAAATCTACAATGATGAAAATTATTGCTGGTGTTCAAAACCCTACAAAAGGACATGTTAGAGCACCAAAAGACGCTGTAATAGCTTATTTGCCTCAGCATTTATTAACCGAAGATAATACATCAGTTTTAGAAGAAACATCCAAAGCATTTAGTCATGTTTTTGAAATGCGTGACGAAATGGATGCGTTAAACAAGCAACTTGAAACCAGAACCGATTACGAATCTGATGAGTATATGAAAATCATTGAGCGTGTATCAGATTTGGGTGAAAAATATTATGCTTTAGAAGAAGTAAATTACACCGCCGAAGTAGAAAAAGCATTGAAAGGTTTAGGTTTTAAGCCTGAAGATTTTAATAAACCAACTAGCGAGTTTTCTGGTGGATGGCGCATGCGTATTGAATTGGCGAAAATTTTACTTCAAAAACCAGATTTAATTTTGCTTGATGAGCCAACTAACCATATTGATATTGAATCGGTAATTTGGCTAGAAGATTTTTTAGTGAATAAGGCCAAAGCAGTGGTCGTGATTTCGCATGACAGAGCGTTTGTAGATAACATTACAAACCGAACCATAGAAGTGACTATGGGGCGTATTTACGATTACAAAGCAAATTATACTCATTATTTACAGCTTCGTGAAGACAGAAGAGCGCATCAAATAAAAGCTTATCAAGAACAACAAAAATTTATAGCCGATAACCAAGCCTTTATCGAGCGTTTTAAAGGTACCTATTCTAAAACTAATCAGGTGGCATCGAGAGAACGTATGCTAGAAAAACTTGAAATTATTGAAATTGATGAAATTGACACATCGGCTTTAAAGTTACGTTTTCCAAAAACACAGCGTTCTGGTGATTATCCTGTAACGGTAAAGGATGTGTCTAAATCTTATGATGGTCATGTGGTGTTTAAAAATGCAAATATGTCGATTGCGCGTGGCGAAAAAGTGTGTTTTGTAGGTAGAAATGGTGAAGGAAAATCTACTATGATTAAAGCTATCATGGGACAAATTGATGTTGAAGGTACTTGTACATTGGGGCATAATGTACAAGTGGGTTATTTTGCTCAAAACCAAGCCGCACTTTTAGATGAAGACTTAACTATTTTTCAAACGGTTGATGAAGTTGCTAAAGGAGATATTCGTACACAAATAAAAAATATTTTGGGTCGTTTTATGTTTAAGGGCGACGATATCGATAAAAAAGTTGGTGTGCTTTCTGGTGGTGAAAAAACTAGATTAGCCATGGTGAAGTTGCTACTAGAACCTGTAAATCTTTTGATTCTAGATGAGCCTACCAACCATCTCGATTTAAAATCAAAGGATGTTCTTAAAGACGCTTTAAAAGAATTTGATGGCACTTTAATTTTAGTATCTCACGACCGTGATTTTCTTCAAGGGCTGTCTAAAAAAGTCTTTGAGTTTAAAGACAAACGTGTTATTGAACATTTTGAAACCATTGATGATTTCTTAGAGCGTAACCGTATAGAAAATATTAAAGCCCTCGATTTATAATTTGTCAAGAAGTAGTTGTCTTTCTTTAGATTTAAATTCAGAGTTTGTTTTTTCTAATTGTAGTAGTTTAGATTTGGCTAACTCAAACTTTTCTTGCTTTATTAAAATAAGGGCAGAGTACCATAATGTTTCATCATGGTAATCGAATGTTTTATTTTCTAAAATCGTGAGTTCTTCCAGAGCTTTATTGTATTTAGAATCGTTAAGTAAAGCCATGGCATAATAAAATCTATAGTTTGGGTTTTCGCTTGATTCTAGCAGAGACTTAAATAGCTTAGCAGATTTATTATAATTAGCGTTCTCATAGTTGAGAAATGCATCATAACTTACATTTTTGTTACTGCCTCTTACAATAGGCTGCTCTACATTTGGGTAAGCTTCATAAAAGTTGTTATACAATTTGTTAGTTGATGTTTTGGTAAATAAAGGAACACATAAAGCAATAACTAAAACAGCTGCTGCTGCATAATAAAAGACGGGTTTTTTATACCAAAGTTGCTTTACTTCCTTAGAGTCAAGGTCTCTTAAGAAATTTTTTAGGTGTTCAGCTTCATTAGCCTTAAAAGCCTTGTTAAAATTTGCATAGTCTTCAAACTTGGCTTTAAAATCTTCATCGGTTTTAATCAATTTAGAAAATTCCATTGTCTCTTCTGTAGACAAGGATTCTTTATGGTATTTTCTTATTAATTCTTCTCTGTCCATTATCATTGATTGTTAACCATAGATTTAAGGCGTTTCATGCATCTCGATTTGTGACTCTTTACAGTGTTAGCATCTTTGTAATTGGTGTGTTCTACAATTTCTTTAATGCTAAGGTTTCTATAATAATAAAGTCTTAAAAGTGCTTTACAACTTTCAGAAAGCTTTTTAAGCAATTCTGAGAGTTGTTGCTGATAATAGTTAAGTGAAAGATCTTCAGTTTCTATTTCAGCAAAAGCATCAATTTCATTTTTTGTGCTTTCGTAGTTGTTTTTCTTTTTTAATAGGTTGTAAATTTTATGCTTTCCAATGCCAAATAAATATGTTTTTATAGTACTGTTCTCTAGTACAAGATGTTTCATTGTAAAGTTTTGATACATCGCAATAATTGCATCTTGATAAATATCTAATACTTCATCAGTATCTATTGAAAACCGTTTACAGTAATTNAAAAATTCAGGTTTATAAGTTTTATAGATAAACGCAAGTGCAGATTTATCATCAGCTCTAAGTCGCTTTTGTAAATCGTCTTCCCGAATATCTTTTGTCATTTAGTGCTTTTTGGTAGAAAAAGGTTAACAGTAAAAAACAAATATAATTTTTTTTAACGTCCTGTTAACCTTTTTAATGCGTGATGTACTAAGTATGTAATCAACATTAAAATCATGAAAAAACATTTACTTTTTTTAATTACTGCCTTAGTTTTTATAACAGGTTTTTCGCAAACAACAAATATTCCAGATGCAAATTTTGAGCAAGCACTTATAGATCTTAATCTAGATAATACATCGCCAACAGATGCTATTGATGGAGTAATAGATACCTCAATAGCAGCAGATGTTATAAATCTTGATGTGTCTTACAAGAATATTTCAGATTTATCAGGTATTGAGAGTTTTGTTAGTCTTGAATGGCTATTTGTTGAAGGGAATAACTTAACAACAGTAGATCTATCTAATAATTTAAATCTTGAGAGATTAATTATACATGGGAACAACCTTACAACATTAGATTTGAGCAACCATAGTGGTCTTGAGCGTTTGTATTGTCAGTCTAACCAAATAAGTTCGTTAGTACTACCTCAAACAAACTCTTCATTACAACGGTTAGAGTGTCAATTCAATAATCTAACATCTATAGATCTTTCTAGTTCTTTATTGTTAGATGATATTAAAATGCAACACAACGATTTTTCTTATATAGATTTTAGTGATAATGTTTTGTTGAAAAACATTGATGCGTTTAATAATCAGTTAACATCAGTCAATTTAGATAACTGTGCCGTAATCGAAGATATTAATTTTCGTAACAATCAACTAACTGAACTGCATCTTGAGGATAGATTAGGGTTGTATAAGATAAATTTAGAGTATAATGATCTTAACAGCTTAACCATTAAAAATATAAAGTCCTCGGTTTGGAATTTTTATTTCACAATATTGAACAATCCTAATTTAACTTGTGTAGCGGTAAGTGATCCTATAGAAAGTGAAAATGAATGGACGGCTGTAGACTCTCAGGTGTACTTTAGTGAAAATTGTAATGCCTCTGCAGTTAGTATTCTCGATCCAAACTTTGAGCAAGCTCTAATAGATTTAGGAATAGATTCTGATGGAATTATTAATGGACAAATTTTAGAAACAGATGCCTTAGGCGTAACGGATTTAGACGTTAATAGTTATAATATTTCGGATCTTACAGGGATTGAGTTTTTTACTGATTTAGAAGTTTTAACTGCGTATAATAATAATCTTTCTTCGGTGGACTTAAGTCAAAACACAGCGTTAACAACAATTATTTTGGCCCTGAATAATCTTACTGAAATAGATTTATCATCTCACTCAAATTTGACTAGTTTAAGTTTAAATGACAATAGTATTTCTACAATTGACCTATCAAATAATTTGCAATTACAGCAAGTGTTTCTTAACAATAATTTGCTTACTGCAATAGACGTGGGTATGTTATCCAACCTAGCTAATCTAGGTGTGTCAGGTAACACTATTGTAGAGTTAGATTTATCAAGCAATACCTTACTTCAAACCTTATTTTGCCAAGATAATAGTTTAGTCAATCTCAACGTTCAGAATGGAAATAATACTAATGTTACCAATTTTGAAACGCAAAATAATACAGATTTATACTGTATTCAGGTAGATGCTATTACTTTTAGCAATAATAACTGGTTAAGTGCAGAACCACAGTTTAATTTTGACTCTCAAGTTGCATTTAGTCTAGATTGTGCACCAAGTAACGACGATTGTATTGAAGCTACTACCTTAACTTTAGGTAATCTAATTTCAGGAAGTACGCTAAGCGCAACCTCTTCCTTAAACCTTCCAAGTTGTCAAGATAATACCATTCCTCTTATTGATGTTTGGTATCAATTTACAGCGCCTTCTTCAGGATCTATTGCAGCCATTGCAAATGCAGCATTAAATAACTTAAATGTAAATATGGCTATATATAATAATTGTAATGAAGTAGAGCCAATAATTTGCGATGCAGGAACTGTTGAAGTTGATAATTTGGTACCTGGACAAACCTATTACATACAACTCTGGATAGGAGGCAATACAAGTGGAAGATCAGTCCAAATTACAGACTTGGTTGGCGACTTTACAATTGAGGTTGCGGACAGCGCAACGCTATCGATTGAAGACAATGAAACGAAAACTGAGATTCAACTATTCCCAAACCCAGCAACTACAGAAGTAAATATTCATACTAACTCAGTAGTAGATAAGATTACGTTATTTGATGTTTCTGGAAAACAAGTTCTTGTTATCAAACCAGCAAATACAAACGATTATAAATTGAATCTGAAAGATTTTTCAAAAGGTCTGTACTTCGTTCAGATTCAAAATAAAAATTCAACAATTAACCAAAAGCTATTAATCAAATAAAAATGTAATTATGAAACTAAAGTATAATCTAATTCTTGGTCTGTTTTTAATACTATTAACCTCTTGCCTTGGAGATAAAAAAGCGGTTGATGTCTCAGAGATGGGAGATACAAGTTTTGTCAATAAGAACTTTAAAGGTAACCTTATAGACTATGTTGAAAATAGAAGTGCATGTGAGCAAATGTCATTATCTGCCCTGGCTAATATTTATAGTGTGTCAGAAGATAAAATCCACATAATGGATAATAAAAAATCAGACCGTTTTCGCAAGGACATAGAGCCACAATGTGGTGTATATATTGAAACTAGTGAAAATGATTATGAATGGTTACGCGGATCAATTTCTTTAAATAGAGAAATAAGTAAAAACGAATTTATGGGAGAGGTGCATGAAGCCACAGGACGTGGAGAAAACTGGGAAGAAGCTTGGGCACTTCAAAAATCAATGTCTAAATCAGCAGAGTGGATAGAAAATTTAGGTATGGCAGCTGTATGGAACGCAAATAAGACTGAACTTAAAATAAAGTTTAAGGGCTACACACTTAATGTTTATCCGCCAACCAATAAGTCTTATCAAGATGAGGTTGCTAAAAATAGAGATTACAAAAATGCTGCGATAGCTATGGCTAAAGCCGCTGGTTACATTAGATAAAACGTAAAACAATGAAACATATAAAAGCAATTATACTCTGTTTACTTATACTAACATCTTGTGGTGGAGAAAATAAAAATAAAGTTACAACTGTTGATGAAGAGAAGGCTTTAACAACTTCTTCTACAAACATAAATATTGAAGATATTAAACAGAAGCTGTGTAAAGAATTTCCAAAAGACTTAGTGTTACAATACAATCCGGATGCATCTCATATTGAAATTGAAACCATAGATAATGGTTCTGGTGGCATTTTACATTGTAACATAAAGCTTTTTTATGGCAAAAAAGAATACGAGCATTGGAAAGGCCAAGTTTCTGCCTATATCAATAAGATGGAAGACCCATTTTGGCAGTATAATCCTAAAAGAAATGCCTCATTATTTCACAATGTAGATCATTTAGGAGATAAGGCTGTTTACATTTCTAATATGTACCAATTACAAATTTTAAAAGATGGTGTAATGTATTCCATCACACCACCAAACAATGGCAATAAAACAAGCACGGGAAAAGAAACGAAAGTCATAGCTGTAGAAATTGCAAAACACTATAATTTATAACCTAATAAAACAAATAATTATGAGATTAAAATATTCATTACTAGCCATTGCTATCGGACTTGTATTCTTTGCTAATGCACAAAGTGTTAAAGGCAAGCTTAGCCTAAACGGAAAATCAGAAACAACGCTAAAACTTGAAACAAACTCTGTCGTACAATTGTTTAAGGAATTTAAAACAGGAAAATATAAGCTTCAATTTAGTTTTGATGGCGATGATTTACCAACTAACATTTATAACGAAAAGATTGTATTCTTCGAATTTATAACTACTATAAAAAAGGACGGAGAGCTTGTAAAAAGTATTACTCGCAAGCAACCAATACCATATTTTCCAGGAGATATGGGTATTCCTGCTGAAGCTTTTGACTTCGTTGGCTTGCTGGCAGAAGATCCACAGGAAGAGGAAGAGTTGAATATGATTGGTACAATGCCAGAAGGTAATTATCAAATTGAATTGGCTATAAAACCCATCGGTTTAAAAGGAGAAATAAAACCCTTAACAATCAATTTTATCCTTAGAAAGCGACCAGGAAGATCGAAATACTAAAACACACACAATGAAAATAAAATTTATATACACAGCAGTATGTGTGCTAACATCAGTAATGTTATCGCCTGTGTAGTAGTATTTTAAAATCGAAAAACAATAAATTATGAAACAATTTATTTTAAAAAATACATTCTTTTTAGTGCTGTTTTTTGTCTCAAAACCCATTGATGCTCAACAAACTGTAATCGTGAATGGGGAGCCATTTAAATCAGATTTAGAAATAGCGGAAGCACAGATTTCTGGTGAAACCATAATGATTCGGTTGTATGAAATCGATAAGTTTAATCCAAAACACGAGATGGATAACTGTACAGAGTGTTCAGACGGAAAATCTCTGGATATGGATATAGAATTTAATAGAGGATTTAAATTTCCTATAGAAGAAACGGATAGCGTTTTTATAAAGGTAAGTCATTTGCAACAAGGACTTAATATGCATAAGCACGATTCCGAGCAGGTACAAAATGCACAAAACTCAATTAATAAGAGCGAAGTCGATGCAATGCAAAATAAGGCTGAGGTTATAAAAGAAAAAGGTAAAGAGATAACCAAACTGCTGCAAGAGGGTAAAATCACACCACAAGAGGCTGAAAAGCAATTGCTGACATTAACACAACCATTTAGCGAAGATTTAGATAATTCTTCAGTAAGCAATATAGAGGTGAAAGATTATAAGGAATCTTCAGTTTATGGGTTTAGTTTTTATAATAATGAAACTTTAACCGAAACTAAGCCATTTTCAGGCTATCTCTACATTAAAGAATTTAACAAAGAGCGATTTATAGCAGAATATAGGGGCGAAATGATTGAACAATGTGTGGAAAAACGTGCTGCGCAGTCGATTGAAGAGGAAAAGAAGTGTAAGTCGGTAAGTTCACAATATTTACCAGATACAAAGGTGTTATCAGAACAATCAGGTGGTGTGTACATAGATATTTCAATTAAAGCATTTTTTGATAATCGATAAATACTTATCTTCAAAACGATTTTTTGAAAAAGCTGTCTAAAATATTCGTTTTTATAATTGCTATAATCGTGGCTGTTCCTGTTTATGCTGGCAACAGCTTTTGTTCTTTTACAACAAGAATAACGCAACAAGATTCACTTACTGATTTAGATCAATTAGAAAAAAAAGTAGAAACGATTTACTACAATGGTAATTATGAAAAAGTAATACAGCTTTCCGATTCTATATTAAAAAAAGTAGAGCCCAAAAGCACAAAAGATAGTTTAAGAATAGCTAAACTCTATTACCATAAGTTTGAGAGTTACTATAAACTAAAGGACTATCGATCCAGTATTAATGCTACCAATAATGGATTAGACGTTTATCCTGTTTTCTTTGAAACTTCAGACTTAAAAGCTATTTTATATTATAAGCGAGCTTATGCCGAAAAAAGTCTTAATCGTTATTTAAAAAGTAGAGAAAGCATGCTTAAAAGCATTGAGATTTTAGAATCGCATAAAAATCCTAATCTCGATTATTTAATTGGTGGATATCTATTTCTCTCTTCAGATGAAGCCTATCACGGAAATTTAAAGGAGGCACAACGTTATGTAAGATTAGCTGAAAATGGCTATAAAAGAAACAAAAATCAAATAGACAAAGCTAGAGAAGGAGTTAATGGCGAAAATGATCGTTATGAAATAATGCTTCCATATCGAAAAATGTATTTACTCTATAGTTTAGGCAAAACCACACAAGATAGTACTGAGTTTGAGATTGAGTTGGCTAAATTAAGACATCTAAAAAATCAACCTGAATTTGGTGTTAAATATGAAAGTATTTATTACACGCAAGCCTTAAATCATTATGCAAGTTGGTTGATTAAAAGAGGAGAGTCGCATCCACAAAGCCATAAACATTTAGAAAAAGCACTGTTGCTCTTAAATGAAGTTATTTATTTAGTTGAAGAAAAAGGATATTCGGGTATAATTTCAAACATAAAATTTAATAAGTGTAAGGCCTTAACTAATGCTAATAGGTTAAAGGAAGCCAGCGAGTTATTAGAACCAATACTTCAAAATCTATCAGCAAATAGTAGTTTAAAACCCTATTTTTTAGCACAAAAAGCATTGATAAAAGCTAAGGAGAATAAGAAAGAGCAAGCCTTAACTCATTTTTACGAAGCAGTTTCATTAGCTCATAAAAGTACAGATACGTTAAAACAAGATTTCTCTAATTTTAAACCAAATACTTCTTTTGGTACCACAAAGTTATTGCTGAGAATTGCGCAAGAGCTAAATTCACATTATGCAGAAGATAAAGCCGTATCACTATTAGTATTTCAACTTTATCATAAGGCCTTAATACAGTTTCAAAATAGTATAATAGAAACCAAGTTTAGTCCTAAATATGATGAGGTTTTAAGACAAATACTAGATGGTTTGTTAAAATTTGAGTTGAAAGGCGATGAATTAAACTATAAGATTGAAGAACTTATTGAGACCACAGAAATTCTTAAAAATCGTATAGAATGGAAGCGTTTTAACCAAAACAGGTTTACTAATAGTCTTAAAGATTTAGACAGTTTAAGAGCTGAGCGATTGTCGTTAAGAAACCAATTGGTTACGGCTAAACAAGAGAATGACCTTGATGCCCAAGATGCCATTCAAAGTCAAATAAATAAGAATGAGAAAACCATAGTAAGTTACTATCCTAACCTTAATGTATTAGACGAACCGGATTTTAAACTGAAAGAACTTCAAGAAAAATTAGATAACGAAACCATCATTCTTAAATATGTATTACTAGCTGATGATTTGGCCATTTTTTCAATAAGTAAAACAATAGTTTCTGTAGATTTAATTCCTTGGAATGATACATTCAATTCAAGAATTGACCAGTTTATATTAAAAGTTAAAACACAAAATTATAATAGTAACGAGGCTCAGGATTTAGGTCAACTTTTATTAACCAATATCAAGGAATTTAAGAATGTTGTTATTATACCAGATTCCAAATTGTTTAAATTACCTTTTGAAATATTACAGGTAAATAACCAATTAGCTTTAGAAAGATATAACATTAGATATTCCTCTAATTTAGGTTTTGTAAAGCCAGATATACTTCAATCAACAACTAATCAAAAATTAGCGATTTACGTTCCCGATTACGATAATACTTTTCAAACTTCAGTGAGCAGAAATCAAATAGGGTCTCTTGTTGGTGCACAAAAGGAAGCTCATGCTATAAGTCAATTTTTCACATCAGATATTTATGATAATAACAACATAACTAAAACTGATTTTTTTAAATCGTCTTCTCAAGCTAAGTTACTGCATCTTGCCATGCATTCTGAAGTTAATAACAACAGGCCAGAGTTAAGTAAGTTACTGTTTTCAAACAAAACATCACGAGATAATCATCTTTATATAGAAGAAATTTATGGCATGGATTTAGGTGCAGAATTAGTGGTGTTAAGTGCTTGTAATACTGGTGTAGGAAAAGAAAATGAAGGACGAAGCTTAGAGTCTTTTCAAAGAGCTTTTACTTTTGCAGGTGTTCCGGCTGTAGTGGCTAGTCTTTGGGAAGTGCCTGATAAGGCAACGCAGCAGGTTATGACATTTTTTTATGAGAATTTAAAGAAAGGGCAAAAAAAAGCGTTAGCATTAAAAAACGCTAAGCTTGAGTATTTAAAAAGGCATAAGGGTACAAAATTAGCTGAGCCATTTTACTGGGCAGGCTTTGTGCTTTATGGTAAGAATGATGCAGTTGTTAAAACTACATATTTAACACCTTGGGTTTGGACTTTATTAATTCTTGTTTTGGCGCTTTCCGTAGCTTTGTTTAGTAAGAAAAGATTTGTTAAGTAGTAAAATTCTATTGTTGAGTGATTGTTTTAAAATAACTCAACTTATTTTTTAACTACCTTTGTGCCGTTATGCAAGAAGAATTAAGACTTTCTAGTTGGTTACCTACCACAAACAAAGAGGTGAAAATTCGCGGATGGGAATATCTAGATGTTATCCTGTTTAGCGGAGATGCCTATGTAGATCATCCAACGTTTGGTCCAGCAGTAATCGGACGTTTACTAGAAAGTATGGGTTTGCGTGTTGCTATCGTGCCGCAACCTAATGTTAAAGATAATCTTCAGGATTTTGTTAAGTTGGGTAAACCGCGTTTATTCTTCGGTGTTACTGGTGGTTGTATGGATCCTATGATTAGCAACTACAACGCCAATAAAAAACGTCGTGATAAAGATGCCTACACACCAAATGGCGAAATTGGTTTTAGACCAGATTATGCATCTACCGTTTACAGTAAAATTTTAAAAGAAAAATGGCCAGATACACCAGTTTTAATTGGTGGTATTGAAGGTTCATTACGTCGTGTCACACATTACGATTATTGGAGCGACCAATTAATGCCAACTATTTTAGAAACCTCTAAAGCCGATATGTTGGTGTACGGAATGGGCGAACAACCACTTCGTGAAATTGTCCGTTTACTAGAACGTGGTGTGCCTTTTGATAGTATTAATACGGTAAACCAAACGGCGATTCTTATTAATGATGAAAACGATATCCCAAAAAACAAGAATTGGGAAGATGTTGAAATCGCTTCACACGAAACCTGTTTAAAAGATAAAAAGGCTTACGCATCTAACTTTAAGATTATAGAACAGGAATCAAATAAGTTATCAGCAAGACGAATTTTCCAAAAAGTAGGTAAAAAGATGCTGATGATAAATCCGCCTTATCCTACAATGACGGAAGCCGAAATTGATGCCTCTTTCGATTTGCCATATACGCGTTTACCGCATCCTAAATACAATAAGCGTGGACCAATTCCTGCTTACGAGATGATAAAGACGTCTATAAACATTCATCGTGGTTGTTTTGGAGGTTGTAGTTTTTGTACCATTTCAGCACATCAAGGAAAATTTATAGCGAGTCGTAGTAAAGAATCTATATTGAGAGAAGTTGATAAAGTCGCAAACATGCCAGATTTTAAAGGCTATTTATCTGATATTGGCGGACCAAGCGCCAATATGTATCAAATGAAAGGTAAAGTACAATCTATTTGCGATAAATGTGTTGCGCCAAGTTGTATTTCGCCGGTAATTTGTAGTAATTTAGATACGTCACATAAACCGTTAACCGAATTATACCAAGCGGTTGATAGTCATCCGAAGGTTAAGAAGTCGTTTATCGGATCTGGAATTAGACACGATATGTTGGTGCCAGAATTCAATAAAAACGCAGATCCAAAAGAGTTAGATGATTATACCGAAGAAGTGATGACAAAGCATGTTTCTGGTCGACTTAAAGTAGCACCAGAACATACTAGTGATCCGGTATTAAAATTAATGCGAAAACCATCGTTTAGTTACTTTCATAAGTTTAAAGAACGTTTTGATAAAATCAATATCAAGAATAAACTGAACTTACAGTTAATTCCGTATTTCATCTCAAATCATCCTGCCTGCGAAGTTGAAGATATGGCAAATCTTGCTGCCGAAACTAAAGATATGGGCTTTCAGCTTGAGCAAGTTCAAGGTTTTACGCCAACACCAATGACGGTTGCAACGGTGATTTATTACAGTGGTTACCATCCTTACACACTTAAAAAGGTTAATACGCCAAAAACCAGAAAGGAAAAAGACGAACAACATCGTTTTTTCTTTTGGTATAAAGATGAAAACAAAGCTTGGATTAAAAACACGCTTAATAAATTAGGAAGACAAGATTTACTAGACGTTTTATTGCCTAAAAAAGATGAGAAATGGCGTAAAAACAAGCCGGGAAAAACTAAAAACACCTTTAACGATGCTGTGCCTTTTAACCAGCGAAAAAATAAGGCTAAATTCCGAAGTAAAAAGAAGAAACGTTAACGCATAAGTATTTAAGATTCCTTAACAATAGCTGTTAAGTCTAGGTTAATCCACCCACATTTTTTGGTTTTGGTTGATATATCTGTTAGTTTGAATGGAGAATTATTAACCCAAAAAATCACAAATGATAATGGAAAATTTAGAAAAAAAGACCGTTGCAATTTTAGCAACCGATGGCTTTGAAGAAAGTGAATTAAGAGAACCTAAAAAAGCGTTAGAAGAGGCAGGAGCAGATGTGCACATTGTGTCTTTAAAAACTGGCGAAATTAAAGGTTGGGATAACGGAAATTGGAGTAATGCTTACAAAGTAGACAAAACTTTAGACGAAGTATCGCAGAGTAATTATAATGCTTTAATGCTGCCAGGAGGCGTCATTAATCCTGACATTTTAAGACGAAATGATAAGGCTGTAGATTTTGTAAAGTCGTTTTTTAACAACAAAAAGCCTGTAGCTGCAATATGCCATGCACCATGGTTGTTAGCTGAAGCGGATGTTTTAAAAGGGCGAAAAGTAACATCGTACAATTCTATTAAAACCGATATTGAAAATGCAGGAGCGCATTGGTTAGATGAAGAAGTTGTTGTAGACGAAGGTTTAGTAACAAGTCGTTCACCTCAAGATTTACCAGCATTCAATGCTAAGTTAGTAGAAGAAGTCTATGAAGGTAAGCATGAAATGCAAACCGCATAATAAATATAAATATAAAATGAAAAAGCAGGATTCAATCCTGCTTTTTTTATGTCTAATGCGCTTCTAACCAGTTATCACCAAGACCAATTTCAACATCTAAAGGAACCGATAATGTAAAGGCATTTTCCATTTCAGTTTTTATCAATTTTGAAATCTCATCTAATTCAGGTTTATAAACATCAAACACCAATTCATCATGTACTTGTAGTAGCATTTTTGTTTTGTAATCACCAGCTTCTAATTTCTCATAAATATTAATCATTGCTAGTTTGATGATATCTGCAGCACTACCTTGAATTGGCGCATTAACAGCATTTCGTTCAGCAGCACCACGAACAACCGCATTTCTTGAATTGATATCTTTTAAATATCTGCGTCTGCCTAAAACCGTTTGTACATAACCATGATCGCGAGCAAAATCGACTTGTTTACTGATGTAGTTTTTCAATTTTGGATAGGTTTCATAATAGGTGTCGATTAACTCTTTAGCTTCGCTACGTGATAAATCGGTTTGGTTGCTTAAACCGAATGCTGAAACACCATAAATTATTCCGAAATTCACCGTTTTTGCATTGCTACGTTGTTCTCTAGTCACGTCTTCAATAGCAACATTAAATACTTTTGAAGCAGTTGACGCGTGAATATCTTCACCATGTTTAAAGGCTTCAATCATGGTTTCTTCTTCGCTCAATGCTGCGATAATACGTAATTCAATTTGAGAATAATCGGCAGCTAATAACGTGTAGTCTTCGTTACGAGGCACGAACGCTTTTCGCACTTGTCTTCCACGTTCTGTACGAATAGGAATGTTCTGTAAATTAGGATTATTACTACTTAAACGACCAGTTGCTGCAACAGTTTGCATATAATCTGTATGTACGCGACCTGTAGCTTCTTCAACTTGAAGTGGTAAGGCATCTACATAGGTGCTTTTTAGTTTAGATAAGCCTCTAAAATCAAGAATGTTTTGGATGATTTCATGGTCTTTTGCTAAGTAACTCAACACGTCTTCTGCGGTAGAATATTGCCCAGTTTTAGTCTTTTTTGGCTTGTCTACCAATTTCATTTTTTCAAATAAAATGATACCTAATTGCTTTGGTGATGCAATGTTGAATTCTTCGCCAGCAGCTTCATAAATGCTTTTTTCTAAGTTGGCAATGTCACTATTTAATTGCTCAGATAAGCTGTTTAAAAAGTCTTTATCTAGGTTAATGCCTTCTAATTCCATTGCAGCTAAAACTCGTAGTAGCGGAATTTCAATCTCATCAAACAATTTTTGTGTGTTGGCTTCGCCTAACTCTTTTTCAAAATGTTCTTTGAGTTGAAGTGTGATATCGGCATCTTCTACAGCATATTCGGTTTGTTTATCTAAAGGTACATCGCGCATAGATAACTGATTTTTACCTTTTTTACCAATCAAGGTTTCAATGGAAATAGGCGAGTAGTTTAAATACGTTTCTGATAGCACATCCATGTTGTGACGCATGTCTGGATTAATCAAATAGTGCGCTAACATGGTATCGAATAAAGGTCCTTTGACTTCAATATTGTATTTGGCTAAAACCTTGATGTCGTATTTTAAATTCTGACCGATTTTCTGAATGTTTTCAGCTTCAAAAAACGGACGTATTTCTTCAATTAATTCTTGTGCTTCATCTTTATTTTCAGGAAAAGGTAAATAGAATCCTTTGCCAGTTTCCCAAGAAAACGCAATACCAACCAATTCTGCAGTTAACGGATTTAATCCTGTAGTTTCGGTGTCAAAACATACTGATTTTTGATTGAGCAGGTTTTTTACAAAAAGTTTTGTTGCCATTCCGCTTGCAACACTTTGATAAAAGTGACTTGTGTTTTCGGCGGTATTTCTTGTAAAAGATGTATTTACTTCGGTTTGCGAATTATCATCGCCGCCACCAAATAAAGAGAATTGTCCTGCGCCAGCAGATGCTTTTTCTTTAGTAGTTTGAGACTTCTCGACAGAGCCTGTGCTGAGCGTAGTCGAAGTGCTCGAAGTGACATTTTGATTAGTTGTTGTAGCTGAATTATCGCTTTCTGAGGTAAACGTTTTAATAAAATTATCTGTAAGACGTCTAAACTCTAACTCTTGAAAAATTTCTTTTACTTTTTCAATATCTGGATGATCTAACTCGAAATCTTTCGCATTGAATTCTACAGGAACATCAAGCATAATGCGCGCTAGTTCTTTAGAAAGTCGACCTAATTCGGCATTAGCTTCTACCTTTTCTTTCATCTTACCTTTTAACTGGTCTGTGTTGGCTAAAAGTCCTTCCATGCTACCAAATTGCTTGATGAATTTTTTAGCGGTTTTTTCGCCAACGCCAGGTAATCCAGGAATGTTATCACTAGAGTCGCCCATCATTCCTAAAAAGTCAATGACTTGTTCTGGTCTTTCGACTTCAAATTTTTTCTGTACTTCTGGAATTCCCCAAGTTTCGTATCCGCCACCAAACGATTTTGGGCGATACATAAAAATGTTTTCGGTAACTAATTGTGCAAAATCTTTATCTGGCGTGACCATATAGGTTTTGTAACCTTCTTTTTCCGCTTGACGGGAAAGTGTCCCAATAACATCATCTGCCTCAAAACCTTCCTTTACCATAATTGGAATATGCATAGCTTCCAGAATGTTGCAAATATGAGGAATTGCAGTGCGAATGCCTTCTGGTGTCTCGTCACGGTTGGCTTTGTAAGCTTCGTACATTTCTACACGATCTACACTTCCGCCTTTATCAAAACATACCGCTAAATGGTCTGGTCTTTCGCGTTTGATGACATCTAAAAGCGAGTTCATAAAGCCCATAATGGCTGAGGTATCTTCACCTTTAGAGTTAATTCTTGGGTTTTTTATAAAAGCATAATACCCACGAAAAATAAGCGCGTAAGCATCGACTAAAAAGAGACGTTTTTGTTCTGACATTTTGAAGAATTTTGAAGTCTATAAAGCTACAAAACTTACGAGTATTTGTAAACAAAAAAGCCAAAACATGTGTTTTGGCTTTTTCAATGGTTAATAGCATATTAATTAGCAAAGCTTTACGGTCTTAACTTTAATTTGAAGACTTTTTCTGTAAGCTTTAATACTTATAATCTCGTTACTTTTCTTATGATTTAATCTTAAAACTTTAGCCTTAGCTTTAGCAGATATAGTAGCTTTTGCAACCTCAGGCTTTTCAGGCTTAATAGATTCAACCAATTCAGTCTCAACGTTACTTACAACATCTTGCTGAGCAAATCCTGCTAGAGACATTGTTAAGAAAGCTAATATGACTAAACCTTTTTTCATTGTTATTAAACTGTTTTGTTTTAATTTCGATTCAAAGAAACGTCGGTTTGTTTATATAGGGTGAAATTTTTGGACGAAACAAGGCGATAATTAGATAACTGACATTTGTTAGTCAAAAACATCGATGAAATACACAAAATGAGCTCTCAGCCCTTTAAAAGCGTTGTTTTGTTAAGTTAAAATCATTGATTTTCAGGTTAAAAGAGATGCTTTACACATATCATCGATGAAATGCATAGTTATAATTATATTAATAAGCACATGAAAACGGACAGTATAGATTTTAATGAAAATCCACATTATCAGTTATTTTTAAAACAACAATTTCAACAACTAATAATAGGAACTGTACCTTATCGTGCTCGAATAGAGAAATTAAAAAAACTGAGGACTGCGATTGAAGTAACTTTTAGAGATCAAATTATTGAAGCGTTACACAAAGATTTAAACAAGCCTAGAGTAGAAGCAGAGCTCACTGAGATTTATCCTATTATAAGCGAAATTAAATTTGCAAAGTCTAACCTACGTCAATGGATGCGAAAGCAAAAGGTAGATACACCTATCTCCATGCTAGGCTCAAGCTCTTATTATATTTATGAACCTAAAGGTGTCTGCTTAATTATTTCACCATGGAATTTTCCGTTTAACTTAACCTTTGGGCCTTTGGTCTCTGCAATTGCAGCAGGTAATTCAGTTATTATAAAACCATCAGAAATGACACCTAATTCTTCAGCTTTGATGCCTGACATTGTTAGAACTGTTTTTGATGAGAATGAAGTTGCCTTAGTAGAGGGAGAAGTGGAAACCTCAACAAAATTATTACAATTACCATTTAATCATATCTTTTTTACAGGCTCACCAAATGTTGGTAAAATCGTGATGTCTGCTGCTGCTAAACATTTAGCTTCAGTGACACTTGAGTTGGGCGGAAAGTCTCCAACGGTAATAGATAGTACTGCAAATATTGATAAAGCTGCCAAGCGTATTGTTTGGGGAAAGTTTATGAATGCAGGGCAGATATGTGTGTCGCCAGATTATGTATTAATAGATGAAAGTATAAAGGAGCAGTTCATTATAGCCTGCAAAAAATGGATAGAACACTACTTTTCTAAGCAACCAGAAACATCAAATTCTTACGCAAGGATTGTAACCCAAAAACATTTTGAACGTTTACAATCTCATTTAGAAAATGCAAAAAGCTTAAATGCCAAATTAGATATCGGTGGCGATGTGGACGTTAATTCAAAATATATAGCTCCAACAATAGTTTCAGGTGTAAGTGATGAAGCTTCATTATTAAATGAAGAAATATTTGGACCAATTTTACCAATAGTTACTTATAAAACCTTAGATGAAGCTATTACTTATATCAATTCCAAAGAACGACCATTAGCTTTGTATATCTACAGTAACAGTAAAAGAAATACAAAAAAGATAATTAGAAACACCAGAGCAGGAGGTACGTGTATAAACACTAATGTGATTCATTATGCGAATCATAATCTACCATTTGGCGGTGTGAATAACAGTGGTATAGGTAAAAGTCACGGTTTTTATGGTTTTAAAGCCTTTAGTAACCAGCGTGCTGTTGTAAAACAATATACTTTTGGTATTAATGAATTGCTATTTCCACCATACACTAATTTTAAAGAGAAATTAGCGAGACTGACAATTAAATGGTTCTAAGGTTTTAAATAAAAATCAGACTGAATCTGCTCATTAACTCCATCCTGAAACTTAGTCATACTAAACCACTGATGTATAGAATAACTTCCGGTTTCCCCTTTTTTATTAACAGCAATATAGCCTACTTGAAAATCTTTATAATTACTATTTGGCTTAGATACAATTCTATTGATGGCTTCCTCACAAGCTTGTTGAGGTGACTTACCGTGTCGCATTAATTCTACCACCAAAAAGCTGCCAACGGTTTTCACTACTTCTTCACCGAGACCTGTAGCTACACAACCTCCAACTTCATTGTCAATAAATAATCCAGAGCCTATTATTGGCGAATCACCAACACGTCCTTGCATTTTGTAAGCCAATCCACTTGTGGTACAAGCACCTGCAATATCTCCATTTTTATCTATGGCTAGCATACCAATGGTATCGTGGTTTTCAATATTGATGATGGGTTTGTACTCGCTTTTTACTTTCCAGTCTTCCCAAGCTTTTTTTGAGGAATCCGTCAATAAGTCTTCTTCTTTAAATCCTTTTGAAATGGCAAATTGTTTAGCACCTTCGCCAGCCAACATAACGTGTGGTGTATCTTCCATCACTTTTCTAGCAATAGATACTGCGTGTGTTATGTTTTGAAGATAAACCACAGACCCACAATTTCCGTGCTTATCCATAATACAGGCATCTAGCGTCACATTTCCATCTCTATCGGGTAAACCGCCTTTGCCTACAGAACTGTTTTTAATGTCAGCCTCTTCAACCATACAACCTTGTTCCACAGCATCTAGAGCATTGCCTCCATTTTGTAAGACTTCCATAGCTTTTGTTGTAGCATTTTTAACGTGCCAAGTTGCGATTACTAATGGCAATTCAGCTTTACTTGTTAATGCTATAGTTTGACTGCTATTGTCTTTAGATTTAGAATCAGCACAACTTGTGATAGAGTTTCCAATAGCTAATCCTGCGCCTGTTAACGCGGCGTTTTTTATAAAGTTTCTTCGTTTCAAAATCTAAGATTTAATATTCAACACCTTGTTTGTCTAAAACGGTCTTTGTTCTAAATGCATAGAATAAAAGGTATGCAAAGCAGATCACAGCTATCCAATACGACGATTGTATATTAAAAACATCAGCTAACTTTCCTTGTACAGGTGGAATGATGGCTCCACCTAAAATCATCATTATTAAAAATGAAGAACCTTGAGAAGTGTACTTGCCTAAACCTGCAATACTCAAGGTGAAAATACAAGGCCACATTATAGAGCAAAATAATCCGCCAGATATAAAAGCAAATAATGCTACATTACCAGAAGCAAATAGACCTATAAGCATTGCAATGATACCTAATAAACTAAATATTTTTAAAGTTTGAACAGGTTTGTCTTTAGCTAAGAAGAAACCACCGATTTGAACCGCAATACAAATGGCGAAAAATAAAATTTCGTCCGTACTAAAGCTATATTTTATAGAGTTTACTAGGATAATAACACCAAAGGCAATGTAAGGAACAATGATAAGTAAGGCTTTTTTAAGACCTTTACTTGGATTAAAAACAGTAATGGCACCAACCCAACGACCAATCATTAATCCGCCCCAATATAACGAGATGTAGGAGCCTAATTGAGAGTCATTCAAAACAGGTAAACCTAATGCATTTAAGCCTGAACTTTCAAACTCTTGCTTTAAAAGTTCACCAAGATTACTACCAACAGTAACTTCTACACCTACGTAGGTGAATATGGCTAACATACCTAAAACCAATTGCGGATATTTCATCGCTCCCCAACCTTCAGGCTTTTTTGTGGCACTAGAATTGGCAACAAAAACTGCTGCGATAACAGCAAAAAGCGCAATGAATAAAACCATTAATCTTGTATGTTCTAGGTCTTCTGTAGCTTCAGTATTGCCAGAATAGGTGCTAAAAATATATCCAAAACACCCTACAATTATTAAAGTTAAAACAATGAGTAAATTCCTAGCTTTATTAGCTGGCTCAAAAGCTGTTTCAGATTTTAAGGCTGGTAATTTTTTAGAGAAATAGAATAATGCTGCTGCAGCTAAAAATAATCCACCAACACCAAGATAAAGTTGTTGTACTGTCATTAGCGTAATTTCATTATTAGCAATCATAGATGCTAATTCATCAGTGCTCCAACTTGCAGAGCCAAAAATGACTAAACTTACTACAACAGGTCCTATGGTTGTTCCGAAGGAATTAATACCACCAGCTAAATTCAAACGATGCGAACCAGTTTTTGGGTCTCCAAGTGCAATAGCAAATGGGTTGGCAGCGGTTTGTTGCAGCGAGAAGCCTAAGGCAACAATAAAATAGGCGATGAGCACCAGATAAAATACACCAGTTTGACCTTGTTCGGCACCTGCAGTTACAGGATACATTACAAAAGCACCGACGGCAGACAGTAACAAGCCGTATATAATTCCATTTTTGTAGCCCCAATTATTCATAATGTCCTTTTTAATAGAACCAGAAAGAATAAATAATAACAAAGCACCAATGTAATACGCACCATAAAAAGCAAAATCTACCAATTGCGACTGAAACTGGTCAATATTAAAATACGTTTTACAAAAAGGAATAAATACACTGTTGGATGCAGCAATAAATCCCCAGAAAAAGAAAACGGTGACTAAGGTTGCTAAAGCCGATTTGTTGTTTTGATTGCTCATATAATTGTTAGTTAGTTTTACTTATTTTATCGAAATTTCATCAGCAAAAATCCAGCTTCTGCCATCCATTGGGTAGCCCAAATGCCATTCTGGTAGTTCGCCTAGTTTCTTTGCGATGATTTTTACATACTTATATTCTGTTGTTGGAATTTTAAACTCAGTGGTTTTAATTTCAATTTCATTATTTCTGTTTCGTGTGTTTATCTTTTTGGATGGTAAAGCTTTATAGTTTTTGCCATCTTTTGAAACGAAGCATTGCACTTCGGTTGGATAAAAAATCCAAGCACCTTGGTCTTGCAAAAAATTTACTGAAATAAGATTGATAGGTTTCAGTCTTCCTAAATCTACAGTGGCCACTAAATCTGTGTTGTGGTAGCCTTGCCAACTGCCTGTTCTGTAGTTTTTGGTGCTTCTAATACCATCTATAAGCGCATCATTTCCACCTGCTGAATACTGATTAGCAAATTCACTTTCAAGCGTGATGCTTAAGTTTGGGTCAATCTTATAAAATGGTGTGGTTAACACAGGACTTTTCAGGTCGCCTTTTTCAGAATATAACTTCACTTTTGTGTCTTCTTTTATACTGAAAGGCGTTTCGTAAAGTTGAAAATCTTCATCATTAATAGCATAAAATATCTTGGCATCTTTTTCAGAAGTATTTAAAACAACTTCCGTAGAACCTCTGAAAGTGATATCGCCTTTTTCAATAAATGGCGACGGTAAAATAATGTGGTCTGTAATTTCGGTTTTTGGCTCTTGACCGTCTCGACTTCCCCAAACCGCTGGATTGTCGGTCATATGAAATTCCAAATTACCACCATTTACAATATCCTTATGAGTGATGTAGGTGTTGTTCAATTTTTCGCCATTTAAATACACATATTCTACATACTTATTGGTATCACTAAGATTATGTGCTGTAATGTTGAATTGTTTTCCATTTTCCAGATTAATGGTGGCTTTGTCAAAAAGTGGTGCGCCAATGATGTACTGATTAGAACCTGGTGTTACAGAATAAAAGCCCATTGAACTCAACACGTACCAAGCACTCATTTGTCCACAATCTTCATTTCCCGAAACACCATCTGGATCGTTTTTATAGAGTTCGGTTAAAATTTGATGAACTTTCTCTTGCGTTTTATGCGGTTTATTTACAAAATTATAAAGGTAAGCCATATGATGGCTTGGCTCGTTACCGTGCGCATACTGACCAATTAAACCTGTGATATCTGACTGATGACGTCCCGAAGTTTCGCTTTTTGCTGAAAATAATTCATCAAGTTGGGCTTCTAAAGCGTCTTTTCCACCCAATAAATCTATGAAGCCAGAAATGTCCTGCGGCACATAAAAACTGTATTGCCAAGAATTAGCTTCGGTATAGTTGAAGTTAACTTCATAAGGGTCAAAAGGGGAAAACCACGTATTTCTAAAGCGTCCACGCATAAACTTACTACTTGGATCAAACACATTTTTGTAGTACTGCGCACGTTGAATGTAGGTTTTATAATCGTCGTCCTTATTCAACGCTTTTGCCATCTGAGCTATGGTCCAATCATCATAAGCATATTCCAAGGTTTTTGAAACCGATTCGCTTTCTTCATCAACAGGAATAAAACCATAGTTTTTATAGGCTTCTAACCCAAATTTATCTCGCGTTGCCGAATGTTTCATAGCCTCAAAAGCTTTTTCGGTATCGTAACCGCGAATACCTTTTAAATACGCATCGGCAACAACAGGTACAGCGTGGTAGCCAATCATACAGTCAGTATAATTCCCTGATAAATCCCACATTGGCATTATGCCGCCTTCATCATATTTTGCCAAAAATGTATTGATGAAATGGTTGGTTCTGTCTTGTTCTATAATGGTATAGAGTGGATGAGCAGCTCGGTAAGTATCCCAAAGTGAAAACACAGTGTAATAATCGAAATCCTTGGTTTGGTGAATTTCTAAATCCATACCTCTATAACGACCATCAACATCTTGATAGATATTTGGAGCAATCATCGTATGGTAAAGCGCAGAGTAGAAATTGGTTTTTTTGTCTATGTCTTGGTCACTGAGCAGAGTCGAAGTGCTTTCAATAACAATTTTTTCAAGTTGAGATTCCCAAGCTTGTTGTGCTTCTTGCTTTACGGTTTCAAAATCTTTGTTTAAAACTTCGGCTTCCAAATTTTTATAAGCACCAGCTTCATCAACGGCTGAAATTCCTGTTTTTATGAGGATTGGTTCGTTATTTGGGTTTTCAAATTGAATGATGGCCTTTTTACTTTCAAACTTGTAATTTTTACTTACAGCCACACCTTCGCCGTCATCATAAACAATTTCTTTTATTTGATGTGAAAACTTAATGTGATAGAACAAACGCTGATCTTTAGCCCAAGCTGAAGAATGTCTAAGTCCATTGATTTCAGTATCATTAAGTTGATTAATTTTATAGTCTAATAGTTTATCTCTATGTGCTAAATCTAAAACCACATACTGATTTTCAGCAAATGGAAACTGATATTTATGAATACCACTTCGTTTGGAAACCGTCAGTTCAACATCAATTTCAGTTGAGTCTAAATGCACTTTATAGTAACCAGGTTCAGCACTTTCATTCTCGTGTGAAAAGTGAGCTCGGTAACCCGATTTTCCATCAGACCCATTATTAAAATTCACTTTATTAGTAGGCATTAAAAGCACATCTCCATAGTCACTTATACCTGTGCCGCTTAAATGTGTATGCGAAAATCCATAGATATATTCATCAGTGTAATGATAGCCAGAGCAACCGTCCCAACCTTCTAAACGTGTGTCTGGACTTAATTGCATCATACCAAAAGGCATCGTTGCGCCAGGATAAGTGTGACCATGACCACCAGTACCAATAAATGTATTAACGTAGTTGGTTAGTGGTTGGTCTTTTTGTGCAGGTTTGAGATTATTATTTTTATTACATCCAAAAAATAAAAGGATAGCAATGAAAGTGGAAAATAATTTAAGATTTTTCAAAAGATTAGTAATTTTAATGCATCTAATATACTAAAATGCACATCAAGAAATTAATTGCACTTTTCATTTTATCCCTTTCACTTGTTAATTGTAAGGAGAGATCGGTTCAAATAATTCAACCACAGATTATTCCGATTCCAGATTCTATAGAAGTAATGGATTCATTTTTTACAATTGATGAATCTACAGGAATAACTTACGATGACAATCTTAAAGTTAGTGCGCAATTTTTAAAAGATTTTATTGAAGGCGGAAGTCCAATACATCTGAAAGAAGGAAATGAAATTCAATTTAAACAAGATGACAATTTAAAGCCTGAAGCCTATATTTTAACGGTTTCAAAAGAAGGAATAACAATTAAAGCATCAACAGACCAAGGTGCGTTTTATGCGGTACAAACCTTACGGCAATTAATGCCTGTTGGTCTGGAAAATGATACGTTCTCAGAAAATGAAATTGCTATTCAGGCATTGATAGTGAAGGATGAACCTCAATTTTCGTATCGTGGTATGCATCTCGATGTGGCAAGGCATATGTTTTCTATTGATTTTATCAAAAAGTACATTGATGCTTTAGCTTTGTTGAAGATGAACACTTTTCATTGGCATCTTACAGACGACCAAGGTTGGCGCATTGAGATTAAGAAGTATCCCAAATTACAAGAGGTTTCAGCTTATAGAAATGAAACTTTGGTAGGACATTACAGCGACCAACCACATCAGTTTGATGGCAAACGATATGGAGGTTATTACACCCAAGAGGAAGTTAAAGACGTTGTTCAGTATGCTAAAGCGCGTTTTGTTACTGTGATCCCAGAAATAGAAATGCCAGGTCACGCACAAGCAGCCATTGCGGCTTATCCAGAGTTAGGCTGTACTTCGACAGGCTCAGCAACCAACGAACCCGTTGAGGTAGCCAAAAAATGGGGAGTTTTTGAAGAAATTTATTGTCCAAATCAAAAGACCTTTGCGTTTTTAGAAGATGTTTTGGATGAGGTTTTAGAGCTGTTCCCAAGCAAATATATTCATATTGGTGGAGATGAAGCACCAAAAACACGTTGGAAAAATTGTGCGCATTGCCAAGACCTGATTAAGAAAGAAGGCTTAAAAGACGAACACCATTTGCAAAGCTACTTTATTACCAAAATGGAAGCGTATCTTAACTCAAAAGGACGACAAATCATTGGTTGGGATGAAATTTTAGAAGGTGGTTTGGCACCCAATGCAACGGTAATGTCTTGGCGAGGTACGAGTGGAGCAGTTGAAGCTGCAAAATCTGGACATAATGTGGTAATGACACCAACATCACATTGCTATTTTGATTATTACCAATCCGAAAATGAGGATGAGCCTTTGGCTATTGGTGGTTTTTTGCCGTTGGAAAAAGTGTATGGTTTTAATCCAATTCCAGAAGAATTAACAACAGAAGAGTCAAAATATGTTTTAGGTGCTCAAGGCAATATTTGGACAGAATACATCCCAACCGAAAAACATCTTGAGTATATGGCATTTCCGAGAATGTTGGCGCTAAGTGAAGTGGTTTGGTCTCAACCTGAACATAAAAACTACAAGGATTTTGTTTTGAGGTTAGAAAACTTTCATCTGCGTTTAGATGCTTTGGATATTAACTATGCCAATCATCTTTATGAAATTGAAGGTACTTCGACAAGCTCAGCAACCGCTTCTCTTTATAAATTATCAACATTAATTGAAGGGAAAACCATTCGTTATACTTTAGATGGAAGTGAACCTACCCTTAATTCAAAAATTTATGAATCTAAAATTCCGATTACCGAAAGTTCAACAATCAAAGCTGCTGTATTTAATGATGAAAAACAATTGGGTAAAACATTTATACAACACATTAATTACCACAAAGCAGTTGGGGCAAAAATTACGATTGATAAACAACCACACAAAGCCTATTCTGGCAGTGGAGCAGAAGGTTTAATTAATGGCATTTCAGGAAGCGATTCGCGATATGGAGATAAAGAATGGTTAGGGTTTTGGGGAGAAGATATTGAGGTTACAATTGATTTTGAAAAGCCGACAAAGATAAATTCAATTGAGACCAGATTTTATAATTCACAAGGACAATGGATTTATGCACCTGAGGTATATGAATATTTGATTTTACAACAGCCTAATGAGTTTAGGCAAGACACAACGTTTGTTTTGGGTTTACCAGAAATGGCAAAGGAGTCTAGATTTAAGTTATTAAATATAAAATTTAGTAAAATGGAGACGGGTTTATACGATGAAACCACAAAGATAATTTTGAGAATTCCTAATTACGGCACCATCCCAGAAGGTAAACAAGGTGCTGGTAATAAAGCCTGGACGTTTATTGATGAGATAATAATTAAATAATACGTCAGTTCGAGTGAAATTGCTTTTTTGCAATTTTGTATCGAGAACCAATAAAGAACTTCTCGATACAATTTGCTCATACTTTGCAAATCACTCGAAGTGACGGCTTTATTTGTCATTCAGAGCGTAGCGAAGAATCTTTTTTAATTAGGAGATTGCCACGTCCTATGTCCTCGCAATGACAGTTATATTTGGCATTCCTGCGTGTCACACTATGCTTGTCGAAGTGAATGCAGGAATCCACTTTGAAGAAATAAGAATAATTAATGAGATTCCCACTTTCGTGGAAAATTAATATGAAACTAGAAATCTGCGCCAACTCATACCAATCCGCAAAAAATGCCTGCGACGCAGGAGCACATCGCATAGAATTGTGTCAAGAACTCTCAGTTGGTGGCATTACACCATCATATGGTTTATTGAAAAAAGTGATTGAGGAATTAGATATTCCAGTTTTCGTGCTGATACGTCCTCGAAGTGGCAATTTTGTGTATTCAGATAATGAATTTCAGATAATGAAAACCGATATTCAGTTTTGCAAAGATTTAGGTTGTAACGGCATTGTTTCAGGTGTTTTAAAATCTGATAATACATTAGATGTAGAACGAACAAAAGTTCTGATTGACTTTGCTAAACCATTACCATTCACATTTCATCGTGCTTTTGATGAGGTTAAAAATCCTAAAGAAACCTTATTGCAACTTATAGAACTAGGCGCAGATAGAGTTTTGACCTCAGGTCAAAAAACAACCGCAGAAGAAGGTTTAGAGCTTTTAAAAGAATTGAATGTTTTAGCCGAAAATAGAATCACGATTTTAGCTGGTGGAGGCGTGTCTTCAAAAAATGCGACGCTGTTTAAAGAAGCAGGCTTAACTGAAATTCATGCTTCGGCATCTTCAACAAAGAAAGAGGATGATGGTATGTTTTCTGTGCCAATAACTTTTTCAGACCCAATGAAAATAAAAGCCATTTTAGATGAGATATAACCTACTGTTGTTAATAGTTGTCTGTTTTAGCTGTCAACCAAAGCACGATTTACCAACTACGATAAATCTCGATGAGAATTGGCAGTTCAAAAAAGTAACAGATACCGTTTGGGACTCTGCAACTGTTCCGGGAAACGTGTTTTCAGACTTGTTGCATCATCAACTTATCGAAGACCCATTTGTTGGAAATAATGAAGAAAAAGTACAATGGGTTTCAGAAACCGATTGGGAATACAAAACCACTTTTTCATTAAGCGAAGACTTGCTCGAAAAGAAACATTTTGAGCTCAATTTTGAAGGCTTAGATACGTACGCTTCTGTTTATTTAAATGACAGCTTAATTTTAAAAGCTAACAACGCATTTAGAAAATGGGACGTAGATGTAAAACCACTTTTAAAAGCTGAAAATGAATTGCGGTTAGTTTTTGAAAGTACTTTTAAATACGAGGCAGAAGCAAAAGAAAAATTATCGTATGAGCTGCCGGAAGGTGAGCGTGTTTTTACAAGAAAAGCACAATTTCAATATGGTTGGGATTGGGGACCAAAGTTGAATGCAAGTGGTATTTGGAGACCAATTAAGCTAGTGGCTTGGAATGATTTTAAAATTCTAGATGCAGAGATTATGCGAGAAGATGCTAAGTCCCTTGATGAGTATTTAGCAGTTCTAAGTATTGTGCTTAATTTTAATACAGACATCAAGTCTCCATTATATTTTGATATTTATGTGAATGATTCTTTAACTGAAATGAATAAAAGAAAAAGCGAATTGTATCATTTTAGTAATCACGCTTCTGCATCATTTTATATTGCCATTGATGATCCAAAACTCTGGTGGCCACATAATCTAGGCGAACCATACTTATACGATATTAAAGTTGTGGTAAAAGATGGTAGAAAAATTTTAGATAGCATTTCAACAAAATATGGCATTCGTGATATTGAGTTGGTTACCGAAAGAGATAGTAATGGCGAATCCTTTTATTTTAAAGTCAACGATGTGCCTGTTTACGCAAAAGGTGCTAATTATATTCCACAGCACAGTTTTCAAAATGAAGTAAAAAATAGTGATTACGAAAGGTTGTTAAGCGATGTTGTAGATGCCAATATGAATATGCTCAGAGTTTGGGGAGGTGGCATTTATGAAAACGATAAGTTTTATGACTTGTGCGATGAAAAAGGCATTTTGGTTTGGCAAGATTTTATGTTTGCCTGTGCAATGTATCCAGGTGATGATGAATTTAGAATGAATGTCATTAATGAAGCGTTAGATAATTTAAAAAGATTACGAAACCATCCATCAATTGCGCTTTGGTGTGGTAATAACGAAAGCTCTGAAGGTTGGAATCGTTGGGGTTGGCAAGCCGATAGAAGTGAAGAGGAAAAAGAAGAGATTTGGGAGAATTATAAATATTTGTTTGATAGAGCACTCAGAATTAGCGTTGGATCTAAAACAGATTTACCATACTGGCAAACGTCGCCAAAATATGGAAGAGGTAATCCGTTGTACAAGTCAGAAGGAGATGCTCACGATTGGTGGATTTGGCACGATGGTTATCCATTTGAGCATCTGGAAGAGAATGTACCACGATTTATGAGTGAATTCGGTTTTCAGTCGTTTCCGAGCTATGAGGTTATTCAATTTATAAATCAAAAGGATAGTGTGGATATTACTTCCAAAGGTTTTAAAAATCATCAAAAGCATTCCAGAGGATTTCAAATTATAGAAACTTATATGCAACGCGATTTTCCTATACCTGATTCAGCGGAAGATTATGTATATATGAGTCAACTTGTACAAGCTTATGGCATTACCAAAGGTATTGAAGCACAAAGAAGAGCAAAACCCTATAATATGGGCTCGTTGTATTGGCAACTCAATGATTGCTGGCCTGCGGTTTCTTGGAGTAGTATTGATTATTTTGGAAATTGGAAAGCCTTACATTATAAGGCTAAAAGAAGTTTTGAGGATGTTTTAATCTCTTCAAAAGTTGAAAATGATATTTTAAAAACTTGGGTTGTTAATGATAAATTAGATGAGATAACAGGTCAGTTGACTTTAAACTTAATGAATTTTTCAGGAGAAGTTATTTGGTCTAACGAAGAAGAAATAAGTGTTGAGCCACTTTCAAATGGTGTGAAGTTTCAGTTGGATTTAAAAAACGTAGACTTCAATAAAAATGAAACTGTTTTAGTATCAACTTTCAATGGTAAATCATCATTTTTCTACTTTGTGAAACCTAAAGATTTAAAATTAAATCAAGCTGAAATTCAAAAAATCGTCATGAAAACTAATGATGGTTTTTCAATAGAGTTGTTTTCGTCAACACTTCAAAAAGATGTGTTTTTGTTTACGAATGCTAATGGTCGTTTTTCTGATAATTTCTTTGATTTAATGCCTAATCAATCTAAGACTATTCAATTTTATACTGATTCAAAACGTCTAGACACCTTACAAATCAAAACCTTTAACACTTTCATAAGATAACTAAAATGGCTTATGCTTAAATTTGCTTTATGACAAGATGGATTATTTTTATTATAATATATATTCTGCTTACTGCTTATGGTTTTCAAGCTATAAAAACTATAACAAAGCAAAGTTGGATTCATTATCTTTTTTTGGGTATTGCCGTGATTGTGGTGGGTAATTTTATTTTTCAGTTTACGGTAACTGGCGAAGGACGTGTTTTAAGTCCTGCAAAGAGCTATGCTTTTGGTTTTCTTTTAACATTTATGTCTGTTAACTTGGTTTTAGTGCCTATTCTTTTAGGCGAAGATATTATTAGAGGGTTATACAGTCTATATGATAAATTTATAGTTAAGCGAGAGGCCTTACATGTTCCTGGGCGTCGTAAATTTATTAGTCAAATAGCTTTAGGGATAGCAGCTATTCCTTTTGCTTCACTATTATATGGAATGTTTAAAGGGAAATATAATTTTAGAGTACTAAATTATACTTTGCATTTTGAAGATTTACCTGATGCTTTTGACGGTTATCGACTAACTCAAATCAGCGATATACATTCTGGTAGTTTTGATAATAAAGAAAAGATAGAATATGCAGTTGATTTAGTAAATGAGCAAAAATCTGATGTTATACTATTTACTGGTGATATGGTAAATAACAAAGCGACTGAAATGCTTCCTTGGAAGGAAACCTTCAGCAGGTTGAAAGCAAAGGATGGTAAATATTCTGTGCTAGGTAATCATGACTATGGTGATTATGTAGATTGGAATTCGTCAGCAGAGAAAATCAAAAATTTAGAAGATTTAAAGGATATTCAAAAAGAAATAGGTTTTGATCTTTTGCTGAATGAGCATAGATATTTGGAAAAAAATGGTGAAAAAATAGCTATTGTTGGTGTTGAAAACTGGGGAAAAGGATTTAAACAAAAAGGGGATTTAAAAAAAGCATCTTCACAAATTAGTTCAGATGATTTTAAAATTTTAATGACGCATGATCCTAGTCATTGGGATGCTGAAGTTGTTAATAACGAATATCATTATCACTTAACTCTGAGTGGCCACACACATGGTATGCAATTTGGTATTGAGATTCCAGGTTGGATAAAATGGAGCCCAGCGAAATGGAGATATAATCAATGGGCAGGTATCTATGAGGCTTTGGGGCAATACATAAATGTTAATAGAGGTTTTGGCTTTTTGGCGTATCCTGGAAGAGTTGGTATATGGCCAGAGATTACTGTAATAGAACTCAAAAAAGGAGTAAAAGAAGCATAATTGCTAACAATTGCTTATTTTTATATGGTTCATTACGAACTTACTATATGTTTTGAGTAAAATTTTTATGTAGGTTTGTAGAACTCGTTTGACTAAAACAATACTATATGTCAAAATTTGGGGAATTAATAGATGTCGATATTCCGGTACTATTAGACTTCTACACAGAATGGAATGATCAATCTGCAGCAATGCATCCTATCCTTAGAGATGTTGCCGCGGCATTAGGCGATAAAGCTAAGGTCATTAAGATTGATGTAGATAAGAACAGAGAGCTAGCTGAGGCACTTCGTGTTAAAGGTTTACCAACATTAATAATTTATAAAAATGGCGAAATGAAATGGCGTCATAGTGGTGAGCAAGATGCAGATACTTTAATTAGTATTATTCAAGAATACTTTTAGATATTGCTTTAAATTCATATCCTTTGCTACTGTAAAAATCCAAGACTTTTGGTAGTGTGTACTTTAGATTACGAGAGGCTTTAACGCTATCATGAAACACAATAATGCTTCCTTCTTTTGCCTTAGAAATTACATTGTTTAAGCACCCTTCCTCACTTACAGACTTGTCCCAGTCATAAGATAGAACATCCCACATAATGATGTCGTAGTTTAGTTGTTGCAACCTACTACTTTGCTTACTTTTAAATTTACCGTAAGGTGGTCTAAAGAATTTATTAGACTTTAGATTGGTAAGATCTGTTAGTTTAGTGTTTTGAACCTGAAAATTGATGACAGAATCAGTGAATTCAATTTCCTCTATATACGCTTTTGTTTTTGTTTTCCAGCCTTTAGAATGATTATAGGTGTGGTTACCAATGCTATGATCGTCCTTTAAAATAGACTCGAAAATATCTAAGTTAGATTCAATATTCTTTCCAATACAGAAGAATGTTGCTTTAGCATTATATTCTTTTAGTGTTTGAAGCACCCAATCTGTTATTTCTGGTGTTGGGCCATCATCAAAAGTAAGATAAAGCTCTTTTTTAGTTGTATTGATATTCCAGACAAACTTTGGAAATAAATGTTTTACAAAGCCAGGTGTCTTAGCAGGAATAATCTTCATATGTCTTATTCTTCAGGTACTATAGAATCTTTTATAGTATCGTTTAAAATAGATTGGATATCGATATCATCAATCGGCTCCTCTAATTCTTCTTCCGTTCCGAAGAACTCCTCTAAAAGACCAACGTAGTTATTATATGTCTTCATTTCTTCCATAGCAAATTCTTTGTCATTATAGACGAAAAGAAGGTCAACTAAAGATCTGTAGCGTTGAATGTCTAACAAAATTTTATCTTCAAAAAACCTCATTATATCTTCTTCGTCCAAACCGCTATAATATACCAGATTTTCCTGATAGACTTTAGTAACCTCTTTAAATAGATTTCTGCCTTTTTCAATATTACCCACTTCGTAATATGCACTAATAAATGGTTCTAAAAGTGAGTGGTAGCCAAACTTGTCTACAGGCATTTTTTCCATTGCTATGTCTGCTATTTCTTCGGCTTCTTTTAATTTGTCTTCATTAATAAGTGCTTCTATTAATCTTGCTAAATTACCTCTATAAGTTATACCGTTTCTTCTACTTTCAATATCATGGTAGATGTCTTCACCGCTTCCGCCCCAATCCCATTTTTTGACCATATTATACATTAGGTCAGGATCAACACGTCCCATATCATAAGGGTTGGCTCTGTCTACAGGTGTTTTTATAGGTACTAGTTTATAACACATACCATCTAATTGTAAGTAGTCTTTTAGCCAAATGTAATCATCAGCACCAAATGCGCCACCAGTAAAATAGATAGGTCTTTCCCAATTGTTATTGGCAATTATATCTAACATTAATAGTCTGTTCTTATAGATGTAGCTTCCTTCTATATCTGCATATATCTTGTCTTCAATTTTATCAGCATCCTTAGCTTTAACGGTGCCATTTTTTAAAACTTCTTCTTTATTAACAGGAATACTTATATGTCTCGTAGGGAAATAGTTAGTGTTTAATATATGCTTAGGGTATTGTCTTGGGTCTTCCCCTTGTGCTTTTACTACATACTCAAACTTAGTTTTTGGGTCATCATTAGATACAAAATCCATAAACTCTTTAATATCTAAAGTGTCGTTTGCAATTTGTCGAGTTATTTCTCTATAGATAATTACATCTCTGTAGCTTCCTCTGTATTGATTATGTGTTAATTGGGAAGGGATAGGGTCACTTTCATAAGCTTTACGTTTCATTTGGTCTATATACCAATCTGTTTGAAATAAACTGGTGTTAACTACACGTACATCTGTTCTTACTCCCTCAATTTCTTGTAAATACCATAACGGGAATGAATCATTGTCGCCTATGGTAAACAAAATTGCATTTGGTGCGCAAGATTCCAAATACTTTCTTGCCATAGCATTTGCTGTGTATTTTCCTGAACGATCATGGTCATCCCAATTGTTTGCAGCTAAAATACCTGGTACAATAATTAAACAAGCTAAGGATACAGCAGGTGCTAATAGCTTAGTTTTTATACTAGATTTTAAAAGATCATAAATAGCATAGACTCCAAATCCAATCCAGATAGCAAATACATAGAAAGAACCAACAACTGAATAATCACGCTCTCGAGGTTCAAAAGGTCTAATGTTGGTATAGAACTGAATGGCTAAACCAGTCATTAAAAAGAAAACCAATAAGACCCAAAAACGCTTTGCATCTGAATAGAGTAAAAAGAAGAACCCTATTAGACCCAGTATTAGTGGTAAAAAGTAATAAGTATTGCGTGCTTTATTTTCTAAAACTTCTGTAGGTAAATTATCTTGCGATATTCCTAAGTGTAATTCATCAATAAACTTAATACCAGAAATCCAATTACCATTAAAATCGTCATACCTACCTTGAATATCATTTTGTCTTCCGGTAAAGTTCCACATAAAATAGCGCCAGTACATATAACCAAATTGATACTGAATCATGTAAGCTATATTATCGGCAAAAGAAGGTTGTTCTACAACAAGATATTGCTGGCCATAGCGTCTTAAAAATTTATCATGGGTTTCATAATCTACCTCCCCTTTTCTAATTCGAATTCTGTGATCATTTACAATTTTGTCAATACGTTGTTTTTCCTGGGAAGCGTATGCGTTAGCTTGCTCTGTGGCATATAAATCAGCTTCAGATTCGCTTAGTCCTTGCTTTAAAGCACCTTCCATAAAAACATTGTAAGCCTCATTAAAAGCATTGTTTTTTAGTTTTGGATTAACTTTAAAATCAGCAAAGCCTGTAAACATCATATAGTTATCGGCATGTTCTGTACTCCACATTCTAGGTAATATAGAGGCATGCTCATGATTGTAGTTTTGCTTTGTACCTTCCCAGTCGTTAATAATTACATACTCTCCCTTTTCATCATCACGTTCGTAATTCTTTTTGTCATTAACAAAAGGCTCATCTTTATCCGCTCCAGAATAGATTTCGGTAAACTGTGGTCCGTAAAACAAATGGGTTTCAGGATATTGTTCTAAGTTATAGTAAGCTAATAATTCTCTGGCATCAGACGGATCATTCTCGTTAATAATTACATTTGCATTAGCTCTGATAGGTAGCATCATCCAAGAAGAAAACCCAATAAAAATGAACATTAAACACAAAACCAAAGTATTGATATGAATCATACCCTTTTTGCGTGTATAATTCAATCCAAAATAAAATAGTGCTATAACCAGAAGTCCTGTGATAATAGTTCCAGAGTTAAAAGGTAATCCAATAGAGTTAACAAAAAATACTTCGAGATAACCGAAAAGTTTTAATGTTGAAGGCAATAATAATTTGAAAATAAACAATAGTATTGCTGCTGAAGCAACGTTGGCAATTATAAAGTTTTTAACTGTGATGGTTTTATAATTCTTAAAGTAGTAAATAAGACCAATAGCCGGAATGGTCAAGAGTCCCATAAAGTGAACACCAAACGAAAGTCCAATAACAAAAGCAATAAGTATTAACCAACGGTTGCCTCTTGGCTTGTGCATATCTTGTTCCCAACGTAAAGCTAAATAGAACATTATAGACATGATGAGTGTAGCCATAGCATACACCTCAGTTTCTACAGCATTAAACCAAAAAGAATCTGTAAAAGTAAACGCCAAACTACCAACAAAAGCACTACCCAAAATAGCCATACCTTTTCCTTGGCTGGAGTCTTTGTTGTACTTAACAAGTTTGACTAATAATAGGCTGATAGTCCAGAACATGAATAAAATGGTGAATGCACTTGATACAGCACTCATTAAATTCATTATCATACCAATTTGTGAAGGTTCTAAGGCAAAAATAGAAAAGAATGCTCCCATCATTTGAAATAATGGTGCTCCTGGTGGATGCCCAACTTGTAGTTTAGACGATGTTAAGATATATTCTCCTGCATCCCAAAAGCTTACTGTTGGTTCTACAGTTAAAGCATAGACTGTACAAGATATTGCGAATACTAGCCAAGCTAATATATTATTCCACTTTTTGAAGTTAAATTCTGTCATTGAAAACCTTGGTTAATGATGCTGGCGAATTTACTAATTATTATAGTAATGCCTACATTTTTAAGTTAACGTTAAGTAATTTGAATTATTTTTTTACTTTTTTTTTGTCCAAGACAACTTTTGTATTAAATTTGCACCCTCAATTTAAGAGATTGGCCTATGGTGTAACTGGCAACACGTCTGGTTTTGGTCCAGAAGAGTCTAGGTTCGAGCCCTAGTAGGCCAACTGAAATCTAAATCCTTATTCTATTAGAGTAAGGATTTTTTCTTTTTACAATATATAAGATGAGAAGTTTATGTAGAGTGTAATCGAAGAGAGCTCAAGCAGATCAACAAAAAAATCCTAATCAAAAATGATTAGGATTTTTTTATTTACATCTGTGGTATTCTTTTATATCTTAAAAGTTATTACAGGTCTTTTAGCGTGGTTTACTAAGTCTTCACTTATGCTGCCATTAAAAAAATGAGCAATACCTTGTCTGCCATGTGTACTTATACCTATTAGGTCCGCATCAATTTCTTGAGAAAAAGTTAAGATGCCTTGTTCTATACTAAAGTCGTTGTGCACGTTTATAGTATAGTTTTCAAAACTCTGCCCAGAAATAAAATCGTTTATTCGAGTTCTAGATTCGTGAGTTGTAATAAAATTATTAGCTGTATTTACAAGTAACAAATGAATTTTAGCATCAAATAATTCTGCAAACTTCACAGCTTGTTGGTAGGTTTCTTTATTGTCATTTTTAAAGTCGGAGGCAAAAACAAAGTTTTTAATATTAAAGCTCTGATGTTTGTTTTTAATAACTAAAACAGGAACATCAGAAGAGCGTACTACTTTTTCTGCATTAGAGCCAATAAACATTTCCTTTAGCCCAGTGGCACCATGAGAACCCATAACTATTAAATCTATATCAAACTCTTTACAGGCATCTTTTATTTCGTTAAAAGTTATATCTGCTTTTACGGTTTCATGCACAGTGATACCTTCTAAAAAATCACTTTCCATAAGATCTTCAAACTTTTTATGAGCTAGTTTCATAAAAAAGAGTGTTTCAGGTATGTCGCTTTTTACTGCACCAGGATCTATGTGTTGCATGGGAATTTCCATCATATGTAATAGGTAAATGTCAGCATCATGTTTTTTAGCTAACATAGCAGCTACTTCTAAAGCGTTAGTTGCTTGCTCCGAAAAATCGGTAGGGACGAGGATTCTGTTCATTATCTTGAATGCTTTATATTAGTTATATAAATCTACGAAAATAAATCCACTTTATTTGGCTTTGAAAAATTGATATAAATATTGTATATTTGCACCATTGTTTACGGAAAGAAAACGAGAGAGGACGAAAAGTCCTCTCTTTTTATATCAAGAGATGTTTAAGGATATAGTAAAAGATTTGTTAGATCAGGCGTTGGATCAGCGTAAGGATTTGTTTCTTATAGATTTTGAAATTTTGTCTGACAATACCATTAGAGTTGTGATAGATGGTGATAAAGGGGTATTGGTTGAAGACTGTATCTATATCAGTAGAGCTATAGAACATAACCTTGATAGAGAAGAACAGGATTTTTCATTAGAAGTAACATCATGTGGTGCAACATCACCTTTGCAGCTACCAAGACAATACAACAAGCATATTGGTAGAAATTTAGAAGTTAAAACCGTTGAAGGCGATAAAGTAGAAGGGCATCTGGCAGATGTTAGTGAGGAAGATATTACGTTAAAGTGGAAAACAAGAGAACCAAAACCAGTAGGTAAAGGTAAGGTAACAGTAACAAAAGAAGTTAATATTGCTTTTGAAAACATTAAAGAAGCAAAAGTTAAAATAAAATTTTAATTCAATTCAATTATGGAAAATGTAGCGTTAATAGAGTCATTTTCAGAATTTAAGGACGACAAGTTAATTGATAGAGTGACGCTGATGGCGATTCTAGAAGATGTGTTACGTAATGCTTTAAAAAAGAAGTACGGAGACGACGATAACTTTGATATCATTATCAACCCAGATAAAGGAGATTTAGAAATTTGGAGAAACCGTATCGTAGTTGCAGATGGTGAGGTAGAAGAACCAAATCAAGAAATAGCATTATCAGAAGCTCAAAAAATAGAACCAGATTTTGAAGTTGGTGAAGACGTTGCTGAAGAAGTAAAATTAATCGATTTAGGAAGACGTTCAATTTTAGCATTAAGACAAAATCTTATTTCTAAAATTCACGAACACGACAATACTAATATCTATAAGCAATTTAAAGAGTTAGAAGGGGAGATTTATACTGCTGAGGTACACCACATTCGTCATAGAGCAATAATTTTGTTAGACGATGATGGTAACGAAATCATTTTACCAAAAGACAGACAAATTCCTTCAGATTTCTTTAGAAAAGGAGAGAATGTAAGAGGGATTATAGAAAGTGTTGAATTAAAAGGAAGCAAGCCCGCAATAATCATGTCTAGAACATCACCATTGTTCTTAGAGAAGTTGTTTGAGCAAGAAATTCCAGAGGTATTCGACGGATTAATTACAGTTAAAAAAGTAGTACGTATTCCTGGTGAAAAAGCTAAAGTAGCAGTAGATTCTTATGATGACAGAATTGATCCAGTAGGAGCATGTGTCGGTATGAAAGGGTCTCGTATTCATGGTATTGTACGCGAACTTGGTAACGAGAATATTGATGTTATCAATTATACAAACAATATTCAACTTTTTGTAACCAGAGCATTAAGTCCAGCAAGAGTAACGTCTTTAAAATTAGACGAAGAAAACATGCGTGCTGAAGTATTGTTAAAGCCAGAAGAAGTGTCAAAAGCTATTGGTAGAGGTGGTCACAACATTCGTTTGGCTGGTCAATTAACAGGTTACGAAATAGACGTATTTAGAGAAGGTGCAGAAGAAGATGTAGAATTAAAAGAATTCTCAGATGAAATCGATGGATGGATTATTGATGAATTCAGCAAAGCTGGTTTAGATACAGCAAAAAGCATTCTAGAGCAAGACGTAGACGATTTAGTTAAACGTACAGATTTAGAAGAAGAAACAATATTAGAAGTCATTAGAATTCTTAAGGAAGAATTTGAAGACTAATAGCAGTTTAACTTTAAAAACATAAGAAGTTAGATTGATATAAAACAGATTTAAGTATATTACAGCAATTTATGGCTCAAATTAGAATTAATAAAGTATTAAGAGAACTGAATATCTCATTAGACCGTGCAGTGGACTTCTTGGAGTCTAAGGGCATCGAAATTGAGAAAAGTCCTAATACAAAAATTTCGCAAGAGGTTTACGACACGTTGTCTGATGAATTTCAAACAGATGCATCTAAGCGTGAAAAAGCTCAAGAAGTAAGTGAAGCAAAACTCAAGGAAAAAGAGAAGCTTCGTGAGCAGCGCGAACGCGAAATTGAAGAAAAAGAAAAGAAAGAAGCCGCTAAAGAAACTGTAGTAAAAGCAAAAGCTGAACTTAGTGGGCCAAAGCAAATTGGTAAGATCGATTTAGATAAGAAACCAAAAGCTACTGAAGAGAAAAAGGAAGAGCCTAAGAAAGAAGAGCCTAAAAAGGTTGAAAAGCCTGTAGTAGAAGTAGCGAAGCCAAAGAAAGAAGAGCCTAAAAAAGTTGAGCCTAAGAAGGAAGAACCTAAAAAGGTTGAGCCTAAAGTTGAGAAGAAAGAAGAGTCTACAGAGCCTAGAAAAGACGAGAAGTTAAAAACTCAATATCAAAAATTATCAGGACCAACTACTACTGGTAAAAAAATAGATCTTTCACAGTTCAATAAGCCTAAGAAGAAAAAAGAAGAGAAAAAAACAGAATCTTCTAACGATAATAATAAACGTAAGAGACGTCGAATTAGTAAAGGCGGAAACGATGGTGGTGGAAGACCAAACTTCGATAACAGAAGAGGTGGTCAAAAAGGAAGAGGTTCTCGTTCAAAAGCAGTTAAGGAAGAGCCAAGCGAAGAAGAAGTACAAAAACAAGTAAGAGAAACTCTAGAAAAACTTCAAGGAAAATCTAGCAAAGGTAGAGGTGCTAAAAACCGTCGTGAAAAAAGAGATCGACATAGAGAGCAGTCTGAAAAAGAACTTCAGGCAGAAGCAGCAGAAAGCAAAATACTTAAAGTTACTGAGTTTGTAACCGTAAGTGAAGTTGCTACTATGATGGATGTTGGTGTAACTCAGGTTATTTCAGCTTGTATGTCGCTAGGTATGATGGTAACCATGAACCAGCGTCTAGATGCTGAAACATTATCTATTGTTGCAGAAGAATTTGGTTACGAGGTAGAGTTTGTAACAGCAGATATTGAAGAGTCTATCGAGACTGTTGAAGATGATCCAAAAGATTTAAAACCGCGTGCGCCAATCGTAACGGTAATGGGTCACGTAGATCATGGTAAAACATCGTTGTTAGATTACATTCGTGAAGAAAATGTAATTGCTGGCGAGTCTGGTGGAATTACACAGCACATAGGTGCTTACGGTGTACAATTAGATAACGGACAAAAAATAGCATTCTTAGATACGCCAGGTCACGAGGCCTTTACAGCAATGCGTGCTCGTGGTGCTCAGGTTACAGATATCGCTATTATTGTTGTGGCTGCAGATGACGCAATAATGCCACAAACCAAAGAGGCTATTTCGCATGCTCAGGCAGCTGGAGTGCCGATAGTATTTGCGATTAATAAAATAGATAAGCCAGATGCTAATCCTGATAAAGTAAAAGAAGGATTAGCTAATATGAATTTATTGGTAGAAGATTGGGGAGGAAAAATTCAATCTCATGATATTTCAGCTAAATTCGGTACAGGCGTTAAAGAACTTTTAGAAAAAGTACTTCTAGAAGCTGAATTGTTAGAACTAAAAGCTAATCCAAATAAACCAGCAAACGGAACAGTAGTTGAAGCATACTTAGATAAAGGTAGAGGTTATGTATCTACTATCTTAGTTCAGGCTGGTACTTTAAAAGTTGGTGATTATGTATTAGCAGGGAAAAATAGTGGTAAAGTAAAAGCTATGCACGATGAACGTGGTAATGACATAGTTGAAGCTGGTCCGTCAACTCCAGTATCAATTCTTGGTTTAGACGGTGCGCCACAAGCAGGTGATAAGTTTAATGTCTTTGAAGATGAGCGTGAAGCAAAACAAATTGCAGCCAAACGTACACAATTACAACGTGAGCAATCTGTAAGAACACAACGTCATATTACACTAGACGAAATCGGTAGACGTATTGCACTTGGTGATTTCCAAGAGTTAAATATTATACTTAAGGGTGATGTGGATGGTTCGGTTGAAGCATTAACAGACTCTTTCCAAAAATTGTCTACTGAAGAAATTCAGGTTAATATCATTCATAAAGGAGTTGGTGCCATTACAGAAAGTGATGTATTGTTAGCTTCTGCTTCGGATGCTATTATTGTAGGATTTAATGTGCGTCCTGTAGGTAATGCAAGAACAATTGCTGATAAGGAAGAAATAGACATCAGAACATATTCTATTATTTACGATGCCATTAACGACCTTAAAGATGCAATGGAAGGTATGTTGTCACCAGAACTTAAGGAAGAAGTTACTGGTACTGCTGAAATTAGAGAAACATTTAAGATTTCTAAGATTGGTACTATTGCTGGTTGTATGGTTACAAACGGAAAAATATACAGAAACTCTGGTATTAGACTTATTAGAGATGGAGTTGTAGTTTATACAGGTGAGCTATCATCTTTAAAACGTTTCAAAGACGATGTTAAGGAAGTCTCTAAAGGATACGATTGTGGTATGCAAATTAAAGGATACAATGATATTAATGAAGGTGATATCCTAGAAGCATTCCAAGAAGTTGAGGTTAAAAAGAAGTTGAAATAATTTCTAAAATAGATTCAAAATAAAAAGGCGACTTGTACAAGTCGCCTTTTTTTGTCCTAATAATTTTTTAATGTTATTGTTTTGTATCCAATTTAGGCTGGAAAATTATAGCATTCATATAGTTTTTTTTAATTTTTGATAAAGCCCTGTCAGCTTCAAGTCTTGTCGCAAAATTACCGACCCAAACTTTGTAGTTTGGTGTGTTCCAAACAATCTCTACTGGCCATTCTTCATAAGTATTTAAAAAGTTTGATTTTTCGCGGTCAGCTTTATCAGGATCTACACTTTGATATACTTGTATCCTAAACACCTTAGTAGTTTTAACATCCTTCTTGTATTCCAGTAGCTTATCAATATCGCTATCTTGGTCTACAGTGACTTTGCCTTCTTGGGAGCTAAGCGTAAAAGACAGTAATAATGTTAAAATTGAAGTACTGATATATTTTATTTTTTTGTTCATATTTATAGGTTTAATTGCAAAGTTATATTATTCAACGATATAGGCATATAAATGTTATTTAGAATGTATATAAATTAGTTATTAACACTTCTCTAAGATTTCTAAAATCGACTTTATATCTTACTTTTGCCAGAGTTTCAGAAACATGACTTTTGTCATATTTAACTGAAAAAATCGTACCAAAGTTTAGAAGATAATTCAACTAACAATATGAAACAGGTGATTTACCGTAATTTAACCTCTAAGATACTTAGCCTCGGTTTTATTTTATTACTTACGTTTTCAGCTTCACTGACTGCTCAAGAGGGCGACCCAGCAAACGGAAAATCTTTATTTAATGCAAACTGTGCTGCTTGTCATAAATTAGACAAGCCTATGACTGGTCCTGCCCTTCGTAATGTAGAGGCTAGATTAGCCGAAGAAGAAGGTTTAGATAGAGAGTGGCTTAGTGCTTGGATTCGTAACAGCTCTGCATTAATAAAGTCTGGTGATGCGTATGCAAATAAAGTGTATGCAGAGTGGAATAATGTAGCTATGACAGCCTTTCCTCAATTAAGTGATCAAGATATTTCAGATATTTTAGCATATACAGCTGTTGATCCTTGTGAGTTAAATCCTCAGTCTTCACCAGATTGCCCTGGGTATGTTGCTCCACCAGTGGAACAAGGTGGTTCTGGTTCAGGTGGTGTGTCAAATAATCTTATTTTAGGTGCTTTAGCTGTTTTATTTGCGTTATTGGCTATGGCTCTAATTTTAGTAAAACGTACTTTAAATCGTTTTGCTGAGGCTAAAGGGATTGAAATCCCTGTAGAGGATCAAAGAAAGCCTTTATGGAAAGCGTTTATTGAAAACCAATTTTTAGTGCTAGTAACAGCTATTTTCTTTTTGCTGGCTAGTGGTTATTTTGTTTATGGGTATTTAATGCAGGTTGGTGTCGATCAAGGTTACGAACCAGTGCAACCAATTCACTATTCTCATAGAATTCATGCTGGTGATAATGGTATAGATTGTAAATACTGTCACTCTTCAGCTAGAGTGAGTAAGCATTCAGGGATCCCATCCTTAAATATTTGTATGAACTGTCATAAGTCAATCGCGGAAGTTGCGCCTGAAACTTTGGCAGAGGGTCAAGAGTATGGTGTAGACTACAATGCTGAGATTCAAAAATTATATGATGCTGTTGGTTGGGATGGTACTGGTTATACTGGTGAGTCTAAACCTGTAAAATGGGTTCGTATACATAATTTACCAGATTTTGCATATTTCAATCACTCACAGCACGTTTCTGTGGCAGGAGTAGAGTGTCAGACTTGTCATGGTCCGGTAGAGGAAATGGAAATAATGTACCAACATGCGCCATTAAATATGGGTGGGTGTATTAATTGTCACAGAGAGACAAATGTAAAAGTTAAAGACAACGGATACTATACTAAGATTCATGAAGAATTATCGAAAAAGTATGGTGTTGATCAGTTAACTGCGGCACAAATGGGTGGATTAGAATGTGGTAAGTGTCATTATTAATTTTAATAAGAAGTAATTCAGAATTATATGTCATCAAACAAGAAATACTGGAAAAGTGTTGAAGAGCTAAACGAAAATAGCTCTATTGTTGAGACGCTTAGACAAAACGAATTTGTTGAAGAAATTCCAACAGATGAGTTCTTAGGAGATAAGGAGACATTAGAGTCTTCATCTACATCGCGTCGTGATTTCTTAAAGTATATTGGGTTTAGTACAGCTGCAGCATCATTAGCAGCTTGTGAAGGTCCGGTGATTAAGTCAATTCCTTATGTAAATCAACCAAAGGAAATTATTCCTGGTGTTGCCAACTTCTATGCCACTACTATTGCAGATGGTTATGATTTTGCTAGTGTGTTGGTTAAAACAAGAGAAGGAAGACCAATAAAAATTGAAAATAATACAGATGCAAAAACTAATTGCAGTGCTAATGCAAGAGTTCATGCTTCTATTTTAGGGTTATATGATAACTTAAGGGTTAAGTCTCCAATGAAAGGGAAAGACGCTATCTCTTGGGATACATTTATCTCTGAAACAACTTCAAAAATAAATAGCTTAAGTGACGATAAGCAAATCGTTTTCTTAACCGCCACTATACCTAGTCCATCAACTAAAAAACTAGTTTCCGAATTTGCAGAAAAGTATGGTAATGTTAAACATGTTACTTACGATTCGATTTCAGAATCGGCAACTTTAGATGCTTACCAAGCTAAATATGGTAAAAGAGGAATGGCTAATTACGATTTCTCTAAAGCAAAGACTATTGTATCTGTCGGTGCAGATTTTCTTGGTGATTGGCAAGGTGGTGGATTTGAAAGTGAATATGCTAAAAAGCGTATCCCAGAAAATGGAAAAATGTCACGTCACATTCAGTTTGAGTCTAATATGACTCTGTCTGGAGCTAACGCTGATAAGCGTATACCATTAACACCTAGTCAACAAAAATTAGCACTAGCAAAACTACATAGTTTAGTAGTTGGTGGTGCTGTATCGGTAGAATTACCTGAAAACATTGCGAAAGCCGTGCAGTCTGCTGCTAATGAGATTTCAAAAGCGGGTAGTAATGCAGTAGTCGTTACTGGTATACAAGACGTAAATGCTCAGACAGTAGCTATAGAGATTAATGAGTATTTAAATAGTAAGGCATTTGATCCTAAAACAACAATAAATATAAGACAAGGAAGTGATAAAGGTGTGATGCAACTTGTGGCTGATATGAAAGCTGGTAAAGTGGGCGCACTTATTATGAGTGGAGTAAATCCTATGTATACACTTCCTAATGCGGCTGATTTTGCTGAAGGTTTAAAGAAAACAGAATTATCGGTTTCGTTCTCTATGAAACAAGATGAAACCTCTGTGCTTTCACAATATATAGCGGCGACACCACATAGTTTAGAGTCTTGGGGCGATTTTGAATTAAAAGCAGGTCATTATTCATTAATGCAGCCAACAATTCGTCCATTGTTTGATACTAAACAATTTCAAGAAGTACTTTTAGCGTGGAATGGAAATAGTACATCATACAGAGATTATTTAAAATCTGTTTGGACTACTGATGTTTTAAATGGTGCTTCCTTTAACAAAGCTGTACAAGATGGTGTGTTTGTATCAACAGCATCATCAAGTATAGAAAGTGCAGAAACAGTAGAAGAGAGTGCTTCGGAGGATAATGTGGAAACACCAAGTAGCAATGCAGCAAGAGAATTAGCATCATCCGCTAAAGCTGGAAAAATGCAATTGGTCTTATATCCTAAAACAGGAATGGGTGATGGTCAGCAGGCTAATAACCCTTGGTTACAAGAGTTTCCAGATCCAATAACAAGAACCACTTGGGATAATTATGTAACAGTATCAAGAGCTGATGCAGAAGCACTAGGTCTTGAAAATTGGAACGTAGCTAATGGAGGTTTAAACGGAAGCAGAGCAAATATTACAGTTAATGGGACGACTTTAGAGAATGTTCCTGTAATTATTCAACCAGGTCAGGCTAAAGGTTCAATAGGGCTATCATTCGGATATGGTAGAACTGCTGAAGGTATGAAAGCTGAAATGAAGACTGGTGTAAATGCTTATCCATTATATCACAATTTTAATACCGTACAAGATGTAACAATTAGTAAAGCTACAGGTGAGCATGAGTTTGCTTGTGTGCAGTTGCATAATACATTAATGGGTCGTGGAGACATCATTAAAGAAACTAGTCTTGAGATTTTTAATACAAAGGATAGAGATGTTTGGAATGCCACTCCTGAAGTATCATTAGACCACAACCCTGTAAAGGTTACAGATTCTAAAGTAGATTTATGGGATGAGTTTGATCGTTCAGTTGGTCATCATTTTAATTTATCCATAGATTTAAATGCATGTACAGGATGTGGAGCATGTGTCATTGCATGTCACGCAGAAAATAATGTACCAGTTGTTGGTAAATCAGAAATGAGACGTAGTAGAGATATGCACTGGTTGCGTATTGATAGATATTATTCTTCTCAAGATACTTTTGAAGGTGATAATCAAAAGAAGGAAAATATTTCAGGTTTAGGAAGCTCGCTAAGTGAGTTTGGCGAAATGGAAAATCCTGCAGATAATCCACAGGTAGCTTTCCAACCTGTAATGTGTCAACACTGTAATCACGCACCTTGTGAAACAGTTTGTCCGGTAGCAGCAACGTCTCACGGTCGTCAAGGTCAAAACCATATGGCTTACAACAGATGTGTAGGTACACGCTACTGTGCTAATAACTGTCCTTATAAAGTTCGTCGTTTCAACTGGTTCTTATATTCTCAAAATGATGAGTTTGATTACTATATGAATGATGACCTTGGAAGAATGGTGTTGAATCCAGACGTAACAGTACGTTCTCGTGGTGTAATGGAAAAATGTTCTTTCTGTATCCAAAAAACACAGAAAACTATTTTAGATGCTAAGCGTGAAGGAAGACCTGTGAAAGATGGAGAATTCCAAACAGCATGTTCTGCAGCTTGTGGTAATGGCGCTATGATTTTTGGTGATGTTAATGATAAGGATAGCAAAATAGCAGAATTAAAAGACGATAAAAGATCTTATCACCTATTAGAGCATGTTGGTGTAAAACCAAATGTGGTTTATCAAACTAAGGTGAGAAACATAGCAAAAGAAGCATAAATAAAAATTAAAGAAACACGTATATAATTATGGCGTCTCATTACGAAGCACCTATTAGAAGACCTTTAGTTACTGGCGAGAAATCGTATCACGATGTTACTATAGATGTAGCAAGACCAGTAGAAGGCAAAGCCAACAAAGCATGGTGGATTGTTTTCGGTATATCTTTGGTCGCATTCCTTTGGGGAATAGGTTGTATTATTTATACCGTATCAACAGGTATTGGAGTTTGGGGTCTTAACAAGACTGTAAACTGGGCTTGGGATATTACTAACTTCGTTTGGTGGGTTGGTATTGGTCACGCAGGAACACTGATTTCGGCAGTACTTTTATTATTCCGTCAAAAATGGAGAATGGCAATTAACCGTTCTGCAGAAGCTATGACAATATTCTCTGTTGTTCAGGCAGGTTTATTCCCAATTATTCACATGGGTCGTCCATGGTTAGCTTACTGGGTATTACCAATCCCAAACCAATTTGGTTCGCTATGGGTTAACTTTAACTCACCATTACTTTGGGACGTATTTGCGATTTCTACTTATTTATCTGTATCATTAGTATTCTGGTGGACAGGTTTATTGCCAGATTTCGCAATGCTTAGAGATAGAGCCATTAGACCTTTCCAAAAGAAAATATATTCTTTAATAAGTTTTGGTTGGTCTGGAAGAGCAAAAGATTGGCAACGTTTTGAAGAGGTATCATTGGTACTTGCTGGTTTAGCAACGCCTTTAGTACTTTCTGTACATACTATTGTATCTTTTGACTTCGCAACATCGGTAATTCCAGGTTGGCATACTACGATTTTCCCACCTTACTTCGTAGCAGGTGCGATTTTCTCAGGATTTGCTATGGTAAATACTCTTCTTATTATTATGAGAAAAGTATGTAACCTTGAAGATTATATTACAGTACAACATATCGAGTTAATGAACATTGTAATCATGATTACAGGTTCAATTGTAGGTGTGGCTTATATCACTGAGTTATTTATTGCTTGGTACTCTGGTGTAGAGTATGAACAATATGCATTCTTAAACAGAGCAACAGGACCTTACTGGTGGGCATATTGGGCAATGATGACTTGTAACGTATTCTCGCCACAATTTATGTGGTTCAAGAAACTTAGAACAAGTATTATGTTCTCGTTCTTTATATCTATTGTAGTAAACATAGGTATGTGGTTTGAGCGTTTCGTTATCATCGTTACGTCATTACACAGAGATTACTTACCTTCATCTTGGACAATGTTCTCTCCAACGTTTGTAGATATAGGAATTTTCATCGGAACAATAGGTTTCTTCTTTGTATTATTCTTATTGTATTCTAGAACATTCCCTGTAATTGCGCAGGCAGAGGTAAAAACGATATTAAAGTCATCAGGTGAGCGTTACAAAAATATTAGAGAAAGAGGTGATAGTTTAGTAGGAACTGGCGCAGATGCAAGAACATCAAAGCCTGTTGAGTTCGATGCCTCATCTTCAAAAGAAACGGCTCAAGTGGACAATTCTGAAAAGGTAAATAATCTTTTAGAATCTATCGGTTCTTTTGATGCATCAAAAGAAACAGCTGATGATTTAAAGAAAATCAATGGTGTTGGTCCTAAGATGGAAGAGGTACTGAATAGTATAGGTATCTATACCTTCCTACAGGTGAGTAAGATGACAAAAACAGAGTACGACTTGTTAGATTCAATTACAGGTTCTTTCCCAGGAAGAGCAGAGCGAGATGATTGGGCAGGGCAAGCTAAAAATTTATTAAATAACTAGTTATAGTATATGGAAGCTTCAAAAGTAATTCATGCTATTTATACAGATGATGATGTATTAATGTCTGCCGTAAAAGCGGTAAAGGCTAAAAAACATCATATCGAGGAAATATATACTCCTTTTCCGGTTCACGGACTAGATAAAGCAATGGGTCTAGCACCAACCAGACTTGCAATCACAGCCTTCTTATATGGTTGTGTTGGTCTAACAGTTGCTATTACTATGATGAATTTTATAATGATTGAAGATTGGCCACAGGATATTGGTGGTAAGCCAAGTTTCAGTTATTTGCAAAACATGCCTGCATTCGTTCCTATTATGTTTGAGCTAACAGTATTTTTTGCAGCACACTTAATGGTAATAACATTTTATTTAAGAAGTAGAATGTGGCCCTTTAAAAAGGCTGAAAATCCAGATCCAAGAACAACAGACGATCATTTCTTAATGGAAATCGCTATCCATAATAATGAAAGTGAATTAACTTCATTATTACAAGAAACAGGAGCTGTTGAAATTAATATTGTAGATAAAGACGAAGATGCACATTAATATGAAGACATCATTGAAATATATCGTAGCGTTAGGTTTATTAGTAAGTTTTGTGTCTTGTAAAAAGGATTCAAGACCTAACTACCAGTACATGCCTAATATGTATCAATCAGTAGGATATGAAACCTATCAGGAATCTGATGCTTTTGCAACAGGTGTTGAAGCTCAGTTACCTGCAGAAGGTACTATACCAAGAGGTGATTTTATGCCTTATGAAATTGAAAATACTAATGAAGGCTATGAGTTAGCTAAAGCGACATTAACAAGTCCATTAGATTCAACACAAGTAGATTACGAAGAAGGAAAAGTACTTTATGATATTTACTGTGGAATTTGTCACGGAACTAAAGGAAATGGAAAAGGCAAACTTGTTGATCGCGAAAAAATATTAGGTGTACCAAGCTATGATGATGCAGGTAGAGCTATTACAACAGGGAGTATTTATCATGTAATTTACTATGGTAAAAACACTATGGGTTCTTATGCTAACCAATTAAACGAGAAAGAGCGTTGGCAAGTAGTTGCTTACGTTGAAAAGCTTAAAGCAGATTTAGAAAAATAAGATTTAGATAAAGATTATATAAATGGAATATAAAATTTCAAATCGATTAAGAATGGGTGCTATTATTATGATGGTACTCGGTTTGATAGGTGTTGGTTATGGATTCATTGATTCTCACGGATATACTGAAGAAAATATCACTGAGAGGCTTGCTGAAGAGCATCATGGTCATGGCGATACACACGCCACTGATGCACATGGTGAAACTCATGGAGAATCAGAACATAATGAAGTTGCAGCGCATGGTGAAGACCATCATGGTGAAGAAGCTCATGGTGGATTAACACATCATGAAGAGCATGCACTACATCAAATCCACAACAGACCTTATGCAGCACTTTATGTTGGAGCATTCTTTTTCTTCATGATTGCTTTAGGTGTGTTAGCATTTTACGCAATTCAATATGCTGCACAGGCAGGATGGTCACCAGTTTTATTTAGAGTTATGGAAGGTATTACATCTTATGTTTTACCTGGTGGTTTAATTGTTTTAGCAATTGCTTTTGTAGCGGATAGTCATTTATTTGTTTGGTTAAAAGATGGTGTTACAGAAGTAGGACACGAAAACTATGATAAGTTAGTGGCAGGTAAGTCAGGTTGGTTAAATAAAACAGGTTTCTTTATTAGAGGTCTTATATTCTTAGGAGGATGGTCTTTATACAGATATTTCTCTAGAAAATTCTCTATTGCTCAAGATAATGCAAATGACAATAAAAACTTTAAAAAGAACTTTAGGATCTCTGCAGCATTCTTAGTGTTTTATATCTACACTGAGTCTATGATGTCTTGGGATTGGATAATGAGTGTAGATCCTCACTGGTTTAGTACTCTATTTGGTTGGTACGTTTTTGCAAGTATGTTTGTTAGTGGTATTACTGTAATTGCAATGATCTCTATCTACTTAAAGTCAAAAGGGTTGTTAGAGTTTGTAAATGACAGTCACATTCATGATTTAGCTAAATTTATGTTTGGTATTAGTATATTCTGGACATACTTATGGTTCTCTCAATTCATGTTAATATGGTACTCTAATATACCAGAAGAGGTGACTTATTTTGTAACTAGAATAGAGCATTACAAACTTCCTTTCTTTGGAATGTTAGCTATGAACTTTATTTTCCCATTACTTTTATTAATGAACAGTGATTACAAACGCATCAACTGGTTTGTAGTTATGGCAGGTATTGTAATTCTTTGTGGACACTACCTAGACGTTTTTAACTGGATTATGCCAGCAACGGTTGTAGATAGATGGTTTATAGGTATGCCAGAGATTGGTGCTATCTTACTATTTGGCGGATTATTTTTATTCATTGTATTTACAGCTTTAGGTAAGGCTCCGTTATTGGCAAAACAAAATCCATTTACAGAGGAAAGTAAACATTTCCATTATTAATATTTAAAAAGAAATCATACAATAATGACTACTACTTTATTAACTATTATAATTGTACTCTTTGTAGCTGTTGCTATTTGGCAATTGATAAAGATTTTTGACTTAGCTCAAGTAGGTGCAAGCAATACTCAGATTGCTGATGATAAGGATAACAAAATGAATGGTTATTTAATGATGGGCTTCTTAGCCTTCATATATATCATTACTATATTATGTTTTTGGTACTTAGGAGATTTACCATTAATGTCTAACTCAGCTTCAGAACATGGTCCAGGTATAGATAGTCTTATGGCTATATCTATGGTTGTTATATTTATTGTTCAAACTGTAACTCAATTTCTGTTACATTACTTTGCTTTTAAGTATAGAGGAGAAAAGGGTAGAAAAGCATTGTTTTATGCTGACAATAATACTTTAGAAGCTATATGGACAGGTATTCCTGTTGTAGTTTTAGCAGGTTTAATTATCTATGGATTATTTACTTGGAATGACATTATGAATGTAGACGATCAAGAAGATCCATTAGTTGTTGAGCTTTATGCACAGCAATTTAACTGGAAAGCAAGATATGGTGGTGAAGACAATGTGTTAGGAAAGGCAAATGTTAGGTTAATAGATTTAGACAGAGCTAATATATTAGGTGTAGACGAAGGAGATCTTAATGCACAAGATGATGTTATTGTTACAGAATTACACCTACCAGTAAATAGACCAGTTTTATTTAAAATGCGTTCTCAAGATGTATTACACTCTGCTTACATGCCTCACTTTAGAGCACAAATGAACTGTGTGCCAGGCATGGTAACACAATTTGGGTTTACACCAACTGTAACAACAGCTGAGATGCGTGAAACAGAGGCTATGAAAGAGAAGGTTTTAAATATTAATAAAATTAGAACTGAGAAGAGTAAGGATTTAACTTTGAATGGTGAAGAACCTTTAGAACCTTATGAGTTTGATTACTTATTAATTTGTAACAAAATCTGTGGTAAATCTCACTACAATATGCAAATGAAGATTATTGTAGAAACTGAAGAAGAATATAATGCTTGGATGGCTGAGCAGACCACTTTTGCAAAATCATTGAATTAAAAAAATTAAGAAACAGAAAAAAGATTATGTCAGCAACAGTAGATACACACAATCACGACGATCACGACGTACATCATCATAAGGAGACTTTCGTGACTAAATATATATTTAGTCAGGATCACAAAATGATTGCAAAGCAGTATTTAATTACTGGTGTAATTGTTATGGGTATCATCGGTATTTTGATGTCTTTAATGATACGTATGCAAATTGCTTGGCCAGAACAACAAAATGCAGTTTTTAAGGCTTTACTTGGTAAGTGGGCTCCAGAAGGTGTTATGGATGCGGATATCTATTTGGCATTGGTAACCATACATGGAACGTTAATGGTTTTCTTTGTGTTAACGGCTGGATTGAGTGGTACCTTCAGTAACTTACTTATTCCACTTCAGATTGGTGCAAGAGATATGGCGTCAGGTTTCCTTAATATGGTGTCTTATTGGTTGTTCTTTGTGTCATGTCTTATAATGATTTTATCATTCTTTGTTGAGATGGGACCTGCAGCTGCTGGTTGGACAATTTACCCACCATTAAGTGCATTGCCTATGGCACAACCAGGTTCTGGTACAGGTATGACGCTGTGGCTAGTGTCTATGGCTATATTTATTGCCTCATCTTTACTTGGTTCATTAAATTATATTGTAACGGTAATTAACCTCAGAACAAAAGGTATGTCAATGACAAGAATGCCGTTAACTATTTGGGCATTTTTTATCACAGCAGTTATTGGTGTAATTTCATTCCCAGTTCTATTGTCGGCAGCGTTACTTTTAATAATGGATAGAAGTTTTGGAACATCATTCTTCTTGTCAGACATATTTATTCAAGGTGAAGTGTTACATTATCAAGGTGGTTCACCAGTTTTATACGAACATTTATTTTGGTTCCTAGGACACCCAGAAGTATATATTGTATTACTTCCTGCATTAGGAATCACTTCCGAAATTATCGCAACAAACTCTAGAAAACCAATTTTTGGGTATAGAGCTATGATTCTTTCTATCCTTGCTATTGCATTTTTGTCAACAATAGTTTGGGGTCACCACATGTTCGTATCTGGTATGAATCCGTTCTTAGGTTCTGTATTTACTTTTACAACATTATTAATTGCAATACCTTCAGCTGTAAAAGCATTTAACTATATAACCACACTATGGAAGGGTAATCTCCAAATGAATCCGGCTATGCTGTTCTCAATTGGATTGGTATCTACATTCATTACTGGTGGTTTAACAGGTATTATTTTAGGTGATAGTGCATTAGATATTAACGTACACGATACATATTTTGTTGTTGCTCACTTCCACTTGGTAATGGGTATTTCAGCATTATATGGTGTATTTGCAGGTGTATATCATTGGTTCCCTAAAATGTTTGGTAGAATGATGAATAAGAAATTAGGTTATTTACATTTTTGGATAACAGCAGTGTGTGCATACGGTGTATTCTTTCCAATGCATTTTATAGGAATGGCAGGTTTACCAAGAAGGTATTACACAAACTCAAATTTCCCATTGTTTGATGATACAGCAGATACACAAATAGTTATTACAGTATTTGCATTAATTGCTGGTGTAGCACAGTTAATATTCTTATACAATTTCTTTAGTAGTATTTTCTACGGTAAGAAAGCACCTCAAAACCCATGGAGATCTACTACATTAGAGTGGACAACTCCTGTAGAACACATACATGGTAACTGGCCTGGTGAAATACCGCACGTATACCGTTGGCCATATGATTACAGTAAGCCTGGTCATGATGAAGATTTTGTGCCACAAACAGTGCCAATGAAGGAAGGTGAAGAGGAATTGCATCACTAACGTCATAGACATAATAATTATAGAAAGCCTTTCAAATTTAGAAAGGCTTTTTCTTTATATTTGTTTTATATGAACGAAAACCTAAATCCATCTAACGATAATTATAGCCCGGAAGAGCTTGATCTCGAAAAGAAGTTAAGACCATTAACTTTCAGTGATTTTACAGGTCAAGATCAGGTGTTAGAAAATTTATTGATTTTTGTTCAGGCAGCCAATCTAAGAGGAGAAGCACTAGACCATACACTTTTTCATGGTCCTCCAGGCTTAGGTAAAACAACTTTAGCTCACATATTAGCAAACGAACTAGATGTTAATATAAAAGTAACCTCAGGGCCGGTTTTGGACAAACCAGGTGACTTGGCTGGTTTACTTACAAACCTCGATGATAGAGATGTATTGTTTATTGATGAAATACATCGATTAAGCCCTATTGTTGAAGAGTATTTATACTCTGCCATGGAGGATTATAAGATAGACATTATGATAGAATCTGGACCAAATGCTAGAACAGTTCAGATTAATTTAAATCCATTTACTTTAGTTGGGGCTACAACACGCTCAGGACTATTAACAGCACCGATGAGAGCACGTTTTGGTATAAGTAGTCGTTTGCAGTATTACAAGACAGACTTGCTAACTACAATTGTACAACGTAGTTCTTCAATACTCAATGTACCTATATCTATGGAAGCTGCAATAGAAATAGCAGGTCGTAGTCGTGGCACACCTCGTATTGCCAACGCCTTATTGAGGCGTGTTAGAGACTTTGCGCAAATAAAGGGTAATGGAAAAATAGACATAGAAATCGCTAAGTTTGCTTTAGAGGCACTAAATGTAGATGCGCATGGTTTGGATGAAATGGATAATAAAATTCTAACCACTATTATCGATAAGTTTAAAGGTGGCCCTGTTGGAATTACAACCTTAGCTACAGCTGTAAGTGAAAGTGCTGAGACAATTGAAGAGGTGTATGAGCCTTTTTTAATTCAGCAAGGTTTTATAATGCGAACACCTCGTGGACGAGAAGTTACAGAACAAGCGTATAAACATTTAGGTAAAATTAAAGGACCAATACAAGGAGGTTTGTTTTGATTTTAATTGATGCATGAAAACATACACTAACATTCCTAACGTACCTTTATCTCAATTTTTAAGGCACTCGCTAAATATTCTAAAAAACCCATTACCATTTCATCATAAAAATTTCTCTGAAAGAGGAAATACGTTTAGTCTTACAATAGGTTTAAATAAAAAAATCTACTTCTCTCGCGATGCCGAGTTTGCTGAGTATGTGCTTCAAAAAAATCAAAAGAATTATACAAAAAGTACAATTCAAACTGAAGACCTTTCAAAGTATGTAGGCAAAGGCTTGTTAACGTCCGAAGGAGAGCATTGGCGCAAACAGCGAAAACTTATTCAACCTGCTTTTCATAAAAAGCAACTTAATTTGTTACTGGATAATATATATGATACTATTAAAACCGAGTATCAAAAAGTTCAGCCAAATAAAAGAGTAGACATTTTCCCAATCTTAAATGATTTAGCATTTCAAACTGTTGTAAAATCATTATTTAGTAGTGCCGTAAATCAAAAAGATATACATAGACTACAATTTATTACGGAGGCCACCCAAAAAATGTTCGTTAAGGAGTTAAGACAACCATATTTAGCTTGGTGGTTTTCAGCGAGCGGAATTTTAAAAAAGAATTTAGATCTCACCAAGGAGGCAAGAGAGATTTTAAAACGTATTGTTAACGAACGAAGAGATTCTGGTTCTAGGCAAAACGATTTATTAGACATGCTACTCGATGCCAAATATGAAGATGGCACACCGATGAGTGAAGAACAATTGATTGATGAAATATTAATATTATTTGTTGCTGGGCACGAAACAACATCTAATGCTTTAACTTTTACATTTCAGTTATTATCACAAAATCCTAAATGGCAAGACAAAATTGTTGAAGAGATTTCAAATATTAAAAAAGAAACTGAAGATATTATGGCTTTAGTAACTTCGGCCAAAGTGTGTCAGCAAGTTGTTGAAGAAGCAATGCGGTTATATCCACCGGCTTACTTTATAGATCGCGTTAATATATCAGACGATACTTTTGGCGGCATGGAATTTAAATCAGGTTCAAATTTATTATTTTCTATTTTTGAGATTCATCGTCATCCGCAATTGTGGGAACAACCAGAAGCGTTTATGCCAGAACGTTTTTCAGAAGGTGGACGAAAGTATTCCTCACAATATTTTCCATTTGGTGCAGGTCCGAGAAAATGCATTGGTAATAATTTTGCTATGTTTGAAATGATAATAGCAGTAAGTCAATTAGTTTCAAAATATAAAATTACACCAGAGTTTGAATCCATAGAAATAACACCTCTTATTACCTTAAAGCCTAAGAATGCTTACTTAAGATTTGAACCACGATCTTAATGAAAAACAACTCTAAATACACACAACTTATCAAAGCAGAAGCTAAGCGGCTTGGTTTTTTATCGTGTGGAATTAGCAAAGCTGAGTTTTTAGAAGAAGAAGCGCCAAGGTTAGAGTCTTGGTTAAATAAAAATATGCATGGCGAAATGCGTTATATGGAAAACCATTTCGATAAACGTCTAGATCCAACACTACTTGTAGAAGGATCGAAAAGTGTGGTGTCATTATTGTTAAATTATTATCCAAGCCAAGAGCAAACGGCTAATAGCTATAAGCTATCAAAATATGCTTATGGTACAGATTACCATTTTGTAATAAAGGATAAACTTAAGTTGTTGCTGGCTTTTATTCAGGAGGAAATAGGTGAAGTTTATGGACGAGCGTTTGTGGATTCTGCACCTGTACTAGATAAAGCTTGGGCAGCAAAATCTGGTTTAGGATGGATAGGAAAACATTCTAACCTACTAACTCAAAGAGTAGGTTCGTTCTATTTTATTGCAGAACTTATTATAGATATAGAGTTAGAGTATGATACACCAGTTACAGACCATTGTGGCACATGTACAGCGTGTATTGATGCCTGCCCAACAGAAGCCATTACAGAACCCTATGTTGTAGACGGAAGTAAATGCATTTCGTACTTTACAATAGAATTAAAAGATAATTTACCCTCAGACATGAAAGGTAAGTTTGATGATTGGATGTTTGGCTGCGATGTATGTCAGGACGTTTGCCCATGGAATCGGTTTAGTAAACCGCATAGTGAACCTTTATTTAATCCGCATCCAGAACTATTGTCTATGACAAAAAAAGATTGGGAAGAGATTACAGAAGATACTTTTAGAAAAGTGTTTAAAAAATCAGCTGTAAAACGTACTAAATATTCTGGTCTTAAAAGGAATATTAACTTTCTACAGTAATGGATTTAGTAGAAGATTCTCTTACTACAAGTTCGGTAGGTAACTCTACAGTTTTAAAAGTAACTGGTTCTTTCTTTTTACGTTGTTTTATTTCTTTATATAGTAATTTAAAAGAGGTTTTGCCCATGTCGTATCCAGGTTGATCAATAGTGCTTAATGTTGGTGAAATTACAGAAGACATAAACCAATTACTAAATCCAACTACAGCAATATCATCTGGCACTATAATACCTTGCTTATTAAATTCTGTAAGCGCACCTATTGCAACCAAATCTGTATTAATAAATATACCATCTACATCGTTATGATCTTTCAGTAATTTTCTTGCACTTTCTTTTCCTTCCTCAAAACTTTTATCACTACAGTTGCATATATAAACTAATGAAGGGTTGTATGGTATGTTGTGGTCAGTTAAAGCTTGTTTATAACCCAGAAATCTATCAATTGAATTTTGAGGTAGCAATGGACCTCTAAAATGTGCTATTTTCTTACAACCGATATCAATAAGGTGTTTTGTTGCAGTGTATGCAGCTTTACGGTCATCTATAATTACCTTCGAACATTTTACAACCTTTGCTATTTTATCAAATAGCACTAATGGAGTATCTGCCTCTATAATATCATTTAAATGATTAAAATTTACAGTTCCGTTAGCTAAAGACATTAAAATACCGTCAACACGTTTACTTAATAGTAAGTCTATTTGTTTTTTCTCGAGCTCAAAAGACTCGTTTGATTGAAGTATGATGACCAAATATCCTTTTTTCTCTGCTTGTGCAATTATGCCTTTAATAACGCTTGAAAAGAAATGATGGACAACCTCAGGAATTATAATGCCTATAGTTTTCGATTCACTTGTTCTGAGATTAACAGCAAATGCGTTAGGTTTATAATTTAAAGTAGCCGCTGTTTCTTTAACCAAGCGTTTAGTCTTCTTACTAACATCTGGATAATCCTTGAGAGCCTTAGATACTGTTGTAATTGAGATACCTAAAATTTCAGCTATTTCTTTGAGGGTTACGGGTTTCATTTGGCAATAGTATAGTGTTAAAGAAAATATAATGTAAATATACAAATCGAAAACGTTTTCGTGAAATCGAAAACGTTTTCGATATTGAATTATCATTTTTTTATTACTAAGAATGTAAATTCGTTATCAGAATAAGTAAAAAAATAACAAATAAACAACTGAAAGATGAATTTATTAAAAAACAAATGGGGCGTTTTTATTGCTTTTGTTATGATAGGATACTTTCTATCTGCACAGAGTAATATTTCAGGTATCGTTAAAGACAACAATGGTATGTCAGTACCAGGTGCAAACATTATTTTAGAGGGTACCTCTAAAGGAGCTGTAACTGATATAGATGGTAAGTATACAGTTTCTAATGTAGAAAATGGAACTTATACAATGATAGTTTCTTACTTAGGTTATTCTGAATCTAGAAAGTCCATTACAGTTGATGGTACAGATTTAACTGTAGATTTTGTTTTAACTGAAGATACAGAGTCTTTAGATCAAGTTATAGTTACTGGTGTTACAAATCCAAAATCAAGAATTAATTCTAGTGTATCTGTAACTACTATGAGACCAAAGGTTATTCAACAATCAGCACCTAGAACAACAGCAGAAATTTTTAGGACAATACCTGGTATTCGTTCAGAGTCTTCGGGTGGTGAAGGTAACTCTAATATTGCAGTAAGAGGTGTGCCGGTTTCTTCAGGTGGTTCAAAATATGTTCAACTTCAAGAAGATGGTTTACCTGTTTTATTATTTGGTGATATGTCTTTTGCAACGGCAGATATTTTTACAAGATTTGATAATAATATAGGAAGAATTGAGGCGATAAGAGGTGGTTCGGCATCTACATTATCTTCAAACTCTCCTGGTGCTATAATTAACTTAATCAGTAAAACAGGAAAAACTCAAGGAGGTTCTATTGGCACATCATTTGGTTTAGATTATGGATCTTTTAGAACAGATTTTGATTATGGTGCACCAATAGGTGAAGGGTTATATTTTCATGCAGGTGGTTTTTACAGAGCTGGTGAAGGTATTAGAGAGACAGGGTTTACCGCTAATAATGGTGGGCAAATTAAATTAAACCTTACTAAAGAATTTGAAAAAGGCTATGTGAGGTTAAGCACAAAATATTTAAACGATAGAGCGGCAGCATACTTACCAATGCCAATAAAAGTTACAGGAACAAATGATGATCCAGATTGGGGTAATGCACCTAACTTTGACGCAACAAGAGGGTCTTTACATTCATCTTATTTAACTCAAAATGTAAATTTAGGTGCAGATGGTCAGTTAAGAAGATCTAATGTTGCAGATGGTATGAATCCTATTTCAACATCATTAGGTCTTGATGCGTCTTTTGAATTAAGTGATGGATGGAGAATTAGAAACAACGGTAGATTCTCTTTTAATAAAGGAAATTTTGTGTCGCCATTCCCGGCAGAAGTAAATACAGCTAATGCAATAGCAGAGTCGTTTGGTACAGGTTCTACCTTAACTTATGCTAATGACGGGTCAGCGGTAAGTGATGATGCATTGCTGGCTAGGATTCATATGTTTGATGTGGAGTTGAATGACTTTAACAATTTTATGAATGACTTAAGATTAACAAAGTCATTTGACAATGTAGATGTTACTGTAGGTTACTTTAAATCTATTCAAAATGTATCTATGTCTTGGTTGTGGAATTCTTACCTACAAGAAGTAAATGATGATAATGCTAGGTTAATAGATGTTGCAGATGCAACAGGAACTGCTTTGAGTACAAATGGATTATATGCCTATGGAGTACCTTTTTGGGGAAATTGCTGTACACGTAATTACGATACACAGTATAATATTTCTGCACCTTATGCAAATATTGCTATCGAGGCTTCTGAAGATTTAAATTTCGACGCAAGTATTCGTTTTGATAAAGGACAGGTAGATGGCACATTTGCAGGTACGGTACAAACTACGTTTGATATTAATAACGACGGAGTGATTTCTGCGCCAGAGCAATCTGTTTCTGCTGTAGATACAGCAAATCCAACTCCGGTAGATTACGATTATGATTATGTGTCTTACTCATTAGGGGTTAACTATAAATTACAAGACAGACAAGCGGTTTTTGCACGTTACAGTAGAGGTGCAGCAGCTAAGGCTGATCGTATTTTATTTGCAGGTTTAGATTATTTAGATGGAGATAAGATTAACGCATTAGACTTTATAAATCAAGCAGAAGTTGGGTATAAGAGAGGATTTGATAATGGTGCTTTATACGCGACATTATTCTACGCTAAGACTACAGAAGAAGGTGGTTTTGAAGCAACTTCAAACTCCATAATAGAAAATGATTATAGCTCACTTGGTGTTGAATTAGAAGGTTTCTATAGAATTAATGACCTTAGCTTACGTGGTGGTGTAACTTATACTAATGCAAAAATAGACTCTGGCGATAACGATGGTAATACACCAAGAAGACAACCAGATTTCATCTATAACTTTATCCCAACGTATAACTTTGGTACAGAAAAGCAAAATTCTTTCGGACTTAGTTTTATAGGTCAATCAAAGGCTTATGCCCAAGATAATAACGATTTAGTAATGCCAGGATTTGTTATCGTAAATGGTTTCTTTAACTATGGTATTACAAAAGACTTAAGTGCTAACTTAGGTTTCAATAACATATTTGATACATTAGGTATTACTGAGTCTGAAGAAGGTTCTATCGTAGAAGGACAAACCAACTATGTAAGAGCAAGACCTGTCCCAGGAAGATCTATTTCTTTAGGACTTAACTATACTTTTAGATAAAATTTTATTTGAGTGAGTTTTAAAATATTGACTTTTAAGTTGATTGATTGATTGGTAGAAGAGTCAATGTTAATTATTATCATTGACTCTTTTTAATCCTTAGTAATTCAAGTTGTATTTTTAATCAAAAGTAAACGTTATGCTCAGATCTAAACCCAAATTAAGCTTTTGGCAAATTCTAAACATGAATGTTGGGTTTTTCGGAATTCAATACAGCTTCGGGTTACAACAAAGTGCAGTAACACCTATTTACGATTTTTTAGGAGCAAGTCCAGATCAAATACCAATTTTACATTTAGCAGGTCCTGTAACAGGTTTATTAGTACAACCAGTAATAGGTGCTTTAAGTGATAAAACATGGCATCCTAAACTAGGGAGAAGAAAACCGTACTTTCTTATCGGAGCTATTTTATGTAGTTTGGCATTAATCGCCTTTCCTTTTAGTAGTTCGTTATGGATGGCTGCAGGTTTACTTTGGATATTAGATGCAGGGAACAACACTGCAATGGAGCCTTACAGAGCACTCATAGCAGATAGCTTAAACGAAGATCAGAGACCTTTAGGTTTTCAGATGCAAAGTTTCTTTACAGGTTTAGGTCAGGTCTTGGCAAACGTATCGTTATTTGTGTTTCCTTTAATTATTGTAGGTACAACAGGCTCTTTGCCTAATTGGGTGTATGCTTCGTTTTTCTTAGGAGCATTTTGTTCTATCGCTTCAATATTGTGGAGTAATAGCAAAACAAAAGAAATACCACCAACTAAAGAAGAATTAGAAGCTCTAAAAGCTGAAAAAAACGGGGTCTTTGAGCCTTTGGTAGAAATCGTTTCAGCAATAAAAGATATGCCAAAAGTAATGTGGCAATTGGCTTTAGTATACTTGTTTCAGTGGTATGCGCTTTTTTGCTATTGGCAAAATTCTTCAAAAAGTGTTGCACTTTCTGTATGGAATGCAACACCAGATAACAAAGAATTATACAGTGAAGCTGTAGGTTGGACAGGCTTGGTTAATGGTTGGTACAATGTCGTAACTTTTTTGGTAGCGTTTGCTCTAGTTGGCTTTGCTAAGCGATTTAGTGCTAAACGAGTTCATGCTTTTTGCCTCATCTTAGCAGCTATAGGATTTTTAGCTTTTCCACATATTGAAAATAAAAATCTACTATTTTTTGCTATCACTGGTTTTGGTATCGGTTGGGCGAGTATGATGGGTATTCCATATTTAATGGTTGTTTCCGATATTCCTAAGGAACGCTATGGAGTTTATATGGGAATAATAAATATGATGATTGTAATACCAATGATATTTCAAACAGTATCATTTGGGTATATATTAAAACATTTTTTAAATAACGATCCGCGCCATGCAATAACTTTTGCAGGTATATTGTTAATCGTAGCCTCTGTTTTAACTCTATTAATGAAAACAAAGAATAAAGAGGTAGAAGAGGTAACGTCTTAATTATAACAAACGTTGAAAAATAATAATCAAAATATAGATATTCTTTGTGTTGGTGAGGCCTTAATTGATTTTATTGGTCACCAAACCAATGTAACAATAAATGATACAAGAGATTATCACAGGTATTTAGGAGGGTCGCCTACTAACGTTGCTATGAATATGGCACGTTTAGGTCTAAAATCTAAAATGATTGCTGCTGTAGGAGATGATGGATTTGGTGATTATATTTTTGAAAGATTCTCTGAAGTAGGAGTAGATGTATCCAATATTAATCGCATTGAGAAAAAGCCAACGAGTGTCATTTTCGTATCACGTACAAAAGGAACACCAGATTTTATTCCTTTTAGAGAAGCAGATTCTTGTATTACCGAAGCGCAAATACCTGAAAGTTTATTAAAACAGGCTAAAATATATCATACAACTTGTTTTGCACTTAGTCGCAAACCTGCACAGACAACAATTTTAAACAAAGCAAAAGAAGCTTACGATTCTGGTTGTAAACTTAGTATAGATGTTAATTATGCTGATGAAATCTGGGAAAGCAAAGATGAAGCTCTAGAGATTATCAAAGCTTATTGTAAGTTTAATCCACTGATTAAAATAAGTGAAGACGATATGCTTAGGCTTTTTGGTAAAAAGCTACCACACCAAGAAATCTTCGATTTTTTTCATAATGAAGGAGTGGACATAATATGTCTTACATTAGGTAGTAACGGAGTCATTCTGTCTCAGAAGGATAAAGAACTCATTCAACTACCAGCAATAAAAATAGACATGGTAATGGATGCTACAGGAGCTGGAGATGCTTTTTGGTCAGGCTTTTTATTTGCCTATATAAAAGAAAAACCAGTTAAGGAATGTTTAGAAGTAGCATTGCAACTTGCTGCTTTAAAACTTCAGAATGTAGGTAGGTTGCCAGATAATATAGATATACTTTCCAAACTACTATAAATATAATATGATACAGAAAAACGAGGTTGCCAACGGAGTTATGCTTAATGCCTACCCAGATAGTATAGGCGATAAATTAAGCGATACTATTACCATGTTGCAAAAGCCAGAGTTTAAAGATGCCTTTTCTTTATTCTATGTGTTGCCAACGTTTTTTAATAGCGATTTAGATAGAGGTTTCTCTATTATAGATTACAATATTAATGAGGATTTAGTATCTAAAAAGGATTTAGAGGATCTAAAATCTTTAGGGATAGAACTGAAATTTGATATAGTATTAAATCATCTTTCGGTAGCTTCACCTCAGTTTAAAGATTTATTAAAACATGGTAAAAACTCTATTTACAAAGATTTTTTTATCAATTGGAATGAATTTTGGCAGGGCTTTGGGAAATTAAATAGCGACGGTATTATTATTCCAGATGATGTTTATCTCGATAAACTTTTTATGCGAAAATCTGGCTTACCAATTTTGCAAGTTCCTTTTCCTGATGGTAGTAAACAGCCATACTGGAATACCTTTTATCAAAAAATAACATTCAATAAAATTGAGGTAGAGGATTTAAAAGATGTATTTAACTTGTCTTTGCCCGAAAAAGAGTCTATTTGTCAAATTATAAATAAGTCAATTGAGGATAATAAACCCATAGAACAACTACAACTTAATCTTGATGAAGATGTAAAGCATAAAATTGTAAATATAGTCTACAGGAAGTGTACTTACTTGGGGCAAATGGATGTTAACGCAAAATCGCCATTAGTCTGGGAGTTTTACAACGAAACACTCGCAAAATTAAAATCCTTTGGTTGTTCTGTATTACGATTAGATGCTTTTGCCTATTTACATAAAGAAGTTGGTCAATCTAATTTTTTTAATACACCAGGCACATGGGATTATTTAATGAAAATAAGAGAGATTGCAGATAAAAACGAACTCAAGTTATTACCCGAAATTCATGCGGAATACGGATCATTTCTTCATAAAGAAGTTGCGGAACAAGATTATCAGATTTACGATTTTTTCTTACCAGGACTTATAATTCATACTTTAGAAAAAGCAGATAATAACGCACTGGTAAAATGGATTAATGAAATTGTTGCTAACAAATACAAAACGGTAAACATGCTTGGTTGTCATGACGGTATTCCTGTTTTAGATTTAAAAGGAAAAGAAGTTAACGGAACTTACAATGCAGGTTTGCTAACTGATGATGAAATAGATGACATCATGAATATTGTTCTAGAACGTGGTGGACGAGTAAAAAATCTCTATGATTCTGAGGGGAATAAAATTTCGTATTACCAAGTTAACGCTACCTACTTTAGTGCATTGGGTGAGCAAGAAGATAAGTTTTTGTTGGCGAGGGTAATACAGTTGTTTGTGCCAGGTATTCCACAAGTATGGTACTTAGATATTTTTGCTGGTACTAACGATTATGAAGCAGTGGAACGCGCAGGAGAAGGAGGTCATAAGGAAATTAACAGAACAACACTTTCAAACAGAACAATTGAAGATGGCTTGCAAAAAGATATCGTTATCAATCAACTAGAGTTGATTAAACTAAGAAATACCTCAAAAGCATTTAATGGTAGTATAACTGTAAAGGAGTCATTGAGTAATAAATTAATAATGCATTGGCAAAATGAAGAAGATTTTGCAACGCTAGAAGCAGATTTAAAAACCTTCAAATTTAGTGTTACTTATTCAGAAGGTGAGAAAGTTAAGGCTATGACATTTTAGTTTGTTATTTAAAACTAAACTGCATTCCGTATTTAAAAGCAAAATTATCTTTTGATTTATCAAGGTTGTGAAATCCGTACCTATAAAACGCACCTACACCAAAGCTTAAATAAAACAACTCATTAACATCAAACTTCAAGAAGTTTTGAAGTTCTAAACCTGTCTCACTAAAAAGTTCTTCTTTAGTTTTAAAGCTAATAAACTGATGATTACTTTCATTAGATAATTCACCAATACTAAAGTTGTTATATAGTACAACCTCAGGTGCTATTTTTCCTTTGTTATTAAAAAGCCTCCCGAAGTTATGCGTCGTAAATAGACTCGCATATCTATCTGATAAAAACTCATATGGTCGCATGGTTTGAAAATAGTTAGTAACCACAAAAGGAATACTCCTATCAAAAGAACCTTCGCCTGTAAATAATAATCCGTAAGGCAGTGTTTTGTCTATGTAACCTAAATCTAGTCTGTATGTTGTTTTACCCAATCCTTTGGTTATAAAACTATGGTCTAGAGTAAATCTAAATTTGTTGTAGCTAAAATCACCATCAAAAGTGTTTTCTAATCCACGAGCATACAAGAAATTTACCACAGGTTTATCACTAGGTTCCTTTATTTTTAAACCAAACATGTTAGTTACCTTTTCATTAGAACGGTAAGTGAGTCCAAACTGTATTTCGGTATTGGTGTAATCTGTAATAGGTGAACCATTTTGATTAAAAGCATAATCATATTGCGGACTTATATCAGAGGTGTTAAAACCAAACGACCAATCTACATTTCTAATTAACTTCATATTAGTTTTAATGCTGTAAGACTCAATAGCATCCATTTGGCTGGCAATCCATCCTCGTTGATTTAGAGTGCTTTTTATTCTGTCTCCCGAAAAATTGCCAGTTTCGAGTAAGTCATTTTTATATTCTAAGTCGATAGTAAAGTCTTGTTCTTTTGAAAAATCGAAATACATACCAAAACCATACTTCCATGTGTGGTCTTTAAAACCATACGCACCATAACCACCAACAGACACATTTTTTATAATATCATCGTTAGTGTAGAGGCCCAAGCCAGTTCTAAATCCTTCGTAATTATTGTATCTAAAAAGTTGATTTACATCAATATCTACATATTTTAAAGGAAATCTTCCTTCAACTACCTTTGGTATATAGGTGAGTATTTTGTCAAAATTCTTTTTCTCACCAATACTATCTAAAATAGCATAAGTCTTTAGTTCCATTAAATCTAGGCTATCTCTTCTGTTGAGTCTCCAAAAATCAGAAGACTTTTTAGTGGCATCATCAGAAATAAAGTTAGTGGTTAAGGAAAAATCTTTGGTTGTTAAGGGTTCGAAAAGTGAAATATCTGAAATATAACTTTTACCATAGTATGCCATATTGTTGAGTTCAGAGCCCAAAGTCATTATAAAGTTTAGTTGCTCAGGAAACCAATATTGCTCATTAACTAGAGCGTATTTTTGCTGAATGGTATAGCCTATTTTACCTGAATTTACCGTTTTTGCATCAACACTTTGAACGGCATATTTGTTAGAGTTAATGGTGAGAACTCCTTTTAGACCTTCAAAATTACGATTAGCTTTAGGTTCAAAAGAAATAACAAATAAGGTGTCGTTATCTTTAACAATTTCCTCTTTTAACCTAAACTTATACTTTCGTGTACTTCCTTTAGAAATTGGGTTTAGGTAATTCGTTTCAACTAAAACCAAATGGTCATCATAAAACGAAAAAGGCTGTAAACTGTTAGCCAATAACGAGAAGTTTGGGTTTTTAAAACCTGAAGATTTTGTTGCTATAATACTATCTTGAGTTAATCTTGGCTTTAAATATTTGTGTTTAGTAATGGTTTCGGTAATAAATAAATGCGAACCTTCGAATAACTCATCTAATTTGGATAGAATAGAATCTTTTGATTTTGTACTGTTTTGAGAGGTTAAATAAATTTTATCATAAGCTTTGTAGGTATACGATTTTAAGTTTTTAGGGTTGTTTAAATCTTTGTTTTTGGTGGCCAATTTTATAATACGATGCGCAGGGTTTTCGCCATCTAAAACTACCTCGTCTAATTCGCTGATTTTAGGGTTTAAAAAAATAGTTTTAGGAGTTGTTGTATTAAATGCTATGACTTTGGTTTCGTAACCTACAGAACTAATAGTTAATTCTGTTACGTTTGACGGAACAAAAAAAGCACCATCAATATCAGAACTTGTGCCTTTTAACGATAAGTTACTGTACACGACATTAGCAAATGGAATAGGTTTTTTAGTTTCATTATCAGCGATATATATTTTTCTATTAGTCTGGCAAAAGGAGGAAAATGTTATGGTAATAAAAAGAAGTAAGAAGTTGTTTTTCATAAATGAGTCATTTGTACTTTACTAATTAACAAAAATTATTTACAACTATTAGTTAGTAATTTAAAGTCTATGTTTGATTTTTATACTTAAATGTTTGAAAAGCAAGTGTTAATAGTATGTGTTGATGCCTTGTTTGAAATAAAAATAGTATTTTGCGATGTTAAAAATAAGTAAATATGATTGCCCCAAATAACCATATTAACGAAGCCGAAAGATTAAGAGAATTAGAGAGTTATAATATTTTAGATTCTCTCCCTGAGTCAGACTACGATGATCTCACAAAATTAGCAGCAGAAATATGTGGAACACCAATTGCCTTAATAAGTCTTGTTGATAAAGATAGGCAGTGGTTTAAGTCCAGATATGGACTTGATGCGCCAGAAACTCCAAGAGAACTAGCCTTTTGCGCCCACGCAATTAACGATGCTGAAAACACGTTGTTAGTCAATGATGCTAGAAAAGATGAACGATTTTATGATAACCCATTAGTTACAGGAGATCCTAATGTTATTTTTTATGCAGGCGTACCATTAAAATCTGAAGCGGGACTTCCCTTAGGTACGCTGTGTGTAATTGACAATAAGCCTAATGGTTTAAATAAAGGTCAGAAAGAATCGCTTAGAATTTTGTCTAAACAGGTTATGAATTTATTGGTTCTTCGTAAAAAGAATTATGAGTTAAATAAGGTTGTAGATGAGTTAGAAAATAAAAATCAAGATTTAGAGCAATTTGCGCATGTCGCTGCTCACGATATAAAATCTCCAATATCTAATATTTCTAATCTGGCAGGAATGTTCTTGGCAAGTTACAAATCTCAACTAAACGACGATGGTTTAGGCCTTATAGAGTTAATTATTAAATCTTCGGATCAATTGTATAAATTTCTTGAGAGGTTAATGGATTATAGTGCAAATATTGATACTGTAGGAGAAGAGAAAAATTATATTTCATTAAAAAATTTTAGTGAAAAAATAAGTAACTTCTATTCTAGCGATCAAAATCTCGAATTAAACTTCAACTCAGAAATTAAGAACTTAAATATTAATGTTATTGTAGTAGGTCAAATACTAACCAATCTTATCGGTAATGCTATAAAATATAATGACAAACCGAAAGCAAAAGTAGATGTTAATATAGATGAGAATGAAGAGTACTACATTTTTAGTGTTCAAGATAATGGCCCAGGAATTGAAAAGCAGTACCAAGACAAAATCTTTGATGTCTTTGTAAAGCTAAGTAAAACAGATCGTTTTGGTAAAGAAGGCACAGGCTTAGGTTTAGCAATCGTAAGTAAAATGGTAGCTAAATTGGGAGGGTCTATTTCCATTGAGTCAGAATTAGGTAATGGTTCAATATTTTCATTTACAATTTTAAAATAAAAGTTAAGCAGTTAATTACTTTTGCAATCTTACCATTTTCATTGCGTACCTTTGTGGCTTAATTTTATTTGATTATGAGCAAACAAAGCAAGCGAATCGAGGCTTTGGTATATCATGCCAAGCCAACTCCAGGAAAGATAAAAGTTGTGCCTACCAAAAAATACGCATCTCAACGCGATTTATCCTTAGCATATTCTCCAGGTGTTGCAGAACCTTGCTTAGAAATAGAAAAGGATGTTAACAATGTCTATAAATATACAGCAAAAGGAAATTTAGTAGCAGTAATATCTAATGGAACAGCGGTTTTAGGCCTAGGTAATATTGGTCCTGAAGCTTCAAAGCCTGTAATGGAAGGAAAAGGTTTACTGTTTAAAATCTTTGCAGACATTGATGTTTTTGATATTGAAGTAGATACTGAAAATGTTGACGAGTTTATAGAAACGGTTAAAAACATTGCACCAACTTTTGGAGGGATTAATCTTGAAGATATAAAAGCACCAGAGGCTTTTGAAATTGAACGTCGATTGAAGGAGGAATTAGATATTCCAGTGATGCACGATGATCAACATGGTACAGCTATAATCTCAGCCGCAGCATTATTGAATGCTCTAGAGCTTGCCGAAAAAAATATTGAAGACGTAAAAATTGTTGTTAGCGGAGCAGGCGCTGCAGCAATATCTTGTACCAGATTATATCAAGCATTTGGTGCAAAGAGTGAGAATATTGTAATGTTAGACAGTAAGGGTGTCATTAGAAAAGACAGAGACAATCTTACAGCACAAAAGGCGGAGTTTGCTACAGACAGAAAAATAGACACTTTAGATGAAGCTATGAAAGATGCTGATGTTTTCATTGGTTTATCTATGGCAGATGTTGTGTCTCCAGCAATGTTAAAATCTATGTCTGCAAACCCAATTGTGTTTGCAATGGCAAACCCAAATCCCGAAATAAATTACGATTTAGCTATAGATACCAGAGAAGATATCATCATGGCTACAGGTCGTAGTGATCATCCTAATCAGGTAAATAATGTACTAGGATTTCCATTCATTTTTAGAGGCGCATTAGATGTTAGAGCCACCAAGATTAATGAAGAAATGAAGATGGCTGCTGTAAAAGCACTATCTAGATTGGCAAAAGAACCAGTTCCAGAACAAGTAAATCTAGCTTACAACGAAACCAGATTAACCTTTGGTAGAGACTATATTATTCCAAAACCTTTTGATCCTCGACTAATTGCAGAAGTACCACCTGCAGTGGCAAAAGCTGCAATAGAAAGTGGTGTCGCCAAAGAGCCAATAGAAGATTGGGATCGTTACAAAAATGCTTTATTAGAGCGCTTAGGCTCAGACAACAAATTGGTACGCCAGTTATTAGGTAGAGCGCGCACTAATCCTAAGCGTGTTGTGTTTGCTGAGGCGGATCAGTTAGATGTTTTAAAAGCTGCTCAGATAGTTTACGAAGAAGGCGTGGCAGAGCCAGTGCTTTTAGGTAGAAAAGATACGATTATAGAGTTAATGTTTGAAATAGATTTTGATGCAGATATCGAGATTATAGATCCAAAATCTGATGATGAAACCAAACGTAAAAACCAATATGCGAAAGTTTATTGGGAGAAACGACACCGACAAGGCGTAACGTTATATTCAGCTCAGAAGAAAATGCGAGAACGTAATTTCTACGCTGCAATGATGGTAAATGTTGGTGATGCAGATGCCCTTGTTACTGGTTATTCTCGTAATTATCCTTCAGTTGTAAAACCAATGTTAGAGTTAATTGGTATGGCAGAAGGCGTTAATAGAATTGCAACAACTAACGTTATGATGACGCAACGAGGACCTATGTTTTTAAGTGACACTGCTATAAACATAGACCCAGACGCAAAAGATTTGGCTAGAATAGCAAGAATGACATCTAGAGTTGCAAGGATGTTTGGTATAGAGCCAATTACTGCTATGATTTCGTATTCTAATTTTGGATCATCAGAAAATCCAAGAGCAAGAAAAGTACAAGAAGCTGTATCTATGCTTCATAAAGCTTACCCAGACATGGTTGTAGATGGAGAGTTGCAAACCGACTTTGCTCTTAATGAAAAAATGCTTCAAGATATATTTCCATTTTCTAAATTAGCAGGTCGAAAAGTCAATACACTTATTTTTCCAAGCCTTGATGCAGCTAATATTACTTATAAACTGCTTAAAGAGCTTAATAAATCAGAGTCAATAGGTCCTATTATGATGGGTATGGCTAAGCCTGTTCATATTCTTCAATTAGGAGCAAGTGTAGACGAAATCGTTAATATGGCAGCCATAGCTGTTATAGATGCGCAAGAGCGCGAAAAACGTCAGCAAAAGACTAAGTAGTCTTACATAGGTTTCAACCCTAATATTGTAAATAATTTTATTACATTTGGGACTTTAACCTTAAGTAATAAATGATTACACACTTAGAGGGAAAACTAGTAGAAAAAAATCCTACAGACGTTGTAATAGATTGCAACGGAGTAGGATATTTTATTAATATATCTCTACATACATTTTCTCAAATTCCTGATAAAGAAAATTTAAAGCTATATACATATTTGCAAGTAAGAGAAGATTCCCATAGTCTTTATGGTTTTTCTTCTAAAACCGAACGAGAAATTTTTAAACTTCTAATTTCGGTTAGCGGAATAGGAGCAAATACAGCGCGTACAATGTTGTCGTCTTTAACGCCAGAACAGGTTAAAGAAGGTATAGCAGGAGGCGATGTAGCTTTAATACAGAGTGTTAAGGGTATTGGGGCCAAAACTGCTCAGCGTGTTATCATAGATCTAAAGGATAAAGTGTTAAAAGTGTATGGCATAGACGAACTTTCTCTAATACCAAACAATACTAACAAAGATGAAGCGTTATCTGCTTTAGATGTTTTAGGATTTAACAAAAAACAATCCGAAAAAGTAGTTGATAAAATATTGCAAGCCCAACCCGATGCCCTTGTAGAGCAAATCATAAAAGAAGCTCTTAAAAACTTATAATACAATTGAATAGAACTAACTACAATCAATTAAAATCAATCAGTTTTTATGTGTCATTAGTATTTATGATGCTAATGAGTGCATCTGTTTTTGCACAAGAGCCAGAAACAGAAGAGCAAGATTCTACAAAAACAACATTTGCATTAGGTAAACTTAAAATGCCAAATCCTAATAGCATTATTTCAAAATACACTTACGATCCTGTTTTAGATAGATATGTATACACCGAGAAAATAGGTGATTTTAATATAAACTATCCTTTAATTCTTACACCAGAAGAATTTAGACGTTTGGTACTAGAAGAAAAACTGAAAGAGTATTACAAGCGTATGGCAGATGCTGCTTCTGGGCAGAAAGAAGGTAGCGAAGAAGATCAAAAGAATTTGTTACCAGAGTTTTATGTCAATTCTGGACTTTTTGAAACCATCTTTGGAGGTAATACAATCAGTGTTATTCCTAGTGGTTATGCAGAAGTAGATTTAGGTGTTTTATTCTCAAAACAGGATAATCCAGCGTTTTCTCCTCGTAACCGAACAAACTTTACTTTTGATTTTGATCAAAGAATTGGATTGAGTTTGTTGGGTAAAGTTGGTACAAGGTTACAGGTTACAGCCAATTATGATACCGAAGCAACCTTTGATTTTCAACAGCTTGTAAAATTAGAATATACACCAACCGAAGATGATATCATTAGAAAGATAGAGGTTGGTAATGTAAATATGCCTCTTAATAGTTCTTTAATTAGAGGAGCGCAAAGCCTTTTTGGTGTAAAAACAGAATTGCAGTTTGGTAAAACAAGAGTTACAGCTGTTTTCTCAGAGCAGCAATCACAATCTAAATCTGTTGTAGCGCAAGGAGGAGGAACTTTAGAAGAATTCGAATTCTTTGCTAGAGATTATGACGAAAACAGACACTATTTTTTATCACATTATTTTAGGGACAACTACGATAAGGCTTTACAACAATATCCATTTATAGACAATCAAGGTCTTCAAATTACAAGAGTGGAGGTTTGGGTAACTAACAGAAATAATCAAACAGAAAATGTTAGAAATATTGTTGCTTTTCAGGATTTAGGGGAGTCAGATCCAGATAATATTGGGTTAGATCCATTGCCTGCAGGTTTCATAAACAATATTGGCGCATTACCAGATAATGGTAACAATGATTTTGATCCAACTAATATTGGTGGTGCAGGATCACTTTTAACGGAAGCGGTAAGAGATATAACCAATGTAGAGTCTGGTGTTTCTGTGAGTGTTGACGAAGGTTTTGATTATGGTAAGCTTGAAGCTGCGCGAAAGCTACAAGAAGGACAAGATTATGTCTTAAATACAGAACTTGGATATATCTCATTAAACCAACGCTTGTTAAATGATGAAGTCTTAGCAGTAGCCTTTCAATATACAAGAGGTGGTGAAGTGTTTCAAGTAGGTGAATTTGCCAATGACGGTGTAGATGCTACTCAGGTAAGTGAAGGTACTACAGGAAATCAGGTAATTAATAACCAGAGTTTAGTCTTAAAAATGTTAAAGAGTGCTGTAACATCTGTAGAGCAGCCAATTTGGGATTTAATGATGAAAAACATCTACGATACAGGTGCTTTTCAATTAAGTCAAGAAGATTTTAGATTAAACATTTTTTATACAGAGGCATCTCCAGTAAATTATATAAAGCCTGTAGAGGGTACAACTTTTCCGTTGTATAACAACAACACGCCTTTAGATCCTAATGACGATACTGAGATTCAAGAAACACCATTAATACGATTATTTCATTTAGATCGATTAAATAGTAATAATGACCCACAAGAAGGCGGTGATGGTTTCTTTGATTATGTGTCCAGTCCACAAATAACAGTAATTCCTCAAAACGGTAAAATTATCTTTACTAAGGTTGAGCCTTTTGGTCGTTATTTATTTGATGTTTTAGATGATGATAATAATCCAAACAACAATGATGATGATTACGAAGATATTACTGATACCCAAGCCAACTTTAACGAAAACCAAAAAAAGTACGTTTATGACTTGCTTTATAAGTCTACAAAAACACAAGCCTTAGATGAATCTGAGAAGAACAAGTTTCAGATAAAAGGACGTTTTAAAAGTAGTGGTGGAGATGGAGGTATTCCTATAGGAGCATTTAATGTGCCTAGAGGTTCAGTAACTGTAACTGCAGGAGGTAGAGTATTGGTAGAGGGTATAGATTATACCGTAAATTACCAATTGGGTCGTGTAGAAATTTTGGATGAGGCCTTAAAAGCTTCTAATACACCAATTAATGTTTCTGTAGAAAATAATGCAGTCTTTGGTCAACAAACAAGACGTTTTACTGGTGTAAATGTAGAGCATCAGTTTAACGAAAATTTTGTGCTTGGTGCTACGCTCTTAAATCTAAACGAAAGACCAATAACTCAAAAGGCTAACTATAATTCAGAACCAATTAATAATACCATTTTTGGGTTTAATGGAAACTATTCAACCGAAGTTCCGTTTTTAACAAGATTAGCAAATAAACTTCCAAATGTAGATACAGATGTTCCATCTAACCTTTCGGTAAGAGGTGAGTTTGCGTATCTACTTCCAGGTGCGCCAAAAGGAACAGATTTCGATGGAGAAGCCACAGCTTACATTGATGATTTTGAAGGTACGCAAGGCTCTATAGATTTACTAAGTCCATTATCTTGGTTCTTGGCAAGTAGACCAGTAGATTTACCAAATAACATTCCTGGTAGTGATAATAATGGTGTAGAGAACGGTTATGGACGAGCAATGCTTAACTGGTATACGGTAGATCCTATTTTTTATAGCACACAACGTCCAGGAGGAATTAGTGATGATGATGTTTCTAACTTATACACCAGACGAGTGTTTATTGATGAGATTTTTCCAGAGGTTGATGTCGTTCAGGGACAAACAGCAGTAATTAATACCTTAGATTTAGCATACTATCCAGACGAAAGAGGTCCATATAACTTCGATCCAGCCGCTGCAAATAATGCTCCGCTAAACCCAAATAATAGTTGGGCTGGTATTACCAGGCAGATTACTTCAACAGATTTTGAGCAAGCCAATGTTGAATATATTGAATTTTGGGTACAGGATCCATTTTTAGATAATACTTCAAGTCAAGGAGGAAAACTTTTTATAAACCTTGGAAATATTTCAGAGGATGTCTTAAAAGATGGTAAAAAACAATATGAAAACGGACTACCAGAAGATGGAGATGTGTCTTTGTTAGAGCCTACGGATTACAATACGGTTGTACCACAAAATCAATCCTTAATTTACACATTCGCGACTACAGGGCAAGAACGCGCCAACCAAGATGTGGGCTTAGATGGTTATGACGATATTGAAGAACAAAATTTGGTAGAGGACTTATATGGCCCTGGCATTGACTTTGGTGAAGATCCTGCAAAAGACAACTATACTTACTACTTAAACACCGACGGTAATATCTTTGACCGTTACAAGCAATACAATGGTCAAGAGGGCAATACACCAGATGTGTTTACAGATACAAATAGAGGGTCTACCACGCAACCAGATGTAGAGGATATTAACCGTGATAATACTATGAATACTATTAATAGTTATTACGAATATGAGCTAGATATTAATCCTAATAATTTAAATTTAAATAATCCATTAATATACGATACTAAAGAAAATATACCTGTAACGCTTCCTAATGGTGAAACACGAAATGTAAATTGGTATCAATTTAGAATACCAATAAATGACCCAACAAACGCTGTGGGTGGAATATCTGATATTAGATCTGTTCGTTTTGCACGTATGTATTTAACAGATTTTACGGAGGATGTTGTTTTACGTTTTGCAACGCTAGATTTAGTAAGAAGTGATTGGAGACGTTATACATTAAACTTGGATGATGGAACTCAAATACCTGAAACAGATGATACAGAGTTTAGTGTTGGTATTATAGGAGTTCAAGAAAATGATGGAGATTATGTAATTCCTCCGGGAGTAAGACGCGAAGAGCTCAATAATAATAACAACATTATCAGACAAAATGAGCAATCCTTGGTGTTGCAAACATGTGGGTTAGATTCAGAAGATTCAAGAGGAGTGTTTAAGAATATTAATGTAGATATGCGTCAGTATAAAAACTTGCGTATGTTTTTACATGCAGAATCTCAAGATAATCAAGCGCTTCAGCCAGGTGAATTAGTGGCTTTTATAAGAATGGGTAATGACTTTACACAAAATTTTTATCAAATTGAAGTACCATTACTGCCAACCGATTTTGCCAATAACGGATCCGTAGAAGAACGGGTTTGGCCTTCTGTAAATGAAATTAATATGCCGTTAGAGTTTTTACAAAAAATAAAAGCTTTAGGAATCGATGCAGGAACATTGGGTGATATAAACCCAACATATTATAATGTCATAGATGGAGAACTCAACGAAACACCATTACTTAATGGCAATGTGCCATACGATGCGGTTATGGAAGATGGTGTTAAACAACAACGTATAGCTGTAAAAGGAAATCCAAATTTTGGAGATATTAGAGTATTAATGGTAGGTGTCAAAAATTCTGGGTTTACTGGTGTAGAAACTTGTGGTGAGGTTTGGTTTAATGAGTTGCGTATGTCTGAACTTGAAAATGAAGGTGGCTGGGCAACAGTAGTAAGTATGGACTCTAACATAGCCGATTTTATGGATGTTAGTGCCACAGGTAGAGTAAGTACTATTGGTTTTGGTGGAATAGATCAAGGACCAAATGAAAGAAGCTTAGAAGATGTTAAGCAATATGACGTAGTTACTAATGTGCAGTTAGGACAATTGTTGCCAAAAAAATGGGGACTACAAATTCCTTTCAACTATTCTCAGAGTGAAGAATTGGTAACACCTAAGTTTGATCAATTGTACAATGATCTTACTTTAGACTCTAGATTAGATGCTGCCGACAATAGTGAAGATGAAGAACGCATAAGAACACAGTCTGAGGATTACACCAAGCGAAAAAGTATCAATTTTATAGGAGTTAGAAAGCAGCGCACAGGTGAGAAGAAACAAAGATTCTATGATGTAGAGAATTTTACGTTCAACTATTCTTATAACAAGGTTGAACATCGCGATTTTGAAATTGAAAATTCTTTAGACCAAAATGTAAGGGCAGGTGTTAATTATAATTATGCTTTTAATCCAGCAAGAATTGAACCTTTTAAGAAGAACGACTCTCTGTTTACAGGTAAATATTGGAAGATTCTAAAAGATTTTAACCTCAATTTGTTGCCATCTAATATTTCGGTAAATACAGATATAAACAGACAGTTTAGTAAACAGAAGTTTAGAGAGGTAGAACTTGGAGGCGATAACATTGGTATCGAAGAATTATTTAGAAGAAACTATACATTCGATTTTCAGTATGCTATCAATTACAACCTAACAGATGCATTAAGTCTTAATTTTAGCGCTGCCAATACTAATATTGTTAGAAACTATTTTATAGATGACCAACTTAACGGAAGGCAAGATCCAACATTAGATGTTTGGGATGGCTTCTTTGATTTTGGAGATCCAAATTACCAAACACAACAATTACAGGTCAATTATGAGTTGCCTTTATATAAAATTCCAGCGTTAAGTTTTTTAAGAACTACTTATACCTATAATGGAGCATTTCAATGGCAAAAAGGGTCAGATTTAAATGAAGGATTAGAAATTGATGGCCAGACATATAATCTTGGACATTCAATACAAAACTCAAACACTCATAATATTAATTCTACCCTAAACATGGAGACATTTTATAAGTCCATTGGTTTAGTAAGAAAAAATAATAGAAGAGGTAGAAATAGAAATCCAAGAGTAAAATCCAGATCTGCAACCCCAAACACTAATAAGTCTTTAGAGAATGGTAATCAGCAGCAAGATCCTAATAAATTAAGTACAGGAAAGAAGGCTTACAATACATTGGTTGATATTGTTACTATGGTAAAACGTATTCAATTTGTGTATAGTGAAAACAATGGTACATACTTACCAGGATATTTACCAACACCAGGTTTTATAGGAACGCTAAGACCAACTTGGGGTTACACCTTTGGTAGCCAAAATGATATTAGAAGCTTAGTGGCAAATAATGGTTGGTTAACCACTTACGATAACTTTAACGAGCAGTTTACCTCTGTAAAAAACACCACTTTAGATTATTCGGTTAACGTAGAGCCAATGCGCGATTTAAAAATTGATTTGATAGGTAACAGAACTTACGCAGAGAGCTTTACAGAAAACTTTAGAGTAGAAGATTATTTAGATGCTGATGGAAACGAAGTTCCTGTAGGTACAGGTGACGGGATTTTAGATTATAGATCCTTAACACCTAATACGTTTGGGAACTTTAATATATCTACAGCCTTAATAAAAACAGCTTTTAGTAATAGTGACGAGAACCAATCTGATGCTTTTGATGATTTTAGAGCCAATAGACTAATTGTAGCCAATAGATTAGCGAGAGAGTTTTATGGTACAAACAACTTTGCCACAGATGCTGAAGGTTATCCATTAGGATTTGGAAAAAATAGCCAACGCGTATTGTTACCTGCGTTTCTTTCTGCTTATCAAGGTAGTGACCCAGAAAAGATAACCACAAGAGCATTTAGAGATGTTCCAATTCCTAATTGGACATTGAAGTACACAGGTCTGATGAAGATTCCATGGTTTAAAAAGACTTTTAGACGTTTTTCTATTCAGCATGGTTATAGATCTAGGTATACGATCAATCAATTTAGAACTAACTTAGATTATGTTGCAGGTGAACGAGGAGTGGAATACGATGATCAATCAGTAGATGCTTTAAACCAATCAGGTGACTTTAAAAACGGAACACTTTATAGTAATATCAATTTAGAAGAGCAGTTCAGTCCATTAATCCGTTTGGAGTTTGAAATGAAAAATTCCGTGAAGGTATTAGCAGAAATTCAAAAAGATAGATTATTGTCATTGAGTTTTGATAACAATCTGCTCACAGAAGTTCAAGGTCAAGAATATACATTGGGCTTGGGTTATCGTATAAAAGATTTAAGAATTAGATCGGCTTTAGCAGGAGCAAAACAAATTGTTAAGAGTGATTTAAATATGCGAGCAGATATCTCAGTAAGAGATAATAAAACAATTATTAGATATTTAGATTTAGATAATAATCAGATAACTGCTGGTCAGACAATATGGAGCGGAAAGTTTACAGCAGACTACGCGTTTAGTAAAAACCTTACAGCTATTTTCTATTTTGATTATACATTCTCAGATTTTGCAATATCTACCTCCTTCCCTCAGACCTCATTAAGATCTGGTATTACGTTGCGTTATAATTTTGGTAATTAATTTTAGGATTTAGGTTTGAAAACAAACAATTAAAAAATTACTTTTGCTTCACTAATTATATTATACTATTTAAGATGAATATACCATCAGAATTAAAATACACCAAAGACCACGAGTGGATTAAAATAGAAGGTGATATCGCAACTGTAGGCATTACAGATTTTGCACAAGGAGAATTAGGAGATATCGTGTATGTAGAAGTAGAAACTGTAGACGAAACTCTAGATGCAGAAGAAGTATTTGGAACAGTTGAAGCTGTAAAAACAGTATCCGATTTGTTTTTACCGTTATCTGGTGAAATTATTGAGTTTAATGAAAGCTTAGAAGATGAGCCAGAAAAGGTTAATACAGATCCATATGGTGACGGCTGGATGATTAAAATAAAATTTTCAGATGCTTCTCAGATAGATGATTTATTATCTGCAGAAGATTACAAAGCCTTAATAAATGCTTAGAAAATTACTATTGTCAGTAGCTGTTATTTATACATTGGCACTGATTGTAGTAACATTTATAAACCTTGATGGAGTGCCAAGTTTGGGGTCTTCATTTGACGATAAAATATATCATTTTTTAGCATACGCTGGTTTAGCAGGTTTATGGATAACGTTTTTTAAACAACGTCACAAAAAGCAAACATTACTACTTGTCTTTGTTATTGTTGTTTTATTTGGTGTTTTGTTAGAGGTTATACAGCATCAGCTTAATCAAAATAGAACTTACGACACATACGATTTGTTAGCAAACTGTTTTGGAGTTGTAATTGGCACGTTAATTGCAGCCAGATTAGATATAATAAAGTTAAAATAAAAAGAAGTTTTGCTTTTTTTCTTATTATTTAATTAAATTAGCAATTCTATTAAAGAAATTTCAATATGGAACCTAAAAAGAATCCAAAATCAGATGTAAGTAGAAACAGCTCATTGTATTTTGCTGTTGGATTAGCTTTAATGCTAGGCTTTACATATATGGCTCTAGAATACAAGAGTTATGAGAAGAGTGATATTGTTGCTGATACACTTAATGTAGATGATGAGTTTGAAGAAGAAGCACCTATTACTGAACAAATTGTTACTCCACCACCTCCACCACCTCCACCACCAGCTGCGCCAGAGGTAATTGAGGTTGTAGAAGATGAGGTAGAAGTAGAAGAAACTGTTATCGAGTCTACTGAAACTGAAATGGAAACAGAAATTGTTGAAGTGGAAGAAGTAGAGGTAGAAGAAGTAGAAGAAGTTCTAGAGGTACCTTTCCACGTTATTGAAAATGTTGCGGTTTTCCCTGGATGTGAAAACGAAAAAGGAAATGCAGCTAAGAAAGAATGTATGAATGAGAAGGTAAATAAGTTTATCTCAAGAAAATTCAATACAGACTTAGCGCAAGATTTAGGGTTAGCTCCAGGTAAGAAAAGAATATTCTGTAGATTTAAAGTTGATAAAAATGGAAACGTAACAGCTATTCAAACACGTGGTCCACACCCAGCTTTAGAGAAAGAAGCTCAAAAAGTTTTATCTAAATTACCAAAAATGAAGCCTGGTAAGCAAAGAGGAAAGGCGGTAGTTATGCCGTTCTCAATTCCAATTGTTTTCCAAGTAAATGATTAAGTAAGAAGATACTTAGACATAAATATAAAAATCCCGTTCAAAATTAATTGGACGGGATTTTCTTTTTGGTATGCTTATTGTGACTTTATCATAATATTANCATTTTAAATAATACGTATTATGAAAAACTTAAAAAAAGATCTCAATAATGCTGGTCAGAGCACTATTGAGGTGAAGAAATCACAAAAGCATGATGCAAATTTACAAAAAAACTCAACCCTGTATTTTCAAATAGGGTTGATTCTTTGTTTGCTGGCTACTTATGGACTTTTTGAAATGCAGTTTCAAGAAAAAAAGATAACAATCGATGTTGTAGAAAGTAACGATTTAGCAACTATAGATGTAGTGCCTGAATATCGCGTAGAACAAGTTGTAGAGAAGAAAAACGAGCCTAAAGTAGAGCGCAGTAGAGATTTGAGAGATGTGTATAAGGAGGTAGAAGATAACACTCCAGACTTAGAAGAAGAAATTTTTACACCAGATGACCCAAAACCTTCAGATGAACCAATTACAAGGCCAGAAGATATTATTGTAGATAGAATTCCTGAACCTGTTGATGTACCGTTTTACAAGATAGAAAAGGCACCAATATATCCAGGATGCGAAAAAATGAGTACCAATGAGGACAGAAAAAAGTGTATGTCTGATAAGATCGCTAAGCTTGTTGGTAAAAAGTTTAATACAGAGATAGCTAGTGATCATGGCATATATGGTTTACAAAGAATTCAAACACAATTTACAGTAGATAAAAATGGTAATGTTACTGATGTAAAAATTAGAACACCTCATCCAGTATTAGAGAAAGAAGCAAAACGCGTTATTGACAAAATACCAAGTATGAAACCAGGTTATCAGCAAGATAAAGCCGTTGGTGTTATCTATACTTTGCCAATTAAGTTTATGGTAAGAGACTAATTATAATTGCATAGTTATAAAAACCGTTACCTAATCGTAACGGTTTTTTTGTTTTAGGGTTACTAAAAAAAATAATTATCTTTCCGGCACTAATAATTAGGTTTGTTTTATGAAACATATTTGGCTTGTTGCTGTTTTATTGATTTCTTTTTTGGGTAAAGCTCAAACACTTTCAACCTACGAAAAACCACCTGTATTTAGTGAGTGTGATTCTCTAGCAGCAAATCAATTAAAATCTTGTTTCAATTTTACTCTTAAGAATTTTGTCTATAATAATTTTAAAGTACCTCAGATAGTTGCGGATGAAGATTATATAGGCAATGTACAGGTATTGTTTGAAGTTAATAAAGAAGGAGAATTCAGTGTTGTATATGTAGATGCCATCTATGACGAATTAAAGGAAGAAACTAAACGTGTTTTTGATTCTTTGCCAAAAATAGAACCTGCAACATATAATGGTAAACCAACTTTTGTTCAGTATAGCTTAAATGTAAATATCCCTTTAGTTAAACCTGTTGGGAAAACAGATGAAAATGATGTGGCTAATACTAATGACCAGAAAACAAAAAAAGACTTAAACGGGACATTATCTAATGAGTTTGATAATGTAAATAAAAGCACAAAACCTTATGAAGGCTTAGAATATAGCAGTCAGTTAAATATTCCTTTCACACATTCTTATTATGCGCGTTTTGATGATGAGATGAATGCTATAGGTACTAATAGTCATACAGCCGCTAAACCATTTATTCAATCAGATGTAGCTAGATATTATGATATTAAAGCCGAAAAAGAAAGCTTAGCAAAGGAAACGGATAGCTGGTTGGGTAGAAAGGTGTATAATGAACACTTAGTACAGATTCAGGGGAAAGATTACTGGTTTACGGTAGATCCAATTGTAGATTTACAACTTGGAGGCGAAACAGAAGGCGATGATGGTACTTGGAATAATACGAGAGGAGTATACATACAGGCAGGATTGGGTAAGCGTTTTAATATTTCAACATCGGTTTACGAAAGTCAAGGAAGGTTTGCAGACTATTTTAATACTTATGCAGAAAGTCTGAGGGCTTTTGGTCCAGATCCGGCTATAATTCCTGGTCGTGGCATTGGTAAAGGGTTTAAAGAAAACTCTTATGATTATCCTGTTGCAGAAGCATATTTATCTTATACACCAGCAGATTTTTTAAATATTCAATTTGGACATGGTAAGAATTTTATTGGTGATGGTTACCGTTCGTTGTTTCAAAGTGATGTTGCAAGTCCTTATCCTTTCTTAAAATTAAACGCGAGTTTTTGGAAGATTAAATATACAAGTACATGGATGTGGCTAAAGGATGTGAGACCAGAAGTAGTGGTAGACGATGCCTTTTTAACCAAGTATATGGCAAATCATTATCTGAGTTGGAATGTGTCTAAGAGACTTAATATAGGATTGTTTGAGTCTGTAATGTGGGCAGATACAAACGGAAGGGGTTTTGATATTAACTACTTAAATCCTGTAATTTTCTTTAGAGCAATTGAGTTTCAAACAGGGCAAGGTGCTGGAAATGCTATTCTTGGACTTAGTGGAAAATACAAATGGAATAATAAAGTAAATCTCTATGGACAATTTATTTTAGATGAATTTTCTTTGGGTGATGTAAAAGGTGGAAACAAAAGCTGGAAAAATAAGTTTGGGTTTCAGTTAGGTGCTAAATATTTTAATGCATTTAATATAGATAATTTATTGCTTCAGGCCGAATACAATCAGGTGCGTCCTTATACTTATTCTCATAATACTCAAATTCTGAATTACGGACATTTTAATCAACCTATGGCACATCTTTGGGGTTCTAATTTTAGAGAGCTGGTGCTAATTGGTCGTTATAATTACAAACGTTGGTTTGCAGATACTAAGTTAATTATTGGTCAAAGAGGTTTTGATTTTAATACAGATGAAGATAGCTTTTCTTATGGAGGAGATATTTATAGAGATTACAATGATCGTGTTTCAGATACTGGTATAACTATTGGTCAAGGAAATAAAACCAATAGTTTTATGTGGGAACATCAAATGGGCTATTTGCTTAATCCTGAAACCAATTTAAAAGTGTTTGCGAATATTATCTACAGAGATTTTAATCCTGAAACAATAACGTCTACTACCGCAGATTCAAACACGCTTTGGTTTAGTTTAGGGATTAGAACAGACCTTTTTAATTGGTATAACGATTTTTAAAATAATAGTATTTATTAAAGTTTTCTATTGCGTTGGTGAAAACCTTTTTTCAAAGTATCTTTGCACTCGCTAAGAATAGGACAATTAAAAAGCATTGAGCACCACAAAAACCTCGTTGTCAAAAACTTCTGTCATAACAGACTTTAAAGAAATCACCAAAATGGGATTATCCGTTAGTGTGGTGTTTTCTGCACTGGCTGGATACCTGTTAGGTGCTGAGACTATTAGTTATACTACACTTATTCTATTGGCTCTTGGTGGATATTTTATGGTAGGTGCATCAAATGCTTATAATCAGATTATTGAGCGAGATTTAGATGCTTTAATGGATAGAACAAAAAACAGGCCAATACCAGCAGGTAGAATGTCTGTTAATACAGCATTTACAATTGCGACAGTGTTTACCATATTGGGTATTGTAACACTTTATAATATTAATCCAAAAACAGCAATGTGGGGTGCAATCTCCATTTTTTTATATACAAGTGTATATACACCACTAAAAACTAAGACACCTTTATCTGTATTTGTTGGAGCATTACCAGGAGCAATACCATTTATGTTAGGTTGGGTAGCTGCTAGAGGTGAATTTGGTATAGAGCCAGGAACCTTATTTGCAATTCAATTTTTTTGGCAGTTTCCTCATTTTTGGTCTATTGGCTGGTTTTTGTATGAAGATTACGAAAAAGGTGGCTTTTTTATGCTGCCAACAGGAAAGCGAGATAAAGGTACAGCTGTGCAAATCATCATGTATAGTGTATGGACGGTTTTGGTGTCTGTAATTCCTGTTTTAGGTTTTACTGGAGATTTAAAGTTGTCAATCGTTGGTGCTGTATTGGTATTTTTATTAGGAATACTTATGTTGGTTTTTGCACTTAGGCTGTTTAAACAAAGAACAGTAAAAGCTGCAAAACAGTTAATGCTGTCAAGCGTTTTTTATATTACAATGTTGCAGATTATTTATGTTGCAGATAAATTTTTAAGATAGATGGATTTAACAGAAGGAACACTACAAGAAAAAAAAGGCAGATCAAAGAAAATGATGCTTTGGTTTGGTATTGGGTCTTTAATTATGACTTTTGCGGCGCTATTAAGTGCTTTTATTGTAAGTTCTAAACAGCGAAGAGATAAAGATTGGTTAAGTAATTACGATTTACCAAGTGCATTTTATATAAGTGTTGTTATTATTCTTTTAAGCAGCTTAACCTTTATTTTAGCTAAAAAAGCTTTAAGACAGAATAATCAGCAAGTGTCTAAGGTGTGGCTGATAGCAACATTAGTCTTGGGAATAGGTTTTGTTCTTGCACAATTAGAGGGTTTTAAACAAATTATTGAAGCAGGATATAATTTTACAGGACCAACAAGTAATATTACTATATCTTATATATATATCATAGCAGTTGTGCACATATTGCACGTTATTGCTGGGTTAATTTGTATAGTTGTTGTTATTTATAATCATTTTAAACAAAAGTACAATGCCAACAATATGTTGGGTTTAGAACTTGCTGCTAATTTTTGGCATTTCGTTGACCTGCTTTGGCTTGTGCTGTTTTTGTTTTTATATTTTTTTAGAGACAGAATTTGATTATTTTTGTCCAATCTTAAAATTTAAATAATTTCTATGGATTCTACAGTAGCAAGTACTGGCACAGAAGGAAAAACTTGGGGAGGAGGAAATAAGCCTCTAAAAGCAAGTTATGGTAAGATGATGATGTGGTTTTTTATCGTTTCTGATGCATTAACATTTTCAGGTTTCTTAGCAGCTTATGGCTTTTCTAGATTTAAGTTTATAAAGGAATGGCCAATTGCCGATGAGGTATTTACACACGTACCTTTTTTACATGGACAAGAACTACCAATGATTTACGTTGCTTTTATGACGTTTATCCTTATTATGTCTTCTGTAACAATGGTGTTAGCTGTAGATGCAGGTCACCACATGAATAAAGCAAAGGTAACTTTGTATATGTTTTTAACTATCATTGGTGGTTTAATATTCGTTGGGTCTCAGGCTTGGGAATGGGCAACATTTATACAAGGAGATTATGGTGCTGTACAAACAAATGGTGGTAATATTCTGCAATTTGGAGAATATGTCACTGTAGATGGTAAGGAAAAATTTAAGAGAATTTCGATTGATGAATTCGCTATTGCAAGCGAAGGAGTAAGAGCGCAACACGAACGTAAAAATGGTTTGTGGTTTGTTGCAGAAGAATCATTGCCTCCATACACAGTTAGCGAAATATACAATGGTCTTGCTGCTAATAGTAATATTTTAGTAAGAACACAGTTGATAAACGAAGAAGGTGAAAAAACAGTTCTTTCGAGAGAAGAATCATTAAAGCAAATAAAAGAAAACGGAAAGCTTGTTGTAAAAGGGGCAAACCTTAAGGTTAATGAATATGGTACATCACTTTTTGCAGACTTTTTCTTCTTTATTACAGGATTTCATGGATTTCACGTATTTTCAGGAGTGGTGTTGAATATTATAATATTCTTCAATGTAGTACTAGGCACATACGAGAGAAGAGGAAGTTATGAAATGGTTGAGAAAGTTGGTCTTTACTGGCACTTTGTCGATTTGGTTTGGGTATTCGTATTCACATTCTTCTACTTAGTTTAAAAAAGTAAATAGGTAATTAATTATGGCACACGAGCATAAATTAGAGATATTTAGAGGACTTTGGAAATTTAAGTCTAACACACAAAAAATTTGGGGTGTATTAGCATTCTTATCTTTTGTGACAGCTATAGAAGTTATACTGGGTATATATAAGCCAGAGATTCTAATGCACACTTGGATAGATCCTTTAGAAGGAGGATTCTTCGCTACAATTGGTAATATTATCTTATCGCCAATTGTATTTATGAAGCCACTAAACTTAATATTTATTTTACTTACGATTGTAAAGGCATATTATATCACTTGGGATTTTATGCATATGAGAGATGAGGTAAAAGCACTTAGACGCATGGTGGTGTGGACTGCTGTTTTTCTAATATGCTATCTTGTGTTTATATTGTTGCAAGAGGGTGGTTATGTGTTTAGCGTATATAATGCAGATGACGCTTTAATTACAAGAGACTTTTAAACTCAAAATATTGAGTTAAATGATATTAAAAGGTGGTTTTTATAAACCACCTTTTTTATTTTTGCAATATGGAATTAAGTAGCAGTAAACGTAACCTAGTATTAGGTATTTTATTCTTTTTACCAGTGGCATTTATACTTGTAATGCTACTCTCTAAGGATAATTACAATCCGTTAGACATTGTTAAGGAAGGTGTAGTAGAACTACCTGCAAATGAAGAGAATATTCAGTTAAAAGACCATATTACTGTACTTTCCTTCTTGGGGAAGAAACCAATGGAAAATTCTACAGCGGCTTTTAACCTTAAAGAATTGGTGTACGACAGAAGTAAGGGTTTTAAAACGTTTCAAGTTGTAATGTTACTAACTCACGAAGCTAAGTCTGAAGCAGAAACGCTACTTAAGGAGATTAAATCTTATGAAGATTTACGCTTTTGGCACTTGGTTTATGTTAATGAGTCAGATATAAAAAGAATATTTGACAGTTTAGAAACAGAAAAGGATTTAGATAGTAATCTTTCAACGAGTATGGTCTTTATTGTTGACAGAGATTTAAACCAAAGAGGAAGAATAGACGACAGAACTGAAAATGAGATTGAAGATAACAAGCCAATTTATAGTTTATACAGTTATGACTGTGTAGAAGTAGCAGAGCTTAAAAATAAAATGGCAGCAGAAGATATGCGTGTGCTTTTTAAAGAATATAGAGACAAGCGTAAGGGCGATTTTGATGATTCTAACCAAAGAAGAAGTAAAGATTTAAAACAAAAAAATGAGTAAAAAAGCAAACTATTCATATGTAGGGATTGCATTTATCATTTTAGTTTTTGGAATCATTGTTGTTCCAAAAATTATAAATAGAATAAGCAGTAACGATATTACAAGAGATGAAAGTAGAAGTAAAGAGGTTTCTTCAAAAAGTAAAGCTGTTAAGAGTGATTTAGCTTATATTTATAATGCTGATGGAAGTAAGAAGAAGGTGCCTGCGTTTAGTTTTACAAATCAAAATGGTGAGACGATTTCCAATACAGATTATTTAGGGAAAGTCTACGTAGTAGAGTTCTTCTTTACAACATGTCCTACGATATGTCCTAGGATGAATAGAAATTTAGTAGAAATTCAAAACGAGTTTAAGGATTTTAAAGACTTTGGCGTAGCTTCATTTACAATCACACCAGATATCGACACCCCAGAAGTTTTAAGAGCCTATGCAGATAAGTACGGGATTGTCAACCCGAATTGGAATTTACTGACAGGCGATGAAGAATCAATATATAAACTAGCTAACGATGGATTTTATCTATATACAGCAAAAAATGATGAAATTATCGATGGATTTGAGCATTCAGGAAATTTTGCTTTAATCGATAAGGAAGGTTATATACGTTCTCGTTTAAAATCACCAGATAATCCATTAATATATTATAACGGAATAATTTCTGAAGAAGAAGGAGTTGATGATGAAGGAATTCCGCAAGAAATAACAATTTTAAAAGAAGATATTGCTAAACTATTGAAAGAATAATATGAGTACTGTTGATTTAGAAAAAGAAAAAAAATATAACAAGTGGATTGTAGCGTTATCTGTAATAATTCCTGTTGTAGTGGCAGCACTTTTTGGAGTTAACTTACGCGAGCTTGGTTTTGACGTTGAGCCTTTAACTATACTGCCTCCAATTTACGCAGGTATCAATGGGTTAACTGCAGTTGTTTTGGTAGTTGCGGTAATTGCTATTAAAAATAAGAACAGAATATTACACGAAAATTTAATGAAGTTTGCAATTGTACTATCTGTAATGTTTTTAGTAATGTACGTGGCTTATCATATGACGAGCGATTCAACAAAATATGGAGGAGAAGGAGTAATAAAGTACATCTATTATTTTATTTTAATTACTCATATCATGCTTTCAATTGTTATTATTCCGTTTGTTCTAATTACTTATGTAAGAGCTATAACTAATAATATAGAACGTCATAAGAAAATAGCAAAAATTACATTTCCGCTTTGGCTATATGTTGCTGTTACAGGTGTTATAGTGTACTTTATGATTTCACCATATTATATCTAAAAATGAAACAAAAAGTAGCCTTTTTCATAATAGCACTATTTCTTTTTTTTAAGACAAATGCACAATGTGCAATGTGTAGGGCAGTATTAGAAAGTGGTGACGACCAATCTGCAGCAGAAGGGATTAATGATGGTATTATGTTCTTAATGATTGTTCCTTACATTTTAGTAGCAGTGATTGGTTATATTGTTTACAAGTCTTACAGTAAATCAAAAAAAATCTAAAACTAACTGATTTCTAATTGTAACAAATCCACGTTTTAAGAGTCTTATTTAGAGTTAATCAAGGAATCTATTAACACTTCCTTGGGATAAAAAAGGTTAATATTTTTTTAAAATTGTAACCTCTAACGCTAACTTACTATGATTAAGATTAAGGATTTGCATAAATCTTATCACATGGGCAGTAACTCACTACATGTGCTTAAGGGTATTAATTTCGAAGTGGAAGAAGGTGAGCTTGTGTCTATAATGGGTTCTTCAGGCTCGGGTAAATCTACATTACTTAATATTCTTGGTATGTTAGATGAAGCAGACGAAGGACAGTATATATTAGATAACGTTCCAATCAAAAACCTTAATGAAAAGATAGCAGCCAAATACAGAAATGAATTCTTGGGCTTTATTTTTCAATCCTTCAACCTTATAAATTATAAAAGTGCGTTAGATAACGTTTCAATGCCATTATACTACAAAGGCATAAAAAGAAAAGAACGTACTGAAAGAGCCATGCATTATCTTGAAAAAGTAGGGCTCGCAAATTGGTCGCATCACTTGCCAAGTGAATTATCTGGTGGTCAGAAGCAACGTGTGGCAATTGCCAGAGCTTTAGCCAGCGATCCAAAGGTATTGTTAGCAGATGAGCCAACAGGAGCTTTAGATACCAAAACCTCGTATGAAGTAATGGAGCTTATTCAAGGAATAAATGACGAAGGTAAAACAATTCTGGTTGTAACACACGAAGATGATATTGCGCACATGACTAAGCGTATAGTAAACCTTAAAGACGGTGTTATTATAGATGATAGTAAAGTAGAACAAGTAAGAGCATCTGCACATGTTTGATTTAGAACGTTGGCAAGAAATATTTGAAACGTTGCGCAAAAACAAATTACGCACATTTTTAACTGGGCTTTCAGTAGCTTCAGGTATCTTTATTTTGGTGATTCTTCTTGGTTTTAGTAAGGGTATTGAAAATGGAGTTAAGTCAGAGTTCGAACAAGATGCCACAAATAAAATTTCAGTCTGGACAGGTGTAACAACCAAAGGTTACAAGGGTTTAAACCCTGGAAGATATGTTCAGATGAAAAATTCAACCTTCAGTAGCATAGAACAGCAATACGATGATTATTTAGAATACCGTTCTAAGGATTTTATGATTTGGGGAGGAACAGTGTCTTATAATAATGAAACAGGAAATTACCGTATTAGAGGTACTTTGCCAGATAACCAGTTTATTGAAAATGCAGACATAGGTTCTGGCCGTTTCATTAATGAATCTGATTTAGACGAAAGCAAAAAGGTTGCTGTTATAGGTAATAAGATGAAGATAGATCTCTTCAAAGGCGAAGACCCTATAAACAAGAACATTCAAATCTTTGGAATGAACTTCAAGGTTGTTGGTGTTTTTTATGATCCAGGTGGAGATCGCGAAGAAAGCCAAGTTTACATTCCGGTAAGTACAGCTCAAAAGGTGTTTAATGCAGGTGAGAATATTAGAAATATGTCCTTCACTGTAAAAATGGCTGATAACTTTGATGAAGCTGTTGCTATGTCTAATGCCATTGCACAAGGAATGGAGCAAAAGATTAAGCAAATTCACACTGTTGCACCAGATGATTTGAGTGCAGTTAGAGTAAATAATACCTTAGAGCAAGCTGAAAAAATATATTCTCTAGTAGCTACAATTCAAGCTGTATTTTGGTTTGTGGGTATAGGTACTATTATTGCAGGAATTGTAGGTGTTGGTAATATAATGCTAATTATAGTTAAAGAACGTACAAAAGAAATTGGTATAAGAAAGGCTTTAGGTGCGCTACCAATTTCAATAGTAGGAATGATTCTTCAAGAGGCAGTTTTTGTAACGATGTTTGCAGGTTTATTCGGATTAATATTTGGTCTCGGTCTATTAGAGCTCGTCGGTCCGCAGATAGAAAGTGACTTTATAAAATATCCTCAAGTAAATTTCAATATAGCATTAACAACGGTTTTTTTACTTGTATTTGCAGGTGCATTGGCAGGATTTATCCCAGCTTACAGAGCAGCTAAGATTAAACCAATTGTAGCTTTAAGAGACGAATAATTATGTTTAGTAGAGATCGTTGGAACGAAATATTAGAAGCTTTAAATGCCAATAAGTTTAGAACACTACTGACAGCGTTCGGTGTATTTTGGGGAATAGCCATTCTTGTTTTACTATTGGCCTTAACAAATGGTTTAAAGAATGGAGTAACTGCAGACTTTGGGAATTTTGCGACCAATTCTATGTTCATGTGGACACAAGGAACTTCCAAGCCTTATAAAGGGTTGCCAAAAGGACGCTATTTTAATTACAAAATAGATGATGTAGCTGCTATAAAATCCCAAATTCCAAATATTAAATATGTATCACCTAGAAATCAATTAGGTGGTTTTAGAGGAGCTAATAATGTTATCAGAGGTACAAAAACAGGTGCTTTTGAAATATATGGTGACTATCCAGAGTATATAAAGCAACAACCTATGGATATTCTTCAAGGTCGTTTTATAAGCTATTCAGACATTCAAACAAAACGGAAAATTTGTGTTATCGGTACAGGAGTTGTTAAAGGACTTTATGATAAAGATGAAGATATTCTTGGTACTTACATCAAAATAAATGGTGTTAACTTCATGGTAGTTGGTACCTTTAAAATGAGCAATAGCCAAGGTGATGACGAACAAGATGCCAGTACAATTTATATTCCGTTTACAACTTTTGGTCAGGCTTTTAACAGAGGAGATAATGTGGGTTGGATGGCTATAACTGCTGAAGATGATGTTACAATAACATCAATTAAGCAACAGGTTTTTGACCTTATGAAGTTCAGACATAAAGTAGATCCAACAGACGAAAGAGCTATAGGTCATTTTGATTTATCAGAACAATTTGAGCGTATAAATGGCTTGTTCACAATTCTATCTATTGTAGGCTATTTTGTTGGTGCTTTAGTATTGATGTCTGGTATTATCGGTATAAGTAACATTATGCTTATCGTAGTAAAAGAACGTACAAAAGAAATAGGAGTTAGAAGAGCACTTGGTGCAAGTCCTTGGACTATAAAATCTCAAATTTTACAAGAAAGTTTAATCCTTACCATCTTATCAGGAATGGTTGGAATTTCTTTTGCTGCATTGGTCATTTGGGTAATGAACACCATTTTAGATAATGCAGGCGAAGTAGATAATTTTGCAAATCCAAGTGTAAGTATGCAAGTGGTATTTACAGCTTTAATAATATTAGTGGTCTCGGGAGTTTTAGCAGGTCTTATTCCAGCCAATAGCGCAACAAAAATGAAACCCGTAGACGCTTTAAGAATCGAATAAATATTTTATATCAATCATAAATCATGAAAAGAACAAAAACAATAATCATACTCATTTCCATAGTTGTAGTATTTGGAGTGGCTTTATATTATTTGTGGCAAAAAAACCAGGAAGATCCTATAACCTATACTTCTGAGGCGCCAACTGAAGAAACCATTATGGTAAAAACGGTGGCAACAGGTAGTATTGTCCCAAAAGAAGAAATTTTGATAAAGCCGAATATCTCAGGCGTTATTGAAGAAATTTTTATAGAAGCGGGTGAATACGTAAAACAAGGCGATTTAATTGCGCAAATAAGGGTTATACCAAATGTATCTAACCTAACTAGCGCAAAAAATAATATTGCTTCTAATCAAACAGCATTACAAACTGCTGAAATTAACTTTAAAACTCAAAAAGCTATTTATGATCGCCAAAAAGCACTGTTTGATAAAGGTGTAATTTCTGCAAATGATTTCGATCAAGTAAATAATACATACTTACAAGCAAAGCAACAAGTAGAACAAGCTAGGATAAATGTAACCCAGTCGCGTCAAAATTATGATATTATAAAAACAGGAACCACTTCAGGTTTGGGCAGTATAGCACAAACGCAAGTAAGAGCAACTGTATCAGGCATGGTTTTAGATGTTCCGGTAGAGGTAGGAAACCAAGTTATTGAAGCTAATAACTTTAATGAAGGAACATCAATTGCGTCACTTGCAGACGTTACTAAAATGATTTTTGAAGGTAAAGTTGATGAAAGTGAAGTAGGAAAAATTAAAGAAGGTTTACCTCTAGAAATTACCGTAGGTGCTATAGAAGACCAAAAATTTGATGCTACATTAGACTATATAGCACCAAAAGGAGTTGCCGAAAACGGAGCTATTCAATTTGAAATTAAGGGCTCGCTTAAGAAAATGGATTCAACTTTTATTAGAGCTGGTTTAAGTGCTAATGCTTCTATCATTTTAGACAAAGCCGAAAATGTATTAGCCATTAAGGAAGCTTTAGTACAATATGATGATAAAACAAAAAAGCCATTTGTAGAAGTAGAGGTTGGTGATCAAAAGTTTGAGAGAAAGGATATTGAGTTAGGTATAAGTGATGGTATTTTCGTTGAGGTTAAAAGCGGAATAACTAAAGACGATAAAATAAAAGTTTGGAACCAAGTGCAAGGAGTTCCAAAGTACGCGCAACAATAATTTTAACATTTAGTGTAACACTTTACAATTTACATAGACATATAGGCATTGTGAAATGCGTCAAGATAAATTTCAATATATTTAGTAATGACAAATTCCATCTGTCTATTAAAAAATCAACAAACATACAGATGAAAAAATCAATCATAGTATTACTTCTCTTCTTTGTAGCCTTTGGCCAGGCGCAAGATAAAAAGTGGACACTTTTAGAATGTGTAAACCATGCGTTAGAGAATAATATTTCTATAAAACAAAGTGAATTAGATGTAGAGCTGTCTGAAGTCGAAAGGCTTACAGCTAAAGGTAATTTTATTCCAAGTTTAAATGCAGGCGTAGGTGTTTCGGAAAATACAGGTTTGAGTTTTAACCCAATTACTAATAATGCTCAAACTACAACATTTTTATCAGCCTCAGGAAATATTAATGTAGGGTATACTCTATTTGATGGATTAAGAAATTTTAGACAACTTCAACGTGCAGATATATCTAGACTTGCTAGTCAGTATAGATTAGACAAGATGAAAGATGATATTTCTCTTTTTGTGGCCAACGGATATTTAACGGTTATCTTAAATAAAGCTAACTTAGAAGTTCTAAAATCTCAAAATGAAGTTACTAAAGAACAAATTAAAAGAACACAAGAGTTAGTAGATGCAGGATCACTTCCTAGAGGTGATTTATTAGAGATTAAGGCAACAGATGCAAGTGAACAACAGCAAATTATCAATGCAGAAAATAATGTACAGATATCATTAATAAGTCTTGCTCAATTGCTCTTAATCAAAGATTATGAGACTTTTGATATTGAAGATGAAGGGTATAACATTGTTGATGGTGGTGTTGCAGGTAAAGATGTTTCAGAAATAATAGCAGCTGCCAAGGAAAACAGGTCTGAAATTAAAATTGCAGAACAAAACGTTGAATTAGCAGAAATAGATTTGAAAATAGCAAAAGGGGTTAACTGGCCAACGTTGTCAGCTTTTTTTGGCTATAACACAAGATATGCTAATACAACATCTTTTATTCAACAAGTAGACCCAAATAATCCTACGGTAACACAGCAAATTGGTACGGTTGAAGCCACTGGGCAAACAGTTGTGGGAACATTTCCAAATACATTTCCTGTAGAAGTAGCTGCAGACCCATTAGTTGATCAGTTATATCAAAATGATGGGATTGGTTATGGATTGCAATTAAATATTCCCATTTTAAATGGTTTTAATACAAAAGGAAATATTCAAAGAAGTAGAGTTAGTTTGGAACGCTCAAAATTTCAATTAGAACAAGCTGAGTTAGATTTAGAGTCTACTGTTTACCAAGCGTACGTTGATGCAAAAGGAGCTTTAAAATCTTATGAAGCAGCTCAGTTAGCTTTAGAATCTCAAGAATTAGCTTACAATTATGCGAAAGAAAGATATGATGTAGGTTTAACTAATGCTTTTGATTTTAGCCAATCTAAATTACGATATGATAATTCAAGAATAGATTTAAATAGAGCTAAGTACGATTATATTTTCAAATTAAAAGTTCTTGAATTATATTTTGGTATTCCAGCAATAGAGTTAAAATTTTAATTATGAGTAAAACTGTAAAAATTATAATTGGTGTTGTTGTCGCATTACTAATCATATTGGTGACAGGAAAATCAATGGGATGGTTTGGTGAAAAGGGTGACTCAAAAGAGGTTATAGTAAAAGAAGTTACTCTAAAAGATATTGTTGAGACCGTTTCAGCGACAGGAAAAATTCAGCCAGAAGTTGAGGTAAAAATTTCATCTGAAGTGTCTGGAGAAATATTAGAATTACCATTTAAGGAAGGTCAAGAGGTTAAAAAAGGAGATTTATTAGTAAGAGTAAATCCAGATTTAATTCAATCTGCTGTTAATAGAAGTCAAGCTACATATCAAAATGTAAGGGCCAATTTAGAACAGGCTGAAGCAACTTTAAAGCAAGCCAAAGCAGATTATGACAGAAATAAATTGTTGTTTGATAAAGGTGTAATTTCAAAAGCAGATTGGGATAGAGCTATCGCAAACTACGAAACTGCAGTTGCCGGAAAAAGTTCAGCATATTACAGCGTGCAGAGTGCTGCAGCAACTGTTAATGAAGCCAAAGACAACCTAAACAGAACTACAATCTACGCACCAATGAGTGGTACAATCTCTATGCTAAATGTAGAAGAGGGCGAACGTGTTGTTGGAACACAACAAATGGCAGGTACTGAGATTTTACGCGTAGCCAACCTTAATAACATGGAAGTTGAAGTAGATGTTAACGAAAATGACATTGTTAAGGTTAGCATAGGAGATTCTACAATTGTTGAGGTAGATGCTTATTTGAAGAAAGAATTTAAAGGAGTAGTAACTGAAATAGCTAATTCTGCGGCTGGTAATTTAACGGCAGATCAGGTTACTAATTTTAAAGTAAAAGTTAGAATACTTGAAGAATCTTATAAGGATTTAACAGAGGGTAAGCCCGAAACGTATTCTCCATTTAGACCAGGTATGACAGCTACTGTAGATATTATTACCAAAACGAGAAAAGATGTTGTTGCCGTACCAATTAGTGCTATTGTTATTAAGACCGATACATCTTCTACCAAAAAACCATACGGAGTAAAAGAGAATTTTACAGACGATGATACACAGAAAGAAGAAGAAAAGTTTGAATGTGTATTTATTGATGATAATGGTAAAGCCAAACTGAAAGTTGTAAAAACAGGTATCCAAGATGATTCTAATATTGAAATTACGTCAGGATTATCAAAAGACGATAAGATAATAACAGGGCCTTACAATATGGTCTCTAAATCTCTTAATCCAGGTGATTCTATAGAGTATAAAAATAAAAAAGAAGCTTCCTCAAAAGAGAAAGAAAATAAAGCGGAATAAACTTAAATAATACTTAATGGCTATTGTACTTAATATAGAAACAGCCACAACAAATTGTTCAGTCTCTCTGTCTAAAGATGGAGAGACTTTAGTTTTAAAAGAAGATAACAGCGATGGCTATTCCCATGCTGAAACCTTACATGTGTATATTAATAATGTTTTTGAAGAAGCTAAGATTTTAGCTAAAGATATAGATGCTGTTGCAGTTAGTAAAGGTCCTGGTTCATATACAGGTTTGCGTATAGGAGTGTCATCGGCAAAGGGTTTGTGCTATGCTTTAGATAAACCGCTGATTTCCGTTTCTACGTTAGAGAGTCTAGCTCATCAGGTAAAAATTAACGAAGGCATAATTATTTCGATGTTAGATGCTCGTCGTATGGAAGTGTATTCAGCTGTATTTAATCATAAACACGAACAGGTAAGAGATATTAAAGCAGAAATATTAACTGAAGATAGTTATGCAGACTTGCTAAAAGAAAACAAAGTCTATTTTGTAGGGAACGGTGTTGCTAAAACAAAGCAGCTAATCAATCATCCGAATGCCGTTTTTATTGATGGTAAATTACCCTCTGCAAACGAAATGGGTTTGCTGTCTGAGTTGAAGTATAAAAAAAGCGACATCGAAGATGTCGCCTATTTTGAACCCTATTATTTAAAGGATTTTGTTGCTATAAAAAAGAAAGCTTAGCCTTGTTTTTGTATTTCTACAGAGTGTGGGTATGGTATTTCTATGCCTGCTGCATCTAACGCTTCTTTTGTGTTTTCTGTAACTTCAAAATAAACATCCCAATAATGCTCAGCTTTACACCATGGTCTCACAGCAAAATTAACAGAACTATCTGCCAACTCTAATACTGTAACTGCAGGTGCAGGTTCTTGTAATACTTTTGGGTTAGATGTCAGTACATTCATTAAAACTTCTTTGGTTTGCTTTATGTCAGCATCATAGCTTACACCAAAAACTAAGTCTACGCGTCTTGTTCCTTCTGTTGTAAAGTTTATAATATTACCATTAGAAAGTGCTCCATTAGGGATAATAATTTCTCTATTAGAAAGACCTGTTAATTTGGTTGTGAAGATTTCAATTTCTTTTACAACTCCAATTTGACCTTGGGCTTCAATGAGGTCTCCAATCTTAAACGGCTTAAAAGTCATTATTAAAACACCTCCTGCAAAATTCCCTAGAGATCCTTGTAACGCCATACCTATAGCCAAACCAGCAGCAGCAAGAATTGCGGCAAAAGACGTGGTTTCAACACCCATTGTACCAAGTACAACAAGGATTAATACAATTTTAAAAATCCAGTTGAGAAGGTTTAGCAAAAACTTTTTTAAACTATCATCATAATTAGCTTTGGTCATAGCTTTTTTAATGCCTTTCATTAGCATTTTTATAATCCAAGTTCCAATAATCCATATTAGAATTGCTGCCAAAACTTTAGGTGCAAACTCAACAATTAAGTCATAACCTTTATCTATCCATTTTTGTGTCTCCATGTTGCTTATTAAATTTATTGAATAAAAAACTCGGTAGTGAACCGAGTAAATTTAAAATATTGTTATATAATTATTTAACTTCGAATGTCAACTTTAAGTTAACTCTAAATTCTGTGACATCTCCATCTTTAACAATAGCACTTTGGTCTTGCACATAGACAGAGCGGATGTTTTTTACAGTTTTTGAAGCTTCTTTTACTGCTTTTTTAGTTGCATCTTCCCAACTTTTGTCTGAATTTGATAATACTTCGATTACTTTTAATACTGCCATAATATATTGTCTTTATTTGGTTATACTTTTTAGAAACCATTTAATTTAAAAAGTCACTTAAAGTTATGAATTTTTTAACCATTAATTGCATTCACAGAGATAGAAGCGTCATTCAACATTTCTCTAAGCATGCTTTCAATACCGTTTTTTAAAGTAAAAGTAGATGAAGGGCAGCCACTACATGCACCTTGTAATAAAACTTCAACTTTTTTTGTTTCTTCATCGTAAGATTTAAATTCTATATTACCACCATCACTTGCTACGGCAGGCTTAACGTATTCTTCTAGAATATTTACAATGTTTTTTGAAGTGTCATCTAAAGATTCAAATTTTTGCTCAATAGCTTCATCTGTTTTATTGAGTTTTTTTGGAGCATCATCGTTAAGAATGGTTTTACCTTCTTCAACATAAGATTTTAAGAACTCTCTTAGTTGTAGTGTTATTTCCTCCCATTCAATGATATCAAACTTAGTTATAGAAACAAAGTTTTTTTCCATAAATACATTTTTTACAAATGGAAATTGAAATAGGGCAGTTGCTAACGGAGAAGGCTTTGCTTCTTCAATAGAGGTAAATTCGTAAACATTAGGTACTAAAACTTTATTGCAAACAAATTTTAAAACACTAGGATTAGGTGTGCTCTCTGCATAAACTGTAACTGCAGCTTTAGGTTTTACAGCATCTTCAGTAACAATGATGCCATCACTAGATAAGTAGTCTTCTAATTGTGCAGCAACTTCATCTTGTACATCTGCCCAAGAGACTATGTTATAGCGTTCAATGGCAACAAAGTTAGAGGCAATGTATACTTTTTTTACAAAAGGTAAATAAAATAATTGTTGTGCTAAGGGAGAGTCTTTAGCCTCATCAATGTTATTAAATTCAAAACTATTATGGTTGGTTAAAAATCTATCAGCTTCAAATTTTAAAATGGTCTCATTAGAGGTAGGAACTATTGTTATTTTTGTTTTAGGCATCTTTTTTTATGCAAAAATATGAAATATCAGCAGGAAACGTTAATCCCGTATATAATGTTTTGTAACTAATTTCTTAAGTCAATTCATTTTATTTGATTAAATTTCGTCCTCATTTATAAAAACAAGGAGTAAAATGTTAATTCTATTACATTTTAATGTGTTTTTAAATGAATCCTGGCTAACTATGAAAAAGATATTATTTTTAACAGCATTGATAATTTCAGCTCTTGGATACTCTCAAGACTTATCAATGCAAGATGGAACATTTACACGTTGCGAACCAGATAAGTTTTTTGATTCAGGCGGCGAGTTTGGTAATTATGCAAATGATGAAAGTTTTACAACTACAATTTGTCCTCCAAATGCAGATGAATTTATTATACTAGATTTTGTTGAGTTTAATACGCAACTAAACACGGATATTTTAACCATTTATGATGGAGATGATACTACTGCTGCTATTATTGGTACATATTCTGGAGTGGCTTCTCCAGGCACTATAATAGCTTCAGATACAAATACTTCGGGATGTTTAACCATCACGTTTACATCTAATGATTCGCTAAATACAACAGGTTGGGAAGCAAATATAACTTGTGCAGTTTCTTGTCAAACAATTACTCCAGAAGTTGTAAGTACCACACCTGCAGAAATCTCACCTAACGTTGTAGAGGTTTTACCTAACGAACAAGTTGATTTTGTTGGTGGAGCTTCATTTTCTGTAGATGGTACAAATGCAACATATTCATGGAATTTTGGCGATGGTAGTGTTGCTACAGGAACAAATGTCTCAAATACTTACACCACGCCAGGTACGTATTTAGTAACCTTAACCGTACAAGATGATAACCCTATTGGTTGTGAGGAAAGTATAACAATTTTTGTTAACGTTTTAGAACCAATTGTTACCATAAATAATTCAGCATATCCAGAATCTTCGTTTAACTTAGAACAGCTGATAGAAAATGTATTGGTTTCAGGAGGATGTTCAGGTGTTGATAATTTTGAAGTACAAGTTAGTGGTGCAGCAAACGCTCTTCAAACCAAAAGTTATGGATATTTTACAAGAGGTGGAGCATCTAATTTTCCTTTCGAAGAAGGAATTGTACTCTCTACAGGTAGAGCATATGAAGGTGGTAATCAAGATGATGGTCCAGGAACAACAGCATCAACAAATCTAGGTTTAGGCGGTGATGCAGAATTAGAAGCTTTATTCTTGCCTGCAGATCCAAGTTTTAACTCTAATGATGCAACCTATGTTAAATTTAATTTTGTTCCTACATCAAATACTATAAGTTTCCGTTACATCATGTTCTCTGAAGAATATGATGGTAATACCGAATGTAGTTTTGCTGATGCCTTCGCTTTTCTATTGCGTGAAGTAGGAACAACGGCGTATACAAATTTAGCCGTTTTGCCTGATGGTACACCTGTAAGTGTAACTAATATTAATAATTCTGGTACTTGTACAGATAATCCTGCTTTTTTCGAAGGATATGAGTTGGGTGACACTAACTATGGTGGAAGAACAATTCCTCTAACTGCGACAGCTACTGTTATTCCAAATACAACATATGAAATTAAACTCGTTGTTGCCGATGAAGGTGACTCTATTTGGGATTCAGCTATATTTTTAGAGGCAGGCAGTTTTAATTTAGGAGGCGATTTAGGAGAAGATATAACAATAGATGCTGGAACTGCAGAATGTGGCGGTACTACAATAACCCTAGATACCCAAGCTCCAACAGCAACACATACTTGGTATTACTCTCCTGATTCTGAAGACTTTGATGACGCAACACTTATTAATGGTGAGACAGGTTCTACAATTGATATTACAGATGAAGGCTATTATTTTGTTGATGTAGTGTTTGCGCCAGGATGTGAAAGTTCATCAGATATTTTTGTACAGTTTAAACCAAGCCCTATTGCTAATGTACCACCAAACTTATCTGTTTGTGATGCTGATGGTACAGCTGAATTTGATCTGTCTGAAAATGATGATGATGTATTAGGAGATCAAAACCCAGATGATTTTATAATTTCCTATCATCTTACAGAACAAGATGCTATTGATAATGTTGGAGCTCTACCAACAAATTATACCAATACTTCTAACCCTCAAACTATATGGGTTCGTATATCAGATGCCTCACAAGAATGTTTTGCTACAACTTCTTTTCAGCTTTTGTTTACAAATCTAACAGTAGGAAATATGATAACTCCAATACAGGTGTGTGATGGTGATGTGGTTGATGGAATAGGAACTTTTACCTTAACAGATAGAGATGCAGAAGTTATAGGAACAAATAATCCTGACAATGTAAGTGTAACTTATCACTTAACCGAGACAGATGCTGAAGACGATATAGATCCATTAGCATCTCCTTACAATAATGTAACTCCAAATAACCAAACAGTTTATGCGCGTTTAGAGGACAATAATAATGCTGAATGTTACGCAGTAACACCTCTCGCTTTAGAAGTCTTGGGCAATCCAGTAGCCAATATGCCAATAGCTTTAGAGGAGTGTGATGATGATTTAGATGGTTTTGTAGAGTTTACGTTGAGTGATCGCGATGCCGAGGTGATAGGAGCACAGACGGGAGTAGTTGTGACGTATCATTCCACACCAGAAGGAGCTATAGATGGCACAGGAGTATTACCAAACGCATATGTCAATACAACGGCAAATACTGAAGAAGTATATGTACGTATCGAGAACGGAGCCGGTTGTTATGACACCACGACGTTACAATTAATCGTCAATCCATTGCCAAGCACTGTAGAAGTAAGTCCATACGAACTATGTGACGACAACGCACCAGGAGACGAGCAAGAGCAATTTGATCTTACGGACAAGGAAGCAGAGATACTCAACGGACAAGGTAATGTAACAGTAACCTATTATACCGACGCGGCCAATACCAATGAGATTACAGGATTGTATACAAATGTCAGTAATCCAGAAACGATTTATGCAGTACTTACCAATGACAACACAGGCTGTAGCACACAAGTCGAGTTTGAGCTGATCGTAAACCCGTTACCAGCCTTGGTAGCACCAACACCATTAGAGGTTTGTGACGATGGTACACCAGATGGCTTAACAGAGATAGATCTTAATGCGAAGAATGGAGAGATCAGTGGAGGTAACCCAAATTATTCAGTGAGTTATTACTTTGATTTGGATGATGCAGAAGCAGAAGAAAATCCATTAGCGATACCATACACCAACATCAGTGATCCACAAACAATATATGTTCGTGTTGAAGATATCGAAACCGGCTGTTATGATACCACGACACTGGTATTAGATGTACAGCAGGCACCAGCGGCCAACACACCGACACCGTTGTATTACTGTGATCCAGACAACGATGGCTTTGGGATATTCGACCTGACCGAAGCAGATAATGAGATTACAGGAGGAGCAGCAGGATTAACGGTAACGTACCATGAAACACCGATCAATGCATGGAATAATGTAGATGCAATAGACACAACGGTAGCCTATACTAATATTTCTGAGGATGTCCAGACGATATATGTAAGAGTAGAAAGTGCTACCATCGCAACAGAATGCGCAAGTTTTGTAAATCTAGAACTTGTAGTACAAGACACACCACAGCTTATAGAGCCAACACCATTAGAAGCGTGTGACGATGCATCGGCAGACGGTTTTGCACAGTTCGATTTAACGAGCAAGGAAGAAGAACTATTAAATGGTGCAGATCCGACGCTTTACAATATCAGCTACTATGAAACGGAAGAAAATGCNAATGATGCAAACAATCCAATAGCCAATCCAATGGCCTATATAAATACGGTAGCCAATGAGCATGAGGTGTGGGTACGTGTAGAAGACCCAAATACGGCAGAAGGTTGTTATAAAGTAGTACGTTTAGAGTTAATCGTAAACCCATTACCAGTATTGGTACAGCCAATGCCATTAGAGGAGTGTGATGTCAACAACCCAGGAGATGAGCAAGAAGCCTTCATGTTAGAAGACGCTAATGAAGAGATCCTGAACGGTCAGAACGGAATTAGCCTAACCTATTACGAGACAGAGGACGATGCAAATAACGCAGAAAACCCAATATCAAGTCCATATGTCAATACGATGAATGCTCAGACAATCTATGTAAGAGCAGAGAATGATGTGACAGGTTGTTACAGTACCATAACGTTAACCTTACGTGTAAACCCAATACCATCACCAGAAGAAGATCCAGATCCAATCGAAGTTTGTGATGATGACAATGATGGTTTTGCAGAGTTCGATTTAGAGATCCGTACGGTAGAGATCATCAATGGTGAGACAGATGTGGTTATTACCTATCATGAGACCGAAGAAGAAGCAGAGCAAGGGACCAATGCTATCACAGGTTTGTATACCAATATTGTGGCAGGCAGCCAAATGATCTATGTAAGATCAGAGAATACCATCACAGGCTGTTACAGTTTAACACAAAACACTTTGGAATTAATCGTGGTGTCAGCACCAGAAGTTCCAACCAATCTAGAAGCACTAGAGGTTTGTGATACCGATAACGATGGCTTTGCACCGTTTGATCTAACAGAGCGCAATGACGACATCTTAGGAGATCAAGACCCATCGGAAGTGGTGTTAACCTATCATGTTACAGACGATGATGCAGAAACAGGAGATAACCCAATAGTAAACGTAGGAAACTATACCAACACGATGAATCCACAGACAATTTATGTGAGGTTGTACAATCCAACCACAGGATGTCAGGATACAGGCGCGTTTGAAATTATAGTACAATTACCACCAGAGCCAGTACAGCCAACGCCATTAGAAGTGTGTGATGATTTAGATGAAGTACCAGGCGATGAGATCACAGAATTTGATCTAACGGTAAAAGACTCAGAAATCACAGGAGGTAATGCCAGTTGGTCTGTAGCATACTATGAGACCAGTGCAGATGCGCAATCTCAGACAAATGCAATACCAGACCCAACAGCGTATACCAATACATCGGTAAATGGACTTGCGGCAAACCCACAAACCCTATATGTAGTGGTCACCGATACAGACACAGGTTGTACAGCCACAACAACGATGACCATAAGAGTGTTGCCAAACCCAACACCAACACCAAGCGATCAATTACCAGATTTAGAACTGTGTGATGATATCAATACAGGAGATGGAGTAGAAGTATTTGATTTAACGGAGAACGAAATATTGATTTTAAATGGTGAAAACGGAGTAACGCCAACCTATCATGAGAGCTCAGAAGATGCCTATGCAGGAGAGAATGCCATAGCAGACCCAACGCAGTATACCAATATAGACACACCAGAACAAGAAATCTATGTAAGAGTGACCAATGATGCAACAGGCTGTTATGCTGTAGTTAACTTTACAATATTTGTACATCCATTACCAGAAGTAGTGGCAGTAACCGATTTTATACAATGTGAGTTAAATACAGACGGATTTGATAGTTTTGATTTAACAANAAAGGACGACGAAGTTTTAAACGGACAAGACCCAACCCGTTATATCGTAAGCTATCATGAGACACTAGCAGATGCAGAGTCAGAGATGAACGCACTGGTAAGTCCGTACACTAACATCAGCAATCCACAAGAGATCTATGTAACAATTACAGATAACGAAACAGGTTGTTCTATCAGTACACAGAGATTTAACCTTCAGGTAGATGAAGCCGCACAGGCCAATCCAGATATGTTGGATATAACTTATGAAGCCTGTGATGATGATATAGAGAATAATGGAGATCCAAGTGATGACAGTACGCAGTTTACATTATCAACACGAGATGAGTTTGTATTAGATGGACAAGATCCGGCAAACTATATAGTGACTTACTATGCAACAGAAGCCGATGCCAACTTAAACGTAAACCCATTACCAGACCTTTATGAAAACGTGGTCAACCCACAAGTGATTTACGCAAGAGTAGACAACAATACTTTAGCAGTTATACCAATCGCATTAGATTTAACTGCATTGACCGCAGGATTAGATTTAGATGCCAACGGTACAGTAGATACCTATGACACCGATGCAGACGGAGTATTTGACTTAATAGACGTTGATGGTGATGGCTTATCAGACGGTATCGATGCCAATGCCGATGGANTGTATGAGTTTGTAGATATAGATGGNGANGGNAACGGAGATCCAGTAGATCTNAACAANGANGGAGTATTTGATAACCAGCAAGANGGCTCTATCTGTTATGANGTAGCACCATTAACACTTCAGGTTAATCCAAAGCCAAACTTTGATTTAGCAGAAAGTTACATTTTATGTATCGATACCAATGGCACGGAAATTTTAGATCCATTAGTGNTAGACACAGGATTATCAGATGCAGATTACAGTTTTGAGTGGACCTTNAATGGAGAGGTTATCGCAACAGAGACNNGTTCAAGTATGATGCCNACCCAAGGAGGANCCTATGGAGTATTGGTAACAGATATGACCACATCAACNGAGACCTATTGTGAGACCTATGATGAAACTATCGTAATCGAAAGTGCACCACCAACGTTAATTGCAGACGTAGTAACACAAGTTTTTGGAAATAGTAACGTTATAGAAGCACTAGCCACAGGAATCAGTGAGTATGAGTACAGTCTGGATGGAGGTCCATGGGAAGAGCCATTAGAAGATGGTTCAATACAATTTACAGGAGTATCCCAAGGGTTACATACGGTAACGGCTAGAGACAAGAACGGTTGTGGAATAACAAGTATAGAGGTATTTGTAATAGATTATCCGAAGTATTTTACACCAAATGGAGATGGTATCCATGAAACATGGAACATAGAAGGTATTGGAAGTAATGCCAAAATTTATATATTTGACCGCTACGGGAAACTGCTCAAGCAGATCAGCCCGACAGGTCAGGGATGGGACGGAACGTTCAACGGTAACAATATGCCATCGAGCGACTACTGGTTTACAGTAGAATACGAAGAACCCCTTACCAA